>OZ242252.1:0-7500 GCA_965206955.1 Candidatus Foliamicus sp.
GCCATCGGCCGGAATGCGCGTAATCGCGATGGGCGCGCTATCGCCCGACACCGGAATGAGAATGTAAGCGTAAGAAAGCGCTTGCGCGTTTCGCGCGGCAGTCGCCGTAGGCTCGCAGCGCATGAGGTGCAGATGCAGTTGGCCGGCGCCTGAGATGCGCCGGACTTCAAGCGCCTCGCCCAGCATTTGCTGCAAACGCAGTTCGTCCACGGTCCACACAAGGACCAACCGGTCGCAGGGCCAGGCAAGGCGGGGGTCCAGACCATCGGTTCGAGCCACGGGAGTGGCGCTGCACGCGGCGAGCGTCAGCGCAATGGCAGCCGCGAAGAGCATGGTTCGGCTGATGCGAAGCACCTTGGAAATCGGCTTTTTTGGGATCTGAATCATGCGAGTCTGAAAGTCCGCCTCCTTCCAGATAGGGCCGTCAATCTAACGATTCTAAACCCCGCGGGAGCAAGAATCGCTGCCTGGGCTCTCACACGGGGGTGAGCAGATTTTCCTTGATGCGCAACCCGAGGCCCGGACGCGCCCAATCCGATCCCACGCTTGACGCCAGTTTGCCCTCCCTGCCGAACATCAGGCTAGGCTCGGTTAAGTCGCGCTCCAGCAACAACGTGCCGAAGGCGCCTTCCGCGGCGACAAGCGATTTCCGATGCTCGTTCATCACCGCCAGCGAGGCGCGCGTGAGGATGCTGGTTTCGCCCACCTGCGCGCCCACGATGATGCCGATATCTCGCCGGGCTGCCTCTTTCGCCAATTCCAGCGACCGAATGATTCCGCCCATCTTGGACACGCGAAGATTGACGATCCATGACGCCGGATCGTCCAGCGCGTTGAGCTGCCCGGTGCGAACCAGGCTTTCGTCCAGAATGATCTTGACCCCGCATTCCCGGGCCACCTGTCGAAATCCTTCCAGATCTCCGCTGTGCAACGGCTCTTCGATGGCGAAGACATCCGTGCCCAGGGACTTCAGGTAACCGATGGCGACGGGCGCGTCGCGCCACAGGTTGTTGGCGTCCAGCCGAATCCGCAGATTGGGGTCGCCCTTGGAAGTCAGCAGCGCCAATTTGCGCCGGTCCTTTTCCGCGTCGCCGGAAACCTTGACCTTGAAATCGCGAAATCCCATTTCCCAGTACTGTTCCGCCTGCCGCTGATAGGCAGAAAGTGACGCATCGCCCAGGACGGCCGAATACCCGTAAGTTCCAGCCAGGCGGGAAATGCCGAGCAAATCGTCAATCGGCCGCTGCGCAATCTTGCCGAACAGGTCCAGAACGGCGATCTCCAGCGCGCAGAAGGCGGCCGGATTGGCGTCGATTTCTTCGCGATGGGCCTGCATCCATTCCCGAAGATCGTCAACGTCCTGGACTCCGTTGGCGATCGCCGCCTCGTGTTTCTTGATGAACGCTACGGCCGAAGCGACCGTCTCGCCGGTTACGTAGTCTCGCGGACAACCTTCGCCGTAACCGGTGGCGCCACCCCCACCGCGCGCCGCGACGATTATGTTGGCGGCTTTGGCGCGGCTGGCGGAAGCGTGCCGAAAAACGACCCTGAACGGCACGGGAAAGTGAAAAACATCAAGGTTCTGTATACGCATGCGCGCCGGACGGCTCCTCAGCCCGGTTCTGCGTGCGCATCGAAGTCAAACGGACATTCCTGGGCATATTGCAGGTGAAGGTACTTGAATTGCGCGTCCCGCTGGCCTGCAGCGACGCGGTTGGCGCGGTACTCGGCGCCAGCGCCCGAGTGCAACCACTTGAGCTCGGTCGGCGCCAGCCGTCCGCTTCCCCGCTTGCTGTCGTATTCGATGTTCACTGCCCGCAAACCGGAATCCACTTCGTTTGCCAAGTCAAACGATCGGAATGGGTCGTGCTCTGGAGCCTCGATGTACAAGGTATACGAAGCAGCCTCCGGATCCGCAAGCATGACAAAGAACTGCGGCGACACGCTCTGCCGGGTCATCACCTTCATCACGGCATCCAGCACCTGATTCTCGTACAGTTTCTCGCCCGTAATACTGGTTACGCCCTTGCCTTTTTGCACAAACTCAAGGCAGGGGGTTGCGTTGATCTTGCGCGTCACCCGCACGATATCGTTCATGTCGTAGCGGTACAGGCCATCCTGGGTGGTGACGAAAATGTAGTACTCGCCGCCCTCTTCCAGCTGATGCAGCAGCAAATAATCTGCGCCGCCCTCCTCCCAGGCCGCACGCTCGACAAACTCAAGGAAGTTATCCAGCAATGTCGGAACGCAGACGTTCTCGACCGCATTGATATTGACCGTGCCCTGGAACTCGCTGGCAATGTAGCCCAGTTCTATGATCGAGGTCTCAGGCGACATTGAATCGGCCAGGCGGCGAAGCGGAACACTGCAACTTCCCCCGGTCCAGGTCATGACTCCTTTGAGGTTCGGCCAGATATCGGCAAAATTGAGCGTGCCTTTTGCCGCCAGAAGCTTCTTCAGCTCTCGGGCCCTTCCTCGCCTGCGGGGCAACTTGCGTTCCAGCGGTATGCCGGCGCCTTCGGGCAGGCGCCCGTCATGGACGGCTTGAATCAGTGCATCGGGCTCGCTCCGGATCAGGTCGAGAAGCCGAACCAATGTCGACGGATTGGCCGTCCCTAGACCGGTTACGTTCGGCTCCGCCAGCGCATAAGCCGCAGTAGCAAAGTAACGCAGCTCGTAGTCGGGAATATCCGCGACCTCGGGCGGCAAAACATACTTCTTCCGGACCAGTTTCGACATCCGCTTGTACAGGAGCCCCGATGCGGAGCCATAAGGAACCCCTGCCGGCATCAAACCCTCCACGGCCTGGCCCGTGATTCCCAGCACTTTTCCTTCGAATGCCCGTGTGCCCCTGGCCACGGAATAGGCAAAAAGTTGCTGGTTCTTCCTGACCCGCTGCAAACCCGCTTCGGTTACCGGAATGTCCTTGCAGGCCCCGACGGTGCCGCTGGTGCGATGGTAGTAGACGGGCCTCTGGGAGGTCAGGAACGGTTCTCCCGTGCGTTCCTGGGCTTGCACGTATTCTCGCAGGTCCTCGTAGTTCTTGATCGGAACAGCGCTTTGATAGGCCTCGGGATCCTTGATCCGCAGGAACTCATGGCGGGCCCCGAAATGCGTATTGGCATTGGTAACCAGTATCCGGCGCAACAGAGTAGCCTGCGCGGCCCGGGGATTCCCGGTGGCATTGAGCAGCGTCTGGTAACGGCCGCCGTGCTGGAGCGAGAGCGCGGCGCGCAGCGCAGCATATTTCAGCGGCGGGCGATCTTCGGTCACTGGTCTGAGGAAGCGCTTTCGACGCCTGGAATGAAGGGGCTTCTCATCTGGGTCCAGAATCCCATCGGGTATTTTCGGTTTACCAGGCCCAGGGATCCGACTTCGCGATTTTCGGGAAAAAACCGGGTGCCGAACAGCAGGTCCCACACGATCAGGTTGTTACCGAAGTTGTGGTTGGATTCTTCGGGCAGTTCGGAATGGTGCCAGCGGTGCAGCTCCGGCCCGGCAACCAGGTAGTTCAGCGGCCCCAGCCGCACGTCGCAGTTGGAATGCTGATAGAAGCCGTTGATCGCGTAGAACACGAAATACGCCGCCAGCACTTCGCCGGATACGCCGACCAGCGCGAACGGCAGCGCATCAAAGCCGTATTGGATGGCCTTCTCAAGCGGGTGAAAGCGTCCGACATTGACCCAGTACAGACGATGCGGCGAGTGATGAACGGCGTGCAACCTCCACATGGGCCCGAACTCATGGAACGCCCGGTGCAACCAGTAGCGTCCGAAATCGGCGGCCAGCATCATCAGGCCGGCTTGCGCCCAAATCGGCAGCCCGTGGGGCCAAAGGGTTTTGACCGCGTAGCCGGCGGCTTGAAGCCAATCCGCAAGGGCAATCACCAGGGAAATGCTCAATAACAGCGGCAGCACGATCTGAACTGCTCCCAGGAACAGCGCATCGGTTCCGACTTCGGCTGCAGCGGGCCGCCACGCGCGACGATAGGGCAGCTTGATCTCATGCAAGGTGATCAGCACGGCGCCGATCAATACGGCAGCGTAGGCGCTTAGCGTGATGGACAGTCCGAACTGCGTGAAGCCTGCAAACAGTGCGTATGCCAATACCATCACGAAGGGATAGGCAAGGCCGGATACAAATCGTTCCATCGAACTCACGGCATTCCCCTCCCCATGGGGGCATTTAACCAGATTGGGACGTTTTCTGCTGCGGCGCGGAGCGTCGCCGCAGCCAATCCACGGTCACAAGGAACGCGCCCGCGCGCCGGGCAATATACCGCCATGCCCAACGATATTGGGAATCTTGGCGATGAAATCCGAGTTGCCGCACACGCCAAGGCGCACCCGCAAGTGATCGCCCAGAAAACTGATGTCCTCGACCTGCGCGTCAAATTCATTGGAGTAGCGCATCGACAGCGGTGCAATGTTCACCCGCTCCGGTCGAATGGCAACCAGCGTTTCGCTTCCGGGGGCAAGATCGGCGATATGGGCAGCCTGAACCCGCTGGTCGCCCACGTCCACCTGGCAGACCCCTCGCACCGCCGACACGATCCGCCCTTAAAGAAGGCGCGGGCGATGGCTACGCGTTGCTGCTGACCACCGGAGAGCTGGTTGGGACGGGCGACCCTCAAGTCCATCCAGACGCACGAGTTCAAGCGCCCTGGCGACCCGCTCGCGCCGCTGCTGTTCGCCAAGTCCGCGCACTTCCAAGGGAAAAGCCAGGTTGGCGCCCACGCTCATGTGAGAAAACAAGGCGTAATTCCACATGGGGTCCATCCTGGTTCATAAGGCTGTCAAGGGATCGCTATGGCCGCATAAGTCCCTGGCGGGAAGCGGACATTGTGAAAGACCAGTCATACAAAATCAAACCGGGCGATCGCAAGCGCCAAAAGCTTAGCGACGACCGGAGGAGCGGAAGATCCTTGGATAGCGAAGGCGCCCGTAAATGTGCAAGCCCAGCAAGAGAATGAAGCTTGCGAGAACCAGGTGAAAAAAGGCCGGCAAAGTTCTTGCAAACCAGGAATGTTCGGCCAGAAATGTTACTCCGGCGATCCAGCGGAAAGCCATGAACGCGAAATACACGCCGCCAAAGGCAAAGCACCCGCGGTATTTCCAGCGCCTGGGACGCTTCCAGCCGCTGCGCACCGCATGCAGGCAATAGCTCATCAGGCCAATAATGCAAAGCTGACAGGCCAGCAGGAGGGTGTATGGCAAGACCCCGCTATGCCATACCTCAAAGGGGGGAAGCCAGGACAGCGGGAAAATTGCCTGTACAAGCTGTGCCGCCACCCGCGCCACAAATAGCGCGGCAAGCACACTCATCGCAATCAATTGAATCCGGTCTCGTGGCGCCATGACGCGGTTGATCTAACGCAGGGTAAGCTTACCAGTCAAATTCATGCCCTTGGGATCCTTCAACAGGAGTTCGGTGCAGCCGTCATCCGCAATAGAGGATTTTGCAGGCCTATTGAGGGACTCAAGCAATGAAGCGATCCATATTCAAATTCTTGGTGGCAGCCTGCCTTGCAAGCGCAAGCGGGGCTGCTTTAGGGCACGTTTATGTGCATATGACCCATATGCCCGCGGGCTGGATACAGGACATCGAGGTTCGCGTGCCGCACGGCTGCGGCCGCTCGCCCACCACCGAGGTGCGGGTGAAGATTCCCGAAGGTGTAACGCGGGTACGCGCCGAGCACAGCAACGTCTGGAAGATCGAAATTGTCAAGCGCAAGCTGGACCCTCCGATAAGAATGGAAGGTGGGTTTGAGATGACGCAAACCGTGGATGAGATCGTTTGGAGCGGTTCAGAGTTGCCGTCCCCGCAATTCGGACGTTTCGTGTTTCGCGCAGCCCTGCCCAACGAGCCGGGACGGATACTCTGGTTCAGGACGGTTCAGCGTTGCGGTGCTGAAGAAGTACGCTGGGACAAAGCGAAGACCGACGAGAACGTGAGCATGGGCACATTTCTTCGCACGGTGCCTGATTCGGCGCCTTTCGTGGTGCTGACGGAACCCGAGCGACCGCAATACGACTTCTGAGTTTCAACGGTCCGGCATAGCGGGAAAGCCACCTGAAGCCGCGGGCGCCGATTCGATGAGCAGAAAGCGGGGGCCGAAGGCGTCCCCCCCCTGGGAACGAGGGCTTCCCCCCTGGGAACGAGGGCTTCCTGCCCTCGTCGAGGGCAGGAAGCCCTCGTTCCCAGGCAACTTATGCGGGGTCGCGGAAGCGCTCGATCTGGGCCTGCTCAAAGCCAGCCGGATCGGCGAGAATCGCATCGCGAATGTCGGGCGCTCGCGCGCCGGCGAAAATGTGCCTTTCCCCTGCTTCGAAGGCGTCGAACACTTCCCTTGCATGTTCCTCCGGTGAAACCAGGATTGCGGTGTTGGCGGCCGCCATGCGGGTTCGAACGCCGCCCGTGTACACGCCGGCAACCTGCACGCCGGTCCTGTCCAGGTCGGCCCTCAAGCCCATGGTCATGATGGCCTGCGCGGCTTTGGCGGCGCAATAACTCGCATGTGAAGGGAGGCAGAAAATCGCACCGATCGAGAGGATATTGATCACCCCGCCTTCGCCGCGCTTGATCATGTCCGGAACAAACAGCCGGCACATTTCGGCCGGCGAGAAACAATCGGTCTCCATGACCTGGCGGGCGTCTTCCAGGCTGCCGGCGCGCAAGAAGCGCCGTTCGTCCTCATCCTCGCTGCCGGGAATACCCGCGTTGTTGATGAGCAGGCTGGTATCGCCGGCCTGCTCCGCCACCGCGCGGCGCTGGGCGTCGTCATCAATGTCCAGCGGCAATCCGACAATGCGTTGCGGGTCAAGCGCCACCACGGCGGATAAATTTTCGCGATCGCGCGCCGTAGCATAGATCTTCTCGGCGCCTCGTTCGAGCAACACCTTGACGAAACCGAGGCCGATCCCGCGATTGGCGCCCGTAACCAGCGCCACACAGCCTTTAATCTTCATGGCTACCTCCTCAATCCGCACATTGCCCGAAACGGCTTAGTTGGCTTCAAACAAACCCACATCGTAGAGGCCGGTATTGGCGCGCAGGGGCTTGAGCACTTCCTGGTATTCCTTGCTGTTCCAGAATTCCTTGGCCACTTCCAGGGAAGGCCATTGAGAAATCACGCAGGCACGCTGCGTCCACATATCGCCTTCCAGCACCGTTTCCGCGGCGCCGCGCACGATGTATTTGCCGCCGCAGCGGTGGGTCAACTCCGCGGCGCGACGCGAATATTCCATGAATCCTTCGGTGCGATGATCGACTCGCGCCGCAACAATGATGTAAGCAGCCAAGTAGTCCTCCTCTCGACTGGGATGCAGTCATTACAGGTAAAACGCGCGCAACGATAGCCCAACGGACGGATGTTCTACAAATCCAGTAGGGAAAAGGGTGCTTTGGCGGCCGAAATTGTGTGTGAGGGCGACGGCCGGGACACACACGGTTCAATACGTTGAGTACGTGGGCGCACCCGCTGGGAACGAGGGCTTCCAG
>OZ242252.1:10000-3520000 GCA_965206955.1 Candidatus Foliamicus sp.
CGCTAATGCAGCCGGCGACCTTTTGTGGTACGGGCGGCACGTAAGTAGCGTTCCCAGGCCGAGTTCCGCCAATCCAGTTTTGAGTTCGCCTGAATTCTCCGGGATCCTGTTGACGGCCGCGCCCCGTTCGCAATAGAACTGCATGGATTTCCTTGAGCAGGCGACTCGATATGGGCAAACCTTCAGAAAGGCGCCTTATCCCCAGGTTCATGGCCGCCACATAGCTGGAGACTTCTTCTACATCATTGAGTGGGACGCCGGGTGCCAGTTCGCTCTCATACAGGAGCAGATCAGACAGTGAGGACTGGGTTCCCTCGATTTGCGACGACAGAAGGGCCTCCTTTCGAACATACATGTAGAGAAAAAGCGGCGTATCGGGGAGAATGGTGGTGACGCCATGCAGAAGCCCTAAAGCACGATTGGCTGCTTCAATCCGGCCATAGAATGGCCCAAGATTCACTGGCGGATCAGGTGGCAGCGCGGGCGGCACGTAGGCGCGAACGATTTCGCCCGCAACGGAACTCGTATCGTAACTTCCTGACCGGAATGAAACTTTTCTTGCCAATACGCCTAGGAAAGAATTCTTTCTTAGTGCCAATCGTTAAGAAAGGTTATAGCGCTATTCTTTCTTTGTCAACATTTCGCTCGACACAAAAGGGCTCCATCCATGGGAAAAAACCGCTATGAGTCGCCGAGGCAATAATTTACGTTCACGCGGGCGAAGCGCCGCTTGCCCACCTGCACCACGCTGGTGCTGCCCGTTACAACGACCAGCATGCGATCGCTGACCCGTTGACCGTCCAGGCGCACTGCGCCCTGCGAAATCATACGCATGGCCTCGGCGTTGGTCTTGGCCAACCCGGCTCGGCGAACGAGCTCACCCACCGGAATGCCGTCGGCGGCGCAGGCCAGGCTAATTTCGGGCATTTCATCCGGCATTTCTCCACGCCCGTGCCGACGGGCAAAATCCTCCGCGGACAGTTTCGATGCCCGCTCGCCATGAAAACGCGTAGTCAGCTCATCGGCCAACGCCATTTTCACGTCCCGCGGGTTGCCACCCGACTCCACGCCGGCGCGCAGTTGGTCTAGCTCAGCCTGCGAGCGCAGGCTGAGCAGTTCCAGGTAACGCCACATCAGGTCGTCCGAAACCGACATGAGCTTGCCGTACATCTCCGCCGGAGGATCCATGATCGCGATATGGTTTCCGAGCGACTTTGACATCTTCTGCACGCCGTCGGTGCCTTCCAGCAGCGGCAGGGTCAGCACGATCTGCGGGGGCTGGCCGTGTTCGGCCTGGATTTGCCGGCCCAGCAGCAGGTTGAAAGTCTGGTCGGTGCCCCCGAGTTCCACATCGGCCTTAAGCGCCACCGAATCGTAGCCCTGGGCGATCGGATACATGAACTCGTGCAGGCCGATCGGATTGCCCTCGCTGTGGCGCCTGCGAAAATCGTCGCGCTCCAGCATTCGCGCCAGCGTTCGCTTGCCCGCCAGGCGCACAAGATCCGCGGCGCTGAGCTGGTTCATCCACCTTGAATTGAAATCGACCCGGGTCAGCTCGGGATCCAGCACGCGGTGGACCTGCTCGGCATAGGTCGCTGCATTCTCCTTGAGCTTGGCTTCGTCGAGCGTGGGACGCGCCTTGCTGCGCCCGGAGGGGTCGCCGATCATTCCGGTGAAATCGCCGATCAGGAATATCACCTCGTGACCGAAGTCCTGGAACTGGCGCATCTTGGTCAGGATCACCACGTGCCCCAGGTGCAGGTCTGGAGCCGTGGGATCGAACCCGCACTTCACCCGCAACGGCCTGCCGAGGCGCAGCCGTTCCAGCAATTCTTCCTCCCGCACCAGGTCCACAACCCCGCGGCGCAGTTCCTGCAATTGGTGTTCGGGCGAACTCATGGCGCGAGAATATACGAAATCCGTTTTCCCCGAAGTCTCATTGCGTGCCTATCATAATTCTCTGTGCGAGTTTGGGTAACGCATAAAAATGAAGCCGTGAGGAAACAGCATCCTCAAGCAGAAGTTCGGGGCTCAGGTAGGAATAGAACTTTTCCGTAATAAGGTTTGACCCTTCAGGCAATGTGAAATCTAGAGAATTCGGGGCCGCACTGGCTATTGTCTTGAGGGTGTCTTCTAGTGGTTGGATAATCTTTTCACGTTTGACACTCAGAAATCCGTCATGGACCTCGACCACATATCCCATCGCCCGGAGGACCAATGCCAGAGTCGTTGTCTTGACCGTGCCGGCCGATGTGACGATCAAGTAACTTCGCTCGCTGATACGGTGGATGGGCTTGCGAGCCATATCCAGTCTCCGAAATTCGGAGCGCGCATCCTCCAGGAGATGAGCCGCACACTCATCAATGTAGGCGGGCAGGTATGTGTTCGAAAGCAACTCCAACATTTTGCCCACCACTCTGTCGTGAATCAGGCCGCCGCCACCACCAAAACGCGGTGGCCGTCCGGCCTGGTCGACAGTAACTTGGATTACCTTTTCCCGGTCACGGATTTCGGTTATGCGCCAGCGGCGCCCGGAAAAGATGATTGTCATACCTGGCGTCAGAACCATGACAATCGGAAGCGTTCCGAGCGGTTTGTGATCAGCGATGATCCTGTATTCTTCGGGCGTTTGGAATACGGCATAGAAGCGGTAGTGTTCAACCAGCCGCTCACCTTGGCGGCCTAGCAGTAGCGTGCCGTCGGGCGCCTGCTCTATCAGCTGAACCTCGGTACTGCCTAGTTGCCTGAGCAGGCGGGCAAACAGGCGAGAGTCGACGCGCTGAAAGGGTCCTTTGCTGCAAAGCGCCATAAACAGGCGTTTTGCCTTAACTCCACCATGTTCGGCGATAACAGAAAGAACCTGGTGCGTAAGCGTCGAAAGGTGAAGCGCCATCGGAGCAGGAGGCTCACACCAGCCTGCAATCAACAGTTCCACCATTGCGATTGAGCGAACGAGCCCCAGATGTCCTTTCTCTGAATGGATGCATATCCATCCGTGGTCTCCAGTAAGCACTGCGGGGTAACGGTCGCACACGCCAGCTGGTGCGGCGATCTGAACCGCCCCGGGATTTCCGGATACTTGCATGGAACAACCTGTAAGTCATTGATACTAAAGGAATATTTATTTTAGGTTTTACACAGGTCAAGGTGGGAAAATCCAGCGCTTGTTCCCTGCGGCCAGCGCCGCGGGAACCGTGGTGAACACTCTTAGGTGTGAGTCAAGCCAACTTGGCTTCGGCACCATCCGATGTAATTCCCCGAAAACGGGCCAACCCCAGCACACATTCTTCCACTTAAGAAAAACCAATTGTACCGGGCAAATGCGAAGCAATCAGAGTTGCCCCAAGGCCTCGAGCCCATCGGCAAGGCATCTTCGACTGCGGCGTTTGACTGATCGCACGAAAGCGCGGCCTTGATTACTCTCCGAGCGATTCCAGCCTGGTTATCCAGCTGCGGAATCGCGGGCACTCGGCGAGCATGCGGTCTATGCCTGTGGTCTGCGCTACAAGCGGGCCATCCTGCACCTTCTGGTAGCGGGGGATTTCCTGCTTGATTCTCTTGCTCGGGGCGGTGTTGGCACCGTCGTTGATGTCCTCCGGCGTGGAAAAACGGGAACGAATTTGCCGCAGCCTGTCCACGGCGTCCGCAGGTACGTTGATCGAGTCGGCAAAAGCATCAACGTTGGAAAACAAAAGGCCTTCAAACTCGTGCTGCTGAACGTACGGAAGCACTTTGTCCTCTCGCCAGCGCGCGGCGAGCTGACTCCTGAGTCTATCGCCAAGCTTCTGTTCCAACTGGTCAATCGACATGGATTTCTTGCCGCGAAAACCGTAGAAATCCACGAGCGAACTCACGGCGCCAAAAGAATCAAACAGCCTGACCATGTCTCGCACGAGCTGCTGAGTCGAGACATTTCCACCCCTGGGTCCGGATCGACCTACGCCCACAAGGATTGGAGTAGGCTCAACCCCTCTATCGCGGAGATAATCCACAAGAACTTCCTTGACAAATTCTTCTTCCGTTCGCCCTTCTACTACTATGGCCAGCCGGGTCACGGACGCCCTCCGAGCAAGTTTTTCTGCCAAAGCTCGCCCGTAGTGAAGTCATCATCCAGCCACGCTTGATAGTCTTCGCGCACAAGTTTGCAAAATTCCGTGCGTCCGTCGCGCAGTTCCAGCACCAGAATCTCTTCAAGATCAAACGAATCCACAAACAAGGGCGACTGCGTAGCCACGATGACCTGCCGTTCCTCCGCCACCGATTTGACCATGCTGGCTATCAGATTCACGGCGGCGGGGTGCAGGCCCAGTTCCGGCTCATCCAGAAGCAACACGCCGCCCAACATCTCCGGAGGCAGATTAAGCAGCGAGACAAGCGCGAAAAACCGCAACGAGCCGTCCGAAGTAAGGTGGGCGCCGAAAGGCTTTTCCCCCCAGTTGGCCTTCCAGCGCAACGAAACCTTCCCGTAACTTTCCTCGATTGCAAAGCAGTCGAAGACAGGCAAGATGCGATTGATCTGACGGCAGATCAGTTCATACCTCCCGATGTCTTCCTGCTCCAGGCGATACAGCACCGCCGCCAGGTTGCTGCCGTCCGACCGCAAGAAGTTGTTATCGTCCGCGTCCCACCTCTTGTTGAAATTCGAAACGTCTGAAGTATTGTGAAACTGATAAACCGCGCAATTGTTAAGCAAGCTGACAATTGCGTTCGCCGTCTTGCCGTTCGAGCCTTGCTCTTGGCGCGCCTCAAGGATCTTTGCTTCGGGGTGCGGGCTTTCCAGATGCTGCCAAGGCGCCTCTGTACCCCAATCGGTTCGACTGAAACGATACTTTTCATCGGTGAATACAAATCGATCCGGATGGGCGTGAGCGAGCGTGAAGTGGTATTCGTTCGAACCCACTTCTGTTTGCATCTTTACGCCTGCTTCAATGACGGAGGTTCGCTTACTGCCGCCGAACAACTGGTCGTCCGCCCCTCCCTGCCGCTGAACAAACTCCTGAAGCTTGTGGGACCTGAGCATCCAGCTCAGCAGGTCGAAGAAGCGCATGAAATTGGACTTGCCCGAGCCGTTGGCGCCGAGCATAACTGTGGCGTCAGGTAACTGCGTAAGCTCAACGTCAGCCAAGGACCGAAAGCCTTTGATCCAAACAGCCTCGATTTTTGGGTAACTCATCAATCTTTTTCCATTTGATTGGCATACGGCGCGCGGTCAGCGCCAAACCTGCGCGCCCGCGACAGGCAGAGCAATTCCCGCAACTGGCGTTCCGGCGAGTTCATGGCGCGAGAATATACGAAATCTCCTGCATTGGTTGTAGACCAAACAACGCCCGCACTGCCACTCGAACGCTATTGGCATCTGATTTCCACCAAATTACCCGTTGGAAAGACGCCAAATGACCCGCTGGCAGCTTGCCGCATTGTCCGTTAAAGCCTGTTACTCAGGATGCTTGGAGCTATTGTCGCCCCGTTCTCCCTGCCCCTCGTCCTACGACAGCTCTCGCAAAGAATTGCTGGAACAGCTCATGGTGGTGGAAAACCAACCCGCATGGCCCAGGCATCTGCGGTCGCGGACAAGCCTTCGATCCACTCCTGTACGGCATTTCGCGGATCCTTCAATGACGGTTGCCGCCCTTCGGGGCAAGACGGAACGCCTGTTGGACGATCTTGAGTTCCTGGGTCTCCTGTTCGAATCGATGGTGATCCGCGACCTTCAAATCTACGCTCAGGCCGCGGACGCGCGCGTCTTTCACTACCGCGAGAAGGACGGGCCGGAGGTCGATGCGATTGTGAAGGCGCGGGCAGAGCTGGCCGGGTCAAGACGAGAATTCCGGCGCAGATAGCGCCACTTCTTGCTCTCACAGAAATTTGCGTATCTGAATCAATACTTCGGAATATCATGTAATTCTGAAGTAGAACGTTGGAAATCATGTTCTTCTCGGCGCATGTTCCAGCGCCAACTCAAACTCCCGCCGCCGGGTGAGGAGAGCTTCTTTCTTTGGGGGCCTCGCCAGACCGGCAAGACCACCCTGCTGCGGCAGCGTTATCCTCAAGCTTGGTGGATTGATCTGCTCAAGGCGGATGAATACCGGCGCTATATGGCCAACCCCGAGTATCTGCGCCAGGAAATCGAGGCCAAGCAAAAGGCTGGCGTTTCGTTCTCCGGGGTTCAGGTGGTTATTGATGAAATTCAGAAGGCGCCGGCCCTGCTTGATGAGGTGCATTGGCTGATCGAGAACCGGGTACTGAGTTTTGCGTTATGCGGTTCCAGTGCTCGCAAAGTCCGCCGAGGCGCGGCAAATCTACTGGGTGGGCGCGCGGCGCGCTACCAGCTGCATGGACTCACGGCCGGGGAACTCGGCGCGGATTTCGATCTCACCCGCCTTCTGAACCACGGATATCTGCCGCGTATGTACATGGCAAGCCGTCCCCGGCCCTTGCTGAACACTTATGTCGCCGACTACTTGCGGGAGGAAATTGCCGCCGAGGGTTTTGCGCGCAACCTGCCGGCTTTCTCGGCATTTCTGGACGCGGCCGCGTTGAGTGACACCCAACCGGTCAATTTTTCCAATATTGCCCGCGATTGCGGAGTCTCCGACCGCACCGCACGGAGTTGCTTCGAAATACTCCAGGACACTCTACTGATACGCCCGCTGCCTTCCTTCCGTCGGCGGGCGAAGCGCCGAGTGGTCGCCGCGCCCAAGTACTACTTCGCAGACGTAGGGGCGGTAAACCGGCTGGCGCGGCGGGGCGCCTTACATCCGGGCGGCGAATTGTTCGGCAAGGCCATGGAGAGCTGAGTACACCACGAATTGCAGGCCTTTTGCGACTACCAAGAACGCGATGAATCGCTGGCCTACTGGCGAACGGCGGGAGGCGTGGAAGTGGATTTCGTGTTGGGGGATATGCGGGTAGCGCTGGAAGTAAAGGCCAGCGCGCGAGTTTCGCACCGGCATTTACGAGGGCTGCGCGCGTTGCAACGAACGCATCCGGAAGTTGATCACCGCATACTCGTATGCCTGGAGCCAAAGCCGCGGCGCACTGAAGATGGAATTGACATTCTTCCAGCCGAGGAGTTTGCCCGCCTGCTGTGGCATGGATCGCTGATTTAGCCTGGATGGGAGGGGGATTGAGGTATCAATCCCGAAGAGCGGGGGCCGAACAGGCCGGTACCTACGCGCACCAGGGTGGAGCCGCAGGACACGGCTGTTTCGAGATCGTCGGTCATACCCATGGACAGGGTGTCCAGGTTCATTCCCGCCTGGTTAAGTTGGTCAAACAGGGCACGCAGGCGCATGTACGTATCACGGGGTGCGCCGGGCAGCGGCAGGCCCATGAGACCGCGCAGGCGCAGGCGGGGCTGCGATCGTATCAGTTCCGCCAGGCCGCGAACTTCTTCGGGAGGTAGCGCCGGGCGAGTGTCCTGCTCCTGCAGCCGCACCTGAATGCACACATTGAGAGGCAGCGCTTGCGCGGGGCGCTGTTCGTTCAGGCGCAAGGCAATGCGCTCCCGCATTAGCGTGTGAACCCAGTCATAGCGCTCGGCCACCAGGCGCGTCTTGTTCGATTGCAGTTGGCCTATGAAGTGCCAGTTCGCGACCGGCTCGACCGAATCCATCTTGGCGATGCCCTCACGAACAAAGTTCTCGCCGAATTCGCTAAGCCCCGCCGCCAGTCCGGCGCGCACAGCCTCTTTGCCATGAGCCTTGGTCACCGCCAGGATGCGGACCTCTTCCGGTGCCCTGCCGGTGCGCTGCGCGGCCGCGGCAATCCGGGCCCGAACGGCTTGCAGGCGATTGGCGATTTCGTTCTTATCCACGCCTTGGCTGCCTTCGCTCTTGGCAGGAAGGAGGGCATCCTGCCCTCCTTCGAGGGCGGGACGCCCTCGCTTGCATGGAACAACCTGGGAGCGAGGGCGTCCCGCCCTCGACGAGGGCAAGATGCCCTCGTTCCCAGGCGTGTTCCATGCGCGTCAGCGTAGCGGCGCCCGCTGCGAAAACTCCCAGCGGGGACGCCCTCGTTCCCAGGGGTGGATCAACTAGTGGCGTGGGGTTGCGCAGGGCGTGTACGTTGCTCGTCGAAGGAGAGAGTTATGACATCCGCCAGATTACCTGAATCGACGGACATTTTTTCCAGAGCGTTGCGCACGCCCTGCGCGTAGGCGGGATCGGCCTTGGCGAAATGCGCCAGCTGGCGGCCCAGGATTTCCCCCGGAACGCCTTGCATTGCTTCGGCAATGTTGTTGAACAGGCGCTGTTTCTGCTCATCACTGAACAGCCGGAACAGATTGCCGGCCTGGGTGTAGTCGTCGTTGCCGGCGCGGTGGTCGTAGCGGCTCGCGTCACCGGAGATCTTCAGCGGCGGCTCGGCGTAAGCCTCGCTTTGCGCCGGCCCGCCGAGGCTGTTCGGCTCGTAATAGGCGTCGGGGTTGTCGTGGCGGGTTCCGAAGAACCGCATCGCGCCGTCCTTGTGATAGTGATCCACCGGGCATTTGGGCGCGTTGACCGGCAGCGCCTCGTAATGCGTGCCGAGGCGGTATCGGTGCGCGTCGGCGTACGCAAATATCCGGGCCTGCAGCACCTTGTCCGGGGAAAAGCCGATTCCGGGTACGATGTTTGAAGGCGAGAAAGCCGCTTGCTCAATCTCCGCGAAATAGTTCTCCGGATTGCGATTGAGTTCCAGCACCCCTACGTCGATGAGCGGGTAGTCGGCATGCGGCCAGACCTTGGTCAGATCGAACGGGTTGTAGGGCGTCTTCTCCGCATCCGCCTCGGGCATGACCTGCACCTTGAGGTCCCAGCGCGGAAATTCGCCGCGCTCAATCGCGCCGAACAGGGCTTCCTGGTAGGACTCGCGGGTCCGGCCAATGACCTCGGCGCTCTTCGCATTGGTGTAGTAACGATGGCCCTGGCGGGTCTTGAAATGGAACTTCACCCAGAAGCGCTCGTTATCGGCGTTGATCAGGCCGAAGGTATGCGAACCGTAGCCGTTCATGAACATGGGCGCCGTAGGGCAGCCGCGGTCCGACATCAGGATCGTGATCTGGTGCAGCGCTTCCGGCGACTGTGACCAGAAATCCCACATTGCCGTGGGGCTGCGCAAATTGGTCTTCGGGTGCCGCTTCTGGGTGCGGATGAAGTCCGGGAACTTCAGTGGATCGCGGATGAAGAACACCGGCGTGTTGTTCCCGACCAGGTCCCAATTTCCCTCCGGCGTGTAGAACTTGACCGCAAAGCCGCGCACGTCGCGCTCGGCGTCCGCCGCGCCGAGCTCGCCGGCGACGGTGGAAAAGCGGGTCAGGACCTCGCATTGCGCGCCGGGCTGAAGACACTTGGCGCGCGTGTATCGAGAAATGTCGCCGGTAACGGTGAGCTTGCCGTACGCGCCCCAGCCCTTGGCATGCACAACCCGCTCGGGGATGCGCTCGCGGTTCTGATGGGCCAGCTTCTCGATCAGCTGGTAGTCCTGCAACAGGACCGGGCCGCGCTCGCCGGCTGTGATGGAATTCTGATTATCGGCAACCGGGGCTCCGGCGGTGGTGGTCATTACAGGGCATTTCTTATCTGACATGCTGCTTTTCCTTCTTTGTAGTGCACTGGAAATGGTTTTGGATCCAATATAGGGCAGCATTGGTGATAAGTAAAAGTGATAATATTTATATCTGTAATATATTTTTCTTATGAGAAGTTCGCTCCGACATCTCCAGTATTTTGTGGCCGTTGCCGAACGATTGAACTTTCGCAATGCTGCGGCGGCCTGCTTTGTCACCCAGCCGGGGCTAAGCGCCCAAATCAAGGATTTGGAGCGGCTGCTGGACGTGCAACTGTTCGAACGCAGCCGCAGGAAAGTAGTAATTACGCCTGCGGGTTCGGCCTTGTTGCCACTGGCGCGCAAAGTACTGACCGCGGCTTCCGAGTTGGAGGAAGTGGCGCTCAGCCTGACCAGACCCTTATCGGGCAGGCTAAGGCTTGGGGTCATACCAACCATTGCGCCTTACCTGCTGCCGGGTGCGCTTCCGGCCATACGCCAGCGCTTCCCGGAACTGAGGCTCCTGCTGCACGAGGACTTCACTCAGCGGCTGCTCGATTTGTTGTCCGAGGGCAAGCTGGACCTGTTGCTGCTGGCCCTGGAGGCCGACCTCGGAGATGTGGCCACCCTGCCGCTTGCCACCGACCCGTTTCTGACTGCAGTACCCGAAGGGCATCCCCTGGCCGGGCGCGAGCATATCGAAGAAGCGGATCTGGCTGGAGAGCAGGTTCTGCTACTGGAGGACGGGCATTGCTTGCGCGACCAGGCGCTTCGAGTCTGTGAAGTGGGGGGCGCCAGCGAAGTCGGGGATTTTCGCGCCGGCAGCCTTTCCACGCTGGCTCAAATGGTTGCAGGGGGCATCGGGATTACTCTGCTCCCTCAGCTTTCGCTGCGGGTGGAAGCCCGCCCCCCTTCACCCCTGGTGGTCCGCCCCTTCCGCCAACCGGGACCCAGCCGGACTATTGGGCTCGCGTGGCGCAAGACCTCTCCTCGCGCTCACGAATTCCGCCTCCTGGGCGACCTCCTCGTAACTGGGGAAACGACGAAAGGACCTCTCACCAACGTCCCGGCTTGAGCCCAACCGCGCTTTCCCGGATCGCTCCAGGCCAGGCAGTCAAGACGGGCTCCCGAGCGCGGCTGTGGCCGCGATTCGCTCAAGCGGACGAGGAAGGAGGCAACACCGTTGCGCGTTGCTGACGTTTGGCCATGAGTTTTTCTACCAGTTTGGGGCCTTGGCCGGGGCGGCTCCACGGGCATACCTCGATGCAGATGGCGCAGCCGTGGGTCTTTACGAAGTACGGGATGCACTTGTCGAAATCGACGTACCAGCGCTTCTCGCCGCGGATCCACTGCTTCTCGTTGAATATCGCATCCGGCGGGCAGTCCACCACGCAGCGCTGGCAGCCGATGCACAAGTCGTCCACGGCAATGTCCACCGGCTTATCGAATTCGAGCGGCAGGTCGGTAAGCACGGCCGCCAGGCGAAAGTTCGAGCCGTGCTCCTTACTGATCATCGACCCGTGCTTGCCCAACTGGCCGAGACCGGCTGCAACTGCCAGCGGAATGTGCAGGATGTCAGTGCTGTTGGGATTGCCGTAGGCACGCGCGGGCCATCCCTGGCGGCGAATGAATCGAGCTACTCGAAGCGCTATCCGGGCAATCCGCCGGTACGCACTCATTACCTCTACGGCCGCCGTATCGTGCGGGACATGGGCCATCTTCTCCTGGTCCATCGAGAGCCCTATGCAGATGGCCGTGGCGTGCGGCGGCGTGCGTCCCGCGAAGATCGCTTGATCCGTAACCGGTGCGATTCCGACCAGGTCCGCTCCGAATTCCCGGGCGGCGGCCTTGATTCTGGCGCTCATTTCCGCAGGGTCCACTTCGACCCGGCGCGCCGCCACCGGGCCATCGCGCTTGCGCAACTGCCAGGCATTGGCCACCACGTGGCGCACGACGCTCCACGGATTGATGGAGCCGAAGAAGTCATCCAGCGCTTGCCATTCCAGTTGCGCGTTGCCCGCGTTGTGGAAAACGGCGGTGGCGGGACGCCACTCCCGCTCGCCCAAACCGTTGATCTCATTGCCGGAGCGTGGTGGGTCCCGGTATGCGAAGGCATATTCCGGCGGCGGCGGGTCCTTGGGCTTAATGCGCTGAACTGCTTCGCTCATCCACGCTCTCCGCCGGCCTTGTCAACCCAGTAAGTCCTGCCTTCCCGCTCGCAGGCCGCATACGCCTTGCGGACTCGCCGGCCTTCGGTGAAGTAGAACCACAGCATGCCCAGAATCCGCCGCGCCAATGCCCAATTCCTCCTCCAGCGCGCCCCCAGGCTGTGTGAATGCGCGTCACCGTGATCGACCGTTCTCATGCTCTTGCTCATTGTTTGCTTATTCTTGCATGGAGCCCCTGGGAACGAGGGCTTCCAGCCCTCGACGACGCCGTAGCCTTACCAGTTCCCGTATCAGCAGCGCCTTTAGCGAGGGCTGGATGCCCTCGTTCCCAGGGGCGGCAAGAACACTCCACCCAGCGGAAGGGCGGCGCTCGCGCCGGTGACCGACGGTGCGTTCCCGGCTTCACCGAGCAGCCGGGCACGCGCCAGCAACGCAAACCCGGCGGCTTCCACCCAGTCCGGATGCACGCCCCATTCTTGCGTTGTGACCGGCCGTGAATCGGGACAATGGGCCGACAGGCGTTCCATCAGGAAAACGTTGGACGCTCCGCCTCCGCAAACCGCAAGGGCCGCGCCGGGACACGAACCTTCGAGGGCACCGGCAATGCTTACCGCAGAGAATTCCACCAGCGTGGCCTGCACGTCTTCCGGCGCCTTGTCTGAGATTTCGGCCTGCTCAAGCCAGCGCAGGTTGAAATACTCCGGACCGGTGCTCTTCGGCGGAGAGGCCGTGAAATAAGAATCCGCCTGCAACCGCTTGAGCAGGTTCGCGCACACCGTGCCGGATCGCGCCCATTGCCCGTTCTCGTCATACGCCTGGCCGCGGCATTTTCGGATCCAGGCATCAAGCAGTGTGTTTCCGGGGCCCGTGTCGTAGCCGGAAATCGCGCCATCGGAGGCCAGCACGCTGAGATTGGCGATTCCCCCGATGTTCACGATCGCCCGGGTTTCTCCGGCACTCCTGAACAGCCAATCATGAAACATCGGCGCCAGCGGGGCGCCTTGCCCGCCCAGCGCCATGTCGGCGCTGCGAAAGTCGCCCACGGTAGTCATGCCGGACAACGCCGCGATACGCGCAGGCGAGCCGACCTGCACCGTATGCGGGGGACGGCCTTCGGGCGCGTGCCACAAGGTCTGGCCGTGGCTGCCGATCGCCTCGACCTGCTCCGAGCTGCGTCCGGCGGTGCGCAATAACGCCAGCGCCGCTTCGGCAAAACAGCTCGCCACCGCGGCATCCAGTGCGGCGACCTCCCGCAACGCACACTCTCCCTGGCTTTGTGCAGCGGCTCGCAGTCGGCTGGCAAGTTCGTTCGGATACGAAGCGCGGTTCGTAGCAACCAGCAGCGGTTCAGTGCTCGAGCAATCCATCAGCGCGGCGTCCACACCATCCATGCTGGTGCCGGAAATCAGGCCGATGAACAGTGGACGCATGGCTGGCCCCTATGCGGGATAGATCCATGTGGCCGGAAACACGGGTCCGTCCACGCATACCCGCTTCATGGCCAGGCCGTCGGGCGTATGGGCTTCGACCGTGCAGCCGGCGCAGCCGCCCACTGCACAGGCCATGTATTCTTCGAGACAGAGTTCGGCATACACGTCGAAATCGGCAGCAAGCCGCGCCGCCGCTTCCAGCATCGGCGTCGGCCCGCAGGCGTATACGGCCACTTCGCCCAAGCGCTCCGGTGGCAGTTCGCTTAGCCACTCGCGCGTCAATTCGGTCAGGTTGCCCCGGTAGCAGCCCGGAAGACCAGCGTTGCTGGCCAGGTGCGAGGGCACGCCCCATTCCTCGGCACGACGCAAACGGTTCTCGCCGCCGTCGCCCTGAAGGGTGAACGGGTACGGGAGTTCCGATCCAAGGAACAGTCGCGGCTGCCAGGCTGGATTGCCGGCCAGTTTCCGGGCCAGGAACAGCACCGGTGGAATCCCTACTCCGCCGCCCAGCAACAGCACGATCGCCCGCTCTTCGCTGAGGGAGAACCCGTTTCCGATCGGGCCCATGCAATGCAGCGTGGATCCCGGCTCGGCCTGTGACAGCAGCGTGAGCCCCGGGCCTCCCGCCTTGTACAACAACTCGACCCAGCCTTCTTCGGCATCGGCGAGCATGACGGACAGCGGCCGCCGCTGAGGCACCGCCGCGCCACAACGCAAGTGCACAAAGCTGCCCGGCCGCGCGGCGGCGGCGCAGCGCGGCGTGCGTATGCGGATCCGGTATTGATCTCCGGGAAATCTCTGGTGCGAAAGCACCTGGCCTTCCTCGACGAAGATCGGGCTAGCGCGCATAATCCATTCACTTGAGCAACAAGGTGGGTAAGTATATGAATTGTGCAGGACCAGAATCACTCTGTCTTGCACGGCGGGCCCGTCACGTTGCCTGCGTTCTGATCGCCATGGTTTTCGCGGCCCCGGCGGCGGCGACCGAACTTCCCAACTTATCCGACCCCAGAGTCGCGATGGAAACCTGGATGCGGCTCAAGGGCGATCTGGCGGGCCGCGTCACGTATGAATGGGCTGCCGGCACCGCATATGGCGTAACTCAGGACGAGCCCTCGGTCGCACTGTTCTCCATTGAGAGCGTAACCATCCGCCAGTTTCGGCGCTTGGGCGAGGACCTCTATGAAGAGCGAACTATCTCTGGATGCCGAACAGTTGCCCGCCGCGTTCCGGGCCGTCCTGGAGGAACACACTCCGGGCGTGCTTGAGCAAACGCCCGATTGGACGGACGTTTCCGACTAGTCTCCGGGCGGAGGCAAGTCGCCGGGCGCTTCGTCCGTCTCGCTGTCGATCTGCAGCGTCTTCAGCATGTCCCGCCAGGCGCCGGGCGCCACCGAGTCATCGCCGATGACGGCGTAGGTCTTGTTGCGGGCGTCCGGGTTTGTGAGCGCGTCCACCAACAGCATCGCCGCGTCGCCGATGGTGAACCGGCCGGTGTCATAGTCCGCACGAGGCATTATGCGCAAAGGGGCGCCTTGCGAGGGCCGGTTGATCAGGCCACTGGCTCCCTGGATGGTGTAGGACAGGCCGCTGCGCTTGAGGTGATTCTCACCCGCCGTCTTCCAATATCGGACCATCCCCAGCCTCAGCATCCGGCTGCGCTCGCGGTAGGGTCCCGCCCCCGCGGACGACATCAGAACAAAATGCCGGACCCCGGCATCCACCGCGGCATCAACCAGGTTAACCACCCCGCCATAGTCAACGAATTCCGGCCCGCCGGGACCTTCCAGCACCCGCGTTCCGATGGCGCAGATAACGTAATCCACGCCCTCCATGGCAGCGAATACCGCGGAGCGATCCCGCACGTCGATTCCCCGCCAGGGCCAATCGGCCCCGTGCCGCTCGACGGCGCGAGCTCGACTCGTAGTCAGGGCTCGAATCGCATAGTCCTGGGCATCCAGGAGCTTCATCACGGCGCTGCCGCTACGTCCGGAGGCGCCCGCCACCAGGACCAGTTCGGCGGCAGCCAGTGAACTGCTTGCCGTCAGTAGTGCCAGGGCGGTAAACACAAGCTGGCACAGCATGCGGCGACGCGGCGCCGACGCGAAGGGCAAACGCTGGAAACGAGGGCATCCTGCCCTCGTCGAGGGCTGGAAGCCCTCGCTCCCGGGGGCGAGGCGCCCTCTTTCCCGGGTGTTATTGGCGTGGCGGCTCAAGGCGCGGCCGCTCGCCAGTCGCGCGCGATCAGGCAGGCGGCGAGGCTGTCGACTTCACCCTTGCGCGCGCGGCGGGACGATTGCCCGGCAGCACGACGCTCCCGCATCAAGTCCTGCGCCTCGCGGGTGGTGAGATGTTCCTCGACGGTTTCCACCGTCAGCCCATAGCGGTCTTCCAGCTGTTCGCGAAAGCATCCTAGCGCCCGGCCCATTTCGGCTTCCGTTTCGGGCGGGTAACCCAACACCAGCACCTGCGGCTCGTATTCACGCACCAGCCGGTCAAGCGCTTCCCATTGCGGAAGTCCGGCCCGCGCCGGCAAGTGCTCGCGGGGAGTGATCAAACCGCCGCTGGAGGTGGCTACGCCGATGCGCCGCAGTCCAAAGTCGAGAGCAATCGCGGGCTCGGTGCGCATGGCTAGCCGCGGCGCCAACAGCAAGATCGCCGCTCAGGCGTGGCCGGCGTGCAGTCCCAATCGGGCGACATCCACTCCCAGAAGCGCTGCGGAGGCGGCCCAACGCTGTTCGAACGGCGTTTCAAAGAGAATCTCCTCGGTCGGATCGACCACCATCCAGGAATTCGAGTGGAGTTCCTGCTCAAGCTGACCTTCACCCCAGCCGGCGCAGCCCAAAGCCAGCAGGGCCCGGCGCGGGCCCGTGCCGCCGGCGATCGCCGACAATACGTCGCGCGAGGTAGTTACTTCGATGTTGCCGCAAATCGAAATGGTGGAATCCCACGAGCCTCCGGCCTCGTGAAGCACAAAGCCGCGTTCGCGGTTCACCGGCCCCCCTTTGAGGATGCTCTGATTGGCCAGGTCGAGGTCGCCGTTGTCCAGCGAGAGTTGTTCGAAGACTTCTCCTAGTTTCATTTTGGAAGGGCGATTGATGACGATTCCCAACGCACCATCGCTGTTATGACCGCACAAATAGGTGACCGCTTGGCGGAATCGCGAGTCGGGCAATCCCGGCATGGCGATCAGGAGCTTGCCGGATAAGGAATTGAATTCGTCCATGAGAAATCCAGGCTGAATGTCTGTGCAGATTATAGCGGTGCGGACTACCCGAGTCGCTCAAGCAGGCTGTCGAACAACATGGCCGCGGCATCCACGCCGGCCATCTTCTGAAGCTCGCGGATTCCCGTCGGGCTGGTGATATTCACTTCGGTGAGGTAGTCGCCGATGATGTCCAGACCGGCAAAGGCCACGCCGCGAACCGCCAGCTCCGCCCCGACACGCTCGCAGATATGAATATCGCGCGGCGTCAGATCGCAAAGCTCCGCTTTCGCTCCAGCCATCAGATTGCCGCGATTGTCATCCAGCCGCGGGATCCGGTTGAGGGCAGGATTGACCGCCCGTCCGTCAATCAGCAGGACGCGCCGATCGCCGGCGGCGATTTCCGGCAGGTGCCGCTGCGCCATTGCGTAGCGGGTTTCGCCGGCCGTAATGGTCTCCAGGATCACCGCCAGATTCTTGTCCGCTTCATCCAGGGCAAAGATCGAATGTCCGCCCATCATGTCCAGCGGCTTGACGACGATACGGCCATGTTCGGACACGAAAGCACGCATGACGTCCATGGAACGGGTCACGATCGTGGGCGGAGTCAGCTCGGGGAACCAGGCGATGAACACCTTCTCGTTAACATCGCGCAGGGCCTGCGGATCGTTCACCACCAGCGCGCCATCGTCCTGGGCGCGCTGCAGAACGTAGGTGGCGAAAATGTACTCCGCGTTGAACGGAGGGTCCTTGCGCATGAAAAGCAGATCAAGCCTGCCCAAGGGCATGTCCTTCGGTGGCTCAAGGCGGAACCAGTCGCCGTCATCGTCGGTAACGGTCAGCGGCGCCGCGCGCCCGAAGGCGCGGCCCTCGCGAATGTCGATATCGTTGAGTGTCAGGTGATAGAGGTCGAGCCCGCGCCGCTGCGCCTCGCGGAGCAGTGCCAGGGTGCTATCCTTTTGCGGGGTGATCGTCCCGATCGGGTCCATCACCACGCCCAAACTGCGGGATGTCATCGTCAGAGGTCTTGAATTGACGCTTGCCGGCCACATTGTAAGGCGGCGCCGAACCGGCGGCGACCGTGATCTGAGTCAAGAGTGCTGGTTCTAGACTCTGAAACCGGCCTGTTGCAGGGTGCCCGGCGCTCTATATGCCCGCACCGCGACGCCCGACCGGCCGGCAGCGATGTCAACCTCATCGTGCTGCACGCAATCTCGCTGCCGCCGGGCGAATTCGGTGGCAAGGAAATTGAGGACTTGTTCTGGGGCAGGCTGGACCCCACGGTGCACCCCTATTTCCGGCGGCTTGCCGACGTGCGCGTATCGGCGCACTTCCTGGTCCGGCGCGACGGGGAACTGGTGCAATTTGTGAGCATTCTGGAGCGCGCCTGGCATGCGGGAGAATCCACATTCCAGGGGCGGGAGAACTGCAACGACTTCTCAGTGGGACTCGAACTGGAGGGCGATGAAGTTACACGGTTTACCGATAGGCAATACAATCAGGCCTGTGCCGCCATCGTCGCGTTGCGGGCCGGCCTGCCGTCCCTGCAAAGCGCCCCGGTTGTGGGCCACAGCGATATTGCCCCCGGGCGCAAATGGGACCCGGGAGCGACCTTCGACTGGGAAAGGATGGCGGCAGGATTGGCCCGGGTTGGAGGGCGCGAAGAATGAAATTACTGGCCCTGCTTATTGGCATTCTCACTGAACGCTACCTGGCGCGCTGGTCGCACCTGCGCGAGTTTCGGCGTTTGGATGAGCAAGCAAACCGGCTCGCGGAGCGCCTGATGCGCCTGAACAAGCGCGCCGCGCCCTATATCGTCGCCGGCATTACGCTGGTCTGCGCGGCGCCGATCGGGGTTGTCGCATGGCTGCTGCGGGACCAATGGCAGCAGATCCCCTGGTTTGTGTTTGCAGTGCTCGTGCTGCTGTTTTCCTTCGGGCCGCGCGACCTCAAGGCGGAAGCGCTGGCCTATCACGACAAGGCGGATGCCGGCGATGACGACGGCGCCAGGGCGCAGGCCGAAGCCATCATCGGAGCAAGTCCGCCGGACAAGCCGAAGGAACAGGCGGCGGCCGTGGAGAAAGCGACCTATCTGAAAGCCAATAACCGTATTTTCGGCGTGATCTTCTGGTTCCTGGTGGCCGGGCCCGTGGGACCCGCGTTTGCGTTCGGCTTTCGCGTGCTCAACAGTTTGCGCCGCTATACGGCGACGCTCCCCGGCGGCGAAGAACTGCACCGCGCCGCGGTTCTGTTGCACGGAATCGTCGCCTGGGTCCCCGCGCGTATCACCTCCGCCAGTTTTGCCCTGGCCGGCAATTTCGACGACGCCATCAACGCCTGGCGCGGCATACCCGAAGAGGAGCAGCCAAACCTGTTTGACGGCACGGGCGCGGTGCTGGGCGCAGTGGGCGCGCAAGCGCTGGGAGATCGCCCCGACCGGGTGCGCGGCGCCGTGGCACTCGTTGAGCGCAGCCTTATCTTCGTTTGGGGCCCGATCCTGGCCGTAGCCATGATCCTCGGCTGGGTCTACTAGTCCAGATAGAACTCAAGCCGCCCCTGGGCTCCAGGGGTTGGCGATTTTGATTCCCATGCCATCGAAATCGCTGACATTCCGAGTCGCCACCGCAAGGTCGTGCGCATTCGCGGTTCCGGCAATCAGCGCGTCGCCAAGATGAAGCACGCGACCTGATCGGTGTGCGCGCGCCCGGAGGCGTGCTGCATATTCCGCCTCCTTGCGCTCCACCGGCAGGATGCAATCCTCAAACGAAACGACCAGGGCTGCTATGGCATGTTGAAGGCTGTCGCGCCGGCGCCCCGGAGAAAGGCATCGCACCCCGAATTCCAACTCCTGAAGAACGATGGAAGATAGCCAAAGATCTTCTCGCTGCGACAAGAACGAAACGACGCCGGGATCCGGCAGTGATTTCGTCAGTTCGGAGACGACGTTTGTATCAAGCAGAAAGCCGTTCATTCATTGACCGGCGTAACAAACGGTATGGCGCGCCCGGGTTCCCGGCGGTCAGGGATCTTGAGGTCCGTCCCTCGCGGAACGTTATCGATAAGCCATTGGCCCATGGACTTGCGTGGAGCAATATGTGCTTGCCACGTCTCGGCGGGGACGACTACAAATGCCTTCCTGGCGCCAATGCGCTGTGGGCCCTCCGTTTCCGAACGACGCAAGACCTCGGACAAGCGTGCTTTGGCTTCGGCGACGGTCCACACTCGATGAATGTCGGCGGATTGCGAAGCCATAATTTCTCCCGAAAAATAATATAGTCTAATATAGACCACATTCGCCATTCACGTCAAGGCGAAATCGCCTGGGAAACGCGCAGGATTTTGCGGTTGCCAAGCCAGCGAAAAACATGATTCCGCAGTCGCGGGAAGCTGTTGCCTGACGTCAGGAGGTGCTTGGCTGGAAGTTGGAGGATCAGGGTTGGAGACGCTGGGCGCGCCACGCGCCCGGTCGAAACTGACCCTCCCCCACCGGCTTCAGGTCGCGCGACCACAGAATGCGGTCGTGCAAACGGGCCTGGCCTTGAGTCCATAGTTCCAGCGTCCGCGCCCAGAGCCGGTAGCCTCCCCAGTGCGGCGGGCGGGTTACGGTCTTCGGTGGCGCAGCCTTACGCCAGTCCCCTGGATTGCCTCCGAAGCGCGCCGCCATTTCATTCATCCGCGCTTCCAGCTCGGCCCTGGACGAAGTCGGCTTGCTCTGATCGCTGGCCCAGGCGGCGAGCTGGCTCTGCCAGCCCCGGGAAGCAAAGTAGCGGTCGCTTTCCGCGCCCGGAGACATGCGGACCGGGCCGCAAACGCGGGCTTGCAAACCAAGCCGGTCCCAATGCAATACACCACAGGCCTCCGGGCGCGCCGCCAGTTGCCGGCCCTTGGCCGAGAGGTAGTTGGTGTAAAAAACCAGGTAGCCCAATTCGTGGTCAAAGTGCTTGATCAGCACCACTCGCGCATCGGCCCGGCCCTGTGCGCCCGTCGTGGATAACACCAGCGAGTGTGGATTGGGGCGGTCGGTCAGCTCGACCGCGCGCGCCAGCCATTGCTTGAGGATCGCCAGGGGATCAGCCGGCGGCGTCCCGCTGAGATCAGTCGTTTGCACCTACAAGCACCGAGGCGTGATGGCGGATATGGGCTTCTATGAAGGTACTGACAAAGAAGTACCCGTGATCGTAGCCGCCGCGCAGATGAAAGCTCACCGCTTGACCGGACTCGCGACAGGCCGCCACGAACTGCTCGACCTTGAGCTGTTGTTCCCGAAACGGATCGGCGCTGCCCAGGTCGATGCGGATTTCCAGGTCCAGCGGCGCCTCTCGCACCAGCTTGCTGGCATCGTATTGATCCCATTGGGGGCCTTCTTTACCCAGATATTCGGAGAATGCCGCTCGCCCCCAAGGCGAGGCCGATGGATTCGAGATCGGCGCAAACGCGGACACGGACTGATACCGGCCGGGATTACGCAAGGCGATGACCAGCGCGCCATGACCGCCCATGGAGTGACCGCAAATGCCGCGCCTCACAGGGTCGATTGGAAGAACTGATTCGACCAGCTCCGGCAACTCCTTGCTCACGTAGTCGTACATTTGATAGTGAGCCGACCAGGGCGGCCGGGTCGCGTTGACATAGAAGCCCGCTCCGGAGCCCAGGAAGTCCGAGTCGTCCTCGCCGGCGATACCGACCTTCCGGGGGCTGGTGTCGGGAACGATCAGCGCCAGTCCGGTTTCCGCCGCGAAGCGCTGGGCGCCGGCCTTTACCGTAAAGTTCTCCTCGCTGCAGGTAAGCCCGGACAGGAAATACACCGCGGGAACGGCAGCGCCTTCAGCCGCATGCGGAGGCAGGAACACCGCAAAGCGCATCGGACAGTTGCATGCGCTTGACGGGTGCTCCACGGTAAGCTGCCGGCCTTCGCAACACCGGCTTTCCGCTACGATCTTCACCGTTTTCAGCCTAGAAATAGACCACGGAGCGGATGCTCTCGCCTTCGTGCATCAGGTCGAAGGCGTCGTTGATACCGTCCAGTTTCATGCTGTGCGTGATCATCCGGTCCACCTCGATCTCACCCGCCAGGTACTGATCCACCATGCCCGGCAAGTCGCTGCGCCCGCGCACTCCACCGAAGGCCGTGCCGCGCCATACGCGGCCGGTTACGAGTTGAAACGGTCGCGTGGCGATTTCCTGGCCGGCGCCGGCTACACCGATGATGGTGCATTCGCCCCAGCCCTTGTGGCAGCACTCGAGCGCTGCGCGCATCAACTCCACGTTACCCACACATTCAAACGAGTAATCAACGCCGCCGTTGGTCAGATCCACTATGACTTCCTGTATCGGCGCGCCGTGATCCCTGGGGTTAACGAAGTCGGTGGCGCCCAGTTGGCCGGCCATCTCGAACTTGGAAGGATTGATGTCGATGCCGATGATGCGTTCGGCGCCCGCCATCACCGCTCCCTGGATCACGCTGAGGCCGATTCCGCCCAGTCCGAAGATCGCGACGCTCGAACCGGCCCGTACTTTGGCCGTGTTGAGCACTGCGCCGATTCCGGTGGTGATCCCGCAGCCCAACAGGCAAATCTTGTCCAGCGGAGCGGCCGGGTTGACTTTGGCCAGTGCGATCTCGGGCAGAACGGTGTATTCCGAGAACGTCGAAGTCCCCATGTAATGAAGCACCGCCTTGCCGCCACAGGAAAAACGGCTGCTGCCGTCCGGCATGAGCCCCTGGCCCTGGGTCTCGCGTATGGATTGACAGAGATTGGTCAGGCCGGATTTGCAGAATTCGCATTCGCGGCACTCAGGGGTGTAGAGCGGAATAACGTGGTCGCCGGGTTTCACGCTGGTTACCCCCGGACCGACCTCTTCCACGATCCCGCCGCCTTCGTGGCCGAGTATGGCAGGAAATGCGCCCTCCGGGTCCGCGCCCGACAAGGTATAGGCGTCCGTGTGACAAACGCCGGTCGCAACGATGCGCACCAGGGCTTCTCCCTCGCGCGGACCCTCCACGTCCACGGTTTCAATCCGAAGCGGCTCTCCGGCGCCCCAGGCTACGGCTGCTCGCGCTTTCATCACTGTTTCCCCCTATGAGTTTTCGCAGCAAACAATGGAACGTGGGCATCTTGCACTCGACGAGGGCTGGAAGCCCTCGCTTGCATGGAACAACCCTGGGAACGAGGGCGTCTCGCCCTCGTCGAGGGCAGGATGCCCTCGCTCCCAGCGTGTTCCCTGCGCGTCAGCGCAGCGGCGCCTGCTGCGAAAACTCCCAGCGGTCCTTGCCATTCGACGAGGGCTGGAAGCCCTCGTTCCCGGCGGACCTTGCACTCGCTCCGGTTGGTTCGTGTAAGCCTTCATTCACAAGGCATTGTAAGGCGCAAATCGCGGGTCAGGCCACGCGGTCGGGAGGCTCCTCTCCGGCGAAAAAGCGGTCGAGATTTTCCTTCGCCCTGAGCCCCATCGCATGACGTGTCTCAAGGGTGGCGCTACCGAGATGGGGCAGCAGGATCACGCGATCCGTTTCCCTGAGCGCCGCGGGAACTACGGGTTCATGCGCATATACGTCGAGTCCCGCCCCACCCAGCCGCCCGGCGCGCAAAGCCTCCACCAGGGCGTATTCATCCACCAGCGCGCCGCGCGCCGTGTTGATCAGGATGGCCCCGGCTCGCATTCGGGCAAATTGCGCCGTGCTCATCATCCCCGCCGTCTCAGGCGTAACCGGGCAGTGCAACGATACGAAATCGCTGGATTCGAGCAGTTCATCGAGGCTGGAGCAAGTCTCCACCCCCAGTTCCCCGGCCTCGTGCTCGGCCGGGGGACGTGGCGTGAATATGCGAACCCGCATGCCGAAGCCGGGACCCGCCCGCTTCGCCACTGCCTTCCCGATGCGGCCGAAGCCCACCAGGCCCAGGGTCTTTCCACTCACTCTCACGCCGGGAATATGCACGGGCCGCCAACCCGCCCAGTCCCCGGCCCGCAGCATGCGATCGCCGCGCACGATTCCCCTTGCCGTGGCCAGGATCAGGGCCATCGCCAGGTCTGCCGTGCAGTCGGTCAAGACGTCGGGCGTATTGGTAACCACGATGCCGGCGCGCCGCGCCGCATCCAGATCGATGTGCTCAATACCGACGCCGAAATTGGCAAAGATGCGCGTGCGGGGAGACGGCACCCGCAGCACCCGCGAATCCAGCCGGTCGGTGACGGTGGGGCAGAATCCGTCCGCCTTGCGCAAAGTCTGGCGCATCGCCGCCGCGCTCATGGGCTGGTCATGCGTGTTCCGCCAGACTTCGTAGTCCTTCTCCAGCAGCGATTCGATGCTTTCGGGCCATCGCCGGCTAAGTACCACCCGCTTCTTGGCCGTCATGACGGCTTATTTCCGGTCAGCCAGATAGCGGCGTCCGCTCTCCATCAGTCGAACAAAGGATGCTTCGTCGCCCTCGGCCACTATCCGGGTCAGTTTTTCGACCGTGGCGACCAGTTCGCCCAGAACCTCGGCGCCGTGCGGGTTGAGTCGCTGGATCTCGTAATAGAGATGCGGATTATCGCCGGCCACCGAACGGGCCACTTCCAACTGGGCGTCGAAAGTCGTGCTCGAAAGGCCGGCCAGCACCAGCGCCTGCTCGCCGCTCTCCTCCAGGGCGTGGATGAACGCCAGGTTGATCGCATGGGAAACGCCGAGCACCCAGGCGATGAGCCGATCATGCTGCTCCAGCGGCACGCGCAGGATTTCGGCCATGGTGCCACCGAACAAATAGGCCACGGCGTCGGCCGCGTCCGGAGCACCTGCGTCCATGAGCAGGATGTGAGAGCCGGACAACAGGTCGGTGTCCGGACCGAACATCGGATGGATGGAGGCGACCTGCATCCCGGCGGACGTCATGCTCTGGAGCACGTCCGCAAGCGGTTCCTTGACCGAGGCGATGTCGAAAATCAGCCCGGAGTGGCGAGCCTCTTGCATTTCCATGAGGATGGCGGCGCTCACCGTCACGGGCGCGGCGATCACGGTAAGCTCGAATTTCCCGGAAGCCGCTTGCCAGTCCGCAACGTGCGGCAACCTGCGGGGCGTGTTCGTCGGGTCGGCCACGGTGACGGCGTAGCCCTGCGAACTCAAGAATTCGCAGAACCAGCGTCCCATCTGTCCGCCACCGCCGACCACCAGGGCCCGATGGCCCTCTCCCTGGCCACGGGCGCGCAGCCGGACTCGTTCCTGCCTCGATAGCGAAGCATTGATCAACAAGCGCACGATGTTCTCGGCAAGGTCGCCCGGCAGGCCGGCCTTCTCCGCCTGCTCACGCGCCCGGCCCACCACGCGCACTTCCTGGGCGAAGTCGCGCGACGGAATACCGGCGTCATGCTTGTACTTGCCGACCGCCGCCGAAATTTCCTGGCGTCGCGCCAGCAAACCGATGATCTCCCGGTCGATGGCGCCCAGTTGTTTTCTTAGCTGTTCAAGGTCAGGCATGGAATCGCAACCGATGAGCGAAGCGGGCATTGTACGGAAGCGGCAGCCGTAAGGGGAGGGCTGGCAGCCCTCTTTCCCAGGAGAGGCAGCGGTAAGGGGAGGGCTGGCAGCCCTCTTTCCCAGGAGAGGCAGCGGAAGAGGGAGGGCTGGAAGCCCTCTTTCCCAGGGGAGGACCCGCTAATCGGCGTCTTGGGCGCCGGGCAAATTCAATGCCTGGGCAACGGAGCTCCAGGGCACCAGCTTGAAATTCTGGCGTGCCTGGGGAAGCCGGTTGTAGCCGTCCTGAACCACCAGTACGCCGTCTTCGAATGGGGGACCCAGGTTCACGGCGCTCACCGCAAGTCCGTCGGTTTCCTCGGCGCCGTCTATGCCGGCCTCCGGATCATCGGTGATCCGGACAGACCCCAGGTAAGCATCGCCGTTATCAAGGTTGTATACGGCGTAGGTGTGGTCCCCCTGGCTGGAAGCAACCAGGAGCGCCGGGCCATCGGCGGCCCGATAGATATCAAGACCTTCAACGTCCGCAGTAAGGCGATCGCTTGCCACCGTATCGAGCAGTGTTTTTTCCTCAAACCCCCCGGCTCCTGCGGGCATCTTCCAGATCCCGCGTTCCTCCTCGCCCACATAGGCGATACCGGTCACGTCGTCCACCACACACCCTTCCGGCTTGGTCTCGACGGAGAAACGGTCGATACGCTCGGGAGCCAGTTGACCGCCGGCGTTCAGCCGCCAAATCTCGTAGGCCCCGTCGCTGCCGTTCACATAGGCGTAGGCAAGGCCGTGGGCATCCAGATGCATGCATATGCCATACGGATCCTCAATCTCAAGCGCCTGCGCCAATAGGTGCTCCACCCGGCCATCTCCCGAGACTTCAAAAATGTCCAGGGCGCGCTCGGTGCGGTTGGTGGCCGCCGCCAGCGTAACCGGGCCGGCAACCATGGGCACGTTCTGGCGCAGGTCCACGTTGTTCAGGCGCCCGCGCGGCAGAAATTGCACTTCCTGCCCGGACAGGTTGTAGACCGACAGGCCTCGGCGCTTGTCGGTCCCCAGGATCAGGCTGAGCGATGGATGGGAAGGATGAATCCAGATCGCCGGATCGTCGGCTGCGTCGCCTTCGCCCCGAACCGGTTCCGTTTCCACCACCGCATGAACAGCCTCAGTTTCGGACCGCAGGGCAACCGCCGGCTCGCCACCGCACCCGATTGCCGAAACCAGGCAGAACCCCAGTATCGCGGCGATCCCGGCCGCGCCCACGCAGCCGCGTGCGTTTGCGTGGAACAACCCGGGAACGAGGGCGTCCCCGCCCTCGACGAGGGCAGGATGCCCTCGGTCCCGACGTGCTCCTTGCGCGTCAGCGCGGCGGCGCGCGCTGCAAACACTCACTTCCAACCGCACCGGATGGCCAGGCTAGAAACTGCGGTATGAAATTCCGAACACGTACGAGCGCCCGATTTCGTCGTATTGCGCGTTATAGCGGGAGCGGCCGTAGTAGCGATAGTTCGGCTCCTCGCCCAGGTTCATGGCGTTGAAATACAGCTGCAGCTGCTCGGTAACATCGTACTTGACGGTCAGGTCGACCTGGTGGTGCCCGTCCTCATACAGGTCGTTGCTCGGGTCTTCGAGGTTGATTTCGGCAACGCGATTGCCGATGTAAGCCGACGACAGCCGGACGCTCCAGCCGTAGTTCTCGTAACCCACCACGAAGTTGGCAACCAGGTCTGCTTGCAGCGGCAGCTTCGAATCCGCGCTCCGGCCGGTATCCGGACCCAAGCCCAGATCGGCGTCGCTGTCGATGAACGTGGCGTTGGCCATCAGCATCAGGCCGCTCAAGGGTCCGGGCAGCTCCGAGAAATGACGGGTCCATCCCAACTCCAGGCCGTAGAGGCTGGCGGACTGCCCGTTGAGCGGCTTCAATACCTCAATGTCGGTTAACGCTATCGGTCCGGCGTATTCCGCCGGGTCCACCACCGAGCTCACGTCGGCGTCGAACACAAAGTCCTCAATTCGCTTGTAGAACGCGCCGGCGCTCAATACACCAATGTTGCCGGGGTAGTATTCAACGACGAAGTCCAGGTTCTGCGACCTGTACGGCTTGAGTTCCGGATTCCCGGCTTCAACCGCCATCGCAACCTCGTCGTCGTCCTGCTCAATTTCGATGGCGCCGGGCGTCGGGTTCAGGTCGCCGAACGACGGCCTGGCAATCGATTGGGTATAGGCCCCGCGCAGGATCAGGTTCTTCGACAGCTTGTAACGCACGTTGATGCTGGGCAGAACGCTGCTGTAATCGCTTTCGTAGCGGGACCCGGATATCTGAATATCGTCCTCGCCGTCCACGTCCACCTGGCGCACGTACGCGCCCTTGGCGGTGAAGTCGGTTCCCTCGTAGCGGACCCCATACACCAGCCTGAGATCGTTGATATCGATCCTCTGCATCAGGTAGAGGGCGGAAACGTTTTCCTCGATGTCATAGTCGGCCGACGAACCTACCCGCGACGCGTCCTCATCCATGATGAAAGGGCAGGCGTCCTTGTCGTATCCCTCAAGCGTGCAGGCGGAAACCCCGCGAATATTTCCCCACACAAATGAGCGCTGCAGTCCAGGCTGCACGTAGGGACCGTAGGCGCCCAGCATGTAGTCGGCGTTACCGGAGACGAACTGGCTGAGTGTGGGCGCAGAGTCGAAGGCCTTGTCGAATTTCTCGAACACCCGCAATCCCGCATCCCTGCGCTTGTCCCGTGCCCGGTATTTGGCGCCGAAGCGGATATAGCCCGGATGCCCGGCAAAGGTCATGTCACGCGTGATATCGAACTTGAATGCGGTTTCTTCGTCGCTGGTGAAGTTGTCCTCGATCGCGATTTCGTCAAGCTCGAAATTCTCCGCCACTGCGCCATCGGCGCTATACGAGAGCGCGGGAATCCGGCCGAGGTTTTCGTAGCGCGCATACTCGACGCCGCGAAGCTCGAATTGAGAATCAATGCGACCAGGCTCCTCCTCGCTGGCCTCCGAGTAACCCGCGCTGTATTCCACGGTCCACTCGTCGATCAGGTGTTCGCCCCCGATCTGCAGCGAAAGGATTCCCTGTTCTTCATAGCGATCCTTCAATTCGCGCTGCATGCGCGTATCACTGGAAGTCAGGCTATCGCTGTCGTATTCCAGGTCGCCCTTGTCGAGCTTGAACTCGATCCGGTTGCGAAATTCCTGGTCGGAGAAATCGCTGTACAGGGTGCGCAGGTAGTAGCTGGAGGTGTCGCTGGCGCGAAAGTCCACATTCAGCGCAAGACCGTCGCGCTGGCGCGTGATTTCGTAATTGCGCATCTCCAGTTCTTCGTGATAGCGCACGCCGTTGTCTTCGGCCCACCCGCCGTCCGCTTCCACGTTATCGGTGCCGAACTCCCGTTCGTTGGTGGAAATGCTCATTGCCAGCCCCAATTCACCGCCGCCGAAATCGAAGGCGTTGGTGAAGGTTGCGGAAAACTTGTGGCCGCGGCTGCCCTGAATATCGTTGTAGAAGGACTGGCCCTTGAGCTTGTAGCTCATCCCTTCGCGGTCCAAAGCGCTCAGGCTCTTTATGTTGATCGTGCCGCCGATGGCGTCGCCGTCCTGGTCGGGGGTCAGCGTCTTGGTGACTTCAAGGCTTTCCACCAGGTCGGAAGGAATCACGTCCAGCGCCACGTTGCGGCGGTCGCTTTCCGGCGCCGGCACGTTGAGGCCGTTGATACTGGCCACGTTAAGCTGCGGATCAATGCCGCGCACGCCCACGAATCGGCCTTCGCCCTGGTCGCGCTCGATGAACACACCGTTGATGCGCTGCAGCGCCTCGCTCACGTTCTCATCGGGGAACTGACCGATGGAATCACTGGTGACCACGGATATGAGGTTGTCGGCGGAACGCATGCGGTTGATCGCGCCGTAGGCGCCGGCAGCCTGCCCTACCACGATGATGTTCTCCATGAACTCGACCGGCGAGCCGATCCGCACGTCGGCGCGCTCGGTCTGCCCATCACGCACCGACACGCCCACCGACACCGGTTCGGCGCCGACATAGCTGACTTCCAGGCGGTACTCGCCGGCCGCAAGGTTCTGGAAACGAAAGCGGCCGGCCGTATCGGTTACCCGTTCTACGTTCAGATCCGGCAAGGCTACGATCGCGCCCTCGAAATAAACAGTGCCGGACTGGTCGCCGACGCGACCTTCAAGCGCGCCTTCGGCAAGCAGCGTCGAAACAGGCAATAGGAAAAGCAGCCCTGCGAGCGATGCAGCGCGGGCAAGGGGGAACTTTCGTAACATGGCGCAATCTCCCGGATTGGCAAGGTCGAGCGGGGTTGGGGGTCTTAAGCTCGCGGCAAAGTTTGCGGCCAGCGAGCGACAGCCATGTGACACACAGGTGACATTTCTGTTACATACGCCCGGAGGGCGATGTCGAGTTCGAAACTTTGCGGTACATTGGCACGCTCGCTGTTAGGGAGAGCTCCCATGCAATCACTGCGCCGACTGCTGCTGCCGGCTGTAGCGCTCATGCTCAACCCCGGTTGGGCGCCGACCCCCGCCATCGCCGGCGAAGCGCCGGGCCTGACCGTTATCCTGGTAGTGGACCAGCTCACCGCGGACCGCACCCGGGAATGGGCAGAGAAGCCATCTTCCACCGGATTCCGGCGCTTATGGCAAGGCGGCGTGGCATATGCAAACGCCGCCTATGACTACGCCACCACCAGCACGGCGCCGGGCCATGCAACGATCGCCACGGGCGTCCATCCGGCCCGCCACGGCGTGATCTCCAACTTCTGGTTCGAACGCCAGCTTGGGCGGGCCGCGCCCAGCGTGTGGGACCCGGATTTCGGCGTCTCCCCTTTGCGCCTGGCCGCACCCACCCTGGCGGATATTCTGCATTCCCACCATGAAGGGCGTGGGAAGATCTTCTCCGTATCCATAAAGGACCGGGGCGCGGTGTTCATTGCCGGAAGAAACGGCAAGGCCTTCTGGTACTCCAGAAGCAAGGGGGGCTTCGTGACCAACGCTTTCTACTATCCCGAAAGCGCTGAACCGGCTTGGCTTTCCGGCTACAACGAGTCGGCCTACAAGGACCTGCCGGCTGCATGGGACCTGCTGATGCCGCTTGATGCCTATCAGCACGAGGACGACCGGGACTACGAGCGGCCGCCGCGAGGCTGGACCCGGGTCTTTCCCCATACTTTTGCCGCGCAGGGAACGCCCGACTATTACGACCAGCTGCGCTACGCGCCGCAGGGCGACCGCATCACCCTGGGTCTGGCCCGGACCATTATCGACAACGAAGCGCTGGGGCAGGACCGGGATCCTGATCTGCTCTCGATCAGCCTGTCGGTTACAGACCGGATCGGCCATGCGTTCGGGCCCAACAGCCGCGAGTCCGAAGACAACCTTCACCGTCTGGACCTCCTGCTGAATGAGTTTCTGGGCTTTTTGGAAGACCGGGTGGGACGCGGCCGCTTCCTACTGGTGCTCAGTTCCGACCACGGGATGAGTCCGATCCCCGAGTACACGCCCGGTGCCGACCTCGAGGCGACGCGAGTTTTTCCCGGCCCCCTGACAGACGGCCTGAACCGGCAATTTCGTTCCACCCTGAACGTGGATGAAGACCTGGTGACAGGCATTGTGATGCCGTGGGCGTACTTCGATCTCTCGGTGATAGAAAAGCTCGAGCTCGAGCTGGATTCCATCTACGATATCGCCGCCGAGTGGCTGCAGGCCCGCCCCGAAATTGCCCGGACGGTAGCGGTTTCCCGCCTCGACAACTGCCGCGAAGAGGAGTTGTGCCAAATGATAGGTAATGCCACATTCGAAGGGCGCAGCGGAGAGATGTACGTGGTTGGATCGAGAAACAGCTTCGTCAGTCTTAATCCTCCCATTTACGCGGCGAGTCATGGATCACCCTATTTGCGCGACCGGCGGGTCCCGGTGCTGTTCTACGGGATGGCTCTCGAACCTCAGGTGGTGGAGCGGCCGATCACGCCACGCCACATTGCTCCCACTTTGGCTTCAGCGCTAGGCTTGCCGCATCAGGATAGTTGGGAACAACCGCTGGGCGAAGTCGCCACGGCAGGAAAAGGAGTGGAACGGCAATGACACAAAGAATCGCAGATATTACGACCCGATGGAAGTTTTGGCAGCGGGGCGCCGCTGCGCTGACGCGCAGAGAACAATGGAGCGAGGGCATCTTGCCCTCGTCGAGGGCTGGAAGCCCTCGTTCCCAGGTTGTTCCACGGGAGGGAGGGCATCCTGCCCTCCATCGAGGGCGGGGACGCCCTCGTTCCCAGCGTTTTTTCCTGGGCGCCGCCGCCGCCGCCGCGTTGCTGGCATGCGTGACCGGATGGGGCGCGGAGAACGTACAGGAACCGCCGTTCGAAGATAAATTCCGCCAACTGGACGAAATACTCCCGACGCCCAACGCCTATCGCAACGCCGCCGGGCAGCCGGGGCGCGACTACTGGCAGCAGAAGGTGGACTACGCCATCGCGGTGACGCTAAACGAGGAGCAGCAGCGTATCTCCGGGATCCAGACGGTTACCTATCACAACAACTCCCCCGACGCGCTCACCTACCTTTGGCTGCATCTGGATCAGAACCGCTTTCGTGACGACTCGATTGCCGAGTTGAGCCGCACATTCGATGCCAGCGGGCCGCAAGGCGAGGAAAACGGCACCACCGCGCAAATCAGCCTCGACCATCTCCGCCGGCTGCAATACATGACCGACAAGGACCTTGGTTTTGAAATCCAATCGGTAACCGGGATGTCGGGCGAGCCGCTGCAATACGTGATCGTGGGCACGATTATGCGTATCGACCTGCCCGGTCCTGTGGCGCCGGGGGAACAAGTGCAATTCACGCTGGATTACGCTTACAACATTGTCGACGGGGGCGTTTTAGGCGCTCGCGGTGGCTTTGAACACTTTCCGGACGATGCGCGCACCGGCGGGAATTACCTCTTCGCCATAGCGCAGTGGTTTCCAAGGTTGGCCGCCTACACCGACTATGAGGGCTGGACCAACAAGGAGTTTCTGGGACGTGGCGAATTCACGCTGGAATTCGGCGATTACGACGTGGCTATCACTGTGCCTGCGGATCACGTCGTCGCAGCTACCGGCGAACTTGAGAACCCCGAGGAAGTTTTGACGAGCGAACAGATCGCTCGCCTCCAGCAGGCCGAGAACGCCGAGCGCCCGGTTTTCGTCGTGACGCCCGACGAGGCTCGCGAGAACGAGCGCGAAGGCTCGCCGGACACTGCCACCTGGCGCTTCTCCGCCAGCAACGTGCGTGATTTCGCCTGGGCCTCGTCACGCAAGTTCATCTGGGACGCAAAGGGGCTGCGTCAGCCCGGCGCGGAGCAGGAACTGGTCATGGCGATGTCGTTCTACCCCAGGGAAGGCGGCACGCTGTGGTCCGATTACTCCACAGAAGTGGTGATCCATGCGCTTGAGGTCTACAGCCGCTTTACTTTCGATTACCCCTATCCCACCGCCCAATCGATAAGCGCCGGTTTCCTGGGGGGCATGGAATATCCCATGATCACTTTCAACGGCCCGCGGACCACTCTGCAGGAGGACGGTACCCGCACCTACTCGCTGGCGGAGAAGCGCTTCCTGGTCGGGGTGATCATCCATGAAGTGGGCCACTTCTACTTTCCCATGATCGTGAATTCCGACGAGCGCCAATGGACCTGGATGGACGAAGGGCTGAACAGCTACTTAGACGCCGTTGCCGGGCGGGAGTGGGACCCGGAATTAAGCTGGGCGGTGGAACCCCGGGACATTACCGATTACATGCGGTCCACCGGCCAGGTGCCGGTCATGACCCAGTCGGACAGCCTGCTGCAATTCAGCGCGAACGCATACGGCAAACCCACGGCGGCCCTGAACATCCTGCGCGAAACCATCTTGGGACGGGAGTTGTTCGACTTCGCGTTCAGGGAATACGCCCGCCGCTGGAAATTCAAGCGGCCTACGCCGGCTGATTTCTTCCGCACCATGGAAGAAGCTTCCGGCGTGGACCTCGACTGGTTCTGGCGCGGCTGGTTCTACACCACCGACCACGTGGATATCTCGCTGGAGCGGGTGTATGAAATGCGCCTGGACACCGAAGACCCGGACGTCGACTTCGCCCGACTACGCGAAACCCAGGCCGCCGAACCCCCCTCGGTTTTCGTTGAAACCAACCGCGCGGAGGGCAAACAGACCTGGGTCGAGAAAAACCCCGACGTACGCGACTTCTACGACGAAAACGATGAGTTCACCGTGACCAACGTGGAGCGCAATCGTTATATGGAATTCCTGGCGGGGCTTGAGAGTTGGGAACGCACCGCGCTGGAACGGGCGATAGACGAAGACCGGAACTACTACATCCTGGAATTCTCGAATCGCGGTGGCCTGGTAATGCCTGTCATTCTGCAACTGGAATACGAGGGCGGCGAATCAAAGGAGATCAGGCTGCCGGCCGAGTCCTGGCGGCGTTCGCCGCACAGCATCAAGAAGCTGCTGGTGTCGGAGGACAAGATCACCGCCATCGTAGTGGATCCGCTGCAGGAAACCGCCGACACCGATATCGAGAACAACTATTACCCGCGGCGCATCATTCCGTCCCGTATCGACAGCTACAAGTCCCCGGAAGGCACCGATCTGGACGATCGCGACATCATGCACAACGTCAAGACCGAGCTGAAGGAAGACAGCGGCGGCAAAGAGTAAGGTCGAACGAGAAGGCCGGCGGGAGCGCGTTTGGAACGAGGGCGGCTTGCCCTCGTCGAGGGCTGGAAGCCCTCGTTCCCAGGGAGCGCGTTTGGAACGAGGGCGGCTTGCCCTCGTCGAGGGCTGGAAGCCCTCGTTCCCAGGGAGCGCGTTTGGAACGAGGGCAGCTTGCCCTCGTCGAGGGCTGGAAGCCCTCGTTCCCAGGGAGGGAGCAATCAACCGCGTGTAGTCTTGCGCCCCACCAGGAGTGTGTTGGGTATATTCCGCCATGCACAGCGGGCCTCGAATCCAGCCAGGATCAGGGCGTCAAGCTCCGCCTCCAGGGGAAAATAGGTATCCTCGCCCGCCCATTCCTGGAAGTGCTCGTAGGCGCGGGGTTCATCGATGCCGCAGGAAACCAGGTGAGCCGCCCAGGTGGCGTAGTCCTCGGTTCGTTGCGGATCGGCCCCAGGCATGGTTACGTCAGCGTTAACCAGCACCCCGCCGGGCGCCAGAGTCTCGCAAATTCGCCGGTACAGCTCGGCCTTGTCCTCCATGACCGGCACATGATGCAGCGCCAATGACGCTGCGGCCGCGTCACAGCCCGGCAGGGAATCGTGAAATGATTGCTGCCGAAAACGCGCCCTTCGCCCGAAGCGCTTGAGCCTGACCCTGGCTTGGGCCAGCATTTCCGCATCCACATCCAGCAGTTCTACGGTTGCCCTTGCGTTACGCTCCAGTATCCTCTCGGCCAACGCGCCGGTTCCGGCGCCAAGGTCCAGAACGTGCTCCGCGTTTACGCCGGCGATCTCATCCGCCGCCCGCGCAAGGACCTCTTCGTAGCCCGGGATGAACTTCCGAATCGTTTGATCGTAGGCCTCGATTTCCAGCCGAAGGTGCTGCCTGACGGAATGATTCATGCCCAAGTTTGCCTGATTAGTCGCTTGGCCAAAGGAAGGATTGATGTCTGCGTCCTTCGCCCGGGGCCGAACGAGACCGTAATACTACGGGGTTGCGGCCGGACGGGATGCAAAATAGTGTGTTTGGCGCCTGAGAGTATTCTAGTGTCGTGTCACGCGGGACTAGGACCTGTGGGGAGGAAGCGGCCGGTGGCCGATCACGACATCATCGATCACAACGGCTATCGGCGAGGGGTCGGGATCGTTGTCTGTGACGGCCAGGGCAGGGTGTTGCTGGCTCGCCGCCGCGATCACCGCGGCTGGCAATTTCCGCAGGGCGGCGTCCGGCAGGGCGAACCACCGCGCGAAGCAATGTACAGGGAACTCAAGGAAGAACTGGGCCTGGATCCTTCTCATGTCAGGGCAGTGGCGCGCATGGGGAGCTGGGTAAGTTACAAGTTGCCGGCACGCCACCGCCGCGCAAGCTCGCCCCACTGTATAGGGCAAAAACAACTCTGGTGGCTGTTGCGCCTGTGCTCAAGCGAGGAGAGCATTTGTCTCGATCTTTCCGAGAAGCCCGAGTTCGACGACTGGCAATGGGTCGACTACTGGCTTCCCTCAAAGGAAGTCGTACCCTTCAAGCAGGACGTTTACCGTCAGGTACTGAGCGAGTTTCAGGACAGCGCCGGTCTGCGCGTGGCAGGCAAAATACGGTAAAGTAACGGAAGTCTATCCACTTCGGGAGCGGGCTTTGCTCGGCCGAAACAAAATCCTGGTTTGGCGCGCGCGCTACTCCGCGGCGCTGATTTTCTTTGTTGGGACCGCATTTGTAGGCGGCGGGGCAGCCGGATGGTGGCTGCAAAGCAACCTCACGCAAGAAAAAACCATCTCAATGCAGGCGCGAATCGAGAGTCTTGAGTTGCGTAACCGCGAACTCAGCCAACTCATCGATGAAGAAACTGTAGACGCCTTGAGGTCACAGGTGCGGGACCTGCAGGGTCAGGTCATGAACCAGCGGATGACGATCTACGGGCTTCAGGAAATAATCACGCCCCAGGAAGCGCGGGCAGGCTTGAGAATTCACTCGGTAAGCGTAGAACCGCGACCGCAAGCCCAGGACTACAGACTGACAGTGGGGCTCACCCAGGCGCTGCTGGCAAAATCGGATCGCGCTCGCGGTCATTTGGAATTGCTCCTTGCGGGTACCAGGGATGGAGACGGCGCGGAAGTGAAACTGGGCGAACTCAGCAAGCGAAATGCAAGTCGCATAGAATTCAATTTCAAAAGCAGCACGGAACTGCGGGCCGACCTGACCTTGCCACAAAGCTTCGAACCGAGCAAAATCCGGGTACGCGTAACACCCGTCCCGGACGAGCAGTACAGCTTTGAGCGCGAGTTTCCGTGGGCGCCTTTGGCACCAAAGACATGAAAAGCAGACTAAACAACTCCGTAACCACACTGGTTGGAACTGACTCCATTATTACGGGCAACCTCACCTTCAGGCATGGCTGCCATGTGGCGGGTGTGGTCAAGGGCGACGTTATGGCCGCCAGCGGCAAGAAAACTGAACTCACCGTGGCTCAGGGCGGTCGCGTCGAAGGCAATGCCCAGGCCACGCGCATGCTCATCCACGGGACTGTTGTAGGAGATTTGTGCTGCAGCGGGACGATTTCGCTTTCCTCCTCCGGACGCGTGCAAGGATCCATTGAGTACGCAGAGATTGAAATAGAGAAAGGCGCGATAATAAGAGGCAGCCTCACCATGTTGTCCGCAAAAGCCGAAAAATCCACCGCGGCGCAATCCGCGCACCACGCGCGGCCTGAAACCGGGGATAGGGTTCACCCGCTGTTGGCTGAGTAGCAGATATGGATCCACAATACTACGCACAAGAGCAGGACAGCGCGCCATTGGTGTTCACTGAGGCCGCGGCACGCAAAGTGGGGGAACTGTTGAAGGAAGAAGAGAACCCCGCGCTGATGCTGCGGGTCTACATTTCCGGCGGCGGCTGTTCCGGCTTTCAGTACGGTTTCACCTTCGATGAGAAGCAGGAAGAAGGCGACGCCTCGGTGGAACAACTGGGCGTCACGCTGCTGGTGGACCCAACCAGCCTGCAATACCTGGAAGGCGCGGAGATCGACTTCAAGGACGACCTGAGCGGAGCGCGCTTCGTGATCCGCAACCCAAACGCGCAAAGCACCTGCGGGTGCGGTTCAAGCTTTTCCACCTGAACCACTGACCGGTGGGAACCTGTCCACGACTTTGGAGCCGGCGCCCGGTTCCAGAGTCCCGCTGAATGTGATGTCACCCGGCTAATGGCGCCTTTGCTGGCCAGCGCTTTGCTCTTACTGGCGCAGGGTCCGTACAGCCCGGCCCTCGAGAACGACGCTCCCGCGGATGCACCGGTCTGGATTGCGGGTCAGGCGGCCAAGGAGCATCGATTCACCGTTACCGCCGAGTACGAGTGTCCGCCGGACACGGTAGGCGGGCTGCTTCTGGTTTCCATTTCCGACACCACGGTTCGGGCCGAATTCGGCGCCGATGATCGCGCCGGGCGGCGTGTGCTTTCCCTTCAGGTGCCCAGTGGGCAATTGCGGGGCATGAGGCCCGAATTGTTCTGCCCCGCCCCCGAGGCAAGCCCCGGCCCGGTCCTGCGCCTTAAGTCCCGGTTCATCGCGCAAGGCGCCCTGGTTTGCCGAAACACAAGAGACAGGAAGACGTCCGCCCAGACTTCGATAGCGCTGGACGCCTGGGTGCGCTGTCCACCAGTCCCCGAGGCTGAACCCGAAACCCCCTGATTTCCCAGTCCTCAGCGCCGGGAGCGAGGACGTCTCGCTCTCACGCTGGGAGCGAGGGCATCCTGCCCTCGTCGAGGGCAGGATGCCCTCGCTCCATTGTTTCCTGCGCGTCAGCGCAGCGGTACGCGCGGCGAGTACTCCCAGGGCAAAGAACAGGCGTGCCTCTAGCGGAGGCGGTCCTGCAATTCGGCCAGGGCGTTTGATCCTGGGCAAAGGCGCTCGTATTGCAGCTCGGACAGCGGAATCTCGCCCAGGCGACTCAGTTCGTGCATGTCCGCCCCGCCTTCCTGCACGAAAAGGAGACCCGTCACCACTTCGCCCTTGCCTTGCCGCCGACTGAGATAGTGGTAGGCCGCTCCCCGGTCACCAAGGTCGTATTCCTTCGCCAGCTTACGCAGCAGAATACTCTCGCCGCCGTGCAAGTCCACCCGGTGCGCTTCCCCCACTCCGATCTCAGCCTTGATCTCCACCTCCGGGGGCACAAAATCCGTGTGGCCTATCGGATACGCATTCTCGCGGGTGAAACGGTAACTCTTGGTCGAACCTTCGTGATCGTTGAAGGTTACGCAGGGTGAAATGATGTCGATCATCGCGAACCCGCGGTGCACTAATCCAGCCTTCAGCAAGGGCGCCAACTGGGCCCGGTCTCCGGAAAATCCGCGAGCCACAAACCTGCATCCCGAGGCGATGGCCAACAGGCAGGGGTCGATAGCGGGCTGCTCGTTGACTTCACCGCGCTTGGCCGTGCTGCCGGCGTCCGCCGAGGCCGAGAACTGTCCCTTGGTAAGGCCGTACACACCGTTGTCCTCAATCAGGTACAGCATGTTGAGATTGCGCCGCATGGCGTGCACGAATTGGCCGATGCCGATGGAGAGCGAGTCTCCGTCACCGGAAATCCCGATGTACTGCAGCCGGCCGTTTACCGCCGCCGCGCCGGTCGATACGGAGGGCATGCGCCCGTGGACCGAATTGAACCCGTGCGAAGACGAGGCAAAGTAGGCAGGCGTCTTGGAAGAACAGCCGATTCCGCTCAGTTTCGCCATTCCGTGAGGGGGAATTGAGAGCTCGAAGGCGGCCTGAATCAGGGCGCCGGTGATCGAGTCGTGCCCGCAGCCGGCGCACAGCGTGGACATGCCGCCCACGTAATCGCGCATCGTCAGGCCCAGCTCGTTGCGGGCCAGTGCCGGATGACTGACCCTTGGTCTGGCGATGTAACTCATTGGGAGTACCTCATGCCGCCTGGTCCCTCAGCATATCCGCTTCCACCGCGCTCACCACGGAGGTGGCGGGTATCGGCATGCCGTTGTAATGGAGCACTTCAACCAACTGCTCCGCACGGCCGACGGCCTCGTTGATCAGGAGACTACGAAGCTGGGCGTCACGATTCTGTTCCACCACATAAATGCGCTTATGGTTGCTCAGGAAGCTCTCGACTTCCTGTCCAAACGGGAAAGCACGGATCTTCATGTAATTCAGCGCCACGCCGCGGCCGGCCAGAATATCCAGCGCTTCCCGGCACGCGGCATCGCCCGTGCCCAGGCTGATCATCCCGGCCTGCGCGCCTGGAGTGACATGCAATTCGGGGCGCGGCACGACCGTGGCGGCATGATCCCATTTCCGGCGCAGCCGGTCCATGACCTCCTGGTACTCCCCTGCGTTTTCGGTGTAGCCCCCATACATGTTGTGGCCCGAGCCGCGCGTGAAGAAAGCCCCTTTGGGGTGCTCGCCGGGCAGAGTGCGGTAAGTAACCCCGTCCCCGTCGACATCGAGATAGCGGTAAAACGCTTCCATTTTCTCGAGTTCTTCGGCGTGCAGCACCTTCCCGCGATCCGGCCGGTAGCTGTCGTCCCAGGTGAAATTCTCGCTCATCCAGTCATTCATTCCCAGGTCCAGGTCCGATAGGACGATCACGGGAGTCTGCAGACTCTCGGCCAGGTCAAAGGCCGTCGCCGACAACTCAAAGCACTCCCTGGGGCTGGACGGGAACAACAACACATGGCGGGTATCGCCATGCGATGCGTAGGCGCAGGACAGGATGTCGCCCTGCTGGGTCCGGGTGGGCATTCCGGTAGAGGGACCGACCCGCTGCACGTCGAACAGAACCGCGGGGATTTCGGCGAAATACGCGTAGCCCAGAAATTCGGACATCAGCGAAATGCCGGGGCCCGATGTGGGAGTGAAGGCACGCGCGCCGTTCCAGCCGGCGCCCAGCACCATTCCGATCGCTGCCAGCTCGTCCTCGGCCTGAATCACGCAATAGTCGCGCGTGCCGTCTTCGGCAGTGCGAAACCGTGCGCAAAAGCTGCGGAAAGCATCCATCAATGAAGTGGAGGGCGTTATCGGGTACCAGGCCCCGAATGTCGCCCCGGCATACACACAGCCGAGAGCCGCCGCAGTGTTGCCGTCGATGATGATATTCGAGCCCGGCCCGTCCATGGAGCGCGCCACGAATGGAAGCGGGCAGTTGAGGTGCTCGCGAGCGTAGTCGTAGCCGAGGCTGATGGCAATCTGATTGGCTTCCAGCAGCGGCTTCTTGCGGGCAAAGGTTTGCACCAGCAGCTCGCGGATAATGTCCAGATCGAGTTCCAGCAGCGCCGCCAGCACACCTACGTAGGCGATATTCTTCATCAGGATGCGGGCCCGGGCGTTGTCGAAACTCTCGTTGCACATGCGCGCCAGCGGAACACCCAGAATGTGCACGTCCTCTCGCCTGAGCACGTCGCGGCGCGGCCAGGTGGAATCGTAGAGCAGGTATCCGCCGGACGACATTTCGCGAAGATCCCGCTGGTAGGTCTCGGCGTTCATGGCCACGGCAATATCCACGCTTCCCGAGCGCGCCAGGTATCCGCGGTGGCTGGCGCGAACTTCGTACCAGGTCGGCAGACCCTGGATGTTGGAGGGGAAGAAGTTCTTGCCCGCCACCGGAATGCCCATCCGGAACAGGGTCTTCATCAGCAACGAATTGGCGCTGGCGGAGCCGGTGCCGTTCACGTTGGCGATGCGTATCGTGAAATCGTTATCTGCCGGCATGAGCCATGGCGATCAGGCCGCTGAGCGCACCGTCGAACCTGCCGCTTCCGGCGACATCTTGCGCCCATCCGCAGACCCACTGGGGGGGATTCCGTCAGCCTCATGGAGCGCATACGGTGTAAGCAATTCGAACTTCTGCATGTCCCAGGCCGCGGTCGGGCAACGCTCCGCGCAAAGTCCACAGTGTACGCAGAGATCCTCGTCCTTGACCATTACCCTGCGCGTCTGGGGCAGTTCGGCGGACACGTACAGCGGCTGGTCCAGGTTGTTCGCCGGGGCGGTCAGCCGCTCGCGCAGATCGGCCTCCTCGCCATTCGGCGCAATTGTCAGGCAGTGCACCGGGCAGATGTCCACGCAGGCGTCGCATTCGATGCACAGCGGCGCCTCGAATACGGTCTGAATATCGCAATTCAGGCAGCGCTGCGCCTCGCGGGCGGCCTGTTCCGGCGTGAACCCCAGCTCCACCTCGATGTCGAGCTTGCGGAAACGCTTTTCCAGGCTCATGTGCTGCATCGGCCTGCGAGCGGCAGTCTCGTAGTCGTTGGAGTAGCTCCACTCGTGAATTCCCATCTTCGACGCCAGCAGATTCATGCCCGGCGGCATGCGTTCGGTAATCGACTCGCCGTGACAATACTTGTGAATGGAAATGGCCGCCTGGTGACCATGTTCGACCGCCCAGATGATGTTCTCGGGGCCAAAGGCCGCATCGCCGCCGAAGAAGACCCCTTCGCGGGTGCATTGATAGGTGACCCGATCGACTACCGGGACACCCCAGCGATCGAACTCGATGCCGATATCCCGTTCCACCCAGGGGAAGGCGTTTTCCTGGCCGATCGCCAGAATCACCTCGTCGCAGGGGAAGAATTCCTCGCCGGTTACCCTGCTGTTGGCGATCTTTCCCGATGAGTCGATTTCGTATTCCATCAGCTCAAAGATCATGCCCTTGAGCCTGCCTTCCTCGACAACGAATTCTTTGGGCGAGTGGTTCACTGTGATTTCCACGCGTTCCTCTTCGGCGTCCTCCAGCTCCCAATCCGAAGCCTTGAAGAAGCCCCGGGGCTTGCGCGCCATCACCTTGACGTCGCGCGCGCCCAGGCGCAGCGACGTGCGGCAGCAATCCATGGCAGTGTTGCCCACGCCGATGATCAGGACCCGTTCGCCAATGGAATTGAGATGGCCGAAGGCCACGCTTTCCAGCCACTCGATACCGATATGGATGGACTTGGTGTCGTGCCGGCCCGGGAGGTTCAATTCCTTGCCCTTGGGCGCACCGGTTCCCACGAACACCGCGTCATATCCCCCGTTGTTCAAGAGGTCGCGCATACTTTCGATGCCCTGCCCCAGCCGCAGGTCAATGTCCATGCGCAGAATCTGATCCATCTCCTCATCCAGAACGTCGACCGGCAATCGAAACGCCGGAATGTTGGTGCGCATCAGGCCGCCCGGCTTGTCCAGGGTTTCGTAAATCACCACTTCGTAGCCCAGCGGAGCAAGGTCGTTGGCCACGGTCAGCGAAGCACAGCCAGCGCCGATCAGCGCTACGCGCTTGCCGTTTTTCTCCTTGGCTGCCTTGGGAAGGCGGTGATCGATGTCGCCGCGCAAGTCTGCCGCCACCCGCTTGAGCCGGCAAATGGCCACCGGCTTCTCCTCAACCCGGCCCCGCCGGCAGGCCGGTTCGCAGGGACGGTCGCAAACTCGCCCGAGTATCGCCGGGAACACATTCGACTCGCGGTTGAGCATGTAGGCATCCGCGTAGCGCCCCTGGGCGATCAGCCGGATGTACTCGGGAATATCAGTGTGCGCGGGGCAGCCCCACTGACAATCGACTACACGATGGAAATAATCAGGATTACCTATGTCGGTGGCCTGCATGGAAGTCCCGCGAGATGACCGGCCGGATGCTCGAAGAGAGAAATTATACAAGTTGCCCGGCAGACAAGGCGTGCGCCGCTGGCTTATTGGGGCTGGGAACGAGGGCTTCCAGCCCTCGACGAGGACAAGATGTCCTCCCTCCCAGGGGGTTTGCGGTTTGTTCCTTGCGAGCCATAATGACGGAATGGCTACGCTGGATCGATACATCGCACTGGCCCTGCAGATCGGCACCAATACAGTCAGCTTCTGCAGCAGCCGCGACGAAGCGCGCGAGCGGATGCGCGAGAACCTGAAGCTCACGGCGCGAGCGGTTGCCGGCGGTTGCGCCTTCTCCAACCAATATGCGGGGGAGATTCCCAAGCTTATCGTGCTGCCCGAGTATTTCCTGACCGGATTCCCCATGGGATCCTCAATCGATGAGTGGCGGCATCTGGCCGCGCTGGAGCAAGAAGGAGCGGAGTATGAGGAACTCTGCAAGATCGCGGCCCGTCACGAGATTTTCCTTGCGGGCAATTGCTATGAAATCGATCCGGCCTTTCCCGAACTGTTCTTTCAAACCTGCTTCGTCATCGACCCGTCCGGGAACGTGATACTTCGCTACCGACGGATGATCTCGCTGAGTGCGCCCACGCCGCTCGATGTATGGGAGGCCTACCTCGATCTGTACGGCGAGGACGGCGTGTTTCCGGTCGCGGACACCCCCATCGGGCGGATCGCGGCGATCGCCTCGGAAGAAATTCTCTATCCCGAGATCGCCCGTGCCCACGCGGTTCGGGGGGCGGAAGTTTTTGTGCATCCAACCAGCGAAGCGGGAAGCAACCGGGCAACCACAAAGGAGCTGGCAAGGCGTTCGCGAGCGATTGAAAACGTGGCCTATGTCGTCAGCGCCAACTCGGCCTGGTTGGAAAACATACCGATTCCCTCTCATTCCTGTACCGGCATGTCAAAAATCGTGGACTTTGAAGGCCATGTTCTGGCGGAAGCGGCGCCCGGCGGCGAAAGCATGGTGGCCAATGCCAGTGTGGACCTGGCGGCCTTGCGCGCGCGCAGAAGAATGGCGGGGATGTCCAACACGCTGGCCCGGGTTCCGATGCAGGCATTCGCTTCTACCTATGCCAACCGGGTAATGAATTCGGGCAGGCCGCTGCTGGACGACTCGGGCAAGGTCCGTTTGCCTGAGAAGGGCGAGTTTCGTGCTCGGCTGGAGGAAGATATCGAGCGTCTCTCCAGGGAAGGAGTGCTGTGAGACCCGCTGCCGCGCAACGGCGCGGCGACACCGTAATTCGGGACGCGACCCTGATCAGTGACGGGCGGCGGTCCGAGCAGGACGTGCTGATCCGCGGCCGGCGTATCGAGCAGATCGGCAGTGCGCTGCGCCTGGGCCCCGGAGCTACCGAAATCGACGCAGCCGGCAAGTGGTTGCTGCCGGGACTCATCGACGACCAGGTGCACTTCCGTGAACCGGGTCATGTGCACAAGGGCGATATCGCCTCGGAATCGGCTGCGGCCATGGCCGGGGGAGTGACCAGCTTCATGGACATGCCCAACGTATCGCCCGCCACGGTGACTCGGGAAAGGCTGGCGGCAAAGTACGCGGCCGCGCGTAACCGCGCTTACGGCAACTATGGCTTTTACCTGGGAGCGACCGAGAGCAACCTGGCGGAGATCCAGGCCCTTGAGGGCAGCGAGACCTGCGGAGTAAAGATCTTTATGGGCCCGTCTACGGGAGATCTTCTGGTTGAAGACCCGCAGGCACTTGAGCGCATATTCGCAAATTGCCCGGTTCTGATCGCAACCCATTGCGAGGACCGGTCAACAATTGAAGACAATATGCGCCGCGCGAAACATACTTACGGTCAAGACATCCCGGCGAGCGCGCATCCGGAGATCCGCGACGCGGAGTGCTGCTACCGTTCCTCCAGCCTGGCTGTGTCGCTGGCGAGAAAGCACGGCGCGAAGCTGCATGTGCTGCACCTGACGACCGAGAAAGAGCTTGAACTGTTCAGTCCTTCAGTGGACATCGCAAGCTCTGGCAGCATCACGGCGGAGGTTTGTGTTCACCATTTATGGTTTCACGACGCCGACTATTCGCGCCTTGGAAACCGAATCAAATGCAACCCGTCCGTCAAGTCCTTGCACGATCGAGACGCCTTGCGGGCAGCGGTGGGCGACGGCCGCCTCAGCGTAATCGCCACCGACCACGCTCCGCACACGCTGGAAGAGAAATCCGCCGGCTACCTGCACGCGCCTGCCGGACTGCCGCTTGTGCAACACTCGCTGCTCATGTTGCTGGACCTCGTACGAGCAGGCCACCTGACTCTTGAGTGCGCAGTCGAAAGAGCCTGTCACGCTCCCGCGCGCCTCTACGGTATTGCCGAACGCGGTTATCTCCGGGAAGGCTATTACGCCGACTGCGTAATCGTCGATCCGAACGGCGGACAGACAGTGGACCGGGAGAGTCTGCTCTACAAGTGCCGATGGTCGCCGCTTGAAGGGCATCGCTTCAGTGCTCGTATTGATACGACCTTCGTAAACGGGAGAAGGGCCTGGGATAACGGCCGGCTGGCGGGTACACCCTCCGGCCAGGCGCTGACCTGCAACGATTCTTCCGCGGCGAAGTCATGAGCACCTCGGTCAAGCGGACCACGCTGGTGGTTCGAAGCGCCAGACGATCGATGTCTTTCTATCGCGACGTGCTGGGATTCACGACCGCGTTCGATTCTGAGATCACGATGTCCGGCAGTGGTTACCCCGCGGGCAAGGCCGGCGACCGTATCCGGCTGGCGATGATGCAGGGCAACGATCCCGGCGGCAGCTTGATCGGATTGCTGGAGCACCTGGACCCCAGACTGCCCGAGCCGGCCGAACGCACTGTTGGAATCGGCGACACGGTGGTGGTGATGCAGACCGAAGACCTGGATCGTGTGCACCGCCAATGCAAGGCCTCAGGCGTGAAAATCTATTCCCCCCCTCATCCATTCACGATCAGCGGGCCCGACGGCAGACCGGTGCAAATGAGATCGATGACGATTTTCGACCCCGACGGCTTCCTCCTCGAGATCAACCAGCGCCCCACCTAGCCCTGGGAACGAGGGCTCCCCCCTGGGAACGAGGGCTCCCCCCTGGGAACGAGGGCTTCCAGCCCTCGACGAGGGCGGGACGCCCTCGTCCCCACACGCCGCGCCAAAGTTCAATCGTTCTCGGGCGTCCGGTCGAATTTGCCGTTTTGAAGGAAGTGCACCACCTGGCGCTGAGCTTCTTTGTTCCAGACTATGGACGTATGGGTAGCCGGGATATCGAGAAAATCCGTCATTCCTGACGCCTTGGTTTCTTCGATGGTGACCACGCCATCACTTGGCTCTGTGGGAGTGCCGGGCAGCAGCTTGCGCAGGTTACGGGTGCCTGCAATAACGCCCAGTTCGAATTCCGGCGGCCCCAGGCGGCGCGGCACCGAGCGGTCGCCGGTTCCCAACTGCGGCAGCACTTCCGGTTCAAACACCTTCTTCAAGGGACTTGCGCCCAAATAATCGGCAAACTGGCTGCCCTGGTTGGGTGGCGCGAGCATCACAACCCTCTCCAGGCCCGGTATTTCCTTCTGCGACAAGTACTGGCGCACCAGAATTCCACCCATGGAATGCGTGACGAAGTGAATTCTGCCGAACCCTTCAGCCTTGCACCGGTCAATGCCCTCCTCCACTGCCTCAATCGCCAGCGTCTCAATCGGTTCCGCCAGCGAGGGATAAGTCACATTCGCGACCACATAACCTTGTCTTTCAAGGCGCAGCTCAATCGATTTCATGATCAGCGCGAAGCCCCCGATGCCATGCAGCAGCACAACACAATGAGTCGGCTCGCCTGATGGCCCGGAAGGCGTGTCGGGAACGGCGGATCGTATCGGCAGCGCCAGGATAGCCAGCAGCGCAGGCAGAGCCAATCGTCGCAGGGCGCGGGCCATGATCGAAGCAACGCCTGATTCGGCGCAATGACTCCTTAAAGCAGGTACCGATGGAAGCGCGCGCAGCCAGCGCTTCGCCATTCAGGGATTGTAGCCCGGCAAACAGTTCCCCGCCTGCGGGATTCAGCTTCGATCAGTCGTGGTCGTGATTGTGATCGTGGTCGTGCGGATGCTCAAAGTCGTGCGGGTGATTATGCCCGTCCTGCGCTTGAATCCAGTTGTACAGGTTCGGCTTGTGCCGGTGCAACTGGGCCGCCGCCCGCTCCTGATTCTCCTCGGGCGTAGTCCACGGATTGAAGTGGAAGTAATTGTGCAACTGGGAGTCCGTTCGCCCGATCGCAAGACAACCGTAATCGCTCTGGAAGGCCCCATGGTTGATCCAGGGCGGACGCCAGAAATACCCGCCGGTGGGCAGGTAGCCGAACTGCATCATCCAGGAAGTTCCCCAGATGTGATAGCCCTCCTCCATACAGTCGTGGTAGGAGATGTTGTCCTGCCAGAAATTCGGCGTCATGCAATACATGAACGTAAAGCCATGCGTCAACGGATCGTATTTCAGCACCTTCACCATGCAACCCGGCGCGACCGAAGGGGACACATTGGCAGGCCCCCATACGACATCTTCCAGCGCATTGACGCTAACCATCTTATGGCGCTCGGCGCGCGGGTGATCCTCTTCGGACTCCACAAAGCTGGGCTCGCCGTGGTTGTAGAACATCAGGCAACGCGCTCCGTTCGGGGAAGACATGGCAGGCAGGGAAACGCCGGCCGGCAACCACAGATAGTGCCCGCGCTCAAAGGTCTGGTCGCCATACTGCAAGCTGCCGGCAACCACGTACAGTTCCAATTCGGTATAGCTCATTCCCGGCGGCAGCGAATACCCGGGCTCGAACTTGACAACCAGCGAACAGGCGCCGGTGTCGCGATCCATGCTCAGCACCTTGTAGTGCATGCCCTTCCCGAATCCCGGCAGGGTCATGCGCCGGAAAGGCACCATGGTTTCTACATACGGTTCTATATGTGGACGGCTCATTGCGTTTGCTCCCCTTTCAAAACACCACCTTGAACTTCCGCGCCGGGCGGGTCGGAAGTTCATCGGCGGCTATTGCGCGGCGGTTGTCGAAGTGCACGTTGAATCCGCGCGTTTGAATGCGTTCAAAGAAATTCTCGACCCAGACGTCGCGTTCCGGCCCGAGGTCGTCCATTTCCCTGACTATTTCCTTGTAGCGCTCTTCCTGCTCGGCGCTTTCATCGCGAATCCACTTGTCCGCGGCAGCGGATTTCTCGTAATCGATCAATTTAGCCACCTGATGGCCTCCCTTGATTTCCCAGACGCCGGCGAACCGGTTCGCCGTTTGCATTGACGCGGCAGGGGATTGACGAATTCCCAATTCCCTCCGCCCGACAGCCGGCGCAGAATACTGGCACAAAGGTCACTCCAATGCAAACGGAGACCGCCACGCCAGGACTCACGGCACGCAGGGCCGCCACTTGGATACTTCTGGAAGGGCTGTATATAATGCAGGCACTACCCGTTTGCGGTCCAAATTGCGTGGGGCCGGCGGGTTTTTTGCGCGTAGAGCGCCCATCCCACCGAAAATCTTAGGGGAACCCTCCGGATGAAATTCATTTGCAAATTCACCCTGGCGCTTGCCGGCATCGCGATGATCGCGCCGGCGATAGCGCAGGACAGCGACCAGCTGATCGAGGAAGTGATCGTTACCGCCCAGCGGCGCGCAGAAAGCGTGCAGGAAGTACCGATCGCAGTAAGCGCATATTCCGCCGACCAGCTGCGAATGCTGCAAGTCACGGAAGGCCTGGACATGACCCGATTGGTGCCCAATATGATCGGGAGCAACAACACCGGTCTGGGCTCCGCCAATGTCTATTCCCTTCGAGCGCTGAACAACACCGAGTCCATCGCTACTTTCGACCCGCCCGTGGGCAGCTACGTGGACGACATCTTCATCAGCCGCCAGAACGCCAATAACTTCGCCTTGTTCGACATCGACCGCATCGAGGTATTGCGCGGACCCCAGGGCACGCTGTTCGGCCGCAACACCACCGGCGGCGCGGTCAACGTGATCCTGAAAAAGCCCGCCGAACAACTGGGAGGCTACGTTGAACTGGGCTTCGGGCGCTTCAGCCAGGTGCGCTTCCGCGGCAGCGTCGATCTGCCGATCCAGGAAAACCTCCTTGTCAAGCTTTCAGCCTATGCCGTCGATGATGACGGGTTCGTGGAAAACCGGACCACCGGCGAAGACGGCATAAACTATGAAAAGAACATTGGCCTGCGCGCTGCCGCAACCTGGCTGGGCGAAGGCATTAGCTGGGATGTAGCGGTGGCCTACGTTGACAACGAACACGCCAACCTGCTCAACGTCCATGATCCGGATAGCGGCGACCGCTTCACGCTTACCGGCCTGCGGTCCGACCAGCCCCCACCGTGGCCGCACCCCATACACGGCGCCAAGGCCGGCCGGCCTCTGGGCAACTGGGTCAACTCACTGTCGCTGTACTCCAATATCGAGGCGGAAACGCGTTGGGGCACCGTCAACGTGATTACCGGCCAACGCTTCCTGGACCACGATTTCACACTGGATTTCCTGAACCTCTCCCGACCCTATGGCGGATTCACCATCGCCAACGCGGGTGAACACGACCAGTTCACGCAAGAGGTCAAGATTACCGGCGCCACCGAGAACGGTCTGCTGGACTATGTGGCCGGCATCTTTTACATCAAGGAAGAGAACACCACCGACTTCGCCGACCTGCTCGGTATCGGCGGCGCGTTCAACGGCTTCCAGCCCCTGTTGCTGGCCGACCGGGTATTGGAGAACGATACCGACGCGCTGGCGGCCTTCGTTCAGCTGGACTACCACGCCAGCGAGCAACTCACGCTGACCGGCGGCGTCCGCTGGACCGACGAAACCAAGGATGTGGGCTTCACGCCCAATCCCAATTGGGCCTTCGGCTTCAATTCCGCCGCCATTGCCGCCCTGGGCTACCCCCTGGAGCAGAACGCCAAGATACTTACGCCACGCCTGGCGCTGGAATACGACTTGAGCGACGACATGATGTTCTACGTCTCGGCAACGCGCGGCTTCAAATCGGGCGGCTGGAACGCGCGCGGCACCAACGCCGGCGCAATTGAAGTGTTCGGTCCTGAGAGAGTCTGGTCCTACGAGGCAGGCATGCGCTCGGACTGGATGGACGGTCGGCTGCGTCTGAACGTGACCGCGTTCCGGTCGGATGTAACCGATTTCCAGCTACCGTCGGCGGTGTATGACCCGGTAACCGGAGCGCCTACGTTCAGCACGCGCAACTACGCCTCCCTGGAGAACCAGGGCATTGAGGTGGAAATCACCGCTCTGCTTATCGACGGCTTGACCGTGTTTGCCAATTTCGGCGCCCAGGATGCCGAGTACGCTGAACTCAACCCTTCAATCGTGCGGCAATTGGAGCTTTGCAACGCCGATCTTTCGGCCGGCGTTGCGTATACGGCGAGTCCATTCTGCGGCGCCGGCGTGGTGAATCACTTAGGAGAGATTGCCGACCCGGTGCGCGCGCCCGAATTCACCCTCACCGCAGGCGGGGTCTACGAGATCGCGATCGCGGACGGCTGGGAGCTGGCGCCAAGCGCATATGTCTACAAGATCGGCAAGCACAGCATTGGTTCCAGCGGTGTGCCGGTATCGCTTAGCGACGGCTATACGGTGGTAACCGCGTCGGTCACCCTGCGCAACCTGGACCAGGACTGGTCGATCAGCGCCGAGTGCCAGAACTGTGCGGACCGCGAGCAGGGCACTTCGTTCTTCGTTGGCCTTTACCTGCAGGATCCGCGCACCTGGGCTGTCAACTTCCGCAAGGATTTCTAGCCGGGGACTATCGCCCTTTCAAGACCCGCTGCGCATTTGTGCAGCGGGTCTTTTATTTGTGGGAGCGCGTAACTCCGCTGGCGAGCATTTCCTGAATCTGCTCGCTTGAATATCCCGCTTCGCTTAGGACTTCGACGCTGTGCTCACCCAGGTTGGGCGGATGGCGCCGGATGCTTGCGGGCGTGGCCGAAAAATTAACCGGAAATCCCGGCATCCTGAGCTTGCCTTCGGTGGGGTGGTCCATCTCGCTCCAGAACCCTACGGCCTGAAGATGCTCGTCATGTTGCAGGTCGTCCAGCGTATTCACCGCGTTCACCGGCAAGCTGCCGCCGGCGAATAGTTCCATCCACTCGGCGGTCGTCCGAGTGGCGAGAATGCGCCCGGTCTCGGCATAGGTTTCGTCGATATTCCGCACCCGGTCCGAGAGAGTCCTGAAACGCTCGTCTTCAATCAGCTCGGGGCGTTCCGCCAGGGTGCAGAAACGCTCCCAATGGCGGTCCAGGTAGGGCAGCACCGCAATATAACCATCCAGCGTGCGGTAGGGCTTTCGATGTTGGCTCATCAGGCGCTTGTAGCCCGGAGTACCCAATGGCGGATCGAACACCTGGCCCCACAGGTGCTCCGCCATGATGAAAGACACCATGGTTTCGAACATGGGCACTTCAACGGACTGTCCTTCGCCGGTTCTTTCGCGATGGAAAAGCGCCGCCAGCACCGCATACACCACCGTAATCGCGGTGGTCTTGTCCGCTATCACGGAGGGCGCGTAGCGCGGTTCACCCTGCACCATTTCGTGCAGCATCGCAAAACCGCTGATGGCTTGGATCGAATCATCCAACGCGCCCCGCTCGCCGTACGGACCGTCCTTGCCGTAGCCGTAAGTTCCGCAATAGATGATCCCGGGATTTACCGCCCGAACATCGTCGTACTCCAGCCCCAGCCGCGCCATCACCCCGGGGCGGTTGTTGTGAATCAGCACGTCGGCGTCTCGCGCCAGGCGCAGCACTGCTTCCCGCCCGGCGTCCTGCTTGAGATCCAGCACCACGCCGCGCTTGTTACGATTGCAGGTCAGGTAGAGCGCCGCCATGCCCGGGTTGTGAGAAGCTCCCAGGCTGCGGTTGGAGTCGCCGTAGGGCGGCTCTACCTTGATGACGTCGGCGCCCATGTCGGCCAGCAACTGGCAGGCCCATGGCCCCAACACCACGCTGGTAAGTTCCAAAACGCGAATTCCGTCCAGGGCGCCTGGCATCAGCGAAGACTCTCCAGGAGTTTTGGCAGCGGGCGCCGCTGCGCTGACGCGCACGGAACTATGGAGCGAGGGCATCTTGCCCTCGTCGAGGGCTGGAAGCCCTCGTTCCCGGGTTCTTCCATGCAAGCGTGGGCAAATTTGGAGGGCACGGCGCGAGATTGTATTCGCTTTGCATTTTCTTCTCGAATCCGCAACAATCGGAAGTCAGGACTTAACAGGAACTGGCCATGACACAAGCAATCACCCATGCCTTGGCGCTGGACCGCAATCGCGACACGCGGGCCCGGGAGAGGTTCGTATCCGGACTGCGCGGTTTTGTCCTCAACGATCTCGCGGCTTCCATGCGCAAGGACTATGAATCCAGGGTGGCTCCACAGGTAGGCGCGGGGCAAGCGGACGGCGCCGGCGTGCATCGCGCGATTCGCGATCGACACATCTTCAAGGCTTATTCTTCCGCACGCTGTACTGCTCAGCAGATGGTTTGGGATGTCGTTTTCGATAGCCTGGAGAAGCAGCGGGGGCAACTCAACGCAACCGGCAGGAGCCTGATGGAAAAGGCGCCGGCCGGCGGCAGCCTTGAACTCGACCCGAACCTGGAGATTCCCCGATACGTCGAAGCCGTTGATGTCCACCTGATGCCGGGATGCTATTACCGGGAATACGGTGGCGAGGACCTGGCGGCGGGCGCCGTTTATGACCAGGGATTGAACGTGTTTGCCTTCGGCGCCATGGGCAAGGATTTGAACGACATCGGCTGGTCGATGGCCAATTTCTACAAGAACCGCTTCCGGGACCGCAAACCGCTGCGCATACTCGATGCAGGCTGCACCATCGGGCACAACACGCTCCCCTGGAAGCAGGTCTTCCCCGAGGCCGAGGTGCACGGTATTGATGTGGCCGCGCCTTGTCTTCGCTACGCCCACGCCCGTGCCGAAGCCATGGGCGTTGAGGTGAATTTTCACCAGCAGAGCGCGGAACGCATGGGCTTCCCGGACAACTCCATGGACGTCGTGTTCAGTTCCATGTTCCTGCACGAACTGCCCAACAAGGCGATCCGCAAGTACATGGCCGAAGCACACCGTGTGCTGCGTCCCGGCGGCGTGCTGCTCAACATGGAATTGCCGCCCAACGACCGCATGGCAGCCTACGATCAGTTCTACCTTGACTGGGACAGCTACTACAACAACGAGCCGTTCTACAAGGATTTCCGCGATCAGGATCCGCGCGAACTGATGATCGCCGCCGGTTTTCCGGCGGATGGGTATTTCGAAGGAGTAATGCCTCGCTACACCTATACCGACGAAGACGACTTCATCAAAGTGGCCATGTCCGAGCCTGAGTTCGGCGAAGACACGGGGCGGCTTTCCGACGTGATCTTCTGGTACGGGTTTGGTTCGGTCAAACAGGATTAGGCATGGACGCGTCGGCTGGCGAACGGCTGAGCCGCCGCATCAAGGGCGGCCGCAAGTATTTCTTTCAGGACCCGGCAACGGATGCGTTGCTGGCCAGCCTGCTCAAGCTGATGGCGGAGCACTGGGTGGTTCGGGAACGGCTGATGAGCCTGGAGTCACTGGTACTTCGCAAAGGCATCTTGAGCCGCGAGGAAATTGACGACTTCGAGCCTGATGCCGATCAGGCCGCAGACTGGGCGGTTGCCAACGCCGAGTTGATCCGCAAGGTACTGGCTCCGTTTCAGGAGCTCGGCGAGGAGGAGAAAAAATGATTCTTGGCCACAAGATACTGGTCTTCTTCCACATTTCCTTGTGGGTGTTCTGGCTGGGCACCGACCTCGGCGTGTTTCTGGCCGCAAAGATGTCGGAGAACTCGTCGCTCAGCATGGAAACGCGCTCGAGCGTGCTGCGGCTGGGCATGGTGCTGGACCGCCTGCCGCGCACCTGCAATGCACTGATATTCCCAAGCGGGCTGCAGCTGATCGCCGGGCTCGGCTTGCTCAGTGTTCCCACCTGGCTGCTCGCGCTGGTCTGGCTGCTTGGCCTGGCCTGGGTTGTGATCATGTGGGCTGGATTTCTCAACCCGGGCACCGGCGCCGAGAAGCTCTTCGAGAAGACCAATATGCCGTTCAGCTTGTTATTGTGCGTGGGCGCGCTGGCTTTCGCGGTTGCCACCCAAACGGCCGAGGCTTTCGCTGCGCCGGCGTGGCTGACGATCAAGCTGGTGGCGGTCGGGCTGATTGGTTTTGCCGTCGTGCCCTTGGATCGCGGCTTTGCCCCGGCTACCATGACCTTTGCGACGATTGCCCGGTCCGGTACTACGCCGGAACTGGAGCAGAAGTACCACGCCCAGTTGCAGCCGGTGTACGGATGGGTACTGTTCATTTACGGCATGACGATCGTGGCTGCGTTTTCGGGCGCCGTGTTCGGCCCGTAGTAGTGAGAGACAGTTGGTCCCTACCCCAAGGAGAGCTTAGATGATTCGGCTATACGGCCAGTTAAATTCGCGCGCGGCGCGCTGCTTATGGATGCTGGAGGAACTGGCCATCCCGTATGAGCATGTGCCGCTGGACGGCATGTCACGGGAAGAGCGCAGAAAGGAAATCGGCAAGGTTGCTATCACCGGCAAGGCGCCTGCCATGGAGGACGGCAGCCTAAAGCTGTTCGAATCAACCGCCATCAATCTCTACCTGGCGGCGAAATATGACGACCGGGAGTTGTGGCCGGCGACCCAGGCCCAGCGAGCCCATGTGCTTCAGTGGTCGTTCTTCGCCATGACCGAGCTCGAACCGCATATCGTGACGATGTTCATGCAGAAATTCGTGCACGCCGGCGATGACCACAACGAATCGGCGGCCCAGGCTGCGGAGAGCGCTCTGAATGAGCCTCTGGACACGCTTGCGGCCAGGCTTACCAAGCGCTCGTATCTCCTCGGCGAACAATTCACCGCGGCAGACCTGATTTGTGTTTCGGTCCTGGTGATGTTGCCGATGCTGGGGTTCAGTCTTGAGTCGCGGCCGAAGGTAGACAAGTGGTTCAAGGCATGCACGGCGCGACCGGCCTATGACCGCTCCCGGGGCACAGTTTAGGTGACTGCACCCCGGGAGCGAGGGCGTCCCGCCCTCGTCGAGGGCAAGATGCCCTCGCCCCATGTTGTTCCACGCACCGACAGCGAAGAGCAAGACGCCGTAGTCCTGGCCCGGCGCGAAGGCGCCGTGGCTACGGTGCTGATGCACCAGCCGGACAATCTCAACAGCTTTACCCCTGAACTTCGTGAGCAATTGGCCGCCGCACTGCATGAAGCGGCCCGGAACCCCGCGGTAAGAGCGATTGTTCTCGGCGGAAGCGGAAGATTCTTCAGCGCGGGGGCGAATCTAAAACGAGGCACAGTTGGCACCGCTTCAATCCGGGACATTCTCATCCGCGAATACAAGCCCTTGTTCGAGGCGGTAATGCAGGCTCCGCAACCGGTCATTGCGGCGGTCCAGGGAGGTGCAGCCGGTATCGGCATGTCGCTGGCGATGGCCTGCGACCTGGTTGTCATGGAGGAAAACGCCTTTTTGCTCTGCCCGTTCTCCACCATCGGCCTGATCCCCGACGGCGGATCCACCTGGACGCTCACTCAATCACTGGGCCATCGTGCGGCTTTCGAATTCGCCATCAGCGGTGATCGCATGGCGGCGGCGCGAGCCAGGGAATTGAACCTGGTCAATCGCCTGTCGCCACCCGGCCAGGCATTGGAGCTGGCCGAGAGTTGGGCCGGAGAGTTGGCCCTCAAGGCGCCGCTGGCCCTGGCCGCCACCAAAAGGCTGATACGCAAAGCCGGGGCCCAGTCCTTCGATGATCTGTTCATGGCCGAGGCTGACGCCCAGGAGGTTTGCAGCAAGACCGCGGATGCGGCGGAAGGCATAGCGGCCTTTCTGGAAAAGAGGGCGCCCCGCTTCACGGGCGAATAGCGCACAGCCAGTTATGGCCACCCCCCGCCGCAAGAATAAGGTCCGGGGATTGCTCAACGATGACGAGTGGGCGCAGTTCTGGCGCCACGGCAGTGTCACTACCTTCGAGCGCAGCGGCAATCCGAATTACGACGGCGAAATCCGGGAATTCTGGCAACTTCAGTTCGGCGCCCTGCCTCGAGGGGCGCGAGTGGTGGACCTGGCCACCGGCAATGGCGCCGTCGCCTTGCTGGCCGCGGAATATTCTTCACGGAACGACATGCAATTTGAGATCGATGCCCTGGACAGGGCGGAAATTCGCCCGCACCGGGACCTTGAGCAGGCCAATGCGGCGCAGGAATGGCTGAGCGCCGTACGCTTTCGTGGAGGAGCGCCCAATGAGAGCACTGGGCTTGAGGCCGAGTGCGCCGACCTGGTCACCTCGCAGTACGGCTTCGAGTATGGCGATCCCGCCGCCGGTTCCCGGGAAATCATGCGGGTTCTCAAGCCTGGCGGGCGGATCGCCTTCATTACGCATCACGCCAACTCGGTGGTGGTTCGCGAAGCCGAGGAAGGACTGGAGCAGCATCGACTGTGTCTGAAGACGGAGCAACTGCTCGCAAAAGCTCGCCAGGTCATCGATGCCATGGCGGCGTCAGGTTCGAATTTTGAAAAGCGGCTGCTGCAGCACGACAGCAAGACCGAGCATCTGAGGCGCAAGTTGAACGCCTCCGTTGAGCGGCTTCACCAGCAGGCCAAGCGCTACCATGATCCGGGCAACGGTATCGGTTTTATCCTGAATGGACTGAGCAGCGCTTTTGCCCCGGGGCTTGAGGCCTCCGAGAGGCGTGATGTAATCCGGCGTTTACAGGAATCCTGCGCCGCCTATCAGCGCCGCATGGAGGACCTCCTGGCCGCTACTCCCAACGCCGGTCAATTCGACCGGCTTCTTGACCATCTGCGTGCGGCCGGACTTGCGGTGGAGGGCTGGTTCCCACTGGTGTATCGGGGCGAGGCGCTGATGGGCTGGGCGGTCGCCGGAAACAAGCCCGCGGGCGAAACCGCAAGCACGATGGAGTAGGATTGCTCCGTTTGCCAAAGGAGTACTTACTGGTGGAGATAAGGGGCAAGACCATAGTCATTACCGGCGCGGCGCGCGGGCTCGGCGCAGCGATGGCGCGGCGTCTGGCCGCGGCGGGCGGGCGCCTGGCGCTATGCGATCTGAAACGAGACAGCCTCAAGGACACTGCCGCTCAGTGCGAAGCGGCGGGCGCTCAAGTGCACTGCTACACCGCAAACGTATCCCGGGAAGAAGACGTCATCGCGTTCATGGACGCGGTGGCCTCGGATTGCGGCTCGCTGGACATACTGATCAACAATGCCGGCATCACCCGCGATGGGCTGTTGATTAAGTTCAAGGGCGGCGAACTGCTGGGAAAGATGTCGCTTGGCGATTGGCAGGCAGTGCTGGACGTCAATCTGACGGGAACCTTCCTGTGCGCCCGCGAGGCCGCCGTTCATATGGCGCGCTTTGGAGCGGGAGGCGTCATCATCAACATCTCCAGCCTGTCGCGCGCGGGTAATTTCGGTCAATCGAATTACTCCGCCACCAAGGCCGGAGTCGCGGCCCTGACCGTCCTTTGGGCGCAGGAACTGGCCCGTCACGGGATCCGCACCGCGGCCATCGCCCCGGGACTGATGAACACCGAGATGGTTGCCGCCATGAAGCCCGAAGCCCGCGATCGGCTCGCGGCCATGGTGCCGGTGAAGCGCCTGGGCGAGCCGGACGAAGTTGCACAAACCGCGCAGTTCATTCTTGAGAATGACTACATATCCGGGCGCGTCATCGATCTGGACGGAGGGTTGCGCTGGTAGCGCCGCCAAGCGATGCGGGTAATTACGCTTAACGCCAACGGAATACGCGCGGCCGCGCGCAAGGGTTTCTACCAGTGGCTGGCGCGCCAAAAGGCCGATTTCGTGTGCCTGCAGGAACTCAAGGCGCAGGAAGACCAGCTTCAGGGCCGCGAATTCTGGCCGCGCAACTGGCATTGCTACTACGAATGTGCCGAAAAAAAAGGCTATTCGGGCGTAGGCCTGTACGCACGCCGAAAGCCCGACGAAGTCCTGCGGGGCTTTGGCTTGGCTGAATTCGATGCGGAAGGGCGCTACCTCGAAGCGCGTTTCGGCTCACTCAGCGTAGTTTCCCTCTATCAGCCCTCGGGATCTTCATCCGAAGAACGGCAGTTGGCCAAGTACCGTTTTCTCGACCATTTCACTCCGCTGCTTGCCGCGGCCCGCGACAGCGGGCGCCAATACCTGCTGTGCGGGGATTTCAACATCGCGCATCGCGAAATCGATCTCAAGAACTGGCGCGGCAACCGGAAAAACTCAGGCTTCCTGCCCGAAGAGCGCGCCTGGATGGATTTGCTGGTCGGGGAACTCGGTTTCGTGGATTGCTTTCGCAAGATCAATCCCGAGCCGGATCAATACACCTGGTGGTCGAATCGCGGCCAGGCCTGGGCCAGGAACGTGGGCTGGCGCATCGACTACCACGTGGCCACGCCGGCCCTGGCTGAGCGCGCTACACTTGCATCCATCTACAAACGCAAGCGTTTCTCCGACCACGCGCCGCTGATCATCGACTATGCGGACTGAGTCGGGCAGCTTGCAAAGATAGCGGATGCGTTTGTGTATCCGGTAGGAGAAGCGAGACGTGCGTGAAGAACTTCGCGTCTACTGGGATCGCCGGATCGCGCGAATCCTTTGGATTGGCGTCATAAGCGGCTTCCCGTGGGTTCTCCACGGCGCCATTCTGACCTTGTGGCTCCGCGACTCTGGCCTCACACGCACGGTCGTGGGTTGGGCCGGCGCTATCACCTTCGTCTATGCCATCAACTTCCTGTGGGCGCCGTTGCTGGACCGACTCTCAATCCCGGTTCTGACTGCGCGGTTAGGGCACAGGCGCGCTTGGGTGGTAACGATGCAGGGAGTCATCTTCGCAGCGGTGATCCTTTGGTCGCTTCTGGATCCCACCACGGACCTGACCGCCATCATCTTGGTTGGATTGATAATCTCCATTGCCTCTGCAACCCAGGATGTCGTAATAGATGCGTTGCGTATTGAGCAGATTGAAAGAAGCAACTCCAAGCTCATGGCGGCAGGGGCGGCCGCCGCAACTGTTGGATGGTACACCGGATTCAAGCTTGGCGGCGCCATAGCCCTGACAACCGCCGGCGCGCTGCACGATATGGGCACGGAAAACTACTGGCGCCTCACCATCCTGCTTATGGGCGGCGTTGTCATCCTGTGCAACGTTGGCCTGATGTTCGTGAGAGAGCAGCCATCGACTGAACGGCTGGCCAGACAGCGGGTCGCGCAGCAAGCCTACGTAAAGCAAATCTATGGCGATCGAGCGTCACAGTCGCGCAGCAAGCAGACGGTTGGTTGGCTGGCGGCAACCGTCGTCGAGCCACTGTGGAGTTTCTTCAAACGCAATGGTGCGGCTGTTGCGCTCGGGCTACTCGGGTTCATTTTTCTTTTCAAGATTGGCGAAGCTTTCCTCGGGCGCATGTCACTCGTCTTCTATCAGGAAATCGGGTTCTCCAAAACGGACATCGCCATCTATTCAAAGGGATTCGGCTGGCTGGTCACGGTTGCCTTCACCATTCTCGGCAGTTTCTTCGCGGTGCGGGTAGGAATCGTAAAGGCGCTTGTGCTGGCTGGCTTGGCGATGGCTCTGACCAACCTGCTTTTCTCGGCGCTTGCCTGGACCGGAAAATCTGAATTGCTCTTTGCCGTTGCTGTTGTCGTTGACGACATCACCGGCGCAATCGCCACCGTTACTTTTGTAGGCTTTATTTCATTGCTTGTTGACCGGACCTATACCGCCACGCAATACGCGCTGATGGCCTCGATCGGCACGGCCGGCCGTACTCTATTTGCGTCAAGCTCGGGCTGGGCGGTGGATGCCCTGCAAGGTGATTGGGGAACATTCTTCGTAATCACGGCAATCATGGTGTTGCCGTCGCTGGCGTGCCTGTGGATGCTTCGCCACAAGATTCGGGATCTGATCGGCAATGCCAAGACGCTTGTGCGCGGCTAGCGCGCGATGGCCACTCAAGGCAAACGCAATTTGCCCACACGCGCTTGGATTATTTTTTCCGGTAGGCGGCCTCCCAGGTTTCGTGGCCCAAGGCGCTGCCGCGCAGCTCGAATCGCGTCGGGTAGCGAGCGGGCGGTTCGCGTGTCCGCTCGAACGCCGGGCTCGCGGCCATAACTCCTTCGATGTGCTCGGCGTACGGCGCCCAATCGGTTGCCACGTGAAACAATCCGGACGGCTCAAGCACTCGCTCAAGCAGCGTAACGAACCCGGATTGGACCAGGCGCCGCTTGTGATGCCTCTTGCGTGGCCATGGATCGGGGAACAGCAGGCGCACCATTGCCAGGCAGGAAGTCGGCAACCAGGTCGTCAGCACTTCGACCGCGTCACCCTGAATCAGACGCAGGTTCTCAAGCCCGGCGTCTTCAGCCTGCAGTAGGCAGCGGCCCAATCCCGGCAGGTGGACCTCCACGCCGAGGAAATTCACTTCGGGAGCTTCCTTTGCCGCGCGAACCAGCGTCTCGCCGTTGCCGAAACCGATTTCCAGGATCGCGGGCGCGTCTCTCCCGAATACCTGTTCCAGTGAAAGAGGGACAGCGCTCTCCTCCAGGCCGTAACTCGGCCACAGTTCACTCAAGGCGCGCTCTTGCGCCTTGGTAATCCGTCCCGACCGCCGAACAAAACTGCGCGGCGCGGACCATTGCCCGGCTTGAGAATTCAAGGGTCGAAGTCCACCAAAATGACTGTCCAGCCGCCTATTGGAGGCTCTTCGAATCTAGCATAGACTAAGGCTCGAAGCGGGCGTAGTTCAAAGGTAGAACCTCAGCTTCCCAAGCTGATGATGTGGGTTCGATTCCCATCGTCCGCTCCAATTCCTCTTGCCGTGGCTGCGCCGCGTCGTTGATCTTCAAATAGCGTCCGTTCGGGCAAGTATTTGGTGGCGGGCATTATTTCCGGAAACACACATGATTTCCGCCTACTCTTGTGCGACCCGCCCCTCCACTCTTATGTCCGCAGCGGCGCAAGGGTTGCGCCGCATCCTTCACTCACTACAAGGAGGTAGATGATGAGATTGCTACTTGAACAGGAATACGAAGCTGTTGCCGGAGGCCACGAATCCGAGTGCGAACAAACGGTCAAAACGGTCTTCATAATCGCGGGCGCGCTCGGCGGTGCGCTTGGCGGAGGCGGCCTTCCGGGCGGTATTGCAGGCGGCACCTATGGCGCACTGGTAGCGGAAGTCACCGCTCCCTACATATGCTCGATGGGAGAAGAAGAGGAGGAGCAAGAGGGCACCGACGATCCGGAATTGGATGCAGCGTTTATGCAGCAGTATGTGAATTGGCGGCAGAATTCCGGCTACGGCCCCAACGCAACCGGTCCACATCAGCTTGTCGTGGATCAGTCTGACTGACGCCCCGAAATCTCAGCAACAAGGAGGTTGAGATGAGAAATCTAAGACCTGCGGAGCAGGACCTCGCCGGCGCCGGCCAGGCCGAGGAATATCGGACCATCATTCGGCACGAGATTCCGCACCTTGACAGCCTGCCGCTTAGCTTTCCCTACGTGGCTGAAAACTCGCAAGAGCCGCCGGTTGATCGGGCTTCAGAACCGATTCCGTTGCACTGGCTGCCGCCGCGAGACGACACTCCTCAGGTCTTCTAGCGGCTGCGGAGAGAAGACACACTAGAGGCCGGTCCGGTGAGCAATAGCCTGCCCGTTGGTTCCCCCGAACTTGCGAATCTGTTTCGCGCGACTTCCCTGGACAAACGGAAACAGCATTTTCTGGGCGAAGTAATGCTGGCCGGGCCGGCCTCTACCCCTTTTGCCGTAGCGATCGCCGGCGTTTGCCTGGCCACGCTCATAATCCTGAGCTTCGTAATCCAGGTGCCGGCCAGACTGCATGCGCCCGGTGTGCTGCTTCCGGTAGGTGGGCTGGCCACGGTTGGGGCGGATCAAAGCGGCGTCGTTGGACAGGTGCTGGTCGAGGCCGGGACGACCGTTGCCGCGGGGCAGCCGCTCATTACCTTGATAGTGGATCGGAGACTTGAGGACGGGACCGGCAGCTTTGCGACTCGCGTCGAGTCGACCGCCCGGCAAAGGAAAATGCTGCGGCAACGCCGGGAGCAGGAACGGGTTGCGCTGGAAGCGAGACTTGAATCCATGCGCCTGCGGCAGTCGGCACTGCAATACACACTGGTATCGCTGACGGAGCGCTCACGGAACGCCGCCCGGCAGGTTGAACTCGCGGAAATTGATCACCGGCGGCTTGCGGCGCTGGCGCTTGAGGGACATGTCGCATTGCGGGACGTGGAGCCAGTGGAATTGCGCCTGCTGCAGGCCGAAGCCACACTCAGTGAACTCAAGTCCCAGCAGAAAGAGGCGCAAACCGCCATCGAACGCGTGACTCGCGACATGGCCTCGGAGTCCGCTTCATTCAAAGCGATCGACCTGAATCTGGCGATGGAGTCGGAAAGGCTGGCCAGCCAGGCCGTGGAATTTGACGGCCTGGCGCGGCGGGCGATTGTGGCTCCGATGGACGGACAGGTAACCGACGTGCTGGTCAGTCCGGGAGACACGGTTTCCGCCGGCGAAACTGTGGCAAACCTGCATCGCTCGAACAGCCCAATAGAAGCCCGGCTCTATCTCTCCTCGCTGGTGGCCGGGCGAGCCGAACCGGGACAGGAGGCCGTGTTGAAACTTCCGACCTTCCCCTCCCGGCAGTTCGGGGTGTTGCGCGGCAAGCTCATCGAAATGACTTCCACGCCGATAGACCCGCGCGCCGTGCGCCTGGTGCCAAATTTGCTCGCACCCGTGTACGAGGCGCGAGTTGAGCTGGAACGCCAACATATGCATGCCATGGGGCGGCGCTGGTCATTGCGGCCGGGACTGAGCGCGGAGGCCACGATCATCGAAACACGGCGCACGCTGATCAGTTGGCTGCTGCAACCACTGATTCGGGGATCCGGCGCCCCTGACACAAACCTGGAGAATCAGGCGCTTGCAAACGTGGAAGCAGGCATTTGATGTCGCCATCGGCCGCCGCAGGCGGCTTAGGCACATCCCCCAGCATCAGCAATCCGAATGCGGTCTCGCCTGCCTGGCGATGATCGCCGACTATCACGGCTTGCGGATGGATCTGGCGGTCACCCGCTCCCAGGCCGGGGATGCCGGGCGGGGACACACGCTGCGCGCCTTGATGGAGGCGGCTGAGCGGCTGGGAATGGGCGGGCGGGCGCTGCGGCTGGAAATGGAGGAGCTCGGTAAGCTCAAGTTGCCTTGCGTGCTGCACTGGAACCTGGATCACTTCGTCGTGTTGGGAGAAGTCCGAAAGGATAGAGCGCTGATCCTGGATCCGGCCGGGGAACGCCGCTGGTGGCGTTTGGAACAACTGGATTCGCGCTTTACGGGAGTGGCGCTGGAACTCAGCCCGCGCGTGCACTTTGAGGCCGGCGACCTCCGCTCCAGTCTGCCGCTCAAGCCCATTGCGCGTTCCTTCGACCGGCTGGCGCGAACTCTGGCCAGCCTGACCGTTATTGCGCTGGCGCTGCAGGTGCTGAGCCTGGCGCCGCCGGTGCTTTCCCAGATTCTTATCGACGAGGTCGCGGCGTCGCGCGATGCAGACCTGCTGCGCTCATTGCTGCTGGCCATGGGCCTGCTGGCCGTAATCGTGATCCCCTTGCAGCTCCTGCAATCCTGGATCGGAATTTGGCTATCAACCTCGATATCGCTGCAAACCTCTCGCAACCTGACCCAGCGTTTGTTCAGCCTGCCGGTTCGTTTCTTCCGCCAGCGGCACGTGGGCGACGTGGTATCCCGCATGCAATCTCTTTCTCCGATCGTCAGCTTTGCGACCGGATCGGTGGTCAGCGGAATCATCAATCTGCTGCAGGTGACGCTAACCGGAATTGTGATGCTGATCTACAGCCCCGCGCTTATGCTGATCAGCATGGCCGGCCTGGCGCTTCGCACCGGCCTGGTATGGAGCGTACTGCCGGCCCAGCGGCGGCTGGCCCGCGACGGATTGGTAGCGGGAGCAAAACAGAGTTCGGCGATGCTGGAGTCGCTGCGGGGCAGCGAGACGGTCAAGGCTCTGGCCGGCGAAACCGAACGGGTTTCCGTATGGCAAACCCACCTGGTGGAAAAGCTCAACCTTGGTGTGCGCAGTGCTCGCATCGGCATGTACTCCGGCGCCGGGCTTTCGATGCTTGGCGAGGCCGAGCAAATCGCCTTCCTCGGAATCGGAGTGCTGACCCTGTTCAACGGCCAAATCACCCTTGGCGCCCTGTTTGCATTCATGACACTGCGGGGCCGCTTCAGCGGAGCGCTGGCGGCGCTGATCGCGTTGTTTCAACAAGCCTACATGTTGCGCCTGCATGCCGAACGCCTGGGCGACATCGTCGAGCATGAGGCTGAACCAGAGGATGGACTGCCGGTAGGCTCGCTGAAAGGCTGTTTCGAGGCCAAAGACCTTGGCTTTTCGTACGGAAGCGCCGAGGGGTTTGTCCTTGCGAATTACTCGTTCCGCATTGAGGCGGGTCAGTTGGTCGTCCTGACAGGGCCTTCCGGCTGCGGCAAGAGCACTTTGCTCAAGCTTATGGCGAGTCTTGAGACGCCAACGCAAGGGCGGATACTGGCGGGAGGAGTGGAAGTCCAGAAGCTGCAGCGCCACCAATATCGCCGGCAATTGGGCCTGGTGCTGCAGGGCGACGTTCTGTTCCGGGGCAGCATCGCCGAGAACATCAGCTTTTTCGACCCGGTCCCGGACGCCGCGCTTATCGAGGAAGTCGCACGGATGGCGGCCGTGGAGGAAGACATTCGGCAATTCCCCATGGGCATGGCCACCCAGATCGGCGACATGGGCTCCAACCTCTCGGGAGGCCAGGCCCAGCGAATACTGCTGGCCAGGGCACTCTATCGGCGGCCGCTCGCCTTGCTTCTCGACGAGGCAACCAGCCACCTTGACCCCGCAACCGAGGAGCGCGTGGTGCAAATGCTCAAGAATCTTGATGCAACCGTGGTCTGTGCCGCGCATCGCCCGGCCATACTGCGTTATGCCGACCAAGTGCTGGATCTGTCACCGCCTGGATCCGGCAAACCGCCCTACAATGCAGCCGATGATCGCTCCGCGACTTCTCGTTTGGTGGGATAAGCACGGACGCAAGGACCTCCCCTGGCAGCGGCGCCGCACCCCTTATCGCGTATGGGTAGCGGAAATCATGCTGCAACAAACCCGTGTCGAGACCGTCAAGCCCTACTTCGAGCGCTTCATGGCGGCCTTCCCGAGCATTTCGGCATTGGCGAATGCAAGCGAAGATGAGTTGCTGGCAATCTGGGCGGGACTGGGCTATTACTCGCGCGCACACAATCTTCTGAAGGCCGCCAGATTGCTCGCGCAAGACCATTCCGGCGAACTTCCCCGGGAATTTGAGCAACTCATCAGTCTGCCCGGCATCGGGCGTTCCACCGCGGGAGCGATTCTGGCGCAGGCATACGGAAAACGGCGGGCGATTCTGGACGGCAATGCCCGGCGCGTACTGGCTCGCGTACACGCGGTTCACGGCTGGCCCGGCAAAGCTGCGGTAAACAAGACTCTTTGGCATCTGGCCGAGGCCAACACGCCTTCTGAGAGGGTCCGCGACTATACCCAGGCAATCATGGACCTGGGGGCCACCGTGTGCTTGCGGAGGCGTCCTCGCTGCCTATCCTGTCCCCTGCACGACACTTGCAAAGCCCGGCTATCGGGCGAAATCGAGGCAATACCCGCCTCGCGTCCCTCAAAGCACCGACCGCTCAAGCACCGTTCGATGCTGGTGATCCAACGCCCGGACGGAGCGGTGCTGCTTTGCCGACGCCCCCCCACCGGTGTCTGGGCCGGCTTGTGGAGCCTGCCCACTCCGGGCGGGGAAGAGAGCGCGCAGGCCTGGTGCGCAAGAGTGCTTGACTGTTCCCCCGAACACCTTGGAGAACTGCCGATGCTTCGGCATGGCTTCAGTCACTTTGAACTGGAGATCCGTCCCATTTGCTTAGGCGTTGAGGAGCCCCTCGGCAAGGTCCAGGAAGCTGGGAACTGGCTCTGGCACGACGGGACTCAAGAGGTCGGGCTGCCGGCTCCGATCCGCCGGCTACTGGAAGGAATCAGGGCCCAAGCCGCGACTTCGCGTTGACGCGCCTGTCTGCCTTCTTGCACAATCTCACGACATGACCCGAACCGTTAAGTGCGTAATGCTCGGTACCGAGGCTGAGGGCCTGCCGCGCCCCCCGTACCCGGGCGAACTGGGACAGCGAATCTTTGAGAGCGTATCCCGTCAAGCCTGGCAGCAGTGGCTTTCCCACCAAACCATGCTGATCAACGAAAACCGCCTCACGCCCTTCGAGCCCGCTGCGCGAAAATTCCTGGAAGAACAAATGGAAGGCTTTTTCTTCGGCGACGGTTCAAGCAAGCCCGAGGGTTTTCGCCCACCCTCGGAGTAGCGAAGCGGGGTTGGTCGCCGGTCTTGGCGATTGCCCGCGCAAAGCTATAATCCGCGCACTTTCCCCATGGCCAGGTAGCTCAGTTGGTAGAGCAGCGGACTGAAAATCCGCGTGTCGGCAGTTCAATTCTGCCCCTGGCCACACCCTACTCTACGTAACATATTGATAATACTGACTGTTTGCGACACTATCCTTGCGCGACTGCCACTATTCCCAGGGCATCGTGAACAAAATGCCTGAACAGACCCCGGGAAGCGATTCACCAGGCGCCACCCTTGACGTCATCGTCGTCGGCGCTGGATTTGCCGGTGTGTATGCGGTCCACAAATTCCGCCAGTTGGGTTTTTCCGTGCGGGCTTTTGAGGCGGGTGATGATGTGGGGGGAACGTGGTACTGGAACCGCTATCCCGGGTGCCGCTGCGACATCGAGAGCATTCATTACTCCTATCAGTTCGACGACGATCTCCAGCAGGAGTGGAACTGGACGGAACGGTATGCTTCCCAGCCGGAAATCCTGTCCTACATCCGCCATGTGGCCGATCGCTTTGAACTGCGCCGAGACATCCATTTCAATACCCGCGTCACGGCAGCCACATTTGAGCCGGCGGCGGGAGAAGTCCCCTCCCATTGGACTGTGGCAACCGATGATGGGCAAACCCACAGGGCACGGTTTTGCGTCATGGCGACCGGTTGCCTGTCTTCTCCCAATCTACCCGACATAGCCGGCCGCGACACGTTCTCAGGCGCCACGTATCACACCGGCCGGTGGCCGCATAAGGGGGTGGATTTCACGGGCCTTGATGTTGCCGTCATCGGCACGGGCTCATCCGGCATCCAGTCCATTCCCTTGATCGCGGAACAGGCCGCCCGCGTCACTGTGTTTCAGCGCACGCCCAACTATGCCATCCCGGCCAGCAACCGCCCGCTTGGGCCGCGTGAATTGCAGGATGTCAAATCCCGCTACAAGGAGATTCGCGCTCAAGCCAAGAAAGGCATCACTGCGCTCCCCATCAAGCCGGCGGGCCCATCCGCCCTTGCCGTTTCCGATCAAGAGCGGGAAGAGACTTACGAACACTGGTGGCAAAACAATGGGCTTGCGTTCCAGGGCACGTTTGCCGATGTCTTTTTCAACAAAGATGCCAATCAGACCGCGGCCGATTTTGTGCGGCGCAAGATTCACGACATGGTCACAGATAAGAAAGTGGCCGATCTATTAACGCCAAAAAACCCGCTTGGCTGTAAACGCCTGTGTGTCGATACGCACTACTACAGAACCTACAACCGGCCGAACGTGACCCTGGTGGATGTCGGCCAAGAGCCGATTCACAGCATTGTGCCCGAGGGAATACCCGTCGGCGGGACGCTGTACGCGGTTGACGCCATAGTCTTTGCCACCGGTTACGACGCCATCACGGGGGCATTGCTGGGGATGGATCTGCGAGGACGGGGCGGTCTGTCCTTGATAGACAAGTGGGCGGGAGGCCCTCGTGTCTATCTCGGTTTGGCGACCAGCGGGTTCCCCAACCTGTTTCTTGTCAACGGGCCGGGCAGTCCGTCGGTGTTGGCCAATATGGTAACCGGCGTAGAGCAGCATGTGGATTGGATCGCCGATTGCCTGGTTTACATGAGAGACCGCGGGCTGGACGCCATTGAAGCCGAAGCGCAACAGGAAGAGGCCTGGGTTGCTCATAACAACGAGGTGGCGGGACGGTCTATTACGGTCCAGCTGTGCCTCCTGGTACACCGGCGCCAACATCCCGGGCAAGCCAAGCGTTTTCATGCCCTATGTGGGCGGTTTCCCGGCCTACGTGGAGAAATGCGAGCAAGTCGTTCAAGAGGGGTACGCGGGCTTTGCCCTGTCTTGACGTGTTTGAATGAGGAGCCGAACTCCCCGAACCGCGCCGGTCGGGCTTTGAGGTCTGCGGAGCGGGGCGGGGGCGAGCGGGCGGCCCTGATTGTGGCTAGTGTCGTGCCACGCGAGTATCCATCTGGCGGAACCAGCGGCTGCCCGGATTGCGTCTCGCCAAAGGCCGGTCGACACCCAGCCACAGGCCGGAAGCCCAGAAAAGGAACACGCCGTTCACAATGAAGAACGGAATCAGCGACGCATCGTAGTAGCCGCCGATTGCAAAGCCGCACAGAATGAACATGCTCACGCACGCAGCGATTCGCGTGGTCAAACCCACCAGCAAGCCGACCGCGGAGCAAATCTCGCCGACAGTAATAACCCAGGCCACCAGCACATACGCCGGGATGGCGAATTTCTGCAGAAACAGGGATGCAAAGGCATCCGGCGGCATCTCGGTCAAGCGATCGAGAAAGATTTCCTTGAGGATATCGCTGGTCAGCCAGCCCTTGATCACCTTGTTGATGCCGGCCGCCAGCCAGAAGACCGCAAACGATGTTCGCAAGACCAGATGCAAGAGTATTCCGATAAAGCGCAGCGGGTGCGACCTGATCCAACGCAGCGTCCAGACTTGCGCGAATTCCTGAATCGCGAGGCTCATGGCTTGCGTCCCGGCGCGCTTGCTTCAATGCTCTCAAGCGCGTCCCATAACGGCAGGCGCGCACAATAGCCTTTGGCCTCCCCGGTTTCGGCACGCTGCCAGGCGCGGCTGACACGATCGATGTTGTGGGCGCCGAGTTCGATAACCGGTGGATTGAGCACCAGTCGCGCCTCGACAACCTTCCTGGCCGACCACTTACCGGCCGCGACTTCATAAACATGCACCGGTCGCGTGTGACCGCGCGCGGCCAGGTCTTCCTCGGAGAAATTGGCAATGAACCATTCCCGGATAGTCGAGACTTGCGACCAGAAGGTGCGTGTCTGCAGGTGATACAGCGTGAAATCGCCAACTGCCGGAACCGTGTCGTCACGCGGTGTATCGTCTCCAGCCTGGCACAAGACAACCACTTCGCACATCGTGCACACCTCGCCGAACCGGCCGACCAGAAAATAGTCGCGGTAGGCATCGATATTGACCTGCGCACGCACCGGAACGGCCAGGCTCAGGGCCGCCAGCAGCAACACAAAACGGCTTGCCGATCCACGCATATACGCGCTCCTTCTCATTTCCCCGGCGCCATTCAGCCATCGGCATTATCGCAGCGCCCGCATTGACAGGCACAGGCAGGCGGCAAGACAATAAACGTCTTGGCCCATTGGGGCGTAGCCAAGTGGTAAGGCATCGGGTTTTGATCCCGTGTATCGCAGGTTCGAATCCTGCCGCCCCAGCCAACCCGGTATCAGCAACCGCAGAGTCACCCATGGTGGAACCTCGCAGCTTCGAACTTCCAAAAATAGAAATATTGTCCGGCAACGCAACGCCCGCGTTGGCGGCGGCGATTGCCAAGACGCTGGGGGTGCGAATGGGGAAGGCCCAGGTGGAGCGCTTCAGCGACGGAGAAATCAGCGTGGAGGTGCTGAACAACATTCGCGGACGCGACGTGTTTATCGTGCAGTCCACCTGCCCGCCGGTCAACGACAACCTGATGGAGTTGATCCTGCTGGCCGACGCCTGCCGGCGCGCGTCGGCGCAACGGATTACCGCGGTCATGCCGTACTTCGGCTATTCGAGGCAGGACCGCCGGTCGCGGGCGGTTCGGGCGCCGATTTCCGCCAAGGCCGTAGCTCAAATGATTTGCGCTGCCGGCATTGACCACCTGGTCACGGTGGACTTGCACGCGGACCAGATTCAGGGCTTCTTTTCCATAGCGGTCGACAACGTCTATGCTTCCCCGGTGCTGCTGGGCGACGCCTGGAAACGCCTGGAAGAGGATGTCGTAGTGGTGTCCCCGGACGTCGGCGGGGTGGTCAGGGCGCGAGCCCTGGCGCGCAGGCTGGACAACACCGACCTGGCGATCATCGACAAACGAAGGCCCAAGCCGAACGTGGCGGAAGCCATGAACATCATCGGCGAAGTGCGCGGCAAGGTATGCGTGTTAATCGACGACATGATCGATACCGCCGGCACCCTCTGCCAGGCGGCCAGCAGCCTGCTGGACGAGGGCGCGGTGGAAGTGGTTGCCTACATTACCCATCCGGTCTTAAGCGGAAAAGCGCTGGAGCGGATCACCAAGTCGGACCTGACCGAACTGGTCGTCACCGACACCATCCCGCTGTCGGAAGAAGCCGCAGCCTGCGACAAGATACGGCAACTCAGTGTCGCGGAATTACTGGCCGAAACCATGCGCAGAATCAGCCTGGATGAGTCGGTCAGTTCCCTGTACCTCGACTAGCCGCAATTCTTCACGGGCCCGGTCCCGGTCCGGCTGACCTTGATGCTGCTTCAGCGTTCCGAACGCAACCTGGTGATTCTGCTGGCGCTCATCACCATGAGCGGCCCCATGTCGCTGACCATCCTGTTCCCTGCGCTTCCGGCGCTCGAACTGGCCTTCTCGATTTCCCGCGAGATGGCCCAGGTCACGACTTCGCTGGCCACCCTGATCCTGGCGCCGGGAGTGTTGATCTACGGACCGCTTGCCGATCGCTTCGGGCGCCGTCCGCCGCTGCTTGGCGCCCTGTTGCTATTGGGCATCGGAAGCGTCATCTGTATTTTTTCGCCCAATATCGAGACGCTGATCGCCGGCCGCTGCATGCAGGGCCTGGGCGCCGCGGGGTGTATCACGCTGGCGCGGGTAATGCTGCGGGACGCCTTTGGCCAGAAGCGATTACCCCGCATGATGGCGATTCTGACCATGGCAATGATGGTCGGCCCGATGATGGCCCCGGCCTTGAGCGGCTACCTGACCGAGAACTTCGGCTGGCGCAGCATTTTCGTCTTCCTGACCGGTTTCTTTGTTGTGCTCCTGGCGCTGTTCATGCGTGTTGAGGAGACCTTTGTTCAACGCAAGTCGGGCGGGCGGCGGGCGTTTCGCGCCTTGCTATCCAACCCGCGGTTCCTGCGCTACGCATTTGCCACCGGCCTGATCGTGGGCGGTTACTACTGCTTCGGCGCCGGAGCGCCGCACGTGGTGGAGACCATGCTCGGACACAGCCCCACGACCTACGGGCTGTGGACCATGGCGCTGAGTTCGTTCTATTTCCTGGGCACCATGAGTTCGATCTGGCTTGGCCTCAGGCTGGGCGTGAATGGATCGATGATGTTGGGGATGGTGATTACCACCGCCACCGCCTTCCTCCTGTTGGCGCTGCTTTATTTTTGGGAGTGGAGCCTGACCGCGCTGTTTATCGGCATGGCGCCGTGGGCCTTCGCTTCCGGAGTATTCATGCCGAACGCACAGGCCGGCGCCCTAACCAGCGCCGGTCCTCATGCGGGGACCGCCTCGGCAATAACGGCCTTCCTGCAACACGCATTCGGCGCCATGGGCATGCAACTCGTGGGCACCGCGCTGACCGACACACCGTACCCGATGGCCTATTGCGTCCTGCTGTTCTCGGTCCTAACGCTGGCCTGCGTCGCCAGCCGCGCCGGCAGCCTGCGGCGTGCCGTCAGACGCGCTAGCCCTTGATTGAGGTTAGCACCGAGGCGAGTCTTCGCAACAGGCGCCGCTGCGCTGACGCGCAAGCGACACCTTGGGAACGAGGGCATCCTGCCCTCGGCGAGGGCTGGAAGCCCTCGCTCCCAGCGTTATTCCTTGCGCGCCAGCCGCTCCAAACAAGCCTGAAGTGTGCCGTGCGACGCGCTAGCCCTTGATCAGTTGCTCCAGCGTCGGAGCGCCTTCGCCACGTTCCATTCGTCCGCTTGTAAACCGGCTGATGTACTCCTTGTAGGCGCGCATCGCCTGCCAGCCGAATATCCACAGGATCGGCATGTTCACGACCAGCATCAGCCCGGTGCCCAGCGTGGTTACCGTATCCAGCTCCGCGTCCGTGCGTAACCAGCCCAATGTGGCCACCAGCGCCAACGCGCAGTAGCTGATCTTGTAGACCAGCAGCCCGATCTTGCGGGCCCCAAGGAACCAGACGGCCTGTTCGGCATAGTAGCTCCACGAAATGATCGTGGAAAAAGCAAACAGCCACACCGCCAGGCTGACCAGCCACTTGCCCAGGCCCGGGATCGCCGAATCCAATGCCCGCGCGGTCATGGTTGCGCCTTCGTACGACACGAATAGGCCGCCGTCCCGCAGCGCCGGGACAACGGTACTGTCCGCGGTGCTCCACCGAATCGTGGCCTGCCCGTCGCCGGCCAGCTCAATCTCGCCTAAGATCTTGTGCAGATTGTTATCCGTTTCCGGCCTGTAGTCCGCCATTGCCACCATGAACACGGATTCACCGCCCACCCAGCTGCCTCCGGCACGTTCGGGCGCGGTGGTTTCTCCAATCGTCCACGAACCCTCGACTTCTCCCGCTACGACGGGTGGTAGCGCAGCGAATTCCGCTTCCGGACCGCGACGCCATTGCCCGGTGCTCAAGATCACCAGCGCGGTAAGCGTGCAAACCACGAGAGTGTCGATGAAGGGCTCCAGTGCGGCGACGATGCCCTCACGCACAGGCTCGTCGGTGCGTGCCGCGGAGTGTGCGATCGGCGAGGAACCCTGGCCGGCTTCGCTGGAAAACAGCGCCCGCTTCATCCCGAATATGAAAGCGTAGCCCACGGTGCCGCCCAGGAAAGCGCCAGTGCCTTCCAGTGAAGAAAACGCGCCGCGAAAAATCAGCGCGAAGGACTCGGGAATATGCTCGTAACTCAATCCCAGCACGGCTATGCAGCCCAGGAAGTACAACACGACCATGAAGGGCACCAGTTTTGAAGCCACCTGGCCGATCCGGCGAATGCCGCCGATTATTACCAGTCCGGTCGCAACGGCCAGCGTCAGACCGCACATCCAGGCGGGCACGCCGAAATAGCTCTCGGTTACGTCGCCGACGTTCCAGGCCTGGAAAAGATTGCCACCGGTGATCGCCGAAATGATCACCGAAATGCTGAAGATCACGGCAAAAGCCTTGCCTGCCGGGCGCAGCTTCGGCCAGCGAGCGGGTACTCCCTGATCCACCACGATCATGGGCCCGCCGTGAGGATTCTCGGGATCGTCCGTGTTGCGGTACAGCATGGTGAGCGTTACTTCCGTCAATTTGACGGCCATACCGCACAAACCCACAACCCACATCCAGAACACCGCGCCCGGTCCGCCCAGGCTGATCGCCAGCGCCACTCCGCCGATGTTGCCGAGTCCGACCGTGGCCGAAAGCGCGGCGGACAGCGCCTGGAAATGCGAAATTGCGCCGGGGTCGCTTGGGTCGTCATACTTGCCGCGGGTGATCGTTACTCCGTGAGTCAGCGCCCGGTACTGGGCAAAGCCGCTCCAGAACGTGAACAGCACGCCCGTAAACAGCACGGCGTAAAGCACCCAGTTATGCCAGATAACCGCGTTCAGCGCGTTGAAAAAGCTCATTAAATCCACGGCAATCACTCCCCTGCGTTCGTCGGCATGATAACCGAGCCGAGGGGCGGAATTTTGGACCGGTATAATTTGGCATCCGCGCCTCAGGAAGCGTTGCACCAGCTTGTCCGCGCCTTGCGGAAGCAACCGCCATACGGTGCGCGCCCAGGCTTTTTTTGAGGAACCCTTGATGTCAGGCGAGCGGACACCCGCCAGCCGTCTGTTGTACGACCCTGCCGACGAGCGGGACAGCTGCGGTTTCGGCCTGATCGCCCAGTTGAGCGATCAGGCCAGCAACGATCTCGTGAAGAGGTCGCTGGACGCGCTCAAGTGTCTTACCCACCGTGGCGCCATAGCAGCGGATCGTAAGACCGGCGATGGCTGCGGCCTGCTGATCCGGCGCCCGGAGAAATACCTGCGCGCTGTGGCGAAAGAGGCCGGGATCAAACTGGCCCGGCGTTTTGCCGCCGGAATGCTGTTTCTTGACCGCAGCGAGGAGATCGCCGAGGCGCAGCGTGAGAGCCTTTGTACTTTTCTTGAAGCGGAGGGCCTGTCGGTCGCCGGATTTAGAACGGTTCCGATCAATTCCGGCGAATGCGGCCCCAATGCGCTGGCGTCCTTGCCCCGGATAGAGCAGATTTTCGTAGATGCGCCGCCGGGAATGAAGGCTGCGCATTTCTCTCGACGCCTGTTCGTGGCCAGGCGGCGCGCCGAGCAGGATCTGGATGAGCGCAACTTCTATGTGGCAAGCCTGTCGCCGGATGCCATCTGCTTCAAGGCAATGGTCATGCCATCGGCGTTCGACCGTTTCTTCCCCGATCTGGCGCGCGCCGACCTGGAAAGTTCGGCCTGCGTTTTCCACCAGCGGTTTTCCACCAACACTGCGCCACAATGGCGCCTGGCTCATCCGTTCCGGCTGCTCGCGCATAACGGTGAGATCAACACCATTCAGGGGAACCGCAACTGGGCCAAGGCCAGGAGCAGCATAAACCGCAGTCCCCTGGTGCCCGAACTTCAGGAGTTTACGCCCCCGGTTTCGGAAACCGGTTCGGATTCCTGCTCGCTGGACAACATGCTGGAACTACTTCTCGCGGGCGGACTGGACCTCTTGCACGCCGTTCGCATTCTTCTGCCGCCCGCCTGGCAGAACGACTACGGCATGCATCCCGACGCCCGAGCTTTCTACGAGTTCTTTTCCCTGCACATGGAACCCTGGGACGGGCCTGCCGGAATCGTCATGGCCAACAGCCGCTACGCCGCCTGCTCCCTGGACCGCAACGGCTTGCGTCCGGCACGCTACCTGCTGACACAGGACGGTCGCCTGGTGGTGGCGTCGGAAACCGGCGTGTATGACTGTGCGACCTCGGAGATCATTGAGAAGGGGCGTCTGGGACCCGGGCAGATGATCGCGGCTGACCTGAAGACCGGCCGCTTGCTTCGCACGGCGGACATCGACGGCGAGCTCATGGGCCGTTACCCCTGCAAGACCTGGTTGAAGGAGGGATTCCGCTTTCTCGACTCGGAACTGGTGGAACTCTCCATCGCCGCCGAACCGATGGACAAGGAATCGCTGACTTCCTACGAGAAGATGTTCAACATCACCAGCGAAGAGAAGCATTCGGTAATCCGCGTCCTGGCCGAGACTCAGGTGGAAGCCGTAGGGTCGATGGGCGATGACACGCCCATGCCCCCCCTTTCGCGCCAGGTGCGGCCGCTGTTCGACTATTTCCGCCAGCAATTCGCGCAGGTCACCAACCCGCCTATCGACTCGCTGCGCGAGCATTGCGTGATGTCGCTGCAGACCACGATCAGCGGCGAAGCCAACGTTTTCATGCCCTCGGCAGAGCAGGCCAAGTGCATTTCCATGAGCTCCCCGGTGCTTTCCCAGCGCAAGCTCCGGCAAATCATGCATGGCACCCAGTTCGGCATCCGCAGTGAGCTGATCGACCTGAACTATCCCGAAAACACCGGACTGGCCGAAGCGCTCAATGACCTGTGCCGCCGGGCCACTGACGCCGTGCGTGGGGGAATTCACGTGCTGCTGCTGAGCGACCGCTACCTCAAGCAGGGCAAGCTGCCGGTGCATGCCCTGCTGGCAACCGGCGCGGTGCATCAGCACCTGGTTCGGACAGGACTGCGTTGCCGTTGCAGCATCCTGGTGGAGACGGGTTGCGCGCGGGACCCGCACCATTTCGCCTGCCTGGTCGGCTACGGCGCGACCGCCGTCTATCCGTACATGGTGTACCAGATTCTCTCGAGGATGAGCCGCACCGGCGCGATCGGGGCCGGTGAAAACCCGATGACGCTTGGCCGCGCTTTCAGGCGGGGCATACGCAAGGGGCTGTTCAAGATTATGTCCAAGATGGGCATATCCACCGTGTCCAGCTATCGGGGGGCGCAGTTATTCGAGGTTGTGGGCCTGAGCGACGAGGTGGTTGACCTTTGTTTCGCCGGGACCGCAAGCCGGGTGCAGGGCGCCAACTTCGACGACCTCTGGCAAGACCAGAAAGTGCTGGGACAAGCCGCCTGGAACACTCAGGAACAGCCCGGTCAGGGAGGCCTGCTGAAGTACGTGCACGGAGGCGAATACCACTGCTTCAATCCCGACGTGGTCGCGACTCTGCAAGCCGCGGTGCGCACCGGTGACTACGGCGCCTACCAACACTTTGCCGAGCTGGTAAATCGGCGCCCGGTGGCCGTAATGCGCGACCTGATGGAACTGGTTTCCGAGGGAGATCCCATACCCCTTGAAGAAGTCGAGCCGATTGAAGACATCCTGCCGCGATTCGACACCGCCGGTATGTCGCTGGGCGCCTTATCGCCCGAAGCGCACGAGGCGCTGGCCATTGCCATGAACCGGTTGGGCGGACGTTCAAATTCCGGAGAGGGCGGCGAGAGCCCGGCCCGCACCGGCACCGAGCGGCGCTCGAAGATACGCCAGATCGCCTCCGGCCGCTTCGGCGTTACGGCCGAGTACCTGGTGAACGCGGAAGTGATTCAGATCAAGATCGCCCAGGGCGCCAAGCCCGGCGAGGGCGGCCAACTGCCCGGTCACAAGGTCAACAGGATGATTGCGGACCTGCGTTACGCCAGCCCCGGAGTAGGCCTGATTTCACCGCCGCCGCATCACGACATCTATTCCATCGAGGATCTGGCGCAACTCATCTACGACTTAAAGCAAGTCAACCCGGACGCGCTGGTCTCGGTAAAGCTGGTAGCGGAGCCGGGTGTGGGAACCATCGCGGCCGGCGTGACCAAGGCCTACGCCGACCTGATCACGATTTCCGGTTACGACGGCGGTACCGGCGCAAGCCCGCTAACCTCGGTTCGCTACGCCGGCAGTCCCATGGAACTTGGCGTAGCCGAGACCCAGCAGGCATTGCGGGCCAACGGCCTGCGTGGCCGGGTTCGGGTCCAGGCCGACGGCGGGCTGAAGACTGGATTGGACGTGATAAAGGCCGCCATTCTCGGCGCCGAGAGCTTCGGTTTCGGAACCGCGCCCATGGTTGCCCTGGGCTGCAAGTACTTGCGTGTCTGCCATCTCAACAACTGCGCCACCGGAGTCGCGACTCAGAACGATGTGCTGCGCAGCCGGCACTTCACCGGACTGCCGGAAATGGTCATCAACTACTTCCGATTTGTGGCCGAGGAAACCCGCGAGATTCTCGCGTCCCTGGGAGTTCGGCGGATGGCGGACCTTATCGGGCGCACCGAGTTCCTGCGCACGCTGCCGGGTGAAACCCCGCGCCAGGGACGACTGGACCTGTCACGGCTGGTGGCCGATGACGGGCTGGGCGACACGGTGGAGCGGCACTGCACCGGCGAGCGCAATCCACCCTTCGATACCGGGCGCCTGTCCACCCGCATCGTGAGCGAAGTCGGCCCCAGCGTCCGGGAATTGCGCGGCGGGGAATTCAGTTTTCGCATTCAGAACTCCGACCGCGCCATTGGCGGCCGGCTGTCCGGAGAGGTTGCCCGTCTGCACGGCAACCAGGGTATGCGCGATGCCCCGGTGAAACTCAATTTTTCGGGTTCCGCGGGGCAGAGTTTCGGCTGCTGGAATGTTGGCGGCCTGAAGTTGAGGCTGACCGGTGACGCAAACGACTACGTCGGCAAGGGCATGACCGGCGGCGAGATTGTGCTGCGGCCCCCCAGGGGCAGCAAGTTCATTGCCCGCAACACTCCGATCATGGGCAACACCTGCCTGTACGGAGCGACCGGCGGTTCGCTGTTTGCCGCCGGCATGGCCGGCGAGCGCTTTGCGGTGCGGAATTCCGGCGCCGTGGCGGTAATTGAGGGCACCGGCGATCACTGCTGCGAGTACATGACCGGCGGCGTGGTTGTGGTGCTGGGACGAACCGGCGCCAATTTCGGTGCGGGCTTTACCGGCGGGTTCGCCTATGTGCTCGACCTGGATCGGGATTTTGTCGACCGCTACAACCACGAATTGGTCGACATTCACCACATCACTCCAGAAAGCATGGAGGCGCATCTGCATCACTTGCGTGACCTGATTGTGAAGCACCGGCAATTGACCGGCAGCGCCTGGGCTCGCGAAGTTCTGCAGGAATTCCGTAACCTGCTGCCGAAGTTCTGGGTGGTCAAGCCCAAGGCGGCGGATCTCGGTGAACTGATTGACTCGCTGCGGCGGGCAGCCTGACGGCAGGAACCACGCGATGGACAAGAACCCCCTGCAATTCATCGACGTTCCGCGACGTCCGCCCGCCAAGGAAGGCGTGGCGGATCGGATCGGCCATTTCCGCGAAATCTACGGCAACTACCCGGCGGATGAGGCCGCGCTCCAGGCCGGCCGCTGCATCGACTGCGGCAACCCGTATTGCGAATGGAAATGCCCGGTGCACAACTACATCCCCCACTGGCTGAAGCTGGTGGAGGAAGGCCGGCTGTTCGAGGCCGCGGACCTGTCGCATCAAACCAACTCGCTGCCGGAAATTTGCGGGCGCATCTGCCCCCAGGACCGCTTGTGCGAAGGCGCCTGCACGCTGAATGACGGGCTGGGCGCGGTGTCCATCGGCAGCATCGAAAAATACATTACCGACGAGGCATTGAGCCAGGGCTGGCGGCCCGACCTCTCCGGCGTGGCTTCGACCGGAAAGTCGGCGGGCATTGTCGGTGCCGGTCCGGCCGGTCTCGCTTGCGCCGACGTGCTGGTCCGTTCGGGGGTCCGTCCGGTGGTTTACGACAGCTACGACGAAGTGGGCGGCCTGCTGATCTACGGCATTCCCCCGTTCAAGCTGGAAAAAGAGGTTGTGCTGAAGCGACGCCGGCTGCTTGAGGAGATGGGCGTTGAGTTTGTGCTCAACACCACCGTCGGCGCCAATATTTCACTGGAGGAACTCCTGGAACGGCACGACTCGGTCTTTCTGGGAATGGGTGCACCCGACCCGGTGAGTGGGGGCTTTGATCCGGATGCTCTGGAGGGCGTGAACCGCGCGCTTCCCTATTTGATTGACAGTGCCCGCAGCAACATGGGCCTCGCCCGGCATAACCTTTCCGGCCTGGACGTCCGCGGCAAGCACGTGGTGGTGCTGGGAGGCGGCGATACCGCCATGGACTGCAACCGCACCGCGATCCGGCAGGGCGCGGCCAGCGTCACCTGCGCTTACCGTCGAGATGAGGAAAACATGCCCGGCTCGCGGCGCGAAGTGCGCAACAGCCGCCAGGAGGGCGTGCGTTTCCTGTTCAACCGCCAGCCGGTCGAACTTCTCGGCAACGGGGTGAGTCGGGGAGTGAAGCTCCTTGAGACCCGTCTGGGAGAACGGGATCCCGGCGGCCGCCGGCGCCCGGAAACGGTCCCGGGCTCGGAAGAGATTCTGCCTGCGGACGTAGTGCTGGTCGCCTTCGGATTTCGCCCCGATCCGCCTCTATGGCTGGCGGAACACGGAGTGGACGTCCATGCCGACGGCCGCGTGCGGGTGCGCCGCACCGGATCAACGATGCATCAAACCACCAACCCCCGCATTTTCGCCGGGGGCGACATGTCGCGGGGCGCCGACCTGGTCGTAACCGCGGTGTTCGAAGGCCGGCAAGCAGCCGAAGGCATGCTCGCGGCAATGAGCGTTTAAGGATTAGCGCCTGGGACCGAGGGCAATCCCGCCCTCATCCTGGGAGTTTTCGCAGCAGGCGCCGCTGCGCTGACGCGCAGGGAACAATGGAGCGAGGGCATCTTGCCCTCGTCGAGGGCTGGAAGCCCTCGTTCCCAGGTTGTTCCATGGGAGGGAAGGCATCCTGCCCTCCAACGAGGGCGGGACGCCATCGTCCCCAGAGAACGATTCCTACGGGTCGTCATGCATGGCTTCGCCCCATTCCGGGTCCAGCGGCTGGCGATGCTCTGGGCCGAGGTCGAAGGAAGACACGTCCATGATGTGGGTGCGTATCCCTTGCATGAATCTTTGTCCCTTTGCACGAGCCCACGCCAGCAGCTTGCCGTTCGGCGCCATGCCCGGAAGGCCGTCGAAACCCGGATAGGTTGTCAGGCGCACGGGTTCGCCGCCGGCGAGATCGCCGAGGTACAGGTCCCAGTTGTCTCTGCCGTCGATAGTTTCGGAGATGCGCACAAAGACATAGTGGCGGCCGTCGGGGGCCGGATTGGGCGCCCAGTTCATGTCGCGATCATAGGTATAGCGGCGCCAATTGGAGCCGTCGATATTGATCGTCATGACCGTCATGGGTGTAGGCCTGATCTTCTTATACTCCGAGTCGCGCCAGGAGCGGAAAAGCAGGTTCTCGCCGTCGGGCAGGAAATACGGGGAGCCTTCCTGCCAATCGTCCGTGTCCGTTATACGCTGTTCGTCCGTGCCGTCGGGGCGTATGCGCCACAAGTCCTGCCGACCGTCGATGTTGCGTCCGAAAGCGATCCATTCGCCGGTGGGAGATACGACAACCTCCGCCTCGTAGTACTCGTTATGGGTCAGCCGGCGGCGGTCACTGCCATCGATATTCGCAACATAGAGTTCGCCGCCCCTGGGATATTCGTCCTCATCCGACCAGTTTCCAACCGGCAAATGCAGATTGTCACGCGTGGAGGTGAATATCACCCGCTTCTGGTCGGGGAAGAAATACGAACACGCGTCCTGTCCCTTGTCGTTGATGCGGGTGAGCTCCGTGCCCTCTATCGTGTAGGTGTAGGTCAGGTTGCCGTGCCTGCCTCTGAAGCCGGGGACCGCGTCATCATCGCGAGTTTGCGCGATCAGATGGAAACTGTCCGGGGCGAAGTACGCCTCGGCCGATACCGGGATGTGAGGTATCTCGTAGTAGGGCAGCATATCGTCGTTCTGCCAGACGATGCTGTCCGGAATTACCTCTTCCGGGGGCGCCTCGGCCTGTGGCTGTTCCTGCTCCTCCGGAGGAGCCTCGGCCTGTTCCTGTTCGCAGCCGGCAAGCGCCAGCATTGCCGCGGCAAAAAGGGTTCCGAAGATGGAACGGGTACTAAAACGATTGTGATGGCAATTCATGGCTGCGCCTCCCCTTGTTTGTAACGCCAGACGCCTGGTGAAGGAATAGTATCGCTGATTCGCCCGAAAAATGCTCCGGGCCAGAGACGCGGGCCATCTCCCTCCCAGGAGCTGCCCACGGATGAAACACAGGAGCCGAACTCCTACGGCGCTGGTATCGCCGTGCGCAATTGCTTCAGCGCAATATTCTCGATCTGCCGGATGCGTTCGGCCGACACGCCATAACGGCGGGCCAGCTCATGGAGCGTAGTCTTCTTTTCGGTCAGCCGGCGAGCAGTGATGATTTCCCGCGACCGTTCGTCCAGGCCTTCGAGCGCCTCCGCCAGTTGTTCGCTGGCGCGCTCCATAGTGTCGGCATCCTCCAATTCGGTGGCCGGATCGATGTCGGAGCTGGGCAGATATTGCGACGGCGAATACGCCTGTTCATCTCCATCCTGCTCCGGCGGATCAAAGGCCAGGTCCTGCCCGGCCAGGCGTATCTCCATCTCCGCCACTTCTTCCGGTTTTACGCCGAGATAGGAAGCAACCGCCTGTTGCTCGTCCGGCGACATCCAGCCCAGTCTTTTCTTGAGCTTGCGGAGGTTGAAGAACAGCTTGCGCTGGGCCTTGGTGGTAGCCACCTTGACCAGGCGCCAGTTGCGCAGAATGAACTCGTGAATTTCGGCCCGGATCCAATGCACCGCAAAGGTCACCAGGCGCACGCCGACGGTCGGATCAAAGCGCTTGACGGCCTTCATAAGACCCACGTTGCCCTCCTGGATCAGGTCGGCCATCGGCAACCCGTAGCCCTGGTAGCCGCTGGCTATGTGCACCACAAAGCGCAGATGCGCCACAACCAATTGACGCGCGGCGTCCAGATCGCCATCTTCGCGCAAGCGGATCGCCAACTCCTGCTCCTCTTCCACGGTCAGGGAAGGTACCGATCCCGCCGCCTGAATGTAAGCGTCCAGGCTACCCAGCGGGCCAGCCAGGATCAGGTCGCGCTTGGTCGCGGCGATCGCAGTGTTCATAGCATCCTTAGACATTGTGCAATGGATTTTACCATTTTATTGGGGGTGGACTGTTGGTTTTTCAAGTCCCCTGGGAACGAGGGCGTCCCCGCCCTCGACGCTCGGAGCGAGGGCATCCTGCCCTCGTCGAGGGCGGGGACGCCCTCGTTCCGGTTGGCCGCTACGCGCTAGAACGAGTAGTTGAAGCGCATTCCGATCTGACGCGGAGGCGGCAGATAGCCGTACACCGTTGAAGCGATTCGCGGCGCAGCCAGAATTGTCGGGCGCCCCGGTCTTGTCGTGTCCGCCAGAATGGCCAACCTCCAGTCGCTGACCGGCATGCCCGGGCCGCCGCCGGCCCACCTGACCGTGTCGTCGTCGAATACGTTGTCGACATAGACGGTGAATTCCCATTCGTCCGTAGCCAGACCGAAATTCAGGTTGGCGAGCCAGTATGACTGGAGGGTCTTCTTGTTGAAGTCCTCAATGAATCTCTCGCCCTGGTAGTTGGCGCTGAAGGACGCGAAGGAATCCCATCCCTGCCGGATCCTGGAAGGTCCCTGGTAGGCCAGGGTGAATTGCCATGCATGATCTGGCGAACGCTCCAGGTCGAAACCGGTGCGATCCACTTCGCAAAGCGTTCGGCCTGCCGCTTGAACCGCGATGCAGTTGCCCACGCGGGCGGCATCCGCCGAACCGGTGGAAAGTACCTTGAAATCGGTGTACTCCGCATCCAACCAGGTGTAGCCGCCCGACAGCCTCCAGTTGTCGTTGATCAGCCAGCTCACATCCAGTTCCAGCCCATGCACTTCCGCGCCGCTGGCGTTGCTGACCACCGTGCCCAATTGATTACGAATGATTCTCTGGGTGCTGATCTGCTTGTCGGTAAAGTCCTGGAAGAAATAGGCGCCATTGAAGCGCACGCGCCCATCCAGAAGGGTGCGCTTCATACCCAACTCCCAGACCTGCATTTCCTCAGGCTCGAACACGATCTCGTCCGGCTCGCCGTTGCCGTTAGCATCCGCGCCGAAGCCGCCGATGCCCAGCGTGCTGAATCCCCCTGGCTTCTTGGCCACGGCCCAGGAGAAGTACCACATCGTGGCGTCCGACTGGTTCCACTGCAGACTCACCTTGGGCGTGACATAGCTATCGCTGCGGCTGAAGGTTATGGGGGTGGAGTGATTGCCGGCAGCGCCGAATCCGTTGGGCGGATAGTTGCCGTAGGACTCGCCGGGTATGCAGTTGCCGGTGCTTCCGCAGGCTTGCAGCGACCCGGGACCTTCCGCGCGCGGGGGAAAGACCCTGGGATTGAACGTATTGGGTGCGGTCAGGTCTGTTGTTTCGTCCGTCCAGCGTGCTTCCGCACTCGCCGTAAGTGTCGCCGTCAAATCGAAATCAAGGGCCAGGTACAGGGACCGATGGTCCGTATCGCGGCTTACCGTGGTCACCTGCCGCGCGTCAAAGACCTGCTGGGTGATCAGCGCGCTCGGATAGCTGGTGTAAGCGCAGGTGAACTTGGAGGGGTTCGGAGGCACGTAACCCGGGACCCCAGGCCGACCGCGCCCGCCAAAGCCATCGTACCAGCCCAAGGGGGGCGGGGCGAAGGGGCCGCGGGGATCTACGTACGCCAGGGTGCAGTAAGTGCCGTTGGTAATAATGGTGTGGTTGCGGTCGTTCTGTTCCACGTCTTCCTGCCACAACTGGGCGCCCAGGGCGAAATTGAACCGCCCTTCGAAATCGGAAACGTAGCGCAGTTCCTGGCTGAGCAGAGACGTGTTCGACCAGGTGTTGAGAAGCTGGCTGGCCGTGGTGATGTCCATACCGTTGGGACCGGCCTCGGCTATCCGGTCAATGTCCGTTTGGGCTGACACGTCCGCGTCGGCCACGCCGGTGAGCGAAGTCAGCGTGCCCGGTCCCAGTGTCCAGTCTGCCACCAGTGAGAATCGAAGCACTTCCCGCGTCGAACCGGGCATATCGTCGTTGCCGAAACCCCGGCGGTAGTCCGGCGTCAATGTGACTACAAGCTCATCACCATCGGGGACCCGGCCGATGAAGCCGGGATGATCCATGTCATCAAACACTGCGGGATCATTGGGGTTTGCCGCGCCGGTGCGCAACAGGTGATCCTGGATGATTTTCGCAGGGCCGTCGCAATCATCGTCATTGACGAAGCCGCCGTTGCACAGGGAAGCCGCGGCCGGCACACGGTTGACCCCGTTGAAGGGAACATTGGCCTGCGGGCTGACCTCGAACTCGTCATCGGCGTATTCCACGCGCAGCTTGACGTTGAAAAAGTCGTTCGGTTCGAAATTCAGTGAGGCGGCGATGCCCAATCCTTCGCCGCCGCCGATATCGTTACCGGTAATGGAGTTCTTGTAGAAACCGCCCTCTTCCCAGTACATCGCGTTAAGACGGAACCCCGCTCTCTCACCCAATGGCCCGGAGAGGCTGCCCTTGAAGCTGTAATAGCCTTCCTCGGCCCCATCCAGTGTGAATTCTCCCTCGGTCTCATCCGAAGGATCGCGCGTGACGTATTGAACCGCGCCGGCGAAAGCGCTGCGACCGTAAAGGGCGCTTTGCGGTCCTTTGACGACCTCTACACGCTCAATGTCGAGCATGCGGGGATTGATCAGCAGGGTACCGCCGGCCACGCCGATCGCTTCGCTGGAAATATCGATGCCATCCACCAAAGTGGCCGCGTTGGGCCGCCCGCGCGTGGGCGACAAACCTCGAATCACCAGCCGCGTATCGGAGGGCGCAAAGCCCAGGTCGAATTGCAGGCTGGAATCATGGTGCGCGATCTCGTTGAGTTCCTTGACGCCCGCCCGCTTCATGTCTTCGCGGCTTATGGCGTTTACCGCAATGGGAATGTCTTGCAGGTTCTCCTCCTTCTTTCGCGTGGTGACGATGATCTCCTCGATCATTCCTTCATCCTGAGCCTGTGCCGGCGCAGGCATCGCCACCAGCAATCCCACGCCCAGAGCAATGGACAAAGACACAAATCGAGTCCGCGATAGGTTCATAACAACCCCCCCTTCTTAAGGCTGTATGCGACTCCCCGGTTCCGGGGAAAATTGAATCCGCCGAACAAGATTACCCGAATTTAGTCACTTCGTCATCCCGATGTACCAGTTCACTCCATCCGGGACTGTGCTGGAACCATAGATGGCTCATCCATAGTTCAGGCGGCCGTTCAGGGATGGCCCGCCTCCCGGCACAGCGCGTCGATGGCGATGTTGTAGTCCATGCGCTCGCCACCCCAGCCGCAGCGGGCGGTGTGGGCGTTGATGGCCAGGCCGCGCGCCGCATTGAACGCCGCCAGCCGCCGTGCCCCGCTGGCTGCACAGGTGTTTCCGCGGAAACACCCCCTGTGCGTTCGGCCCGCCGGCGGGATCACCCGGCCGTCCGGGCGCGTGAATTCGATCGCACCCTGGCGCACGCGAACGCCATAACCCCCCTCGTGCACCTGCCGGTGATGAAACGAACACAAAGTGACCAGATTGCTCAGGGCGGTCTCGCCGCCATCGGCCCAATGCCGGATGTGATGGGCGTGCAAATGGCGGGAACGATCGCAGCCCGGGAAGCGGCAGCCGCCGTCGCGAACGCGCAACGCGCGACGGATGGCGGGCGGTACCGCCCGGGTCCGGCGCCCGACCGCCAGCGGCTCGCCCTGCGCGCCTTTGACCACGCCCAGCAAGGCCCCGTCGCAACCCAGCCGCCGCGCCGTCTCCACCGCCACCCGGCCGCCGTGTTCAAACGACGCGCCGGTGCTCTCCGGCACGTCACGCAGCGCGTCGTGGGCGATGTGCACCACCAGCTCGTGAGCACTGGCCGCCGAACCCGAACACTTCCCGGCGAGAAATCGCTCGACCATGTGCTCCAGCGCATCCGCACGCCGCTGACTGGCGCTCCGAGGAGGTGTTTCCGCGGAAGCGCCGCCCGGCGCCGCACCTCGCCATTGCCGCAGCACCGGTCGAGGGCCGGGTGTTTCCGCGGAAACACTTCCGCATACCGAATGCGCAGACTCGGCCGCTTCGGCGCGCTCGATGCCCCCGGGCTTGCCATTGCTTCGCGCCCCGGTTCCCTCGGTATCCGCGCCCGGCTCCTCAAGTTGTGCTTCCGCCGCTTCCAGCGCCTTGAGCAGCATCTCGCCCACCTCCGGCGCAAGGCGGGCCTCAAGCCTGACGCTGCCGTCGCTTTCCCGCCGGCAGTCCAGGTAGCGCCGCTCGTGCACGGCTTCGGCCTCGTCACGCTCGAGATCACGCTGCACCCGCCGAAACCCCCGCACCGTGCGCTCCACATGCGAAGCCGTGCCGTTCAAGGCAATGTGCAGCAAGGTGTCCTCCGTCGCCGCTGTCGCCACCCGCGTGAGCGCGCGCACCTTCGAATACGACAGCCGGCCCTCGCCGAAGGCTTCCGCGATCTTCGGCAGCGATTCCAGGGCCCGCGCCGTGCGCATCTTCTCGCGCGCCGCCACCGGGCCGATGCCGCATTGCCAGCTCAGCCAATAAGCGCAACTCGCCATGCCGTGCTGGGCCCAGCCTTCCTTGCGGTCGAACTCCGCCAGCAGGGCCAGAAACTGCGCCGTGGCCGCGTTGATGTTCCCCCACAATCGGGTGATCCGTGCTTCCAGGGCGTCAAGGGGCCCGTGTTCGCGAGCCCCAGCAGCCATCCGGACGTCGGCATCCGGGTGGGCAAACTGCGCATCGCTGACTGCCGGCAACTCAAAAGCGCCGGCCGAAGGAAACTCAGCGTCGCAAACAGGGGCGCGGGAGGAAGTGCGGTGAAGGTCCATTTCGAGGCTCCGTTCAGTCCGTTGACGTGATCGGAACTATAGCACGAATCACCAGTCAAATCAAGTCTTTACGGGACTTTACAGGTTCACTCAGAGCCATCCACAAAGGCTGCGCCAGGTGTGTGATTGGTTCGCTACGCTCCCTTCGGGACAAAGGTGCGAAAGTCCCCCAATCCCAGTCCCACTTGTATCTGAACCCGGACACCCGAGCCCGTTCATGTCGGCGCGTGCGCGTCTGCTCCATGCTGGAACCTGGCACTGGCACAATGCAGCAACTGGGAATCAATTGAGGTGGCAGGGCACGTCGCCCTGTTAGAAAACCAATGAAGAAAAGGGCTCCAAGAGTGTTCAGAACCGTAATGTGTTCTGTGTTGGGTGCTGCGACTTGCAGCTTCTTCAACGCCGCAGCGGCGCAACCCGCAGGCGCTCCTGCAATCTTCGACCTGAGGGAGCTGAATATGCCTGAGGCGCCGCCCGATGTGATAGCTGCGCTATACCGGCGGGAATGCGCTGTCTGCCACGGGGAATCCTTGCAGGGAGCGCCCCAGGGGACGGCACTCAAAGGATCCGATTTGCTCCACGGCAATTCTGTAGATGACATTACAAGGAGCACCGCGGAGGGATTTTCCGATCGGGGCATGCCCGGTTTTTCTCCGGCGCTCAGTGATGAGCAGATTCGGGCGTTGGCCCTGTATATTTCCGAACAGCGTCAGGGCACCGACCTGGAGGATTTCCGCTACAACGCCCCCCTGGAAATACCGTCCGGCATTATTGAAAGTGAACACCACGATTTCGTTATCGAAACGGTGATTGACGGACTTGATCCGCTGCCCTTCTCCATCGAACCATTGCCCGACGGCCGTCTGCTACTGACGGAAAAGCGCCGGGGCTTAAGCATCATTACCGCTGACGGGCGGCAATCCGACCTGATCCGGGGCGCGCCCAAAGCCTACGCGGACTCCTTTAACTTCGTCGGTCAGCCGATGGGCCTCGGCTGGATGATGGAAGTGGCTCTGCATCCTGACTACGAGAACAACGGCTGGATTTATCTCCACTACGGTGATCGCTGCTCCGACTGCAACGCCATCAGTCGGCAATCAGGACAGGATGTGTCCATGAACAAACTGGTGCGCGGCCGTATTCGGGACGGCGCCTGGGAGGACGAAGAGGTTCTCTGGCAGGCGGATTACAGGCACTACACCACCATGCCGGAAATTGCCGCGGGTGGCCGCATCGCCTTCGATAACGATGGCTTCGTGTATTTCGGCGTGGGCATCAAGGGCCGAATGGAACACATTGGCATACAGGATCTCAGCGCACCCGCCGGCAAAATCATGCGCCTGCATGACGACGGCCGCGTGCCTGTCGACAATCCCTTTGCCGGCACACCCGACGCGGAACCGGCAATCTGGACCTATGGCCACCGCAACCCTCAGGGCCTGGAGTTCAATCCTGTTACCAACGAAGTCTGGAGCACCGAGATGGGTCCGCGCGGGGGCGATGAAATCAATCTGATAGAGCCCGGACTGAACTACGGGTGGCCGCTGTTCTCGCTCGGCGTGAATTACAACGGCAGGCCGGTCGCCTGGGGCAAAGTGCTCGGTATCGACTTCGATCCGGCCGACATCCAGCAGCCTGTGCTCGACTTCACGCCCGCTCCTGCCCTGTCAAGCTTCGTGTTTTACTCAGGCGACATGTTCCCTGCATGGAACGGCGACATCATTGTCGGTACTTTGCGAGCGTCCGATCTGTTGCGCATTAGAGTGGTAAACCATCAACTGGTTCATCAGGAAACGCTGCTGGAAGACGTGGTCCGTTTTCGCGACATCGAAGTGGGACCGGCCGGTGAAATCTATCTTCTGCTGGAACATGATAGTGGGGGGCAGATAATCAAGCTCACGTCAGCTTCCCGCCGATAGCCCTCCGGTCTTTGCGCGCCCCCGTCCTGTGCGGAGACGCATGAACCCATCCATGGGGCTCGGCGGCGGCTGTCCTGCCGCCGACGCTCCACACAGGACGGGGGCACGCAAAGACCTCCAGCTTGCAATCAGGCCTTGATCCAGCCGTACTGCGTGTTGCTGGGCTGTCCGCCCTCGTGGCCGTACCAGTTCTTCAGTTGTGAGAGTCCATCATTCGGCAGGGCCTTGCGCGCCGCTTCGGGATCGATGCCGTACAGGCGCGCGGCATTCAGTCCCAGAATCTTCTCCTTGTCGGCCTCGGTAATTTCCGGATAGCCGAATTCTTCCTGCAGCGACTCGGGCATCTGAAAGCGGCGGAAGGCCTCGATCTGCCATTGCGGCGATCCCCACCAGATCGCATCGGTCCCCCAGATCACGTGATCCGCGCCGTAGGCCTTGACGATTTGCCCCAGGAAATGCGCACACACGTTCGGATGCGTTATGACGGTATGGCCGAAGGTTGTTCCCAGTTCCATATACACGTTCGTCATGCCCGGATGGGCCTCGCGCATCCGCACCAGGTCGGTAGTCCAGGGAAGGTAGCCGCCTTCCTGGATGTAGCCGTCGCCGGGCGGCAACTCGTAGTTGGCCACCTTGAAGCCGGAGTGATACACGATGAAGTTGATGTCGGGGTGGTCCAGCGCCGCTTTCTCGATGTCGCGCGGGTGATTGTGCTCCAGGCTGCTGCCGGGCAGGGGCAGTCCCTTATGAACGCACACCAGGTTCATGCCGAAACTGCGGATCTTCTCGTAGAACGGATACATCAGCTTCTCGTCGTCCATCCAGAACGGGAATTCGCCCTTGCGCTCCACCACGCCGGGATAGAACTTCCAGGAATCAACCTTCAGTTCCAGGGCGTGGCGTTCCGTCTCCTCCAGAAAATTCGGGAAAAACGGCGCCACCAGCCCATGCGCGAGCAAGCGCGTGGAACCCGCCATTTCGTTGACGCGCGCACGGCCTTCCACCATTTCGTCGGAGTTGAGCACGTTGAAGAGATTGGAAGCCACCCCGCTGATCACCGCCACTTGCGTATCGCTGTCGAAGAACACCTCTTTTACGAAGTTTCGAAACTGCAGGTCGCCTTTCTGCGGTTCCATGCCGGCCAGTTCCTTGTTGAAGGGCGCCGAGAGCTTGCGGAAAAACAAGGGCTCCATGCCGCCGGTGCGCACGTGATGGGTCTGTACGTCGAAAATGAAGGAACTCTTGGGCCAAAGCTCCGGATAGGCCTGAAGGTCGTAGGTTTCCGCCGCGTTCACGCGGAACCAGGGACCGAAAACTTCGTTCATTGCCATAAAGGCCATCGCCATCCCGCAGCTCCCGGCCAGGAATTCGCGCCGGGACAACCCCAGGGTCCGGCAACGCTCGCCCGACCACTCCCTGAGCAACAACTCCACTTTTCGCTGCTCGGGAGTCTGCGGAGTCGGAAAATACTCCTCGTTGGAAATGATCTGCGTGGGAATGGGCAGCCGGCCGTCCTGCGGCCGGTCGTGACGGTTCTTCTTTTTCCACATAGGCGGAGCATCCCTCCCGAGTACCACTGCGCGTATCGCTCTCCGCAGCATAGCAGAGCGGTGGTTTATCATTCCCCGCGATTCTGACCAGGGGAGCAAATCCATGACGACAAGACACTGGCTTCCGGGCCTTTTTCTGGTGCTGATGAGCACCGCGATCGGTGACGACGAACCGGTCGGCGCCTGTACCTATGTTCAGGAGAACATGTTCGCGGGTCCGTTCGACGTCTGCCAGGCGCCGGTGACGGAAGCCGCCTGCACGGAATTTGGCGAAACGGACGACAACCGTGACGCAAGCTTTGCGGATGGCGGCGAATGCGACGTCGAGCGCGAAATGGTGGGCGTCTGCGACATGCGCGATTCCACGCTTTACTACTACAGTGGCGACGCATTCGGGCTGGAAATCGGCTGCGGTTTCCAGGGCGGTGAATGGATCGCCGCCGACGGGGAAGAGGCCATAGCGGAACAATTAAAGCGACTGCGCGAAGAGCAGCAAGCAAGAATAGCCGCAAGAAAGGCCGAAGAAACCGCAGAGACCATAGCGGAACAATTAAAGCGCCAGCACGAAGAGCAGCAAGCAAGAATAGCCGCAAGAAAGGCCGAAGCCGAAGAAACCGCAGAAGCCGCAAGAAGATCCGCAGAGATACTTGAATTTGAGGACGAAGTGCAAATAGATTGGAACTTTATCTCCCTCGCCATGTTTAGGAGGTATGGCGTTGAAGGTTACAGTTATGCCGGACAATTTCAACGATGCTGGAGTCCCATAAACGATGAATCCGGCAAATTGATTACGGACGTAATCCAGAAAACTAAATCAGGACTGGAAAAGGAAGGCATACAGTGGTTTCAAAGTCCTAAAGTTCTGGCTATTGAAGCTTTGGTCTATCCGCATAACGAAGCCAATGTGTTTTTCTCTTTCGGAAATAAACCTGACAATTACTTGTATGCAAATTTCAAGTTTGTCTATTCTGCAGAAATGCGAAAGGACGTGCCTGAATATACACATTCATGCACGTATGAGTACAAAGGGTATGGAATGACGAACAAACCCTATATGAGGAAATTTGCCAAGAATAATAAAGGAGGAAAATAATGGCTGCGAATACAGGTAAAGGCGTGAAAACGCGCCTAAATAGGAAGGTTATGAATAAGAATGAAATACCCGATTCCTTGAAGGACTACGCAGAAAAATGGACAGAAAAAACGAGATTGATCTGACCGAGATGTTTATGGCGTTTTGCCGAACATTAGAGGCTATAGTGATCGTTCCCCTGGATCCGAGGCACCATGGATTATGCCGGTATCGCATCAGAAGTATTCAGGAAGGAAATGGCTGACTTGGAAAAGAAGATCGAAGCCGCTCTCCGGCAGGTGGAAGCGGAAATCCAAAACCATTGACCTTGAAAGCTGAAGTCCCGGACTTGCCTCCCATAGGGGAAAGACAACTCGGTGCGCTCCCAATACAAATTGCGCGTCCTTGGGACCAAGGCAAATCGCCGGTGCCCCATGACACGCTCGGTCACCCCCCTCGAGCCTGCTAAATAGCGCCAACCCTGTCCAAAGCGGAGGAATTGCAGATGGCAAGAAAAGTTGACGAGAGAAAAAAGAAAGTGCTGCACACACTAAGGAAACTGGGTGGCAAGCAGCTCTACTCACAGGTTTGCGATGCAATGCAGAATAGCGAGGACACAGAAACCGACAGACAAGCGATCAAGCGAGATCTCGATGCTCTATGTAAGAGTGGTGAAGTTAAGAATGTAGGAAAAGGTCTCTATGTGTATCAAAAGCCCCCGGCGCAGAAAATGCCATGCCCCAGAATCTCGGCATATGGATACCGCTGGAAGAGAGATTGGGTCGAGTGGAACGAGGGCCTAGGACGAGGACGCCCGAAGAAAGAAGAAAGCGTCGAGAAGGCGTTGTGGGGGGAAAAGGCACCTGGCATGGCCGTGAACTTCGCCGAACAAGTTGGTGTGTATCTCTTGCATAACGGGGACCAGACTGTGTACGTGGGGAGGATTACAGGGGGGAAAAACGCCAAGCGAGGACTCTACGACCGACTGCGCGAGCATACGAAAGACAGTCTGAAGGATGATTGGGATAAATTTTCCTGGTTCGGATTCCGGCAGGTTAAGGAAGAGAAGGGCACGTTGTTAGAGAATAATGATCCATCAGACAAGGACAAGGAACTCTTACAGCTGATAGCAACTATCGAGGCTGTAATCATTAATGGAATTCGACCGAGAGGTAATAGCCGAGGTGGTGATATAGGTGGTAACCGGAAGTATGAGCAGTGTGCTAATCCCAAAAAGGAAGGATAAGAATTGAGGGTGCTCCCAAAAACTGGGCCTATATGGACGCCGCCCGGTTGCCAACTTGGGTTTGCACGCCGAAAACGAACGAATTCTTGGGCCACAACTCCAGATAGGCCTCAAGATCGACGGCCTCCGCCGCGTTCACCTTGAACCACGGGCCGAACACTTCGTTCATGGCCATAAAGGCCATCGCCATCCCGCAGCTTCCGGCGAGAAACTTGCGCCGCGACAGGCCCAGCGTCTGGCTGCGTTCCGCCGACCACTCCCGCAGCAGCATCTCCACCTTGCGCTGCTCTGGCGTCTGCGGGGTCGGAAAATACTCTTCGTTGGAAACGATCTGCGTTGGAATGGGGAGTTGAGCTCCCGTCAGCTGGTCATGCTCGTTCTTTTTCTTCCACATGGGCGATGCACCTCTCTGTCCCCAGGCTCAGCGTGAACCGCCACTGGCAGCATAGCAGAGCGGTGGTTTATCATTCCCCGCGTTTCTCACGAGGGGATTTACGCATGAAAACACTTCGATTGCTTCCTGGCCTTTTTCTCGTCCTGATGTGCACCGCGGTCGCCGATGACGAGCCGGTCGGGGCCTGCACTTACGTTCAGAAAAACATGATTGCCGGCCCGTTTAACGTTTGCCAGGCGCCGGTGACGGAAGCCGACTGTACCGAAATGGGCGAAACCGACGACAACCATGACGCATCGTATGCCGAAGGAGAGGAATGCGACACCGACGAGGGAATCGTGGGTATTTGCGACCTCGGCGATTCGAAGGTCTACTACTACGACGGCGACGCCTTCGGTCTGGAAATCGGCTGCGGCTTCCAGGGCGGCGAATGGATCCTGGGAGAAGCTGAAGAAGACGCTGAAGACGAAGCCGAGGAGTAGGCGAGATTCGACGCCCCCGGGCGCGCCTTGTTGACTGCTAGTCGGCCGTGCCCCAGCGCCATTCGATACCCAGGTAGGCTGATCGCGGCCGGCCCGGAAAGTAGCGCTCGCCGCTGAACACGGTGTAATCGGCACGGTCGGCATAGGCTCGATCGGTTAGATTCAGCAGGCGCAGGGTAACGATCAGTCTTTCACCGAAAGCGATCCGGGCCCGCAAATTCAACAGTTCGTGCCCCGGATAGCGGCTGCGGTTCTCGGGTTCCAGGAAATAACCGCCGGTCCAAAGACACTCCAGCTCCACTTCCCAATCGGGTCGGCCCTGCCAGCGCAGCCGTACGCCCCCGAAGCGGCGCGGCGCGGTATCCACGTCCCGTCCCTTGAGGTTGACTCCGCCCAGGAAGAAATCGCGGTCGTAGCTATGGCGCGCGAGGCTGGCGGTCAGTTCCATCCTCAGCGGGCCCAACAGCTGCAAGCCCAGATCGGCTTCCAGGCCTTCATGGCGGGTGCCGCCACCCACCCGGTTGTGGAGTTCCGCGTCGCGAAACAGCACGTCGCGCTTGCGCATGTGATACAGCGCCAAACCGGCGTTGAGTCGATCAAGGCGCACGGACAAACCCAGTTCCGCCGCCCGCAGCTGCTCCGGGCTCAACTCCGCCGTAGCCTGCTCTCCCTGGAGCCGGTACAGCTCGGTGGCCTGGGGCATGCGAAATCCGTGCGTAAGGCTCAGCCAGGCGCGCCGGCCCGGTGCGGGCCGCCACATCAGGCTGACCTTCGGCGAGAAAGTCCCGAACGAATCGGCCCGGTCGGCAGGCCGGCTGTAGCGGCAGCCCCCGAAACCGCAGGAACTCAAGTCATCGCGTGTTCGCCCGGGGGGCAATTGCGTCTGGTAGTCGTAACGCACGCGTTCATAGCGGCCGCCAAAGCTTGCCGTCCAGGCATCGCCGAGAGGCAGATCGAAGTGCGCAAAGGGAGCGATCCACCCCGCGCTCACCTGGTAATCGTAGTGACCACCCCACGGAAATACTTCACGCACAAAAGCACTCCCTGAAGCCGATCCATCCTGCCATTGCCGGAGCTTGCCGCGCGCATACTCCACGTCGAGGCCGGCAACCAACTGCCCGGGCCCGGCGTCAAGGTAGGCGGCCGATTGCACGCCCAGACCATGATGCCGGTTGCTCTCAAATGGATCGCCGGGCAGAAAATGCATTCGAAACCGCATGCGCGAATAGCGCGCATACGGCGTAACGACCAGCGCAAGGTTTTCTCCGAGATCGTATTCAAGGCGCGTAAAGGCGCGCAGGTTGACGGCCTTGCGAAACGCCTCGGGTTCCGAATTGGAGCGTGCCGTTTTAGCGTCGCGGTAGCTGTTCAGCCCGGTGATGTAGCCCGCCGTGTCCTGGTCCAACCCGCTCAAAGCCAAAGCCGCGGTCCAGGTTCGAGTTCCGCTGCTCCAGGTACGAAAGCCGTTCAGCTTGAGTTGCCGGAAGCCTGAATCGTCCCGAAAGCCCCCGTCGCGAACTCCGGTCAATCTCAAGCCGGCGCTCGTTTCATCCAGCAATTTCAACCGCAAGCGCGAAAAGCCATGGGGACCCAGTTCCAGGGCGGCTGTTGAAGCCGGCCCCGGACGCGCCGTGATCACGTTAACGACACCGTGCAGGGCATTGCCGCCATAGACCGCCGTTCCGGGACCGCGCAACACTTCAATCCGGTAGGCCGCCTCGTGATGAGCAAAGAACAATTCGTTGATATTGCAGAAGCCCGGAGAAGTGACGGGAATCCCGTCTTCAGCCGTGAGCAAGGCGCCGCAGGCGCCGGCGCCGGTGAGGACCGGGGAACGCAACGCCGGGAGGTATTCCTGCCCGCTGCCGCGCTGGAGGTTCACACCGGGAACCCGCGCCAGCGCCTCTTGAATGTGCGTATCGCCAACCGCGAGCCCAATGCTGCCCGATGCGAGCACGCTCAGGCTGCGCGCCACGGTCTCAGCGCCGGATGCCCGTCGTTTGGCCGTCACAACGATTTCCGCGACCGTGCTTTCGGCCATCCGGCCCTCTAAGGGAGTTTGTGCAGGAGAACCGGTTGCGGAAGCCGCCCCCGCCCCAAGCGCCGGCGGCAACACCGCAAGCGCGCTTGCGAGCAGTAGTCGAATACCTGGTTTCACTATCCCGAATATCCTTGGCCGAAGTGCCATCTCACCCCGTCAGTGCCCAAGCTCTCACGAGCGTTGCAATTACCCACCTTCCTATAATGCAGTTTATGCGCAAGGTGCTTATAGCAGGACTGGCGGGATGGGCTCTCCTCGGCTGCGCGTCGGAACCTGGTTCCCACGCGGATGGGATGCTGCTGATCGGCGGAGGGGAATTCACCATGGGCGCCGATCACGGCGAGCCCTTTGAAGGCCCCGCACACCGGGTCATCGTGAGTTCCTTCTACCTGGATGCCCACGAGGTAACGAATGCTCAGTATGCCGAGTTTGCGGACTCGACCGGCTACGTCACCGAATCGGAACGGCTTGGTTGGTCCGGCGTGTTCGATCCCGCAGGGAGCGGCTGGACCAAGAGCGATGGCGCCGACTGGCGTCAGCCTTTCGGCCCGGGCTCTTCGCATGAAGAAATGGAAGACTTTCCGGTAGTCCATCTGTCATGGGAAGACGCCGATTCCTATTGCGAGTGGCGAAACGCCCGCCTGCCAACGGAGGCCGAGTTCGAATACGCCGCGCGCGGAGGTTTGGAGAACGCCCGGTATGCCTGGGGAGACGAGCTGACTCCGGATGGCGTGCACCAGGCGAACATATGGCAAGGCGAGTTTCCGATTGAAGATCAGGCCCTTGACGGCTATGCAGCGTACTCGCCGGTAAAGCAGTTTCCACCGAATGGCTACGGCCTCTACGACATAAGCGGAAACGTGTGGGAGTGGGTAAATGATTGGTACGCTCCCGACTACTTTGAGCGCTCTCCCAAGGAAAATCCCCAGGGCCCGAATACCGGAACGCAAAAAGTACATCGCGGCGGAAGCTGGCTGTGCAGCGAGAACTACTGCCGGGGCTACCGAGTGGCAGCGAGGATGATGACACCACCCGACTCGGGCCTGAACAACCTTGGCCTTCGTTGCGCCGCGGACGCAGGCCAGCCCAATTAGTGTCGTGTCACGCCTGTTAACGCTATGGGAAGCCGCTCAGCCTTCGCGCAACTCGTGGCGCGCGATCAGCAGCTGCTGAACCTCGCTGGCGCCCTCGTAAATCCTCAGCGCGCGGATTTCCCGGTAAAGGCGTTCCACCACCGACCCGGAGCGAACGCCTTCGCCGCCGAATAGCTGCACCGCGCGATCAATCACCTTTTGCGCGTGCTCGGTGGCGAACAGCTTGGCCATTGACGCTTCCCGGGTGATGCGCTCCTGTCCCGCATCCTTGGTCCAGGCCGCCCGGTAAACCAGCAACGCCGAAGCATCAAGAGAGGTAGCCATATCGGCCAGCGCCGCCTGGGTAAGCTGCAGGTCACCCAGCGGTGCGCCGAACAGGCGTCGGCTGCGCGCTCTCGCAAGAGCCTCGGCATAGGCTCGCCGGGCCATGCCCAGCGCCGCCGCGCCGACCGTCGAGCGGCACAGATCCAGGGTTCCCAGCGCGATCCGCATCCCGTCGCCGGGCGAGCCGAGCATGCAGTCGCCGGAAATCCTGCAGTTGGTGAAAGTCAGACTGCCCAGAGGATGAGCGGCGATAACCGCTGTGCGTTCACTCACCTTAAGGCCCGGCGTTCCGGCGGGCACAACAAATGCGCTTACGCCGCGCTTACCCTCGCTGGTGCGGGCAAAAACCACGTAGAAATCTGCAACGCCGGCGTTGGATATCCAGGCTTTTCCGCCGTTCAGCAGGTAGTCGTCTCCGCTCTGTTCCGCGTGCATGGACATCGCCGCGACGTCCGAGCCCGCCTCCTTCTCCGATAAGGCGAAGGCGGCAATCATTCGCCCCGCGGCCACGTCCTTCAACCAGGCCTCCTTTTGTTCGTTGCGTCCGAACAAACTGATGGGCGCGCTGCCAAGCACTTGCATGGCGTAGACGAAATCCGCCAGCGGTTCGTGGCGGGCCAGCGTTTCGCGCATCAGGCAAAGGCTACGCGCATCAAGCGTGGCGTCGTCTCCGTACGGCTTGGGAACAGCCAATCGCAAGAAGCCGGCCGCACCCAGGCTTGCGGCGATATCGCGGCAAGAGTCATCCAGTTCGTCACCGGACGGCTCATGGCCCCAGGATTGCTGGCGACACCAGGAATCCAGCCGCTGTTCCCGCTCGCGGTGGCGTTCCTCGAAGAACGGCCAATTCAGGTGGCTCGTCAACATGGATCCTTCGGCTATCCCTGCGTCCGCCGCGACAGCGACTCGCGAATGAGTCGGGCGTGTCCGGCGAGAACCTCATCGTCCGCGAGTGCATGCCCCGGCGGTTTGAGAGGCAGCCCCTGATGACAGGCCATGACATGAATATGCATGTGGAAAACAACCTGGCCGGCAGCCGAGCCGTTGCGCAGACTGATTTGAATTCCATCCGCCGCAAAAGCCTCTTTGACAGCCCTGGCCACCCGTTGCGTGGCGGCAAACACGCCCGCGATGGAATCGGTCGGCAGGTCGAGAAAATCGACCGACGGCGCCTTCGGAAGAATCAGCGTGTGACCCTCGCAGCGAGGCATGACGTCCATGATCGCCAGCGCGTGTTCATCCTCGAGAACTCGATGCGACCTGGCCTCGCCCGCGAGGATGCGCGCAAAGATATTGCCCGGATCGTAAGTCATCGCTCAAGCCCGCATATCATTCCGAAGTAGTTCCTATCATGCCCTAGCAACGGAGAAAATTCATCAGCGAACTGTGGGATCCGGCCAACCATTGCTTTGTCTGCGGACCCTCCAATCCCGGCGGGTTAAGGGTGCGTTTCCGGCTGGAAGAAGAGGACGGCGCGCAGGTCTGCCGCGCGGAGTTCAAACCGGGGCCCACGCACGTGGGCTACAGCGACATGCTGCACGGAGGAATCCTCTACTCGCTGCTCGACGATGTAATGGCCAACTGGAGTTTTCTGCAGGGTCTCCGCGCCCACACGGCGCGCTGCGAGGTGCGTTACCGCGATGCCGTGCCGATCGGCGTGGGCCTGAAGCTCGAAGGCCGCTTGCTTCGCCACCGGGGCCGCATGATGGAAATGGAAGCCAGGGCCGTTCGCCAGGACAACGGCGTGCTCGCCGCCACCGCCCAGGCACGCTTTATGCTGGCCGGCGGCCCCCTCCACGGGTCGTCTTCCACAGCCTGAATCCCTCCAGAGCGGCCAGCACGCCCAGATGAATCAAACCGGACACCGGATCGAACGCCGTTAGGACCCAATGCGCAAAGGTCAGCACGGCGGCCCCATAGACCCACCGGTGCAGGCGCTTCCACAGCCGTCGCAATCGCCGTACCGAGGCGTCGTTGCTGGTGATCGCCAACGGCAAGAATATGGCAAGCGCGATCCAGCCGGTAAGTAGCCCGGGCTCATCGGCTTCAGCCAGAATATCGCCGAGAACGCCCTTTCGAACCAGGTACACGGCCGTGTGCAGCACCGCGTAGCCAAACGCAGCCACGCCGAGATAGCGCCTCCGGCGCAACAACCACCTCACCCACCCTCGACCCGGGAACATGAGCTGCAACGGCGTAACGGCCATGGCGGCAATGAGCAGGCGCGCCGAGAGTTCTCCAGTGGCGAGCACGACCTCGCCATAGAACGTCGCACCCGTTGCATAACGCACGATGATGACCGCTCCCGGCAGCGCCAGCAGGAACCAGAGTGAGTAACGCGAATTAACCAGGCGGCGGAGCACTGGCGAAGTTTAGCCCCGCCCGTCCCGCCAGTTGGGCGGCAGCGCCTTGACCCCCTCTGACCGCGAACCTAGGATGGTCGAACTTTCGCACTTGTCCGGCCACCGGCGAACCCTACCCTGATGCTGGCCGGGACCGGTATTTGGCAACCGACAGTTAACAATGCCTGGGAGCACACCAATGCATCGAACAAAAACAGCCGTTTTCCTGGCAACAGGCCTGTGCTGGAGCCTGGCGCAAGCGCAAGTCGGCAACAACGACAATATTCTCAACCCGAACATCGCCGACGAAGTTCAACTCGCAGGTGTGACCCATCTCGACGCGGGGCTCGTCGACAGCATCCTTGAGACGCGACCGTATTCGGGAGCGACAGAGTTGGATGCCTTGTTGAGCGGTTCCTTGAACGAAAGTCAGCGTGCAGAGGTATATGCGGAAGCGTTCATCCCCATCAATCTCAATTCCGCCTCGGAGCAAGAGATTCTCCTGATCCCCGGAATCAACCAGCGCATGGCCCATGAGTTTGAGGAGTACCGGCCATACTCTTCGCTGGAGCAATTCCGTCGCGAAATAGGCAAGTACGTGGATGCCGAGGAGGTCGCCCGACTTGAGCAGTACGTCTTCGTGCCGCTGGATCTGAACTCCGCGAGCGAGGAAGACTTTGCGAGCGTACCCGGAGTAGGCCGGCGCATGGTGCACGAATTCCTGGAGTACCGCCCCTACCGGGACATGGAACAGTTCCGCCGCGAGATCGGCAAGTACGTGGACGACGACGAGGTCGCCCGGCTCGAGCGGTACATGACCATCCGATAATCCTGCGCAACCGCCGGAACCGACCGTTGGCCGACCCAAACTCAGGATCCACATCGGTTCAACTCAACCCGTCAGATATGATTACTGGCTAATGAAAGACCCACGTCACCCATTCGGTGTCGCGATCGCAATACTGCTGTGTCTCAAGACACTTGAATAAGAACTTTCAACTGGGGAAATGCTTCGAGCTTCCGGACCCCTTTCAGCTGCAGCTCATGTCCAGGAAAATGCAACGGTTCGGATTGGTTGTTGGCGTGATCAGCTTGATCTTGGCGATCGGAAATCTGGCGATCTTTTACTGGACATCGGGATTTTCCTTTCTTTTTCTCGGGCCGATGGCGTTTTGCGGCTCGCTAGTGGCCTTTGCGCATGGTTCATGGCGGATCGCCTCAGCAGCTGGCTTTCTTTCGCTCTGCAGCAGTATTTTGGCTGGCACCCCGACGCGGCAATTTTATTCTTGGCAGCTAGTCCTCTTGTGTGGGGCCATAGCAATAGCCATTCCGCTCGGGTGTTGGCTTTGGGTGAATTACCGGAAAGACAGAACTCTTGAGAACCGGCCGCTTGTGGCGGCATGGCTTGCCAGAATCCAGCGTGGACTTGGCCCGCTCTTGGGGGCGACCGGTTTGACAATAGGGCTTATCGCGTGGCTGGAATTTGATTTGGCCTATTGCAGCATTTTTATTGGCCACCTGGCTGAGGAATTCACTTCAGCCGGAAGAGGAGCGTTATTTTTGGCGTCCATTGCCTTCCTGCTGGGAGTGACCACAATCGGATGCGGAGTCTGGCGCTTGGGATCGCTTGCTATCTACGTTTCCCTGGGAACGCTGGTGGCTATGCTCCACGCTCTCGCTAGTCCGTACGACTCTGAAACATACTTGTTATCTGCACCCCTCGGCTTGTTGTATGAGCCCTTGGTGCGTCCACCTTTCCATCCGCTCTACAACCCGTGGATCGCAGCGATTCTCGCTACGATCCTGTTTGTTACCTGGATTGTTGGCAGGCGACAGAACCCGACGGACTAGAGTCGGCGCCAAGAGCGGCGGGTGCCGGGCGGGTCAGGCGGACGGGTAAATCGCGATGTCGTATTTTCCGGTGCCGGCGCGCAGCGGGCGCACGTTGTTGCGGTATTCGTCGCCTTTCCAGAAGGCATCGAGTTGTTCGCGGGTCGGGAAGCGGCTGACGATCAGGTAGCAACCCGCTAGCTTGTCGCCTTCCATTTCTTCTTCCGCCGGACCACGTATCACGTACTCGCCGCCGTTCTTCGCCACAAGCCCTGCGGAGAGCTGGGCGTATTTCTTCATGTTGTCGTTGAAGTTGGTGATATGGCACACCGCGACCAGGTAATGGGACATGAAATTCCTCCAGTCAGGAAATAGGGGTTAAAGCGTCAGCTTGGGCCGGCGGCATCCTTGCGCGCGCCGGCACGATAGAGCAGAACCGCCGCGACTGCAACCGCCAGCAGGCCGAGCCAGGTGCCGGCGGAGAACGGAAGCTTGAGCACGTCTTTGTCCTCGCTTAACACGATCGGCACGGCAATCCCGATCCCGATCAGGGCTTCGCCGGTGATAAGGCCTGCGGCAAGCAGCGACCCGGTGCGTGCGGCATCGCCGCCTCTCGCCCGCTTCGCCATGTATGACAAAAGCCCTCCTATGAAAATGGGAACCGCCAACTCCACCGGAAGGTAGATTCCTACCGCCACGGCCAGTATCGGCATGCGAAAGATGGCCTTACGGGCCTTCAGCAATTCGTCGCAGATGATTATTACTACGCCCACTAAGGCGCCAATGCCTATCATGCCCCAGGGCAGTTCCCCGCCCAGGACGCCCTTGGCCACCGCCGCCATCAGGGTCGCCTGCGGCGCCAGCAGCGAATCGGGACGCTCGGGGGTTGCGGGTCCGATTCCGTATGCTTCAAGCATCAGGTTCAGGACCGGCGCCAGGAAAAAGGTGGCCGACACCACGCCGATCACCTGCATGAACTGCTGCTTGTAAGGCGTGGAGCCCACGATGCGTCCGGCCTTGAGGTCCTGCATGTTGTCGCCGCCGATCGCTGCTGCGCAACACACCACGGCGCCGATCATGATGACGGCGGCCGGCGCGTTTGCCTCGTCTGCACCCACCAGCCAGAGCATCAGCAGCGAAGAAAAAAGTATGGTGGCGATGGTGACCCCCGAGACGGGATTGTTGGAGGATCCCACCAGGCCAGCCATATATGCGGCCACCGCGGAAAACAGGAAGCCCGTTGTGGCCATCAGAAGGGTCATGGCCAGGGAAACGCCTACGCTGCCGACCACGTTGTAGTAGATGACCCACATGAGAACCGCCATGCACGCAATGCCGATCAAGACGAATCGCATGGGGGTATCGCGGTCCGTCTCCGCTAATGACGGGCCATCCCCGGACTTGCCGAAGCCACGCCGGAAAGCGTCGACCAGCGAGCCGCGCAGCGAAACAATCGCCCACAGACCGCCCACGATCATTGCGCCGACGCCCAGGTAGCGAATCTGCTGGCTCCAGATTGTGAAAGCCGCGTCCGCCGCGGACATTTCCGCGACGCTGGCGGCCAGTTCAGGGTAATTCTCGAGGTAGAAGGCGCCAAAGATCGGCAGGGCGACGTTCCACGAAAACATGCCGCCCATCAGCACCAGGACAGCGATGTTTATGCCCACGATGTAGCCGACGCCAATCAATGCGGGCGAAAGGTTCGAGCCTATATACGCAATGCTGTCGCCCGCAATGCGTGTGGCTGCCTGCGCAGTCCCTTCCCAGATCTTGAAACCCGTCTCGCACAACTTCAGGAGCGCGCCCACTCCGGCGCCCAGGGCCAGGAAGCGAACCTCGCCACCGCCCTCCTGACCGGCCTTGAGCACTTGGGCGGTAGCCTGACCTTCCGGAAAAGCAAGGTTCTCGGAAACGATCAGGGAATGCCTGAGAGGGATCGTATACAGCACACCGAGGAGCCCGCCCACGCCGGCGATCACGCTTACCCACCAGTAATCGAACACGTTCCAGTAGTTGAGCATCAGCAGCGCCGGCAGGGTGAAGATCACGCCGGCAGCCAGCGATTCACCCGCCGAAGCCGCGGTTTGCACGATGTTGTGCTCCAGGATGTTGCTGCGCTTGAACATGCGCAGCACCGCCATGGACATCACCGCGGCGGGAATGGAGGCCGAAACCGTAAGTCCGGCGAACAGCCCGATATAGGCGTTGGCCCAGGACAGAATGATGGACAGCAGAACTCCGGTTACTATCGCCTTGACCGTCAATTGCGGCATGAGATATCCCCTTATGAATTTGGCGAATACTATACCGGCGGCGGCATGACGGGTTCGCCACGCGGGTATTCGCCGCGGCGCCCGGCAACTTGGGAGACAGGGCGTCCCGGCTTTTTTCGAGGGCAGGATGCCCTCGATCCCAGGGTGGAGACGGAGCCGTGATCGGCCTTCTGCAGCGCGTCAGCCGTGCCCGCGTCAGCGTCGCCGGCGAGGTGAACGGGCAGATCGGCAGGGGCTTGCTGGTGCTGGCTGCCGTAGAAAGGGGCGATGGCGACGAGCAGGCAAGACGCCTGGCGGAACGAATCGCGAACTACCGAGTGTTCCCCGATGCCCACGGGCGCATGAATTTGAGTTTGAAGCAGGTCGGCGGCGGGCTGTTGCTTGTTTCCCAGTTCACGCTGGCTGCCGATACCCGCAAGGGAACCCGGCCCGGGTTCTCAAAGGCGGCTCCCCCCGAGGAAGGCAAGCGGCTCTTCGACCAACTAGTGACGGAAGCAAGCAATTTGGGAATTCAAGTGGAGACAGGGGTGTACGGGGCAAACATGGACGTGGAGCTGGTCAACTCGGGGCCGGTGACCATCCTTCTGCAAGCCTGTCCGAGGCCATAAGGGGTATGATTGACAATAATCGCCGGACTTATCAGATGCCTGACGCACTGATCGAGACAAGCGGCGGGGAACGAGAAAGCGCAAAGAGGACGAAATAATGGGATTGGGCGGAATCAGCGGCTGGCAGCTTCTTGTAGTACTGCTGCTCGCATTGGTGGTATTCGGCACCTCGCGGATCAAGAGCCTGGGGCCCGACCTGGGTTCGGCGATCAGGGGATTTCGCAAGGCTGTGTCCGATCCGGACAAGTCCGATCCGGACAAGTTGGCCCGCGCAGACGCCGAATTCAGCGAAACCGAAACGGGCACGAAGGCAAAGGAAAAGGACGCACCCAAGGCCTGACTCTCGCTGTACTTGCATTTGATGGGCTGGCGCCGGGGCGAAGTTGCGCCCTCATCGAGTGACCTGTCCCGGCAAGATCTGTGCTTTAGCGTGAGCGGAACACGAAGCTTGCATGTTTGACGTCGGCTTTCTGGAACTGGTTCTTCTGGCCCTCATGGGGCTGCTCATCCTGGGTCCCAAGCGCCTGCCGAAAGTGGCGGCGCAGTTGGGGCGCTGGGTGGGACAGGCGCGGCGCATGTCGCGCACGCTGATGTATCAACTCCGCCAGGAAGTCGACCTCGACGACCCAAGACCTTTCTCCGCCCGCCGGCCGGCCAAGCCCGCAAGCACCAAAGCCAATACCACGCATCAGCAGGCCGGCAGCGACAAAAAGGATGCCGGCAGCGACGAAAAGGATGCCGAAAGCGACAAGAAGGATGCCGAAAGCGACGAAACCGTAACGCCGGCCACGGACGGTGACGAACAAGACAAGCCGAGTGAATAACAAACCCGAACAGGAAGGAAAGGAGGAACTGGAGGAATCCAGCCTGCTTTCCCACCTGGTTGAACTGCGCTCCCGCCTGATGAAGGCGGCCTGCGCAGTCCTGGTGATCTTTGTCGGCCTGGTACCGTTCGCTGGAACGGTCTTCACGATGGTGGCGGACCCCCTGATGAACCAGCTTCCCGAGGGTTCCCCCATGATTGCCATTCGGGTGGCGTCGCCGTTTCTCACTCCGTTCAAGACGGCCTTCTTCGTAGCCCTCTTCGCCGCCATGCCGGTCGTTATTTATCAGGCCTGGGCATTCGTAGCGCCGGGACTGTACAAACGCGAGAAAAAGGTGGCGCTGCCGCTGGTGCTGTCCAGTATTTTCCTGTTCTATGCAGGCGCGGCGTTTGCCTACTTCGTCGTGTTCCCGCTGATGTTCAGGTTTTTCGCCGGCGCTACTCCGGAAGGTGTGGCCATGATGCCCGATATCGGCGAATACCTGGATTTTGTGGTGGTGCTTTTCTTTACCTTCGGGATCGCCTTTGAAGTGCCCATCGCAATCCTGATGCTGGTGGGGGCGGGCATCGTCAGCCCGGACTCACTGGGTAAGAAGAGGCCTTACATTCTCCTGGGGGCCTTCACTCTGGGCATGCTGTTGACTCCGCCCGACATGATCTCACAGACACTGCTGGCGATCCCGATGTACCTGCTCTACGAAATCGGCATCCTGATGGCGCGCATCATGATCAAGAAACGCGAACCTGTAACGGATTGATCCTGCTTCAGGGCAGCTGGAAACGCCCCCAAAGGCTACTCTTCGCCGCTGATTACAGGCCCGCTGGAGCGTTGTTCCATCATCTCGATTTCTTCCTTGGATACGGTGTCGATGCCCTGGATGCCCCTATTGTCCCGCTCAGGCTCTCCCCTGCGCCGCACCCGGTTTATGCGCGACCCGGTGACGTCCCGTCGTTCCAGTGAGCTGACATAATCCTCGTCACGCTTGCTACGCTTGCTCGCGGCCTTTTCCTGCGCCGCGGCTTCCTGCTCGGCGGCAGGCGTATCGGCTGATTGCAGGGCGGTCTGCTGAGCGGCGCAGGCGCCGAGCGCCAGCGCAAATCCGACTACCAGTAGTTTCTTCACGTATTTCTCCCAAGAATTGCGGACGCAAGAATATCACGCATTCTGTTTCGCGGGTTTGATTGCTCGGACCGATGTCGCCAACCGCGAAATGCTCAAAAGCCTATCCGCTTCGTCGGTGATGCGGATATCCCACACATGCACCACGCTCCCCAAACGCACCGGGCGCGCGGTACCGTACACATAACCCGAACGCGCTGGGCGGAGGTGGCTTAGGTTGATTTCCAAACCAAGTACCTGGTACTCGCCGGGCGCCGTGCACAGGTACGAAGACCAACTGCCTACAGACTCCGCCAACACCGCCGATGCCCCGCCGTGCAGCAAACCGAAGGGCTGCTGGGTGCGATAGTCCACCGGCATGCGGGCGCGGAGGTAGTCGTCGCCGATTTCGACAACCTCAACGCCCAAATGGCCCAGCATTCGGTTCTCTTCCATGGCATTCAACTGCTCGGGGCGATTGAACGCCTTGGGATGCCATATCCGCTTGGTCACTCTTTGGGGTGCTCCGCCACTCGCCTGTACGCCTCGCGGAAACTCAGGCCCTGCTCCACAACCAGCCGATTGGCCTGCTCGGCGGCCCGCAAGCCCTGAGCTGACGTCAACTGCTTACAGCGTTCCGGATCGAACCGCAAGGCGCGCACTATACGGCAAGTCACCGCGCAACTTTCCCCGGCCAGATCGACTGCCCGGAACAGCGGCGCCTTGATTCGCTGGACGTCCCGCTGATAACCGGAAGGCAGTGACGCCGGAATGCCCAGCACCTCAAACAGACAGGCCTGCGCGGTGGCGCCGGCGGCGCGAACCAGTTCGAGCGCGTCGGGATTGCGTTTCTGCGGCATGATCGAAGAGCCGGTAGTGACCTCGGGGGCCAGGCGCACCAGCGCAAACTCCCCGGTATAGAACAACAGCAGATCGCTGGCCAGCCGGCCCAGGTCCTGAACCAGCAGGGCGCATTCGAACACCAGCCCGGCCTCCGCCTTGCCGCGCGACAACTGCACCGAGGTGACCGGCTCCTGCACTGCGGCGAAGCCGAGATTCCTGCGGGTTCGTTCCCGGTCGATTTCCAGCCCGGGCGTGCCGAAACCTGCCGCGCTGCCGAGCGGATTGCGGTCCATGCGCCGCACTGCACTGGCAAGTCCGTGAGCGTCATCGCGCAATTCCGAAGCAAAGCCGCGCGCCCACAAGCCGACGCTACTGGGCATGGCCTGTTGCATATGCGTGTAACCGGGCAACGGCAACTCACCCTGGCGGCGGTCCAATTGGTCGAGTACTTCCGCTACTTCTCCGGTGGCCTGCCGCAACTGGTCCGCCGCGTCCTTGAGATACAGGCGTAACGCCGCCAGCACCTGGTCGTTGCGGGAACGGCCCAGATGGACGCGTTGGCCCGCTTCACCGATCCGGGCTGCGAGGCGCCGCTCCAGCGCCGTGTGCACATCCTCGTCCTCAATGGAAATCGCCCAGTCGCCGGCGGCATGCTCGGCGCCCAGCTGGGTGAGACCGGTCACGATGTCGGCGTGATCCCGATCGGTCAGATAGTTCGCGGCGTGCAGCATTTCGGCGTGAGCAATGGACGCTTGAACGTCGTAGGCCACCAGCCGGCCGTCGAGAAGATGATCCTCTCCCGCCGTGTAGCGCAGGACCGTTTCGTCCAGCTTCTCGCCCTTGTCCCACAAGCGGGTCATCAGTTCGTTGCCTTCTGCTCCGCCGCGGAAAGAGCATCGATGCTTCGCACCACCAGCGTTCCGCAACCCTCGTTGGTAAACGCTTCCCGCAGCAGGGCGTCCTGGGTACTGCCGGATACCAGGTGCACGCGCGGGACGCCTCCCTCGATGGCCGATTGAATAGCCGTCGCTTTGGGCAACATGCCGTCGGCCAACGCGCCTTCTTCACGCAACCGTTGCAGGCCCGACAGATCGAGGTAGGACAACAAGGTGGAAGGGTCGGAACGGTCGGCAAGAATGCCGGGAGCGGACATGGTAAGAACCAGCTTCTCGGCCTTGATCGCCACTGCCAGCGAGGCCGCCACGGTATCCGCGTTGATGTTCAGAAGCCCGCCCTGAGAGTCTGCGGACAGCGGACTCACAACCGGCAGCATGCCCTGATCCAGCAACACATTGAGCACCGCCGGGTCGACCCGCTCAATATCGCCGACGAAGCCGAAATCCACCGGTTCGTCACCGGCGCCTTCCATTTTCACCGGCGGCCGGCGCCGGGCCATGACCAGGCCGGCGTCCACGCCCGAAAGGCCAACCGCAGGAATGCCACAGGCCCGGCAGGCGGCCAGAAGCTGGGTGTTCACCTCCCCGTTGAGGACGTAAGAGGCCACTTTCAGATCTTCCGGACCGGTTACCCGGCGGCCGGCCACCATGTGCGCCTGGTGCTTCAGGCGTTGGGTCAATTCAGTGGATTGCGGTCCGCCGCCGTGCACGATCACGACCCGCACGCCGAGCGCCTGCAACACCCCCGCCTGCTCCACCAGCGCCTCGATACGGCTGGCCCGGCTCAGAACCTCGCCGCCCAGCTTCACCACGAACACGCGGCCGCGGTACAGGCGCAAGTACGGGGCCGCAGCCCGCAGTGCCCGGAATCCGGTGCCGGTGGTCCGCGCCCGGTTCACAGTCCCGGCCCCAGCATGGCGTAGAGAACGGCCATTTGCACCCACATTCGATTGCGGGCCTCGGCCACGACGACGCTGCGCGGACCGTCCAGTACCGCTTCGCTTACCACCACGTTGCGGCGCACCGGCAGGCAATGCATGAACTTGCAGTCCGATTCGGACGGCGCGAACCAACCCTCGTCGATGCACCAGTCCTCATGCCCATTGCGCAACTGATAGTCCGCATGCTTGTCGCCATAATGGAGAGTCGAACTCCAGGACTTGGCATACAGCACATGCGCTCCGCCGAATCCCTCGGCTCGATCGTCCGTCTCCCTTACTGAGCCGCCGGACCGCTGCGCCAGCTTGCGGGCCTTGTCCATGACCAGCGCAGGCAATTCGAAGCCGTCCGGCCGCACCACGGTGACGTCCATTCCCCGCATCGCCGCCATCTGCAGCGTAGCGGCCGGCACCGCCAGCGGCAGGGCCAGGGGATGATAGGCCCAGCTCAATACGAACTTCCCGCCGGACGCCGGCGTATTCAAGTCATCCATGGTCTTCCAGTCCGCCAGGCTCTGGCAGGGATGATTGATCGCCGATTCCATGTTGATCAAGGGCGTGGATACCAGTTCCGCAAGACTGCGATACTCGCGGTCTTCCAGGTCCTCCACGAGATTGCGCCGTTCTGCGAAGGCACGCAGGCCCAGGGCGTCTCCGTATGAGGCGATTACCGGGACCGCCTCCTTGACATGCTCGGCCGCCGCGCCGTCCATGACGATTCCGGGGCGGGTCTCCAGGCCGTGGATGGACATCTCCGGAGAAATCACGAAGGCGCCGCCGCCCAGGCGAGTCATCGACGCCTGGAAGGAAGCCAGGGTCCGGAGCGACGGGTTGAGAAACAATAGCGAAAGGACCTTGCCCTTGAGAGCCTCCGGCTCGGGGCGTTTTTCCAGGCGGCTGGCCAGGGCCAGCAGCGCTGTTATCTGTTCCGGCGAAAAATCCGCCAGATCGTCGAATCGTTGGATGTCACTCATTGGATTGTTCCTTGAGTTGAATATCAGACTTGGTTGCGGGCTGCCCCTGGGAACGAGGGCGTCCCGCCCTCGGCGAGGGCAGGTTGCCCTCGTTCCCAGGGAGTTCCTTGCGCGTCAGCGCAGCGCGGCCGCTGTGAATACTCCCGGGGAGTTGCTGCAGCGCTGCGGCGAGTTCCGCCGCTTCGCTCTCGCGCAGATTAAGCGCAGGCATCAGCCGCAGCCATTCCGGAGCGGCACTGGTGCCGGTAAGTATGTCGGCTTCAAGCAGGTCGTCGCGGACTTGGCGCGCGCCGCCTTTGCACTTGAGACCCAGCAGGAGTCCCCGACCCTGTATCGCCTCGACCGGACCCAGCAAGCAGCTGGCGCGGATTTGCCGTTCACGCTCGGCGGCCTGTTCGGGAAGCTGCTCCTCGCGCATCACGTCGAGCACCGCTTCGATCACGGCGCAGGCCAGCGGACCACCGCCAAAGGTGGTGCCGAGATCGCCCACGCCCAGTTGCGCGGCACAATCCTCCCGCAGCAGCAGCGCACCGCAGGGAAAGCCCGCGCCCAGCGCCTTTGCGGTGGTGATCATGTCCGGGACCACACCCGAATGCGAGATGGCGAAGGGCAGGCCGCTACGACCCATGCCGCATTGCACCTCATCGGCGATCAGAAAAGCGCCGTTTTGGTCGCAGGCGGCTCGCAGCGCCTGAAGATACTCGTCGTCCAGCGGAAAAGCGCCCGCCAGCCCCTGTATGGGTTCGACGATCACGGCCGCCGTCTCACCGGTGATCAGCGATGCTGCAGCGGCGGGGTCATCGCGGGGCGCGAACACCACGTCCATGGGCGTGTTGGGGAAGCCATACCAGCGCTCCCGTGCGCCCCAGGTCACCGATGCGGCTGCCGCGGTGCGTCCGTGAAAGCCATGCTCCAGGGCCACCACATGCGCGCGTCCAGTCAGCCGGCAGGCCAGCCGAAGGGCGTTCTCATTGGCCTCCGCGCCGGAATTCACAAAGAAGACCCGGTTCAGTCCCGGCGGCGCGAATTCCGCCAGCTTGCCGGCCGCCCGGGCGCGCACTCGCAGTGCTGCCGCATTGCTGGCGAAGAACAGCTTGCCGGCCTGTCGCTGCAAGGCTTCCAGAAGCCGCGGGTGACCGTAGCCCAGGGCGCACACAGCATGGCCGCCGTACATATCGAGCAGCTTGCGTCCGTCGGCACAATTCAGGTATGCGCCCTGCCCGGAAACGATTTCGAACGGAAATTGCGCATAGACCTGCGCCAGGTGCGCCGCTTCCGCGCTGCGCACATCGCCACCGGACGGGACGGTCGATTGCCCGTTCATGTCCATGCCGGACCTGGCGCCGTTAGGCCCGCAGTCTCTTCCAGTCCGTACAGCCGGTTCATCCATTGCACCGCCCCGCCGGCCGCACCCTTTACCAGGTTGTCCAGCGCCACGAAAACCGCCACTGAACCATCGCCGACGGTAATCGCAAGATGAGCGTGATTCCCGCCGACAACATCCTTCAGCCTGGGCGGGCTGTCGATCACATGCACGAACGGCGATTCGGCGTAGGTCCGGGAGAAGGCCTCGCGCACCTGCCGTTCGTCCGCCGATGACTTGAGCCCGGCCTGCATGGTCAGGTAAATGCCGCGTGCAAACGGCCCGGAGTGGGGCACGAACCGGAGCTTGGGACGCACGCCGCTCACCGCCTCGCAAACTTCCTCGACCTCCGGAGCGTGCCGGTGGCGCAAGGGCCGGTAAGCAAACATGTTGGAATGACGAACCGGATGATGGGTCGTTTGAACGGGCTGTTTACCCGCACCGGTGCTGCCGGTCACGCCGCTGGCAAACAAGGGCCCGTCAATCAGCCCGAAACGCATCAGGGGCACCGACGCCAACAGCAATGCACTGGCGAAACAACCCGGGTGGCCGATATGCGGTGTAACCGCGGTGGCCCGATGCTCAGGCAGTGCGCAGGAGAATAGCGGCAGCAATTCCGGAGCGCCGTGGCTTGCGCCGTACACGTCCTCGTATGCCGTTGCGCCGGCAAAACGAAAGTCCGCCGAGGCGTCCACAATCCGAATAGCGCAGCCATTCGAGTCGGCCAGCTTGAGTGCCGTGGCGACCAGGCCGGCACTCGCCCCGTGGGGGGCGCAGGAAAATACTGCGCACGGCTCCGTGAGCGCGCCACCCAATTCGACCAATGGACGAAAACGCAACTTCGGCCAGGCGCCGGTCAGGTTGGGAAACACGGATTCGACGGCAGCCCCGGCGTTACTTTGCGAAATCGCCGCGGCAACCCGGAAACTCGGGTGGCCGGCAAGGATGCGCAACAGCTCGCCGGCCACATAGCCCGATGCTCCAAGGATTACGGCCGGAATGCTCATAGCCGGCCCAGCGAGACATTGCGGGCCACGAACTCACCCAGTTCCGCGCTCTGAATAATGGCGTTGAAGCCCGGCACGCCTATGCGCTGGGTCAATATGTCCAGCCCGACCTGGTTGTCCGTGGCCGGGCCGGTTACCGCTGCGACGTCAATCCCGTACTCTTCCTTGAGCAGGCGCGCCCCGCCCCAGGCCGCTACCGGATCGCTGGCGCACAGCAACAGGCAGGAAAGAGTAGAGCGTATGCCTTCATCGGCCAGGATTGCTTCTACTCCGTACGCACCGAGTATCCCGTCACCCAGCTCGAACAGGATGAGGTCGGGGCCGGCCGCGGCCATCCGGCGGAGCATGGCGCGAACCAAAGCGGGTGCGTTCTCCGGGGCGGTGCTGACCACGCCGAAGTCGGTGAAAATCGCGGTGTTGCGGGCGCCGGCGTCTTCCATAGCCAGGATATCGCGGCGCAGCGACACACCGGTGGCCTTGAAGGCGTCCACCACGTAGCCCTCGTGCCGCAACCGTCCGATGATCGCGCAGGCTGCCGCGGTCTTGCCGGAGTTCATGCAGGTGCCGGCAAGGGCAACAACCGGAACGCCGCCAAGGTTCAGTTCCCCCTTCTCCCCGGTGTTCAGTGATTCGTCACCGACGCGCGCCGGCACGCCCACGCGTTCTCCCAGGTAAGGGAATTCCAAGACAACGCCCAGGACGCGCACATCGAAAGGCGGTCCCAGGTTGGCGTTGATTGAATCGCACACACCCAGCACGCCGCCGATATTCAGCAGTTGCAGTACATCGCCGGGCTTGACCGATTCCGGCACATGCCCCGAATACCCGAACAGGGCCTTGCGGTGCCCCAGGGCGCCCACTACCACGTCGCCGCTTCGCACCCGCGCCATACGCCCGCTGGCTAATTCAAGCCGGTTGTAGGACGACTTCTCGTTGAGCACTTCCACCGCCAAGATCACGCCTTCCTCACTGGGAATGTTGTCTCCCACCCGAATCTCGCGACCGAGATCCAGGCCGGACGCCACGGACGACAGCTTGTCGGCGATCACGCTACGCATCGTTATTCTCCCGGCTCTTGGCCTCGGCCACCCTGCTGTGCAGCATTCCCGGAAGCGCCATGACGCGCGCGGCGCCCAGGGCGTCGCGCGGCGTCCATTCGCCGGCGCTTTCGCCGTACACGCCGCTGGTGGCCGCGAGCAGGGAGTAGCGCGATTCCGCGCCACGCACCCACACGCTCCCGGGCCTGAGCACCAGGTGCACGCGACCCGTCACCCGGCATTGCGAGCTGTCAAAGAAGGCTTCGATATCGCGGCAGACGGGATCCAACTGCTTGCCCTCGTGCACCAGATCGCCGTATACGGCCGCCAAGGTGTCTTTCACCCGTAATTGCCCCGCGCCCAAGGTAAGCTTTTCCAATTCGCGGTGGGCGTTGAAAAGGATTTCCGCGGCAGGGGCTTCGTAAGCCACCCGGCCCTTCGCGCCCAGGATGGTGTCGCCCAGGTGAATGCCCCGCCCGATTCCGAAGCTCGCTCCGGCCTGCTCCACGGTCTCGATCAACTCAACCGGCGACAGGCTTAGGCCGTCCCAGCAGACCGGCAGGCCGGCTTCAAATTCCAGTTCGTGTGACTCTTGCGGTAGTGGATTGGTCAGCGCCCCTGCGGAAAGCACCCAGGCGGATTCCGGAATCGACTCGGCGGAGGTCAGCGTCTCCTTGCCCCCGATGGTCACACCCCAAAGGCCCCGATTGATCGAGTATTCGCCGCCCGAAGGAAATTCCGGGGCTTTGTGCCGCTTTAGGTATTCAAGCTGCTGCCGACGTTGAAAGGACCCGTCGCGCACCGGCGCCAGCACCTTGATTTCGGGCGCCAGGGCGCGCATGGCCATCTCAAACCGGAATTGATCATTGCCCGCGGCCGTACACCCATGGGCCACCGAGTCGCCGCCCAATTCCCGGGCAGTTCGAGCCAGGATCCGCGCCTGAATTCCGCGCTCGGCGCCCACGCACAATGGATAGGTATGCCCGCGGCGCACATTGCCGGCGATCAGGTAGCGAATGACCTCGTCGAAGAATTGCGGCCGGGCCTCCACCAGCAGATGGCGCTCGGCGCCGAGCGCCCGGGCGCGATGCTCCAGCGCCACTGCCTGAGCCGCGTCTATGCCTCCGGTGTTGACCGTAAGCGTCACTACCGGACGCCGATATTTCTCCATCAGCCAGGGCACGCAGAACGAAGTGTCCAGGCCGCCGGAAAAAGCCAGCACGATGGGTGAAGTGCTCATGGTCCTGATCGGTGTTTGAAGTTCAGAAAGAAGCTTCGGCCATCTCACGGCGCAACCGCGCCACCAGGACGCGCTGTTCGCCCCGATTTCGGGTGGCTACAAATATCGTGTCGTCCCCTGCCACGGTGGCCAGGACCTCCGGCCAGCCGCAACGGTCCAGAAACAGCGCGATGCGCTGCGCAGCCCCGGTGGCTGTGTGCAGGATGGCAAGGTGCGGCCCTGCACGTGACAATCCACGGGCATAGGCGCCAAGCACTTGCCGATCATCCTCGGAAATATTCGCGTGGACAACGGTGTAGGCCCGGCCACGCTTGACAGCGCCCAACAGGGACAGGTCGCGGCTGATACACGATTGGGTCACCCGAATTCCCCGCTCGGCCAGCAGTTCGCTCAACTGGGCCTGGCTGCCCACGGCTTGCCCGCGGATGAGGTCCGAAATGAGTTCGTGGCGGCGCGCCATTTGTTTGGCTCCGTTCGGCATAACATGCTCATAAAAGCATTAAAAGAAGCATATTATGAAACACAAACCGAGACTGTCAATACTGTTTCGCTGATTCTTCAGCCTGTTCGGCCATGGCGCCGCGGCCGTGCCTACTTTCCTTTGGGAGGCGCGCACTGCACAATTCGACCTCGTGGACGCACTCTCACTCAAAGGACTGTCCAAGGTCTATCCCAATGGCGTGCAGGCGCTCAAGGGAATCGATCTGACGGTGCGCGAGGGCGAATTCTACGCTTTGCTCGGTCCCAATGGCGCCGGCAAGACCACCGCCATAGGAATCATCACCACGCTGGTGAACAAGACCGCCGGCAAGGTAAAGGTATTCGGCCACGACCTCGATCGCGACTGGGGCGCGGTGAAGAAATGCATCGGGGTGACGCCCCAGGAAGTGAACCTCAACATGTTCGAGAAGCTTCTGCCCACGCTCATGCACCAGGCGGGATATTTTGGTTTGACGCCACGCCAGGCTCGCCGCAACGCCGAGAAGTGCCTCAAGGCGGTTCGCCTTTGGGACCAGCGCGACATGCTCGCCCGGACGCTGTCGGGCGGAATGAAGCGCCGCCTGATGATCGCCCGCGCACTCGTTCACGAGCCCAGGCTGCTGATTCTGGATGAGCCCACCGCAGGCGTGGACATCGAGATCCGGCGTTCAATGTGGCACTTGTTGCGCGAGATCAACGATAGCGGCGTGACAATCATCCTGACCACTCACTACCTGGAAGAAGCGGAAAACCTGTGCCGCCGCATTGCGATCCTGGATCGCGGTGAGATTGTGGTGGAGGACCGCATGGAGCGTGTGCTGCGGCAATTGCCGGAACAGCACTTCGTTATTTCGCTACAAGAGCCGGCAAAACCGGGCCAGAAATTCGCCGGCTTTCAGGTGCACTGGCGTAGCCGCGATGAAATGGAAGTGGAGGTCGCCGCGGAGCGCAGCCTCAATGATTTCTTCGAACTGTTGAGCGCTGCCGGGATACGGGTGTCCAGCATCCGCCACAAGACCAATCGCCTGGAAGAATTGTTCGTACGCCTGACCATGCCCGATCTGCCCAAACTCCCCGACAGTTAGCCGTTAGCGTTTTGTTCCGGCCGTAGAGCGAAATTCCAGCTAGTCCAGTGTGCGTAGCTGGCCGGCGACAGCCCGCCAGGCGCCGAGCCACCCGATCGCTGCGCCCACACCCAGAGTCAGCAGTTCCTGTTCCCAGCGCGCGCCCTGGAGAGCGCGGCCGCTGTCATAGAGCGTCATCAGCTCTGCAAACGAATCGCCCAGAGCCCACATGCCGAGGCGCACGAGCACGACCGCCACCAGACCGCCGCCAAGCCCGTACCAGAACCCCTGGTACAGGTAGGGGCGACGCATGTAGCCGCGGCTGGCGCCGAGAAGCGACAGTACCTCTATGGCATCGCGCTGCCTTTGTATCTCCAGGCGAACCGTATTGCCGATGACGACGATCAGCGCGACCAGAATCATCACCATGACCAGCAACAGGGCCTGGCCGGCAAGTGCGAGCATTGCGCTCATGCGCTGCAGCCATTGGGTGTCGGCTCGAACCTGGTCTACTTGGTCCAGGGTGGACACGGTCTCCTGCAACGCCAGAAAGTCATTGTCCGCGGCGGTGGGGGCCGGTGTGACTACAAGAGTCCAGGGCAGTGGATTGTCATCCAGGGTCTCGGCCGCGCCGGCGAATTCACCCCGCCCCTCGAGGATCGCCAGGGCTTCCCGGGGACTGATGCGCCGTACGTTGCCGACCACGGGGTCGCGCTCAAGATCTTCGGCCAATTGTTCGGCGCCGGCAATGCCTACCTCGGGCTTCAAATATGCTGAAAACGAACGCGCTTCGCCCCAGGCCGCGGCCAAACCCTCAACGTTGCCCAGGGCCGTGCTCAGGCCCGCCGGCAAAGCCAGGGCCAGTCCGATTGCAGCCACCGTCATCAGGCTGCCCAGTGGCTGCCGGACCAGCCGCACGAATTCCGATTGGCAGCAGGTGAGATGGCGCCATAAATGGAGAACAGGGTTCATGGCGGCGAAATATCCGATTCGATTCGCCCGTCCAGCAGGCTGATGCGCCGGGCCGGCAGAGACTCGATCAGGGCGACGTCATGCGTCGCCACCAGGGCCGTAACGCCGTAATCCGCCATGCGCCGAAACAATTCCATGACCTCACGCGACAACTCCGGGTCCAGGTTACCGGTGGGCTCATCGGCGAGCAGCAGCTGCGGCCGGTTGACCACCGCCCTGGCGATGCCCAGCCGTTGCTGCTCCCCTTGCGAAAGCAGGCGGGGGGCCTTCCGGGCACTGCCGAGTAGCCCCACGGCATCGAGCGCAGCCTCGGTGCGGCGGCGCACTTCGCGGGGGCCAAGACCCGAAATATGCAGCGGCAAGGCTGCATTCTCAAAAGCGCTTCGGTCGTCCAACAGCAGGTTGTTCTGGAAAACGATTCCGATGTTGCGCCGGTGCTGACAAACCGACCTTCGGCCCAGGCGCCCGACGTTTCGTCCCAGCACGAAGACCTGACCGCGGGTCGGCCGCTCAATCGCCGCCAGCAGCTTCACCAGGGTGGTCTTGCCGGCCCCGGACGGTCCCGTCACATAGGCGAACTCTCCCGACTCAACGCTCAGGCTGACTTCCGACAACGCTTCCGCCCCGCCCCGGTAGCGCATGGTCAATTGCTCAAGGCGAATCATGGAATTGAGTGTCGTTTCCCGCAGTACGTATTGCTTCTGCGCTTCCCAAGCGCCCCCTTTGAAAAGGCGCAGCCCGCGAAATGATACTCTCGCGCCATGCCAGCGAGTAAACGAAACGGCCGGGTGCGCATTGCCGGCGGAAGCCTGCGCGGACGCATGCTGACAGTCCCCGCGGGCGTGCGGCCGACTCCGGCGCGGGCCCGCGAAACCCTGTTCAATTGGCTTGCGCCCTTTGTGCAGCAGGCACGCTGCCTGGATCTTTTCGCCGGCGCCGGCGCATTGGGGGTGGAAGCATTGTCGCGCGGAGCTTCCGAGTGCGTTTTCGTGGAGTCACGCCGGGAACCGGTAACGGTGCTCCGCCGTGTCCTTGCCGAATGGGACATAAACGGCGCGGTCGTGCGGGCCGACGCCCCGCAGTGGCTTGGGAAAGCAGACAGGGGAGGACATGCGCCCATGGATATCGTGTTCCTGGACCCGCCGTTTGAGAGCGGCTTGATGGCGCGCTGCTGTACACTTCTTGCGGTCAACGGGTGGCTTGCCGACAATTGCCGCCTGTACCTGGAATCGCACCAGCGCGAGCCAATGCCGCAGTTACCCGCGAAGCTGGGTGTATTGCGCGAATCGGTGATTGGAGACGTACGGATAATGCTGGTTGGCCGGAGCCGAACAGAATGAACCCACAAGCAAAGCGCGGGATCATGTATCCCGGCACCTTTGACCCGATCACCAATGGTCATTGCGACCTGGTGCGCCGCGCCGCGAATTTGTTCGGCGAAGTGGTGGTGGCCGTAGCCGCCAGTCCGTCCAAGTCACCACTGTTTGACCTGGACACGCGAATCCGCCTGGCGCGCGAGGCATTGGCCGATGTGCCCGCGGCGCGAGTGGATGGCTACAGCGGCTTGACCGTGGTCTACGCGCGCAGCCACGGGCTGCACGCGATTCTGCGCGGACTGCGTGCGGTCAGCGACTTTGAGCACGAATTTCAACTGGCGGGAATGAACCGCCGCCTGGACCCTTCAATCGAGACGGTCTACCTGACGCCTTCGGAAGAAAACGCCCTCGTCTCCTCATCCCTGGTGCGGGAAATCGCAGGCATGGGCGGCGACGTATCGAGTTTCGTACATCCAACAGTGGTTTCTGCGCTCAAGGAGCATCTGTAATGAGTCTAGCTTTTGGACAGGCCGGCCGAAAAATCGTGCCGGCGGTTTGTTTGTGGATAGCAGGCGCTTCGATTGCAATCGCGGGATCGCAAGGCGCCCAATCCCCCGCTACACCGGCTCCCGGTCGCACTGCCATTGCCAGCGCGCATCCCGCGGCCACCGAGGCGGGCTTTGAGATACTTGCCCAGGGCGGTAACGCCTTCGACGCAGCGGTCGCGGTCAGCGCCGCCCTGTCGGTGGCGGAGCCGCACAGCTCCGGCATGGGCGGCGGCGGCTTCTTTCTGCTGCACCGGGCCAGCGACGGATACGAAGTATTCGTGGACGCGCGCGAAACGGCTCCCGGCGAGGCTACGCGGGATATGTACCTGGACGAAGACGGTGAACCCATTCGGCAAGCTTCATTGTCCGGAGCACTTGCGGCAGGTATCCCCGGGCTGCCCGCCGGGCTCGCTCACGTAGCAGAGAAATTCGGGCGCCTGCCACTTGCCCAAAGCCTCCAGCCGGCTATACGGCTTGCGAGGGAAGGCCTTGAAGTGGACGAAGGCACAATTCGGCGGTTGCGGGGATTCGCATCGCGAGGCTCGCCCTCGGAGGCGTTTCTAGCCGTATTCATGCCGTCAGGGGAGCCGCCTGAGCCAGGAGAGCTGATCCGGCAGCCGGACTTGGCAGCCACCCTGGAACGCCTGGCCGAAGAGGGTCCCGGCAGCTTCTATTCAGGCCGCGAAGCCGAACGCATGGTGGAGGAAGTACGGCGCGCAGGAGGCATCTGGAGCGTGGATGATCTGTCAGCTTATCGCGTAGTCGAACGGCAACCGATTCGCTTTCAGTACGGAAACGTTCACGTGACCACTGCACCACCTCCCTCGGCCGGCGGCGTGGGCCTGGCGCAGGTTTTCAACATGCTCGGACACCGGGGATTCGCCCAACTCGTTGAGCCTGCCCGCACCCACCTGCTGGTGGAAGCGATTCGGCGCGCCTATCGCGATCGAGCTGAGTATCTGGGCGATTCGGACTTCGTGTCCGTTCCGGTGGAACGGTTGATTCACCCCTGGTATGCGGACGGATTGCTGGCCAGCGTCCGAATGGACCGCGCGACGGCCAGCGATGTGCTTCCGGGGCCGGTCAGCCAGAAGCCTCTGGGCGCAGACACGAGCCATTTCTCGGTCATGGACAAGGACGGCAATCGCGCTGCGGTAACGCAAACCATCAATACCCTGTTCGGCTCCGGGTTCGTGGCCGCCGGCTCAGGAGTGATACTCAACAACGAGATGGACGACTTCTCGGTCAAGTCCGGGTCGCCCAATGTGTTTGGATTGGTACATTCGCATGCCAACGGGATAGAACCCGGCAAGCGTATGCTGTCCAGCATGACGCCCACGTTCCTGGAATCGGAGCGGGGGCTCGCGATCCTGGGCACACCCGGCGGCAGCCGCATCGTGACTATGGTCCTGCTGGGCGCCCTGCGCTGGATTGACGGCGCCGACGCTTCCGGAATCGTGGGCGCGCCACGCATCCATCATCAGTACATACCCGACTCGATTTCCTTTGAGTCAGGCGCGTTGGATGCCGACTTGCAGGAAGCTCTCGCCGAGATGGGCCACAGCCTTCACGAGTCGTCGCGGTCGTGGGGCAACATGCAAGCGATTACCTTCGACTACGCCGATGGAACCGTAACCGCGGCCAGCGATCCCAGGCGCAACGGCGGCGCTGACGTGCGGGAGTAAATCCATCCCCCTGGGAAGGAGGGCAACCTGCCCTCCACGAGGGCGGGACGCCCTCGCTACGAGTTTCGAGGGCAGGCTGCCCTCGTTCCCAGGAGGCTGCCCTTGTTCCTGGGAGGATGTCCTTCTCCCCAGGTTCTAGGTCTGGCAGGACGCGCAGTAATAGCTCGCCCGCTGGCCGATAACCTCTTTACGAATCTCAGCTCCGCAGCGGCGGCAGTCCTGGCCCGCGCGACCGTAAACCTCCAGCTTCTGCACAAAATAGCCCGGACGCCCTCGGGCATCCGCAAAGTCGCGCAGGGTGGTTCCGCCGGCTTCAATGGCTTCGCTCAGCACGTCGCGAATGGCAGCGGCCAAACTCCTGTATCGGCGCAGCGCGATACGCCCGGCGGCGCGGCGCGGATGAATCCCGGCGCGAAACAGCGCCTCGCTGGCATAAATATTGCCCACGCCCGCAACCACGGAGGCTGTCATCAGAAATGACTTGACGGCCAGCCGGCGAGCCTTGGAACGCTTCTTGAGCCAGGCGCCGCCGAAATCGGCGCCCAGCGGTTCGGGCCCGAGGCTAGCCAGTAGCTTGTGGCGCAGTGGGTCCGATCCCGCCCAGAGCAGGCAACCGAACTTGCGCGGATCGGTAAAGCGCAAGGCCTTCCCACCGCTGAGCACCAAGTCGTAGTGATCGTGTGGACCCGGCTCCCGGTTGGCGGCAACGAACGAGAAACTGCCGGACATGCCGAGGTGAGCGATGGCCGTGCCGCGCTCGCTGTCGAACAGCAGGTACTTGGCGCGGCGGCGCACATCCAGCACCCTCGCGCCGGCCAGCTTGCGCTCGATTGTCAGTGGGATGGGCCAGCGAAGGCGCCTCTCACGAACCACAACCCGGCGAACCAGTACGCCGGCAAGAGCCGGGCGGATTCCGCGCCGGGTGGTTTCTACTTCGGGCAGCTCGGGCACGTCGGCCCGCCTGGCCCGGCTACCAGCCCATACCGTGAAATTGGGCCATGCGCACCACGTACGCGGGCAACTGTTCCTTGTAGCCGCGCAGGTGCGCGAATTCGGGAAAATCCAGCCTGGCGCAGATTTCCGGGACCCGCGTGCCGGCCTCGAGTTCACGGCCGACCGCGTCGCGGATCGTTTCAATCCAGCGACGCCGAATCACGACCGCGTCCTTGCCCGCGCGCGCCGGACCATGCGCGCCGATCATCAGGTCAAAGTCCATTGCTTCAATCTCGCGCATGGAACGCAGGTAATCCACGATGTCGTAATCAGGCAGCGTGCCGAGGCCAACGAACCCGTCGGTAGCCAGATCGGCCAGATAGATGGCGCGCTCCTCGGGAAACTCGAACACCAGCAGGCAGTCGCCGTGGTTCTCTCCCAAATACATGAGATTGAAAGACTCGCCACCCAGGCTGAAAGAGGTATTGCCGGACACTGTCCGATCCGGAATCACAAGGTCGGGGTGAGGATTGTGGAAGAAGAACTTCACACAATTCTCGTGGCTGATGAATTCGGCGCCCTCATCCTTGAAGATCTGTCCGCCCAACACATGGTCCCAGTGCTCGTGACTGTAGATCACGTAGCGCACCGGCTGATCCGTGACCTTGGCGATCTCGGCGCGATAGACGGCCGCGGTCTCCGGGCTGATCGGGTCGGTAGCGATCACGCCGTCGTCCGTAACCACGAAGATGTTTCGCACACCACGGCGCCAGAACGTATACAGGCGCTCCGAGATTTTCGTCGTCTCGTATTCCTTGCTCCAGTCCTGCGCCCTGGCTTCGGCGGTCCACGTCAGCAGCAGCGGCCCGAGCAAGGCCAGCGCAAGAGTTCTTCTCATGGCATTCCCCAATGCAACTTCATTTGAATGTGTTTACCACGAACCGTTTGAGCCAGTGCAAGCGGCCCGCGCTCAGTCCTTGCCGTCGCCCTCGGCCACAGGCGTGAGTTGCCGGGTCGTGCGCATGAGTATCGCGAGAGTAAGCAACAGTACGGCCGTTCCCACCAGCAGGGAATACGACTCCAGGCGCAGCAACAGGTACATCACCGCGTACAGCGCCACCAGCATGGTGGCTACCAGGGCGGTAAGACGGCGCTTCCTGATGGTCCCGTTCGCATACCAGGTGATCATGCCCGTGAGCAATGCAGCGGACAGCAGGTAACTGGGCGTGAACCCGATGTATTCGGCCAGCGCCAGCAGGGTCATGAAGAACATCGCCAGCGCGATGATGGTCACGGCGTACTGAACGAAATGAAAGCGCATGCCGGTAGAGAGTTCCAGGCACAGCAGACCAACCAGGGTAAGTGCCACGAACAGGATGCCGTATTTCACGCTGCGCTGCACCGAACTGTACAGGTTAACGGGCTCAAATATTTCAAATCCCAGGCTTTCGTTGCCGAAGTCGTTGTTGAGTTTGGATGCGGAGACCCGAAATATGCTCGGAAATCCGCGGGCTAGCCCGCTCACGGTATAAGAAGCCGTAAAGCCATCCGGCCCCACTTCCCGCTCGTCGGGCAGAAACCGCCCCGTAAAGCTCGGATGTGGCCAGGTTGATTCCATGGTGATGTTGGAAGTGTCACCGTTGGCCACCACCGAGAAACGGCGAGTTCCTCTAATGCTCAAGTCGACCTCAAAGCCGCGGTCACCCATGTCAACTTCCACCTCGTTGCCCACGGACCGGCCCAGCGCAGCGGAGATTCCACTCCCGAACGGTCCATCGGGAAGGGTGACAAGATCCATTTTCTTGCCTCCCCATCCGAGATCGGCGCTGCGAATGCCGCGGGTATCCGCAATTCCCACCGAGACAGTCGCATGATCCGCGCGCAGGGGCCCGTAGCGTTGTTCCAGGGCGTCGAGATCGACCGCCGGAAATGACCCGCTGACGATTGCTTCTATCTCGAAGACCGGCACTTCAAAAATTCCTCTTTGCCGGAATTGGTGGCTTGCCGCCATACGCAGTTGCAGCGTCTCCGGCATCACCGCAACGAAGGCGGCGTTCCCTTCCCATTCGGTTTCGATCGGAATCAGGATAACCGGGCCGCTGATCCGTTGCTCCCGGCCCCAGGAAGTACCTATGTTGGTAACCGCTTTTGCGTAGTTTTCGCCGCGGTCGGAGGCTACGCAACTGACCAGTCCCAAGGGAATCAGCGACGCAAGAGTCAGCGCGCCTACCAGCACAAAGCGAAATGAAGTCGAGCCTGTGTTGATTCGATCAGCCATGCAAAAGCTTGCGATGTCAAGGTATTGGAGGCATGTTACGCCGTTTCATTAATTACTCAACCGAAAGGTAGCTGATGTAAGATGTTTTGCTTGGCTGGCGCCTTGCGCCGGCGCTGGTAAACCCGGGCCTGGAAGAATGAGAAGCGACACCGTAAAGCGTGGCATCGAGAGAGCGCCACACAGGGCCCTCTTACGCGCCACCGGCGTGGTGCGCAATGACGAGGACTTCGAGCGTCCCTTTATCGGCATCTGCAATTCATTTGTCGAGCTGATTCCCGGCCATGTACATCTGCAGAAGCTTGGCGCGACCGCTCGCGATGCGGTCCGGGATGCCGGCGGCCTGCCGTTCGAGTTCAACACCATCGGCGTGGACGACGGCATCGCCATGGGACATATCGGCATGCGCTACTCGCTGCCTTCGCGGGAACTGATCGCCGACTCGGTCGAGACCATGGCCCTGGCCCATTGCCTCGACGGACTGGTGTGCATTTCCAACTGCGACAAGATCGTGCCGGGCATGCTGATGGGGGCGTTGCGCATCAACATCCCCTCGATTTTCGTGTCCGGCGGTCCAATGAAGGCGGGCAAGCTGCCTGGCGGCGGCAAGGTGGACCTGGCCAGCGTGTTCGAGGCCGTGGGCCGGCATCAGACCGGAGAAATGAGCGATGCCGAACTGGAAGAGCTGGAACGGTTGAGTTGTCCCACTTGCGGCTCCTGCTCCGGCATGTTCACCGCCAACTCCATGAATTGCCTGGTGGAAGCACTGGGCCTGGCTTTGCCCGGCAACGGTTCCATCCTGGCCGTGGATCCGCGGCGCGAGCAGCTGGTCCGGAAGGCCGGCGAGACAATCGTGAGTCTGGTCCAACAGGACTTGAAGCCCCGCGATATCCTCACCGCCGAGGCCTTTGACGATGGTTTCGCGATGGATATGGCGATGGGCGGATCGACCAACACGGTGTTGCACCTGCTGGCGGCCACCCACGAGGCCGAAGTGCCGTACGACCTGGACAGGATCAACCGGATGTCCGACCGCGTGCCCTATATCTGCAAGGTTTCACCCGCCACTCCGGACGTTCACATGGAGGACGTGGAACAGGCGGGCGGCGTGCAGGCGATACTCAAGGAACTCGAGGCCGCAGGTCTGCTGAACTCGGATCGCCCCACGGTGGCCGGCAATCTGCGCGAGCAACTCAAGGACGCCGAAGTGCGCAACCGGTCGGTGATACGCGATCGCAGCACTGCGTTTCGCGACACCGGGGGCCTGTGCGTGCTGTTCGGCTCCCTGGCGCCGGAGGGCGCGATCATCAAGGTCGGCGCAGTCGCGCCGCACATGCACCGCTTCGAGGGACGCGCGCGCATCTACGAATCGCAGGACGAAGCGGTGACTGGAATAATGGGCGGCGAAGTCCGCGAAGGCGATGTCGTCGTAATTCGCTACGAGGGTCCGCGCGGCGGACCGGGCATGCCGGAAATGCTGCAACCCACCTCCGCCATTGCGGGCATGGGACTGGACACTTCCGCGGCTCTGCTCACCGACGGGCGGTTCTCCGGCGCCACGCGCGGTCTTTCGATTGGCCACATTTCACCCGAAGCAGCCGCGGGCGGTCCGATCGCTTTGCTTGAGCAAGGCGATCGAATTGTGATCGACCTGGAAGGGCGCCGCGTGGACCTGGATGTGGATGCCGAGGAACTCGACCGCCGCCGCGAGCGTCTCGCCGAGTTCCAACCAAAGATAAGGGGCGGCTGGCTGGAGCGTTACACGCACTTCGTGACCAGCGCTTCGACCGGCGCCATTTTGCGCGTGCCAGGTCATTCCCGCGAAGAGAGTCCCCGGCGCCGATCGGAGAGCGGGAAACCGAATGAGGAGAAGGCCCGCTCAGCTTCCAAACGGCCGCAGGAGGAATTGACTCATGCCTAGCGCCAGCACCGCCGCCGCACTGTCGGAATCTGCACCGCGCCTGAGCGGCAAGGCCGCCGTGCAGCAACACATCGGCAAGAAGATGTCAGGCGCGGAGATTTTTCTCCACGCACTGGAAGCGGAGGATGCGCGGGTTGTCTTCGGACATCCCGGCGGCGCGGTAATTCACATATATGACGAAATGGCGCGCGTCAAGCCGAACTTCACGCATGTACTGGTGCGCCATGAGCAGGGCGGCACGCACGCCGCCGAAGGCTACGCCAAGGCCACCGGCCGGGTCGGCACCGTGCTGGTGACCAGCGGCCCGGGCGCAACCAATACCGTAACCGGAATCGCCGATGCCTTCATGGACTCGGTGCCCATCGTGGTGTTCACCGGGCAGGTGCCGATGCCGTTGATCGGCAACGACGCCTTCCAGGAATGCGACACGCTGGGCGTGACCCGCAGCATCACCAAGCACAACTACCTGGTGCGCTCGCCCAGCGACATTCCGCGCATCGTGCACGAGGCCTATCACCTGGCCCGGACCGGACGTCCCGGGCCGGTGGTGGTGGACATGCCCAAGGACGTTCTGATGGCCGAAGGCGTGTTCCAGTACGACGATGAGATTCGCATTCGGGGCTACTCGGTTCCCAACGAATGCGACGAAATCCGGCTGCGCCGCGCGGTGCGCATGATCGAGTCTGCACAACGCCCACTGCTATACGTGGGGGGCGGGACAATCAACTCCAACGCCGCGGAAGTGCTGACCGAAATGGCCCGCCATCTGAATATTCCGGTAACCACCAGCCTGCACGGATTGGGGGCCTTCCCTGAAGATGACCCGCTGTCCTTGGGCATGCTGGGGATGCACGGCACCTGGTGGGCCAACCAGGCGGTGCAGCACGCCGACCTCATCATTGCCGCGGGCGCCCGCTTCGACGACCGTGTCACCGGAATGGTGGACGCCTGGGCGCCGCATGCTTCGATCATCCACATCGAGATCGACAAGTCCTGCATTTCCAAGAACATCTACGCGGACCTGGCGTTCAACGCGGACGTAAAGTCGGTGCTTGAGAGGTTGCGCCCGCTGCTGCGGCCCAAGAAAGTCAAACGCTGGCTGAAGACGATTCAGGATTGGCGCGAGGAATGTCCCCTGAGCTACGCGGAAGATGGCGAACTGCGGCCGCAGTTCGTCCTGGAACGGTTGCGGGCCAAGAGCGGCGGCAATGCGGTCGTGGTCACCGACGTCGGCCAGAACCAGATGTGGGCAGCGCAGTACCTGAAATACACCCAGCCCCGTTCGCACATCACGTCAGGCGGCCTGGGGACCATGGGCTTCTCGCTACCGGCGGCGCTGGGAGCGGGAATGGGTTTGCGCGCCTACGGCATCGACAAGACGGTGATTTCGATCAACGGCGACGGCGGCTTCATGATGAACGCGCAGGAACTGGGCGTGGCCGCGGCCCACGGCGTGCCGCTGAAGATCGCAATCATGAACAACAACTTCTTGGGCATGGTGCGCCAATGGCAGGAGTTATTTCACGAGAACCGGTTCAGCCACACCGATCTCACCGACACCAATCCCGACTTCGTACAACTGGCGCGCGCCAGCCGCTGCGCGGCTTTGCGGGCCGACCGCCCGGATCAGGTCGACGATTTGATCGAACAGGCCTGGGCGATCAACGACCGCCCGGTGGTGATGGAGTTCCGCGTGGTTCAGGAAGAGATGGTGTTCCCCATGGTGCCGGCCGGCAAGGCGTCCGACGAAATGATTACCTCGCGCCACGCGCCCGACACTTTCGTATGAACGACTCGGCCATCACACTGACGCCGCAGCAGTTGATCCGCAAGCGGGCGGCCGGCGAGCCGATTGAGCCCGGCGCGCCTAAGCAGGTTCACCAGCACATCATCAATGCGCTGGTGGAGAACTCCATGGGTGCGCTGATCCGGGTCGTGAACATGTTCTCGGCGCGCGGCTTCAATCTCGACAGCGTAACCGTGGGCGTAACCGACGACGCGACGATTTCGCGCATGTGCATCGTCACGAGCGGCAACGATCGCGTCATCTCCCAGATTTTGCGCCAACTCAACCGGCTGGTGGACACCATCAAGGTGTTTGACGTTACCGGCACCGATTTTGTCGAGCGCGAACTGTGCATGATCAAGGTGCGCTGCCGCGGCGACCAACGCTCGGAGGTGCTGCAGATCAACGAGATCTTTCGCGGAAGAGTCGTGGACGTTACGCCGGACATACTGGCCCTGGAGGTCGTCGGCCCCACCAAGAAAGTCGATGCCTTCGTCAACCTGATGCGACGGCACGGGATAGAGGAAGTCGCGCGCTCCGGGCGCGTGGCCATGCAAAGGGCGCCGCAACCCAGCCGCGGCGAGGACTAGCATGGAAAAGGCCGCCAGGCTCCCTGGGAGGGAGGACATCCTGTCCTCCGAGGGCTGGAAGCCCTCGTGCCCAGCGTCGTTCCCTGGGCTCAGCGTAGCGAGACCGTTGCGAACACTCCTGTGCCCCAAGCCCGCCGGGGGTCCAGGATTCAGACAATCAGCAAGGGAACCGATATGAAGATTCATTACGAAGCCGACCTGTCCATCATTCGCGGACGCAAGGTGGCGGTGTTGGGCTATGGAAGTCAGGGGCACGCGCACGCATTGAACCTGAAGGAGAGCGGCGTTCAGGTCGTGGTGGGGCTGCGCGACGGCTCGGCATCGCGCGAAGAGGCAGCTTCCCAAGGATTGAGCGTCCTCGACATGGACGCTGCTGCCGCCTGGGGCGATGTTGTGATGATCCTGGTACCCGACCAGCACCATCGGCGCGTCTACGAGTCGGCCGTGGCGCCCAATCTGCAAGCGGGCCAGGCACTGGCCGTAAGTCATGGCTTCAGCGTGCTGTACGGCCAGGTCAAGCCTCCGGCCGACGTGGACGTCTTCATGGTGGCGCCGAAGAGCCCTGGGCATCTGGTGCGCCGGATGTACCTGCAGGGAGCGGGCGTGCCTTGCCTGGCCGCTGTTGACCAGGACGCCACCGGCGGTGCGCTGGACCTGTCGCTGAGTTATGCCGACGCCATCGGCGGGATCCGCGCCGGCGTAATCGAAACCAACTTCAAGGACGAGACCGAGACCGACCTGTTCGGCGAACAGGCCGTGCTGTGCGGAGGATCGGAAGAACTCATCAAGGCCGGCTTCGAGACCCTGGTGGAAGCGGGCTATCCGCCCGAGCTGGCCTATTTCGAGGTTCTGCACGAACTCAAGCTGATCGTGGATCTGTATTACGAGGGCGGCTTGAAACGGATGAACTATTCGATCAGCGACACGGCGGAATTCGGCAACTACTCGCGTGGACCGAAGGTTGTGGGCGAGGCGGCCCGCAAGGCCATGAAGGAAGTCCTGGCCGACATCCAGTCCGGCGCCTTCGCCCGCGAATGGATTGAGGAATTCGAAAACGGCGAGCCCCGCTTGCACGAACTGCGCGCCAAGAGCGCCTCGCATCCGATCGAGGCGGTGGGCGCCAACCTGCGCAAGATGATGAACTGGCTGCCAAAAGACTAATCCCCAATTGCACAATTTTTGCGAAATTGGCAGGTTTATTGTCAGAACTTGTCGATTTTTCGGAAATTGACAAATAGCAATAGCCTTTGCGTGAGAAAAATCCGTGAGCTCACCCTGGGAATTTTCGCAACAGGCGCCGTTGCGCTGACGCGCAGGGAACACGCTGGGAACGAGGGCATCCTGCCCTCGTCGAGGGCGGGGACGCCCTCGTTCCCGGGTTGTTCCACGCAAGGTAGGGCATCCTGCCATGCGCCAAGTACGAGAACGCTCGCGCGTAGAGTGCGCTCTGAAAGCGGCTATTCTTGAAATACAGTGAGCAGCCGACACAAGATTTCCCAGGCCGCGCAGGACTTTCTTGGCCTGGAGCATCCCATTTTCTTGGGAGGGCGCTGGTTGCCGGGTGATGGCGGGAAGGCAAAGTCGATTCTGAACCCGGCGGACGAGGGCGAGATCGCCCGAGTCGCCCCGGCTTCCACGCGGCAGGCGGACGAAGCAGTAGAGGTCGCGCGGGCGGCGTTTCGTGACCGGCGCTGGAGCGGACAGACACCTGCACAAAAGCAACGCGTACTGCTGCGCGTGGCGGAGCTGATCGAGCGTGACGCGCAAACACTTGCAGAGCTGGAAACGCTCAATGGCGGCAAGCTGTATGCGGCCGCCTTGCATGGAGAGGTAGCCCACGCGGCGGAAACCTTTCGCTATTACGCGGGTTGGTGCACCAAGCTACCGGGCGCCACTTTCGACCCATCGGTACCGGGACAACGCTTTCACGGTTTGATCCGGCACGAACCAATCGGCGTGGCGGTGCAGATCGTGCCGTGGAACGGGCCACTGGTCATGGCGGCCTGGAAATTGGCCCCGGCCCTGGCGGCCGGCTGCAGTTGCGTGCTCAAGCCCGCGGACCTTACGCCGCTGACGGCGCTCTACCTTGGCCGGCTGTTGCTCGAAGCGGGAGTACCCCAAGGCGTGGTTAGCGTTCTTCCCGGACCCGGAGGCAAGCTCGGACAACACCTGGCGCGCCACCCGCAGGTCAACAAGGTGGCCTTCACCGGATCCACCGAAGTCGGCAAGCAACTGCTGACGGACGCACGCGGGAACTTGAAGCGCCTGTCGTTGGAGCTGGGCGGGAAGTCGCCGGTGCTGATCTTCGCCGATGCCGACATGCCGCGTGCGATTGCCGGTGCCGCCGACGCCATCTTTGCAAACGCCGGCCAGGTTTGCGTCGCAGGATCGCGCGTGTATGCGGAGCGGGCTGTCTTCCAGGAGGTGCTGGATGGCCTGGTAGAGGCCGCTCGCGGACTCAGGCTGGGCCCCGGACTCGATCCGGATTCGCAAATGGGACCGCTCATCAGCGCATCGCAACGCGAATCCGTGGATGAACTGGTGCAATCGGGCGTGAGCGAGGGCGCGCGACTCGTTACAGGCGGAAAACCAGTTGCCGGGGACGGATATTTCTATGCGCCGACGGTGTTTACCGATACCGGTGAAGACATGCGCATCACCCGAGAGGAAATCTTCGGGCCGGTGGTCACCGTAGCGCCTTTCGACACATCCGATGAAGCCGTTCGCCACGCCAACCGCAGCCGCTACGGACTTGCCGCCAGCGTCTGGACGCGCGACCTGGCGCGAGGCCTTGAAGTTGCGGAACGCCTCGAGTCCGGCATCGTCTGGATCAACTCGCACGGCATCCCCGAACTGGCCATGCCCATCGGCGGCTACAAGCAGTCCGGCTGGGGCCGCGAGCACGGACTGGAAGGCCTGCAGATTTACATGGAGACCAAGTCGATCATGGCGAGGATGGACTGATGTCCCGCATTACCGACGCGCGCGTGATCGTCACCAGCCCAGGGCGCAACTTCGTAACGCTCAAGATCATGACCGACGACGGCCTGCACGGCCTGGGCGACGCCACGCTGAACGGGCGCGAACTGGCCGTGGCGAGCTATCTGACCGATCACCTGATCCCGACCCTGATCGGGCGCGATGCGCACCGTATCGAGGACACCTGGCAGTACCTGTACCGCGGGGCCTACTGGCGGCGCGGACCGGTGACCATGACCGCGATCGGCGCCGTGGACACCGCCTTGTGGGACATCAAGGCCAAGGCCGCCGGTATGCCTTTGTACCAGTTGCTGGGCGGGCAAAGTCGAGATGCGGTGCTGTGTTACGGGCACGCGAACGGCGCCGATGTGGCCGCCACCGTGGATGAAGTGGGCCGCTACCTGGAACTTGGCTACAAGGCCGTGCGCGCCCAGTGCGGCATTCCCGGACTGGCCGGCGCCTACGGCGTGAGCAAGGACAAGATGTACTACGAGCCTGCGTCGTCCGTGCTGCCGGAGGAAAACACCTGGTCGTCGGAGAAATACCTGAACTCCGTGCCTGAATTGTTCGCCACTTTGCGCGAGCAATACGGATCTGCGCCCCACTTGCTGCACGATGTGCATCATCGCCTCACCCCCATTGAAGCCGCGCGCCTCGGAAAGGAACTGGAACCGTACGCGCTGTTCTGGATAGAGGACCCCACGCCGGCCGAAAACCAGGAATCCTTCAAGCTGATCCGCTCGCACACCACCACGCCGCTGGCCGTGGGCGAAGTCTTCAATACCATCTGGGACTGCAAGGACCTGATCGAGAACCAGCTCATCGACTACATCCGCTGCACCGTCACCCACGCGGGCGGCATTACCCACCTGCGCCAGATCGCCGCGCTGGCGGCCCTCTACCAGGTCCGCACCGGCTGCCACGGCGCCACCGATCTTTCGCCGGTAAGCATGGGCGCCGCGCTCCATTTCGACCTGTCCGTGCCCAACTTCGGCATCCAGGAGTACATGCGCCACAGCGAAGAAACCGACGCCGTATTCCCCCGCGACTGGCGCTTCAATGAAGGCTACCTGCACCCCGGCGAAGCGCCCGGCCACGGCGTGGACATCGACGAGAAACTGGCCGCCAAGTACCCCTACCGTCCCGGCTCGCTACCCGTCAACCGCCTCGAAGACGGAACCCTCTGGCACTGGTAAGCCCGCTACGGGATAGGTTTTACGAAAAGGCCGTCGTTCGCGGCTGCTCACTCGGTAGCATTCAGGCGGCTTAGCCGGCCGGGCCATTCCAGAATGCGCCGGTCCGCCGTAACCAGCCGGCGCCCTTGTAAAGCGGTGGCGACTATCAGGCGGTCGGCGGGATCGCCATGCATGTCAACGAGAAGCCCAGCGCGCGCTGCGATGGCGCCGTCCACGGGAATCTCGACCAATCCCTGATCCAAGAGTTCGCGGCGCCAGGCATCCAGGTCAAAAAGGAACTCCAGCTGGCCTTTCTGGATTCGCATGCCGATTTCCCAAAATGATATGGCCGAAATCGCAACCTCGTTCTCCGGAAGCGCGCGTTCGACGGCACGGCGAGTCTTCAGCCCCAACCTCCTGTCGCCTTGCTCATGCCACAGCAGAACATGCGTGTCCAGAAGCATCAAAACAAATTCTCCCCGGAATCGCCGCCATCCTCAAACCATTCCGCGGGCATTGGATCAACAATGTCGCCTAGGGTGCGGATATTGTCGCGGTTGCGCCCGAAGGTCAGCTGAGGCTGGCCGCGATAGGGCGTCAACCGTGAAACGGGCCGCCCGTTCTTGGTGATGACGACCTCTTCGCCGCTCTCGGCCACTTCGTCCATAATTTTGAGGCACTTGGCCTTAAACTCGGATGCCTTGATCATCCTGGGGCCGCTGGCCGCCTTATGCGTGCGTGTGTCCATTACTCTGCCCTGGTTCGCTCAGACGCCGCCAATCATACTATGGTCACGACCATAGTCACATCAACAGTAATTTGTCAGCCGCCTCCCTCCCCGCCCTTGCGAAAACAGCAAGCGGCTCCGCGTTTCTTGCTCAAGCCCGGCCCCATGGGTGGCAAAATCACTCGCAATTCGAAGACCTGCGCGCGGCGAACGGTGATTGTCACCCGAACTTCAGTAGCGGCCAGCCGGCGCCATGCACAGGTCAAAGCACCGCTGGATAGCGAATGGCCGTGTACTGTGGCGGCGGATTATGGGGGAAACAAGCCGTTGGACGAACACCAGTACTACGAATTCCAGGCGATCGACCAACCGCTTGACGATGCAGACAGGAGGGCGCTCCGTATATTCTCGGCGCGGGCGCGAATTACGCGCACGAGCCTCACCGTTCACTACGATTGGGGCGACTTCAAGGGCAACCCCAATAAACTCATGCGGCGCTGGTTCGACCTGCACGTTTATGTGGGCTACGGGAGCGGGCGGAGACTGATGATCCGCGTACCGAAACGGCTGATCGACCGCGGCCGGCTCGAGAGTGTCCTGCGCGGCGCCGGGATTGTGGACATTATCGACTCGGAAGAAAACCTGATTCTTGATGTGTTTTGCGAATTCGAGCCGTCAGGATACGAGGATTGGGACGACGGCGCAGGGTGGATGGCAGCGCTGGCGCCGCTGCGGGGCGAATTGCTGGCCGGCGACATGCGGATGGCCTACATGCTCTGGCTCTGGGGAGTGGAGACCGGGCGCGTGCCGGATGACGAACAGGAGCCGCTTGGGGGTATCGGCCCGCTGTCCGGCGGGCTCGAAGCGTTGGCGGAGTTCCTGGAGATGGGCGCCGACCTCGTTGCAGCGACCGCCGAAGCGCCGGCCAATTCCGCGGCAGTGCAACCGTCGCCCGAAGCCATCCGCGCCACCATCATGGCAATTCCCGAAACCGAAAAGGCAATACTGCTCCAGCGGCTCGCCGAAGGCGATCCTCACGTAGCGGCGGAAGTTCAAAAGCGGGTGAGAGACGCCGTGTCCGCGGAAGCGCGGCCGAAGCGCCGCACGGTAGCTGAATTGCTTGCGCGCGCGGAAGAAATCGGCAAGGCGCGTGAAGCCGCCGCAGCCATACGCAGGGAGGAGGAACGGCTAGAGCAGAAGCGCCGGGACGAACAATTACGCCGGGCTCTTCTCGATTACCTAAGGCGGCGCGGATCAAGCGTGTGGCGGGAAATCGAGGCTGAGATCGACAAGCGCGTCCACACCAGCTATGACCGCGCGGCGAGGTTGATTTTCGACCTTCGGGACCTGGCGGAGGAAGACGGCGCCTTGGCCGATTTCTCAAATCGCCTGAACGCGCTTCGCGCCCGGCACCACCGCAAGACAGCGTTTCTCAGACGTTTGGCCAAACTGGATCACTCCGACAAACCAGACGATTAAAGGAATTTAGAGTAGGACATAATATTCACCGGCCAACTAGCCGGTTAATATTGACAAGTCAAAATAGGGCGCTATAATCCGGCGCCTTGAACGTGATTTCGCACTTCGACTTTGAACCCTCGATTGCGGGCATTCCCGAACGCGCCGCCAGGAAATGGGGTTTTCGCAGGGGGGAAATCGGCACCCACACCAGCCGTACGATCATGCTGGAAGAAATGGAGTGCCTTTTCAGGGCCACTGATCCACAGGCGTCCCGCGAAGGCTACGCCAGCGCCGTGATCGAGGAAAATTGCCTTGGCAAGAGAACCGCATCAACCCGAAAGATATCCCTGCAGCACTTAAGAGAACTGTACGCCCTGGATCCCCGCATCCTGCTTTACCGCGCACTCCGTGAACTGTGGGATCGCCGCGATCACGGCCACGCCCTGCTGCCGCTGTTGCTGGCGCTTGCGAGGGATCCCCTGCTCCGCGCCACCGCAGCCGCCGTTTCGAGAACGCCGCCGGGACACGAGTTCGCCCGGCAACCCATGAAGGACGCCTTGTCCGAGGTTGTGGGCGACCGGCTCAACAACAGCACTCTTGACAAAGCGGTGCGCAACGCCGCCTCGTCCTGGACGCAGTCCGGTCATTTGAAAGGAAGAAGCCGCAAGACCCGGCAGGCGGTCGAGGCCACGCCCATCGCAACCACTTACGCTCTATTGCTTGGATTCGCCACGGGCCGCCGGGGCCGGTTCCTGTTTGAAACACCCTGGTGCGCGGTGTTGGACGCCGGCCCCGGCGATCTCATCGAACTCGCGGGCGCCGCCAGACGGCTTGGCCTATTGGACCTCAAGCAGTCCGGATCCATAATCGACGTGTCATTTCCAGCGCTCCTGGCCGGCGCTGAAAAGGAGCTTGCGCGTGGGGCGTATTGACAAGCTCGCCGAGCGCTACGGCCGGTTTGTGACGCTGCCGTGGCGAAAGGACCTGCCCGGCGCGCAGCGCGTCCTGTTCATTGTGTACGACAAAACCGACGAACGGCGGCTGAGGGCGCGCAAGACACGCTTCGAGTTGGCGACCAAAGAGGCCGGGCATCGCTGGATTGAATGCGATTTAACTGCTACCTTCGCCGAGTGGATGGCGAGGGAGGAATACCGGGAGAGCTACTTCGAGTCGCCCGAGGACCTGGAACTCAAGCTGGCGGAGGACTTTCTGGCGCATGTGGCTGAACAGGTACGCACAGCCTTGGCCAAAGCGGACGAGGAGTCCGTGGTGGCCATATTCGGAATCGCCTCGCTATTCGGACTCGTCCGCGTGTCGGAACTGATGAACAGGATAGAACGGGACATCAAGGGGCGCGTGGCCGTGTTCTTTCCGGGCGAATACGAGAACAACAACTACCGCCTGCTGAACGCGAGGGACGGCTGGAACTACATGGCCGTGCCGATAACCGTGCATGAAGATCACGGAGCCTACGACGTATGAAGAACCGCGGCATCTATCAGCGCGACCCGGACCGAATCAGGCTCCTGAACAACGGCGTCGCGGCCATGACCGACGCCGTTACGGGAGAGGAGCGCCGCACGTTGCGTTTTGAACTCGAACACTTCGTTTGCGAAGGCCAGTACCGGGCCGGCCTGGTCCGGATTCTGGATTCCTACGTCGCCTCCCAGGGTCAGCCGGAGCAGACCGCCGCCTGGATCAGCGGCTTCTTCGGCAGCGGCAAGTCGCACATGGCGAAGATGCTGCGCTTCTTGTGGACCGACTACGCCTTCCCGGAAGACGGCGCCAGCGCTCGCGGCCTGGCACGGCTGCCTAATGACGTGCTCGACCTGCTCCAGGAGATTTCAACACTGGGCCGGCGGGGCAATGGACTGCATGCGGCTGCGGGAACGCTCGGCGCCGGCGCCGGCGACAGCGTCCGGCTGGCGCTGCTCGGCATCGTGTTCAAGTCCGCCGGCCTTCCTGCGGGCTTTCCGCAAGCACGCTTTTGCATCTGGCTCAAAAAGAACGGCGTCTATGACCAGGTCCAGGACGCAGTAGAGGAGCAAGGCCGGGATTTCCGGGGCGAGCTGAATGACCTGTACGTCAGCCCGCGCCTGGCCAAAGCGCTGCTGACCGTGGATCCGGACTTTGCGGCCAGCGAGAAAGACGCCAGAGCGGCGTTGCGCGCGCAATTCCCCAAGCCCAAAGACATCACAACCGACGAATTCGTGGACGCAATGGAAGATGCGCTGGCGCGCCAGGGGAAGATCCCCTGCACCGTCGTGATCCTGGACGAAGTGCAGCAATACATCGGCGACAACGCCGACCGCTGCTATGCGGTGCAGGAAATCGTCGAGTCCTGCAGCAAACGTTTCGGCGACTGCCTGCTGTTTGTGGGCACCGGGCAAACCGCCCTGTCCGGCACGCCGGCGCTGCAACGCCTGCAGGGCCGCTTTACGGTGAACGTGGAACTCTCCGACCAGGACGTCGAAACCGTCACGCGGCGGGTCGTGCTGGCGAAGCGCGCCGATAAGGTAGGCGATCTGCAATCAATACTGGAGGCCAACAGCGGCGAGATCGACCGCCACCTTGCCGGCGCGCGGATCGCTCCCCGTGGCGAAGACCATTCGATACTTGTTGAAGACTACCCGTTATTGCCGGTTCGCCGGCGTTTCTGGGAACACACGCTACGGGCGGTGGACAAGGCGGGAACGGCGGGGCAACTCCGAACGCAGCTGCGCATCGTGTATGAGGCGATCCGCCACACCGCGGATGCCCCGTTGGGCACGGTGGCGCCCGCCGACTTCCTGTTTGATCAAATCTCGCAGGACTTACTGCAAACCGGCGTGCTGCTGCGCGAAATCCATGAAACTATCGTCAAACAGCGCGCCAACGGCGTTGCGGATGGCGAGCTCAAGTCGCGTCTCTGCGCCCTGGTATTCCTGATCCGCAAGCTTCCGCGGGAACCCGGCGTTGACATCGGCGTGCGTGCAACCGCAGAGGCCATGGCCGATCTGCTGATTGAAGACCTGGCCAACGACGGCGCACGGCTGCGCGCCCGGCTGCCTGCGCTTCTTGACGAGCTTGCGGACGCCGGCACGCTGATGAAGCTCGACAACGAGTACAGCCTGCAAACACAAGAAAGCAGCGATTGGCAAGCCGAGTTCCGCAACCGCCGCGGCAGGCTTGCGAACGATCCCGCAAGCATGAGCAGCAAGCGCGCGCAGATTCTGGGCACCGCCGTGCAGGAGGCAATAGGGTCCATGAGGTTGCTGCACGGCGCCGCCAAGGACCCCCGGAAGCTCTTGCTGCACTTCGGAATCGACCCGCCGCCGAACAGCGGCGCCGACATCCCGATCTGGATTCGGGATGGCTGGGGCGCGCGCGAGGCAAGCGTGATCTCTGAGGCGCGCGCGGCGGGTCCCGACAGCCCTGTCATTCATTTGTTCACGCCCAAATCGGACGCCGATGGTTTGGCCCGTCTGATCGCGGATCAAAGCGCTGCGGACGAAACGCTGAACTACAAGGGCGTGCCTTCATCCGCCGAAGGCGCAGAGGCTCGCCAGGGCATGGAGACGCGGCGCAACGAGGCAGGCAACAATTTGCGGGCGCTGGTGGCGAAGATTACCGGCGCAGCCAAGGTCATCCAGGGTGGTGGCGCCGAAAGGCTTGAGGCGAATCTGCACGACAAGGTGCAGGCTGCGGCCGACGCCTCCCTGGCCCGGCTCTTCCCTGAATTCGGCGAGGCCGACGACAGCCGCTGGTCCACCGTGATCAAGCGCGCGCGCGGAGGCGCCGAACACCCGCTGGAGGCCCTCGGCTTCAGCGGCAAGACCGAGGAACACCCGGTTAGCTCGGCGGTGCTGAATTTCGTGGGTTCCGGCAAGAAAGGCAAGGACGTGCGCTCGCGTTTTGCCGCCCCGCCCTACGGATGGCCCAGAGACGCCATTGACGCCGCTCTTATCAGCCTGTTCCAGGCCGGGCATCTGCGTGCCACCCTCAATGGCGTGGCGCTGGCCCGGGGCGAGCTCGATCAGGCCAAGTCGCCACGCGCCGATTTCCGGGCCGAGAGCGTAGCCATCAGCACTCCACAGCGGCTCAAGCTGCGGAAACTGTTTCAAACTGCCGGGATGAACTGCAAACCCAACGAGGAAGCTGCGGCAGCCGTCCTGTTCTTGAACAAGCTCGAAGAACTGGCGCGCAGCGCAGGCGGCGATGCGCCTCTGCCACAATCTCCCGGCACACAGCATTTGGCAACTCTTCAGTCGCTTGCCGGCAACGAGCAACTCATCGAAATTCTCGACCAGGAGGACAGGCTTACCGCAAACTTCAATGATTGGAGCAAAGCGAGCAAACTGGCCGGCGAACGCCAGCCTGCGTTCAAGCGCCTGGAAGACCTTGCGCGTCACGCGGAAGATCTGGACGCCGCAAAGGACGTGAAGCCGCAGATCAGGGCCATCGTCGCGGACCGCCGCCTGCTGGACGAAACCGACCCCGTACCGCCGCTGGCGGCAAAGCTGACGGACGCGCTGCGAACCGCATTGGCGCAGGCACAGAAACGATACGACGACACCTACGATGCAGAATCGAAACGTTTGGAAGCCAGCGGAAGTTGGCGGCAGATCAAGCCGGAGAATCGTGACGACATATTGCAGCGATCAAGCATTGCCAAAGCATCTAAAGACGCTGCCGGCTCCGAGCAGGAGGTGCTGGCCTCCTTGGAACGCATCTCCCTGGACGGCTGGCGTACCCGCACTGCCGCTCTGCCCCAGCAATTCGCCGACGCCCGCGCGGAGGCGGACCGTCTGGTCGAACCGAAGATTCGCCACGTCCGGCTACCAAACGCCACCCTCCGCACTGAAGAAGATGTCAAATCATGGGTTGCGCACACAGAGCAAAAGTTACTGGAGCAGGTCCGCAAGGGCCCCATCGCCATTCGCTGAAGGAGGCGCGCAATGCTCATAAATCGAATCAAGCTACAGAACGTGCTTTCCTTCGGCCCCGATACGCAGGAACTGGAGCTCAAGCCCCTGAATGTGCTGATCGGCCCCAACGGTTCCGGCAAATCCAATCTCATTGACGTATTTGCGCTGCTTCGGGCTGCGCCGCGAGACCTGACCGCCCCCATCACCGCCGGCGGCGGCGTGGGCAATTGGATTTGGAAGGGGAATCCCAAGCCATCCACCGCTCACGTGGAGGCGGTACTAGACAACCCGAAAGGAAGTGAAGCCTTACGTCACCATCTCGCCTTCGCGGAAAAGGCCCAACGTTTTGAGTTGACCGACGAAAGGATCGAAAACGAGAACGCATATCCCGGGCATGACAGTCCCTACATCTACTTCGAGCAGCATGATGGCCGCGCCGTGTTCAATTTCATGGATGGAAAAAAGAGAAACTTGCGTTCCGAGGATCTGGACTCGCAGCAATCCGTCCTGAGTCAACGCCGCGATCCTGACCACTACCCGGAGCTGACCTGGCTCGGCGACACATATCCACGCATACGGGTATATCGCGAATGGTCGTTCGGCAAGAACTCACCGCCAAGAATGCCCCAGGATGCTGCTCTTCCCAATGATTTCCTGATTGAGGGCGCTCAGAATCTCGGCCTGATGCTGAACCGGCTAAAACGAGAGCCAAAGGCCAAACAAAAATTTCTGGATGCGTTGCGGCAACTTTACGAAGGGGTGATGGATTTTGACGTAATCATAGAAGGCGGCACAGTCCAGGTAATTCTGCAGGAAGACGAAATCATCATGCCCGCCGTACGCCTATCGGACGGCACGCTCCGCTACCTGTCCCTGCTGGCCATTCTTTGTCACCCAACCCCACCGCCCTTGGTCTGCCTGGAGGAGCCGGAGTTGGGACTACATCCCGACATCATTCCGGGTCTTACAGAATTGTTGCGCGAAGCATCAACGCGTTGCCAATTGATCGTCACCACGCATTCAGAGGTTCTCGTTGACGGACTCACGGACACGCCAGAGAGCGTCGTCGTGTGCGAGAAACAGAAAGGACAAACCAAATTGAAGCGCCTTGACAAGGCTGAACTTACAAAGTGGCTGGAACGCTATCAACTTGGAGAACTCTGGGCCTCCGGCGGTATCGGGGGAAATCCTGCATGAAAGTGACTGTCTACGTTGAAGGCGGTGGCGACCGCAGAGCGTTGAAGCGGAAATGCCGAGCGGGGTTTACCACCTTCTTCCGCGGCGCGGGACTATCCGGCCGGATGCCAAGAATCTTCGCAAGCGGCGGGCGGCAAAAGACTTACGACAGCTTCTGCATCGCCCTGTCGGAGGCTTCCAGCAGTGATTTTGTCGTTTTACTCGTTGATGCCGAAGGTCCTGTCGCCCAGAATTCCGGCCCTTGGGCACACCTTAAGCAACGTGACAGTTGGAACAGACCCAACGGCGCCACACACGATAACGCCCACCTGATGGTCCAATGCATGGAAACGTGGTTCCTCGCCGACAAGGACGCGCTTGCAAGGTATTTCGGCGACGGCTTCAATCCAAACGCCCTTCCGCGTCGATCCGAAATCGAAGACATTCCCAAGTACGATCTACACAAGGGCTTGAAAAACGCCACGCGCCAATGCGCCGGTATGGGCGCATACCACAAAGGCCGGAATTCATTCGCCATTCTCGCCCAGCTGAACCCTAAGCGCGTGACCGTCGACGCGCCCCACGCCGCGCGCCTCATCGAAACGCTGATTGAGAAGTCAACGCAAACCTGATTATCGGGAGGAAGAGACCATGAAAACGTATCACTTGTTTATCAGTCATTCATGGGGATACTCGGATAACTACGAGAAGCTGGTGGCTCTGCTGCGGGAGAAATCCTACTTCCGGTTTGGCGACTACTCGGTACCTCGCAATGACCCGATTCATACTGCGGGGACAGACGTCGAGTTACAGGCAGCGATCCAGAAGAAAATGGCACCCTGCAGCGTTGTTCTAATTCTGGCTGGAGTCTATGCCACGTATAGCAAATGGATAAACGCTGAAATTTCCTTGGCGACGCAGGGTTTCATCACGCCAAAACCCATAATCGCGATTCAGCCTTGGGGAAGTGAGAAGACATCTGTCCCGGTCAAAGAAGCGGCCAACAAAATCGTAGGATGGAACAGCAACAGCATCGTTAGCACCATAAGGGAGCTTGCGTCATGACTGATTCACGACAAAACGAACTGCTGGAGATTTATAAGCACCACAGCGAACTGGCCGATAGAGTGAGCCAAAGGCGTGAAGGCGCTAACCGGCTGTACGTCAGCCTGCTTTCAGGCTTGGCCGTTTTTCTCGCCGTCTTGATCAGATTCGGTATTGGCGACGCTCCGCTAAGGATTGTCTTATGCTCCGCCGGCATCATCGGAGCCTTACTCGCCGTTTCATGGTATGTCGTGATTCGTTCCTACCGCCAGCTCAACACAGGCAAGTTCAAGGTGCTGCACGAGCTCGAGGCGAAGCTGGCGTACCCATTCTTCAAACGTGAATGGGAACTCCTGGCCGAAGGTAAGGACATGAAAAGCTACTGGAAACTCACAACCGTTGAAGTCAGTTTGCCATGCATCTTCTTCCTGCTGTTTTGCGGCCTCGTTGTTTTTTCGCTTCTGCAATGATCCAGGCCGCACTGCCTAAACAATGAACAACGCTGCAAGCTTCTCTTGGGAGGGCGTTGTCTGCTGTGGGTAAACGCCATGGTAATCGCGGTGAACACTTACATGAGATCAGGATGCTTATGCAAATAACGGTGGCTATTGAACGCGAAGGGGATGGCTATGTCGCCCTTTGCCCGGAGGTGGACGTGGCCAGTCAGGGCCAGACCGTGGCCAATGCGAGAGATAACCTGAAGGAGGCGCTTGAGTTGTTCTTCGAGACCACCTCCGCCTACGAGCTCCGGCAGCGTTTACGGTTCCCGATCATGGGGAACTGCGGATAGGAACCCTGATGTCCATCATTCGACAATCGCGTTTGCCACGCGCGCTGTTCGAGGAATTGCAGCGTTGACTGCGACACTGCCTCCAAATTTGCGGCGGCGGCTTGAGCGCGTGGTTGTGGAGGCGCGCGAGGTGGCGGAGACCGGGGCGCGGGCGTCGCTGCAGGCACTGGCTGTGCATGATCGCGAACCGTACGCGCACATGAACCACCTGGACAGGGCGCTCCGCCGCAAGCTGCGCGCCCATGGTCGGCAGCTAGGCGACCGGCGTGACGCGCGTTCCGAAACTCAGCAAATCGACCGCTTGGCGCATGAATGCGCCTACGAGCACTGGCACGGAATGCTGTTTGCGCGCTTCCTGGCCGAAAATCAACTGCTCATGGAACCGGAGCATGGCGTCCCCGTGACGCTGAAGGAATGCGAGGAACTGGCGAAGGACCAGGGAATCGACAAGTGGGTGCTGGCCGCGCGTTTCGCCCATCGGATGCTGCCGCAGGTGTTTCGGCCCGAGCACCCGGTTTCCGCGGTCCGGTTCGCGCATGAACACCGGCTCAAGCTGGAAGGATTGATTGAGAGTCTCCCTTCCGGCGTTTTCACTGCAAACGACTCTCTGGGATGGGTCTATCAGTTCTGGCAATCAAAGAAGAAGGCCGAGGTAAATCGCTCCGAGGTCAAGATAGGGGCGGACGAATTGCCCGCGGTAACGCAACTGTTCACCGAACCCTACATGGTGAACTTCCTGCTCGATAACTCACTGGGAGCATGGTGGGCGGCGAAACGTCTGAGCGGCGCCGACCTCAGCAAAGCGGTATCCGAAATCGAACTTCGTGAAAAAGCCGCAATACCAGGGGTCCCGCTTGACTACTTGCGGTTCGCGCAAAGCGATGATTCGGCGGAGGACAATGGTTGGCGCCTCGCCGCGGGAGCCTTCGCGAGTTGGCCGGAGATCCTCGCTGAGCTGAGGATCCTCGATCCGTGCTGCGGTTCGGGGCACTTTCTGGTCGCCGCCCTCCACATGCTTGTTCCAATGCGCATGGAGCGGGAGGGGCTGGGCGCCCGGGAGGCCGTTGACGCGGTATTGCGCGACAATCTTCACGGCCTGGAGCTGGACGCACGTTGCGTGGAACTCGCAGCCTTCGCGCTGGCTCTCGCAGCCTGGACCTATCCTGACGCTGGCGGCTATCGGCCACTGCCGGAATTGAACGTCGCCTGTTCCGGGCTGGCGCCCAACACGACGAAGGAGCAGTGGCTTGCGCTGGCAGAGCAGGCTGCAGCCGCTGGAGGGATGCCGCCGGAGCGTGATCTGCTGGGCGTGGATAATTCGCTGCTTTCCGCGCCGCTTCGCGCCAGCCTGGAAGGACTCTACGACCTGTTCAAACAGGCGCCCGAGAGAGGTTCGCTCATCAACCCGCGCGCGCTGAAGGCCGACCTTTTGCAGAGCGATTATGAATCCGTGCGAACGTTGTTCGCGTCCGTTCTTGAGCACGAGCAAACGAGCGACGAACAAGCCGAGCGGGCCGTGGCCGCGCAGGGCATGGCCCGCGCCGCGGAATTGCTGGCTGGCCGCTACCACCTAGTGATAACCAACGTCCCTTACCTTGCTCGCGGCAAGCAGAATCAGAGCTTGCGCGACTTCTGCCAAACCCGCTACCCGACCGCCAAAAACGACTTGGCCGCCGTATTCCTGGAGCGCTGCCTGGAACTCTGCGCCGACGGTGGAACCTCCAGCCTCGTGCTGCCTCAGAACTGGCTGTTCCTTACCCGCTACTGGCGACTCCGGCAGAAGCTGCTGGAGACACAAACCTGGCATTTGCTGGCACGGCTTGGCGAGGGAGGGTTTGAATCGTCAGCTGCAGCCGGAGCGTTTGTTGCTCTGCTCACTCTGAGCCACGGGAATACCGCAAGCCATCGCGCCGGCCTGCTGGGCGAAACGGCATCCACCAACAAGATACACGGCCTGGATGTCTCCGAATCCCGCACCGCCCACGACAAAGCCGCACAGCTACGAAATACCCAAGTCAAGGGAATCGAGCAGGCTCAACAGCTCGAAAATTCGGATGCGCGAGTTACTTTCGAGGGGAGAAATACTATAAAAACATGCTTGGCCGATTTCGCTCAGACGTACCAAGGTATAGGCACAAGTGACAACCCCCAGTTTCTTTTTAAGTTCTGGGAACAACCAAGTGTCCAAGTTGGTGAATGGTTGTGGGTACAAACAGCAGCAGAAGCAACAGGATGTACTGGCGGCTGCGGCTCGATTCTTTTTTGGGAAGAAGGCAAGGGTCGTTATTTTCAGCATGCTATGTCGCTGAAAAGAGAGGGTCGATTAGGAGGCTGGAAATCAGGCGGCGAAGCACGAGGAAAACAGGGATTCATCGTAAATGTTACGCGCACTCCTTATGTCAACTTCTATTTGGGAAGTATGTTTGATACTACGGTGGCAGCCATGATCGTCGATACAAAACATCGGGCTGCCGTGTATTCCTACGTGACGGATGAATCTTACAAGCAAGACCTGCGAGACATTGATCAGGCGCTCAGCATTACTGAGCATACTTTGTTGAAAGTGGCTTTTGATATTGACCTTTGGACCAAAATCGCAAGCGAAAATTACCCGTACGGTCTCCCCCGATCATACTCTGACGATCCAACCCAGTGGATTTTTCACGGTCATCCCTGTGGGTCGGTGGTCTGGGACGAGACAGAAAAACGGACCGCACACGGTCTGCTACGCACGGACGCCAAGGTTCTGCAAATCGCTGCTGCCCGCCTGCTCGGATACCGCTGGCCCGCGGAGCAGGATGCCGAGATGGAGCTGGCTTACGAGCAACGCGAATGGGTGCGTCGCTGCGATGCGTTGCTTGAACACGCGGACGAGGACGGCATCGTCTGTATTCCGGCGGTACGCGGCGAACGTTCTGCCGAGGAGCGGCTTCTGCAGCTGCTCGCGGCCAGCTATGGCAACGCTTGGGGCAACGGTGTGCTTAACAAGCTTCTCACGGATGCAGACAGCCCAACTCTTGACGACTGGCTACGCAACCGTTTCTTTGACCAGCACTGCAAGCTGTTTCACCAACGCCCATTCATCTGGCACGTCTGGGACGGACGGAAGCGCGACGGTTTCCACGCGCTCGTCAACTACCACAAGCTGGCCGCGGGCAATGGCCGGGGCCGCCAATGCCTGGAATCCCTGACGTACAGCTATCTGGGCGACTGGATTACCCGCCAGCGGGACAGCGTAAAGCGCGGCGAGGGCGGCGCCGAAGACCGCCTCGCCGCAGCGCTGGAACTCCAGAAGCGCCTTAAGCTCATCCTTGAAGGCGAGCCGCCCTACGACATCTTCATCCGTTGGAAACCCATCAACGAACAACCCATCGGCTGGAACCCGGACATCAACGACGGCGTGCGCCTCAACATTCGCCCCTTCATGGCCGACAATATCCCCGGCGGTCGGAAGGGCGCCGGCGTCCTACGCTCCAAACCCAACATCCACTGGAAAAATAAAGACCGCGGCACGGAACCCTCTCGCGACCAAGCCCCCTTCCCCTGGTTCTGGCGAAACGGCGAGTTCACGGGCGACCGCATGAATGACGTTCACCTGACCGTCGCAGAAAAATCCCTGGATAACTCGACCGCAGAGCACAATCACCAATGACTATCTTTGAGTCAGGAGTTCTGGAAGCAAAGCCAATCACGTTCCAATTGCTTCGCATCGTCCGCGAAGCCAGCGAAATTCCTGGCGGATCGAGTTCACGCGCCGATAACAGAATACGCTGTGACCAGCAAGTAGCCAGGATATCCAACATTTGGGTAAGGAAGTGGAAAAGAATACCTATATTGCAAGAGGGCGGGGCGGCCACTGTATCCCCAAGGCGCTCCTTAACGCCAAACGGAAATGTGCGTGAAATCGTGTCCACAATTTCGCCTTTCCGAGGAGCAGGTGCCAATGCTTAGGGATTGGGGCAACCAGACGGTTACCTTGAGCGTACGGAAGCAGAACGCATGACATCAAGGGACTATCAAGCCCTGGGCAGGGCAGGAGCGGACAGCCATGACTGACAAAACTAAACAAGAGTGGCCCTACCCTGGGTCGCGCTGGTGGAAATTCGATTTCCACACTCACACGCCCGCATCCAAAGATACATACTGGGCGAAAAACAATGTAGATTTGTCGCCGGAAGATTGGCTCTTGCGTTACATGAAGGCGGGCATTGATTGCGTTGCGGTCACCGACCACAACAGTGGTGCATGGATCGACATACTCAAGGACGCCTACGCGGAGATGAAGGAACGAGCGGACGCCAACACTCCGAACGAAGGATTTCGCAAATTCACCCTGTTTCCAGGAGTCGAAATTTCAGTACAGGGAGGCTTTCATCTCCTGGCGGTTTTCGACCCCGGGGCAGGGACCAGCGATATCGAGACCTTGCTGGGCCACGTGGACTACAAAGGAACAAAGGGTGAAAGCGATGGCGTCACCCGCAAGGGCGCGGCACAGGTTGTCAACGAAGTGTTGAAAGCTGGCGCTATTCCCATTCCGGCTCATGCCGATGGCCGCAAGGGGCTGCTAAGACTAAAGCCCGGCACTCAGTCAACTCAACTGGACGCGAATACCGTGAGACAGGTTCTGGATGAGAATGGAATTTTGGCTATGGAGGTAGTGGATCCAAAATGGCAAAAGCCAATCATTTATAAGGAGCGCAAGCTATCGTGGGCAGAAGTCCTCGGCAGTGACTGCCACAGCTTTCAGAGTAGCAAGCCCTTCGGTTCTTGCTATACGTGGGTCAAGATGGCAAAGCCTTCGCTGGAAGGGTTGCGGCTGGCCTTGCTGGATGGCGCGGGCATTTCCATCCGGCGTAGTGATGAAGGCAGGTTTGAGCCATTCGAAACGCCAGCGCATTTCGTTACTGGTATTGAAATTGAAACCGCCCGCTTCATGGGCAATCAGGGCCCGGAGAGACTTGAATTCACGCCTTTCTATAACGCCTTGATTGGTGGGCGAGGCACAGGAAAATCAACCATAGTTCATGCTGTGCGACTGGCTTATCGACGCCATCAGGAAATTACGGGGCTTCGGAATGACACAGAAATTCGACGTGGTTTTGAGCGCTTTACGAAAGTGGCCAAAGGCCGGACTGGAGATGGCGCCTTGAGGGACAATACGGAAATCCGCCTGGAGCTAATGCGCGAAGGCGTAGCGCATCGACTCCGCTGGCGGCAGGATGGGAAAGGGAAAGTAGTGGAAGAGCGTAACGACGATAGTCAATGGCAAACGTCTGCAAGCGAGGCAATCAGCCCGGAACGCTTTCCAATTCGGCTTCTGTCGCAAGGACAAATCGCTGAAATGGCAGGTGAAAATCGCCAAGCGTTACTGAGTATCATTGACGAAGCAGCCGATGTTGAGGAATTGCATCGTGCGTTAAACGAAGAAAAGCGCGCATATTTCTCCCAACGAGCGAAACTGCGCGAACTCGAAGGACGACTTGCGGGGAGACCAGAATTGGACCGCAAGCTTGCGGATCTGACGCGCAAACTAAGCGCATTTAGAAATACCCGTCATGGTGACGTTCTTGCGGGCCACCAACTAGCAGTGCGTCAGCGCCGGGAGATCGACACAACTTTAGCTCAGTTGCAGACGATCCCGGAACGCATAAGAGCATTAGGCAAGGATTTCCTGCTGGACGACTGGACGGACGGAATCTTTGAATTCGAAAAGGATGCTGATGTCCTGGAGTGGCGTGGCGACGTTGAAAAAACGCTGGCCCAAACCCGGGAGGCGCTGCAACGCGCTGCGGAAACATTGGAGGTAAGGATACAAGCCGTCACCTCGGACGAACGTCTTGGCCAGTGGCGCGAGCGCGGGGACCAGGCCCAATCCGATTACGAGGAGCTCCAAGCGGCGCTCCAGGCTCAAGGTGTCGAGGATCCGCAAGAATTCGGGCGTCTGGTGCATGAGCGCCAACAACTTGAAGCGCAAGCGAGGGAACTGGATCAGCTGCATCAGGATCAGCAGCGACTGCAGGCCGAGTGTGAGTCCCAGCGGGAGCGCGTGGCTGCCGCGCGCAATGCTATTACAAATGCGCGAGCCAACTTTTTGAATAGTACTTTGCAAGCCAATACATTCGTCAAAATGGAGGTTGTAGCGTTCGGTTTCGAGGCGAGAGCGATTGAGCAAAGTTTGCGGGATTTGCTGGACGTTCCAGACGAACGCTTCGAAAGGGACATCCTGCGTCTGGAAGATGGCGAACCTGCCTCAGGAATGGCTTTCGAATTGGCGCAAGCCAGCGATAGCGAAGCCAAGCTGTCTAATCTAAAGCAAAGAATAACTAGCATTGATAGTTCGTTTAACGGGCATTTCCGCAACTATTTGCGCGAAAAAATGAACAAGCCGGAATTTTCCGATCATGTTCATTGCTGGTTCCCGGAAGACGATCTGCGCATTGAGTACAACCGCGGGGACAACAACTGGGCGCGAATTACAGAGGGGTCCCAGGGCCAGCGCTCGGCGGCGTTGCTGGCGTTTCTGCTTGCTTTTGGCGATGAGCCTCTGGTGCTTGACCAGCCCGAGGATGATTTGGACAACCATCTGATCTACGACCTGATCGTGCGTCAGATTCGCGAAAACAAGCTGCGTCGGCAACTGATCATCGTGACGCATAACCCTAATGTATTGATTAACGGAGATGCGGAGATGGTGCATGCGCTTGGCTTCGAGACAGGGCAATGTCAAGTAATCACGCACGGAGCATTGCAGGAGGCTTCGTTGCGTGAGGAGGTCTGCCGCGTAATGGAGGGTGGGCGCGAAGCATTTGCGCGTCGCTGGGCGCGCCTGGGAAGAGATTTGACAGATGTTTGATAGCAAGAAAGAACTGCGCAACAAAATCCAACTGGGCGAAAGCACCTTCCTGGAGTACAAGGAAGTGCGATTCGCCGGAGGAAGGGTCAGAGCACCTCACCGCGATTCATTCGCCGATGAGCTTGCTGCCTTAGCTAATAGCCGTGGCGGGGTGTTCATTCTGGGAGTTGATGACAATACGCATGAGGTTGTCGGCATCCCACTGCAAAGCCTTGACACGGTGGTGGACTTTGTGCGGGGCGTCTGTATTGATTCCATTAACCCGCCCCTGGAAAATATTGTGCTGGATCGGTTGCGGCTGCCCTCGATCATTGGAGAAGAGCTACCCGTGGTTAAAATCGAAGTTCCACGCAGCTTGTTTGTCCACCGAAGTCCAGGCGGTTATTTGCATCGCGTGGCGGACTCGAAGCGCGTCATGTCGCCGGAATATCTCGCTCGATTGTTCCAACAGCGTAGCCAGACCCGGATTATTCGTTTCGACGAGCAACCTGTATACAGGGCGACACTGGAAGACTTGGCGCCTGATTTGTGGGAGAGATTCCGGACGAAGCGTTCCGACGAGGATTCCAAGATTTTTCTGCGCAAAATCGGCATGGCTGCCCAAGACGAAGATGGAACGGTGCGGCCAACGGTTGCCGGCGTACTAATGGCCAGCGAGGATCCGCGCCGATGGATACCCAATGCCTATGTACAGGCTGTTGCCTATCGGGGAGATGCCATCCGCGCCGGGTCAGCCAGCAGCGCGTACCAGCTTGACGCAATGGACGCGACCGGCCCGCTGGACAAGCAAATCATTGAAGCCTGCCGATTTGTCGTCAGAAACATGAAGACTGCCGCCGCCAAGGAGATGGGTCGAATTGACCAGCCTCAGTACGACATGACGGCGGTGTTGGAGGCTATCGTGAATGCGGTTGCGCATCGCGACTATTCAATTCATGGTTCGAAAATACGACTCCGCCTGTTTGAGGATCGATTGGAAATTTATTCTCCGGGTGCTATTGCAAACTCAATGAGTGTCGATAGTTTGGCTTACCGTCAGTCTGCCCGAAACGAAGCCATTTGCAGTCTATTGGCAAAGTGTCTCGTGCCTGCTGAACACTGGCTGCAAACTAGTCGCCGAACCATGATGGAAAAGCGCGGCGAAGGCGTGCCAATCATCCTTGAAAGAAGCATCCGGTTATCCGGAAACGAGCCAAAGTACCAATTATTGGACGATGCGGAGCTCCTGTTGACGATATACGCGCACAACCTGTGACTGGCGTATGGGACAAACATCCGCCACTGTAATCGAGGCACTCGCCTCGTCGCTCGCTGCCGCCTCAGCGCACAATCCGAACGACGCGGACAAGCCTGCCGCCATTCTGTGGACCGACAGCGATTCCCAATGGCTGCCCATTATTCCGCAACTCCGGCGGGTGACGCCGGAACTTCTAACGCTTGGCGAATATCAGCCGGAGGATCGCGTTGGGCCGTCCATCTGGCTGCGGTGCGCAATTGACGGCTTGTTGGAACCCCCGGTAATTCCTGCCGAAACAACTCCTATCGTCTATTTGCCCGGCGTGGGGCGCCAGGAACTGGGAGCGGCTGATACCTGCCCCAACCACCTCAAGCCGCTGATTGAACTCCAGTACCGCGGGGTGTGCTGGACGCAAAAGAACGGTCGGGATTGGACGGTAGAGGCGTTTATGGTCTCCAGCCATGGTGGGCTTGGCCTGGACCTGGCCCGGGACGGGGCCACGCGGCGATCAATGCTTCGCGCGGTGGGTGAATTGGCAACCGCCAAGCTCGGAGCGCTGAAGGGCCGGCGCCTGGAAGCCGAAGATTTCGACCGGCTATTCTCCGACGACTTAACGAGGGACATGCTGCTCTGGTTGGGCGAGGCCGAAGCTGTTTGCGCCGGTTGGGATTCGGCGCGCCGGAGTGCTTTTGTGTCGCGCTGCCGGGCGGAGCTTGATTTCGACCCGGAAACGAACGACAAATTAGCGGCGGCGGAATTGCTCGGCGGGCGAGACGGTTCCTGGAAGCCGGTGTGGCGGCGTTTTGCCGAATCCCCCGCGCTGTACGCGAACGTGCCGGATTTGTTGCGCAGATCAATGCCAGACAATCTCTTTGCCGAGCCGCGCTCTTCCTGGCCGCAGAACAACGAGCTGGACGAAAAAGATCTCCGAAAAGCCCTGCGGGATATGGAAAATATACCGCCTACGGCGGCTCGCGCCAAGGTCATTGAGCTTGAAAAGGAGCACGGTCCCAGGCGGGGCTGGGTTTGGGCAAAGCTGGATCAGGCTCCCCTGGCCTATGCCGTTAAGCACTTGGCGGCGCTGGCGGAGCACGCCTCGAAAGAGTTGGGCGGAGCGTCCGTTGCGGAAATGGCCGATCTGTACGCGGGCGGGGCCTGGCAAGCGGACGCATCCGCGCTGGCGAGCATGGCCGCGGTCAGATCGTCCGCCGATACGCAGGCAGTTCGCGGGGCACTGAATACTCTATACCGGCCCTGGCTGGAGTCCGCGGCTTTTCGCTTCCAGGGACTCGCCGACAGCGAACCGCTCCCTGGCCATGGCCAGCAGAGTCAGGATGACGCGAACGTTGAGCCCGGCGCCGCGATTCTGTTCGCGGACGGGCTACGCTTCGACGTGTCGCAACGCATGGTGGAGCGCCTGAGCGCGGAAGGTTGGTCCGTGGCGACATCCAGACGCTGGGCGGGACTGCCTACGATCACGGCCACCGCAAAACCCGCCGTTTCGCCGGTGGCGGAAAGCCTTGAAGGCGCTTCGCCTGGAGAGGATTTCCTTCCCAAGGCATCGGACACACAGCGCCAGTTGACTACGGATCGTTTTCGCAAGCTGCTTGACGGCGCGGGGTATCAGTACCTGCGCCCGGATGAGACAGGCGACCCATCGGGGCGTGCTTGGACCGAGGATGGGGAGCTCGACAAACTTGGCCATTCACTGCAGGGAAAGCTGGCCGCTCGAATCGGCGAACAGATTGCGTTGTTGGCCGAACGTATTGAAGCATTGTTGAATGCGGGGTGGAATGAGGTCCGCGTGGTTACGGATCATGGCTGGCTGTGGCTGCCGGGTGGACTGCCGAAAGCCGATCTTCCCAAGTACCTAACAATGAGCCGCTGGGCGCGGTGCGCCAGTATCGGGCAGGGATCAACGGTGGACGTGCCAACGGTTCCCTGGCATTGGAACCCTGGCGAACAGATTGCGGTAGCTCCCGGTATTGCGTGCTTTGGCGCCGGGAATGAGTACGCGCACGGCGGCTTGAGTCTCCAGGAAAGTCTTATCCCCGTTCTCAGGATCACCGCTGGTGCTCGCGCACCCCTTGCACGCGCAACGATTGCAAACGTGTCGTGGGTTGGATTCCGCTGCCGTGTTCGCATCGAAACTGCTCATACCGGAGTGCTTGCAGATTTGCGGACGCGATACGGCGATGCGTCATCCAGCGTAAGCGAAGGAGCCCGCCACGTGGAGGATGAGGGATCGGTCAGTTTGCTGGTAGGCGATGACGATCTTGAGGGGGCTTCAGCCACTGTAGTGGTTCTGGACGAGAGTGGTCAGGTGCTCACCAGACAGGCAACAATCATAGGAGGTGAAAGTTGAAGCTGGAACTCGACCAACTCGACCGCAAGGCCGCGCAAGCGTTTGACGGTTACCTTGTGCGCAAGGACCTGGTGCGGAAATACAGCCGCCAGTATCCGGTCCCTACCTACGTGGTCGAGTTTCTGCTTGGACGTTACTGCGCCACCATCGACGAGCGGGAAATCGAGGAAGGACTGGGGATCGTGGAGCGGCAGCTTGCCGATCGCGCGGTGCGAAGCGGCGAGGAAGAACTGTTCAAGGCGAGAGCCAGGGAGCGCGGCGCGATCAAGCTGATTGACGTTGTCAAGGCGCGGCTGGATGCGCGGACGGATTCGCTTATCGCGGAACTGCCCAGTCTCGGAATCCGTAACGTTCGAATTGAGGACGGTCTGGTCAAACAGCATGAAAGGATGCTCACGGACGGCTTCTATGCCGAAGTCACGCTGAGCTACGACGCGGCCATAGCCCGCGAGAAGAATGGCCGGCCCTTTGCGATAGATACGCTTCGCCCTATCCAGCTCTCGAAAGCGGACCTGTTGGACACGCTTTACCGCGGACGCCGCGAGTTATCGGACAGCGAATGGCGGCGGCTATTGCTCCGTAGCGTCGGACTGGAGCCAGCCGCGCTTTCGGGCCGGGCGCAGCTCGTGGCGCTGGTGCGCATGGCTCCTTTTGTGGAGCGGAACTACAACCTGGTGGAACTCGGCCCGCGCGGCACGGGAAAAAGCCACCTCTACCAGCAAATCTCTCCGTACGCGCACCTGATATCCGGCGGCAAGGCGACTGTAGCCAAGATGTTCGTCAACAATGCAACCGGGCAGCGGGGTTTGGTTTGCCAATATGACGTGGTTTGTTTCGATGAGATTTCAGGCGTGTCCTTCGACCAGAAGGACGGCGTAAACATCCTCAAGGGATACATGGAATCCGGCGAATTCTCGCGCGGCAAGGAAAGCATACGGGCCGAAGGCGGGATCGTAATGGTGGGCAATCTCGACGTTGAGGTTGAACATCAACAACGAGTGGGACACTTGTTCAGTCCGTTATCGCCGGACATGCGGGATGACACCGCATTCATGGATCGCATCCACGCCTACGCGCCCGGCTGGGACTTTCCGAAGCTCACACCGCGGGAGCACTTTACCGATCACTTCGGCTTGGTCAGCGATTTCCTTTCGGAGTGCTGGAGTCAACTACGGACGGGCAGCCGAATTTCGGTACTGCAGGGCCGCGTGAACTATGGCGGCGCGCTTAGCGGCAGGGACATAACGGCAGCCAACAAGACGCTAAGCGGTCTTCTGAAATTGCTGTACCCCGATCCCGCGATGGAAGTTCCGGACGACGAATTAGAGGCGCTGATACGTGTCGCGCTTGAAGTGCGCCGCCGGGTCAAGGAACAGCAAAAGCGCGTGTTCAAGAGCGAATTCCGCAACACGCACTTCAGCTACTCGATGGGCGAAGACGGGATCGAGAAATTCGTTTCCACCCCGGAATTGCGCAGCGATGAAGCAATCGACCCTGACCCGCTCCCGCCGGGTCAGGTGTGGGGGATCAGCCCAGGCGGAATGGAGACCGGGCCAAGCCTGTATCGCATTGAGGTCACCGTCGGCAAAGGCAGCGGCTTGAAGATACTTAATGCTCCGGTTCCCGCGCCGTTCCGCGAGAGCGCTCGTTACGCCGAGCAGAACCTGTACACCAGAGCCAGGGAACTGGTAGGTGACCGAGATCCCCGCTCCCATGAATTCTCCGTGCAACTCCGCGCCATGGACAATGAGAGCTCGGGTGCGGCTGTGGGGCTTCCGACACTACTGGCGCTATGCAGCGCGTTGCTAGAAAAGAGTATGAAGGGTGGCTTGATTCTCGTCGGAGCCCTGAATCTCGGCGGATCGATAGAACAGTTGGCAAATCCTGTTGGTGTAGTAGAAGCGGCGGTCGAAAAGGGAGCTTCCGTCGTGCTGGTTCCCGTTTCGGCTCGCCGGCAGTTGTTTGATCTTTCCGACGATATGGCAACGCGCGTCAATGTACAGTTTTATTCCGATGCACCGGATGCTCTACTGAAAGCACTGCTTGACTAGCGGTTTCCCAAATTGACCCGTTTTCGCTTCGTACACGCTGCGGACCTGCACCTCGATAACCCGTTCAAGGGCCTGCGGGCGGTTGCGCCGGAGGAAGTCGCCGACACTCTTTATGACGCGACCTTCAAGGCATACGAGAACATTGTGGATTTGTGCATCGGCGAACGGGCGGATGCGCTGCTGGTCGCCGGAGACGTATATGACGGGGCCGACCGCAGCCTCCGGGCTCAGCGCAAGTTCGTCGATGGGCTGGAGAAATTGCATGCCGCCCGTATCCGTTCGTTTGTCTGCCACGGCAATCATGATCCGCTTGATGGCTGGGAGGCGAGACTGACGTATCCGCCGGGCTGTCACCGCTTCGGGGCGGAGTTCGAGGCTGTTCCCGTGTTCAAGAACGATCCCGGCCGGGCGGTCGTCCACGGGATCAGCTATCCGCGCCGCGACGTTACGGAGAACCTGGTGAGCCGCCTGGGCCAAGTCGATGCCGGGCCGTTTTCGGTCGGGCTGCTGCACGCCAACGTGGATAACGATCCTGGACATGATGCCTATGCGCCGTGCTCTCTGGAGGACCTCCTGCGGGCAGGTGTAAATTACTGGGCACTCGGTCACGTCCACACCCGCAGGGTGCTGCACGAGCAGGGGCCGGCGGTGGTCTATCCCGGCAACCCCCAGGGCAGGCCGCCCGAATGAGACCGGCGCGCGCGGCGCGTACCTGGTGGACGCGGACGACGGCGGAAACGTCGATCTGGAGTTTCGCGCGGTGGACTGCGTCCGCTGGGAGAGGTTCATTCTGGACATCCGCCCGCTTGAAAATGAGCAGGCTTTGCTCGACGCGATGCACAACGGCATGGACGATTTGCTGAACGCCGCGGAAGGCAGACCCGTCATTGCACGAGTAACGCTGAAGGGCCGGGGCGAATTGAATCGCTTTCTTGGCCGGGCGAACGCGCTGGAGGACCTGGCCGAGCAAATCAACGAAGCGTGGACCGGCCGCGCGCCGTTCGCCTGGTGCGAGCGGATTGAGGACGCTACGGCGCCGGCTTTCGACCGTAAGGCAAGGCTGGCGGGGTCCGATTTTCTGGCCGAAGTGCTGCGCACGGCGGATCACGCAAAGGCCCGCCCGGAACTGCTGGATGGGCTCCGGGACGGTACATCGGGCCCGTACGAACACCACCGTTTCCGCCGCTATCTGTCCGGGGACATCCCGAACCAAGAGGAGTTCGCCGCACTTATGGGGGAGGCGGAAACGATGGCCGTGAATCTGCTTGCGGAGGATGGGGAATGAGGATTCGCAGCATACGAATCGATGGCTTCGGGAAGTTCTCAGGATTTGAGCGCGGTCCCTTTGAGCGGCCCGTTACTATCTTCCGGGGAGCGAACGAGGCAGGCAAGAGCACGCTGCTGGCTTTCATTCGGAGGGTGTTATTCGGATTCCCGGACCGCCGCAGCCGGAGGAATCCCTACCCGCCCCTGGCCGGCGGCCGGCACGGGGGCCGCATGACCATCGTCAGCGACGCGGGAGAGACCTTTACCGTGCATCGCCACCAGGGAGCGGGCGGAGGGCCGATTGCGCTCAATACCGACTCTGGCGAACCACGCCCCGCGGGAGAACTGGCTCGCCTGCTGGGCCATCATTCCAAGGATGTCTTTCACAACGTGTTCGCCTTCACCCTCGACGAACTTCGCGACCATGCGCTGCTCAAGGACGACACAATCAACGGCCAGATCTACAGCGCGGGCATGGGAGCGCTCAAGCTGCCCGCAGCGCTGAAAGCGCTGGCCGCGAACAAAAGCAGGCTGTTCCTCAAAGGCGGCAGCAAGCACGCGCTGCATGAGTCGGCAGCGGCTCTGGATCACGTGGATTCCGGTCTCGGGAACGTGCGGAATAATGCGGAGCAGTACGGGAATTTGTCTGCGCGGCTCAAGGAAATCAAGGCGGAACTCGAACGACTCAACAGCCGCCGCCGGGCGCTTCAGTCAGGGCTTGACCGCCAGCGGCGGCTGGAAAGCGCCTGGAGCGACTGGAACGAACTTGATGCGGTCGAACGGGAACTCGCCGGATTGCCCGCCATTGAAGATTTTCCCACCGATGGCGTCAGCCGCCTGGAAGCTCTGGAGGAGCGCGTCAGAACCGCGCGCCGGGAATACGATTCCGCAAAAGGAGACGTAGCAGAGGCCAAAGTCAAAACCGGGGCGCGAATTGAGCATAAGGGCATTCTCAGCCATGCGGCTGAAATCCGTAGCCTGGAGCAGGGCCGCACCTCCTTCAATAACGCCGTCGGCGACCTGCCCAAACGCAAGATCGAACTGGAAGAGCAGAAAAAGGCCCTGGCCGCGACTCTGAAGGACCTCGGGGACGACTGGGACGAAATCCGCCTGAAGGACTTCGACCTGTCCTTGGCCGTCCGTGAAGAGATCTCGCAATATCAGGCAAGGATGCGGACGACTCGCGAGGCTTTGGCGCGCGGCGGAACCCACCTCGTTCGGGATGAGACGGCGTTGCAAGAAGCCAGCGAGGCGGAGAACAGCGCCGAACAGGTATTGAAGGCTGCCGCCAAGCCGGGTCTTGACGCAGAACAGCGAAAACGGCGCAGGGCGCAGCTGCGCTCGGCATCGCTGCGGCTCGGTAAGCGTGACTCCGCGCGGCAGCGCGCTGCCGACCAGCAGGATCAGCTCGACAGCCTTGCAGGCACGGCAGCGCCCGTAAGCGAGAGGCGCAATAACAAGACTTTCGCCGCAGTTGCGATTGCAGTAGGAGGTATCGCGCTCGCGGTTTTGGGAGCAGCAATGGGCTTCTCCGACCTTCCTGGCGGAATCGCCGCCGGTCTGGCGCTCGCTGGCCTGACGCTGGCCGGGATTGCCGTCTATCTGTTCGCATCCAGCCGGTCCGCCCCCGGCGCCGAAGCGGAATCTCCCCTCGCCGCCCCGATCCGCAACTCGCTTCGCAAAGCCAAAACTGAACTGCGGGAAATCGAATCCGCGCTGGAGCAGGACGCCGCCTCGCTGGACATCGAAGTGATCGACGAAATATCCCTGAATGCAGCCAACGAAGAACTGGACAAGGAACGGAATCGGGCGGAGGAGCGCCGCCGCCTGTCCGCGGACCTGGAGAGCGCCAAGGCGTTGACCCGGACACGAAAAAACAGGAGGGACGAGGCCGGGAAAGCGGTCGAACGGGCCAAGAAACAATGGGAAACCGCGCAAGGAAAGTGGCTGAATTGGCTGCGGACGCGCGACCTGAGAGATACGTTTGCGCCGGAAACCGTCGTGGAACTTCGGGGCAAGGTGGAACTTGGACTCAACCAGCTTCGAGAACGGAAAGGCCGGCAACGCCGTATCGAGGCGATTCAGAACGACATCAATAATTACGCCGCGATGGTTGAGCCGCTAGGACTGAACTTGGGTATTTCCTTTGACAGAAAGCACGCTGGGACCATCGCGGCGGGAGCCGAAAAATTGGTGGACCTGTACCGAGAAGTCGAGCGGAAGGTCAGAGATCGGAAGGAGGCAGAGACCGAATTGGCAAAGGCCGAACGGCGATTGGAGGCGCGCGGGCGGGTTTTCCGCGACGCCGAGGCCGAGATGAACAAACTTCTTAAATCCGGCCACGCCGCTGGCGCCGAAGATTTTCGCGCCAAGGCAGGCGCGCTTCGCCAACGTGACGGCCTAAAGGTGAAACAGCGCGCTGCCCGCGCCCGGCTACAATGCCTCAGCGGTCCTGGAGAGCGCCTCAAATCCCTGATGCAAACCTTGAGAAATACGGACATTGAGACCATCGGCAACGAGGCGTGCCGGCTCCAGGAAGAGCGTGACGCAATCGACACGGAGATTCAGGATTTGTCCACCCAACGTGGATCCATTGAAACCGAACTTGGGAATCTCACCGGCGAAGCGGAATCCTCGAAGCTGAGGGCGGAGCGGCACCGGCTGTTGGAGGGGATGCGCGGCTACGCGCGGGAGTGGTTGGTTCACACGATCGCCGAGAACCTTCTCAAGGAGGCGCGGGGCAAGTTCGAGAAGGAGCGCCAGCCCGATGTTCTCCGCCATTCCGAAGGGTATTTCCGTGACATGACCGGTGGACGGTATCAGGCGGTGTTCTCGCCACTCGGCAGGTCCGAAATACACGTAGAGGATTTCGACGGCAGTACCAAGCAACCCGACCAACTCAGCCGCGGGGCGCGGGAGCAACTGTTCCTGGCGCTGCGGTTCGGACTCGTCCGCGAATTGGGCCAGCGCGCGGAAAGGTTGCCGGTGATCGTCGACGAAGTGCTGGTGAACTTCGACCCGGATCGGGGATTGAGGGCGGCACGAGCGTTTGTCGAGCTTGCGGAACAGAACCAGGTGCTGGTCTTCACCTGCCACCCGCAGATCGTGGATTGGTTCGCGAAAGCCGCGGCCGAGCATGGCGTGCAACCGCCCCAGACGATCCCAATCGACTAACAACGCGTGGGAGATTGAGGGCGGCGGCGCCGCGAAACGGTCAAGAAGAGTTTGATCCAGCTTGTGCGGGTATGGAGCCGCGCTCGCGGCCAAGTCGGATCACTCGATGGCGTTCAGACGGCTTAGCCGCCACCCTGTATCTACGTTATGCCCGCAACAATTCCCGAACCCTGAAACAATCCCAACCCCAGAGCACAGCGCCTGGAAGATGTAGGTCCGCTAGCGGCATTCAATAACTGCTTCTGCGGATATGACGACGAAATCAACTTCATTGATTTTGAAGTGGGACACCAAGAAAACGATGCCGTGAGGACCACGAAGATTCGGCGGAACGGAGAGGAACAAAAGGTATCTAGCGCAACGACCATCCCACGGTAAGAGTGAACGTCTACTACGGCGCGTCTTTGCTCGTGAGAAAAAGGGCTCCGAGTTTTCGCGTTATACTCAAGGTGATTGGCGGTGAGGTCGAGGACACAGCCATGAGAACCTCGACATCAAACATAAGCACTCCCATCAACCGTGCGCGTTCCGCGCCGGGAAGATCACACAAGACTTTGAGGGCCGGCCTGCTTGGCATTGCAACGGCCGCGTCGGTCGTAGCCTGCTCCGCGTTCGGGGCGAAGGCGGCGGACGAACCGGCGCACAAGGTCGTCATTGAAGACGGTGAATTCCAGGTCCGAGAATACGACGCCTGCGCGGTGGCCGAAACGGTGGTTTCTCCGCCTTTTGACTCCGCTACCCGGGTAGGGTTCGGCCGGTTGGTTCGGTACATCTCCGGCACCAATAGCGGCGAACGGAAAATCGAAATGACCGCGCCGGTGCAACTGCAGCCGCGCGGCGAGAAAATCAAGATGACCGCCCCGGTGTTCATACGCCCTTTGGCATATTCGGGCGCCTGGGAAGGACCCAAGCTCACCGGCGGAGAGATCGAATCCTGGACCATGGCCTTCGTTCTGCCCGAGGGCTACACCGCGGACACGGGGCCGATGCCTACCAACCCCACGGTCAGGGTTCGTGACGTGGCCCAACGCCGGGTAGCTACCATCCGTTTCAGCGGGTTCCTGCGCGACAAGCCCGCGGAACAACAGCGCGGGCGTTTGGAAGCCTGGCTCAAGGCACGCGGGATGGAGCACGAAGACGATTGGTGCGTAGCGGGCTACAACCCCCCTTGGACCATCCCGCAGCTGCGCCGCAACGAGGTGCTGGTGACCTTGCGGTAGGCCGCGACTTACAGACGCTTCAGCGGGAAACGGCGCCTCCGTTTACGGCGTAGCGCATGACTTCAGCCGGTGTGGCGCGGAGCTGATCTGCCAATGCTACGGGGCGACCAATGCTACGGTTTAGCTTGTACTGGGTATATTGGAAACATGAACGCGTTAAAGTAATTGCAAGCAATAGCAGCGCAACGCCGAAACAGCAATTCATCTGGTGTATCAGCAAGTCCTTCTTCTTCGACGGCAGTCTCTGACAACGCTGTCAGCATGCTACTTAGCGCACGTCGCATGCGCGCATAGGGACGTTGAGCGAGGTCAGCGGTCTCAATACTCTCAATAAGACCACTACCGTCGAGAATACGCTCAAGCTTAAATGGCTCCGAAAGAACCCATCCAAAATCGGCATTACTATTGAACGAAACATAGTGTGGTTTGGCGTCGGGCAAGAGACCGATATCTCTAGGGCTTACGAAAACAGAATTTTCGAGAATACGATTCTGCCGATAAAACTCGACAAAATCGTCATACTCATAGAATCGCGGTGCTGCATAAAAAACACGCTCTCCGCCTTCTTCTAGGGCAACCAATCTTTCGTGTTGGGGCGATCTCCCACTCGGCATCAGCTTCATGCGCAAGAAAGGTAATTCCAACTCTAGGTCTGCAACTGCTATTTCTTTGGCTGTGTGGCGCACCATTCCATCACACAGCTTGAATTGAATGAAGCAGTAATCGCCCGGAGGACCCAGTCTCACGTCATAACCAACATGCCTTTCCTCCGGCAATGTTGGAAAGTAGGGTGGAGGCACGATTCGCCTTGCCCCCCATCTAAAGTCGACTAGTGCCTCGGTGAGAGTGTATGCAAAAGAAAATTCTGAGAATCCTGCGCGCATAGACTAAATCCGCCCCGTCTTATATCACTAGTTCGGTCATCGCTTCGGCCCTTTTGGTGAGCATCATCTGGAAATTCCTCAACAATAGAGTCGTCGGCAACAGTTCTCGATTTAGATAGATACTGCAAAAGAGTCTTCAACAGAAATGCTAACGACTCTTAGAGTCTCCCTGGTTCCGCACGCACAGATATTGCGAGCTTGCCCAAGGTGTCGTAGTCGCACCAATAGCGGTGCCGCACCCACGCGCCAAACCCATTCTGAAATTGAATTTCGTCCCCCATATACGTCACGGCCCCGGCATCCCTGTCCTTCCATCGAAAGCGAGAAAACTTCACACCAAGCCAGCCATCTGTCCATTCGTGAGCGTATAGCGAAAGATCTTCAATATGCTCCTCGCAGGCCATGGTTGCCCCTAGGGAATTCTCGTCACCCCAACACTGCAGATCCCACCGGCATGCTCTTTTCTTCTCCTCTTCAGAAAGTGATCCGAAGTCTTTGATGTGATCGGGAAGCCTGACTCCTTCGAGGCTGGTTGCCGTAATCAAGGATTGCATATACGCATTCTCTACAGTCTCTTGAGTCATCTCTAATTTGGTCGCAAGGAACTCTACGAGGGCATCTTTGTTAAATTGCTGAGAATTAACTTCTCCGATTTTCGAGGATGTGACCACAGCAAATTCCTCGTTACTCCATCTTGTGAAATCAGTTTCTTGTCCCTTGGATGAGGCGTACGCAGTTGCCAAACCTAGCAGGTCACCAAAAGAAACATCTGCGTACATGTACAAGTTCGGGTAATCGTCTTGGCGTCGGCGCACTTTCGCCATCCAGTTCCCATAAGGACCCTTAGGTGAAAACCCAAAAGTTTCAAAATCGACTTTGTCCTTAATCTTCATTAATTCGCTATACGAACTCTTCAACTCTTCCATCGCGCCCGCGTGTGCTTCGTTCTCAATTTTCTCGCCTACTGTTTCCCAAAATTGCGGCTCATGTTCGTTCCAAGCGTTGGCGATAGCAATCTCTTCCTCTGTAAGTCTTGATAGACTGGCTGATATGCTCGTCCAAATATCTCCTGTGCAATCGTCCCCAGACACTCCGCAACCGTCGGGAGCAAAATCAACCCTGGCGAGCGTATGAGTACTCGAGACTCCAGCTTGCTGGAGAAACACAGTGATGAATTGCGGCAATTCTGCTTTACGATGCACATGCACTGCCGCTTCCATGGCGGTCATGACTCTAGACTCAAGCGTTACTGCATCTGGAGAAGTGATACTTACCCGCACTCGCTTGCGTAAGCCAGTTGAGATATCTTGCTCTTCAACAATCGCATACTCGTGGGCCACCCAACTATCCATTTCTGACCGCAAGCCCTCATCTAAGTCTGCATTAGACGCAACCTTCTTGCTCGTTTCTGATGCCAAGCTCGCTTGTATTTGCGGTGCACCATTAAGTGAATTAACAGCCCCGGCAGGCCCTGCGTAACTGTTTGTCTTCCTATCTATTTCTTCGGTCTGAACACCAGCCCTCTGGGATTCACCAGATGGTCCCGACAACAACGAGCCAGCAACAAATATTCCAACGAAAGCGATTCCAAGAATCCCAAGGGATCGTTTCCTCGTCCTCAAGCCAATGCGCGGAATAGGAATAACGATGCCTACTAGCGCCACGAGCGCAAGAAGCGCGAATCCAAGTGCCGATAGACTTAGAAAGCCTTCCATTTCCCGCAAACTCCCAAAAATGCACGAAGCGTTATGCTACGCAATTATTGTCGAGAATCCAGAAGGGTGCGCCAGACGTGGTGTCCTTTTTGGCAGCTAGTCTCCTATACCAAACGCAATCTGGGTTTAAAGCGATCTCCGTCGCTCTTGTTGGTACGAGTCAGCGGGAAACGGCGCCTCCGTTTACGGCGTAGCGCATGACTTCTGCGGGCGTGGCGCGTAGCTGATCGCCCAGGATGGTGTGTTTGAGCGAGGCCGCCGCGAGTCCGAACTCGGCGGCCTTGACCACCCCCCATCCCTGTACAAGGCCGTGCAGGGTGCCGGCCGCGAAGGCGTCGCCGCCGCCCACGGGATCCACGACCTCGCCCAGGCCGTGGGGCTCCAGCTTGGCGGACTCCTCGCCGTTGGTGGCGAATCCGCCGAGCTTGGGGGCCCCGCTCTCGTCCTGATCATGCAAGGTGCCCGCCAGCACGTTCATGTGCGGGGCCACGTCCTTAAGCATGCCGAAGCCATGCGCGGGGTCGGGCGAGATTTCCTCGGGGCGTTCCTGGTTGAGTATCCAGCGAATGTCCCGGCAACCGCAGAACACCAGGTCCGCGTAGGCCACGATCCTGCGGCAAGCCGCGCCGAACTCCGCGGAATCGGTCCATAGCGCCTCACGGTAGTTGCAGTCGAACGAGACCTTGCAACCGGCCCGGCGGGCGGCCTGCGCAGCTTCTTCGCAGGCTTTCGCCGCGGACGCCGAAAGCGCCGGCGTGATACCGCTCAAATGAAGCCAATCCATGCCGGCAAGCAGCCGTGGCCAATCAGCGTCCGACCAATCTGAGCGGGCGAACGCGGAATCCTTGCGGTCGTAGATCACTCTGCCGCCGCGTAAACCGGCGCCTGTCTCAAGGAAGTAGGTCCCAATGCGAGCGCCATCCTGGAACACGCTCTTGCTTTGCACTCCGGCGGCGGCCAGCATCGCGGTGCAGCGCCGGCCCCAGTCGTTGTCGGGCAGGCCGGTCAGGAACGCCGTGTCGTGACCCAAACGGGCCAGCGCGATAATCGTGTTCGCCTCGGCGCCGCCGAAGTCCACGTCCAGCGACCGGGTTCCATCGAGCACTTCGCCTCGCGGCGTCGCCAAGCGCAGCATGATCTCGCCAAAACCAATGATGTTCGCCATAAGTCTTCCCCGCCGAATATCCCCGATAACCTACCAGGGTTTGTTCAGGCCGATGCTCTCGCGGCGCGAACGCCACTTTGGATTGTCGCCGGACCGTTGCGCAGCGTCCCCGGAACCGGCCCGGCGGCGCCTGCGGCGCGCAAACGGCAACCTCAGCAGGAAGGCCCATACGGCCCCCGACCTGAGCACCTTCCCCATCATACTCCGGGCGTCCGATGCGTCGACGCGGATGCGCGCATCGAGGCTGCTGCCTGCGGCGCTCTCCACCACCAGCTGATCACCCTCGCGCGTTATCCGCCCGATCTCGATTTCGAGGTCAGCCAGGTCGCTGGTAACACGCATGTCCTTGCCCTCCGCTAGTCGTTCTTCTTCAGCGTGCCGCGGTCCTGGGCGGCGCGTACGCGCTTGCGATGCAGGTTCGGCATGTCCTCCACTGTCATACCCGCCGGCGGCATGAACTGGCCGCGCCCGTAGAGGTCCTTGAACACGGTATCCAGCGGCCCCATCTTGTCGGCCAGCGTGCGCGGCGGCTTACCGGGCGGAAACTGGTTGGGCGGATAGATCGGCTTCTCGTAGATCTGCTTGAAGCCCTCGGTGCGCAGGTCCACCCAGCAATTGTGGCCGCACCGGGAGCGATGCTCGCGCAAGGCCTCGACATCGATCGTGGCGCCGATCACCTGCTCTTGCGGATAGTTGGCGTGGCGCATCATCATGCCGGTGTAGTCGATGATGAATGAGCCACCGGGGCAGAACGCCTTGGGGTAGTAGTCATAGTCCACCGTTCCCCAGTTCGAGCCCAGCAGGTAGCACATGTTGTCGTGCGCGCGGGTCCGCCGGGTGAAGGTCCAGAAGTCCCAGGGCTCGCTGACACCCTCGATTTCCTGCAGCGCCGTAGGGTGGCACAGCACCTCGCAGCCGTTGTAACCCAGCGCGCGCGACACTTCCGGGGTGCAGCCGTCGTGGCAGGTCATGGTGCCGAGCTTGCCGATCTCGGTATCGACCACCGGAAACAGGTCGGCGATATCGCTGCCGAACACTTCGTGATAGGCGTCCAGCAGGTCGTGGGGGCTGCTTCCCAGGCCGATATTGGCCGGGACGTGCCACTTGTGATAGCGCAGGATGACTTTGCCCGTAGGTCCGATCACGAACGCCGCGTTGAACCAGCGATCCGGGAACTCGGGCACCTGTTCCACTACGCCGCCACCGGCAATGTAGAGACCGTATTCGCGGGCCTTATCGCCCAGAATGCGCATCTCCGGGCCATCAAAGGTGATCGCCTTCTTCATGAAACTCTCGATGCCGTGCTCGCCTTTGCCCGGCGTCGTCACTCCCTGCAGGAAGTACTCGGGCAACACGACCAGTTTCACCGGCAGTTCCCAGAAATAACCCACACCGAAGTCGATCATGTTCAGCGCCCGGTCCAGGTTGCGCTTGATATCGTCACGGTCTTCGGCGACCGTCACGTGTGGCTGAATCACCATCCCGGTGTATTTCTCAATCTTGCTCATCACAAACTCCTCAAGGTTCTGTTACCAGAAATCAGCTTCCCGGATCCCGAAGTCATCCAGCATCACGCGCGCGGTGATCGTGCCCATGGCGGAAATGCCGCCGCCCGGATGACAGTGGGGCCCGGTCATGTACAGGCCGGGCACTGGCGAGCGGTAGTGGGCATAGCCCGGAAACGGCCGGAAATAACCCAGTTGCGAGGCGATCCGTTCGCCCCCGTTGGTGGTTCCCTCCACAAACGATGGATTGGCGCTCTCCAGGCTTTCCCCGGTTTCCACGTGCCGGCCGAGAATATTCTCGCCGCCGATATTGGGCGCGTACTGCCGAAGCTTCGGCAGCAGCACATTCTCCGCGTACTCCTCGCCGATCTCGCCCCAGGTCCGCCCGTCGGCCAGCCAATTGGAAACAAAGGTATCGAATATCAGGGTATGTTGCCCGTTGGGAGCGCGCGTGGGATCCAGCAGCGTCCAGCAGGCCGACCAGAGGAACGGGTCCGACGGCGGCAGGCCCATGGCCAGCTCGCCGTAGAACCTTAATAACTGCGGCATGGTGTCGGTCATGCGATGGAACGCGCAACGGCTCATGCTCTCGCCGTTGAGGAATTGCGGAGGCTTTTTCAGAGCCAGGTGCACCCGGCATACCGAGATTCTGCCGAAGGAATAGCCGCGAACCATGTCCAGAAAGTCTTCCTCCAGCAGGTCCGCATCGAGCATGCTCAGGAAAGTCCGGCGCGGCTCCAGGGCCGACACCACCGCCCGGCGGGCGCGTAGCGTCTCACCTGATTCCAGGCGCGCGCCACAGGCACGGCCGTGCTCCACCTCGATCTGATCGACCGGGGAAGAAGTCATTACCCGGCTGCCCTTTTCCTCAAGGTAGGCCGCCATCGCCTTGGGCAGTTGCTGGCTCCCGCCCTCGGGAATCGCCTGGCCGTAGAAGTGGATCGCCGGGATCATGATGTAGAAGGACTGGCCCGCGCCCTCCTGGTCGGGAAGAATCTGCGGGGCCAGCGCCCAGTTCAGCATCATCGCCTGGACGAAGTCGTTTTCGAAGTTGGCCTCCACCCAGGCGCGCGCCGACATCGAGAACTCCTGCAGACGCCTCAATCCGTCCACGCTCTGCTCCAATGCGCGCGGCAATGTGCTGGGCGGACCGGGCGGCGAGAAAAACGCCTTGATGAAACCCTCGCGGATCTGTTCAAAGTCCGCACAGACCGCTGCGTAACGGCGGGCATCGGCGGCGGAGTACGCGGCAATCGACTCGCAGGTGCGCTCAACGCTTTTGTACACCACGATGCCCGGACCACCGGTGCGATCCGGATGCCCGGTAATGTGATCTTCAGGCTCGATGTATTTCAGCCCGAAACGTTCCAGTTCCGGCTGAATGGCCTTGAAGTCGGCGTTGCAATGAATCCAGACGTGCGAGGAACCGTACAGATCATGCCGAAAGCCCGGCAGCGTCACTTCGCGGGTCACCGCGCCGCCGCCCACGTAGCTGTTGCGTTCCAGAACGCAGCAGCTCAAACCCTCGCGCGTCAGGGTCGCGGCGCAGGCCAGGCCGTTGACCCCGCCGCCGATCACGATTACGTCAAAATCCGACATCAGACCGGCTAGTGTAGGCGGCGAGCGCGAGCAGCCGCAAGCGTCCTCACGGCCCTGAAAGACGCTTGAAGCACCCTTACAGGCACCCCGTCATGCTGATTTGCCGGCACGATGAACCGGAGACGCCAGATGACTGAAATAGCGTAGTTCGGATGGGTCGGGTCATTGAAGAATCGATTCCCGTTCTTACCGAACGAGCACGGGTCGAGGTAACCTTAATTCGACAATTGCAGGCTGCTGTGCCCCCCCATTTTGAGGGGTAGACTCCATTGATTCTCCGTTGATCATGGCCGAAGGTGGGGTTGGAATTGGAACAGCAAGCGCCGGAACGGCGACTGTCCAGTGCGGGGGCAACAAACACTACAAGGAAGGTAGTCCTTGCACAAGTTTCATCTTGTTCACCGGGGGAGACGTAAGCGCTCAAAAGCGCGTCCGCTTGGCGCGGCTAAAAACCCAGTTCCGGATCGTCACCGTGGCGGCAAGCTGAAAGGCGCCATAAGCCCGCTTTTTGGAATCTAATGTCGGTTAGGCAGTTCAATTGCGGGAACTCGACCGGCCCGCTCTTCCGTTTGCTGCGGGTCCTCTCGGTGACCTTGCTCATCGGCTCTGGAAGTTTCGCGGTTGCTCTTCCGGCGGCGGCACAAACTTGCGTTTGGTCATCGACCGTAACGGTGGAGAGCACGAGGGTCGGTGGTCGCACTTTGATCGGTTATAACCCGTACGCAACGCTTGGCGGATCCAGTACAAGCATCACATTCCAGTTCCAAGAAACAGAGTACACGGTGACCGAGGTCCACAACAGAACGGCTACTGGAGAAGTGGTACTTGGGCTATCCCCTTTTCCCGATAGTCTTACGACCGCTAGCTGGATTTTGCAAATAGGTAGCCTCGAACTTCCGTTCTCCGAGGCCACCAGGATAGCTGCCGGTGAGCCCGCGAGGCGTTTCTACACATGGACGGACACTACCAATTTCGGCAGTAGCAGTCCATTCACCGACGGAGCCTCGCTATCCATGAAGATCATTGTATCCAGGGTTGAGGACGCGACCAACGTTAGCATTGCGGACGTGAGTGTGTCGGAGTCCGCAGGCAGCGCGACGTTTACTATTGCATTGAACCCGGCGATTTGCTCCGACATGTTCATGAACTACAGCACCTCGACGGGCGCGGGCGACACGGCAATTGCTGACGCCGACTACACGGCCTCAAGCGGCGCCGCCACCATCACCGCGAACAGCACTTCAGCGACCTTCACGGTCCCGATTCTTCAGGACAACATCGTCGAGAACAGCGAAACCTTTTCGGTGACGTCGAGCATTCCCTCCCAAAACGGGGCCATTCTTTCCGATGTTACCGCCATGGGCACCATCACCGATGACGACGACGAGCCCGTGCTGGTCTTTTCGGTGGACGAGACATCGATCGCGGAGAACGGCGGCACGGCGACCATCACGGTAAGCACGGGGACGGGTTCCACCTTCGCCACGGAACAGACCATCACCCTTACCCTGGCGGGCACGGCCACGGAGAATGAGGACTACACCATCAGTGCCGACACGCTGACGCTTCCGGCAGGTTCCGGCGCGGAAGCCTCCAGTGTTACGGCCACAGTGACGGGGGTGGACGATATCCTCCAGGACGGGGATGAAACAATATTGATCAGTGCTTCCCGGTCAGGCGCGGCCATCGGAGCGCAGCAGACGCTCACCATCACCGATGACGACGACGAGCCCGTGCTGGTCTTTTCGGTGGACGAGACGTCGATCGCGGAGAACGGCGGCGCGGCGACCATCACGGTAAGCACGGGGACGGGTTCCACCTTCGCCACGGATCAGACCATCACCCTTACCCTGGCGGGCACCGCCACGGAAAATGACGACTACACCCTCAGTCCCGACACGCTGACGCTTCCGGCCGGTTCGGGCGCGGAAGCATCCAGTGTTACGGCCACAGTGACAGGGGTGGACGATATCCTCCAGGAGGGGGATGAAACAATATTGATCAGTGCCTCCAGGTCGGGCGCGGCCATCGGGTCGCAGCAGACGCTCACCATCACCGACGATGACGAGCCCGTGCTGGTCTTTTCGGTCGACGAGACGTCGATCGCGGAGAACGGCGGCACGGCGACCATCACGGTAAGCACGGGGACGGGTTCCACCTTCGCCACGGATCAGACCATCACCCTTACCCTGGCGGGCACCGCCACGGAAAATGACGACTACACCCTCAGTCCTGGCACGCTGACGCTTCCGGCGGGTTCGGGCGCGGAAGCCTCCAGCGTTACGGCCACAGTGACGGCGGTGGACGATATCCTCCGGGAGGGGGATGAGACCCTATTGATCAGTGCCTCCAGGTCGGGCGTGGCCATCGGGTCGCAGCAAACGCTCACCATCACCGATGACGACGGCCCGCCCGTGCTGGTCTTTTCGGTCGACGAGACGTCGATCGCGGAGAACGGCGGCACGGCGACCATCACGGTAAGCACGGGGACGGGTTCCACCTTCGCCACGGATCAGACCATCACCCTTACCCTGGCGGGCACCGCCACGGAAAATGACGACTACACCCTCAGTCCTGGCACGCTGACGCTTCCGGCGGGTTCGGGCGCGGAAGCCTCCAGCGTTACGGCCACAGTGACGGGGGTGGACGATATCCTCCAGGAGGGGGATGAGACCCTATTGATCAGTGCCTCCAGGGCGGGCGTGGCCATCGGGTCGCAGCAAACGCTCACCATCATCGATGACGACGGCCCGCCCGTGCTGGTCTTTTCGGTCGATGAGACGTCGATCGCGGAGAACGGCGGCACGGCGACCATCACGGTAAGCACGGGGACGGGTTCCACCTTCGCCACGGATCAGACCATCACCTTTACCCTGGCGGGCACGGCCACGGAGAATGAGGACTACACCATCAGTCCTGGCACGCTGACACTTCCGGCGGGTTGCGCACGGGCGCGGAAGCATCCAGTGTTACGGCCACAGTGACGGGGGTGGACGATATCCTCCAGGAGGGGGATGAAACAATATTGATCAGTGCTTCCCGGTCGGGCGTGGCCATCGGGTCGCAGCAAACGCTCACCATCACGATGACGACGGCCCGCCCGTGCTGGTCTTTTCGGTGGACGAGACGTCGATCGCGGAGAACGGCGGCACGGCGACCATCACGGTAAGCACGGGGACGGGTTCCACCTTCGCCACGGATCAGACCATCACCCTTACCCTGGCGGGCACCGCCACGGAAAATGACGACTACACCCTCAGTCCCGACACGCTGACGCTTCCGGCCGGTTCGGGCGCGGAAGCATCCAGTGTTACGGCCACAGTGACAGGGGTGGACGATATCCTCCAGGAGGGGGATGAGACAATATTGATCAGTGCCTCCAGGTCGGGCGCGGCCATCGGGTCGCAGCAGACGCTCACCATCACCGACGATGACGAGCCCGCCGACGCTTCCGGCCGGTTCGGGCGCGGAAGCATCCAGTGTTACGGCCACAGTGACAGGGGTGGACGTGAAGCAATACTGATCAGTGCTTCCCGGTCCGGCGTAACCTTCGGATCGCAGACGCTCACCATCACCGACGATGACGACGAGCCGCCGCCCCTGGTCTTTTCGGTCGACGAGACGTCGATCGCGGAGAACGGCGGCACGGCGACCATCACGGTAAGCACGGGGACGGGTTCCACCTTCGCCACGGATCAGACCATCACCCTTACCCTGGCGGGCACCGCCACGGAAAATGACGACTACACCCTCAGTCCTGGCACGCTGACGCTTCCGGCGGGTTCGGGCGCGGAAGCATCCAGTGTTACGGCCACAGTGACAGGGGTGGACGATATCCTCCAGGAGGGGGATGAGACCCTATTGATCAGTGCCTCCAGGTCGGGCGTGGCCATCGGGTCGCAGCAAACGCTCACCATCATCGATGACGACGGCCCGCCCGTGCTGGTCTTTTCGGTCGACGAGGCGTCGATCGCGGAGAACGGCGGCACGGCGACCATCACGGTAAGCACGGGGACGGGTTCCACCTTCGCCACGGATCAGACCATCACCCTTACCCTGGCGGGCACGGTGACGGCCACGTCGCAGGCCGGCGTCGTGGAACCATCAAACGTCACGACTACACCCTCATCCGACACGCTGACGCTTCCGGAGGCTCGCGCGGAAGCGTCCAGCGTTACGGCCACAGTGACGGGGGTGAGCCGGCGGTGGTGATGAGGCGCGAGCACCGTTACCGCCACCGTGTCGCCGGCCTCGGAGGAAGCGTTCCGCGTAACCGTGTCCGCCGTCGCAGATGCGCCTGTACACCATCAGTCCTGGCACGTTGACACTTCCGGCGGGTTCGGGCAGCGGAAGCGACTCCAGTGCACGGCCAGGTGACGGGGGTGACGATATCCTCCAGGAGGGGGATGAGACCGTATTGATCAGTGCCTCCAGGTCGGGCGTGGAACCATCGGGTCGCAGCAAACGCTCACCATCACCGATGATGACGGCCCGCCCGTGCTGGTCTTTTCGGCGACGAGACGTCGATCGCGGAGACGGCGGACGGCGACCATCACGGTAAGCACGGGGACGGGTTCCACCTTCGCCACGGATCAGACCATCACCCTTACCCTGGCGGGCACCGCCACGGAAAATGACGACTACACCCTCAGTCCCGACACGCTGACGCTTCCGGCCGGTTCGGGCGCGGAAGCATCCAGTGTTACGGCCACAGTGACAGGGGTGGACGACCTCATCCACGCACCGGGGGGATGCATTCGAAGCGTGGATGCGCCCAACAATACTGATCAGTGCTTCCAGGCCGGCGTAACCTTCGGATCCCAGCACACGCTCACCATCGATGACCGACGATGACGAGCCGCCGCCCCCTGAGCCGGCGGTGGTGACGCTGGTTCTGACTCCGGACAGGATTGACGAGAACGGAGGCGCGAGCACCGTTACGCCACCGTGTCGCCGGCCTCGGAGGAAGCGTTCCGCGTAACCGTGTCCGCCGTCGCAGATGCGCCTGCGGTGGCGGGCGACTTCGAGTTGAGCGGGACCGTGCTGAGCTTTGCAGCCAACGCGACTCAGAGCACCGGCCAGGTAACGGTGACTGCATTCGACAACAACGTGGATGCGCCCAACAAGACCGTAACGGTGTCGGGAACAGTGTCGCAGGCCGGCGTCGTGGAACCATCAAACGTCACGCTCACCATCATCGATGATGACGAGCCGCCGCCCCCTGAGCCGGCGGTGGTGACGCTGGTTCTGACTCCGGACAGGATTGACGAGAACCGAGGCGCGAGCACCGTTACCGCCACCGTGTCGCCGGCCTCGGAGGAAGCGTTCCGCGTAACCGTGTCCGCCGTCGCAGATGCGCCTGCGGTGGCGGGCGACTTCGAGTTGAGCGGGACCGTGCTGAGCTTTGCAGCCAACGCGACTCAGAGCACCGGCCAGGTAACGGTGACTGCATTCGACAACAACGTGGATGCGCCCAACAAGACCGTAACGGTGTCGGGAACAGTGTCGCAGGCCGGCGTCGTGGAACCATCAAACGTCACGCTCACCATCATCGATGATGACGAGCCGCCGCCCCCTGAGCCGGCGGTGGTGACGCTGGTTCTGACTCCGGACAGGATTGACGAGAACCGAGGCGCGAGCACCGTTACCGCCACCGTGTCGCCGGCCTCGGAGGAAGCGTTCCGCGTAACCGTGTCCGCCGTCGCAGATGCGCCTGCGGTGGCGGGCGACTTCGAGTTGAGCGGGACCGTGCTCAGGTTTGCAGCCAACGCGAGCGAGAGCACCGGCCAGGTAACGGTGGCATTCGACAACAACGTGGATGCGCCCAACAAGACCGTAACAGTATCGGGAGCGGTGTCGCAGGCCGGCGTCGTGGACCCATCACACGTCACGCTCACCATCATCGATGACGACGACGACGAGCCGCCGCCCCCTGAGCCGGCGGTGGTGACGCTGGTTCTGACTCCGGACAGGATTGACGAGAACCGAGGCGCGAGCACCGTTACCGCCACCGTGTCGCCGGCCTCGGAGGAAGCGTTCCGCGTAACCGTGTCCGCCGTCGCAGATGCGCCTGCGGTGGCGGGCGACTTCGAGTTGAGCGGGACCGTGCTCAGCTTTGCAGCCAACGCGACTCAGAGCACCGGCCAGGTAACGGTGACTGCATTCGACAACAACGTGGATGCGCCCAACAAGACCGTAACGGTGTCGGGAACAGTGTCGCAGGCCGGCGTCGTGGAACCATCAAACGTCACGCTCACCATCATCGATGATGACGAGCCGCCGCCCCCTGAGCCGGCGGTGGTGACGCTGGTTCTGACTCCGGACAGGATTGACGAGAACCGAGGCGCGAGCACCGTTACCGCCACCGTGTCGCCGGCCTCGGAGGAAGCGTTCCGCGTAACCGTGTCCGCCGTCGCAGATGCGCCTGCGGTGGCGGGCGACTTCGAGTTGAGCGGGACCGTGCTCAGGTTTGCAGCCAACGCGACTCAGAGCACCGGCCAGGTAACGGTGACTGCATTCGACAACAACGTGGATGCGCCCAACAAGACCGTAACGGTGTCGGGAACAGTGTCGCAGGCCGGCGTCGTGGAACCATCAAACGTCACGCTCACCATCATCGATGATGACGAGCCGCCGCCCCCTGAGCCGGCGGTGGTGACGCTGGTTCTGACTCCGGACAGGATTGACGAGAACCGAGGCGCGAGCACCGTTACCGCCACCGTGTCGCCGGCCTCGGAGGAAGCGTTCCGCGTAACCGTGTCCGCCGTCGCAGATGCGCCTGCGGTGGCGGGCGACTTCGAGTTGAGCGGGACCGTGCTCAGGTTTGCAGCCAACGCGAGCGAGAGCACCGGCCAGGTAACGGTGACTGCATTCGACAACAACGTGGATGCGCCCAACAAGACCGTAACGGTGTCGGGAACAGTGTCGCTGACCGGCGTCGTGGAACCATCACACGTCACGCTCACCATCATCGATGATGACGAGCCGCCGCCCCCTGAGCCGGCGGTGGTGACGCTGGTTCTGACTCCGGACAGGATTGACGAGAACCGAGGCGCGAGCACCGTTACCGCCACCGTGTCGCCGGCCTCGGAGGAAGCGTTCCGCGTAACCGTGTCCGCCGTCGCAGATGCGCCTGCGGTGGCGGGCGACTTCGAGTTGAGCGGGACCGTGCTCAGGTTTGCAGCCAACGCGACTCAGAGCACCGGCCAGGTAACGGTGACTGCATTCGACAACAACGTGGATGCGCCCAACAAGACCGTAACAGTATCGGGAGCGGTGTCGCAGGCCGGCGTCGTGGAACCATCACACGTCACGCTCACCATCATCGATGATGACGAGCCGCCGCCCCCTGAGCCGGCGGTGGTGACGCTGGTTCTGACTCCGGACAGGATTGACGAGAACCGAGGCGCGAGCACCGTTACCGCCACCGTGTCGCCGGCCTCGGAGGAAGCGTTCCGCGTAACCGTGTCCGCCGTCGCAGATGCGCCTGCGGTGGCGGGCGACTTCGAGTTGAGCGGGACCGTGCTCAGGTTTGCAGCCAACGCGACTCAGAGCACCGGCCAGGTAACGGTGACTGCATTCGACAACAACGTGGATGCGCCCAACAAGACCGTAACGGTGTCGGGAACAGTGTCGCTGACCGGCGTCGTGGAACCATCAACGTCACGCTCACCATCATCGATGATGACGAGCCGCCGCCCCCTGAGCCGGCGGTGGTGACGCTGGTTCTGACTCCGGACAGGATTGACGAGAACCGAGGCGCGAGCACCGTTACCGCCACCGTGTCGCCGGCCTCGGAGGAAGCGTTCCGCGTAACCGTGTCCGCCGTCGCAGATGCGCCTGCGGTGGCGGGCGACTTCGAGTTGAGCGGGACCGTGCTCAGGTTTGCAGCCAACGCGACTCAGAGCACCGGCCAGGTAACGGTGACTGCATTCGACAACAACGTGGATGCGCCCAACAAGACCGTAACGGTGTCGGGAACAGTGTCGCTGACCGGCGTCGTGGAACCATCAAGCGTCACGCTCACCATCATCGATGATGACGAGCCGCCGCCCCCTGAGCCGGCGGTGGTGACGCTGGTTCTGACTCCGGACAGGATTGACGAGAACCGAGGCGCGAGCACGGTTACGGCCAACGTGTCGCCGGCCTCGGAGGAAGCGTTCCGCGTAACCGTGTCCGCCGTCGCAGATGCGCCTGCGGTGGCGGGCGACTTCGAGTTGAGCGGGACCGTGCTGAGCTTTGCAGCCAACGCGACGGATAGCACGGGCGAGGTAACGGTGACCGCATTCGACAACGACCAGGATGCGCCGGACAAAACCGTAACGGTGTCGGGAACAGTGTCGCTGACCGGCGTCGTGGAACCATCACACGTCACGCTCACCATCACCGATGACGATACCCGCGGCGTGGAAATCACGCCCACGGAACTGACGGTGCCCGAAGCCGATCCTGGCGGAGGCCTCTACACAGTGGCGCTTACGTCCCAACCTTTTGAGGAAGTGAAGGTGCTCGTGTCCGGATACACCGACAATATCCTCGACGTATCTCCGGTTACGCTGACATTCACCGTCTCGAACTGGCGGACCGCCCAGAAAGTGCGGGTTACAGCGGCATTAGACGACGATACTGATGACCAGGTCTTTGTGTTGACGCATGAAGCGGCAGGGGGTGGCTACGATGATGTCCCGCTACCTTTCGTGGCAGTGACGGTAACGGATACGGTTTCACCGCGACCGGATCTGGCCGTGGCGGACGCTTCCGGTGCGGAGTCGGACGGCAAATTGGTGTTCGAGATATCCCTGATCGGACACAGCAGTCAAGCGGTCACGGTGGACTACACAACTCGCGACGGCACGGCCCAGGCGGGAGCGGACTACAGATCAAGCGCGGGCACAGTGGCGATTCCGGCCGGTCAGACGCGAGCCGAGATCGTCGTTCCCTTGCTGCTCGACTTACTTAATGAAGCCGAGGAATTCTTCACTCTGGAACTCAGCAATCCGGTTGGCGTTCAGCTGGTTGACGCACAGGCCGTGGGTTTGATCCGCGGTGGCGGGGACGAGGATACGGCCTCCAGGCACTGGCTGGCCCGGCTTGGCCGCATTACGGGAGATCACATCGTGAAAGCCGTCGAAGAGCAGTTTGAGGCCTATCGGCGCAACGGACGCGCACCCGGCGGGGAAATTACGATTGCTGGACATCGCTTGTTAAGCGAAGGTCTTTTCGTGTTCGAATCCGGCGAGCAGGATCATCTGCGCAGAAAACCGGCTGCTTGGCCGAGCGAGTTCGGCCGCGGGCCGAGCAACGCAGTCGAATCCAAGGGTGCGCGATGGAACACAGGCGCTGGCGGAACGCACTTCGGAGCAACGGATACCGCACTTCCGGGCCTTTCGCCCAGGGGTATTCGCGAATTGGCATTGGGGGATCTGTTTTCCGGGAGCGGCTTCCGACTCGCTGCGTCCGGATCGGGCAAAGGAGTCATTTCCATTTGGGGGCGGGGGGCGTACTCGCGATTCGAATCCGCTGCAGGCCGATCAACCGCGCACGGAGACGCGCTTACCGCGATTGTTGGGGCTGACTACGATTGTGAGCGCTGTTTGCTGGGGATCACGATCTCGCGCACCTGGGCTGACGAAGGATACGGCGCTCCAGGGCAGGATTCCGGCAGCCTGGATTCATCGACTACAGGCCTCCATCCATACATGGGGTACCAACTTTCGGAGCGAGTGTGGGTATGGGGACTAGCCGGCTACAGCACAGGCGATATGGTGGCAACTCCTGCATTGGGTGGCGATTCGGTGAGGATCGATCTTCGGACCCGGCTGGCAGCGGTAGGGGCGCGCGGCGAGCTACTATCCGGATCCGATAAGTTCTCGCTGGCGATCAAGACCGACGCGATGGTGGCGAGAGCGCGCTCCGGAAATGCGGAGAATGTGCTTGAGGCCGAAGGAAATGCCCAGCGCATTCGATTGGGATTGCAAGGATCGCACTTGACCGAGTTCGGCCCCGACTCCTCGCTGCGGAGCCGGGTGGAACTGGCTTTGCGCAGTGACTCTGGAGATGCGGAGAAAGGATTTGGGCTGGAGGTAGGTGGCGGCTTGGATCTGATTGACCTGATTCCGGGCTTCACCATGAATCTGGTTGCCAGCGGATTGGTATCGCATGAATCGGATGGATTCGAAGAGTGGGGCGTGTCCGGCGGTTTCCGCTATGATTCCTCGTCGGCGACTGCGAAGGGCCTGCTACTTTCCCTGACGCAATCTTGGGGCGGGCAGGTTCACGAGGGCGTGCAGAGCGCGTTGTGGACGAGGAATACCGCCCGCCGCAACATCACGACCCCAGGTCTGGAACACCAAGAGACAAACATTGAGTTGGCGTATGGACTCGAAACCGCCGCAGGCGCATGGATTCCATGGGCACGCATAGGAATCAACGGCCCGAATGAGCACTATCGTGTCGGCCATACCCTTATGACTCGATATGGAGGGCTATCGCTGGAGAGTGGCACGTCCATGAACTCGCGAGACTACCGGCTGGCTTGGGAGACCAACATTGGATGCCTGGCACATGTGGCGGTTGAAATCGGGAACAGCAAACGCGGTTCCGATGTCGGGCGGGATACTGCGGTGGTGATCAGGCTGCGGTCGCTAGCACGGATCCCGAACGGAACTGCATGCGGCGGAACTTAGCGCAGTTACCTTGCGTTGCGGGGGTCGCTTTCCGCCGCCTTGTCGCCGGCGGAACGCTTCTTTAACAGGGCGACGCGGCGGCAGCTGCCGACAAGATCATCGTTCTGGTTGTAAGCTCGATAGACAAAAGTCACGACGCCAGCATCAGGCCATCAAGTGTAGGCGGCGAGCACGAGGCGCAGCAAGCGCCCTTTTGACCTACAAAACCGGGGCAATAATCCCCATATACTTGCTATCCCCGCAAAGGCACGTTCCGGAGACGTCCGCTTGGTTACCCCGTATAGCGCTGTTCATTCTTACCAACCTGGCGGTCCTTCTGGTTGCCTCGCTGGTCCTGCGGCTGCTCGGCGTTGATCGATTCGTTATGGATGCGGCAGGCGAATACGCCCTGAATTACACCGGCCTGTTCATCTTCAGCGCGGTTTTCGGGTTCGGGGGAGCCTTTGTTTCGATGTTCCTTTCGAAGTGGATGGCCAAGCGCGCCACCCGCACGCAGGTCATCGCTGCTCCATCCAACCCGACCGAAGTCTGGCTGCTGGACACCACCCGGCAGTTGGCCAGGAGTGCCGGGATCGAGCCACCGGAAGTAGGGATATTCCCGGCCCCGGAACCGAATGCCTTCGCAACCGGCGCCCGGCGCAACAAGTCACTGGTGGCAGTCAGCGAAGGGCTCCTGCGGAACATGCGCCGCGACGAGGTGGGTGCGGTGCTGGGCCATGAAATCGGCCACGTGGCAAACGGCGACATGGTGACCCTGACGCTGCTGCAGGGAATCCTGAACACTTTCGTGCTGTTCTTCTCCCGCATCGTAGGCTTTATCGTGGACCGGGTGATCCTGCGTAACGAACGAGGTTACGGCCTGGGGTACTTTGCGGTCACGATCGCCGCCCAGATCGTGTTCGGGATCCTGGCCAGCGCCATTGTGATGTGGTACTCGCGCCGCCGGGAGTTTCGCGCCGATGCCGCCGGCGCCCGTCTGGCCGGCCGAGGCTCCATGATCAATGCCCTGGAATCCCTAAAGCGCGGATACGGCGCCGGAAAATCGATGCCGGAGTCGATGGCGGCTTTCGGTATTTCGGCCTCGGCCCGATCCGGCATTCAGCGGCTGTTTTCCTCCCATCCTCCGCTGGACGCACGGATTCAGGCGCTGAAGTCGTTCACCGGCTAGTGAGAGAGACCCTGGGAACGAGGGCATCCTGCCCTCGACGAGGACAATGCCCTCGGTCCCAGCGATGCCCTCGGTCCCAAGATGTCCTTGTTTCCAGGGAGTTACTGCTCGCCGGCGGGGCGCTTCTTCATCAGTGCGACGCGCCGGCAGCTCCCGACCAGTTCGTCTTGCTGGTTGTAGGCCCGATGGACAAGAGTCACAACGCCTGCCTCCGGCCGTGACTTGCTTTGCCTTACCTGTGCCACTTCGGTTTCGATTCTCAGCGTGTCGCCGAGAAAGACCGGCTTGGGAAACCGGGCGTCTTCCCAGCCCAGATTCGCGATTGCCGTCCGATCGGTCGTGTCACCTACCGAAACGCCGGTCATCAGGCTCAGGGTGAAGCAACTGTTCACGATGCGCCGACCGAATTCGGTATTGCGCATGTACTCCTCGTCCAGGTGCAGCGGCGAAGGGTTGTGGGTCAATACCGAGAACAACAGGTTGTCCGCTTCCGTCACCGTACGGCGCAAGGCATGCCGGATGACATCACCCACCCTGAATTCTTCGAAATAGAGTCCCGGCACTATGCTGGCCCTGGCATGGAATAGGGATATGCGCAAGAAGATCTCGCTGGGAACGAGGGCGTCCCGCTCTGGACGAGGCCAGGATGGCCTCGTTCCCGGGGTGGAGGGCAGGTTAACCTCGTTCCGAGGTTGGAGGGCAGGATGCCCTCTTTCCCAGGGGGGTTACATGCGGAAGACGCCATAGGGGGTCTCCTTGGGTATGGGGGCGTTCATGACTGCCCACAGGCTGAGCGCCAGCACCTGGCGGGTATCCACCGGATCGATAACGCCATCGTCCCAGAGCCTGGCGCTGGCGTAGAAAGGATGCCCCTGGCGCTCATACTGGGCCCGGATGCCCTCGTGATACGCATTCTCGGCTTTTTCCGAGGGGGTCTCTCCTCGTGCGCGCTGCGCTTCGCCGCGCACCTGGCTCAGCACCATCGCCGCCTGCTCGGCGCCCATCACCGAAATCCGCGCGTTGGGCCACATCCACAGCAGCCGCGGCCCGTAGGCCCGGCCGCACATCCCGTAGTTGCCGGCGCCGAATGACCCGCCGATGATGACCGTAAGTTTCGGCACCCGCGCGCAGGCTACGGCAGTAATCAGCTTGGCGCCGTCCTTTGCGATGCCGCGACGTTCAAAATCCTTGCCCACCATGAATCCCGCGATGTTCTGCAGGAACAGTAGCGGTATGCCGCGCCGGTTGCAGAGCTGTATGAAATGCGCGCCTTTCAGCGATGATTCCGAGAACAGCACTCCGTTGTTGGCCAATATCCCCACCGGGTAGCCGCCAAGTTGAGCGAAGGCGCAGACCAGCGTGGTCCCGTAGCGTGGCTTGAATTCGTGAATGTCAGAGCCGTCCACGATTCGTGCAATGACTTCCCGCACGTTATAGATGTAGCGCAGTCCGCGAGGCACGATGCCGTAGATTTCGTCCGGCGAGCACTTCGGCTCCGCAGCGGCGCCAGGCCCGATCCGGCCAGGCCTGTTCAGGCTGCGAACGATGTCCCGGGCGATGCCCAAGGCATGCTGGTCATCGTCGGCGAGGTAGTCCGCCACGCCGGACACCCGCGTATGCATGTCGCCGCCCCCCAGTGTCTCCTGGTCGACTTCCTCGCCGGTTGCCGCCTTGACCAGCGGTGGGCCAGCGAGAAAAATCGTCCCTCGTTCCCTGACGATGACGGTTTCATCGGACATGGCTGGGACATAGGCGCCACCAGCCGTACAGGAGCCCATGACTACTGCGACCTGGGGAATGTTGCGCGCAGACAGGCGGGCCTGATTGTAGAAAATGCGGCCGAAGTGTTCCCGGTCGGGAAATACTTCGTCCTGCATGGGCAGGTAGGCGCCACCGGAATCAACGAGGTAAATACAGGGCAGGTGGTTCTCAAGCGCAATTTCCTGTGCCCGAAGATGTTTCTTCACGGTCAGGGGATAGTAGGCGCCGCCCTTCACCGTCGCGTCATTTGCGACAATCATGCATTCGACGCCGTGGACGCGGCAGATACCGCAAACCAGACCGGCCGCGGGAACCGGGTGGTCATAGACGTCATGCGCGGCCAGCTGACCGATCTCCAGGAACGGCGCGTCGGAGTCCGTCAGCGCGGCCACCCGGTCACGGGCCAGCATCTTGCCCCGCTTCAGGTGCCTGGCGCGCGCCGTTTCCGATCCACCCTCGCACACGGCCTCCTTGAGCTCGCGAAGCTGCTTTGCCAGCCCTCGGTTGACCGCGGCGTTGGCGGCGAATTCTTCGGACTTTGTGTCGATCTTGCTCTTGAACACGGCCATCAGGCGTTTCCCGTGGTGGCATCGAAGAGTTCGCGGCCGATCAGCATGCGCCGGATTTCGTTGGTGCCCGCACCAATCTCATAGAGCTTTGCGTCCCTGAACAATCTTCCTGCAGGATACTCGTTGATATAGCCGTTGCCTCCGAGCGCCTGCAGAGCCTCGCCGGTCACCCAACTGGCGCTTTCAGATGCGTTGAGGATTGCCGCAGCGGCGTCGAACCGCGTTGTCGCGCCCCGGTCGCAGGCCTGGGCTACCGAGTACACGTAGGCCCTGGCGGCATTCATTTTCGTATACATGTCCGCCAGCTTCCCTTGCATCAATTCGAACCTGCCGATCGGGCTGCCGAACTGCTTTCGTTCATGGACGTAGGGCAACACCATGTCCATGGCGGCGCGCATAATGCCGAGAGGGCCGCCAGCCAATACCACGCGTTCATAGTCGAGTCCGGACATCAGGATCTTTACTCCGTCGCCGGGCAATACGTTGTTCCGGGGAACCCGGCACTGATCGAAGACCAGCCCGCAGGTGTCCGATCCGCGCATTCCCAGCTTGTCGAGCTTGGGTTCGGTTGAGTAGCCCGGCAGGTTTTTCTCCACGATAAACGCCCGGATCGACCCGCACTTGTGGGAGCTTGCCGCCGCTGTTTCCGCAGGGACCCTGGCATAAACGATCAGTGCGTCCGCTTCCGGTCCGTTGGTAATCCACATTTTTGTTCCGTTCAGCACATAATGGTCGCCTTGCGGCGCCGCGCGGGTACGCATACTCAACACGTCGGACCCCGCTTCCGCCTCGCTCATGGCCAGCGCGCCCACATGCTCGCCGGTAATCAACTTCGGCAGCAAACGGCCCTTCTGCTCCTCCGTGCCCCATAGGCACAGCTGGTTAACCATCAGGTTGGAGTGCGCAGCATAGGAAAGGCCTACTGAAGCCGAGGCCCGGCTGATTTCCTCCATGGCTACCACGTGCGCCAGGTAACCGAGCCCCGCACCGCCATATACGGCCCCTGCGGTGATTCCCAGCAGGCCCAGCTCGCCCAATTGGGGCCACAGGTCACGAGGAAACTGATTGCTCGCATCCAGTTCCGCAGCGTTCGGCCCAATGTGATCCGCAGCAAATCGCGACACCTGCTCGCGCAACAGGTCGAACTCTTCGCCCAAGCCGAAGTCAAAATCGACGGTCACTGCAGATTCAGTCATGGGCGCTGCCCCGCTTACCCATGGGCAGGCCTTCAATCCGGCGCGGGAACATCATCGCGTTCCTATTGCGTCCGCCACTCTTCGTACGGTCTCGACACTGCAATCATTTCTTGCCATATACGTTTTGTCCTACGATTGCGATTACATCTTTCTGATTACTTTATATTACTAGCACGCGCCCGAAACCCTCAACCGGATCGCTCGCCGCTTCTTGGCGAGGTCGGGTAATATGATGTGCGTGGCGGCAGGTCGGTCCCGGCGGGATACAAGGAGGAGGAAACCGGTGAGAATCGACGAGACCACGTTGACGAAAGGGCAGGCACGGAAGCGCAATACGCTGAGGAAATCCGCCGGCGACGCGCTGGGCGAGGAGGTATTCTGACGTGAAGAATCGGCCCATGACCACCCACGCGCATCGGCATGAGCACGAACGCCAGGAGGCGGCTCTCGTGAGAGATCCGGTCTGCGCTATGACCGTCGATCCAAACGCGGACAAGCCGAGCCACGAGCACGACGGCCACGTCTATCGCTTCTGCGGCCCGGGGTGCCGCGACAAGTTCAAGGCCGCACCGGAAGATTACCTTGAGGCGACGGATCTCGTCTGCGGCATGACCGTGGCGCGAGCGAGCGCCCGGCATGTCGCCAAGCACGCCGGCCAGCGCTTCTATTTCTGCTCGGCGCATTGCCAGGAAAAATTCGAGGGGGACCCGGCCGCTTATCTGGAAGGTCTCGCTGCGCCGGAACCGATGCCCGAGGGCACGCTTTACACCTGTCCCATGCACCCCGAGATCGTGGAGAAGGGACCCGACGACTGCCCGCTCTGCGGCATGGCGCTGGAGCCGATGGGCGTGCCGGTTGGAGACCAGGGACCCAACCCGGAACTCGTGGATTTCATGCGCCGCTTTTGGATCGGGGCCGCGCTGACGGTTCCAATCCTGGTACTCACGATGGGTCCTCTGATGGGCCTGCCCGTGCGCAGATGGATCGGCGAGGGGACCGCGGTTTGGGCCGAGCTCGTCCTGGCGACGCCGGTCATCCTTTGGTCGGGCTGGCCGTTCTTCGTCCGCGGCGTCAAATCCGTCGTCAACCGCAGCCTGAATATGTTCACGCTGATCGCCATGGGCGTCGGCGCGGCCTATGCGTTTAGTGTCGTCGCGACGATCGCGCCGGGGATCTTTCCGGCCGGATTCCGCGATGCCGAAGGCCATGTCGGAGTCTACTACGAGGCTGCGGCTGTCATCGTGATTCTCGTATTGCTCGGCCAGGTATTGGAACTCCGTGCCCGGGAGCGGACGGGCGACGCGATCCGCGCGCTCCTGAATCTGGCGCCGAAGACGGCGCGGATCATCCGCCCGGATGGCGGCGAAAAGGAAATCCCGCTCGATGACGTTCAGGTCGGCGATCGCCTGCGGATACGCCCGGGGGACAAATTGCCGGTGGATGGGGTAGTTGTCGAAGGCCATTCGTCGATTGACGAGTCCATGCTGACCGGCGAGCCGGTGCCGGTCGAAAAGGCGGTTGGCGACCCGGTGACCGGAGCGACGATCAACGGCAGGGGCACGCTCGTCATCGAGGCCAAGCGCGTCGGCGCCGACACCATGCTGTCGCAAATCGTCGAGATGGTCGCCCAAGCACAGCGTAGCCGCGCGCCGATCCAGAAATTGGCCGACCTGGTGGCCGCATATTTCGTGCCGGCTGTCGTCCTTGTCGCGGTGGCGGCGTTTGTTGTCTGGTCGATCTGGGGTCCGCCGCCGGCCATGGCCTACGCCCTGGTGACGGCGGTCTCGGTCTTGATCATCGCTTGTCCCTGTGCGCTTGGCCTTGCCACACCCATGTCCATCATGACGGCGACCGGCCGAGGCGCGCAGGCCGGCGTGCTGATTAAGAACGCCGAGGCGCTCGAGCGATTCGCCAAGGTCGACACGCTGATCGTCGACAAGACCGGCACCTTGACCGTGGGTAAGCCGAAGCTGGTCGCCGTGGTCCCGGACGCGGGGATAGACGAGGCTCAGTTGCTGCGGCTCGCGGCGTCGCTCGAACGGGGCAGCGAGCACCCGCTCGCCGAGGCGATCGTTGCGGGAGCCGAGGACCGCGGCGTCGTCCTTTCCAAGGTAAAAAGATTCGAGGCGGTCACCGGAAAAGGTGTCAAAGGACTAGTTGAGGACAAGACCGTTGCGCTGGGCAACGCGAAGCTGGTTGCCGACCTTGGGCTCGACGGCGGCCATGCAAGCGAAATGGCGAACCAGCGCCGCGACCAGGGCGAGACGGTCATGTTCGTCGTGGTTGAGGGCCGGCTGGCCGGGCTTGTGAGCGTCGCCGATCCGGTCAAGGACACAACGCCACAGGCGTTGAAGGCGCTGCATGCCGAAGGTCTGCGCATCGTCATGGTCACGGGCGACAGCGAACGCACCGCGAAGGCGGTCGCTTCCCGGCTCGGGATCGATGAGATTCGCGCCGACGTTCTCCCGGAAGAAAAGGCCCGCATCATAGAGGAGCTGCAGGCAGCCGGCGCCAAGGTCGCGATGGCGGGCGACGGTGTGAACGACGCGCCCGCGCTGGCCCAGGCGGACGTGGGGGTCGCGATGGGGACCGGCGCCGACGTGGCCATCGAGAGTGCGGGCTTCACACTGGTAAAGGGCGACCTGAACGGGATCGTTCGGGCCCGCCGGCTGGCGCATGCGACCATGCGCAACATCAGGCAAAACCTGTTCTGTGCGTTCGTCTACAACTCGGCCGGCGTGCCGATCGCGGCCGGCCTGCTGTACCCGTTCTTCGGCATTCTGTTGTCGCCTATGATTGCAGCAGCAGCCATGAGCCTGTCGTCGGTTTCGGTCGTGAGCAACGCGCTGAGGTTGAGGAGAGTCCGATTGTGAACAGCGGGAAAGCCGCGGAGGCGAGTGGATTGCCGCCGAAAACCATTCGCTACTATGAGACCGTGGCGGATCGTCGGGGCAAGGGTTACCGGCATTACGCCGAGGACCATGTTCATTAGCTGCAGTTCGTGCAGCGGGCCCGGAGTCTCGGGTTTTCCGTCGATGAATGCCGCAACCTTCTTCTCTCCTACCGTTCGCCTGGATCCGTGCCGACAGAGCCGGGCCAGACACTGATGAACAAAGCCGACTTAACGATCACGCTGGGTGTCGAGGAAGAGTTCTTCCTTGTCGACCCGCACAGCCGCGACATGCTCGCCGATCCCGATCCGGGAATTTTCGAGTACTGCCAGGCACACGCCGGAGACCACAAGGTCGTGCCGGAAATGCTGCGTTCGCAGATCGAAACCAACACGCGTGTGTGCCACTCGGTGGCCGAGGTGCGCGAAGCCATGCGTGAAACGCGCACACTGATGCTCGATGCCGCCGCCAGCCAGGGGGCTGCGGTAATGGCTGCATCGACCCACCCTTTTGCGACCTGGGAGGAGCAGCTCACCACGCCGCGCAAGCGCTACGAGGACTTCGAGATGAGCTACCAGGAAGCGGTGCGCCGCTACCTGGTGGGCGGCATGCACGTGCATGCGGGGTTCGGCGACCAGGACGGCAGCGAGTTGTGGTGGGATATCCGTCCGTCGCAGCACTATCCCACCGTCGAGTTGCGCATCTGCGATCTCTGCACGCGTCTGGATGACGCCATGTGCATCATTGCTCTGTACGCCTGCCTGGTGCGCATGCTGATGAGAGAACACTACGCGGGCGAATTGCCGGAGGAACCCCTGACCGAGATCATTGCGGAGAATCGCTGGCTGGCTCAGCGCTATGGCGTGCTGGCGTTTCTGGGCAATACGGACGACGGCGGGCGCACCGACATCGCGGATCTCGTGACCCAGCTTGTCGAGACGCTCAGCGACGATGCCCGCGCGCTCGGCTGTGAAGGCGAACTGCGCCACGCACTCGATATCGTATCCAACGGCAGCAGTGCCGACCGGCAAACAGACCATTACCGATTACGCCTTTTGGAAGGCGACACAAACGAGCAGGTTCTGGTTTCGGTTGTGGACCGGATTCTCGCCGAGACCCGCGAGCGCGTATAGTCCGGCGCGCCCCGCCGGCGTGCTGTTTTTCGATAGGTCGCCGATGGAATTTAAGCCAGGAGTTTTCGCAGCAGGCGCCGCAGCGCTGACGCGCAGGAAGCAATGGAGCGAGGGCATCTTGCCCTCGTCGAGGGCTGGAAGCCCTCGTTCCCAGGCTTGTTCCATGCAACACCCGGTGGGAACATGCCGGCCGCAGGGGTTTTGCGGGCGCCAAAGGCGTAGCGCTGCGCTTCTGGTGCTGGGCATGATCGTCAGTATCTCCGCGCGCGCCGAGGGCTACCTGGAAGAAGTTGTGGTCACGGCGCAGAAACGGACCGAAAACCTGCAGGACGTTCCGATGTCCATCAGCGCCCTGGATTGGCAGGCCCTGGCAGCGGGCCGGGTAGAAAAGCTCGGCGATCTGGCCCTTCGCGTCCCCAATCTTTCCTATTCCACCTTCAGCAGCAGCCGCTCGGAGCTTACCGTGCGGGGCATAGGCAACAGCGGCGCCACCCGCAGCGCGCTGGAGAACTCCGTGATCCTGTTCGTGGACGAGGTATATATCGCACGGTCCACCTCCTATTTCTTCGAGCTCTTCGATCTCGAACAGGCTTCCGTGCTGCGCGGACCCCAGGGAGCGCTGTTCGGCAAGAACGTGGTGGGCGGCGCCGTAAGCCTTACTACCAGGGCGCCGGACGTGGAATTGACCGAAGCGAAGTTGCTGGCCGGCTTCGGTTCGTTTAACGCCACCGAACTGAAGGGCGTGCTTGCCGGCCCCTTGGCTTCCAATGTGGCAGGCAAGATTTCAATGCTTCGCAAGACGCGCGATGGCTACGGCATGGACCTGCTGAGCGGTGCGGAGTCCGACGACGAGGACCTCCTGGCGCTGCGGGCGCAACTCAAGTTCGCTTCCGGCGATGATCGCGTTCTGCTGCTCAGCGCCGACTACAGCGAAGAGGACAACGGCAGTCAGACGCGCAGCGTTACCGAATGGGACAGCTTCCCCCCGTCCGCTTCCAGCGGCCGGTCACGGGTCTCGGAGCATGGCGTGGCGATCGGCTACGAGGCGCAACAGTGGGGGCTTTCGGCTCGATTGAACCAGGGCCTTGCGGGCGGTGATCTCACTGTCATTGCGGCCTACCGTGACGTTGCCTCGAACACGGTGGATCAGTTCGGCGGCCGCAGCATTGCCGTGGGCCAGGGCTTCGACGACCTCTTCGGCCAGGAAGAGGACGCACGCCAAACCAGCCTGGAACTGCGCTATGCCTTCGAACCCGCCTCCAATTGGCAGGCGGTGACCGGCCTGTACTACATCCATGAAGACGTGGACCGGCTGGAATACGAGGACATCGTGGTGAACCAGGACGGCGGGCTCAACGGAAGCCGCGGCGATTGGAGGGGAATGTCAAACACCTCGGGCTGGGCCGCATTCGCCGATGCCTCCTGGGAAGTCAGTCCGGCAATCACGGCGCGGGCCAGCCTGCGCTATACCCTGGACGACAAGGAAAACCGCACCGTCGGCACACTTACCGACGACGACGTACCCGGCATTCCGTTCCAGATCATCTTCGAGAACTACGACGTAGCGGCTAAGGCGTCTTTCGACGCGCTCACGCCCAGGGTTGTGATCGAGTGGAGGCCGTTTGCCGGGCGCGACCTGATGACCTACGCAAGCTGGTCGGAAGGCTTCAAGTCCGGCGGCTTCGACAGCAAGGTAAGCCGAGCCTCGGAGGCGGACAGGCCGATTCGGGAAGAAACGGCAACCAATTTCGAGATCGGCGTCAAGAGCCGCTGGCTCAACGATTCCCTGCAGTTGAACGCAGCCGCCTTCTCTACCGACTTTCATGACCTGCAACGGGTCACGCTGCTGTTCGATGAAGCCTCCGGCGTATTTGACGGACTGCGGGTCAAGAATGCCGGCCGGGCCAGTATCAGCGGCGGCGAACTGGAACTGGCGTGGGCGCCGGACGACCGTCTGCTGCTGAATCTGGCGTACGGCTACCTGGACGCGCGATTCGACAAGTTCCTGGTCGGCACGATCCAGGGCTTTGACATCCGCCGCGACGGCAACCGCATACCGCACGCGCCCTGGCACTCAGTCAACCTGGCGGCAAGCTACGGGATCGAAATGGCCGGTGGGGCGGGTCTTGATTTCGGGTTCGACTACGGCTGGAAGCACCACTCCTACACCAGCAGCGACAACGCCCCCGGCCGACTGGAGCGTCTGGCCTCTTTCCAGAAGGCCTACGGCGTGATCAACGCATCGCTGAGCTGGACCTCGCCCGACGAGCAATGGAAGGTTACCGCCTGGGGCAAGAACCTTGCCGATACCCTATACGCCGACCAGCGCACCAGTTTCGCCGGGGCCAGTTGGGCGCACTACGCGCCGCCAAGAACTTACGGGCTCTCATTTCAGTATCACAAACGCTGATTTTCTTGAGATTCGCGCCGGCGCGTCACAGTGTGCGTTTGTATAATTCCGCGCCTCAAGCTCTGGCAACCCGCAGCTGAGTTCCCCCTGTTTCGGCAGATCGCCGATCCTTGTTGACAGTGTGATCGCCTCGGCAACAGATCAAAGAAAGCCTCCACCCAACTCTCGCTAATCAACCGCATGGACATCAGGAAACTGGCGCTGCTCGCCACGCCGCTGGCTTTGCTCGTGGTCGTACTCGGCGCTTTCGTGCGCCTTTCCGACGCCGGTCTCGGATGTCCCGACTGGCCGGGGTGTTACGGCCAGATCGATGTGCCGCAGGGCGCCGAGGAAATCGCACAAGCCGGTGCCGCCTTTCCGGACCGCCCGGTGGACGTTGCCAAAGCCTGGAAGGAAATGGTTCACCGCTATGCGGCGGCTCTGCTGGGATTGCTGATCTGCGCGATCGGCGCGGTGGCCATTTGGCGGCGGCGCGAACCGAACCCGCTATTGGCGCCCGCGCTGTCCCTGGTCGCGCTGGTGCTGGTCCAGGGGCTGTTAGGCATGTGGACGGTTACCTGGCAGCTCAAGCCCGTGGTCGTCATGGCGCATTTACTGGGGGGTTTCGGAACCCTGGCCTTGCTGTGGTGGCTGATCCTGCGCCGTAGCGTCCATGCCGGCGGCTGGGCGGCGGGAACGGACAGCCGGCTCTACCGCTGGACCCTGGTGGGTCTGGCGATCGTGATCGCACAGGTGGCCCTGGGCGGCTGGACCAGCGCCAATTACGCGGCATTGGCCTGCCCCGATTTCCCGGCCTGCCAAAGGCAGTGGTGGCCGGAAATGGACTTCGGGGAGGCCTTTGTAATGTGGCGCGGGCTGGGCGTTTCCTACGAGTACGGAGTGCTCGACAATGCCGCGCGCACCGCCATACACATGACGCATCGGCTTGGCGCGCTGGTCGTCCTGCTCTATGTCGGTTGGCTGACGGTCCGCACCGCCTTCTTTGCGGCGGGCAGAAAGGCTCGCATCGCCGGCGCCGTAGTGGGCAGCCTCTTGCTTGTGCAGTTAGGCCTGGGGATTGCCAACGTGCTGCTGTATTTGCCGATTTCCACGGCAGTCGCCCATAACGGCTGCGCGGCGTTGCTGGTGCTGGCGCTGGTGACGCTGGCACACGGCCTGCGTCCGACAGGAGAAAAACCCGGATCATGACCACGCAAGCATTGAGGGGCCCGCAACAATGGCGGGACTACCTGGAAATTACCAAGCCCAAGGTGGTGGCCCTGCTGACCTTTACCGCGACCGTGGGCATGCTGCTGGCGGCGGAAACGGTACCTCCCTGGACCGTTCTGGTGTTCGGCTCGGCGGGAATTGCACTGGTATCCGGAGCGGCGGCGGCGATCAACCAGGTGGTGGACCAGCGCATAGATGCGGTAATGGCCAGGACCCGCAACCGCCCCCTGCCCCGCGGCCATCTCGATACCCGGCAGGTGCTGGTGTTTGCCGCCTGCCTGGCGGCGGCCGGCATGTGGCTGCTGCTGACCTTCACCAATGTCCTGTGCGCGGTATTGACCTTTGCCTCGCTGCTGGGCTACGCGGTGATCTATACCATGTTCCTGAAACGCGCCACGCCGCAGAATATCGTGATCGGCGGCGCAGCCGGAGCGGCCCCGCCGCTGCTCGGTTGGATCGCCGTGACCGGACAGCTGGACCCCGGTGCGGTGGTTCTGTTCGCGATCGTTTTTGTCTGGACACCGCCGCATTTTTGGGCGCTGGCCATTCATCGGCGGGACGACTACGCCAGGGTGGACATGCCGATGCTGCCGGTCACTCACGGAGTGCCCTTCACGCGTCTGCACATCCTGCTCTACACCGTATTGCTGTTCCTTTTCGGCCTGCTCCCATACCTGGTCGGCATCAGCGGTCCGCTGTACCTGATTGGGGCGGTAGCGTTGGGAGCGCGATTCTTGTGGTACGCCTTCAGGATGTATCGTCAGCGGGACGATTCCCTCGCGATGCCCACCTTTGGGTATTCTATTGTGTACCTGTTCGCGCTGTTTGCGGTGCTTCTGGCGGATCATTACCTGCTGTTGATCATTCAGTAAGCCCATGTCCGGCAGGCGTGCGGGTTTGCGATTCTTGGAGCAACTCGAAGATCATGCCGACTAGCGTGCTCATAAGCGGAGCGTCCCGGGGCCTGGGCCTGGCCACCGCCCGGGAACTGGCAACGCAAGGCTACGCCGTGTTTGCGGGCGTTCGAACGCCCGGATCATTGCCTGCCGATACGGGCGCAACGGAAGTTCCGCTCGACGTAATTTCGCAATCCTCGGTCGAGCACGCCGTTAAGGCAACCTGCCTTAAGGCCGGCGGCATCGACGTGCTCATCAACAACGCCGGCCTGCATGCCTTCGGTGCGCTGGAAACCGCCGGTGAGACGCGTTTCCGCGAGCTGCTGGAGGTCAACCTGCTGGGTGCCTGGCGGCTGACGCGAGCCGTTCTTCCGGACATGCGGGCGCGTTCCTCGGGCCACATCCTGATGGTGTCTTCCCTGTCCGGTAAGGTTGGACTACCCGGCGACGGCCAGTACGCCGCAAGCAAGTTTGCCCTGGAGGGCATGTCCGAGTCGCTGGCGCTGGAGGTGCAGCGTTTCGGAATTCGCGTTACCCTGCTGGAGCCGGGTCCCTATGCCACCGACATGCTGCATATCGACAAGAACTCCGTGACCGAGCAAACGTCAGGCGACCATGCACGAGCGTATGGTCCCTTGCATCGAGCGCTACATGCGCGGGAACGCAAGGGTGAGCCGCCGGAGCTTGCGGCAAGAGTCATTGCCGCCGCGGTGGCCAACCCGCCCGATCATTTGAGAATACCGGTGGGCCCGGTCGCCCGGCGGGTGTTCACGGAACTCGATATCGACCGGGGCGAACGCGGCCGGCGAGTAGCGCTGGCGGCCAGCGGGGTGAGCTGGTGGATTCGGGGCGAAGAGCCCGAATGAATCCGAAATCGGACAAGGGTCCCGCCGTCCGGGTGCAGGGCCTGAACAAGTGGTTCAGCGAGTTTCAGGCTCTCAGGAATGTTGATCTTGAAGTTCAATCCGGCGAAAGAATCATCATTTGCGGCCCGTCGGGGTCCGGAAAGTCGACACTGATCCGGTGCATGAACGGCCTTGAGGAATTCCAGGAAGGCCATGTGCAAGTGGCGGGCATCAGCCTGGATTCCGATGCGGCCCGCAGCAGCGTGCGCTTGAAAGTCGGCATGGTGTTTCAGCAGTTCAACCTGTTTCCGCACTTGTCGGTCATGGACAATCTCTGTCTCGCCCCGACAAAGGTCCGCAAGCTGAAACGCGACCAGGCCGAGGAGCGCGCCGCTGAATTGCTGCAGCGCATGGACCTTAGGGGACAGGAAGCAAAGTTCCCCGCCCAGCTGTCCGGTGGTCAGCAACAGCGCGTGGCAATCGCCAGGGCCCTATGCATGCAGCCGGAAATCATGCTGTTCGACGAGCCTACTTCGGCCCATGGTCCAGGAAGTACTGGAAGTGATGGTGGAACTGGCCCGCCAGGGCATGACCATGCTATGCGTCAGCCACGAGATGGGTTTCGCGCGCCGGGTAGCCGACCGCGTCGTGTTCATGGACGCGGGCGAAGTCCTTGAGGACGCTCCGCCCAATCAATTCTTCGACAATCCATCTACCGAACGCCTGCAGACTTTCCTGGGCCAACTCCACCATTAGTCCCGGCACGGAAGGCAGGCGTTCCGCGCCTGGAGAGTGCTGGCCGTTGCTTCGGCCGCTGATACGTGCTAAAAGAGGATGATGTTGAGTATTTTTCCGTATCCACGGATGAGTTCACCCGCTTGGGGTGGGTGGCTAATATTCTCAACCTACGTCACGGGAGGAACAAGATGGCGAATAGAGTAATTGTAGCGCTAATGGCGCTGGCGGCCGTTGTCGAGGGTTTGATGCCAGGAATGGTTCCAGAGAACATTCTGCCCATGGCCCTGGTCGTTCTCGGTCTTGTCTGGGGCTGGATGGGGGTTGACGCGGAAGATGCGACGGCCTACCTGGCTGTCGCGGTCGGCGTGGGATTGGCAGCTCAATCCGATGCGCTGGGCAACCTGCCCGCGGTCGGGCCGGCTTTGGATGCGATCCTCGGTCAGGCTTCCGTTGCCTTGTACTCGGCGGTAGCCACAATAATGGCTGTGAGGACCTGGAACCGCGTCAAAGCCTAACAACCGAAGGAAATAGAAAATCCCCTTGCGCCAAGCGCGCAAGGGGATTTTTGTCTCTCTGCGTGGCCCGCGAGTCGCGCGCGCCCGGCGCTGGATTTTTTGTCCGGCGCAGCAGCTAGCCGGCGATGGCCCGATAGCGCGTCATGCGGCGCTCAAGGCGCGAACTTGCGCGCGAAAGGCAAAAGCATGCCGTCCAGAAGAAAGCGGCCACGAAGATGTAACCCGCCGCAGTAGTGCCGGCGCCCAGCCATTGCGGATCGCTGGCCGCCCTTTGCACCTCGCCCAGAAGGTCGAACAGCCCTATCACCAGCAGCACGGTGGTCTCCTTGAACAGTCCGATGAAGTTGCTGGTGATCTGAGGCAGCGCCACCGCCAGGGCCTGGGGCAGCACTACGTGCAGTCGGGATTGGCGCCAATTCAGGCCGAGCGCGCGGGCCGCTTCGTACTGCCCCTTGGCCAGGCTCTGCAATCCACCTCGTATGGCCTCGGCCAGATACGTGGACATGAGAATGGCAAACGCAATCATGGCTCGGCCGAGCTTGTCGATCTCGATATTCGCCGGCAGAAACAACGGCAACATGATGATGACCACGAACAGCAAAACCAGGACCGGTACCGCGCGCCAGAACTCGATCCACACGGTGCACGCCTGCTTAACAAGCGGATACCGGCTTTGCCTCCCCAGGGCAAGCAGAACGCCGGCCACCAGCGACACCCAGAATACCGAGCCGGTCACCACCAGGGTAAGAAAGAATCCGCCCCACAAAGATGTCCCAACGGGAACGAGACCGCCAACGCCGCCGCGGAACAGCAACCAGGCCAACGGCGGGTAACCGAGTAGCAGAAATGCGGCGATCCAGCGGCGCGCGGGCATGCGCGGAATGGCCAGCAGCACGCCGGGAAGGGCGCCCAGCCCCAGGCCGAATTTGATTCTCCAAAGTTCCGTGTCCGGGTAGAAGCCGAAGAGAAATTGCGGCATCCGCGCACGCACGAATGGCCAGCAAAGAGCCGTAGTGTTGGCGCAGGCGGAAGGCTCGCTGCCGGACCATTGGGCATCGATGATCAGCCACTCAACCAGCTTGACTACCAGCGATGCGAGCGCTACCAGCAGAATCGTGCTGACCAGGGAATTTCCCACGGAAGAGAAGAGGTTTCGCCGCAGCCAGGCAAACGCCGCTGCCCCGCGGATTGCGGCAGGCGGATTCAAGCTATTGGCCACGCAGAATCACCCGCTTGTTCCATCTGCCCATGAGCCAGGCCACAAGGAAGCTGACGCCCACGTAAAAGGCAAGCGACACGGCCATTACTTCCACCGGCCTGCCGGCTAAGTTGTTGACCGTGCCCACAAACACCGAAACGATTTCCGGATAGGCGATCGCGGCCGCCAGCGAGGTGGCCTTGAACATGTTCATATAGACCGTGGTCAGCGGCGGCAGAATGGCCCGCAACGCTTGCGGAAACGCGACACGGCGCAGAACGGTAAACCGGCTTAACCCGAGCGCCGCCGCTGCCTCCCACTGTCCGCGCACCACCGACTGAAATCCCGAACGCACGATCTCCGAGATATAGCTGCCGTTATACAGGGACAGCCCGATCCATAAGGCCAGGAATTCGGGCATCAGGTAAAAGCCGCCTTCGTAAGAGAAACGCCCCATCACCGGGGGTCGAATGGAAAGGCCGTCGCTGAACTCAATGAACGGGAAATACAAACCGCGATTGTTCAGCACCAGGTAGTCGCTGATGAAGATGCTGGATTCAAACGAAGGCAGAGCGCGCAGCGCCACGTAGTACCAGAAGAAAATCTGCAGCAACACGGGGATGTTGCGGAACAGTTCCAGGTAAGCCAGGGACAGTCTCGATACCAGCCAGTTGGAAGACAGCCTGCCCACTCCCACGATCAATCCCAGGATGCTGGCAAGCAGGACGCAAAAGACGGCCAGCAACAAGGTATTGAGAATCGCCACGACCAGCGCCACCCAGATCGGCGAGTCCTCGGTGTAGGGAACCAGATGCTGGGAGATCGAAAACCCGGCCTTCTTCCACAGGAAATCGAAGCCTGACTGCACTCCCAGCGCTTCGAGGTTGCTCTGCGTGGTGCGAAACACCAAAAATACCAGCGCCACCAGCGCCAGTCCCAGCAGGCACTGCAGCCAGAAGGCGGAATTCTTGCGCACGCAGAAACTTCCCTGAGGGCGGGACTTGTCCCTAGCGGTAGGGCATGGCAATCATCAGGCCGCCATCACTCCATAGGGCGTTGAGGCCGCGCTGAAGCCCCAGGGGCTCAAAGTGACGGGCGAACACTTCGCCGTAATTGCCGACTTGAGCGACGATCTGGTAAGCCCAGTCGTTGCGTAAGCCCAGTTTCTCCCCAAAACCGCCTTCCGCACCCAGGAAACGGCGAATCTCGGCATCTTCCGTGGTGGCGAGGACTTCCTCAACGTTGGCCGTGGTCAATCCGAACTCCTCGGCGGCCACGCGCGAGTTGAACGCCCAAAAAACGATGTCGCGCCAGCGCGGGTCGCCCTGGCGGACCAGGCCGGAGAACGGCTCTTTGGAAATGACCTCGCCCAAAATGAGATGCTCATCAGGGTTGCGCAACGCTACGATGCGCCCTGCCAGCGAAAAGACTTCGGTAGTAAAGGCGTCGCAGCGATCCGCAAGGTAGGCATTGAGACCGCGCTCCACATCGGCAAAGGTCACGATCGAGTACTTCATGCGCCGGGCACGAAAATAGTCCGCCAGATTCTGCTCATTGGTGGTGCCCTGGGCGACGCAAACAGTGGCTCCCTCAAGATCCGCAATTTGAGACACGCCCGATGCGCGGCGAACCACAAATCCCTGTCCCGCGTACAAGTAGGGGCCGGTGTAGTCGAGCCCCAGGGCAGTGTCGCGCAGAAAAGTCCAGGTGGCGCCGCCGGGAAATACGTCCACGCCGCCGGATTGCAGCGTGGTGAAGGCGGTATTGGGATTGATCGGAACGTATTCGATCGCGTCGGCGTCGCCGAGCACCGCGGCGGCTACGGTACGGCAATTGTCGATGTCGAAGCCGTACCTTCTGCCATTCTTGTCGATGGAGCTGAACCCGGGGCTGGCCTCGATGACGGCGCAACGCAGCAGGCCGCGTTCCAGCACGTCAGAGAGCGTGTCGGCCTGCGCTTCATCCGGTGCCAAGGCCGCAAGCGCGGAGAGCACCGCAAGCGCCGTTATTCCGCTCGAACCCTGCGCCATTCTTGTGCGATTTGCAACGGCTTTCTTCATAGGCAAGCGAGTTTAACCTGCGCTCCCCCCTGGGAAGGAGGGCATCCTGCCCTCCACGAGGGCGGGATGCCCTCGGTCCCAGGAGGGCGGCGTTGCATGTGGGCGGCTCCGCGCTACAATGCGCGGTACGCGGGCAGGGGGTCGTGAACGGTCTCAGCGGCGCCCGTGGACATTGCACCAAAGGCCAGATGACATCCAATATCGAAACACAGGTTTTTGCCAATCGGGAGAGAATCAAGCAACTCAGGGACGAGCATAGGGATCTGGACCTCGCCATCGCGGAAATGTCAACAAAGGCAAGTTCTGACCAATTCATGCTGAAGCGCATGAAGAAGCGCAAGCTGCGCCTGAAAGACATGATCACGCGGTTGGAGAGCGAACAAATCCCCGACTTGAACGCCTAAACCTACTGCGCCACGCCGGGGCGTAATTCATCAGCCGGCAACAGCGGATCGCCGCCTGGACGTTCGCACGGAACGCCGGTGGCTAGTGTCGTGTCCCGCAAATAGCTTTGCTTGAGATGCGAGGCATTTTTCCTTCCCGGCAAGGCGCGACGACGCAGTGTGGCAGGCCCCACATAAGGAGGAGCAACGCCGCCGGGGAGGAAAAAGGGCCGCAGATTAGTGAAGCTATTTGCGGGACACGACACTAGTGTCCCGCGATACTCAAGAGCTGCGGCGCCAGCAGGAAAATCATCGCAAAGCTGACTCCGCCAACCGTCGCGGCCGCAAACAGTCCAAGGAGGAACGGACGCAAGCCGATCTCGCGGATGCCGGCGAAGCTGGAATTCAGGCCGACCGCCGCCATCGCAATCAACAGGCAAGTCTCCGCCGCAAGGCGAAGAAAGCGAACGAGTTCGCTCCAGCTTTGCGGATCCAGGACACCGAACGCCTGGTCTCCCGCATCGCCGATAGTTCGAAGCGCCGAGAACAGGGCAAAGCCCACCACGAACCAGGGAATCATCTTCAGATAGGCCCGCAGCGTGCGGCTGTCGCCGGCGCCGCGCTCGGCGCCGAACAGAACGCCGGCCAGAGGGATCATGGCGATCATGCAAAGGTTGCGAACCAGTTTGGTTACCGTGGCGATGTCCAGGGCCACCGGAGCGTCGTATTGGGCCTGGTACATCATCCCCGCACCGGCCACCTGGGCGGTCTCATGAATAGAGGTGCCGAGAAACAAACCGGCCATTTCGGGACGGCCGGCAAAAAAGCTGTGCGCCAGGATCGGATAGAGAAACATGGCGGCAACGCCGAACACGGTTATGCAGGCGATTGCGTAACTGACCTCCGACTCCCTGGCGCGGATCAGCGGCGCGGTCGCCACGATCGCCGTTGCCCCGCAAATGCTGGTGCCGATTGCGATCAGTCCTCCCAGGCTTCGTGAGAGACCCAGACGGCGCGCCATCAGCCCCACGACCGTCATCCCGGAGGCAATCGCCAGCACCACAAACGGCAACGCAACCAGCGTGAATTTCCCCGCGCTCAGCAGACTCAAACGGATGCCGAGCAACATGATGCCGATACGCAGAATCGTCGTGGAGCAGAACTTGAGCCCCTCCCCGGCAGGCGCCGCCAGGCTCAGCGAGTTGGAAAGGACCATGCCGAGAATGATCGCCAGCATGATTCCGCTGATCGGGCTCTTGGCGAAGCCGAACAGGGACTCGCCGATCCAGGTCGCCGAGTAACTGGCGATCACCGACACCGCGATCGCCAGCGCCACACCCAGCCACCAGGCTCGAGATCGGAGACTGAAAGTCAAGCCAGGAACGCCCCAACCTCGGAGTATTCGCCGCGGGTACCGCTGCGCTGACGCGCATGGAACACGCTGGGAACGAGGGCATCTTGCCCTCGACGAGGGCTGGAAGCCCTCGCTCCCGGCGTTGTTCCATGCAAACGAGGGCGTCCCGCTCTCGCCGAGGGCAAGATGCCCTCGTTCCCGGGGGTGGCAGCAGCAGCGCGCGGAACTTGCACCTCAGTCCTCACTCCGGCTCCGTCCCGGAGGAACAGATTTCGGGCGCCGAGTAATCAAGGCCGAGAGTGCGAAAGTAGTTCTCGCCCAGAGCGATATTCCGGAAGGCCTGATCGCTCAAGTCAGTCAGGATATCGCTGGTCACTTCGAGCTCGTCCGAATAGGTTTCGAAGGTCTTGTCCGCCGCAGCGAGGAAATCCGATCCCGGCAAAATTCGATCGGAGTACTCCTCCAGGAAAAACAGATACACCGCCCGCAATTCAGGCTTCGAAAACACATTGTCGTATATCACGCGCCAGGAAATGTCCGTCATCAGCTTCGGATAGCGGTCCAGCAGCGAGCGCAGCACGCCAATGTGCAGTTCCGGGTCGATCCGGGTTAGTTCGCGTGAAAAGCCCATATGCATCCACACGATCACATTGTCGGGATAAAGGCGCAGAACCTCCTCCATCCAGGGAAGGTATTGCGTGGGTTGCTCATCGTTGCCGAGGTCCGAATGGATCGAGATAGGTATTTCGCGATCGCGCAAGCGCGTCATAAAGGGCTCCCAACGCGCAATTGTCTCGATCGGAACCGCCCGATGACCGTTGGGGAACAGCGCCTGCTTTACCAGGTTGACCTCGCCTGCCCAGCGAAACAGTCCCGGAAACTCCCGGTCAAGCACCTCCATGCCGGCCAGCACGGTTTCCGGACGCTCCAAGTCGAGAAAGGTCATGGAAAGCGTCAGATGCACATTGTCGGGAGGGGTTTCCACATAGCTGGCCGCGTTGACGAAATCATTCTTCAGCGTGGGTCTGACCGGCACGCCCGGGCAATCCAGGTAATAGGTGCAGGGAGAGTCCACCGGCAACATCTGGCCGATGCCATATACATTCGCGAAGCGAACGCCCGAACGTTCCAAAAAAGAAACAACGTCCTCGAACGAACGCGCAGGACCGCCGAAAGGCCGAAAGTGAATGTGAGTATCCACGATCGCGGTCTCGGCAGAACCGTTGCGGTCGTAGCAGGCGGCCTGTTCCGACCGGAAATCGTCCATACTCGGCTGGCCCGAGACATGCGCTGCGGGCAGCAATACTGCGATCGCAATCGCGGGAAGTGTCCAGATCACCCGATTCGTGAATCTCATTGCATGTGTTACTCCATTCCGAGCGGCATCCTATCGCAAATCACCCGCGTACTGTTGCAATGGACCTGATCCGGTCATGCAGCATGGATATCGCCTGGTCTCCTATAATGAAGCGACCATCCCCCTCAGAGGTAGGTCATGAGTGAGGAAGTAAGCTCACAGGGTAACGGGCGCGCTCAAGCGGCCCGCAAGGCGAGCGAGAGGCCGCAACGGCACCCCGCGGAAAACGCCAAGCCACACACAGAGGACAAAGAAAGCCGACTGCGGAGACCGCCCGCCGACGCCATCAAACGCGTGTTTCAGGAGGGCGTCTATCCGTACGACGACAAGATGAAGCGCAGGGAGTATGAGCGCCACAAGGCTTCGCTGCAGGTTGAACTGCTCAAGGCGCAGCGCTGGATAAAGGAATCGGGCGCCAAGGTTCTTTTGCTATTCGAAGGACGCGACGCCGCCGGGAAAGGAGGAGCCATCAAGCGCTTCATGGAACACCTGAATCCCCGCGGCGCGCGCGTTGTCGCACTTGAGAAACCCAACGACCGGGAACGCGGCCAGTGGTATTTCCAGCGCTACGTCCAGCATCTTCCCGGACCCGGAGAAATCGTTCTGTTCGACCGCTCCTGGTACAACCGCGCCGGCGTGGAAAGGGTCATGGGCTTCTGCACGCGGGCCGAATACCTGGAGTTCATGCGCCAATGCCCGAACCTGGAGCGCATGCTGGTCAACAGCGGGATCTACCTGCTCAAGTACTACTTCTCGGTATCGAAGGACGAGCAGGCCGGCCGGTTCGACAGCCGCCGGACCGATCCATTAAAGCAATGGAAGATCTCGCCGATCGATATCGCATCCCTGGACAAATGGGAGGCCTACACGGAGGCCAAGGAGGCGATGTTTTTCTACACCGACACGGCAGACGCGCCGTGGACGGTCGTCAAGTCGGACGACAAGAAGCGGGCCCGGGTCGCCTGCCTGCAGCACTTCCTGATGAGGCTTCCCTATCCCGACAAGGACCGGGAGGTGATTCGGGGTCCGGACCCCTTGATCGTCGGGCCTGCCACGCGCGTTGTGGACGCTGAGTCGCCGATGACTACAGGCTAGCCGCCCGATATTCGCTGCGCGGTAACCCCCCAGGAGCTTGGGACCTGTTCCCGAGGAGCGAACTATGATCCGCAAGCTTTACGTTGACGGGCCCCACGGCCAGGTCCATCTGAGAATTGCTCAACCGGCCGAGGGCGCCTCCGCACGCCCGGTGTTGTGTTTCCACATGAGCCCGAATTCCGGTCTGATATTCGAGACTCTTCTTGAGGAATTGGGCCATGACCGCCTCGCGGTGGCGCCGGACACGCCGGGCTTCGGCGCTTCCGATGCGCCCGATCAACCTCCGGAAATCGAAGACTACGCCGACGCCATGGAGGCGGTCGTCGATCAGCTAGGTCTCAACGAATACGACCTGGTGGGTTACCACACGGGCTCGAAGACGGTCGTGGAACTGGGATTGCGGCGGCCTGACCAGGTGCGGCACGTGGTGATGATCTCGGCGCCGCTGTTTACCGAGGATGAGCTGAAGGAGTTTCGAAGTCTGTATGCTCCCAGGCCGATTGCCGTAGACGGTTCACACCTGGTGAAGCGCTGGAAGGGTTTCGTGCATTGGCACCAGCAGCACCATACCCTTGAGAAGGCCGCGGCCATCTTCACCGAATCGCTGCGGGGCGGCGACAAGTACTGGTGGGGGCATCGAGCGGCCTTCAACTATCCGCTGTGGAAGAAAATTCCGGCGTTGAAGGTGCCTCTCCTGGTGCTGAATCCCCAAGACGACCTGTGGGAGCAGAGCGCCCGTGCTCCGGCCCTGATCAACAACGGCGGAATGGTGGATCTGCCCGGCTGGGGACACGGATTCCTGGACGTGCACACTGGGATCGCCGGCGCCATGCTGCGGGAGTTTTTCGATCAGGACCGGCTTCCCGAAACCCCAGCCGAGTGCAAGTGAGCAAACAGCGCATCGTTCTGTTTTCCCATGGCCAGGAAAGCGGCCCATGGGGCGCCAAGATCACCGCGCTGGCCGAAGACGCCCGCAGTGCCGGGCTGGCAGCGGATTCCATCGACTACCGCGGAATGCCCGATCCCACCGAACGCGCCAACAAGCTGGTCGCCCGAATGCGCGACCACAACGAAGAAATCCTGCTGGTCGGCAGCAGCATGGGCGGTTACGTGGCCGTGGCCGCGGCACAACAAGAGCCTGCCGCCGGTCTGTTCCTCATGGCGCCGGCCCTGGCCGTTCCGGAATGGCCCGGTCTGGGCGAGAAAGTTTCCGCGCCGGCCCTCATCATGCACGGTTGGCAGGATGACATCGTGCCGATCGAGTGGAGCATTGACTTTGCCCGCGCCAACCACGCGCGGCTGCATCTGCTGAACGCCGGCCACTCGCTGACCGAGGCACTGGACGAAATTCGCGTCCTCTTCAGGCTGTTCCTGTCAGGGCCTGTTAACACTATGGGGAGCGGCTTCCCATAGTGTTAACAGGCCCTAACTTGATACCGACGATAACAGGCCTTTCGCTCCGGAAACCAGCAAGGCCGTATCGCTGCCGATCCCCAGGAATTTAGCTCCGTTCGCCGAGTGGGTGCGAATTGCCTCCGGCGTGCCGGCCAGAGTTCCCGGCGCCTTGCCGGCCGCCGCAATATCCCGCAGAGCCTGTGCGACCGCAGCCTGCACCTCGGGATGACCCGGCTGGCCCAGGTAGCCCATGGACGCCGACAAGTCCGACGGGCCGATAAACACGGCATCCACTCCATCCACGGCGGTAATGGCCTTAAGGTTATCCAGTGCAGTTACGGTTTCCGCCTGCACGATCAGGCACACCTGCTGTTCAGCCTGCGCGGCGTAGTCTTCGATCTGTGCCCAGCGCGAAGCGCGGGTGATGGAGGTGGCCAGACCTCGCATTCCGCGCGGCGGATAGCGCACCGCCGCCACCAGTTCTTCTGCCTGTTCGGCTGTGTCCACCATCGGAATCAACAGCGTCTGCACGCCCGCGTCCAGGTAGCGCTTGATGCGCGTCGGGTCGCCGTCCGCCAAACGCGTAATTGCGTGTGCTCCGGTGCCCTCGATGGCCTGCAACTGCCATAACACCGAGCGAAGATCGTTGGGCGCATGCTCCGCGTCGATGAGCAGCCAGTCGGCGCCGGCGCAAGCGCACAACTCGGCTGCCACGGGGGAGCTCAGGGCGAGCCAGAGGCCGTATTGCACCCGATCTTCGCCGAGCGCCCGCTTGAATTGGTTTTCCGGTAGTTTCATGGTGTCTCGCTTCAGGTGAATCGGCAGGTGAGTTTGCCCAGGGGGCCGAAGTCTGCCAGAAACTCGTCGCCGGCGCGCGCCATCACCGGCTGCGTAAAGGAACCGCTTAAGATCACGTCGCCAGGATTGAGTCCTATGCCGTGGGCCGCGAACCTGCGGGCCAACCAGCGCACGCCGTGGGCCGGATGGCCCATCACGCCTGCCGCCAGCCCGGTCACCTCCACCTCGCCGTTGCGGTACAGGGCGGCGCCTGCCCAGGGCATATCCAGCTCGTCGGTTGCGAATCCCTTGCTTCCCAGCACAACGCCTGCTGCGGCAGCGTTGTCGGCGATGGTATCGAGCACGGTCCTGGTGCGGCCAGTCTCCGGATCGACCCGAAAGCTTCGCGCAGCGATGAGTTCCAATGAGGGATATACCGCTTCAGTGGCGGCCAGCACCTCTTCTACGGTCACATCCGAGCCTTCCAGCGGCTTGCTCAGCACGAAGGCGATTTCCACCTCCACTCGAGGATCCAGGAAGCTCGCGGCTTCGATTTCCGCTCCGTCCTCGAAGAACATATCGTCGAGCAGCGTTCCGTAGTCCGGCTCGTGTATGTGCATTGCCCGCTGCATCGCCTTTGAGGTCATCCCGATCTTGCGCCCGCGGATTCGCCTGCCGCGAGCGATCTTCATCGTGACCCAGGCGTCCTGCACAGCATGCGCGTCCTCCATGTCCATGTCCGGGTAATCAAACGTAAGCGGGCGCACCTGGCGCCGCGACCGCTCGGCTTCGTCGAACCGTTCGGCTGCCTGTTGAATCTGTTGGGGTGTAAGTATTGCCATAGCTGCCTATCCTGTTCCCGCCGCACTCTGCGCCAATCTGTCCTGCTCGCGCAAGCCGGCAACGATTTCGGCGTGACGCGCCCGGGTAAGCCGGAACGTGGACAGCACGACAAAACCGGCTAGCCCTGTGACCGCGCAGAACACGCCCGCGTACAGCGCCAGATCGCTCACCACGTCGTAGCCGACCTCTATGCCGGACTTCACGTCCGGGAAGTTCACCCACTCCAGCATCCAGCCGGAGACCACTTTCCCCACTCCGCTGGCCAGCTTGTTGCCGAAGGTGATCAGCCCGAAGATCAATGCGGTGCGCGACACATTGCGCACGAACCGGTACTCGTCTGTGGTCTCCGAGAACATCACCAGCGAGCAAATCATCAGCAATCCCGCGCCCAGTCCGGCCAGCAACTGGAAGCCGGACAGGACGTAGCCCAATTGGACGCTGGCGTGCTCCGGCAGCCATCCCGCCAGCGTAAAGAACAGCGGCGCCACATACGCGGTGAGAAGAATGCAGTATCCCGTCAGGTACAGATACTTGGGTTCGGTCCGCGTGACGATGAACCGGGCAGCGATGGCGGCCACCAGCATTCCAATCGGAACGGCCTGCTGCCAGAACTCCATTTGCTCGGTGGTCAGCCCCCACAAATAGGGCCCGAAATACAAATTCAAAGAACGGAAGCAGGAGCCCATGGTGGTGGCCAGCAGCAGGCCGTAGAACAACGCGCGCGTATTGCGCACCTTGAATATCAACTCGCCCCAGACCCGCATCGTCTTGGTCCAGTCAAACCGAGCCTTGGGCGGAGGAGGCAATCCACTCTCAAAGCGACGGATATGGCGGTAGGTTCCGGCCGAAGCGATCACCATGAACACCATCAGTGCTATCGCAGCCGCCGCACCGAAGGGCGCATAGGCACCCGGGTTCTCCTGCCCTTCCGGAAATGCGTCGGTTGCGCTGAAGAACACACTGAAGGCGAGGTACAGGACGCCCATGTACGCCAGCAGGCCCGCCACCTGGCGGTAAATACCCATTTCCGCGCGATCCGCCGGCCGCACCGCCACTTCCGCGGTCACCGCCGCCGCCGGTGCATCAAAGAAGGTCAGCATCACGCGGGTGCCGACCGACATCACCAGTAACCAAAAGAACAGGCCCTGCTGCGAAAGACCCGCAGGCGGTGTGAATTGCAGAAAGAAGAACAGGCCCATGGGCAGCACGGAGCCGAACATCAACGTGTGCCGCCGTCCGAACCGGGCCCGCAAGCGATCCGACCAGTCCCCGATAACCGGGTCCGTGATCGCGTCCACAACCAGGCTGATGAAGATGGCAAGCCCCACCAGCCTCCCGTCCAGGCCCACGACGCGCTGGTAGAAGAACAGCACGAACAACTCGAACACCACGAACACCAGGTTGCCCACCGACCCGGTGAAGCCGTGCAGCGCCTTGATGTGGAATGGTGCTCGTTCGTGCATACGACCCTCTGCGTGCGCCGCGCTACTATAAGGCCCCTTTTCACCTGAAGAAACGTGCATGGCAGACTTGAACCATGAACTGAGCCGGCGCCGAATGCTGGAAGGATCGGCCCTGGCGCTGGCCGCAGTCGCCGCGGGAGCCTGCGCACCCGGGAGCAACGACGCTGGGAGCAAGGGCCCTGGGAACGAGGGCTCTGGGAACGAGGGCATCCCTGCCCTCGATGGCGAGCAGGATGCCCTCCCTCCTGAAGACCTGAGCGATGCCTGGAGCGCCACGCCCCAAAGCGTGTTCCGCAATTTCGTGCGCGTGCGTGCGGACCTGGCAGGCGGCGTTGCGCCGTGGTGGTGGAGCGGTGTGTATGTAGCCGTCACGCCGGATCAGAACCCCCGGGTCCTGTTCGCCGCCGAGGGCTGCGAAACCAAGCGCGTCAAGCGCCTGGGCAAAAACCGCTACGAAGTCTGGTCGAAAGTCATGACCGTCTTCAAGGACCCGGAGACCAGGGAAATCCTCAACGGCAAGGAATTCCGCAATCCCCTTACCGGCGAAATAAACCAGGTGGAACCCAACGTGATCGGCTCGCACACGATTCTCGAACTGGACGATCAGGGACGGATTTCCGAGCGACCGGCGGCCGGCGGCGACCCCGTCGTGCTGGACCTGAGCTGGGTGCGCAGCGGCGATAAGTTGCTTATGGTGGGATCGCGGGACTACCCCGAGCAACGGCCGATACCGCTGGGGGAGTACGGCACGACGGTGGTCGATGTCCCGGCCCTGAACGATCCGGGGCCCAGCCGTGTGGAAGCGGTGTTCTCTTCCGTTTTCCTGGCGCCCTGGCAACGTTTCCTTGAGATGCCCGAACAACCAGGTCACGCTGTCTGGCACGCCGTGGGACGCAAGACGCGCGGCTTTCATGAACTGACCCCCGAATACCTGGCCGAAGCCGAGCGCTACATCCCGGACGTCCTGGCTTGGGCGGAAGAGTCCTGACAGCTTCCCTGGGAACGAGGGCAGCCTGCCCTCGTCGAGAGCCTGTCCCCGACCCTGGTCGGGGAGCTGGAAGCCCTCGCTCCAAGCGGAGGGCGCGACGCCCTGGTTCCCAGGGTTACGGCAGGTACTGCAGCCAGTCGTGGGTGGGGTCACCGCAGGCAATGAACGGGACATTCAGGATGGACGGCTTGCGGTAGCTTAGCTGCCGGCCCTCGAGATCGATCACCGCGCCGCCGGCGCATTCCAGCACTGCCTGTCCGGCTGCCGTGTCCCACTCCGAGATGGGTCCCATGCGCGGATAGACGTCCGCCTCGCCACGCGCTATCAGGCAGAACTTAAGCGAGCTGGCCACGGCACGGCGTCGCGCGGGACCCAGGGCGGCGACGTAGAGTTCAACCGCCGAGGCGGCATGCGACCGGCTGGCAAGCACGCGCAATGGGCTGGCAGCAGGCTGTTGCACTCGAATGGCTTTAGGCGTATCCCCTCCGGCTCCGCAATAGAAGGCGCCGCCTCCCTCGAAGCCAAGATACAGCGCCCCCTTTGCCGGCGCGTCCACCACCCCCAGCACCGGCTGCTCGCCACGAATCAGCGCGATGTTCACGGTGAATTCCTCGCCGCCGCGAATGAACTCCCTGGTCCCGTCCAGGGGATCGACCAGCCAGTGCCACCCCCAGCCCGAGCGTAACCTGCCGTGCTGCTCCGGACCGGATTCTTCCGACAGCACCGGAATCTCGGGTGTCAGGCGCATCAGACCCGAGACAATGTGATCATGCGCTGCGTGGTCCGCTTCGGTAACCGGCGTGTGGTCGGACTTGAAATCCACCCCGAGCGCTTCCGAGCGGTGCAGCTTCAGAATGCGCCGGCCGGCTTCCCGGGCCAGTTCGATGACAGGCTCAATCAGGCCGGCCAGGTTCGGCCCCGGGTTCACCTCCACGGAAGGCCTATTAGTCCGTAGGGCGCCGGAAAAGGTTCGGCCCTGCATTCACCTGGGAACGAGGCCATCTTGGCCTCGTCGAGGGCAGGATGCCCTCGTGCCCGGGGTCGCGGGCTCTGCCCACGGACCGCTAGCGGCGGCCGCGGCGGCCGCGGCCCGGCGGCGGGCGGCGATGCGCGCGGGGCGGCGGCGCACTCAGATAGGGGGCCAGCATGTCCGGATCGATCTGTTGGCGCTGGATCGAATGGCCGATGAAGGCTTCGATTTCCGGCAGCGAATACGCATAGTGCTCGCAGGCAAAACTCACCGCGTGCCCCAGCTCTCCGGCGCGCGCCGTGCGGCCGATGCGATGCACGTAGTCTTCCGGATTCTGCGGCAGGTCGTAATTGAACACATGGGTCACGTCCGGCACATGAAGCCCGCGCGAGGCCACATCGGTGGCGACCAGCACCGGCAGATCGCCGTCATGAAACTTCTTGAGCATCCGCATGCGCTTGTTCTGCGGCACGTCGCCGGATATCGCCTCAGCCGAAATGTCCGACCCATCCAGCCAGCGAGACAATTGGTCGGCCTCGCGGCGCGTGTTTACGAATACCATGCTGCGCTCAACGCCGTCGCGGGACAAGAGCCCGGCAAGCAGCGGCGCCTTTTCGTCGGTGGACGGGTAGTACAGCCATTGCTCCACCTCGTCCACGACCTTCTTGTCCGGCTCTATGCGCACGATCTCCGGTTCGTTCAGGTGCTGGGTGGCCAACTCCAGCACCAGGTAGCCCAGAGTTGCGGAAAACAACATGCTCAGGCGTTTCTCGCGTGGCGGCAGGCGGCGCATTACGTAGCGAATGTCACGAATGAACCCCAGGTCGTACATACGATCGGCTTCGTCGATGACGATCGCCTCGACACCCGAGAGCGTGAAGACACCCTGCCGGTAGTAGTCCAGCAGCCGTCCGGGCGTGCCGATCAACAAGTCCACGCCGGCGCTCAGCCGTTCGCGCTGCGACTTGTAGCCCGCCCCGCCGTACACCACCATCATGCTCAAGCCGGTAGCGCCGCCCAGCAGTTCCGCGTCGCGCTGAATCTGCTGCGCCAGTTCGCGGGTCGGCGCCAGGACCACTGCGCGCGGCGCCGAGACATTGCTGCGCTTGGGAGAGGGATTGAGCAACAGCCGATTGAACAGCGCCAACACAAACGCCGCCGTCTTTCCGGTGCCGGTTTGCGCTTGGCCGGCCACGTCGCGACCGGCCATAGCCAGGGGCAGTGCCTTGGCCTGTATCGGGGTCAGTATCTCAAAGCCGGCGCGCTTGATACCGGCGCGTAAGGGCGGCGGCAGGTCGAGGGAATCGAAATGGACGGGTTCTTCGGACAATGTGGGGACTTTTGCGATGATGCGTATTCTATCGCTCTTGCGCCCATGGCCCACGTGAAAAATTTTCATGTAGAATGTTGGCACACCCGAAAACGTTCGGGGGCCGCGAAGCTTTTCCCAGCCGGCGCGGCGTTTTCGGATCGCTCGCACACTATCGAGGCGGGCAACGGATTTTTCAGGTGGGGCGGGGGGCCTCGCCGACACATCTATTCTCCAATTTGTCTCTCAAGGAGAGCCTTATATGAGCGTTACTCAAGTAGCGGAAGAAAACTTCCAGGCCGAAGTGCTGGGCAGCGAACTCCCGGTACTGGTGGATTTTTGGGCCGAATGGTGCGGGCCCTGCAAGATGATCGCACCGGTCCTGGAGCAGGTCGCAAGCGACTATGAAGGGCGTATGCAAGTGGTAAAGCTCAACGTTGACCAAGCCCAGCAAACCGCTTTTCGCTACAACGTGCGCAGTATCCCCACGCTGATTCTGTTCAAGAACGGCCAGGTGGAAAGGCAGGTTGTAGGGGCGCAATCGAAGCAACAGATCACCCGAATGCTGGAAGAACAACTTTGAGAAATTACGCCGGAAACTCGGGACGGCCGCGCTCGCGCGGGCCCCGTTCCAGAAACCCGAACGTCGCCCAACGCGGGGGCCGTCGGAATGATCACCGCCAACACGACGATGTCGGCGGCTTCACGGTCGAGGAAACGATCACCACCGAGCAACTCGAAGAACTCGGCCATGTTCTCAAGCTGGGCGAGTTCAAGAAGCTTCCGGCGGCAAAAGTGCTGGAGCAGGGACGCGAGCTGGGCCTGGAGAGCCTGTCCCGGGCGCGCAAACAGGACATCATTTTTTCGGTCCTCAAGGCCCATGCAGCCGAAGGCGCTTCCATCTATGCAGAAGGCGTTCTGGAGATACTGCAGGACGGCTTCGGGTTCCTTCGCTCCGCGGACGAGTCGTACCTGGCCGGACCAGACGACATCTACGTCTCGCCGGGCCAGATCCGCCGCTTCAACCTTCGCACCGGCGATACCCTGGCGGCAGTGGTGCGACCGCCGCTCGATAACGAGCGCTATTTCGCGCTGCTGAAGGTTCACCAGATCAATTTCGAAGCGCCGGAGAAATCCTTAGGGAAGGTGCTGTTCGAGAATCTCACACCGCTGTTCCCACAGGAACGCTACACCCTGGAGCAGGGCAACGGCAGTACCGAAGACCTGACCTCGCGCATCATCGACATGGTGGCGCCCGTCGGGAAGGGCCAGCGTGGGCTGATCGTGTCGCCGCCCAAGGCCGGAAAGACGATGCTGCTGCAGAACATCGCCCAATCCATCGCCGCCAACTACCCGGAGACCTTCCTGATCGTGCTGCTGATCGACGAACGGCCCGAAGAGGTCACCGAAATGCAGCGCACCGTGCACGGCGAGGTAGTCTCCAGCACCTTCGACGAGCCCGCCACCCGCCACGTGCAAGTAGCCGAAATGGTGCTCCACAAGGCCCGGCGACTGGCCGAACACCGCCGCGACGTGGTCATCCTGCTGGACTCCATCACCCGCCTTGCGCGTGCTTACAACACCGTCACCCCCTCCTCCGGGCGGGTGCTGTCCGGCGGCGTGGAGGCCAACGCGCTACACCGTCCCAAGCGCTTCTTCGGCGCGGCGCGCAAGATCGAAGAAGGCGGCAGCCTCACAATTCTCGCCACCGCGCTGGTCGATACGGGCTCGAAGATGGACGAAGTGATCTACGAGGAATTCAAGGGCACCGGCAACTCCGAGATCCACCTGGACCGGCGTATTTCCGAGAAGCGTGTCTTCCCCGCCTTCAATATCAACCGCTCCGGTACGCGGCGTGAAGACCTGATTACCGAAGACGACGATATACAGAAGATCTGGGTGCTGCGCAAGCTGCTTCACCCCATGGACGAACTGGCCGCCGCCGAATTCCTCCTCGACAAGATGCGCGACACCCGGCGCAACAAGGCCTTCTTCGAAACGATGAAGATGCACTAGCCGCGCCGGCCTTGCCCTTTTCTGGCCACTCGGCTTTCCATCGCGTCCGGCAGGCCTCAGGCGCTCGCCTTATCGGCCTGCGCCAAGAATCGCCCGACATGCTCCGATGCGCTTTCCGGCATGAGCGCCGCGTCGGCATCGGAAATCGCCGCCCACCTTTCCTCGATGGCCTCCGGGAAGTTTTCCTTGTCTGAGAGGCACACGCCGCGCGTTTCCTGAATCATCACTCTGCTGTACGAGCCTCTCGCGGCCGCCAGAATCACCCCGCCAGGAGCATTCTCGCTACACAGATAGACGAGCCCCGGCGCCACCGTTTCCGGATTCAGCCTCTCGCTTACCCCGGGTGGCAGCATGTCCTCGGTCATACGCGTCGCCGCCGCCGGCGCGAAGCAGTTCGACCGGATGCCACGTCCAATGCCTTCCTGGTGCAGCGTATTGGTCAGACCCACGATCGCCATCTTCGCGGCCGCGTAGTTCGACTGTCCGAAGTTACCGAACATTCCTGCCGCGGACACTATATTCACGATTCGCCCGTATTCGCGATCCCGCATGTGCTGCCATACTGCCTTGCAGCAATTGAATGTCCCGAAGAGATGAATTTCCGTAACCAGTCGGAAATCATCGGCAGAAATTTTGGCGAACGACCGGTCGCGAACGATTCCCGCGTTGTTGACCAGGATATCGACCTGACCCCATCGGCGAATTGCGTTGTCGATCATGTCGCCCACCTGATCTGCGCGGGTCACGTCCGCATGAAGGGCCAGCGCTTCACCGCCGAGTGAACGAATCTCCTCCGCCACCGATCTCGCCGGGCTGATGGCGACCTGGGCGTTCCCGCTGTCCTCCAAGTCGCTGACGACCACCCTGGCGCCGCGCCCGGCAAGCGCCAGCGCGTAGCAGCGGCCAAGGCCGCGGCCCGCGCCGGTCACTACTGCAACCCTGCCGTCAAAGCGGATTTTCTCTTCCACCCCGTGCACTCTCCCTTGAACCTCCGATCTATGGCCTCGGAGTAATGCCCTGTCCGCATTGGAAACCGAAAACCTGACATCGTCAATATACTTGACTATCAGCTAGAATTGAGCCGTTTAGCGGCCAAGCAAGCTCACCGCTTCAAATGCACTGTAAGTCCTCGCAAATCACCCTGATCGCCGTGTTGGCTGGCGTCCTTGCCGCCTGCGGCGAGACGGCTCCGGAGCCGGATGCGAGCGGCCCTGAAGATCGGCCTAATTTTCTGCTGATCCTTGCTGATGACCTCGGCTACACCGACCTAGGGGCATTCGGAGGTGAGATCGAAACCCCGAATATCGATGCGCTGGCATACTCCGGACTGCGGCTTGCGAATTTCCATATGGCGCCCACGTGCGCTCCGTCCAGGGCCATGCTGTTGACCGGCACCGACAACCACATTGCCGGACTGGGTACCCAGGAGAATCTCATAACCGAAAAGCAAAGCGGGATGCCCGGTTATGAGCAGCATATGACCGACAGGGTTGTCTCGGTGGCAACGCTCCTGAGCGAGGGCGGTTACCGGACCTATTTGTCGGGCAAATGGCACTTGGGCGTGACGCCGGAAACCTCGCCCGGAAAGCGAGGGTTCGAGCGCTGGTTCGCCTTGCTGCAAGGCGGCGGAGGCCATTTCGACGAATCGGGAATTTCGCCAAGAGACCCCGTTGTCGTTTATCAGGATCAGGGAGTTCAGGTGTCTCTGCCCTCCGACTTCTACTCTTCCGATTACTTCGCATCCACGCTGATGGACATGCTTGCCGCCGATGTGCGGCGCGAGGAACCATTCTTTGCCTTCCTCTCGTTCACAGCGCCGCATTGGCCGCTGCACGCTCCAGACAAACTCATCGAAAAGTACGCCGAGAGATATTCGGATGGCTATGAGCTGTTGCGTCAGGCTCGCATCGGCCGGGCGACCGAACTCGGGCTCTTCCAGACTGGAACCCCGATCGCGCCGGCGGTCGACGGCGTGACACCCTGGAATGAGCTGACACGGGATCAACGGCAAGTACAAGAGCGCAAGATGGCCGTCCACGCGGCGATGATCGACCGGCTCGACTGGAATGTCGGCCGATTAATCGAGTTTCTTGAGTCCAAGGGGCTCAGAGAAAACACCGTGATTATCTTTCTTTCCGACAACGGGGCAGAAGGGCATCTGCTGGAGGAGTACCCAAGCTTCATCCCCTGGCTCACGGAAAACTACGACAATCGGTATGAGAATATTGGCCGGCAAGGCTCGTTTTCCTCCCTGGGCGCAGGGTGGGCACATGCCGCGAACGGCCCGCTGCGACTCTTCAAGGGCTATTTGAGCGAAGGAGGCACTCGGGTACCTGCGATCATCAATCAACCCGGCATGCAAACCGCCGGTAAGATGAGCCATGCCTACACGACCGCAATGGATTTCGCACCTACGCTACTGGAACTGGCCGGACTGGAGAGACCCGACAAGACGCAACTTGGACGCAATGTGCAGGAGATGTACGGCTCCTCATTCACCGGCCTGCTCGCGGATCACGAGCGAGAAGTGCATCCAGCTACGGAATCGATTTCCTGGGAACTTTTTGGGCGTCGCGCGGTGCAGCGTGGCCGATGGAAGCTGGCATGGCTGCATGAGCCGCTGGGAACCGACGAATGGGAACTGTTCGATGTAAGTGCGGACCCCGGCGAAACCAGGGACATCTCTACGAAGTACCCGGCAATCCGTGAGTCCATGATTGCCGATTGGGAAAGATATGCCGAGGACAACGGCGTAATTCTTCCGGAAATATTGCTTCGGTATCCGAATTAGTAAGTCAGAGAATATGCCAAAGACACCCGATTGGATCGAACTCCGCAAGCGAGTCAAGCAATTCGTCGAGGACCGTGTGATTCCGATCGAGCGGGAACTCGACGAGTCCGATCGCGCTCAACGAAACCTGAAGTTGGCAGGGTTAATGGATGAGGCCAAGTGTGAAGGCCTGTGGGCGATCGGCCACCCGGTCAACCTGGGTGGCCAGGGCATGCCGTTTATGGACTACGTGAATGTCAACGAGGTGATCGGACGCTCGTTCTACGCCATGCAGGCGCTCGGCACCCTGTCGCTTCAGGACTCGCTCATGCTCAACAAGCATGCATCGAACACATGCAAGGATCGATATCTGAAACCGCTGGTCAAGGGTGACACGGTTCCCAGCATCGGAATGACGGAACCGGAGGTGGCCGGCTCGGATCCGACGCAAATCCAGACCACGGCAGTGCTGGAGAACGGAACCTGGACCATTAACGGCCGCAAGTGGTTCACGACGGGGGCGGCGGACGCGGGTTACACCACGGTCATGTGCCTTACCGACCCGGACGCTGCCCGCCACCAGCGCTTCAGCCTGATCATCGTCCCCACCAGCAACCCGGGCTACCGAATCGTGCGCGAGACCCCGGTCCTGGGAATTGACGGAGGACACTACGAGATCGAATTGAAGGACGCGCAGGTTCCCGGGGAAAACCTTGTCGGCCTGCGCGGCGGCGGGTTCAAGGTCGCCCAGGAACGGCTCGGTCCCGGCCGGATCTTCCATTGCATGCGGTGGCTCGGCCAGGCCCAGCGAGCGTTCGACCTGATGTGCCGCCGGTTACACAACCGGGTCGCTTTCGGCGAACCGCTGGCCTACAAGCAGTTGATGCAGAGCCATGTGTTCGAGAGCGCCGCCGAGATACAGGCGGCGCGCCTTTTGACGCTCAACGCCGCTCGAAAACTCGACGCGGGTGGAGAAGCGCGGGAGGAAATCGGTCTGATCAAGGTCGTGGGAGCCCGGATGCTCCACAATGTCATCGACCGCGCCATCCAGGTTCACGGCGCACTCGGCCTGACCCCCGATACGCCGCTCGATCGCATGTACCGGCATGCGCGTGAGGCCCGCTTGTACGACGGCCCGGACGAGGTTCACATCCAGTCAGTGGCGCGACGCTACCTGAAGGCCTATCTCGATAACGGCCCAGGAATCGATTTTGGAGAACCGGACTAGCGAGTCCGGCAGACGGGGCCGGACTCACTTCATAGGGGAAGCCGATGTGGGCAAGTAAATTGACTAACTTACCCCGCTGTGCAACGATTGATCGCCCCATTGCCGCGATCGTAAGGATAGACAGCGTATGAGCGATCAAGCGGGCAACGGTGATCGCAATGCCCTTCGCAGAATCCGGAATGCCCACCATGTGGCGTATCGATGCCGCGATGCCGAACAGACGCGCTGGTTCTACGAGGACGTGATCGGACTTCCCCTGGCTGCTGCGTTGGTGCTGGAGGAAATACCCGGGCTGAACGAACCCACCCCTTACATGCACTTGTTCTTCGAGATGGCAAACGGGGACATGATCGCCTTTTTCGACGAACCGCAGGGCGCGACCGCCGAACAGTTCTCCCGCGCACACAGCTTCGATCGCCACATCGCGTTCGAGGTGGACGGCGAAGACGAGTTGCTGGCCTGGCAAGAAAGAATCAACAACAAGGGCGTCAGTTGTCTGGGCCCGATCGATCACGGCTTCGTGAAGTCCGTCTACATGTACGATCCGAACGGCCTGCAGGTTGAAATCACGACGAAGAGTCCAGAGTACGACGCAATCATGGCGGACGAACTGAGCCATGCCAGAACACAGATGGCGGAGTGGTCGAAACGCAGCCGGAAGATCAAGGTAGAGAAATTCGGCGCCGAAACCGTCGACGTGCGCAGCCGGCAGGCAAAGCGCAAAAAAAGTAGCCGCGGTTGATCCCGGGAGATTAGCTCTTAATCTGCTGCATGCTCCTTACATACGGTTTACGCGCCAAGAAGAAAAACAGGGCCGCCAGCGAGAAGGCGATGGTCGGCACGATCACGAGCGAGTATCGAACCGCAACCGGATCACCAAATACGAAATCCGTGAATCCGGCAACGATGGTCGGCCCGAGACCGATTCCCGCCAGACTGATCACGAAGAAGTAGATGGCGGTCGCCTGTCCCCGGAGCCGATTCGGCATGATGTCCAGAAGTGCTGCAGCACCGCACCCGATCACCATGAAACTACCGAAAATTGTCAGCATGAAAAACGGCACAATTGTGCCGATTGAGTTGGCCAATGGATACGCAGCAGCACCAATAGCACCGAGGACCATTGAGAGAACCGCCACGTTGATTCGGCCTGTCGGCTGACCACGACGCGTCCAGGCGTCACCCAACCACCCGCCGCCGACAACTCCGACGGTACCGGCAACCAGTATTGAAGCTCCGGTGACCAGGCCGGCATCGCCCGGCGTCCAGCCCTGTGTCCGGATCAACATCACCGGCGCCCAGGACATGATCCCGTAAGCAGCCATCGCAGAAAAACTCATACCGAGATGGTGCAGTACGATCACCGAAGCATGCTGGCGATAGTGCGAGACGATCTCACGAAAGGGAATCGATTGCCTCTGCTCCATCTTGCCGGCGGCCGTACGGAGATAGCGCACAGGTTCCGGGATCGTCATGATCAGGACCGCGACGAGCAATCCCGGCAGTCCGACATAGATGAACGCGAGCCGCCAGGGGTCCAGGGTCCCTATGATCGGCCATGTCTGTGGACCCGCCTCGTTAAGCAGGTCGATGGCGTAGCCGCCGATGATCAAGGCCAGGCCCGCCCCGATAGAGGTGCCGGACGAGAACAGGCCCAGGGCGAAACCGCGGCGTTCCGAGGGGAACAAGTCGCTGATCATCGAGTACGCGGCCGGCGTAAGGGTCGCTTCGCCCACACCCACGCCGGCGCGCGCAAGAAACAGGTGCCAGTACTGCTGCGCCAGCGCGGTCACCGCTGTCATCAGGCTCCACAAAGCGATACCGATCGCGATGATCGACGTGCGGCGATGCGTATCGACAATTCGCCCAACGGGAATACCCGCCACCGTGTAGAACAGCGCAAATGACAGGCCCTGCAGAAAACTGATCTTGAAGTCGCTGATCTGCAAGTCCGCCTTGATCGGCTCGACAAGCAGACTGAGTATGAGACGATCAATGAACGAGAACGTGTATGCCAGCATCAGCACCGCGACGGCGAACCACGCGACCGACGGCTTGGGATAAGCGAACTGGTTGTTCGTGTTCATCGTTGTGCGTGTGGGCGAACGAGGACTCGCAGCACGATACGCGCTCGCCGCTCATATTGTCAATTAACTTGATTAGTGCGAGGATTGCGCGCTGCAAGAGGCGTAAGAAATGAATACCGGCCTGGCACCGTACGATTACGAGCGAATTCCATACCTCGTCATCTTCGAGGAGAGCTCCGCCTTCAAGGATACCTACGGGGGACAGGTCGGCACGGTGGTGCTGAGGGCCCACCTCCTGCGTCCCAGGAATCGGCCGTCGAAGAATGTGATCGTATTCATGCACCCGATAGGCGGTGGAGAATACCTGCCGCTGCCGATCGGCCTCGCCCGAGCAGGTTTCCACGTCATCTACTGCAACAGCCGCTATCCGGGCGTCGACTATGCGTTGATCATGGAGAAGGTAGTAGTCGATCTGGGCGCCTGCATCCGGGACGCAAAGCAACGGCTGGGGTACGAGCGGGTCGTGCTGGGAGGATGGAGCGGTGGCGGCTCCCTGTCGGCCTATTATCAGGCGGAGGCGGAGGACGCCTTCGTTAGCTGCACGCCCGCCGGCGATCCCCCGGACCTTACCCGGGCGAATCTCCAGCCGACCGACGCGATGATGTTCCTGGCCGCCCACGTAAGCCGGGCGCGCACACTAACGGAATGGATGGATGCCTCCATCCTCGACGAGGCAGACCCGTCGAGAAAGGACGCGGAACTTGACTTATACGATCCCGGCAACCCCAACCAGCCGCCTTATACCGCCGAATTTCTCGAACGCTACCGCCAGGCGCAAGTCGACCGGAATCGCAAGATCACACAGTGGGTGAAGCACAAGCTGGAAGCCTTGCGGAAGGCTGGGAAACCAAACGAGGAATTCGGTTTCGTGGTGCACGGCACGATGGCGGATCCACGGTTTCTCGATCCCGCCGTCGATCCCAGCGACCGGCGGCCGAACTGGTGTTACCTGGGCGATCCGCGTGTCGTGAACAACAGCCCGATCGGGCTGGCCCGGTTCTGCACCTTGCGCAGCTGGCTGTCCCAGTGGAGCCTGGACGACTCACATGCCGACGGGCAGCGTTGCGCCGCACGGATCAGCGTACCCACGCTGGTAGTCGGCAACACCGCCGATGACGCCTGCACGCCCAGCCATACGCAAAGGCTCTTCGACGCGATCATTCATTCGGATAAGAAACTCGTGGAGATCCCCGGGGCCACGCACTACTACATCGGACAGAAAGAGCACCTGCGTCAGGCCGTCGGCCACATTTCGGACTGGCTCGAGACCCTCGGCATCACCGCCAGGAACTGAGCCGCCAGGCCCAGGACACAACACACACAAAATTCTGATCGAATCCGGCTTCAGCGCCGATGAGGTTCAGTCGCTCATCGACAACGGTACGGTGCGTGTGAGTCGCTGAATAGCCAAAACGCTCGGTTCAATTAGTTGGATTCGGCCGGCCCCATTGAACCCATGCGCCGCCATCCACAAGCAAAGTTTCTCCGGTAATCCAGGATGCGTGGTCGCTCACGAGGAATAGCGCGGCCGCCGCAATGTCCTCAGGCATCCCGAGTCGCTGCATGGGAATACGGCGAGTCCATCTCTCTTCACGGCCACTCCAGGCCGGCTCCGACATATCCGTTTTGATCAAGCCCGGCGCTATGGAATTGACACGAACCTGGGGGGCCATCTCGGCGGCGAGGACCTTTGTCAGGTACTCCAGTCCGGCCTTACTCGTGTTGTACGCACCCATATACGGGACCAGATTCTTGTGGCCCAGGGATGAAACGTTGAGTATTGCGCCACCTTTTTCTTCCATCGATGAAGACCAAACGAGCTGCGCCCACATCAGTGGCGCCCGCAGATTCGTACTTATCGTATCGTCGAACTTCTGTAGAGGCAGCGAAGTCATCGGCCCCGTTTGCGGATTGATAGCGGCATTATTTACCAGGATGTCGACATGGCCGTGTTCGCTCGTGGCAATAGCAACACAGTCTCTGGCCAGTTCATCGTTCGCAACGTCTCCGGCAAAAGTTTGCGCCGACTCACCCAGCTCTTTCCGTGCAGCCCTTAACTTGTCTTCATTTCTGCCGGTGATCACGACCTTGGCGCCGGCTGAAATCATTGCATTCGCGATTGCGAAGCCAATCCCGCGAGACCCCCCCGTAACGATTGCACATTTCCCCTGCAGTGAGATTGCATTCATAGCCGCCCCCCAATCCCTTAGTCAGAAATGTTGTCAATTCTCTTGACAATATTGCATTGCTGACTCACGATTCGTCAACACGAAATCTGATATTCGTGTTCTCCAAATCCAGCCAACAGAGGATGCTTCGCCAAAATCCCTCGAGGAGAGTTTCAACATGAAACCAGATGAAGCGCGCACTGCAGGGGAGAATTTCTGATGACTTACCGTGTTGTGCAATGGGCTACCGGCTCCATCGGGAAAACATGCCTGAGACAGGTTATCGAACACCCGGACCTCGAACTCGTGGGGCTATATGTGCACTCCGACAAGAAGGCGGGACGGGATGCCGGAGAAATCGCCCGGCGCGACAAGACTGGCGTACTCGCGACCCAGTCCGCCGATGAGATCGTCGCGCTTCACGCTGATGTGGTGCTCTACACGCCATTGAACGCTGTAGGAACGCTCGAACAACATGGTGACATCATCAAACGGTTGCTTCGATCCGGCAAGAGCGTAATCACTTTGGTTGCGCACACTTATCCATATGCATTTGGAGATGATTACGCACGTGAGTTCGAGGAAGCTGCGGGCGAAGGCAATGCCACCCTGTTTGGCACTGGTATAAATCCCGGGTTCATCTCGGAGCGCGTGGCGATGTCGCTGACCGGAATATGCACGAAAGTGGATAGCGTTCTGGTTTCAGAAATCTACGACGTATCCGAGGTGCAATCACCGGGCTTTCTATTCGACCTGATGGGAATCGGGCGGCCGCCGGAGACTTTCTCGGACATGTCTGGTGTCCGCCAGGTTTTCGAGCATATTTTCAAGGAGGTGGTTGCTTTTGCGGGATTCGCCATGAAGATCGATTTTGACCAGATCATCGCCGATCACGAGTTCGCGGTCGCCGATAAACCGGTGGAACTACCGGCTGGGACAGTCGAGCCGGGCGGCGTAGTCAACTTCCGATGGCGCTGGCACGGAATGGTGGACGAAGAGCCGGTATACACGTCAGAAATGCTCTGGATCGCGGACCGTACCCTGCCTGGATGGGATCTTGCCGACGGATGGAACATCCAGATCCGCGGCGCCCCTGGTGTCCGCGTACGTGTCGACCTGGAGGACCCGGAGAATATGCCGGACCGGTCCAAGGCAATACAGTACGCCGTTGCCGGCCCCGTGGTTCGTGCCATACCCGAAGTGATGAAAGCGCCGCCAGGAATCCTGTTGCCGCCTGTTTTTGCAGCGTACTCGCCGCGCATGTAGCGACGGCTTCAATTCGAATGCTTGTCGCTTAGTCGGCGGCTTGTTTTAGTGACCGGGACCACCGCCAAACAGAAAGTGCGAAAGATTCTTGACACAACCGAATGAAAGCAGTCCGATGCGAAACAATCTTGACACTAACAGAACTCGAAATGGCTACAAGCCAAATCCGCGACCGGATCGAAATCACCGGCATCGCTGACAGTGGCTAAATCGCGACAGCAATCAGAGGAGTAAGAAGATAGCCGGCCACACGAGTGAGGCCGGCTGGCTTTTTTAAGGAGGGGTTAGAACCTAAGTACGGCCTCAACACCGAACGTGCGGCCGATCTCGGTCAGCTTGTTGGTACCGCCAGGGCTGGCATTGACCGGAAACGGAAACGCGTAGTCCTGTGCCTGTGTTACTTCGTCTGTCAGATTCTTGCCGAGCAACGCAATCGTCCAGCTCTGGTCCTGAGAGCCGATTTCGAACCTTGCGTCGAGCCAGGTCGTCGCCTCCTGCCTGGTAGATGATGGACCTACATTACCGGACAAGGACAGCCAGACCTCGTCGCGATACAAGAGCGCCGCCTGCCCACCAATCCTCAGTGAACTGCCGACATCCTGGTCGAAGCTCAGCCGCAAATTGCCGCTCCACTCGGGTGCCCAACCGAGCTGCGCACCCGCCAGATTGTTGGTCGCAGGATCGCATCCTGGCTCGTCGGCCCGGCACGGCGCGCCTGGAAAGTCGTCATAGGTCGAATCGAGATACGCGAGTCCGCCTTGTATTTGCCACACGTCGTTGAACGCGAATGCACCGTCCACTTCGAAGCCGCTTGAAGTTGCTTTGGCAGCATTACTGGTGGCGAAGGTCGTCCCGGTCCAGACCGAAACCTGGAGTTCCTCGTACCCGGTATTGTAGTAGGTCGCAGTTATCCAGCCCTTGCCATCCGCAAACTCGGACCGGACACCGATCTCATAGCTCTTCGCGTTTTCGCCCTCAATGGTCCACGTATCGATCCTGAGGTCCCTAGAGTTACCTTGCCAGCCCCCGCTTTTCGAGCCTTCTGCGTAGGATGCGTAAAGCATTGTCGAGGCATTGGGCCGCCATTGAATCTTCAAGCCAGGATCAGTATTGGTATCACTGCGGCTGTCAATGATCGTCTGGGCAGCCCACGGCGGCGGTGCATTGCCGGACAAGACGCGTCGATCCTGTCTTGCGTCCTTATCCTCCTTTGTGTACCGCAGTTCGCCAACGATCGTCCACTGATCGTTAACATTGAATGTCAGGTTGCCGAATGTCGATAGCATGTCCGATTCTTGCCGGAAAAGCACTTCGTGAGTGCCGACGAATGGCCCGAACGTCAATGGAAAGATGTAGTTGCTATGGGCCCTCAAAGGATCGACATCGCTTGTGTGATAGTAAAGGCCAACAATGTAGTCGACCTTGTTCCCTGACGGAGAAACGAGTCGCAGCTCCTGGGACAACTGGCTGTAATCTTCAGAAAACGTCGTCTGCCACGTGTCCGTCGGGAGCTGATCCGCATTGATCATCTTCGTGAACTCGTAGGCGGAGTAAGCCGTGATGGACGTCAACGTGTTTTCACCAACATCGAAATCCATTGTGAGCGTGGCATTTGTTGATTCGTTTTCGTCACGATCCGGTTGGCCGAATCCGTCCGCCTCTTTCTTGAGATCGAATGGGTTGGAGGGCGAAGCCGCTCGCTGGAATGCCGAGCCAACGGTATCGAATTGCGCGTACTCGATCTTGGCGTTTATATCGATGCTTTCCGTCGGCTGGGCCGCAAGACTCGCGCGAAGCAGCAAATTTTCCGACTCGGGTTCGTCCGCGCCCGTAACCGTGTTCTTGAGAAAGCCGCCGAAGTCTTCGTACCTGAAAGCCACCCTGCCCTGCGCGGCATCACCGATTGGGCCGGAGAAATGACCACCAACGTCGTAGCTTCCGTACTCGAACTCGTAGCCTGCGCCGATCCTGCCTTCGAATTCTTTCGTCGGTCTTGCAGTGATTATGCTGATCGCGCCAGCACTCGAATTGGTGCCGATGACAGCGCCCTGCGGACCACGCAGTACTTCGACTCGCTCAACGTCCATGAACGGACGCATGAACTGCCTGGCGCGAGCGCCATACACGCCGTCCACGAACAACACAACGGATTGATCGAATGCAAGGTTACCTGGCGTCGTTCCAATACCCCGTAAGTAGACCGTCGCGTTGCCAGGGCTCTCATTGATCCACATGTTGGGAACATATCGGTCGAGCTCGTCGATAGTTGTGATCTTGAGATCTTCGAGAGTGGCGCCACTAACCACCGACATGGAGATCGGCACGTCAATCAACCGTTGCTCGCGCTTTTGCGCCGTGACGACTATTTCCTCAAGGGCTACGTCATCGCTTGTGTTCTGCGCAACGGCAGGCGCCGCAAGGCAAGCCGACATGAACGCTATGCCAATTCGTGCGAATATCTGATTAGTATAGAGTTTCAATTGATTACCCCCTTGCCTTCGCCATTGTGCTAATCGTAGGCCATCGGACCTCGAACAAGCCTTTGGGGAAAATACAGCCTGATTCATTTTTTGTCAATTAACCTTACATTCAAGTAACTTGAGAAATGTTCCGGGCCACGGCCTAATTCCTTCCGGCCGATCGCCCTTCCATAGCCCTGAGGAAGGCGGAGTAATTGGGGTTGTCGATGCGAAGCTTGTCCAGCACGGTAGCCCGAAGGTGCGCCAGCACGGCCTCGTCTGCCGGTGAGATTTCCCGTTTGCGAATCTTCTCGCACAGCGCCGCATTCAATTCATCCAGGGGAGCGTCAGAGCCGAAGAGCCCGGCAAGCCGCTTCCTTTCGTTCGCCTCCGCCGACGGTCCGAATTCGAGCTCGCGACGAAGAATTCCGGTCAAATTGTCCGCAACGCGCTTCTCGTAGGTCTGTTTTCCGGAGGAATCCGGCTGGATACGGTCGACAAACTCCTCAAGCGCACCCATCAGTTCCGGCGCCGACGGTCGTGAAAGAGGCATCAGCCGATACCCTCCAGCAAGTCGAGCAGATCAAGTTCCGTTTCCGAGGTGCGCCGGCCGATGGCTGCCCGCTCAAGCTCCCTGACCTCCCCGGACACGAACTGTTCGCCGAACCACTGGCAGATGACCCCCCACTTGAGCGCTCCGAACACCTCCCAGTAGCGGACGAGCCCGGGGTTCACTGCGTTATCGCTGGCGGATTCGTAGGCCTCATACAGATCCTGCCGCGTCCCGAACCCCCCCACGGGCTTGTCGATCACGCCGAACCGCCAGGCGTTGACGCACAGCCAGGCCAGGTCCTCGTGCGGATCGCCGATATGGGCTAACTCCCAGTCCAGCACCGCGACAATGCCGGTCTCGTCGACGATCAGATTGCCGTTCCTGAAGTCCCCGTGCAGTAGCACGCTCCTTTCCCGCAGCGGCGCATTTTGCGCCAGGTATTGAAAGGCAAGCTCGAAGACGGGCAGGTCCTCGCCGAACGAACGATGGGCATCGTATAGTTGTTGCACCATCCCGGATGGTTCAATGTTGCCGAGTCCGTCCAGGTGCTCAAAGTCAAGCGCGTGAATGGCCGCCAGGATCGACCCACATTGCCTCGCCATGACCGGCCGGGCGGCTTCGAACCGGCTATCGCGAACGATCCGGCGCCCCAGCGTTTCCCCGGCGACGAATTCCATGGCGAAGCCATTGCCCAGGCCGTCGCTTTCGTCCAGCACGAAGAGGACTTCCGGCGTGAGTATGCCGGCCTCATTCGCCCGCTTTTGCACAAGCCCCTGCGTGCGCTTGTCCAGTGCGCTGAAGAACTGCTTGCCACCGGCAAACAGCTGCAGGATGATTGGTCTTGTCCTGCCCCCCTCGGCAAGATCGAACCGCCAGGTTGCAGCGGACGCCCCGGCCGTGAGCGGCTGTAAATCCGACACCTTCGTTTCGCCACCGAAGCGTCTTCGACAGACCGCCGCGAGGCATTCGCGCAGGAAGTCGGGCTCCATTCTCGCTAAAGACTGCTGATCAGGTGACCGCCATCCGCGACGAGCGCCGATCCTGTCATGAAGCTTCCGGCGTCGCTGGCCAGGAGCAGCAGCGGCCCGTTCAGCTCCTCCAGTTCTCCGACGCGCCGAAAGGGAATATTCCCGACGATCTTGCGGCCCGGGGGGGATTGCAGAAATTCCTCCGTGATCTCGGTGTTGAAGTAGCCGGGAACCAGAGTGTTCACCCGTATCCCGTGCCGGGCCCACTCCAGCGCCAGCGATTTGCTCAACTGCAGCAGCCCCCCTTTCGCCGCCATATAGGCGGATACCGACTTCTGGGTGCGGAAAGCAAGAATGGAGGCAACATTGACGATGCTTCCCTGTAAATTCGCCTCAATCAGCCGTGTGCCGATTTCCTTGGCCATCAGGAAGCAGCCACGCAGATTGGTGTCCAGCACGACGTCCCAATCGTCGACCGTGGTGTCGGTCACAAACTTCGGCCGGTTCGTTCCGGCGTTGTTGATGAGTATCCGGGGCAGACCGGCCAGCGAAACCACGGTATCGACGGCATCACAAATGCTGCGGGGATCCGTCACGTCCAGCGTCACGCATACCGATTCGCCGCCCTCCGGCCCGATGATGGCCGCGGTCTCTTCAAGCTTCCCCGCCCGCCGCGCGCAAAGGGCCACCGTTGCACCGGCCCGCGCGAGAACTCTTGCGAAGTGCCGGCCCAAGCCGGAACCAGCTCCGGTCACCAGCGCGGTCCGGCCTGACAGATCAAATCCGGCATCCAAATTGGTCAACTGATTCATAGCACTCTCCGGCCCTGCTATTCTGTACTAGTAGACGAAATATGCATTAAGCTGTCAACTTACTTGACTATCATCCCGGCCGAAGACTGGAGCATCCATCTATGACTGAAGCCCTCATATTTGACCATGTCCGCACGCCCCGCGGCCGCGGCAAGCCCGGCGGCGCGCTAAACGAGATCACTCCCATTGAACTGACCACCCAGGTGCTTGTAGCCATACGGAACCGCAACGATCTCGACACCAGCCGGGTCGACGATATTGTGATGGGATGCGTGGCGCCATTGGGTGAACAGGGTGCGAACATCGCCCGGGTCGGGGCGCTCAATGCCGACTATGCGACCGACGCGCCCGGCAAGCAGGTGAACAGGTTCTGCGCCTCGGGACTCGAGGCCGTGAACACTGCGGCAGCTCAGATCATGGCGGGCCAATCCGATTTGTGCATCGGCGGCGGCGTCGAATCCATGTCGAGAGTGCCGATGGCCTCCGACGGAGGCGCGTGGATATCCGATCCGCGGGTGGCGAGCAAGACGCGATTCGTTCCGCAGGGGATCAGCGCGGACCTGGTTGCAACGCTCTACGGCATCTCCCGTGAAGATGTAGACGCCTATGCCGTGGAAAGCCAGTCCCGGGCCGCCAAGGCCTGGGACTCCCGGTACTTTTCCGGTTCGGTTGTGCCCGTCACGGACCATCTCGGTATCGAAGTCCTGGGACGCGACGAACACATTCGCCCCGGAACGACCGTGAACGACTTGGCCCAGCTTCGGCCGTCGTTCGAATCGATGGGCGAGTCGCTGGGCTTTGACAGCATCGCCTTGCAGCAATATCCCGAGGTGGAGCGCATCGAGCACGTTCATCACGCCGGCAATTCGAGCGGCATCGTTGACGGCGCTGCAGCCGTTCTGATCGGCAACGAGACGGTTGCCGGGGATCTAGGGCTGAAGCCAAGAGCGCGCATCGTGGGCTTCTCCTCCATCGGCAGCGAACCGACCATCATGCTGACCGGCCCCGGGCCGGCGACGAGAAAGGCACTTGCGCGCTGCGGCATGGCGGCAAAGGACATCGACCTGTTCGAGCTCAATGAGGCATTCGCCGCGGTGGTCCTGCGGTTCATGCAGGAAATTGACATCCCGCACGAGCAGATTAATGTCAACGGCGGCGCAATTGCCATGGGCCACCCGCTGGGCGCGACCGGCGCAATGATCCTGGGCACCGTGCTGGACGAACTGGAACGCCGGGATCTGAATACGGCGCTGATCACTTTGTGCGTGGGCGCCGGCATGGGCACCGCCACGATTATCGAACGCGTCTGATCACAAAGCAAAGACCGCGATGGGCCGATATATTCGCGTAGAGGTCGGTGGCGACGGCATCGCCACCTTGATCATCGACATGCAGGACAAGCCGATGAATGTCATGACGCCGGCATTCAACGACGAACTGAGCGAGACGATCGAGCACGTTGCAAGCGACAAAGCAATCGCGGGCGCTGTGATCACTTCGGCCAAGGATTCTTTCTTCGCGGGCGCGGACTTGAAGTGGTTGCTTACCGAATTTCGCTATGACCTTGCGGCTGCGGAGGTCTTAAGAAAGCACTCGACGGTCAACCGGTTCCTGAGACGCCTTGAAACCTGCGGTAAACCTTTCGTTGCCGCAATCAACGGAACGGCCCTGGGCGGCGGCCTGGAAATCTGCCTCGCCTGCCATCATCGCGTGGCCGCGCGCAATCCCAGGTCTCGCCTGGGTTTACCCGAAGTGCGCGTGGGCCTGCTGCCCGGCGGCGGCGGTACCCAGCGATTGCCTCGCATGATCGGCGTCAAGGCCGCTCTGGAGTTGCTCGCCACCGGCAAGCACCTTACGCCCGACGAAGCTTTTGAGCTTGGCGTGATCGACCGTCTTGCCGATCCGGACGAGTTGCTGGACGCTGCCCGGTCATGGATCCGGGAGGTCGGCACGAGCACTCAGCCTTGGGACAAAAAGGGTTTCCGGATTCCGGGCGGCGCCGGTTTCGAGAGCCAGGACCTGGCGAACCTCTATATGGCGAGCACAGCCCTTGTGGCCCGCAATACCAAGGGCAACTATCCGGCGCCCAGGGCCATCCTGTCGTCGGTATTCGAAGGCACCCTTGTGCCCATGGACGCGGCACTGCGCATTGAGTCCCGGTATTTCACCGAGCTGATGCTGAATCCCGTGGCGCGCAATATGACCAGAACGCTGTTCGTCAACAAGCAGGCCGCGGACAAGCTGGCCCATCGACCCCGGGGGTTCGAGAAGACCGACGTTTCGAAGCTCGGCATTCTCGGCGCCGGAATGATGGGCGCGGCTATTGCCTACGTAAGCGCGGCGGCGGGCATCGAATGCGTCATTCTGGACCGCACTCTCGAAGAAGCCGGACGGGGTAAGGATTACTCGAAAAAGCTGACATTGCGCGGAATCGAGCGGGGCAAGACAACGCGGGAAAAGGCCGATGCCTTGCTCGAACGGATCAGGCCGACCGTCGACTATGGTGATCTGGCGGGTTGCGATCTGGTGATCGAAGCCGTGTTCGAAGACCGGGATATCAAGGGGGACGTCACGCAAAAGACCGAAGAAGTGATCCCGAACACCGCAGTCTTCGCGTCCAACACCTCCACACTACCGATAACCGGGTTGGCAGAAACATCAAAACGTCCCGCGAACTTCATCGGGCTGCATTTCTTTTCGCCGGTGGACCGAATGCAGTTGCTGGAAATCATCCTCGGCGAGAAGACGTCGGACGAGACGCTGGCGCGGGCAATGGACTATGCGAAGAAGATTCGCAAGACCCCCATTGTCGTGCGTGACAGCCGTGGTTTCTATACGAGCCGCGTGTTTGCGGTTTATGTGAACGAAGGCATGGCGCTGTTGGAGGACGGGGTCCAACCGGCCCTGATTGAGAATGCCGCGATCCAGGCCGGGATGGCTGTGGGCCCTCTCACGGTAACCGATGAGGTGACCATCGAACTGGTCTACAAGGTCAACAAGCAGGCGCGGGCCGACCTTGGCGAGCACTATGTTGCGCCGTCCGCGATCGGTGTGGTGCACAAGATGGTGGAGGAGCTCGGCCGGCTGGGCAAACGCTACGGCAAGGGCTTCTACGAGTATCCCCCCGGCGAGAAGAAATCTCTCTGGACCGGCCTTGCCGGGCTGTATCCGCCCGGCAAGCAGCAACCCGGCGTCGAGGAAGTGAAGAAGCGGATACTCTACGTGCAGGCGCTGGACACGTTTCGGTGCCTGGATGAGGGCGTACTGATGCGGCCGGAGGACTGTGACATCGGCGCAATCCTCGGCTGGGGCTTTCCCACCTGGACAGGCGGCCCGCTGTCGCTGATCGAAACGGTGGGATTGCCCGAATTCGTGGCCGACTGCGACCGAATGGCCGCGGCCTACGGCCCTCGATTTGCGGTACCCGATAGACTGCGGGAACTGGCCACGTCCGGCGAGTCCATCTATCCATCGGCAATAGAAACCGCCCATGTGGCCGCGTGAAGTCGGACCCTGCCCGCCGGCGTCAACCTGGGAACAGCAGCGGACCGTGAAAAGAAAGATCTTTGACGAAGAGCACGAGTTGTTTCGCGACTCGACACGCCGGTTCTTCCAGAACGAGATCGCACCGCACCGGGAGCGTTGGGAGGAGCAGGGACAGGTGGACAGGGAAGCCTACCTCAAGGCGGGCGAGCAGGGACTGCTGTGCATGTTTGTTTGCGAAGCCTACGGGGGAGCAGGTGTCGCCGACTTCCGCTACGAGCAGATCGCGATCGAAGAGAACCATCGCCATGGCGACCCCGGGTTCTTCATCCACCTGCACAGCACGCTCGTTGCGCCCTATATCAACTCGCTGGGTAGCGACGAACAGAAACAGCGTTTCCTGCCCGGCTGCGTTACGGGAGAAACGATCCTGGGCATCGCCATGAGTGAACCCGGCGCAGGCAGCGATCTGGCCGGGTTGAAAACGAGCGCCGTGGACAAAGGCGACTATTTCGAACTCAATGGTCAGAAGACCTACATATCCAACGGCCAGATCGGCGACCTGTTCGTGGTCGCGGCGCGCACCAACCCCGACGAGCCGCGCGAGCTAGGCCTGTTCCTGGTGGAAGGCGGCATGGAGGGTTTCATTCGCGGCGCCAGCCTGAAGAAAATGGGGCTGAAGTCACAGGACACGTCGGAGCTTTTCTTCGACGGCGTAAAGGTACCCAAGGAAAATGTTCTGGGGGACGCGTCGCAAGGGTTCTATTACCTGATGCAGTTTCTCCCGGAGGAGAGGCTGATCGGCGCGTGCTCCTATGTCGCCAATGCCCAGCTCGCTTTCGACATCACGCTGGAATTCATCAAGGACCGCAACCTGTACGGACGGAAGGTGGGGGACTTCCAGGTCAACCGTTTCAAGATGGCGGACATGCGAACGGAAATCGACATCACCCAAACTTTCGTCGATATGTGCGTCATGGAACACAACGAGGGAGTGCTAAGCGGAGATCTCGCCGCCCGGGCCAAACTGTTCGCCAGCGAACTGGAAGGCAGGGTCACCGACGAATGCCTGCAGTTGCACGGTGGCGCCGGGTTCATGGACGAATTCCGCATTTCGCACCTGTACCGCAACGCGCGGGTTTCCCGAATCTATGCGGGCACATCGGAGGTCATGCGCGAGATCATCGCCCGCTCGATTGGTCTGGACCCGCGAAAGAGAGGCGATTGAGGGTGGGGCCCCTCAGGGGATACCGAGTCGTCGAATTGGCCGGTCTCGGCCCCGGGCCGTACTGCTGCATGCTGCTCAGCGACATGGGCGCCGATGTAATCCGGGTGGATTCGCCCGACGGCTACCCGATCCAGACGGTCGATCCCTTGTGCCGGAACCGGCGCTCGATCGTTGTTGATCTGAAGACCGAGTCCGGCGTCGGCATACTGCTGAAGCTTATCGACCAGGCCGATGCGCTCGTCGAGGGGTTTCGTCCCGGCGTGGCCGAACGGCTGGGCTTCGGCCCGAAGGTTTGCCTCAACGGAAACCCGAAACTCGTTTACGGACGCATCACCGGCTGGGGCCAGGAGGGGCCGCTGGCCAAGGCAGCCGGTCACGACATCAACTACATCGCACTGGCCGGCGTGTTGCACAGCATTGGGCGCCGCGGCGAAAAGCCCGTGCCCCCGCTGAATCTGATCGGCGACTACGGCGCGGGTGGAACGCTGGCGGCGTTCGGCATTGTTTGTGCGCTGCTGGAGGCAAAGGACTCCGGCAAGGGACAAGTGATCGACGCGGCCATGGTGGATGCCAGCAATGCCGCGATGGCGACATTTCATTCATTCAGGGCGATAGGCCTTTGGGATGAGCAACCGGGCACGCACTTTCTCTCCGGCGCAGCCCATTTCTATGGCACGTACGAGACTCGCGACAACCGGTTCATTTCAATCGGACCGCTTGAGCCGAAGTTCTATGAACTGCTGCTGGAAAAACTGGGTCTGAATGACGAGCGGTTCCGATCCGCCGGTTTCTCGCTGAACGCCGACGAAATGGATTCTTCGCAATGGGAGCCGTTGAGGAAGGAACTTGAGGCGGTGTTTCGCACCAGGACTCGCGACGAATGGTGCGATCTGCTCGAAGGAAAGGACGTGTGTTTTGCGCCTGTACTCACCAGCACCGAAGCCAGTCGCCACCCGCACAATGTGGCGCGCAAGAACTTCGTTACGGTGGGCGACGTGCTGCAGAACGCGCCGGCGCCCCGATTCAGCCGCACGCCGCCGGACATGCCGCAGCCGCCCCCGCCCCCGGGCCGGGACTCCCGCGAGATACTGGCCGAAGCCGGCTACAACGGCGATGAGATTGAATCGTTTCTCGCACAATCCGTCGTGCACCAGAGCAACGGGAGCAGCTAATGGCGACACTCCTTTACATAGAGGCAAGCCCACGGCGCGACCAATCGTTTTCTTCGCGCCTGGCCGCCGCATTCCTCGAAGCCTATCGGGCCAACAATCCCGATGGCACGATCGATCACCTGCATCTGTTCGATCACGAGCTGCCCGAATTCGATGAAGAAGCGGCCATGCAGAAAATGGAGCACATCCAGCGCCTGATCAAGGAGGGCAAGGGCATCGAGCCCACCGGCAAGTGGGGCGCCGTGGTGGAACAGATCGAGCGGCTCAAGTCCGCGGACAAGGTACTGCTTTCCTCGCCGATGTGGAATTACTCGATCCCCTACCGGCTGAAGCAGTACATCGACATCGTCGCGCAACCTGCATTGACCTTCTATGTCAATCGGCAGGGCGAGTACAAGGGACTGCTCAAGAATCGCCCGATACAGATGATTCTCTCCAGCGGCAGCGCCTATGCCGAGCGGTTCCCCCGCGAGGGCGACGGCACCAAGACCGACTTTCAGAAGCCGTATCTTGAGCATATCGCCCGGTTCCTCGGATTCAGCGATATCCGCGCCCTCAAGATGCAGCCGACCGCGGACGCCTCGCCGAAATCGATCGAAGAGAACTTCCAGGTGATGCTCGCGCAAGCGCGCGACGCGGGAGCCGCGTTCTGATGGCCATCCGGGTCGTTCAGTGGGCCACGGGTTCGATCGGCAAGACCTGCCTTCGACAGGTCATTGAGCATCCCGACCTGGACCTCGTAGGGCTATACGTGCACTCGGACAAGAAGGCGGGCCGCGACGCCGGGGACATCGCGCACCGCCCGCCGACCGGAGTCATCGCCACTCAATCCGTGGACGAAATCGTTGCGCTGGATGCGGATGTGGTGCTTCACATGCCGTTGAACGGGCCCGGGTTGCTGGACGAACACGATACAGACATCAAGCGATTGCTTCGTTCCGGCAAGAACGTGATCACGCTGGTGGCGCACACCTATCCGTATGCCTTCGGCCAGGACTACGCGGGAGAATTCGAGGCGGCGGCACGCGCAGGCAAGGCCACCCTGTTCGGCGGAGGTATCAACCCCGGGTTCATGACCGAGCGCGTAGCGGTGACCCTGACCGGCATCTGCACCTCCGTGGACAGCGTAACCGTAACGGAGGTCTACGACGTATCGGATGTGCGATCGTACGGTTTCCTGTTCGACCTGATGGGAATCGGCCGACCTCCGGAAGCCTTCCAGGACGTGTCCGGGAACCGCGAGGTCTTCGAGCACATGTTCCGGGAAGTGGTCGCCTTCGCCGGGCATGCCCTCAGGATTGATTTCGATGAAATTGTGCCGGACCATGATTTTGCCGTCGCGGAGGATCCCGTCACTCTGCCGGCCGGCACAGTGGAGCCGGGCGGCGTGGTCAACTTCCGATGGCGCTGGCACGGTCTGGTGCACGACCGGCCGGTATTCACCGCGGAAATGCTTTGGATCTCGGATCGATCACTGCCCGGATGGGACCTGGACGACGGGTGGGACATCGAAATCCGCGGCGCGCCGAACGTGAAAGTCCGTATCGATCTGTCCGACCCTGAAAACATGCCGGACCGATCCAAGGCGATTCAGTACGGCGTTGCCGGCCCCATAATTCGGGCCATCCCGGAAGTGGTCAAGGCCCCGCCGGGGATTCTGCTGCCGCCCGTATTCGCAGCCTACTCGCCGCGCATGTAGCGGCGGACTCAGCTCGAGGTTCTTGCCTGGAGCTCGTCGGCCACCTTGAACTTCTGAACCTTGCCCATTGAATTGCGGGGCAACTCCGCGGCGAATTCGATGGTCCGCGGAATCTTGTATCCAGCGATCCGATCCCGGCAGAATGCGATGATCCCAGCGGGGTCAAGCTGCCCGTTTTTCTTCGGAACGACCAGGGCGGCGACGCGCTCTCCCCACTTGTCATCCGGGAGCCCCACGACCGCGACTTCCTCGATACCTTCATGCGCCAGCAGCACCTGCTCCACTTCGGCCGTATACACGTTCTCGCCGCCGGAGATGATGACGTCTTTCTTGCGATCGATAATGCACAAGCGTCCGTCCGGAAGCCATCGCCCGATGTCGCCCGACAGCACGTAGCCATGACGGTTCACAGCGGGTGCCAAGTCCTCTCCGCCCAGATAACCCGCGAAACGTACGCCGCTGCGCACCCCCACTTCTCCGGCCTCTCCTTCCGCGCACAACTCGCCGACGTCGTCGAAAAGCGCGACATCCGCGTCCAGGGCGGGCCAGCCGACACAGGTATCCACCAGGGTCTCGCGGTCCTTGGTCTCAAAGGACACGAACGCGCCTTCGGTCCATCCGTACATCTCGCTGACCTTCGCGTTCGCGAACATGTCCATGGCCGTGAGCAGCAGTGATTGGCGCACCGGGGCGCCGGCGGTGAGGATGTACCGGGCCTTGTTCACCGGGGGGCGGCCGCGGTGATGCCACTCCTCCACGATCATGGCGAGCATGGACGGCACGAGGAAGCAGAAAGTGCTGTCGTGCTGCAGTTCGTCGAGCGCTATCCTTGCGGAGAACTCGGACATGATTCGAATGTTCGCCCCGATGCTCAGCGCGGCGAGAGCGAAGCCCGCATACGAGATATGAAACATGGGGCCGGAAATCAGCACGGTATGGTCAGCGGTCAGGCCGAACTGCCAACCCCAGCGGTAGTTGTTCATCGAGTAGTAGTCGTGAGAATAAATCGCGCCTTTCGGCGACCCGGTGGTCCCAGAGGTATAGCCCACAACGCTCGGCCAATCTCCGATCTCCTCTTCACCCAGCGCCGGCCTGACGAACTCCCGGGCTGTGGGAATGTTCTCTGCGCGAGCCAGCTCAATCCCCAGTCCGGCCCCAAGGTCCGTGGCAGCCTCGGTGTACATGCCGCCCGTCAATAGCAGCCCGCAGTCCGCATCCGACAGAATGTGCCGCATTTCCGGGCGTGTTAACCGCCCGTTGATGGGAACGGCCACAACGCCGGCGCGCTGACAGGCCGCTATAGCCAGGGCGGCGTCGGGACCGTTCGGCAACAGCAGGGCCGCCAGCTTTCCGTGACGGCCCGGCTTGCAAGCCGATACCGCCGTGGCCAACGCGGTGATGCGGCGCCAGACATCGCTGTAGGACAGCTTCTCCTCCGTCCCGATAGTGAGCATGGCATCTCGCTCAGGATGGGCGATGCAGCGGGAGGCGATGCTGTCTGCGATGGAAAAGCGCATGTTCGCGGTCTTTCAGTACGGGCGGCTGGACACGATGATCGAGGCATTCTGCCCGCCGAACCCGAACGCGTTGACCTGAAAAGCCCGGATGTCCAGCGATCGCGGCTCGGACAGCACGACGTCGAATCTCGCCTCCGGATCGGGATCGGTCGTGTTCGCCGTATTCACGACCACCCGCTCAGCCATATTGTTCAATCCGGCTATCAGCGACATCCCGCCCGAAGCTGCCGCCGCATGGCCGAAATGTCCCTTTACGGAAGTGACCGGCATGGGCTCCTTGCGGCTTCCGTACAAGCTGTTGATCGCGCGAATTTCCGGCGTATCGCCAATCGGCGTACCGGTGGCGTGCGCATATACGCAGTCGATCTCGGCGGCGCCCAGCTCCGACGCGTCCAGCGCCTGTTGCATGGCAAGGGCCTCCCACTGGCCGGACGGGTCCGGCGCCGAAGGATGATAAGCATCTGCCAGCGACGCGTAGCCGCGCAGGTACCCAAATATTTCCGCCCCGCGAGCCTCGGCAAGGTCGGCGCGTTCCAGCACGAACCCGGCCGCGCCTTCGCTGGTGGCGATGCCGGACCGGTTGATGTCGAACGGGCGGCATGCCTTGGCGACATCGGTGTCCGCCGATTGCATGCCGAACATGGCCGGCGCAAACGCCATGGCCGGGACAAACCCGGACTCGGGATCGCCCGAATCGAGGCTGTGCCCCGCTTCGGTGCCTCCGGCGACCGCCACGTCCGCCTGCCCGGACACGATCAGGCGGGCCGCGGTACCGAGCGCGTCCAGGGTGGACGCGCATGCGGTGGATATCGTAAGGCTGGGACCGTGAAGCTTGTAGAGCATTGCGATCTGCGCGGCGCCCATGTTGGCAAGCGCCTTCATCATCGTCTTGCGGGGAAACGCCGAAGGCCCTTGCGTGTCCAGCGCGAACTGGGCCTGCATGACCGAATGCACCCCGCCCATGCTTGTGCCTTGCACAACGGCGGTCCTGAGCGGGTCCAACTCCAGGCCGGAGTGGACAATCGCCTGCCGGGCCGCCGCCAACGCCCATTGAGCCACGACATCGCTGCCGTCCCGCACCTTTTCGCTCATCCAGTCCAGGGGCTCGAAGTTCCTTACCAAGGACCACCAGACATGCCCGTGTTCCTCGGCGCCCGGCAAGGTCACGGCCCTGATGACCGGCCGGGCGGCCATCAGGCCCCGACAGAAGGCGTCGGCGCCGATGCCGTATGCCGATATCGCGCCCATACCGGTAATCGCAACCGCGCATCCCTTGACGCTGGATCGAAGTGGATTCATGGATTCGCAGTCCGGTGGTCAAGTTTCGACCAGGTAGATAATAGGCAAGTATATTGACAAACTCAAATGCTCTGAATATTGTCTGCGCATTGTCTCAGGGGGCACAGTCTTGAAAGCCGCAGCGGCCAATCAGCGAATAAATGCAATTGACCCGGATACGTACGTTAATGGGCATCCCTACGCCGCCTACGCCGCACTGCGCCAAGAGTCCCCTGTTTACTGGCATCCGGAAGCCCCTCCGGGGCGGGGATTCTGGCTCCTGACCCGTCACGACGACATCCGCCATGTATCACGCAATCCCAAGATATTCAGTTCGAGCTACGGTTTCAAGGCGCAGGATGACAGCTACGAACGGTTGGGGCCGGATATCGACGCGGCAATGCGTAAGATCATTATTTCGATTGATCCACCTGACCACGCGGCGATGCGGTCCCTGCTCATGCCATTTTTTACTACCGAGGCGCTCAAGAAGAAGGAAGAGAGCATTCGCGGCAGGGTGAGGCGGATTATCGACCGGCTTGACCCGAGCGATACGATTGATGTCGTTCCTACGCTAGCTGCCGAGCTTCCGATTCAGGTCCTGTGCGAACAACTGGGCGTTGGTAAGGACGATGAGGAACAGGTCCTGAAGTGGACGTATCAGATGACCGGCGCAGACGACCCGGACTTCAATGTGACTCCGGCAAAAGCGGCAGGCGCGTTCCGGGAGGTCTTTGATTTTGGCCGCCGCGCGATTGACGAGCGCAGGCGTAACCCCTCAAATGATCTGGTCAGCGTAGTGGCGAACGCCAAATTCAAGGGCAAACTATTGGACCGCGATCAAGTGGACGGCTTCTTCGCCCTGATGATCGGCGCCGGAAACGAAACCACACGAAATGCGATCTCGGGAAGCATTCACGCACTGGCCAGTTTCCCCGGGCAGAGGCGCGTACTTGCCAACGACCCAACGGCCTGGACTACGGCCATCGAGGAGCTGCTCCGTTTTCTCTCGCCGGTGATACATATGCGCCGCACGGCGTTGGTGGACACGGAGATCCTTGGGCAATCCGTCGCCGCTGGGGAAAAGGTCGTAATACTTTACGGGGCCGCTAACCGGGATCCGGAGGTCTTCGATTCCCCAAATGATCTCGATGTCCGCCGCAGCAACGCCCGAAGGCACTTCGCGTTCGGCACAGGCATCCACCAGTGCCTGGGCGCGGTGCTCGCCCGAATGGAGTTGCGCATCGTACTGAAGGAGTTTCTGGCGAGATTCCCGAATTACCGAACGCACACGGAACCGACCTATTTGCGCAGCAATTTCGTTCACGGCATCAAGTCCTATTTCGTCACACTGCAATAGCGCATGACCCGCGGCAGCAAAGAGGACCCGATCGGCATCGGAAATCGGGCTAACCGTATCCCGAGGAGCGAGATTTCGGCGTATATCGGGGTTCGCCGCTGTTCGCCTTCCTGGTTCACCATCGATCAGCAAAGAATCAACCTGTTCGCCGACGCGACGCTCGACTACCAGTACATCCATGTCGATCCCCAACGCGCCAAGAACACCGCGTTCGGCTCGACTGTGGCGCATGGCTTCTTGAGCCTGTCGCTGCTGCCGAAATTGCTCGAGCCGATTCAGTTAGTCCCTGAGAACATTTCGATGGGTATCAATTACGGGCTGGACCGGGTTCGTTTCCCGCATCCCGTTGTGGTGAATTCGCAGGTACGCGCCTGTTCCACTTTGCTTGAGATCATCGAAGACGATCTGAAACGACTGAGGATGCGTTCCGAGGTGCTTATTGAGATACAGGGCGTCGAAAAGCCAGCGGTCGTCGCTGAATCCATCGCGATGTGGGTTTTCGAGGACGGAACGTGAGAGCCGTACTCTGCGAACAACTGGGTTCCCCGGATGACCTGGTCGTTCGCGACATAGAGCCGGCGGACCTGCTCGCCAGGCAGGTTCAGATTCGGGTGGCCGGGTGCAGCATCAATTTCCCCGACATCCTGATGATCGCGGGCCAGTATCAGGAACGGCCGGAACTGCCCTTCGTACCGGGCGGTGAAGTATCGGGGAGGGTGACGGCCGTCGGCGGCGAGGTTGACGACATCGCGGTGGGCGACGAGGTGATGGCCGTGACGTATCGGGGAGGCCTGGCTGAACTCGTCAATGTTGATCGAGCATCGGTCCACCCGATCCCCGCCGGAATGTCCAAAGTCGCAGCGGCGGGGTTTACCGGCGTCTACTGCACTTCGTACCACGCACTACGGCAGCGCGCGCAGCTTGAGACCGGCGAGACCTTGCTGGTACTGGGCGCCGGCGGCGGCGTGGGGCTGGCGGCGGTTCAAATCGGCGCCGCCATGGGCGCATGCGTCATCGCGGCCGTAAGCAGCGAGGAGAAGGCCCAGGTGGCTCTGGAAGGAGGCGCGCACCATGCCATCAACTATTCGTCCGCCGATCTGCGCGAGGAAATCTACAGGCTTACCGAAGGCCGCGGCGCCGACGTGATCTGTGACCCGGTAGGCGGTGACCTGTTCGATACCGTGTCGCGTTGCGTCGCCTGGAACGGGAGGATCCTGGTGGTCGGTTTCGCCGCCGGCCGCATTCCGCGCTATCCCGTCAATCTCGCGCTGCTCAAGGGAGCCTCGGTCGTGGGCGTTTTCTACGGGCGCTTCGAGAAGGAGCAGCCCGGCGATGCCGCAACGAACATGCGCGAGTTGCTCGGCCTGTACTCCGCCGGCAAGCTAAAGCCGTACGTGTCGCAGACTTATCCTCTCGAACGGGCAGGCGAGGCCATGAACCGCCTTAAGGAGCGCACCGCGATAGGGAAGGTTGTCGTAACGATCGACGCGCAAGAGAGCCCGGCGTGAGCATCAACTGGAGCATTCGCCGCGCCCCGGGGGGGGCGTTTTTTCTGTTGCGCCAGTGGCTTCTATTCAAGTGGGACCGCAAGGTGCGCGGAACTTACCGGGAGACGGAAGTCCTGCACTACGTTCGCGAGCACGCCTCGCGCGGCGACCCACGGTTCGTCCTGACCGCCATGGATGAATACGCGCGCAAGCATCGCTGGCTGATGAACATCGGTCCCGTCAAGGGCCGGATCCTGCATGGCGCGCTGCGCGAGGCTGGCGCGGTCAACGTCCTTGAAATCGGCGCCTATTGCGGCTACTCGGCGGTCCTGATCGGCGATCTCCTGGAACGGGCCGGCGGCAATCTGGTTTCCATCGAAAAGCACCCTAGGTTTGCCGGTATCGCCCGTGAGATTGTCGATTACGCCGGCCTTGATTCGACTGTGGAAATTCGCACCGGCACTCTTAAGACCGAAATCGCGGGGATTGACGGTCCGTTGGACGGGGTGCTCCTCGACCACTGGAAGGACGAGTACCTGCCGGACCTGAAGCGGCTGGAAGCCGCCGGACTCCTGAAACAAGGCGCCGTAGTGTTCGCGGACAACATCGACTTCTTCAAAGTGCCCGACTACCTCGACTACGTGCGGGGCAGCGGAAATTACGCGAGCCGATTCGTCGAGGCGAGCGTGGAATACAACGAACACCTTAGGGACGGCGTGGAGATTTCGGTGTTCCGCGCTCCTTCGGGCTAGCGCGTCAGTTCAGGCGCTATTCGGGCTAGATGTGATCTCTCGTTCGCCGGCGTCCCAATAAGGTGCCCGGAGTTTCCGCTTGAGCACCTTGTTGGCGCCGCTCAAGGGAAAGGGTTCGGTCCGGAACTCGATGCTGCGCGCGCACTTGTATCCCGCCAGCCGCTGCTTGCAGAACGCAATGAGTTCGTCGCTGGAAACGGCCGCATCGTCAAACAGCCGCACGATGGCATGCACGTCTTCGCCCCACTTCTTGCTCGGAATGCCGATGACGACGCATTCCGATACGGCGGGATGATCGCTCAGCACGTTCTCGACTTCGGCGGAATAAACGTTCTCGCCCCCTGTGATGATCATGTCCTTGATCCGGTCCGCGATGAAGAGAAACCCTTCCTCGTCGATGTAACCCACGTCTCCCGTGTGCATCCATCCCCCTCGCTTCGCTTCTGCCGTTACCTCGGGCAGGTTCCAGTAGCCCGGTGAAACGCTGATCCCGCGCACGCCGATTTCTCCGGGCCGGCCTTGCGGCAGCGGTCGGTCCTCAGGGTCCAGGATCACCAGTTCCGTGCCGGCCAGAGGTTTGCCCGCCGACCGCAGCTTGCCCGCGTTGGGGCCATCGAGCACGTGGTATTCGGCGCCGAGCACGGAGATGTTCGGCCCGCCCTCGGTCTGGCCATATACCTGGTAGAACCGCGTGTGGGGCAGTGCGGCAATGGCGCGTCTGAGAGCGGCCTCCGTCATCGGAGCGCCACCGTAGCTGACCTTTTGCAACGAGGAGATGTCCGCGCCGGTGCGGGCAAGTTCGGCAATCATCATGTCAATCATTACGGGAATCAACGCTGCCTTGGTCACCCGCGCCTCTTCGATCTCTCGCAGCACCGTCGGCACGTCAAACTTGCCGACAATGCACATTCCGGCTGCCAAAGTGGTCGCGGCAATGGCGTTGAGTCCGCCCACGAGGTGAAACATGGGTGCAACGATCAGCAGAGTGTCCTTTGACGTCACTCCAATCGCGTTGGCCCATTGCAGGATACTGACAAGAAGCCCGCGGTGGGTCAGCATCACGCCCTTCGATCGACCGGTCGTACCGCCCGTGTAGTAAAGCGCAGCGACGTCATCTCCCCCTCGTGCGCTCGCGTCGCGTGGCGCCGTGTCACCGATGAGATCGTCCAGTGAACAAACTCCTGATGCGCCCTCGCCCGCGTCGATCCGGATTACTTGCTCGACGGTCGAGGAAGACTCGCGTATAGCATTGGCTACGCTGGCAAGACTGCCGTCAACGAGCAGCACCTTACAGCCGGCGTCATCAACGCAGTGCAGCATCTCGCGATCGGCAAATCTTGTATTGATCGGAACGAAAATCCCGCCCGCCCACGAGACCGCATACATTGCGACCAGCAGACTGTCGCTATTCGCCGCCACCAATCCGACTCGGGAACCGTCCGTAACGCCGCGCGCCTCCAACACGGCGGCGAAACGGCTGACGCGGTCGAGAACTTCGGGCCAGGCCATCGTTCGGCCATCGAATCTCACCGCGACCCGGCCGGGCTCTACCGCTGCTGCGCGTCGCAGCGAACTAGCAAGCGAATACATAGGAACTCACCAGGCCGGCGGGCAATAAACCACCGGGCCGTTCCAACAAACCATTGGTCTTATCCGGCAAGAAAAAGTCAATATAATTGACAAATATTTCCGATTTCAAGGATCCATGATCGCTTTTCTTCAAGACACGCTCGGCCCGTACTACATCTACCTCAAGTTCATTCACTTGACCTTTGTGATGATCTGGCTCTGGAGCACGGCGGTCGCTTTCGCATACTACCTTGTTCCGGTATTCAAGGCATGGCGGCGGAACCCTGACGACCGGCAGATTATTGAACTTCGGAACTGGGCCATGGAGCGATTCGATCATGGCGTCAACTACGAGCACATCGCGTTTCCGATTGTCATTCTCACGGGCCCCCTGCTCTGGATCGTGGGAGGCTGGACGCCGGCGTCAGGATGGTTCGTTGTGAAGCTGCTCATCGTGTTCGGCCTCTTCCTTCCAATAGAAATCATGGATTACTACCTGGCGCACTTCGGCGGCAACAAGCGACGATTGCGAAAGTCGGGAGATCCCGTGAAATACGAACAAGCGGTCTACTACCACTGGCTCTTTCTCGTAGTCATCAGTCCACCGGTGATGGTCTTCGGCATTGTCGTGATCTTTCTGTCGGTCGTCAAACCCTTCTAGGATTGCTCATGTCGAACGATAAGAGTGCCGATGGAAGCAAAGTTGCCGGCATGAAGTTTCCGGGCAATCCGAGAATGTACCGGCGGATTGCAAACTGGTCGACGGTGGGAATTCTCCTTTGGCTGTACGGGGGCACAGCTCTGGTGCAGCTCTGGTGGCTCGGTCACACCTGGGTCTTCAAGTGGCAGCCGCTTGTTGTCGGGGCGCTATTCGGAATCTGGTACGCGCGAGCATCCTACCGTTGGATGATGCGCCTGGACGCTCAGTTCGGCAGGGGGTCGGGCTGGAAACTGCAGGAACGAAACGTCAAGCTGCCCGAGCTAAAAGACTAGTGTCTTGCTCATTTCAAAGCGCACGGATCGAGCGAGGCGAAGTGCGCCGACAAGTCGTCAATTTCGCGGTTCGACAACGCTACCGCAAAAGGAGACATGATGGTGTCGTTTCTGCTTCCATTCTTGTACGCCCGCAACTGTTTTGCGATATAGGCGCGATCTTGACCCGCAAGGGAAGGACTCATCGGCAAGGTCTCAAAGCCACGGCCGCCATGACAGACCTCACAGGTCACCGCACGCGCCGGTGCCCGAGAAGCCTCGCCTCCTTCGCAGCCGGCAGTCGAGAGTACGACCGCGATGTGGACGATGATGGCAAGTGTCTTGCAGGACCGCATACAAATCCTTTTTGGATAGAATCAAATCCGGGCAACGGGCAAAGGACTGTATTTCGACAAGCGATTTTTGTCAAGAAAATTGACACAATAGCGCCGGCGACTCCTAACAATGAAAATGAGGATAGGCCATGAATGATCGGAGGAAGTTCCTGATGCGCGGCCTGTTGCACAGCTATTACTGGTGCGACGAAGGTCTGCAGAACAGCTTGCGGTCCGCCGGATTCAAGCCGCTTTCGCGAACCAAGTCCATGATCATGGTCAACATCGCCGACGGAATTTCCCGGCCGACAGATCTTGCGCGCAATCTTGGTATAAGCCGCCAGGCGATCCAGCAGACCCTCGCGGAACTCGAAGACGCCGGTCTTGTGACGCTCAAGACGGATCCTACAGATGGCCGCGCCAAGATCGTCCAATTCAGCGCCGAAGGCAAAAGCATCGGCCGGGCAGCCTTCAAGGCAATGGCCGAAATGGAAGCCATTCTGGCGGAACGCCTGGGCGCGCGAACCGTTCAACAGCTCAACAAGACCCTATTCTCTGACTGGGGCCCCATCTACATGTCTGAACAGGAAACCACCCAGCCCGCAGGTCGAGACCGGCGCGGCAGACGCCGGAAGGCGTGAAGGTTCCTGCGGAAGCGAACCAAGCTAATTGAGTAGCTCCTCGAGTTCCTCGTCGAGCTTGTGCCGGCGGAGGTTCTTCGCAAGGATCTCGCCCGTTTGCGAGTCCACCAGGTAGTTGTTGGGCACACCGAAGACGTTGTAGGCCCTAGTGTGCTGTCCCGCAAATAAGTTTACTTAATCGTTCCACTTTGGCGAGGATGGAATCGGCGGTGGCGGTCCAGACGAACGGGCGGTTCGTGGAGTTGTAATCGTTGACGAAGCGGTCAATCTTGCGGGTGAGTTGTTTGACCGAGGAAAAAGTGCCGCGGCGGATGGCTTGCTGGGTGATGATGCCGAACCAGCGCTCGACCTGATTGAGCCAGGACGCATAGGTCGGCGTGTAATGAATGTGATACCGCGGCCGGTTCGCCAGCCAGGCTTTCACCTTGGCGTGTTTGTGGGTGGCGTAGTTGTCCACCACCAGATGCACGTCCAGCGTCTTGGGGACATTTTGGTCGATGTGGCGTAGGAACGCCAGAAACTCCTGATGCCGGTGGCGCGGTTTGCATTGGCTGAGCACTTCACCGGTGGCCACGTCGAGGGCCGCGAACAAGGTGGTGGTTCCATGCCGGACATAGTCGTGGGTGACGCCTTCGACATAGCCCAGTCCCATCGGCAGCATCGGCTGGGTGCGCTCAAGCGCCTGGATCTGGCTTTTTTCGTCGACGCACAGCACCACGGCGTGATCCGGCGGATTCAGATACAAACCCACGATGTCGCGCACTTTCTCGATGAAGAACGGGTCGTTGGACAGTTTGAAGGTCCGCTGGCGGTGCGGCTGCACGCCGAACAACTCGAACCAGCGCGCCACGGTGCTTTTGGAGACGCCGCAGTGCTCGGACATGGAACGGACCGTCCAGTGGGTCGCATTGGGCGGGGGCGATTGCAGCGCCGCGTTGATGACCTCGGCCACGCGTTCGTCCTCATGGGTGCGGGGACGTCCCGGGCGCAGTTCGTCGTGCAATCCTTCAAGGCCCTGCGTAAGGAAGCGCCGGCGCCATTTGCCGACGGTGAATTGACTCAGCCGAAGGCGCTTCGCGATGGAGGCGTTCGTCTCGCCTTCGGCGCAGGCCAGGACAATCTGCGCGCGGCGGACGATGCCGTGGGGGAGCGAACGGGAGTTGGCGAGGATCAGCAACTGGGCATTGTCGTCTTCGCCGAGGGCGAGGGGGGCGAGGGTTCGGCCGCGAGGCATGAGCGTACTCCGGTCAATGAGGATGCCCCCTATTAAAGAACTTATTTATGGGACAAGACACTAGGTGCGGGCGCCTCCCGCCCCATCCCCAGATCAATCCAGGGCATGTCTTCCTCGGCTGACGCCTCCTCCCAGTCCTCGCGTTCGTCGTCGATCGTGAACGAGACAATCTCGAAGCCCTTGTCGCGGAAACGCGCGTAGGCTTCCTTCATGTGCGGAATCTCCACCCGGCAGGGGCCGCACCAGGAGGCCCAGAACTCCACCAGAACGTAGCGGCTCTCGGCGCGCACGTCGGCCATTCGCACTTGCTCGCCATCAAGTGTCTCGCCTGTGAAATCCAGAACGCTCTCGCCGACCCGCAACTGTCTGTTCTGTTCCGCATTCTTCTGAGCGGCTTCCATCCCGGCAAGGCGTTCAACGACCCACGGGTCCTCCGGTGTCAGTTCAGCGAGTGCGCGTATTGCTTCCTGCTGCCACGGCCCACCCAACCAAGCCGACTCGATCGTCAACCGCCTTGCCAGCGGGTCAGGGTGGGTAAGGGCGACCTCGGACCTACCCCGACTCTCAAGCTGCATTACGGTGTTGTAGACCTCCCCCACGCGATCCAAACGGCGTCGCTTGGCTTGTTCGGGCTCGTCCTGAACGGGTGCACGCAACCGCTCGTATTCGGATTGTGCGGCCTTGTACTCGTCCGAGAGACGGCAAGAATTGAACACGGCATCGTTGTAGTAACCGCCTGTAATGACGGAATAATCGCCGCGAATCATCCGCAGCTTGAGCTCACCCGGCTCCAGAATGAAGTTGTTGCCCATCTTGACCGCACCCAAGCGCGATCCGTCAGCAGTCATGGCATCGAGGACGGCGAAGTAGGCCCTTCGGGGCTTGTCCACGGTGCCTTCCAGTCGGAACGTGCCGTCGAGTCCAATCGGCGCCTGGGCAATCACACCGAGGGCTTCCAAGGGCGCCTTTTCACCCGGCCCTGCCGTATTGGACCATGCCTCCCTCTTGGCCAAGTCCCACGCGCGCGCTGGATCGAATACCGTGAATTTGCCATTGTCGTACAGCGCGGCTGCAGTGCCTTCAAGCACCATGACCGAGGGTTCGTCTGCGAATGCCGGCGATGCGGCCAGGAGCATAAGAAACAGCGGGCACACCCAGCGTTGCAAATAGGGTGTCGCTTGGTCTATTGGTTGAACCTGCATTCCGACCTCCTTTCTACGGTTGGGAACCGGAGAGACTTCTGGGATTCCAAAGCTTACCGCATCAAGCGGTGAGTGCATTGACGCGCCCGGCGGGTGTCGGCTATAAGGGCTCTTGAGAGGACCGGCCGGCGGCGCGGGTCCGGGGAAGTCTCAAGGAGGAGAACATGACGGAAAGTTCATTTGAAACGCATGAGGCGCTACGCACGCTGCAACGTGCCGGATTTGAAGCGGTGCAAGCCCAAGCCGTGGTGGATGTCGTGACACGAGCGCCTATCAGCACGCAGGTGGTCAAGGACCTGGAGCGAATCAAGGTTCAGGTGGAAACCAACATGGCTACCAAGACCGACCTTGCGGTCCTGGAGCGCGTGGTGGCCCAGGTGGAAACGAACATGGCCACCAAAGCCGATCTCGCGAACCTGCGCGGCGAGCTTACGTCCGACATCGCGAACCTCCGCGGTGAGCTTACGTCCAACGTCGCGGATCTGCGAGGTGAAGTTACGTCAGGCATCGCGGACCTGCGCGCATCCCTTTTCCGCGCGTTGTGGCTACAAGGTGCAGCCTATGCCGCGCTAGTCATCGGGCTTGCCGGATTGGTGGTAGCCGGCTCCTAGCCGCACTTCGGCCCGGCCCAGAAACGCTTCAGCACGCCTTACGATTGCGGGCGCAAGGCGGGCGCCGACCTTCATCCCAACGGACCCCAGCGGAAGCGGACATAGAGGGTACGGCCCTTGATGTCGTGCACGAAGCCGTCGAAGCCGGGCCGCAAGTTGTAGTGGTGAACGCCTTCACGACCACTGGGTAACGGCGGCGGGTCCTTGTCGGTCAGATTCCGGGCGCCCAAAAAGAGCGTAATCTCGCCGCCGGGCCGGTTATCCAAAACGTAACTGTAGTTCGCGTCCAGCGTAGTCCAGGCGGCGATTCTCGGCAGTGACGCGACTTCGTCGTTCTTGTACGAATCCACGTAGCGCATCGTCAGGCTCGCCGCTTGCCGCCCCCGGCGCCAGCTGACCCCAAGATTGAACCGCAATTCGGGGGTGGGTGCGAAGCCGTTGGTGTCGTTACGGTTGCCGAGTTGGTCCGAGAAGCCCTGGCCTGAGGAATCCACGTCGAAACGGGTAAGCAGCGTGGCGTCAGCACTCACGCGAATATCGCCGACGGACGATTCAAAGTCGTAGTAGGCGTTCACATCCAGGCCCTGGCTGCGGACTGCCCCGACATTCTCGTAGTCGGTTGTTACCACGCTGAGTTGTCCCGAGGAATCGCGTTGCACCCGAGGGTCATTGGGCCGGCCGTCGTCACGGCAATCATCGTCCACGATCGCCTGAAAACTGCGTCTCTGGGCAATGACGTTGCGGTAGTCGAGGGACCAGTAATCCAGGCTGACCGCAGCGTTGTCCAAGGGCTGCAACAGCAAGCCGAAGTTGGCCGACCGCGCGGTCTGGGGCCTTAACCCACCGCCACGCAGCACCGTAACGGAGTTGAAGTTGTCGCCACGGTTCACAATCCCGCCCGCGGGATCAACGGAGCATTGCCCGACGCCCTGTCCGTCAAAACGGAACGGATCGGTAATCGTGCGTGAACTGGTGTTGCTGGGCGCCTGAAAGGATGTGCCCCACGACGCGCGCAGCGAAAGCCAGTCGTTGGCGAACCACTGGGCGGCGATATTGGGATCGGTGGAGCCGCCAGCCTGATCATAGCGCTCGTGGCGCGCGGCAAGCTGCTGCTCGGCGCGGTCGCCGAAATACGTCAGGCTCTCGGCGACCACCGCCCACACATGCTGGTCTGCCGCTTTGGGAAACTCACGAATCTCCTGCGGGCCGTCGCCGGAGACGTTCAGCGGGTCAGGCTGCTGCGAGTATTGCAGCTGGCGATAATGCGCGCCCGCGGCCAACGATACCGGCTGGCCACGCCACTCGAACAGGTCGCCGGTAAACACGAGCTCCAACACTTCCTGAACGCTCTTGGCGGTTTCGATCCTGTCGCTCTCGAATTGGCGCAGCGTCTCAGGATCGTTGGCCGCCCGCCTGCCCGCCAGCGCCGGCGCCAACCCGTCCTCGGCTACGGTCTTGGGTGTAACCAGGTCCGGCGCGACCAAGCGCGTGCCGAAGGGATTCCAAAGCCCCTCGGCCACCACTTGGGCAAACTCGGCGGCTACCCAGTCCCTCACCTCGTTGACCGAATAGCCGATTTCCGAAAAGAGCGTCAGACCGCCGGCGAGCACGAACTCTGCCTCGGTAAAGAACTGCGCCCGCTGTTCGGCGGCGATCATCGTACGCTGGTCGGAGAAATCCATCCGGCACAGCGAGTCGCTTGGATAGCCCCCGCCTGCCCGGCAATCCGGATCCGGGAAGCGGGGCGTGTCAATGCCGCCGACCTGAAATGGGGAATGGCTTCCGTTTGGGTTGGCCACGGCGCGGCGGAAACTGCCGGGCGAGCCGCGTCCCGAATAGAAGGAGCCTTCCACGATGTCGCCGTCCCCGTCCGGGTCGATGGCCCTGGAGATCATCCAGTCAAAATCGGTGCGAAAGTTCTCGTCCTGCTTGAGCCAGGCGCCGTAAGGGCTGACGGAACCTCTCGACATCTCAAGACCGGCGGCGAAGCCCAGGTCGTGTGCTCGGTTGCTGGCCTCCCGATAGCCGCCGGTGATCTCCAGCCCTGTAAAGCCCTTTCGGGTGACAACGTTCGCGACCCCCGCCACCGCTTGAGAACCATAGGTGGCGGAAGCGCCGTCGCGGAGTATTTCGACGCGCTCGATCAGCAACACCGGCAGAGTGTTGATGTCGAAGAAACTCTGTCCCACGTCGTTGGACACCGGCGCGACCCCGGCCCTGCGACCGTTGATCAGCGTCAGGGTGGAAGACAGCCCCACGCCGCGCAGGCTGAATTGCGCAACTCCCTGCAGATAGTTCTGCTGCGTGGCGATATAGGAACCCGTGTTGGCCGTCAGGCTCGCGAGAACATCCACCGGCTGGGCGGCGCCCACCGACTCGAATAGCGCCGCGTCCAGCGTCTGCACCGGGGGGCGCCCGGCTTACACATAACTCATTGATCTTAATGTATTATTTTCGCAGACCTGATAGATTGGCCTGCCTTGACCTTACAGCACGTGCAGACGGCCATCAATACTCTCCAAACTTCTTTTCAACGCAAATTGTCTGTGATATTGACGCACGAGGCGGGTGTCGGCTATAAGGGTCTCGGAGAGGACCAGCCGGCGGGGCGGGTCCAGGAAATTCTCAAGGAGGAGAACATGACGGAAAATTCATTTGAAACGCATGAGGCGCTACGCACGCTGCAACGCGCGGGATTTGAGGCCGTGCAAGCCCAAGCCGTGGTGGATGTCGTGACGCGGGCGCCCATCAGCACGCAGGTGGTCAAGGACCTGGAGCGAATCAAGGTTCAAGTGGAAACCAACATGGCCACTAAGACCGACCTCACCGTCCTGGAGGGGGGGGTGGCCCAGTTGGAAACGAATATGGCCACCAAGGCCGACCTCGCGGACCTGCGGGCATCCCTCTTCCGAGCGCTGTGGCTACAAGGCGGGGCCTACGCCGCGCTGATCATCGGGCTTGCCGGGCTGGTTGTAGCCGGGTCGTAGCCATACTCCAGACAAGTCATATCCCGGCAGCGCTTGAGTAGTGGGCGACGCCGGCGGGCTAATCACTCAATTATTCCGAGGATGCCTTAACAGACCGAGAAGTTCATCGGCGCTCAGCCTGCCGGCCGAGTCAGCGCCTTCGAGCAAGCGGTCCGCGAGGTCGCGTTTGTGCCTGTGCAGATCGACGATCTGCTCTTCTATCGTGCCTTCGGTGACCAAGCGGTAAATGGTGACCGGCCGGCGCTGGCCGATGCGGTGCGCGCGGTCGGACGCCTGATCCTCCACCGCCGGGTTCCACCACGGATCCAGATGGATTACATAGTCGGCTGCGGTCAGGTTGAGCCCGAAGCCGCCAGCCTTGAGCGAGATCAAGAACACGTCGCCATCGCCGGCCTGAAAGGCGCTGATACGCTCGGCGCGAACCTTCTGTGGCGTGGACCCGTCCAGGTAGTGATAAGCGACGCCAATGCCGGCGATGTATTCCTCAACGAGTTTCAGGTGCCGTACGAACTGCGAGAACACAAGTACCTTGTGACCGTTCTGGATCAGTTCGCTCAAGATCCCGGCGAAGGTTTCGAGCTTTGAGCTCCGGGGCCGCTGCTGCTTCTCACCGCCGTATTCGTCGAGAACCAGACGAGGATTACAGCAGGCCAATCGCAGCCGCGTCAGGTGGGCGAGCACCTGAAACCGCCGCACTGCTTCACCGACGTCCGGGCCTTCCGCGCGAGCTGCTTCAAGCTCCTCGATGGCGCGCTGCCTCAGCGCCTCGTAAAGTGTGGCTTCCTCCGTGGACATCCTGACATGCAAGGTGATCTCGGTGCGCTCGGGCAGGTCGTGGAGAACATCCGCCTTGAGCCGCCGGAGCAGGAACGGCATGACCAGCCGCCGCAGCCGGGCGTGGACGCCGCCATCGTCACCGCGATCAATGGCGGCCACGTAATTCTGGTGGAACTGACGGGGGGAACCGAGCAGGCCGGGATTCAGGAAGCTGAACAGGGAATGCAGATCCATCAAACTGTTCTGAATTGGAGTGCCGGTGGTGACCAGGCGAAAGGCTGCGTCGAGTCGGCGAGCGGCGCGGGCGCGTTTGGTCGCAGGATTCTTGATCGCCTGCGCCTCGTCGAGCACAACGCTTTGCCAACGAATGGCGGCGAGCCGGTCCACGTCGTTCTGCAGCAGGCCATAGGTAGCGATCACCAGTTCAAACGGACCAGGCGCCTTGACCAGCCGCTCGCGATGCTCGGCAGTTCCGGCATACACCGCTACGTTCAAGGTGGGCGCAAACCGGCGCGCCTCATCGACCCAGTTGGCGAGCACCGAGGTGGGCGAGACGACAAGAGCAGGGCCGTCCGGCGCCCGCGCGAGAAGCAGCGCGAGCGTCTGCACTGTCTTTCCCAATCCCATGTCGTCTGCAAGGCAGGCGCCGGCGCCCCAGCGAGCAAGACGCACCAGCCAGCGATAGCCCTCGATCTGGTAGGGACGAAGTTCAGCCCGAAGGGTGCTCGGCAGTTCCGGCTCAAGAGCGTTCGCCGCCTCTATGTTCGCGCGCAACCCGCGCCAATCCTCGTCGGCGGTCAGACCGGCATCATCCATGAGGTCGTCCAGCGCCAGCGCAGCCAGCGAATGCAACCGAATCTCGCCTTTCTCAGCCGGCGTGGACAGGCTTGCAAGATCGTCGAGCTGGCGGCGGAAGGTGCGCGTCAGGGCCAGAAACTGACCGCCTCCCAGTTGCACGAAGCGCGAACCTGGAGTTGCTTCGAGCGCCTTGAGCAGCTGCTTGAGGTCCAGCGCGCGCTTCTCGTCCACAGCCAGCTTGCCGGAGGTCTGCAGCCATTGGCCAGCGGACTTTACGGTCAGAGCCAGCGAGGGCGCCGCTACGCGCGCCACGATGCGTAGCGGCTGACCCTTCGGCCACAGGCAGCGCGCGCCGGCGTTCTCCAGCGTCTCCAGCAATTCCAGGCACTCCTCCGGGTGGGAAAGTATCAGCGGGTTCAGTTCCGTGGGCCGCGGCGCCAACTTCGGACATTGCTCCATCAGGCGATCCAGCGCCGCGCGCTCGGCGGACAAATCACGCCGCGCCTGCACGCTCCCTCCGCCGCGGCTGGCGAATACCGTGACGGCGCCCGCGCCCGGCTCGAAAAAGAGGCCCGAGTCCCGAATCGGCTCCACCACCAGCGCAATCGAGAGCCCGTCCTCGAACGGTTCCAGACGCACGCAAGGCGTCGGGTCGGAGTCAACCCGCTGAGCCACAGCTGCCTCTTCGACGCCGTCGCTTTGCACCCGCACCTCGGCGGCCAGCGAAGACACCGCCTGCAGGAGGCGCGGCCGAGCCTCCGCCGGCAGTTCCAATCCCTCCTCGGGAATGGCCTCAAGCAGCCGCAACTGGCTGTCGGCGAAATGAGTGGCCTCGCATCGCTGGTCCGTCACCATGCGAACCAGGTAACGCCCAAACGCTTCCCCGATGTCCTGTGCGTAAGGCTGCATGGTAACCACAGTAGCGCCCAGTTCGTTCTCAGCGATGGAAAGCTCGGGCGCCCGGCGGGCGATTTCCATGCGCTTGCCGTCTTCACCAAAGACATGGGGGTGTCCCGCCAGGGCGTATATGCCCTTTTCATCAACGCTGCTTGCCCATCCTTGCCACTTACTGGCGGTGGAGGCGGTGGCAGCAGCTTCCAGATCCTGTGGCAGGAGGAAATCCATCTTCCCCATGTCCTGCACGAGCCGCTGAAGCGACACCTTTCTTCCTTTTGTCCACCCTCCTTTCTTGTTTTGCCTCTGTTCCCGGGGATACGCGCGAATGTCGTATCCTTCATCCACCAGTATCCAGACAAGTCGCCGCTTGGCAGAGGCTGCGGTGTTGCGCTTGCCGGCGGTGGCGCTGCTCATCTGCTCCGCGGTCCGCTCAATGGTCTTGAGCGAGATCTCCCAGTCGGGAACGGGCGCGGCGAGGGTCACCAGGGGTTCCGTGCCCAGCAACTGATGACCCGATTCCCCGCCGCCGGCGCTTTGCCGGCCGCAGGTTTCGCCGGCGCCGCCGCCGGCGCCGGCGGCACGCTCGCCGACGTGCCGCAGCACTTCGTCACATTCCGCAGATACCCAATCAAAACCGTTGGCCACTGCGCGCTTGCGGTAGTCACGCAGAAGAACCATCCGGTCCTGCCAATCCGCCGGGTACTCGTCCATCCAGCAGCTCAACAAGCCATCCATCAGTACTTGCATGCGTGGATTCGGTAACTTTTGCCCCTGGTACACAAGACGGCCGGACTTGATGTACTTCGCCGCGTTTACGAATCTCAGTTCGTCATGCCAGTTGACCCCAACTCGCTCGGCGCCACGAAATATTCGCTCCAAAAGGTCAAGCGCATTTCCCGTGTCAATTCGCACCAGACCGAGCAGCGACAGCGCAAATGCACGGCAGTCGGGAAACACCAGCCGTCTGCGCGTCCCGGCCCGGTCCAGCGCGAGCGCCTCCTCGATGTGCTCTTGCGCCACATCGTCCGCGCCGCGCAGCACGGCGATCAGCGCTCGGGTCGCCGTCAACCCGATCCTGGCCGGCTTGCACTCCTTAAGTTCGGGAGGCAACTCCGTGAAAACCGCCTCGGCTGAGTCAAAGCGGCCCTGAAGAATGCGAACAAAGGCGATTTCCGCATCCAATAACAACCTGGTCTCGCTGACCCCTGCCGCCCCGCAGGCTTCGATCAGCGGTGCGGCAGGTGCGGCTGTCTCGATTGCGTGGCCGACACAGCCCAGCAAGGCGTGGATGCGAAGCGGTTCGGGAAGCGTGTCGATCAGATCATTCGCAAAGGGTTCGGCCAGAAACCGCCAGGATTCCGGTGGCAAATCGTAGCGATGGACCCGTTGAACCACTTGGGGAATATTCCCGGCCACCAGGTGACAACGCAGCTCCATTTCCCATCTCCCCGGATCGTACAGATAATGTCTGAACTCCTCCCGGCCGGCCGACATGAGTTGCCTGAGATTACCGGCCTGATGCGCCGCGCGAGTAAGCGGCAGCGCCCATTCGCGCACGACACGGACTCCGCTGTTGGCTTCCCGAACCGCAATTCCCGCCTCGATGAGTTCGGCGTTGCACTTGCGAATTCGGTCTGGTTGGATGGACCGGCCGCCAAGTCCTACGCCAGCCAGCGACAACAGGCGGAAGGCCCGGCTAACACCCACCGGATCCGGCGCAACGACGCCGTACGCTTGCGCCAACAATTGCGCAGCAGGCGAAACCTGGCCGTAAAGATTGGTTGAATCGTATGGCACCCCGGTACAGTGCCAAGACGGGCAGTTCGGGTCAATAAAGGCGGGAGGAGAATTACATGCTCAAGTGCCCGCTGGAGCACGTGTGTTGAGACGGTAATCACCTGACGGTTTGGCCCGTCACTGGTATCAGCGCAGAACGGGTATTGAAGGGGTGGCCACCCCGTTCCTGGTAGGAGTCAGGATGACTTTTCTCACCACCTCCCACGTATCAGGGGGACAAAAAAAGGGAATCACAAACGCGGTCAACCCTAGTATATGAGCGTCTTTTCTTGGGGGTCAGAGTGCGGGGGATGATGTCCGAATGATGATCCCATTTACCTCAATTCAGGCGGATCGAGTTTCGGGGAGCAGATCAAGAGGAGGAAAGTGCGTATTCCAAGGCAAAGTAGCCAACTGTTGGAGTGAACCCCTTGGACTGGACACATTGACGGTGGGATTTTGCCAGTAGGCTTGCTGAGCCAGGAGGACACGTTTTGGCTCGTCATCGTACCTGCAGTCTGGAGTTCAAGCGCCTGGTAGCGCAGCAGTATCTATCCGGTGAGTTCGCTCTCGCCGCGTTGGCACGTCAGCACGACATGTGTCGCTCGCTGATTCGGGCGCGAATCGCTGTCACGTAGCAAAGGCGCGTGAAAACTAAGAACCCATCAGCAGGTAGAGCGCGAAGCCGAGCATCGCTGCGGCTAAAGTCAGAATCAGCGTGGCCAGCACTCCTCCCTGTATCCAAAGCGCTCGGTACAGTTCGCCCTTGGTGACCATGGTCCTTTCGCCCTGCTCCTGCCGGGCGCACAGGCTCGCGAATCGGTCGTCCAGGCTCGCAAAATGGGCATGCATCTCGGTGCGCAAAGCGGCAAGGGCATCCTTGGTAGCCATGTTTGTCTCGACTTGAAGCTTTATGTGCTCCAGGTCCCTGGCCATCTGCAGAGTGTCGCCTGTCGCCTGCATTACCATCGAAACCATCGCCTCCGCCTGCCGCGCCGGACAGCCGGCCTTTTCGAGTTTCCGTATCGCCGCATGAGTATCGAATGAAGCCTGAGACACCTTGTTCCTCCTTGAATCTCCATGAGCAGTCTCTGTGACCGTTCCTCGCGCCCCACTTATAGCGCGGGACGGCCCAAGGTGTCAAATCTCCCGATCAACTGCGCTCTTGGCGCGCTCAAAGATGCTCATGCCGGTCTATTATGCTATTGAGTAAAAATACTCAGTAGCGTAATCATTGTGCGGACTTGCCCTTCCTGATGTCTAGTTTTGCTGCTCCCCAACGCTTCGGGCGATATCTGATTTGCGCCTCAAGCCTGAGCTTCGTGCTCCTGATCTGCGCCAAGGGCGCGACCGCTGAGATTGACTTCGAGCGCCACGATATTGATACCGGCATTGCTGAGCACCAAACGGTTCTGACGGGGAACCTGCTTGGAAGCAACCATGCGGATCTCGCCGTTGTGAATGTTGGACGCGGTCGGGCGCGGTGGGTTCATGTCTATTCGTTGGGTGAAGGAGGATGGACGGAGACGACGAGCGCGCCGTTGCGTTCCAGGGTGTTGTTCGTTGACGTCGCGAACGTGGGCGGCAGCGGGTGCCTGCTTTTGTACGAAACGGGGACCCTGGCTTGCTTTGATCCTGAGTCCGGGGTGATGCGAGCTCTGGCCACGGCGAGATTGGGAGTCCAGCCGTCAAGAGATGGCGAGATTCCCCATGTGGACGTTGCGCGGGACATCAATGGAGATTCTCGAGACGAACTCGTTGTGCCCAATATTCGTGGTTTTTCCGTAATGACTCAATTCGGCGACGGAACGTTTGCACAACCCGTCGCCGTGGATTCGGCGGCCATATCGAATACTTCCGTTGCAGGTGACGGATATCGATACGATCCCTGGCGTCTGAGCCGCATCCACGAGGTGGACTACGACGGAGACGGGAGCACCGACCTGGTGTTCTGGAACAAGGACCGTTTCGTTGTGCATCTGCAGCAGGAAGACGGACGTTTCAGTTCAGCTACCAAGACCTTTACCACCGATGTGCCCATCTATTCCGACGACCCGGTCACGCTCGCGGCGCCTATGCAGGTTCGTGGACGGCGTGCGGATGGCTTGGTTGAGGGTGCGATGAGCGGGCGGGTGCTGCACTCGCTGGAGGACATGAACGGGGACGGCGTTGCCGATCTCGTTGTGTTCTCGCTCAAGGGTGGAGACAGCGACCGGTTCGGGCAAACGTCGCGGTTGTGGAACATGCGCTTCGGCCTGCATGTGCATTTCGGCACGCGAGCCAAAGGGGGTCTGGAATTCTCGAAGGAACCCGGCGCGGAGATCCTTGCCGAGGGCATACCGTTTGGAATCCGGATACACGACTTCGACGGTGATGGGCAGAGGGACGTGATGGTTACCAAGATCAAGCCGGGCGTATTCAAGTCCATCGGGATGCTGATCGGCGCGGTTCTTACAAAGTCGGTATCGTTCGACATGGATTTCTATCGTATGGAGGACGGTGCCTACCCGGAAAAGCGAGACCGCCGCCTCAAGCTGCGAACGGCGTCGATGGGAGACAGCGGCGAGCAGGCGGCGTTGTTTCCGCCCGTGCTGGTCGGGGACTTCAATGGTGACGGACGCTCCGATCTTCTGATGGGTTGGGGCCGCGACGAGCTCCGCATCTATGTCGGCGTGGAAGGGTCGCGTCTGTTCGAGCAGCGCCCTGAAAAGATCGCGGTTGACGTGCCGGGCGAGGATTACGTCTGGTTATCCGACCTCAACAAGGACGGAAAGGACGACGTTGTCATGCACCATCGATCGGCGGATGAGCCGAACCGTGTAACGCTGCTGATCGCCCGCTAGCGCGTTTCCGCTGCCGCTTCCTCGGCGATCACGCACACTTCGCAGTCGCCGCCCAAGTCCACGTTGCCCTGTCCGGCGACCAGGGCGCCTACGGCGGTGAGGTTGTCCGGGTTGGGTTTGGGGAAGGCGACGTCGCTGTGGCGAACACGCAATGCGAGCAGCGCTTCCACGGTCTTGTAGCCGGTGCGCATGGACTCGAAGACGGGCACGCTCACGCGCTCCGCGATGTCGGGACTGACGGGCGCCATGCACGTGCAGCCCAGCATGATCGTATCGGCGCCATCTTCGGCGACTGCTGTATTGATGGCGTCGACGATTCGGGTCTTCAGCAGCTCATTGTGATCTTGAAGGTGTGCGGTCGTTGCGCCGGCGTCTTCAACGCCTTCAACTTCCCGATCTACCAGCACATTGCGGATGGACACGCAGCGGCTCTCCATTCCGCAACTGCTCAGCCGCTCGTGATAGATGAAGTTCATTTTCGGCGGCCAGATCGTGACGATGGAGAAATGACGGCCGGTGTTGCGGCACATGGCCATAGTCGCTTCGCCCGCACCGACGACCACCATGTTGGTGGCCGACTTCATTTCATCGATGCCGTAGTCGCCGAAGGTATTGATGAACACGGCGTCGAAACCGGCTTTCTCCGCTTCCACGGCGCAGTCCACGTAGGCCAGCGCCGTCAGGCCGCGGTCGTAGGGCGTCATGGGGAAGGTGCGCAAGCGGGGTTCAATCAGTTCCGGCGCAAAACCCTGTGCGGCGATTTCTGCAATGGGCGCTGGAGGAACATTAGTCCCTGTGGGAGCGGCCCCGGTGCCGATGATGCCGATGCGATAGGTCATGGGCCGAATTATCACTGAGGATGGAGCCGGGCCAGAGCGCGGGCGCCGATGTCCGAGCGGTAGAAGGCGCCTTCGAAGGATATTTTCGAGACAGCGCCGTAGCTTCGATCGCGGGCCTCGGGCAGGGAATCGCCCAGGGCGGTGACGCACAGCACCCGGCCGCCGGAGGTAACCACCTCGCCGTCCTTCAATGCGGTGCCGGCATGAAACACCTTCACCGTCGATCCGTCCGCCGTATCCAGCCCGGCAATCGGATGGCCCTTGGCGTAGCTGCCGGGGTAGCCGGCCGAGGCCATGACTACGCCCAGGGCGGTGCGCGGGTCCCAGCTTGGGCGGGCCTGATCCAGTTGGCCGGCAAGGGTGGCTTCGATCAAGTCGAGAAGGTCGGTCTGGAGACGCATCATCAGGGGCTGGCATTCGGGGTCGCCGAAGCGGCAGTTGAACTCGAGCACCTTTGGGGCGCCATCGGGCGAGATCATCAGGCCCGCGTAGAGCACGCCGCGGTAGGGGGTGCCGTTGTCGCGCATCGCCTGAACCACGGGGTACATTATTGCGTTCATCACGCGGGCCTCGACCTCCGCGTCGAGTACCGGTGCGGGCGAATAGGCGCCCATGCCGCCGGTGTTGGGTCCGCGGTCGCCGTCGTCGCGGGCCTTGTGGTCCTGGGACGACGCCAGCGGCAGGACGTGCTCGCCGTCTACAAGGGCGATGAAGCTGGCTTCTTCGCCTTCGAGGAAATCTTCGACCAGGACGCGGCGGCCGGCATCGCCGAAGGCGTCCGCTTCGAGCATGTCCTTGAGCGCGGCGCTGGCCTGCTCGCGTGTCTCGGCCAGGATCACGCCCTTGCCCGCGGCCAGGCCGTCGGCTTTGACGACCATGGGCGCCGAGCGTTCCTCGACATGGCGCAAGGCCGGCTCGAGCTCGGTGAATTCGCGGTAGCCGGCGGTGGGTGCGCCGGCGGTGTCCAGCACTTGTTTGGCGAAGCGCTTGGAGCCTTCGAGCATGGCGGCGGCGGCGGTCGGGCCGAAGCAGGGGAGGCCCGCTCTCTCCATTTGGTTGACGATGCCTGCTACCAGAGGCGCCTCCGGGCCGGGAACGACAAGTTCGACGCCTTCGTTGAGCGCCAGCGCAAGCAAACGCACATCCTCGTCCGCATCACACGGCACGTTGCGGACGCCCGCTTCGCGTTCCGTTCCGGCGTTGCCGGGGGCGACGAGGACTTCAGTCACGCGGGCAGAGGCTGCGAGTTTCCAGGCCAGCGCGTGTTCGCGGCCGCCGGAGCCGGTTACGAGGATTCTCATGTCTTGCTACCGATCAGGCTTTTTCGAGGGCTGGAAGCCCTCTTTCCCAGCGTCCTGGGGGAGGGCTGGAAGCCCTCTTTCCCAGGGGGAGGGCTGGAAGCCCTCTTTCCCAGGCCTGGGGGCGAGGGCATCTTGCCCTCGCGGTGTGTGTGCAGGGCAGGATGCCCTCCTTCCCAGGGTATGTGCATCAGTGGCGGAAATGGCGCACGCCGGTGAAGAGCATGGCTACGCCGCGGTCGTTGGCGGCGGCGATGACTTCTTCGTCGCGGATGGAGCCGCCGGGTTGGATGACGACGGTGATGCCCTGTTCGGCGGCGGTGGTTAGGCCGTCGGCGAACGGAAGGAAGCCGTCGGAAGCCATGGCGGCGCCCTGAAGATCGAAGCCGTTGTCGGCGGCGCGCAATGCGGCGATACGGGCGCTCATTACACGGCTGGTCTGGCCGCCCCCGATGCCCAGTGTTTGCCCGTTCGCGGCGTAGACCACGGCATTGGAGGTGACGTAGCGCGCGACCTTCCAGGCGAACAATGCGTCCGCGAGTTCCTGTTGCGTGGGGGCGCGCTTGCTGACTACGTCGTAGCAATCCTCGGTGGCTGGATCCGGCGACTGCGCCAGCACTGCGTCGCGAAGCACCTTCAGGTTCGGCAGGCTCGAGTCGTCAGAGCCTGACGGAGCCTGCTCCAGAACCCGCAAGTTCTTGCGCGGCGCCAGGACTTCAAGCGCAGCCGGCGAGACCTCAGGCGCAATCACCACTTCCGCAAACTGCTTTGCCACGGCTCGCGCGGATTCTTCATCCAACGCGCTATTGAACGCGATCACCCCGCCAAACGCCGACTCGGTATCGGCGGCAAACGCGCGGGCATAGGCTTCCCCCGAACTCCCGCCGGTGGCCGCCGCGCAGGGTGTGGCGTGTTTCACGATCGCGCAAGAAGGAACTGGCAGTGCTTCAGCGCATTGCCGAGCGAGTTCCGCGTCCACCAGGTTGTTGTACGACAGCGGCGCACCGCCCAGCAGCCGCATGCCGCCCGACTCGCCTGAGCCTGCCTCCGAATAAAGGGCAGCGCGCTGATGAGGGTTCTCGCCATAACGCAGGTCGGCATGCTTGCGCAGTTCCAGAAGGATATGGTCAGGCAAGGCATCGCTGCCGCCCTCTTCCCGCTCCAGCCAGCCGGCTATCGCCCGATCGTAGCGAGCGGTGTGATCGAAGGCCTTGGCCGCCAAGCGCCGGCGGGTAGCCTCGCTGAGTTCGCCGGCCGCTTCGAGTTCCGCAACAACCTGCGCGTAGTCGGCCGGGTCCACCACCACGCCCACCCGCTCGTGGTTCTTGGCAGCCGCCCGGATCATGGCCGGCCCGCCCACGTCGATCTGTTCGATTACTTCCTCGCGCTGCGCATCCAACCGGGAAGCGGCCTGGCGGAACGGGTAGAGGTTGACTACCGCCAAGGCGATGGGCTGGATGCCGTGCTTCTCGATATCGGCTGCGTCCTGTTCCGGCCGGCACAGCAGTCCCCCGTGAATCTTCGGATGAAGCGTCTTGACTCGCCCGCCAAGCATCTCAGGAGAGCCGCTTACCGCGGCAACGTCCTCTACGCTGAGCCCCGCCGCCCGCAGCACCCTCGCGGTACCGCCGCTGGCCAGCAGGTCCCAGCCCAACCCAACCAGGCGCGCCGCCAACTCCGCGGCGCCGTGCTTGTCGGAAACGCTGAACAGCGCCCTAGGCCGCATGCCCGAATCTGAGTTGTAGCGTGGAGTAGGGGCCGCGGGCCGCCCCGTCAGGCGCCTTGACTGTGCCGGCGTAACTTGGTGCGAAGGGTGCCACGGTCAATGCCCAGCATACGGGCGGCTCGGGTCTGGTTTCCGCCGGCATATTCCATCACGCTCTCAAGGAGCGCCGATTCGATCTCCGTCACCACCAGGTCGTAAAGCCCAATGGGCCAATGACCATCCAGCGTGTGGCAGTAATCGCGCACAGCCTCGCCGGTCAGTTCGCGCAGCGTACGCGATCCGTTGGAATTGCCGGGCTGCCCGGAAAGATGCGCCGCTTGACGCGTGTTGTTTATCCCCTCGCTGGCGGTCAAACCAACTCCCCCCTAGAAGTGTTGTTAGTCGCCCCCATTCCCGCCCTGTAGAAGAGCGGACCAAAACTATAGCACGGGGAAATCAGGGTGCCTCAAACAGCCCTGAACCGGCCGAAGTATCAAGCCATTTCTCAAGAAAATGAATGTCCGTTCCACCCGCCGAAAAGCCTTCACTTTCAAGGATTGCCTGGTGCAGAGGCGCGTTCGTAACCAGGCCTTCGGTGACCATTTCATCCAGCGCCAGGCGCATGCGCGAGATAGCCGCCGCGCGGCTGCCGGCCCAGGCAATCACCTTGCCCACCAGTGAGTCGTAATAGGGCGGAACCGTGTAGCCGGTATAGAGATGGCTGTCCACGCGCACGCCGGGACCGCCCGGAGGGTGCCACAGGGAAACTCTTCCCGGCGACGGTGCGAAGGTCTCGGGATGTTCGGCGTTTATGCGGCATTCGATCGCGTGCCCGCTGAAGGTAACGTCCTGCTGGCGAATCCCCAGGGACTCGCCGGCGGCGATTCGCAACTGCTCCTGCACGATATCCAGGCCGGTGATCAATTCCGTTACGGGATGCTCCACCTGCAGGCGGGTATTCATTTCGATGAAGTAGAACTCGCCGTCCTGGTAGAGGAATTCAAACGTTCCGGCGCCGCGATAGCCCATGTCCAGGCAGGCCTTTACGCACAACTGGCCAATGCGCACGCGCTCCTCTTCGCTAATGCCCGGTGCGGGGGCTTCCTCGATGACCTTCTGGTGGCGGCGCTGCATCGAACAGTCCCGTTCGCCCAGGTGAATCGCATTGCCGTGGGCGTCCGCCAGCACCTGGATCTCAACATGCCGCGGGTGAGTGAGGAATTTCTCCATGTACAGCCGCGGATCGCCGAACGCGGCCTCGGCTTCTCCCCGGGTAAGGGGAATGATCCTGGGTAGTTCCGAGGCGCTGTGCGCTACCCGCATTCCGCGTCCCCCGCCTCCGCCGGCGGCCTTCACGATCACCGGCGGTCCGATTTTCTCGGCCAGCCTGATGATGTCGTCCATATTGCCTTCCAGCACCCCATCTGAACCGGGCACCGTGGGCACGCCCGCCGCCTTCATGGTCTGGATGGCCCGGACCTTGTCGCCCATAGTCTGAATGGCGTGTACCGGCGGTCCGATGAACACGAAGCCGGACATTTCGACCCGTTCGGCGAAGTCGGCGTTCTCGGCCAGGAATCCGTAGCCGGGATGAATGGCGTCCGCCCCGGTGACCTCGGCAGCGGCGATGATCGATGGAACATTGAGGTAGCTTTGCGCCGTCGCCGGCGGGCCTATGCAAACCGATTCCTCGGCCAGGCGGACATGCTTGAGCGAGGTATCGGCGCTCGAATGCACCGCCACCACCTCGATGCCCAGTTCGTGGCAGGCGCGCAATATGCGCAAAGCGATCTCGCCCCGGTTGGCGATCAGTACTTTATCGAACATGGCCGGGGCGCCGGGCTCAGGTGCGGATGATGAACAGGGGCTGACCGTATTCCACCGGCTCGGAGTTCTCCACCAGGATGGCGGCCACTTCGCCGGTGTATTCGCACTCGATATGGTTCATGGTCTTCATCGCTTCGATGACGCACAGCACGTCACCTGCGTTCACCGAATCGCCGACCTTGACGAAAGGCGGGGATGTGGGGGATGGAGCGGCGAAAAAGGTGCCCACCATCGGCGAGGTCACCTGCTCGCCCGGCGGCGGTCCGGCCGGCTTGGGCTCCGGCTCCGGCGTTGGCTCCGCGGGGGCTGTCGGCACCGGTGCTACCGTCATCGCGGGCGGCGCCATGGCCGGCCCCACCGTGCTGGCGCGGCTGATGCGCACCGACTGCTCGCCGTCGGTAACTTCGATCTCGGCTAACTCCGACTCCTGCAGGAGCTGGATTAGCGTCTTGACTTTCCTGAGATCCATCCAAACTCCTTATCTTTACCCGTTGCCGGTTCCCCGCAACTGTTCGTCCACGAATTGCAGGGCCAGCGAATAGCCCTGCGCGCCAAGTCCGCTGATACACCCGATAGCGATGTCCGACAGCATCGACGTACGGCGAAAATCCTCGCGCGCCTGCACGTTGGAAAGATGCACTTCCACGAACGGCAGCGCCAATCCCAACATCGCGTCACGCAAGGCGATGCTGGTGTGCCCGTAAGCGCCCGGATTGATCAGTAGATAGTCGGCGCCCGGCGCGTTCTGCTGCAGCCAGTCCACCATGCCTCCCTCGCTGTTGCTCTGGTGGCAACGCAGTTCGTGCCCGAGTTGCGCCGCTTCCGCTACGCATCGCGCCTGGATGTCAGCAAGCGTGTCGTGGCCGTAAACATCCGGCTCACGCTGGCCCAGTAAATTGAGGTTCGGACCATTAAGTAAGAGGATAGACGCCATAGAGCACTAATTCTAAGAGGAAGCGCGCATGATAGCCGACGATATCGCGATACTCAACCGCTATTGAGTGCGTCCGCGCGGTCTATTCCGGGGAGAGTTGAGCCAGCAAGCCCACGAGCGCCTGCGGCGAATGCGCGGGGATAGGAGACTTGGCAAAGTCGCGTTCGTTGCGGGTGACAATGCACTCGGCGTTAGCCTGGCGTCCCGCTTCAACGATTACGGCGTCTTCAAAGTCGGCCAAAGGGCTGTTGGCGGCGCGCTCCAGAGTCGTGCGGTTCACGGGCGCCACTTCAAGGATGGAAAGCAGGGTGGCAACCTGCCTCCTGGCGTCAGCCCTGCCCACGGCCTTCTGCGCCAGGTAGAAGATCGTGGTGAACGAATTGGCGCACGCCAATCCTTGAATCTCGCCCCGGTCGGCTCGCGAGAGAAGATCGGCGGCGGCATCCGCAAACGGCGCTCGATCAAGCAGAAAATCGATCAGGACGTTGGTATCGAAGAGCAATTTCACAGAACTTGCCGCTCATTCCTGGGAAGGAGGGCATCTTGCCCTCCGCCGAGAGCCTGTCCCCGACCCTGATCGGGGAGCTGGAAGCTCTCGTTCCCAGCGCTGTTCCCTGCGAGAGCGCTGCAGAAGCGGTGGTGCGTACCTGACTCTATCCGCTTCAGAGATGCTTCTTCTCAAGAAAATCAAGGTAGTCCTGCTCACCCACAACGCCACTTTCCTTCAGTATCCCTCTGAGCCTCGACACGGCCGGCGTTGCCTTATAGGGTGCCGGCGCAGGTGACATGATGGCCGAAAAATACTCCGCCACAATTTGCGAAAGCGACTTGCCCGCGCCCTTGGCGTATTCCTTGGCGCCGGAAATCAGGCGATCATCAAGGCGTAATGTGAGCTTCGTCTGCATGAACATCAAAAGACGTATGTGAAGTTTGAAACTATACGTCAGTCGAGAGCGATCGTCAATTCGCCGCTGTGCCCGGTCCGGCGCAAAGTGCGCGAATCGAATTGGAACGCGGCTCCGTCTATGACGCCGATATACTCTTTGGCGCGAGCTACGGCGAATCAGTCAGCATTGGAATACAACGTTTTGGGCAGCTGTATCCTTCGGTTTCCTCCGCAGAACTACGTGCCTCCTGGCCATCCTGGGCGCCGCCAACATGCCGAAGGAAGCTGCGACGGCCAAAACTGATCAGCCTACGTAAGCGACTCGCCCGCCGGAGTACAACCCCATAGACGGTGATGTCCGGGAATAGGAAGCCGTCGAATCCGGTTCAGCGCGATCTTCGCTGCTGGAGGGCCTCAATTACTGATGGATCTCGCGGTCTTTCGCCGCTCTCCACTTGAAATCGCAATATCCCTCGCTACTATGTGCCCGCCCCTTAAGTAAGCTGACCATATCCTTGGCTTGACGACAGTATCTCAGGAGTAATGATGAACAACACAGCCGGCCCGGCTGCCGCGATGGTCGCTTTGACCGCGATCCTCTGTGGCTGCGGGGGTGGCGGCGATGCGAACCAGCCGCCACCGCCAACCACCCAGCCGCCACCTGTCGTGACGCCACCCGTCGTCGTGCCGCCACCCCCGTCAGTCGGCACAGGCCCGGAGGATTGCACCGACGGCAGTGCCGGCGAATACCCGTGTAAGGGCATCTCGCTCCAAAGCCTGGTCGAGCTCGACAGCATGGGCGGAACCGCGGGCAACGACATCTGGGGATGGTCAGATGCAGAGACCGGTAAAGAGTACGCCCTGATGGGCATGACCAACGGTACCGCCTTCGTTGACGTTCCCAACCCGCAGCGCCCGATCTTCCTTGGAAGGCTGCCGACAGAAACCAGGAATTCCGCCTGGCGGGACATCAAGGTCTATCAGGACCATGCTTACATCGTCGCGGACAATGCCGGCGCGCACGGCATGCAGATATTCGATCTGAGGCGCTTGCGGGGGGTGTCGGCGTCTGAGACGTTTTCCGCCGATGTGGTCTACGACGGCTTCCGGCATGCGCATAACCTGGCAATCGACGAGGCGGCGGGCTTCGCCTACGCGGTGGGGTCGGACACCTGCGGAGGCGGTTTGCACATCATGGACATCCGAACGCCGAACAATCCGCTTTTCGCCGGCTGCCACGACACGGTAAGGACGCATGATACGCAGTGTGTCATCTACCGCGGGCCCGATGCGGAGCATAGCGATCGGCAAATCTGCTTCAGCTCCAATGAGAATCATTTCGAGGTGGTGGACGTCACCGACAAATCCGCCCCTCTGACGCTTTCGTCCTCAAGGTATTCACAACTGGCTTACGTGCATCAGGGCTGGCTCACAGAGGATCACCGGTACTTTCTGCTCGGGGATGAACTCGACGAGTCCGCTCTTGGCCTGTCCACGCGCACGCACGTCTTCGACGTATCGGACCTGGATGCGCCGTCGCACCTGTTTGTCCATGACCTGGGCACGCGCGCGATTGATCACAACCTCTATGTGCGCGGTAACCGCGTGTACGAAGCCAACTACACATCCGGTTTGAGAGTTCTGGAGCTGGGAGACCTGGCAAACCGGGAAATAGAGGAAATCGCCTTTTTCGATACGTTTCCAAGTAACGACAACACTGCTTTTCAAGGCGCCTGGAGCGTGTACCCGTATTTGCCTTCGGGGACGCTGATTGTCAGCGATATCAATAACGGGCTGTTCATACTTTCGATGCAGTAGCGGGCCTCAAACAGCGAGGCCAGGGTCAAATCGCGTTCACTCCCCTTGAAATCGCAATAACCGTCCATATTACTTACCCGCTCACTTGATTGAGCGCCCGTTTATTTACTACCGTCGCGCCGGAGGGGTGCGGCTATAGGCATTTCCTACGAGGAGAACGCAAAATGAAAATTCGACCGCTTCAAGACAGGGTGCTGATCCGCCGTACGGAGGAGGATCGAAAGTCCCCTGGCGGAATCGTGATTCCGGACTCGGCTACCGAGAAACCCATCAAGGGTGAGGTCATCGCCGCCGGCAAGGGCAAGGTGCTCGAGTCCGGCAAGGTCCGCCCTCTGGAACTGAAGGCCGGCGACAAGGTGCTGTTCGGAAAATACAGCGGCACCGAAGTCAAAGTCGACGGCGAAGAATTGCTGGTCATGAAGGAAGACGATGTCATGGCCATCATTGAAGACTAGTCGGGCGTACTTCGTTCCCGATTCAACACATACCTAAATAGAAAGGAATACAGCAATGGCTGCAAAAGATGTGAAGTTCAGCGACGCCGCCCGGCAAAAGATGATGTCCGGCGTCAATATTCTCGCCAATACCGTGAAGGTCACGCTGGGCCCCAAGGGCCGCACCGTACTTCTCGACAAGAGTTTTGGCGCTCCCACCATGACCAAGGACGGCGTTTCGGTGGCCAAGGAAATCGAGCTTGAGGACAAGTTCGAGAACATGGGCGCGCAAATGGTCAAGGAGGTTGCCTCGCATACGTCCGACGTGGCCGGCGACGGAACCACCACCGCCACGGTGCTGGCCCAATCGATCCTGACCGAGGGCCTCAAGGCCGTCGCGGCGGGCTTCAACCCGATGGATATCAAGCGTGGCATCGACAAGGCCAACGCGGCAGTGATCGTAAGCCTGGAAGGCATTTCCAAGCCCTGCCAGGAGGACACCGCGATTGCCCAGGTCGGCACCATTTCCGCCAACTCCGACGAAGCCATCGGCCGGATCATCGCCGATGCCATGGGCAAGGTCGGCAAGGAAGGCGTAATCACGGTGGAAGAGGGCTCCGGCCTGGACAACGAGCTGGACGTGGTTGAAGGGATGCAGTTCGACCGCGGCTATCTGTCCCCGTACTTCATCAACGACGCCAATTCTCAGAGCGTCGAGTTGGAGTCGCCCTACATCCTTCTGCACGACAAGAAGGTCTCCAATATCCGGGATCTGCTCCCGGTGCTGGAAGCCGTGGCCAAGAGCGGCAAGCCCCTCTTGCTCGTTGCCGAAGACGTGGAAGGCGAGGCTCTTGCCACGCTGGTGGTGAACAACATTCGCGGCATCGTGAAGGTGGCCGCGGTCAAGGCGCCGGGATTCGGCGACCGCCGCAAGGCGATGCTGGCCGACATGGCGATTCTCACCAACGGCCAGGTGATCTCCGAGGAAGTCGGCCTGTCGCTGGAGAAGGCCTCATTGGCTGACCTCGGAACCGCCAAGAAGGTCCAGGTCACCAAGGAGCACTCCACGATCATCGACGGGGCCGGCAGCAGCGAGCAGATCCAGGCGCGTGTCGCGCAGATTCAGCGCGAAATCGAGGAATCCACCTCCGACTACGACAAGGAGAAGTTGCAGGAGCGCGTAGCCAAGCTTTCCGGCGGTGTAGCCGTTGTGAAGGTCGGCGCGGCCACCGAGATCGAGATGAAGGAAAAGAAGGCGCGGGTGGAAGATGCTCTGCACGCTACGCGCGCGGCAGTCGAGGAAGGCATCGTGCCGGGCGGCGGCGTAGCGCTGTTACGCTGTGCGTCGGCCCTGGACAGCCTGGAAGGCGACAACGACGATCAGAACGTCGGCATCAAGATCATGCGCCGCGCCCTTGAAGAGCCGCTGCGCCAGATCGTAGCCAACGCCGGCGCCGACGCTTCCGTGGTCCTGAACGAGGTCGCTGCCGGCGAAGACGATTACGGTTACGACGCTGCCGCGGGCGAATACGGGCAGCTGGTGGGCAAGGGGATTATCGATCCCACCAAGGTAACGCGGCTGGCATTGCAGAACGCCTCCTCCGTGGCCGGCCTGCTGCTGACCACTGAAGCCATGGTCACCGAAAAGCCGAAGAAGGACGATCATTCTCCGATGCCCAGTCCCGGCGGCATGGAAGGCATGATGTAAGCCCTGCCTTTAGGTGTCCGCCGCCGGCATTGCGGTGGCGGACGCAGAAGAAATGCGGAAAGCCCTGCTTTGTGGATGCAAAGCAGGGCTTTTTTGCGTTCCGTGGTGGTATCGTGACGCCTGTTTTCCTCAAACCGACTCACGTGCCTGCTGCCACTCAATTGGTTCCCGCCCTGCTCCGCGAAGGCGTCGACAAGGCCCTTGAGCAACTGCGGGAGAACGACGCCCTTCGGTCCGCGCTTGAGGAGGAAGGCGTGCTCGAACCGCTCACAAGGGTGCTGGCCTGTTCGCCCTTTGCCGTTCGGAGTTTTACGCGCAAGCCGCAGATCCTGGACGACCTGCTGGCCGGCGATCGGCTGGCCCGGCCCATGGCGGCCGGGGAACTGTTGCAGCTTGCCGGCGCCGCGCTTGAGGAATGCCGCCAGGAAGCTTCGTTCATGCGCGAACTGCGCTGGTTCCGGCATCGCGAGATGTGCCGGATCCTGTGGCGCGACCTGAACGAACTCAGCACCATTGAGGAAAGCCTCGATGAGCTGACCGAACTGGCCAACGCCTGCATCCTTTCCGCGTTGGAATTCGCCCGGACCAACGTCGCCGCCCGTCACGGTTTGCCCTACGCAGGGCCGGACGAGCCCAGCGAAATGGCGGTCATCGGCATGGGCAAGCTGGGCGGCGGTGAACTCAATTTCTCCTCCGACATCGACCTGATCCTTGTTTACTCCGAGGAAGGCAGGACCGACGGCGCGGTTCCGATTGACGCATCGCGCTTTCACACCATGGTCTGCCAGCAACTGATCCGGCTGCTGGACCAGCGCACCGTGGATTCCTTCGTTTACCGCGTAGACACGCGTTTGCGGCCTTTCGGCAGCAGCGGCCCGCTGGTCATCAAGACCTCCTCGCTGGAGAACTACCTGGCCCGCTCGGCGCGAGACTGGGAGCGTTACGCCTGGATCAAGGCCCGCGTAATCAATCCCTGCGAGATGAGCGAGAGCCTTTACGAGGAGGTCTTGCGCCCGTTCGTGTTTCGCCGTTATCTCGACTACAGCGTGTTCGAGTCGCTGCGCGACATGAAGAGCAAGATCGAGCGCGAAGCATTACGCAAGGACAAGCTGCAGGACATCAAGCTGGGCAGGGGCGGGATCCGTGAAATCGAGTTCATCACACAGTCGATGCAGCTGGTGCGCGGCGGGGCCAATCCCGACTTGAGAGGCCGAAGCCTGCGCGAAATGCTGGCCCGGCTTGGCGAACGCGGCTTCTTCAGTCCGGCGACCTCTGCGGAACTGGACCAGTCCTATTGCTACCTGCGGCGGCTGGAGAACCGGCTACAGGGCATGGACGACCGCCAGACCCAGGCCCTGCCTGACGATGAGGAAGGGCGCACCCGGCTGGCGTTTGCCATGCAGCACAATGCCTGGGAAGACCTGGCGGAGGAAACCGCCTCGTGCCGGGAGACCGTGGCCGGGCACTTCGCGGCCATCGTGTTCCGCCAGGCCGACCTGCCTGAAACGGAGGACGCGCCGCCCGGCGACCTGGCCGCCGTCTGGGACGGAGAAACGGAGGACGCGCGGGAAATACTCGCGGTGCACGGTTTTTCCGACCCGGATGTCGCCCTTCAGTCGATCCGGGCGGTGCAGGAGGCCTCCGACTTCAAGCGCCTGGACCAGACCGGCCGCAAGCGCCTGAATCTGCTGGTCCCCAGGCTCATCGAAGCGGCAGCCAAGGAACCCAAGCCCGGACTTGTGCTGGCCCGCACGCTCAGGGTAATCGCCGTTATCGCGCGACGCTCGGCCTACCTGGCGCTGCTCTACGAGAACGCCGCGGCGCGCGACCGGCTGGTGCATGTTTGCGGCCTGGGTGAAATCCTGGCCAGGCAGCTTTGCTCCTACCCCTGGCTGATGGACGAGTTGCTGGACGCCCGTATCACCGAACAGGTCATGGACCTGGACCAGCTTGAGGAAGAGCTGGATTTCCGCCTGGTGCGCACCGCCAACGAGTCGGAAGAGTTGCGGCTGGCGGCGATCAGCGAATTCAAACAGGCTGCGGCCTTCCGCGTTGGGGTCCTGGACCTGGCCGGCGGGCTGCCGCTGATGCGTGTGAGCGACCTGCTCACAGGCATTGCCGAGCTGGTGATCGACCGGTCGCTGGAGCACGCCTGGGAAGAGCTGGTGGAGGAATTCGGGTCGCCCGGCTATAGCGTCGACACAGAGCGTCGGCCGGCGGGATTCGCGGTAATCGCCTACGGCAAGCTGGCCGGCCTGGAAATGGGCTACAGCTCCGACCTCGACCTGGTATTCGTGTATGACGCGCAAGGCGAAGATCAGGTCACCGACGGGCAGCGGAGCATCGCCAACCCGGACTTTTTCTTCCGCGTGGCGCGCAGGGTAATCACGGTGCTGACGACCCGCAGCATCACGGGACGAATGTACGAGGTGGATACCCGCCTGCGGCCGAGCGGCCGCTCGGGGTTGCTGGTGTCCTCGCTGCAGGCCCTGGAGACCTACCAGCGCGAGACCGCCTGGACCTGGGAGCACCAGGCGCTGCTGCGCAGCCGCGCGATTGCCGGCGCCCACAAAGTGCGTGACCACTTCGAGAATTTACGCATGAGAACCCTGCGCGAATCGGTCCGGCGCGACGACTTGCGTACCCAGGTCATCGAGATGCGTCAACGGATGCTGGGCGAGGCGCCCAGCGTCGGAAAAGGGCGATTTGATATCAAGCACGCCCGCGGGGGGCTGCAGGACATCGAGTTCATCGTGCAGTACCTGGTGCTGAACCACGCCCACGAGCATGCCGACCTGGCGGCGTGGCCGGACAACGTGCGCCAACTTGAGGCCCTGGCCGCGCACGGCGTGCTTTCGCAAGACGCCGCGGACACCCTGACACGGTGCTACCTTGAATATCGCGAGGATTTGCATCATCGCTGGCTGGCCGAGCGTCCCCCGCACGCTCCGACGGAAAAAATGGCCGAGCGCGCCGCCGCCGTATCCAGCCTGTGGCAGCGCTACCTGGAATCCCCGGAATAAGCCCGCCCTCCCCCCCTCCCGCCCCCCCTGGGAAAGAGGGCGTCCCTGCCCTCCCCTGGGAGCGAGGGCGTCCCGCCCTCGCCGAGGGCTGGAAGCCCTCGTTCCCAGGGAGATCGCGGGCCGATATACTTCCCTTCATGGCGGCGTTTAACCACAGACCGAAGCTCACCTCCAACATGGAGCGGCGCTACATCGTGGCCGAGAAAGACCTGCCCGTTTCCTGCCCGCTGCCCTGGACCGTCCATTGGAATTCGCACCCGCGCGTTTATCTGCCGCTGAAACCCGGAGTCGACGCTACCTGCCCCTATTGCGGTGCGATTTTTTCGCTGGCTGGGGCCGACAGGAAGCGGCCGGGCTAAGCGTTCTGCAATTCCGCCCGCGGGTGAGGCCAGGCGCGTTCCAGCGCCTCAATCACGTCCTTCGTGGAGATCTCGTCCATCGCCCCCGGCCGGCCCAAGCGGCGCCCGAAGCGCACCTCCTCGACTCTCTTGCCGAGCAGCCGCTCAACCGCCTGCGGATAGCGATTCACGACAAACTCCCGGCTGCCCCAGGGCCCGGTGCGGTCCGGATTGGAGGCGGCATAAAGCCCCACCACGCGCGCTCCCATCGCGGCGGCGATATGGGCCGGCCCGGAATCGGGGCAGACCACAAGTCCGGCAAGGCCGATCAGGGCGGCAAGTTGCTTCAGCGTTGTCCGTCCATTCAGGTCCGTAACGCCGGGCTGAGCCGCGATCACGGCCGCGTACTGCCTCTCCAGGGGACTTCCCGAACCAGTCAGCAGCACCCGTCCGCCCAGCTGTTCGACGACATGTCTTGCCACCTGAGCATAGTTTCCCGCCGGCCAGTTCCGAAACCTGCCCCTGCGCTGGCTGCTGAGCGGGCTCATGACACAGAAAGGTCCCTCTGGAGCCAATTTGCGCGCTGTGTCCAGGTCACTGCGATCCAGAGGCAGGTCCCACTGCGGTTCGCCGCTGCGCTCTATCCCCAGGTGCTCGGCAAAGCCGAACAGCGCGTCCATCACGTGCTGCCGGGATTGATGGGCGATCCGCTCGGAAGTGAAAAGCCACTGGAAATCCCTCGCCCTGGCCCGGTCGAAGCCCACCCGCCGGCGGCAGCCGGTCATCAGCGCCACCCGGCTGGCGCGCAACGAGTCCTGCATTTGCAGCACCAGGTCAAACCGGCGGGTCTTGAGCCGGGCTTTCAATTCGCGCATTCCCGGTCGTCCTGCGCGCTTGTCAAGCACGACGAAGTCGACGCCACTCAGCCCCTTCAACAACGAATACTCCGTTTGTCCGATAATCCACGTAATACGGCTATCCGGCCAAGCCCGCCGGATGGCCTGCACTACGGGCAGCGCGTGACAGCAATCTCCGATGGCGGACAGGCGAATCACGCAAACGCTGCGCGGCGGGCTGGACATGCTTGAAGAAATAGCCAAAACAGGAAACGACTGCATCCTACATGATGCGGAAATCTCTCGGCCGGTAACACCCGACTGGTTCGAGCACGGCTATTGGCAACATCGTGGGCAGTGGACCGCCGTGTCGGGCGGCCGCGGCGCCGGCGGCCGCGTGGGCGAAACCGGCCAATGGTTCCTGCGCCACTATTTCAGGGGCGGAAAAGCCACCTTGCTCAGCGAGGATCGCTATCTCTTCCAGGGGGCTGAACGGGTTCGCTCGTTCGCGGAATTCAGGATGCTTGCCAGCCTGAACAAGGCCGGGCTGCCCGCGCCCCGACCGATGGCCGCGCGTTACCGGCGATACGGCCTGAGCTATTCGGCCGACCTGATCACCGCGTGGATTGCCGATACCCGAACTCTGGCGACCGCGCTGCGCGGGGCGAATGACCCCGCCGACACGATGGCGCGGGTGGGAGGGACGCTGGCGCGCTTTCACAACGCCGGAGTCTGTCACGCCGATCTGAATGCCCACAACATCCTGATCGGCGCCGATGGCAGTGTATGGCTGATTGATTTTGACCGTGCCCGCCGGCGCGCTCCCGGAGGCTGGCACAGGTCGAGGCTCCAGCGTCTGCAGCGCTCACTGAAAAAGCTGGGGCTCTATCAGGCCGCGGACTTCGAGGTTCTGCGCAAACAGCACCACCGCGACTTCAACCCATGAATTACCAGTATTCGCCGCGAGAGCCGCGGCGCGGGCGCGCAAGGAACACGCTGGGAACGAGGGCGTCCTGCCCTCGTCGAGGGCGGGACGCCCTCGCTGCGGGTGCTTTCCCTTGCGCCTCAGCGTAGCGGTACCCGCGGCGAATACTCCCAGGGGCCATGCGCTAGACTTCGCGCTAACCGTATGGATCGGTGAGGGGCGGTGGGCGGCGCTTGAAACGCCGGTGTATCCAATAGTATTGCTCCGGCGCCTTGCGCACCTGCTGCTCGATGAGCGCGTTGATCCGCCCGGCTTCCTCCTCCGGGGACTCGCCGGGGAAACTCTCCAGGGCCGGAAGCAATTCCACGCGGTAGCGTCCATTCGCCAGGCGGCGCGTAAACCAGGGCACCACCGGGGCGCTGCTGATCCGCGCCAACCGGCCCAGCGCCGTACCGGTCATCGCCGGCTCTCCGAAAAAGGGCGCCAGCACCGCGGCCTTGGCGTCCGTCATCTGGTCCCCTGCGTACCACAATACCGCGCCGTCACGCAACGCCCGCACCATGCCGCGAACGTCGTACTTCGAAAGTGTCCGCGAACAAATCCTCAAGCGGGCGCGATTCATGAGATAGGCGAATGCGGCATTGCCACCCGGCCGATAGACGGCAACCAGACCCGCGGGCGGATAGGTCAGCGCACGGGCGGTGAATTCCAGCGCCGTGAAGTGTCCGCTTATGGCGATTACGCCCCGTCCGCGCCGGACCGCTTCCTCGAGATGCTCCGCGCCTCCAACCTCCACAAGCTCGCTCACCTGCGCATCCGAGCACCAGGCGCCCATGGCCAGTTCCACCAGCCCCTGTCCCAGCGAATCGAAGTGCGCCCGCAACACTGAGCGCCTGCGTGCATCCGACCATTCGGGAAAACACAACTGAAGATTGCGCAGCGCTATGGCCCGCCTCCTCCGCAACGCCGTCAGTGCGATTCTCCCTGCGATCCGGCCAAGCGCCATCCGCCAACCATGGGGCAGTGCTGCCACAAGGCGCAGAACGCCCAGGACCAGCAGCGCCGGCCAGTTGGAGGGAGTGCTCAAAATGGAAGTCACGGGCGTAAGTCTATACAGCAGGGCCAGGCGATTCGACTCTTCAACCTCGATCGGGAGCGAGCAGCAGGAACGCGGTGGTTGCAGGCAGCCTGCGCCGACGCCCTGGGAACGAGGGCGTCCCGCCCTCGACGAGGGCTGGAAGCCCTCGTTCCCGGTTTGTTCCATGGGCCGAGCGCGATGTTATAGTGCAGAGCGATTCATCGGGTGTACGGGAAGCCGGTTCAAGTCCGGCGCTGCCCCCGCAACGGTAATCGAGTCAAGCGCCGTTCACGCCAGCAACTTTTGCGTGATGGCAGCCACTGTTCTAAGGACAGGAAGGCGAGCGGCGTGGATTCCAATAGAACAGGAATCCGCTCGAAAGCCCGGAGACCGGCCCGCATGAACCACGTTGACAGCGCGGCGGGCGCGTGCGGCGCAGGGAAAATCCCTTCGGCCAGTCTCCCGTTCCTGCCTGTGGCACAAATGGAACGGGAGGTTGCCATGGCCTACAACATATTCGCGGCGGGAATCCAACCCTGGGAACGAGGGCGTCCTGCCCTAGCCGAGGGAGGGGACGCCCTCGCTTGCAAGGAGCAAGCTGGGAACGAGGGCATCCTGCCCTCGTCGAGGGCTGGAAGCCCTCGTTCCCAACGTGTTCCTTGCGCGTCAGCGCAGCTGGCGTCTGCTGCGAACACTGCCAGGTTCGTCCTCGCTTTGGCCTTGGCGCTCAGCTCCATCATGGCCGCTGCCCAGCCGCTGGCGGGCGAAGAGGCAGCAAACGAAGACGAGACCGAGACCATCGTTGTCACGGCGTCTCGCATGCCCCTGGCGGCGGAACAGGCCAGCGCGTCGTTCACGGTGCTGGACGAGGAATACATCCGCCGGCGTCAGGCGCTTACGGTCGACGAACTCCTGCGGGGCACCCCCGGCATGGCGGTCAGCCGCAGCGGCGTGCTGGGCTCGCTGTCGCAGGTGCGCCTGCGCGGGTCCGAAGCCAACCACACGCTGGTTCTGATGGACGGAATCGAGATCGGCGACCCGGCCCTGGGCGGAGAACTGGACTTCTCGCATTTCCTCGCCGCGGATGTGCGGCGGATAGAAATCGTTCGCGGGCCCTTGAGCGCTCTGTGGGGCAGCGATGCGGTGGCCGGTGCCATTAACCTGATCAGCACTCCCCGAGCGTTTGAGAAATCGCTGAAGAGCTACGTGGAGGCCGGCCAGTTCAACACCCGCAAGGCGGGGCTGAGCGCTTCGGCGGGCGAGGATTCCTGGGGTGTTCGCCTGTCTGTCGACCATCTGGGCAGCGACGGCCAGAACATTTCCCGCTCCGGCGATGAGTCCGATGGTTATCGCAACAATACCGGACACTTCATTGCCGAATTCAATCCATCCGATCGCCTCACGCTGCGCTTGACGGCCCGCCGGTCCGACTCCGAAAGCCAGTACGATGCGATTTCAGTCCTTACCGGCGTGCCCGCGGATTCCGACAGCTCGACCAGCCGCACCCATAGCGTGTTAGGTCTTGGCGGTCAGGCTTCCCTGCTCGACGGGCGCTGGAAACTTAAGGCCGCCGTTACTCATACAGGCTCGAAGAACCATAATTTCGCATCGGGCGCGGAGATCGGTGAAACCAGCGGCGAAAAACTGCGATTCAGCTACCAGTCCACATTCCTGTGGCCGACCCTTAAGAGCAGTACCGCCGAGCCTTCCATCACCCTTGGGATGGGACACGAGAGGGAGGACTATCTGCAGCGCGCCGAAGCTTCGTTCTTCGGCGACCCCAACCGGGACTTGAGCACCCGCTCCACCGAAGCACTGGCGGAATTCCGCCTGGACGCTGCCGGGGGTTGGGCGGCGGCGGCAGCGCTTCGCTACGACGCCAACAAGCACTTCGACAACGCCCTGTCGTGGCGGACCAGTGCATTGAAACACCTCGGCGCGGGGATATCCGTGCACGCCGCCTACGGGATCGGCGTAAAGAACCCCACTTTCGTGGAGCGCTTCGGCTACTTCTCCAATTTCATCGGCAATCCGGATCTCGTGCCGGAAAGCTCGCGCGGCTGGGAGCTGGGCGCCAGCTTCAACAGCCGCCACCGGGCTTTTTCAGGCAGCCTTGCCTGGTTCAACGATCGGCTGCTGGATGAAATCAACGGCTTTGTCTTTGATCCGGCAGTGGGAGGATTCAGCGCCGGCAATCGTCCCGGCGTCAGCCGCCGCAAGGGCCTTGAGCTCGCCGCGCGCTGGGATGCGCTGCCCGAACTGACCCTTGCGGGCGCCTACACTTACCTGCATGCCAAGGAACCAGCCTCGACTGAGGACAGGGTCTATGAACTCCGCCGGCCGCGTCACTCCGGCAGCTTGAACATTCATTACGAACTTGCCGAACGCGGCGTGGGGATCAACCTGAACCTTGCCTATACAGGTGAACAGCCGGATATCTTTTTCCCGCCATGGCCGAATCCCTCGCGCCGCGTATCGCTGGATTCGTTCCTGCTCGCCAGCCTGACGGCATCCTGGCAGGCAACTTCACGGATGCGCTGGCACATCCGGGCCGACAATCTGAGCCAGGCCCGCTACGAAGAAGTCTACGGTTTCCGGGGGGCCGGGCGCAGCATACACTTGGGTGTGCAATTCTCGCTTTTTGAAGAAACCGCATCAGAATAGGCAGCGTGGGACACCGTCTTTCGAAAATCTATACGCGCACCGGCGATGCTGGTGAAACGGGTATCGACGCCAAGCGCCGTTTCCGCAAGCACCATCCGCGCATTACCACATTCGGTGACCTTGACGAGTTGAACGCCGCGCTAGGCCTGGTGCTGGCGGAAATTCCTACCGGAGACATCTCCGCCCTGCTGCATGATGTTCAGCAGCGCCTGTTCGATACAGGCGCGGAGTTGTGCGTGGAGCAACTCAAGTCCACCGGCGCGGAGCACGTAGGGGCGCTGGAAGCAGCAATCGACCACCACAACGGGAAACTGTCGCCACTGAAGGAGTTCATTTTGCCGGGCGGTGGTCCCGCGGCCGCGGCCTGTCACTTCGCACGAGCCGTATGCCGGCGCGCCGAGCGTTCATTGTGGGCGCTGGAAGACGCCGAAGGCGGACTGAACCCGGAATCGCTGAAGTACTTGAATCGCCTCTCCGATCTGCTCTTCGTGCTGGCCCGCCGTCTTGCCGATACCGAGACCGAGTGGCGGGGCACCGGCCGGCGAAGGACGTGAATCAGGGGCCAGGCGGGCCAGGTTCGGCGGCTGCAAGTTCGGCAAGGGCCTGGGTGCGTGCTGCGGCGAACTCGTCGCCCGGGTTCCAGGTCTGCATGTCGTCCGCCTGGGCAATCAGGTAGGTGGCCAACAGCCCAAAGCGCGTGTCCGCGACCATCCCGTCGAACACCCAGTCATCGGTCAATTCATCGCTTGGCTGATGATAATCGTGGGTGGTATAGGCGTCGATCTGTTGCTTCCCCCAACCGTCGGGCTTACCGATGATTTCAATGCCGCCGTCCAGGTAGATGCCCGGCACGCCAATCTTGGCGAAACTGAATTGATCCGACCGATAGAAGTAACCCTGGTCGGGGAACTGATCACCCCGCAGAATTCTTCCGACGTACGACGCCACGTTTGACGCGACCTCATCGAGCGAAGATTTGCCCAGGCCGATGAAGATCATGTCACTCGCCTCGCCCCAGATGCCCACGCCGTCGAAATTGACGTTGGCGGCGATCCGCCCGGGATGAACGGTGGGATAGCGGGCGTAGTAGCGTGATCCGATCAGCCCCTGTTCTTCCGCGCCCACCAGCGCGAACACGATCGAGCGGCGCGGTGGAGCAGGCAGTGCCGCGAGCGCCTTGGCCAGCGAAAGCACCGCGGCCACGCCCGTCGCATTATCAAACGCGCCGTTGTAGATTACGTCCTCGCCCTCGGCAGTAGCGATACCTGTGCCGAGATGGTCGTGATGTGCGGTGACGATCACGGCTTCGTGTTTGAGTTGTTCGTCGGATCCGGGAAGCACGCCCAGAACGTTGGCGGTTTCCACTCGCTCAAGGCCCGCATCGAGTTCAAGACTGGTGCGGATACCGAGTGGCACAGGGGCAAAGTCCCGATTGCGGGCCGCCTGCGTGAGCTCGGCAAGATCGTGGCCGGCGGAGGCTAAAAGCTTGCTTGCCGCCGCTTCCGTGAGCCAGGCGGCCACTTGAAGGCGCGCCTCGTCCTCAATCGGAAGTTCGTACTGCGGGCCGGTCCAGGAAGTTTCGACAACCTGCCAGGGATAGCCCGCCGAAGGGGTGGTGTGAATGATGATCGCGCCCAACGCGCCGAGACTTGCGGCGATTTCATACTTGTAGGTCCAGCGCCCGTAATACAGCCGGCGTTCGCCCGCAAACAGATCAGGATCCCATTCGGGGTCGTTGTTCAGCATCACGAGCACCTTGCCGCGCATGTCCTGGGACTTGTAGTCGTCCCACTCATACTCCGGCGCCTGGATGCCAAAGCCCACGAACACGAGTTCGGCGTCGGAGAGTGAGGCTTGAGGTGTCTGATTGCCCACGTTGGCGACGAATTCCGTTCCGGGCGCCACCGAGACGCCGGTGGAAAACGGCCACGCCGGCGGCAGATCCGTGGTGACGCCGACCAGCCCGAACGGCTGCTGATAGCCCTGATCCGCGCCGGGAGCGATTCCCGCCTCGGCAAGCTGCGCGGCGATCCATTCCCGCGCGTTCAGATCACCCGCGCTGCCGGGGCCACGGCCTTCGTAAGCATCGCTCGCCAGCTCGGCTACAACGGCCCGCAAGTCCTCGGCCCGGATCAGGTGCGAAACCTGGTCCGCATAGACCATGGCCTCATCCGGTGCGACCGGACCGTACGGCTGCTGGACCTCCACGTCAACTTTGTCACAGCCGACGCCGATCAGACAGAGAACAACAATGCTTGGCACGCGCATGGGGCGCTCCTTGGGGCTCGATGATGAGGCGCCAAGATACACGAAAGGCGCGCGGGTCGGTACAGCACACTAGACTTGGGCGTAACGGTCGCCTTCACCGACCCAGCGGCGAATCAGTTGCTCGACTTCCGCGCCGCCGGCGCGAAGCATTTCGTCGGCGATGCGCTGAGCCGGCTCCGCCAATGCGCCGTCGCGCACCAGGTCCGCCACCCGGAACTGCAGCGCCCCGGTCTGGCGGACGCCGAGAATCTCGCCCGCTCCGCGCAATTGCAGGTCCTTGCGTGCGATCTCAAATCCGTCGTTGGTGCCGCGCATGGTATTGAGCCTATCCCTGGCCATTTCGCCCAGCGGCGACCGGTACATGAGCACGCAATGGCTGTCTTCCGCTCCACGTCCTACACGCCCGCGAAGCTGGTGCAATTGGGCCAGGCCCATCCGCTCGGCATTCTCCACGATCATCAGGCTGGCGCGCGGAATATCCACGCCCACTTCAATCACGGTGGTTGCCACCAGCACGCCCAGCTTGCCGGAGGCAAATTCGGCCATGACCTGATCGCGCTGGCTCGGCGTGGCGCGCCCGTGCAGCAAGCCGACACGAATTCCCGGCAATGCCTCGCTCAATTCGCGATGCGTGGGCTCGGCCGCCTGCGACTCGATGTACTCGGATTCCTCGATCAGCGGACACACCCAATAGGCCTGGCGCCCGGCCCGGCAGGCTGCGGAGACTCTCTCAATGACCTCCCCCCGGCGCTCCTGCGGTACCAGGACGGTATTGACCGGCTTGCGCCCCGGCGGCATGTCCGTGATTGCGGAAATATCCAGGCCCGCATAGAAAGTCATGGCCAGCGAGCGCGGGATAGGCGTGGCGGTGGTAACCAGCTGGTGCGGCACCTCCCCGTCGCTTGCGCCCTTTTCCACCAGGCTCAAGCGCTGATGGACCCCGAAGCGGTGCTGCTCGTCCACTACCACCAGGCCCAGCGAATGGTATTGGACGCCTTGTTGAAACAAGGCGTGCGTGCCGATTGCCACCTGCGCGTCGCCTCCGGCAAGCTGGGCTTCGAACACCCGGCGTTCGGAACGGGCCATCCCACTGACCAGCCAGGCAAGGCGAACACCCAACGGTGTAAGCCAGTCGGACAGCGTGCGCATATGCTGCTCCGCCAACAGCTCGGTAGGCGCCATCACCGCCGCCTGCCGGCCGGCTTGCACGGCGGCCAGCACCGCTGCCGCGATTACCACGGTCTTGCCGCAGCCGACGTCGCCCTGCAGCAGGCGCATGGTCGGCGCATTGCGGCAAAGGTCCGCATCGATCTGGGCAACGGCTTGCTTCTGACCGGGCGTGAGCTCAAACGGCAGGCCGGCCAGGAATTGGTCGCGAAGCTCGCCTTGCGGACTTAGGGCAAAGGCATTCCGCCGCTGGCCCGCCTCGCGCATTCGCCGCAGGCCCATGTGCCAGGCGAGTATTTCCTCCAGCGCCAGCCGCTTGCGCGCGGGGTGGGTGCCGGACAGCAGCGTCTCAAGCGGCATACCCTTGGGCGGGCGATGGACAATGCCCAGCGCCTCGTGCAATCCGGGCATACCCAGACCGGCCAGGTAGCGGGCCGGGATCAGGTCCGGAAGGTCGTCCATGGCATTCTTGAGCGCGTGATCGGTCAGCTTGCGCAGCCGCGGCTGGGTGACACCCTCGGTAGTCGGGTAAACCGGGGTCAGGCGATCCTGTATCGGGGCCGGTTCGGAACCCGGCAGCCGGCGGTATTCGGGATGCACGATTTCCAGGCCCCTGGGGCCCTGGCGCACCTCGCCGTAGCACAACAGGCGGGTACCCGGGCGCAGGCCGACCTGCTGCTGGCGCATGAAGTGAAAGAAACGCAGCGTGATCTCGGCTGTCGGGTCCCGCAGTACGCATAGCAGGCTCCGCCGCCGGCCCATGATGACCCGGGCCCGCTCGATCACGCCCTCGATCTGGACCCGCTGACCGGCAAGTAGTCCGACGATCGGCTGGATGCGAGTCCGGTCCTCATAGCGGATAGGCAGCAGGAACAACAGATCGCGGACGGTGCGCAATCCCAGTCGTTGGAGCTTTTCAGCCATCGCCGGGCCGACACCCGGAAGCGTGGTCAGCCCGGGGCTGCTTTGGCCCGGCGGCGAGACGGAATCAGCAGGCAACTAGCCTACCTGCGGGTTGGTAACCGGAACGAAGGCGTCCTGCCCCAGCGAGGGCGGGACGCCCTCGTTCCCAAGGTGTTCTCCATGCAAGCGATGGCCTAAGGAAGAACCAGTACCGCGTCCGCTTCGACCTGGGCTCCTTTTGGCAGGCCCGCCACTTCAACCGCGGCCCGGGCCGGATACGGCTCGTCAAACATTTCCGCCATGACCTCGTTGACCAGTGAGAAATGGGCCAGGTCAACCAGGAACACCGTGATCTTCACAGCATCCCGGCCGAGATCGCAGCCCGACGCCCGCGCTACCGCCGCCAGGTTGGTAAAGACCTGCCTGACCTGGGCGCTCATGTCCCCGTCGACCAGTTCCCCGGTATCGGGATCGAGAGGAATCTGCCCGGATACGAAACAGAAATCGCCGACCACAATGGCCTGCGAGTAAGGCCCGATCGCGGCCGGGGCCAGGGAAGTATGTACAGCGTTGCGTTTCATAGGCGACTCACAAGTCAATAATATTCCAGAGAGAATGTTAAACACGCTGCACGCGATGCACGCTGGGCAGGGTGCGAATGGCCCGAATCACGCGGGCCAGCCGATCGCGGTCCTTGACCAGCACCGACAGGAACAGTTCGGTGCTTTCTTCGGGACGATCCTGCATATTGACCTGGCCGATGTTGTGGCCGCTTTCCGCAACCCTTGCGGCTACTTCGGCCAGAACGCCGGGACGATGATCGATGTGGATGCGCAGTCCGGCGGGGAACTCCAGCCGGATGCGGCGCTTCCAGTTGATCGGAATCCACCGGTCCTTGCGTTTGCGCTCGGCACGGAAATTGCCGCAGGTATTGCGATGGATCACGAACCCGCGGCCGCTGGAGGTATGCCCCACGACTTCATCGCCGGGTATCGGATAGCAGCAGCGGCCATAGGTCACCACCATGCCCTCGGCGCCGGCGATATCCACCGGAGTTAACATGCGGCGGCTGTCGCCCAATCGTTTCTGGCCGGGATTCATGATCACGGCCGCCGCCAGGGTCGCAAGGCGTTCGCCCAGACCGACTTGCTCGTATAGCTGCTGCCGGCTTTCCACACCAAGCTCCTTGAGTGCTTCCTCGAAAGGGCCGCGTCCCATCTTGCGCAACGAAGATCCGCGATCGGCCAGCGCCTGGTTAAGCAGGACCGCGCCCACCTCGCGCGCCTCGCGGGTTTGGGTGTGCTTCAAGAAATCCAGGATCGCCGAGCGCGCCTTCGCCGTAGCAACGTACTCCAGCCATCCGGCGTTGGGGTGGCCGTTTCGGGAAGTCAGAATCTGCACGTTCTGGCCGTTCATCAGTTGCGCGCGCAAGGGGGTCAACTGTCCATCCACGCGGGCCGCCACGCAGCGGTGCCCCACGTCCGTATGGACCGAATAGGCGAAATCCAGAACGGTCGCGCCGCGCGGCAAACGAAGAATCTCGCCCTTGGGAGTGAACACATACACCTTGTCGGGGAACAGGTCCACCTTTACGTGATCGTAGAACTCATCTACCTGCGCCGTGGCCTGCATTTCGGTAATGCGCCGCAGCCATTCCTGGGTGCGGAACTGCGCCGGAAGCACGCTCTTGTCCTCGGCCTTGTATTGCCAGTGGGCGGCGATCCCGCTCTCAGCCACGCGATGCATCTCGGCGGTCCGAATCTGGAATTCCAGGGGCATGCCTTCCGGACCCAGCAACACTGTGTGCAGCGACTGGTAACCATTCACGCGCGGAATCGCGATGTAGTCCTTGAACCGGCCGGGCATCGGCCGGAACAACTGGTGGGCAATGCCCAGGCACCGGTAGCAGGCATCGATGTCGGGCACGATGATGCGCAAGCCGAAGACGTCGGAGATCTCTTTCAGCCCGAGTCTCTTCTCGCGCATTTTGCAGTAGATGCTGTACGCGGACTTGGCCCGTGCGGATATGCTGCCTTGCAGGTTGGCCGACTTCAAGGCGCGCCGCAGCCGATCCGACACGCGGCGCAGTACGGAGCGGGGATGCTTGGGCCGCTGGCTCAAGTAGCGGCTGATTACCTGGTACCGCTGCGGCCAGGCATAGCGAAATCCCAGGTCCTCCATTTCCCGACGGATGGTGCGTATTCCCAGGCGATTGGCGATCGGCGCATAAATCTCCAGGGTCTCGCGAGCGATCCGCTTCTGGCGCTCGGGTTCCAGCGCATCCAGGGTTCGCAGATTGTGCAGCCGGTCGGCGAGCTTGACGAGGATGACCCGGATGTCCTCGACCATGGCCAGCATCATCTTGCGGAAACTCGCGGCCTGGGTTTCGGAATGTCCGGACTGCCCCAACCGCGTTAGCTTGGTTACGCCGTCCACGATGGCCGCCACCTGCACCCCGAAGTGGTCCTCGAGATTGACCCTGAGCGTTGGCGTGTCTTCGATTACGTCGTGCAACAGCGCAGCGATTATGGTCTCGGAATCCAACCGCAGCTGCGCGAGTATGGTCGCCACGGCAACGGGATGCGAAATATATGGTTCGCCGGAAAGGCGGCGCTGATCGTGGTGAGCGCGGGCGCCATACTCATAGGCCCGGCTAACCCGGTCGCGTTCACTCTCGGAAAGGTATTCCAGATCGCCGAGCAGCCGTCGGATTCCGCCACCGGATACCCGAATCCGCTGTGTGCCGGGCAGAACCGCCTGCTGCATGACTAGCCCCTGTTGCGGGATAGCAGACGCTCGGACCGTTTAATGCCGGTGCAAGCGCCGGCCGTCCGATTCAATATTCGCGAACTTCTCCCGGTGTAGCGAACGCCTCCTCAGCCGACCGCTCCTGGTCATTGAGGCTCTCTTCGGTAACCAAACCCGCTGCGATTTCGCGCAGGGCGATCACCGACGGTTTCTCATTGTTGCGTGGGACCATGGGCTCCGCGCCGTTGGCAAGCCGCCGCGCACGCATAGCCGCCACGCGAACGAGATCGAAAATGTTCTCGATGCGATCCTGGCAATCTTCAACGGTAATTCGGGCCACGGCTGTTGCTCGCTGGAAAAGTCCTTAAGCAGGGATTTTGCATCATTTTGGTGCGAGGCCGCAAGACCACGGCCGGCGCACCTTCCCGGTCGAGAACAATGGAAGGAAGGCGTCGCCGCCCTCTGCGAGGGCAGGATGCCGTGTTCTCAGCTTACCCTGGGAGCGAGGGCGTCTCGCCCTCGGCGAGCGCAGGATGCCCTCGTTCCCAGCGCTACGCGAGGGTTATCCACAGACGGCTAGTGATGCGCGTTCCCGCCTCCCCAGCCGCCTGCGGCAATGGACTCTTCGATGAGAAGCCGGCGATCCTCATCAGCAACGGCGAACTCGCCGCCGCGACCCTCAAGGATGAGTGACATCCGCCTGCAGGTCTCGTCGATATCGTCATTGATCAGCACGTAGCGAAACTCGCGCCACTTCTCCACGTCCTTCCGGGCCTCGGAAAAGCGCTGCGCGAGCACCTCCGGCTTGTCGCTGTTTCGGCCCTCAAGGCGCCTCTGCAGCTCGGCGCGCGAGGGAGGCAGCAAGAAGATGCTCTTCGCCCGGGGCATCGCTCGGCGTACTTGCCCGGCGCCCTGCCAGTCGATTTCAAGAATCACATGGCTGCCCCGGGCCCGCTTCTCCTCAACCTCCCGGCGACTGGTTCCGTAGCGGTTGCCGAATACCCTGGCGTGCTCCAGAAATCCGTCCTGATCACGGATTGTATTGAAAGCCTCATCGTTTACGAAGTAATAATCGCGTCCGTCCCGCTCATGTTCACGCGGCGCCCGGGTCGTGTGGGATACCGCCAGGCAGACGCCTGGGGTGTCCTCGACCAGGCGTCTGACGATCGTGGTCTTACCGGTGCCCGAGGGAGCGGAAACCACAAACAGCCGCGCAGTCGATGTCACAGGATGTTCTGGGCCTGCTCCCGCATTTGCTCAACCAGAACGCGCATATCCACCGCTTCGTGCGTTCCACGCGGATCGCCCGACTTGGCCGCCAGCGTATTGGTTTCGCGGCCAATTTCCTGCAGCAGGAAATTTACCCGCTTGCCGGCCGGCTCGCTTGCGGCAAGCGCACACCGAAGCGCCACCAGGTGCGCTTCCAGCCGATCCAACTCCTCGCTGATGTCGGAACGCAACAGCAACAGCGCCACTTCCTTCTCCAGCCGCTCGGCGTCCACCTGCACCTGAATGGCCTCGAGTCGCTCCGTCATCCGGGTCCAGGCCTGCTGGCGCAATTCGGGCGTCCGCTGACGAAACTTCTTGAGCAACTGCTCCATTTTGGTGCAGCGCCCCTCAATGAACTTCCTGAGCTTCTTGCCCTCACCGGTTTGCGTTTTGCGCAAATCGTCGACTGCCTTGTGAAGCAATTTGCGCACCTCCCCGGACATGTGACTCTGATCGGCAGAATGTTCTTCAATTACGCCCGGCCATCTCATAACGTCCAAAGGACTAACGGCGGCAGGGCGGCGCATTTGCTCCGCCAATACCCGCGCGTAGCCGATGACCCGCACGGCCAACCCGGTATTGACCTTGATCCGGTCGGCAAATTTTTCCGCCGGACGCCAGGTCAGGCGTGCATCCAAATGGCCGCGACCGACACGTCCGGCCAGGAGGCCACGGAATTCGGGTTCCATTTCGCGAAATACCGCAGGTAGGCGAATGTCCACATCGAAATGGCGATGATTAACGGACCGCAACTCCCATTGCAGCCATCCACTCTCGCCACGGAGTTCCGCTTTGGCGTAGCCTGTCATACTGCGAATCATCAGATGGTTCCTCGTTTTCCCCCGCCAAGGACCGGCGCAGCGTAATTCTAGCGCCCACGCGCGGCAGCGCGAGTGGAAATTCGCATAGCGAAGTTCCTTTTCAGCGCCGGCGACACCATAATCATCACCATGAACTCAAAAACCCCAGCGGATACCCAGCGTCCCAGCGGCCGCGCACCGGACGAGTTACGCAAGGTGCACTTTGAAACCGGCTACACGGCCAACGCGGATGGTTCAGTGCTGGCCCGTTTCGGTAACACGCGCGTGCTATGCACCGCGAGTATCGAAGCGGGTGTGCCACCGTTCCTGCGCGGAACCGGACGCGGCTGGGTAACGGCGGAATACGGAATGCTCCCAGGTGCGACTCACACCAGAGGGCGCCGGGAAGCGGTACGCGGCGGCCAAACCGGACGCAGCATGGAGATTCAGCGGCTGATCGGACGCTCGCTTCGGGCCTGCGTGGATTTCGACTCCCTGGGCGAGCATACGGCGATCATTGACTGCGACGTCTTGCAGGCCGACGGAGGCACCCGAACCGCCGCGGTATGCGGGGGCTGGCTGGCTCTCACCCTGGCCTGCCGGCGGCGAACCTGGCGGCGCAAGTTTCAACGCTACCCGCTGCATGGCCAGGTGGCGGCGATTTCCGTGGGCCTGTATCGAGGGTTGCCGGTATTGGATCTGGATTACGCCGAAGACTCCGAGGCCGAGGCCGACGTCAATGTCGTAATGAACGAGGCAGGGGGCATTATCGAGGTGCAGGGCACCGCGGAGTCGCACGCTTTCTTGCGCGAGGAATTCGACCGCATGCTGGACCTGGCCGCCGCCGGCATTCAGCGTGTGCTCGCTGCCCAGGAGGAAGCGCTGCAAGATGCCAGCTAGCCGGGAAGCCGTTCTGGCCTCCGGCAATCCCGGAAAGCTGCGGGAATTACAGGAACTCTTGTCCGGCCATCTGCACTTGATCTCCATACGTGAACTGGGACTGCGGACTGCGGAAGAAACCGGTTCAACCTTTGAGGAAAATGCGCTGATCAAGGCCCGCGCGGCAGCGGCGCAATCCGGCCTGCCGGCGCTCAGTGACGACTCAGGACTTGAAGTGGACGCGCTGGGCGGGGCGCCGGGAGTCTTTTCGTCCCGCTACGCCGGGACAAGCGCAAGTGCCCGGGCCAATATCAAAAAACTCCTGGCGGAACTGAAGGGCGTGGCGGCGGAAGAACGAAGCGCCCGTTTTCGCTGCGTGCTGGCACTGGTCATGCCGGGAGATGACCCTCCTCCGCTGATCGTTGACGGCGTTTGGGAGGGCCGCATCGCGGAACGGCCCCGGGGGCGCGGAGGGTTCGGCTATGACCCCGTGTTCGTGGACGGCCGTAGCGGCAAGTGCGCCGCTTTGATGAGCAGCGCGGAAAAAGGGCTGACAAGCCATCGCGGGGCGGCTGCACGCCAACTGCAGCGGCTTCTCGCGGGACAGCACATCAGTCTCTCCAAACGCATCCTGCCCTCGGTGGGATAACATCGCGGCGGCCAACCAGTTATGCACATGCGGCCGGAAATCGTATTGCGCACTTTGAATTGCGCCCCTTTTCCCAGACTATCTTTGTTAACCTCTCGTAAGATAATGATAAATAGGGATATTGTCTTTATTGCGGAATTCTTCCCCCGCAAGAAAAAGACGCGGAGGCCAATAAACATGAGGTTTGCAGGCAAGTTTGTCCACAAAGTTATCCACACGCGTGCTACGCCTTCCAGAGCGCCGGAGCGGAGATTGTGAGCGTTGCTGTGCAATGGCCGAGCCGGCGTTACGCCTGGTATGTCGTAAGCCTGTTGATGGTCCTGTACCTGTGCTCCTTTCTCGACCGCAACATCATCACTCTGCTGGTAACACCGCTCAAGCAGGACCTGTCCATAAGCGATGTTGAAATCGGCCTGCTCTACGGTCTTGCCTTCGCGGCTTTCTACACCACGCTCGGCCTGTTCGCCGCCGGCATCGCCGATCTTTGGAACCGTCCGGCGGTCATCGCAGCAGGAGCGGCCTTATGGAGTCTGGCCACCGCGGCCTCCGGACTCGCGGCCAACTACCGCCAATTGTTCCTTGCCCGAATGCTGGTGGGGGTGGGCCAGGCGGCGCTTTCGCCTGCGGCCTATTCTCTTATTGCCGATTACTTCCCGCCGCAGGCACGCCTGCGCGCAACCAGCACCTACGCCATGGGGCTGTATTTCGGCATCGGGCTGGCTACTTTGAGCGGCGGCCTGATAATCGATTGGGTTGCTCAAGGCGGCACGGCCAACCTTCCCCTGCTTGGCGCCCTGCGAGGCTGGCAGGTGGTATTCATTGTGGTGGGGCTGCCCGGCGTTCTGCTCGCCGTGCTTGCGCTGTTTTCGGTGCGTGAGACCACGCGTTTGGGGGATTCGCCCGGAATCGGCAGTGGGTGGAAAGCGTTCACCCGATTCCTGTTGGGATCACGGCGCAAGCTATACCTGACTCACTTCCTGGGCTTCTCCTTCCAGGTCACTTATTCCTACAGCTTCGGCGCATGGACGCCAACCTTTCTGATCCGGGAGTTTGACTGGACTCCAGCACAGACCGGCTTGCGCCTGGGTACTGTCACTCTGATTACTGCGCCTTTGGGTGTGTACCTGGGCAGCCTGGCGGCCAAGGCCTGGCGTCGGAGCTATCCGGGCGATGCCGAGATTCGCGTGGCCATCGCCGTGGCGCTGGCCGCAGTTCCATTCGCCCTCGCCTTTCCGTTTGCCCCGACCGGGACCACCTCGCTGATGCTGATTGGAGTCACACAGTGTCTTATCAGCATGCCGTTCGGTATTTCGCCCGTGGCGCTGAACGAAGTCACCCCGAACCGTTTTCGGGCGCGGATCATCGCCATGTACCTGTTCTTCATCAACCTGATCGGGCTGTCGCTGGGACCGCTGGGGGTCGCCGTGCTCACCGAACACGTCTTCGGCGCTCCCGAACACCTGCCCGTCGCGCTGGCGACCATGGCGGTCTGCACCATGCCGCTGGCGGCGTACGCATTGAAACACAGCGCGGCGGCTTACCGCCGAACTGCGCGCAACGGGATCCCGGCGGCATGAAGCGGCGGGCACTGGCGCTGGCGCTGGTCCTGGCGGCGCTGGTGATCGCCTTCTGGTTCCTGCCGATACGCGATTGGCTCGTCCATGTGGTTGACTGGGCGCAAGCCCATCCGCGCATCGCCTGGGCGGGTTTCTTGCTGGCCTACGTGCTGGCCGCCGTATTCATGGTCCCGGGCTCGCTGTTGACTCTGGCGGCCGGGGTCCTGTTCGGGGTGACGCTCGGCGTGGCCCTGGTTTCCGTGGCCAGCACCCTCGGCGCGATGTGTGCGTTTCTGGCAGGAAGATTCCTGGCCCGGGACTGGGTAGAGTCCCGTCTGGAGGCCATGCCGCGCTTCCGCGCACTGGACCGCGCGGTAGCCCGCAAGGGGTGGCTGATCGTGCTGCTGGCGCGACTCTCGGTGGTGATCCCCTACAACCTTTTGAACTACGCTTTGGGACTGACCAATGTGCGCTTCGGCGCATACGTCTTGAGCACTTTCGTCGGCATGTTGCCGGCCATTTTTCTTTACGTATACCTGGGCTCGGTTGCGGGCAGCCTGGCATCGCTGGACCAGGCCGGAACTCCGATTTTTCCCCAATGGCTGTTTGTCTCGGGGCTGATTGTCGCAGCGGTGTTGATCATTGTCATTGCCCGTTTGACGGCCCGCGCGCTGCGCAGCGAACTTGACCGAAAAGACGATATCCTGTAAAAACGAAGGAACAGCGTTCAGGATCGGGCGGCTGGGCTCAGTCTTTTTTGATGGGCTCAGCCTTTTTTGAGTCAGGTATTTATCGTTTGCCGCCTCCGGCGGCTGGGAAACAAGCCAAGCGGGGGGCTTTTTTCAGGTGAATCTCACGAATAACTCAATCGCATTGCGAGCCGACCCGGCCGCTGCGCAGGTTGCGCCCTGGGCGCACGTTCATCGAGTAGTCAGACAATCGGGCACGTCCTTTTTCTGGGCCATGCGAATACTCCCGGCCGAACGGCGCCGGGCGATGTACGCGATTTACGCATTCTGCCGTGAAGTCGATGACATCGCCGACGAGCCGGGCGCGACGGAAGACAAGCTGCGGGCGCTCGCCGGCTGGCGAGAAGAAATCAGCCGCCTCTATGCCGGGCAGCCGCAATGGCCCACGTCCAGAGCGCTCCTCGAAGCGGTCGAGCGATACGAGCTGCCCCAGGAGGAATTTCTTTCCGTAATTGACGGCATGGAAATCGATGCGGCGCCGATCGTGCGAATGCGCCGGCTGGAGGACCTGTTGGACTATAGCCGAAAGGTAGCCGGCGCGGTAGGCATGCTGTCGATTCGCGCATTCGGGGTGCCGCAGCGTCCCGGACCCCAGATAGCCGAATCGCTGGGCAACGCGCTGCAAATCACCAATATCCTGCGGGATGTCAAGAGCGATGCGAAGATACAACGCCTCTACGTGCCGACCGATACGCTCCATCGGCACGGGGTGGGCACAGGATCATTGGGAAGAATCATCACTCATCCCGGCTTCGCGGGAGCTTGCATCGATCTGGCGAAACTTGCGCGCAGCTACTACGTCGAAACCGAAGGGCTGCTGGCGGGCTTGGGCCACCGGCTGATGCGCCCGGCGGCCGTCATGATGCAAATCTATCGTGAAACCTTGCGTAGTCTTGAAAGTCGCGGATGGAGGCAAATCGCCGATCCGATTTCGCTCAATCGGCGGCGAAAACTGTGGCTCGCGCTGCGCCATGGGATTTTCTAGTGTCGTGTCCCGCAAATACCTTTATTAGGATGCGAGGCATTTTTTCTTCCCGGCAAGGCGCGACGACGCAGTGTGGTAGGCCCCACATAAGGAGGAGCAACGCCGCCGGGGAGGAAAAAGGACCGCAGAATGATGAAGGTATTTGCGGGACACGACACTAACCCGGACAGTCCAAGAACGCACATTGTCGGCGCCGGCTTATCGGGTCTTTCCACGGCAGTATCCTTAGTCCAGGCGGGACACGCCATCACGCTATACGAGGCCAGCGGCCAGGCAGGCGGGCGCTGCCGATCCTACCAGGATGCCAGGCTCGAATGCCTGATCGATAACGGCAACCACCTGCTGCTGAGCGGCAACGCATCCACCCACCGCTATCTGGCGGCGCTCAAGGCCGACGATGTGCTGATCGGCCCTCCGGCCGCCTGCTTCCCGTTTCTGGACGTTCGCAGCGGCAGGCGCTGGAGCGTGCGCCCCAATGCCGGCAGGATCCCGTGGTGGGTACTCGATCCCAAGCGGCGCGTGCCCGGCACCCGGGCGGGGAGCTACTTGTCGGTGTTTCGTTTCGCCCTGGCCGGACGCAATTCCACCGTTGGCGCTTGCGTGGGAAACACCGGGGTCTTGTTCGAGAATTTTTGGGAGCCGCTGGCGGTGGCGGCGCTGAACACCCCGGCGGAGGAGGGCGCCGCGCGGTTGCTGTGGCCCGTTCTGCGCGAAACCTTTGCCCGCGGCGAGGCCGCGTGCCGGCCCCTGATCGCCAGACGGGGACTGACGCACGCCTTTGTCGAGCCCGCCTTGCGGCATTTGCGTCAGGCCGGCGCCGAGATTCGATTCAAGTGCAGGCTGCAGAACGTCGACTATCGCGACGGCAAGGCGAGCATCCTGGATTTCGGATCGGAAAAAGCCATCTTGGGCGCCCAAGACACCGTTGTGTTGGCCTTGCCGCCGTCCGCCACGGCAGGCCTGGTCCCCGGGCTGACGGTGCCGGATGCAAGCAACCCCATCGTCAATGTCCATTTTCGACTGCCGCAACCAGCCGAGCTTGAACCGGGACTTCCCGTTCTCGGCCTGATCGGCGGCACGGCCCAGTGGCTCTTCGTGCGCGGCGACATCGCGTCGATCACGATCAGCGCGGCGGCGGAAATGGTGCACGAGCCGGCCGGGACTCTGGCCCGCAAGACCTGGCAGGACGTGGCCCTGGCTCTGGACTGCGACCCCGCGATCCTGCCGCCATACCGGGTAGTCAAGGAAAAACGGGCGACGATCGCGCAGACACCGGAGCAGGCCCGCCGCCGGCCGGGGACGGCAACCAGGTTCCCAAACCTCTTTCTGGCCGGAGACTGGATCGACGCCGGGCTGCCGGCAACCATCGAGAGCGCGATCCGCTCCGGCGAAGCAGCGGCCCGAGCGGCCGCGCGAAGAATCAATCAGAAGTTGTAGTTGAAGTTCAGGGCCACAAAGCCGTCGCGGCGTGCGGCGTAGCTTATGTCCTGGGGATCGACGCTCAGGTTGGCGATCACCTCCAGGCGCAGCGACCAGCTGTTGGTCAAACGCCGCTTCAATTCGACGCTGAGCGCACGGTAGTTGCGGCTTAAATCGCCCAGCACGCCGGCCGCGATCTCCGTTCCCTGCACATCGTTGAAGGCGAGATGGGCGGCCACGAAGAGATCGTTGGCCCAGGCGTTGGTCGCCCACCGTCCCCGGCCGTCATCATGCCATTCGCCAAGCAGCGTCACATCAATGGCGGACTCGAAGACTGAGTAAAAGGTGTGTTCGGCGCCGAGAATGAACGCCCGGTAGTCCTGTTCCCGGCCCCGGAGATTGCGGGCGCCGCTACGGTGGATGGCCTCAAGCTTGTACAGCCAGGACCCAACGGTCAGCTGCGCGTCCAGGCCGAACTGGCGAATCTGTTCGTAGTACGGAATCAGCGGGGTTGTTTGGTCCGGAATCAGGTTCGCCTGAACGGCCGGAACGAAGAAGGGTTCGCGATTGGTGCCCACAAAGGCGCTCAATCCGAAGTCCAGCAGCCCGACGCTGTGGCTGTAACGAGCCGCCACGTCCAGGTGCCGCTCTTCCGCGCCGCTCTCGTACAAGGCCTCGTCCAATATCAATCGTCCTGGACGAAGTCGGCCGGATGGGCCCGCAAAGGTGCGCTCGCGATGATAGGGCAGCGCCAGCAGCTCCGCCACGCCCCAATCGCCGGAGATAGTCATGTGGGCCATGGGCTGCCCCAGCTTGGCCTCCTCCCGCGGATGCTCGATAAGATCGAACTGGTTAACGATATCCACCAGGTTGTGCAACTCCGCCACGCCCCAGAACACCTGGTCAACGCCCAAACGCAATTCCCAGAAGTTCTCGCCGATATCCCCGAACAACAGCAGGTAGGCCTCGCGCAAGTCCGCATGGGTACGGCGCGAGTCGGCGCTGTCGTAGCGAAGAAAAGGCGTAAGGATCAAACTCCTCCCACCGGCGTCCTCAAGGTATAGCGTCGAAAAGCCTTCCACCAACACCCCCGTCACAAATGCAGTGAGCATGAGTGTGACGTTCTTGCCGAACGTGCTGATCCCCGGACGAAAGGCGTCGTGGTTGAGCCAGGGAGGATCTTCGAGATTCTTGAAGAAATTACGCAGTGGCTCCGGCGCTTTTCGCAAATCCTCATCCTGCCCCTCGATGCCGGCCCGGATGAACCGGTGCAACTGCGGGGGAGAAATGGAGGACAGTTCCTCCATCACCGGATCCAACTCGGGATCGCCCATAGTGATGTGCCTGGCGTAATTGTCAGCCAGGGCCGCATCAAAACCGCGCGCCTTCTCGTAACCCGCCCTGTACGCTGATGGAACTTGCAACATCGTTTATCCCCCAACCCCGGGGAATCGGCGGGGCAAGTCCACTTGCGCACGCCGAATCCATTTGCTGCTTCCCACCCATGCTTGATGCTACGGCGCCACTGGCTAAACACCTTGAGGAGCTCGCAACATTCGCAGTTGGGAATGACGGAATTTTACAGCAGCACAACACCCGTCTCGGCGAATGGCCGGAAGAGATCGCCCGATCCGACACGCCCGACACACCGCGACGCGCCGGGGCGCTGCTGATAGTTTGTAAACCGGTGCGCTAATTTTATGAGGGGCGATCCCGGCACAAGGCCCTCCGGAGCAGCACCTGGGCCACTCCGCGCAGACAACAGGCAGCGTATTTCGTCTTGCTGAGCACAACACGTTCGGCAACAGGGTCGCGCCGACGCAGCTCAACGCTCAGCTTCCCGGCAATTGCCAGGATCACGGCGGACTCCATGGCCAAACTCAGGCTGAGAAGCTGCCGGGGCAGCGATTCCGCCACAAACAGCAGGTGGTCGCTTGCATCCAGACACCGATCAAGCACTCGACGTAGCGGCGCCGTTGACCGGTCCCTGCCGAGATCTTCAACTACGGCGCCCGCCTCCTTCATCCAGTCCTGCGGAAGATAGACCCGATTCAAGGCCTTGTAATCATCCCGGCAATCCTGAAGGTGGTTAAGTACCTGCAGCGCGTTACACAGGGCATCGGACGCGGGATAGACGGTTGCGGGCTGGCCATGCAGGTCTACAAGGTAGCGGCCAACGGGGGCCGCGGAGAAATTGCAATAGGCGATCAGATCATCCCAATCGTCATAGCGCGATTTCGTGGCGTCGTGCTTGAACGCGCGGATCAGGTCCACGCAATGCTGATGGGTTACCCGGGTCTCCTTCAGGCTGCGGCGAATTTCGTGGGCTTTGTGAAAAGCGGGATCAACCGTTTCCATGCCGCTGACGGCCCCGGCGAATCCATCCAGGCGCCGGATCTTTTCGCCCGGGGCCAGGCCGGGGTTGTCGGCAATGTCGTCGATCGTCCGAGCGTAAGCGTAAAACTTTGCGACATGCGGCCGCAGCTGCGCCGGCAGCAACCAGGAGCCGACCGGAAAGTTCTCGTCCGCCGCGCCTTTCCCCGACGGGCTCTCCACTACGCCAGCATCATTCAAGGGTCAATTACCCAGACTTACGGAGCAATTGAGGAACGCCGCCCTGATCATTTCACTGGTCCCTTATGGCCGCGGCCGAAGGCTTATCATATGGTAACGGGCCGAACGGTCAGTGAAAATCGGTGATCTGACGGGACGCGGCCACTGGGCAAAAAGCGGGGTTTGCTATGGCGAGGAACAGGGCGGAGCCGGGGAGCTTGGGCGCGGCGACAGCCAGCGCGGGCGTGGTCCGGCCTTCGATGAGAAATGCCCTTCCCTTCTTCGTATCACTGATTATTTTTCCACTTGTGTTGAACGCTGCAATTCAAGGCGGCTGGTGGATTGCGGCGCCTTTCCTGTTCATGATGATCCCGGACTTTTTCGACGCCATGTTGGGACTGGAAGAGCGCAACATGGACCCGAGGAAGACGCTGGAAGGGGAACTGTTCTGGTACAAGCTTTCCCTTTGGCTGTGGGCGGTGCTGTGGCCGGCCACTCTGGTATTTACGCTCTGGCAAATCCTCGCGACGGGCCATCTCGCTACCTGGGAGAATGTGCTGATGGCCCTGGTGCTGTCCAGCGTGGCCCAGGCATCGTTCATTATCGGCCACGAATTGATTCATCGGCGATCGCCAGGCGAACGCCGGATCGGCGAATTCATTCTGGCCTCCGTGTCCTATCCGCACTATGCCTCGGAGCATGTCTACGTTCATCACGCGCTGGCCTGCACCCCGGGCGATCCCGGGTCCGCTCCCCTGGGATGCAGCTTATGGAAGTATCTGCCGCGGGAAATAAAAAGCAACCTTCTGGGCGCATGGCGCTTCGAACGGGACCGGCTTGCGCGGCGCCATCTGCCGGTCTGGCACTACACCAATCCGTTCTGGCGGTACGTGATTGAAACCTCCGCCTGGTATGCGCTGGCGTATTGGCTGGGTGGCGCCTGGGCCGTGCTGATTTATGCCGTCCTTTGCTCCGGCGTGGTCTTCTCGATGAAGACCATCAACTACGTGCAGCACTACGGACTCAGGCGCATCCGTCTTCCAAACGGCCGCTACGAGCGGGTTCAGCCATGGCATTCCTGGAGCGCCGCGTACCGATTGAGCAATTGGTTTTTCTACAACATGCAGCGTCATCCCGACCATCACACGGCGCCCAACCGACGCTATCCGCTGTTGCAGCATTGCGGGGCGGACGAAGCGCCGCAATTACCGGGAAGTTACGTGGAAATGGCCGGGCTTGCCCTGTTCCCCGGGCGCTGGTTCAAGAAAATGGACCCGCTGGTGGATCAGTGGCGGCAGCGCTTCTATCCGCAGATCGCCGATTGGAGCGCCTACGACAGTGCGGCAACTGCCGCGCGTCCCGATGCGTTCGAGGCGATTACCGAGATTTTCGGCGCCTCTGTGCGCCTGGCGAAGTGGATAAACCGGGCTCCGGAACTGCTCGACAACCTGACGGACAAGGAGTTCACCGATCTTGATCTTCCGGATGGCTTCGGGCCGGACCCTGGATTCGAGGCCATCGCCCGCAGCGGGCTGGCGCGGGTGTACTGGACCTATGAATTCGGCATTGCCGAAATGAAAGAGCAGATCGAAGACTACCCGGCGCAGGACGCGCGCGAGACGGTGGACGCCGTGCGCAACTGGTCGAACGACAAGACTTTCCAGATTGAGGTACACCTGATTCGTGGCAATCTGTCGCCTGCCGAGGCTTCAACGGCGCTGTCGAATATCGCCGAAGCTTCCATCACCGCAGTGCTTTCGGCCGTGGAGGAGGACTTCGCAGGGCGGCGCGCGGAGGGCGGCGTAGCAGCCGTGGTCATGGGCAATCTGGCGACCAGGGAGTCTGCGCTGGGACTCAAGCTCGATGTGATGTTTGTCTACGAGGGCGAGCCCGAAGAACATTACCAAGCCCTGTGCCGTGGCTTCGATAAGGCGCTGCGGGAACTAACGGGCGACAGCCTGCTGTTTGCGCCGGTTCCGCATGACCCCGACCATGAGCGCGCGCGTAAGCTTGCCGATTTTCTGAATCAGTACCGGATCACCGAATCCGCCGAGGAACTCGCGCAACTGACCCGGGCGCGGTGCGTATTCACCTCCGGAGACTTAAGCATCGGCAATCAATTCGAGGACGCGCGCCAGGAGATTCTGGCCCATGACGCTGCACGCGATAAGCCGGATTGATGCAATTGCGGGCGTGTCCGCCAGCTGAACGGCGGATTGGGTGAATAGCGCGGACCAAAAATCGGCGCGGACCAAACACGCGCGGCCCGGGCTGTTGCGGAAGGTGACCGGGGCCGACCAGGGCAGAGTCAATCGCCCGATTTTGACCCCTCATCTGGAATTCCGCGCATTGGACAGTCGCCGGGTGCTGCTGGTCTCCGAATCGTTCAACACACTCCTTCGCGGGCAGATTCATGCCGATCTCTTCCCTCTTCTGGACGGAAACCGTTCGGCCGCGGATATCGCCGCCAGGCTTGCCGGCACGCATCCGGCATCCGACGTGGAGGCAATGATCGTTTCCCTGGCGTCGAGAGGCTATGTAGTGTCAGCGGATTACGCGATGGAGCGTTCAACAGCGGCCTACTGGTCGTCGCTCGGCGCTTCCCCGTGTTGGGCCGAACAGCGCCTGGGGGCGGCAACAGTGGAGATGGGAGGCGATGACGGCCGGCTTGCCGCAAGCCTGGACAACATCGGCGTTAGCGTGGATGCGGAGCGGCCATCGCTTTCCGTCACAATCTGCGCCGATTACCTGGACGAGCGGCTGGCGGACATCAACCGGCGGCATCTGGACACCAAAACGCCGTGGATGCTGGTCAAGCCCAACGGCATGCAGCCCTTGTTCGGCCCGGTTTTCGGAGCCGATCGGCAGGGACCGTGCTGGTCCTGTCTCGCCTATCGGCTGCAGGGGCATCAGGAAGTTCACAGCTTCCTGCGCAATCATGCCGGGACTGATGGCGCCTTCGTGCCGAGCGCGGCCCATCCCGCGGTGCTGGATGCGGTATATGCCCTGGTGGCGGCTGAGATTGCCAAGTGGCTGGTCTTCACCGAATTGGCGCCCATTCATGATCGGGTCATATCGCTGGATGCCATTCGCCTGAAGACCGAACACCATCCCACCATGCGCCGGCCGCAATGTCTTACCTGCGGGGATGAAACGTTTTTTCGCCCTGACCGGACACCGATCCCGGTGCGCCTGAAACCAGGTCCGAAGGGCGTTGCCAACAGCGGCGGTCTGCGCTCGGTTTCCCCGGCGGAGACCCTGGACCGTTATCGTCATCTTGTCAGCCCCATAAGCGGTGTGGTGACCTGGCTGACACGCACCACCGAGGAAGCCGATCCCTGGCTGCACGTCTACTGGGCCGGCAGCAATGTTGCATTACGGGGCAAGGAACTGAGCTCGCTGCGGCGCAGCCTGAGAAGCAAGAGCGCAGGCAAGGGCAGCACCCGCAGGCAATCCGAAGCCAGCGCGCTGTGCGAGGCGCTGGAGCGCTACTGTGGGGCGTTCCACGGCGACGAAATCCGCTGCCGGCGGCGCCTTGCCGACTTCCTGGGCGCCGGCGAGGAGCAGGCGATCCACCCGAATGAAGTGCAGTTGTTCAGTGACTGGCAACTTGACAATGCCGAGCAGGTCAACGCCCGCGGTCACCCGTATAACCGGGTTCCCGGCCGGTTCGACCCCGAGGCGGAAATCGACTGGTCGCCGGTATGGTCGCTTACCCGCGATCGTCATCGCTATCTCCCGACCTCCATGCTCTACGGAATGCCCGCCGAGCACAGAGGAAACCAGGACCTGACGGCCGACTCCAACGGCTGTGCCGCGGGCAATACTCTGGAGGAAGCGATTCTGCAAGGCTTCTTCGAGCTTGCCGAGCGCGACGCTTTCGCCATCTGGTGGTACAACCGGCTGTCCGTGCCGGAACTGGACCTGCAGAGCTTTAACGACGAATACCTGGACCAGGCACGCGACTACTACCGCGGCTTTCAGCGAGACTTGTGGGTGCTGGACGTCACCGGCGATCTCGGAATTCCGGCTTTCGTGGCGGTTTCACGCCGGACGGACAAACACGCTGAGGACATCATTTACGGGGCCGGCGCCCATACCGATGCGCACATCGCTGCACTTCGGGCTGTATGCGAGTTGAACCAGTGCCTCAACTGGGTCCAGGGCACCCAAAAGGGCGGCGCCGGCTACGCGGTTGATGATCCCCTGTGCCTTTGGTGGTGGAACAACGCAAAACTCTCCGATCACCCCTATCTGGCCCCGGCGCCTGGATCCGCATGCCGCGGCAAAACGGACTACCCGGCTCCGGCCAGCGACGATTTACGCGAGGAGGTCGAGCGATGCCGCGCGCTGGTCGAAGCAAGAGGCATGGAGTTCCTGGTGCTCGATCAGACTCGGCCGGACATCGGCCTGCCGGTAGTGCGGGTCATCGTACCCGGGTTGCGCCATTTTTGGGAACGCTTTGCACCGGGGCGCTTGTTCGAGGTGCCCGCGGCAATGGGCTGGCGCGACAAACCCATCACCGAGGCAGAACTCAACCCTGCCCCGGTAATCGCCTGATGTCATTCGAGGAAGCATGGGGCGCCACCGAGGAATGTCTCGAGAACGAGGCAGGTTCGCTGGGTGAGTTGCTGGCGCGACTCAGAGGCCGTATTTCCCCCACCTTGATCGGTGAAACACAATGGCGGAGGATGGTGGAACGGGCCCGGGATCTTCCGGTCAGCCTGGCGGCCTTTCCTTTTGGTTTTGAGTTGCCCTTGCATGAAACCCGTCCTGGGGCGGATTTCGGCGTTTCCATTGTCGGCGGCAGCCGCTCGGCTGCGCACTTCGAGAACAGCGGACGATCACACGGCGCTGACTCGTCTTCCCGGGGTATCGCCTGGCTGCTGCAACAGACCGAGCCTGAGGATTCCCCTCTTCGTCGAATAGCAGGCAGAAAGATGTTGCTTGAATACGACATCGAGCCGGCCGGGCCGGGGCCCCATCCGGAACCCGGCATATTCCTGTATCCGCCCGAAGGAATGCTGGCAGGCGACCGCTCCCGGGACAAGGCGAAGGATATGGCTGTGGTGCTTGAAGCCGTCGCTTCCGCGGCCGGATTGAGTTTGCGGGCGGCCGAGCGCCAACAGGTGGAACACGTGTTCATGGCTATGAAGCCGCATACTTCAATGCGGGCCATCGGAACCTTTCCTTCGCGCAAAAGAGGAATTCGGCTGGCGATAACGGGTTTCATGACAGCACTGGAGGTCACAGAGTTTTTGCAACGGGCCGGCTGGTCAGGGCAGCTATCGACCGTTACCTCCACGGTGTCGCGCTATGAGCAGCGCGGAGCTTTCGACTACCTGGGGCTGCACCTGGATGTAAGCGCCACCGGGCTTGGGCCGGTGCTTGGAATCAGTTTCTACTCCCGGGAAGGCGAGTGGTTACGGGATATCCGGCCCTGGGTCGCCCTGATCGACGGCCTGGGCGAGGAACGGCTGATCGTTGCGGAGAAACTGTCTGCGCTGGCCAACTCCGCGTGTGGAGCGGAAACACTGTTCGGCAAGTCGGCCCCCTTCGTGCTTGTTCGGGGCATTCACCACATCAAGCTCTCGCTGTCCCAGGGGAGCGTTACCCGGATCAAGGCCTATATCTTCTTCCTGATGATCTGTCTCAAGCCGAAGCTGGAGAAGACCGGCTAGCCCTGGCGCCGGTCGAGGGCTATCAGCAGGGGCGGAAGAAACAGGAAGTCGGCAAGCAGCGCCAGCACCATGATCAACGACGCCAGCATCCCTACACTTGCGGTGGGGAGGAAGGGCGAAAACACCAATATGAAAAAACCGGACGCCAGAACCAGGGTGGTGGTGAATATCGCCCCGCCGACATTCTGGATGGCATAGCGTACTGCATCCTCGGGCCCATACCCGTGCTCGCGCCGGGCGCGCTGATACTTGCTGAGGAAGTGCACCGTGTCATCGACGACAATGCCGATTGTCATCGCCATGACCACGGACAATGCCAGGCCGACTTCGCCCACCGCCATTCCCCAAATGCCGAATCCCATCAGGCCGGGAACAAAATTGGGCGCCAGGCTGATCAGCCCGACCCGAAGGGATCGAAGAGCGAAAAGTAATACAGTTGAAACGCCGAGAAACGCAATCGCTGTACCGAACAGCATCGCCCGTATATTTCGCTGCCCGATATTCGCAAACATCAGAGCGGGTCCGGCACTCTCGAACCGAATGATATTGGGCGCATTTTGCTCAAGCCAATTTTCGGCGCGCGCATTGAGATCCAGAACTTCGCGAGAGGAGAGGGTCTTGGCCGTCAGCGTCATGCGGGTTGCCGACTTGGCGACATTGATGCGATTGTTGAGATCCAGACCGAAAGGTAGCGAAAGCTCGTACAGCAGCAGGTATTGCGCAGCGAGATCGCGGCTTACGGGAAGCCGGTAAGCATTTGGATCATCACCGTGCATGCTCTTGTTGAGTTGCCGAAAGGTGTCGCTGATTGCCATTACGTGGCGGGTCTCCGGCTGGGACCGGTACCAGTCGGCGAATGCGGACATGTCCGCCAGGTAGGCTGGATCCGCGATGTCGCCTGGCCCATGCGACTCAAGCGAATACTTAATAACCGTATTTCCGCTCAAGTGCTCGTCAAGAAAGTCCGTGGCTTGGCGAAGCTCGACGCTCTCATCGAAGAAATGCACCAGCACATCGTTTAATTCGTTGCGTGGGACCGCCGCCAGCAGCGCCACCACTACAGCTGCCGATCCCCACAGAAGTACCCTGCGGCGGCGAACTACGAATTCGGCCAGGGCCCCCATCAGCGGGTCGATACGGTGCTTGGCGGCCCGCGCACGCAGCGGGAGCAAGGAAAGCAGCGCGGGCAGGAATGTGATCGACAGCACGAAAGAAGCAAGAACACCGAATGCGACAAAGGTTCCCAGGTGCCGGTACGGCGGCACCTCGGAAAAATTCATGGCCAGGAACCCGAGTGCGGTAGTAAGGCTTGCAAGAAAGACCGGGTAGACATTCAGCCTGACTGCTTCGGCAACCGCCTTGCGCTTGGAATCGCCGGCCCGGAGACGCCGCAGCGTCGTAACCAGCAAGTGCGCGCATTGGCTACAGCTACCATCAGAACGATGGTCGGGGCCGGGGCCGTGGGCGGCGTGAACGGCAATCCGACCCAACCGCCCAGCCCCATCGATACGAGTACCGAAAACACGATCACAAGACCCGTTGCGGCAACCCCCGCGAACCCGCGCGTCAACACGATCAGTACCAGCGCCATGATCGCCAGGCTTGCCGGCAAGAAGGTCTTCTGGCTGTCGAACGACGCCTCCGTGAACGCGTTATTGATAATCACGGTTCCTACCAGCCGAACGTCAATGCCCGAAAAACGATCCCGGACTTGAGCCGCTAGGCTGTGGGCGAACCGGGCAACCTCGGGAACCAGCACTACTTCTTGGTCCTCAGGCAGTTCTACCGTTACGCTGACCGCGCTCACGCCGGCATCCCGCGCCAGAAGGCTGCCCGCCAGCCGCGGGTCGGCCAAAGCGGCTGTCCGAACCCACAATCGCTCGTCCGCATCCCCCAGCCTTTCCGGGTCCACCAGGTTGCGCACCGAAAGGTCATCCCCCTGCGCGGTGCTGTGCTGGAAGTTCGCGATGGAATCAACCCGCGTCGAGTAGGGCGTCTCCCAGGCACGTTCGGTGAGCCACACCGCGGCCGCAAGAGCTCTCTGTGACATCGCGTCCCGATCATCGGGAACAATCATGAAAATGACATTGTCATTCTTTGAGTAGGTATTTTCCAGCGATTCAAGCGCCAGGAGCTGATGATCATCAGGGCTGAAGAAGACCCGGTAACTCGCGGAGAAATTCAACAACAGGCTGCCGGCGGCGGCGGCGGCGACCAGGATCAGGGTCCCGGCAAGAATAGGCCAGCGGGCCGTAACCACCCACTCGCCGAATCGCGTTTCGAATGTGCGCGCCGCTTTGGTGGGATTGTTCGCCATCAGCGAAGCTGCGATTCGCAAACGGCGGGCGCGCCTAAAGAGCCCCTGACCCTATATGGTCGGGAGCCCCCAGGCAGTTTGGAAAGCCAACTCGGGTAAAGCGGCTCTGCGGCTCTACAAGGCTTTGTAGGCACCTCGCGTAAAGAGCCGCCTTGCTTTACCCAACCGCTTCAACCACAAACGATTTGTGTCCGAAGCGGTCCGCCTGCCTTATACGCAGCAGCAGAGGCCGGCAGCGATAGCTTCGAGCTGTTCCTCATCAAGATCAGGACCAGCCGGCAGCGCCAGATGGAGGGTGCGCATATCGCTTTCATGCACCTTGATGTCGATATTGTCGGGAATGTCGATACCGAATTCCTGATGGATGGCGCCCTTGGGATCGGCCACGAGTTGCCTCCGAAAATCGACATCCTCAGACGCTTTCTCGGTCAGATGACGACGCATTTCTTCGGCCGGTTGCATGGCCCTTTCTGCGAATGATTGCATGGTTATTTTCCCCGCTTTGTCAAGCACGAATCCAAAAAACCAGTACTGCCCAAGAACCCGGCCAGTACCCCCTTCAACCAAGAAAGGAAAGGATTCGTAACCTCGGACAATAGCCAATCAAGAATGACGTGTCAAGCGGAAATCGCGTGTCGAAAATCTACCGGCCTGCCAATCCAATTCAGGAATGCAGCGCTTTTTGGGGCCGTGATCTCGCCGCTCCCGGCGCCATTGTCCGACCCGTTCGGGCTTGACGATACCGTACACTACATGGCCATGAATCAGGCCCGCCGGACTTCCGACAGTCGACCGGAGCAGGACTGGTCGCTGTCCGACCACTACGCCGCACTGACCGATCTTGTGGTTAACCACCCTGCGGGCCTGCTGGCCTTTCATTACGGGCTTTGGGGGCCGGCCACAACATCCACTCGGGAAGCGCTCCTGCGCGCCAACAAAACGCTTACGAAAGGTTGCGAATTCGGTCCCGGGCAGCAGGTCCTGGACGCCGGCTGCGGGTTGGGCGGCACGGCGATCACGCTGGCGCAGGAGTACGGCGTTCAGGTCACCGGTTTGACCAACTGCGAACCCCATACGGTGGTCGCGGCAGAGCATGCCGAACGGCAAGGCGTCGCCCATCTGGTTGAATTTCAGCACGGAGATTTCATGGATTTGCCGTTCAGCGACGCCAGCTTCGACGCCGTATTGAACCACGAATCGGTCTGCCACGCAGCGGACAAGCTGGCCTACCTACAGGGCGTATATCGGGTGCTCAAGCCGGGAGGGCGATGGCAGGCGCTGGACGGTTTTCTGAGCGGCAGGAAGCTGTCCGATGCCCAGGAAGCGATCCATGCCCGAGTGTACGAGGGCTGGCACACGGCGCCCCTGGAACCCTGGCGTGAAGTGCTCGCGGTTCTTGAGACGGCAGGTTTCGAGCAGATTAATGTGCAGGACCTGGTGACCGAAATCGCGCCATTCTCGGAAAAGTTGCGCAAGCAATGGGCGTTCTTCGGGCCATGGCTCATTCCCCCAAGCCGAGCCAAACCTTATGAGGACTTCAAGGATGCGGTCATACACTACGACGAAGGGTTGCAGGAAGGCATCTTCACCTACTGCCGCTTGTCGGACGCCAAGCCTGTCTAGTCAATTCGACCTGCCCGGGCGCATACGCACCTGCGCCGCCTCCAAGCGGTTTGCGATCTTGAGAATGAGCGTCCCGTCGGCCGGCCTCAGCGTTGAATGGCCAGCTCCGCGGGGCGGACTATCGAATGTTTCCGGCACCGGCGTTACGGCGGCCAATGTCATTACCAGCGTGCCCGCCACTGCAGCCGAATGTCGTTCTCGATTTGGCCGGACATGTGTGGCCGCCGGCCGATCTCAAGTCCTGCCTCCAGATCGGAAGCGGCGTTGAGCTTCAGGCCGAAACGCAGCGCCTGTGACGAGGCGCCCCCGCTTTCGGTGGCGACATACGGATACCAGAGCCGTCGCTCGCCGAAGCCATAGCCGAGTTCAGCCGTGTAGCGCTGCCCGTCGGCTGTGCGTGCGCCGCTCGCCAGGCCTCCCGCGTTCTGCAACGACCAAAGCGATTGCACGCCACTCTGGGTCGCGCCCCACTGGGATCCCGCCTGATAGCGCAACCCGCGCCCATCCTCGCCGGGCTGGTACACGAACGACAGGCTGTATCCCCATTCCTCGTAGTCCCGGTCCCGATGGGTCAGCAGCACGCGCGCGTCAACCTGTACCGTGAGGCGGTCCTTGTCATACGCCAGACCGCCGCCGACTTCCAGGCCCGCGCCGGTTTCGGCGTCGCCGCCGTCATACCGCAGCCCCGCTTCCACCTTGGGCGCCAGAACGCCGCCGAAGGCGGGCAGGGAGCCCGAGCCTTCCAGGATGAGCCGGATTCGGCTGGTGGCGCCTTCACCGGCCGATAGCCCGGCCACGGCGATCGAGGCGGTATCGGTGAGCATCGCGTCCGAGCGCAGGGCCAGTTCGAACTGGCCGGTTTTGCCGGCGCGCATCGACAGCACGCCACGGCCCCCGAAGGCCGCCATGGCGTTGGTCATGTCGGTTTCCAGCGACGACTCCGCCCCGTCCGGGGTCAGGGTCAGTCGCCCGCTGCCGTAGCCCAGCGTAGCCCACAAAGAGGTGCGTTCATCGAGACGGTAGCGGGCGTAGGGGTTGACCCCGGTCAGCGTGCTGCTCACCGCACCGCCTTTTGCCGAAACCTGGCGATAGCCACCCTCGCCCTCGCTGTAGGACAGGGCAAGGCCGGCGAGCCAGCGGCCCCACTCGCCGTCCGCGCCAAGGATGGCGGTATTGACCTCGCCATTGAGGGACAGCTTGCCCTCGGCGCCGCTGAAGCGGGTCGAGGCGCTCTCGCCCCAGGCCGTCAGCCGGTTCATGCCGCGCAGCGGGCCGGCGTCCGGGGAGTAGCCGTAATAAAAGGAACTGCCCATCACCATGTCCCGCAGCCCGGGCGCGCGAACGTCCCCGCCCGCGCCAACCTTCATCAGCAGCCCCTGCAGCATCTCGGCCCAGGGACCGCCCCGACCCCTCGCGGCCGGTGCGTGTACGGCGGCCGGTGCGTGTACCGCGACGGGTACTACGCCCGGCGCGCCCCGCAACCCGCCCGGCGCCCCGGGGTTCCCGCCCGCGTTGGCGGGCAAACCACCCATTGGGCGCGCCGGGCTTTGCAGCGTCCCGCCTTGCATCGGCGGGAAGCCCTGCGTCATGGCGCCGTCGAACGCCGGTCGAGCAGCGCCCGGGCCCGACATCGCGCCGACACCTCGCATTGCACCGGTCATGGCGCCGGCTGCGCCGATCCGCCCGTCCGGCGCCCGGACGCTTCCGTCGGGCTGCCGGTCCAGGGCGTCCGGCCGCGGCTCGCGGGCGTCCCGTTCGGCGTGCGAGGACTCGAACAGGCTGTCTACCCGCCAACCCATGACGGTCAGATGCGTTTCGCGCGTGCCGCCGTCAAGCCGCCGGCCGATGGACTGCACAACCTGATCGGCCGCCGCCCGCCCGAAACGCGACAGCCACGCATCGGGCAGCGGGTCGGAGTTATTGATTGTTCCCACCGCCGTTGCATCGTCGATGGCCGCGCCCCTGGCGTTGGACAGGGTCAGCGTCAGCGTCTCGGAACCTTCGTTGTGCGTATCGTCGAGCACGGGCACCGACACGGTCTTTGAGGTCTCGCCCGCCGAAAAGACCAGGGTCCCGGCGGTGCGGGTGTAGTCCTCGCCCTGCGTCGCGGTGCCATCGCTGGTGGCGTAGTTCACCGCCACCTCCCGGTCGCGCCGGCGGTCCAGGGTCACGGAAAACTCCAGGATCGCCCCGGGACCTTCGCGCACCCTGGCGTCGCGCACCCTCAGGCCGGCGTCGCGGTCGGTCACCTCAATGCCGAGCGTCGTCGGAGTGCCGTAGTAGTAAGGCTCTTCCACGGACTGCAAACTGACCGCCACGGTGCGCGAGGCGGGCCGCGCCCCGTCGAACGCCACCCTCACCGTGCCGCTTGCGGACCTCGCGCCCGACTGAAACTTCACCACGCGCATCCCCAGGCCGTCCTCACCGGGCAGCCTGTTGCCGCCCGGGAACGCGGTGTCCGTAACGGCCACCAGGACGAAGGTGGCGGGGTCCTTATCATCATCATCGCTTGCGCGGCGCACCTCGAACGTCAGCGCCCCGCCCTCGATCGCGGTCGATTGCGTCGCGTACAGGCTGATCAACGCGGTCCCGACAGCCGACGCCGGTGTCCGAATCAACCTGCGAACCGCCGGTCCCGGCCCCTCGAGGTTCACCGCGCGCACCTCGAAAACGTAGACCGTCTCGAGCTTCAGCCGCTTGACGGTCTGGCTCAGCCTGTCACTGGGCCCGTGCAGCCACCTGGCGGGCAGCGCCGAACCGGATTCCGCGTAGCGGTACTCGAAGCGCTCGAGCACCGAGTTGTCATCGCCGGCGGACGGGCTCCAGCTCAGCGTGACCCTGCCGTACTGCCTGCGCCTATGATCGTCCGCGTAGGCCTCCGCTGTCGCCGTCAGCCCGCTCACCGCGCCCGGCTCGCGTCTCACCGGATTGGCCGACGGGGTGGCCGTGACGCTTGCCGCCGGCCCTTCCTCGGCCGCCACCGCGCGCACCTGAAAGGTGTATCGCTGCCCGTTGCGCAGCGAGCCGAACCCCGCCTGCAGCCGGTAGCTCGTGCCCGAGCTCCACGGGGTGTCGTCGGGCACGGACGCGCCGCTGGCATGGCGGTACTCGTACTTCGAAATGCTCGAGCCGCCGTCGCGCGCCGGCGCAAGCCAGGTCAGCATCACGTGGCGGTCGCTGGTGACGGCCTTGACAAAGCGCGGCGCGCTTGGCGCTTTGGCGCTCGCCGCCGGCCTGGCCTGGATGCTCGCCGGATCACTCTCGCCCGCGCTGTTCGCCGCGCGCACCTCGAAGGTGTACTGTCGGCCGCTGTCCAGCCCGGCCACCGTCTGCCGCAGGTTCAGCCCGGCGGACAGCCACGGCTCGCTCGCGGGCACGGAGGTTCCCTGCGCATGGCGGTAGTCGTAGCGGACGATGTCCGCCCCGCCGTCGTTCTGGGGCGCCTCCCAGGTCAGGGTCACCTGCCCGTCGCCGGCCGCCGCAAGCAGGCTGCGCGGCCGTCCCGGCGCCCGCGCCGGGGCCGCCACGGGTGTCTCGTTCCTGCTGGCCGCCGTTCCCCCGCCGATGCGGTTCACCGCCCGCACCTCCAAGCGGTACTCCGTGCCGTTGGTCAGGCCGGACACCATGACCCGCGTTTCGTCGGCGGCGCTGCCGCCCGGATCCGAACCGTCCGGCACATCCATCCAGTTGGGGGTCCAGGCGGTCGTCCCCGTCTGCCGGGCCCGGTACCGGTACTTCAAGATGGCCGCGCCGCCGGTGTTCGCGGGCGCTGTCCAGGTCAGCGTGACCCGCCCGTCGCCCGGGGTGGTGCGAAGATTTCCGGGCGCGCCGGGGGGCTCCGCCGCAACGGCCGTCACGTCGATGGTCATCGTGTAGGCGCTGGCGCTGTCGACCGTGCCGTCGTTCACCTTGAAGGTGAAGGTCGTATAGAGGTCGCCGGTCGCACCGGCCACGGGCGTGAAGGTGAGCTTGTCTCCGTCGATGTCGGCCTTGGTGACGACGGCGTCCGCCAGGACCGCCGTGCCGTCGAGCGCCAGCTCGCCCGCCGCCGGCACGGTCACGATCCGCACGCTCGCCAGCATGTCGGCGGCGTCCGTGTCGGTGAAGCCGAAGTCGTCCGCCGTGAAGGTGTACGGCGTGTCCACGGCCGTCGCCACCGTGTTGTCGGCGGCCGTCGGCGCGGTGTTGGCGCCGCCGATCGCGGTGCCCTTGACGGCGATCTGCAACGCTCGAGGTGACGAGTCCACAACCCAACCATCCCGGGCCACCCTCCCGTCTATCTTGTACGTAGCGTCTATGGCCCATCCCGCTGCAGCGCCCGCGTCCACTCTGGATCGCACCGTCCGATACCAGGTGGGCCCGCCACTATCGGCGCTGTAGGTAGCCACGACCCAATAGGTCGTATTGGCACCCAGTTCCGCATTTTCCGGCGCCCGGAATTCGTTCAAACCGGCCGCAAGCGCCGGGTTGACCAGCGTGTACAGCGCGGCCCTGACCGGATTGCCCGACAAGTCCTCCCTCACCGTGATCGTCAACGTCCCGGTCCCGGTCGGCGCAGCCTGCAAATCCAGAACAATGCCGGCCAGGTTGTAACCGCTCGAATTGTTTCCGGTGTCGAAGGGCTGCGCATATTCGTCAGTACCCACAACCCGCTGACCGGAGTTGGCTTGGCCGGTGTTAGAGACCAGTGCCCCCGTCTGCGCTACGCCGAGCGCGTTGGTCCGGCCGGAGCCGGGCGGGCTGGACCAGCCGGAGTCGCCTTCCGCGTTGGTGGCGCGAACCCGCGCCTGATAGACCGTGTCCGCGACGAGGCCGATAATGGTCGTGGTCGTGGTCATGATGTTCTGCGGGCCGGCGCTCCAGGTCCCGGAGCTGCCCGCTCGGTACTGCACGTCGTAGCTGTCGATGGGGGGCTTGCCGTCGTTGGCCGGGGCGGCCCAGGAGACCGACAGGCTGGTAGTGCTCGCTGCCACAGCCAGGACCATTGGCGGCGCGGGAGCATCGGGCGGCTCGTCCACGTCGGTGACACTGATCGTGACGTTGGCGACGGCGGAGCCGGCGCCGTCCGAGGCCGTGACCGTGACCGTGTAGGAGGACTTGGCCTCGAAATCGTAGCTGACATTGGTTTTGGTGCGGATCTGCCCGGTGGTCCCGACGAAGTCGAAGGAGCCCGCGTCGGTGCCCCCCAGCGTGTAGCCGAGGGTGTCGCCGGCGTCGGCGTCGGTGGCCGTTACCGCGGCGCCGACGTTCTGGCCCGCGGCGGTGTTCTCCGCGATTTCGCGCTCGGGCATCGCCGGACTGAACACCGGCGCGTTGTTGGCGCTGACCGTGTCGGTTGACGGGAACGCCTCGCTGGTGAGTTCCTCCTCGCCGTTCAGGTCGTCGGTGAAGCTCACCCGCACCTTGACCTTCTTGCCCGCGTCGCCGTCGGTCAGCGTGTAGGTCGCCTCGGTGGCGCCGGAGATGATCGTCGGGTTCGACGCGCCGTCGGCGTCCACCCGGATCCACTGGTAGCTGTACTCGACGCCGCTGGGGTTCGAATTGTCGAAGCGAGTACTGAGGTCGCCGGTCAGGCCGTCCGCGTCCGTGACGCCGGTCACGTCGGCGGTCAGCTCCTGCGCGGCCCGCGCCGTGCCGGTGATGGTGGGCGCTCCCATCGCGTCGTGGTTCGCCGGCAGGCTCAGGTACAGCGTGCGGGTCACCACCGGGGGGGACCAGTCGAGGCTCCCGGCCCACTTGTAGGTATTTTCGCCGTTAGCGCTGGTAGCACTGAAGTCGTAGCTGGTCGCAGCGCAGACATGCAGCCGCAGCGCGGCCTTCTCCCCGGCCGTCAGGCTGTCGTTGACGTCGCCGGTCAGGCCGAAACTCAGTCGGCCGGAAAAGTAGACCGACTCGACGTAAGCGGTATCGACCGTATAGCTGTTCCGGCCGATGGCAAACGTGGTGTCGTCCAGCCCGGTCTGGGATAAATCGGAACGGAATCCGTAACCCTCGGACTCGATATCCCCCACCGTCACCGTGCCGGACCAGAGCTGGCGCCGGCCGTCGCCTGCGAAATCGGGCGCCGCGCAGGAGAGGTCTCTTACGTTGAAGGTTATCGTGTTGGCGTTGTCGCTGAAGACCGTGCCGTCGTTCACCTTGAAGGTGAAGTTCGCGTAGTTGTCGCCGCTCTGACCGCTCGTAGGCGTGAAGGTGAGGTTGCCGATGTCGGCACTGGGGATGACATCGTTCAGCGACACCGCCGTGTTGTCGAGCGCCAGCGTGCCGGCCCCCGGCAGGGCCTCGATCCTCACGCTCGCCAGCGTGTCGTCGTCACCATCGGCGAAGCCGAAATCGTCCACCGAAAAGGTGTACGCCATGTCCAAGCCTATCGTCACCGTCTTGTCGGCGCCCGTCGGGGCGTTGTTGGTCAGCGAATTGGTCCGGCCGGACACGGGCGGGTCGGACCATCCGGAGTCGCCTTCCGCGTTGGTGGCGCGAACCTGTACCTCATAGAGCGTGTCCGCGACGAGGCCGGAAACGTTCGCAGTCGTGGTCGTGACGTTCTGCGGGCCGTCGGTCCAGGCCGTGGCGCCGCTTACGCGGTACTGCACGTCGTAGTTGTCGATGTCGGGCCTGCCGGCGTTGGCCGGGGCGGCCCAGGAGACCGTCAGGCTGGTAGTGCTCCCTGCCACAGCCGAGACCGAGATCGTCGTCGGCGCGTCGGGCGGCTCGGCCACGTCGGTGATGCTGATCGTGACGGTGGCGACGGCGGTGGCGGCGCCGTCCGAGGCCGTGACCGTGACCGTGTAGGAGGACTTGGCCTCGAAATCGTAGCTGACGCCGGTTTTGGAGTGGATCTGCCCCGTGGTCCCGACGAAGTCGAAGGAGGCCATGTCGGCGCCCCCCAGCATGTAGGTGAGATTGTCGCCGGCGTCGGCGTCGGTGGCCGTCACCGGGGCGCCGACGTCCACGCCCGCGGCGGTGTTTTCCGCGATTTCGCGCTCGGGCATCGCCGGACTGAACACCGGCGCGTTGTTGGTCGGCGTGTTGGTCCGGCCGGACCCGGGCGGGTCGGACCATCCGGAGTCGCCTTCCGCGTTGGTGGCGCGAACCCGCGCCTCGTAGTCGGTGCTCGCGACGAGGCTGGTAATGGTCGTGGACGTGCCCGCGACGTCCACCGGTCCGTCGCTCCAGCCCCCGGAGCTGCCCGCTCGGTACTGCACGTCGTAGTTGGCGATGGCGGGCTTGCCGGCGTTGGCCGGGGCGGCCCAGGAGATCGACAGGCTGGTGCTGCTGCCGGACACTGCCGAGACCATGGGCGTCGCCGGCGCGCTGGGGGGCTCGTCCACGTCGGTGATACTGATGGTGACATCGGCGACGGCGGTGGCGTTGCTGTTGTCCGTGGCCGTGACCGTGACCGTGTAGGAGGACTTGGCCTCGAAATCGTAGCTGACATTGGTTTTGGTGCGGATCTGCCCCGTGGTCCCGACGAAGTCGAAGGAGGCCATGTCGGCGCCCCCCAGCATGTAGGTGAGATTGTCGCCGGCGTCGGCGTCGGTGGCCGTCACCGGGGCGCCGACGTCCACGCCCGCGGCGGTGTTCTCCGCGATTTCTCGCTCGGGCGTCGCCGGGCTGAACACCGGGGCGTTGTTGGCGCTGACCGTGGCGCTCGCCGGGTAGGCGTCGCTGGTGAGTGGGCCCTCGGCGGTGCCGTCTTCGTCATCGAACGAGACCTTCACCTTGATCTTCTTGCCCTCGTCGGCGGTGGCCAGGGTGTAGGTTTCGTTCGTCGCGCCCGAAATGTCGGTCTCGTTGGCTCCGTCAACCTGGATCCACTGGACGGTAGTGGCGGCGGCCGAAAAGAAGGGGTTCGGCACCCCCTCCACATCCGCGATGGTACCCGCCGTCGCGGTCAGCGTCTGGCCCACCTGCGCCGTGCCCGTGATCCCGGGATTGCCCGTCGCCGGGTCGTTCATCGCCGTCACGTCGACGGTTATCGTGAAGGCGTCGTCGCTGTCGACCGTGCCGTCGTTCACCCTGAAGGTGAAGCTCGCAAAGTCGGTCCCGTACAGGTTCGCCGGCGGGGAGTATTTCAGCTCGTCGAGGTCGGCCGCGAGCACCGTCTTCGGCAGGTCCCCCGACCCGATCACCGTACCCGAGAGCGTGAGCGTGCCCGTGCCCGATGCCGGCAGCGTCACGATCTTGATGCTCGCGAGGCTGTCGCCCGTATCCGTGTCCGTGAAGGTGAAGTCGGCGCTGGAGAAGGTGTAGTCCATGTCCTCGTCCGCTTCCACATGTTCGTCCGCCGAGGTCGGGGCGGTGTTGGGCGGCGCGTTAGTCCGGCCGGACTCGGGCGGGTCGGACCATCCGGAGTCGCCTTCCGCGTTGGTGGCGCGAACCTGTACCTCATAGAGCGTGTCCGCGACGAGGCCGGAAACGTTCGCAGTCGTGGTCGTGACGTTCTGCGGGCCGTCGGTCCAGGCCGTGGCGCCGCTTACGCGGTACTGCACGTCGTAGTTGTCGATGTCGGGCCTGCCGGCGTTGGCCGGGGCGGCCCAGGAGACCGTCAGGCTGGTAGTGCTCCCTGCCACAGCCGAGACCGAGATCGTCGTCGGCGCGTCGGGCGGCTCGGCCACGTCGGTGATGCTGATCGTGACGGTGGCGACGGCGGTGGCGGCGCCGTCCGAGGCCGTGACCGTGACCGTGTAGGAGGACTTGGCCTCGAAATCGTAGCTGACGCCGGTTTTGGAGTGGATCTGCCCCGTGGTCCCGACGAAGTCGAAGGAGGCCATGTCGGCGCCCCCCAGCATGTAGGTGAGATTGTCGCCGGCGTCGGCGTCGGTGGCCGTCACCGGGGCGCCGACGTCCACGCCCGCGGCGGTGTTTTCCGCGATTTCGCGCTCGGGCATCGCCGGACTGAACACCGGCGCGTTGTTGGTCGGCGTGTTGGTCCGGCCGGACCCGGGCGGGTCGGACCATCCGGAGTCGCCTTCCGCGTTGGTGGCGCGAACCCGCGCCTCGTAGTCGGTGCTCGCGACGAGGCTGGTAATGGTCGTGGACGTGCCCGCGACGTCCACCGGTCCGTCGCTCCAGCCCCCGGAGCTGCCCGCTCGGTACTGCACGTCGTAGTTGGCGATGGCGGGCTTGCCGGCGTTGGCCGGGGCGGCCCAGGAGATCGACAGGCTGGTGCTGCTGCCGGACACTGCCGAGACCATGGGCGTCGCCGGCGCGCTGGGGGGCTCGTCCACGTCGGTGATACTGATGGTGACATCGGCGACGGCGGTGGCGTTGCTGTTGTCCGTGGCCGTGACCGTGACCGTGTAGGAGGACTTGGCCTCGAAATCGTAGCTGACATTGGTTTTGGTGCGGATCTGCCCCGTGGTCCCGACGAAGTCGAAGGAGGCCATGTCGGCGCCCCCCAGCATGTAGGTGAGATTGTCGCCGGCGTCGGCGTCGGTGGCCGTCACCGGGGCGCCGACGTCCACGCCCGCGGCGGTGTTCTCCGCGATTTCTCGCTCGGGCGTCGCCGGGCTGAACACCGGGGCGTTGTTGGCGCTGACCGTGGCGCTCGCCGGGTAGGCGTCGCTGGTGAGTGGGCCCTCGGCGGTGCCGTCTTCGTCATCGAACGAGACCTTCACCTTGATCTTCTTGCCCTCGTCGGCGGTGGCCAGGGTGTAGGTTTCGTTCGTCGCGCCCGAAATGTCGGTCTCGTTGGCTCCGTCAACCTGGATCCACTGGACGGTAGTGGCGGCGGCCGAAAAGAAGGGGTTCGGCACCCCCTCCACATCCGCGATGGTACCCGCCGTCGCGGTCAGCGTCTGGCCCACCTGCGCCGTGCCCGTGATCCCGGGATTGCCCGTCGCCGGGTCGTTCATCGCCGTCACGTCGACGGTTATCGTGAAGGCGTCGTCGCTGTCGACCGTGCCGTCGTTCACCTTGAAGGTGAAGCTCGCAAAGTCGGTCCCGTACAGGTTCGCCGGCGGGGAGTATTTCAGGCCGTTGATTTCGGCCGCGAGCACCGTCTTCGGCAGGTCCCCCGACCCGATCGTCGTACCCGAGAGCGTGAGCGTGCCCGTGCCCGATGCCGGCAGCGTCACGATCTTGATGCTCGCGAGGCTGTCGCCCGTATCCGTGTCAGTGAAGAGGAAGTCGGCGCTGGAGAAGGTGTAGTCCATGTCCTCGTCCGCTTCCACATGTTCGTCCGCCGAGGTCGGGGCGGTGTTGGGCGGCGCGTTAGTCCGGCCGGACTCGGGCGGGTCGGACCATCCGGAGTCGCCTTCCGCGTTGGTGGCGCGAACCTGTACCTCATAGAGCGTGTCCGCTACGAGGCCGGCAATGGTCGTGGTCGTGGTCGTGACGTTCTGCGGGCCGTCGGTCCAGGCCGTGGCGCCGCTTACGCGGTACTGCACGTCGTAGTTGTCGATGTCGGGCCTGCCGGCGTTGGCCGGGGCGGTCCAGGAGACCGTCAGGCTGGTAGTGCTCCCTGCCACAGCCGAGACCGGGATCGTCGTCGGCGCGTCGGGCGGCTCGGCCACGTCGGTGATGCTGATGGTGACGGTGGCGACGGCGGTGGCGGCGCCGTCCGAGGCCGTGACCGTCACCGTGTAGGAATCCTTGGCCTCGAAATCGTAGCTGACGCCGGTTTTGGTGAGGATCTGCCCCATGGTCTCGACGAAGTCGAAGGAGGCCGCGTCGGTGCCTCCCAGCGTGTAGGCGAGGGTGTCGCCGGTGTCGGCGTCGGTGGCCGTTACCGCGGCGCCGACGTTCACGTCCGCGGCGGTGTTCTCCGCGATGCTGCGGGACACGCTCGAGGGATTGAACACCGGGGCGTTGTTGGTGACGGGTGCGGCGGTGACCGTGGCGCTCGACGGGTAGGCGTCGCTGGTGAGTGGGCCCTCGGCGGTGCCGTCTTCGTCATCGAACGAGACCTTCACCTTGATCTTCTTGCCCTCGTCGGCGGTGGCCAGGGTGTAGGTTTCGCTCGTCGCGCCCGAAATGTCGGTCTCGGTGGCTCCGTCAACCTGGATCCACTGGACGGTAGTGGCGGCGGCCGAAAAGAAGGGGTTCGGCACCCCCTCCACATCCGCGATGGTACCCGCCGTCGCGGTCAGCGTCTGGCCCACCTGCGCCGTGCCCGTGATCCCGGGCTTGCCCGTCGCCGGGTCGTTCATCGCCGTCACGTCGACGGTTATCGTGAAGGCGTCGTCGCTGTCGACCGTGCCGTCGTTCACCCTGAAGGTGAAGCTCGCAACGTCGGTCCCGTACAGGTTCGCCGGCGGGGAGTATTTCAGGTGGTTGATTTCGGCCGCGAGCACCGTCTTCGGCAGGTCCCCCGACCCGATCGTCGTACCCGAGAGCGTGAGCGTGCCCGTGCCCGATGCCGGCAGCGTCACGATCTTGATGCTCGCAAGGCTGTCGCCCGCCGTGTCAGTGAAGAGGAAGTCGGCGCTGGAGAAGGTGTAGTCCGTGTCCTCGTCCGCTTCCACATGTTCGTCCGCCGAGGTCGGGGCGGTGTTGGCCGTGTCGTCGTCCTTGATCGTGATGGTCGCCGTTGCCCCGAAGTCCGTTCTCGTGTCGATGACCGCAGGCTGGCCGCTCCCGATACTCAGCGTCGACGTGAAGGTCTCGTCGGACTCGACGACACTGTCGTCGATGATGGATATCGAGTGATCCTGGAAGGTATCGCCGATACCGAACTGGATGAGTTGGCCTGAGACGACAACGTAGTCATCGGCCACAGTCGCGGTGCCGTCGGCGGTGGACAGCAGCACCTCGAACGCTTGAGGCGTGCCGGCCGTGGGGTGACTCGTGACGCTGATGCGCAAATCGATGGATCCGGCGCCCTCCGTGACCTCGGATTCCAGCGGGACGTAGCTCACCGTGATCGCCGTGGTCACCGTCGCCGTCGCCGCGCTGGTGAGCGTCTCGGAGCTGCCGTCGTCGTCGGTGAAGCTCACCCTCACCGCAACCTTGTTGCCCAAATCCGCGGCCTGCAGGGTGTAAGTGCTTGAGTTCTCGCCAGAAATGCTGGTGGTGGTGGGGCCGGCCTTGCGAAGCCACTGATAGCTAAACGTGCTCGGCAGACCGTCAACATCCATGATTCCGGCGGTCGAGGCGGCGAGCATCCGCCCCACGCGCGCGGTGCCCGAGATCGTGGGCTCCCCCGTCGCCGGGTCGTTTTCCGGCCCCACGTTTATGTTCATCGTGTAGGTGTCGGCGCTGTCGTCCGTGCCATCGTTCACCTTGAAGGTGAAACTCGCAACGTCGGTCCCGTGCAGGTTCGCCGGTGGGGAGTATTTCAGGTCGTCGATTTCGTCCGCGAGCACCGTCTTCGGCAGGTCCCCCGACCCGATCGTCGTACCCGAGAGCGTGAGCGTGCCCGTGCCCGATGCCGGCAGCGTCACGATCTTGACGCTCGCGAGGCTGTCGCCCGTATCCGTATCCGTGAAGGCGAAATTGTCCGCCTCGAAGGTGTAGTCCGTGTCCTCGGCCGCTTCCACATGTTCGTCCGCCGAGGTCGGGGCGGTGTTGCGCGTCACCACCACGGTGTAGGTATTCGTGGTGGTGGCGTCCTGCGCCGTCACCTTCACCTTGATCGTGTTCGCGCCCTCGGAAAGCGATACCTGCTGACCGGTCTTCCCCGAGTCCGCGTCCGCGATCGCCGTGTCGGTACTGTCCAGGTACTCGACCGTCGCGTTGCTCTCGTTCACGGTCGGCTCGACCGTGATCTCGTCCGGCCGTTACCTATCGGTCGCCGTGTACGGACGTGTCGTCCCCGATGCAAATACCGGACTGATGGTGATGGTGGCGGAATCGTCGGAGGCGTCCTCAAGCGCAAGCGCGCTCAGCGTCGCGTCGCTCGAGAGGACGAGGCCGCCAAGGGTACCGTTGACGCGGATCTTATAGACAGCTCCAAGCTCTCTCGCGAAATTACCGGTTGCACTTGCGGTTCGGGCGTCAGCAACATCGCCGATTTCCCAATCCGCGGCGGAGGTTGCGTCCTCGTCGGTGACAGTACCTCTCCAAAACACATTGCCCGTGCCCTCGGCCACGACCCAGTAGGTGGTTGACCTAAGAAGAATGACGGTTGAAGTCGGCGTGAACGTATAGTTTGCTGAGCCTGGCCCCAACATTGCCGGGCCGGTAAACGTGGCCTCCTCCGTTCCGTTTGCGGACCCGCTGTAGAGCTTCACCGTAGGAGTGATAGTACTCTGTCTGGAGTCGAGGTTAAGCTCGATACTGGTCAGGGTGTAGCCGGTGGCGTTGGCGCCGGTCGTGAATGGCTGGGCAAGATCGTGGCTCCCAAGCCCATAGAATTTACCCGCGGCCTGCCCTACATTGCTCACCAGAGTGTTATCTGCCTGCACAGTTCCGCTCGTCGGATAGGCGCCGCTTGTTCGCGTCTCGGAGTTGCCGCCGTTGTCGGTGAAGCTCACCTTGACCTTGATTTTCTTGATCTCGTCATCGTCGGCCAGGGGGTAAGTGCTTGAGTTCGCGCCGGTGATGTCCGCCTCGTTGGACGTGCCATCCGCGTCCACCCGCACCCACTGGTAGGTGAAGTTCGACGGCAACCCGTCCGCGTCCGCGATGGTGCCCGTCGTCGCGGTCAGCACCTGCCCGACCGTGGCCGTGCCGCTAATCGACGGCGCGCCCGTCGCCGGGGTGTTGGCCGCGCGCGTCACCACCACAGTGTAGGTATTCGTGGTGGTGGTGTCCTCTGCCGTCACCTTCACCTTGATCGTGTTCGCATCCACGGTAAGCGGTACCTGCTGACCGGTCTTCCCCGGGTCCGCGTCCGTGATCGCCGCGTCGGAACTGTCCAGGTACTCGACCGTCGCGTTGCTCTCGTTCACGGTCGGCTCGATCGTGATCTCGTCCACGTCGTTATCCACAGACGCCGTGTAGGACGTCGTCCCCGATAAAAATGCCGGACTGATGGTGATGGCGGAATCGTCGGAGGCGTCCTCAAGCGCAAGCGCGCTCAGCGTCGCGTCGCTCGAGAGGACGAGGCCGCCAAGGGTACCGTTGACGCGGATCTTATAGACAGCTCCAAGCTCTCTCGCGAAATTACCGGTTGCACTTGCGGTTCGGGCGTCAGCAACATCGCCGATTTCCCAATCCGCGGCGGAGGTTGCGTCCTCGTCGGTGACAGTACCTCTCCAAAACACATTGCCCGTGCCCTCGGCCACGACCCAGTAGGTGGTTGACCTAAGAAGAATGACGGTTGAAGTCGGCGTGAACGTATAGTTTGCTGAGCCTGGCCCCAACATTGCCGGGCCGGTAAACGTGGCCTCCTCCGTTCCGTTTGCGGACCCGCTGTAGAGCTTCACCGTAGGAGTGATAGTACTCTGTCTGGAGTCGAGGTTAAGCTCGATACTGGTCAGGGTGTAGCCGGTGGCGTTGGCGCCGGTCGTGAATGGCTGGGCAAGATCGTGGCTCCCAAGCCCATAGAATTTACCCGCGGCCTGCCCTACATTGCTCACCAGAGTGTTATCTGCCTGCACAGTTCCGCTCGTCGGATAGGCGCCGCTGGTCAGCGTCTCGGCATAGCCGTCGTCGTCGGTGAAGTTCACCTTGACCTTGATGGTCTTGCCCAGGTCGGCGGCGACCAGGGTGTAGGTGCTCGAATTCTCGCCCGCAATGTCGGCCTCCGAGCCGTTCACCCGAATCCACTGGTAGGTGAATCCGGGGCTGGTCAGCCCGTTGGCGTCCGTGATGCCGGTGGTGACCGCCGTCAGCGTCCAGCCTACCCGCGCCGTGCCCGTGATGGTCGGCGCGCCGATGGGCGCGATGTTGGCCGCCGAGACCACGATATCGAAGGTGTCGCTTTCCGAGTCGGTGCCGTCGCTCGCGGTCACCTTCACCGAGACTGTCCCCACGTCCGCGGTTTGCGGCGTGCCCGAGAAGGTGCGCGTGGCGGGGGCGAAGGTCAGCCACGAGGGCAGCGCGGAATCGTCGGATTGCGTGGCCGTGTAGGTCAGCGTGTCGCCGGTGTCCGTGTCGGCGAACGTGTTGGCCGGAAACGCATAGTTGAGCGCCGTGCCCACCGTCGCCGTCTGGTCCAGTATGGCGTTCGCCACCGTCGGGGCGGCGTTGGAGGTGGAGGCGGCGGTGAGCGTGACCGTGATGTCGGTGCCCTCGGTCAGGGAGACGCCGGAGCTGTTCCAGTACCTCGTGAAGGCGCCGCTGGCGGTGCCCCCGCTGAGGACGAGGGACGTGCTGCCGACCACGAGGGTGAGGTCGGCGAGGGTGTCGGTGGTGATGTCGGTGTGGACCCGGAATTCGAATCTTCCGTTGGAGCGGAGGAAGAGCCCGGTGATGTTGTAGTCGGTGGAGTCGTAGTTGAAGCTGTCTTCGGAGAGGACGGAGGTGCTGCTGCATCTCGCGGTGGCGACGCCGACGCTGCAGCCGAGGATGCCGGAGCTGAGGTCGCCGGGGGTGAGGGTGGCGGTCCAGACCTCGGTCTGGGCCTGCGCGGGCGCGGCCAGGGCCAGCAGTGCGGCAGCGGCCAGCAGGGCCAGGCAGGCCCGCGCGCCGCGCAGCCGGGTCGCGGCGTTCTCACGCGGGCGGAGCCGCCGGCGCAGGGAGGCCCGGCGCGGGAAGGGGGAGGAGCAGCCGCGCGGGTCCCGTGCGGCGGGGGAAGCCGGGTCCGGGGAAAGGGACGCGCGCCCATCGGGCCGCGGCGGGGCGGTCCGTGGCAGCGGCGCGACATCCGCCCGGCAGGTTCGCGGTTCGGGGCTCCGGGCGAGGGCGGCGGATATCGACAAACGATCCATTTTGGTCTCCTGATTTGCTGGCTGCTCGACGACCTGTCGCACCGTACACACGATTTCGTAGGTCGAGGGCACCCAGCCCCTCCACGCGGCCTGACCGGCCTCCGTGGCGCTCCGCCCGAGCGCAAGAAAGTCCGTTGCAATTGTAGGTGAAAGTTTGTTACAGTGATGTTCATTATCTGTGTATTTACGTGAAGTTCACACGAATTCAGCACAATGTCAACGCGACCTGCCGGGAATCGGACCGAATCGGGGCCGCCGGACCCCGGCTGCGATCCGCCAACGAATCAGTCCCCGGCCGGGCCGGCAACGCGCCCGCGACGGGTGCAGGGAGGAACCGATGACCGAGAGCAAGCCGACGGCGGCCGAACACGAGGCGCTGCGCGCGCGCGTCTCCGCGCTCAGCGCGGCGAGCCTGCGCATCAGCGCGAGCCTGGACCTTGAGACCGTGCTCAACGAGGTGGTCGACAGCGCCCGGGCGCTCACCGGCGCCCGCTTCGGCGCCATCGCCACCATCGACGAGACGGGCGCGCCGCAGGACTTCGTCACCTCGGGCTTCACCGAGGAGGAGCACCGGCGCATCGCCGAGTGGTCCGACGGGCCGCGGCTCTTCGAGCACTTCCGCGACCTGCCGGGGCCGGTCCGGATCGCCGACGTCCCGGCCTACGTGCGCGATCTCGGCTTTTCCACCGACCGGCTGCCGTCGAAGACCTTCCAGGGCACGCCGATGCGCCATCGCGGCGTGCATGTCGGCAACTTCTATCTCGTGGAGAAGGAGGGCGGGGACGCGTTCACCGACCAGGACGAGGAGATCCTGGTGCTGTTCGCCTCGCAGGCCGCGACCGCGATCGCCAATGCGCGCGCCTACCGCGCCGAGCGGCGCGCCCGCGCCGATCTTGAGGCGCTGATCGAGACCTCGCCGGTCGGCGTCGTCGTGTTGGACGGGCGCACCGGCCACCCGGTCTCGCTCAACCGCGAGGCGAGGCGCATCGTCGAGACCCTGCGGATGCCGGGCCACACCGCCGAGGACCTGCTCGGGATCCTCACCTGCCGCTTCACCGACGGGCGCGAGATCGCGCTGGACCGGCTGCCGCTGGCAAGCGCGCTGAGCCGCGCCGAGACGGTGCGCGCCGAGGAGATCGTGCTCACCACCCCCGACGGGCGCAGCGTCACCACGCTCGTCAACGCCACCCCGATCGACGCCGAGGACGGCACGCTCGCCTCGGTGGTGGTCACCATGCAGGACCTCGCCCCGCTGCAGGAGCTGGAGCAGATGCGGGCGCAGTTCCTCGGCATGGTCAGCCACGAACTGCGCGTGCCGCTGACCTCCATCAAGGGCTCGAGCGCCGCGGCGCTCGGCGCCGCGCGCCCTGTCGCGCCGGCCGAGACGCGGGAGTTCTTCCGCATCATCGACGATCAGGCCGACCGCATGATCGGGCTGATCGCCGACCTGCTCGATGCCGGGCGCATCGAAACCGGCACGCTCTCGGTCTCGCCCGAGCCCTCGCAGGTCCGTGCCCTGGTCGACCAGGCGCGCGCCACCTTCGTCAGTGGCGGCGGCCGCCACGCCGTCAGGATCGACCTGCCGACCGACCTGCCGACCGTGCTGGCCGACCGCCAGCGCGTCGTGCAGGTGCTGAACAACCTGCTCGCCAACGCCGCGCGCCATTGCCCGGACACCGCCGCGATCCGCATCGGCGCCGAACGCGACGGGGTGCATGTCGCGGTCTCGGTTTCCGACCAGGGCCGGGGCATCGCGCCGGAGCGCCTCCGCCACCTGTTCCGCAAATACCCCGCCCCCGGGGACCGGGAGGACGGGCTCGGCGGCGGGCTGGGACTGGCCATCTGCAAGGGCCTGGTCGAGGCCCATGGCGGTCGCATCCGGGCCGAGAGCGGCGGCGTGGGCCTCGGCGCACGCTTCACCTTCACGCTCCCGGTGGCCGCCACGGCCGTCGCCGTCCCGGGCCGCCCCGACGGGCCGGGCGCGCAGACCGAAGCGGCGCCTATCCTGGTGGTCGACGATGACCCCGAAACGCTGCGCCATGTCCGCGACACGCTCACCGACGCCGGCTTCGCCCCCCTGGTCACCGGCGACCACCGCCAGATACTGCGCATTCTCCTGGCCGAGAAACCCCGGCTGGTGCTGCTCGACCTGATGCTGCCCGGGACCGACGGGATCGAGCTCATGCAGACCATTCCGGAGCTCGCCGACCTGCCCGTCATCTTCATCTCCGGCTACGGGCGCGACGAGACCATCGCCCGCGCGCTTGAGGCCGGCGCCGACGACTACATCGTCAAGCCCTTCTCGCCGACCGAGCTCACGGCGCGGATCCGGGCGGTCCTGCGCCGGCGCTCGGCGGCTGCCCCGTTTACGCTCCGGCACCTCGCCATCGACTACGACCGGCGCCAGGTCACCGTGGCCGGGCGGGCGGTGGCGCTGACGGCGACCGAGTTCGAGCTGCTGCGCGTTCTTTCCGAGGGCGCCGGCCGGGTCCTGACCCACGAGACCCTGCTGCGCCGGGTCTGGGCCGAACGCGCCAAGGGCAATCCCAAGATCGTGCGCGCCTACGTCAAGCGGCTGCGCAGCAAGCTCGGCGACGATGCCGGGCGCCCCGCCCTGATCTTCAACGAGCGCGGGGTCGGCTACCGCATGGCCCGGCCCGGCGACCCGTAGCGCCCCGCTCGCGCACCACCCCCCCCACCTCGGAACCGCCGGCGATCGAGCAGTGGCACAAAATGATCGGCGAGCCGACCCACGCCGATGCCATCCTCGACCTGCTGGCGCACAATGCCTATCGCATCGCGCTGAAGGGAGAATCCATGCGAAAAGTCAACGCCAAGGGAGGAAGATCAATTAAGGCCCCGTCATAATATCCAAACCGTGCCGCTACGCTCTGACGGGGCGGCAACTTTGCCTGGATCAGGTGGCAGCTGCGGCTTGGAACAAGTGGCAGCTTTGAAATGGATCCGGTGGCAACATCAAGTGGAATACGCATCGGGACGCGGAGAGACAGGAGAGCGACGGGCGAAGATGATCATGCAAGGTCCGGTACCGGGTGCAAGCAGAGACCGGGAAGACCGTGAGGCGCGATCGTACGACTTCGGCAGAATGACCAGAACGATGCCGGCAGCCGTGGCGACGCCGAGCAGCGTCGAGGAAGTGCAGGGCATTGTCCGCCGGGCCGCGCGTGACAAAATGCAGTTGGCGGTTCGAGGAGGGGGGCACTCCCAGGGGGGGCAATGCCTTACTAACGGCGGCTTGGTAGTGGACACAAACAGGCTCAATCGAGTCCAGCTTCTGGATAAGGAGCTGGTGCGCGCACAAGGCGGAGCGCAATGGGGCCAGGTAGTGGACGCGTTACGCGGAACAGGGCAGCTGCCACCGGTACTGGCGGATATCGCCGAGGTGACAGTGGGTGGAACACTGTCCGCGGGAGGTCTGGGGAGCACGTCACATCGATACGGGCTGCAGCTTGGCCAGGTCCGGCAACTTGAAGTGATCACCGGGACCGGTGAGCGGGTACGGTGCTCACGCACCGACAACGCGAACCTGTTTGATGCAGTGAGGGGCGGCCAGGGACAGTTCGGCATCATTACGCAGGCGTGGATCCGACTTCGCAAGGCAGGAATACGGATCCGGCAGTACGAGCTCCGCTACCGCGACTTCGACCGGTTCGCAAGCGATTTCGAGCAAATCGTCGACCACGACCGGTTCGACCATTTGCGGGTGGAGACCCGGGTCCACGCACGCGAGATTATCTTGAGCGCCGGCGCCGAGTACGACGATCACCACGATGACGCAAAAGCGCTCGAAGGCATGGGGCACGACAAGATCGTAAGCATTCAGGACACGGCCGAGGTTGGACGCGCCGGGATGGTTCCAAAACAGGTATACAACTGGAACAAGTACCACCCGTGGAGAGACTGGATCCTGCCTTGGGATACCCTTCGAATCCTGCTCACCCAACCCTGGCTCGATCGGCGCTGGGTGTTGGGAGCGCCTTTCAGCTGGATCGGGATGTACCCGATCAGAACGACAGCACTCGACGCGCCGCTCTTCATGCATCCCAAGGGAGAACGCGCGATCTCGTACTCGATCTTTGCCCTGCTGCACGATTACGGGAAAGCCAGGCTGCTGGCGGGAAGGCTGAAGGAGATCGACCGGTCGCTTGTCGAGCTCGGAGGGAAAAGCTATCTGTCGGGCGGCGTGGGCTACGGGCCCGGGGAATGGAAGGAACATTACGGAGTGACATTCGAAAAGGGAATCGGGTGGAAGAGAGAGTTCGATCCGAAACGGGTATTCACAGGGGAAGGCATGCCCTTCGGAGACAGCCCAACGGCCTCGCGCCAGTGAAGTAGAAAGTCGGGTTAGGAGCGCCTCGGCGTGTCTGGAGCCACAACGGCGGTCTGGTATGATCGCTTTCGCTCTTGGCAAGACTTGGGACTGCGGCTGGTGTTTAACAACCCGTTCCGCGAGGTTGCTGCCGCCAACAGGAATCAGCGCCAGCAACTGGATCACCTTCTGCGGGTAACTGCGCCCCACGAACGCGTCATTCTGGCGGGGATCGGCCTGGTGCTGCTGGCGGCTGCAGCCTGGGTCCTGTTCGGTAGCGTTGTGCGCAGCATAACCCTCGACGGACTCCTGATCGAGCAGGGGGAGCGCCTCGAGGTGGTCTCGAATGAACGAGGGCATCTCGTGGAGTTCCTGGTCCAACCCGGAGACCGCCTGGAGGCCGGGGATACGATTGCTCGTCAAAGCGTTCCCGAACTGGAGCGCGAAGCGGAATCGCTGCGGACTCGCGTAGAACTCCTGGAAGACGAAATCCGTCAGGCCGGGGCAAACATCAGCGTCCAGAGTGCGTTGCTGTCCACGGCGCGGGCCGCACTTGTGCAGATGGAAGCCCGCAGCTCGGCCAGCGAATTAATCGTCAGCCCCGGCGGCGGCAAAGTCATGGCCTTGCGGGCGCGCCCCGGCGAATACCTGCCCGCCGGCGCTTCCGTGGCCCAGCTTCGCAACGGCCAGCCTGGACCGCTTACGGCCGTGTTGCGGATCCCACAGCAGTTGGCGCGGCGCATCGAACCCGGTATGCCGGCGGCGGTGCGGGTGCTTGGGCCGGATAGTGAGATTGTGGAGTTGGGCGGCGAGGTAACCCTGGTCACTTCAGGCCCAATCCCGGACTGGCTGTCAGCGTTGCCACCTGCTGTAGAAAGCGCCATGTCTCGTGTCGATGTCGTGTTTCCCGACTTGCCGGATTCCTCTATCCCGGACGGCACGCCGTGCCGTGTGCGACTGGTATTGGGAAGACAAACCCCGGCCGCCCTCTTCGACCTCGGACGGTCCTGAATGCCGCCAAGCGCGCCGAAACCATCGGTGAGTGCAAGCAAGACACCCCCGGAGGAACGGGGTAAGCAGCGTGTAAAGACGCCGCTTTTGATGCAAATGCACGCCACCGAGTGCGGGGCGGCCTGCCTGGGCAGCGTGCTCGCCTACTTCGGGCGCTGGGTGCCGCTGAATGAACTGCGCGAGCGCTGCGAGGTCAGCCGCGATGGCTCTACCGCCGCCGGTATTTCGCGCGCTGCCCGTCACTATGGACTCAAATGCCGCGGGCGCAGCGTACGGCTCCACCAGCTGCCCAGGCAGCCCCTTCCGCTGATCCTCTTCTGGGAGTTCAACCACTTCCTGATCCTGGACGGCTTTGATGGAAAGTGGTTCTATCTGAACGATCCATCGACCGGCCGGCGGCGGCTCTCCGAAGAGGAATTCAGCAACGGCTTCACCGGAATCGCGTTGCTCTTCGAGCCGGGCCCGGAGTTTCAACCGGGGGGCGCACGCCCCAGCATACTTCGGCGCATCCCCCTTTGGCTTCGCGGCGCCGGGAGAGGGCTTGGCCATGCGGCTGCCTGTGGGTTAATGCTGGCCCTGCTGGCCCTGGTAACTCCGGCCTTGCTGAGCATTCTGGTGGACCGGGTGCTGGGCGAGAACGAACCCTGGGGAATGATGGTTGCCGGAGTGATGGCGGGAACCGCCCTGCTGGTTTACGGGCTTACCTTGCTAAAGCAGCGTTTCCTGCGGCGTCTTACCATCCGGATCGCAGTGATCGCGGGTAACCGTTGCATTTCCCGATTGCTGCGTCTGCCGGTCGAGTTCTTCAATCACCGCCTGGTAGGCGAATTGACGGGACGCGTACTGTCGATCGACAAAATCGCCAAGGGCCTGGCAGAACATTTCCTCGGTCTGATGATCGAGATTTCCATGAGCGTGGTGTTTCTCGCCGTCATGCTGGCGTACGACCTTCAGCTCGCGTTGATAGTGCTGGGGCTTGCGGTGCTGAACGCAGCAATCGTGCGCCTGATTTCGCGCATGCGTGTAGACGAGAGCCACGCTTTACGCCGTGAGCAGGGACTGCTGCTCGGCGTAGGAACCTTGATGCTCAACCAGACGGAAACACTGCGGATGACGGCGGCGGATGACCGCTTCTTCGCCCGCTGGAGCGGCCATCAGGCGCGCGAGTTGGCGGCGCGCCAGCGCTTCGTCGAACTCAGCCATATCAACTCATCCCTGCCGGGCCTGTTCCTGGTTCTCGGCAACGCCGCAGTGCTTGCCTTCGGGGCAACCCGGGTGATGGCCGGGGACTTGACGCTGGGCTCGCTCGTGGGCTTCTACATCGTTGCCGGGATGTTCCTGGGGCCTGTCGGGCGATTCGTGGAGTTTGCCGACGAACGCCAGGCGCTGGAGAACGACATGCAGCGCCTGGACGACATTACCGAAACGCCTGAAGATCCCGGCCTGGCGCGCCGCCGTAGCGCGTCGGAGGGCATTGCAACCCTGAACGGCCGGCTACGGCTGGCCGGCAGGGTGCAATTGCAAGGCGTTACATTCGGTTACAACCGGGCGCGTGCACCGCTGATCAAGGACTTCAGCCTGGACATCAAACCAGGCCAGCGGATTGCAGTGGTTGGTCCAAGCGGTTCGGGGAAATCGACGCTTTCGCGGCTGGTTGCGGGCCTGTACCAGCCCTGGTCCGGTGAAATCCTGTTTGACGGCCATCCGCGCAATGAGATTCCTGACGAGGTCCTGTCCCGGTCGGTCTCCATGGTGGACCAACAGATTGTCCTGTTCTCCGCGACCGTGCGCGACAACGTCACGCTTTGGAACCCCGCCGTTCCCGATGATGACCTGGTGGCGGCGGCCCGCGACGCCAGCATCCATGACGAAATACTGGCGCGGCCGCTCGGTTACGCCACACCGGTGGATGAAGACGGAGGGAACTTCAGCGGCGGCCAGCGGCAAAGGCTGGAAATTGCCCGCGCGCTGGTGGGCAATCCTACGGTTCTGATTCTGGACGAGGCCACCAGCGCCCTGGATGCGGCTACCGAGGAGTACGTGGACGACGCGCTGCGGCGGCGCGGCGTTACCTGCCTGATCGTTGCGCATCGGCTGAGCACGGTAAGGGATTGCGACCAGATCATTGTTCTCGACAAAGGGGTGGAGGTGCAGCGCGGCGCCCACGAGGAACTGATGGCTGACGAAACCGGGATGTACTACCGGTTGGTTCGGGCCGGATAGGCCGGTGACTGCGGCGCAGCGCCAGGCACTCGCCGACCTCGCCGCCGAGGTGGGAACAGCCGTTCCCTGCGCCGGCAACCTGCCGCTGGATCTGGGCAATCCACAATGCGTTTGGTTCATCGAAGAGGGCGCCGTTGACCTGTTCATGGTCGAGTTGCAGTACGGATCGGAGCAGGCGGCGCCACAACATTTGCTGCGCGCGACTTCCGGACGTTTCCTGCCGGGCGTGTCGCCGCAGGTGGAGAACACCACGCTGACCCTGATCGCCAAGGGTTTGCCCGGCACGGTCTTGCGGCAACTGCCCGTATCCAGCTTGAACGCCATCCCGAACAAGGAATTGGCGGCTAATGTCGACGCCTGGCTTGAGGATCTGTCGGCCATGCTTTCCAGGGATATCGAGTACCGGCCACGGATTGACGCACGGGTCGAGCCGGGCCGGACCATCGAGGCAAGCCGCGGCACGCTGTCAGCGCGCAGGGGCGTGGTCTGGGTGTCGCAACCTCCGCCTGGCGCCGGGCTGTTCCTGAGCCTGATTGATCCTTGCGATGGAACCCGGGGCAGCGGGCAAGCCCTGCCGCTCACACCGGAGAGCTGGCTGGATCTGATGGAAGGCGCGCCGCTGTTCGCCTGGTCCTCCCGGGATCTCGCTGAAGAGGGGCGCCTGCTGTCCTCACTGGAACACTTTCATTCGGTCGCGTTCTCACTGGAGCGCCTGAATCGCAGCCTGGCGGTGGTTGACCAGGCAAATCTGGAGCGGGAACGGGCAACCAGTCGGCGCGGTGATGAAGAAAGCGCCCGGCGGCGGCTGTTCAACTTGTACGGAATGCTGAAGAAGGACGGCGCCGGCGCGAGGAGCGCCGCGCTGCAGAATGCCCTGGAACTCATCGGCCGCCATGAAGGCATAGGCTTCAAGTGGCCCCAGAAAGCCGACGGGTCCAACCGCGAAGCTTACCTGCGCGAACTTCTGGACGCTTCCGGAGTGCGCGGACGGCAGGTGCGTCTGGACCGCGACGACAAGTGGTGGATCGGCGACAGCGGCGCAATGCTGGCTTTTCGCAAAGAAGGCGGAGAACCCGTGGCTCTGCTGCCCGGTGTGCTGGGGCGCTACCGCGAGGTGGACCCGGCCGGCGGGCGCAGTGGTCGCGTCAGCGCGGAACGCGCTGCCTCGCTGCGCTCCGAAGCATGGCTGTTCTACAAGCCGCTGGAACCGGCCTCAGCCACGCCCCGTGACCTGTTTGGCATGGTCAGGAGAGGCTTGGCGCTGAACCTGGCTCGTTTCCTGGTGGTCGGGATGCTGGGTGGACTGGTCATGTTGCTGCCTGCCGTGGTCTTGGGGTTTGTCGCCAATCAGGTAATACCGGCTGGAGATGCCGGCCTGTTGTATACGGTTACCGCAGCCCTGGCAGCCTTCGCCTTGATTGGGGCGCTCCTGCAGGTGCTCCAGGGAATGGCCCTGATGCGTGTGGAGGGACGCGCAGCGTCCCGCATAGAGGCGGCGTTCTGGGACCGCCTGCTGCGGCTGCCGCCAAGCTTCCTGCATCGCTACCCGGCCGGCGACCTGGCCATGCGCGGCATGACTTTCCAGAATCTGCGCGACGCCGTTCAGGGAGTGGTTGCCAACGCCGTGCTTTCGATCGTTTTTCTTGCGCCCGCGATCCTGCTCATCTTCTTCTACGACGCCACCATGGGCGCCGCGGCCGCGGCCTTCGGATTGCTTACCCTGATCGTGACCGTCATCCTGGGGCTGCGCCAGATGAAGCCGCAGGCGCGGGTCATTCGGGCGGTTCAGGGTCTGGTAGGGCGGTTATTCCAACTACTCAACGGTGTGGCCAAGCTGCGCGTGGACGGTGCGGAAGGGTCGGCCTTTGCGGTCTGGGCCCGTGACTACCGCGAACAGAAGCGCGCCGAGTCGCAACTGGGCGCCATGGCAGAACACCTGCAGGCCTTCGGCGCAGCCCTGCCGGTACTCGCCGCGGCACTGCTGTTCCTGGTGGTAACCCTGGCGGACGGCGAAGCGGTCTCGGTGGGTGACTTTCTCGTTGTCTATACCTTGCTCCTGTTGTTCCAGTCCGCTGTGGTCCGCCTGGGCGGATCGTTCAGCGCCATTGCCGCGATCATCCCGGCAATCAAGCGAATCCGGCCATTCCTCGCCGAGCCGCCGGAGACCAGCGCAGAAGGTGAAGCGGTGGAGCATCTGGGCGGCGAAATCATTTTCGACCATGTCAGCTTCCGCTACGACCCGGATGGTCCCCTGATCCTCGACGATGTGTCGATCCGCGCCCGGCCGGGAGAGTTCATTGCGATTGCGGGAGAGTCGGGCGCCGGCAAAAGCACGCTGTTCCGGTTGGCTTTGGGTCTGGACCTTCCTTCTTCCGGAGCGGTCTACTACGATGGACGCGATCTCAAGCATCTGAATATCAAGCAGCTGCGCCGGCAGATCGGCGCGGTTCCGCAGGGGGTGCGGCTCCATCCGGAAGATGTGTGGGACAACATCGTGGGGGACTACGAAGACGCGACTTCCGAGGATGCCTGGAAAGCGGCCGAAGCGGCCGGTGTCCATCGCGAAATCTCAGCCATGCCGATGGGGATGATGACCTGCGTGGGGGCCGGCGCCGGCGTGCTGTCCGGCGGTGAGAGCCAGCGCGTCATGATCGCCCACGCGCTGATCCGCAATCCCCGCGTCCTGCTGCTGGACGAGGCAACCAACTGGCTCGACAACGAGAGCCAGTCCGTGATCATGCGTAACCTCGCCCAATTGACCTCCACACGGATCGTAATCGCCCACCGGCTGTCGACACTACGCCAGGCGGATCGGGTATTCGTGATACAGGCCGGCAAGGTGGCGCAGCAAGGCCCGTTTGAGGAACTGGTGGCGGTCGAAGGCGTTTTTCAGGACCTGGTTCGCCGGCAGATGGCTTGAACGGGGTCCGGGCTGGACAAACTCTTGCGCGATACCCGCCAACTATTGCTGAATACGGACTTCCCGCGCATCCGCCGGGACGCGCTTGCAACCGTGCAAGCGAACCTGGGCTATTTGTGCAACATGAGTTGCGCACATTGCCACGTGAACGCGGGACCGGGCCGCACCGAGCTGATGAACCGGGAAGTAGCGGAAATGGTATTGGCGCTGTGCGCGCATGCAGGCGTCCGAACGCTGGACCTGACCGGCGGCGCGCCGGAAATGAACCCGAATTTTCGCCATCTGGTGGAGCAGGGAAGGAATCTCGGCCTGGAGGTTATCGATCGCTGCAACCTGACCATTCTCCTTCAGCCCGGCTACGAGGACCTGGCCTCTTTTCTGGCCCGGCAGCAAGTTGTGATCACCGCATCATTGCCGTGTTACCTGGAAGAAAACGTGCGCCGCCAGCGTGGCCGGCGAGCCTGGCCGGAAAGTGTGCGCGCGCTGCGCCTGCTGAATGGCATCGGATACGGCCGGTCCGCGGAACTGCAGCTTAACCTGGTCTACAACCCCGTCGGAGAGCACTTGCCGCCTGCCCAGGACCAACTGGAGGGGGAATACAAGCAGGCACTCAAGGAGAGCTATGGAATTGACTTCAACCGCCTGTACACCCTGGCCAATATGCCGATTGCGCGCTACGGCGCAAGCCTGTTGGCGAGCGGGCGGTTCGAACCCTATATGCATTTATTGAAGTCCAGCTTCAACCCGGACACGCTGGAGTCCCTGATGTGTCGTTCCACGGTAAGCGTGGATTGGCGCGGTTACCTGTACGACTGCGATTTTCACCAGGCGCTGGATTTGCCGATGAAGAGGAGTTGCGTTCCGCGGATGCATGTTTCGGACCTTATCGCCGATGCGGACCTGTCAGGCGACGAAATCCGCGTCGCCGAGCACTGTTATGGGTGCACCGCGGGCCAGGGGAGCAGTTGCGGCGGGGCGTTACGCGCGGCCCGATAGCGTCCCCTTGGCCGGATTGAGCGCTTCCCCAAGTTCCTCCACCCCACCCACGTATGCTCCGTTCAGGAAAACCTGCGGCAAGGTGACAGGGGTGGAGGCCCCAATCAGGGGTTTGACCCGCGCCAGCATTTCGTAGAGATCGCGCGGCGCTCGCACCACGTCGTGGTAGCGATACTCCGCAGCAGCGGCTGAAAGCAGGGAGCGTGCCTGTTCGCAATGCCGGCAACCGTCACGGCCAAAAACGTGCGAGCCTTGCAGCGGCGTTGCACGAGCATGAGCAGTAACTGCCGCTTCCACAAATACGCCCCGATTCAGCGCTTGGCCCTGGCTTGTGATTCGGCCGTTAACCAGAACAATGGGGGCGTGCCAGCCACCGCGCGGCAAGGGCTTCCACCACGCGCTCAGCCAGTCGTGGACCGCCAGCGCCACGGGCACGCCGTCCAGTTCGTTGGCAAGGACGTCCTCAATCACCTTCTCCGTGAGGAAACACTCGCCGCACGGCCCCCGGATTCGAAACGGACCCCAGGCGCCCGCCCAGCGGAACACGGTCACCTGCACGGGCACGCCAGCCATTACGACACTAGTGTCGTGTCCAGCGCCAGACCGGCGAAGAGCAGGGATCCCATAAGGGAATTATTTCTGAAGGCCAGGAAGCAACGCTCCCGGTCCCTCTCGCGAATCAGCCAGATCTGCCAGGCAGCGCAAATTACCGCGCCCGTCCAGCCGGCAAAATACAGAAACCCCAGTGAGGAAAACACTCCCAGGCCAAACATTCCTGCCAGATACACAGCATGGCCGGCGGCGACACAAGCCACGTCCCACCTGGCCAATACGATTGCCGTGGACGGCACGCCGATTTTCTCGTCGTCATCCCGGTCCACCATGGCATACAGCGTGTCGTAAATCACTACCCACAGGTAGGTGAGAGGCCACAGGATCCAAAGTGCGGCCTGCCCCAAATCCGACAAGGCGGCGAAGGCCATGGGTACGCCCCAGGAAAAGGCCACGCCAAGCACCAGTTGAGGCGCCGAGATCAGGCGCTTTGCGAATGGATAGAACCCAGCGGCCAGGGCGCCAAGCACCGCAAGTCCGATCACCAAAGGCGCCAGCGTCAAAGCCAGCAGGGCGGCGCCCACCATCAGGGCGGCAGCCACAAGCAGGGCTTCCACAGGCTTGATTTCGGCGGCCGCGAGGGGCCGCGAGCGGGTGCGTTTTACCAGGCGATCGACCCTGCGATCGGCAAAGTCGTTCAAGGCGCAACCCGCCGAGCGCATCAGGAAAGTTCCCGCAACGAATACCAGCAGCAGGTTGCCCGGCGGAACCCCGTCGGAGGCCAGCCACATCGCAAAAAGTGTGGGCCATAGCAACAGGAAAGTGCCAACCGGGCGATCCAGGCGAATCAGCCGCCCGTATGCCTGAAGGCGATTAGTCATCACCGCTTGTACCTTGTTCGGCTTTTCGTTCATTTCACTGAAAGCCCTGCTGCAATTCACCGTGAGCACTCAATGTCCCGGCACTGGGAGTATTCGCCGCGACCGCGCAACGCTGGCGCGCAAGGAACACGCGCTGGGAACGAGGATATCCTGTCCTCGTGGAGGGCTGGAAGCCCTCCTTCCCAGGTTGTTCCATGCAAGCGAGGGCAAGAAGCCCTCCTTCCCAGGGGACGCTCCCTACCATCACTGATCCATGGACGGCTAGGTTACACCAGCGCCGGCACGCCGCATACCTGCCCGCGCGCCGGTTGCGAAGGTCCCGAGACCAAGGCCCGAATTGGCGGATTGCGAAAAGTCCTTCTTTGCTGTAGAAAGACTGCCCGACTATGGGGGCGTTTGCCAGAACACCGACCGTGCTGCCGGCGCTAGCTATGGCAATGGCGCTCGCGGCCGCTCCCACGCCTGGCTACTCAGCCGAAGAACTGCCGGTTCCGGAAGGTTTGCGGACCGAGATCGACTTCTGGAAACGAGTCTTCGGCGAAGCCGGGCGGGACCGCGGCCTGGTGCATGACAGTCTCTACGTTGGCGTGGTGTACGGGGAGATTTCACTGGAGCATCTTTCTCCCGGCGCGCGCCGCAACGCAATCCGCCAAGCCGTTCGCGATTATCGCAACGTGCTCACCCGACTGGCGGATCACCGGCCCGGCAAATTGAGCGAGAAGGAGCAGCGGGTTCTGGATGCCTGGGGACCCAACCCGTCCCGCGCCACTCTCATGGCCGCCGCGGGACGCTTGCGGGTACAGCAGGGAATGGCGGAGCTCTTCAAGGAGGGCCTGATACGCTCGGGGCGTTGGCGAGAACACATTCTGAAGACCCTTGAGGAACACGGCGTTCCCCTGGGCGTGGCGGCGCTACCCCATGTGGAGTCTTCCTTTAACCCGGATGCGCGTTCCTCCGCCTCCGCGTTGGGCATGTGGCAGTTCACCCGGTCCACGGGCCGCCGCTTCATGCGAATCGATAATGTAATGGACGAACGCCTGGATCCCTGGCACGCCAGCACGGCCGCTGCCCAACTCCTGGCCTATAACCACAGTCTTCTGGACAGCTGGCCGCTGGCGATCACCGCCTACAACCAGGGAGTCGGCGCAATGTTGCGGGCGTCCAAGCAACTGGGCACCAAGGACATCGAAACCGTGGTCCGGCGCTACAAGGGACGGACTTTCAAGTTTGCCGGGCGCAACTTCTATGTCGAACTGATCGCGGTCATGGAAGTGGAGAAGGAAGCCGAGCGCCGGTTCGGTCCGCTGACCCTGGACCCGGCGATCGACTACGTAATGATCGAAGTGCCGGATTACCTGCGCCTGGATACTCTGGCCGGCGCGCTGGGGGTAAGCTCCACCACGTTGGCGAGCCTTAACTCGGGATTGCGATCGCCGGTGCTCAACAATTCCAAGTACGTTCCCAGAAATTACCTGCTTCGAGCCCCTCCGATAGAAGACGCCCGGGCCAGGGTCGCAGGCATCAGCCCGGATCAGCGCTACGCCAGCCAGGTGCGTGACCGCAACTACGTGATTCAGCCCGGCGACACCCTTTCCCTGATCGCGCAGCGTTACGGCACCTCGGTTGGCAAGTTGATGCAGGCGAATAACCTGCGCAACAGGCACCGCATCCGCGCCGGACAGTCGCTGGAAATCCCCGGACTGGCAGCTCGCGAACCCATACAGGCCGATACCGCTACCTACCGCGTGCGCCGGGGCGATACCATCAGCACCATAGCCAGGAGGACCAGGCTGTCCGAGGATGAACTGCTTACGCTGAACGATATTTCCAACAGGAACCGGATTTATATCGGCCAGGAACTAAGGCTGACCGCCGGCCAGCTGCCGATTCCCGAGCCCCCGGTTGCCGAGGCCGAGCCTGTGGTTATGGCCGACTCGAACGGAGCGTCCGCCGGCCCGGCGATTGAACCGGCGCCCACGGGTCCGTCCTTCGGTAGTGTGAGCCTGGCGGACCCGAACGACTACTCGGTCATGAGCGGCGACCTGGTCCAGGTTGAGGCCGCGGAAACACTCGGGCATTTCGCGGAATGGCTGGAAATACGCACCCAGCGCCTTCGGGACCTCAACGGGCTGAGCTTCGGCCGAACCGTCGGCATAGGCAGGCAATTGCAGTTGGATTTCAGTAGAGTCAGCCGCGAAGCATTCACGGAACGCCGGGTGGCCTTTCATCATGCCCTTCAGCAAGCATTCTTTTCCGACTATCACGTTGTGGGAGTAATCGAGTACAAGGTGCGCAGGGGCGACTCCGTGTGGCAGTTGATGCGCCGCAATGACATTCCCATGTGGCTGTTGCGGCAGTACAACCCCGGACTTGATCCGGACAGCCTCAAGGTGGGCGCGGAGCTATTGTTCCCGAAGCTTCAGTCGAAGAATTCCTTGTCGCCCTCCTGATCCATGAACGCCCCCCCGCCGGTTGGTTTGACTACGCGGGCGGCCTGCGCGCTGTTGGGCTGTTGGCTCGCCGCTGCCCAGCCTGCCCAGGCGGAAGTCCTTCCGATAATCGACTCCATCACGGTTGATAAATCGCTTCGCCGGCTATATCTAATCAAGGATGGCAAAACCGTACGCGCATATCGGATCGCACTGGGGCTGGCGCCCGAGGGACGCAAGATGCGGGAGGGCGACTACCGCACCCCGGAGGGCAAGTACTACATTTCGGTGCGCAAGGCAGACTCGAGTTTCATGCTGGCCCTGCAGGTTTCCTACCCCAGCGAAGAGGATCGCGCCATGGCCGCAGCCGCCAATGTTTCGGCGGGCGGGCTCATCATGGTGCACGGGCGGCCCATTCGCCCCAACCACGGGCGGGACCGCAGCTACTACTCTTCGCGCGACTGGACCGACGGCTGTATTTCCGTCAGCAATTCCGCAATGCTGGAAATCTGGATGATGACCCGAATCAGCACCCCGATCACGATCAAGCCCTGACAGTCCCGAATCATGCCGCAACAATCTTCCGCCAAGAAGGCCCGCCGCAGGGCGCGAACCCGCAGCTTCCAGGCTGAAGTCCGGCAGCTGCTGCAGCTCATGATCCACTCCTTGTACAGCCACAAGGAGATATTCCTTCGCGAACTGATTTCGAATGCTTCGGACGCATGCGACCGCTTGCGTTTTGAGGCGATTTCAAAGGCGGAACTGCTCGCCGAAGATCCGGAACTTGCCATTGCCGTGGATTTCGATGCCGACGAGGGTTGGGTCGAGATCAGCGATAACGGCATCGGCATGTCGGAGGAAGAAGTCGTCCAGCAGCTCGGCACGATCGCCAAGTCCGGCACCGCTGACTTTCTGGCGAATCTGTCGGGCGACCAGCAGCAGGATGCGCGGCTTATCGGCCAGTTCGGAGTCGGCTTCTATTCCTCCTTCATTGTCGCCTCTCGAGTCGAGGTGCTGACCCGCCGGGCGGGGCTGCCCGCGGAGGCCGGAGTGAGCTGGTCATCGGACGGCCAGGGCAAATTCACGGTGCAATCCAGCCCGCGGGAACGACGGGGCACGTCGGTGCGTCTGTACCTGAAGGACGAAGAACGCGAGTTTGCTCAAGCCTACTCTCTGCGCTCGCTGATCCGGCGCTACTCCGATCACATCGCCTTCCCGGTAACCATGTCCGGCACGGCTACGGCTGAGGAAGAGAACCAGGACGATTCGGGGCCCGCCAGGGAAGTCGTCAACACCGCCCAGGCGCTTTGGACACGCTCCAAGCGCGAGATCAAGCCCGAGGAATACAACGAGTTCTACCGGCACGTAGCCCACGACAGCGAAGATCCGCTTTGCTATGCGCACAACCAGGTGGAAGGGCGGCGTGAATACTCAAGCCTGCTGTTCATCCCCCGGCACGCGCCCTTCGACCTTTTCAACCGCGAGTCTCCGCGCGGCGTAAAGCTATACGTGCGGCGGGTCTTCATCATGGACGACGCGGAGCAGTTTCTGCCCTTGTACTTGCGGTTTGTGCGGGGCGTGGTGGACACCAGTGACCTGCCGCTGAACGTATCCCGCGAGCTGCTGCAACAGAACGACGACGTGCGTGCAATGCGCCAGGCCCTGGCGCGCCGGGTGCTGGACATGCTGGACCGGCTGCTCAAGGAAGACGCGGAGAATTACCAGAAATTCTGGAACGAGTTCGGGCCCGTATTCAAGGAAGGCGTGGTGGAGGACAGCATCAACCGCGAGCGGATATTGGCATTGCTGCGGTTCGCCACCACCGCCTCGGATGCCGACGAACAAGAGGCGACCCTGGCGGACTACGTGGAACGCAAGCCCGCCGACCAGAAGGAAATCTATTACATCGCCGCCGCCAGCTGCGCGGCGGCCCGGTCCAGTCCGCAACTGGAAGTGTTCACTCAACGCGGTCTGGAAGTGCTCCTGCTCTCGGACTCGATCGACGAGTGGGTGGTGGGTCACCTGGGCGAGTTCGAAGGGCATAAATTGCGGGACGTAACCCGCGGAGCCTTGGTCGCCGATGAATTGCCGGGCACTGCTCCCATCAAGCCTGCCCAGAGCACAGACTCAGAGGATGTATCGGCGTTGCTGGCACGAGTCAGGAGCGTGCTCGGCGATGAAGTCTCCGACGTGCGTTCCACGGCGCGGCTGACCGATTCGCCCTCCTGCCTGGCGCTGGGAGAACAGGAGATGGGCGTTCAGATGCAGCGCATATTGCGCGCCAGCGGTCAGGAACTTCCGGAAACCAAGCCGATACTCGAAATCAATACCGGCCACGTCCTGTTCAAGCGCCTGGCGCTGCGCGAGGGCGACGCCGAGATGTTTGAAGACCTTGCCCGCCTGCTCCACGAGCAGGCCATGCTGACCCAGGGACGTGAGCTTACAAACCCCGGCGAGTTCGTGCGCCGCGTGAACCGCCTGCTCGAAAACTAACCCTCCCCCCTGGGAACGAGGCCCCCTCCCTGGGAACGAGGCCCCCTCCCTGGGAACGAGGCCCCCTCCCTGGGAACGAGGGCATCTTGCCCTCGACGAGGGCAGGATGCCCTCGTTCCGTTGTGTCCCGTGCGCCGGCGCAACAAGCCTGCTGCGAAAACTCGACACGCAAATCTCCAGCGTAGCTGCACAGCTTGAGCTATCCCGCCCAACCATTCGGTCTACAATCCCCCCATGCATAAGGCCCCAAAGAAAGACGACCTCCGGGACCAGTTGTCAACCGAGCAGTACCGGGTCACGCAGGAAAAAGGAACCGAGCGTCCGTTCACGGGCGATCTGCTTTTCAACAAGGAGACCGGCGCCTACCAGTGCGTATGCTGCGGACACGAACTGTTCCGTTCCGACGCGAAATTCGATTCCAGGACCGGCTGGCCCAGCTTTTTCAAGCCCGCCTCCGAAGGCGCCGTAGCCAAAAATACCGACAACAGCCACGGCATGATGCGGGTGGAAGCCGTGTGTTCCAAATGCAACGCTCACCTTGGTCACGTTTTCCCCGACGGCCCCCAGCCCACCGGCATGCGCTATTGCATAAACTCCGCTTCCTTGCGATTCAACAAGACTTGAAGCACCTCAAACCACCCCCAACCGGACCCTCTCCGGCGAGCGCAGCAAGACTGAAGAGACGCGCGACGCTGCGCTTTAGCTTGTCGGCGATCATCGCCAGCTTTGTGGTCCTGGGATTGCTGATTATGGGCGCGATGTTCCAGGACGAATACGAAGAAGGATTCGTGCGCATCGTTTCCTTCGCCGTGCGCCTGGCGTCCCCGGAGGAAGTGGCCGAAGCCGAAGCGCAGGGACCAATCCCGGAGCCACTTCCCGGGATACGCCCGGACTCACCTGTGGTCCTCAAGTCGGAAAGGTGGTGGGATCCGGTGGATTTGTCCGACTCCGACGCACTGCTGCCGGCGCCGGAAATAATGATCCCTATTGAGGGCATCGCAGTCCAAACCCCCGAAGGCCTGGAGCTGCTGAACCCCTCAGAGACACTTCCCCAAACGCAAGATACCGAAGAAAAGGCCGCCGAAACCGAATAACCCGCCCCTTCCAACCCGAGCAGAACCGTATGCCGAAAAGCCGTCTCAAGAAACCGCAACCTTGCAAGGAACAACCTGGGAACGAGGGCTTCCAGCCCTCGGCGAGGGCAAGAAGCCCTCGCTCCAAGCTTGTTCCTTGCGCGTCAGCACCTCCAGAACGGGGGTGAACACTCCTCAGAACGACAGCACCGGCGCCACAACCGGATACGAAGCCGAACTGTGGGCCATGGCCGACACCCTGCGCGGCTCCATGGACGCGGCTGAATACAAACATGCCGTACTCGGCCTCATCTTCCTGAAATACATCTCCGACGCCTTTGAAGAAAGGCAAGGCGTGTTGGAAAGACAAGTATCCGAAGGCGCCGACCCGGAAGACCCCGACGAATACCGCGCCCGAAACATCTTCCTGACTTCGACGGTTGATGCGGCTGCGGGGTGGGTTTTGGCGGAAAGAGTCGTGTAATTCCGGGGATTTATTGGCGAGGGGTTCGGGATGGGCCAGCGTAGTGCCTAGTCCTTTTCTTTAGTTGACAAGCGTGCCCCCAGACGTTACCGTGCGTCCATGTTCATCCGCGTCAAAACCACCCCCAACAGCCCCCGGCGTTCCGTTCAACTCGTCGAGTCCGTGCGCGCCGGCGGAAAGGTCCGGCAACGCATCGTCCGGCACGTCGGCATCGCCATGGATGACGACGAACTGGTTCGGCTTAAGGAACTGGGGGAATTCATCAAGGCGAAGATCAGCGATGAACGCCAGCCGGGACTGTTCCCGCCCGAACCGATCGCCGAGCAGGCGATCCGGGCGTCACGGGCGGCGAATAAGGCGCTGCGGGTGGACTTGAAGCAACTGGAGGAAGAACAGCGCGTGGTCACCGGCATTCACGAAGTGTATGGCGCGACGTATCGCCAACTGGGTTTTGACAAGCTGTTGCCGAGGTCCCGCTACCGCGCTTCCCACGACAGTCTGCTGCATACCGTCATGGCGCGGATCGCCAACCCCGACAGCAAGCGCGGCAGCGTGCGGCGGCTGGAGCAGGACTTCGGGGTGGGGCTGCCGCTGGAGAAGCTCTACCGGATGATGGATCACCTCGCCGGGCGGGTGATTGAGCGGCTCAAAACGCGGGTCGGCAGCGCCACGCAGGCGCTGCTGCCGGAGCCTTTGAACGTGCTGTTCTTCGACTGCACGACCTTGTATTTCGAGTCGTTCACCGAGGATGAACTCAAACAGAATGGTTTCAGCAAGGACGCCAAGCACCATCAGGTGCAGGTGCTGCTGGCCCTGATGGTGACGCGGGAAGGTTTGCCGGTGAGCTATGCGGTGTTCCCGGGCGCCACCTACGAGGGACACAGCTTCATCCCGGTGCTTAAGGACGTGCAGCAGCGTCACCCACTCGGGCAAGCGGTATGGGTGGCTGACCGGGGGATGTTCAGTGACGATAATCTCAAGGAGTTGGAAGCGCAGGGCTGCGGATACATCGTGGGCGCCCGGATTAAGAACCTTCCCAAGACGCTTGCCGAGCAAATTCTCGACACCGGCGCCTACCGGCCGCTGGAAGGCGTTGCGGGTATGCAGGTTGCGCAATGGCGCCACGGTGACCGGCGGCTGGTAGTGACCTACAACCCGGCGCGGGCGCGCAAAGATCAGCACGAGCGCCGCAAGGCGGTTGAGAAGCTGATCAAAAAACTGGGCAAAAGCGATAACCCCAAGGCCCTGCTCGGCCATCGCGGCAACCAGCGCTTTATCACCATTGACGGCGACGCGCGGCTGATGCTCAACGAAGCCAAGGTCAAGGAAGCGGCGCGCTGGGACGGGCTGCAGGGGATCATCACCAACCTTGAGGATATGCCGCACCACGAACTGCTGTCGCGCTATCGTGGCCTGTGGCAGGTCGAGGAAAGCTTCCGCATCACCAAACATGACCTCAAGGTGCGCCCGATCTACCACTGGACGCCGCACCGGGTGCAGGCACACATCGCCATCGCCTTCATGGCTTTTGCCTGCATACGCCATCTCGCCTACCGGGTCGCGCTGCAGAAGCGCCGCATGTCTCCGGAAGTCATCCGCAATGCTCTCGTTCACCGCCAGTGTTCGGTGCTCCGGCACCGGCGCACCGGGAAACGCTATGCGGTGCCGTCAAAACCTTCCCGCGAAACAGAGGACATCTATCGAGCCATGGGGCTGCCACTTCCCACCACGCCCTGCGAACTCACCTGAACTCACCACTTCTCCCGGCGCTGCTGCTGAATGTAGTGCCTTGGCGCTGATGTGAATTCAGTTAAATCAACACGTTACGAAATCCAACCGTCGAAGTCAGGATCTTCTGGGCGCCTCCCGAGGCGCGTTGGGTCCATCTGAAGGCTCAGGCGCGACAGCCCACCATTGGGCAATTGGTGGACGACGCCATGCGCGCCGTCGAGCGCGACAACCCCGCACTGAAGGACGTGCTTCCCAAGGATTACGCGCGCCCCGCCCTGGATAAACAGCGCCTCGGCCGGTTGATCGACCTGGTCAGCAACATCGAGGTGGGATACGAGGAGGCGCGCTCCAAGGATGTTCTGGGCCGGGTGTATGAGTATTTCCTGTCCCAATTCGCCAGCGCCGAAGGCAAGAAAGGCGGCGAGTTCTACACACCACGCTGCGTGGTGAAGCTACTGGTAGAGATGCTGGAGCCCTATGAGGGCCGCGTGTACGACCCCTGCTGCGGCTCATCCGGCATGTTCGTACAGTCCATCGAATTCATCAACGCCCACGCGACCGGCAATGGAAACGGCGGCAGAGTGCCCCGCGGTGCAGTGCCCGACCTCTCAATCTACGGGCAAGAGTCCAATTACACGACCTGGCGGCTGGCCAAAATGAACCTCGCCATTCGCGGCATAGAAGGTCAGATCGCCCACGGCGACACCTTTCATGACGACCACCACCCCGACCTGAAAGCCGACTTCATCCTCGCCAATCCTCCGTTCAACGTATCCGACTGGGGCGGCGAGCGGCTCACCGAAGACAAACGCTGGCAATACGGCCCACCGCCCAAGGGCAACGCCAACTTCGCCTGGGTGCAGCACATCGTGCATCACCTGGCGCCGAACGGCGTGGCCGGCTTCGTGCTCGCCAACGGCTCGATGTCATCGAACCAATCCGGCGAAGGCGCCATCCGCAAGAACCTGATTGAAAAAGACGTGGTGGACTGCATGGTCGCCCTGCCCGGCCAGCTCTTCTACTCCACCCAAATCCCCGCCTGCCTGTGGTTCCTGGCCCGCGGCCGGCAAAACGGCAAGCTGCGCAACCGGCGGGGCGAGGTGCTGTTCATCGACGCCCGCAAGCTGGGCCGCATGGTGGATCGCACGCACCGCGAACTCACCGGCGAGGACATCACCCGCATCGCCAACACCTACCACGCTTGGCAGGGAGAGAAGGATGCGGGCGACTACGCCGACATGCCGGGCTTCTGCAAGAGCGCAACGCTCGAAGAACTGCGCAAACACGGCCACGTCCTCACGCCCGGCCGCTACGTAGGCGCAGAACCCCAGCCCGAAGACACCGAACCCTTCGAAGAAAAAATGCAACGCCTGACGGCACAATGGCGCAAACAGCAAGCGGAAGCCGCAAAACTGGACGCCGCCATCGCCGATAATCTCAGGAAGTTGGGTTTCGGAGACCTTTGAGAGCCGCAGCCCACTATCAAGCAGCGAGCAGGACCATGAAATACGCTGTTGTCATTGAAAAGACGCCGAACAACTATGCGGCTTATCCTGACTTCGACGGTTGATGCGGCTGCGGGGTGGGTTTTGGCGGAAAGAGTCGTGTAATTCCGGGGATTTATTGGCGAGGGGTTCGGGATGGGCCAGCGTAGTGCCTAGTCCTTTTCTTTAGTTGACAAGCGTGCCCCCAGACGTTACCGTGCGTCCATGTTCATCCGCGTCAAAACCACCCCCAACAGCCCCCGGCGTTCCGTTCAACTCGTCGAGTCCGTGCGCGCCGGCGGAAAGGTCCGGCAACGCATCGTCCGGCACGTCGGCATCGCCATGGATGACGACGAACTGGTTCGGCTTAAGGAACTGGGGGAATTCATCAAGGCGAAGATCAGCGATGAACGCCAGCCGGGACTGTTCCCGCCCGAACCGATCGCCGAGCAGGCGATCCGGGCGTCACGGGCGGCGAATAAGGCGCTGCGGGTGGACTTGAAGCAACTGGAGGAAGAACAGCGCGTGGTCACCGGCATTCACGAAGTGTATGGCGCGACGTATCGCCAACTGGGTTTTGACAAGCTGTTGCCGAGGTCCCGCTACCGCGCTTCCCACGACAGTCTGCTGCATACCGTCATGGCGCGGATCGCCAACCCCGACAGCAAGCGCGGCAGCGTGCGGCGGCTGGAGCAGGACTTCGGGGTGGGGCTGCCGCTGGAGAAGCTCTACCGGATGATGGATCACCTCGCCGGGCGGGTGATTGAGCGGCTCAAAACGCGGGTCGGCAGCGCCACGCAGGCGCTGCTGCCGGAGCCTTTGAACGTGCTGTTCTTCGACTGCACGACCTTGTATTTCGAGTCGTTCACCGAGGATGAACTCAAACAGAATGGTTTCAGCAAGGACGCCAAGCACCATCAGGTGCAGGTGCTGCTGGCCCTGATGGTGACGCGGGAAGGTTTGCCGGTGAGCTATGCGGTGTTCCCGGGCGCCACCTACGAGGGACACAGCTTCATCCCGGTGCTTAAGGACGTGCAGCAGCGTCACCCACTCGGGCAAGCGGTATGGGTGGCTGACCGGGGGATGTTCAGTGACGATAATCTCAAGGAGTTGGAAGCGCAGGGCTGCGGATACATCGTGGGCGCCCGGATTAAGAACCTTCCCAAGACGCTTGCCGAGCAAATTCTCGACACCGGCGCCTACCGGCCGCTGGAAGGCGTTGCGGGTATGCAGGTTGCGCAATGGCGCCACGGTGACCGGCGGCTGGTAGTGACCTACAACCCGGCGCGGGCGCGCAAAGATCAGCACGAGCGCCGCAAGGCGGTTGAGAAGCTGATCAAAAAACTGGGCAAAAGCGATAACCCCAAGGCCCTGCTCGGCCATCGCGGCAACCAGCGCTTTATCACCATTGACGGCGACGCGCGGCTGATGCTCAACGAAGCCAAGGTCAAGGAAGCGGCGCGCTGGGACGGGCTGCAGGGGATCATCACCAACCTTGAGGATATGCCGCACCACGAACTGCTGTCGCGCTATCGTGGCCTGTGGCAGGTCGAGGAAAGCTTCCGCATCACCAAACATGACCTCAAGGTGCGCCCGATCTACCACTGGACGCCGCACCGGGTGCAGGCACACATCGCCATCGCCTTCATGGCTTTTGCCTGCATACGCCATCTCGCCTACCGGGTCGCGCTGCAGAAGCGCCGCATGTCTCCGGAAGTCATCCGCAATGCTCTCGTTCACCGCCAGTGTTCGGTGCTCCGGCACCGGCGCACCGGGAAACGCTATGCGGTGCCGTCAAAACCTTCCCGCGAAACAGAGGACATCTATCGAGCCATGGGGCTGCCACTTCCCACCACGCCCTGCGAACTCACCTGAACTCACCACTTCTCCCGGCGCTGCTGCTGAATGTAGTGCCTTGGCGCTGATGTGAATTCAGTTAAATCAACACGTTACGAAATCCAACCGTCGAAGTCAGGACACTACGACCGTATGCCAAACGTATCATCCCCGATAACAAACAATTCACCTTGGTCTTTGACAAACTAGAAATACTTATGGCGCTCAGCTACATTGCCAATGACGCCAACGGAGGGTACTGGGCACCTCCCGGCGCTTTCGGATATCGGTTTGAGAACAGCGCTCGAGTTTTTCAGGAGATTAAGGAATCCCTTTCCGCACAACAAGCCAAGTCTCGATTCATAAAGTGTGCAATTTTCGGGGACACCGTGAAAGACTGCGAGCAAAGCTTGGCAGCTTTGGAAGCATTTATTGCAAAGTTGCTTTGGCGGCTTTGGTAGCTTATAGAGAGGTGGACCCCACTCTTTGCACAACTTGGCACCGGAAATAAGGTCTGGGCCTTATGGCTGGTTAAAGGCTGGACCTTTAAATTGGGCGCCTGCTTACTGTCAACGCAGAGCACAGATGTCCCCTTTTCTCCAATTTAGAAATATCCCCTTCTTGGGTTCTGAAGTTCTCTTGAGCGGAATGGGTGTCTGAGCCGGTTCCGGGGCGCAGGGAGCGTAGCGAACCGAGCCCCGGAACAGCCCGGGCGGCTCTGCATTCGGCGGTTTCGGCGACGTCCCGACGGATCATTGGGTTCCAGGGATGATCCGGGGCGGGCTTGTAGGGCGGCTGGGCGCGCTGGCTGGCGTTGTTGGGCCTGGTGAGGAAGGCCGGCATGAAATACCCCAGCGGTTTGAGCGGCTTTGCTATTGGGCGCTGGCGGAAGGCTTTATTTCAATGGGCAAGGCTGGTGAATTGCTTCAACAGCCTCTCAGTAGGATCGAACAGGGATTGAGGGGGCCTGCTGTGAGCAATGCGGATTGTAGTGAGTGACACGTCATGCATGATTGATCTGATGAAGGCTGCGCTCCTGGACGCCGTCCTTTCGCTTCCCCATACATTTGTGATGCCCAACACGCTGTTTGAGGACGAATGGTTGTCTCTTTCCGCAAAAGACAAGAAACTGCTACGCGGTGGCGTGGGTGGCTAATCTAACCGCCCAGCAGTTCCCATTGCAGGCCATCGAATTGTCGAATCAAGTCGGCGCCGTACGCCGATGATGGTGTCTGGTAGCCGATCTTGATATCGCCGCCAAGGGCGCGTGCCGCGATGGTCACGGCTGCCTTTGCGGTGAAGCCGTAGGGATCGGGCGTACTCAGGCGCGCGGCGGCGCGTTTGCCGTTCGCATCCTCGATCTCGGCCACCAGGATGGCGCGGCTTCTCCGGCGGTCCGATTCGCTTGGCCCCGGTGGCCTGCGGTCAACCAGAATGTTCAACAGAATTTGCGGCTTCCGCGCCGCAAGCAACCAGCCAAAGCGCCGGCTCATGCGCATCAGACTTTGAAATTGGCGGCTGGCCTGACTATAGGTCTCGATATTGGCGATTCCCGTTGACCGGTAGGCCGTTGCGACATCGCCCAGCATACTCACCAGAGCCGTTCGGGACCCCTGGCCAAAATCAAAATCGTGATGCAGACTGCCGGGAGCGACCCGCGTGACCGCGCCATCGCACCGGATGCGAAAATTGTTGACGCTCTCCAGGATGGTGCGCATCGTGCCACGGGACGTACCGCTGTGGGCGGCGAGACCGAGCCGCACAGTTTGGCCGCCAGGATGCCGGGCGGCCAAGTCAGCGATCAGGCAATCGCTTGCAACAACGTCAAATCCAGCGCCCGGGAGGACCATGATGCCCGCTTGCCTGGCCGCGCCGTCGCGCGCCGCCAGCGCTTCAAAGACGGCGATCTCCCCGGTAATGTCAAGGTAGTGCGCGCCGGTTTTGAGGCAGGCTTCAAACATCGGCGTGGCGGTGTGCAAGAACGGGCCGGCGCAATGCAAAACCACGGTGATGTCTCCCAAGGCCGCCGCAAGCTGGCCGGCATCACCCAGATCAAAGACCCGTGCTTCCAGGCCGAACGTACGGGCCATTGACGCAAGCTTTTCGGCATTGCGTCCGGCCAGAACGGGCCGCAGGCCGGATTCCACCGCTTGCGCCACCGCCAGTTGGCCGGTGTAGCCGGTAGCGCCGTAGATCATCAGTGTTGGTTGGCTCACGCATGCAGCCCGTTCGACCCCTTGGGTAGCATCATAGTCTTGCCGGGATGGCGCATTAGCCCCCAAGGCCTGCGGAGAATAACGGCGGGGCGGAGTGGGTTCAGGACATTTCTCTTGATCATCCAGCCTGCAAACTATCAATCAGCCGCACCCTAACCTATCAATCAGCCGCAATAAGCAGGGTTCCGTTTACTCAAGAGATTGAGTAATATTACTCATCGTATTGAGTAATCAGTCCTACACTCGCCCCCAAGCGTCGGAGTTGCTCCAACGTCTGCGTGAGCCTCGCCGCTTTATCCAGATCGTCACCGGGGCGCGGCAGGTCGGCAAGACGACGCTGATCACGCAGGTCGCCAAGCAAGCCGGATTGCCCTATCGCTTCGCCAGCGCCGACGAGCCGACATTGCGTGGGCCGGGGTGGGCCGCTCAACAGTGGGAGGCGGCGAGGCTATTGGCGGCGGATGCGGGGCCGGAAGGCGCGCTTCTTATCCTGGACGAGGCGCAGAAAGCGCCGAACTGGGCGGAAAGCGTCAAGCGCTTGTGGGATGAAGACACGCGGAGCCGGCGGTCGCTCAAAGTGGTTTTGTCAGGCTCCGCGCCGCTATTGCTCGGGCGAGGCATGACGGAGAGTCTTGCGGGGCGTTTCGAGCTTCTGCATCTCCCACACTGGAGCTTCCTTGAAATGCAAGAGGCCTTTGGCTGGTCTCTGGAGCAGTACTTGTTCTACGGCGCCTATCCGGGCGCCGCGCCGCTGGCGAGACAGCGGACTCGGTGGTCGCGCTACATCCGTAACTCGCTCATTGAAACGACCGTTGCACGCGACGTGTTGCTGCTTTCCCGCGTGGATAAGCCGGCATTGCTGCGCCGATTGTTCGAGTTGGGCTGCGCGTATTCCGGTCAGATACTTTCCTACACAAAGATGTTGGGACAGTTACAGGACGCGGGCAACACAACCACGCTGGCCCACTATCTGGATCTGCTGGCTGGCGCGGGAATGCTGACGGGTTTGCAGAAATACGCCGGCGACGCAGCGCGCCGGCGCGGTTCCAGCCCTAAGTTGCAAGTTCTCAATACCGCCTTGATGACAGCCGGAACCGGACTCACCCTGGCGCAGGCCCGAGCGGACGGAGAGTTCTGGGGACGGCTGGTGGAGTCTGCGGTAGGCGCTCATCTGGCGAACGCAGCTAGCGAGGGTGCGTGCGAGCTTTTTTACTGGCGCGACCGCAACCGCGAGGTGGATTTCGTGGTGCGGAGCGGTCGGGCCGTAACGGCGATCGAAGTCAAGAGCGGACGCGCACGCCATGCGGCGCCGGGCATGGCCGCCTTCGCCAACGCCTTCCGGCCCGCGCGCAGTTTGCTGGTCGGCGGCGACGGCATCGGTGTGCAGGAGTTCCTGTCGAAGCCGGTAGAGCACTGGGTGCGCCCATGACACAACTAACCAAATTGATAGTCGCGGACTCCGCTATCGATTGCTGTCGAAACTTTGGTTGGAGCACGGCTCGATCTCGTCTATATTCAATTGTCAGGAACAGGTGGGTGAGGGCATGAATACCCCGCATATAACTGGAAGACAGTCTTTCGCCATGGCACCCGAGCGCCCAGCCCGGACTCAAACGCGAGCGCGCAATTCGCTATGCCAGTGGTTGGTTGACAGCAGGCCGCCGGGGCTGAGAATTGAGATTCCCGGTCGCAAAGATTCCGGCGGGGAGATTCCTTTCGTTTTCAGAGGTAAAGAACAAGAGGTTCATAGATCATGCCCCGTTTAGACCGTCTCACCGTTCGCGGCTTTAAGTCGATACGAGCGCTCGAAGACTTCGAGCTGGGGTCCCTGAACGTCCTCATCGGGCCCAATGGCGCGGGAAAGTCCAACTTTATTGATCTGTTCCGTATGCTCGACAGCTTGGCTGCGCAGCGTTTCCAGATATTTGTCGAAGAGCATGGCGGGCCGGACGTTTTGTTGTTCGGTGGCAGAAAGCAAACGGATTGTATTGATATGGACTTCCGCTTCAGCAGCAGCACGTATGTGCTATCGCTAATTCCAGTCAACAACCGCATGGTGTTCCAAAACGAAAAAGTGGGCGTGGGCAGCATAGTTACAATTCTCTTGGGCAGCGGCCACTACGAATCAAATCTTGGGACCGCTGAGCAGCGCGGCGTAGATATCCTTCAGCCTTTCGTGGGCACGGCAAGCGCCGCTTGGCGCGTTTATCATTTTCTCGACACCAGTTCCTCAGCGCAGGTTCGCCATGCGCAAGCAGTTCGCGACAATCTCTCGCTGCACGCGGACGCGGGCAATCTGGGACCGCTCCTACGACTCCTGCGGGAACGGTTTCCGGAAAATTATCGAAAAATCGTTGACGTGGTGCGGCTGGCAACGCCATTCTTTGGAGATTTCGTTTACCGCAAGGATGCCGGTGAACACATCGAACTGGAATGGTTCGGCGTGAAGGATTCGGACACCATTTTGGGCCCGCGGCAGCTTTCCGACGGCACGTTGCGCTTTATCTGCCTTGCAACGGTGCTACTCCAGCCAGCGGAACTACAGCCGGAACTGATCCTTATCGACGAACCGGAATTGGGGCTGCATCCCTTCGCGCTCACCTTGCTTGCAGAAATGCTTCAGCACGCCAGCCACGCGCGGCAGGTCATTGTCTCCACACAGTCGGCCGACTTGGTAAGCGAACTCAATCCCGCTGATGTGGTGGTGGTAGATCGCAAGGATGGGGCATCCACTTTCACAAGATTGGACGAGGATAAGTTGAGAGAATGGCTGGATGACTATGGGCTTGGCGAATTATGGAAGATGAACATATTGGGCGGCAGACCCGGACCATGACGGATGTGATAGTGGTGTGCGAGGGCCAAAGCGAGGAGGCCTTCGTGAATCGCATTCTCTATCCCGCATTGCTTGGTCGGAGTGTGTTCGCTCAGCCGCGACTCATTCCCACATCGCGGCACGGAAGAGGTGGAGCCCTCAGCGTTCAGCGTGTGCTGCGCTTTCTTCGGAACACTCTCCGCGAACGGTCCGATACCTACGTCACGACGTTCTTCGACTTGTACGAGCTCCCATCGGATTTCCCTGGAGCGGCGCAAACTGATGCGCGTTCGGATCCACTTGATCAGGCGACGCAAATCGAAGACGCCTTCCACACGGCGGTTGTCCAGGAAGCAGAGTGCCGCATAAGTCGGTTTCTACCGCACATTCAACCCTATGAGTTCGAGGCCCTGCTTTTTTCTGACGTCTCAAAGTTTTCGGAAACGGAACCGAAATGGCGCGCGTTTGCGGATGCACTGAAGGATGCGCGGCAATCTTCCAACAGCCCTGAGCACATCAATGATGGGGAGAACACGCATCCGTCGGCCCGCCTGCTGTGTCTTACCCCTCCGTACAAGAAGGTGCTTCACGGGACCGCAGTGTCAAAGAGAATCGGTATCGAGCGGATGCGCGCCGAGTGCCACCACTTCAACCGATGGGTGAGGCGCCTGGAAGTCCTCCCTCCATTGCGGGCATAGCGCTAACTCCGTGGCTTTTATTACCGAGTCGGTGGTTGAGGATGCGGCGCTGGACTGGTTTCGGGGGTTGCGCTACAACGTCATCAGCGGGCCGGACATGCCGCCTGGGCCTCACGCCCTGCGGAAAAGCCACTCGGATGTGGTGTTCGCTTCGACGGTCCGAGGCGCTCTGCGCCAACTGAACCCTGACTTGCCCGCCGAAGCGCTGGAAGACGCGTTTCGCAAATTGACCCTGCCGGAAGGATCAACGCTGGAGGCTCGGAATCGCGCGTTTCACCGGAGGCTGGTGGACGGGGTGACTGTGGAGTATCGCGCCAACGGCGGCGCCATTCGCGGGGCACAGGCGCGGGTCATCGACTTTGAAGACTCGGAGGCCAATTCCTGGCTTGCGATCAACCAGTTCACGGTTACGGAAAACAAGAATACGCGCCGCCCGGACATGGTGCTGTTCATCAACGGCTTGCCGCTGGCGGTTATCGAACTCAAGAATCCGACCGACGAGGACGCCACCATTCACAGCGCCTGGCGGCAGCTTCAAACCTATAAGGCGGAATTGCCGGCGCTGTTCACTTTCAATGCGGTGCTGGTTGTATCGGACGGCGTTCAGGCCAAGCTGGGAACGCTCACCTCCGGGTGGGAGTGGTTTAAGCCCTGGCGCACCATCGAGGGGCAGGAACTGGCGCCAGTGTTTTTCCCTGATCTCCAGGTAGCGATCGAGGGCGTGTTTGAACGGACGCGCTTTCTCAAGCTGCTGCGTGACTTTATCGTGTTCGAGGACGACGGCGGCGGAACGCCGGCCAAGAAGATGGCGGGCTACCACCAGTTTCACGCCGTGGAAGCGGCGGTGGCCGAGACCCTGCGAGCGGCCGAGCTGCGCCAAGCGGCGCCCGTCGAACAGGATCGAGGCCGATACAAGTCCGGCCACCAGTCGGGAGGCAATCCAGGGGATCGGCGAATCGGCGTGGTGTGGCACACGCAAGGCTCCGGCAAAAGCCTGAGCATGGCTTTCTTCGCCGGGCGCATCATCCGCGAACCGGCTATGGCCAACCCTACCATCGTGGTGCTCACGGACCGCAACGATCTCGACGATCAGTTATTCGGCACCTTCGCGCGCTGCCGGGAGCTTTTGCGCCAGCCGCCTGAGCAAGCGGCGAACCGGGCGGATTTGCGCGCCAAGCTGGCGGTGGAGTCCGGTGGCGTGGTTTTCACGACCATCCAGAAGTTCTTCCCCGAAGAAAAAGGCGATACCCATCCAGCGCTGTCCAAGCGCCGCAATATCGTGGTGATTGCCGACGAGGCCCACCGCAGCCAGTACGACTTTATCGACGGCTTCGCCAGGCACATGCGCGACGCGTTACCGAACGCGTCCTTCATCGGTTTCACCGGCACGCCTATCGAACTGCGCGACGCCAGCACCCGCGCTGTTTTTGGCGACTACATCAGCGTGTACGACATTCAGCGCGCGGTCGAAGACCAGGCGACCGTGCCCATTTACTACGAGAGCCGGCTTGCCAAACTGGCGCTGGACGAAAGCGAGAAACCAAACATCGACCCGGGCTTTGAGGAAGCCACCGAAGGCGAGGAAGTCGAGCGCAAGGAGAAACTCAAGACGAAGTGGGCGCAGCTCGAAGCCGTAGTCGGCGCGCACAAGCGCGTGGCGCTGGTGGCCCAGGACATCGTGGAGCACTTTGAGAAGCGTCTCGAAGCCCTGGAAGGCAAGGCCATGGTGGTGTGCATGAGCCGGCGAATCTGCGTTGACCTGTATCGCGAACTAGCGCGATTGAGACCGGATTGGCGTCACGAGGACGATGCACAGGGCGCCCTCAAGGTGGTGATGACCGGTTCCGCCTCCGACCCGCCGGATTGGCAGCAGCATATCCGCAACAAGCCCCGGCGCGAAGCGTTGGCGAATCGTTTCCGCGACCCCACCGACCCGCTGCGCATGGTGCTGGTGCGCGACATGTGGCTTACCGGCTTTGACGCGCCCAGCCTGCATACCATGTATGTCGATAAGCCCATGCGCGGTCACGGTTTGATGCAGGCCATTGCCCGCGTCAACCGGGTGTTCCGGGACAAGCCGGGCGGCCTGGTGGTGGACTATCTGGGGCTGGCTCACGAACTCAAGCGGGCGCTGGCTACATACACGGCCAGCGGAGGCACGGGCAAGGCCAAGCTGGATCAGGCGGAAGCCGTTGCGGTAATGCTCGAAAAATACGAGATCTGTTGCGGCCTGTTCCACGGGTTGGACCGCTCCAAGTGGGTAACCGGCAAGCCCGCCGAACGGCTCAGTCTGTTGCCGGCCGCGCAGGAACACATCCTGGCGCAGAAAGACGGCAAGGACCGCTGCATCAGGTGGGTGCGCGAATTGTCTCAAGCCTTCGCGCTGGCAGTACCTCACGAAGATGCGCTCCGCATTCGCGACGATGTGGCTTTCTTTCAGGCCGTTCAGTCAGTGCTGGCCAAGCGCGCCCCATCCGACGCGCGCCCCCAAGAGGAAGTGGAGCATGCCGTACGCCAGATTATTTCGCGCGCCGTGGCCTCGAAGGGCGTAATCGATATCTTCGCCGCAGCGGGCCTGGACAAGCCGGACATCTCGATACTGTCGGATGAGTTCCTGGCCGAAGTGCGCGGCATGCCGCAACGCAATCTGGCCGTGGAGCTGTTGCAAAAGCTGTTGAAAGGCGAACTCGCCGCCCGCCGCAGCAAGAACGTGGTGCAGGCGCGTTCCTTCACGGAGATGCTGGAGGAGACGATACGCCGCTACCAGAACCGCGCGATTGAGGCGGCCCAGGTAATCGAGGAATTGATCGGACTTGCCCGCGAAATGCGGCGGGCCAATGCCCGTGGCGAGGAGCTCGGCTTGTCGGAGGACGAACTGGCGTTCTACGACGCGCTGGAGACCAATGACAGCGCAGTCAATGTGCTGGGCGACGAAACGCTGCGGGGCATCGCCCGTGACCTGGTGGAAACCGTGCGCGGCAACGTCACCATTGACTGGACGCTGCGCGAGAACGTGCGCGCCAATCTTCGCCGGCTGGTTCGACGCATACTGCGCAAGCACGGCTACCCGCCGGACAAACAGGAGAAAGCCACGCGGACGGTGCTGGAGCAGGCCGAAGCGCTATCGGCTGGCTGGGCTGCACGTAGCGGCGGCGGAGAATAAATTTGGCTGCGGATAAGAGACAATGACCGTGTGAGCCAGAAGGCACGGATCATCATTGACAATGAGCCGGTTGATTGAACCGTTGGCAGGTAACGCGCAGCGCTGTGAAATCGCGGGGCGACGGACGGCGCGAAGCGCCATGATCTGGCCCATCTTGTTGGCCGGGGCGATCTGGGTGGCCATGGCGCCCAACGCGGCGGCCTTTCCGTACGCCGATGGCCCGCAACTTCCACCCGACACCGTGGTGCGCACGCCCTGGCACATGGCGGACGTGTGGGTGGACCTCGATCATGCTCCGGAAGACTTCGAAACCTTCTGCATCACCTTTCGGATCGAGGGCGAAACGGCCGATGACGTCAACTTCTACTTCTCCCCGTTCAACGGCGCCATCAACCAGCTGACCTTCTACGGCGGCATCCAGACGCATATTGACGGACGCCGGGCGGACCGTAGCCAGGTGAGGAGAGACAAGGGCGCCATCTTCTCGCGATGGCGGGAACGGGACACGGACGCCATCATGGCGGCGCCCGGCGGGCTCTATCAGAGCCTGGGCAACGAGGGCGAGTTCATCAGCGTGCGCAACGACTTTGCCTGGGGCCAGGGACGGTATCGCTTGTGTCTGCGGAAGTCCGACCTGGTAGAAGGGGACCCGCTGCCGGAGAATTATGATGCTAGCGACATCGCCATGAGCTGGGGCCGCTACGAACACACCTGGGTGCGGATGGAGGCCACCGACTTGAGCTCCAACGACACGACCTTCATCGGCGCGCTGGCGGTCCCGGGGAAGACTCTCGCGCTAAGAAGACGGAACGCCTTGTTCGTCGAAATCTACGGACGGCCGAGTCCCTTTCCCGCAGAGCAGGTCCCGGATCTGAAGATTGCAGTCGAGAATTTCCAATTGAACGGTGAAAATCTGGCCTACCAAACGGTAACAAGTTATTCCAACACCATTCCCGGAAACGGCGCCGAACCCAATATGACGCGCATCCTCTACGCACAGGACGACCGGGAAATCAATATTGAACTGGGCCGGTTCAGCGGACGCTTCGGCAGGATTGCGCGTTTCGTTTACCCGTCCCAGCCAGCCGTAGAGAGTGTGGGGCTGGTCACAGCAGAGGACCGGAATTACGTTCTGGCAATCTGGGACAAAAGGGAACTTCAGACCGGCCAACTGCCCTCCGGCCGCTTCAATATTCGGGCCGACCCGGTGGACCCCGACGAGGTCGCCAGCGTGCGCTTTGAGTTGCAGGGGCCGGTTTCCCTTTCGCGGCTTACCAACGAGGCCCCATATCTGCTTAGCGATGACGCCGAAGGATTCTTGCTACCCGAAGGCGACTATCGCATCACTGTTACGCCCTATTCCGGGCCCGATGGAAGTGGGGTGCTCGGGGTCACGCTGGACTCCGGGTTCTCGGTGAGCTCGACGCCCCTGCCCACCAGGATCGATGACGACAATCTGCTTACGCACATCGCCTCCTCTCTTGACACAACGCTTACGGAAGAAAATATCGCCAGGGAAATGGAGCGCCTGGAGAGCCTGGTGGTTTCCGCCGGCAACATCGCCAGCCTCGATGGGCTGGAACTGGCCACGAACCTGAGCGTACTCAAGCTGCCGGGTAACCTTATCAAGGACCTGTCGCCCTTGTCGCGGCTAAGCAATCTGGTGGAGCTGGACCTGTCGCGCAACCGTATCGACGACGTCACTCCGCTTTGCCACCTGACGCGGCTACAGCGCCTGAATGTAAGCGATAACCTGGTTTCGGATTTCCTTCCTCTTGCGGGAATAGAGAAACTGGAACATCTCAACGCCAGCGGCAACGAGTTAGGCAGCCTGGCCTCGATTGCCGGCCTCACAACACTACGCACCTTGAAATCGCCGGCAACGAGGTACGCGAGCTTGGGCCTCTCGCCGCTCTGGTAAGTCTCGAAGTTCTGGACCTGTCCGCAAACAAGGTTGAGAGCCTTGAGCCGCTGGCGGGTCTGATCGCGCTCAGGGAACTCCACGCGAAAGCGAACATGATTTCCGAGCTGCGACCGCTGGCCGGCCTGATCAACCTCGAACGCCTTGAGGTTTCCCACAACCCGATTTCCGGGCTGGGGCCGCTCGCGGGGATGCCGCGGTTGATGCTTCTGGCGGCCAATGACAACGGCCTCTTCCGGCTTGACCCCTTGTCCGGCCTGCTTGCGCTTAAACGACTCGAGCTGGATTCGAACTGGCTCACGAGTGTTGCGCCGCTTGCCGGCCTGAACCAACTGTCGGTTCTGCAGCTGCGCCACAATCGGATCTATGATTTCACTCCCTTGGCCCCCCTGGTGGAGCGGGGGCTTGAGGTCATCGGCGTATCCGAGCAGTTGCGGGCGATTATGAAGCGTCCCTCGCAGGGACTACCCGCGGGCAAGTATTGACCAGGGCCAGTTTGCGCTAAATGGGAAAAAAACCGGCCCTGCAGCTATCAAGGCGGCCACTTCCTGGCCCGGCAGCAAACGCAAGATCAGCTGCACCCCAAGAAAGAACAACATGGGGCTGAAATCAATACCACCCATACCGGGGAGAATACGCCGTATGGGCGCCAGCGCCGGCGTGCAAACCCTGTGCAGCACGCTAATCAGCGGATTGTATCCGCTGGGAGAGAACCAGCTCAGCAGCGCCGAGGCAACAACCGCCAGCGCGTAGAACCACAGTACCTGCCGAACCGCGCGGATCACGCCGTAGATCAGAATCTGGAATATCGTGGGATCGACGTCACAGCCCACGCTGGTGGTAGACCAGAACAGCACGCACTCCAGCACCAGGAACGTCGCCACAACGTGCGATTCCACTCGTTGCGACGGCCGCAGCACCACGCGCAACGGCGCACACACCGGATTGGTCAGGCGCAGCACCACGCGGATCAAAGGATTGCGCGGATCGGCGCCGTGCCAATACAACACCAAGCGGACCACGAAGCAAAGCATGTACAGGTCCGCTACCGTGCCAAGCAGAAAAGATAGTGCGCCCATCGACCTCAATCCGGCAAACAAGGCGGAAATTATAAGATCAGCTGCGGCTGTCTATAATTCCGCCATGGCCAACATGATCACGCTGAGCCGCCTGTTCCTGCTGCTTGGGGTGGTGGCCCTCGCCTACCGGCCCGTTTCGGCCGTGCAATTGTGGATATGGCCTGTTCTCAGCCTGGTATTCATTTCCGACGGCCTCGACGGCTGGGTCGCCCGGCGCAGAGGCGAGGAGAGCCTTTTCGGCGCGCTGTTCGATATTGCGGTGGATCGCATCGTGGAGCTTACGCTGTGGATCGTGCTGGCGGACCTGGACGTGATACCCATCTGGATTCCGATCCTGTTCGTGGTGCGCGGAGTGCTGGTGGACGCAATACGGGCCAGTCAGGTCCAGGCGGCCCGGCGCAGTCCGTTCTCGCTGCTGAACTCGCCGGTTGCCCGCTGGCTGGTTGCCGGGCGCTTCATGCGCGGGTTCTACGCGATAATCAAGGCGGCTGCATTTGTCGGCCTTTTCCTGATCAAGCCCTTGCCGCTGGGAATAGCGACACTAACACCGTCCCTGGCGGATGCCTGGACGCCCATACAACCGGCGTTTGAGTTGCTGGTCATGGCGCTCGCCTACCTGGCCGTGGCCCTGTGCCTGCTGCGGGGAATGCCGGTAATTGTGGAGTTTCTGGCCGAAGAACGCGGCTCGCTGTTTTCCCGTTCCCCATGAATGGCTCGGGCAGCAGGCAGCGGCTGGCGTTGTTTGATATCGACGGTACGCTGCTGCGCGAACCGAGCAGCGAGAAGCGATTCATGCTCTGGATGTTCTTGCGTGGCAGGATCGGACTGATCAGGCTGCTGGCCTACGCCGTTTTCTCATTGCGCTACCTGCCTCGGTATGGTGCGCAGGTTTTCGCCAAGAACAAATCCCTGCTTTGGCGGCACAGGTCAGGCAGCGTGGAAATCCTGGCGAGGGAATGGGCGGCGCGGCGGCTGGCAAGGGCCCTGTTCGCGCCCTGCGTGGAGCGTCTTCGCCTGCACCAGCAACGTGGCGACATCGTCGTTTTACTGTCCGGCACCCCGGACTTTCTTGCCGAGGCCATCGCCGGACAATTGGGCGTGACCAACGTGGTGGCAACCCGATGCGCGGCGCGCGACGGCCGCTTCAGATTCGCTCCGCCGAAGGTGCACCGGGTGGCTGAGGCCAAGCTGTCCGCGGCGCGTGACCTGTGCGAGCAATTCGAGGTTGCCCTTGCCCAAACTGTCGCCTACGCAAACTCCGTCACCGATCTGCCCCTGCTTGCGGCCTGTGGTATGCCGGTGGCTGTCAACCCGGATCCGGCCTTGGCCGCTATTGCCGGCGAGCAGGGATGGGAGACCATCGTGACCCGGACCTCTCAGCATATTCGTGCTTCAGCGTAAACCTTTTGCGGCCGTCCTGGCGCTTACGGCGCTGCTGTCCTGCCCCTTGGCGGCGCCGGCGCAGGATCAGCTCCCGCCCGGCGTTACGCGCGTCCTGGCGCACTACGGCATCCCCCGCAACAGCTATTCAGTTTGGGTCCAGGATATCCGCGAAGACCGGCCGCTTCTGAGTTACGGAGCGGATATTCCCCGGCGCCCGGCCTCCGTTATCAAGGTGCTGACCGGATGGCTGGCGCTTGAAGGCCTCGGTCCCGAATATCGCTGGGTCACCCGGGTCTATCCTGGCGGCGAGTTGCGCGACGGCGTGCTGAACGGACCGCTGATATTGCAGGGCGGCGGCGACCCGCATTTGGTGATGGAGCGCGTCTGGCTCTTACAACACGAATTGAGGCAAATGGGCTTGCGCCATATCAAGGGCGGACTGGTGCTCGATGACCGATGGCTGCCCGCAAACGACCTTCCCGTGCAGGGTTTCGAGGGCGACCGGCACCGCTCCTTCAGCGCGTCGCCCTATGCGCTGCTGATGAATTTTCAGGCGATCCGGGTAGTCGTCGAGCCGGACCCTGCACGAGGCCGGGTCGGCGCCCGGCTTGAACCGCCCCTTTCCGGACTGACGCTGGTCAACCGGCTGCGCCTGACGGGGGGCCGTTGCGGCGGCTTTCAGCGCGGCGTCGCAGTGCGTATAAGCGGTGAAGGAGACAATCGCGTAGAGCTGGAAGGCGCCTACAGCCGGCGCTGCAAGACCTACTCCATTCCGCGCCGCGCGCTGACCAGTCCGGCCTACGTGTTCGGCTTGTTCGACGCGCTGTGGCGAGAGGGCGGGGGCGAACTTTCGGGCGGTTATCGACTTGGCAGCGCGCCGGACGACGCCGAGCCAATGTTGGAGTTCAATTCCGAGTTCGCCTCTCAGGCAGTGCGCTTCATGAACAAGCACAGCAATAACGTGATGGCCCGCCAGTTGCTGCTGACTCTGGGCGCGGAAACATTCGGACCTCCCGCGACCCTGGACAAGGCCCGCCGGGCGGCAGGGGAGCTATTGCGCCGCAAGGGCCTGAATCTGTCCAGCCTGGTCCTGGACAACGGATCGGGCCTGTCGCGCAGCACCCGGATTTCCGCCGCTGACCTGGGACGCGTTCTGGTGCACGGCGGGCGTGGTCCCCTGTACCCGGAACTGATTGCCTCCTTGCCGATAGCCGGGCGCGACGGGACATTGACTCGCACCTACAAGGAAATGCCTTTCAGCGGCAGGGCGCACATCAAGACCGGCAGCCTTGACGGAGTATCGGCTATAGCGGGAATGATATCGACCGGGAGTGGCCGGCGCCTGGCCGTGGTCGCACTGCTGGAACACACGCTTGCCGCCAAGGGTCCGGGCGAAGAAGCCCACGGCGCGCTTTTGACAGAAATCAGCCGCTATTGATAGAATTGCGGGCGCAACTTTCTGCCCCTCTGTTAGCCAAAAGGAAGGCTCAAATGAAACTTGTAATGGCCATTATCAAGCCGTTTCGGCTGGATCACGTGCGCAACACCCTGTCCGACCTTGGGATTAATGGAATGACCGTCTCCGAAGTGCAGGGTTTTGGGCGACAGCGGGGCCATACCGAACTCTATCGGGGCGCCGAATACATGGTGGACTTCATTCCCAAGACCAAGATTGAAGTGGCCTGCACGGACGAACTCGCGGAACGTGTGGTAGAGGCCATCATAGGCTCGGCCAAGACCGGAAAGGTGGGCGACGGGAAAGTCTTCGTTATGGATCTTGAAGAAGCCTACCGGGTCCGCACCGGGGAGAACGGTGACTCGGCGCTGTAGCGCGTTGAATATCGGGGCTCCGGCGAGCAGCCGGCCTGTCCCCCTCAAGAGGATTTTTCATATGAAAAGAGCGATTCTGATCGCTATGGCCGGGTTGCTGATGTCAGGAGTGGCAAGCGCCGATGCGCTGGACAAGGCCGATACTGCCTGGCTGTTGACCTCCACGGCCCTGGTGCTGTTCATGACACTGCCGGGACTGGCATTGTTTTACGGCGGTCTGGTCGGCCGCCGCAACGTGCTATCGGTATTGATGCAATGTTTCGCGATTGCCGGAATCGTGACCGTCCTGTGGATCGTGGTTCAGTACAGCCTGGCGTTCAGCGACGGCGGTTCAATGAACAAGTGGGTGGGGGGCTTCGGCAGCGCCTTCCTTTCGGGACTGACGGTTGACTCGCTCAGCGGCACGGCGCCGGAATCGATCTTTCTTGCCTTTCAACTGACTTTCGCCATCATCACCTGCGCCCTGATTGTGGGTGGTTTCGCCGAACGCATGCGGTTCGCGCCCATGCTCCTGTTCTCGGTGCTCTGGTCTCTGATCGTCTACGCCCCGGTGTGTCACTGGGTATGGGGCGGCGGCTGGCTGTCGGACATGGGCTTTCTTGACTTCGCCGGCGGCGCCGTGGTGCATCTGACCGCGGGCGTGGCGGCGTTGGTAACGGCCCTGGTGCTGGGGCCCCGCTCCGGGTTTCCGCAAAAGCCCATGCCTCCGCACAGTCTGCCGTTGACGGTGGCCGGCGCCGGCATGCTTTGGGTGGGCTGGTTCGGCTTCAACGGAGGCAGCGCTCTGGCCGCCGATGGCACCGCAGCAATGGCCTTGCTGGCTACCCACGTGGGCGCGTCGGCCGGCGCTATGGGATGGATGGCAATGGAATGGATCCGGTTCGGCAAGCCCAGCGTGTTGGGCGTGGTGACCGGCATGGTGGCGGGACTGGGCACGATTACGCCGGCCTCCGGGTTTGTCGGCCCGATGGGCGCGCTGGTGATCGGCCTGGCCGCCGGCGTCGTGTGTTTCTACGCGACCCGGTTGATCAAGCGGGTGCTGGTGATCGATGACTCGCTGGACGTGTTCCCGGTCCACGGCGTGGGCGGTTCCTTAGGACTGTTGCTGTGCGCCGTATTCGTGAACTCGAGCCTGGGTGGGGCCGGCTATGCCGACGGCATGAACCTGGGCTCGCAGTTCGGCGTCCAGGCTATTGGCCTGGCAGCCACGGCTGCCTGGACGGCCCTCGCGACCTGGGTGATCCTCAAGGTGGTCGGACTCATTACGCCGCTGCGCGTGGACGAAGAAGACGAGATCGAAGGGCTGGACATTACCCAGCACGAGGAGCGCGGCTACAGCCGCTAACCTTTTCCAGCTGGTTACATAGTTCACCCGTTTAGCGGGCGTTTGGGTGCGCGCTGCCCCCTTCTTTCCGGGAGACGCATGAATCCATCCCTGGAGCTTTCTTCGGCATCCCTGCCTCGGAAACTCCCGGAAAGAAGGGGGCAGAGCGCACCCACTCAGGGCGGTCCGTAAGAAGGGACGGGGTGCGTTAATATCTGCGTATGTTGATTCGTAAACCCTCAGATATTTCCTCCTCGGAAATCAGTTCCGAGAACGCGTATTTCAACCGGCGTGCCTTTGTTGCCGGAATGGCGGCCGCCGGCCTGGTGGGAACGGCCCGGGCGGCGCCGAGCCACCTGGTGACAGGAACCGGCCAGGAAGAGTTGACGGGCGTATTGCGCAGCCCCTTGAGCACCGACGAGCCGCCCAACAGCTACGAAGAAATCACCACCTACAACAACTTCTACGAGTTCGGCACCGGCAAGGAAGATCCGCACCGGAATTCCGGCGATTTCAAGCCTCGTCCGTGGACAGTGCGGGTGGAAGGAGAAGCGGAAATCACCGGCGAGTTTGATGTCGAGGGATTGCTGGACGGCATCGGCCTTGAGGAGCGCATCTACCGCATGCGCTGCGTCGAGGCGTGGTCGATGATCATTCCCTGGGTGGGCGTGCCGCTGGGCGCAGTGCTTAAGCGCTTCAAGCCCACGTCCCGCGCCAGGCACGTGGTTTTTCAAACGGTTTACCGCCCCGATGAAATGCCGGGCCAGCGCCGGCGGGTGCTGCGCTGGCCATACGTGGAAGGACTGACGATAGAAGAGGCGACCCATCCATTGGCCATGCTGGCGGTTGGAGTGTATGGCGTGGCGCTGCCGAACCAGAACGGCGCACCGTTGCGCCTGGTCGTGCCCTGGAAATACGGTTTCAAAGGCATCAAATCCATCGTGAGCATTCGACTGCAGGAGCGCCGCCCGCCCACCAGCTGGAATATCGCGGCGCCACGGGAATATGGTTTCTACGCCAACGTCAATCCGCAAGTGGACCATCCCCGCTGGAGCCAGGCCACCGAGCGCCGCATTGGTTCCGGGTTTTCGAGCCTGTTTGCGCGCCGCATACCGACGCAGATGTTCAATGGTTACGCGGAACAGGTGGCCCACCTTTATTCCGGGCTGGATTTACGCCGTAATTTCTGATCGCTCCATTTGGTCCGCACCGTAGGTTGCTGATCCGATGAACATGCGGGTGTACAAGCCGCGATGGATACCATCTAGTCTGTTGATATATAAGGGGTGTTCAGAATCTGTGAGACATAGGTTATTATTTTTAATATCACCACTTGGCTTGCAGGTTGGTTGTTTGTCCCGAAATTTCGCATACACTCCCGCGAAGTTGGAACGTCCATGATGATTAGATTTGAGAATCCGCCAATTAGCGAATTGGTGATCGGCGCGTATTTCAATCCGCCGCTGATCGCTTTAAGAAACGAACATATAGGCCTATTCTGGTCACGAATTATCGACCAGTTCGGTTCAGTCGAACAGAAACAGCCAGTGGCCGCAACACAAGCGATAGTGCAGACTGCCGATGAAGCGTTCCCGATGCCTCGATTCTGGTTTATCTCTGAAGATGAATCCCATTTGATTCAAGTTCAGAAGGACGCCTTTATTCTCAATTGGCGCCGCCGAAATGCCAGTTATCCTCAATTCGCGCAAAATTTGAAGCCGACGTTTGACAGATATTTCGGAACATTTGAGGACTTTGCCAAGACGGCTGCTGGCGTGGATGACCTCAAGATTGACCTTTGCGAATTGACGTACGTGAATGTTGTTGAACCTTGCGACTATTGGCAGGGGCCACAGGACACAGCGAACGTTCTCCCTTCATTTACGCTGCCTGAATATCCCGCAGCTCGAATCGGATCCCCGGCGTTCAACTGCACCTATATCTATACCATTGATTCTGATCTGCAATTGCATTTTGTTGTCCGAAGCGCGACTAAAGTTGACCAGCCCGAAACTCCACTTCTCGTTTTTGATATTAGGGCGACGGGCCGATTAAGGGGAGTTGGTAAGTCTATTGCCGATGCGTGGTATATGCGGGCTCACGACGCAATCAATGAATGCTTCTTGCTATCAACCAATAAGGAGATTCAAGACAATTACTGGAAACCTCTCTCAGCCGCCTCATAATAGAAAGCATGCATAAGGAACTCATCACATTCGATCCACCTCCGGACACAATTGCGGACCCAACCCTTATTACGGGCGCCAGTTCAGATTTCGAACGGGCCGTCACGAACTGGTACTCATACGACTGGGTATACCGGACGCACGAGGAGGAATTTAAGAATCAGCGATTCACGGATTCAGAAGTCGCGGAAGAAACAATGGTGTTCCTTCCTGGATTGCACACAACGGCATTTGCGCACGAGGAGCAACCCCGGAATCTGATCCATTGGAACAGACTTACGCCAACGAAACAATTGGCAAGGGAAGGACTGACAGAGTCTTTTGTTGTGTATGACGGAGCAGTACTTGTCATCGGAGCGAACCTAACCACTTTGCTGAATCCTCCCTCTAGTCAGGATCCTAGAGAGGAGGTAGTCGGCGAACTCGCCCAGAAACTCCAAAGTGTGGAATGGACACGACGCGCGTACCACACGCGAATTCAACATTTGCGCGAAATGGCGGAGGAGGAAGACTATAGCCGTAGTCCCAGATCCGAGAAGGACTTCTGGTCCTTCTTTGAGTCAAATCCTTTTGTCCGACAAGGCAATCTTGTCTTGCTGGAAAACGGTAATCTTCGTGCTATTTGGAAGGACGGACGTGGTACTCATATCGGATTGCAGTTCCTAGGTGGTCAAACGATTCAATTTGTGATTTTTAAGATTCGCGCTGAGGGGAAGCCAGTTTCTAGAGCATACGGCCGCGATAACTTTGAAGGAGTCCAATGCCAGATCCAAGCATTCGAGCTGCAGTCAATGATGAACTCCTGAAAGGAGACAATCTACCGGACGAGAACCAGATTGTTCGGTATGTAAGGCCGAGCTTGATCGAGGATGATGGATCTGCGCAAGGATCCGCGTTCACTCTACGGCCATCCGAAACCAACTTGTCGGTTAATCGGCTGGAAGCCTTTGCTCCGCCCAAGAAAAATCAACTTGGTGAAGTGTGTCGATTAATTCGCATGAGTACAAGTCCTAACGGGCGCTTCGCCGAAATGAATGTCGGCAATATCCGACAGCGTGTGTCCACAGAACTGAACTCGTTGTGCATTGTGCACGATCCGCTAGAAGAGGAAGATGATCGTGAGGAGGATCCGTCGCACGCGCTGATTCTTAATTTGCCACCTGGAGAATCCGACCACGGAATGGCGATTGGTGACCTGATGGCAGAGTGTGTCTTGGCCATGCACGAGTTGATCATAGCTCGCAAACTTTCTTAACCAACCAGACAACCCTCAGCCCCAGACCCCGCCTGACTCACGCCGCGAATCTCGCCCCGGTGCCTTACGGCAGCGGCGCGTGCCTAGCGCGGCGTGGTGCTGTCAATGAAGTCGGACCATTTCTGGAGGAGGGTTCGCCTTTTCTCGAAGAGATCGCTGCGCGCGTAGGCCTGCTCGGCTGCGTCGCCCAGTTTGTGAGCCAGCACAGCCTCCATGACGGCGCGGCTCGCATCGGTCATTTCGCCGGCCCACTGCCGGTGCGCGCTTCGAAATCCGTGCGGCACGGCGGGTATGTCGAGGTCATGCATCAGGCCGGACAGCATTCCGTCGCCCATCACGAGGCCTCTGGCGCTCGGAAACACCAGTCCGCTGCCGTCTCGGATCTCCCGCGCCTCGTCCAGCGCAGCAAGCGCGCCGGTGGACAGCGGAACGCGGTGCGGCCTGCGCGCTTTCATGCGCGCGGCCGGAATATCCCAGATCCGGCGCACGGGATGGATTTCCTCCCAGTGCGCCCCGCGCGCCTCGCCGCTGCGCACGACTGTGAGCGCCAGGAACTCAAGGCACAGTCTTATGCCTGCGTAGGCTCCGCTCCGCCGGATTTTCGCGAGCGCAGCGCCTACTTCCGCGTACGGGAAGGTCCGATGGTGCCGAAGTGGCGCCCGGTTCTTTGGTAGCGCCTGGCTGATCGCCTGTCCGGCCGGGTTGTCCGTCCGGTGCCCTTGGGCGACGGCCCAGCGCATGATGGAGGAGATGCGCTGGCGCACCCGCAGGGCGGTCGCGTGCCGTACGCCCCACAGCGGCGTGAGGACGGCCAGCACGTCGGCCGTTGTTATGGCGCCCAAGCGCTTGCCTCCCATCGCCGGCATGACGTAGTCGCGCAGGCTCGATCGCCAGATCTTTGCCTCGCGCTTTCCCGTCTGCCAGGTCTGCTGCCGCAGCGCGATCAAGGCTTCGGCCGCTTCCTCGAACGTCGGCCCCGGCGAAGGCTTCTCCCGAGGATCCCGCCCGCGCCAGATCGCCCGCCGGTTGGCCAGCGCCGCCTCGCGGGCGTCGGCCAGCATCACGACCGGGTAGGAGCCCAAGCCGATGTTGACCGGCCGTCCTTCGATGCGTACCCTCTGCGACCACGTTTTGGAGATTCCGCCGCCTTTCCGCGGCTTGATCAGAAGGCTCAATCCATGCCCGCCGTAGCCGTCGCCGTAGCGCCCGGGCCGGGTGGCGGTCTTGACGAAAGCGGCGGACAGTTTGGCAGGCCGTTTCGGTGGAGTATCACCTTCATTATCACTTCTTTTGTTGGCTTTATATGGCATCCCCTGGCGCCTATGGCACACACTTGACAAACAGATCGGGTAACAAATCCGTGCGGATCAAAATGTTACACGATTATCCGGCACTCCGGGGCAGCGCGAGCCGCCTGATGCTATTTCGCGCCGCGTAATGCACATGCGGGTGTACAAGCCGCTGCTGTTTGTGGCCTGCCTGTTGCCGGTTGCGTGGCTGATCCTGCGCATTGCCGGCGTCGTGCAGCCTGGGCTTGGCGCAAATCCGGCTGAGGAGATTCAGGATGAGCTGGGAGTGTGGGCGCTGCGCCTGCTACTGGCGACCCTTTGTGTCACACCGGCGGCGCGCCTGCTGAAAAAGCCGCGTCTGTACCGATTTCGCCGCATGCTTGGGCTGTATGCCTTCTTCTACTGCACGCTTCACCCGCTTGCCTATTTTCTTCTCGACCTGCAGCTGGATTTTGCCCACCTGGGTGAAGACCTGCTCAAGCGAACCTTCATTACCGTGGGCATGGGCGCGGTGCTGCTGCTGATCCCCTTGGCGTTCACGTCCACAAGGGGCTGGCAACGCCGGTTGGGCCGGCGTTGGAACCGGCTGCATCGGCTGATTTATCCGGCCGCAATACTGGCCTGCTGGCATTTCTATTGGCAGGTAAAGGCCGACACGGCCGAGCCGCTGGTATATTGCGCCATTCTTGCCCTATTGCTGGGAATACGTCTGTGGTGGTCGCGCCTGGGCAGCCGGCTTTTCCGAGGAGGATAAACATGCAAGGCACCGAATCGCGAGGCGGAATGTTCTTTGGCTGGATTCTGCTAGGCGGCCTGTTCCTGATTTACGCCGCGTCCAACGGCATTCTTATCAACACCATGCCACTGATTTTCCCGGACCTGGCGGCGGAATTCGGCTGGAACAAGGAGCAAGTCACACGGCCCGCCACAACGTTCTTTCTTCTGGCCGCCTTGCTCAATCCCCTGGCGGGTTACCTGCTGGACCGTTTTTCGGTCCGCTGGCTGATGCTGGGCGGATCGGTGGGAATCACCATAGTGCTGGTACTTATGCCCCTGGTGCAGGATCATGACCAGTTGATGGGGCTTTATGTGCTGTTTGCCATTGCACTCTCGCTCTCAGGCCTCGGCCCTTCACTGATGCTGCTTTCGCGCTGGTTCGTCCGTTACCGGGGCATCGCGTTCGGCATTCTGCTGCTGGCCTCGAGTTTCGGCGGCGCAATTTTCCCTGAGATCGTCAAGAATTTCTTGCCGGACTGGCGCACCGCCGTTCAGGTCATGGCTATTGTCGGCGGGATCATGCTGGTGATTCCTGCGATCTTCCTCCTTCGCGACCACCCTTCGCAGTCCGGGCAGGCGCCGGACGGCGTGCGGGGTACCGAGCTGGAGGCGCCGCCGAAGCCCGACGCAATGCTTGGCGTGCTGATTCGACTGGTGCGTTCTCCTATGTTCTATCTGCTGGCTTTCTCCACGGGAACGCTGTGGTTCTGCATCGTCGGAATGCTGAACAATCAGGGACTCTTTCTGCGCGATGAACTGGGACTGGGAGAAAGAACGGCCGCGGGCATTTTTCAGATTTTCTTCGTCGCAGCCATCGTCGGGAAGTTGCTGTTCGGTTATTTGGCGGACAAGTTCGACAAGCTGAAGGTAATGCTGGCCAGCGTGTTTAACCTTGGGGCGGGGTTGGCGCTTCTGTTTCTGGCGACGCCGGGGGAAGCGTTTTGGCCGACGGCCTACGCGGCCGTATACGGCGTAGGCTACGCCGGCGCCTTTACGATGATTCAGTTGGCGATCGCGGAATTTTACGCCGGTCGTAACTATGGAAAGATCCTGGGGATATTCATCTGTATTGACTCCCTGGCCGGTTCCGTGGGCAGCTGGTATATGGCCCGAACGGCTGACGCGACCGGAACCTACAGCGGCGGCTTTACGGTCATGATCAGCTTGTGCGTGGTCGCGGTGCTTTGCGTGATCGCGCTGATGTGGTGGCGCCGGCGCCGGGCATGAAGAGATTCGTACTCTTGTTTGCGGTAAGCCTGCTTGCGGTGGCGGGTTGCGACCCTTCCGGGGAGGCGCCCCAGGATAAAGCGGAGGAGCCGTTGACGGAGATCACCGCCGCCGGCACGGCGTTCCCAAACACCGTCGGGGAACAGCAGTGGTTCGACTTTCAGCGTAGCGTGGAAGAAGGGACCGAGGGACGCATCAAGGTACGCATGCTGGTTCACGGACAGCTGGGCTCCGAGGAGCAGATCGTCGCAGGCTTGCGGCGAGACCGGGTACAGGTGGGCAATCTATCGGCGATGGTGGCCTCGACTATCGTGCCCGAAACCGCGATCCTTTACGCTCCGTTCTTGTTTGATTCCGAAGAAGAAGCCGACTACGTCTACGACCATTTCCTCACCGAACTGTTCACTACGCTTTTTGCGGAACAGGGGCTGCATCTGATGAGGTGGAACGAAATCGGCTTTCACCACATTTACTCGGTTACACCGGTGCTTTCTCCGGATGATATGCGTGGGCGCCGGTTTCGCGTGTCGGCCAGCGTGGCATCACGGCTTTTCGCCAAGGCCTTTGCGGCCGACGTTATCCCGCAGCCTTTCGGTGACATCGTGCCCTCACTGCAGACCGGCCTGATTGAAGCGGGTGAAAACTCCGTGAGCCTGTATGTCCGCACCGGGACTTCGGGCGAAGCGCCTCACCTGACGCTAACCGCACACTGCTTCGGGATGTCGGTTATCGTGGCCGACAAGGCCTGGTGGGACCGGCTCTCGAAAGCCGACCGCCAGGTTATGGCCACCGCCTATCCCAGCGTTCAGGAGTCTCGCCGGGTAACGCGCGAGGAAGCCGCACGCGATCTTGAGAACGCCGCTGATTTAGGCTTCATCCCGCGCTGGCCGGACACCGCCGAACGAACGGCATGGGCAGCCATGGTCCGCGATGTGCCGGCAGAACTGGCGGCGCGGGTCGGCGGACAATCCGACCTGGTGCTGGAGACAATCGCCGAAGGGCGAACCGCGTTCGCTCGCCAAAACTCCTCTCAGTAAACGCCGGGAAGCGGCGTTGCGTCCGCTTCAGGAATCGCCGGGATATTCGATCGGCCGCTCTTCCTTGTCCGGCTCGGCAGGCGCCGGAACTTCCGTCGTAGAGTCCGCCTCTCGCCGCTTGTACCAGCGGAACCGATGCCGATAGATTACGTCCTCCACCCGCGCCGGCTCACCATCCCGAAGCTGGGGACGGAATTTGGCGCCCTTGATCAGCGACACGACGATGTCGTCTATCAAACCTGACGGGTCCGACTCCAGTACCTTTGCATCCGAAACGCTGCCGTTGGGCTCCAGCGTCAACTGCAAGACCACGGAGCCGGCGCGCGGCTGACTCTCGTAGCGCGAGGAGTTCGTGATTTTCCGCGGAACTTGCACCGGCAACTGGGCGCTGCGCAGCGGAATGACCGGGTGCTGCAGGAGCTCCGCCCGCAAGTCCAGGGCCTCGTCGTCCACGCTCAGCAGGTCCCAGGCCTCCCGGTAATTCTCGCGCGCCATCGGCAGGCGATTAAAAATCGTCTGGGTATCGCCGATATCGATCAGCAATTTGGCCTGCTGCAGAATGTCCTGAATCGGATGGGCCCGCACAATGCTCAGCGCCCGCCGGAAGAACTCTTCGGCCTTCTCGCGGCGCGATTCCTTAAGGAAACTGGCTGCAAGCCCGCGCAGCGCCTGCACCCGATCCAGGCTGTCCTGACCATTGGCTGCCTGGATGAGGCGATCGGCGGCGGCGTAGCTCCGGCGTTGCAAGCTGGTCTGGCGCGTGCGTTCATACCATTCGCCCAGCTTGTACAGCGCCGGTACCACACGCGCATCTCCGGGTCCGTAGCGCCTTTCATGGGCGCGGACCTGGATCCGCTGGTGCAGGTTGGCCTGCTCCAGGTCCTGTTCGGCCAACGACAGCTCGCTTAACAGATCGCGGGTCCTGCCCTGCTCCAGGCTGTAAATGCCCGAGTTGGCATGGGTCACCCGCAAAGCGCGCGAAAGAGGCTCCGCGGCAGCTTCGGAATCACCCATTCGCATGAAGGTCCTGGCCATCCCGTGCAATGGGTTGAGGAGCTCAATGGCGTCGTAGCCCAGCTTCCGCTCTACTATCGCTATGTTGCGTTCGTAATGGAACTGCGCATCGCCATAGCGCCCCTGGACCCGCTGCACCGTCGCCAGGTTGATCAGCGGTCCGAGGAGTTCCACCGCGTCGTAGCCGTATTGCTCCTCGGCCCGACTCAGGATCGAATCGGCCAGCTCCTCGCCTTCGACGTAGCGCAGTTCCCGGAACAATTCCACGAACCGCTGGTTCATCCGGCGCTGTTCGGTCAGCCAGGACTGGCCGACCTCCGCATCCGTCGCGCCTTGCGACGCGAACGCAGCCGGGGCGATTACGGCCAGAAGAGCGATATACAGTATGCGTCTCATGCCTGGCGCACCGCCATTAGGTCTTCCGCCAGACCGGACTGAAGGTCACAACTCACACCGGTCCCGCCAAGACCACAATATCCGCGCGGATTCTTGGCCAGGTACTGCTGGTGTTGCTGTTCGGCGAAATAGAACACTCCGGCCGCGGCGACTTCAGTGGTAATGGGACCGTACCCCGCCGACCTGAGCGCATCGCCATACGCCCGACTCGAAGCCGCGGCCTGACGGCGCTGTTCGGAGCCGAGGGTAAAGATCGCCGAGCGGTACTGGGTGCCGACATCCGCCCCCTGGCGCATTCCCTGGGTGGGATCGTGAGCCTCCCAAAACCCGCGGAGCAGTCGTTGGTAGCTGATTTCCGACACCCGGTAGCTCACCAACACGGCTTCCGCGTGCCCGGTGGCGCCGGAACATACGGAATAGTAGTCGGGGTCCGCCACGTATCCGCCCGTATAGCCCACAGCAGTGTTGTACACCCCCGGAGTCTGCCAGAACTTCCGCTCCGCTCCCCAAAAACAGCCGAGCGCAAATATGACCTGCGACACACCCCTCGGAGGATCGCCGGCCAGGGGCACACCGAACACATTGTGCGTCAGCGCCTCTACCCTCCCTAGATGAGCCGGGAAGGCCACCGATGCCTGGTGAACAATATCCATTACTCTGCTCAAGCCATTCTTGTTGCCATGCCCTGATCCGCAATTGTTGTTCGAACGCTGCAAGGCAAGGCGGAACCATAAACATACCACAGCGATGCGCACCTGGAGTGACCGGCGACCGGTCCCGGGCAACGAATTAGAGCCAGTTGCGCTGTTCTGAGCGCCGCTGATAGCAAGGGTTTGCGGGGGGCGGATATTTTCTTGCCCCCAGGAATGGGCGCGTTTCGGGCGTTTTTGGGGCGTTTTCGGGGCGCGGCCCGGATTTTCACCCCAACGGCCGTGGAGGGTGGATAAAGCGGATAATATTCTTGTAAATCAATAGGATGATGGACAAGAGCGGCCGTCATGGGGCACAATGTCTTTACCAACAACACCCGCCGCTCCCGGCTAAGGAGACGCCATGAGGGCCACCGCTAGTATGCTGTTTTCGTGGGATGATGTCGAACGCTTGGGGGATTTGAGACGGCTGGAGTGGGTTCTTCGGTATCTGCCGGATGAGCCGGTGGTTCAGGCGCCTTGAAGGCCCGGCGGGGCCGGGGCCGCGACGACTATCCCATCGAGGCGATGTGGCGGGCTTTGATGGCGGGGGTGGTGTTTCAGCATCCCTCCATCGCTTCGCTGGTTCGGGAGTTGCGGCGCAATCCGGCTTTGCTGGAGTTGTGCGGATTTGCCGCTTTGCCGCGCCAAGGGCGTCCGGTTCGGACGATCGAGCGGGATGCGCAGACCGGACAAGCGCGGGTGGTGAGTTTGTCTGCGCCGGTATTCGACAACGTCCCGGACGGCTGCAACTTCTCGCGGTTTCTGGGGAGCGTGGCGCGGCTGGAAGAGAAGCACGGCCTGGTCAGCGGGATGCTGGACGTTTTGCGGGCTCGGCTGATGGAGGTTCTGCCGGACTTTGGGCGCCATCTGGGCTATGACGGCAAGGCGATAGACAGTCACTCGACGGGGCAAGCGAGCCGGAAAACGGGCCGCACGTCGGATGCGGACGCGGACTGGGGCAAGCACGAGACGCGCGGGGTGGACAAGACGGGCAAGGCGTGGGTGAAGGTCAAGAGTTGGTTTGGCTACGAGTTGCATTTGATCGCCGACAGCGCCTATGAGATTCCGGTGTGGTTTCTTGACCTGCGGTCAAGCCTCTTACGTGGTGACGTGACGAAGGCTTCGGCTTCGGAATGCAAGCGGCTGTCCGGTGCGGTGGACGAGTTGTTTTCCCGCTCGCCGGAGTTGGCGGAACGCTGCGCGGACTTCAGCGCCGACCGGGGTCTGGACAGCGGCCCGCTGAAGGCCAAGCTGTGGGATCGTTACCGGGTGCGTCCTTTGATCGACACGCGCGAGATGTGGCGGGAGGAGAAGGCGATGCCGGACTACGATTCGTCGAAGCCGATTCTTCGGTCGCTGGATCCGGACCGGGTGGATACGATCCTGTATAGCGAGAAAGGCGAGGTGCTGTGCCGCGACCCCGCGACCCAGGAACAGCGTCCCATGGCGTTCCAGGGATTTGAGTCCGACCGGGGGACTTTGAAGTATCGGTGTCCGGCGTCGGCCTATGGCTTTGCGTGCAAAGGCCGGGCGCAGTGCTATCGCGGCGCGGGAGTCCAAGACAGCGCCTACGGGCGCGTGGTTCGGATTGCGCTGGAAGATCAGGACCGGCGGATCTTCACGCCGACGCCTTGGGGGAGTCCTTCGTGGCGCCGGGGGTATAAGCGGCGCACGGCCTTGGAGCGGATCAACAGCCGGGTGGATTCAAGCTTTGGTTTTGAGCATCACTTCATCCGGGGACAAGCGAAGATGAAGGCGCGGGTGGGTTTGGCGTTGTGCGTGATGATGGCGCTGGCCTTGGGCGCGGCGCTCGAAGGCCGCCCCAGGCGGATGCGCTCGCTGGTGGATCCGCCCTTCTTAGACGCCGGATAGCGGCTTCCCCGGCCGGGGAACGCCTACGGATGCCGATCCGCCGGCCCGGCGGAGAGCGGCTTTCGCCTGACTGTCGCCGCGGCCCGTCAAAGGGCCGTTTTGGCGCCGATTTTGCCGGACATGGAACCGAACAGACCTCGACAAAGCCCTCATCCGCGCCCAACAAGCGCAGTCCGCCTTCCATTCGCAGGCAGAGAACCCCCGCGCTACGGATACGCTCCCGAAAAACCCCACAGCGCAAGCGCCTCAATTACGGTCTGGATTGAAGCCTGCATCGTATTCGGGTATGCTTCCGCCCCGCTTGTGCCATCGGCCGAGGCCCGAATCCGTGAAGACAGGAATTCATCCCCAGTACAACGAAATCAAGGTTAGCTGCAGTTGTGGCCGGGAGCTTGTTACGCACTCCACCTTGAGCGAAGACATACGCGTTGAGGTTTGCTCTTCCTGTCACCCGTTTTTTACCGGTTCGCAGAAGATCATGGAAACGGCCGGCCAAATCGAGAAGTTCCGCCGCCGGTACGGGGCCCGGAAGTCTGCATAAGCTATTCATTTCATAAGCTTTTCTAGCTAATCAGGCAGCTGGGCTATAATGTTGGGCTGCAATGTACGCGCCCAGTTTGTGGGCAGCGTCTTTCCCAGTCTGGCGTCACCCATAAACGGAGCGCCAAACCTGGTGTGCGGAGGAACCGGTCTCGTGACTCCTACGACCGACCGTCCTGCCGGCACAGTACAAGGCAGTTGCATGACCGAAACGGGCGACAAATTGGTAAGCCGCGACGGGCACTCTGTGCCACTTGCGCGGCGTACCGCTGTTCTGGGCGCAGACGCCCTGGACCTTTCCGGCCTGCCTGCGGCGACCGGCGCCTACAGTTACGACCCGGGTTTTGCGTCCACGGCCAGCTGCAGCAGCCGGATCACCTATGTGGATGGGGAGAAGGGCGTTCTCATGTACCGCGGCTATGCGGCCAACGACCTGGCGCGGCACAGCAATTTCACCGAGGTGGCCTGGCTACTGCTGCACGGAGAATTGCCCACGCAAGCCGAACTGCAGGCGTTTTCGGCCGAACTGAGGGGCCTGCGTCCCTGCGCCCCCGACGTATTGGCCACCATTTCGGCCATGCCCGCCCACGCACATCCCATGAGCGTGATGACCGCGGCGCTTTCGGCAATGCCGGCCGTCTATCCCGACTGCATCAATCCCAACGACGCGGACCATCGGCGTCGGTTCAGCTACCGCGTCATTGCGAACATACCGACCGTGGCCGCGGCAGCCTATCGCAACTCGCTGGGCATGCCGGCCATTGCTCCGCGTGACGACCTCGACCACGCGTCCAACCTGCTGTACATGGTGTTCGGCGAGGACCCGAACCCGGTAGCCGCCAGGGCCTTGGATACACTACTGGTGCTGCACGCGGACCACGAACAGAACTGCTCCACCTCCACGGTGCGGATTGCCGGCAGTTCCGGCGTGAATCCATTCTCCGCCCTGGCCGCCGGGTGCGTCGCGCTGTGGGGGCCGGCGCATGGCGGCGCCAACGAGGCCGTGCTCAAGATGCTGGAGGACATCGGTTCAGAAGAGAGCATTGAGGATTACGTCCTGCGGGCCAAGGACCCGAATGATTCTTTCCGGCTTATGGGCTTCGGTCACCGGGTATACAAGAATTTCGACCCGCGCGCGACCATTATCCGGAGCATCTGTCATGAAGTCCTCAAGGCGCTGGCCACGGGCCGAGGCCGCTTGTTCAAGCTGGCTCGGGAGCTGGAGGAGATCGCGCTTCAGGACAGCTATTTCAAGGACCGCCGCCTGTATCCGAACGTCGACTTCTATTCCGGCATCATCTACCGGGCGCTGGGGCTACCATCGTCCATGTTCACACCCATGTTCGCTATTGGCCGCACCGCCGGCTGGGCGGCCCACTGGTGCGAGATGCACCAGGATCCCGAAGCCCGTATCGGGCGGCCCCGGCAACTCTACCTGGGGCCCGAACGACGCGAATATACGCCTGTCGAAAGCCGTTAGCGTCGAGTCCCGCGACGGCGGCGGGCTATTCCCCTTTGCCGCTGCCCTTGAAGATGGAGGTGGCGAGCGTGAACATGGAGGCCATATTGCCCATGTCGGCGGGAATAACGAAGGTGTTGCCTTCCTGACCCAGCCGACCGAACTGCTCAACGTACTGTTCGGCTATGCGCAGGCGCATGGCGCTTAGCCCTCCTTCCGAATCGACCACCTGCGCCACCTGCCGCAATCCTTCGGCCGTGGCGGTAGCTACCGCCAAAATGGCCTGGGCTTCACCTTCGGCCTCGTTGATCTGCCTTTGCTTGGTCGCCTCCGACTCCTTGATGACCCGTTGTTTGTCGCCTTCAGCGTTGTTGATCTGAGCGTCGCGTTCGCCCTCGGAAGTCAGGATCACCGCACGCTTCTCACGTTCCGCGCGCATCTGCTTCTCCATGGCGGCCAGCACGTCGCGAGGCGGATTGATGTTCTTGATCTCATACCTCAAGACCTTGATGCCCCAGGCGCTGGTGGCCTTGTCCAGTTCCGACACCACCGACAAGTTGATGGAGCCGCGTTCCTCGAAGGTGCGATCCAGGTCCAGCTTGCCGACCTCGCTACGCAGGGTGGTCTGGGCCAGCTGCGAAATCGCGAACATGTAGTCGGTAATTCCGTAGGAGGCGTTCCTTGCGTCGAGAACCTGCAGGTACAAGACGCCGTCCACGCCCACCTGCACGTTGTCGCGGGTAATGCAGATTTGCTCGGGTATGTCGACCGCCTGCTCCTTGAGCGTGTGCCTGTAGGACACTCTTTGCACGAAAGGCATCAGGATATGGAATCCCGCCTGCAGGGTTCTGCTGTAGCGCCCGAGGGTTTCCACCACGGAGGCCGACTGTTGAGGGACCACTATGGCGGTCTTGGCGATGATAACGATAACCAGGATGGCAACCGCGGCGGCGACGATCAAGCTAAAAATCATTGTTCTCTCCTAATTTGTGCAGGCGTTATACCACGCTAGTCCTGCGTCAGTTCCAATACCAACTGGCCCACCCGCGCCACGCGCACCCGCGCGCCCTGGGGAATTTCAGATGAACCGACGTTGCGGGCATCCCATTCGGCGCCGCGCAGCGTCGCCTTGCCGGCGGCCCCTGCCGCCATCGCCGATACGGCCGTCGCTTCTTCCCCAATGACCGCTTCGACCGGCCCGCCCTGGCGCCGCATCACCAGGGCCCGAAGGCGGCCCCTGAAGAAATACAGCAGCACCAGCGAGAGCCCGGCGAACACCAGCCATTGGGCGACCGGTGGACCGGTGAGGCCAAAAAAGCCGCCCAGTCCTACGACTACGGCGCCTATTCCGATAAACAACAGCCAGAAAGCAGCGTCCACGGTGACTTCTGCAACCAGAAAAGCCACCCCGAGCACAATCCACAACCACCATGACATGACAATTACCCTGGGGAATTCATCTACCCTACGATTCTATAGACAACACGGGGCACGATACTAGAAGAGTTCGTCTTGTTCCTCTTCGTCGGCGCCGGCGTCTGAGGCTCGCGTTGCTCCTGGTACGGCCTCCTCACGAAACAGTTCGAAGATCGCATCCGTTTCGCCGGGCGGGGCCAGCAACCCGGTTGTCGGCGAGACCCGGGCGGAAACGATGCCTGGAGGGCGCGGCAGGGGAGCTTCGGGCGCTCCCTTGAGCGCTTCTTCCATGAAGTAGATCCAGATCGGCAGAGCGGTGGCGCCGCCGCCCTCATTGCTTCCCAGCGAGCGTTCCTGGTCAAACCCGACCCATACCGTAGCCAGCAGGTCGCCGTTAAAACCGCTGAACCACGCGTCACGATTGTCGTTCGAGGTGCCGGTCTTGCCGGCCAGGTCCTGCCGGCCCAATGCCTGCGCGCGGCGCCCGGTGCCGCGGCGCATGACATCGCGCATCATGTCGTAGACGACATAAATGTTTTCCGCGCTTGCAGCGCGTGGCGCCGACTTGAGATCCGCGAACAATTCCGGTCTGTCCGTCACATCCGGATTCCGCTGCAGCGTTACCGCCTGCATTTGCGCCACCGAATCGAAGTAGGGCTCGAAGAAATCGCCTTCGGCCGACGGATATAGCCTGGCCAGGTTATCGATTTTCGCAAACGCATAGGCCAGGCGCCCCGGCATACGTGGCTTGGCGCCGTTCAGCCACTCGGCGGTTACCGGCGATCCTGTGCCCACAGACTCGAAAGGGAGCTCGCAGGCATGGCAAGCGACGCGTGCTTCGGCCTGGTAGCGCAAGCCATCCTGCTCGACTCGTTCGACCAGCCACGGATCAACCCGGAAGCCGCCGTTCGCCAGAACCGCGTAGCCGCGAGCGATATCCAATGGCGCCGCCCCCCCGGCGCCCAGCGCCAGAGAATATCGTTCCGGCAACGAGGATTCCGGCAACCCGAAAGCACGGATGTGCTCAAGGGTGGCAGGCAAGCCAACCCGTTGCAGAACCCGCACCGATACCAGGTTCATCGAACGCACCAGGGCTTCGCGCAGGCGAGTGGGGCCGTTGAAACGGCCGGAATTGTTCTTCGGGCGCCAGACGGTCCCGGTGGTGGGGTCCGGAATGACGACCGGCGCGTCGTTCACAACCGTGGCGGCAGTCAACCCATGCTCCAGCGCGGCGGAGTAGATAAAGGGCTTGAACACCGAGCCGGGCTGCCGCAGGGCGTCCGCCGCCCGGTTGAACTTGCTGCGCGAGAAATCGTACCCGCCAACCAGCGCGACGATTCCTCCGTCGCGGGGATCGATCGACGCCAATGCCCCCTGCACATCGGGCTCCTGGCTCAGTTCCAGGCCTCCGTCTTCCGACGCACGCACCAGGATCAGGTCGCCGACCGAGAACATGTCTTCAGGCTGTTCAGGCAAGGCTCCGCGCGCGTTTTCCGAAATATAGGCGCGCCACCGTACCCGCTCCCAGGGCAGAACCGCGCGACCCGATCCCTTTGCCAGCACTTCCACGGAATTCGAGTCGCCGAATGCCATCACCAATGCCGGCCGCGCGTCGGCAATCGACGGGACGGATTGCAGGGACTTGAGCAACTGCGCGTCGGTCCGGTAACCCTCCGCACGCAGGTTACGCAGCACGCCCCTGCGCAACGGACCACGATATCCATGACGCCGATCGTATTCCCGCAATCCGCGGCGCAACGCCTGTTGCGCACTCACCTGCATGCGTGAATCAATCGTGGTGGTGACCTTGTAGCCCCCGGTATAAGCGTCCTGTCCGTAGCGTGCAAGCATTTCCTTGCGCACCATTTCGAGCACCCACGGCGCGTTCACCTCCTGGCGGGGGCCATGCAGGTTGGACTCCATGGGTTCCGCCAGCGCCGCCTGCCGTTCCGCTTCGCTGATGAAATCCAGTTCCTCAAGCCTGCGCAGGACGTAAGCCCGCCGGTTCTCGGCCCGCTCAGGGTTCCTCACCGGGTTGATGGCGGACGGGGCCTTGGGAATGCCTGCCAGAGTTGCACATTCGGCGATCGAAAGCTCGTCCAATGCCTTGCCGAAATAGACTTGCGCTGCGGCCGCCACGCCGTAGGCCCGCTGGCCCAGGAAAGTCTTGTTGAGGTACAGCTCAAGAATTTCTTCCTTGCTGAGTTCGGCCTCCAGACGGCGAGCAAGGAACAGTTCCCGTGCCTTGCGCACAAAGGTGCGTTCACGACTCACGTAATACTCGCGGGCCAGCTGCTGGGTAATGGTGCTTCCTCCCTGGCTGCGCGAGCGGGTCAAGACGAGATTGACGCCGGCGCGCATGAGGCCCTGGTAGTCATAGCCCGGATGTTCGAAAAAGCGGTCGTCCTCGGCGGCCAGAAAGGCATGGCGAAGCAGTGGCGGCACGTCCTCCAGGGCCACCGGAGTCCTGAACTTCTCGCCCACCTCCCCGATCAGACGCCCGTCTCTTGTAATCGCCTGCAGGGGAATCTGCAGCGGTACTTCCCGAATACTCTCAACGCTGGGCAGACCCGGGGCAAGATAGAAATAGGCCCCGGCAATAGTCATGCCCAGGACGACCAGGCCCATTGTGGCTCCTGCGGCAGCCAGCGTGAATATCTTCACGAACGCGTCGATTAACTTTCTGGATTCAAGTAGCCGCTTGATCACAAGATAGTTTCCAGGCTGTGCAAGGCTTGACCGCTCATTATAGGCAGCCGGCACGAACTTTCATTAACCGACGGCGATTGCGGTGCACCAGGAAACAATGCAGGGATTGCGGCGAACAAAGTCTGTGGTGGGGCTGGACCTGGGCGCAGGCGCCGTCAAGGCGGTTGAGCTGACGGGTGGGGCATTACGCTCTTGCGCCTTCGCACCCTTTACGCAAGGCGAAGACCCCACCGCCAAATCCATTGCGGCGGCGATAAGGGGCGCCCTTCGCCAGGCCGCGCCGCGCGCTACCCGAGCCGTAGTGGGCCTGAACGCCGCCGAAGTCATCATGCACCGCTTTACCTTGCCTGCGGGTCTTCCAGCGGCGGAAATCGAGGAGCAGGCGCGAACACAAGCCGGCCAGGCCGTGCCCTACCCACTTGATGAAGCGTGTTACGACTACGTAGAGGAAGGCAAGAGCGAGCGTAGTCTCAGCTATTGCATGGGCATAGCAAGATTGGAGACGGTGCGGGCGCTTTGCCGCCCGCTTGAAGACGCGGGCCTCCAGGTGGCCGCCGTCGACGTAACGACCTTTGCAATACAACGAGCAGTATCAAGGCCGGCGGCCGGGCGCAGCACCCTGGCGGTGCTCGACGGCGGACACCGGCAGACTCGCCTGACCCTGTATTCGGGGAACGGACCGGCACTTCAGCATAGCTATTCCTTCGGCTGCGCGGAGCTTGCCGAGCGGCTGCGCGTTGCCTACGGACTGTCGAACAATGACACGCTCAAAGCCGTCGAGGAATGCGCCTTGCCCGGCGGCCCGGTGTCTCGCATCCGGGAATCCTTTCTGCGCGACCTGGCCCGGCATACTGAGCGGGCGCTACAACTCTGTCTGGCCTCGCGTCACGATACCCGCGCTCCTGAAAAGACCTTGCTCTGGGGTGGCGCGGCACTCCTGTACGGAGCTTGCGAGGTCCTTGAGGAAGCGCTGGGAATGCCTGTGGAGGCGGCCAATCCACCGAGGACACCCGGGAACAATCCGCAAGCGCCCAGGGTTTCGCCCGTCTTACTCGGCGCCTACGCGCTGGCGCTGAATGACCATGCCTGACACGACACCGGGCTTGCGCTCATTCAACCTCCTGCCCTGGCGCCACCGGCAGTGCCGGGTCCGGCGGCGCAACGCAATCTCGGCCCTTGCCGGAGGCGCGCTTGCGGCGCTGGCCCTGGTCGCCGCGGCCGATACTCACTGGCGCCATGAATTGCGGGACACGCGCGATCAGACCGCCGAGATTGCGGCTGACATCGCCCGCCGCAATCAGGCCGGAGCAGACCTGGCTGAGCTTCAGGCGGCAAGTGCCGAGCTTGCGGTCCTGCTGGCGGAAATAGGGCGCGTGCAAAGGCGTAACGAGGCGGTGCGGGAGTGGCTTGCCCGACTACCCCACGCGGCGCCCCCCGGGCTGTTCCTGACCAGCTTGCGGCTGAGCGGACAAAGCTGGGAAATCGAGGGCAAGGTAGCGGACCTGGACCAGGCGCGCCAGCTGCTCGGGCGGCTGCGCAAAATGCCCATGGTGTCGGAGGCCCGTATTGAGGAAGTGCAGATCGGCGCAGAGAACTCCCGGCAGTTCCTGCTGGTTGGGCGGCTGAAGGAATGAGAATCCTGGACGAATTGCGAGTTCTGGACACCGGCGATCCGGGAAAATGGGGCACGCGGGTAAGCCTGGTTCTGGCATGTGCGCTCTTCATGCTGATCTCGGTCCTTGGATTTCAACTTTGGGTGCGGGGGCAATTGATACCGCAGCTCGCGCACGCCAGGGACGGCCTGCATGATCTGGAGCAAGAGCTGGCAGCGGCCCGACTCACGCAGCGTCAAAGGCAATTACTCCTCTCGAAAACCGACCAGGTCATCGAGCAATTACGCCGGACCGGCGCCTGGATACCGCCCGCTACCGAAGCGTTGGACCTGACCGTTTCCCTGGCTGCCGGCTGGGCGAAAGCACTGGTGTATGCGGTGCAACCCTGGCAGCCGGCCCGGGAATTTGACCGCCCCCTCCGGCACACTGGCGCCGAGCTGCAAATGTCCGGAAGCTACGGGGAAATCCTGGGTTTCCTGGGCCTTGCGCTGGCGTCGGAGCAACTGCGGGAGATGGTGGAAGTCAGTATCGGCTTGCCATCCGGAGAAGATCCCGGAGACTTGCGAGCCACGGCGCGACTGTTGGCCTACTTTGCAGACGATGCCACGGCTGGGCAATTTCAGGCTCCTGTCGAGCCACAACAACGTCAGCCGCCGCTGCTCCCGGCGGAACTTGCGAATCTTGGTTCCCCCTTCGGATCCTCGGATCCCGGCGCCGAAGAGTTTCATGCAGCAGACTCCGAGGAAACAGAGGAGGCTGCACAGCGTAGCGGCCTTATCCGGGTGGGCGCGCGCAGCTATGAGCTTGAAGAGGACCCGGCCGGGAATCTGCGCTTGAAGCCGGGCGGTTCATGATCCTGCGCTCCCGAAATGCCTGCCTGGTCCTGGCAGCGCTCAGCATCGCGAGCGTATCGCATGCCGAACAGAAGGAACTGGTCTCGCTGAGCTTTCGGGACCTGCCGGTCCGGTCGGCCCTGCAACTGCTGGCGGAGGCCTCGGGCATGCAACTGCTGGTGTCGGATGCCGTAAGCGGGAATGTAACCCTGGAACTTGCCGAAATGGGCCGTGAGGACGCGTTCGCATTGGTTCTGGAGAGCCGGGGACTTCAGGCGCGCCGTCGCCACGGGGCCTGGGTGGTGGCTACTCCTGGCGAGTTTCTTGCGCGCGACGCAGCGCGGCTGGAGGCGGAGCGCGCGCAAGAATCACTTGCGCCGCTTCAGTGGCGCAAGTTACGAGTCAACTACGCTGCAGCCTCTGAAATCGCCGGGCTCATAAACGAAGGGCAATCGTCCTTGCTCTCCGGGCGTGGCTCGGTACAGGTAGACGAGCGCACCAATACCCTCATCGCTCACGATACGGCGCCCCGATTGGAAAAGTTGGCGGAATTGCTGGCCGAGCTGGATATGCCGGCGCAACAAGTCCTGATTGAATCGCGGGTCGTGGTCGCCAATCAGAACTACAGCCGAAACCTTGGCCTGCGCTGGGGCGTTACGGCGGTAAACCGGCGTGGCGACGGCAAGGCCGCAGTGCTCTCGGGAAGTGGCGCAGCCACCGACCGCATCGTGCGGGGCATTGAGGCGGCCGAGGGAAAGGCCGGAGCACTGACCGCAGCCGACCTGGCCGACCGTTATAGCGTGAAGTTACCGGTGGCCGGCGCGGCCGGACAAGTCGCGCTGGCATTGCTGCATCCCGATTACCTGCTTGACCTGGAACTCGCGGCAATGCAGGCCGAAGGCCAGGGCCGCCTGATCTCCGCTCCACGGATCCTCGCATCCGATCAACGTGAGGCCAGCATCCGGCAGGGTGTGGAGATTCCCTACCAGGAAGCGGCATCCAGCGGCGCCACGACCACCCATTTCAAGCAGGCGGCCCTGGGTCTTACGGTCACTCCCCGCATAACACCCAACGGAAAAGTCATTCTTCGCCTTTTGGTCACCAAGGACAGTGTGGGAAAAATCGTGGCCACGGAGCGCGGCGGCACGGTACCATCGATAGACACGCGGCGAATTGAAACGGAGGTTCTGGTTGAGGACGGGCAAACACTGGTTCTGGGAGGCATTCGCGAGACCGAGAGCGCCGATACCCGGTCGAGCGTGCCGTACCTGGGAGCCATCCCCGGCCTGGGACGTCTGTTTCGATCCAGCTTCAAGTCGTCCAATCAGACCGAACTGCTGATCTTCGTAACGCCTACCATTCTTCAGCCCGCGAAATAGCCTGCCAGTGGCGTTCAGTCGCTTGACCCACAGAAGACCCGCGCAGTCCGGCCAGGTTTGTGGGTACCATTCGCCCACAAGCCGGTGGTTGGAAGACCCCGGTCCGCGAGCACGACATGCCAAGCCCACGCAATGTATTCCTGGTTGGACCCATGGGTTCGGGAAAGTCCGCCGTGGGCGGCTGGCTGGCCAAGCGCCTGAAGCTCACCTTCGCCGACAGCGACCGCTACATCGAAGAGCAGACCGGTGTGGACATCGCACTGATCTTCGAGATTGAGGGGGAGCATGGGTTTCGAGAGCGCGAGGAAAAGGCGCTCGAAGTTTTGTGCAAGCGACGGGGCCTGGTGCTGGCCACCGGCGGCGGGGCTGTCTTGAGCGAGCGTAATCGTCAAGCTTTGCGCTCGGGCGGGGTGATCATCTACCTCAAATGCGACCTTGAGGAGCAGGTGCGCCGCACCCGCAACACGCGCAACCGGCCCTTACTTGTAAACGGTCCCAAGGGTGAGGTTCTCAAAGACCTGATGGTGATGCGCGAACCGCTGTACCGCGAGGTGGCGGATCACATCATCGATACGACCGGCTGTCACGTAAGCAAAGTCGGGCAAAATATCGTGCGTCTTGTGAATCAGGCATGAACCGGGTGCTGCGCCGCACATTGCCTGAAACCCCAAAGCGTGAAACCGGCTTGAGATACTGAAGGGATGAACATCGAACGAATAAACGGGCCCGCGGTCTCGCGCCCGTACCCGATTGTCGTGGGAGAGGGCCTGTTGAGCCGGCCGGGCATGATCGACGAATGGCTTGGCGACGGCGGCATACTCGCCGTTACCAGCCAGACTGTCGCCGACCTGTATCTCGATCGTCTGACCCTGATGCTGAACGGATCGGAATGCGAATCGGTGCTGCTTCCGGACGGCGAAGAAGCCAAGGACATCCGTCACTGGCAGCGGATTCTGCACCGCATGGCCCGCCTGGGGCTGGGCCGCGATTGCACCATTATTGCGCTGGGCGGCGGCTGCGTCGGAGATGTTGCGGGCTTCGCCGCCGCCTGCTATCACCGCGGCGTGGACTACCTGCAGATTCCGACAACGCTCCTGGCGCAGGTGGATTCATCGGTAGGCGGAAAGACCGCGATCAATACCGAATGGGGCAAGAACCTGGTCGGGTCCTTTCATCAGCCCCGGGCGGTGATCTGCGACACCCAGGTGCTGGGCAGCTTGCCGGACCGACAGCTCAAGGCGGGCCTGGCGGAAGTCGTGAAATACGGCGCCATTGCCGATCCAGGCTTCTTTGCCTGGCTGGAAGAGAATTGCCGTGCACTGCTGGCGCGCGATTCGGATTGTCTTCGCCATGCCATCCGGCGATCGGTGGAGATCAAGGCCGCTATCGTCGCTGAAGACGAGCGGGACCGGAGCGGGCGGCGGGCGGTGCTGAACTTTGGCCACAGCTTTGCCCACGCAATTGAACATGCCGCGGGCTACGGCGAATGGCTGCATGGCGAGGCCGTAGCCGCCGGTATGTGCCTGGCGGCCCGCCTCGCCGTGGCCGAGGGAGAGTTGCAGCGCAGCGACCTGGAGCGGCTGCAAGCATTGCTGGCGGCCATCGGGCTGCCCACCGAAGCGCGCGATCTGGATTCCGCGGTCCTGAAGCAGGCCATGCTCGCCGACAAGAAGAACCTGCGCGGGAAGATCCGGCTGGTCCTGCCTCGGGGTCTGGGACAGGCACGTCTGACCGAGAACTTCTCGCTCAAGGCGCTGGATGCCGTCCTGTCGGGGCAAGAACCTTGACCACTGCCGGCGGGTGGCGGGCGCGAACTGCTCAACTGGCGCCCTGGGCGGTTGCTGACGAACATACTCGCGGCCGCCTGCATGAGGAGCCGGATCACCCCTACCGGAGACCGTTCCAGAGGGACCGCGATCGGGTCATCCACTGCCGCGCTTTTCGACGGCTGATGCACAAGACCCAGGTGTTCGTGGTCGACGAGGGAGACCATTTCAGAACGCGGCTCACGCACACTCTGGAGGTGGCCCAGATTGCCCGCACCGCGGCGGGCTGCCTGGGCCTGAATCAGGACCTCACCGAAGCGATATGCCTGGGCCACGATCTCGGTCATCCGCCATTCGGCCACGCCGGACAGTCCGCGCTCAACCGCTGCATGGCCGATTACGGCGGGTTCGAGCACAACCTGCAAGCCTTGCGCATCGTCGATGAGCTGGAGCACCGCTACCCGGGTTTCCCCGGTCTGAATCTCTGCTGGGAAACGCGCGAAGGCCTGCTCAAACGGTGCTCGCGGCGGCAGGCGCGGTCGCTGGGCGACTTGGGCGATCGTTTCATCAAACGCCGCCAGCCCGGCCTTGAAGCGCAATTGGCCAATGTGGCCGATGAGATTGCCTACAACCACCACGATCTGGATGACGGGATCCGCAGCGGCTTGCTGGACCGCCAGAAGGTCATGCAGGTACGACTTTATCGTGAATCGCAACAGGAAGTCCTGGTTCGCTACCCGCGCGCACAAGGGGGGCCGCTGGTGGCCGAAACCATCCGCGGAATGATCAATCGGGTGGTCTCGGACCTGATCGAAACGACTCAGGCCGGCTTGCTGCGCGAGGGCCCCAGGGACGCGGATGCGGTGCGGAAGTGCTCGCGACCGCTGGTCGCTCTCAGCGATGACATTCAGGAGCGTCACCAGGAACTGGCCCGTTTCCTGACCGATCGGCTATATCATCATCCGCGCATGCGGCAGGACTACGCAAGAGGGGGGGCCGTTATCGATACTCTTTTCACCTTTTACCTGGATCATCCGGAACAGTTGCCAGGCCGGCATGGGCGAAACCTGCCCGATGGGGAAGAGGCTCAAGCGCGAGTGGTGGCCGACTATATCGCCGGCATGACCGACCGTTATGCGCGCTTGCGCTGCCGGGAACTGACCGCATGAGCCGTGATCGCTTGATCGTGGCGCTGGATGTGCCGGCGCCCCCTGACGCCCTTGATCTGGTGGACCGGCTGGGCGACGCGGCATGTTTCTATAAATTGGGCATGCAGCTGCTTTCCGCCGGCGGCTACATGCGCCTGATCGGCGAACTGAACCAACGGGGCCACAAGGTGTTCGCGGATCTCAAGTTTTTCGACGTCCCCGCAACCGTGGGCGCGGCGGTCCGCGGATTGCGCGAACACGGAGTGGAGTTCCTTACCGTTCACGGCAACCAGGCCATCATGGAAGCGGCTGCCGACAACAAGGGCGGCAGCATGAAAATCCTGGCCGTCACCGCCCTGACCAGCCTGGATCGTGGCGATCTGGAGGACCTTGGATTCGACTGCGACATCGAGGCATTGGTACTTTCGCGGGCGCGGCGTGCGCTGGAAGCCGGTTGTGACGGTGTCATTGCGTCCGGGCGCGAGCTGCCCGCCTTGCGCGAAGCCCTGGGCGAAAGGCTGCTGGTGGTCACACCGGGCATCCGTCCCCTGGATAACCGCGAGACTCAGGATCAAAAACGGGTTGTTACGCCGCAAGCGGCCATGGCCGGCGGAGCGGATCACATTGTGGTGGGCCGACCCATCAACGCCGCGCCCGACCCGCGGGCGGCGGCGCTTGCGATACAGGCAGAAATCAGTCGGGGCCTTGCGACTTGGGCGCCGGGCCGCGCTGCACACTAAGCAATTCCGACTTCAGCGCCGGCCACACCGACTCCAGCAATCGTGTCTGCGCTTCCGGCGCAGGGTGAATTCCGTCCGACTGCATCAGGCCGTCGGTGCGTGCCAGCTGTTCGAAGTTGAAGCGCAGCAGCGGGATATTCTCCTTTTCCGCCACCTCCCCGTACAGCCGCTCGAACCGGCCGCTGTAGTACTCGCCGTAGTTAGGCGGAATGCGCATTCCGATCAGCGCCGATCGCGCGCCGGCATCGCGCACGGTACTGATCAGGCCTTCAAGGTTTTCCCGTATTACGGCCAGCGGCTTGCCCTGCAGACCATCATTACCGCCGAGCTCGATGATCACAACCTTGGGCCGATGCAGACCCAACAGCCTGGGCAGGCGTTTCAAAGCCTGCCCGGTGGTGTCCCCGGTGATGCTGGCGTTGATCACCTGCCAGGGGCGCTCCCATCCCTTGAGGCGCTTCTCAAGTAAACTTACCCAGCCCTGACTTTGGGGCATTCCGTAGGCGGCGCTCAGACTGTCGCCTAAGACCAGCAATACGGGCGCATCTTTCGCGGCTGCGCCTGCGAATACAACGCACAAGGCAAGCGCCGCCAAGCAACGTATGAATGAAGTCCTAAGCGCTGACAACCTGGGCATGACCGTGTCCAGCCCCGAGGGGGACCTTGAGATTCTCAAGGATATCAACCTGCGCCTTAAAAGTGGTGAATCCTGCGCCCTGATGGGTCCTTCCGGAGCGGGCAAGACCACGCTGCTCGCCCTGCTGGCCGGATTGGACCAACCAACCGAAGGGCGGGTCGTTTTGTGCGGACAGGATCTGTCCAGCCTGGACGAGGACGGACGAGCGCGTTTGCGCGGGCAGCATCTGGGCTTCGTCTTCCAGTCCTTTCATCTGATCGAGTCCCTGACCGCCATCGAGAACGTCATGCTGCCGCTGGAACTGAACGGCATCGGCGGCGCGCGCAAGGCCGCCGAGCAAGCCTTGCATCGCGTAGGTCTGGCGCCGAGACGGCGGCATTATCCCCGCCATATGTCGGGAGGCGAACGCCAGCGCGTCGCAATTGCGCGGGCCTTCGTTACTCGCCCCAAGGTGCTCATGGCCGACGAACCCACCGGCAATCTCGACGCCGATACCGGCGCGCGGGTGGGCGACATCCTGTTTGAAATGAACAAGCAGGCCGGCGCCACGCTGCTGCTCGCAACCCACGACCAAGACCTGGCGCAACGCTGCGACCGAATCTGCCATATTAACGCCGGCCGCCTCTAGCCGGCAGGTCTCAACCGGTCTCGGGCCGGTCGCCGGCCAGGTACAGCCAGGTGTCCAGCACCGAATCCGGGTTCAAGGACAGGCTGTCTATGCCCTGATCGACCAGCCAGCGGGCGAAGTCCGGATGATCTGAAGGGCCCTGCCCGCAAATGCCCACATATTTGCCTTGCGCCCGGCAGGCGCTGATCGCCATCTCCAGCAGCCGCTTTACGGCCTCGTCGCGTTCGTCAAACAGCGCAGCGATCTTCCCTGAGTCCCGGTCCAGCCCCAGCGTGAGCTGGGTGAGATCGTTGGAACCGATGGACATGCCGTCAAAGAACTCAAGATAACGCTCCGCCAGCAGCGCGTTGCCCGGCAATTCGCACATCATGATGAGCTTCAAGCCATCCCTGCCGCGGACCAGCCCGTTCTCGCCCAACAGCTCGACCACTTCGCGGGCCTGCTCCAGGGTCCGTACGAAGGGCACCATGATCTGCACGTTGTTCAGACCCATCTCCCGGCGAACCCGGAGAAGGGCCCGGCACTCCATCTCGAAACAGGGCTTGAACTGATCGTCCACGTAGCGGGCCGCGCCCCGAAAGCCGAGCATGGGGTTTTCTTCCTGCGGTTCGTAGCGGTGGCCGCCGATCAGGTTGGCGTATTCGTTGGACTTGAAGTCCGACAGGCGCACGATCACCGGCTGGGGGGCGAACGCGGCGGCTATGCAGGCGATGCCTTCGGACAGCTTGTCCACGTAAAAGGAAACCGGATCAGCGTAGCCGGCCATTTGTTCTGCAATCATGTCGCGCACGTCCGGCTCCTGGCGGTCGAATTCGAGAACCGCCATGGGATGCACGCCGATCATGCGGTTGATGATGAATTCCAGCCGGGCCAGTCCCACGCCATGGTTGGGAATGGCGGCAAACGCAAAGGCGCGGTCGGGATTTCCCACGTTCATGGCCAGCTTGACGGGAATATCAGGCAGTTCCTGAAGCTGGACTGAGGTTTCCTCGTAGCGCAGCCTGCCCTTGTAGACGAATCCTTCCTCGCCTTCGGCGCACGATACGGTCACCTCGGCGCCGTGGGGTATTTCCTCCGTGGCGCCCCCGCATCCGACAACGGCGGGAATGCCCAATTCGCGGGCGATGATCGCCGCATGGCAGGTGCGGCCCCCACGATTGGTGACGATCGCCGCCGCCCTTTTCATGACCGGCTCCCAATCCGGGTCGGTCATGTCCGCAACCAACACGTCACCCGGCTGTACGAGGCTCATTTGCTCGACGCTGGAGACTACCCTCGCCGGACCCGCTCCGACCCGCTGACCGATGCTTCGGCCCCGGCTCAAGACCGGGGCACGCTCCTTGAGCGAGAACCGAACCAGGGTCCGGCCCGCCCGGCTCTTGACCGTTTCCGGCCGCGCCTGAAGGATGTAAATCCGGCCGTCCTCGCCGTCTTTCCCCCACTCGATATCCATCGGCCGGCCATAGTGCTCCTCGATCGCCACCGCTTGCCTGGCAAGCGCCTCCACATCCTCATCGGTCAGAGAAAAGCGGTTACGGTCCGGTTCCGGCACCGCGACCGTGGTGACCCGGCCGGCCGCCTGTCCGGCGTACACCATCTTGATGGCCTTGCTCCCCAGATTGCGCCGGATGACGGACCGGTGGCCCGAGGCGAGACTCGGCTTGTAAACATAGAACTCATCCGGGTTCACCGCCCCCTGCACAACGCTCTCGCCCAGCCCGTAGCTTGAGGAAATAAGGACCATGTCGCGGAAGCCGGACTCGGTGTCCAGCGTGAACAGCACGCCGGATGAGGCCAGATCACTGCGCACCATGCGCTGCACCCCCACCGAAAGGGAAACCCGGCGATGATCAAAGCCCTGGTGGACCCGGTAGGAGATTGCCCTGTCGTTGAATAGCGATGCAAAGATACTGCGGATCGCGTCCAGGACGTTTCCAAACCCCCGCACGTTCAGCATCGTGTCCTGCTGGCCGGCAAAGGAAGCCTCGGGCAGATCCTCAGCGGTTGCGGATGACCGGACCGCAACGCTGATCTCTTCGCCATCGCCGAGCCACTCCCAGGCGGCGCGGACCGCTTGCTTCAGGGAGGAAGGCAGCAGAGCTTTGCCTATCATCTCGCGAATGCTTGCGCCGGCGCCGGCCAGCGCCTCGACATCGTCCACGTCCAGATCGTCCAGCAGGGTATGGATCGCCTCGCCCAGGCCGTCCCGCGACAGGAACTCGCGGAAAGCATCCGCGGTGGTCGCGAAACCGTCCGGTACCCGGATGCCCAGCTTGTCGAGATGCGCGATCATCTCGCCCAGGGAAGCATTCTTGCCCCCCACGCGATTCAGGTCCCCTTTGCCGACGGCCGACAGGCCGATGACGTATTCGCGCAAGCTATACTCCCAGGCGCCCCAGCCAACAATCTGGTGTCGTGTCACGCGAGTATGGCAGAGCGAACGGTATTCTTCGTGTCCGATCGTACCGGCGTAACCGCCGAAACGCTAGGCCACAGCCTGCTGACCCAGTTTGAAGGGATCAAATTCGACGCAGTTACGGTGCCGTTCGTCGACAGCGTGGAGAAGGCGGTCCAGGTATCCAGACGGATAGACTGGGAAGCGGATCGAACCGGACGCCGGCCGCTGGTCTTCACCAGTTTCGTACACAACTCGATCCGTGCTCCGCTGCTCCGCTCCAAGGGCCTGGTGCTGGACTATTTCGCCGAGTTCCTTGGGCCCCTGGAAGAGGAACTGGGAGTTCAGTCCTCCCATACGCTGGGCCGGACCCACGGCATTTCCGATGCGACCAGCTACAACTCGCGGATTGACGCAACCCACTTCGCGATGGACGCCGACGACGGCCACGGCGTCCTTCACTACGACCAGGCCGACCTCATCCTTACCGGCGTATCGCGATCGGGGAAGACACCCACCTGCCTGTACCTGGCCCTGCAGTACGGCGTATTCGCGGCCAACTTTCCGCTCACGGAAGACGATATGGAAACCGGCCGCCTACCGAAATCCCTGCAAGACCATAGGCAAAAGCTCTATGGTCTGACGATCTCGCCTGAGCGGCTGGCACAGATCCGCTCCGAACGGCGTCCCGGAGGCAACTATTCTTCCGCCCGGCAGGTGCGCTTCGAGCTGCGCAGCGCAGAGCGCATGTACCGCAAGCACGGCATTCGCCACATCGACACGACGCACCGCTCTATCGAGGAAATCTCCAGCACCATCTTGAGCGAAACAGGCGTGAAACGCCGCGCCAGCCGCTAGCCGAATACACCGAACCCCTGGGAACGAGGCCATCTTGCCCTCGACGAGGGCTGGAAGCCCTCGTTCCCAGGGGAGCTGGAAGCCCTCGTTCCCGGGGGTTCGATGCGAGTCAGTCGGCCAGACCCAGCGACCAGAGCATGAAGGCGTATTCCTCGGCCACTTCGTAGAGCGAGGTGTAGCGCCCCGACTTGCCGCCATGTCCGGCGCCCATATAGGTCCTCAGCAATAAGGGGCTGGCGCCGGTCTTCAGCGAACGAAGCCTGGCGACGTACTTGGCGGGCTCCCAGTAGGTAACCCGGGGATCGTTCAATCCGGCGGTGACCAGGATGGGAGGGTATGCCCCGGCCGTTAATTGATCGTAGGGCGAGTAGGACCGGATCAGTTTGAATGCTTCCCTGTCCTCTATCGGGTTGCCCCATTCGGGCCACTCGGTGGGGGTGAGCGGGAGCGTGTCGTCGAGCATCGTATTGAGGACGTCGACGAACGGCACATGGGCGGCGACCGCACCCCACAGTTCGGGAGCCTGGTTGAGCACGGCCCCCATCAGCTCCCCGCCCGCGCTTGCGCCCGCGATGGCGATCCGGCCCTGCGCCACGTAGCCGGTCTCGATAAGATGCCGGGCCACATCCACGAAATCATTGAAAGTGTTGACCCGCCTTTCGAGCTTGCCGCTCTCGTACCAGTGATAGCCGAGGTCGTCCCCGCCGCGAATATGGGCGATGGCATATATGAAGCCCCTATCCAACAGCGACAGCCGGGCGGTGGAGAACGACGGAGTTATGGCGTGGCCGTATGCGCCATAGCCGTACAGGTACAGCGGGGCGCTCGCGTCCACCGGCGTGTCCCTGCGCCGTACCAGGGACACGGGAACTTGCACACCGTCGCGCGCCGTCGCCAGCATGCGTTCGGTAACGTATTGCTGTTTGTCATAGCCGCTGGGAATTGCCCGCACTTTCCTGGTTTCAAGCTCGCCTGTTGCAAGGTGATAGTCGAACACCGTGGGAGGCGTGACCATCGACGAGTACTCCAGCCGCAGAGTTTGGGTCCGATACTCTTCGTTGTCGCCCAATCCCACCGCGCAGGCGGCTTCCGGCAGTTCAACGTGAGTGCTGTGCCCGCTGCCGTCGATCAGGCGAATGCGGTTCAAGCCTTTGACGCGCTCCACCACCGCGATAAAGTCGGCGAACACCGAAAAATCCCGAATGTACAGCTCGTCGGAGCCTTCCAGCAGGGACTCCCACGCGCTCTGAGAAAGGTCCTCTTCCGGCGCCGTCACCAAGCGGAAGTTCTTGTGCTTGTCGTTGCTGCGGATCACGAATCGGCCTTCCTGATGATCCACCTGGTACTCATGTCTTTCGCGTCTGGGCGCCACCAGCACCGGCTGCGTATCGGATCCATCCGCAGGAATGACGTACGCCTCGGAAGTAACGTTGTTGGCGGTATGTATCAGCAGGTATTGCTTTGACGCGGATTGGTACACGCCCACGAAGAAGCCTGGATCACGCTCCTCGTACACAATGCTGTCGCTCGTAACCGGCTGCCCGATGACGTGCCGGCGCACTTGATAGGGGCGCCAGTTTTCGTCCACCACGGCATACAGCAAGGCGGAATCGTCGGCATCCCAGACGGCTGCGCCCAGGGTGTCGTCGATTCTCTCGTCGAGCATTTCGCCGCTCGCGAGGTCCTTGATCGCCAGCTGATACCGTTCCGAACCGTTGGTATCGGTGCTGAATGCCATCAGGCGCCCCGCGTTGCTCACCGACAAGGCGCCTAGCCGGAAATAGTCCCGGCCGCTGGCCAATGCCGGCTCGTCGAGAATTTCCCGGGTATTTGCCGTGGGCTCCAGCCCGGCATCCGGGTCCTCGGCCGGCCAGCGCTGCCACTTGCTGTATTGACCGTCTTTTTCATAGCGCCACTGGTAATACCAGCCGCCCTCCCGCCAGGGAACGCTGGCATCGTCCGGCTGCTGGCGCGCCTTTATTTCTTCGAACAAGACCTCGACCAGCTCTCGCCGAGGCGCCATCATGCTTTCAAAGTACGCGTTCTCCGCCTGGAGGTAGGCCAGCACATCAGGGTCGTCCACCTGCGGGTAACCAGCGTCCTTCAGCCAGTGATAAGGGTCCTCGATGGTGATCCCGTGATGGCTGTAGGAATACGGCCGCCGGTCCGCTATCGGGGGATCATCTGGCGTGAGTTGTTCGGACATTTGCGGATCCTCGGCCGCGCAAGCCGCAAGGACGGCCGCTATCAGGCAATGCGAAAAACGAAACTTCACTTGGCGCGGCGGTTACTGCGAATGCGACTCTAGTGCGGTGTCCCGCAAGTAACTGCAATAATCTGCGGTCCTTTTTCCTCCCCGGCGGCGTTGCTCCTCCTTATGTGGGGCCTACCACACTGCGTCGTCGCGCCTTGCCGGGAAGAAAAAATCCCTCGCATCTTAATCACAGTTACTTGCGGGACACCACACTAGCTTGAGCGGGCGTGCAGTATATGCGAAAGTGCCTGCCCCAATGACGTCAGCTAATACCTCACCCTCTCGGCCATGGCTGCGCGAACTCCGCGGCGGCGATATTACCGTAATGCTCTCGGCCCTCACCGTTTCGGTGGCAGCGGTGGCGGCGGTAAGCTTTTTGACCGAACGGATCGGCGCGGCGGTGCGCCAGCAGGCGGCGGAAGTGCTGGCCGCCGATCTGGCGGTGGCGGCCCCGGTGCGGCCGGATCCGGAAAGACTGGAGCGGGCGCGCGCCTACTCACTGCAAGGCGCGGAGACCTGGTCTTTCGCGACGGTTGCCATAGCCGGGGAGCTGACGGCCCTGGGCTCGGTGGTGGCCGTATCGGGCGGCTATCCGCTGCGCGGCGAGGTGCGCACCTCGGATCGTCCTTACGGCCCGGGTAGCGTGGCCCTGGGAATCCCGCCGTCCGGCGAGGTATGGGTGGACGCCGCGCTGCTCGCCCAATTGAACATCGCCGTCGGCGACACCCTGCAGGTGGGTTCCAGGGACTTTCGTGCGACCCGGGTGTTGCGCTATCGGCCGGACCCGGGCACCGGCTTTCAGCAGTTGGGCCCGACGCTGCTGGCCAATCTGGCGGACGTTCCGGCCATGGACGTGGTGCGCCCCGGCAGCAGGGTCGCCTACCGGCAGCTGTTCGCCGGCGACAAGGACCGGGTTATGGAGTTCCGCCGCGCCGAAGAGAACGGCCTGCGTTCCGACGAGCGCATCCAGAACCTGGAAGAGGCCAGTCAGACGATGGCATCCGCCGTGGACCGGGCGGGCAGCTTTCTGTCGCTGGCGGCGCTGGTGAGCGTGATTCTTGCCGCAGTTGCCACGGGCCTCTCGGCACGCAGTTACACCCGCCGCCGCCTGGTAACCGCGGCGCTGGAAAAATGCCTGGGGGCAAGCCAGGGGCAGGTATTCCGCCGTTCTCTCATTCCCGTCCTGGTGGTATCCCTGCTGGGTATCGCGCTTGGCAGCGCGGCTGGCTATGCCGCCCACCTGGGGCTTTCGGCCTATGCCCGCGAAGTCATCAATCTGGACCTGCCCGGGGCCAGTTGGCGAAGCCTGATCCCGGGAGCCGCCATCGGGCTGGTTGTGACTTCCGCCTGCGTCATTCCCTGGCTGCGCAGCCTGGCGAAGACATCGCCGCTACGGGTGCTGCGCCAGGACTTACCGATGCAGGGACCGGGCCCCTTGCTGCGCCAGGGCGCACCGCTCATCGCGGTCCTGGCCATAGTCGTGGTGCTGGCCGGCGATGCGCAGCTGGCATTGTGGATGTGCGTCGGCCTGGCCGTTACCGCCGCTGTCGGGTTGCTGCTCGGGTGGCTATTGGTGAGGGCGCTTTCGGCCTTGCGGGGCGCCGGGGGAGTGGCCTGGCGTCACGGCCTGGCCAATATCCGGCGCGGCGGCGGCGAGAGCGTGGCGCAGGTGGCCGGGTTCGGTCTGGGCCTGATGGCGGTGTTGTTACTCGGCGTGATGCGAACCGACCTGCTGGATGCCTGGCGAAGTTCGATGCCGGAAGACGCGCCCAACTATTTCTTTATCAACATCGCCCCCGATGAATGGCCCGGAATTCGCTCGCTATTGAGCGAGCAGGCGCCGGATTTCTCCGAGGCACTGCCGTTTATCCGGGCCCGGCTGACCCATATCAATGGGACGCCGGCCCAGGAATGGCCCTTGCCAAACCCCGAGGGACGGCGCTTTATTGAACGAGCGTCCAACGTGTCGTGGTCGGCCGGAATTCCCGAAGGCGATCGAGTGATACGTGGCCAGTGGTGGGACGAGGCCCACGACGGGCCGGCGGAGTTGTCGGCCGACGCTCAAACCGCGGCCCGGCTCGGCGTGTTTCTGGGCGACCGCTTGAACTTCGACGTGGGCGGTGTGGGGCTGGAGGCGGAACTCACCAACCTGCGCAGCGTGGACTGGGACACCTTCAACCCCAACTTTCAACTGGTGTTGTCGCCGCAGGCCGCCGAACTGCCCCACACCATGATTGCAAGCGCCTACATCCCCCAGGAGCAAGGCCAGGTGCTGATGGCTCTGCTCAGACGCTATCCCGGCGTAACTGTCATCGACCTCGACGCAATCATCGGTCAGGCGCGGCGGATACTGGACCGGGCCGGACTGGCGGTGCAGTTCGTGTTCGCATTCAGCCTGTTGGCCGCGGTAGTGGTGGTATTGGCCGCGGTGCGCTCCAATCGCCGTGAGCGGTCGATGGAAACGGCGGTGCTGCGCACGCTGGGAGGGCGCCGCGGAGTTATCTTGCGAAGCCTGGCGGTGGAGTTCGGCGTGTTGGGCGGGGTTGCCGGGTTGCTGGGGGCGGGAGCCGCAAGCCTGCTGGGACTGTTGCTGGCCGAGCGGGTATTCGACCTCGACTACAGCCTGGATCCGGCGCTCCTGGTGTTGGGCGTCGCGTCCGGCGCGGGGCTCATCGGCTTGGCCGGCATGCTGGCCGCGCGCGGCGCGCTGAAGGCGCCGCTGATAAGCGTGCTCCGGGGTGATTGAGTAGAGCGCGCTGTCAGGTAGCTTCCTGTACGCCGCGGGCGATGCCGTATACGGTGGACTTGAGCGCCGCATACAAGTCACCGGAACACTCACGGCCGCCCTCCCGCCAACGGGACAAGAGGCGTACCTGTAAAAGGTTCATCGGATCCACGTAGGGATTCCTCAGCCGAATCGAACGGCGTAGCGCCGGCTGATCTTCAAGCAGGACTTTCTGGCGGAAAACACTCATCAAGCAGTCCAGGGTACGTTCATGCTCCGTCTGGATCGCTCGGAAACAAGGGTCGTGAAGGTCACCGGCCAGGCGCGAATAGCCCTCCGCAATCTCCAGGTCCGAACGCGCCAACGCCAATTCCAGGTCACGCAGCATTCCGTGCAGATAAGGCCAGTCCGCCGCCAGGCTGCGGACCGCCTTCAGGCCGTAGTTGCGGATCGCGCGCTGCAAACCGGTACCGAAGCCGTACCAGCCCGGCAGAAGATTGCGGCTTTGCGCCCAGCAGAAGGAAACCAGGGGCCTGGGCAACTCAACGGCCGTCCCCTCGCGCATGCCGCTGCGTCTTGCGGTAGTAGGCATGCGAGCGAGCAGGTCGGCCGGGGTAGCCAGTTCAAAATACTCCGCCATACCTCGTGGTCCGCCGGGAAACTCGCTATTGGCCTCGCTGCTGCCGTGAACCAGGGCTCCCATTACCTCTTCGGCGCCGCCGGGAGTCGCCCTCATACGCTGGCCGGCCTTGGCCAATAGCAGTTCGCCTGCGGCCAGTTCCAGCGATCGCAACGCTATTCCCTGCATTCCGTAGCGCAGCCCCGCGCGTTCGCCCGCTTCGGCGTACTTGAACGGGTGTTGAAGTTGTTGCGGAGGAATATCGGCAAGCAGGCTGCGCCGGCCACTACGCTCGTAGGCGCTGCCACGAGCCTGCAGCAGGACTGGAGTAATTCCCGCGGCCATAACCGCCTGCACAGCCGCCTCTTGCAGGCCGCGAATCGCCCACTGCTCTGAAGGCAGATCGAATTCGAGCCGCTCGCGAGCTTGATCCACCATCACGAACTGCTGACTGTTGCGATTTTCCAGATGCGCTCGGTAGGCAGGCTCGTTCAGCAATTGCTCGATAACTCGAGCACATTGCCGTGCCTCCATGTCGCTTTCGAATACCGGGATCAGGTCCATAGGCGTGTGTCCGTCACCGCTCTCAAAGCCTGCCCAACGCGCCAGCAGCAGGGCTGCCAGGACATCCGCCGGCTCCTTCACTCCGCCCAGCAATAACCCACCCAGAGCATGTCTTCCGTAGCGTCCGCGCAGGTAGCGCAGGGCATCGAACAGAGCCAGCGCGCGCAATCCCTCATTGCCCAGGTTTTCCGGCCGAACCAGGTCCTGCTCCAGAGCCTGACGCAGGCACTTGAGTCGCGCAGCCGGTGTTGCCCATTGGCGCGCGCCGAACACCTTGCCCAGGACCCTGCGCAGCACAATCGCGCGCTGGCGCAGCTCCACCGCCAGCAGGTGAAAACCGAAAGTCTCTACACGCCGAATCAGCCGCTGAACGCCGCGGCTGCCGGCAAACGGGCCGCCTTGCGACATGAGACTGTCCGCAAGCGCTTCGAGGTCGTCGAGCAGTTCGTGCTCATCATCATAGTGAAAGGCGGTATCGAGCGCGGTGGCCTGAATTCGCGCCGCCATCAGGAGCAACAGCAAGCGGTATGGCATGTCCCGCTCGTCCGGCCCCAACTCGGCGTAAACGTCGGGGAAATGCTCACGATAGACCCTGATTCGGCGGCGGATTTCTCCCGCTACCTCAATTCGGCGGGCCGAATGGGTGAGTGTTTCGGCAAGCTTCATGCATTCCCTACGGTAGAGATTGAGGACCGCAACACGCTGCGTGTTGAACAACTGCCGGACTGAACGCGGGGTAATCTCCGCGTCCGCTTCAAGATCTCCGCCGATTGACGAGTGAAAGCGAAGCAGGCTGGCAATGTGTGCCTCACGGGCCTCCTCGCCGAAGGCAATGGCCATTGCTTCGGTGAGTGAGTCGTAGAAATCCGGAGAGGCCGGATAAATTACCTCGGTCAGGAAGAACAACAGCTGCTGAACTTCCGCCGCAACCGTGGTCTCCTCGTGTGGATGCTCCTCGCAATGCCAGATGGCGGTGATCTTTTCCTGGATGGCGCGCGACAGCGCGTCAAGCTGCCGCGGCGCCGGATTACGAGCGTGCACTGCCTCCAGAAGTGATGCAATCCTCCCTTGCTGGCGCAACACGGCGGTCGGCGTCGGTTCCGTGGGATGCCCGGTAAACACGGGGTTCAAGCGGATCGTATTGAGCAATTCCACCGCGTGAGCCAGTTCCATTCCGCCCTTGCCCAACTGCTGAAACACCGCCTCCGTTCCGCCACGCTGCGGCCGGCTCGCGTCGTACAGATAGGCCCGGCGGCGGCGAACCCGGTGCAGTTGCTCGGCCGTATTGATGGCCTGAAACCAGGTGGCGAAAGCCCGGGAAACCTCCTGGGCGCGCGGGTAATCCAAGCCGCTGAGCAGCTCGTGCAGCCGTTCTCGGGCCTGAGCGTCGCCGTTCCTGCTGGCAATTGCAAGGCTGCGTGCCGACTCTACCGCGTTGAACAATTCCGGGCCGCCCCGATCCTGGACCACGGCGCCGATCAGGCCGCCAAGCCGATGCACGTCCTCACGTAAGGGGCGGTCCGTCTCGGAAAAGCGAATATTTCTGCGCTTGTCGGCCGGGAGGGAGGCCGGGTGGCGCTTGGGGCCGGAATTCGGCGGGATCATCTCAGCCCCTGGCCAGGTACCTGGCCAGGAATTCACCGAACGGTGGCTCAGGTTGAGCTTCCATCGAAAGCTGGCGCTTGATCGATGCGGGGGCTTCGTCCTTCAGCGCTCGCCGGCGAGCGGAATTCGGCTTCCGGTCCGGCGATTGCGAGGCGAGGCGGGCTTTCTCCATGCCCCAGGCCTGATGATCCCAACCTGCCTCCCGTAATTCATCGAGTACCCGGGCGGCGGGCGTAAGGCCCGGATCACGAAGCGAATCCCGGGCTGCCTCAAGGGCCTTTATGTAGTCTCCAGGGACGCCGCCGTCGAGCGCTTCGCATACCGCTGTCATTCCCTCACAGACCTCAAGACCCCAGGCGCGCAAAGATATCTCACGGCCTTTGCGGAACAGCCGCGCGCCTTTCGCCCGACCGTGCCAGGCGGTGGCGTCGAGGTTGGACAATGCCGTCAGATAGTCGGTTACAGGCATGGGCGGGCTTTCATCCAGCAGGCAGTACAAGAGAAACGCCTCCATGAAATGCATCGATTGCGCACTTACCCCCAGGGGCTCGAAGGGGTCCGCATCGACGAGACGCAACTCAAGGTATTCGGCCCCGCGGCGCCTTAGTGCCGTAGCCGCCCGTTCACCACGGCGAATCCTGCGCTTGGGCCGTGCGGCGGCGTAGTACTCGTTTTCCACTTGCAATACACAATCCGACAATTGCCGGTAGTGGCCCTCGATACACACGCCGATTTTTCGAAATCCCGCATGCCGGGCATGGACCGCCGCCTCCAGATCGCGGACATACTCATGCAGGCTGTTGGCGGAAATCACAAGCCCCGCCTGCAGCGCGCTGGTGTAGCCCAGGCTGCTCATTCGCAGCGAAGTCGCACTGGGAGCATAAAGCGTGCCATTGCGGCCCTTCTTCAAGCCGGGCTGGCGCACTGCGGACAGGCCGGCGTGAAACGCGGGCGAAGCACCGAGTAAATATGTCGGTAACCAGGCCAGCCGCCGGACGTTGCGCATTTGGCCCATGATCCAGGAAGAACGCTTCGCCACGATGCCCGAGGACATACTTTCCAGTTCCGGCAGCGAGACCCAGAAATCAGGAGGCGGCGAATAGTTGAAGTGAATGCCGACTATGGCCTGCATTCGCGGCCCGTAGCGGTTGGCCAGGCCAAGCCGGTACACGTGCTTGAGCCTGCCGATGTTGGAACTGCCGAACTCGGCCGGCGCCAACTCCGCGTCGGCGGATATCGTCGGGGGCATGCTGGCCGGCCAGATTTGCTCGCCGGAAAGCCGCTCAAGAACGAATTCGTGCAAGGCGGCAAGCCAGTCCGTGAGGTCCCGCGTGTTTTTTGCCGGCGGGGTGATCAACTCCAGCAGCGCTTCGCCAAAGTCGGTAGTGATATACCGATGGGTAAGAGCTGAACCGAGCTGCTCTGGATGCGGAGTGGCTGCAACCCGGCCGGCGGGCGTTACACGGAGGCATTCCCGCTCAACGCCCCGCAGACCGCCCGACAATTGTTGCCCGGTCAGCTGCCTGATTCGTTTCTCGAAGATTGCGCCCAAATCGGTTCACCGGCGCCTTTCATCGGCACGGCTGCATTTCGGAGGATGATTGATCTATGAATCCACGCGGCGACGGCGCTTTGCGGCTGCCCATTGTAAGCCCAGTGTCGTGCCACCCGACACCAGGCTTGGGGCATAATTGCTCGGGCGCTGGCCAACGCGCCCGCGCCAAGCTGCCTGAAGGAGGAAGATATGCAACGAATCGCCACACTTGCGGCCGCGACCCTATTGCTCGCAAGCGGTGCAGCATGGGCTGGCTGCGACTATCCGGACGAGCCCACCATGCCGAACGCCACGGAAATGACCCTCGATGAATTCAAGGCCGCGATTGCCGAGTTCCGGCAATTTCAGGCGGGGATTGGGGAGTACCGCAAGTGTCTGGAGGACGACTTCAAATCTCTGGACGAAGAGTCAAAGACCGAAAAGCGCGAAGAACTGTTCGTCAAACGCTACGACGGTTCGGTCGAACGCGAAAAGCAGTTGGCCGACCAAATGAACGAACAGATCCGCCTTTTCAATGAACTGAACAAGAAGAAGGAATAGCGCGCACCTTCAAGCGTTTCGATCCGCCAGAACCCGCGATGCCGGCAACAGCCGGTAACCACGAACTATGTCCGGTAAGAGCCGGGGCCGGCCTTGCGGCCGGCCCGTGCGCAAGATTGTGACGGAACTTGGGAGGGAATCGTTACGTCGTCACAAATTGCGCACCGGCGCCTGCCCTGGGGAAAAGACAAGGGGGTATCGGGCAGACGCCGCGGAAAGTTGTTCAGGGCCCGTTAACGCAATGCACGTATTCACAGCGACCGCACTGCGCTGACGCGCAGGGAACACGTTGGGAACGAGGGCATCTTGCCCTCGTCGAGGGCTGGAAGCCCTCGTTCCCAGGTTGTTCCATGCACGGCGCTACTTCCTGATGCCTATGAGGCTGGAGAGTTTTCGCAGCCCATCTTGAATCGGCGACAGGATGCCGTGCAGGGCCTTGTGGCGGCGCTTACCCGCTGATTCGTCAACTCGATCCGGCTTAGAAAGAGGCCGGCCAATGGCGGCCATCGGCAACTGCGTGGAGCGCAAATCGGATGCGGCCGCGCTTGCAGCCGGCCAACCGCCTTCGCGGCCGATGATTTCCAAAGTGATTTCCCGCGCCAACTGACTTGCAGCGGGCAGGTTGTGCCTCTCCAGCTGAGCGCGAAGTTCCTCGCGCTGGGAGCTGGGCGATTCAAATGCGCTCGATAACCCCGTCGCGTCTTTTGTCCAGGCGGCGTTCGCCGGACCACAAGCGAGAACGACTGCGCAAGCACAAACGGACATCAATACTGTATTTTTCGTCATTGCTACTCTCCTTACAATCCCTTTCTGTTACTTCAGGACATCCAACCATGTTCGATTGCCTGCTCCCTTGATGCCACTGGCATGGCAAATGGTTGCAAGGAACTTGAACCGGCATGGGAGCACGCGCACAGAACCCCCTCAATGAAATCACCCGCACGCCTCTTAAGCGTTGCGGTTGCCGGGGCGGGCCTCCGTTGCAGGGGATACAATGCCGATCCCCGTTTTGAGCTCCGCAGACATGTCACAATCCACCCAGATCGCCATCACCGGCGCCGCCGGGCAGATCGGTTATCAGCTCGCGTTCCGCATTGCTTCGGGACAGCTTCTTGGGCACGGACAACCCTTGACCTTGCGTCTTATCGAAATCGCACCTGCGATGAAGGCGTTGGAAGGCGTTGCCATGGAGCTTGAGGATTGCGCCTTTGGCTCACTCGACGAGGTGGTTATTACGGACCGCCTTGAGGACGGTTTCCGCAGTGCCGACTATGTTTTCCTGGTAGGCGCGAAGCCCAGGGGGCCCGGAATGGAGCGGTCCGATCTGCTTGCCGCGAACGCGCGAATTTTCTCCGGGCAGGGGGCGGTGCTGAATGAACAGGCCGACGAGCGCGCCAAGGTGCTGGTGGTGGGCAACCCGGCCAATACCAATGCGCTTATCGCCGCCTCCAACGCTCCGGATATGGATCCGCGCAACTTCTCGGCTATGACGCGCTTGGACCACAATCGAGCCTGTGCGCAACTGGCTGCCCGAACCGGGCACCACGTCAGCTCCGTTCAGCGAATGATCATCTGGGGCAATCATTCAGCCACCCAATATCCGGACCTGTCCCAGGCGCTGGTGGAAGGACGCGCCGCAACCTCACTGGTCGATCGCGATTGGGCTCGCGGCGAATTCGTCACCACCGTGCAGCAGCGCGGAGCCAGCGTGATCAAGGCCCGCGGGACATCGAGCGCGGCCTCGGCCGCCAACGCTGCGATCGACCACATGCGTGATTGGGCTCACGGAACAAAAAACGGCGATTGGGTCAGCATGGCGGTGCCCAGTGACGGTAGTTACGGCAGTCCTGAGGGTGTGTATTTCTCCTATCCCGTGCGCTGTAGCGACGGAGCGTATGAAATCGTGCAGGGACTGGAACTGGACGATTTCTCGCGCGAGAAACTCCGTATCACGGGCGAAGAACTGCTGGCCGAACGCGCCGCATCCAGTGAGCTGATGTTGTAGGCATTTAGTGGCTACGTTATGATCCAAGTGCTTGCAGCATTTCCGGTTCAGCCCATGTTTAGACAATCCTTAGCGCCTCTTCTTTGCCTTGCCTTGCTTGCTTCCTGCGGGGGAACTCCTCCCGAGGGCGAGGCCGATAACGGCGCTGGTCCGGCGGCGGAAACCGCGGCGCCCAGGGCGATTGTGCTTCCTCCCCGTAAACCTTCGCCGGAAGGGGCGCGAGTATGGATTGTTTCCCCTGCCGAAGGCGAGGAAGTAGTTTCCCCCTTCGTCGTGGGATTCGGGATGGAGGGGATGGAGCTGAGCCCCGCCGGCGTTCACGGCGAACATACCGGACATCATCATCTTCTCGTCGATACCGGCCTGCCGCGAATGGACCTGCCCATCACTACCGACGACAGCCACATTCACTTCGGCAATGCGCAAACCAGCGTGGAGCTCTCGCTGGACCCGGGGACCCATACCATTCGGCTATTGCTTGCCGACGACCTTCACATCCCTCACGATCCTCCGGTAATGTCGGAGGCCATTACGATAGTGGTCAGAAAATAGGCAATCCAGCCGGGCGAAATTGTGGAAAGAGACGGGGGGCTTACCGCTGGCATCAGCGGAATCGCGGTGGACTTGCCACCGTACCGCGTTGACTTGCAGGACTGGTGCAAGTGGACCGGTGCTCCGTGGGAGAAGATAGCCGCCGTAGTGGGCCACGCTTTCAGGATGCCCGGGCCTGCGCAAAGCGTTTACACCATGGCCGCCAACGCGGCCCTCAAGCTGATTCGCCAGCATGATGTGGACCCGGGGAGAATAGGGCTGTTGGCGCTGGGAACGGAGTCCAGCAACGACAATTCGGCCGGATCCATCATCATCAAGGGGATGCTCGATCAGGCGCTGGACCAACTTCAACTGCCGCGGCTGTCGCAGCACTGCGAGGTGCCGGAAGTAAAGCACGCCTGTCTGGGGGGCGTATACGCGCTGAAGAACGCCGTGCGCCACTGTTTGCTGGAGGATTCGGCCGCGATCGTGATCTGCTCGGACCTGGCTCTCTACGCCCGCGGCAGTTCCGGTGAAGCCACCCAGGGCGCCGGCGCGGTGGCGCTCTTGGTGGAGCGCGACCCGGCATTGGCCAGCCTGGACCTGAACCATGCGGGACGCGCGTCGGACTACCGGATTTCCGACTTCCGCAAGCCCCTGTTGGGCGGGGAGCGCCGGCCCCGGGCCAACCTCCACTACCCGGTGTTCAACGGCCGCTTCTCAACCTTTTGTTATCTGGACCAGGTACGCAATGCGCTTGCGCACCTGTACGCGCGAAGGGGCGTATCCCCCGCGGATTGGCTGGCAGATCTGCGGGCGGTTTTCTTTCACCGGCCCTACCGCCGCATGCCGCATAGCGCCTATGCCCTGATCCGCCTGTGCGCCGAGGGAATCAGCCGTGGCAGGCGATCGCAACTGCTTCAGCAGCTTTGCCGCGAATCGGGCGTTCCTCTTGAGGAGGCATTGGATGAAATGTCCCGCCCGGCCGCTTCCCTGCAACCGCCTTCCGACGAACAAGGCAGCCCGGACCCCTTCCCCCACGGCAGCGCACTGACAAAAGCGCTTCGCAAGCGGCCGGACTTCGACTCCCTGGTGACCCGTCAATTGCGTTGGGGCGACGACAACATGATGGAGCTCGGGAACATTTATTCGGGCGCCCTGCTGGCCTGGCTGGCCGCCGGGCTGGAAGAAGCCGCGCTGGCTGAAGAAGAGTGGGAAGACAGGGAAATACTGCTGATCGGCTACGGCAGCGGCGATGCAGCGGAAGCCCTGCCGCTGAGAGTCCGTCCCGGCTGGCGCCGGGCGGCCAGGCGTATTCGTTTCTCGGAATCGCTGGCGCCCTCGCACGACCTGCGCCAGGACCAATACGAGGCGCTGCACGCGGGACTTCCGGTCGACGATCTTCCCGCGCCTCCGGGCTTTCGCATAGAGCGCATCGGCACCCGCACCGATCCGGGGTACCAGGACGAAGGCATCGAGTATTACGCTTACCCGGCGTAACGGCTAACGCGCAATCCCTCCGCAGCGAGGTCCACATCGAGCAACGCAAAGCCCGCCTTGAGGGCGGACAAGCGCATCCGCTCCAGACGGTCCGGCTCGCAAGAAAACGCAAGCCCGCAATCGCCACCGCCGGCGCCGGAGGGCTTGTAGACGCAGTGCTCTGCGTGCGCGAGGTCAAAAAGGCGCCTGTGCGGAAGACTGAAAACCCCAAGGTCCGCTGACCGATCCAGTTCCTGCCAGGTGACGGCGTATTGCTCCAATTCAGCCAATACGGCGCCGGCGTCCCCGGTCCAGGCCGCGGTCACCGCCGAGGCCGCGGTCGCCAGCCGGGCCAAGGCAGCCGCGGCCGGACCGGATTTGTTCTCGAGCGCTTTGTGGAATCGGCCGATCGCTTTTGAGGTATCCGCATCCTGGCCCGACCAGATCACCGCGCACAGCAATCCGGCCGGCCATCCAAGGCTGTGCACATGGTCACCGCACATGCTGATTACGCCACCATGAACACTCGCCGCTACGTCCACGCCGCTGCCGCCGGGCCCCTGGAGCTGCCGGTGCAAGGCCCTTGCCAGGTCCAACTGCAACTGCCTGCCGGGCAAAGGCCCACAAGACGCCAGCAGCGCACCGGTAACCGCAGCGGCGACCGCAGCGCTGGCTCCCAGACCGTACTTGGTTCCATCGGGCGAGTGCAAAGCACGGCTGTCAATCACCATACGCCCACCGGCCGGAAAGCCGTCAATACCATGCAGGCGCAGCTGCTGCTCGGCGGCTTCCCGCCATCGTGTCGCTTCCGGCGCCTCGGCAACATCTCCGCGGCAGAGCTTCACAGTGACGTCCCGGCCTATGGCGCAAGCTATCGCGGGCGCGCCCTCAAGCACGGCATATTCCCCGGAAAGAAACAGCTTGCCCGGGGCCCGGGCATGAATCACGCGAGCCGTTGGCACTTAAGGATCTATGGTTCGCGCGCCGTCGCCCAGGCCACCGGTAAGCACCCCGGTTACGCCGGGAACCAGCTGCAACGCCTCGCTCGCCGCGTCCAGCGCCTCAGGCAGGCAAACCACCTTGACTTGCGGGCCCGCATCGATGGTAAAGAACACCGCGTGCCCTTCTCTCCTCAGGGCCTTTACCCGGTGAACACACTCAATCGTCGCGCCATTGAAGTACAGCGCCGGCGGCGACGCCCCCAGCGCGGTGGCATGCATTTTCAGGCAGTTGTGCTCCGACAGCTCCGCCAGCCGCTCAAAGTCACGCCTCTCCACGGCTCTGCGGGCCTCAAGCAGGTCCGCATCCTGGCCCCGCAGCCAGGCACTGTAAAAAGGCGAGGTACGCCGGGTAAGCTCCATGCCTGAGCGGGAATCGAGCTCTTTCGGCGCGCTGTCGGTAACCGCCACGGCTATTCCCAGCGGCCATTCTCCGGGCGTCAGCAGCGACTTGCAGGACCACGTTCCGGCATCGTCGATCGACAGCAATACGATGCCGCCAAACAGTGAACGGGGCGCCGAACCCGAACCCGCCATGGCCGCGCGGCCCACCAGCACGCGGTCCTCCGCCACCCCGAGGGCCGATGCGGCCGCCAGCGCCAGCGCCGCCATTCCGGAAGCCGAGGAAGCCAATCCCGCGGCGGTCGGGAAATCGTTGTCGGACTGCACCCGCGCGGCGCTCGATATGCGTGCGCGTTCCCGCAGCGGGGCCAGGCAATCGCCCACCCGCTTCAGGTCGTTTGGGCTGGCACGCCCATTCAGAATCAGCTCATCCTGCTTCAGGCCGCGGTCGAAGCGCACCGTGGTGCGGGTGCTCAACTGCCCCAGCGTGAGCGACAGAGAGCCGGTGGCCGGCAAGTTGCCGGAGACGTCTCGCTTTCCCCAATACTTGATGAGCGCAACGTTGGGATGCGCAATGGCGCTGCCCTGCATGCCAATACCTCCGCGGAGAACCGCTCCGCAGGATTCTAGGGGATCAGCCTGCGGGCTTGTCAATCCGGGCAGCGCAATTCTCGTGGCCCGGTGTGTCGGAAATCTCCACCACCATAGGCTCAAGCCGTCTGGCCCGCCCAAGATAAAATGGCCTGAAGGTGCGCCGGCATCCACGTTCAAGGCGCTCACTTCAAGCGCCTCGGTCCGTGTTGCGGCCCGAGGGACATGACACCAGCATGAAAATCAGCGAAATCCCTGAGCACAAATGGCGTGACTACCAGGCTCGCGTCAACGCTGCGCTTGAGGAATGTCTGCCGAGCGCGGCGATAACACCACGGCGATTGCACACCGCCATGCGGGATGCGGTGTTGCGAGGAGGAAAGCGCCTTCGACCGCTGCTCTGCTACGCCGCCGCCGAAGCCGCGGAAGTGCCCGTATCCAGGGTGGAGGCGGCGGCGCTTGCGATCGAGCTGATTCACTGTTATTCGCTGGTGCACGACGATATGCCATGCATGGACGACGATGACTTTCGGCGCGGCCAGCCCAGCATTCACAGGCTCTATGGAGAGGACACCGCGCTGCTGGTGGGCGACGCGCTGCAAACGCTGGCGTGGCAGGTCCTGGCGACCCACCCGTCGCTCGACGGGCTCGACGGCGCACGGGTGCGCCTCAGCGCCCTACTGGCTGAATGCGCGGGTTCGACCGGAATGGCCGGTGGGCAGAACCTTGATCTGCACGGCGGCGGGGACCCGGACCTGGCGGAACTGGAGCATGCCTATCGCGCCAAGACCGGCGGGCTTTTCCGGGCGGCGGCACTGGCGCCGGCATGCGTCAGCGAGAATCTGCGCCTTGGCCGGAGGCACGCGCTGGAGGTCTACGCGGACGCAATGGGGCTGGCATTTCAAATTCGCGACGATCTCGACGATCTGGGTTCCGATGCTTCGCAGGCAACTGCGGCGGGCACAACCAGGCTCCCTTCGTGGGCGCAACGATTCGGCGCGCAGGCCGCGCGCGCGCGTATTGCGGAGTTGGTTCAAGTCATGGATGGCTCCTGCGAGGAGTTCACCGGGCCTACCGATGGATTGCGGCGGCTGACCGACTTGATCCGCAACGTGCTGTCCTAGTGCCGTGTCACGCTCATATTGTCGCATCAGAGCGGGCGTAGCGTGTCCCTGCAAGGCGCAGCCGGCACGGAATACTCGCTGTATTGCGAATGGCTGCAACGCCGCGGGGGCGCGCTACGCCCGCTCCCGAAGGGCGTGTCTCCCCTGGCCCGTGACCGCGTTGCGCCCCTGGGCAATGGGAGGCGCCATTCCCGGCGGGACGCGCCTTGCCACGAACCAGGGGAGACACGCTGATGCGACAATATGAGCGTGACACGGCACTAGTGTGCTGTCCCGGCGCGGCCGCTACAATGAGGAAAGGGAATCGGGAGCGATGAGACCGCACTAGGGGCCTATGTACGAGCAATTTCACGGCTTGAGTGAAAGGCCCTTCAGTATTACGCCGGATCCGCGCTACCTGTACTTGAGCGCCCGCCACGCCGAGGCGCTGGCTCATCTCCTCTATGGCGTTCGCGAGAACGGTGGTTTTACGCAACTGACCGGCGAAGTGGGCACAGGCAAGACAATGCTGGTCCGGTGCCTGCTGGAAAGGCTGCCGGAGCAGACCGACACGGCGATAATTCTCGATCCTCCAGGCGCCCGGATTGAATTTCTGCAGGCCATAGGCCGTGAACTGCGGGTGCGCACGCCGCGCTGGGCGAGTAATCCTTCCGCGCTTGGAGCGGCATTGAACCGCAAGCTGCTGCGAACCTATGGCGCCGGGCGGCGCACGGTGCTGATCGTGGATGAGGCCCAGGCGCTGGGCCCCGGGCTGCTGGAGCAGGTTCGCCGGCTCACCAACCTGGAAACGGCGCGCCACAAGCTTCTTGGGATCGTGCTGGTGGGCCAGCCGGAGCTGCACGAAACGCTCGCCCGGCCTGATCTGCGCCAGTTGGCGCAACGAATTACCGCGCGTTGCCATCTGGGACCGCTGTCGCGCGCGGAGACCGGCGAGTACCTGCAACACAGGCTCAAGGTTGCCGGCGCAGGCCGGGAAATTTTTTCTTCCCGGGCAAGGCGCCTGTTGCACCGAGTTTCCAGGGGCATCCCGCGCATCATCAACGTAGTCGCCGACCGCGCGCTGCTCGGAGCTTTCGTCTGCGAGGAACCGGAAGTCGGCGCACGGCTGGTTCGCCTGGCGGCGCGCGAAGTCTACGGACGCGAAGGCGCCCCCACACGCGCTGTGTGGAGCGGCGCTACCGGCTGAAATCGGCTGCTGCCATGTCTTTCGTCCTCGACGCACTCAAGATCTCGGAACGCCGGCGCTCGAAGTTCCAACGCCCGGTGTACGTGCATCCGCCCCGGCCCTTCCGCGCGCGCAGACGCCGCGGCTGGATTGCCGCGCTGGGTTCGGCGGCAGCCATAGTGCTGGTGTTCGCGGCATGGCGGCTGCTTGTGCCCTCGCCCTCGGCTTCCTCTTACCCAACCGAGACCGCGGGCCAACAAGGTGCGGGCGCCGCAACGATCAACGCGGCTGACGGCACGACCCTCGCTCTGGGCTCGCAGACCGGGGATGAGGACCGGCGCGCAACCAGCGAAGTGTCACAGGTGGGTTCCGGCGGCAGCGAGCCGCCGGCAGAAACACCTGCGGCTTCCGGCGGCGTCGCATCGGCCAGCGCGCCGATCACGGCTGCAGACGAGACCGAACCGGCCGAGCCTCTGCTGTCCGCGGCGCCGGCGGATTGGCCGGTGCTTGAGCTGCAGATGCTTTTCTTCAGCCCCGAAAGCGGTCGCAGCTTTGCGCAGATCAATGGAGGCAGTTACCAGGTGGGTGACCGCCTTGAAGACGGTCCCCAGGTGCGGGAGATCACCACCGACGGAGTAATTCTGGCCCATCAGGGTCAAAAGGTCCGCCTGCGTATGCAGCGATGAGGGGAATCCACTACCTTGACGGCCGGCGACTGGCGCGAGCCATCACGGCCGGAATGCTGCAGCTGCAGAGCAGCCGCGAGGAGCTGGACCGGATCAACGTTTTTCCGGTGGCCGACGGCGACACCGGCCTGAACATGGCGCATACCGCGCAGGCCGTGATCCTTGCGCTGGCGGAATCGCCTTCCCGCAACGCCGCGGAAATCGCTCAGGCCGCAGCCCAGGGCGCGCTGTTCGGGGCGCGCGGAAATTCGGGCGTAATCCTCGCGCAATTCCTGCAGGGCCTTGCGGAAGCCTGGGAAGGCAAGGCGCGGCTCGACACCGGCGAAGTTGCGCTGGGATTGAAAGTGGCAGCGCAGTCGGCACGCAGCAGCCTGAGCAATCCCCGCGAGGGAACCATTCTCAGCGTGATGAGCGCCGTTGGGCTTGGCGCGCTCAACGCATCGCCCGAAGGGGAACTCACGGCGCTGCTGTCGGCGGCCCGGCAGGCCGCTGACGACGCAGTGCGAAAGACTCCCGAGCAGCTCGATGTGCTGCGCCGCGCCGGCGTAGTGGATGCCGGCGGCGCGGGACTGGCGCATTTCCTGGCCGGTATCGAAGAACTGGTGAGGACCGGACGAGGCGCCGGGGTTGCGGAATTTGCCCACCAAGCCGCCGCTTTGGCCGGAGAGCCGCGCGCTCATGACCTGGGCGAAGAATCTGAATTCCGCTACTGCACGGAGTGCATGATTTCCGGCCAGGCACTGGCGCCGGCCGCGATACGCGAAGAGATTGGAGCTTTGGGCGATTCCGTCGTTGTGGCCGGCGGGGAGCGTATCGTGCGCTTGCACATCCACACCGACAAGCCTCACGAGGTATTCGCCATGGCTCATGAGCACGGGGAGGTGAGCAGCGAGAAAGCCGACGATATGCATGTACAGTTCGCCGTTCTCAATGCATCCCATGTGCCGATCGGTTGCGACAGCGGAGCGGATATTCCTCCCGACCTGATCAGGGCACTGCGAATTACCCGAGCGCCTCTTCGCATTCACCTGGGTGAAAAGGGCTACCTGGATGGGCTGGGATTGCCCCCGCAGTGGCTGTGGCGGGCGATGGAAGACGAAGGCGAGAAAGCCCAAACCTCCACGCCGCCGCGCGGCGACATGGAGCGTGCAATGGGATTCCTGGCGGGGCATTTTCCCGAGTCCGTGTGGATCACCCTGGCTGGCGCCGTAAGCGGAACGGCCGATGTGGCCCGCAGCGTGGCGGCGGAATCATGCGGCGACAGGGTGCGGATCGTGGACAGCGCCAACGTCTCAATCGGCGAAGGACTCATCATTCAGCATGCCGCCGAATGGGCCCGGGCGGGCGCAAGCGCCGATCAGATTGTTGAGGGCCTGGCGGGGGTGTGCGCCGGCGCAAAGACTTTCGGCATCATCGAGGACCTGTCGCACGGCGTCCGCGGCGGGCGCATTTCGCCGCGAATCAAACGTCTCAGCGACTTGTTGGGAGTAGATGCGCTACTGGGCATTGGCCGCCTGGGCCACGTAAAGGCCTGCGGTGTCCAAAGAAGGTCCGGCGATCGCGTAAAGCGATTTGCGCGCCATGTTCTGCGGCGCTTCCCCAAGGACCAGCCACTGCGTATTGCAGTGGCCCACGCCAACCGCGCGGAATCAGGGCAGCGCCTGCACGACCTGTTGGTGGCTGAAATCCCGAACCTGGTCTCGAGCTATCTCACCGAACTGGGTGCGGTCGTAAGCGCACACGCCGGCCCTGGGGCGCTGCTGGCTGCCGCCATCCCCGCGCTGCCGCTTCCGACAAAAAGGAGCGCCACTGCCTGATACAGGACGCGAGTACGGGCGGCTCTGCACGCCCGGCGAATCGGACTACTCGCGGATGCCGACGCCCTTGCGGATAAGCAGCGCGCAAACTCCGAACAGGAGGAACATGAAGACTCCCATCATTACGTAGGCGGTCCCAAGGTCCACGTCGGAGGTTCCGATCATGCCGTAGCGAAAGGCGTTGATCATGTAGAGGATGGGATTGAAACGACTGAGCACGCGCCAGATTCCGGGCAGCAGGTCCACCGAGTAGAAGACTCCGCCCAGGTAGGTCAAAGGAGTAAGGACGAACGCAGGAATCAGCGATACGTCGTCGAACTTGCGCGCGAAGATGGCGTTGATCATGCCTCCCAAGGAGAATGTGATCGCGGTACAGAGAAGCGTGGATACAACGATCAGCGGATAGCGGATCTGCAGATCAGTGAACGCCATGGCCACAAGCGTCACGATCACGCCCACGATCAGGCCGCGCAGCACGCCGCCGGCGGCATGGCCCAGAATGATGATGTAGTTGGGCAGCGGCGAGACCAGCATTTCCTCCAGATGGCGCTGGAGCTTAGCCCCGAAAAACGATGAAACGACGTTGCCGTAGGAATTGGTTATCACCGACATCAGGATCAGGCCCGGGGCGATGAACTGCGTGTAGTCGAAGCCGGACATGGGGCCGATGCGTTCCCGCAACTGCCCGAAAATGACGAAGTACAGGGCCATGGTGATGGCCGGGGGCACAATGGTCTGCACCCAGATGCGTACGATCCGGCGTGCTTCCTTGTGAACGATGGTGTAGAGGCCGACGGCTTTTTCAAAGCCGCTCATGCCGCCGGTGCTTACCTGCTCAGCCATTGCACCGGATCCACCGGCTTGCCTTGCCGCCGTATCTCGAAATACAGGCCGGGTTCCCGGCGCCCTCCGGTGCTTCCCGCGTGAGCGATTACCTGTCCCTTACTTACCATTTCGCCCTTCTTGCCCAGCAGCCGATCATTGTATGCGTACAGGCTCAGCACCATCTCGCCGTGATCCAGCACCATGAGGAACCCCAATCCGCGCACCCAGCCGGCAAACACCACGCGACCCGGATGCGGCGCGCGTACCGGGGCGCCCTCTTCGGCCTCCAGCAGAATCCCGTCCCAACTCGCCTGACCGCCGCCTGGCCCGGCCCCAAAACGCTGCAGTATGCGGCCGCGTACGGGCCAATCCAGTTGCCCGCGAGCCGCCGTAATCGACGGCAGCGGCAGCGATGGATGGTCCACGACAATTGCGCCCAGGTCCTCCACCAAAGAGCCAAGCGTGGCGGCGCGGGTCTGGAGCCGTTGAATCTCCTCCCCGGCCTCGCCGATACGCCGCTGCAAGACGTCCAGGGTTTCCCTGCGCCGGGCCGCCGCCTGCTCCAGCTCGCGAATCTGATCGGTCCGCCGCGCCCGCAACTCGGCCAGTTCCTGCTCCACTATTGTGGACTGGCCCTTGAGTTGGCGCATTTCGCCGGCCAGCCTGGTGGACTGCCGGGCCTGTGCGGTCCAGGAACTTGCCAGCATGGAGATCCAGGTCAGGCGGCGATCGACCTGCCCGGCGCTCTCGCCGCTCAGCAGGGCCTTCAGGTCGTCCTGCCTGCCCGCCAGCCAGGCGCGCCGCATTGCCGTGGCTAGCGCTTGTTGAGCCTGTCGGGTCGATTCGCTGTTACGCCGAACATCGACCTCAAGCCGGTGCTGCTTTTCCTGACTTGCGCGGAGCTGCTGCTCAACTTCCAGTGCCGACTTGCGCAACCGCATGATTTCCGTTTCCGCATCGCGCAAACCGGCGTCCGCCTTGCTCTGCGACTCCATGTCCTCCTTGAGCTGCCGTTCTACCGCCTCAATCCGGCCGAGCAGCGCGGCCAGCTCGCCCTCATCCGCCGGCCCCTGCGCGTAAGCAAGGCCGGTTAGAAAAACGAGGCTGGCGATTGCGCCCCTCATTGCGACGGCCGCAGTAAGGTTCTTCGGTGAAATGATTGCTGAGGGCACGGGTACACGGAGGCGCCCGAATTATATCGGGCGGTCGTTATAATTCGCTGCGGGAACCCTGCGGCAGGCGGAGCGCGAAAGCCTCTTCGGCGGCGCACGCGACAGCAGGCAAGCCCACGGAGCACAATGGACACAACGCCTTCGCCGATATGGGACGCCTGATAGAATTCGCAACCGCTCATCCCTGGCTGAGTCTCGGCGTGGTCGGCACGCTTTTGGCCGCCCTTTTCAACGAAGTGCGTTTGCGGGCGCTGGCGGTGACCGGACTGGCGCCCAACGTTGCGGTGCAGGCCATCAACAAGGGCGCCGCGATATTTGATCTCCGAGAACCCACGGCCTATGGCCAAGGCCATCTTCCCAATGCGCGCAACATGCGGGCGGTGGACATCCCCGGAACGCCAAAACTGAAATCGGGAAAACCGGTCCTGCTGGTCTGCGAAAACGGCGCGGCCAGTGGCAGGTTGGCGCAGGACTTGCGGAAGAAGGGTTCGGAGCAGGTGTTCAGCCTGAAGGGAGGGCTGGCCGCCTGGCAACGCGACAATCTGCCGGTCATCAGCGGGCGGAGCCGGCGCAAATAATTACTCCATGTTCGCGGTAGTCGGCGCCGGCGCATGGGGAACGGCGCTGGCCGTTCACCTTGCAAGAGCCGGCTGGCCCGCGAAGATCTGGGATATCGACCGCCGACTGCTGGACAATCTATCCAGGGATCGCGAAAACAAGCGTTACCTTGTAGGCGTGCGCCTGCCCCCGGAGGTCCAACCGGCGGATGATCTGAAGACCGCTACGCAGGGCGCCGAGTGCGTGCTCGTGGTGACCCCCAGCGCAGCGTTGCGCGAGACCTTCAGGCGGCTCAAGCCCCTGCTTAGCGACGGGGTTCGGCTGTGTTGCGCGTCCAAAGGGCTGGAGGTCGCCAGCGGCCTTCTGACCCACCAGGTGGCGGATCAGGAATTGGGCAAAGACTACCCTCTGGCGGTTGTATCCGGCCCCACTTTCGCCACCGAAGTTGCAGCGGGCCGGCCGGCCGCGATTACCGTTGCCTCGCGCAGCCCTGAACTGGCCCGATGGCTGGCGCAACGGCTCAATTCCGGAGCTCTGCGCGCCTATGTCTCCGGTGACCTGATCGGGGTGGAAGTGGGAGGCGCCACCAAGAACGTGATCGCGATCGCGGCGGGTATATCGGACGGCCTGGGATACGGCGCCAACGCTCGAGCGGCGCTGCTGTGCCGCGGGCTGGCGGAGATCGTACGCCTGGGCGTGGCGCTGGGAGCGCGCGCCAACAGCTTCATGGGCCTGGCCGGCCTGGGCGACCTGGCGCTTACCTGTTCCGACGACCAGTCCCGCAATCGGCGCCTGGGGCTGGCGGTGGCGCGCGGCACCCCCGTTGACGACGCGCTCAAGGAATTGGGGCAGGTTGCCGAAGGTCTCTACGCGGCCGAGGCCGTCCATGGCCTGTCCCGCCGCCTGGGCCTCGAACTGCCGATATCGGAGCAGGTGTACCAGGTGCTGCATCGCGGTCGTGATCCGGGGCAGGTGCTTGAGGCGCTCTTGAGCCGGCCGCTGAAGGCCGAGGACGAAGATCCACTGACATCGCCATGAACAGTTCGCCGCTGTCGGTTGAATTCTGCGGGCTCGAATTGAGCTCGCCGATCGTGCTTTTGTCCGGATGTGTGGGGTTTGGAGACGAGTACACCCGGGTCGAGGGGTTTCGCAATGCCGACGCGGGCGCCATTGTCTGCAAGGGCACCACCCTCAAACCACGGCTGGGAAACAAGGGCCACCGATTGTGGGAGACGCCCGGTGGGATGCTGAACGCCATCGGCCTCCAGAATCCCGGCGTGGACGCCGTAGTGCGCGACATTGCGCCCCGGCTGGACTATTCGGAAACCTGCTGGTTCGCGAATGTCTGCGGCAGCACGGTAGAGGAATACGCGGAGGTGACCCGGCGCTTTGACGATACGCCCATGCACGGCATGGAGATCAATATCTCCTGTCCCAACGTGCGCGAAGGCGGGGTGGCCTTCGGCAATGACCCGGACATGTCGGCGCGCGTTGTGGAGGCTTGCAGGGCGGTCACCTCCAAGCCGCTGATCGCCAAGCTCTCACCCAACCAGACCGACATCGCGGAGAACGCGCGCCGCTGCCTGGAAGCGGGCGCCGACGGCCTGGCGGTGATCAACACGCTGATGGGAATGGCAATCGACTCCGACAGCCGGCGGCCGGTCATCGGCAACGTGCAAGGCGGCCTTTCGGGGCCGGCGATCAAGCCGCTGGCCCTGCTGAAGGTCTACCAGACTTACCAGGTGGCGCGGAAGTACAACGCGCCGATCATCGGCCAGGGGGGCGTCATGAACGCCACCGACGCAATCGAGTTTCTACTCGCGGGCGCCACCACCGTAGGGGTTGGAACCGCCTTGTTCTACGACCCCCTGGTGTGCAGGAAGATCAACGAGGGAATTACCGAATATCTGGCCCGGCACAAACTCGCCGGCGTGAGCGAACTCACAGGGGCTTTGCAACTGCAGGCAGATCTGAAGGACAGTCCGCTCTCCGGCTAGCCGGCCACCCTCGAGAGAGGGCCTGTCAACACCATGGGACGCCCTACGCTGCGCGGCGACACCGCAGGTGCAGGTGGGCCGCCCGCAGGCCTGTTTCCGCCCGGCCGGGCTCAGGGCGAGCCGGCCGAAGCCTTGATGGACGAAGGTTCGCGCTTGTAGAACCGGACCTCCTGGCTTGCGGCTAGCTCACGGTTGTCTGCGTCCAGCAGGCGTGCCCGCAGCCGATGCTCGCCTCGCCAGACCTGCGTGAGGCGCACATAAGGGGGTGATCCCAGCCAAACCGCCTCGGCACCGTCCAGCTCCAGCACCAGCCGGCCATCCTCCGGCGGCGCCTCCATGGCCAGAACAACTTCAAGCTCGCCGCCCACGCCCCGAACGGTCTCCTCTTCTGCGGGCCGGACAATCGCCAATTCCGGAAACGGGCCTTCCGGCGCTGCGGCTGTGTGGTTTACCGCCGGCGACGACTCCGAAGAGCGGGCCGCCTCGCCCCGCCAGCGCCCGGAGCCTGGCAATTGCACTTCAACGGCGTCCTTGAACGGCCGGTCGCTGTAACGAATCACGCCTTGCTCATCCACGTGGCGCCATAGCTCCTCGCCCTGTGCCGCCGGCAACAGGGCCAGAAAAAGGAATACGCCGGCCAGTCCCTTGCCCATCGTCCTTCCTGGACCTGACCGATCGGGTTGTTCGATGCGAACTACAAGCTGTAGTACATCTGGAACTCGACCGGGTGTGTGCTGGCGCGCAACAGCGTGCATTCCTCCTCCTTTAGGCCCATATAGCCTTCCAGAAGGTCGTCGGTGAACACGTCGCCGTTCTTGAGGAAGTCACAGTCTGCGCGTAGCGCCTCCAATGCCTCCTCCAGCGAAAACGCAACCGTCGGCAGCCCTGCTTCTTCCTCGGGAGGCAGGTCGTACAGGTCCTTGTCCACCGGGTCGCCGGGATGAATCTTGTTCTGAATGCCGTCGATACCCGCCATGAGCATTGCCGCAAAGGCCAGGTACGGGTTGGCCATGCTGTCGGGGAACCGCACTTCGATCCGGCGCCCGCGGGAATCGGACACGAACGGAATGCGCACCGCCGCCGAGCGATTGCGAGCCGAATAGGCCAGCAGGGTGGGCGCTTCAAAGCCCTTCACAAGGCGCTTGTAGCTGTTGGTGGCAGGGTTGGTAAACGCGTTCAGCGCCCGCGCATGCTTGAGGATTCCGCCGATGTAGTACATCCCGGCCTCCGACAAGCCCCCGTAACCGTCTCCGGTAAAGACGTTGTTGCCGCCCTTGATGACCGACTGGTGAACGTGCATGCCGTTGCCGTTATCGCCGACCAGGGGCTTGGGCATGAAGGTTGCGGTCTTGCCGAACTGATGGGCCGTTTGCATCACTGCGTATTTGAGGAGCTGAACCTCGTCGGCCTTGCGGGTGAGGCTGTTGAACCGCACGCCGATCTCGCATTGTCCGGCCGTGGCAACCTCGTGGTGATGCACTTCCACCGGCAGGCCGAGATCCTCCAGGGCCAGGCACATGGTGGATCGTATGTCCTGCAGGGAATCCACCGGCGGGACCGGAAAATAGCCGCCCTTGACGCCGGGACGGTGGCCGTAGTTGCCTTCCTCGAATTCGCGCGTGGAGTTCCAGGCGCCCTCGATCGAGTCGATCTGGTAGGACGCGCCCTCAAGGGATGCGCCGTAGCGCACGTCGTCAAACACGAAGAACTCATTCTCCGGCCCGAAATACGCGTCGTCGCCGATCCCCGTGGAACGCAGGTATTCGACCGCCCGCTTGGCGGTGAGGCGCGGGCAGCGCCCGTAGGCCTGCATGGTGACCGGTTCGTACACATCGCAGCGCAACAACATGGTCGTGTCTTCCGCGAACACGTCCAACACGGCGGTGTCCGCCTCGGGCATCAACACCATGTCCGATTCGTCTATTCCCCGCCAGCCGGCGATGGATGAGCCGTCGAACATCTTCCCTGAAACAAAGAACTCCTCATTGATGACGCTGGAAGGCAGGCTTACGTGCTGTTCCTTGCCTCGGGTGTCGGTAAAGCGGAGATCGACAAACCTCACGCCCTTTTCCTCGATCATGGTTAAAACTTCGGATACGTTCATTGCGATTCGGCCCCCAAACGCCGGATGAATCTCCTAAAGTAGAACGGCGGGTTGCGCCTCGCCGGTCGCCTGCTTCCACACCTCGAAGGCGCATTTGATCGCGCCGCAACCACTTGGGAACAAACCGAAACCGGCGCCGGCGAATCCGTTCCGCGGCACGGCCCGCGATTGTACCGGTACTGGCCGCTCCAGGTCTATAGTCTGTCGGCCCAATGGGCAGGCTAGACTATGCGCTCAAAACGCGGGGGGGCCATGAATCGGAATGCGGGGCAGCATGAAATCTGGAAGCTGATCCAGGGCGTCTTCGACGCGTTCGAAGGGCGGGATGTGCAGGGAATGGAGAATATCCTGCACAAGGACTCTACGCTTTGGGACCTTTTCGAACCGGAATTGATCACCGGCAAGGAAGAGCGCGAAGCGTTTCATGAGCGGGACAAGGGCCAGTCCATGGCCCGTGGCCGGTTGAGTATTTCGATCGAGCCGCTGAAGCTCGACGTTTTCAACGAAGTGGCGGTGGCGCGCTACTGGCTCAATTTCAACTACGATCCGCCCAACGCCACCGCCGGGCGCGTTCGCATCACCGACGTGCTGTTGCGCACCCCCAACGGCTGGCGCATCGTGCATCACCACGAAGGAATGGCGCCCACCGGCGTTCCGCCCATCAGCGAGTAACTCCGCGCCGGGCTTGCGCCTATATCATTGTCGGCGCGCGGCCTGCCTCTCGGGCCGGCGGAGAAATCGGATGGTTTACGACATTTCACGACGCGCCATGCTGGGCGGACTGGGAGGCCTGGGGCTGGGCGTAGCGCTGAGCAACAACGCCGCGAAAGCGGACTCCAGCGGCGTTCTGCCCGCCGCTGACGACAGGCAAGCCTGGTTCAAGGCCTGGATGCGCATGCAATCCAGCCTTGAGGAGCAGGATTCTCCCTGGTGGTACATGGGACGCATCTACGCCCAGGTGGGAGAGGCTGCGCCTAAGCACATCCTCGACCTGGAAGGCACGGAAATCTACTGGGCCCGGGCCGTGGAGAACGGCGAATATTCCATCAGCAGCCGCACGCTGACTTTCTTCAAGAACCCGGGCAGCGATGACATGCTGGACGAATTCACCAATCCCTACACCGGGAAAACCCTGCCTGTGAAGCCCAATCAACTCGGTGGCCGGGACGGAGCGCGGTATACCCGCGAGGGCATGGTGTTCTCGGAAAAGATTGACCCTAGCGGCGCCATGCGGCGCTGGAATTCGGAATGGACCGCCTCCGGCCGCCACGTCTGGATGATGGCCAGCCGCGGGCTGACCCATGCGCCGCAGCCCTGGCTGGAGGCTTTCACCATGTTCTGCCTGGCGGAGGATTTTGCCGATGAGAGCATCAGGAGCTTGCGCACCAGCTTCTCGTCGACCTACTTCTCGCCGTGGCTGCGCTGGATGGGAATGCAGGGCCAGCCGGGCCACCTCATCTGGCATTCCTCGGGCTGCAAGCTGAGTTCGGTGGACGAGGTCTCCGACGGCTACCGCGAGCGAGCCGAGCGCCTGTTCCCCGGCAAGCTGACCGCCAACCCCGATTCCTTCGACTAACCGTCCTGGGAGCCAGGTGACTTCGCAGCGGACATGACCACGCTCGGCATCATTGATGCAGCGGCATACGTCCCGGCCATGCGCCTGGACCGGCGGTCGATTTTCGCCGCTAATGGCTGGGCCAATCCTGCGCTCAAGGGACTCGCCCGGGGCGCGCGCAGCATGTGCAATTGGGACGAGGACAGCATCACCATGGGCGTGGAGGCGGCCCGGCGCTGCCTTGCCGGCCGGTCGCGGGAAGGACTGCGGCGGCTGTATTTCGCTTCCACCACGCCGCCGTTCGCGGATCGCCAGTGCGCCACCGTAGTCGGCGAGGCGCTGAACCTGTCCGAGCAGATGTCGGCGGTCGATGTGGGCAACTCCCGCAATGCCGGCATGCAGGCGCTGTGCGAGGCGCTGCGAGGCGGCGGGGAGGCGCTGGTGGTGGCGGCCGATGCGCGCCGCGCGAAACCGGCCAGTGTTCAGGAACTGCAATACGGGCACGGCGCGGCGGCCGTGCTCCTGGGTGGCGAGAACCCCATTGCCCAGGTCGTTGCCGAGTATCGGCTGGCGCGCGATTTCGTCGATCAATTCCGCGGCAGCGGCCAGGCATTCGACTACCGCTGGGAGGAGCGCTGGGTGCGCGATCGAGGTTACCGGTCGATTCTGCCGGCGCTGGTGCGCGGGGTGCTGGAGCGCGCCGGAATCGCACCCGGTGAACTGGCCCGCCTGGTGTTGCCGGCGGCGCCGCCGAGAATGACGGTGGCTTTTGCCAAGGGACTGGGCCTGCCACCCGATTTGGTCCAGGATAGCCGCCTTGGAGATGTGGGCGATACCGGCGCCCCGCATCCGCTGTTGCTGGCCGCGGACGCCCTCTCCGAAGCGCGGCCCGACGATCTGATCCTGCTGATCGGCTTTGCACAGGGCGGAATCGCCCTGCTGCTGAAGGCTACCGCGCATCTTCCGGCCTGGCAGCAGCGCAATGCTGAACGCCTGGCCCTGGCGCCCCCACGGCCCGAAACCGCCTATACCAAGTACTTGAGTTTCAGCGGCCTATTGCCGATGGACTTCGGGATGCGCGCGGAAGCCGACGCCAAGACCGCACTCAGCGCATTTGACCGGCATCGCTCCGAGCTTACCGGCTTCACGGGCGGGCGATGCCCGGTCTGCAAGACTGCCCAGTTTCCGCGCAGCGCACGCTGCGTGAACCCTGAATGCAACGCCGAGGTGGAGCAGGAGGTCGTGCTGCTGGCGGAAGAACCGGGCTCGGTCTTTTCTTTCACACAGGACTGGCTGGCGTATACGCCGCATCCGCCGCTGCAATACGGGCTGGCGTCGACGGCCAGCGGCGCGCGAGTGCTGTTGGAGTTCACCGAATGCCCGCTGGAACGGATGCAGGTGGGACTGAAATTGCGGTTCGTTTTTCGCGTTCACGCGATAGACTCACAGAGAGGTTTCCGGAGATATTTTTGGAAAGGCGCGCCTGCGCCGGATGAGGAGCACGGGTCATGACAGGCATATGCGACAAAGTGGCGATCGTGGGGATGGGTTGCTCAAAATTCGGGGAGCGTTGGGACTGCGACGCCGAGGACCTGATGCTGGAGGCGTTTCGGGAGGCGTCTGCAGACTCGGGACTGACGACCGACGACCTTGAGGCCGCCTGGTTCGGCTGCTACTTCGACGACGCCAGCGTGGGCCGTTCCGCCCTGCCGCTGGCCAACGCCCTGCGCCTGAAGAACATCCCGGTAACGCGGGTGGAGAACATGTGCGCCACCGGCACGGAAGCCCTGCGGGGCGCGGTGTATGCGGTTGCCGCCGGAGCCTGCGATATTGCGCTGGCCCTGGGCGTGGAGAAGCTCAAGGACACCGGTTACGGCGGCCTGCCGATCGGCACTCCGGGGACCTTCACGGAACAATGGCGCCCCAACACCAGCTCACCCGGATCCTTCGCCCAGCTGGCCTCCGCCTACCGGGCCCAGCACCGGGTCAATGGCGAAGACCTGAAGCGCGCCATGGCCCACGTTTCCTGGAAAAGCCACTTGAACGGCGCAATCAACCCCAAGGCCCATCTCCGCCGGGAGGTGGACATGGACACCATCATCGGCGCACCCATGGTGGCCGAGCCATTGGGCCTGTTTGATTGCTGCGGGGTGAGCGACGGCGCCGCCTGCGCCATCGTCGCAAGGCCGGAGATCGCCCGCCAGCTCGGCAAGACCGAGATCGTAACGGTCAAGGCGCTGCAGCTTGCCGTGAGCAACGGCTCGGAGGCCGGTCACGACGGTTGGGACGGCAGTTATATTCACTGCGCCCGCATAGCTGGCGGACGTGCCCTGGACGAGGCCGGGATCCGCAACGCGCGCGAAGAGATTGATTTTCTTGAAGTTCACGACTGCTTCTCGATAACCGAGCTGGTCACCATGGAAGACCTGGGGTTTGCCGAGGAAGGCCAGGGTTGGCGCGCTGTCCTTGATGGCTCCTTCGATCGCGACGGCAAGACGCCCTGCCAGATCGATGGCGGCCTGAAGTGCTTCGGACATCCGATCGGCGCATCCGGCCTGCGCATGGCCTACGAGGTCTACCTGCAGCTGCTGGGCCGGGCCGGCGACCGTCAGCTTGATTCGCCGTCACTGGGACTGACTCATAACCTGGGGGGTGAGCCGGCCCGCTGTGTAGTCAGCGTGGCGGTCTTCGGCAGAGCCGACTAACCCAGGGCCCAGGCACCTTTTCATGCCCAGGGAGCGCAAGCGACCCGCTGACTTCCAGACGCTGATCCGACTGCTGGAGGCGTATTGGGCGCGGCGCGGCTGCGTCATCCTGCAACCCCTGGATCAGCCGGTCGGCGCCGGGACTTTTCACCCGGCGACCTTTCTGCGGGCCCTGGGACCGGAACCCTGGAGCAGCGCCTATGTCCAGCCCAGCCGCCGCCCCACCGATGGGCGATATGGCGACAATCCGTTCCGGCTTCAGCACTACTACCAGTTGCAGGTGGTGATGAAACCGTCACCGGAGAGGTTTCAGGACTGGTACCTGGACTCCCTGCGTTACCTGGGAATTGATCTCAAGACCGACGACGTGCGCTTCGTGGAGGACAACTGGGAATCGCCGACTCTGGGCGCCTGGGGCCTGGGTTGGGAAGTGTGGCTGAACGGCATGGAAATTACCCAGTTCACCTATTTTCAACAGGTTGGGGGCCTGGATTGCCGGCCCGTCACCGGAGAAATCACCTACGGTCTTGAGCGTTTGGCGATGTACCTCCAGGGCGTGGACAGCGTGTTCGACCTGCTTTGGACCGGCGGCGGTGGCCGGAGAGTGCTTTATCGCGACGTTTATCACCAGAACGAAGTGGAAATGTCCCGGTTCAATTTTGAGCTGGCCGATACCGGGCTGCTTTTCAGCCGGTTCGACAGCTGTGAGTGCGAGTGCGCCCGGCTGACGTCCGAGCGGCTGCCCCTGGCTGCCTACGAACAGGTGCTGGAGGCGTCGCACACCTTCAACCTGCTGGATGCCCGCCGCGCAATATCGACCAGCGAGCGGCAACGATACATCCTGCGGGTGCGCGAAATGGCCGGTTCCGTTGCCGAGAGCTACGTTGAATCGAGGGAAGCACTGGGCTTCCCGATGCTGGACGCCTAGGGGCGGGACTATGCCGGGTCCTTCAGATTTCCTGTTCGAGATTGGCGTGGAGGAGTTACCGCCGAAGTCTCTGCGTGGCCTGGAGACGGCCTTGCGCGACGAGTTTCGGCGAGGCCTTGAAGAGGCCGGGCTGGAGCACGTGGGGCTGGAGTCCTTTGCTTCGCCTCGCCGCCTGGCGGTCATGGTCCGCAAGCTTGCGTCGCGGCAACCCGCGCAGCTGATCGAGAAGCGGGGACCTCCGCTGGCGGCTGCGCGCGATGGAAACGGACAGTGGACCCGCGCTGCCAAGGGTTTTGCCGACTCCTTCGGATGCGCTCCCGAGGACCTGCAAACGTTGCGCACCGAGAAGGGCGCATGGCTGATGTTCAGCGGTCGTCGCGCGGGCAAGGCGGCGGCGGCACTGCTGCCCGAAATCGCGTCGGGGGCACTGAAACGGCTACCCGTCGCCAGGGCCATGCGCTGGGGCTCGGGACCGGAGGAGTTCATCCGGCCGGTCCACTGGATTGTCATGCTGCATGGAAAGCGCGTGGTGCCCGCCACGATACTCGGCCGGCGCAGCGGCCGCCGGACTGCGGGGCACCGGTTCCTGGGACAGACCCGCCTTAGCCTGGAATCGGCCGACCAGTATGCCGGAGCGCTACGCCGGCTGGGGAAGGTCATTGCGAGCTTTCAAAAGCGGCGCGACTCGATTGTCCGGCTGGCAAGCCGGAAGGCCGAGGAACTGGGCGGAGAGTTGGTTGGCAGCCCGGCGTTGGTCGATGAAATCACCGGGTTGGTGGAGTGGCCGGTTGCGCTTGCCGGGGTATTCGAGCAGCGCTATCTCGAACTGCCGGAAGCAGTGATCATTGCCTCGTTGCAGGAACACCAGCGCTTCTTCCCGGTGCGCGGGAAATCGGGCGCGCTGTTGCCTGGGTTCGTGCTGATCAGCAACCTGGAAAGTCGCGATCCCAGGGCGGTCAGCGGCGGCGCCGAGCGGGTTGTGCGTGCCCGGCTGGCGGACGCCGCCTTCTTCTACCAGCGCGATCGGTCCGAGCCGCTGGGCGATCTTGTGAACGGCCTGGCGGATGTGCGCTACCAGAAAGGGTTGGGATCGCTGGGCGATCGTGCCGAGCGCCTGGCGAGCCTGACCGAAGGGCTGGCGGCTGCAACCGGGGCGGATCCGGCGCTGGCCGGAAGAGCCGCGCTTCTGTGCAAGGCGGACCTGCTGACTGGCATGGTCGGCGAGTTCCCCGGCCTGCAGGGCTTTATGGGCGCGGACTACGCACGGCATGGGGGCGAAGCGGATCAGGTCAGCGCCGCTATCGGCGAGCATTATGCGCCGCGCCATGCCGGCGGCCGGATTCCTGCAAGCCCCGCCGGGAAAGCGCTGGCCCTGGCCGACCGGCTGGACGCCCTTGCCGGCTTGTTCGCGCTTGGGCGGCGCCCCCGCGGCGCCAGCGATCCCTTCGGCTTGCGGCGCGCTTCCCTGGCAGTGTTGCGAATATGCATAGAGGGGGAAGTGGAAATCGACCTGCCGGCCAGTATCGCCAAGGCACTTGCCCGGCAGCCTCTGGATATTCCCAACCCAGGCGAAGTGGGCCAAACTCTCTATGAGTTCATGATGGACCGCCTGCGGGCCTGGTACCTGGACGGTCTGCACCCCGAGGCCGAAAGCATTACGGTAAGCCCCGAATTGTTCTCTGCGGTCCGCGCTCGAGCGCCCGCCTCGCCACTGGATTTTCACCACCGCCTGATAGCGCTGCACGGCTTTCTGGCCGGTCCCGCGGCAACAGACCTGGCGGAAGCCAACAAGCGCATCGCCAATATTCTGCGCTCGGCCGTCCCAACCGGGGTGGAATTGATAGACCCCGAGTTGCTGCTTGAGCCCGAGGAGCAGACCTTGCAGGCCAGGTATCTGCTGCTGCTGCCGCAATATCGCCAGCGCGTGGACGACCTCGATTACGCCGGCGCGCTGGAATTGCTGGCCTCGTTGCAAGGCCCGCTGGCAACCTTCTTCGAAAAGGTGCTGGTAATGAGCGAAGACGCGACGCTGCGTGCAAACCGGCTGGCCCTGCTGGCAGGAATCCGGGAGACCTTGCTCAAGGTCGCTGACCTGTCGCTTCTTCCCGGCCGGAAATAGTCGGTCGTTTGTGCCTGTTTTCGCTTCGTAGGCTGAATCCATGAAGCACCGGCTGGTAATCCTGGACCGGGACGGAGTGATCAACGGGGAGCGTGTTGATTTTATTCGCTCCGTGGACCAATGGCGGCCCTTGCCCGGAAGCCTTGAGGCTATTGCCCGGCTGTGCGACGCCGGCCTGAAGGTGGCCGTCGCTACCAACCAGTCCGGCGTAGGCCGGGGCTTGCTGAGCCTGGCCGACCTTCAGGCTATTCACGACCGGTTGGACCAGGCTGTACGCGAAGCCGGCGGCCGTTTGGCCGGGGTGTTCTTTTGTCCTCACACTCCACAGGACAGGTGCCCATGCCGAAAACCGCTGCCGGGCCTTCTCCACCAGATCGAAGCCGCGCTCGGCGCGCCGGTGGCCGGCGAATACATGGTTGGTGACTCGCTGCGCGATCTTCAGGCTGCCCGCGCTGCGGGCGCTCTCCCTGTACTGGTGCGGACCGGCTTCGGCGCGCATACCGAACTTGAACCGGGGGCGAAAACCGCCGTTAGGGTATTTGACGACCTGGCCGGGTTCGGGGACTGGCTGCTGGAGGCCGGCCGATGAGGCGCCTGCGGGGATTGATGTTTACCAAGCTGCTGGTGTTCAACACGATCATCGGCAGCCTTTGGGCCGTGGTTCTATGGCCCCTGCCCCATCGACTCGCCTATTTCTTTGCCGTGCGGTGCTGGGCGGTGGCTAACCTGTGGTTGCTTCGGGTGCTGTGCGGAGTGTCCTGGGAGATAACGGGGCTGGAGAATCTGCCGGACCGGCCCAGCGTGGTCCTGATGAAGCACTCCTCGGCGTTTGAAACAATCGCCCAGGCCCTGCTTTTCCCAAGGCAAACCTGGCTGCTCAAGCGCGAATTGATGTTTCTGCCCATCTTCGGCTGGGGCCTTGCCGCCATGCGTTGCGTCGGCGTGGACCGGGCCCGCGGCAGCCGCGCTATTCGCGCTGTCATACGCGATGGCAAGGCGCGCATAGAAGAAGGTCTCTGGGTCATCGTGTTTCCGGAGGGAACGCGGGTGGCGCCCGGAGAAGAGGGAAGCTACGCTCCCGGGGGCGCCATGATTGCCTCCGCCGCCGGCTGCCCGATCGTGCCGGTCGCTCACAATTCAGGCGATTTTTGGCCCAGGCGCAGCGTCCTGAAGACGCCGGGGACCATCCGGGTGGTGATTGGAAAGCCCATTAATCCGCGCTCCGGTGGCGCTCGGGAGGTTACCCGCGGCGCACAGGCATGGATTGAGACGGAAGTGCGCCGATTAAGGGACAATAAAAGTTGTTAGACTCTTTTAGACGCAGACTCAAAGAAGATAGAAGAAGTTAAATATCCAGGTTAACAACGTTCAGGGCGTTTTCTTCAATGAAAGCGCGGCGCGGCTCGACTTTTTCGCCCATGAGCGTGGCAAACAGCTTGCTGGTCTCGAATTCGCTGGCCACTTCGACCCGAACAAGCCGCCGGGTCTCGGGATTTACCGTGGTGTCCCAAAGCTGGGCGGCGTTCATCTCGCCCAGGCCCTTGTACCTTTGCAGTGTGACGCCCCGCCGCCCCTGATCCATGAACCAGTCCAGCGCCTCACCGAACAAACTGACCTGGCGGCTCGCCGAACCCCGCCGCGCCTCCGCTCCGGATGCCATCAACTCGCTCAGTCGTGCGGCCAGGCCGCGAACTGACTGGTATTCAGGAGTCTCAAACAGCGAAAATCCCAGCGCTCCTTCGTCGTCGACGCGGTTTTCGGTACGTACCACCGAAAATTCCGAGGGCGAACCACCGTTGGCCTGCACCGAAACACTCCAGTCGGCGGTGGAGTCGTGCTTGATCAGGCGTTTCTCGAGTTCAGCGCCCCAATTGCTCATGTATTGCGAGTCATCGAGACGCGCCGTGTCCACCGGCGCCAGTTCCGTCAGACAGGCCAGGACCGCAGGCGTTGTCCTTGAGCGAAGGGCCTCCAATGAGTTGCGTGCCTGCAGCGTGCGTTCCGCCAGGCTCCGTAGTTCTCCGCCGGCCACCATGTCGGTGGCGCCCGGCAACGCCAGGCCTGCTTCCTTCAGCGCCGCCGCAAGGGTCCATTCGCGCAGCGCCTGGTCGTCCTTCAGATACTCCTCCTTGCGGCTGCGGGTTACCTTGTACAGCGGAGGCTGGGCGATATAAACGTGTCCGCGCTCAATCAGCGCCGGCATATAACGGAAGAAAAAGGTCAACAGCAGCGTACGGATATGCGAGCCGTCAACGTCCGCGTCCGTCATGATGATTACCCGCTGGTAGCGTAGCTTATCGGCATCAAAGTTCTCCTCCTCGCGCCCCACGCCGCATCCCAGCGCCGTGATCAGGGTGACGACTTCTTCCGACGACAGCATCTTGTCCAGCCGGGCCTTTTCGACGTTGAGGATCTTGCCCCGCAACGGCAAGACCGCCTGGGTGCGCCGATCCCGGGCCTGTTTTGCCGAACCGCCGGCTGAATCGCCCTCGACCAGAAAAATTTCCCGCTTGCTTGGGTCTTTTTCCTGGCAATCCGCCAGTTTCCCGGGCAATCCCCCCACATCGCTCTTTTTTCGTGCGATGTCCCGCGCTTTGCGGGCCGCCTCGCGCGCCGTTGCCGCGTCGACGATCTTGTCGGTGATCGTGCGGGCTTGCTTGGGGTTTTCCAGCAGGAATTCCCGCAGCCCTTCCGCCACGGTGCGTTCCACCGCGGTCTTGGCTTCTGACGAAACCAGGCGTTCCTTGGTCTGCGAGGAGAATTTGGGGTCTCGCATCTTTACCGAGACCACCGCCGTCAAGCCTTCGCGCACATCTTCACCGCGCAAGGTCAGGTTTTTCGCCCGATTGCCGCCGTGGTGCTCGATATAGGTGTTCAGGGTGCGGGTCAAGGCAGTGCGAAACCCTTCCTGGTGGGCTCCACCGTGACTTTGCGGAATATTGTTGGTGAAGAACGAACTGTGCTCGTGGTATCCGGCATTCCATTGCATCGCCGCCTCGACTTCCAGTGCCGCCGACACCTCCTTGCCGTCGCCGTCGCCGTTGCCGTTGCCGTTACCGTCGTCGCGGCGCGCTATCTCCACCGCCTGCGAGCGTTTCACGTGAAACACCTGCGGGTGGAGGGGCTCACGGGGTTCGTTCAGCCAGTGCACAAATTCACGAATGCCGCCTTCGGCATGAAAGGTGCATTGCCCTCCGCCTTCGCGTTCATCTGCGAACTCAATGACGATGCCACTGTTCAGAAATGCCAGTTCGCGCAGCCGGCCGGCCAACGTCCCAGCATCGAAATCCAGATCGGCGGCAAAAACCCGCGGATCCGGACGAAAACGGATCTCCGTCCCGCTGCGATCGCTAGGACCGACATCCCTGAGCGCGGCGTCGGGAATACCGGTCCTGTAGTGCTGGCGATACTGCCGCCCGTCCCGGTGCACGTTCAGCTCCAGTTCCGCGGACAGAAAGTTGACCACGGAAACGCCTACGCCATGCAGCCCGCCGGACACCTTGTACGCGCTCTCGTCAAATTTTCCGCCGGCGTGCAGCGTGGTCATGATCAACTCGGCAGCCGAACGTCCGGTCTTGACGTGCGTGTCTACCGGTATGCCCCGCCCATCGTCGCTGATCCTTGCCCCGCCATCGGCCAGCAGATCCACCTTGATCTTTGTGCAGAACCCGGCCAGCGCCTCGTCAACCGAGTTGTCCACCACCTCGTAAATCAGGTGATGCAGACCTGTTCCGTCGTCCGTATCGCCGATATACATTCCCGGCAACTTGCGGACCGACTCGCGGTCCTCAAGAACTTCGATCTGGTCCGCTCCATACGCTTCCGATCCCTCGCTTCGCGCCTCCGCCGTCGGCATGATGTCTTTTTCGTCGGGATGTTCCATGGGGCTCCGGGCCTAGCGCCGACCGGCGCTGCAGGTAATAGCTCCGCCTGATCCGTTTTCTTGCCCGGCATCGCGAATCCAGCAGCGCGCGGCCCACCCACTGGAGCGAGCAACGACTTCGCCGGGCAGGAATCGCGGCCCGGCCCCGAGGATCACGCCCGTTTGGGCACCAATCGGCGCTGATCCTGGTTCAAATGACACTAGCAAAATACTCTCCTCGCGCCTTGGTTGGCGCCGTGACCGGCTCAAGAAAGCGACCACCGGCAGCGTTAACAGGCCCTTGCAAATATCTTCCCTGAAACGGCGTCGGCAGGTTACTTGGCGACGGTGCGTGCCGATGCACGTTGTTCCCCGGCGAAGTCCCTTGAGGCACTTCCGGATTATACCAGCGCGCCCTCTTTCAAGCCAATTTCAGATGCCCCGACCACCTTCCTGTAGCGCTCTGCCTCAACAGCCGCAATAAACAGCTGGGCCTTGGTTTCCCACATCGCATTCAGCAATTTCTCCGCATGCCAGTCATCCAGTTCCACCAGCGGCTCATCCGCCAGCAGCACCGGCTTTCGGGAGCCGGTTTCCTCCAGCAATTCTGCAGCCGCCAGCAATAGCGAGGCTGCCAACAGCTTCTGCTGTCCCCTTGACGCAACATGCCTTGCCCGCTTTGACTCCAGGCGCAGAACGAGATCGCTTCGCTGTGGGCCGAACCGCGTCCTGCCCTGCCTGCGATCGCCTTCCAGTCCCGCTTTGAGAATGTCCGCCAGCGAATCGTCGCGGGGCCAACCCGGGTAGTAGTCCCAATCGGCGGACAATCCCATCAGCCCCTCCGCGATTCTCGCAAAGCGTGGCCTCAGGCGCTCAGAGATCGCCCTGCGCAGCCCCTCCATTTCCTCCGCCGCCATGCAGAACTCCCGGTCCCAGGCCACGACCGCCGGTAACCGCGCTCCTTCCCGCAGGCTCGCATTGCGTTGCTTCAACGTCCGCCGAAAGCGCCGCCACGCCTGGTTAAAGGTTGGTTCCACGTGAAACGTCACCCAATTCAACAGCAGCCGGCGCCGTTCCGGTCCCCGCTCAACAAGATCCATGACCCTGGCATCGAGGTTGAGTACCGGCAATATTCGCGCCAGTTCCGCGCGACGCCCTCCTTCCGCTCCGTCCAGCCGGGTCCGTACGCTATTGCCGCTAACCGTAAGCGCCATCCGCCGGCTGTGCTCGCCGTCGGCGACAGTCCCGCCAACCTGGGCCACCTTCGCGCCGTGGCCTATCAGCTGTCGAATGTCGCTGCCACGAAAGGACCGGCCCCGCGATAACAGGAAAATCGCCTCAAGAACCGTCGTCTTGCCGGCGCCGTTGTGACCGGTAATGAGGTTGGCCCGCGGGCCGGGATTGAAATTGACGGCTTCCAGCGCCCTTAGGCGGCTAACCCTCAACTCCTTCAGGTAAGCCACAACTCACCCGATGCCATGGTCCTCCATCTCCACCGCGCGTAGGGAAGCCGTGCTCCTATCCGGTCCCGCAAATTGCGCGACTACAGCCGCATGGGCATTACGATGTGCTGCACGGCGTGTCCTTCAGGGGCGCATATCAGGACGCTGCTGTTCCCGTCCCGCATATGAATCTCTACTTGCTCGGATTGCAGGGACCTCAGCACGTCGGTCAAGTACATGGCATTGAAGCCCACCTTGATTTCCGGACCGTGATAACTTGCCTCAATCTCATCATGCGCCTTGGCGCCCTGGCCCCCCTCGGTGCTGATGCCGACAATGTTCTCCTTCACCAGCACGGATACCAGCGGAATGCGCTGGTCCCGCACCCCACGGCTTTCCCTCGCCACCAGGGCTACCCGGCTTAAGGCCGACTCCAGGGCCTCGCGGTTGGCTAGCAGCGGTCGTTCCTGCCGTTCCGGCACCACACGGCGATACTCGGGATAACGCCCCTCGATCAGCTTGGACGTCATGTGCCGATCCGCCAGGCTGAAACGAACCTGGTTGTCACCGAGGGCCAGCTCCACTTCCTCGCTGGACGCCAGCAGCGGCCGCAGGGCGTTTATGCTGTTGCGCGGCACGATGCCCTTGCGTCCGGCGGTTTCCTTAACCACCGCACACTCGCCGGTTTCCGAGCACGACAAGCGATGTCCGTCGGTCGCTACCAGCCGCAGCCCATCCTCGGACAATTCCACCAGCATGCCGTTGAGGTAATAACGCGGGTCCGATTGCGCCATTGCAAAGTGGGTCTCGGACAACATTTTCGCAAGGACCGCGGATTTCATTGTCACGCCTTCAATGTTGTTGCCCGGGTCCAGCCGTGGAAAATCCTCCGCAGGCAGGGTCTCCAGAACACCCGAGTAGCGGCCGGCCTGTACCGACAGTTGATTTCCTTCCTGCGCCAGTTCAATGGTGCTTCCGCCCATAAGCGACGCGCTTATTCCCTGCAGCAATTTCGCCGGGACCGTTACCGCCCCTTCCGTCTCTATATCAATGAGCTGCGCCCGCGCTACCAGCGTAAGCTCAAGGTTGGTGCAGGTTGCCGTAAGAAAGCCCTCCGAGGCTTCAAGCAGCGCGTTGCGAAGCACCGCCATCGTGTCCGCCTGATTCTGTGCGGCACTTGTTACGGCCTGCAACAGGCTGTGTAGGCCCTCTTGGGGGATGCTGAGTTTCATGAGTCCTCCTTTCATCATCTTTTTCTATAGTAATGAAGATGATGGTAATGGGGCCTGTGGAAATCTGGAATATGCGATAAACTCATTTCAAATCAAAAGCTTAGATCTCTACCCTCTGTGCGTATATGGTGGCGCTTCCGGTGGTGCCGCCTGTTAGCTAATTGTGGGAAGATATTTGCTTAACAAACTGTCCACAAGCAAGACCCGCGTTTCTCACAGCCATTCCCATCCGGAAACTATTGGGCAAGGATACTAGCAAGACTCTTGTATTGCTGATCCAAATTGTGGTCTGAACCCCGCAATTCCGCGATACGACGCACAGAGTTGATCACCGTAGTGTGATCTCGGCCGCCGAAACCCTCGCCGATGTCCGGCAGGCTCAAGTCCGTGTATTCCCGCGCCAGGACCATGGCGATCTGTCGAGGTCGAACGATAGCCCGCTTGCGGCTCGGCGAGCGAAGATCGGAGGGCCGGATCTGGAAATAGTTGGCCACCAGTTTCTGGATTTCCTCCAGCGTGATTCGACGCGCCACGGAAGCGACGTGGTTTTTCAGCGCCTGCTTGGCCAGCGCCAGATCGATGCGCAATCCCCGGAACCGCGAAAGAGCTTCGACAGTGCGATAGGCCCCTTCCAGCTCGCGCACGCTGGAGAAAATGTGCTGCGCGATGAATATCGCAACATCCTCGGGGCAATACACGCCGGCCGCCTCCGCCTTGGCCAGAACAATGGCCGCGCGGGTCTCCAGATCCGGCGGTTCGATGTTTACCATCAGGCCGGACCCCAGGCGCGAGATCACGCGGGTCTCAAGCCCTGACACTTCGCGCGGCAGCTTGTCGCAGGTAAGCACCATCTGGCGGCCGTCCTGCAGCAGTACGTTGAGCGTGTGATAGAACTGCTCCTGCGAACTTTCCTTGCCGGCCAGAAACTGAACGTCATCCAGCAACAGGGTGTCGACCGACCGATAGGAACGCTTGAACTGATCGACCAGCTGGTCGGAGCCCGCCCGGCCGTATGAGGCCCGCACCTTGCGCAAGGCGCTGAGGTAGTCGTTGATGAAAGTGTCGGAATGCACGTAAGCCACCCGCAAATGACGATGCTCGGCGCGAAGCTGGTGCCCTATGGCGTGCATCAGATGAGTCTTGCCCAGGCCCACGCCGCCGTAGATGAGCAGCGGGTTGTATGCACGGTGGCGGGCGACATGCCTGGCGGCATCATAGGCCACCTGGTTGGTGGGACCGGTCACAAAGGCGCCAAATGTAAAGTTGGCGGTAAGCCTGGAGCCCGGTAACGGGGGCATGGCAGGGGCCAGGGCCGAGGGACCTGGGGCCGCCGCCGCCTGGCGTCGCGGAATCGGGCGGTCCAATAGCTCCACATCGGCTTCGGTGCCGCTTCGCTCGCAGGCCTGGTTCAACAACTCCATGCAGTTAGACTCTATCCAGCCTCTCACGTAGCGGTTGGGAGCGATAAGCTGCAGCTTGCCGTCACTGAGATTCGCTTCCAGCGGCCGGATATAGGTGGAGTATTTTTCCTCCGTCAGAAGAGGCTTCAACTCCCGACAAATGTGCTGCCAGAAAGTGCTGTTTTCGGAAGTTGCTCGGGGCATGAGCTTGGTTCTTGACAGGATCCTGCGCAAGCGATGTGGAACACTTTAATCTACATCCGGCCTCTGGAAGCAAACCCCTTGCCTTCATTGACTTTGCGCCTGCCAACAGCTATTCTGACGGCCCCTTGTGCGGCGGCGATGGCCGTCGCAATTTCGATTAAGCGCCATGAAACGCACTTACCAACCCAGCCGCATCAAACGCAAGCGCTCCCACGGCTTCCGGGCTCGCATGGCAACCCGCGCCGGACGGCTGGTATTGAAGCGACGGCGCAGCAAGGGGCGGGCAAGGCTGACGCATTAATCGGCTCAGGCGGCGGCTGGCTGTGCAGGGCTCGCGGCGAACCGGCTAGGTCTCGCTAAAACACTTTACAAATCAACGCCTTGCATTCTACGCTTCGTTAATCCAGGGGATGACAGAGAACCGCTTCCAGTTTCCACGCCAGGCTCGTCTGACCCGCCCCGGAGAATTCCGCGAGGTTTTTCGCGGTGGCCGGCGAGCGCAGGCGGGAGCGCTACGGGCACGCCTTAAGGCCAATGGGCTCGAGCACGGCCGGCTGGGTCTGGCCGTCAGCCGCAAGGCTGCGCACAACGCCGTAGGCCGCAACCGGGTTCGGCGTCAGGTGAGGGAAAGCTTCAGGCTGAATCAGGGCCGGTTGGCGGGTCTGGATGTTGTGGTGAGCCTGTATCAGGCCTCCGGTCGCGGCGCCGGAGACCTGCGCCCGCACTTGCCGCAGCTGTGGGGCGCTGTACGGCGAGCGGCGGAGGCGCCGGGCAAGTGGAAAAGCTGAGACTTCCGATTTGGGCGCTGTTCGGCGCCATGTTGCTGTTCAGCTGGCAGGCGTGGAACCGGGACGGGTCCGAACAGGCTTCCGAACAGGCGGCCAACGAGCGGAACCTGCAGGAAGTTCCCTCTCTTGGGTCGCCGGCAGATCCGGATATTGCCGATCTACCTGTACTGCCGAGCGCCGCGCCCGCGGAAGGGTTGTCGCCGGCGCCCGCGGAAGGGTTGTCGCCGGCGCCCGCGGCGGCCGGCATGGTGCACGTCAGCACAGACGTCATGGAGCTTTCGATCAGCACGATCGGGGGCGATTTCGTTTATGCGGAATTGCTCGGTTACCCGGTAGCCAAGAAGGACGAGCAAGCCAAGGTGCGCTTGCTCAGCGGGGCCCCGGGGGCCGAGTACACCTTGAGTACGGGGCTCAGGGCGGCCGAAGATCTTCCCGAGGCGAATCACCTCCAGCGCTTTACAAGCCAACGCAGCGAGTACCGGCTTGAGGAGGGCGCCGACGAGCTGGTCGTTCCACTGACCTGGAGTTCGGGCGACATCCTGGTGACAAAGCTCTTTCGTTTTCGGCGAGGCAGTTATGCCGTGGACGTGGAGCAGGTGGTTCGCAATGACGGCAGCCGCGACTACGCAGCGGCGCCCTACGTTCTGTTGCGGCGCGCGCACCTCCCGGAGAAGCGGTCCATGTTCAACGTGGATACCTATTCATTCACCGGCCCGGTCTATTACGACGGCGACAGTTACGATCGGATTGACGCCGAGGACCTGGCGGAGGAACCGCTGAGCGAGTCGGCTACCGCGGGCTGGGTCGGATCCATCCAGCACCACTTCGTGGCCGCCGCCGTTCCCGACAGTTCCGAGCCCTATCAATACGGCGGCCGATTTGCCGACGGCGCCTACCGCTTGAGCGCAATCGGTCCGCTGAAGTTCGTTGCGCCCGGGGCCGAGCAAAGCTATACCGCAAAGCTGTTCGTGGGTCCCAAGGTGCAGTCGCAATTGAAGGAGACCGCGGCTGGCCTGGAGCTGACCGTCGATTACGGAATCTTCACCCTGTTTGCCCAGCCGTTATTCTGGATGCTCAAGACCCTGTATTCCTTCGTAGGTAACTGGGGCTGGTCGATCGTGCTGGCCACGCTGCTTATCAAGGGAGTGCTGTTCCCTCTTACCGAAGCAAGCGGCCGGTCCATGGCGCGAATGCGCAAGCTTCAGCCGCGGCTGAAATCCATCCAGGAGCGATTCAAGGACGATCCCCAGGGGCGCAACCGCGCAACCATGGAACTGTACAAGAGCGAGAAGGTCAATCCTGCGGCCGGTTGTCTGCCGATATTCATCCAGCTGCCCTTCTTCATCGCGTTCTACTGGGTGCTGGTGGAAAGCGTGGAGATACGCCAGGCGCCCTTCCTGCTCTGGATCAACGACCTGTCGTCCAGGGACCCGATTTTTGTGCTGCCCACGCTCATGGGGGCGGCCATGTTCTGGCAGCAGAAGCTCAATCCCAAGCCACCCGATCCCATGCAGGCCAAGATCATGATGGCCATGCCGGTGATGTTCACCGTGTTCTTCATGTTCTTCCCGTCCGGCCTGGTTTTGTACTGGCTGACCAACTCAGTTTTTTCGACCCTGCAGCAATGGCGGATCAATCGCCGGACCGAAAGACAGGCCAAGGGTCAAGCGGCGCGATAGTCGCCTGCGCCACGCCGCCCGGCCGCGGGGGTGTGGCGGTGATTCGCGTCTCCGGCGGCGCCGTGCGCGGAATCGCCAAGGCCATGCTGGGGGAGGTTCCGGCGGCCCGCACAGCCCGCCTGGTCTTGCTCAATGATTCAAACGGCGAGTTGCTGGACCGGGGCTTGGCGCTGTTTTTCCCCGCGCCCCAATCGTTCACCGGCGAGGACGTGCTGGAGCTCCAGGTACATGGCAGTCCGGTGGTTTGCGATTTGCTGATTTCGCGGCTCTGCGAGCTGGGGGCAAGGCCCGCAGTAGCCGGCGAATTCTCTCGCCGGGCCTTCCTGAATGACCGCATGGACCTCTCCCAGGCCGAAGCCGTCGCGGACCTGATAGAAGCCGCCTCCGCGTCCGCTGCGCGAGCGGCAGCGAGAAGTATGCGGGGGGCGTTTTCTGAAGCCGTGGAGGGGCTCACCGCACGGATGACGCAATTGCGGACGCATCTGGAAGCCACGCTGGATTTCCCGGACGAGGAAATCGACCCCCTGGAAGATCAGCCGCTGATGCGCGGCTTTCGGGAATTGGGAGAGCTGTTCCAGCGGGTTTCGAAAGCGGCGGAAAGGGGCCGCATATTGCGCGATGGGCTGAACGTTGTGCTGTCAGGCGCCCCTAACGCAGGCAAGTCTTCCTTGCTTAACGCCCTGGCAGGCGAGTCGGCCGCCATCGTGGCGGACGAGCCCGGCACCACCCGTGACCTGGTGCGCGCCCAGGTCACAATCAGCGGCATCCCCGTGGAACTTGTCGATACGGCGGGGCTCCGGTCCGCCGCCGGCGGCGTGGAGCGCGAAGGTGTGCTGCGCGCCCGGGCCGCGGTTGACCAGGCTGACCTGGTTGTGCACGTCTGGGATGCCTTCGCGGGCAGCTCGCAACCGGACCCGCAGGAGCGCACCATGGTGGTCCGCAACAAGGTGGACTTGACCGGCGAGGCGCCGGGGCCGGTGGGTGGGCAAGTGCTCAACGTGAGCGCCACAACGGGCGCCGGGCTGGACGCGCTCAGGCAGGCTATAGTTGATGCGGCGGGCGGCCCCGGCGAGGGTGTGTTTTCGGCCCGCGCCCGTCAGATCAACAGTCTTGGGGAGGCAAGAAAGCGCTATCTCAAGGCCCGCTCGCTGTTGGCCGAGAGACAGACGCCCGAACTGGTGGCCGAGGAGTTGCGCCTGGCGCAGGAGAGTCTGGGCGAGATTACCGGAGCGGTCAGCAGCGAAGATCTGTTGGGTGAAATATTCTCGCAATTCTGTATCGGCAAGTAGAATCGGCGCAGTACGCTGCGGTATCGGCGGCAGGGGTTTGCCAGGCGGACGGTTTCGAGGATGAGTGACACACGATTTGACGTGATTGTGGTAGGCGGCGGTCATGCCGGCACCGAGGCCGCGCTGGCGGCTGTCCGCATGGGCGCGCGTGCGCTCTTGATCACGCACAGCCTGGACACCCTGGGCCAGATGAGCTGCAATCCGGCAATCGGCGGCATCGGCAAGGGACACCTGGCACGCGAGATTGATGCGCTGGGCGGGGTTATGGCAAGCGCGGCCGATCACGCCGGTATTCACTTTCGGCGTCTGAATGCCAGCAAGGGTCCAGCGGTCCGCGCCACGCGCGCCCAGGCGGACCGGCTGCTCTACAAGGCGGCCGTTCGCCGCACGCTGGAGACCGCCGAGGGCCTTACCCTGTTCCAGGACAGCGTGGATGACCTGCTGCTGGCAGGCGGCCGGGCAAGCGGGGTGAGAACAAGCTCGGGACTGGATTTTCGCGCGCCGGCGGTAGTGCTCACGGTCGGGACCTTCCTGGCCGGGCAGATTCACCTGGGGGCGCAGCGTCAGGCTGCCGGGCGGGCAGGAGAGGCGCCGGCAAATCGGCTTGCCCAGCGCCTGCGGGAACTCAATCTGCCGGTGGGAAGGCTGAAGACCGGAACGCCGCCACGGCTCGATGGCCGGACCATTGACTTCACCATGATGCGGCGTCAGCCGGGCGACCGGCCTCGGCCGATATTCTCGTTCATGGGCCGCCTTGAGGATCATCCGCAACAAGTGGATTGCCATATCACCCGCACCACCGCGGCCACCCACGAGATCGTTCGCGCCAACCTCAAGCGCTCCCCCATGTACAGCGGCGCAATAAAGGCCGCGGGGCCGCGATACTGTCCGTCGCTGGAAGACAAGGTGGTGCGCTTCGCCGATCGGGACTCGCACCAGATATTCGTGGAGCCGGAGGGATTGACTACTGCCGAGGTCTATCCCAACGGCATTTCCACCAGCCTTCCCGCGGACGTCCAGCTTGAGTTCCTGGCCACGATTCCGGGTTTCGAGCGGGCCCGCATGACCCGCCCGGGGTACGCAATCGAGTACGACTACTTCGACCCTCGCGAACTGGGCGCCGATCTGCAGACGCACCCAATACCCGGCATGTATTTCGCCGGGCAGATCAACGGCACCACCGGCTACGAGGAAGCGGCGGCCCAAGGACTCCTGGCGGGCATCAACGCCGTTTTGGGCACGCGCGGCGCGCAGTGCTGGACGCCGGGTCGGGAGGACGCCTACCTTGGCGTTCTGGTGGACGACCTGGTAACCCGGGGTGTGACCGAGCCCTATCGCATGTTCACCAGCCGCGCCGAGTACCGCCTGCGGCTAAGGGAGGACAACGCCGATGCTCGCCTGACCCCGGCGGGCAGGGAGCTGGGCCTGGTGGGCGAACGGCGTTGGCGGGCCTTCTGCCGCAAGCAGGAGGCAATCAAGGATGAAAAGGAAAGGCTTAGGGAGCTTCGGGTGCCGGATCCGGAGCCCAGGCGCTCCGGCGCCTGTGCTGCGCTGGAGCTGCTGCGCCGTTCCGACTGGGACTACCAACGGGTGGTGGCGTTACCACCGGTGGGGCCCAGGCCGGCTGTTACCGGCGAGTGGCGCGAACTGGCGGAACAGATTGAAACATCGGTCGAAATCGAGACCCGCTACGCCGGCTATCTTGAACGCCAGGGGGCTGAAATCAAGCGCAATCGGCGGATGCGGGGAACGCCGTTGCCGGCGGAACTGGACTATGGTGGGATACGGGGACTGTCAAACGAAGTTCGCGAGAAACTGGCGCAGGCGCGCCCCGCAACCATCGGTCAGGCCGAGAGAATTCCGGGGATGACGCCGGCGGCGGTATCTCAGTTGTTGGTTCATTTGAAGAAGCGAGAGTTGCGATGCGCGTGAGACTCATTCTGGCCGCGTGCGCCCTGGCGCTCGGCGCGTGCGGGGGAAGCAATCCGGAACAGGAGCCGGTGAGGTACGGCGCGATCGGCGGGGAGTCGGGCGTGGAGCTGGCGGCCACGCAGATCCTGCACCGCGGAAACGGCACTGAACCGCAAACCCTGGACCCGCACCGGGCCGAGGGCGTTCCCTCGTCCAACATACTGCGCGACCTGTTCGAGGGACTGGTGGCCGAGGCGCCAAACGGCGAACTGATTCCCGGGGCGGCCCAGTCCTGGGAAATTTCCGCGGACGGCCTGACCTACACCTTTACCATGCGTCCGGACGGGCGCTGGAGTAACGGCGACCCGGTCGCCGCGGCGGACTTCGAGTTCGGCCTGAGGCGCAGCGCCGACCCCGAAACGCTGTCGCGCTATTCCAGCGTTCTCGCGCCGATCAGGAATACCCGCGCGGTCATAGCCGGGGACTTGCCCCCGGAAGAACTGGGCGTGGTGGCGGAGGACGAGCGGACATTGGTAATATATCTGGAGGCGCCCACGCCATACTTCCTGGGATTGCTCACCCATTCGTCCTGCTACGCCGTTCATCGCGGCACGGTTGAAGCGCACGGCAGCAACTGGTCCCGGGTCGAGACGCACGTAGGCAACGGCGCCTACGGCCTCAAGGAGTGGGTGGTGCAGTCGCACATCCACCTTAAGCGCAATCCCCACTACTGGGACGATGCGAAAACCACGATTGAAGAAGTACGCTACCACGCGATCGAGAATCAGGATGCGGAACTGAAGCGCTATCGGGCCGACGAGCTCGACATAACAGCCACGATTCCGCAAAAACAGCTCAAGTTGATTCGGAAGAACTTGAGCGAGGAATTCCGCGTCACACCATACCTCGGCACCTACTACTTCGGTTTCAACACCACGCGCCCACCGTTTGCGGGCCAGCCGGGACTGCGCCGCGCAATGTCGCTGGCGGTGAATCGCGAGATTATTGCGGAAGTTGTAAGTGGAGCCGGGGAGCCGGTGGCATACGGCTGGGTGCCGCCGGTGCGCGGCTACACGCAGCAGGCGCCCGAGGAAGCGGAATGGACACAGGAGCAACGGGAGGCGGAAGCCCGGCGCCTCTACGCGGAGGCCGGCTATTCATCGGAGAACCCGCTGAAGGTGGAAGTGCTCTACAACACCTCCGACAATCACAAGCGCATCGCCATCGCGCTACGCTTCATGTGGCAGGAGGTGTTGGGTGTGGAAGCCACGCTGGCGAACCAGGAATGGAAGGTTTTCCTGGAGACGCGCAAGAGGAAACAGGAAACCGAGATTTTCCGCGCGGGGTGGATCGGCGACTACGAGGACGCCTATACCTTTGCGCAGTTGCTTGAATCGACCAACGAACAGAACGATTCCGGCTACAACAGCCCGAGTTACGACGCCCTCCTGGCGGCGGCGTCCGCCGAGCCCGACGCTGTCCGCAGGGCCGAACACCTGCAGCACGCCGAGCGGGTGATGCTTGCCGATCAGCCTATCCTGCCGCTTTACTTCTATGTCACCAAGCGGATGGTCAAGCCCTGGGTGCGCGGCTACGAAGGCAACATCATGGATCACATTTACACAAGGCACTTGAGTATCCTGAAGCACTAGTGTCGTGTCACGCCTGTATTGTCGCATCAGCGTGTCTCCCCTGGCCTGTGGCAAGGCGCGTCCCGCCGGCAATGGCGCCTCCCATTGCCCAGGGGCGCAACGCGGCCACGGGCCAGGGGAGACACGCCCTTCGGGAGCGGGCGTAGCGTGCCCCTGCAGCGTTGCAGCCGTTCGCAATACAGCCGAGTATTCCGTGCCGGCTGCGCCTTGCACGGACACGCTACGCCCGCTCTGATGCGACAATACAGGCGTGACACGACACTAGGCGAATAAGAACATAGGGATTGCGGTGCCCGCGGCAAGAGGGAGGTTGGAGCGTGGCAGGAATGATTGCGGCAAGGGGACTGTGCAAGACCTTCGGCGATTTGATTGCCGTGGACAAGCTGGATATCAGCGTAGAGCCCGGCGAAATCCTCGGTTTTCTCGGTCCCAATGGGGCGGGCAAGACGACGACGGTGAAAATGCTCACGGGCATGATCCAGCCTGGGTCGGGCGAAGCCAGCGTCTGCGGATTCAACCTTGCAGAGGATCCTCTCGGCGCCAAGCGCTGCATCGGCTACGTCCCTGAGAGCGGCGCCTTGTACGAATCGCTGACCGCCGCGGAGTACTTGCGGATGGTGGGCAGTCTATACGCCATCGGCGCCAAGCGCGCCGATCAGCGCATCGATCGTTTTCTCGAATTGTTCGGCATACTGGAGGCCAAAGACCGGCTCATCAGCGGGTTTTCCAAGGGGATGAAGCAAAAGGTCCTGATCAGCGCCGCCCTGCTCAGCAACCCGCAGGCGCTGTTTCTCGATGAGCCCTTGAACGGCCTGGATCCCAACGCGGCGCTGGTGGTCAAGACCCTGCTTCGCGAACTCGCCGAGCAGGGACGCGCGATCCTGTTTTGCTCGCATATCCTGGACGTAATCGAGCGCGTTTGCACACGCGTCGTCATCATTCACGAGGGCAGGCAGGTAGCCGAGGGCGGGCCCGAAGAAATCGCCGCCGAACAAGGCGCGGGGAATCTGGAAGAGGCTTTTGTCAAGTTAACCGGCGTGCGCGACACCGAGGACGTGGCCCGCGACCTCCTGGTCGCATTGCAATGAGGGTCCTGCGAGTCGCCGTTGAGGCATTGGGCGCGGATTATTTCCAGTGGCGCGGCCTGGTCGGCCCGCTCATAAGAGTGGGCTTTCGGACCTCGCAGTCCACCGCCCAAATAACCCAACAAGGCAAGAAACCGCGGCTTGTGTCATGGCTCATGAAGTTGATGATGGGCGTTATGGGCCTTTTCATGGCCCTGATAGCGGCCTTCCTGCCCGAGCTGTTTCTGCTGAGCCTGTTGGTGGTGACGGCAACCGCCCTGGTGGTGTTCTTCTTGCTACTGGCCAATTTTCAAGCGGTAGCGGTATCCCCATCGGATTACCAGGTTCTCGGTTATCGCCCGGTCAGCCCGCGCACCTACCTGTTGACCCGCCTTGCGGTGACTTTGGCGCACCAGGGAATCGTTGCAGGCCTGCTGGCCGGCCCCGCGATGGTGGTATGCGGCTTTCGCTTCGGCTTGATTTGCGCCATTGTCCTGGCGCTGGCGGTTGCGATGACGGTGTTGGGCATCACACTTGCGTTGATAAGCATCTATGGAAGCATTATTCGCAGGGTGGGCGCGAGGAGGCTGACTCGAGCCTTGTCCTACATACAGCTCTCTCTTGCAGGTATCTACTTAATTCCTCTGTTGTTGATGGAAAGGCTGGAGCCCTCGCTGGAAGGCTTGCGTGAATTGGCGCCGGAGGGCTGGATGCTTGCGTTGCCGACGGTCTGGTTTGCAAGTATTGCAAGCCTGGCCGGGGGAGGCGCGGGGATGAGTGAATGGCTGGCCGCCGCCCTGGCCTTCGCCAGCTTGGGGGTGCTCGGTTGGATTGCCCGGGACAAGTTGTCCCTGGTGTCCGCGCAACAGCTGGGCCAGGTGCTGGAGAATCAGGCACAAAGCGATTCCGAGCAGAAACACTCCGGCGGGAAAGGCGAACTGTTGGGGCGACTAAGCGTCGCCGCCAGACTCATTCGGGGCCAGTTTCGCCACGATATACGGTTCCGCATGGCCGCCTTGGGCATGTTCCCGCTGCTGGTCATCTACGTCGCGATGTCGATTCGTGCGCCAGGCATTGTGGATCCCTTTGTAGGCGGCGCGAGGACCTTCCCGCTATTCGGGGTTCACGTGGCGGTGCTGGTGGCGCCGGTCATATTTCTCGAGCACTTGTACGCGAGCGAGTCCTATCGCGCCGGCTGGATCTTCTATGCGGCTCCGGTGGATCGGGCCCGATTGGCCGGTGACGCGCGCCACTGTGTAACGCTGTTCTTCTTCGTTCCGTTTCTTGCTTTGGCGGGGATCTGCCTCGCGTGGTTATTCGAGGCCGTGTGGCATGCCCTGGCGCACCTTTTTCTTCTCGGTTGCCTGGGGATGCTGGGCATGCAGGTTTCCCAGTTCCTGGCCCCAAGACTGCCCTTTGCGCTCCCGGTAAAGCGCACGAATGTGCTGGCAAGTGTCCTGGTGTTCGCTGTGGCAGGACTTGGTGCTGCCGTCGGGCCATATACAGTGTTTGCCTACGCTCGCCCGGGATGGGCGATCGGAACCTTTGTCGGCGTAGTCGGCGGCGTCGTCCTGATGGAACTGTTGCTGCCCGGGCGCCTGAGCCGCCGGTTGCGGTGGCTGGAGAGCGAAGGCTGAAGCCTGCGAATGGGCCGATGGGACACAGTGGTTTTCGCATGCCCGGAACGGTTTCTCCGGCGGTTATGATGCGCGGATGTTTCGCTACGCGATAAGGCGAGTCTTCGCAGCAATTCCTACGCTGCTGATCCTGATCGCGCTGGCGTTCTTCATGATTCGCGCCGCCCCCGGCGGCCCGTTCGATACCGAGAAGACCCTTCATCCGGAGATTGAAGCCAAGATTCGCGCTGCCTATCATCTCGATGAGCCCTTGGTTCAACAGTTGGGCCGCTATCTTTGGGGCTTGGGACAGGGCGATTTCGGTCCCTCTTTCCAGTACACCAACCGCTCCGTAACCGAGCTGATCCGGGAAGGCTTCCCCGTCTCCCTGCAGCTTGGCGCCTGCGCAATGATCCTGGCACTGCTGGTTGGGGTCACGGCCGGCGGCTGGGCCGCGCTGCGTCAGAACCGCGCCTCGGATCACGCCGTGATGGCGGTCAGCATGACCGGCATATCGATCCCCAACTTCGTGGTCGGGCCGCTGCTGATACTGGTGTTCGCCGTCCATCTCGATTGGTTGCCGGCCGGTGGCTGGCCCACCGAGGGCCTGTTCCAGCGATTGCCCAGCATGGTGATGCCGGTGGTGGCGCTGGCGCTGCCGCAGATTGCCTACATTGCCCGGCTCACTCGCGGCAGCATGATCGAAGTGCTGCGCAGCAACTTCATCCGCATGGCGCGGGCCCAGGGCCTGGCGCCATCCACCATCCTGCTGCGGCACGCGCTGAAACCCGGGCTGTTGCCGGTGCTGTCGTACCTGGGACCCGCTACGGCGGCGGTGATAACAGGGTCCGTGGTGATTGAGCAGATCTTCGGAGTGCCCGGATTGGGACGCCATTTCGTGCAGGGCGCGCTCAACCGCGATTACACGCTGGTCATGGGCGTGGTGGTGTTCTACGGCGTACTCATCATCCTGTTCAATTTCCTGGTCGACATCTGTTACGGCTTCCTGGACCCCAGGGTCCGGCAGCGGGATTAAGTTACGGCCGGCGGCCGGGGAATGAGAAAAACCAAACAGAACCGCAAGGCGGTGCAACGGGCAGCCGGCGCCGGCCGAGGGCTGTGGAGCGATGCCTGGCGGGCCCTGCGGCGCAACAGGGCCGCCATGACCGCCACGGTGATTCTGGCCGTTGTTGCAATCCTCTGCGCCCTGGGTCCGGCGCTCACGCCGGTTGAGTTCGATTTCCTCGACTGGGACAACGTATCCATTCCACCGAGCTTCGAAGGCTGGCATTTCTTCGGCACCGACGACCTGGGCCGGGACCAGTTCGTTCGCACCCTGGTCGGCGGGCGCATCTCGCTGATGGTCGGGCTGGTTGCGACCAGCGTCAGCCTGGTTATCGGCATCAGTTACGGCGCATTGGCGGGCTATCTCGGCGGTCGGGTGGACCAGGTCATGATGCGTATCGTCGACATCCTCTACGCCATGCCCTTCATGTTCCTGGTCATCCTCCTGATGGTCCTGTTCGGCCGCAACATCGCGTTGATCTTCATTGCCATAGGCGCGATCAACTGGCTGGACATGGCTCGCATCGTGCGCGGCCAGACGCTGAGCATCAAGCGCCGGGAATTCGTCGAGGCCGCGCAGGCCGCCGGCGTTTCCACGCCCAGGATTATTCGCCGGCATATTGTTCCCAACCTGTTCGGCGTGGTGGTGGTGTACGTCACGTTGACGATTCCGCAGGTAATCCTGGTGGAGTCGTTCCTGAGTTTCCTGGGGCTGGGGGTGCAGGAGCCGATGACTTCCTGGGGCGCACTGGTCAACGAGGGCGCCAAGGAGCTCGAGAACGCCCCGTGGACCCTGATCTTCCCGGCCGGTTTCCTGGCCGCCACCCTGTTCTGCTGTAATTTCATCGGCGACGGCCTGCGCGACGCCCTGGATCCGCGCGACAGGAGCGCCTGACGTGTCCCTGATCACGGTTCGCGATTTGAAGGTCAACTTCGGCACGCCGGACGGCGTGGTGGAGGCGGTGCGTGGCATCGATTTCGACCTGGAGGCGGGCAAGACCCTGGGAATCGTCGGCGAATCCGGTTCGGGCAAGAGCCAGACGGTCTTGAGCCTCATGGGCCTGTTGGCCGACAACGGCCGCTGCGTGGGTAGCGCCCGGTTTGAGGGCCGCGAGCTGATCGGCATGGCCGATCGCGACCTCAGAGGCATCCGGGGCAATCGGATCGCGATGATTTTCCAGGACCCGATGACGTCGCTGAACCCGTATCTCAAGATCGGCGTGCAGATGGCGCAGGTCCTGGAGCTACACGAAGGCATGAGCCGCCGGCAGGCGCTTGGGCGCTGCCGAGAGTTGCTGGAAGCAGTGCGGATCCCGGATGCCGGCAGCCGGCTGCAATCCTGGCCGCACGAGTTGTCGGGCGGCATGCGCCAGCGCGTCACCATCGCCACAGCGCTCTTGTGCACTCCGTCACTGCTGATCGCCGACGAGCCGACGACCGCGCTGGACGTCACCGTTCAGGCGCAGATTCTTCACCTCATGCAGGAGTTGAGGCGGGACTTCAACGCCGCGATTATTTTCATCACCCATGATCTCGGCATCGTTGCCGGATTCTGTGACGACATGCTGGTTATGCAAAATGGTGAATGCATGGAGCGCGGAAGCGTGGACGAGGTATATGCCCGTCCCGAACATCCGTATACACAGCGGCTGCTGGCCGCCGTTCCACGTCTGGATCGCGATGCCCGCCCCCGCGTTGTAGAACAGCAAAGCGCCGGCCCGGCTCTGGAGGTGGAAGGGCTCGACGTGGTGTATTCGCTGAAGCGTCCGAGAATGTTCGCATCTGTGCCGAAGCTGCAGGCAGTAACCACCGGAACCTTTGCGATTTCTCCCGGCGAAACGCTCGGCGTGGTCGGAGAATCCGGCTGCGGCAAGTCGTCGCTGGCGCGTGCCGTGATTGGCCTGGTCCCCGCCAGCGCCGGGCGCGTGACGCTTCTGGGCCGCGATCTTCAGGATGCCAACAAGAAAGTCTGGAAAGCAGCGCGGCGTAATATGCAGATGATCTTCCAGGACCCGCTGGCCTCACTCAACCCGCGCATGACCGCGCGCCAAATCGTGGCCGAACCCCTGGGCGCCTGTCGACCGGATCTTTCCCGCGCTGAGCGCGACCGGAGGGTGGTGCGGATACTGAATCGCGTCGGCCTTAAGGACGGGCAACTGGACCGCTATCCGCACGAGTTTTCCGGCGGCCAGTGCCAGCGTATAGGCATCGCCCGGGCCCTGGCGCCGGGCCCCGCGGTAGTGATTTGCGACGAAGCGGTCAGCGCGCTGGACGTTTCCATCCGGGCACAGATCGTGGACCTGCTGATCGAGCTGCAAGAAGAGCTTGGGTTGGCGCTGGTGTTCATCGCCCACGACCTCGCGGTGGTAAGACAGATCAGCCACCGGGTTGTGGTGATGTACCTTGGACGGGCGATGGAAATCGCCCACAGTGAGCATTTGTACGGCCGGCCCATGCATCCGTATACGCGGGCGCTGATCGAAGCCGCCCCGATACCCGACCCAACGGTCGAGCGAGCCCGCAAGCGAGAATTGCTTGAAGGAGAGCCTCCGTCGCCCCTGAATCCCCCTCCGGGATGCGCTTTTTCCGCCCGATGCAGCTACGCGGTCGAGCGCTGCAGGCGGGAGACGCCGGCGCTGCGGAAACTGTTCGACGGCCTTGTCGCCTGTCACCGGGCCGAAGAAATCTCGGCCGGCCGGGCGTGAGCAGCAGTGCTTGCCCGCGCCTCGTTTTCTCCTTCAGCCGACCCCTCGGAGCGACTGGCCGCCGGGCTTGCGGCCCTGGGCATGGAACCGCGTCCTGCTGACCTGGAGCGGCTGAATACTTACCTTGATTTGCTGATCCGCTGGCGGCGGGCGTACGGCTTGACAGCTCGCGCCTCGCGCGACGAACTTGTGACCCGTCACGTCCTGGACAGCGCCGCCGTGCTGCCCTTCCTCCCACCCGGGCCGGCGCTGGACGCGGGCAGCGGCGCGGGACTGCCGGGGCTGGTGCTGGCGATACTGCGTCCCGAAATGGAATGGGTACTGCTTGATTCGGCGGCCAGAAAAGTGGCCTTTCTTCGCCATGCATGCGCCGAACTCGAACTTTCCGGCGTTCGCGTAGTGCGTGGCCGACTGGAGCAGCACGAGCCGGACGAACCGCCCGCTGCGATCATCGCCCGGGCGCTGGCGCCCCTGCCAAGACTTGTGGAACTGACCGCGCATCTGCTCCGACGCGGATCCTTTCTGATCGCCATGCTGGGTCGCCGGCCGCCTGACCAGCAGTTGCACGCGCTGCCGGGGGTCCGTTGCCAATCCCTGGAACCGGTGCAGGTTCCGGGCCTGGAAGCGAAGCGGCACATTGCTGTGTTCCGATACGGGCAGGACGGCGGCGAGGGCAGGATGCCCTCGTTCCCGGGGGAGGCGGCATGCTGAAACGTACCTTTGCAATAGCCAATCGCAAGGGCGGTGTGGGCAAGACCACCACCGCAATCAATCTGGCCGCCTGTCTTGCGCATATGGGCCGCAAGGTGCTGCTGGTGGATCTGGACCCGCAGGCCAACGCCACCACCGGCTGCGGTGTGGATCGCGACAGCATCCGCAAGTCGGCGTATGAGCTGCTGGTGGGTGAGGCCTGCGCTTCCGAGTGCCTGTTAGGCGTCAAGCCGGCCGGCTTTGATCTGCTGCCTGCAACCGCCGGGCTGACGGCTGCCGAGGTGGAGTTGCTGGCGGTCGATATGGGTAGAGAACTCCGGCTGCGCGGCGGTCTTGTCGAGATTGCGGCGAACTATCAGACCATTCTGCTGGACTGTCCTCCGAGCCTGAACATCCTTACACTCAACGCGCTGGTCGCGGCGGAGGGCGTGTTGGTGCCGATCCAATGCGAGTACTTTGCGCTGGAAGGGCTGTCGTCGCTCGTTGGGGTAATCGAAGGGCTGTGCGCGCGCTCAAACCCCGATCTTGAGATAAGCGGCATAATCCGAACCATGTACGATGCCCGTACCCGGCTGGCGCGGGATGTCTCCGAGCAATTGCAAAAACACTTTCCCAATGAGCTGTTTCGCACCATCATTCCGCGTAACGTGCGTCTCGCCGAGGCGCCCGGGTTTGGTCAGACGGTGTTGCAGCATGACCGGCTATCCAGCGGTGCGCTTGCCTATGCGGCCCTGGCCGGCGAATTGCTTCGCCGGGGTTTAAGCGAGTAATGGCTGCTCAGAACCGGGGGCTGGGACGCGGGCTTGAGGCCCTGCTGGGTCCTGCCCGCGGGCCACAAGGGCCGTCTCGCCAACTTCAGGAGCTGCCCCTGGACCTGTTGCAGCCGGGGCGTTTCCAGCCCCGCCGGCTGATCGACGCGGACAGAATCGAGGAGTTGGCGGAATCCATTCGCGCCCAGGGCCTGGTTCAGCCGTTGCTGGTACGACCACTGGACAACGCCGCCGGTTCTGAACCGCGCTATGAAATCATCGCCGGCGAACGCCGCTGGCGGGCGGCGCAACACGCCGGCCTGGAGCGGGTACCCGCGGTGGTGCGCGCTCTGTCCGACAACGAGGCCGCGATGGCTGCGCTGGTCGAGAACGTGCAGCGGGAGGACTTGAGCGCGATCGAGTTGGCTGAAGCGCTAAGCGGCATTCTCGCCATGTCCGGGGGCACGCACAAGGAAGTGGCAAAGGCGATAGGGTTTTCGCGCGCCGCTGTCAGCAATACGCTCAGGCTGCTGGAACTGGGTGATACTGCACGAAGCCTGCTGGCGGAGCGCAAGCTGGACATGGGCCACGCGCGGGCCCTGCTGGCGGTCAGCAACCCGGCCCGCCAGGCGGCCCTGGCCCGGCGCATCGCCGAGCGGGGCTTTAGCGTTCGCGAGGCGGAGCGTATGGTGAAGGCGGAGTGCAGATCAGACACCGGCGCAAAGCCCCGCGACCCCAATGTGGTGCGCCTGGAACAAGACCTGACCGAGCGCTGGGGCGCACCTGTGCGAATTCGGCACGGCGCGCGCGGCGGCCGCCTGGAGGTGCGCTACAAGAGCCTGGACGAGCTTGAGAATTTGCTCGGCCGTCTCAAGTAGAAACGCTGCCCCATCACCCTGGGAACGAGGGCATCCTGCCCTCGGCGAGGGCGGGGACGCCCTCGTTCCCAGGGGCTCTGCCAACAGGATCAGATCTTGCGCGTTCGGTTGCCGGCAATAGAGATGTCCGGGTGCCAGGTGGAATTGGCGCCGTGGCCCTGCTGCATGATTCTCGCGTCGATCAGGTAGGCGCCGCCGTCACGATTGGCAAGCTGAGCCCGCTTTAGAGCACCTGCCATCCCGCTCACCGTTTCCGCGTCCACGCCGAATGCCCTGGCGACCGCGGCGAAATCCACCAGCGGATCGCCCAGGAAACAGCTGATGTCCTTCCATTGCTCGCGCGTTTCCTTCTTGCGTGCCAGCGGCGAGAACCAGTAAATGCGCTCGCGCTCGCCATCGTAGGATTCATTGTTGAAGATCACAATCGTGATCGGAATCTCGTGACGCGCGGCCACCCATAGCGCTTCCGTCTGGCCGAACAGGAAGGCGCCATCGCCGACCAGGCAAACTACCTGATGGTCAGGCTGGGCCACCTTCACACCAAGGGCGGCGCCCACGCCCCAACCCAGCGCGAAGCCGGTGGTCTGGCCGATGAGCCGCTTCTTGCCGGGCGCGAAGTCCATCCAGCGATAGGGCAAGCGATTGTCCAGTTCCGACACGATAATCGCGTCTTCGGCCAGGTTCTGATCCAATTCCCAGGCCATGCGCGCCCAGCTCATCGGCGCCGCATTCCAATCGGACTCCGCGGATTCTCGCTGATCCGCAAGGCGTTTGGAAAACTCTTCTTTGGCGGCGGCCATTCTCGGTTCACGCAGCTTCTTGAGCCGTTCGGACGTTGCCAGGCCTTCGATGGCGTCGATCAGCGCCGTGGTGATCTCGCGAATCCCACCGGCCAGGGCAATGTCGGTAGGCTGAAAGTTGCCGATGTCTTCGTATTCCATGCGGGCGTGAATCACCGTGGCTTTCCTTGGCGGCGCGGGCGCGAGAATTCCGGGGCTGGGCATTTCCGTTCCCAGGTTGAGAAAGACATCGCTGCGCCCAAGATGTTTGGGGGCGCCCAGGCCGTAAAAGCCACTCCACAGGGGATGCTTGAAGGGGAAGTCGCCATAGACGGAGTACCCTTGACTGACCCGGGCTCCGAGCAACTCGGCCAGGCGGATCAGGTCGGCCCCCGCGCCGCTGCGGGTGACTTCGTGACCTACATTGATATAGGGATTTTTCGCCTCCAGTAAGGCGCGCGCCGATGCCTCGATCAACTCCGGCCTGGGCGGCAGGTTCACGTCAACCCTGAACAACTCCTGCGGATAGACCGTCTGTTTCAGATTGGCCATTCCCAGCACGTTGCTGGGAATGCGCAAATGCACGGGTCCGCCCGGCGGGGTGCCGGCCATCTTGATTGCACGGCGGGCAAATTCGCTGACCCGTTCCGGCCTGTTGACCTGCCAGCGCCACTTGGTGAACTGTTGCAGCGGCTCCAGCCAATCGTCCACTTGCTGGAACTGGTTACGCCCCATGAAGTTGGTCTGTTGAGCGTCCGAAATGGCCACGATCGCGGAGCGATCCTTCCAGGCGTTATAGAGATTATTCATCGCAGAAGGAATCGCCACGCCGGGCACCAGCAGTGCCGCTGTCCTGCCGCTGGCCAGTTCATAGCCGTGGGCCATGGCGGTTGCGTGCCCTTCCTGCAGCGTGAGCAGGAACTTGAGCTTGGGCCGCAGGGCCAGCGCGTCAAAGATCGCCGTCATCCCCGTGGCGGTCGTAGAGAATAAATACTCCACGCCTGCCGCCAGCAGGGTTTCCACCAGTATCTCCGCGCCGGTCCCTTGTACGGTCGTTCCACGCTCCGCCGACAGGGTCTGCGCGTCGGCTTCCGAAATCATTCGGGTCAAAGACTCGGCCGCCGCCACCGAGAAACCAATTGCCGCCAGCGTCTTGCCGAATTCCCTTCGCGATATCCCGCCGTCCAGCAGTTCCTTGACCTGGCCTTGCATGGAAGAGCGATTGGAACGAGAACTCCCGCTGGGAACGAGGGCATCCACCGGGAGCGAGGGCATCCTGCCCTCGCCGAGGGCAGGATGCCCTCGCTCCCAGCCCTCCTTTTCCCGGTCCATCAGCGGTGGGCCGCTGCGTGTGCCAGCAGGGCCAGAATCTCAAACATCATGGTGGCTCCCACCTGCGCAGTATTCGAGGAAGGATCATACTGCGGGGCAACTTCCACCACGTCCCCGCCGACAATCGGCAATCCCGCAAGTCCGCGTAACAGGCGCTGAGCCTCCAGCGGTGTAAGCCCGCCAATCTCCGGCGTGCCGGTGCCGGGTGCGTAAGCCGGATCGATGCCATCCACGTCCACGCTCAAGTAGGTGGGACCTCCGGCCATCTTCTCGCGGCACAGTGAAATCACGCCGGGTAATCCCATTTCGTGAAATTCTTCCATGTGGATGACGGTCATGCCGGATTCGTAGCTGAACGCCCAGGCCAGCTCCGCGCTACCGCGTATACCCACCTGGACGCAGCGCTCCGGGTCCAGCACCCCGGCAAGCACCGCCAGCCGAAACGGCCCGCCGTGATGGAATTTCTCGTCGTCGTACGGGCCGGCCGTATCGCAATGGGCATCAATGTGCACCATACCCAGCGGCGCGTCCTCACCCAGCGCTTTCATGATCGGGTAGGTGATGGAGTGGTCGCCGCCGGCGGACACAGGTTTCATGCCGGCGCCGGCGATCTTGCGATAGAACGCCTCAATGTCCTCAATGCTCTTTTCAAGACTGAAACGGGAGCGGAATGGCACGTCGCCGATATCAGCGCAACGCAGCACTCGGGAGGGGATCAGGTTGTGGGCCCGGTGATAGGGCCCGACGCGCTCAATCGACCGCAATGCGCGGGGTCCGAAACGTGCGCCCGGACGGTTGGTAACACCCAGGTCGATGGGAACGCCCACCAGCGCGGTGTCGAGCCCTTCCCAGTGCTCCCGATGGGGAAAGTCCAGCAGCGTGGGCGGATCCGCGTACGGCTTCTTCTGGTACAGGTCGCTATCAACGAACTGCTTCAGCGCCTCCCGGAAGGGGACGTCGGCCTTCAGATCACCGTCCGGTCGCGCGTACCTTTCCCGCAGCCACTGTAGTTTCTTCGCGTCCACCAGCCGCGCGGCAACTTCCGATTGCGGCTATTGGGCCCCGGCGCTTGCTACCCGGCCGCGGCCGCCGATATGTTTGGCGAAGAACTCCTGCAGCACCGTGTACAGCTCGATCCGGTTCTTCTGCTTCCGGAAACCGTGGCCTTCCTTGTTCTTGACCATATAGTCGTAGTCGATCTCCGTTCCCTTGAGCTTGCGGATCAGCGGCATGAACTGGCTGTCATGGCGCACGCGCGGATCGCGCTTGCCGTGCACGACGTACAGCGGCACGCGGATCTTGTCCACATGGTTGATAGGAGACGTCGCCAGGAGCCGTTCTCGGTCCAGCTTGCGGTCGCCGATGGCCCGCTTGCCCCAGGCCTGAAGAAAGTTGGCGTTACGGTACCTGTGGTGCAAATCCAGCAGCGCCATAAGGTCAACGACGCCCACGTAGTTGACGGCACACTGGTACAGCTCCGGCGTCTTGGTAATACCCGCCATGGTGGCGTAGCCGCCGTAACTGGCGCCGTAAATGCAGATCCGGTCCGGATCGGCGATGCCCTGCTCAATCGCCCACAGCACGGCGTCGGTAATGTCGTCCTGCATCTCCAATCCCCACTTCTGCCAGGCAATATCGATGAAACGCTTGCCGTATCCGCCGGATCCGCGGTAGTTCATCTGCATCACGGCATAGCCGCGGTTGGCCAGGAATTGAGTCTCCGTGTTGTAGCGCCAGGTATCGCGAATTCCGTAGGGGCCGCCGTGGGGGTTGATGATCAGCGGAAGGTTCTTTGCCTCGCTTCCGGCCGGCACGGTCAGATAGGCGTGTATCGTCTCTCCGTCGCGCGCCTCGTAGCGAACCGGTGTCATGGCGCTCATGTCTTTCGCATCGATCCAGCCTCGGGGGGAAGCAAAGTACTTGATCTCTCCTTTCGCCTTGTCATACAGGTAGTAGGCGCCGGGGTCGCGGTCGCTCCCCGAGTAAATCAGCATGCGGTTCTCGTCCTTGCTGATGCTCGTTATCCTGCTTACGTTTTCCGGGAAGGCGCTATCGATGGTGGCCTGCAGTGCTGCGAATTCCTCATCCAGCATGACCTTTTCCGGAAGCTCGTATTGCCAGGACACCCATAACGGCCGATAGTCCTTGGGCGAAAGGCGCAGCCCCGAGCCCAGGTTCTCGCCGGCCAGATCGGCCCGGTCATCGGCAAGAATCATCTCGCCGAGTTCGCCGGCCTCCGGGTCAAAGGTGAACAGGGCCACCGTGTCGCGACCCTTATTGGTGGCCACGTACATGGTCTTGTTGTCGGCGGCGAAAGCCAACGGAATAAAGGTTGCGCCATCGAAGTAGTGGGTCGAATGAACGACCTTCCACTCGGCATCCGGCGTTGGACGGTAGTACACCAATTGGTTCAGTAACTCGCCTTCGGCCTGTGCCCGGCCCTTGCTGTCCGGGTGACCAACGGCCAAGCGCACGTTGCCGTCCCAATCCGTGCCCCAACCCTGGAAATATCCCGGGTTGGTCTCGACGCGCTGCATCTTGCCTGTGTAGATGTTGAGCCGGTAAACGTCGGGGTAAAACTTGCTCCGTTCGTTGTTGCTTACCAGCACGTGTTCGGGGTCGTTATCCAGCCGGTCCAGCACGCTGGTATTCAGGGGGAAGCGCAAAATACCCGTGCCGCCCGAGACCAGCTCCTTTAGCTGGGTGCCGTCGCGATTCACGGCGTAGACAGAGTAAGACTCATTACCGTACGAGTCCAGGCCGAACAGCAGTCGTTCGTCGCTGGCCCACAAGAAATAGGCCACGTCTCTGTCCCTGTCCCTGGCATTCTCCGAGAAACTGGTCAGGCGCGCGGACTTCATGTCCTCCAGCCGCATAGTAAACAGGTTGCGCTGATTCTCGTACGGACCCAGCGCCGCCAGCCACTCGCCGTTGGGTGAGAGCTGTAGCGAGGCGAAGTCCGAATTCTTGAAGAAATCCTTGACTGAGTATTGCTTTGCCGGTTCCGCCCGGGCGCCGCCGGCAAGCAGCACCATTGCGAGGAGTAGGCCGTAACGATTTGGTGTTTTCATGATCCCCTCCGAGTTTCTCGGTTATTAATGACGTTGCCCATAGCCCCTTGTTATAAGAATGTGATTCTACCGCCGATCCTGCCCCGATAGACATAGGCAGGGCAATGCCGGCTGATTGGCCAGGGAGAGACCGACGTGGCAGCGTGTGGCGCGGCGCGGTGCGTGATCGACACGCCTTGCCCAAAAAAGAAGGCCGCCGGCGCGGGGGGTGCCGGCGGCCCGTTAATTGTAATGGATCGGTTGCCGTTTTTGAAGCGGCAACCGATCCGGTTTGGGTCAGAAGGAGTGGCGGTAGCTCGCGTACGGGACGCGGCCATCGAGGCTGTACAGTGCATAAACAGCAGGACGCGGCGATGCGAACGAGTCGAGCTCGGGATCTTCGTCCGTCACGTTGAGCACGCCCAACGTTACCCGGCCACCCCAAGGAGTCTCCCAGCGATAGGTCAGGTCATACTCGGTATGCGACGCCGCCGAGAAATCTTCGGTGGGCCGCACATAACCCGCGGTGTGGCGAGCGTAAGCGGTGACGGTATGGTCGGTGTAGCTCCAGCGAACGTAACCCGTACCCCTGTGTTTCGGACTGCCGCCTTCACCGACGTACGAAGTCCATTCCTCAGCATCGCGTCCTCTGGTCTGTAAAGTCAAGGAGCGCGACACGAAAAGACCGAATTGGAAATCACCCGCCGTGGCCGTTTCGAGATTATAGGTGAACTGGGTCATCAGGCCGCCGTATTCGGAGCGATGGGTGTTACCCCAACCGGCTTCCGCCTCAAGCAGAAAGCCGGTGGTGGGATCGCGCTTGAGAACGTTACCGGGCGAGCAGAAAATGAGCACCGCGGGCTGTGGGACATTGGTGGTTTGCACCGTTTCCCCCGTGTTTGTGCATTGCCCCCGGAGTTCCGAATTGATCAGGCCCTGAAGAGAAGCAAGGCCGATGCCTTCCTCAACTGCCACGTTCCAGTAATCGACGCGCAGGGTAATGGGTTCCCAGTCCACCACGAAGCCGATGTTGTAACTGTCCGACAACTCCGGCGCAAGCTCCGGGTTTCCGCCGCTGAAGGTGGCGTACTGCTCCTCGACGCAGTTCTCCGGAGCGGTGCCCGATTGCCGGCACTGCACCAGGTCCGTGCCGCCTGCGAAGCTGACCGAGCGGGCGCCATACAGATTGTTCATATTGGCCGCCCGGAAGCCTTCGCCCCAGGAAGCACGGAACAACAGCCAGTCGGTTGGCTGGTAGAGGGCCGCAAAATAGAGGCTGGTCTCGCTGCCTGCGGAATCGTCATACGTATCGCGACGCCCGGCGGCAATCAACTCCACGTTGCTCAAGATGGGCACAAACGCTTCGACAAATGCAGCCTTTACCACCCGCGTGCCTTCGCCGCTGTTTCCGGCGCTGCCGATCAGGTCACCGCCCGCGCTCAAAGGATCGTAGATGTCGTAGAAATCCTCGTCGTTGTACTCGAAGCCCAGCGCCCAACCGGCCGGTCCGCCCGGAACATCAAATAGATCGAAGCTGACGTTACCGCTGTAACTGCGGAAATCCGCCCGTATATCGCGATTGGCGTTTCCCGTAATTGCGTCGTAGGCATCGGCGTTACCTGGATTCAGCGGATCGAAGGGGTTGTACAGACCCTGAGCCACATACTGGGATGCCGTGAACTGTTTCGCATAGCAGCAACTGTCCTCGCGTCCATCATAACGGCTGTGGCGGGCTTCCAGTTCGTAGTCGAACCTGCCCACGGTTCCGTAGGCCAGCAGGGCGTTTTCCAAATAAGTGTTGGTGGCCATGCCATCCCGATTGCCCAGGCCCACGAAGCGATGGCCCAGAAAATAGGGCAGGAACTGCGGGTACGGAACGTCGAAGTCCTGAGTCCGCTTAAGGCCGTCAGCGGCGGCAGCCGGAATGCGGAAAAACCCGACAGCAGGCGCATAGCGGCCATGGCTGTTGATGGTGCTGAATACCGACTGCAGCCGCAGTGCATGATCCGGACTCAGCTCGTAGTCCGCGTGAAGGAAGCCGCTGGCCTGCTTGAGGTCCGTGGTTTCCCAGGAAAAAGCTGTGTAATCGAAACCGCACCGTTCCTGGCCGTTTGCGGCGATATAGGGACCGGCCAGCAGGCGCTCTCCGGTGTCCGGATGCGTTACCTGCTCGCAGTTCGGGGCCGCCAGGTAGCGCGGCCAGATGGTGTTGCCCCAGGAACTGACGTTGTCGGTGTTCTCCCAGGCGTACCAGGTCGCGTCAAAAGGCGCATCGGGATAGTCCACGGGACCCGCGTCGGTGCCGTCATTGCCCTTGGAATAGAAGCGATCCGCAGACGCGATGTGCGTCTTGTTGCGGAAACTTCCGCTGAAAAGGAACCGCCCCCGGTTGGTGCTGCCGCCCACCGTGATTCCGCCGCTGTCGACATCGGCGCCATCTCGTGTCGGGCGCGACACGCCGCCGCCGACCTCGAAGCCGTCATAGTCCTTGCGCATGATGATGTTGATCACGCCGGCCAGCGCATCCGACCCGTAAATCGCCGAGGCGCTATCCGACAGAATCTCGATACGATCCACCGCGGACAGCGGAATGATGTTGAGGTCGTTGGCCTGGTTGGCCGTGACCGGAGAGCGGGGCATCCGCCGTCCGTCCAGCAGCACCAGGGTCCGGGTGGAGCCGACGCCCTTCAGGTTGATCGTCGCCTGTCCTAGATATGAATTGCCGGATACCTCGCGGCTCGAACCGAAGCTGTTCACCGGGCTGTTGCGGAGCACGTCCGCCACCGAATCCTGGCCGCTCAGCTCGATCTCTTCGCGGCTGATAACAACGACTGGGCGAGCGTCCTCAAGGTCGATGCGCTTGATGCGCGATCCGGTAACCACCTGGCGTTGCAGTTCTACCGGCTCATCTACCTCTTCCTCGTCGTCCCCTTCTTGCTGGGCCATTGCCATTGGCGATACGGCCAGCGCTGAAATAGCGCCGGTGTAAAGCACCGAACGCACCGCTCTTTCCAGAGCCTTACTCTTAGATTTCATTATGGTCCCCTCACTTGTAGATGCGCGGAAGGCCTTGTCGTCCCGCCCGCGCGGTCGCGATGGTAGTTATGGCAGTTTCCTTACCATACCCTTATATCACGTAACTTTATCGTAAGAAAGCGAAAAAGCAACCGTAAATTGCGGGTTTCCGGGAAAACCCTCAAGCGGCCCTTCTTATTCTCACGGAGCGCTAGTCCGTAACCGCGCGCACGTTGATTTCCACCAGCAGTCCGGGATAGGCCAGGGCCGATACTCCGATCACCATCGAGGCGGGTTTGTGTCCGGCGGGGAAGAAGTTGCGCACGTCCTCGTAGACGGAATTCGGGTCCATGTCTTCCAGGTCCACGATGTAGATCGCTATTTCCACCACGTCCTCGCGCCCGGCGCCGGCCGCCTTGAGCGCCCGGTCGATGTTGGCGAAGGTTTGGCGGGATTGTTCGGCCAGGGTCTTGGGGAAACTCTGGTCGGGGCGGATCCCGGCCTTCCCGCCAAGGTAAACAAAACGCCCCGGGTTCTTCGCGATGACCACCTGGGAGTAACCATCGGGCTGGGAAAGCCCTTGGGGATTGAATCGTTCGATCTCGGTGGAGCCGGCTGCCGGCAGGGCAAAGACCAATCCTGCCAGGGGCAATGTTCTGCTGTTGTACGGCATGCTGTGTTCTCCTGTTTGTGCCAGCGAATTACGCCCGGCCCTGGTAGTTTGTGGAACACCCTTGCGTTGGGGCGAGGGCGTCCCCGCCCTCGCCGCGGGCAGGATGCCCTCGCTCCTGGCGTAACGCAGGTCTCTTTGACAATCTACCAGGGAGGGCCGGTAGCTATTGTGGACGAACTGTTGGGGCTCTCCCCGGCGTGTTCGAATTTCCACGCGGGACTATAATTTTTGCGATGCTGTTCTTGTTGTTCCCATGACACTCGCCTTTACCAAGATGCAAGCCGCCGGCAACGACTTCATGGTCGTGATGGGCCGCTCGCTGCCGGTGCCGGAACGCCGGCGGATTCGCGCGCTCGCCGATCGGCGCCGGGGCGTGGGTTTTGATCAGCTCCTGTGGGTGGACGAGCCCCAACAGAGCGGCGACACGGTCAACTACCGGGTATTCAACGCCGACGGCGGAGAGGCGGGCCAATGCGGAAACGGCGCGTTGTGTATTGCCGCCCTGGTAGCGGATAGCCGATCAGCGGTTGAAGACCTATGCCTGAAGTGCCCGGGCGGCGAGGTGCAGGCGCGTTTCTCCAACGGCCGAACCGTCAGTTGTTCGCTGGGTCGGCCCGAATGGCGTCCCCGGCGGGTACCCTTCGAAGCGAGCGAGGAAGACTCGGCGTATCCAGTTGAGGTTGAGGGGCAGAAGTGGCTCCTGGAGGTGCTTTCGCTGGGCAATCCGCACGCGGTTATCCCGGTATCCGACGCAGCCGCCGCCCCGGTTGCCGGCCTGGGTTCGCGCCTGTCCGTCCATCAGCGTTTCCCGCAGGGCTGTAACGTGGGATTCAGCCAGACCCTGGACGGGCATCGGCTCAAACTCCGCGTGTACGAGCGTGGCGTAGGCGAGACGCCCGCCTGCGGCACCGGGGCATGCGCCGCGGCAGTCGCCGGCATCCGCAGCAGCCGGGTTTTCTCGCCGGTTGACGTTGAGATGCCGGGCGGTGACCTGCGGGTCGAGTGGGACGGAGGGAACCAACCGGTGTGGCTTACCGCAACAACAGATCGTGTTTATGAAGGCCGGGTGAGCCTGTGAGTTCGGACCGCGATCCGTCCGCCGGTTTCCGGCTGAGTCCCAGGCAGGTGGCCGCCTACCTGCGCGACAACCCGGACTTTTTTGAGCGCCACGCGGAATTGCTGGCGGACCTGCGGGTGCCCCACAGCAGCGGCGCGGGCGCGATATCGCTGGTGGAGCGACAGCTGGAACTGCTGCGCCGGCGCAACGAGGAATTGCGGAGCACGCTTGATGAATTCGTTGCCAACGCGCGCGCCAGCGATGAACTGGCGCGCAAGCTCAACCGGCTGGTCACCAAGCTGTTGGCTTGCCAGGGGGCGAAGGAGCGACTGCGAGTCTTGCCGGCGCAATTGCGGGAGATTTTCGCGCTGGAGTTCTTGCGTTTGCTGCTGTTTGACGCGCTACCGGGTGAATGCACCCCGGTTGACGGCCTGATCCAGACGCCCCGTGAGAAAGTGATGTCCGAGGGCTTGAGCGGGGTCTTGAGTTCCAACGCGCCGCGCTGCGGCCGCTACAGCGTCGAGCAACGCGAGTTCCTGTTCGGCAAGGGGGCCCAAGAGGTGGCGTCAGTGGCATTGGCCCCCCTCGGCCATCGCGGCAAGCTCGGCCTGCTGGCCCTGGGCAGCCGCGACCCGGATCACTACCATCGAGGCAAGAGCACTGAGTTTCTTGGCCGGCTTTCCGCCGTCGTTACCGTGGCCTTAACGCCGGATGCTTCCTGATGCACGCCGAGGCAGAGCGGCAAATGGATGCGTTTCTGCACCACATCCGCTTTGAGCGGGGATTGTCGAAGCATACCGTGGCCGCCTATCGCCGCGATCTCACCGCGCTTGGGGAGTATTGCGCCGAACGCAGCCTGCCGGCATGGTCGGCGCTCGCGGCCAGTGATCTGCGCCGGTTTGCGGCCGGCGCCCACCGGAGCGGCCTCGCGCCCCGCACCGTGCAACGGCGCCTGGCCGGGGCGCGCAGTTTCTTCAACTACCTGGAAAGGGAGGGCGGCCTGACCCACAATCCTGCCCGCGGCGTAAAGGCGCCCCGGCCGCCCCGCGATTTGCCCCGCACCCTGGATCTGGACCAGGTAACACGTCTTCTGGAGATTCCGCCTGCCAATGCGATGGCCTGTCGGGACCGCGCGATGCTGGAACTGATGTATTCGTCGGGCCTGCGGCTGGCCGAAATGACCGCGCTGGACCTGGGTGGCATTGACCTGCGCGAGGGCCTGATGCGGGTCACCGGCAAAGGTCGCAAGACGCGCATACTGCCGGTAGGCCGCAAGGCGATCGAGGCGGTAAAGACCTGGCTCAAGCGCCGGGCGGAGATGGCGGAGGTGGAGGAGAGCGCGCTGTTTGTAGGCGCCCGGGGCCGCAGAATAGGCGCCAGCAGCGTGCAGGCCCGGATGAACTACTGGGCGCGGCGCGCCGGTTTGCCGGGACATGTGCACCCGCATATGCTGCGTCACAGCTTTGCCACCCACCTGCTGGAGTCGTCCGGCGACCTGCGCGCGGTGCAGGAACTATTGGGTCACGCCGATATCTCCACTACACAGGTCTATACGCACCTCGACTTTCAGCACCTGGCGCGGGTGTACGATCGCGCTCACCCGCGGGCTCGCCGCAAAAGCCATAGCAAGACATGAACACTCCCACTCAAACACCTGCCGGGTCACGATTCGGCAAGATCCGCTCCACCACCATACTCTGCGTGCGCCGCGGAGACACCGTCGCGCTCGGGGGCGACGGTCAAGTCAGCCTGGGCGATACGGTGCTCAAGGGCAACGCCCGAAAAATACGCCGGTTGGCCAACGGTAGCGTGTTGGCCGGTTTCGCGGGTGGAACGGCGGATGCCTTTACGCTGTTTGAATTGTTCGAAGGCAAGCTCGACCAATACGGCAATCTCACCCGCGCCGCGGTGGAGCTGGCCAAGGATTGGCGTACCGACCGGCGTTTGCGCCGCCTGGAAGCGATGCTGTGCGTGGCCGACGGCGCCAAGACCCTGCTGGTGTCGGGCTCCGGCGACGTCGTGGAGCCGGAAGACGGCGTGCTGGCGCTCGGCTCCGGTGGAGGTTACGCGCGGGCGGCCGCGCAGGCGCTGCTGGCGGAGAGCGACCTGGGCGCCGAGGAAGTGGTGCGCCGGTCGCTGGAAATCGCGGCGGACATCTGCGTATACACCAATACGCAAATCGTGATCGATACGCTCAAGAGCGAGTCCTAGGCCATGAGCCAGATGACCCCCAGGGAAATTGTCGAGGAGCTTGACAAGCACGTTATCGGCCAGAGCGCCGCCAAGCGGGCGGTGGCGATTGCCTTGCGCAATCGCTGGCGGCGGATGCAGCTGGGCGAGGAACTGCGGAGCGAGATTACGCCGAAGAACATCCTGATGATGGGTCCCACCGGGGTCGGCAAGACGGAGATCGCCCGGCGCCTTGCACGGCTGGCGCACGCCCCCTTCATCAAGGTGGAAGCCACCAAGTTCACGGAGGTGGGGTACGTGGGGCGCGAGGTGGACAGCATTGTTCGGGACCTGACCGATACGGCGGTGAAACTGGTGCGCGAAACGGAGATGGACCGGGTTCGCCACCGGGCCCGCGAGAGTGCGGAGGAACGGGTAGTGGATGCGCTGTTGCGCAGCGCGGCAAGCCCCGGTTCGGCGTCCAGCCTTCCGGTCGGCACCGACGAGCGCCACTTGAAGGCCGCCTTGCGGCGTGGCGACTTCGACGGCGAGGAGGTGGAGATGGAGCTGCAGCTGGCGCCGGTAGGCGTGGAGATCATGGCCCCTCCCGGGATGGAGGAAATGACCAGTCAGCTTCAGAACATGTTCCAGTCTTTGGGCAACCAGCGCACTCGCACGCGCAAGTTGAAGGTCAAGGACGCCATGCGGCTGCTGACCGAGGAAGCGGCCGCCTCGATGCTCGATCAGGAGGAACTGAAGTCACAGGCGCTGGAGGCTGTGGAGCAGAATGGAATTGTGTTCATCGATGAAATCGACAAGGTGTGCCGGAGGGCGGAAGCTCATGGCGCGGACGTGTCCCGGGAAGGCGTGCAGCGCGACCTCCTGCCCCTGGTGGAAGGATGCGCGGTCAACACCAAGTACGGTGTCGTGCGCACCGACCATATCCTGTTCATTGCATCGGGCTCCTTCCAGGCCGTCAAGCCCTCGGACCTGATCCCCGAGCTGCAGGGCCGGTTCCCCATCCGGGTAGAACTCAGCGCGCTCGGAATTGAGGAGTTCGAACGCATTCTCACGGAGCCGGACGCCTCCCTTACCGAACAATACACGGCGCTGCTGGGCACCGAAAGCGTTGCCTTGAGCTTCGAGGCGGGGGCGGTGCATCGCATTGCCGAAATCGCCTGCTCGGTCAATGCAGGCACCGAGAATATCGGCGCGCGCCGCCTGCAGACTGTCCTCGAGCGGCTGCTGGAATCGATTTCCTTCGATGCGGCCGACCGTGGCGGGCAGACCCTCAAGGTGGACGCGGCGTACGTTGAGGAGCACTTGGGGAAGCTGGCGGAAGACGAGGATTTTCGCCGCTACATCCTGTAGCTGCCGTTCAGGCTGCCGATGAGTATTCAGACGCCGCCATTGGAGTTGCGCTTGCATGGCAAGCGCCGCATCCTGCGCGTGAGCTTTTCCGATGGCCTGGCGTTTGATCTCGGCGCGGAGTACCTGAGGGTGCATTCTCCTTCGGCGGAAGTTCGCGGTCATGGGCGGGGCGGCGGCCAGTTGCCGAGGGGCAAGTCCCAGGTCCGTGTGAAGGACATACGTGCCGTAGGCCAATACGCCGTGCGCCTGGTATTCGATGACGGTCACGACACCGGGATATACCGCTGGTCCTATTTAAGGGAGCTGGGCGAGCGCCGCGAGGAGTATTGGGCCCACTACCTGAGCCAGGTTGCCGCTGCGGACAAGGCCGATGCGCGCCGCTAAGCCGCCCTGGGAGTTTTCGCAGCGGGCGCCGCTGCGCTGGCGCGCAGGGAACACGCTGGGAGCGAGGGCGTCCCGCCCTCGTCGAGGGCAGGATGCCCTCGTTCCCAGGCTTGTTCCATGCAAGCGAGGGCCTCCAGCCCTCGCCGGTCAAGCCACGACCCCGCGTTACGGAGTGTTTCATGCAAACGGCTGAATCGAACGGGGACCAGCAAGAGCGTTTCGGCTTCCGCAGGGTCACACCGGGCGAAAAGACCCGCCGGGTGCGGGGCGTATTCGAATCCGTTGCCGGGCGTTACGACTTGATGAACGACCTGATGTCACTGGGCGCGCACCGCATCTGGAAGAGATTTACGCTGACCCGCACCGGCTTGCGCCCGGGTGGAACCGCGCTGGACGTGGCGGGCGGCACCGGCGACCTGGCCATCGGCATGAGCCGCCAGGTCGGGCCCGAGGGGCGCGTGCTGCTCAGCGACATCAACCCGGCCATGCTGAACGTCGGCCGGTCCCGGCTGCTGGATTCCGGCGCCTTTGCCAATTGCCGGGCGATTTGCGCCGACGCCACAGCCCTGCCCTGCGCCGGCGGGCTGTTCGATTGCGTAACGATAGGTTTCGGGCTGCGCAATGTCACCGGCCAGCCGGAGGCGCTCCGGAGCATGAGGCGGGCGCTGAAGCCCGGCGGCCGGCTGCTGGTGCTGGAGTTTTCGCGCCCGGCGTTGAAGTTCATTCGGCCGGCCTACGATTGGTACTCCTTCGCGCTGATCCCGGCACTCGGTCGCCTGGTGGCCGGAGACGCGGACAGCTATCGCTACCTGGTGGAGTCCATCCGAATGCACCCGGACCAGGAGACACTGGCGGGGATGATGCGGGAGGCCGGGCTCGAAGATGTTCGTTGGCATAACCTCTCCGGCGGCATCGTCGCGCTGCATATCGGTTTTCGATATTAGTGTCGTGTCCCGCAGCACGCGTGCTTGCATGGAACAACCCTGGGGAACGAGGGCGTCCCGCCCTCGACGAGGGCAGGACGCCCTCGTTCCCAGCGTGTTCCCCACGTGTTTCCTGCGCGTCAGCGCCGCGGCTGAGTCAAACGGGCCGGGCATCATGAAAGGCAGGCTGCTGCTATGATTCTGCAATTATGTCCCAGCCGCGGCCTAAACCGCCGGAAACCGTATGGAAGCCGCTTACCGGCATGCCGCCCAAGGCCGAAACCTGGGGATCCGCCCGATACGTGGAATTGGCGGAGCAATGGCGCGAGGCGCGCGGCGCGCTTACGGCCAAGGGCGTCGAGCGCTCGATTCTGGACACTTGGCTGGCATGCCGGCGCCGGGAGTTCGCCATTGAGACCGGCGAGATCGAAGGGCTCTACACGCTCAAGCGGGGAATTACCGAGCAACTGATCGCCGAAGGCCTGGAAGGCGTGACCTCCAGCCATACGCTTGAAAACGTCGAGGACGCCACCATCAGGGGATTGCTGAAGGACCAGGAAGCGGCGCTGGAACTGGTGTTCTCTACCGTGAAAAACCAGCACCCACTGTCGCACCACACGCTGCGGAGCTGGCACGCTTTGCTCACGCGCCATCAAGAAGCGGTAACCGGACTGATGCTCGAAGGAAAGGCGCGCTTGAAACGGGTTCAGGTGGAGTTCAAGACCAAGGGAATGTACAAGGTTGAATCCAACAATCCCAAGCGCGCCGACGGGGTGGTATACGAATATTGCCCGCCGGAGCACGTGCGCGCCGAGATGGATCGGCTGTTTGATCTGTACGCAGAAATTCGGGGGCGAATGTACCCTGCCGAAGTGGAGGCCGCCTGGCTGCATCACCGCTTTGTGCGCACCCACCCCTTCCAGGATGGCAATGGACGCACGGGGCGGCTGTTGATGGCATACGCCTATATTCGGCGGGGAGAACCGCCGCCTATCGTTACTAATGAGCTGAGAGATGCGTATATCGACAGCTTGGAGTCCGCCGATCGCGGGGACTTGCGTATGTTCGTGGAGTTTCTGGCGGATCTGGCTGGGATATCCATAAGATCTGCGATAAGCGCCGCTCGAAAGGCTCTTGCAGGCCGCAACCGGATGGTACATGGCAATGGCGGCGTGACTGCGGATGGGCGCTACTACCCCCCCCAGGACCCCTGCACGGGCGCATAGCGCCGATTGCCTCGATACGATCTGCAGTATGGCGCCGGGACAAGCGGGCAAGCGGGGCAGGTTGCGCATTGGCGACCATGCGTCGGCCATCAGCATCATCGCCCTGTCGCAAGACAATCCACTCAAAGCGGTTGCCGAATTCGTCGAGAACAGCATTGACGCGCACGCCAGGAACGTGGAAATCGTGCGCGGCCGCGAGCGTGGGCTGCCGTACTTGAAGATTACCGACGATGGCGACGGCGTCCCCCATGATGATAATGGCCGGCCGGACTTCAAATACGTCGCTACGCACATCTGCGATTCGATCAAGAAGGAGTTGAAGCAGCGCGGCGCAAAAGGCATTCAGGGAGAGTTCGGCATCGGATTGCTCAGCTTCTGGACGCTTGGCGAGGCGCTAACAATGACTTCGCCGGGCGCGGACGGAACGCTTTTCGAGATGTCGATGCGACGCAACGACGAGGGCTATGCGGTGCGCAGTTCCCGCCGAACGTTGTTTGGGAGCCAGGGCGCTGAACTGGTGGTGCGGCCGCTGCTCAAAGGAATCCGTCAGCTCAGCGGAGAAAAGCTCCATTGGTATCTGGCGTCCGAACTGCGCGATCGAATTCACGAGAGCGGCGTCAATATCCGCATTATCGACCGCACCGCCCGCAAGTCCTTTACTGTTACGCCGCGTGCTTTTGACGGGCGAATCATCCACGAACTTGACCAACCCGTTACTCGCCTGGGGAGCATCAGGCTGGAACTCTATCTGGATGAGCCGTCCCCCAAACGCAATGTCTCGTTATATCGAAATGGGACCCGCGTGATGGAGCTTGGATTGCTGGATGGATTCCAAGTGCCGGCATGGACCAGCGGCTACGTGGACGGCATCGTCGATGGGCCCTTTCTGAACCTGACCCCGGGCACAAGGACAGGTGTAATACGGGACTCGGCTTTCGACGAGTTTCGGCGCGCTCTCGGCCCGGTGGCGGAGCAGATAGACAAACTTATCGCCGATTTGCAGCAAGCTGAGGAAGAAAAAGCCAGTCTCCGCACGCTACAGTCGATTCGGCGTGCTTTTCGCGAGGCTTTCCTCGCACTGCCCGCCGAGGAATACGATTGGTTCGACCTTCGTCAATTGTCACGCGCCGCCGCGGGCGGCGACCCACCTGGCGCCGTCGATTCGGTCGCTGAACCGAAGCAGCCGCCTCTTGACGGCAACGGCGAAGACATGCCGGCGGAAGTAAGTTCGAAGACCGTCTTTTACCGGAGTTCCGGGCCGCTCCACAGCGTATCCATATCGCCGGCTTCATCGGTCGTTAAGGTGGGCCAAAGCCGCAGTTTTCGCGCCTTGTGCCGGGACCGGTCGCGGCGGACGGTGGAGGAAGGACTGGGGTTTGTCTGGAACGTTGCCGAGGGCGGCGGGCAGTTTGACAACCCGCACTCGGAGATCGTCGAATATCGCGCGCCCGACGAGCCTCAGTTAGCGCGTTTGGCCGTCGTGGCGACGCAGGCCGGTGTGGTGTGCCAGGCTGAGGCCCTGGTCACCGTTGCCGATTCACTCATTTCCGAGCGGAAAGGCTCCACGCCGCGTCAGGGATTGCCCGGCTATACGTATGAAAAAGCCCCAGGGCGGATGTGGCGTTCTCGTTATGATTTGGAGCGAAACGTTATTGTCATCAATAATGGTCATCGGGATTTCGTTTTTTCCTCAAGAGCCAGAGCGTCACAGATCAGATATATCGCCAGGCTGTTCGTCAAGGAGCTCGTGCTGCGCAACTTTCCTGGCGCGTCTCCGCCCGAATTGCTTGAGCGCATGCTGGAGTTGATGCTTTACCTTGAGAAGAATTTGCGCTGAGCAGGGCGGACCGCCGGACTGAGCCATGATTCCTCCACGACTCGCCCTCCCGCTTGAGAATCTGCTTAACCGGAACCTTGAGGCTTCTTTGACCGCGCGCCGGGCAGCGGCTGACGTGGAGGGGCTGTGCATGGACGTGGGTTTGTCGGCTTGCGAACCGGTAATGCGCATGCGCGTGGAAGGCGGGAGGCTTCGCTTTGGCGAACCGGACGACGCGCCCGCCGCGGTTACTCTGGCCGGTGATTGGAGTCGGCTGCTTGCACTGTTGGGGGGCGACCACAGCGGGCCGGGCCTGGATCTCAGGGGTGACCCGGCAGTAGCCGAAGGGTTCGCCCGGCTGCTGAAGCACTGCCGCCCGGACCCGGAAGAAGAACTCGCCCGCCAAACCGGGCCGGTTCTTGCCCGCCAGGCCGGAGACGCCGCTTCTGCTGCGGCCCGGTGGCTCGAACACGCGGGCGAATCGCTCAAGCGCAATATGCGGGATTTCCTTCAGGAGGAGGCCCGGCTCTCGCCCACGCGGGTGGAGTTTGACTCGTTCACCGAAGAGGTGGAAAGGCTGCGCGATACCGTGGGGCGGATTTCCGCGCGGGTTGGAGCAATCACGGGCAGCCGCGGCTGACTGTCGGGCAATTGAAAACACCAGGCTGAAGAATGCACCTTCTATTGCGGATTTTCGGAATTTTTCGCCTCCTGGCGCGCTACGGGCTGCTCGGCGACGCCCGCGTGGCGCGACCCTTGCGTGTTCCCGCATGGTTGCTGCTGGCGCGCCGCCGGTCGAAAGGCGCCACGCGGGGCCACCGCCTGCGCGAGGCCTTGCAGGAGCTTGGCCCCATCTTCGTCAAGTTCGGGCAGAACATTTCCACCCGTCCGGACCTGCTGCCGGATGATCTTGCCCTGGAACTGGCGCGCCTGCAGGACGAAGTGCCGCCCTTCCCCGCCGCCGTGGCGCGCGAACTGTTAAGCGAGTTCTACGGCTGCCCGGTGGAAGAAATGTTTGCCGAGTTCGAGCCCGAAGCACTTGCGGCAGCCTCCATTGCCCAGGTTCATGCCGCCCGCCTGCCAAGTGGCGAAGAAGTCGTGGTGAAGCTGCTCCGCCCGGGCATCAAGGAACGAATCCGGCGCGACGTGAAGTTGCTGTACGGCCTGGCCAGGCTGGCAACCGCGTGGTGGCCGCTCACACGCCGATTGCGCCTGGTGGAAGTGGTCGAGGAATACGAGCGCACCCTTGGATTCGAAATGGACCTGACCCGTGAGGGCGCCAACGCTTCGCGCCTGAAACGCAGCTTTGCGGATTCGGACATCATCCGCGTGCCAACCGTGTACTGGGATTACTGCCGGCCCGAGGTCCTGGTGATGGAGCGGATGCGGGGGGTCCCCATCCGGGAGGTCCAGAAGCTAAAGGACGCCGGCGTGGACATGGCGGAGCTTTCCGCCAGGGGCGTCGAAATATTTTTCACCCAGGTGTTCAGGGACAGCTTCTTTCACGCCGACATGCATCCGGGCAACGTGTTCGTGGACATCAGCGATCCCAAAAATCCGCGCTATGCAGCAGTGGACTTCGGTATCGTGGGCGTTCTCGACGAGCGGGATCACCACTACCTGGGCCAGATGCTGCTGGGCTTCTTTGAGCAGGACTACGCGCGCATGGCCCGTTTGCACCTGTATTGGGGGTGGGTGGCGCCAAGCACTCGGGCGGAGGACCTGGAAGCGGCATTCCGCGTCATCGGCGAGCCGATCTTCGCCAGGCCCTTGAGCGAGTGCAGCTTCGGCAGGGTGCTGGGGCGCATATTCGCCACCGCCCAGGAATTCGACATGCAACTGCAACCGCAGATGCTGTTGCTGCACAAGACGCTGCTCAATATCGAAGGACTGGGCAGGGAGCTGTACCCCGAGTTGGACCTGTGGGAGACGGGCTATCCCCTGCTCAAGAAATGGATGGCGCGCCGGGCTGAGCCAGCGCGGGTATTGAAGGAACTTCGCCGCGATTTGCCCGAACTGCGTTACGCCTTGCAGCGCCTGCCGCGGGCGGCCCACCGCCTTCTCGACCGCGCCGAGGGTGCTGCCGGCCCAAGCCCTCGATCGGGGTTGGAGTATCGAAGGAATGTGTGGCGGCAGTTGCTGGGCTGCACCCTGCTTATCGCCTGGGCCGTCTTGCTGGGTCTGGCAGCGGAGCCGCCCTGGCTTACCTGGCTGTCGGGAGTGGCCGGGCTGGCCCTGGTGTACCGGGGGTGGCCGCGCCGCTAGCTCCGCGCTCGGAGGGAAGGCGACTTGCCCTCAACGCCGGGAGGGAGGGCTTCCAGCCCTCAACGCCGGGAGCGAGGACATCCTGTCCTCGTCGAGGGCAAGATGCCCTCGTTCCCAGGGATGCTACCCGCGTAGAGCACGCAGGAAAGCGCCGGCGTTTTCGCCGCGGTCCAGGCAATCGACCACTGCCGACCCCACGATCACGCCGTCGGCGAAGCCGCTCAGCGCCCGCACCTGGGCCGCGCTGCGGACGCCGAATCCGGCGCAGACGGGCAGTGGGGAATACTCGCCGACCCTTCGCAAATAGGCGGTCATATCCTCCGAGACGTGCCGTTCTCCTCCCGTCACGCCGGTTACCGTAACGGCATAGACGAATCCGCGGCTGCCCTCGCATAGGGTGCGCAGTCGCACCTCGGGCGTGGCCGGCGTGACCATTTGCACGAGCCCGACGCCATGCCTGTCCAGGAGCGCCCGGACGTTTGCGGATTCCTCCCACGGAAGGTCGGGCACGATCAGGCCGCCTACGCCGCACGCGTCGCAGCGCTCGGCCAGCCGGTCAATCCCGTAAGCGAGAAGCGGGTTGTAGTAGCTCATCAGCACCAGCGGCACGCCGGGATCGCCATGGGCCTTGAGCTCGCGCAATATCCATTCCAGCGTCGTGCCGTTGGCCAGGGCCGCTTCGCTGGCGCGCTGTATGGTTACACCGTCAGCCATGGGATCAGAGAATGGTACGCCGATCTCGACAATGTCCCCCGCCTCGGCGAGCTGCTCAAGAACCGAATGGAACTCGTCCTTACCGGGATGCCCGGCGGTGAAGAACGGTAATAGCGCTGGCTGCGGCGCTTCAAGGATGGCGCTGCGCAAACGCTCGGCGCCGTTATTCGAACTGCTCACGGGCGCACATTTTGGGACAAGTGCAACGGACATGGCAATGCGCCGTTGTCGGTCCGCCTTGCAACCTTCGTGCAGGCAACAGCATCTTTACCTATACTGTTCCGTTCCGCGGGGGTCACCCATGAAACGCTTTGCTCTCTTTCCAACACTCCTGTTACTTGCCGCGTGTTCCAGTTTTACGGATCCAAGCGGCGCAATCGTCGATTTGCAAGGCGTCGACCGCGAGCAGTATGAGGTGGATCTGGCAGTTTGCGAGCGGTACGCCAACGAAGTTCCGATCGGTAAGCATGTTGCTACGGGCGTTGTGGCGGGCGCTGCGGTGGGCGGCGCAATCGGCGCTGTTTCAGGCGCCAACAAGCAGGGCATCGGTAAAACGGCCGGAACTGGTGCGGTAATCGGCGGGACCCAGACCGGCATCTCCGCCGCAGTTGAGAAGCGCCATGTGCTGCGCGAGTGCCTTCGCGGCCGAGGCTACCGCGTCCTCAACTAGTGTCGTGTCCGGAGCGAGGGTCTCCCCGGTGGAGGCGCTCCCGCCTCGTTCCAAAGGGCTGGGTTAGTTCTTGGCTGGTCAGAGTGATGCGACAATACAGGCGTGACACGACACTAGTGTCGTGTCCAGCGAGGGCGGGGACTCCCTCGTTCCAAAGGGCTGGGTTAGTTCTTGGCGGTCAGAGTGGGCATGTCCTTGTCGCCACGCCCGGAAAGCCCGATCAGCAATCTCTTGCCCGGGTTCTCGGCCGCCCACCGGCGAGCGGCGAACAGGGCATGTGCCGGCTCCAGGGCCGGCAGGATCCCTTCCAGCCTGCAGCACTCCGCCAGCGCGTCCAGCGCCTCATCATCACCGGCCGTGAGGTATTGCACCCTGCCCAGAGCTTGCAGAAGTGCATGCTCCGGCCCCACCCCAGGGTAGTCCAGCCCGGCGGAGATCGACGAAGTCTCCTGGATCTGGCCGTCATCGTCGTACAGCAGCATGGAGTAGCTCCCGTGCAATACGCCGGGGCGCCCGGCGCATAGCGAGGCGGCGTTCTCGCCGGGTCCGGAGCCTTGCCCCCCGGCCTCTACGCCAAAGATTCTTACCGACTCGTCGCCGAGGAAGGCGTGAAACAGGCCGATCGCATTTGAACCGCCACCGACGCAGGCAAACACCGCGTCCGGCAGCCCGCCGGCCGCCTCGCCGAATTGCCCCCGCGCCTCTTCGCCGATGATTCTCTGTAGTTCCCGCACCAGCCACGGATACGGATGCGGTCCCACCGCCGATCCAAGAAGGTAGTAGACGCCGTCGGGATCGGCCACCCAGGCCCGAAATGCCTCGTCAGTGGCCGCACGCAAAGTCCGGTCCCCCTTGTCTACAGCGATCACCTCGGCGCCCAGTTGGCGCATGCGTTCGACGTTGGGCGCCTGCCGCTGCATGTCCAGCACGCCCATGTAAACGCTGCAGGGCAGCCCGACACGAGCGCAAGCGGCTGCGGACGCCACTCCGTGCTGACCGGCCCCGGTCTCCGCCACCACCCTTTGGGCGCCCAGCCGCCGCGCCAGGTGCGCTTGACCCAGGGCGTTGTTGATCTTGTGCGCCCCGGTGTGCGCCAGGTCCTCGCGCTTGATCCACACCTGTGCTCCCCAGGCCCTCTCCAGGCGGCGCGCACGGGTAAGCGGAGTCGGGCGCCCGATCCATTGGCGCCGCTCCTTGTCGAGGGCGCTGCAGGCGGCGTGATCAGCAAAGAACTCGCGCGCCGCGCGTTCCAGCCGGTTCAAGGCCGGCATCAGTGTTTCCGGTGCGTAGCGACCTCCAAACGGCCCGAACCGGCCGTTCGCGTCCGGCAATTCCCCCTTTAGCAGGGCGGCCAACAGGGCAGCGGATTCAGTCGGCGTGAGGTTCATCGGGAAGCCACCGCCGTGCGTGCGGTGCGGATGAATCGGCGCACCTGTTGGGTGTCCTTTACGCCCGGCGCCTCTTCCACGCCGGAGCTCACGTCGACGCCCCAGGGCCGAACACGTCGAACCGCCTCGGCGACATTTTCCGGACCGAGCCCGCCCGCCAGCACAATGTTGGCGCGACGCGCCAGAAGGGCCGCTCGCTCCCAGCTTGGTTGCCGTCCCTGCCCGCTGACGGCGCTCTCAAACAGGCAAGGCGTATCGGTGGCAATGTGTTCGGCACTGAATCGGTCATCGTCCCTGTACACGGGTAGCCTCTGCAAGCTGGGTGGCAGGCGCAAACGCGACAGGCTGGCGGCATCGGCCTGCAGGCAATCGGGCTTGAAGCCGGCGAACACCTCCTCCCACTCGGCCTGCTCGGGCCGCAGCATAACCGCAACGCGCAACACCTGTTGCGGAGCGAGCGCCGCCAGGTCCGCGGCGCGCTCGGGTGAGAGGTAGCGCGGCGAGGGCGGATGGAAGACAAAGCCGACGGCATCGGCGCCTTCCTCTACCGCTGCCGCCAGCGCTTCCGGATCAGTCAGCCCGCAAATCTTTATGAACAGGCTCATGCCTGCCGCCGCCCGGCGGCCAGAATGCTTCTCGCCAAGGCCTCCGGGTCCGCAGCCCGCATCAGCGCCGTGCCGATCAGCAGGCCGGACCAGCCGTGGGCGGCCAACTCGGCGGCCTGGCGGGCACTATCGATGCCGCTCTCGGCGAACATGCGGTGCGCGCCGGCCTTTCGTGGACCGGCCTTCAAAAACCGCCCGCGATCGACTTTGAGGGTCCGGAGATCGCGACAATTCCGCCCCAGCAAAGCGCAATCCCTCGGAGCCTGAACGCGGTTGACGATCTGCTCGGCCGTCGCCAGTTCCGCTTCGTCGAAGGCCTCCAGTAAAGCGAACATGCCACAGTCCAAAGCCATCTCAAGCATTTCCTGAATGTCCTTGTCAGCAATCATCCCGACGATCAGCAACACACCGCCGGCGCCGTGCAGCCGCGCTTCCAGCACCTGGTATGGATCGACGAGAAAGTCCTTGCGCATGATTGGCTGGCCGGGCGCCGCTGCAGCGACCTCGCCAAGCAGTTTCAGTGACCCGCCAAAGCGGTTCGGCTCAGTAAGCACCGAAAGCGCCATCGCACCTGCGGAAATGTATTGCTGCGCCAGGTCGCCGGGCGAGAAATTCCCCTGGGCCAGCTGGCCTTCGCTCGGTGAGCAAGGTTTAATTTCGGCAATCAGGTCAAAGCCCAGCGGTGAAAACGCCAGCCTCGGCGGCGGCGGCAGATCCTCAACGCGGCGTCTCAATTCAGCTGCGCTCAGGCGTTGCCTCGCCCGCTCAAGGCGCTGCTTGCTTGATTCCGCCATGCGCCCCAGAAACCCGCTTGTCATGTCGCTGGGCCGTCTCGCAATTTCTCCACCAGGCGGCCTCCCTGGCCCGCCTGCAATACCTCGCGGGCCACGTGCAACCCGTCGGCGAGGTTCTTCGCTGTTCCGGTAAGCTCAAGCACCAGGCCGGCCTGCAGGGCCAGGGCATCGTTCAGAGCCTCGCCGCCTTGGCCCTGCAAGGCATCCATGAGGGTTGCGGCGTTGTATTCGCGGTCGCCGCCGGCCAGCGCCTCAGGAGAACAGCGCGGGATGCCGAGATCGGTGGGATCACGGGTCTCGCTGCGGACCTTGCCGGGACGCACGTCGTGCAGCAGGAAGGCGCCCGCCGGCGTGGGCTCGTCCCAGCCCGGCTCGCCGTGAACCACGAAGCAGCGCTCGATCTCGAGACCACTCAATGTGTCCGCGATCAATCGCGCCGCCTGCTCGCTGAAGGCCCCGACCAGCATGAATGGCGGGCGGGCGGGATTGGCCAGCGGTCCAAGCAGATTGAAAACCGTGCGTACGCCCAGGGCGGCTCGAATCGGCGCCACGGACTTCATCGCCGGATGGAAATACGGCGCGAACATGAATGCGAATCCATGGGCTGCGAGCGACCGGGTGACTTCCGCCGCAGATCCGGGTAGCGGCACGCCCAGCGCTTCCAGCACGTCCGCGCTGCCGGTCTTGCTGGACACGGCGCGGTTGCCGTGCTTGGCGATGCGCACGCCGCAGGCGGCTGCCAGGAGGCCCGAGCCGGTGGACAGATTTATGCTGCCGGAGCCGTCGCCCCCGGTGCCCACCACGTCGGCAACCGGAAGGCCGGCCGGAAGCTCGGGGCGAATCGCCAGCTCCCGCATCGCCCGCGCAAAGCCACGCAACTCCGCCGCGCTTTCGCCCTTGAGGCGCAACGCGGCGAGCAGTGCTCCCGCCAGCGCCGGGGGCGCCTCTCCGCGGGCCAATTCGTGCATCGCCGCTTCAGCCTGGCTTTCAGCAAGGTCGCCGCCCGCCAGCAGGCGCTCCAGCAGCGGGCGCAGAAGTTCGGAACCAGTGTGCATTTTCAGCAATCAGCCGCGGGTCCTGTTTGAGTCGGATCGCGCCCGCCGGACACGACACTAGAGCCCGTACATCATGGGCAGCAGGATGGAGAAGCCGCCCCACATGATCAGCGTCAGCGGCGCGCCGATGCGCAGGAAGTCGAGACGCCGGTAGCCGCCGGCGCTCATGATGAGCAGGTTGGTCTGGTAACCAATCGGCGTCAGGAAGCTCATGTTGGCGCCGAATATCACCGCCAGGATGAAGGGCTCGACCGGCGCCGAAAGGCCCAGCGCCATAGAGTATGCGATCGGGGTTCCGATAATCGCTGCGGCGTTGTTGGAGACGATGTTGGTCAGGATCGCCATTACCAGCATCAGTCCGCTGAGTATCAGGGGCACCGGCAGGTCGCCGGAAACAGCCACAAACACCTGCGCCAGCCACTCGGCGGCGCCGGTCTCGATCAAGGCCTGGCCCAGGCTCAGGCTGGCCACGATGATGATGGTGAGCGGCACATTGAAGGCATCGCGCACGTTGCGCCAACTCAGGCACTTGGCCGCGATCATCAGTCCTACTCCGGTGACGGAAGTGAGCACGATCGGGATCCATCCGAACGCCGGGGGAATGATGACCGCCGCCATGATCGCCACGGCCGCTCGTGAGCGCCCGGCCCGGGGCAATTCGATAACCCGACCCAGCACCAGCATCGACGACTCCGTGCTCAAACGGCGGATGTCGGCGCGTGTCGCCTGCACCAGCAGGACGTCGCCGGTGCTCAAGCGTGCGTTCAGCAGATCATGCGTCGGTGCTTCGCGGGCTCCAGGGCGGTGAATGGCCAGCGCCGAGAGACCGTAGATCTCGTCCAGGTGAGCCGCGCTGACACTGCGCTTGTCCAGTGGCGATCCGCGGGTCACCACCAGTTCCGCTATTTGCTGAGGATCATCGCTAAACCGCGCCTCTCCGCGGGGCAGCGAAGCTCCCAGGTTTTCTTCGTATTCGCTGAGGCGCTCCATGGTGTCGCGCACGAATAGGCGGTCGCCAGCCTTGATGCGAATCGAGTCGAGTCGGGAAACAAACACGTTGTTGCCCCGAACGAGGCGCGTGATCTGCAGGTCGTTGTGGGTGCGCGTTCGGATTTCCGCCACGGTCTTGCCGTCGGCGAACCCGCCGGGACGAATTCGCAAAGTCGAGCTGTAGAGGCGGCTGGCCGTTTGCAAAGGGAGCTTGCGTTCAGGCAGCCAGCGGGGCGCCACCAACCACAGGAACAAGAGGCCAACGCTGCCGACGAGAAGTACCGGCAGGGAGAAGGAAAACATGCCGATCGGTTCCAGGCCCAGGTCGACGGCAATTCCTGCCACCAGGAGGTTGGTGGACGTGCCGATGACCGTGGACATGCCTCCGATCAAGGTGGCGAATCCCATCGGCAGCAGAATTCCGGATGGGGCCTGGTGAGCGTGCAGGGCTGCGGCCATCAGGACCGGCAACAGCATGACCACTACCGGAGTGTTGTTGAGGAAGCCGCTGAAGGCGGCCGATCCCACCAGCGTCAGCAGCGCGGCAAGAACCGGAGAGCGGCTCCACAGGCGGGTGAAGAACAAGGCCACGGGGCGCAACGCGCCGGTGGTCTCCAGGCCTTTGCCTACCACCAGCAAGGCAGTGATGGTGATCAGCGCCTCGTGGCCCAGATTGTGGAAGAAATCGGTGGATGCAAGCTCCACACCGGGCCGTTCCAGCGGCCAGAATTCGAACCCCAGCACCAGCAGCAGCAGCACGCCCATACCGGCGGTTTCCAGCGGAATCCGGTCGCGGGTAAATAGGTACAGCGCAAACACGGTGAGTAACATCACCACGAGAGCGTGTGCGCCTGGCAATTCCGGCAAGATCAAAACCCCGTGGGCCCGGCGGCCGAATCGAGGGCGCTATGGTATCAGCCTCAAACTTGCATGGAGCAACCTGGGAACGAGGGCTTCCAGCCCTCGACGAGGGCAAGATGCCCTCGTTCCCAGCGTGTTCCCAGCGTGTTCCCAGCGTGTTCCCGGCGTGTTCCCGGCGTGTTCCCGGCGGCGCCTGCTGCAAAAACTCCCGGCTGGTTTTCTCCTCAGGCGTGTGGGTTGTTGCGCATCAGCCCCCATGTTGAGCGTAGCAGCCGCTCATAGTCGCTCCGATTCAGCGCTGAACGTGCCCGGCTCCCGAACATGGTGAGGTTGTCGGCAATTCGGATCACCGGCAACAGATTCAGCCACGCTCGCGCCGGGATAGCGGTGGGGACGCGCGGCAATACGCAATAGGGCGACAGCGCCAGGAGCTGGCGATGACGCGGGCTTCGGCGGGCGATGATGCGCCGCGCCCGCGCTTCGCCGTATCGAGGGGCCAAGGCCTGCACCAACCGTTCCGCGCCCAGCGCTGAATAAGGCCCTCGCTCCTGCGCCAGGCGCAAGGATTCCCGCAACAACTGGCGCTTGAAAAGGCCGAGCCAGCGCTGGATCAACCGTAGAGTGGAGAACTCTTCCGGATTCAATCCGTGGCGCAGCACCAGGTCCCCGATGCCGGTGACATGCGCGGCCAGGCGCCGATTTGCCAACGCGTCTTCACGCAATTGCCCGGACGGCCATACGACGGCATCAATCAGGTTGTCCGCCAGCCGGGCGCCGACCCGCACCAGCTTCTTCAAGTGTCCAACGCCGCGTTCGATCTGCTCGGCGGGAATCGTACTCAAGTCGAACTGAATGCCCAGCCAGGCGGTATCCCCGGGCGCCTCAAACAGGCTGAGAGGCATAACCGTGTCGGGCCTGTCCGTTCCCATGAGGTCCGTCAGGGGTTGTTGGTCACCCCCAAGAACCAGCTCAATGCGCGGGTTGTCGTGACTGGCCTGAAGCAGCTCGTCCCAAAGCGGCCCGCAGCCGAAGGTCTGTGCTCCCACGCGGACTGCCGCGCGAAAGCCTGCGAACCGGTTGGCGCCTGCCGCCGCCAGCAAGGAGCGGCAGCCGCCGTGCTCCGCTCGTAGCGAAAAAACCACCGGCGGCGCAGGGGCGCCGTCATCCTGCCCTGCGAGTGCGCCGCTCAGCGCTTCAAGCCAATCCGCAACATGCTGCTCGGGGACCGCGGAAAGGTCAACGCCTACCGCGACCTGTCGTCCGTTCAAGCTGACGATACGCTTGCTGGCCCGCTTGAGTGTCGGGCTGGAGGGGTCCGGGAGTTCTCCGTGATCCGGTTCAAGCCGGAACGCATATTGTCCCGAGACGGCGTGGCGGACCGATCTTTGTTCGCCGGTCCCGAAGGGTAGCGGTCCGATAGTCTCGCCGCTGAGCAGCCGCTCAAAGTAGCCCCGCCACAGTTCGGGGTTGTTCTCGCCGCGAACGGCGATCCCGGCCAGGCCGCGGGAAATCGCTTGCCGCTCGCCGCCCTGCATCGACCCTGAATCCATGCTTCAGATGGTGCGGGGATTGGCTGCGGGCGGCAAGCTACAAATCGCCCGCGTTCGGCTCGATATGTGTAGTCTCCGCGACCGCGGCGCGCCGACGAGCGCGGGATACGGGGGGAACGAGGGCATCCTGCCCTCCGAACGGGAACGAGGGCTTCCAGCCCTCTCAGGGGAGATGCCCTCGTTCCCAGGGGAGATGCCCTCGGGGGAGATGCCCTCGTTCCCAGGGGAGATGCCCTCGTTCCCGGTTGTTTCGTGCAAGCCGGATCAGCGTTACATCAGGTCTTTCAGGGGGACCGAGTCGTCCGCCAGCAGGTCCGGGTCGGGTTGAACTCCGGCCGCAATCAGCTTCTTGCCCATCATGAAGTCACGCGGGCTTGACACCGCTTCGACTGCCGTCAGCCGGCCTTCGCGCAGGCGAAACGCAGCGAATGAGCCGGACTGCGGGTCTCCACGCAGCACGGTCGCGTCCGCCGGCGCGGCAAGCCCGGCAATCTGCAGCTTCACGCGATACTGGTCGGACCAGAACCAGGGGGTGCTGGCATAGGGCTTGGGGGTTCCGAGGATGACCGAGGCCGCCACCTGTCCATGATCTACTGCATTCTGGACCGACTCCAGGCGAACGGCGGATCCCAGCGACGTATTGACTGCCCGCGCGCAGTCGCCGGCGGCCAATATCGCCTCGTCATTCGTGCGGCAGTACTCGTCGGTGCAAATCCCGTTGTCTACGCTGAGACCGCTGGCGCGTGCCAGCTCTGCCGACGGCAACACCCCGATTCCCACCACAACAGCGTCGGCGGGATGGCTGCCGTTGGTGGTTTCCACGCCATTCACGTGGCCTTCACCGGCAAAGCCGCTGACCTGTGCGCCCAGGAAAACGCGCACACCGGATTCCCGATGCAGAGCGGCCAGCCAATCGGCCACCGAAGCGCTGACCGCGCGGCTCATCAGGCGGTCTTCGGCTTCAAGCACGGTAACCTTCGCCCCGGCCTGCTGGGCGGTTGCAGCAACCTCAAGCCCTATATAGCCGCCGCCCACGATGACGATACGGCGGTTGGGAATAAGTTCGCTGCGTAGCCGGTTGGCGTCTGCCAGCGACCGAAGGTAGTGGATGCCGGGCAGGTCCGAACCGGGAATCGCCAGCCGCCGCAAGGTGCTGCCGGTGGCCAGCACCAGGCGGTCGTAGCCGAGTTCCGTGCCGTTGTCCAACTCCGCCCGGCGGGCCTGGCGGTCAATGAACAGGACCCGTTGCCCCAGCAGCAGCTGCACGCCCTTGCTTTCGTAATACGCGGCCTGGCGCAGCAACAGTCGTTCGGCCTCGAGCTTGCCGGCCAGGTATTGCTTTGAGAGCGGCGGGCGCTGATACGGAGGCGCGTCCTCTTCGCTGACCAGCGTTATGCGCCCTTCGAATCCTCCCAGGCGCAGCGATACGATCAACTGCGCCGCAGCCTGACCTCCTCCGACGACGAGAACTGACTCGCTCAATGCAGCGATTATCCGGAAACTGCGGGCTGCAGGGGCCAGAAAACCGGCAGCAGCAGCATCACTACCAGGAACACGATCACTGTCAACGGCGCGCCGGCACGGATGTAATCACGGAAGCGGTAATTGCCGGGACCCATGATGAGGATGTTGGCGGGATGCGAAATCGGGCTGGTAAAGCTGGCTGAGGCGGCCATCGCCATGGCCATCATCGCCGTTGTCGGCGCAATTCCCAAAGAGGCGCTGGCCGAGAGTACGACCGGCGACATCAGCACCACCAAAGCGGCCGTGGGAACGATCATCGTAGCCAGGGCCGTGACCAGGTACAGGCCAACGATGACGTACCAGGGACCGAACGGTCCCAGCAGATCGACCGCCGTTCCGGCCAGCAAGTGTGCGGCGCCGGTGTTGGCGAGCGCGGTGCCGAGGGGAAGCATCCCCGCGATGAGAAATACCGCCCGCCAGTCGATCGCCCGATAGGCGTCTTCCATGCTCAGGCAGCGAATCAGCACCATCAGGGTTGCGCCGATGAGGGCGGCAATCGAAATCGGCAGCCAGCCGGTAAGGACCGCGCCGACCACCCCGATCAGGATCAGCCCGGCATAGCGCTTTCTCGGCCGCCGGGGCACGAAGGGAGTGACTTCGATGAATGAGGGATCGCCGGCCAGGCGCCGGAGGTTGTTGCGTGGTCCCACCAGGAGCAACGCGTCGCCGAAATTGAGAGGTTCGGTCTGCAGATCGGTATGCAGTGTTTTGCCGCCCCGCCTGATGGCCACCAATTCAAGCCCGTATTTCTCGTTGAATCCCATCTCCGCCGCCGTGCGGCCACCCAGGCGCGATAGCGGCGCCAGGGTTACTTCCTCGGTCGCAAGCCGGTCGCTGGCGTAGAGATTCAAAGCCGGCGTCATCTCTTCCTCGATCTCAAGCTCCTGCACCGCGCGCAGTGTTTCCAGGTCCTCGTTGCGGGTCTGAAGAAGCAGCCGGTCGTCCTCCAGCAAGACCTCATCCGGATCCGGAATGAAGCGCACTTCGTCGCCCCGGTTGATGGCCAGGAGTCGAAAATCGAGCGCCTCGGCAAGCCGGGTATGGGCGAAGACCGTCCCCACCAGAGGCGAACCGGCCGAAACACGCACCCTGATTACGCGTTCATTGGGCCGATAGAGCGCTTCCAGCGTGCTTTCATCCAGCTCCACTACCTCGTCGAATTCCTGGAGTCCCCGGGCCAGGTCCGCCGTGTCCACCAGGCCTTGCAACAGCAAGTAGTCGCCGGCGCGCAGCGGCATGCGATTTAAGGCTGAGCGCTTCACTTCCGTTCCGCGCCGCAGCGCGATTGCCAGCCCGCGCGTCTTCATCTGCAAGTCCTGCCGGTTGACGGGATCCTGGATGAGCGGCGATCCTGCGGCGATCCGAACCTGCACCATTCGCAGGTTCTCGGTCATGGGCAGGTTGGCCGCAACGGTCTCTCCCTTTGCGATGGCCGCTTGCCACGCGCGAAGCTCCTCGATGTGCTCACGCTTGCCCTGAACCAGTAGCCGGTCACCCGCCTCCAAGCCGGTTTGCCGGGAGGGCAGCCGAATGATGCGCCGGCCGCGTTCAATGGCAATAATGACCAATCCCAGCGCTGCGATGCGGCTCTCCGCCAGGGTCCGCCCGGTCAGCATCGATGCCGGTTGCAGGGAGACGGTAAACATGAACTCGCGAAGGCCGTACAGCGCCCGCAAGTTGCGCTGGCTTCTGGTTCTGGCGAATTCGCCCGCCTCATGGGTCGGCAGCAGCCGGCGGCTGAACAGCACCATGAACAGCACCCCGCCAAGCAAGGCGGCCGCGCCGACCGGCAGAAAATCGAACAGTCTGAAACTGTGATCCCCCTGTTCGGCCAGGGCCGCGCTCACCAGCAGGTTGGGCGGCGTGCCGATCTGGGTGGTGAGCCCGCCCAGCAGGCAGCCGAATGACAAGGGCATCAACAAACGCGAAGGAGGAACCCGGGCGCGCCGGGCCAGCCCCATCACCACCGGCAGCATGAGCACCGCCACGCCGATGTTGTTCATAAATGCCGAAAGTCCGCCCGAGGCCAGCATGATTACCGCCACCAGCGCCGCTTCGTTGCGGCCGGAGATCCGCAGCACATTGCGACCGATCAGGTCGCCCACCCCGGTTCGCAGCAGTCCCTCGCTGATGATGAACATGGCCCAGAGCGTAATGACCGCCTCGTTGCTGAAGCCGGCCACTGCCTCTGCCGGGGTGACCAGGCCGGTAATGGTCAGGGCGCCCACTACCAGCAGCGCCACAATATCCATGCGCAGCGCCTCGGTGACAAACAGCACCACGGCGATCACCAGGATCGTGATTACCAGCGCGATGTCAAACATCAGCGAATATCCTACGCCGCTCTATCGGGCGCGCCGTAGCCGCCGCCACCCGGCGTCTCAAGCACGAACAGATCGCCGGCTTCCACATGGGTCTTGTCGCGGGCGGACATTTGCCTGATGCTGCCGTCGCTGCGAATTACCCGGGCCCGTCCCGGCGCGCCATCCTCCCCGCTGTCCAGCCCGAACGGCGCGATCCGCCGCCGGTTCGAGAGAATGGCCAGTTCCATCGGCTCGAGAAACTCGATGCTCCGGAACGCTCCGTCACCGCCCCGGTGACGGCCATTGCCGCCGCTGTCGGGGCGGCGCCTGAACTCGCGCAGCAGCACCGGGTAGCGCAATTCCAGGACTTCCGGGTCGGTGAGACGTGAGTTGGTCATATGGGTATGCACGGCCGAGGCGCCGTCGAAAGCGGGTCCCGCCCCGCTGCCGCCGCACACGGTTTCATAGTACTGGTATTGATCATTGCCGAACGTCACGTTGTTCATCGTTCCCTGGGCCGCCGCCATTACGCGCAAGGCGGCGTATAGCGTATCCACGATGCACTGGGAAGTCTCCACATTACCGGCAACCACCGCGGCCGGCCAGCGCGGATTCAGCAGGCTGCCCTGCGGTAGCACCACGCGCAGCGGCTTCATGCAGCCGGAGTTCATCGGAATGCCCGCGCCCACCAGCGTTCGGAACACGTACAGGACGCAAGCGCGGCAAATCGGCGCGGGGGCGTTGAAGTTGCCATCGGATTGACCGCTGGTCCCGCTGAAGTCGAGAATGGCCTCGCGCCGCCGCCGGTCCATCCGTATCGCAACGGAAATGCGCTCTGAGCCATCCATTTCGCAGCTGAATGCGCCGTCGTCGAGTCGATCTATGACGCGCCGTACCGACTCCTCGGCGTTATCGCGCACATGCGCCATGTAGGCGCACACTGCTTCGAGTCCGTAGTGCCGAACCAGCGTCTTCAGTTCCCTGGCCCCTTTGGTGTTGGCGGCCAGCTGGGCCTTGAGGTCGGCCAGGTTGCGGGCCGGGTTGCGCGCCGGCCAGTTACCGCCGAGCAACGCCCTCTTCAGGCCGCGCTCCCGCAGGCGGCCGCCGGAAACCAGCAGGAAACTGTCGAACAACACGCCCTCTTCGTCGATATGGCGGCTGTCGGGCGGCATGGATCCGGGCGTAATGCCCCCGATGTCGGCGTGATGGGCGCGCGATGCGACAAAAAAGTCGGCGCGTCCGGCCTCTCCCAAGAATACCGGCGAGACCACGGTGAGGTCGGGCAGGTGGGTGCCGCCGTTGTAGGGAGCGTTCACCAGGTACGCCTCACCGGGGCGAGGGCCATCCTTGCGCGACCTCAGGATGGCTTGCACGCTGGCGTCCATGGACCCGAGATGCACCGGCATGTGCGGGGCGTTGGCCACCAGTTCGCCGTTCGAGTCGAACAGGGCGCAGGAAAAATCCAGGCGTTCCTTGATGTTGACCGAATGGGCCGTGTTTTCCAGCACCGCGCCCATCTGTTCGGCAATGTGCATAAAGCGATTGTTGAATACTTCCAGAAGAACGGGATCCGGCCGCTCGTGGCCGGCTTCCACCCGCTTCGGTGGGCGGGTGCGGGTAAGCACCAGATGGCCGGTTGGCCGGGCCGCGGCCTGCCAGCCCGGCGGCACCACCGTGGTGGCATGGTCCTCGGCAATGATCGCCGGTCCCTTGATGGCCCGTCCCGGCGCCAGGTCTCCTCTCCGGCACAGGGACGTGGTGGTCCACCGTCCTTCGAACACGGCTTGCACCTCGGACGCCACCGGTGCCTGGTTGGACGTCGCCGATTTGATCTCAGCGCCGAACCGGTATTCCTCGCCCGTATCGCCGCTGGCCTGCGCCCGAATCGCTTCCACCACCAATTGCGCACCTGGCGGCTCAATGCCAAAGCGGGCCCGGTGAGCCGCCGAGAAGTCTGCGCGCAACGACCGAAGACTCGACTTCCGGCGCGAAAACGCAATAGGCAGGGTGTTATCGGATTCCATCACCCGGATGTCCGCGACGTGTTCGAAAGTCAGGTGCTCAGGAGCGAAATCCGCGTCCAGCAGTTCCTGGCGGCATTTGTCCTCCAGCCTCGCGAAGCTTGCCCGCAATTCGGTGATCAGGGTTGCATCAAGCACCGCCTCAACGGCTTCCTGCCGGTAGGCCCGCAAGGGCGCCAGCCCCAGCCCCAGCGCCGACAGCACCCCGGCCAGAGGGTGGAGCAGGACCGTATCCATACCCAGTTCTTCGGCGACCGCGCAGGCATGCTGACCGCCCGCGCCGCCGAAAGAGCACAGCGCGAACTCCGCGGGGTTCTCCCCTCGCTGCACGGAAATCTTCTCAATCGCCGAAGCCATCTGGTTAATGGTGACCCGCAGGAAGCCTTCGGCGACCTGCTCGGCGGTCATGCGCGCGCCGCCGTCCGCCAACACCTCCCCGGCAAGCCTGGCGAAACCCGCCCGGGACGCTTCGCGGTCCAGTTCCTGTTTTCCATCCGGCCCGAATACTTTGGGGAACATGCCGGCCTGTATCCTGCCCAGGGCAAGGTTGGCGTCGGTTACGGTCAGCGGTCCGCCGTTGCGGTAACAGGCCGGCCCCGGGTTGGCGCCGGCGGATTCGGGCCCCGCAAGGAACCTGCCGGAATGAAAGCGCAGGATCGACCCGCCTCCCGCCGCAACCGTGTGAACTTTCAGCATCGGCGCGCGCAGCCGGGCGCCGGCGATTTCATTGTGGGTTACGTACTCAAAATCGCCTGCATACAGCGCCACATCCGTGGACGTCCCACCCATGTCAAAGCAAATGAGCTGCTCGAACCCCGCCTGGCGGGCGGTCCGAGCAGCGCCTACCACCCCGGCCGCAGGACCGGACAGGATGGCGTCCTTGCCCCGGAATCCGCCGGCCTCCACGAGACCTCCGTTGCTTTGCATAAAGGAGAGATTTCGCGGCGCCAGCGCCCTGCTGTTCAGCCCGGCGCGTAGCCTCTCGATATAGCGGCGCAGCACCGGCGACAGGTACGCGTCCACCAGGGTAGTGTCGCCCCGGCTGACCAGCTTGATCAGCGGGGAGACCTCATGCGAAAGCGACACCTGATCGAAGCCGGCCTGAGCCGCCAATCCGCCTGCCAGCAACTCGTGTTCCGGGTTGCGCCAGGCATGCATGAAGCATATAGCGGCGGACTTGAGCCCTCGTTCGCGCGCTGCCGTAAGGCCGGCCAGAAGTGCGGGGGAATCGAGCGCGGTCAGCGGGTCGCCGCTTGCATTGATGCGCTCGTCGGCCTCAAGAACCTCCGCGTATAGCGGCGGCGGCCGCTTGATCTCAAGGGCAAACAAGTCCGGCCGGTTCTGGTAGCCGATCAGCAGCGCGTCGGCGTAGCCTTTGGTGATCACCAGCAGGGTGGGCTCGCCACGTCGCTCCAGCAGCGCGTTGGTGGCCACGGTAGTACCCATCTTGAGGTCCGAGATCAGGGTCTCGCCGCCGGTTTCGTCCAGCAAAGCGCTGATCGCATGTACTGCTGCATCGGAGTAGCGCGAAGGGTCCTCGGACAGCAACTTGCGGACCTTCAGTTCTCCGTCCGGGGCGCGGGCCACCACGTCCGTGAACGTGCCACCGCGATCAATCCAGAATCGCCAACCGGGCATGCCGGGATTGTACGTCGCGCGGGTTGGAGCGAGGCTTCCCGCCCTCCGCTGGGAACGAGGGCATCCTGCCCTCGTCGAGGGCTGGAAGCCCTCCTTCCCAGGCGGAAGTTCTCACTCCCGGGAGGGTGTTTTCGCTCCCGGTGTGTCGCGGTGTTTTCCGCGCACCGCTGACGGCGGGCTATAGTTGGCGCCCACGCGGCGCCACCATGCTCGCTTTGTTCGGCTGGAGGTCATGAGTAGCACTACTACGGTTCTTATCACCCTCATCGTGTACATGCTGGTCCTGCTAGGGATCGGTCTATGGGCTCATCGGCGCAGCCGCGATCAGGGAGAGTTTCTGCTTGGGGGAAGGCGCATGGGCGCCTGGGTCACGTCGCTTAGCGCATCCGCCAGCACCACGTCGGCCTGGACGCTTCTGGGCATCAGCGGCTTTGCGTTCGCTAACGGTCCGCCGGCTTTGTGGCTGACGGCGGGCGTCGTTTCGGGCTACGTGCTGAACTGGTGCTGGGTGGCGCCGCGACTGAACCGGGCCGCGGAGCGCACCGGGGCGCTTACGCTAACCGAATTATTGCTCGGCGGCGACGACACCTACGCGCGCTTGGCCCGGCGGGTGGCGTCCGTGATCATCCTGGTGTGCTTCATGTTCTACGTGGCCTCCCAATTTCAGGCAGCCGCCAATGCCTTCAACGAGTCGCTGGGAGTCTCCGTGCAGTTCGGCATTGTGCTCGGCGCCGCGGTGATCCTGGCATACACCCTTCTGGGCGGCTTTCTCGCCGTGAGTATTACGGACACCCTGCAGGGTGTGTTGATGCTGCTTGTTTCGCTCCTCTTGCCGGTTGTCGTGGTGGTGGCGGTGATTGCATTGTCCGGGACCGGCAATGTATTCAGCATCACGGGAGAGCCATTCAGCCTCAAGCCTCCACAGGCCGGCCTCGCCGCGGTTGGTTTCGTCATCGGTTCCCTGTGCGTGGGCCTGGGGCAACCCGGCCAGCCGCACGTGGCCAATCGCTTCATGGCGGCCCGCGATCAGCGGGCGGTGCGCCAGGGCCGAATCATCGCGATGGTATGGGTGGCGCTGGTATTTGCCGGCATGAGCGTGCTGGGCCTGGCCGGCCGGGTCCTGTACTCCGATGTCGGAAATCCCGAGAATCTGTTTTTCGTGGCGACCGAACGCCTGCTGCCTCCGGTGTTGTCGGCCATAGTGATCGCGGCGGTGCTGAGCGCCATCATGTCCACGGCCGACAGCCAGCTGCTCACCGGCGCGGCGGCCGTATCGCGCGACTGGAGCCTTAAGCGGGCGGGGCGCACAGCAGGACTCAAGCTCACCTATGCAGCGGTGACGGCAATGACCGTCGGCGCCGCGCTGCTCGCCCTGTTCGCGCCGCAATCGATCCTCCTGCGGGTCCTGTTTGCCTGGCATGCCCTGGGCTCCTCGTTTGCGCCGCTGGTATTCATGGCGGTTCTGGGAAGGCAGGTACAATCCCACTACGCGCTCGCCGTATTGCTATGTGGGTTCACCTTTACGGTCTTGCTGCACCTTCAACCGAATACGCCCGGCGACTGGGCCGAACGGCTGCTGCCCATGATCGTGACCGTAAGCATCGCCATTGCCGGGTCGCGCCGGATCAGTCCCGCCCATGAGTAGCCAAGCGACCATCATCGCCACGTTGATTGCCTACAAGCTGGTTCTGCTTGGAATCGGTTTGTGGGCCTGGCGTCGCTCGCAGGACCAGAGCGAATATTTCCTGGGCGGCCGGCAGATCGGAGCCTGGGTTACCTCAATCAGTTCTTCGGCCAGCGCCGCCTCGGCATGGACTCTCCTGGGAATAAGCGGCTTTGCCTTTGTCGAGGGCCTGCCCGCGATCTGGCTGTGCGGCGGCGTGCTGCTGGGATACATCATCAACTGGTTCTGGGTGGGCCCGAGGCTGCGCGTGATTGCAGAACAGACCGGTGCGCTGACGCTTACCGAACTGCTGTTGGGCGACGGCGATGACTTGGTAAGGCGCAGCTCCCGGAAGGTAGCCTCGCTCATCATTCTGGTGTCGTTCGTGTTCTATGTGGCCGCGCAGTTTCAGGCCGCCGGCAACGCCTTCGGCCAGGCCCTTGGGATTCAGGCCGACGCCAGCATCGTTCTGGGCGCCGGGGTGATTCTGGCCTATACGCTGCTTGGCGGCTTTCTGGCGGTCAGCGTTACCGATACGCTGCAAGGCCTGCTGATGGTGCTGGTGGCAATCCTCCTGCCGGTGGCTGCACTGGTGGCGCTGACCGGCCCAACCGCTCCGGACCAGGTGTTCGGCGCAGCCGGCGAAACCTGGCGCCTTACGCCGTCCAACGCCGGTATTGGGGCCTTGGGTTTTGTGGTTGGCTGCCTGTCGGTGGGGCTGGCCCAGCCCGGTCAGCCCCACGTGGTCAATCGTTTCATGGCGGCCCGCGATGATCGGGCCATTCGCCAGGGCCGAATCATCGCGCTGGCCTGGATTGTGCTGGTGTTGGGCGGCATGACCACCCTGGGTCTCGCCGGAAGGGCGCTGTTTCCGGGATTGGAAAATTCCGAGGACGTATTGTTTGCGACGGCCGACGGCCTGCTGCCGCCGGTGCTGGCCGGACTGGTGATCGCCTCGGTCTTAAGCGCCATCATGTCCACCGCCGACAGCCAGCTTCTGGCCGGCGCCGCGGCCGCGTCGCGCGACTGGCGGCTGGAGAGGGTGCGCCGCAGAAAGGGCCTCAAGTCCACCTACGCCGTGGTAGCCCTGATCACGGTCGGCGCCACCCTGATTGCCCTGTACGCACCGGAAGCGATTTTCACGCGAGTGCTGTTTGCCTGGCACGCCTTGGGTGCGTCGTTCGCTCCGCTGGTTGTGATGGCCGTGCTTCGGCGCCCGGTGCGGCCGGCCTACGCCCTGGCCGTGCTGCTGTGCGGGTTTGTGTTCACGGTGCTGTTGAACTGGCAGGAGAACTATCCGGGCGATTGGGCCGAGCGCTTGTTGCCCCTGATAGTGACAATGGCGATAGCCGTTGCCGGTTCCCGGCGCGGATCGGATGCGCCGGGTTAGCCCGGTCGTCAGGAGTTTTCGCATCAGGCGCCGCTGCGCCGGCGCGCAGGGAACACGTTCGGAACGAGGGCTTCCAGCCCTCGTCGAGGGCAAGATGCGCTCGTTCCCAGGAAGGATGCCCTTGCGCCATTGTTTGCCGCGAAAACTTGTATTGCGGTAAAATGGCGGGCCAGTCGGCGATTGCCGGGAGACACACCATGTCACGCGTATGCCAGGTAACGGGGAAACGGCCCATGTCGGGTAACACCGTTTCGCACGCGCACAATAAGCACCGCCGCCGGTTCCTGCCCAACCTGCATACACACCGGTTCTGGGTGGAAAGCGAGAAGCGCTACGTCACTCTGCGGGTTTCGAGCAAGGGCCTCAAGATTATCGACCGCGACGGCATCGAACGCGTGCTGGCGGATTTGCGCTCGGCAGGCCAGCGCATCTAGCGCGCCGCCTCGGGAGACACGGAAATGCGCGAAAAAATCAGGTTGGTTTCCACGGCTGGTACGGGGCATTTCTACACCACCACCAAGAATCGCAGGATCCACCCGGAAAAAATGGAGGTCAAGAAATACGACCCCCGTGCGCGCAAGCACGTGGCTTACAAGGAAGCCAAGATAAAGTAGTTGGCGCGCGCGCGCGCCGCGAGGCGCAGGGGCGGGATCCCGCCCCAGGCATCCAGTCGGGGATCGGTATGAGCGAACTCTCCCGCCTTGTCCCGATGCGATGAACAATTCTGCAAATTCCGGCAGCCTCCGTTCAGGTATGAATGGGCGTTCCGGGAGTGCTAGAATCCGGATAAGCCGGGAAGCGGGGGAGGCTTTGGCCGGATGCGCATACGCACCGAGACCGACAATGGAGCGTTAGTTGTCCAACCGGAAGGGCGCATTGACGGTGCGGCTGCAATCGATTTCAGACGCTCTATGGAAGCGGTAATCGGCGATGACTTCGACCATGTCCTGGTGGACTGCAAGAGCATTTATGCAGTCAGCAGCGCCGGGCTCAGCGCATTCCTGATCATTGCAAGAACCCTCAAGAGCCGGGGCGTCAACTTTGCACTGTTTTCGCTCCCGTCACGTATGCGGGAAGCTTTTTCAATGACGGGTTTCGACAAGATCATTCCGGTACACGCGTCCCGCGCGGAGGCCCTGGCATTGATCCGCGACTAGCGCCCGCAACTTGCGTGCTCGCCATGTGAGTCTTGTGGCGGGCTACAGCGCCCCCAGGCGCGCCAGGGAAGTGCAGCCTTCGTGGCCCACTATGAAATGATCCAGAACCCGAACGTCGATGAGTTCCAGGGCATTGCGGATACGCTCGGTAATCAGGTGGTCGGCCTGGCTGGGTTCGGCCACGCCGGATGGATGGTTGTGGGCAAGGATTACCGCTGCCGCATTGCGCTCCATGGAACGGCGCACGATTTCGCGCGGATAGACCATGGCGCTGTCCAGGGTCCCGTGAAAGATCTCCTCAAACGCCAGCACCCGGTTTCGGCAATCCAGAAACAGACAGCAGAAAGTCTCGTAGCGCCGGTCACGCAGCCGCGCCAGTAGAAAACGCTCGCTGTCCGAAGAGTTGTGCAGCCTGCGGCCGGTAGTGATTTTCTCCTTCAGTGACCTGGTGCAGCACTCGCGCGCCGCTATGATCAGCGCCGCCTTTGCCGGGCCGATTCCGGTTACCTGGTTCAGCTCGCGTGGTGTTGCGGCGAAGATGGCTCGCAGGCCTCCAAATCGAACCAGCAACTCTTGCGCCAACTCCAGCGCGGATACGCCACCGGCCCCGGACCCGAGAAGAATGCACAGCAATTCAGTATCGGACAAGCGGTCCACTCCGGCGTTGAGCAAGCGCTCACGGGGACGCTGCGCGCTGGGCCATTGGTCAATCCTTGAGCCGGCCATGATCGAAGTTTGCCGGTCCCCTGGCGGTCCGCAAAGACCGAATGGGTACGCGTTTGGACACAATTCAAATACGCGCTGTGGGGATTACTGGGATAATGGGCGCCTCTTATGACTACGCTAAGGGACAAGAAAGTACTTCTGGGAGTCAGCGGGAGCGTGGCCGCATACCGTGCTCCGGAACTGGCGCGCCGCCTTGCCGAGCAGGGCGCCGAGGTGCGCGCGGTCCTGACTGAAGGCGGCGCGAAGCTGATTTCTCCGTTGTTGCTGCAGGCGGTAACCGGAGCGCCGGCCCGCACCAGCCTCTGGGACCAGACTGCGGAAGCGGCCATGAGCCACATCGAGCTGGCGCGCTGGGCCGATTGCATCATTGTGGCGCCCGCCACCGCCAACACAATTGCGCGCCTGGCCCGTGGCGAGGCCGGCGATCTGCTTGGCACTGTCTGTCTGGCCGCAACGGCGCCCTTGCTGGTGGCGCCGGCGATGAATCGCAACATGTGGAGCAATGAGGCCACGCAGGAGAACTGCGCGGTATTGCGCCGGCGCGGAGCGACGGTGGTCGGACCTGGCTATGGCGAGCAGGCATGCGGCGATGTGGGGGCGGGGCGCATGAGTGCGGTTGAGGACATAGTGGCCGCCGTAATAGGGGCGGTTGATCTGGCCGGCCAACTGGCGGGGCAGCGCGTTTTGATAACCGCCGGACCTACTCGCGAACCCATCGACCCGGTACGCTACCTGTCCAATCAAAGTACCGGCATGATGGGTCTTGCGATTGCCGCCGCCGCCGCGCGTTGCGGCGCGGAAGTCGAGTTGGTGGCCGGGCCCACCGAGGCAATTGCCCCGCCCGCGGTGCGGCGCACAGATGTGGTAACCGCTGAGGAAATGCTGGCGGCCGTGATGCAGCGCGCAGCGGAATGCGACATCTTCATTGCCTGCGCGGCGGTGGCCGATTACGAGCCGGCGCAATACAGCCGCCACAAGCTGAAACGCGATGCTTCCTCCGCCTCGCTCGAACTGAAACCGTCCCCCGACATACTCGCGCGGGTGGCCGGAATGTCGCCGCGGCCGTACCTGGTGGGCTTTGCCGCCGAGTCCCGGGAAGTCGAAAAGCACGCCCATGCCAAGCTCAAGGCCAAGGGCGTGGACATGATCGTAGGCAACCTGGTGGGCGAAGGCCGGGGCTTTGGTAACGTTGAGACTTCGGCCTTCGTCGTTTGGAAGGGTGGGCATCGGCGGATTGAGCAAATTACCAAGCCGGAGTTGGCGCGCCGGCTGGTGAGCCTAATAGCCGAACGCTGCGGGTCGGCGAAAGTGGCGGTCTTGCGGGCCGGGAGCATGGCGCAGTGAAGTCGGCGGCCGATAAAGCCGGCCCCCAGATTCAGTTACGCATTCTCAACCCGAAAGCTCGCCTGCCCCGCTACGAGACGCAGGGTTCCGCCGGCATGGACTTGCGCGCTTGCCTCGACGAGCCGCTTACTCTCAAGCCGGGCGATACACACCTCGTTCACACCGGCATTGCCCTGCATATCGCGGCCCCCGACCTGGCCGCCATCATCCTTCCGCGTTCCGGCCTCGGCCACAAGCACGGCATAGTGCTGGGAAACCTGGTGGGCCTGATCGATTCCGACTACCAGGGAGAAATCATGATGTCCTGCTGGAATCGCGGCGACAAGCCCTTCGTTCTGGAAGACGGAATGCGGGTGGCGCAACTGGTGTTGTTGCCGATAGCGCGCGTGGGCTTCGATGTGGTGGAGGATTTCACGGCCTCACAGCGCGGCGAGGGCGGCTTCGGACACACCGGCAGTAGCTGATCCTTGTCCTTAACGGGCGCCGGGAAAAGCGGCCGGCGCCTGAATCACGATGCGCCGTATCTTTTCCGGTAGGCTGCAACCCGTGCCTGCGCCTCGGGGTCCATCCCGGCAAACTGCATGGCGCTCAGCAGGCTATCGAGTCCGAAGACGCAGCAAACGGCAATGCCGTATTGGTCGGCCAGCTCCCGGGCCGCGCTGCGCCGGCCCGAGCCGCGTTCCTGGCGGTCCAGCAGCAACAACAAACCGACCGGTTCGGCTCCCGCATCCTGTACCAGCCGGACGGCCTCGCGCGCCGAGGTGCCGGCGGTCAGCACGTCATCGACGATCAGCACCCGCCCTTTCAGTTCCGCTCCCACCACCGCGCCGCCTTCGCCGTGTTCCTTGCGTTCCTTGCGGTTATAGGCGAACTTCAGGTCCAGCCCGTAACCCTGCTGCAGCGCAAGAGCAGTAATCGCGGCCAGCGGAATACCCTTGTAGGCCGCGCCGAAAAGCATGTTGAAACGCAGGCCCGAGGCGATGGCCGCCTCGGCCAGGGCCTGGCCAGCCACCAAGGCCCCGCGTCCGGTGCACAGCCGGGAGGAGTTGAAGAAATAAGGCGTTGCGCGCCCGGCCTTGGTAATGAAGTCGCCGAACAGCAGGGCGTCCGTATCCAGGGCAAAACGTAACAGGTCAGCCTGGCTGGGGCGCAGGACACTCACTTGTGTTCAGTCCCCTTTGAATTGCGGCCTTTCGCGCTTCACGAATGCCTCGTAGGCGCGGCGAAAGTCGTTGGTTTGCATGCAGATGGCTTGCGCCTGGGCCTCGGCTTCCAGCGCCGATTCCAGCGGCATGTCCCATTCCTCGTTGAGTTGGTTCTTGGTCATGGCGTGGGCGAAATTGGGGCCGGTGGCCAGCTTGTCCGCCCATTGAACACTTTCGCTGAACAGTTGCTCCGGTTCCGCCAGCCGATTGAAAAAGCCTACCCGGTACGCCTCTTCGCCCGGCATCGACCGCCCGCTGAACAGCAGTTCGGCCGCACGCCCCTGACCGATGATGCGCGGCAGCAGGGCGCAGGCGCCCATGTCGCAGCCCGCCAGTCCCACCCGCGTAAACAGGAAAGCGGTGCGGCTGCGTTCCGTGCCCAGCCGCAAATCGGCGGCCATGGCGATCGCCGCCCCGGCTCCGGCGCATACGCCGTCGATGGCGGCGATAACCGGCAGCGGGCACCGGCGCATGGCCTTGACCAGGTCGCCGGTCATGCGGGTAAACCTGAGCAGGCCGATTCCGTCCATCTCAAGAAGCGGGCCGATGATTTCATGCACGTCACCGCCGGAGCAGAAATTGCTCCCGGCGCCTTGAATCACCACTGCGCGTGCGGCGCCTGAGCGATCCAGGCTCTTGAACGTGTCCCTGAGTTCCGCGTAGGACTCGAAAGTAAGCGGATTCTTGCGCTCAGGCCGGTTCAGCGTGATGACGGCGACGCGCCCCCGCAACTCCATCAGGAAATGCTCGGGACTTGAGATCATATGTTGGCTTCCTGCAACGCCGCTGCTCGGGCCGCCAGGCGCTCAGCCTGTTCTTTGCCGGAAATATATTGTATCGGCCAGTGTTGGCGGCCATGGCCCAGGGCCGTGGAAGCATGCAGCGTCCAATACGGGTCGCTCAAGTGGGGTCTTGCCAACGCGCACAGATCGGCGCGGCCGGCTGCCAGGATGCTGTTGACGTGATCGGTTTCGTAGATATTCCCAACCGCGATGGTAGGTACTCCCGCTTCGTTGCGAATCCGGTCCGAGAAGGGCGTCTGGAACATTCGGCCATAGACCGGGCGCCCCCCGGTGGACGTCTGGCCGGCGGAAACGTGAATGATGTCCGCCCCGGCCGCGGTCATGGCGCGGGCGATGGTCACCGAGTCTTCACCGCTGATACCGTTCTTGACCCAGTCGGTAGCGGAAATGCGTACCGACAAGGGCTTGTCTTCCGGCCAGACGTGTCGCACCGCTTCCAGCACCTCCAGCGGGAATCGCAACCGCGCGTTCAGCGATCCGCCGTACTGGTCGCGCCGCCGGTTGGAAAGCGGCGATATGAACGATGACAGGAGGTAGCCGTGCGCGCAGTGCAGTTCCAGCCAATCGAAGCCTGCGTCCAGCCCGCGCCGGGCAGCGCGCCGGAATTGCTCCACAACCTCGTCCATGTCCGTGCGTGTCATCGGTCGCGCAATCTGCCCGCCGCGCCGGTAAGTTCGCTCGGAAGGACCCATCACTTCCCAATTGCCCGATTCAAGCGGCTGGTCCATTCCCTCCCACATCAACCGCGTGGAGCCCTTGGGACCCGAGTGGCCGATCTGCAGTGCGATTCGCGCCTTACTATGGGCATGCACGAAATCCACGATGCGCCGATAGGCATCGGCGTGATCATCGCGGTACATTCCGGCGCAGCCGGGCGTGATCCGGCCTTCCGCCGACACGCAGCTCATTTCGGTGAACACCAGCCCGGCGCCGCCCTGCGCGCGCGTACCAAGATGCACCAGGTGGAAATCTCCCACTACGCCGTCCACCGCGCTGTACATGTCCATCGGCGCTACTACGACACGGTTGGCCAGTTCCGTGCCCTTGATTCGGTAGGGCACGAACATCGGCGCCACCGCCCGCGCGCTGCCGGTGGCGCGGCGGCTGTACCAGCGTTCCATGCGTCTGAGCCAGTTGCGGTCGCGCAGCCTCAAGTTCTCGTGGCTGACTCGCTGGCTGCGGGTCAAAAGCGAGTAGTTGAACTGCTGGGGCGCAAAGCGGGCGTAACGGGGCACGTTCTCGAACCACTCGGTGGAATTGCGCGCCGCCGATTGCAGTTTGATCACCTCAAGCCGCCGGCTTTGCTCGTATTCCTCCAGGGCCTCGTCGGTAGCGCCGCCGCTGTTCAGCGCATCGGCCAGTTCAATTGCGTCTTCCAGCCCCAGCTTGGTGCCCGAGCCGATCGAGAAATGCGCCGTATGGGCCGCATCCCCGGCGAGGATCAGGTTGCGGTGGCGCCATTTCCCGCAGTGCACCCGGCTGAAGTTCAGCCACGCGTGACCCTTGATATGACTGGCGTTGCTTATCAGGGCATGGCCGTCAAGATGGCGGGCAAAGATTTTCTCCAACACCCGGCAGCTTTCCTCCTGGCCCATTTCTCCGAACCCCAGCCGTTCCCAGGTTTCCGGCGCGCATTCCGGAATGAAGGTGGACATTCCGTCTTCGAATCGGTAGGCGTGCGCCCAGATCCAGCCTTCCTCAAGTTCCTTGAAGATGAAATTGAAGGCCTCGAAGTGCTTATGCGTTCCCAGCCACTGAAACTGATTGATCCGCTGCTGAATTTCCACGTCGAAGTGCGGCGCGTAGGCCTGGCGAAAACGGCTGTTGGAGCCGTCGGAGGCGATTACCAGATCAAAGTCCGCATACAAGTCAAGGTCCGGTTCGGCTTCGGATTCAAAGCGTAATTCCGCGCCCAGTTCGGCGGCTCGCTCCTGGAGAATGCGCAGCAGGCGTTTGCGGCCGATACCGCAAAAGCCGTGTCCCCCGGACAGCAGCCTTCGGCCCCGGAAATGGACCTCGATGTCATCCCAGTGTGTGAAGCCGCTGCGGATTTCGCCGGCGCTCTTTGGATCGTTCTCGGTCAGGTTGTCCAGAGTGGCGTCGGAAAACACCACGCCCCAGCCGAAGGTGTCGCCCGCCCGGTTTCTTTCCAGAATGGTTATGCGATGCCTCGATGAGCGCCGCAACATCGAAATGGCCAGATACAGCCCGGTAGGCCCGCCGCCCGCTATCAGTATCCGCATACGCTCAGTTTATCCCCTTCGCGTCTGCTCCGAACCACCGAATGCGGGCCTTATACTTCCGCGTTCACCGGGTCAGGCGGAGGCAGAAGAGAAAGTGACGGGATTGAATCGGCGCGAGGCGCTAAAGGGTATCGGGGCTGCGGCGGCTTTGTTGAGCGGGTGCGGCCGGCGTCCCGCTACCGACAGTAATGTAATCGTGATCGGCGCCGGGCTGTCCGGTTTGCAGGCGGCGCGGCTGCTTGAGACGGAAGGCCTGCGGGTCACCGTGCTTGAATCGCGCAACCGCGTGGGAGGCCGGGTCCTGTCCTATCGGCACATTCCCGGCTCGCCGGAGGCGGGAGGCACCAGCTTCGGCGCCGGTTACGCCCGCATGATGGCGGTGATCCAGGAGCTGGGCGTGGGTCTGGTGAACCTCGATCCGGTCCGGCAGTTCTTCAATGCGCGTGAACTGGCCCTGGATGGCCGGATCATTTCCGCCGCCGAATGGCTCGAGCATGAACGCAACGTGCTGCCCGAGGGAGCTCGCGAGACCATGCCGTGGGGTTATTTGAATTTCAAGATGTTCACGAACAATCCGTATCCTCGAACCGAGGATTGGCTGGCGCCGGACTATGCCCACCTGGACGTGTCGCTGCGCGAATACCTGACCGGCCAGGGCGAGACGGATGCCGTGGTGGATCTCTGCTACAACAACAATCCGGGCTGGGGCAACAACGCCGACGGAGTTTCCGCCGCCATGGTGCTTTTCGCCATGCGGTTTGCGGCGGCGCAGCAGGGGTTTACAGGGCCGGATGGTGGTTCGATGTATACGGCTGTGAACGGCAATCAGTCAGTGCCGGAAGCCATGGCCGCGGATCTGGGCGGCGATTTGTTGCTTGAACGCAGGGTAACCGCCATTCGCGATACGGGCTCGGGCGTTGCAGTGCATTGCGCGGATGGCAGCCTGCATCGCGCCGACCGCGTGGTTTGCTCCCTGCCCTGCTCCTTGCTGCGCAATCTGGACCTCGATCCGGGGCTGGAGGGCTTCCAGGCTGAAGCGGCCCGTAGCATCGATTCGCAGATTCTCAACCAGTTGCACCTAGTGGCCAAGCGCCCGTTTTGGGAAGATGACGGCCTGTCTCCCAGCATGTGGACGGATTCCCTGGCGGGCATGGTTCTGGCCGAGCGCAAGGGCGCTACGCCGGAGGAAGTTACCAGCCTGACCAGCTGGACGCGGGGCTCCCTGGCGGTAGAGATGGACCAGCTGCCGAACGATGAAGCCGCCGCCCGGATCGTTGCGGACATCGAACGCCTGCGACCGGCTGCCAAGGGGCAGCTTGAGGTCATGGCGTACCAGTCCTGGCTCAATGATCCGGATTCGGTGGGCGACTGGGCGGTGTGGCAGCCCGGCCAGGTTACGCGGCTGGCGGATTCCGTGGCCCGGCAACACGGCCGCGTGCATTTCTGCGGCGAACACACGGCGCGGGCCAATCGCGGCATGGAGGGCGCGCTGGAATCGGGCGACCGGGTCGCGTTCGAAGTGCTCGACCTGATCTAGTGAGCTGGGAACGAGGGCTCGCCGGGAGCGAGGGCGGGGGCACCCTCGCTTGCATGGAACAACCTGGGAACGAGGGCTTCCAGCCCTCGGCGAGGGCAAGATGCCCTCGTTCCCAGCGTGTTCCCTGCGCGTCAGCGAGGCGAGAGCCGCTGTGAGAACTCCCAGCCTTGTGGTGAATACGGTGGAGAAAGCGCCCGGCACGTTCCGGGTGGCGCCCTTTGCCGCGCTGCGTCCGGCGCCGGGCCGGGCGCCGGAAACCATAGCGCCGCCTTACGACGTCGTGAGCGTGGATGAAGCGCGCGCACGTATCGCGGGTCGGCGCCATGATTTTTTGCGCGTGTCGCTGCCGGAGGCTGCGATAGTGAGAGGCGCTCCGGCGACGCCGGAAGAGCGCTACGCGGCGGCGCGACGTTCATTGGACGATTTCCTGGCCCGCGGCGTCATCGCTCGCGATGCCCGTCCAGCCTACTACGTTTACCGTGTAGCGAGCGGCCCGCACGCTCAGACCGGAATAGTGCTGCTGGTCTCGGTGGACTGCTATCGGTCCGGCACGCTGCGCCGCCACGAACTCACGCGCCCGGACAAGGAAGCCGACCGTGCCCGCCTGATCCAGGCGCTTGAGGCCCAGACCGGGCTGGTGATGCTGGCGCATCGCCCGCATGTCGATCTGTCGGCTGTCATTGAAGAAGTCACACACCGGCCATTCGATTGCCGGACGAGTCTCACCCAGGGCGGCGCCACCTCAGAACATAGCGTGTGGGTGGTTGATGAGTTGGCCGCCATCGCGCGAATTACGCAGGCGATGGTGGAGCTGGGCGAGTTGTTCATTGCCGACGGTCATCACCGTGTTGCCGCCGGAAATCGGGCGGCCGCGGCGTTCCCCGGCCGGCCGGAGGCGCAGTGGCTGTTGGGCGCAACATTTCCCGCCGATGAATTGCGGATTCTCGACTACAACCGCGTCGTGTCCGGTTTGAACGGCCACAGCCGCGATGGCTTCCTGAGTGCGCTTGACGAGTGTTTCACAGTGCGGCCATCGCAAAGCCCGGCACGGCCATCACGCGCCGGCGAATATGGGCTGTATCTGGATGGAGGCTGGTACGCGGCCCGCTTGCGCAAGGGTCTGGCGCCGGAAAATGATCCCGTGGGCAGTCTGGATGTCAGCCTGTTGGGTGATTGCCTGCTTGCGCCGCTACTGGGCATCGAAGACTCCCGCACCGACCCAAGGATCGACTTCGTGGGCGGCGCGCGCGGGCTTGAGGAACTTGAGCGCCGTGTGGACAGCGGCGCAGCGTCGCTTGCGATTGCGCTGTACCCGACCCCCATGCAGGCCCTGATGGGCGTGGCCGGCGCAGGTGAGATCATGCCCCCGAAGTCCACCTGGTTCGAACCCAAGCTGGCCGACGGACTGTTGGCCTATAGTTACGCCTAGTATCCGCAGGGCTCGCAGCCTTGGCGGCCCTGCACAAACCATTTCGCAAAGGGGGCTTTCAGATGTCCGACGACAACAAAACTCTGGCGGACGCCAACGAGATGGACGACGAGGTGAAATTCGCGCCCGACGCTGTCCCGTTCATTGAGCAAATTCCCGGCTTCGTACGCGGCGTGGCGCTAAAGGCCATGATCGCCAAGGCCAAGGAAAAAGGCGTCACCCTGATCGACGGCGCCTTCATGGACGATAACAACCCCATGAAGTAACCCCTGGGAAGGAGGGCATCTTGCCCTCCACGCTGGAAGCGAGGGCGTCCCACTCTCGACGAGGGCAGGATGCCCTGGTTCCCAAGGGGGATAGTGGTGGTGATGGGCACTATTGAACTAGCTTGGTATCTTGTTGATTAATAATCGCTTTCTGATCCCGCGCGAGAGCAGTTGCCCCCAATTTTGCCCCCAGTGATCGCGGCTGTAATCGGACGTTAGAAGAAGGGCACGTCGCTCCTCGCCCTGCGGCAGAATCCGCCGTATCTTCCTGGATATCGATTCACAAATAGCATGGCTTCTCGGCTAGTTATGCGCGAAATCGTGCATAACTTGACAGCTTCACTCGAACCTACATAACCGCATTAGAGACCGCCTGGTTCTTAGCCAGACCGCGCACTCTACCTTACTGAAAAATAAGGCCAAGAAGACGACGCTCGTTGCCTGACTTTCAGTACGTTGCGCAACAATGCACAACTGGTGTCGGAAATTTGTCGGAAATGACTCGTCGCCCGCTCCGAAGATCGTTTTGAGTCTCCGTGTTCGTTTTAATATCCGACCGGCGCGGGACAATTTAGCCCAGCACTGCGCTTTTGACGACCGTGTCATCGTTCAGTCTCCTTCGAAACAGGCGCGAGAAACTCCTTCAAAATCAACGCGGACGAATTTATGGGAGGCTCAAGTGAATTCAAAAGAATTGAAAGCAATTTAGTCATCCGACTACGCTAAATGGACGATTCGAAAAACTCCAGAGAAATCAATGCGGACGAATAAACGATAGGGACAGGCGCCACGGCCATGCTGTTTTCTACCGGCTTGGGCACGCCCACCGGCAATCCCGTGGCACCCGTTTTGAAGGTCGCCTCCAATACGGAATTGGCCCGCCGCATGCCGGATATCATCGATTGTGACGCCGGTGGCATCGTGGCAGCGGACGAGACGATTGAGCAAGTCGGGCAGCGATTACTGGCACAACTGATCGCGACGGCCAGCGGCGAATGCCGAACGAAGGCCGAACAACTCGGCCAGGACGATTTCATTCCGTGGAAACGCAGCCTGACGTTCTGACAAGCCCGAACAGCGGGATTCATTCAGCTGGAAGTGAACAGTTTGCCTACGTACTCGTAGATGCCGATTACGGCGCCCGCCGTGAGCACGACTCCGGATACCAGGAGGGCGGCTCTCAGCCACGCACGCATACGCAAGCTCTTGGGCAGGTGGACATGGTCCGACCAGAGCATCCCAAAGCACCACAGCCCGCAGGTAAGCACCGAACCGACGAGGGCGGCAGGGGTCACGATCGTGACCGGATCGAAGCCAATTGCTCCCAGCCCCCAAAGCAGGATCAGTCCGCCAACACCAACATAAAACAATGTCCAGCAGCGAAAGCGTCGTAGCGGAACGGTGTCTAGTTGCGGGAATAGTGCGATGGCACACTCGCGGACGGTACGCGTGTAAATCTCATAGGCCCCCAAGATCGTGCCAAAGAATGCGAAGAAAATCCCGGTCTTGTAAGTCCAACCGATGACCCACCGCAGCGCCGGTGAATTCTGGGTCAACAGGCCCAAGAACTGATACTGCTCGGTCAACAGCTTTTCATTGCTGGGAATCGCTTCATTGGGATTGAGAACGGTGGCTCCCAAAGTCACAAAACAGAGTGTAAAGACAACGATGGCAAGAACAGACACACCGACGTCAATCTGGGGAGCGAGCAACCATTTTCGTGCTAATGATCGATTCTCGTCGGTATCACTGATCGCCTCGGGCGGACCTATTTGCCGCTTGTTTGGCCAGCCAAGCATTCCCCAGGCTTTTTCGCGGAGCAAACCGATGTAGCCCAGATAGTCCTGAGTTCCGCCGCCAATCACGCCCACGTAAACGATGATTTCGACCCAGGGACTTCGGCCAATCAGCTGAGGGTAATTCTCGACCACCCAGGGTTCGTATCGAGGTACTTGCGGCACGAAACTGCCGATCAGCATCGCCATCCAATCCGGGTTGGAGACCGCCGCCGCCAGCATCATGCAGACCAGGAGCAGGGCCACGATCACCGTCTGCAGGCGCTCCAGGAAGCTGTAGCTTTGGAGCCATGTAAAAATAATTGCCACCAGAATGTACATGGTTCCCCAACACCGACCGTACAGCGAGTACAGCGCGAGTCTTTCGGTCTGCTCGGCTTCCGATAGGCTTGCAAAACCTGGGGCATCGGCCGGATGGGGAATCCCTACAATCCAGTTCGAGAAATCACCCAACATCTGGGGCAAGCCACTAAGCCAGAAGGGCATCCAGATGCACGTCATGACGGCCAGGAATATCACGAACCAGCCACGTGGTCCGGGCAGCTCCATCCAGCTCTGCAACGGGCCGCGAGCGGTCAGTGTGATGAATCGCGAGGCGCTGTACAGCTGGATGCCTTTACAAATCGCACCCGCGAGAAAGCACCAAAACATGGTGTAGCCATAGATCGCCCCGCCGCGGGCGGCAAATACGGTTTCGCCGCTACCGATCGTCACACAGACGATGATCGCGCCCGGACCGAAGAAGCCGAGCATGCCCAAAAAAGTTCGATTCTGCAACGAAGGCGGCAACGGCGGGAAATCGGTGGGTGGGGACATGATTTACTTTGTTGGCGGCAGTTGGTAACCGGCCTTGTTCAAGCGAATTCGATACAAGCTTTTACCGGCGGTGATATAAAGCGATTTTCGCTCCGTGCCGCGACCGAATCCAACGTTTGTCGGCAGCTCCGTGGGGATATATGCGAGTTCCTTGCCTTGGGGTGAGTAGACGATGATCCCAGGTCTCGTTAGGTCCCGCACCGCCACGTACAGATTCCCAGCGACGTCCGCGACCAACCCATCCGGTCCATCTTGCGGGTAATAGTTTACCAATGTTTCACGAAACTCGGCGCTGCCATCCTCGTGTAAATCGTAGGCCAAGAGCGCCATGCGACCTTTATGGGTTTTCGTCCCTTCCGGAAGCCGGCCGATCGCCGTCGAGCCGTTGTCATTGCTTACCACGTAGATGGTCTTCTGGTCTGGAGCGACACACACTCCGTTCGGCTTTCCCGCATCCGTGATGATACGATGAAGCGACCCGTCGAGATCGATACGATAGACCGCCGCGACAGGTTGATCGATTGGTTCGTGTCCCATATACCGCGGGTCGCTGAAGTAGATTCGTCCTCGCTCGTCGATTGAAATATCATTGGGTGAGTTCAGGGGGCGACCTTCGTAGAGTCCGGCGATGACATAGCTCTTTCCCGTTTTCATGTCCGTTCGGGACACAAGACGCCCACCGAAGTCGGCACCTTCGGCAACGATCATATTTCCCGACGCGTCGAATTTAATGCCGTTGGACATGCCGCTCGGTGAGCGAAAGATGGTCGTCTGTCCTGATCGCGGGTTGTATTTCCAGATGTGTCCTGCCTCACTGACTCCGCGTTTGTCTTTGGACATGAAGGTGAACGTAATGTCGCTAAAGTACATTGTGCCGTCGGGTGCAGCCGCAACTCCCTCGGTCAAAACAGTACCGCCTTCGAAAATCGTTTCCAGCTTCGCCCCTGGCGGAATGACGCTCGGATCACCGCTGGGCGCCGGCTGGGCAAAGCCAATCGCGGAAGTCATGATTAATCCAATGGCGACAAGCAGCTCCTTACACAGCGGACAGACCATTTTGTTCTTCCTCTCTTGTTTTGCTTTACTCAGGAATTAGCAGACCGGCTTCGGGCGCGGGAGCACGGTTTCCAGCCGGCTTTGGTTGCCCATCGTCTTACGTGTTACGGCGGCGACAAGCAAATTCGGGTAAGATTATTCTGTTAAAATAGTGTGCAGTTGGTGAGTAGCTGCCGGCTCATCGCAAAGCTGCGTCGACGACTTTGCCGGGATTCAAAATATTGTTCGGGTCCAGCGTGCATTTCAGCGTCTTCATGAGCTCGATCTCCGCCGCGCTGCGGCTGATCGGCAGGTATGCGCGTTTCTCGAGACCAATGCCGTGCTCCGCTGAAATCGCACCCTCGAACGGTGCCAGGCAGCCGTAGACCTGCTCCTCGACGCGACGAATCTTGTCATCGTCCCAGTCGATACCCGCCACCGATATGTGAACGTTGTTGTCGCCGAGATGACCGAAACCGATCACATTTGCGTCCGGCAGTAACTTTGCGATCGCCGCTTCGACATTGCTCACGTACTCGCCAATGTCGGCGCTGCGCAGGCTGACATCAAAGTTGTGGGCACCACCGATCACCGGCTCGACCTCGTCGCGAATCTCCCAGATCATCTCGCGCTCCCGATCCGACTTGGCGAGCATACCGTCAACCAACAAGTCGCGCTGCATAAGGTCTTCGAGCATGGCCTCGAACTCTGCCGCGTCATGCTCTTGGTCAACGCCCATGGTTTCGATAAGTACCTACTGGGCGGCTCCCGTATCGAGGGGTGGCGCCAGCCTGCCGTGCGGTTGCACGACGAGCTCGTAGAAACTGTTCCAAATGACCTCGAATGCGCTGATCGTGTTCGGCAAAGTACGATTGGCAAGCTCAAGCGTCGCTACGACATCGTCGAAATCCTTACAGGCGAGCAAGGCAACATTGTGGCTACTCGCCGTGGCACGCAGCCGAAACACGAGCAGCGTAATCACGCCAAGCACACCCTCACTACCGATGAACATGTGCTTCAGATCGAAGCCTGAGTTGTTCTTGATGTAACGGTTCATCGATGAGATGACGGTGCCATCCGCCAGCACGGCCTCCAAGCCGAGTACGGTATCGCGCGTCATTCCATAGCGAATGACCTTGTTGCCGCCGGCGTTGTTGGAAACGATCCCGCCTAGCTGGCAGCTGGCGCGGGCGCCAATGTCAACCGGAAAAAACCAATCTGCCGCCGACGCCGCCTCCTGGGCAGCGTGCAACGTAACGCCGGCTTGCGCCGTAAGCGTCCCGGCCAATTTGTCGACATCTTCAACGCGGTTCATGCGTGCGAGCGACAGCACAATATCTTCGGCAGTTGTCGCACAACCCTGCACCAGGTTAGTCATACCACCAAATGGCACGACGGTTTGTCCGGCCAGATTGCAGCAACGCATGATAGCCGACACCTCTGCAGTCGTTTCCGGCCTGACGATCGCGCGCGCAGCACAACCTGAATGTGTGCTCCAGGGAAATTCAATTTCCGAGACTGTGTCGCCGGTTAGCACATGCCTATCGCCGACGATGCCCCGCAGTGCGGTAACTATGTCATCGCTCAATTTTGTTTCCCTCCAGCAGGTTCGCGAGTATTCCGGCAGACGGTATTGACAAGTTAACTATTTTGGCGCCAAAAGGTGGGTATTCAGCGCGACCTACAATCCAAGACAGTATTGGAGTGGGCGCAGCCGTCGACGAATCGGGCGATAAGCGCTGTATTGGGTAGCGTCGGCCCACGTCTACGAATTAACCTGTCAATACTTCTGCGCGCGCTTGGCCACACGCATCATGAGGCAGCAGCGGCCACCTCGACCGCTATTGGCGCGGCGCATACGCTCTCCGCCGGCGCTCTACTCGGCCCGCGGTCACCTTCCGGACACTCTGAATCGGAAAGCTCAGCGTCTGTTCCGAGTGCATGATGTTCAAGAGCAGCAACACGCGCTCCTTCCCGTCACTCGCAACAAAAACCGCTTCGAGCTGCGAGAACGCCCCTTGTGTGATCCGCACACGCTGCCCCGGCATAAGGTAAGGCTGTGCGGGCACCAGCCCTGCCAGGTGTGCTCGGATGCCCTCGACGATTTCGTCGCGCACGGGCGCCGGGTGTTGATTGAACCGGACGATCTGGTGCACACCGCGGGTCGAGCTAATAGGGACCCAGTTGTCGTTCACCTGATCAAGATAAATGAACAAGTAGCCGGGGAAGAGGGGCTCGGAAGCCGTACACCTCACGCCGCCCCGCAAGCGCTCGACGGGGCGTACCGGCGCGTAGCACTCAAACCCCTGCTGTTCGAGGTTCACAAGGGCCCTGCGATCCTCCCGCGGCTTGCAGTGAACCAGATACCATCGTTTTTCCCCAACTGACCTAACTGACCCAACTGACCCATTGGACGTTGAGATCATTGTGATCGCCCCCCCTCACTTTGCTCCCCTGCCTAAAACCCTCTGCAAGGATCCGACATGGCCTTATGGTATGACAGTATGCCACCTGCAAATACTCAACCCGAGCAAAAACAATGTCTCCATCACCCCGATCCCAGTCTCACATGTATCTGAACCTGCACAGTATGGTGCAAGGGCGGCTCGAGAACGAGCCCCCTGAGTGACCTCGATGCGAAGGCCGCGCGGCCGCCGGCGATCGGTCGAGAGTGGCATTGGCCGCCTCGGCCAAATGAAAAATGGTGAAGATGGGATCGTGTGAGATCACCTCCACATCAATCTGGTGCCTACAATCGCCGAGGACGGCAAATCCTTCTGGCTCGTGTGGACAGATTTCCAGGCAGGTGACGGAAAGCAACCACCGTACGACCAGGCCGCCACTCTTGACGACCAGATCCGGACGTTGTCGCAAATGCGTAGAGCCCTGCCGTTCTACGCATTCAACACACAGCGTGTCGATATTGTGATCACGTAGTCGCCAAACGGGCGCGAGGGGCAGCGCATGAGAACACGCAAGAGAGTTGATCAATTGACGGCAGATTCATCCCACTAATCCTCAAGGAGGAAGTCATGCCAACACGTCGCAAGTTTCTCAAGCAGACAGCCGCCGCTGGCGCGATTGCAGCGGTGCCTTTTCAGGTCGCCAAGACCGCCACGGATTCGGTTGCCTCAACGCCTGAAACCACGATTCAGAAGAATCCGCAAGGGACCGACTTGCGCATCAAGTCGGTGATTCGCCGCGACGAAACGATCTTGCGGCTCGGCGGCCACGGTGACATCAATCACATGAGCTGGGCGGCCGATGACCGGCAGTTCGTTGCCGTCGGCGATGGCGCGGGCTGGTCCAAAAAACCGGGTATATTTTACAACAGCCGCCTCTTCGCCATTAGCGGCAGTCCGCAGGAGGCAACGTTCCAGGACATTGCGGGCTACCCAGAAAAATCTCACTGGGAGGTCATTAAAGGTTCAACGCCCTACAACGGCTTTGGCACGCTGGCGCTGGACGGGCGCATCTACCAATTTCTCAGCACATTTCATGACCTCCGGGACCTTGGGGAAGGCCGGCTTCATCGGTTCGTTGGTGCCAAGCTCATCTATTCACCGGACAACGGCCTTACCTGGTGCAATCAGGATGGCTCGATGCCGGTGGTGTGGGAGCCCTGGGAGCGTCGGTCGCGCCAGAACATGGTCTTCTTCGAGGAACCGCAGGACGCATTCTCTATCCTGACAGTTCTGCAGATGGGCAAGAATTACGGAGCTAACAAGGACGGCTTTGTCTACGTCTACGCGCCCAACGGCAACACGGACGGAACGATGAACCAGCTTGTCATGTTCCGGGTGCCGAAGGCTCAGATTCTCAATCGAGGAGCGTATGAATATTTCGCCGGTCTGCGGCCTGACGGAAACGCCACCTGGGCCAAGGATATCGCTGCGCGGGGTGTCGTATATACCTTTCCGCGCGGCTGGGTCAACACAAAAGGCCATCCGTGGGCTTGGCATCCGAGCGTTGTGTACAACGCGCCGCTGGGCCTCTACATGATGGTCACTTGGGGAAATGGCAGCGCCCCCGACGGCTGGTGGTTTGGCAAGCCCAACTATTTCGGCTTGTGGGTTGCCCCAAATCCATGGGGTCCATGGACGCAGGTCCACGAGGACGCGGCTTGGACCACCCTCAACAATCCCGCGGCGCGCCCCTACTCGCCGCAGATCTCGCCCAAGTGGATCGCCGAGGACGGCAAATCCTTCTGGCTTGTGTGGACAGACTTCCAGGCAGGGGACGAAGAACAACCGCCGTACGACCAGGCCGTCACTCTTGACGATCAGATACGGACGTTGTCGCAAATGCGTAAAGCCCTGCCGTACTATTCCTTCAACACACAGCGTGTCGACCTCATCACTGCCTGAATGCAAAGAGGCCTTTCTTGGCCGTCTGGCTCGCCAAAACGCTGAGGCATTCCGCGGCTGCCGGAGTAACTGAAACTGCGGTCGGGGCTGACGTGCTACAGGCGTCACGTGCGATTCGAGGGCTTGGAATCCTGCATAACCTCGTCATGTCGGGCGGCAGGGCGATGCCAACTCCGAGGATCGACTGGGGCCCCTGACCCGAGTATCCATACGTCCTCATCTATAGGTTGGATCCGATTCGCGGTATAGTGGTATACCAACATACCAAACTCAAATCTCAGTAGGGTACTGATAGGGATGTGGCGGGTTGAGCAACAAGACAATGATCAAGCGCATCAGCTTCGTCTGGAAGAAGCCGGATTTGAGCGACGCGGAGTTTCGCCGCCGCTGGCTGGGGGAGCATGTCGCGTACGCCAAGCTCCTCCCGGGCGTACGCGAGTACACGATCGATTTCGTCACTGAAGGCTCGAAGGACGGGCCCCAGGGCATCGCGACACTTCGGTTCGATTCAAAAGAGGCGCTCGAGGCGGCATTTCGTCTGCCGGGCCTCAGGGAGACTCTGCTACAAACTCGCGAGCTCTTCGCCGAGAGGGTGGAGGTCATGATCGTCGATGAATGCATCGTAGTCCCGCGAACTCGTGAATTGTAACGACTGATGCGGAAGTGATGCGGCGGCTGGGATCGAAGTACTTTCACTTCACGGTTTTGGGGACTTTGGCGTAGTGGCGAATGTAGCGCATGAGTTTTCTCTTCAGGTCTGGCACCGAGGTGAACACGCCGCGGGCGATGACATCGCGCTCGATCTTGGCGAACCACAGCTCCACTTGGTTGAGCTATGACGAGTAGGATGGAGTGAAGTGCAGATAAACCTTGGGATGCGCGTCCAGGAAAGCCTTGACCGGCGGGCTCTTGCGCGCCGAGAGGTTATCCGCGATCACGTGGATCTCTTTACCGTGCAGCCGGTGGGCGACGATATCTGTGAGGAAGGTGACGAACTCAGCCGAGGTGTGCCCTGCACCGAGCAGCAGGATCAGGCGTACACGACGCGCCTCATCGGCGCGTCCCGCCTGGCTTGCGGCTCTTTGTGTCAGTTCCATCTGTTCCACTTTCGACAACGTAATCGTGCTGCTAATGAGCACGAGTTTGCTCGCTTTTAAATTGTTACAGTCCACTAAGGGAGAGGCCAAATGAATCACTGGGATCCGCGCAGCCGCAGCCGCAAGATGCTCGAGGGACCGGATCGTGCCGGTGCCCGCGCGATGCTGCGCGCGTTTGGGCTCAAGGACGAAGACTTTCGAAAACCGCAGGTCGGAGTCTGCGCGACCTGGAACAATGTCACACCGTGCAACGCTGGGCTCGATGTGCTGCGAGAAGCGGCCGCACGCCGTCTCAATCAGGGCGAAGTGGTCGCCTACGAGTTCGATACCATATCCGTCTCGGACGGGATCGCGATGGGGAGCGAGGGCATGCGTGCCTCGCTCGTCTCGCGAGACTGGATCGCGGATTCGATTGAGCTGGTCATGCGCGCGCAGGGTTATGACGCCCTCCTCGGCATTGCAGGCTGCGACAAATCGATCCCTGGGGTGCTGCTTGCGATCGTGCGCTTGAACCTCCCGGCCGTTTTCGCCTATGGCGGATCTTTAGCGCCGGGCCGTCTGCTGGATCGCGATATCTCCTTACAGGATGTCTACGAGGCAATCGGCGCTCGGGCGCAGGGGTTGATCACGGACGAGGCGTTGCTCGCGGTCGAGAAGGCCGCCTGCCCTGGCATTGGCACGTGTGCCGGTATGTTCTCGGCGAATACCATGGCCTCAGTCAGCGAGGCGCTAGGTCTTACGGTTCCCGGCATGGCGGCGCCACCTGCGGCGGTGCCCGAGAGAGTTTCAATCGTGGATGCTGCTAGCGAGAGTTTGCTGCGTGCCCTGAAGGAGGGCATTCGTCCCTCCGACATCCTCTCGGGCAAATCGTTCGAAAATGCAACCGCCGTCGCCTCTACGCTCGGCGGGTCCACCAATGCCTGTTTGCACTTGCTTGCGCTGGCAGCAGAAGCGGGCATCGATTTCACGCTGGCCGATATTGACGCCGTGAGCCGGCGCACGCCGCAGCTCGCCGACATGAAGCCTGCAGGGCGCTTCATGATGCGCGAGCTCCATTTCGCGGGCGGCGTTCCGGCCTTGATGCGGGAGCTCCTATCCGCGGGCCTTCTGCACGGGGAGGCTATGACAATCTCCGGACGCACCTTGGCCGCGGAGATTGCGTCGTTTCCCGCCGGTGAGCCACATCCGGTCCTGCAAAAGATTGAGAAGCCCGTGAAGCCACGAGGCGGGTACGCGATCCTCCGCGGTTCGCTTGCACCGGACGGCGCGGTGACGAAGATCGCGAATGAAGCCCGAATGCGGCACAAGGGCGCGGCGCGTTGTTTCGATTCGGAGCAGGATGGCGCACAGGCCGTACGGGATGGACTCATTGCGCCAGGTGACGTGGTGGTACTGCGCTATGAGGGCCCCGTAGGCGGGCCGGGGATGCCGGAGCTAACCGCACTGACCGGCGCCATTGAGGGAGCCGGGCTCGGTGCGGCGGTTGCGGTCATTACCGATGGGCGCTTCGGCGGCGGAACGAAGGGATTGTGCATAGGGCACCTAGCTCCGGAGGCGGCACTGGACGGGCCGCTCGCGCTCGTGCGCGATGGCGACGTCATTGAGATCGACGTGGAGGAAGGTCGAATCGATTTGCAAGTTGACCCGGCTGAGCTCGCGAGGCGGCGCGCAACGTTTCGCCCGCCGCCGGCGAGACATTACACAGGGGTGCTCGCAAAGTATGCGAAGCTCGTGACCTCTGCAGCACTGGGGGCACGGTGCGTCCCGTGAGGGCAGGTGCGCGTCCCTTCCTGCAGGGTATGACCGACGTGAAGCGCCGAGATAACGTCCAGTCAGCTGCGCGAGAAGCTGACGCGGCAGTGTTGTTAGCGGCTACCCGGGCAGGCGCGACGCTCTCAGCCTCGCCATTGGCAGGCGAGAAGCCGGCCGCCGCCGCATGCGCCTTGGTGAGAAGTAGCGACAGATGATCGGCCCTCGAGGTTTCACGCGTCTGGCAAGGTGCCTGCTGGGACAGCACCCGCGCCTCGTTTCGTGGCATGAAGGTCGCTGGCACCCCTTATCACCTAGACTCACTCAGCCACTTGAAGTCCTCGATCGCGACCTGGCTATTGCACGGCGCTTGCCACCTTTGCCAGATCCTTCCGAGTTCCTCGTGCCGCTGATACCGGGGAAGGTGATCGGTGTTGGTCTTAATTATCGAAGCCATGCCCTAGAGGTCGGGGCGCTAATACCGAAAAGCCCGCTGTTGTTCGCCAAGTTCAACACGGCGCTGGTGGGTCACGGTGCGACGATTTGCATCGACGAAGCGGTCACACGGGCCGCGGATTGGGAGGTGGAACTCGCGGTCATTGTCGGTCGCGAGCTGCGCTGCGCCTCGCGTCGCGAGGCGCAGGATGCGATCTTCGGCTACACGGTTGCCAATGATGTGACTGCGCGCGATAACCAGGTTGCGGATGTGCAGTGGACACGCTCGAAATGCTGCGACACGTTCGGGCCGCTCGGGCCCTGGATCGTGCCGCCAAGCGCGATCGACGCTGGTAATGCAACGCTCCGGGCTTGGGTGAACGGCGTCCTCATGCAGGAGGGAAACACGTCCGACATGATATTCGACGTCCCGGAATTGCTCTCATTCTGCTCGTGGAACTTCACGCTCGAGGCGGGCGATGTGATCATTACGGGAACGCCACCTGGTGTTGGGGCATTTCGAAAGCCGCCCCTTTATCTCAAGCAGGGTGATCGGGTGGACGTCGAAGTCGAAGGCGTCGGCAGGCTCAGCAACTTTGTTGAAGTCAATCCCGCGAGAGAGCGGGAGCAAGGAGGCAGCGACCCGGTTCCGCATACATGAGTTTGACCATACCTGTCGGCGCCCTGAGCGGCCGTTCTCACGGCGACCCTTGCGCCTTCTTCGGGGAGCTTGATGGCCGCAGCCCGGCCGATCTCCGCCCCCGCACCCGTGACGACCGCGCGCTTACCTTCGAGTCGTCGGATCATGCGTTCACTTCCGGCTCAGCTTCGGGTGTGCTTGGCTCGAGCCTTGCCCGGTGTTCCCAACCTCCGTGCTCCTCGACGCCAAAAGCGCTCGGCGTCAGACAGGTGCTCGGCCATGGCGGTGCGGGCCGCTTCGGAATTACCCGAGCTGACCGCCGTCAGGATCCGCCGGTGGCCCCGTAGGCCCTCCTCGCCGACGTGGGGTTGGGCGATCGCCTGGGTGCGCACCTCCCGCAGCACATCCGAGATCGAGTCGAGCATGGCCAGGAGGAGCTCGTTACCTGTGGCGCGGGCAAGCTCCCGGTGGAACTGGAAGTCCGCCTCGCTCGCTCCCGCGATATTGCGAGCCTCAAGACCCCGCTCCATCTCGGTGCAGAGTACGTTCAGGCGCTTGAGATCATCGGGGCGCGCACACTCTGCGGCAAGCCCCGCGGTCAGCACTTCGAGCGCCTGGCGCACCTCGTGCACCTGGCCGTAATCGAAGTCCTCATGGCTGCGCACCAGCAAGCGCATGGAGGCGGCAACTGTCTCGCCGCTGATCTCGTTGACCTCAATGCCCCGGCCGGAGGTCACGCGGAGCAGGCCCTGCGCGGCGAGCGATCGGACGGCCTCGCGCACGACGGTGCGCGAGACGCTGAACTCTTTACACAACTCGCGCTCCGAGGGCAAGCGGTCGCCGGCCCGAAGCTGGCGTGAGACGATCGCCTCGGTGAGCTGTTCGGCCACGCGATCGGAGAGGCTTGGCGTCCGAGTCATCTTACCGAAGGCATAGGGGGTGGCAGGCATTTCGAGCGCTCCCGGGGAAGACAACCTTCCCTATTGGTATCATACCAACTCAGCCGCACAGCTTGTAACGGGTGTCCGGGTTCAGATACATGTGAGACTGGGATCGGGGTGATGGAGACATTGTTTTCGCTCGGGTTGAGCGAGTACCTGCGCTGTTCTTTCCCGAAGGGAGCGTAGCGAGCGAAGGGGAAGAAGAGCGCCCCGGCGCTCGCCGGGGCGCGGGTTCGGTTAGCCTTTTGTTATCAAGACACAAAGGAGCCGAACCATGCAGATTCAGTCTCTGCGGATCAAATCGTATCGCAGTTTTCGGATCGACGATACGACGCCGGCGGAGGCGTTCGAGCGTCTTCGCAAGATCGAGACCTACCGGGAGCTGCGCGCTGAGGGTTGCAGCGAGGCTGCCGCGCTACGGGCGATTGGCTGGTCCCGGGCGGCGTATTTCCGCGGGCAGGCGCGCTATCGGGCCTGCGGAGTAAAGGGTCTGGCGGCGAAAAGCCGGCGGCCGCGGCGAACCCACCCAAGGCGCTGGACGCGGGCTCAGGAATGGGTCGTGTGGCGGATGCGCAAGAAGTAGCCTTTCATGGGCAAGAAGCGTTTGAAGGGGATGCTCGCCCGCGAGGAGATAGCGCGGTCGGAATCGACCCTTGGGCGGATCCTGGCCAAAGGCGTTCGCTTGGGCCGGATCGCCCCGTGCGCCTTCTGCCGCGGGCGGGTTACGGCCAAGAAACGGCGCCCCTTCGCGAAGGGGCACGCGCAACGCTGGACCGCCGGCACCAAAGCCGCCCGGCCGGGCGAATGGATTCAGATCGATCACATGTCCGTCTCGCGCGACGGCGACACGCTCAAGGAGTTCAAGGCCACCTGTGCGATCGGCAAACAGCTGGTGGTGCGGGTCTATTCCAGAGCCACCGCCGGCAACGCCCGGCGCTTTCTACAAGCGCTGCGCGAGGACTTGCCGTATCCGGTGCGCTCAATCCAGGTCGATGGCGGCAGCGAGTTCCGCGCCGAGTTCGAGGACGCCTGCCAAGCGCTGAACCTCCCCCTGGCCGTTCTGCCCCCAAAAAGCCCTCAACTCAACGGCGTCGTCGAAAGGGCAAACGACAGCTCACGAACCGAGTTCTGGAACCTCTACGACGGCAACCTCACCGTCAAAAACGCCGGCCCCGCACTGGCCGAATACCAACGCTTCTACAACCACGTACGGCCCCACTACGCACTGGACTTGATGACCCCTATGGAATACCTTCTCCAAAACAGGCCAGCCGAATCCGGCCAGTCTCAGATGTAGTGAACCGGTACACATACTGGCGCGACATGCCCCTCTCTGATCCACTTGGGCAGGGTGCTACTGTGCGAGCGCACCGCCATCGATCACCAGCTCACTTCCCGTCATGTAGGATGACTCATCCGATGCCAGGAAAATTACACCTGCCACGATTTCCTCGAGGCGCGCAAGCCGTCCGAGGGGCACGCGCTTCAAACGCTCCTTGAGTGCTTCGGGATCGGGCAGGAACCGGCGCAGCATGCCGCCATCTGTTGGGCCGGGATGAAGTGAGTTGCAGCGGATGTTCTCATGGGCGTGCTGCGCGGCCGTCACTTTGCTTAACATGCGTACCGCCGCTTTGCTCGTGGCATAGGCAGGCTCCTGAAGTTGGGATTGCCCTATTCCAGCCAGAGAAGAGATATTGATGATCGATCCGCCCCCCGCCCGGCGCAACTCCGGAATTGCCTGCTTCGTCCCCAGAAACACACCGCGCAGATTGACGGCCATGACGCGGTCCCACTCTTCTGCCGTGCGCTCCTCTATTGGCACTTTGCGGATCACGATGCCGGCATTGTTGATCAGCACATTCAGCTTGCCGAATCGATCCACGGTCGTTCGAATCGCGGCGCGCCATTCGTCCTCGTTCGTCACGTCAAGGTGCACATACACGGCCTCTGCACCGGCTGAGCGGATCTGCGCTTCGACCTGCGCGCCGTCCCTGTCTGCGATATCCCCGAGGACGACCTTGGCACCCTCCCTCGCGCAGGCGACTGCCTGCGCGGTGCCGAGCCCCGTCGCCGAGCCCGTGACAAGAACGACCTTGCCAATCAGCCTGCTCATCAGAAGATCTCCCGGAACATGAGCTTGCACGAGGTACCTTCCTTGCCTGATGCGCTGGCAGCTGCGGCCCAGCTCGTTCTTAGGCCCGAGATGCTGATTAATCCCAGGCTCCAGAAACCAACCCCAGTTTGCGTCATGCGGGTCCCTTTGCGGAGCGAAGAGGAGGAGTCGCGTACACTGTGATACGCGTGAGACGACGCTGCAACCGCAGCCGCAGGCGAGATCGAATACTGTCGAGCACCGCAGCGAACAAGATCACCGCTCCGGTAATCACTGGATACGCGTAGGGACTTGCGTCGATTATCGCGACGCCGTTCTGCACCGTCGTGATGAGCACCGCCCCGACTATCGGTGCCCAGAGACTGCCGCGACCGCCAAAAATACTCGTACCGCCCGGCACCGCTGCCGCAATGGCAAGAACCCAGCATTTTGGGCGAAGGCACCCGATGCAGCAGAGGTCTGGCTGAGGCAAACAAGTCCGGCTCTTCTCCAAATAGTGTGGGCAATGTGTACATCCTCTTAACCAACTTACAACAACACGTCCATCAATCAGGAGTCCGATCGACGTCTATGTCCATCGGATAACCCCGGCTGGCCAAGACAGACAGCTGATACTGCTTCAACTTGCGCAGGAACCCCGGCCGATCAAAGACGTCGGGGTTCAGGAGGCCATGAGGCTTTCGCCCATATGCCAATTCAATCATTCCAGCCATGACGGCACGACCAATGTCGCGAAAGAGCTCATGCGTCCAGGCGATCGCGTGCGGGGCCAGGATGACATTGTCGAGCTCACCAAAACGATGTGGTCGAATGATAGGTTCACCTTCAAAGCAGTCGAGCGCCGCGCCCGCGATGCGTTTCGCCTTCAGCGCATCGAACAGAGCGTTTTCATCGACGATGCCGCCCCGCGCGGTGTTAAGCAGATAAGCCGAAGGCTTCATGCGGGCAAGCTCGGTTGCGCCGATCATCCCACGCGTCTCGACCGTCAGCGGGCAGTGAATCGAAACGAAACTCGCTGTCGCCATGAGCTCATTCAGCGTCACAGCTCGGACGCCCATCTGTGCGGCTCGCGCGGCATCAAGGCGGGGCGTATACGCGATCGGTTGTCGCATGCCAAAGGGCTGCGTCAGTTCGATGAGTTTTCTCGCGATACCACCGCACCCAATTACGCCCAAAGTGCAGTCACGCAGCTCAGAGCCCATATATCGGGATCTGATATCCCACTCACCAGTACGAACTAATCGGTCCTTCACGAGTAGGTTGTGTGAGAGCGCGAGCATCCAGGTAAGTGCGGCCTCGGCGACGGAGCGGTCGGTCGCGCCCGCGGTGATGAAGACCGCCACATCCGCCTCGGTGCAGGCCGTGACATCGATCAAGTCATAACCCACTCCAAATCGCCCGATCGCCAGAGTCTCCGATGCGCCGGCCAGCGTCGCACGCGTGACCGCGGGCGTCAGTACGATGACGCCCTGAGCACCCTGAATCTGCCCCGGCAGCATCTCCCGATGGTGCTCCTTGAGAAAGTCATAACTGATCTTGGGATGCGCTTCCAGCGAGCTCAACCCAATGTCCGAATACCGCAGCTCTCCTTGATCGAAAAAATCCGCCGTCAATCGGATGGAAAATTGCCCTGCTGTGCCTGTCACATGAACACCATCCAGTTGATTCGGCTGCGCACTTGCTATGAAGCAAACTTGACGCTAAGGCCACCATCTGCCGCAACATCCGCGCCGGTGATGAAGCTCGCCTCGTCCGATGCGAGAAAGGCGACGACATTGGCCATTTCCGCGGGTGTTCCAATGCGGCCGAGCGGGTGCACCTCGAGCACTTTGCGCTCCGCAGCACCAGGATCGGGTTGGCGGCGAAAGTAATCTTCGGTCATCTCGGTACGCGTGTAACCCGGACTGACGGCATTCACCCGAATGCCATGAGGTCCTTCATCCAGCGCAAGGCTGCGTGTCAGACCGAGCAGACCGCTTTTAGCGGCCGCATAAGGAAACGCTCCCGGATACGTCATGCGCGCATGAATGGAGGCGATATTGACGATACTGCCCGAGCACGCTTTACGCATAGTTGGCAAGACATAGCGCGTGCAAAGCCACGCCCCTTTCAAATCAACCGCAAATACCGCATCCCACTGCGCCTCGGTCATCTCCGCCGCGTCGAAGTAGGCGGTCACGCCCGCATTATTGACGAGCACGTCGATCGTGCTGTGCATTGCGAGAACACTCGCCACGGCGGCTTGCAGCTCATGGGCAAGCGTGATGTCGCAAGCGACGAATTGAGGGGGTCGAGCAGTGAACTGCGCAGAGAGCTTGCGGCAGGCAGCACGGCCGCGCTCGCCATCCCGGTCAAGAATGGTGACATGCGCGCCCTCTGTGCAGAACTTCTCGACTATGGCTTTGCCGATGCCCTGCGCGCCACCGGTTACGATGGCAATCTTGTCTTCGAGTCGTCCTCGTTCCATAGGTCACTCGCGATGCACGTGATCGGAAGACGCATCATGCGCCTCCAACGGTGATACTGACACGAGACACATTAGAGTGTTCCTCATTTGAGTTGCACTCGGACACCATTTTGGATACCGAGTAACTTGAATGGCATCCGATACTCATCGTGCACAGGCGACTGACGCGCTTGCCCGATCTTGAATGAGCAGGCGATCCAGCACCACGAATTCACGTACTCCAGCATCTTCTCCGCGATCACTTTACCGTTATATGTAGGCGACCCGTACCCCTTACTTGACAGGCCGGCGTATCGGCGGGTTCACCTTCCCGGGTACGCTCATCGGCAATCTCGATGCGTCCCCGAGGCACAGCAGTATTGGAGATGAGCAGATCCTGCCGATCGCCACTGAAGTCGCCCTCGCAGACCGCGCCGAGGCCCACGCGGTGATTATTACGTTCGGACAGTGTAGTCGCCAGAATCGACAATGCGCCCAGCATGCCCGGTTTCGCGTTCAAGAGAGATGTATGGGGCACTATTCGCCCCCAAATTCCGGGAGATTGCTGTTACGAAGAAAATCAACCTGGCAGCGCACCTCGACGGCGGCGCCGGACTCGGCCGCCAGTAAGACACTGTGACCCTGCGACCGTGACTCAATCACTGCCACCCTGTCAAAGTTACGAGGAATCCGTGCGACTCCTTGAATATAAGGAATGGATAACCTACCGTCCTTCCCTGGTTCCAGATAAGTTTGAACGCCGTGGTCGGAAAGAGGATTCGGCCGACACGAGGCAGCAAGGCCCATGTGGAAGAAACCCGTGATGTCCTCAATGCCCATCACGTTGACGTGCCGACCATTCCACGGCTCATAGTATCGCCCACCATTTGAAATCCACAGCAGTGTCGATGCCAATTTCCTCTGATCGCGCAGGGCGAACCACACAAATCCTTGGTCTGGAAAGGTCACGGCCGACCAGCCGAATTCCACATTGGGATCCGTGCACAGGATGGCGATGTCATCAAATCCACGCCGCGCCGGGTATCGGGTTAGGTCGGTCATCGAGCCATCGAGGCAGGACACCGCTTGAAGGTCAGTGATGACGGTGTTCGGCTTGAGCCATGAGTAGCCGCGGCGCTCGGGCTGCTCTGTCGGATGAACATAGGTATGGGCGTATGTAAACGGGCTGAAGGACAAACGCCCTGCGCCCTCGACATCGGGGAACGCGAGCGTCGCGTGATGACCGGGATTGATCGGCCCAGTCAGTCCGCTCAGATCATGTCGCTGATAGATGACGGAGTGATCATTCAAAATCGCCGTCGTCGCCTCACACCGTCCTCCTTGACTCGGCAGTTCTATGCCGAGTCTCAGCCAGCACCCCGCGCTCGTTTCGCCACCGGCTATCATGTGCCACCGACCATTGGCAGTCTCGCCGTGCAAGGGCAGCTGTCGCCCTGCGTGGGACTCCAGATTCATGCCAAAAGCGGAGCAGAACCAATCGCCACGCAATACGGCCAGCACGGGTGGTGTATCAGGCGATAGCGCTTCCTCGCTCCAAGGGGCAATGGCATACGGCCTGATCGGAATGGCGTCTTCCGGAAAAAACGTCACTGGGCCAAGATGGCCACCCACTTCCGTCAACGCCAACTCGACCCAGCGGTTTCTTAGAACGAAAGACCGCTGCCCATGGAGCTGTGCTGTTTGCAACTGCGTCATCCTGCTGACCTGCCCCAACCTTTAGTACCGAGGGCGGCCTCGTAAAGTCTCTGGTTGTAACGATACTTCAAACCTCAGCCACCTGCCTGGCCGCCGCGACCTCACGAGTCTCGGCAAACTTTCGGAACCAGTGCTCGTTCAAGCACTCGTCGCGGAACTGGCAGTTGTAGCTCTCGACGTAGGCATTCTGTATCGATTTGCGCGCCTCAATCAAGCGCAGTTCGATGCCCACCCCAAATGTAAAAGTAGAGAGAGCTAAAATTCGAAGTTGATCGGAGCTAGGAGTTGGGTGCGCTGTTCATGGCCGCCTCGGTTTTGATTCCGTTGAGCGGCCGGCACCACCGCTCACCCCTCGGTGATCGCCCAACCCATAAAGTTCGTGCTCGATCTTCTCGAGCGTCCTACCCTTCGTCTCCGGGACAAAGCGCCACATGAAAGCAAGGCATAACGCGGACGTCCCGGCAAAGAGATAGAACACGTCACCGTGGAGATGCTCGAGCAGTGTCGGGAAGAACAACAGTACGAAGTAGTTTCCACCCCAGAGAAAGATAATCGAAAGCGAAGAAGCGGTTCCACGAATGCGCGTGGGGAAGATCTCCGACACGACAACCCAGTAGATCCCGCCCATGCCAAAATTGAAGGCGTAGACAAAGATTAGTGTCCAGATAAGCGTTGTCCATCCGCCGCCGCCCGCACTGGAGAGCGATGAGGCCATGAAGATCAGTGACACGCCCATAGCGCTGATGGCCATGAGCATGATCGGACGTCGTCCTAGGCGGTCGACCACGAACATCGAGGTGATCGTTCCGGTGACCAGGGCAATTCCCACGGTGGCCTGGTGCATAAGCGCCCCTTCGATGCCGATGCCTACGCTGTGGAAGATCGTCGCCGCGTAAAACACCACGACTGTAATACCGGTGATCGCCTGGAACAGTGCCAGTGTCATTGCCATGAACATCACGCCGCGAACCCCGGGTCGGAAGAGCTCGCGTATCCTGCCCTGCTCCTGGTTCACGGTCTCGCGGATCTCCTTGGCCTCGGCCTGCGCCACCTGCTCACCGTGCAGGCGCTGTAGAACGGCGAGTGCTTCACTGTCCTTCCCTCGCTTGATCAGCCAGCGCGGGCTTTCCGGGATAAGGGGGGTAAGCAGGAGAAAGAGGAAAGCCGGAATGGCACAGGCCCCCAACATTACGCGCCAGCCCTGGTCGGCCAGCCAGACCTCATCTCCACCGCGGCCCAGCCAAGCATTCACCACATAGGCTAGGTTCATGCCAATCACGATGCCCAGCTGATGGAGTGACACCAGCATGCCACGGCTTTTAGGTGGGGAGATCTCGGCGATGTAGACCGGCACAAGCAAAGAAGCAAAGCCGACCCCCACGCCGCCGAGCACTCGCGCGACGATCAGCTCGGTCGCTGAAGTCGCGTAGTAACACCAGACTGCAGAGACGAGGAAAATCAGCGCTGAGAGCATGAACATCTTGCGCCGCCCGAGCCAGTCGGTGAGCCGCCCGACGAGGAGTACACCTGCTACACAGCCCAGGAGCAGACTGCTAACCACCGAGCCGATCTCGAGAGCCGACAGCTGAAAATGCGACCGGATGGCTTCAACGGCGCCCGAGATCACTGCGGTGTCATAGCCATAGACGAAACTATCGACGGCGACGATGACGCAAATGAAACCTAGGTAAAATTTACCCTTCATAGAGGAAGCTCGCTGGAAACGCCAATGTCTTTTGCAACGCGTTGCAGACCCTGCCACGTCGTCTCATCCAGCTCGATGCCATTCTCGAGGCGCGCGGCGCGCGTTCGCGCTTCCAAGTCGCCTGGTAGGAGAATCTCGCCATTCGGTTGAGCAGTGCGGGCGCTCTTAACGTAGTCAACGAATCGCTCGATCTCGCCATGAAACGCATCCGCGCTTTGAATGCGCTCCGGATCGACGACGATCGACAGCATATTGTTGGCCAGTCGATCCGCACGCTTGGGATTGCTGCAATCGGCGCCAATGAATGCCCCGGCGAACGCTTCGGCCAAGATTCCTAAACCGTAGCCTTTGTGTGCGCCAAACGGAAGGATGGCACCCTGCGGCGGACCATAGAACGCGCGCGGATCGGTGGTTGGATGGCCCTGAGCATCCAATACGCAGCCTTCGGGCAGCTGCGTGCCCTGGTTGAGTGCGACCTGGATCTTCCCTTCTGCAACGATGGAGGTGGCCATGTCGAGAACGATCGGCGGGGCGTTCTGACGCGGCACCCCCGCGGCAATCGGATTGGCCGACAGGCGTGCTTCGGATCCGCCGTGAGGGGCCACCAAAATACCAAGACCACTGGTGTTCACAAAATGCAGTGACATACATCCAGCCTCGGTGGCCATCTCCGCCCAATCCCCAATCCGACCTAAGTGTCCGGCATTACGTAAGCCCACCACACCGATACCAAATTTTTTTGCCTTGGCAATCGCGAGGGCCATCGCCTGCTCGCCGAGCACCTGTCCGAATCCAAACTGCCCGTCGAGAATCGCCAGCACTTCAGCGTCAATGATGAGCTTGCCTGATTGATTCGCCACCACCTTGCCGTCGCGGAGCCACTGGATGTAGGTGGGCACCCGAAGCGCGCCGTGCGAGTCGTGCCCGACGAGGTTGGCTTCGACGAGGCGCCTCGCGATGACATCAGCTTCGGCGCTCTTGCAGCCCGCTGCTGCGAAGATTGACTGGATGAAGGATCGAAGGAGGGGTGCAGGGACTGTCATTCGGGAAGCTCCGCGCGAAAAACGCTCCCGGCCAGCGGTTCCTGAGCCAATTGTTCAGGGCTCAGAATGCTGCGAGCGGTCGTGATAAAGAGCGTACGCCCCTCGGAGCCCAACCAACATGAAGTCGTCAGCTGCGTCGGCACGCTGATTTGGGCGACCGGCCGGCCACTCTTGGGATCGAACGCCACGACTCTGCCGCCGCCATAGCAGGCCACCCAAAGGCGGCCGGCCGGATCACGCGCCATGCCATCGGGCATACCAAACTCTTCCGGGATTTCAAACGCCACCCGACGGTTGTCGATGGCTCCGGACCGCACGTCGTAATCAAACACATCCACTCGCTGCGTGGGCGTGTCAATGTAATAGAAGAGCGTAGCCTCTTCATTCCACTCCAGGCCATTCGCAATCGTCAGGCCTTCGAGCACGCGCGCCACGCAGCCATTGCGTTCAACGCGATAGAGCGCACCCTTCGGTTCAGTGAGCTCATAGGTTGTGGTCCCGCACCAGAAGCGCCCAGCCGGATCGAGCTTGCCATCGCTGGAACGCAGGTCTGGGGCGAGCGCTGGACTGCTCGGAAGCAGGCTGAATGCACCTTCACGCGTTAAGAGGCCGATCCCGTCTTTTGTCCCAGCGATAAATCCGTTGTCCCAGGGTGCAACCGCACTCACGTGGGAGGGCAATGTCAAGGTGCACAAATCGTCGCCGTCCGCATTGCAGGAATGCAGACGGCTGCCGAAGATGTCGACCCAGTACAGGCGTTGCTCGTGCCAGAATGGTCCTTCACCAACTTGGCATTCGGCTTTGCAGAAGAGCGCGGCATTCACAGTGGAAACCTTCATCCTTGCTGACACCGTATGAAAAGGATCAGGTTGTAACGAGATCAACCCGCTGTGTATTGAAGGCGTAGTAAGGCAATGCCTTTCGGACTTGTTCCATCGCCTGGATCCTGCTTTCTGGAGTGGGATTCGCGAACAAATTCGGCACAGGCACACTTCCTGCCATGTAGTCCGTCCACACGAGCCAGAACGACTTCCCGTCCTTCGCAATCCACTTCGGTGCGATCATCGGGACGTATGGCCGGGCGCCGGGATTCGTCTCGGTCAACCACGCCGACTCCTCATGCACCTGTTCCCAAGGACCCCACGGCTGCGGCGCGACCCATATTCCCAGATAGCTCGGTTTGCCAAACCACAGGCCGTCAGGTCCGGCCCCATTTCCCCATGTGGTCATCATGTACAAGCCGAGGGGCTCGTTGTAGGCAACGCTGGGATGCCAGGCCCACGGGTGACCCCGCGTGTTATACCACCCAGTCGGAAAGGTATGCACGACGCCGCGCCCCTGAATGTCGTGGGTCCACCGGGCATCGCCGTTCGGCCCGAGCCCCGCGAAGAACTCGTACGCGCTGCGGTTAAGGATCTGGTTCTTCGGTACCCGGAACATCACCAGCTCATTCAAGGTGAACTCGGTACTGCCGTTCGGCGCGTACACATAAACGTAGCCATCCCGATTGGCTCCATAGTCGCGTCCCATCTGCAGGAACGACAGTATGGAGAACGCCTCCTGCGGCTCGTTGTAAAACACCATATTCTCACGCGATCGTTCCTCCCGCGACTCCCACACCACCGGCGTTGAGCCATCCTGATTGCACCAGGTGCGCCCGTTGTCCGGTGAATAGATGAGCTTGGCCCCGATAAAGACACGTGTTTCCACCGGCGGAAGAGATTGCGTGCACAGGAACTGGTAGATCCGCCCATCGACGGCCAGGGTGCCGAAGCCGTAATACTCCGTCGCAATCTTATCAAACACGTCCCAAAGCGACTTTTCAGGGTAACCCGGTACATTCTCGAACGTAGGCTGAGGCGGGTCACCTTGAATGGCCCAAAGCTTACTGTTGTAGAACACACCTGGTTCCTTCGACCAACCGCTGCCATCGCACACTGCCACATACTGTCGGTCATCGGCTCCCCAGGTCATGTGGAACACGTCGCCGTGACCGGGAAGTCGCAGTATCGTCTCGTTGCGGCGAACGACTGACTTAATACGAGTCATAGAAGAGCGAGAGCCACTCCCGGCGCCAGTGGCGCTACTCGACTCCGAAGTACACCCAGCGCTTGCGGCAATCTGCAGGCCTGATGCCGTCGCGACGGCCGCGGCACCGGTTTGCTTGAGAAACTGACGGCGTGTGGACATGATTAACTCCTGGTGATGAGACTATCGGAGAGACGACCTAATACAGCGCTAGCCGGTGGATCCTACTTTCGCCGTTCCGTTCGCCTCTACCGCCTGAGTCTGCGCTGCAGCTTGGGTGGTGTCGCAAGCACTGCCGAATAGGACAGATTCACTTGCTAGCGCTGCGCTTCCGAGGAGGAATTTCCGCCTGTCGTGTATGAACTCGCCCACATTATTGTTTCCAATATCCTTTGTACCCCGAAGGACTCGTGAAAAGGATCAGGTTGTAACAAGATCGACCCGCTGTGTATTGAAGGCGTAGTAAGGCAATGCCTTTCGCTGTTGTTCCACCACCTGGATCCTGGTTTCTGGAGTGAGACTCGCGCCATAATCCGGCTGCGGCACACTGCCTGCCATGAAGTCCGTCCACACCAGCCAGAACGACTTGCCGTCCGGCGCAATCCACTTGGGCGCGAACTGCGGGGCATACGGCCGGGCAGCGGGATTCGTCTCGGTCAACCACGCCGTCTCCTCATGCACCTGTGTCCAGGGCCCCCACGGCTGCGGCGCAACCCATATGCCCAGGTAGCTCGGTTCGCCAAACCACAGTCCGTCAGGTCCGGCCCCATTGCCCCACGTAGTCATCATGTACAGGCCGAGGGGCTCGTTGTAGGCAAGGCTGGGATGCCAGGCCCACGGGTGACCTTTGGTGTTGTACCACCCGGTCGGGAAGGTATGCACGACGCCGCGCCCCTCGATGTCATGGGTCCACCGGGCATCGCCGTTCGGCCCGAGCCCCGCGAAGAACTCGCACGCGCTACGGTTAAGGATCTGGTTCTTCGGTACCCGGAAAATCACCAGCTCGTTCAAGGTGGACTCGGTACTGCCGTTCGGCGCGTACACATAAACGTAGCCATCCCGGTTCGCCCCATAATCGCGCCCCATCTGCAGAAACGACAGCGTGGAGAATGCCTTCTGCGGCTCGTTGTAAAACATCATGTTCTCCCGCGATTGTTCCTGCCGCGGCTCCCACACCACCGGCGTCGAGCCATCCTGGTTGCACCAGGTGCGCCCGTTGTCCGGTGAATAGATGAGCTTGGCCCCGATAAAGACCACCACCGGCCCGGTAATGCCGGCTTCCTCGGCCGGGATGTTCGTGGACATGAACTGGTAGATCCGGCCATCGACCGCCAGGGTGCCGAAGCCGTAATACGGTGGCGTAATCTTGTGAATCACGTCCCAATGCGACTTCTCCGGGTAACCCGGTACATTCTCGAACGTCGGCTGGGGCGGGTCACCTTCAATGGCCCAAAGCTTGCTGTTGTAGAACACACCCGGTTCCTTCGACCAGCCGCTGCCGTCGCACACCGCCGTATACTGGCGGTCATCGGCGCCCCAGGTCGTGTGGAAGATATCGCCGTGACTGTCGATCCGCAGAATCGTCTCGTTGCGACGAACGACTGACTTGATACGAGTCATTGAAGAGCCAGAGACACTCCTAGCACCAGTGGCGCTACTCGATTCCGACGTACACCCGGCGCTTGCAGCAATCTGCAGGCCTGATGCTGTCGCGAGGGCCGCGGCACCGGTTTGTTTGAGAAACTGGCGGCGTGTGGACATGTTTAACTCCTGGTGATGAGACTTGGGGGGAGACAACCTGCGAATCCGTGGACCTCGACTTCTTCGTGGCCCCTCCCGGTCATACCGGGAGGGGCCAGCTTCGTGTATCTAACTAAAGCCCGGGAGAGTTTGCGGCAAACTCTCCCGGGTTCCAACTACCATCGGACCTCGCAGGTCGACGGGACCGACAAATCAACCACAGGTCAAAAGGTGACACCGAGCTGCACGCCTACAGTGCGCGGCCGCAGATAAAATCCTACGTACGGCGTGTCGTACGACGCGGCGCCAAACTGGAATGCATCCTCGTTCGTTAGATTGCGCACAAACAGGTCGATTGCCACATTTTTGATTGTGGTGCGCACCGAGGCGCCCACCATTGTATAGTCGCCATTTACGGGATCTGAGGTAGCGGGGAAGCCCACCCTAAAGTCACCGACGTAGCTTGCATCACCTCGCAAGGAAAACTCTCGGGCGCCGATGTTGAACCCGTATTGCAAACCCAAACTTGCGATTAATTTGGGTGAGCCAGGCAGCGGGTCGTCTGTAAACGCGTTCAAAATCACATTGTCCGTTGTGAGATGGTGGTCGATATACGAGGCACTGAATTCAATCAGCAAGTCTGAGGTCGAATAGTAGCTTGCCTGAAACTCGATTCCATCTGCCACTGCCTCGCCTACATTTGCGCTGAAGATCCCTTGGCCGGGCCCCCCGCAACCTTCAGGCTGGGGCGGTGCTTGCAGCTGGGCCGGAAAGTCCGTCCAGTCCATGTGAAAGACAGCGACGTCGATTGCCAGGCGCCGATCCAGCAGACTGAACTTGCCGCCCAACTCGTAACTATCCATGTAGTCGGAGCGAGTCCTCTTCGTGGCCTCAATGGGGTACTGCGTTCCATCGACCAAGCCGTCGCCATTGACGTCGCAGGTCTGTGTTCTCAGCCCTAAGAGGGGCCTGCCGAGACGAAATCCTTGCCCCCAACTGGCATAGACCATCGCATCGTCGCTAATCGTGTATTTCAAGCTGGCGTGGCCGTTAGTGCCCGTATCGTCAGTAACATCCATCGCCCCTAGTTCACCCTGAAATTGCGCGTCGATACCACCGCTGGCAGCTCTGCGATCGTACTTGTAGGCACGCAAGCCGGCAGTCAGCGTGAACTTCTCTAGAAAGTCCCACGTGATCTCGCCAAAGGCCGCCCGCTGCTCCTGGTCGCGCCACAGTTTCGCCCCGCCATTAAAGCCGGTGGGGTTGCCCGGAATGAAGACATTCGACGCTGGGCTTCCATACCAATAATTGCGGACGAAAGAGATGTCTTCAAATTCTTCGGCATAAAGACCTGCTAGAAAATTCCATGCGCCGTCGAGTTTGGTTGCCATACGGATCTCAGCCGATTGCTCATCATGCCTGCTGATTGGATCTAACGCCCAAGGCCAATAGTCGGGACCAACGCTTAACACGTACAAAAACCCGCTGTCGATATCCGAGTAGCTGGCGAGCAGGTCCGCCCAGCCGAGATCGTATTCCAGCACCAGGTTTACGAGTTCGATATCCGTGTCTATGGATCCGTTCTTTCGGCCAGGATCGACCAGCGGGGGGCCGACCTGAACCATTGCCTGCTCAAAATATCCAGTAGTCGCACCCGCCCATCCGTCTACCTCGGTCTCCTGATTCAAATAGCTGACAGTGAGACTGAGATTGTCGGTGGCCTGCAGGTTGGCGGCAATACGGCCGCCGGTGGTAGTGCTCTTGCCAATGTTGTCTCTACTGACGGCAAACTCCTCTCCGCCCAATATGGTGGCAGTCGCCAAGTGGTCGGCGTCGCCTGCCACGTTGCGATAATAACCGTCGTCAGTGAATTGATAGCCCACCGCGCGGACGGCGAGCTTGTCAACGATGAGCGGCACATTCAACATCGCCTCGATCTTGTTATTGTCCCCGCCCGTGCCGGACGTGACTGAATAGCCCACTGCCACCTTGCCCTCAAAGCCGTCCAACTTGGGCGCCTTCGGAATCGTCCGCACCAAGCCGCTCAGCGAGGAGCTGCCGAATGCTGTGCCCTGCGGTCCCCGCAGCACTTCAACACGCTCGATGTCCGAGAGCTTGCCGTCGATGGTCGTGCCACCAAACGTTCCAGCTGCGCTCGTTATTGACGTCTCACCGAAATAAAAGCCTGCCGTGGCGCCGGTGAATTGATTCGGGCTGGCGTCGGAGGTCCCAATCCCCCGAATGTTGATCTGTTGGCCGTTTATCTGCCACGTTTGATTGACGCTGACCATCCCGCGCAGGTAATCCTCGGAATTTACGAGCCCTCGCCGATCAATCGTTTCTGAATCTAAAGCAGTGATGCCCATCGGAACGTCCCTAATATTCTCGTCGCGCTTTCGGGCGGTAACGATGATTTCCTCGAGCCTATCAGCTGATCCACCTGAAGATTCGTCAGATTCCGAAGAATCTTGGGCCTGTGCTTCGAACGAGATGCCGACGGCTAAGCACGCTACCGCTACCGCCACGGCCACGTAACATCGTGACTCCCCTCCCTTTAGTGAACGCATAATGATTAGTGAACGCATAACTGATCCTCCTTTTTACTGAACGCATAACTGAAGTTGTCATTCAATATGGCGCTCCGCGCCCTTACTGGGCGCATATAGCTGTTTAGGAGGCGAGTAGCCCCCTCCCGATTGGTCTTGTGCGAGTCTTGCGCGCCCCTCATCCGCGCGCCGAGTTCCTTTTCCCACCGTGGAGAAGGGAGTTCGTGCGCGCTTATTCGCGACTCGACTTTTCACGACGATGACGCTTCTTTGACGCATAGCTACCGCAGGGCGCGGATGGACATTGCGCTCCCGGCTCGGAAACCGGGGGTGAGCTGCCGAGCCCAGAAACCGGTTTCTATCTTAGATACAACGCACACGAACTAACTTGACCTACGTGGTATGATAGCATACCAGATGCTCTAACTAAAGCCTTAGCCTTGTCCAACGAGAAGTGAGCCTGAACGGGAGACGTGATTCCAACGAGAAGTGAGCCTGTAGGGTGAGGTTTCGAGGATCATCGTAAGGATGATCCTGCAATAAGTTTGTCGTTCCCGAGCTAGAATTTTGTCAGGAGGAACGACATTGGATACCGCCAGAAACACACGGGCCGGGGTAGCGCATCTGCCTTCGGCCGACGTCGATGATGACCCCGAGGAACTCGAAGAGTGGCGCGATGCGCTGCTGTCAGTTGCGCAGTACTCCGGTGCGGAGCGCGCATGCCAGATAATGGACATGCTCGCCGGTCTCGCGCAGAAGCCAATGATCGACTGGCAACCCAGCTTCGGCACGCCGTACGTCAACACGATTCCGGTCGAGTCGCAGCCGGCGTTTCCAGGCGACCTGCAGCTCGAGGAGCGACTGGTTTCGATCATGCGCTGGAACGCGCTGGCAATGGTAGTTCGAGCCAACAAGGCGTACGGCGAACTGGGCGGACACATTTCGAGTTACACAAGTGCAGCCGACCTCTTCGAAGTCGGTTTCAATCACTTCTTCCATGCGCGGAACGACAAACAAGGCGGCGACCTCGTGTTTTATCAGCCGCATTCAGCGCCCGGCATATACGCACGTGCATTTCTTGAAGGTCGACTAAGCCGCCAGGACGTCGAGCACTATCGTCAGGAGATAAGCGCGAGCAGGGTCGGCGCCCAGGGGCTGTCCAGCTATCCGCACCCGTGGCTGATGCCCGATTTCTGGCAGTTCCCGACGGGCTCTATGGGCATCGGCCCAATCAGCTCCATTTACCAGGCGAGATTCTTACGTTACCTGCAACATCGGGGCCTGCTGGATACGGAGGGGCGTACGGTGTGGGGCGTATTCGGCGACGGCGAAATGGACGAACCGGAGAGCATGTGCGCGCTCACGTTGGCGGCGAGGGAGCGACTCGACAACCTGGTCTGGGTCGTCAACTGTAACCTGCAGCGCCTCGATGGTCCGGTAAGGAGTAATGCTCGTATCATCGATGAACTCGAATCGCTATTCGGCGGTGCCGGCTGGAATGTAATCAAGCTGGTCTGGGGATCTGACTGGGATGGACTGTTCGCCCGCGATTTCGACGGTGAGCTGGCGCGCACACTATCGAATACTGTCGACGGCCAGTTCCAGACCTTTGCCGCCAAGGACGGGCACTACAACCGCGAGAAATTCTTTGGCCAGAGTGACGCGCTGGCGACGCTCGCTCGCAACTTGTCGGACGATCAGATCGATCAACTGAAACGCGGCGGTCACGATCTCGTCAAAATCTATGCAGCTTACGCGGCAGCTGAGGCGTATCGCGACGGACCATCGGTCATCCTTGCGCAGACCAAGAAGGGATTCGGTATGGGCGAAGCCGGCCAGGGAAAAATGACGACGCACCAGCAGAAGAAACTCGACAGCGAAGCGTTGCTGTCGTTTCGTGATCGTTTCGACTTGCCAATCAGCGACGAGGAAACTATCTCGCTCGAATTCTACAAGCCGGACGAAGACAGCGATGAGATGCGCTACCTGCATGAGCGCCGACTCGAACTCGGCGGCCAAGTTCCGGCGCGCCGCCGTGAAAACGTTGCCGTGTCCGTACCCGCACTCGAGGAATACGCGAGATTCGCGACCGTGGCGAACGGCAAATCAATGTCAACGACGATGGCGTTTGTCCGACTGCTGTCGGGCCTCTGCAAGAATGCCGACCTCGGACCTCGCGTCGTGCCCATTGTCGCTGACGAAGCGCGTACGTTTGGAATGGCCTCGTTGTTCCGATCACTCGGCATCTACTCGAGTGCCGGCCAACAATACGAACCTGAGGATATTGGGTCGATTCTAAGCTACCGCGAAGCAGAAGATGGCCAGATCCTGGAAGAAGGCATCTGTGAAGCAGGCGCCATCAGCTCGTGGGTTGCCGCGGCTACAAGCTACTCGACGCACGGGCTCGTTATGTTGCCGTTCTATATCTTCTACTCGATCTTCGGCTTCCAGCGTATCGGCGATCTCATCTGGGCGGCGGCCGATCAGCGTGCCCGGGGTTTCCTGATCGGCGCGACTTCGGGGAAGACGACGCTCGGCGGCGAGGGTCTGCAGCACCAGGACGGTAGCAGTCACCTTGCGGCTTCAACCGTCCCTAACTGCCGCGCGTACGACCCTGCGTTTGCGGGCGAACTTGCGACGATTATGGATTACGGCATGCGACGCATGCTGGAAGAGCGGCGTGATGAATTTTACTACATCACCGTGATGAACGAGAACTACCCACAGCCGAATCTGGCTGACGGCGTTGCAGAGCAAATTATCAAAGGGCTCTATCTCTTCGACGAGAGAATAGCGAGTTACTCGAGCTGCTCAGTTCGCTTGTTGGGTTCGGGAGCCATCATGCCCGAAGTCATGGCAGCCGCGGACCTGCTGGCCGAGGACTGGGGCATCGACAGTCAGCTGTTCAGTGCGACCAGCTACATCGAACTAGCGCGCGATGCACGGGAGACTGAGCGCTGGAACAGGCTCCATCCGTTGATCGCGCGAAGGGTAAGCCATGTCGAGACTCTGCTCCATGGCGACACGCCTGTTGTAGCAGCGACTGACTATGTATGCGCACTGCCTCAGTTGATTTCTTCATATATCGAGCCGCGCATGACCACCTTGGGTACGGATGGTTTCGGCCGTAGCGACACCCGCGCCGCACTGCGCAGCTTCTTTGAAGTGGACCGATACCACATCGTCATTGCGGCATTGTTAGCTTTACATCGCGAAGATCGAATAGAAAAAGAACTGTGCGCGGCTGCGCTCAACAAGTACAATATAGATGTCAACGCAATTGCGCCCTGGCAGACTTAGCGGCCTGTGGTTTGAGCAAAATTTTGGCGATCGGTGGCCAGGGGCGGACCGATTCGCGATCCGAATCAATCGAACCACCGACACGCGGATTTTCAGCCCGAGATCCGCTCACCGGCCGGCCCCGATCCGCCCTGGCCCAACGGCGAGACCATTCCCCTCACCTATCACCCGCTACCGGATATCGCCTGAACCGATGTCCGCGGATGTCGTTCGTCCCGGCGATTGGCGCATCGCCGACCGTCAACCGAACTACCAGGCAAAGCAGCAGGCTTGGCCGACAATTCATGCCGCGAAGCACTCAGTTCCGCAGAGCGCCCGCTCTTTCAGCCCCGTCACCAGGATTCAACGGCCGTTTTTCGTTCTTCGGGGCTCAATGACGCGATAGAATTTCTTATCCTTAGATCGAGCCACGCGGATGCTGATTCGATACAGTACGGCACTGGACCGCGACGTATCCCGCAATCGACGTATAGCTGCTGTCACTTCATCAATGTTGCACAAATCTCTGATCCACGGCTTGCGAGATATCGTTGGACGCCGGCATGTGCTGACCGGCACCATCGCCAAGACGCCCTATTGCCTGGGATTCCGCTTCGGCCAGGGCGATGCGCTCGCGGTTGTTCGCCCGGGATCGCTGTTTGAGCTGTGGCGTGTTCTGGAGCAGTGCGTGGCGGCAGACGTTGCCGTCATCATGCAGGCAGCGAATACCGGCCTAACCGGCGGCTCGACACCGCTGCCGTCTTACGACCGGCCCGCGGTCGTCATCAGCACGCTGCGCATTGATCGGATTACTCCGATTCTGGACAATGCTCAGGTTGTCTGCCTGGCTGGCGCAACATTGCAAAGGCTCGAGAGTTTGCTCGATCCGCTGCAACGGCAGCCACATTCCGTGCTTGGTTCGTCATGCATTGGAGCATCCGTTGTCGGTGGCGTCTGCAACAACAGCGGCGGCGCGCTGGTCGAGCGAGGTCCGGCTTATACCGAACTGGCGCTGTACGCTCGTGTCACATCCGACGGTCGACTGGAGCTGGTCAGCTCACTCGGCATCCGGCTCGGAGAGTCTGCGGAAGAGATCTTGCAGCGGCTGGACGCCGGTGAGTTTTCCGAGGACGATGTGATATGCGACGGACGGCTGGCCTCGGATCGCGAATACACAGATCGCGTGAGAGATGTCACGTCGCGCGAGCCGGCTCGATTTAACGCAGATTCGCGGCGGCTGCATGGCGCGAGCGGTTGTGCCGGCAAGCTGGCAGTGTTCGCGGTACGTCTCGATACCTATCCGAAAACCGGTTCGGAGCAGACCTTCTTCGTTTCGACGGACGACCCGGGCGAGTTGGAACGGCTGCGTCGCGACATCCTGGCCGGATTCGAGACGCTGCCAGTCTCCGCCGAGTATATTCACCGCGACACTTTGCAACTCGCCGCCGGCTACGGCAACGACACCGTATGGCTAATTGACAAACTCGGCACGCAGCGCATTCCGCTGCTGTTCCGCATGAAAGCAAGGGCCGAGGCAGTCGGTAGCCGATTCCTGAGGCTGCCCGCAACGTTCCCTGAGCGCTGCCTGCAACTCGTCGGTCGTGCGTTACCGTCGCAGCTGCCGCACAGCGTCGAACGAGCGTTTAAAGGCTATCCATCACCTGATCCTGAAGACGCGTGACAAGGGAATCCATGAGGCCGCTCAGCTGCTCGAAGTCCGGGCAGCGGTGGCGTCCCTGCGTTACCTGACCTGTTCGAGCCGGGAGGCGATCATGCTGTCCCTTTACCGGTTTGCAGCGGTTGGCGCTGCTATTCGCTTTGCGGCATGTAACCGCGAGTCTGTGAGCGGCATCGTGTCGCTCGATATCGCGCTTCCGAGAAACGAAATGCAATGGTTCGAGGAGCTACCGCCGGCCCTTGACCGCCTTATCCACACGAAGCTGTATTACGGACACTTCCTTTGTCACGTAATGCATCAGGATTACGTTGTCAAAGCCGCCGAAGACACCGAGGCGGTCAAGGCGGAACTGCTCGCCCTGCTCGGGCAGCGCGGGGCCCAGTACCCGGCAGAGCACAATTACGGCCACCTTTATGAGGCGCCGCCGAATCTTCGGACGTTCTACGCCGAGGCAGATCCGACCAATACGCTAAATCCGGGCGTCGGACGAATATCCTCACGCAAACACTACGCCTGAGCAAATATTTCCTCGATGTGACCTGCCCCGCATAACGAGTCCAGCTTTAAAGTGAGAACTTGTGCTCATGAGGGGCCCCCTTTTTCCGTACCAGTTCGTTAGCGAATTTCTGACCTTCTGAGGGGCCCTCGTGTCGTAACTTGAAGGGAATTGAAAGCCCGACGCAGATGCTGCTCACGGAGGATGACCATGTGATCCAGGCAGTCTCTCCTGATCGTACCGATAAAACGTTCGGCGTACGCATTCTGTCAAGGCGACGTAGAGGGCCCCTAGTAGTCTATCAACAAGATACTTGCGGATACAGGCTGTGTAACTTGATCCGCGCGTCTTCGGTCGTGAATCGCCACTGGGCGGGCGTCCCATGGTCATTCCGGCGTTTCGCCCAGGCGCTGACCTCCCCGCTCACGGCGTCCTGATCGGGAATCCGGCGATTCAGGCACTGACGAGCAAGCGCGCTGAATTCGCATTCGGCCATGTTCAGCCAACTCCCGTGCTTGGGCGTATACGCGAATTCCAGTTTCTCCAGCAGCCGGCGAGCTTGTTGTGGCGGAAAGGCCTTATGCAGCGAGGCGCCCGCGTGCGTGTTCAGGTTGTCCATCACCAGGGTGACGCGGCGCGCGGCAGGGAAGTCCTCCTCCACCAGCCGGCGAACGCCTTCCGCCCAAGTCGTGGCGACGTGATCCGCCTTCACGTCCACCCGGCGCCAATTCTCCAAGGGGGCGTAATACAGCAACAGATGGGCCACGCCGTTGCGCTCATACTCCGCGTCGTAGCGGGCCGGGCGATTCGGGCCCGCGGGTTGCGGGGCGCGCGTTTCCTTGACGCATTGCTTGGTCGTCTCGTCCATGCAGACCAACGGATACCGCGCGTCATGGGGACGCTTATAGACCTCCAGCACCTGCTCCATCGCGCACACGAAGGCGGCGTCCTGCTTCGGCGGGATGCACCACATCTCCCGGCGCCAGGGTTTGACGGCGTTTTTTTAAGACCTTGCGCACCGTCTCATGCGACACCGACCGCACGATCTTGCGGCGCTGCAACTCGTCGCGCAACAAGTGCAGCGTCCACCGGCTGCGCCCCTCGGGCGCTTTGCTGCACGCGATGGCCACCAATTGCGCCTGCGCCTCGCCGTCCAGCACGACGGACCGTTCGCGGCTTCGCTTCTTGCGCCCCAAGGCGGCGTCCAGCCCTTCGAGCACGCAGCGCTGGCGCACATTCTCCACCGTGCGGCGGGAAACGCCAACCCGCTCCGCCGCCTCCCGGTCCGGATGGCCGGGACCGCTTTCTCCCTGATCGGTCAACAGCAGCAACTGCGCATGACGGCGTTTATACGCCGCCACCCGCCCGGTATGCACCAGCGCCTCCAACCGGTCCCGCTCCTCTACGCTCAGGCGGATCACATACAGCTTCTTCATAGACCACCTCTCAACAAGTTATTTGCACTTATTGAGAAACGACTTTAACATCCGTAGCTATCTCGTTGATGGGCTGCTAGGACGGTGGATACCGCCAAGCCTCAAAATGAGACCTGCTCGAAGATTCTGGGGGCAACTGCCTCCTGGTTAGCATAGAGTTGCCCCCAAAGTTGCCCCCAGAAGACTCTAGCTACCCACTAGTTTCGGTGTCTGAAAAGCATTAGGAGAAATCGCTACTACAAGACAACAACAGACTGTTTCGCTACTCGCTGGAAGATCCCGGACGAGGCAGCACAAGGGTTTCAGATGGCGCTGACATCGCAATTCAATTCCGCGTTTGGGAATTGAATCGTCCTGTTAATCGATTGATTAACACGGCTTTTCTCAATTTGGTGGTGATGGGTGGGCTTGAACCACCGACCTGCGGGTTATGAGTCCGCCGCTCTAACCAGCTGAGCTATTCCGGCCCGGCGAGCAATTCTACCGCGAGAGCGGCCAGCCCTCGCAGAACCAGATCGGGGACGACCTGCGCTTCCGGCAACTGCCCCGAAGCGATCAGGGCGTCCGCTCCCCCGCCGTTGAGCAGCAGCACTGGAGCGTTCTCTCCCTGGCTCGTCAGCCTTTGCAATCCGAAGCGTAAGCGCTGCGAGCGCGGACCTACAATCCATTCCGTCAATGCCGGCTTGTTGGCTTCCTGCCAATCAAGTCCCAATTCGCGTTGGCGTGCGGTCTATGCCGAATGGTGCGCGTGTCGTAAACCCCCTGGGTGATCAGCAGCGCGCTATCATCAGTCCTGACCCCGGAGGCAAACCACGCGACCAGCAGAGGAGGCGGATATGGGACAACTCACTTTTAGCCGGCGAGAGGCCCTGATTGCGGGCGCCGGAACTGCGCTGGCGGGGGGCGCCCTTTCCGCCTCGGCGGCGGCGGTGGCACCGGCGCTGGACCTGGAAGACCCTGCCGTGCGCGCCCGCGTGCGCGCCAAAGTGTCGGGTTCCGCCGCAGAGGAAACGGTCTACAAGTTCTACCGCCTGCACCTCTACGCCTATATGCATGACGGCAACCTCAAGCCGCTATACACCATGAACAACTTGAACGTGACGCAGTGTCGTCCCCTTGAGGACAACTACTACTCATTCAAGGTTTTTGAGGCGGGTGTCTATTGCAAATTCGACACCGATGAGGTGCTGGAGTCCTGGGAAAACCCCATTACGGGAGAAGTCAGGGAACCCTGGACATTCATTGGCGGTCCTCTGAACGTGAAGCTCGGCCCCGACGGGGTGGAAACGCCACCGGAGGCCACGGTCCATCCCACGGCCCTGCGCATGGAAGCATACGGCGGCATGGTGTTCGTGCCCGTCGCCTCGCATTTTTCCTATCCCAGCCCCTTCGACCCCGAAGAGTGGCCGAAGGAATCCGCCGGTCCCGTCAATTACTGGGATTCCCTGTTTGTCCTCGCCTCCAAGGTGGAAGACGTGGCCAATCCGGACATCGACAACGCGCCCGCCTTCTGCCAGTTCCAGAACCTGGTGAGTTGGGGCCCGTGGGTCGGCATGGGTGGCATTGCGGGTCGAAGCTACGGCCGGGCCTACGGCACCAAGCTGTCCGGCCCCGATGACTTGCCGCCTGGTGCTCGCCGGTCCCTGGAGTTGAAGGCGCCGAAGATCTTCGATGTGGAGAGCTGGACGGACTACCACGACTACATTCAGGAATACAAAGACACCTACGGGCCGTAGCCGCGCTGAAATAGGCGCGCACAAGGAAAGAGCTCGTGAAAGTCTTTGAAATAGGGGACTACAGCAACGGCCTCAACCTTCATGCGGTCGAGCGGCCCGAGCCCCTTCCCGGCCATGGAGACGCGGTCATGCGGGTGCGCGCCACCGGCATCAACGCCCGCGACCTCACCATCATGCACGGCAGTCTGGGCAAGACCGTCATGCCTCACACCCGCGTCCCGCTGAGCGACAACGCCGGCGACATCATCGCGGTCGGCGCCGGCGTGGAAAACGTCCAGGTCGGCGACCGGGTGACCATGAATCATTACTGGCAATGGCTCGACGGCGACTGGCACGCGTCGATGGCGCAAAAGGACTACTCCGCGACCATCGACGGCTTCCTGGCTGAGCAGGTAGTCGTGCCGGCGGTGGCGCTGATCAAGCTGCCCGACAGCATGAGCCATGAACAGGCCAGCACCTTGCAAAGCCCCGGCCTCACTGCCTGGAACGCAGTGGTTGAAGCGGGCGCGGCCAGGGCCGGCGATACGGTGCTGACCCTGGGTTCCGGTGCGGTGTCCGTGTTCGGAATGCAATGGGCCACGATGCTGGGCGCGCAATGCATCATGACGTCATCGAGCGATAAGAAACTCGCTCGCCTGAAAGAGCTTGGCGCCGATTTCGGCGTGAATTACCGCACCAATCCCCATTGGCCCGCGGAGGTTCTGGAACTCACCCACGGCGAGGGGGCTGACATCATTCTCAACAACGTGGGCTTAAGCGAAATGGAGAACTGCCTGATGGCCGCAGCCTCCAACGGCCGCATCATGCATATCGGCGCCAACCCGGTGGTCCACAACCAGGCACCACAGGAGCCTCCGTCCTTGACGAAGCTGCCTAACATCATTCTCAAGAACCTCACCGTGAGGGGCATCATCGTCGGCAGCCGGCGCATGTTCGTAGACCTCATCCAGGCCATGGTCACCAACAACATCAAGCCCGTCATCGACCGGGTCTTCGATTGGGACGACGTCTACGATGCGATCGAGTACATGCAAAGCGGTGAGAAGATCGGCAAGATCGTCATTCGGATAACGTAGTGCCGTGTTGCCGCAAACTCGATTGCGGGATACCGCGGCAGAGGCCTATTGGACGGGAAACACGCCGAGTGCGGACGCATGACCGCACTCGGCGTATTGATGGCTGGAGTGGTGGCAAACACAGTGATACTGGAAGTGATACTCAAGGGTATGCCATGAGCAGACGCACTGTGCGTGCCGGGGCCATTGTCAGGGACGTCATACGGCCGGGCTGGTACGGAGACGGGCGCGGGAGCGCCCAGCAGAGCGCAGGAGGGCGAAGCGAGGACAGGACGCCGTAGGCGCGTCGTCCGCCCAACCCGGCTGCTTGCGGGCCGCCGGGATTTCGGCTACCGGAACGCGTAACCGACTACACGCCACGCAATGTTAACCGTGTATTCGGGGTATATACTTAATTCCTCCTCAAGGAGATTCCAATATGTCTAATGACGGTTCTAGCAACAAGAGGTCAGGACGATTTCAGCAAGGATCAGATAGTCAGAGACGCCACGCCAAGGTGCATGTAGATTCATTGGGGCGACGATACGTTATTCCCAGTGAGTTCATACGGAGTGAAGAGGCGCAAGAATCCTTAGAACAGATTCGGAAATTTCGACGCAAGCAATCTCAGAGCGCTTAGTCGAGTCAACTAAAGCGCTGCGGCACGGGTGAATTTCAGCGCTCTGCTTATCCCCGTATTGGGGGGTTACTTTTTTCTTTGGTGACCCTTGCTCACCCTTGCAGGTTGGGTGGCGGGCGATGGCGAACTTTCCATACTCAGGAACCCTCGCAATTACGTTGCTGCTGGCAATTGCAATTCCCTGTCTAATCAACGGATACTTGTTTCTCTTTTCGCAAAAAGCTCGGTGGGCCAAGAAGGCAGCTAAGAAATACGGCAATTTAATTGATTGGCTTATTGAGGATGCTCTGGGAACAACATCGCTTCTTGAGATTACAACCAAGAGCGGCAAGTCTTATGTTGGGTTCCCTCAAAGGAGCGATCTGTCCTTTGGAGATAGCTCTGAAGTGGCGTTGATACCGGTGCTAAGCGGATACAGAAAAACCGGGACTCTCAAACTAGAGTTCACTACCGACTACTGGGAGGCTTACATGGAGAGCTGGAATCAAGAAAGTTCCTTGTCGCACCTCACTCCCGATGATTTTCTCTATGGTGCTCCCGCGCAGGGAAATTATCTCGGCGCGTCGGTTTGATCCCCAAGCATACGAGTTCTTCAATAGATTCCCCAACCCGAAAAAGCCAAAGGAATAACTGAGCAAACCAGGTTATTCAGTTTCCTTTAGCCCGTTCTCCATACGCTGGAGCGATGCAAGAAACCGGCTCAATTCTTGAAAACATCCATTTTAAGAACAAGAACAAACTGCCTTGAACACTTTTCTACGCACAACCCGTTCGCGCCGACGACTGGCAACTGCACGATGGCTTCCCATCGCTGCCGTAATTGGTCTCCTCTTGCTTTCTGGATGCGCGATGCAGATGCAGGAGCCGTTGGAGGAGTCGTTCGCCGCCAGGAAAGCCGAAAGTCTCAAAGGATGGGAAACTGCAACGCTCGACGGTATGTCGCTGCTGGGAGCGCTGCGATCGCGCACGTCGGTCCTTTTTCGCAACCCACCGTCCGTTTCCGTACGAGTCGATGGCCCGAATGCGGTGGTACATAGAAGCTCAGGCGCCACCTTTGTGGAGGCCGCAGCCGCGCCCGTTTCGGACGACGGCTATTTCTTGACCGCGGCCCATGTCGTCAAAGGCGCGTCGTCCCTGATCTTGATCGGGCTCTTCAAGGGAGAGGACGGTACAAATTCAGTTCGAAAGGTGCCCGTTCGAGTCGTTTGGCAGCCTGAAACTATTTGGATGCCAGCCATGGAGCTGGAGTTCGACGATCCCTCGCTCGGGCCAGACATTGCAATCATCCACGCTGACGGTGTCATGCCATCGCCGTTCACGATCTCCAACGAACCACAACAAGTTGACGATCCCGTCGTCATCGCTGGATGTCCGATTGGGAACTTTGGCTCTTTTCCTGAACGGAACGGTTTGGCAGCGGGCCAGATTCAATCAGTCGGCCGAAGGGATGCTGTCGGCTCTAACCCTGCTTACACGGCCGTTCTTCACAATGCCCCATCGGTTGTGGAGGACAGCGGAGGGCCAGTACTTGATCGCAATGGCTACCTGATTGGCATCAATAGCACCGGCCGCAATTCTCTTTTAAACTGGCATGCGCTCACAGCAGGCCTTGGAGGGGCTCCTCGGCCAAGCGAACTGGATTACAGCAACAGGGCCATCATGCCCGACCCGATCTGGCTTCGAGAGCTAATCGAGCAGGATCGCGCCGCATCTAACTCGCGGCCCAAAAACGATCCAGAACAGCCCTGACGCTGGGCGTCAGGTTGAGGGCTTCGACGCCATTCGGGTCTACACAGCAGTAGGCGCTGTGTTCCGTAAGGGTGATTCCGCTGCTGCGCTTCACATCGACCGCGAAGTTCAACTGCCGGGCTTTTTGCCGGTATTTCGTCAAAGAGTCCAGAGTCCAGTCCGGCTTCACCAACCCGCTTACCGTGCCAGACGAACCCCTGCTACCGAAATGTTGTCGCAGTGTGCCCCGCCTCGGGAACGGGCCATTGCTACCAGTTCGCGCAGCGCGCCGGACAAGTCCTGGCCTTTGAAGACCGCCTCCATTTCTCGATCGGAAACGTTGCCCGAAAGCCCATCGCTGCACAACAGGAAGCCGTCGCTCTCCGAAAGGTCCCCACACCGCGTCTCAATGCTCGGCGACTCGAATGCGGCGCCCAGGCACGCAGACATGCCGCCCTTGGGATAGCAGTGGTCGGTTGTCCGTTCAACAATCCGGCCATCCTGGAAACGGTAGAGTCGGCTGTCGCCCAGGTGCGTCCAGATCGCCTTTGACGGCGTCAGATGGAGCAACACGCACGTGGCGCCCGGAAACTCCCTAAGGCTGAGCTTCCCGGCGTCAGCGGCGCTGATCAAGCTGCCTGACAGCATGAGCTATGAAGAGGCCAGCACCTTGCAAAGCTCCGGCCTCACTGCCTGGAACGCAGTGGTTGAAGCGGGCGCGGCCAGGGCCGGCGATACGGTGCTGACCCTGGGTTCCGGTGCGGTGTCCGTGTTCGGAATGCAATGGGCCAGGATGCTGGGCGCGCAATGCATCATGACGTCATCGAGCGACAGGAAACTGGCTCGCCTGAAAGAACTTGGCGCTGATTTCGGCGTGAACTACCGCACCAGTCCGGATTGGCCTGCGGAAGTTCTGGAGCTTACCCACGGCGAGGGCGCCGACATCATTCTCAACAACGTGGGCTTAAGCGAAATGGAGAATTGCCTGATGGCCGCCGCCTCCAACGGCCGCATCATGCATATCGGCGCCAACCCGGTGGTCCACAACCAGGCACCACAGGAGCCGCCGTCCCTGACGAAGCTCCCGAACATCATTCTCAAGAACCTCACCGTGAGGGGCATCATCGTCGGCAGCCGGCGCATGTTCGTGGACCTCATCCAGGCCATGGTCACCAACAACATCAAGCCCGTCATCGACCGGGTCTTCGATTGGGACGATGTCTACGATGCGATTGAGTACATGCAAAGCGGCGAGAAGATCGGCAAGATCGTCATCCGGGTAACGTAGCGCCGCGTGCCCGGCGGCGTTGCCGCAACGTCTTGAGGGTTGCATCGTGGCTTGTCCGGGAAATGTCGTAGAACGAAAACACGTAAATACAAAGCAGGCCGAACAGAGCGACGAGCGGTCCATATACCAGTCCGAGATCGAAAAGCACGTTCGGCTCGATATCCCCGGGTGCGACGTCTTGCTCCGTAGGAAAGGCGATCAGCGCCAGAGCCAGACCTGCCAGGAATTGTCCGGCGCCTGATGTCGCCTTGGTCGCCAGGGTAAGGAAGCCGAACAGCATGCCTTCCTGGCGCTGTCCGGAACGGAGCTCGTGATCGTCGGCTACGTCCGCAACGATCGATCCGGAACAAACCGACAGAATGCCCATGCCCACTCCGGCCACAGACTGGTCAACAAGCAGCAGCGGCAATAGAAGCCCACTCTCATTTTCCGGGAACCAGCCAACCAGCCGGAGTATGGTGGGCAAGACGAAAGCCGGGATTATGATCCCCAGCCCCAGGTACATTGTGCGCTTTTTGTCGAGCCGATCGATGATTCTCTTGACGAAGGGAATCGTGCCAAGCGTGACGGCAAAAAAAACATAGAACAGGGTTTGAATCTCATCGGTTTCGAGCGCCCAGAAATACGTATTCACATGCAGGGTCAATGCCCGCTGAATTCCTGCTACGACAAAAAACGTAATCGACATAAGAAATATCGCGAGAAAGGAGCGGTTTTTCGCCAGGTCGGTCAGTTCGCGAACCAGGACGGCGAAACGAATCGACTTCCCTTTTTCGCGGGAAACTTCATGCAGGAACGGGATCTGCCGGTGCGTTCCCGCGGCGCTTGCCAGAATTGCGCACACGACAACCGCTGCGAATGTGATGCCGAACAGAGGGTAAGCATCCGGGTTCAGCTGTCCTAGCGAGTATTCGGCGGTAGCCTTGAAAAACACCGAGAAGGACACTGCCGATAGCGCGATGGCGCTTACGAATGAGAACATTGTCCTGTATGCGACGAGCGACGTGCGGTCCCGATAGTTCTCGGTAAGCTCGGCGCCGACCGCAAAGTACGGCACGATGAAGAAAGTCAACGAAACGCGAGTGGCTATGGCAAAGGCTGCGAGCCACGCAAACAGGGCTGCATCAGCAATGCCTGCAGGCGGGCTGAACAGAAGATAGAACATCAGGCCGAACGGAATCGCCGACGCATACATGAATGGATGGCGCCGTCCAAGGCGCGAGCGGCAGTTGTCCGATAACACGCCGACCGCGGGATCTGTAACGGCGTCGACAACAAGCGCCAACAGCGTCGCAGTGCCGGCCAGAATCGGATCCAGGTGAAGCACCTGTACGTAGTAGAAGAACAGGAAAAAGTCGAACGTGTTCAGTTGTATTGACTCGGCGACCTGTCCGATGCCAAAAGCGAGCTTGGTGTGCGCCGTTAATTCTCGATCACGCATAGCGCTTGTCCCCGAGCAGGGAGCCGGGCGCCCGGATCAAGGGATCCTGTGGCTGATTGCATCTTGTTTGGGAATCACCTCTGGCGATAACCTTGGTTCTTCGTCTTGCAGGGGAAGCCCCATGAATCATCGCAGCTACCGCGGGAAAATGCTGTACCTGACCGATGGCGTCGGGGAGATGGGGCGCGAGTGGTTTCACGTTACCGTGCAACCCGATGGCACAAGGACAATGCGCGCGACTTGCGAAATGGACGATGATCGCCTTTTGAGGGATGTCGTGATGACGGTCAGCAAGAACTGGTATCCGGTCGATGCCTTCGTGCGTCTCAGTATTGACGAGACGCTGGTCGGCTCATCGTGGTTCAAGTTCACGGATAGTACTGCCGAATGCCAGGGCTTCACTGCGAAGGAAGGTCGCCTCCGCCAACATTTCGATACCGGAAAGCGGATTGGTTTCTTCGGCGCGCATCCGCTTCATGGTGATGCCTGGGCCTGCGCAACACTGCAACGCGATGAATCGTTGGACGGCAGCAGGGAGCTTTGCACCTTCAGTACGTCACATCTTCCCAATGGCGGCTCCGGGCCCATGCTGGTGCCGACACCGCCTGATTTCTTGAGCAGGAAGTTCATTGGCGATGAACGGATCGACGTTGCCGCGGGCAGCTTCGAGACCCGGCACTTTCAATTCCTGGTCGCGGACAAGCCCCCGATCGAAATTTGGGCTACGGGTTCGGACTTCATTCCGGTTCGGATGCGGTGGGACCTGTTGAAGCAAAGCTACGAACTCGTCGAACTGGAAGGCGACCCGGCGATCAACGCCTGAGATCGTGTGCCGCAAATGCTCTAGCCTGAACTTCCGTCCATGGTCAGCAACGACATCAAGCCCGTCATTGACCGGGTCTTCGACTGGGACGACGTCTACGATGCGATCGAATACATGCAAAGCGGCCAGAAGATCGGCAAGATCGTCGTTCGGGTCACGTAGCGCCGTTTCGGACGGTGTCGAGCCGCTAAAGAAAGTCTGGGGAATTACGCAGCAGAATTCAGTGCAGCAACTACATGCTCCGGATCGTTCTTGATCGCGATCAGCAAGGCAGCCGCAGGTCCGTCAGGTCGGCGTCGCCCTTGTTCCCAATTTCGGAGTGTGCCGACCGATATATGAAAGAGACCGGCGAATTTCTCCTGGGACAAACTGGTGCTCTCGCGGATTTCTCGCACGATGTCGGACGTCACCTCGAAAGTCCGAGATGGATTGCGTTCCCCGCGTGCAATTTCAGCCGCCTGTGAGGCACTTTCGATCAGCTTTTCAAACAGATTTTCATCCATAGCTCCAACCTCTATTTCAACTGTCTGACAATGTCGGCCAGTTGTCGCTTCTGATCCGGCGTCAGGTCGTCAACGGATCGATGATCGTACGCCAGCAGGAAGATGATCTGATCCGCAGCCCGCCTGAAGTAATAGATCACTCGCATTCCGCCGCTCTTGCCGCCTGTTCGGCCAGAAACTCGCCAACGGAGCTTTCGGCATCCCGCCGTACCGACAATGACGTCCCCAGCCGTTGGGTAAATCAGCAGATATTCCTGCATCCGTTGGTAGTCCTCATCTTCAAGGAGATCGGTGATGAGTTCGGTAAACACCGGCGTCTCAATGAAGGTGAGTTTCGTTCGGAAAGGCTACGCCATTGACGCATATAAGTCAATGGCGTATGCCAATCAGCAAGCCCTGCAGCTAACTATGTTTGCCTATAACGCCGCAATTGAATTTGGCCCTGAACTTGGTGGTGATGGGTGGGCTTGAACCACCGACCTGCGGGTTATGAGTCCGCCGCTCTAACCAGCTGAGCTACATCACCACTGGTGCCGGAAGAGGGACTTGAACCCGCAACCTCCCGCTTACAAGGCGGGTGCTCTACCAGTTGAGCTATTCCGGCCCGATTGACAATTCTAACGCGAGAGCGGCCAGACCACGCAGTACCAGGTCCGGAATCAGCCGGGCCTCAGGCAGGGCGCCCGTGGCCAGCAGCGAGTCGGATCCGCCACCGGTCAGCAGCAGGCGCGGAGTGCGGCCTCCAAGCGCCGTGAGCATCTCCATCCCCATTCGAACCAGGCCGATTTGCGAGGCCAGCACGCCTTTCCTTATTGCCTCGGCGCTGTCCGTGCCGGGGGCGATATCGGCGGGCGTGTCTGAGTGACCCGCAAGCCGTGACTCCAGATCCGCTGTGCCTTGCGCCATGGCGGTGAGACTCATGTCCCGGCCTGGGGCTATATAGCCACCGAGATGGCGGCCATCGGCGAGCAGAAAATCCATGGTCACGGTGCTGCCGGCGTCCACAATGCAATAGTTGTGCGGTCCAAGCGCATGCGCCCCTAGCATTGCCACCCAGCGGTCTGCGCCCAGGTTCGACGGATTGGCGTAGGCGGCCTTTACACCGCAGGCCTTGCGCCCGGGACGCGCGAATACCAGGTCCGCACCCAGGCGGTCACGCACCAGCCGGGCCAGTTCCCGCCCGGGTTCGTCTCCTGCAACGTTGCTGGCCAGCGCTCCGGCAACCACTCCTTGGTGGGCAAGAAACGGGGCATTCGCCAAGCCGGCGGTGACCGACTCCGCTCCATGGTCATGCAGTTCGGGCCGGCCGAGCGATTGCCAGGCCCATTTCACACGGGTGTTTCCCAGGTCGATCAACAGGTGTTTGCCTGCGGCGCTCACAGTTGAATCTCCGCAGACAGGATACGGCGCGTACCGCCGGGCGCCTTGAGTAACAGGGCGCCCGAAGGATCAACGCCGACAGCTACGCCGTGGTAGGTCTCGTTACCGCAGAGTGCCTCGATATGACGGCCGGACAGCCAGTCTCGCCGTTGCCAGGCGTCTTGCCACGAGGCGAAGCCTTCCTCGGCATGTCTTTCCAGCACTTCGGCCATTGCCGAGATCACGGCTGCCGCCAGCGCATGACTCTCGAGCTTTCCCTTTGCCGGTAGTTCCGCCAGACCCACCGGGGGCATGCCTCCGTCGGCGGCGACCTGTTCACGTTGCTCCTCGGTAACCTGAATGTTGACTCCCAGGCCTGCCACCGTGAGCGTATCCGTGCCCTGCCGTGAAACGCTTTCGACCAGGATACCGCCCAGTTTGCCGTCGTTGGCGATCAGGTCGTTGGGCCACTTCAGGGCGACCCGTTCGGAGACAAAGCCTTCCAAGGCTTCGGCGATTGCCACACCCAGTGCCAGAGACAGAGAACTGTCCGGGGGTTGGATCGCCATCCTGCTCATGCTGAGCAGCAGCCCGGCGCCACGCGGCGCATGCCATTTCTTTCCGTCGCGCCCTTTTCCGGCGCTCTGGTGGTTGGCAAGGCAGACGGCCAGACCGCTTTGCGGCGCCGGCGCCCGCAGCAATCGCTGGTTGGTTGATGGCAGGGAATCGTGTAGCTCCAGAAGCGCTATCCTCGCGAGCAGCTTGGGATCAAGCGCCGCCAGCAGTTCGCCGCGCTGGTACAGGGCTCAACCGCCGCGCTTGAACCAGTGGCCGACGCGCACCCGGTCGAAGCGATGTTCCGTGCCGTCCAGCAGGTCGCGGACGTTGCTGCGGTGCGTCCATACGATAAACCCAGCTCCCGCGACGCTGAGCCAGAAAAGTTCCGGCCCCGCCCCGCCCATGGCGAAGGCAAGGAACAAAGGCGCGGATGCCGCCGCCAGGATGGTGGCCAATCCCACGTAACCGCTGAAAATCAGAACCAGTACCCAGACGGCCAACACCGCGCCCACCAGTGGCGCGTGCAACATCAGATACGCGCCCAGTAGCGTGGCAAAACCCTTGCCGCCGCGAAATTCGTGCCAGAGCGGATAGCAATGAGCCACGGTAACCGAGGCGCCGGCCGCTACCTGCAGCCAGGTCTTGGAGAATTCGGGTTCTCCGCCCAGGGCGTACGCCAGCGATGCAAGTGGACCGACTGCCAGCATTGCCTTGCCCACGTCGCCGATCATCACCGCGGCGGCAAAGGTGAATCCCGCGGCGCGCAGCGCGTTGGTTGCGCCGGCGTTGCCGCTGCCTACTTCGCGCACGTCGAGGTTCCTGAACCTGCCCAGGGCGAGACTGAAATTGATCGAACCGATCAGGTAGGCGAACAGCAGCGAGAGTCCCAGTTCAAGCATGGCTGCCGCATCCTCCGCTGACATCCGCACGAAAAGAGTGCCGCGGCGGAACGAGGGCCGGGAGCGAGGGCTTCCAGCCCTCGGAGGGCAGGATGCCCTCTTTCCCAGCGTGTTCCCTGCGCGTCAGCGTAGCGGCCCATGCCGGGAAAACTCTCAGCGGGGACGCCCTCGCTTGCATGCAACAAGCTTGGGAACGAGGGCTTCCAGCCCTCGTCGAGGGCAGGATGCCCTCGCTCCCAGCACGGGGCAGGATGCCCTCGCTCCCAGGGTGCTTCAAAGGCTCGGACCTCATTCGGCGCTCCGCAGGCTGGGCCGCTCGGAGATGCGCGCATGCCAGGCCGCCAGCGCGGCGCGGTTCTCGAGCACCGTCAAATCAAACTTGTTGGCCATCCGCGCGGCCATATCCACGGCAACGCGCAGCGTAATGTCCGCCAACGTGAAGCGCTCCAGCGCGAGGTACTCGCGCCCGTCAAGGCGGCGGTCCATGAAGTCCAGGAAGTGCCTGGCGCGCTTGCGCCCGCGTTCAACCAGTTCGGGGATTTGCGCATATTCGACCGGTCCCGCCAGCGCATGGTCGCGGAACATGTTGACGCGATTGCGCAGCGCCTCGGCCAGACCGGTGACCCCTTCCTGCTCGACGATGTGGTTCCACATCAAAACCAGCGCTCGCTCTTCGGGGTTCGACCCGAAAAGGTTGGGCTCGGGACGGAATTCCTCCAGGTAGTGGCAAATGGCCAGGCACTCGCTGATGCGGGTTCCGCCGTCGGTCTCCAGCACCGGAACCTGGCAAAGCGGATTGATCTTGCGGTAATCAGCGCCGAGCTGCTCGGCTTTGGTGAGGTCGATTTCCACACGTTCCATGTCCAGCCCTTTCTCGGCCAGGAAGATATGCACGCGCTTGGGATTGGGGGCGTGGGCGTAGTCGTAGAGCTTCATGAAGCTAGTCCTTTTCCAGCGTTTTCTTACCGGTCTGTCCGTACAGAATCTTGCGCTGTTCCTCGGTGAGCGGCTGGTCGGAGCGCAGATCCTTGCCCACCTCCATTCCACGCTGCACCGCAGGTCGGGCGTTGAGCCGCTCCAGCCAGGCGCCGACCCTGGGCAGCTCACCAACACCCTGGCCGAGCCGTTCATAGGGTGAAGCCCAGGGCAGGCAAGCCATGTCCGCGATGGAGTACTCGCCGGCCAGGTAGTCCCGGTCGCGCAAGCGCCGCTCGATTACCGCCAGCAGGCGCCCGTACTCGTTGGTGTAGCGCTCCGTGGCGTAGGCGTGCTTGCCCTCCTGGTAAATCAGGAAGTGCCCGGCCTGACCGGCCATCGGCCCCAGCCCGGCCATCTGCCAGAACAGCCATTGCAGCACGTCGAAGCGTTTGTGCGTTTCGGCGGGAAGGAACTTGCCGGTCTTTTCGGCCAGGTACACCAGGATGGCGCCGGACTCGAACACCGACAACGGACCTCCCGGGGCATCTTGATCGACGATCACCGGCATCCGGTGGTTGGGGTTCAGCGCCAGGAATTCGGGGGTGAACTGATCTCCCTTGCCGATGTTGACCGGCTTTATCCGGTACGGCAGCCCGCATTCCTCCAGCATGATGGAAATCTTGAAACCGTTCGGTGTGGGCCAGTAGTAAAGATCAATCACTGTGATGCTCCGTTCAAAAACCTATTCCGCGCGCAGCGCCAGCACGGGATTCATGCGTGCCGCCCGCACGGCGGGGGCGACGCCTGCCAGTATTCCGATGAGCACGGCAATCATCAAGGCTGCAACCGTATACATTACCGAAACGCTTACCGGGATAACCGGAAACAACGCTCCCAGGGTCCATGCGGCGCACTGTCCCAGTACCAGGCCCAGCAGTCCCCCTGCCGCGCCCAGGGCCAGCGCCTCGGCCAGAAACAGGCGCCGCACCTCGCGGCGCCGGGCGCCCAAGGAACGCAGCAGGCCGATTTCAAAAATTCGCTCCTGCACGGAAATGGTCATGATCGTGAATATCCCCACGCCGCCCACCACCAGCGAGATTCCTCCCAATGCCGCGACCGCCGAAGTAATCGCGCTCAGGATCACCCGCATGGTGTTGAGCATCTGGTCCTGGGTGGTGATCGTGAAATCTTCGCGCCCGTGCCTGGCCATCATCAGGCGCGTGATGTCGCCTTCCACTTCGTTGACGGGCCGGTCTTCCCGGTAGCGCACGTCCACCTCATGCACACCCAGAACGTTGTAGATTTCCATGGCGTGTTTGACCGGCACGTACACGATGTCGTTCAGATCAAAGCCGACCGTGGTGCCGGCATCGGCGAGCACTCCAACTACCTGGAAACGATAGCCGGAAACGCGTATGAAAGCGCCCAAAGCGTTGTCCGGACCGAACAGTTCTTGCTTGAGCGTGCTGCCGAGCACCGCCAGAGGACGCGCCGAGAGAAATTCTTCGTTGGGCAGGAAGCGGCCCGAGGCAACCTCAAGGGAAAAGATTTTCGGAAGTTCCGGTCCGGTCCCCAGCACCATGTTGTTTCGTTTGATCCCCTCGCTCTCCACTTCAGCGAAGCCGGTTACCGCCGGCGATACCGCCAAGACCGAGTCGAGCTGCCCTATGGCCTGCGCATCGTCCAGCGTGAGCGGCCGGACCGTGTTGGTGTTCATGCCCGGAGGCCCACCCATGGTTTGGGTCCGGCCGGGGGTGATCACCAGGAAATGGGTCCCGAACCGGGTGGCTTCGTGCTCGATGAATTCATACATTCCCTCGCCGATCGAGGTCAGCAGCACGACGGCGGCGACGCCTACGCCCGTGCCGAGCGCGGTAAGCAGCGTTCTCAAGCGATGCATGGACAAGGCGCGCAGGGCGAGACGCAGGAGATCAAATGGTCGCATCGCCTCTAGACCTGTCCCTTGAGAGCCTGCACGGGATCCATGCGCGACGCTTTTCGGGCCGGGAGCGCGCCGAACACCACGCCGCTGCTTATGGCGGTTACCAGCGCCGCAACCACGGCCCACCACGGTGGATTGATTTCCAGGGTGGGGAACAGTTGCTGCGCCAACCAGATCAGCAGGTATCCCAGGCCCAGGCCGCATATTGAACCGAGCAGCGCCAGTATTGCCGCTTCGCTGATGTACAGCCGCATGATCTGCCGGCGGGCCGCTCCGATCGCCATGTACAGCCCGATCTCCGATGTGCGTTGGCTTACCGCCACCAGCATCACGTTCATGATCAGGATGCCGGCCACGATCAGGCTGATTCCGGCGATTCCCCCGAGGGCAGCCGTAATCGCGTTGAAGATGCCGTCGAATACCGATAGGACGGCGTCCTGGGTGATGGTCACGAAGTCCTGCATCCCGTAATGCTGCTCGGTCAATCTGCGCGTGAGCTCATCGATGACCGCCGGCACCGATTCCCGCCCGCGAGTCTCGACCATGATGTTGGTCAGCGCCTGGGTGTTGAAGAGCGCGCTCGCGAACGCCACGGGCACGACCACGACTTCGCCCACATTGATACTGATGCTCTGGCCGCTATCGGCAAATATTCCAACTATGCGGCAGCGGGCATCCCCCAGCCGCAGCCATGTGCCCAGCGCGGGCTCGGAGCGGTACAGCTCATCCACCAGGACCTCGCCCACCACGCAAACGGGCGACATGCGATCCATATCCATGCTTGGAAAAAAAGACCCCGCCTTCAACTCCCAGTTCCGGATCCGGTAGTAGTCTCGAGTGGTGCCCAACACCAGTGATTCGCGCTCCCGGGCCTGATACGAAACCGGAAGGCTGCCCAGCATCATCGGCGCCGCACTGACCACGCCCGGAACGCGCGATACGACTTCCACGTCACGATAGATCAGATCCCGGGGCGTCTCGCCCGAAAAGCCGAACGGACCCACGCCGGACTCACCCGGATTGCCCGGCCGCACGATAATGAGTTCGGTTCCCAGAATCCGGAACTCGCCGGTTACGAACAGGCGTCCCGCCTCGCCCAGCGCGGTCAGCAGCATTACCGACACGATGCCGATCGAAGTGGCCAGCATCATCATGGCGGCGCGCAGCCGGTAGCGGAGGATGGCGCGCGTCGCCATCAGGAGCGAGTCATTGAATCTCATAGGCGGGATGGTGGCCCTGGTGTGGTGCCCCGCAGATTAACGCAGTTACCTTGCGGGACACGATACTGGCTTGAATTTTGCCCTAAATTGCCACAGGATGCGGTGCAGCTTCATAAAGATGCCTGACCGAGACCACAGTAAACCAACGCCATGCTTGCCACCCTGATGGACTTTCTCCAGCAACAGCCGGCGCTGTTGTGGATCGCCACGGTCGTGCTCGACTTGGGGTTTGCGGTGCTGCTGTACCGATTCTTTGGCCGCCATGGCTTGTATGGCGTGATCGTGTTCAGCCTGCTGATGGCCAATATCCAGGGCCCGAAACTGACCATGGTGCTGGGTCTTCAGACCAGCATGGGGGTGATACTTTATTCGAGCATCTTTTTCGCCACCGATCTCTTGAGCGAGAAATACGGCCGGCGCGAGGCCCAGCGGGCCGTGCTGCTGGGATTTGCGGTGAGCGTGATGGTGGTGGTGATCAGCCGCGTGGGGCTGCTCTACGCACCCTCGCCGGATCCCGACACCGCCGTGCACGCGCTGCGTATGCACGAGGCCATGGTGGCGCTGTTCGATTACACGCCACGCTTCGTTTTCGGATCGCTGTTGGCCTACCTGCTAAGCCAGAGCTTCGACGTGTGGGCGTTTCACCGTATACGCGAGGCCACCGGGGGCAAGCATCTGTGGCTGCGCAACACCGGCTCCACGCTGCTGTCGCAGGTGATCGACACGCTCATATACGGCTTGGTGGTGTGGTGGGGAATCGTTGATTTCGTTACCGCGCTGCAACTGGCCGGCGCCAAGTACGTGTTCAAATTCGGTATTGCGGTAGTTGACACCCCGTTCATCTATTGGGCGAAGAACTGGGGCAGGCCGAACCTATCCGGCGTTACGGCTGAACGTTAGCGCTTTGTCCCCTGCGACTCCCGCGTCGCGCCGGGATTGAGGCTCTTGCCTGGGAACGAGCGCATCCTGCCCTCGTGGAGGGCGTCCCGTCGTCGTTTCCTGCGTGCGCGGGAATGCAAATGTGCAATCTCTTCGACCGGCGCAGGATGTACGAACGCACACCCATCCTGCGGTCTGTTCAGGGCGCTGATTCAGCAATCTCCCGGCCGCGAACCAAAGGCCCGCGAACCGGGAGATCAAAGCCTATCGAGCCCCAACGAGGGCTTGATAGGCTCTGCGGCGCGCGTACCCCTTGATAGGGATACGCCGCCGGCACTATTCGCTTACAAGCTTCCCTTGGATACGAGGCTCCAGGCGCGCATGCCAAACACAGCTGCGCCGCCCGACAGATACACCACTGCGACCTGATCGAGGATAGAGTCGATGTAGGGTCCCACTGCGTAAATGTGGGTAACCACGTCGCCTCCGCCTGCGGCCACGATGACCAGAGCGGTGAGGATGTAGGCCTGCGGGTTGTTGTGATCGATGTTCATTACGGCATACGCTGCTCCCAGCGCCACCATTGCGAACATCAAAAAGGCCATTGCGCCTTCGGGCGCCCCATCCCACAATGCCGCGACGGCCGCAGCCAGAAGGCCGAGTGAGTAGACGAGTCTTGTTGCCATGTTCCATTCCTCCCGAAATTGGATAGCAAAGGGACGCCAACCTTATCACGTCTTTTTTTTGCCCCGGCCGGCGTGTGGCGCAGGCGCATTTTTCATCTGGAATTGTCTCAAACGCGCTCGTCACCGCCAATACGTCCATCCAGCATTGTGAGCCGCCGCTGGGCGCGGCCTCCCAGCTCGGGGTCGTGCGTCACCACAATCAGAGTCAGCCCGTCCTCGTTCAAGGATTCCAAAAGCCGAATGATTTCCAAGCTTGATCGCGAGTCCAGGTTGCCGGTGGGCTCGTCGGCCAGCACCAGCCTGGGCGACATGACAATCGAGCGCGCAATGGCGACTCGCTGCAGCTGGCCGCCGGAGAGCTGGTTGGGGCGGTGCTCCATGCGGTCGGCAAGTTCCACCCGCCGCAATGCCTGCTCGGCCACTTCGCGGCGCTTGCGCCGCCGCCAGCCGGCCAGCGTGAGCGGCAATTCGACGTTTTCGAAAGCGGTCAGGCGCGGTACCAGATGAAAGAACTGAAACACGAATCCGATTACCTCGCGGCGCGTGCGCGCGAGCTTGTCGTCGGACATCGTCGCGGTATCTTCACCGAGCAGCCGGTAGCTGCCGCTGTCGGGAGAATCGAGAAGGCCGACAATGTTCAGGAGCGTGGACTTACCGGAACCGGATGGACCCATTATCGAAAGGTATTCGCCCGCCGCTACCTCAAGGGTGATGTTGCGCAGGGCATGCACGATCTGCTCGCCTACCGGGTACTCGCGAAAAATACTGGTCAGGGCCAACAAGAGGCGAACCCCCGGGTGAAGTGAGTCGGGGCTATTCCGCGGCGCGCACGGCCCGCGCGCCCGCCTCGACGCCGGCCCGGTCGAGACTCAAGACCACCAACTCTCCCTTGCTGGCTCCGGAGGTGATCTCGGTGTGTTCCCAGTTGCCCAGGCCTATTTCGACATTGCGCTCCTCAAGAAGGCCGGTGTCCGTGTTCAGCACCAGGATCCGCTCATCCTCGATTACCCCTTCGGTAGGCACGCGAAGCGCTTCGGGGCGCACATCCACAATCACCTCCACGTCGGCGCTGAAGCCCGGCATGAGACCGTATTCCTGCGGATTGCTGATCTCCGCCTCGATTTCCACGGTACGTGCCTGTTTCTCCAGTTCCAGAACGTAAGGCGCAACGCGCCGTACGACCCCCGGGAAGAACTGCCCCGGAAAGGCGTCCAGCATGATTCTTGCTTCCTGTCCCGCCTGCACCAGGGGAGCGTCCACTTCGTCGATCGGCGCGGAGATATACAGGCAGGTGTTGTCGATTACGTCCACCGTGGGCAGCGTCGCAACGCCCACCGGCGAGGGGGTCACGAATTCTCCCAATTCGCCGTTGATCTCGGCGATGACGCCATCGAAGGGCGCACGCAGAAAGGTGCGCTCCAACCGGGCCCGGTTTACCTCCACGCGCGACTCGGCGGCACTCGCGGCGTCATTCGCCGCCTTGCAGGTGGCCGCGCGCGCTTCCGCTTCGGCCTGGCCGCGCTCCTTGGCCTCCTCGGACACGAGGTTGTCCTCAAGCAGTTTCACCAGCCGCACCGCCTCCCGCGCCGCCAGTTTCGACCGGGTGCAGCTTTCCGCCGCCCGGGATTGTTCAGCAATCAGGTTCCGCTCCGACAGTTCTATTTCCGACTTCAGGTCTTCATTCCAGATTTCCAGAAGCACCTGGCCTTCAATTACCGCATCGCCCTCCGCCACCGGCAAGCCTGCGATTTGCCCCGCGGATGCGGGAGACATCCTCGCCCGCCGGCAGGCGTCCACAGTGCCCGCGCGAGTGTTGAGGACAGTCTTGCGGATTTCGCCCGAGGTGACTTCCGCCACCCGCACTTCAACCGCGTCGTCGCCGCTGAATAACACGTTGACCACGATCAGCAGCACGACGACACCTACCACTGCAAGCAGACTGTATTTAAGGGCCGGACGCATGGGTGCGTGAGTATAGCGGCAGCGTAGTGCGAGGGCGCCCCCCGCTGGGACCGAGCGCGCTCCCCGCTGGGACCGAGAGCATCCTGCCCTCACCCCTGGGACCGAGGGCTTCCAGCCCTCCCTGGGACCGAGGGCTTCCAGCCCTCCCTGGGACCGAGGGCTTCCAGCCCTCGACACAACTACGCCCCCCAACCCAAGGTATATTCCCCCAAATGACCGACACCACGCACAAGCCTCTTCCCCACCCCGGCTACTCCATCCGCGGCCGCGGAGCTCGCGGCAACCTTCCCGGCCGGTTCGAGCGGCAGACCTACGAACCCGATCCCGGCGTTGCCGAGATGGCGCCCCATCCCGACACAGAACTGATCGCCGAATTCAGCAAGAGCATCATCAGCCGCAACAAGTCCCCGGACATCGGCTTCGACCAGTCGATCAATCCCTACCGCGGCTGCGAGCACGGCTGCATCTACTGTTACGCCCGCCCGTCGCATGCCTACCTGGATTTCTCCCCCGGCCTCGACTTCGAGACCAAGATCGTGCACAAGCCCAACGCCGCCGACCTGCTCAAGCGCGAACTGGCCCGGCCCCGCTACGAATGCAAGCCGATCGCCCTGGGCGTCAACACCGACTGCTATCAGCCCTTTGAGAAACAGCTGCGCAGTACGCGAGCGCTGCTTGAGATTCTCCTGGAAGCCCGCCACCCGGTGGCGATCGTGACCAAGTCCGCGCTGGTGGAGCGCGACTTCGACCTGCTGTCGGAAATGGCGCAGCTGGGCCTGACCCACGTGATCCTGAGCATTACTACGCTGGACGACGAACTCAAACGCCGCATGGAGCCCCGCACCGCCTCACCCCGCCGGCGCCTGATGACCATCGAACGATTGACCCAAGCCGGGATCCCCGCCGGCGTGATGTTCGCGCCCGTCATCCCCGCTCTCAACGACCACGAACTCGAAGCCATCCTTGAAGCCTCCGCCCAGGCCGGCGCGCTGTGGGCCGGCTACACGGTCCTGCGCCTGCCCAACGAAGTGCGCCCCCTGTTCAAGGATTGGCTCGCCGAGCAGTATCCCCTGAAGGCCAAGCATGTCATGAGCCGGGTGCGGCAGATCCGGGGCGGCAAGGAAAACGATTCCGCTTTCGGCCGCCGAATGCGCGGCCAGGGCCTCTACGCCGACCTGCTCCGGCAACGCTTCGACCACGCCTGCCGCCGCCACGGCCTTAACCGGGGCCCACGCCCGCCGCTGAACAGCACGCTCTTTCGCCCTCCGCCCGCTCCGCCGCCTACCCGGAACCAGAAAGCGCTCGCAGCAAGCGACAACCAACTCTCCCTACTCCCCTGAAACCAATGCACACGAGTGCGAAGCACCCCTGGGAACGAGGGCATCCTGCCCTCGACGAGGGCAAGATGCCCTCGCTCCCAGCGTTTAGGCATCCTGCCCTCGAAGCCAGAGTCGCTGCCACGCAACCAACCAAACGGACTGCCAGGCCCCCCGCTTGATGCCCCACCTCCCCACCCTGACCCTGCTCTCCGCCATTTGGGCGGCGCTCGCCGTACCAGTCTTCGCGCTGAGCTCCAAGGTACCGGACATCACGGGCCGAATCCGCGGTGAAGGCTGGGGCAAACGCATTGCCGCTCCCTGGGGCTGGTTCTGGATGGAACTGCCTGCGCTGGCGGTATTCCCCGCGATCTACTTCGCAAGCGGCAACCTCCATCCCGTCGGCAACATCGCAGTCTTGCTGTGGATGGCCCACTACGCCCACCGCACGCTGATCTGGCCCTGGATTGTCTTGAGACCGGGCGCCACTGTGCCGTCCGGGATGTGGTTAAGCGGCGCAGGCTTCAACGTGATCAACGGCGCGTTGCTGGGGGCCTTCCTGGGATTTGCCGCCGAATATGCCGCCGATTGGCTATCCGACCCGCGTTTCCTGGCCGGCCTGGCAATGGTAATTGGCGGCGCCGCGCTCAACGTCTGGGCCGATTACCGGCTACTCCGGCTCCGCCGCCGAGGGCATCATCAGCACGTCATGCCGGAAGGGGGCGCATTCAACTTTGTTTGCTGCCCCAACCTGCTGGGCGAGATCATCGAATGGCTCGGCTTCGCCCTCCTGACCTGGTGCCTGCCCGCCCTGGCCTTCGCCCTGTGGAGCATCGCCAACCTCGTGCCCCGCGCACTCTGGCGCCGCTCGTGGTACCGCGCGAACTTCCCCGATTTCCCGAAGAACCGAGCCGCGCTTATCCCCGGCCTGCCTTAGCACTCAACAGCGGGCTAGGCTGGCTGCCATTCGCGGAGTTGCTGATCCCGTTTCAAAACCAGTTGCTGGAACATCAGGCCATCGAATACGGATTCGAGTGTGAAGTCTTCCTCGCCAAAACCGGTTGCAGGCAGGGCGCTACGCGCCTCGTCCTCAAATGTCTCCTTCAGCCCGATGTCTCGCTGATACGCCGAGTCCCACCATTCCAGAACGCGAGGCTTTGCGCTGTCCAGCGCGTCGGGGCTTGGGAGCCGGTTGGACTTGTTCTGGTTCGTCTGGCGGCTACTGGGCAGGAGGTTCCACAGGTCGTTGCACGGCCAGGCGGCAAATGGAAAGCAATGATCAATCTCATACCTTCTTGTCAGATGCTTTCCTGTCCACACGCAATAAAGAAGTCCATCCGTGCGCAAAGTCTTCGCGCGCCTGCGGGCAATATCGGTGTCGTGCTCGGGCGTAAGCCATTTCAGCGCCTTCCAGTGCGAGTCCCAGGATTGTTTCCCCTTGCTGGTCCGCTGCTCATAACCTCGCATCATCCGTATCCACTCGTTCAATACTGCAGGCTCCAGCCAGGCGGCATAACGGCCCATGGCCTGCCAGAGATTACGCGGCACCGAAAAAGAACCGAACGACCAAAGAAAGGCCTCGTCAATGCTGACCGATTTCTTCACGCGCACCGAACCACCGCGGCCGCACGGAAAAACGGGCTTGTCGCTTCCGGGGTAGGTAATGAAGTTGGCCGGCATTTGCCGAATGAGGTTGGCGGCCCCGCGAATCGCCAGAATCAGATTTTCGGCATCCTTTTCGTTGAAGCGCTGGCCCACGCGCAGATTGAATGGCGATCGACCCATAAGGCCTAGAAAGCCTGGATTTACAAGGCCAAGGCGCTTGTTGCCGCCGGGACGTTGGGGAAGATTTGCCTTGATCAACGGCTGATAGGATCGGATCAAAAAGAGCGCCACCAGTCCGATGGGCAAGTCCACGTAATCATCGTTCGCCCCGGACCGCGTGAATCCTGCGGCGCCGTCGGCAATCCGCAACAGCGCCTGCAGCAAGGCAAGCTTGTAGGTTGAAGATTTCCGATCATTGAACACAACGTGCCGAAGCAGCGGAAGCGCGCCAGTGCCGTCATCCGGCAATTGAAGCCATACGATTTCCCATGAGACTCCCTTTCGCCTGCTCGCATCCGCGCTTTTCGTCACCCGTATCACCTGCAGTCCGTGCCGCCGCGCCAGCCTTTCTATCTCCGCGGAGGTGGCAGGTCCCATGGGGCGTCCCGGCGCGGGCGGGCCCTGGCGAAGGCTGATCATCATGCTGCCGCCGGGGTTGAGCACCGAAACGAGCTTGCGAAAGGCCCGATGTCTTTGGCTTGCCGGCAGGTGGTGCCACACGGCGCTTACCCACACGAGATCGAAAGAGGACTTGGTTCGCAGCACCTTGTTGAGCGCCGGAAGCTGGTCGTCAAGCCAGCGAATTTTCGACGATTTGTGTCGAGCCCCGCCCGCCTCGCGCATCCCTGCGGAAGGCTCGACTGCTACCACGCTGTGGCCCTGCTGTGCAAACCAGGCTGCATCCCGTCCGCTTCCCGCTCCCACGTCCAGCACACTACTTGAAGACTCGGGCAGCAGATCCGCAACCTCCCGGTGCACGCTGCCAAACGGTATGCGTTCGTAGCCGTCGAAAAGCCGAAGCGCCGCCGCGTTGTAAGCCGCCACGACATCGCGCACTCCGAAACTCTCGGCTCGAGCCGTGGCCGAGCTGTTCTCCGGACTATAGTCGGCATGGTCGGGCTCTAACTCCGTAGGCATGTTTCGCCGGACAAATAGGCTTGTTCTTGATTCTTGCTGTTGGTCTCAGGCCGTTTGCAGGAGGCTTGCAGAAACCGCAGGCGACACACACGGCTTTTGCTGACAATATCATGTGGAGATGATCGTTGGCTATACACCGCCGGTTGTTCAGTAGCGCGCCTTCGCCGAGAATCTATCTTGAATGGAGATTCGCCATCGGGGCGGAGACGTTATTCCGAGGAGGGAACAAAAGATGCAGATTCAACTTACCTTGCTGGATATTGGGATGCAGTTGAATGGCGCAAAAGATGCGTTTTACGCGGAACGTAAGGAACAGCAATCTGATCCCGAAATGATGGGTCAACTGGTGGAGGATTTCCGTGACGAGTTGGACAAGCTCGATAATCAGGTGCGCTCACTGCGCCGCGGGCTGCGGCGAATGGAAGACAGTCTGGAAATCATCGAACTGTCAGAGGCTTGAACGGCGCGGCTACGTGAGCAATCCGAAGGCGGCGACAAGACCGCCCAATCCTATTGCGATCGCATACATGCGATTGGTCAGGCGCGTATCAAGCGCGGCCATATCGGATCGACGCTCGCTGCCAAGCCTCGCGACATCCGGTTTTGTTGCGTAGTCCTGGCGCTGTTGTATCGCTTCGGCGATGGCTTCCGCCTGGGTGCGCTCCACGTCGCCGGATTCGAGGGCGCGTGCGGCCTGGAAGGTGCCGAAAGCGGCGGAAGCCATGCGTGGAATTGTAGCCGCCGGGAAGGCATGGCGGGGAAGTCGAAATATGAGCGCGCACGTATGGAAATACGTCAGGCGCTGAGCTCGCGCAGCCGTGAACGCTGGCGTTCGATATGGCGTTGAATGTCGCCTGCCTGGTCCCTGGGGATTGGAAAGGCCGGCGCGTCTTTGGCCCACGCGGAGAACGCATCCGATACCTCGTCGAGGATACGCACGGCGGCTGCGCGGCGGATGGAAGCCGTGTGCGCCAGCTTCAGGAGGTCATCGCGAACAAAGCCCCTGCCTTTGCCTTGTATGGTCATGCTGTGATGACCGGCCAGGCCTGCATTGAAGGTGAGATCGTAGGCGGGAGCGTTGACCCACTCGCCGCCGGGCTTCATCTCGAAGGCGAAGTTTTTGGTGTGATCGTCGCGATTGCCGCCGACGACGTTGAACACCATGCGGCGGAACAGCTCGATCTTCTCGGCGTGGGACCGCGTCAGCCAATCGCTGAGCTTGAGCAGTTCGAGGTAATCGAAATCCGGCATCCGGAAGTCCGAATGAACCAGACCGGCCACGCTGTGGATATGCCGGCGGCGGTTGCCGGAAAGGCGGTCGAAGCGGCGGGTGATGAAGTAGGCGTTGCCTTTGTTGCCGGGGATCAGCCGGGTTTCGGCCATGTTGATTCCGGCGGCGCGGGCCATCCGCGAGTACAGGTACTCGATTGCGCCGGCAGACCGGTCGGTGGCTGACGTCCCCGTCGGGAACTTGGCCAGCCAGTGGCTGTAGCCGTCCGGCAGGTCATCGGCGCCGGTAACGGCACCGCCGCCGGCGTGGTCGATCCCGATCAGGATTTTGGGACGCGCGCCGCCGCAAGGGGAGGCGTGCCGGACAAGGGAATCCAGAACTTCGGACGCGTCACCCAGGTACTGCCGGGTGGCTTCAAGTCCGATGGCCGGGAGATCCAGGGGCGCTACGTGGGGGTCCGCGCCGCCGCCGTCGGGCTCGTATGACAACGCACCCATGGCGCGCGCGCCGACCGAAGCCAGGCGATGCAGCGGAGTCACCGCATCAGGGTCCAGGCCGCTTCGGCGGAAAGCCCGGTCCATGAGGTATCGCCCCCACCCGTCGGGCAGGGAATCGTTGAACAGTCCATGCAGGCCGTCGAAGGGATCCATCGGCGCGGGTTGCAGACCCGTCCGGAGTTCCAGGCGCAGGGGAGAGGGGTTTACTGCCAGGCGCAGGAACGCAGGATCCATCTCGAAGTGCGTGTAGCGTTGCCCGCGGCCATAGCCCAGCCGCCCCAGGAGCACGGGTTCAGCGGTGTGCAGCCCGTGGAAACAGACCCGCAGTTGTTTCATGTGCTGTCGTGTGTGGCCAGCAGCTCGTCCATGGTGGTGGGGCCGGGCTCGGGAAACAGCGCTTCGGCCCGCTTCAGATCACCGTACGGGGCGCACAACATCAGGAATTGGCGCAGCGAGATCTCGCCGGTGGTCTCGAACCGGCGAATGGTGGGCGCCGGCACCCCGCTTACTGCCGCCGCCTCTTGCCGGCTGTGCTTGCGGGCGCGCCGACGCTTGCGCAGCGCGGCCGCCAGATGATCCTGCACTTCCCGGGGTGATCTCAAAAGGAACCTTATATTATCCATAATTGCAACTAAAGGGCCATTATAGATATTAGTATATCAAAACTTTTTCCGTGGCGCGCCGACTTCCCGCAATAGCTCCACGTTGCCGCCTTTCGCCGTCGTGTTGACGGTCAGCATCTTCTCCACGGCGAAGCGCTGCAGGTAGTAGGGGCCGCCGATAAAGGCAACGCCATCGATGCGCGGGTGATTGACCAGCGCCGCGCTGGTTTGCACGGACGTCATCTTCGTTACCACAAGTCAATCACTTGAGTGAAAGGGTGCGGAAAGCGGCCGGGTATATACTCCGATGCAGCCATGGATCAGGTTCTCTCTGAAGCGCTGGATATGCCGATGAGTGAAGTTCGGCAGAACCGCGAAAACTATATTCGGGCCGGCGACCGCAGCAAGGCCGGGCCGGACCCGTATTTTGTAGGCCGGAAGCGGGAGTTGGCGACTTTCCTGCAAGCGCTGGAGTTGACCGCCGACGAAGGCGGTGGCTGCGGCAAGGATGAGACGCTGCTGTTTCAAGGCCCGCCGGGCGCCGGAAAGACGGCTCTCCTTGAGGAATGTGCGGTCCTGGTGGCCGCGCGCGCGAACCATGTTGTGGTGCGCGTGCAGGCGGACGAACTCGGCTCGGCGTATGGACTTATCCAGGCCATTGACGCTGCGGTGGGCATCCGGGCGGCGAGAAGAATTACGGCAGACTTGGCCGAACGGGGCGGCCGGATCGGCCCGGTCGGCGTGGGCCCCAGGCTCGGCGCGCCGGGATCGGCAGCAACACAACTCAGGGCGAGAGAGGATGCCTGGAAGGAGAAAGTAATTGTCCTTCTGGTGGATGAGGCCCAGAACATTCCCGGCGAAGAAGAATCCACCGAGGTCCAGGCCATCACTTCTTATCTGCACTCCTCGGCGCGTGCGGCGCGGATCCTTCTGGCCTGCTTCGGGTTGGGCGATACGCAAGACAAGCTGGCCGCCGTGGGGGTTTCGCGGCTGGCCATCAATCGCGTCGCCACCTTACAGCCGCTCACTATTGCACAGGCGCGGGAGTCGATCAGCAGGGTGTTTGCCGCCTGCGGCGCGCAAGGCCCGGTGGTGGAGCGCGCCCGATGGATTGACGCTTTGGCTGAACTGTCGCAGGGCTGGCCGCAGCATATGCGCGTTGTGGCCAGCGCAGCGCTCGAAGAACTGAGCGCGCACGGCATGGACGTGACGCAAAGTTCTCTGGCGCGGGCGCTCCGCGTCGGCACAGCGGCGAAAATACAGTACTACGAAGCCCGGCTTAGCGCCGTGAAAGAGTGGCTTCCGGTCTATCGGCGCCTTGCGGCGGAGCTGGACGAGTCCGGCGCGGCGCATTTGGATATTGACCGGATACAGGAAGCCGCAGCGCCGTCCTTGGACATATGGGAGACGAAATTCCGCGATTTCCTCACCGCCACGGTACACGCCGGCATCCTGAGTTGGAGAGAGGGTCGCTACGTCATCCCGATTCCGTCTTTCGCCGACTACTTGCAGCAGCCGGACCCCGGCTCCGGCTAATCAGGCCTTCGCACTTAAACCGGTTTCGCACAGCAGGCCGAGAACAGGGGCGTGTACCTTACAAAAAGACAAGCACTCGAGTGCCCTTGATGCAGGGCTTCCCATGGCAAATCTTGGGATCAACCGAAATGTGATCTTTCAAGTTCATGCAGTTCCATCTTGAACTCATGGCTTCAGTTCGCTTTGCGGATCGCGCAAATTCAATGTGCCGCGAGCATTGACAGCCCAAGAAGCCTTTCGAGTGAAGTCCAGCAACAAGCCCGTGTCCAGGAGGTACCGCTGCATTGTGAATCCGTTCAATCAAGCTGTGCCAATAGATATTCAAGCGGCTCATCTCCTGGCCACGCTCCTGCGAGCTCGATTGGGTCGAACGCCCGGCCTGTTCTGCATGGCAGGGGTAACACTTCATCCGGCTCCCCGATCGCTATCGACGGAACTTCTTCAAATACGCCATCTCCTGCCAGTCGTTCACTGATACGACGAGCCTCAATCAGCCGAGACTCCCCGTTGGCTTTGAAGTGAACGATGCCCTCAATGGTCGTATTTTTCCCCCACAAGGGACGCAGCGTCTCGACCTCCAAGGATGTTGGGACGAACCTTCCAAGTAGTCTGGTGTGTTTATTTACCAATAGACTGAAACGACGACTCCCGTGCTTGATCTCATCTAGTCTGCCGCTGACAACAAAAGCTCTTGGCGGCTGCAAATCTTTCAAACGTGCCTTGATCTGCGCGCATGATTGGCTGTTCAAGTCAAAGTGCTCGTGCTGCCGGCTTTCTGGCGTAAGTTGGTAGCTCACTTCTCTTTCGCGTACGGCATTGCCGAAGCTGCCTATTGCGGTCAGAACGGAACTGTCGAAATAATCACCCGTAGGGTTCTTGGATTTTGCCTCTCTAATCGCCCTGGCCGCAAAATCAAGCGCGGTGTCTTCCAGGCTTAGTTCCACGCCCCAAAGATCACGTTCGGCAAAAGCCTCTGCAGCTGTTTCTCTGAGCGTAGGAGCCTTGATATCGCAGATTGTGGATCCCGGTCCAAATCCCTGGATTGTGAAGTCGGTGGCCGCTCTCAGCCACTTGGGTGGTGCGCCTCCGCCTCTACCGGTTCCAGTGGCGAGTAAACGCATGGTGCGTTCGGCGGTTGCGATGAGCGCACCAATAGTGCGCACAAACGCTGCCGCCTTTATTTCAACGGGCTCGTTTTTCAGGCCACGGATCCGCAATTCATAGTGTTGGAATCTGACGAGTTAGCCCTCTCAATGCGGGCAGGAAGACGCATGGAATGTGCCTTACACCCGCCCCTATTGCCCCGCAATTGCCACGCTCATCATACTCCGTGCGACCGGAACTGGGCCGCTACGACACGGTGGACTATGTGCTGATTGAGCGGAGCAGCCGGATCACTACGATTCCCCAATACTGGTCGGGCAGGTAGTCTCGAACATCGCAGAAATCTTTATCAAGCGTAGCGAGCCAAAGCTTCGATCGACTGGTATGAGATCGACGGGTAATGACTGTGGATTTGGTCCGCGGTCATGCCGTCCTCCAAGCTTGCAACGATCGTTTCCACAAGCACTCGAGTGCCCTTGATGCAGGGCTTCCCATGGCAAATCTCGGGATCAACCGAAATGTAATCTTCCCAGTTCATGCGGTTCTATCTTGAACTCATGGCTTCAGTTCGCCGTTCCGGTTGGAACAGCTTAGACCTGCAAAATTATAGTATTTTCTTGTATCTCTTGCTTTGCCTCGGTTGCTTTCTCGTTACCGGTATGCGGGTTGGGAAAAGACCTTTGCGACGGTTGGGTTCCGTTCCTGATTCCGTTTTGGCGTGGCCCGTCAGGCGCCGATTGAGCGCAACAGCTCCACGTTGCCGCCCTTGGCGGTGGTGTTGACGGTGATGGTTTTTTCTACGGCGAAGCGGTGCAGGTAGTGGGGGCCGCCGGCCTTGGGGCCGGTGCCGGACAGGCCCATGCCGCCGAACGGTTGCACGCCCACTACGGCGCCGACCATGTCGCGGTTTACATAGATGTTGCCTACGCGTGCGCGTGCGACGATCTCGTCGACGCGTGTGTCGATCCGGCTTTGCACGCCCAGCGTCAGGCCGAATTCAAGCCGGTTGATGGAGTCCACGACCTCGGTGAGTTCAGAGGCATCAAAGCGCAGTACGTGCATGACGGGACCGAAGCACTCGTCCTCGAGCTGCGAAAGGCTCTCGAGCTCGATGATGTGCGGCGCCATGTAAGGTCCGTCCACGGTCTCATCCAGGCGCCCGCCGGTCCAGACCTCGCAGTCCAGCGAGCGCATGCGCTCGATGTGGGCCTTTATGCGCTCCAGCGACGGTTGGTCGATGATCGGGCCGATGTCGGTGGCCGGGACGTGCGGGTCGCCGATGGCAAGTTCGCTCGCTGCTCCCCGGATTGACTCCAGCAGGGTGTCGGCCACTTCGTTCTGCACGCACAGCACACGCAATGCCGAGCAGCGCTGTCCAGCGCTTAAGAACGCGGAGCGGATGGCGTCGTCGGTGGTCTGTTCGATAAGCGCGGAAGAATCCGCGATCATGACGTTTTGCCCGCCGGTCTCCGCAATCAGGGGCACGATGGGCCGCATCGACTTGGCGGCCAACGCGAGCTGAATCCTAGCCGCGGTGTCGGTGCCGCCGGTAAACGCCACACCGTCAATGCGCGGATGATTGACCAGTGCTGCCCCAACGTCTCCGGCGCCCGCCACCAGGTGGAGCACGTCCACCGGCACGCCGGCCGTGTGCAGCAGATCCACCGCCATGCCGGCGATGCGGGGAGTTTGCTCGGCAGGCTTGGCCAGAACGGAATTCCCGGCCAGAAGTGCCGCTGAAACCTGGCCCATGAAGATGGCCAGCGGGAAATTCCAGGGGCTGATGCAAACGAACACGCCGCGTCCATGCAGGCTCAAGTCGTTCGATTCGCCAGTCGGTCCGTCCTTGAGCCTCCGAGGAGCGCCGAAATCGTTTTCCGCCTGGTTGGCGTAGTAGCGCATGAAATCCACCGCCTCGCGCACTTCCGCCACGGAGTCGTCCACGGTCTTGCCGGCCTCGCTGGCCAGCACGCGGAAGAACTCGTCGCGTCCATCCTCCAGCGTATCCGCCGCCACCCGCAGAATCTCCGCACGGCGCTTTCCGCCCAGCGCGTCCCAGGCCGGCTGGGCCGCGGCCGCTCTCTCCACCCACAAGTCGATTTGTGCGGAATGCGGGTCCACGGCTTCCGGCTCGGGTGTATCGAAACGCTCGGAAAGAAGCGCCGACAGGCGGCCCAGCGCGGTGCGCGAAGCCAGGTCCAGGCCGGTGGAGTTGGGGCGGTCCGGTCCGTACAGCAATTCAGGAGTGGGCAGGGTAGGCGCCTTGCGCGCCACCGAAGTCTCGATGGGGTCGGCGACGATCGTTTTCGGCGCCAGGTCTTCGTCATAGAGCCGGTTGACGAAGCTTGAGTTGGCGCCGTTCTCCAGCAGGCGGCGCACCAGGTAGGCGAGCAGGTCCTCATGGCGGCCGGCCGGCGCGTAAACGCGAACCGGCGGGAAATCGTCGAACATCTCGCGCGCGGTTTCGTGCAGACGCTCGCCCATGCCGTGAATGCGCTGCAATTCCATGTTCGAGCGATCCTTCTCCGACAACGCCAGGACCGTGGTCAACGTATGCGCATTGTGGGTGGCGAAGGCGCAAAACAAATGCGGGCGCTCGGCAAGCATGGCCTGGGCGCAGGAAAGATAGGAAGTGTCAGTGTTGTCCTTGGCCGTGAACACCGGGTAGTCGGGCAGGCCGGCAATCTGCGCGCGCTTGATCTCGGCGTCCCAATACGCTCCCTTTACCAGCCGCACGGAGATCTGACGCCGGGTGCGCTGCGCCAGTTCGCTAAGCCATTCGATGACCCGTTTGGCGCGTTTGCCGTAGCCCTGCACGGCCAGCCCGAGTCCGTCCCAGCCGACCAGCGATGGCTCTTCGCAAAGGCGCTCGGTCAGTTCCAGCGACAGAATCAGCCGGTCGGCCTCCTCGGCGTCCAGGCACAGGGGTACGTCGTGTTCGCGGGCAAGCTCGCACAGTTTGAGAAGGCGGGGATACATCTCGTCGTGGGCTCTGGCGGCCTGCCGGGCATCGTAGCGCGGGTGCAGGGCCGTCAGCTTGATGGACATCCCGGAGCGCCGCTCGGCGCCGGCGGGCTGGCTGCGGCCCACCAAGGGGATGGACTTGCAATAGCCGTCAAAGTAATCGTCGGCGACCTGTGCCGTGCGTGCGCCTTCTCCCAGGATATCGAAGGAATATTCCACGCTGCTGTCGAGCCTGTAGGCGCGCTTGATGGCGGCCTCCATGGTCTCGCCCATCACGAACTCCTGGCCGAGGATGCTCATGGCCTGGCGCACTGCCGTGCGGATCACCGGCTCGCCCAGCCGGCCTACCAGCGATTGCAGCACCGCGCCGCCGGTCTTGTCCTCGAAACGGCTCATGGACACTGCCCTTCCGGTGAGCATCAGTCCCCAGGTCGAGGCGTTCACCAGCAGCGAACTGGAATGTCCCAGGTGTTCGTCCCAGTGAGCCGGACCGAGCTTGTCGGCGATCAGTTCATCGGCGGTTTGCCGGTCAGGCACCCGCAGCAGGGACTCGGCCAGGCACATCAGCGCCACACCCTCGTCGTTATGCAGCCCGAACTCGTTGAGGAACGCGTCCAGCATGGTGGGTCCCTTGGGCGAAGTCCGGACCCTGTGCACCAGTTCCGCCGCCTGCTCAACAATCTTTTTGCGAGCGGCTTCGTCCAGACTGAACTCTTCCGCCAGCCTTCTTACCAGTGGTATTTCGCGTGCAAATTTGTGTTTGTCGATTCGATTCAGCGCGCTGCTCATCTCACACCTGTTCTGTTAGGTTCCAATGCGCCTATTTCACCACTTTTTCGGGGTAATTTTGCATCTGCCGAAGACTTTCCTGGGAGTGGTCACAGCGGTTCGCGCTGCGCTGTCGCGCAGGGAACACTTTGGGAACGAGGGCATCTTGCCCTCGTCGAGGGCTGGAAGCCCTCGTTCCCAGGTTGTTCCATGGGAGTAAAACCCCTATGCAAAGGATTCGCCAACCGCGCTTGCGCAACAGTGCATGGGTAGCCCAGATTCCTGGTTAGCAGCTTGCCTGCCAAGATTACAGGATCAGCGAACTAAGGATTGGCCCGCACGGCATTTATGTGTGAGTTCGGCATCGACATCTTGTTGGTCGTCGAGAACAACGCCGTATTGCTCTAGCGCGCCCTTCGACGAAATAAATTGATTGGCTGCGTCTTCCGCCACCGAATCGGGATCGCGCGCAAGAGCGGACCCGTATCCGCCGCCGCCACCGGTATATGTGGTCACGGTGGTTCCCGCGGGCAGCGCCAGGGAGTTTACCTTCAGGCGTTGGATGGGCTTGTGTCCAGGTTGTTCAATGACAACGTCCGGCGCGCAGCCGGAGTCACCGCCGAATAATCCCCATGCCGTTGATACGGACCGCTCGAACCAGAGGCTCAACCTCGCATCCGCTTGCAGGAGGTATCGTCGATAGGTGCCGTTGCCGCCGCGAAATTGACCGGCTCCGCCCGAGTCCGCGCGGATTCCATAGGCTTGAATGAGAACTGGATATTTGTTCTCGAATATCTCCGCCGGCAGGTCCTTGAAATTTCCATTGACGTTATTGATCAACGAGTCAGCGCCATCACCTCCCGCGAAAGCTCCCCAACCACCAGTGGTCGGCTCTACCATGAGAAAGCGCTGATTGCTTCGCCTTGGATCCTGGCCGGCGATAGTGACCACCATGGAATCTCCGTAATGAGCTCCAGCGGCCTTATCGGGCATCTGTGGCGCCAGCGCTTTCACAACCAGGTCAATGAGCAGGCCTAATGGGGTGAAGTACCAAGCGCATGCAGCCGGTTCCACGGCATGAAACAAGGTGTTTCTTGGGGCCGTGACGCTTAGCGCCCGGAACGAGCCGCCATTGACGGAATCTTCGGGGCAAACAAGCAACTTGAACGCGACTCGCGCGGCGGCGATAGTTTGCGTGAAACCACAATTGACCGGCCCGTTGGTCTGCTCGCCGGACCCGGACAGGTCGATTGTCATACTGTCGCCACGTACCGTGATCGTCACCTTGACCGGTACTGGTCCGCTACCCAGTCCGTCGTTATCAAGGCAGCCTTCGGCTTGATAACAACCGTCGCTTATGTCGCGGATCGCCTTCCGCTCGCGCTCTTCGCTTTGCCGAAAAATCACGTCGCGGGCAGCCAGAACTGTGTCACTTCCGAACCGTTCAAACAGCGCACACAAACGTTTTTCGCCGGTCTTTCCGGCAGCAATCTGTGCATTGAGATCGCCGATCAACGCATCACCAAACCGGCTGTTGCGGTGCAATACGTCGATTACGTCTTCTCGAGGTTTGCCCTTCTCGTACAGCCGCGTTGGTCCCCAGCGCATTCCCTCCTGGTAGATTTCATATGAATCAACGGGCGCTCCGGGATCCTTGGCGCCCACGTCAAGCCAGTGGGCGCGCGATGCCGCGAAGCCGATTCGTTCATTTCGCCGGAAGATCGGCATGATGATGGTGGAGTCATTCAAGTGCGTGCCGGTCATGTATGAGTCGTTCATATAGAACACGTCACCTTCCGAAAAATAGTCCCATCCGTGGCGATCGGCGATGAGTTGCACGCAAATCTCCAGATTGCCCAGAAACAGTGGCAACCCCGGCGATTGACCCAGCACGTTTGCGTCGGCGTCCAACAGGGCAACCGAACAATCCTTGCCCTCGTAGATGATCGGCGTAAAGGCGCTGCGGATCAGAGCCGCATTCATGTCATCGGCGATGGCATTGAAGGCGTTCCGGATAATCTCGGTTGTAATGGGATCAACGCCGTTCATGAAGCCTCCCGCTTGCGGAGCAGCAGATTTCCGTGTGCATCGAGTGTTATCCGCCAGTCCGGCGGAACTACGGTAGTGGCGCTTCGTTCCTCCACGATTACCGGCCCGTCCACCCCAAATTCCTCGGGAAGCCGGTCGCGGAAAAATACCGGGGTCCTGTGCCTGACGCCGTCAAACACGACGTCACGCTCCCCAAGCAGAGCAGCCTTTTGATCAGTGCCGGGTTTGTGGCGCGGGCGTCCGTAGCGCGTCAGGGCGCCTAAGGCCGCGACCCGCAGGTTCACAAATTCAACACTCGCCCCGGGGCTGGAATGTCCGTAGCGGCGATGATGAGTTGTGTGAAAGCCGCTGATCATGGCCTCGATTTCAATCGGTGTGGCCACCGCGACGTTAATGGTGTACTCCTGACCGACGTAGCGCATGTCGGCGGACCTGCGATGGGACAAGTCGTCCGATTCGATGCCCTCTCGCGCCATGGCGTCTGTCCCTTCGGCTTCAAGCTCGCGATAGATGGTTTCCAGCAGCGGCTCGTCAACCGACGATGCAGGATGAAAGAAGCTACGCGTAAAGTCCTGGCGCAGATCGGTCTGCAACATTCCCCATGCGGAAAATGTGCCGGGAAACATGGGAATCAATACATCCTCAATGTCCAACTCATGGGCCAGAAAAGCGGCCGCCATGGGGCCCGCGCCACCGAAAGCTGTCAGAGTAAAGTCCCTCGGGTCAACTCCCTGACTCACCGTAATGGTGCGCATTGCGTCTGCCATGGCGGCATTGGAAATTGCCAGAATGCCCTCGGCAAACGCCACCGGCCCTAACCCCGCCTGTCGAGCTTTCTGTTTGATCACCCGCTCGGCCGCCGAACTATCCAGAGTCATGTCGCCACCTAGTAATGATCGCTCGCCCAAGCGATTGAGGAACAGATTGGCATCGGTCACCGTGGGCTCCACGCCGCCGTTGCCGTAGCAAGCGGGTCCGGGCGCGGAGCCTGCGCTTTGGGGGCCTACGCGAACCGCGCCCTGCTCCAGCCAGGCAATCGAGCCGCCGCCCGTTCCGATTGTTTGAATATCCACCGAGGACATTAATAGTGGAAGGCCGTCAAGTTCCGATTCCTGCGTTGTATTGGCACGGCCGTTGACTACGAGGCTCAAGTCGAATGACGTGCCGCCCATGTCAACGCACAACAAGTTTTGACGGCCTAATTGTTCGGCCAGGGCTGTTCCCCCTATAGCGCCTCCCACAGGCCCCGAGAGCAGCGTGAAAACCGGAGTTTTCCGCGCCGTCGAAGCGGAAATCACGCCCCCGTTCGATTGCATTATGTGCACTGTGGCCGCAATACCGCGGGACGACAATTCCCCTTCGAGACTGACAAGATAGCGCTGCACAATCGGCGCCACGTAAGCGTTCATTACGGCCGACGACGCCCGTTCGTATTCGCGCCACTCGCGGGCAACCTCGTGCGAAAGGGAAATGGACACATCCGGCAAGGCTGCCTGCAGTATTTCCTTGGCCTGCAGTTCGTGATCCGGAAACGCAAAAGCGTGGAGGAAACACACGGCAATTGCCTTGATGCCTTGTGAGTTTGCCTTGGCGATGATCGGGTCGAAGTCTCGCACGCACAGCGGTTCAATCACCTCGCCATTCCAGCCAAGGCGTCCACGAACTTCATGCACATCGCGGCGCGGCACAAGCAATTCCGGCTTCCGGTAGCGCAATTCGTACAGTGATAGCCGATTGCCCCGGGCAATGCTGTAGCCATCACGATGCCCGGCCGTTGTAACCAGCAGAACTCGTTCGCCCTTGCGTTCCAGAAACGCGTTCAATCCCACCGTGGTGCCGTGCACAAAGAAGGTCACTTTGGAAAGATCGGGAACCAGCCGGGTGAGGCCTGCAACAACACCTTGAGCCGGGTCGCCCGGGGTGGTGGCGACCTTACCGACGTACACCGGCCCGTCCGAGGGTTCCACTACCAGGTCGGTAAAGGTTCCTCCAATGTCAGCGGAAACGCGATATGAAGTCACAAGGCAATCTCTCGGCCATATTTTGCAGCCGATACGGGCGCATTGGACCCCAAGGAATCAATTCCTTCGGCGGCGACTCTTGTCACTCTACATTCCCTCTTGCTATTTGTCAAAAATTTTGATATACACACATTTTATGATACTTCGCCACATTGGGGGATGAAACATGAAACGCCAAAATAAACTACCTCTTGGCGCCAGTCTTCTTGTCGCATTAGCGGTTGGCTACCTCCCGCCGGCACTCTCGCAGACGGACACGGGAGGGCGGTCGGATGTCATAGAGGAGATCGTCGTGACTGCCCGTCTGCGAAGCGAGAGCCTCATCAAAGTTCCTGTTACGGTGAACGTTTTTTCGCGTGAAGACATTGAAGATGCGGGGATCAGGCGTCCCAACGACTACTTGTCTCTAGTTCCTAATGTAACGCTGGTTGAAGCGCAGAATGCGGGCACCACCTTCTTGACGATTCGCGGCATCACCCAGGTTCGCAACAATGAACCGCCGGTGGCGGTGTCGGTTGACGGGATGCTGCAAACCAGTCCCAACCAGTTCAATCAGGCCCTGCTGGACCTGCAGCAGATTGAAGTTCTGAAAGGACCGCAAGGCGCGCTATACGGGCGTAACGCCGTGGGCGGCGCGATCAACATAACCACGCGAGGACCGGCCGAAGAATTTGAAGGTCGAGTCACGGTTGGCGTGGGCAACGGTGAACACTCGGAGGGTCGGATCTCGCTGGCAGGGCCACTCGCTGCCGGCCGGGCCTACTTTCGCATCAACGGAACCTGGTTCGAACGGGACGGCTATCTGCCGAACGTCAATCTGGGCGGCAACGTAGATAACATTGAAGACAAGAGCCTGCAACTCCGCCTGGACTGGCTGATCGACGAGCAGTTGAACGCGGATTTCAGAATGTATGCCTCAAACACGCAAGGTGGGTCGCTCAACTACAACTGGCAGGCATTCGACTACGAACTCGACGCGTTCACTTTCGCGCCCGGGGACGCGAACAACGTGGACCTGATCTATGAGCAAAACAACCGTGGCCAGAATGATCGCGACATTCTGGAGCTGGCGGTAAAGCTTGAGTACAAGGCATCCTGGGGAACGGTCACTTCCATTTCGTCAATCAACAAGATGGAAGAATGGTACGGGTCGGATCAGGCGCCCTACAGCGAGAGCCTCACGCAGTATCCCTTCGGGCCGGGCATTCCGTTTGACGGCATTGCCCAGCAGTATTGGGACGTGGACGCCATTAGTCAGGAAGTCCGCCTGTCTTCCAATGACGATCAGTCCTTACGATGGCTGTTCGGCGCGTACTATGTTGGAACCGACCGCTTCATTTCGACTCCAGTGGTCGATGATACGGGGGTGGGGATCATCCGCATTGAGCGTGGTCCGACCGGTGCAGGGCAACCGGATACTTTCTCATTTCTTGCCGATGACAACGAGAACGCGGCTTTTGCTTTGTTCGGGCAGCTCAACTACGATGTCACCGAGCGATTTGAGGCGTCCCTGGCGCTTCGCTACGATAAAGACGAGCGTATTCAAACCACATCTCCCTTCCACACAGGCGGACCTGCCAACGAGCGCAGAAAGACATCCTTTGACAAATTGCAGCCGAAAGTGACCCTGCGATACCAGGCCGCAGACAACATCAATGTATTCGGCTCGTATAGCGAGGGTTTTCGCAGTGGCCAGTTCAATCAAACCGGAACCGCCGCCGCCGCTGTGGCAGCGGGTGTTGATGGTGTGTTTGACGTCGTTGGGCAGGAAGAGACTCGCGCCTTTGAAATCGGGCTGAAAGCCCAGTTGATGAATGGTCTCGCCAATCTCAATCTTGCCCTGTTCAGCACCGAAGTGGATGGGCAACAGTATTTCCTGTTTTTCGCCCCGACCAGTTCTCAGGTGCTGGCTGGAATAGATCGAGTCGATCTGTTTGGCGGCGAGGCCGAACTCAGCGCGGTGGTGACCGACGGGCTGGAGGTGTACGTCGCCTATGGGTTTATCAACAGCGAAATCAAGGAATACGCAGTCAATTCGGCGTTCGTAGGCAACAAGGCGCCCTATGTCCCGCGGGACACCATCAATTTGGGATTCCAATACGGCACGCCCATTACGGATGAAATCCAGTTGGTCCTGCGCGCGGATTACGAACGGCGAGGCAAGCAGTTCTGGGATCCGGACAATTCTTCGGCGAGAAACGCTGTAGGCCTTATCAATGCGCGCGCCGGCGTAAAAGGCGAACGCTGGGCGCTGACATTCTGGTCAAAGAATCTAGGCGATAAGAAGTATCTTGCCGAATACGTGTCGGGGGGATTTGTTCACCTGGCCCCGCCGCTCTCGTATGGAATCGAGTTGACGTACAATTTCTGACGATTTGTCCTAAGCTATAACTGACTGATGTTGCAAAGAAAAACCGGAAAGCCCAGGCGAACCCAATTCGCTACCGGGCAAACCATTCGGGCCAGACGGTTGGAGCTTGGACTTACCTTGCAGGCGCTCGCCGAGAAGTCGGGGCTATCGGTGGCGTTTATCTCTCAGGTGGAGCGTAACCAGGCCAGCGCATCCATGGTGTCCCTGATGAACCTTGCGCGCGCTTTGGAAGTAAGTGTTACCACTTTCATGGAAATCCCCATGGGAGAAGCTCCGATTCGGCGCCGATCCGATCCTCAATACATAGAGATCGAATCCCCGGTCCAGTACATCCAACTCAGCGCGGGGATGAAATTCCAGCAAATGGACGCGCTGCTGATGATCATACCGCCCGGCCACGTATTCCCCATCGACCAGCGTGAAGGAGAAGATTTCCTGTACGTAATGAAAGGCGAACTCTACACGGAACTTGGGGAAATCAAGGAAACCCTGCGGGCGGGCGACAGCACTCACTTCAATTCACGCACGCCGCACACGGCAAGTAATTTGACCAATGAGGATGTCGTCTTGCTCTACGTGGGAACGCCCAGCGTATTCAGGGTCGACAAATAAGATCGATCGAGTGAAATGGAAGCGTTTCGCTTTACGTATCCGAACGGCATTGAGTCACTGGAATCGTTACGAGAATTCGTATCCGAAGGCGTCAGCTTTGAGATTGGTTCCGGCTTTCTAAAGGCCGGGACTCGCATGCCGGAAAAGGGTTCGTCGGCGCACCCGAGGCGGGAAATCACCCTGATTCTGGAGGGCGAACTATCAACCACCTCGGCGGATCGGACCAAACGGCTGGTAGCGGGCGACATTGTGACCATACCTGCCGGCCAGAAACAGCACACCCTTGTGCATAAGGACACGCGGCTGCTTTGGATTTTCTTCGGCCCCTGAAGGCGCCGCAAGGCAGCAGCTAGCGGGCGTCACGCTGCGCGGGCAACGGCCCACACTTGCACGCTTTCGGCGCCGGCGGCAATCAGCGCAGCCGCCAGGGCATCGGCGGTGGCGCCTGTGGTAACTACGTCATCGACGATCGCGGGCCGTTGGGGTGATCGGGAACATTCAAAGGCCCCGGCCACGTTGGACCGGCGTTCCTGGTCGTTCAGCCGGCTCTGCATGCGGGTGGGACGCACCCGGCGGCAGATGCCCCCGACCATTGGCACGCCGACTTCGCGACCGATGAAGCGGGCGATTTCTTCGGCCTGATTGAAACCGCGCTCAGCCAGCCGGCGCGGATGCAGTGGTACGGGTATCAGCGCGTCGGGCATTTCGAGCAGGTCATGCTCAACTTGCTCGCGCACTCTTGCCGCTATGCCGTGGGCCAGTGCCCGCGCAAGGTGAATCCGCCGCCCGAACTTCAATCCCAGCACCAGCCTGTCCACCGGATAGTCGTAGGCCATCGGCGCGACCATGCGCTGATAGCGGGGTGGCTGGATCACGCAGCGGCCACAGATGCCGGCTATGTCGGTGGCCCCAATGCCAAGCCCGCAACGAGGACAGCTGTGTTCGACGCGGGGGAGGTCGGCGTCGCACTCATCGCACAACTCCAGATCGACCCCCGCCGGCCCTGCGCACAGTGCGCATTTCCATGGAAGGAGAAGGCGCGCACGTCCCTTTGGCCCGAAGCGTATTGCGGTCATTGCGGTTATGCTAACGCTCCCGCACAGCGGAGAGAATTTGTATGCCACGCATTCTGATTACCGGTGCATCGCGCGGCCTGGGCCTGGAGCACGCCAAGCAGTATCTGGCGAAGGGCTGGCAAGTGATTGCCACGGCGCGTAACCCGGAATCCTCGCCGGGGCTAAAGGCTCTCGAATCGCACCACGCCGACCGGCTGCGCCAGATTCAGATGGATGTGACGGATCACCCGCGAGTGGAAGCGGTGGCCGAGGAGCTGGCCGGGCAGTCCCTGGACATCCTGTTGAACAACGCCGGCACCTACGGTCCCAAGTCCGCGTTCGAGGGTATGCATTACCAGTCGCTGGAGAGCATGGATTACGACCTGTGGCGCGAGATGCACGAGATCAACGTCCTGGCCGCTTTCAAGGTGGCGGTATGTTTCAAGCCACACCTGGAGGCCGCGGCCCACCCTGTGCTGGTGAACATGTCCAGCGACATGGGCTCCATCGGCAACAATTCCATCGGTCATGCCTACGCTTACCGAAGCAGCAAGGCAGGGCTCAATATGCTCACCAGGGGCATGGCCATCGAGTGGCAGAGCCTCACCGTGATCGCCATGGCCCCGGGTTGGTGCCGTACCGATCTGGGTGGACCGGAAGCGCCGGTGGACCCGGTGGAGAGCGTGCGGATGCAACAGGAACTGTTCGAGAGTCTGGAATTCTCGCGCTCCGGCGAGTTCATCAACCGTTTCGGAGAGAGCGTAAGCTGGTAAGCACCGGTCGGACCCCTCGGAGCCTTGGCGGCAGGCGCCGTTTTGCTGACGCGCAAGCGACACGTTGGGAACGAGGGCATCCAGCCCTCGTCGAGGGCTGGATGCCCTCGTTCCCAGGGGGGAAGTGTTGGCGCCTGCTGTTGCGCCGCAGCAACCCGAGGCCGGGCAAGTTGCAGTTTTCTTTCTGAAAAATGCTTGATTTCATCAGCCACCCGCTGTCGGGCACGCCCTACGGAACGGCGCTTGAGCTCGCCCTGCTGCTGGCCGCCCTGGCGTGGCTCACTTCGGTAATCACCCGCGAGTACTCCTGGGTTGATCGGCTGTGGTCGCTGTGCCCGCCCGCCTATTGCCTGCTCGTTGCGGTCCAGGCGGACTTCGCCTCGCCGCGGCTGAACCTTATGGCGTTTCTGATAACGCTCTGGGGCTCAAGACTGACATTCAACTACGCGCGCAAGGGTGGCTACTCCAAGGACGGCGAAGACTACCGGTGGGTGGCAATACGCAAGAAATTCGGACCCGCAGGATTTCAGTTACTGAACTTCGTATTCGTTGCTCCGGGCCAGATGCTTATCGTCTGGCTGTTTGCCTCGCCCATGCACCAGGCCTGGACCTGGCGGGAGACGCCGCTGACCTTCCTTGATGGAATCGCCACTCTGGCTTTCCTCGTCTTGTTCATCGGCGAATGGGTTGCTGACGAGCAGATGTGGAGGTTCCAGCAGCACAAGAAGCGGAAGATTGCAGCCGGCGAGGAGGGAGCCGAGCCTTTCATTACAACCGGCCTGTTCGCTTATAGTCGCCACCCGAATTTTTTCTGCGAACTGGGCATGTGGTGGACGTTCTACCTGTTTGCGGTGGCCGCGTCGGGCCAGTGGCTGCATTGGACCGGGCTGGGTTTCGTGGTCCTGACGCTGCTGTTCCAGGGCTCCACGCAGTTGACGGAATCGCTGTCGCTTTCGAAGTATCCGTCGTATCGCGACTACCAGGCCACCACTCCTCGCCTGCTTCCTTTGCCTTTTCTGCGCCGGCTACGGCCTTCCCGCTGAGTTGGATTTGGACGGAGGGCATCCCCCGCTGGGAACGAGGGCATCCTGCCCTCGTCGGAGGGCAGGATGCCCTCTTCCCCGGGTTTCAGGCGTGTGCGCCGCGCAGCAGACTTACCTCTTGGAAAAGCTGGTCCGTTGTGATGCCTTCGGGCGCAATCGGCTTGCCCACGATCAATTCCACCGGCGATCGCAGCCATTTCAGCCCGCCGCGGAAAGGCCCCTGCCCCTGGTGGGAGAACAAACTGCCCCATAAGCCCTGCAAGGCCATGGGGACGACCGGCACCGGAACTTCCTGCAACAGCTTGAGCACCCCGGGCCGGAACTCGTGCATTTGCCCGTCGCGGGTCAGGTGGCCTTCCGGGAAGATGCAAACCAGCTCTCCGTTGCGCAGGGCGTCGGCGAGCGATTGGAAAGCGTTGCGGTAGATTTCGGGGTCGTCGCTGCGCCGCGTTATGGGAATGGCGCTGACGCTGCGGAAGATGAAATTGAGCAGGGGCAGGTCGTAGATGCGCTTGATCATGACGAAGCGGACCGGCCGCTTGAGCACGCCCAGGATCAATAGTGCGTCGGTGTAACTTACGTGGTTGCAAACCAGCACCGCGGCGCCGCGATCAGGCACCTGGTCGAGATTCTTGAAGCGCAGGCGGTACAGACTGCGCATCAAACACCACACCATGAAGCGCGAAACGAACTCGGGCACTTCCCAGAAGATGAAGATCGCAACCCCCAGGTTGATCGCCGCCAGCAGCAGGAACAACTGAGGGATATCAAGTTCGAGCACTACCAGTGTCACGATGCTCAAGACCGCACCGATCACCAGGAACGACGAGTTGACGATGTTGTTGAAGGCAATGACCCGGGCGCGGGTTTCCTGCCGGGTGCGTTGCTGGATCACCGAGTACATGGGCACTACGTACAGGCCGCCGAAAAAGCCCATCAGGAACAGGTCCAGCGTCGGGCCCCAGCCGCCTGCGCCCAGGAACGAGGCAATGTCCGCCTCCGGGGTCACCGGGCTGATGGTCGTTAAGGCGAAATGCGCCGCAAAGACTGTCAGCCCCAGGCTGCCGATCGGGGTAAGGCCTATTTCGACCCGGCGGCCCGACAGCCATTCGCATACCATCGAGCCCACGCCGATACCGATGGCCAACGTCGCCATCAGCGCGGTGGTGACCGTTTCGTTGGCGTTCAGTATCTCCTTGCCATAATTGGGCATCTGCGTCAGCACCACCGACCCGAGGAGCCAGAACCAGGAAATGCCCAGAATCGAGAGCAGCACCGAACGCTTGGCTGCTGCGGCCTGCCACATACGCCCAACTACCGGGAACGGATTCCAGCAGATCGGGCCGGCATCCGGCGCCGGTGGCGCGGAAGGTATGAAGCGGCTGGCCAGGTATCCGGCCGCCGCAAGTCCGACAACCGTGGCTCCAATCAGCAATGGCCTGATTTCTTGCGGCTCGGCGGCCGCCAGAAACCCCCCCAGCATGAGCCCGATGGGAATCGCCACGAAGGTGCCCATCTGTACCAGGCCGTTGGCGCCCACAAGCTCCGCCTGCCTCAGGTGCTGGGGAATGATGGAGTACTTGATCGGGCCGAAGAAAGTGGATTGTGTGCCCATCAGAAACAACACAGCCATTACCGCCAAGACTGACCCTGACGCCACCGCCAGGCCGCCCAGGAACATGATGCCGATTTCCGCGATCTTGATTCGCCGGGCCAGGACCGCCTTGTCGCCATGGTCGGCGATCTCGCCGGCCCATGGGGAGAACAGGAAGAATGGGAGCGCAAACAGGGCGGCGCCCAGATTGGCCAGTGTGTCGGCCATCTCCGCTCCCGTGCCGAAGACAATCAGCACGATCACGGCGTTTCGGTACACGTTGTCGTTGAACGCACCCAGCGCCTGGGTCAGGAAAAACGGCGAAAACCGCTTGCTCAGCAGCAGGGAGAACTGGCCGCGCTCGGCGCCCGGCGCCGGTCCGCCTGATTTGCTCGCGTCCATGAAGACCCTCCCCCAAGATTCGGACGCCGTCATGTTAACCGGCGGGCGGGAATTTTCACTGTAGGGTGGGGGGATGGCCCGCCCCAAGCCACAACGAGTCCGCCGCGCGTTCGACCGCGCGGCCGGGGGTTTCGGCGAGGCCGATTTCCTGCATGCGGAAATTCGCCGGCGCATGCTGGAGCAACTGCAATGGGTACGGATAGAACCCGGCCTCGTAGTTGATGCCGGCGCCGGCTTGGGGGCCGCGCGCGCCGAATTGCTAGGGCGTTTTCCCGACACGCGGATCCTGGCGCTGGACTCTTCTCTCGGCATGCTGCGCGCCGGGGAAGGCGAGCAAATTTGCGGCGACATACAGCAGATGCCCTTGGCGGATGGTTGCGCGCAACTCGTTTTCTCCAACCTGGCGCTTCACTGGTGTCCGGCGATCGGAGCGGCACTCGCGGAGTTCAGGCGAGTGCTGGGTTCCCCGGGCCTGTTGTTCTTCTCCATGTTCGGGCCGGACACTCTGAAGGAGTTGCGAGCGGCGCGCCGCGTAGCCGGTCTGATCGACGAGCCCGAAACGCTACTCGACATGCATCATCTCGGCGACGCCCTGGCGCGCGCCGGTTTCGCCGACCCGGTGATGAGCGCGGAACGGTTTCCGATACGTTACGCGGACTACTCAATGCTGGAGCGGGACCTGCGCGCATGTGGCGCAAGCCGGGCCATGATGCCGCCCGGGAGCGGCCTGTCCGGGCGCGCCAGGCGGCAAGTCGTGCAACAGACCTTCGACGCCGGCCGCGACCCGCAAGGCGCTGTGCCCGTCAGCATTGAAGTGGTCTACGGTCAGGCTTGGGTAGCGCCGCCGCGCGGCCGCCGGGAGCCGGCCGAGGTGAGGCTGGACGAGGTCAGTCTGCGGAGTAGAGAGAAGCAGCCTTGATGACTGCGTATACCCGCAATCCCGGCGCCAGCTTCAGTTCGCGCACCGAACGCCGGGTCACTCGCGCCCAGAGCGTCTGGCCCACGTTCACAACCACGTCCGCCAATGCGCCATCCTCTTCCAGCACCCGTTCCACCACGCCGCTCATCACGTTCAGCACGCTGCTTCGGCGAGGTTGCTCCAGCGACAACGATACGTCCGCTGCGCGCACCCGCAGCAGGATGTCCTGACCGCTTTCCAATCCCAGTCGTGGCAGAAGCAGAGTATGACCGGAGCACTTCAGGCGGCTGAGACCCTCCCCATCATCGGCACGCTCGACGCGGCAGGAAAGCAGCGCTCCGGCCGCTTTCCGCCCGGTGAGTGATTTAAGCTCCGGCCGTCCCAGCAGTTCCCCGGGAGCGCCTGCGGCCTGAATCGCCCCGTGGTCGATCAGCGCCAGGCGGTCGGCCAGCCGAACCACCTCTTCCATGCGGTGCGTGACGTACACGATCGTGAGGTTTCGATCCTCTTTGAGCCGCTCCAGAAAGCCCAGGACCTCTTCGCGGCGCTCGCCGTCCAACCCGGAAAGAGGCTCATCCAGAAGCAGTACTTCCGGCGCGGTAAGCAGCGCCCGGCCGATCGCCACGCGTTGCTGTTCGCCGCCTGACAGCGTCATGGGCCGGCGCTGGAGCAGCGCGCCCAATTCCAGCAACTCCACAACCTGGTCAAGGCCGGGCGCGGAGCGCTTGCCCCTGCAACGCCCGTAGGCCAGGTTTCCGCTCACCGTCAAATGCGGGAACAGCCGGCCGTCCTGAAACACAACCCCCACGGAGCGCTGTTCCGGCGGCAGGTTGATGCCCGAGGCGCTATCGAACACACAGGTTCCGCCGATCACGATCTCACCCTCGTCGGGCGTGAGCAGTCCGGCAATCATGTTCACCAGGCTGGTCTTGCCCGCGCCGGAGCGGCCGAAAAGAGCGGTAACGCCGTAGCCCGATTCAAACTTCCCGCTCCACTCGAACGACGGCAGCCTCTTGCGCGCGCTGATCGTAAGCATGGCCGGTCCCGGTTCAGTTGAGGCGCTTGCGAACCGCGCGCGCCGCCAGTTCGGATGCCGCCAGAGCGACAATCGCCAAGGCCAGCGACACGCCCGCCAGCCAGGCGGCGGCGGTCTCGCCGTGGGGCGTTTGCAGCAAGGTGTAAATCGCCAATGGAAGGGTGCGGGTCTGACCGGGCACGTTGGCCACGAAGGTGATGGTTGCCCCGAACTCGCCCAGGCAACGGGCGAAAGCCAGCAGGGCGCCGGTGATCAGACCGGGGGCGGCCAGCGGCAGGGTGACCGTGAACAGCGCCCGAACAGGCGACGCGCCCAGCGTTCGGGCCGCTGCTTCCAGGCGCTGGTCCACCGACTCGATACCCAGCCGGATCGCCCGCACCATCAGCGGGAAGGCCATGACGGCCGCGGCTACGGCGGCGCCTTTCCAGGTAAAGGTCAGCGTAATGCCGAACCATTCATAGAGCGGCTGTCCCAGCCAGCCGTTGCGTCCCAGCACCGCCAGCAGCAGATAGCCCACCACCACCGGGGGCGTTACCAGCGGCAGGTGAACCAGCCCGTCGAGCAGCACTTTGCCTGGGAAACGACAGCGCGCGAGAACCCAGGCGCAGGCGATTCCCAAAGGCAGCGAGCAGGCCACCGCCCACAGCGAAACCTTGAGCGACAGCAACGCAATGTCCGCAACAGGCGTCATTCACTCACCCCCTGGGAACGAGGGCTTCCAGCCCTCGGCGGAGGGCAGGATGCCCTCCCTCCCAGCGTTGCGCCCTGGGAACGAGGGCTTCCAGCCCTCGGCGGAGGGCAGGATGCCCTCCCTCCCAGCGTTGCCCCCTGGGAACGAGGGCTTCCAGCCCTCGATGGGAACGAGGGCTTCCAGCCCTCGATGGAGGGCAGGATGCCCTCCCTCCCAGCGCATTCTCCTGGTTCGGTACGCTTCAGGTCAGCGCGAGGCAAAAATCCGTGTGCCTGGAATATGGTTTGCGCTTCAGCGCTTAACAGGTAATCGTAGAACGCCAGGGCGATACGGTCCGTCGCGGGCTCGATGAGGGCCAGTTCATAGCGAATCGGCGCATGACTTTCGGCTGGAAAAAGCGCCGCCATAACCACCGTTTCCAATCCGTGCAGATCGCTGACGTAGGTAACGCCCAGCGGCGCCTCGCCCTGGGCCACGCGAGCGGTTACGGCGCGGGCGTTCGGAACAAACGCCATGCGCCCATCGAGTTTGGCCCACAGGCCTGCATGTTCCAGCGCCTGGCGGGCATAGATGCCGGCGGGAACGTGGGCGGGATCACCGAGAATCAGCGGAGAATCACCGAGAGCGGCAAGCAGTGAGGCCGGGTCATCAAGATCAACTCGCGTGTCATTGTCGGCATGCCGGATCAGCGCCAGACGGTTTCCGAGCAGCTCCCGTGACGTTTGTTGCGCAAGCAGGGCTGCTTCTCGAAGCGGCTGCATCCACTGCGGATTGGCGGACAGAAACAGCGTCGGCCGGGCCCCGTTGACGATCTGCCGGGCCAGCGTGGAGGAAGCCGCGAAGGAAAGCGCCACTCGCTTGCCTGCGCGTCGTTCAAAGCGCGCAGCCAGCTCGGTCATGGCTGCCGTGGTGCTGGCCGCGGCGAAGACTACCGGCGGCTCCGGCTCGTCAGCCAGGACCGGGTTCCCGATCAGCAGCAAGCCCGTTGCCAGCAGAGCGATTCCTGCGGCGCCGACGTGAGTAAGCAAGGCCTGGAGCGAGGGCCTCCTGCCCTCGCCGAGGGCGGGACGCCCTCTTTCCCAGGGAGGGCTGGACACCCTCGCGCCGCTTGCTACTTGCAAGTCTGATGGGTGCACGCACAGCATGCCTGCCAGCATATCCAATTGCTCCTGGCTGTCCAATCCGGATGCCCGCCGGCCGGATCGGAATCACCCGCTTGACTTGTAATATGTGCGGCGTAGGATGAAATCCGCGCTTACGGAGGAGGGGCAATGGTTCGAACAATGCTGGTGGCGCTGAGCGCCACGCTGTTCGCGGCAACGGCTACCGCGGCCCCATTGGGCCTGCCCGAGTTGCAAGTGCCCGAGGACAACCCCATGACGCCCGCCAAGATTGCGCTGGGCGACAAGCTGTTTCACGATGACCGCTTCAGCACTACCGGCGAGGTCAGCTGTTCGACCTGCCACGAACTTGAGAAAGGATTTACCGACAGCCCCTTGAGTACTTCGGAAGGCATTCTGGGACTGACCGGCACACGCAATTCCCCGACCACCACCAACGCCGCCTACTTCAAGACATTCTTCTGGGACGGGCGTTCGCCCAGTCTGGAGGACCAGGCCCAGCACCCGTTTCTGAACCCGGTGGAAATGGGACTGGAAACTCACGATCCGATACTCAAGGTCGTGGTCTCCGATCCGGAATGCGTGGCCGCGTTCCGCGACGTATTCGGCAAGGAGCCCGGCGAGATCACCATGGATGAGGTCACCAAGGCCATCGCGGCCTTCGAACGCACCCTGCTGTTCGGCAATTCGCGCTTCGACCGCTACTGGTTCGGTGGCCGGGAAGACGCATTGAGCGAGGCCGAAATTCGTGGTCTGGACCTGTTCCTGAACGAAGGGCGCTGCGTCTCCTGTCACACCATCGAGCATGACCATGCGCTGTTTACCGACCACCGCTTCCACAACATCGGCGTCGGCATCAACGATATCCAGGACCGGATCCCCGAGGCGGTAGGCAGCTACCTCGCGGCCCGGGCGCGCGGAGCGGAAGTGGACGAGACGGTGCTTTCCGAAGTGCCGGCATCGGAGCTGGGGCGCTTTGCGGTTTCCGAGATGTTCGACGATATGGGCGCGTTCAAGACGCCCACCCTGCGCAATGTCGCCGCCACCGCGCCGTACATGCATGACGGCAGCCTGGCGACATTGAAGGAAGTGATGGACCACTACAACAACGGCGGCGTCACCGAGGAAGATGATCCGGTCAACGATTTTCTGTCCAGCGGCATTCGGCCCCTGGACCTGACCGACGAGTAGATCGCCTACCTGGTGGCCTTCATGGAAGCGCTTACCAGCCCCGAATATGAGGCTTTGGCCGAGGCCGCCGACGCGTCGGGACTGACTACTGGAGAGTAGATAACGATGATTCGCAGCAACAGACGCAAGTTCATTCAAACGGCGGCCGGCATGGCCGCCGTGGGCACGCTGCCGCTAACCTACGTAAGGCTGGGCCGCAGCGAACAATCGTCGGAGTTCAGCTTCGCCTTCATATCCGACTCGCATATTCAGCACATCCGCGGGACCGAGTTCGTGCGCAACTGGGACCGAGGGCTGATCCGGGCCGTGGCCGAAACCAACCTGCTGAATCCCAAGCCGGATTTCGTCATTTACGGCGGCGACCTGGCGCAGCTCGGAACCAAGCCGGAACTGGACCACGGGGCGGATCTCCTGTCCGCCCTTAAATACGACATCTACCCGATCCTCGGGGAGCACGACTACTATCTTGATCTTGGCGAGTACTGGTCCGGCTTGTTCAAGCGGCCTCACTACTACAGCTTCGATCACAAGGGCGTGCATTTCGTGCTGCTCAACTCCATCGTGACCTACGACGAGTGGACTTATCTGCGCTGGCCCACCGACGAGCAGCGGATGAACGAGATGGCCGGGCTGGACAATCCGAACGGCTCGCCGTTCATGGTGGGCGAGGAGCAGCGGGACTGGCTCAAGAAAGACCTGGCGGGCGTGGACACCAGCACTCCGATCGTGGTGATCTCCCACTCGCCGCTGCAGAAAATCTACAAAGGCTGGAATTTCTGGACCGATGACGCCGAACAGGTGCAGGCCATCCTGGCGCCGTTCGACAAGGTAACGGTGTTGTACGGGCATGTGCACCAGATCCAGTACAACCAGATCGGCAACATCAGCTTTACTTCGGCGATGGCCACAGCCTGGCCGTGGCCATATCCGGGCAGCTACGCCCAGGCTGAACATTACCTGCCGGTCCTGACCGTGCCGATGAACCGCGCCGACCCGTTCTTCGAGCGCGACGCCACCGGTTGGCAGTTCGTGGACGTGCACACCGGGCGCGCCGCGATCCATTACAACCTGTACGACAATGCCGTGCGCACCGTGGCCTGGAATGAGGAGGCGGGGCGACCCCAAGACATGGATTTCCAGGGTCCGGCCACACGAATTGCGCCACAGCAGCACTACTGAAATCGGGGAGCATCACAGACATGGGTAAGAAATTGATTCTGGCCGCCGTGGCGCCGGTAATCTTCGCCTTGAGCGCCGGCAACGTGGGTAGCGACGAGTTCGACGAGGAGGATCTGGATCGCTGGCAGGAGCAATTCATGCAGGTCGTCGACGAGGGCCGCGCGCTGTGGACCGACGGAACCCTGGGCAGTAATGGCGTGTCCTGCGCCCAATGCCATCCCAATGCGGCGAACACCCATCCGGAGACCTATCCCAAGTTCCAGAAGCAAATGGGCCGCGTTGTCGATCTCTGGGAGATGGTCAACTGGTGCCTGCGAAACCCCCTGGAAGGCGAAGAACTCGAGGCCGGCGACGAGAAGATGATCGCGCTCATCGCCTATGTTCGCTATGAGCGGCGCGGCGTAGAGCTGGATCCCGGCAAGCACTAGCCCCCCTGGGAAAGAGGGCTTCCAGCCCTCTATCCTGGGAACGAGGGCATCCTGCCCTCGGAGGGCTGGAAGCCCTCCCTCCCAGGGCGAAAGATGCCCTCCCTCCCCGCCTTGCGGCATAATGCCTCGGCTACTCCCCAACGTCGCGCTCGTAGCTCAGTGGATAGAGCGTCGGTCTCCGGAACCGAAGGTCAGGGGTTCGAATCCCTTCGGGCGCGCCACCTCCAACAGGGTCCATTCTTGGTACATGGTTTACGTTTCATACCGGAGACATAGTTAACACTTGCTCCGGCATGACCAATAAGACGCTCTTATCGTGTCCGTAATGCGCTCTGCAATTCCGCGCAGAAGGTCCGGCAAGCGCGCCTTACCCGGGCTTGCCGCAATAATCCTCGCGGCCGGCGCGTCGCGCCGCTACGGTGAGCCGAAGCAGCTGGTCCGCTATCGCGGCGAGACCCTGCTGGAGCGCAGCATACGTCTGGCCCGCACAGCCGGGGCCAGACAGGTATGCGTGGTGCTTGGTTACCGCGGCGATGTTATGCAGCGCGCACTAGAGAGGAACGGGGTCTTCCTTGATTGCGGTTCCACGGTGCGGAACCCGCGCTGGCGCGACGGCATGGGACGGTCCCTGGCCTGCGGGATCCGCGCAGTACCCCCGAATGCGAGGGCGGCTCTGGTCTGCTTGAGCGATCAGCCGAAGCTGGAAGCCGAGGACCTGGCGAAGCTGGTTTCGGTTTGGCGGCGCAATCCGCGCGCTGCGGTAGCGTCCCACTATGCCGGCAGGCTGGGTGCGCCGGCGATTTTTCCGCGCTCCTGGTTCGGTATCCTGAAATCGCTGACCGAAGACCGCGGAGCGCAGGTTCTCCTGGCTTCGGAAGGCAGCGTTGTGAGTGTTCCCATGCCCAATGCCGGTGTGGACATAGATCGTCCGGAGGACCTCTCTCAGCTTCCCCCCTGAGGCCCCCTTCAACACGCCGCGCCTCGTGTACAGTTACACCCCTTTGATCCAGAACGCCCTTCAAGAAAGGAGCCCGACTATGCGAAGAATTGCCAGCGGAATGGCATTGTTGGCGCTGTGCGCCACCGTAGCCAACGCCGAAATCAATGTAAGCGATGCCGAACGGAACTATCTGGAAGCGCTCTACCTGCACCTGCACAAGAACCCGGAACTGTCGCTTTACGAATACGAGACCGCGGCGCGCATGGCTGAAGAGTTCGCCGCCGCCGGATACGAGGTCACAACCGAAGTGGGCGGCACCGGCGTCGTCGGGCTGATGCGAAACGGGGATGGCCCCACAGTGATGATCCGGGGTGACATGGACGGGCTGCCGGTAGAGGAACGCACCGGCGTTACATACGCCAGCAAGGCCACCACTACCGACGAACAGGGCCGGCAGGTGGCCGTCATGCACGCCTGCGGGCACGACATTCACATGACCAACCTGATCGGTGTTGCCCGCAAGCTGTCGGACACGCGCGATAGCTGGCGGGGTACCGTGGTGCTGGTGGCCCAGCCCGCCGAGGAGCGGGGATTGGGCGCCCGCGCCATGATCGAGGACGGCCTGTTCACGCGCTTCCCGCGGCCCGATTACAATCTCGGCTTACACGTGACCGCCAATCTGCCGGCAGGCCGTGCGGGCTACAGGCCGGAATTCGCCATGGCCAACGTGGACTCCGTGGACATCATCGTTCACGGGACCGGCGGTCATGGAGCGGCTCCGCATCTCACCCACGATCCAATCGTGCTTTCCGCCTACATCGTCACCGCGCTGCAAACGCTGGTGGCGCGCAACCTCAACCCCATCGAGCAGGGTGTGGTCACGGTCGGCTCGTTCCGCGGCGGCACCAAGCACAACATCATCTCCGACCGGGTCGACATGCAATTGACCGTTCGCTCCTACAGCGACGAGAACCGCGCATTGCTCCTGGAAGGCATTGCGAGGATTGCCAAGGCCCAAGCCCGGGCGCTGGGCCTGCCGGAGGACCGGCTGCCCGAGGTGATCGTCAAGAACGAATACACGCCTGCCCTCTACAACGACCCCGATCTTTCCAGCCGCCTGGCCGACGTGATTCGCGGCGAACTGGGCGAAGAGAATGTCGAGCTCAGCAAGCCGGTGATGGGTGGCGAGGACTTCGCTATGTTCGGCCGCGACGAGCCGCGCATTCCGGGCTTCTATTTCTGGTTGGGCGGCATGGATCCCGAGGAGTACGCGCGGGCGGAAGCCGAGGGCCGCAAGCTACCGGCTACGCATTCGCCCTACTTCCTGCCCACCTACGAGAAGACGCTGCAAACGGGGGTGCGCGCAATGACCGCCGCCGCCCTGGATCTCCTCGCCAAGCCGTAGATTCTCGCGCTTTCTTTGGATCGCTCGAGACTCCTCGTATTGTGCACGGCGGAGCAACTTAACGGCGCTGAGCGCGAACGTAGCTCTCGAGAACGCGGTTCATTAGCGTCTGGTATCCCTTGCCGTAGGCTTTGAAGTGAGCCAGCACGGAACGCTTGACCCGCAGGGTAATCTGCTCGGTGAGGTCCGGCTCGACGAGTTTCGCGTTCCGCCAGAAGTTCTCGTCCAACTCGGGGATGTCGCTGAAGTCGATTTCCTCGTCCCTGGTGGCAGCGATGTGTTTGGGAGTGAGAGGTTTATCGTGCCTGGTCATGGTATGCCTGCCTTTCTTTCCGGGACGCCCCACGCGCGGAAATCAAGCGTGTGCGTTCATTCCGCATGGTGTGAGCCACGACAAGCAACGCCCCCATCTCCACCTGACCGATGCTGACATATCGATCCTCGCCATAGTCAAGCCTATTGTCGAGCCAGGTAAGAACGGGGCCCTCGAAAATTCGCCTTGCGCTCTCAAAGCTCACCCCGTGCTTTCGAATGCTGAGTCGGTTCTTCGCCGCGTCCCACTCGAATGCCATTCTATACCTATAAATTGTAGTTACACACTTGCTCCGTCCATAACCCTGCATGGAACAACGCCGGGACCGAGGGCGATTCCGAGAATAACCCGCCCACTTGAACGAATCGACCTGTAAATGGCGCGCTTTTGCGGGCGAAAACTTGTCCGCAGCATTCCGTTCATACAGAATGCGCCTGACCCCAAACATTTGATCGGAGAGGCTTTGCGTATGACCAAAGCTGAAGTCAAAACCATCATGGAATTCCTTGCGGAGAATCCGCAGGTGGACGTGTCCGCGGCCTGGGAGCGATGCTGGGGGATTCAAACGGGTATCGTGAATCGTGTCCGCGAGCGGTTCCCCGCTGAATTGCATCCCAGCTGTGAGGGGCGCGAGTATTACACTTCCCCCGACGGCGCCATGGAAGGATCGTTTCAGGCCTACAGCAGTCCGCAGGTTCCCTGGCTGGTGCATTCCTGGATCGGCAACCGGCACGCCAGCATCCTGGACATCAACGCCACGGTATTCCTGGGCGAGCAGACGCGCGTGCCGCACCTGGCGGTGATTTTCGGTACCATTCCGCGACTGTTCTTCTATGCCGAATACACCCCGCGGGTTGATCTGCGCGTGAATCCGGAATACCTCGAGCGCTATTACGAGCCGGCCAACGCAGCCTATCTTGAGTTCCAGGGGAATCCCGCGTTTACCCGGTTCGTGAGCCACGGCGCCTACCTGCGGGCGCTGATGTCGCCGGTATGCATCTGCCACACGGGGGAACTCACCGACGCCAATCTTGACGTCTGCGAGCAGTACCTCGAAGGCTTTATGGGCCGCTGGTTCGGCTGGCTGGACGAGGCCGAGCCGGTGCCGGAGGAAGAGCGCAGCGCGCAGCGCGACTTTCGACTTTCGGGTGCGTGAACTGGGCTACCGCCTCGATCCGATGAACGTGCTGCCCAAGCGTGTTTTCGGCGAGGAGGAATTCAACCGCATGCTGGACTTGCGTATCGGCGCCGAGCAGATACGCGAGGCACTGGCCGGTTCGTAGCGTCCTTTCTTCATAGCCCCCAGGCTCTCAATAACCGCGTTGGCGACTGCCCCGCAAACAAAGCCACGGAAACTCGCCGTGGTGATCTTCAATCTCGGCGGACCGGATTCACCCGAGGCTGTCCGCCCGTTCCTGCTGAACCTTTTTAACGACCCGGCGATTCTGCGTCTGCCCAACCCGCTACGCTGGGCCGCAGCCCGAGTAATCACCGCCCGGCGTGCTGCCGCCACGACCGAGATCTATGAGCAGGTGGGCGGAAAGTCCACGCTGCTGCCGGCCACGATCGAGCAGGCGGAAGCCTTGAAGAAGGAGATTGCGGATACCGCCGAGCAGGTTGAAGTGTTCGTCTTCATGCGCTATTGGCGCCCCCTGGTGAGCGAAACGGTCGCCAGGATCAAGGACTTCGGCCCGGACCGCATCGTTCTGCTGCCGCTGTATCCGCAGTTCTCCACCACCACCACCGGTACGTCCGTAAAGGCGTTTCGCGAAGAGGCCCGCAAGCAGAGTTTGAGCGCGCCGCAGCATGTTGTGTGCTGCTATCCGACCCACCACGGTTTTCTCGACGCCACCACGCCCAACATAAGGCAAGCTATGGATGAGGCTTCGGCACACGGCGCCCCGCGCCTGCTGCTTTCGGCACACGCGCTGCCGCAACGCACCATCGACGCCGGCGATCCCTACCAGTGGCAAGTGGAAATGACCTCCGCGGCCATCGTCGAGGCGCTGGACCGTCCGGGGTTGGACTGGGTGACCTGCTACCAGAGCCGGGTCGGCCCGGTGCAGTGGATCGGCCCGTCCACGGAAGACGAGGTGCGCCGCGCCGGTGCGGCGGGCGACCCGGTTGTAGTCGTTCCCATCGCCTTTGTTTCGGAACATGTCGAAACACTGGTGGAAATCGACATGGACTTGCGCGCAGTCGCGTCTGATACCGGGGTTCCGTTCTTTACCCGCTGCCCGGCCGTAGCCGTGGATTGCGCCTTCATTCGCGGTCTGGGCGAGCTCGTTCGCGCCGCGATCGGGCGCGATGCCGTGGCTTCTGACGCCGGCCCGCGCCGATGCCCCATTCGGTTCGGAACCTGCCCCAACACCATGGCCGTCCATAACGCGTAACGCCGGCGTTTCAGGCGCAGAGCTTGCGCGGAGCGCGCCGGGGCGAGGGCGTCCCGCCCTCGACGGAGGGCAAGATGCCCTCCCTCCCAGGGTGTTGACTACACTCGGGGTGCGAACAGGAACTTGAAGCCGGAAGAGGTGGATTCCACGCGGCCGTAGTGCGGATGCCCGAAGTGGGCGGGGAACAACAGGGTTGAGCGGTCGGAGATCCGTTCCAGCGTTTGCCTGCGGGTTATGGCTGCCGCTTCTCCGTCGTCGCAGAAAACCGTGGTGTATTGCGGCCCGTAGACCTGCATCACCGCGTGCAGCAGGTCGCCGGAAAACAACCCGTGGGAGCCGTCCTTGCCCAGTTCCAGAACCGTGTGGCCGGGAGTATGGCCGGCGGCCAGCCGCAGGCGCACGCCGTCCTCCAGTTCGTAACCATCTTCCACGCCCTCAAGCAAACCGCCTTCGATCAGCGGCTCGATGTTGGACTGGTACACGCCCAGGTGCGGACCGATTTCCTCCCCGGCGTCGTTCAGGGCGGCCCAGTGCTGCAGTTCCCTGTTGTGGCACAGGTAGCGCGCGTTGGGGAAAGTGGGTTGCCAGCGACCGTCCACCAGCGAGGTGTTCCAGCCGCAATGATCGAAGTGCAAGTGGGTGCAGAACACGTAGTCGATGTCCTCTGGCCTGGGTCCGGCGCCCCGCAGCCGGGCGAGATACGCGGTGTCCAGTTGGCTGAATGCCGCCAGTTCCTTGCGTTCGTAAATCTTGTGGTTGCCGATGCAGGTGTCCACCAGGATCCAGTGGTGGCGGGTGCGGATCAGCCAGCTATGGAAGCTGAGCACGATCAGGCCCTTGTCGGCCTGGTATTGCTGCGGCGTGAGGATCTCGCGGTGTTCTTCGATTAACTCCACCGGCATGTCCGGAATGAGGTCGGCGTAGCCGGCGTACGGAAACACCAGCTCCTCGATGCGATGAATCTCGTAGGGGCCAAGTTTGAGCACAGTCACACCAACGTCTACCAGTAATGGGTCCAGCGCGACCCGGCCACGAATTGCTTGTATGCCTCCAGGCGGCTATCCGGCGGCCCATCCGCATAGCCGTTGGGATCGTATCGCTCCCGGTACTGATCCAGCACCGGCCGGTACAGGGCCATGTGCAGGTCCGGAATGCGGTGCTTGCGGCGGAACTCGGCGATCGGAATGGTTGCCGACCGCTGTGTTTCGAACACCCCCGCCTTGGCCAGCTCCACGCCGCGAGGGCCGAAGATGGCGGAGCGCCCGGGTCCGCCATACGCCGTGTCTTCAAGGAAACCCGGGTTGCGGTCGTGGGTGGACACGGAGTTGTTGCAGATCAGCGTGTACAGGCTGTTGTGGTACGACGTAAGCCGCATGTCCTCGTATTCGAAACCCCCGGTGGCCACCCGGCAGATGATCTCGGCGCCTTTCAGCGCCATGCAGCGGAAAAGCTCCGGCTCGAACTGCACCGCGGAGAGTCCGATGTTGCCGATGCCGGTGCGCGCGATGGGGATAACGGCGTCTTCCCCGTACATTTCCACGAACCGGTCCAGCACGTCGTATACGGCGGTGGTGTATTGCTCGCCGCCCGGGAACATTCCGCGCACGTTGCGCTGCTTCCAGTGGCGCGCCGCCAGCTCGCCGTCCGGGCCGATCAGCACCATCAGATGCAGGATGTGTCCGGGCCAGTCGGCGTCTTTGGCGTAGGTGCCGAAGGCCACGTAGCAGCCGTATTGTTTCGCTTTCTGCGCAATAGCCTCGGTCTCGGGACCCGGCACCTCGATCGCCAGGCGGTAATGCTGGTCGCGGGTCCAGAGGCTGAAACCGGTGATCGGGAACTCGTGAAACAGCAACAGGTCGCTGCGCCCCCCATAGCCTTGCGCGGCGTCCAGGCATTCCAGCATGTAGCGAAGATTGGCCTTCAGGTCCGGCTCGGGATTGTCGCCATTCACCGCTCTGACCCGTGTTTGCACCACGGATACGTTGATGCTGTCCTTGGCCAGATCGGCGATCGGATAGGTGCCGTCTTCCCGCACCATGGATGTTTTCTCACTCATGCCGCTAATGTAGCATTACGTGATGATCCTCATTCCATTTGCGTTGCTTGCCTGATGCGCGTACGCGTTGATTATTTCGCCATTCTGCGTGAACGCGCCGGCAGGGCGCATGAAACGCTCAGCACCCGCGCCGCTACGCCGCGCGAGCTCTACCGTGAGCTCGCCCCCCGCCGTGACCTGCCGGCCGAGACCGGCCTCAAGGTAGCCGTGAACGACGAGTTCCGGCCTTGGGATTCGGCCCTGGCGGATGGCGATCGGGTGGTCTTTATTCCGCCCGTGGCCGGAGGATGAGCGCGTTTCGGATCAGTTCGTCGGCCATCGACCCGGCGCGGGAACTCGCGGCTCTGGAGGATGCAGGCTGCGGCGCGGTGGTGTCTTTTTGCGGGCGGGTGCGCAATCACAATGATGGCCGGGCGGTTACCCGGCTGGAATACGAGTGCTACGAGGAATTGGCGGTTCGCGAGGGCGCGCGCGTGATCGACGAGGCCGGAGAAAAGTTCGGCGTCGGCCGCGTTCGTTGCGTGCACCGCACCGGCGATCTCGCGATAGGCGAGCCGGCCGTTTGGGTAGGCGTGGCCGCGGCCCACCGAGAGGCTGCCTTCGCGGCGGCCCGGTTCGTAATTGACGAGGTCAAGAAGCGGGTGCCCATCTGGAAGCGCGAGCATTACCGGGAGGGACCGGCCGAGTGGATCAACGCGGCGTCGGCGGAGAGCCGATGAGCGGCCGGCGCTCGTGGCTGTTCGTTCCCGGCGACAGCGAGCGCAAGCTCGCCAAGGGGCCGTCCACGGGCGCGGACGTGCTGATTCTGGACATCGAGGACTCGGTGAGTCCGGCCCGCAAGCCGGTAGCCCGCAGGATGATCGGCGAGTATCTTTCGTCGGCATCCCGCGACGGGGCCCCGTTATGGGTGCGCATCAATGGCTTGCACACGGCCTATTGGGAAGAGGACGTGGAAGCGGCAATGGCCGGCAGTGTCGACGGCATTGTGCTGCCCAAACCAAGTTCGCCGGCCGATGTCTTTGCCGTGGCCGCGTTGATGGACCGGCTGGAGGACCGGCAACCTGGCAAACCGGCCGGGATTCTGGCCCTGGCCGGAGAGACCGCGCGCGGCGTGATGTCCTTACACGAATATCGCCCCGGCCTGCCGCGGCTGACCGCGCTGAGTTGGGGGTCGGAGGATCTGGGCGCCGATGTGGGCGCATTGCGCCGCCGCCGCCCCGACGGAAGCCTTTTGCCGCTGTATGAAATCGCCCGCGCGCTTACCCTGGTGGCGGCCACCGTTGCCGAGGTGGATGCAATCGAGGCCGTTTACGCGGACTTTCGTAACCTCGAGGGGTTCCGGCGGTTCGCGGGCGAAGCGCTGGAGCTTGGCTACGTGGGTGGCGCCGCCATTCACCCGGCGCAGGTGGAAATCCTCAACGAGGTGTTCACGCCCAGCGAGGCGCAACTGGCCGAAGCGCGGGAAATCGTGGCCGCGTTTGCCGGTTCCGGCGAAACCGGCGTCATGTCCATCGGCGGCCGTATGGTGGACCAGCCCCACCTGGCGCAAGCGCAAAAGCTGCTCCGCCGCTTCGCCACTGGCGGCGAATGACCCCTGGGAACGAGGGCTTCCAGCCCTCGACGAGGGCTGGAAGCCCTCGTTCCCAGGTTGTTCCCTGTGCGTCAGCGCAGCGGCGCCTGCTGCGAAAACTCCCAGTGTCGAGGGCTGGAAGCCCCCGTTCCCAGCGGTGAGGGCAGGATGCCCTCTTTCCCGGTGGCGCTTACCGTTCGGAAAGTTCGCGCTGAACCAGTTCGTCGACGATTTCCAGCAGCTCCGGCATGCTGCTGTCCGGGCTTCCGCGCACCACGTACTTGCCGTTAACCACCAGGGCCGGAACCGCCAGGATCCGGTAGCGGCGCATCAGGTCCTTGATTCTTCGCAAATTGGATTCCACCGCGAACGAACGGTAGGCGTCGCGGAAGTCCTCGGCTGAGACCCCGTAACGCTTGGCGAAGCTCTCCTGGTCGGCCAACCTCAAGAGCTGGCGCTGTTCGGTGTGGATGGCGCGAAAAGTGTCCCTGTGCGCGGCCTCCAGTTCGCCGGTTGCCTGTAGCGCCAGGAACAGGCGGGCGTGGGTCTCCATGACCGGGTCCCACACGGCCGGGACGTGAATGAAATTCACTTCCGGAGGCTGCTTCTTCCGCCAATCCTCAATGTATGAGTCCATGCGGTAGCAATACAGGCACCCGTACCAGAAGAACTCAGCCACCTCGATCTTGTCCGGCGGGCTGGAAGTGCCCTGTACCGGCACCAGGCGGTCGTAGTGCACGCCCTCCTCGAACTTCGAGTTGTCGGCATCCTGGACATGCGCGATCGGCGCGGCCGCGAGAAGCACGGCCGCCAGAAGGAGATTTTGGAATTTGGGTTTCATCATTGGCTGGTTTTTTCGCATAGTGTACCCACCTGCGTAAGAGAGGGCTATCAGCGGCGCGATTATCCATGATGCAAGCGGAATTCCTGACCTCGGCGGCGAGCTGGAAGCAATACCCGGCGGATGAGGGCGCCGAGGTCGCGTTTGCCGGGCGCTCCAACTCCGGCAAATCCAGCACGATCAACGCCATCCTGAATCGGAGGGGGCTGGCCCGCGCCAGCAAGACGCCGGGCCGCACGCAGATGCTGCAGTTCTTTTCCGTCGGCGACCAGCGCCGAGTCGTGGACCTGCCCGGCTACGGCTACGCCGCCGCTCCGCTCCGCGTTCGCAAGCACTGGGGAGCCATGATGAGCGACTACTTCCAGCGCCGCGGCTCGCTGCGCGGCGTGTTCATTGTGGTGGACGTGCGGCGCGGTTTGGGCGATCTCGACCGGCAGATGCTTGACGTCTGCGCGGCCGCCGCGGCGCCCACCCATCTGCTGATGAACAAGTGCGATCGGCTCAAGCGGGGCGCATTGATCGAGACTCTGCGCGCCACGGAGCAGCTGCTGGAAGGCGCCGGCGTCGTGCAGGCGTTTTCCGCGCTGCGCGCGGTGGGCGTCGAGGAAGCACGGGGCGCGCTTGCCGCCTGGCTTCGCTCCTGACTGCACAGCACTGGGAACGAGGGCTTCCAGCCCTCGACGAGGGCAGGATGCCCTCGCTCCCGGCAGGATGCCCTCGCTCCCGGCAGGATGCCCTCGCTCCCGGCAGGATGCCCTCGCTCCCGGCAGGACGCCCTCGCTCCCGGCAGGATGCCCTCGCTCCCGGCAGGATGCCCTCGCTCCCGGCGTGTTCCCTGTGCGTCAGCGCAGCGGTACCCGCGGCGAGCGTTCCCAGGGGAAGGGCAGGCTAGTGCGCCGCGTCCCAGTTCGGCCCGTGGCCCAAGTCCACCTTCAAGGGAATCTCCAGCGAGGCCGCTCCGGCCATCATCCGCGTGACTTCCTGGCCGAGTTCTTCGGCGTATTCCTGCGCGCACTCGAACACCAGTTCGTCGTGCACCTGCATGATCAGGCGCACCTTGTCGCCTCGCGGCTCCAGCCACTCGTGGATGCGGATCATGGCCAGCTTGATGATGTCCGCGGCAGTTCCCTGCATCGGCGCATTTATGGCGCTGCGTTCGGCATAGCTGCGCCGGCGGTAGTCCCGGGCGCGGATATCGGGAAGGTACAGACGCCGGCCGAACAGCGTTTCCACCCAGCCCTGATCGTGGGCCAGCCGGCGGGTGTCTTCCATATATTTCTGGACGCCGGGATAGCGGGCGAAGTAGTGGTTTACGTATTCCTGCGCCTCGGCGCGGCTTACGCTGAGTTGCCGCGCGAGTCCGAACGGCGACATTCCATATATGAGCCCGAAATTGATCGCCTTGGCGGCCCGCCGCTGATCGGCGCTGACCGATTCGACAGCTGTTGCGAACACCTCGGCCGCCGTGGCCCGATGCACGTCCAGGTCCTCGGAGAAAGCCTTGCGCAAACCTTCGTCCCCGGAGAGCTGGGCCATGATCCGCAATTCGATCTGCGAGTAGTCGGCCGACAGCAGCACCCGTCCCTGCGGCGCCACAAAGGCCTGGCGTATGCGCCGTCCTTCCGGGGTGCGGGCCGGAATGTTCTGCAGGTTCGGGTGAATGGAAGAAAGCCGTCCGGTGGCCGCGACAGCCTGCTGGTACGAGGTATGCACCCGCCCGGTCCGCGCATCGATACAGCCGGGTAACGCGTCGGTATAGCCGGTCTTGAGCTTGGCGAGGTTACGGTACTTGAGCACCGTGTCCGGCAGGGGATGCACCGCGGCCAACTCGTGCAATACCGACTCGGAGGTGGAAGGCTGACCGGTGGAGGTGCGGCGCACGGAATCCAGGCCCAGCCGGTTGAAAAGAATGTCGCCTAGTTGTTTCGGCGAGCCCAGATTGAATGCCGTGCCCGCTTGTTCATAGGCCTGTTGCTCCAGGTCCCGCAGCAGTTCGGCCAACTCCCGGGACTGTTCGCCCAGCACTTGCGCGTCGACCAGCACGCCGGCTCGCTCCATTCCGGCAAGGATTGGCGAGAGCGGCATTTCCAGATCGGCAAGCACCTCGCGCAGTGGCGGCGTTTGTTGCAGTTCTTCCGCCAGCCGGTAGTGCAGGCGCAGTGCGTAATCGGCTTTCTGGGCTGCGTAGGGGGTGACCTGTTCCAGGGGCGCTTGGGCCAGGCCGATCTTCGCCCTGCCCTTGCCCAGGACCAGTTCCTCGGAGATGCAATCCAGCTTGAGGTAGCGCCCGACGGCGTGGTTGAAGCTGTGTGCGATGGCGGTGGAATTCAGGACATAGGACTCCAGCATGGTGTCGCCGGTCCCGCCCGCGAGCTGGATGCCGTGATTGGCCAGCACGTGGGTGATGAACTTCAGGTCATGACCCACTTTCGCTGCCTCGCTGTCCTGCAGCCAGCCTTTCAGTGCCTCAAGCAGGTCCTCGCCGTCGGAACTCTCCAGCCCCCCGCCCGCCAGGTCGCGAGGCGCCAGCGGCACGTATGCCGCCTGGCCGGTACCGGTGGAAAGCGCGAGGCCGACCAGGCGGTGTTGCATGGGGTTGTCGCCCGACGCCTCCACAGCCAGCCCGGCGGCCGGCGACTGGCGCAGTTTTGCGATCCATTCTTCGAGCTGTTCCCGGTTAAGGATGGTCGCATACTGCGCCTGAGTGGGTGCAGCCGGAACGGATTGGCGGAAGCTGCGCAGCAGGCTGTTCAGCTCGAAGGTGCTGCAGAGCACTTCCAGCGTGTTCAGGTCCGGCGGTTTGAGTCGCAGGTCGCGCGGCGTGACTTCCAGCGGAACGTCTAAGCGGATGGTGGCCAGCACAAGGGACAAATCCACGTCTTCGAAGCTGGATCTCAAGGTCTCCCCGGCCTTGCCGCGGATGTCGCCGGCGTTTTGCTTGACGCCATCCAGGCTGCCATACGCCTGTAGCCACTTGGCGGCGGTCTTTGGGCCGACGCCGCGAACCCCCGGGATGTTGTCGGAGGTATCGCCGGCCAGCGCCAGGTATTCGCGGATCCGCTCCGGCGGGACCCCGAATTTTTCCTCCACCGCCACGCTGTCCATGATGTGGTTGTTGTTCCAGTTCACCAGCCGCACCGTCGGCCCCACCAGTTGGGCGAAATCCTTGTCGGTGGTGGAAATCAGCGTGTCCAGCCCCTGTTCCTTCGCCTGCGCGGCCAGAGTTCCGATGACGTCGTCGGCTTCCACTCCGGAGACCCGCAGCAGCGGCACGCCCATGGCCTCGACTATGCTCACCACCGGCTCTATCTGCTCTCGCAGGTCTTCCGGCATTACATCGCGATTGGCCTTGTATTCCGGATACAGCTCATCGCGAAAGGTCGGTCCCGGCGCATCCATGACGAAACCCAGCAGGTCCGGCGGGTCTTCACGAAGCAGGCGCTGGACCATGCTCACTACGCCGTGCACAGCGCCGGTGGGACGCCCGTCGTCGGTAGTCAAAGGCGGCATGGCGTAGTAGGCGCGGAACAGGTAGGCCGTTCCGTCCACCAGGAGCAGCCGGTTCAATTCGGGGAGGCCTCCGGCTGAGCGCCGTTTTCTTCCGGTGCGGACTGCTCCTCGGGGGCCGGTGGAGGCTCCTCCGGAAGGTACAGCGATCCGCTGAACCCGCAGCCGGACAGGATCAGCGCCGGCACAACGCAATGGACCGCAGCAAGCACTCCTGGGATGGAGGGCATCCTGCCCTCCGAGGGCGTAACGCCCTCGCTTGCATGGAACCCCCCTGGGAACGAGGGCTTCCAGCCCTCGCTTGCATGGAACCCCCCTGGGAACGGGGGCTTCCAGCCCTCGCTTGCATGGAACCCCCCTGGGAACGAGGGCTTCCAGCCCTCGACGAGGGCAAGATGCCCTCGCTCCATTGTTCCCTGCGCGTCAGCGTAGCGGCGCCTGCTGCGAAAACTCCCGGCATTCTCCTTGCGCAGCCGTGCTGCGGGACCCGCGGCGAAGATTCGCTTGAGGTTACCGGCCCAGGCTGCCGAAGCGATGCGGAGATGCGCCAACACGCCGGCAAGTGTACCCTTATGCATCCTTTTACCCGTGCAAGGGCTGGCTACGTGAGCGACAAACTTGAGATAACCGCCTACCCGCTGATTGAGAGGCCGATGAAACTGCGCCGCGCCGCTCGTGCGCGGGAGTGGATGGACCGCACGGTAGACCACTTCGCCAACCGCTGCCTGCCGCTGCTGATTGCCAACCAGACCGGCTGGGACGTGCTCTGTCCGGTTGACTTCAAGGCGCGCTGGAACGGCAAGCCGGCCAAGGAAGGCGTCGAGATTCGTTTCTCAGGCGAACAGTCCGAGTTGGTCAGTGCCCATTTCGGGAGCGGCGTGCTGACTTTCACACTGGGCTACCTGTTTCGCACCAGCGAGGGCCACAATTTGTGGACGAAAGGGCTGGCCAACACCGCAAAGGACGCCATCGCCCCGCTGGAGGGCATTATCGAGACCGATTGGGCGCCATTTACCTTCACCATGAACTGGCGCTTTACCCGCAAGCGCACCTGGGTGACCTTTGAGAAGGACGAGCCGATATGCCGTCTGGTCCCCATCCCCCGCCAATACGCGGAACAGTTCAAGGCCGTGATCCGCCCGCTGTCCCACGACCCCGAGCTGCAACGTGAACATATCCAATGGAGCCGATCGCGCGGCAACTTCAACAAGGAGTTGGAGCAGGACCGTTTCCGGCGTCCCGGCGAGAAATGGCAGGGACACTACATGCGGGGCGCGCACCTGGACGGCCGCCGCTTCAGCGATCACCGCATCAAGGTGCTGATGTCGGAATTCCGCAAGCCCGGCGAAGCCGACTAGCGGGAAAATGAGCGCTACAGGAGTGGTCACATTGCCGCCAACGCCGGGAACGCCGGGAACGCCGGGAACGCTGGGAGCGCCGGGAACGCCGGGAGCGCCGGGAACGCTGGGAGCGCCGGGAACGCTGGGAGCGCCGGGAACGCTGGGAGCGAGGGCATCCTGCCCTCGTCGAGGGCTGGAAGCCCTCGTTCCCAGGTTGGTCCATGCAACCGATTCAGGAGCAAGATATGAAACGTAGAGAATTGCTTGCCGGACTTGGCGCCGGCGCCGTAGCGCTGGCTGGCTGCGCGCAGGAACGGCCACAGGCCGAGGCTCAACCGTCTGCCGAGTCCTCATCTTCCGGTGAGACCTTCAACTGGAAGATGGTCACGACCTGGCCGCCCAACTTCCCGGGCACCGGCACCTCCGCAACCCTTCTTGCGGAAACCATTACAAAAAGCTCCGGCGGCCGGATCAAGGTACACGTCTATGCGGCCAACGAACTGGTGCCGCCGTTCGAGGTGTTCAACACTGTCTCCGCGGGGGCCGCCGAAATGGGGCATGGCGTTGCCTACTATTGGAAGGCGCAGGTGGAAGCGGCGCAGTTCTTCGGCGCCATTCCCTTCGGCATGACGCCGCCGGAGTCGTCCGCCTGGCTGCATTTCGGCGGCGGCCTGGAACTGTGGCGGGAACTCTACGAACCGTTCGGAGTGATGGTGTTCACCGGCGGCAACACCGGCACCCAGATGGGCGGCTGGTTCAACCGGGAAATCAACACGCCGCAGGACCTCAAGGGCCTGAAGATGCGCATTCCCGGCCTGGGCGGAGAAGTGCTTCGACGGGCGGGCGGGACGCCGGTCATGCTGCCCGGCGGTGAAATCTATACCGCCATGCAGACCGGCAGCGTGGATGCCACCGAATGGGTGGGGCCGTTCAACGACGTGGGCTTCGGCCTGCACGAGGTGGCCCAGTACTACTATTATCCGGGCTGGCATGAACCCGGCGCGATCCTGGAAGTATCGATAAACCAGGAGGCCTGGGAGGCTCTGCCGGACGACCTGAAGGACATCGTAGAGTCCGCCTGCGGCTACGTGGAAAGCCGGATGCGCCCGGAATACGATGCCCGCAATGCCCAGTTTCTTCAGCAACTGCGAGACGAGGGCAAGATCGAGATCCGCCGTTTTCCGGATGCGGTGATCGAGGAATTGCGCCAACGCTCGAAGGAAGTCATCGACGACCTCATCGCCCGCGACAAGCAGGCGGCACGCATCCACGCCTCCTACACCGCCTTCCAGCAGCAAGTCGGCAAGTGGCTCGACATCAGCGAACGCGCCGCCGTCGCCGCCCGTGGCTAGCCTTTATGGGAGCCTGGGGCGCTCCGCAAAATCGCCTGAATGACGACCAGCCGGCATAAGGAGATGCGGTAACTTAACTTATGGCGGGAACGCGTGCCAGGAATCAATCCGTAGGCTTCATGCGCCGCGCCAGCGATGCTATTCAGGCCGCCGCCGATCAGTCGGTCGGCCAAGGATTGATCACCTCTATACCGCACTCCTCAAAGTCTCTGATGTTTCTGGTTGCAAGCGCCATGCTTCGTGAGCGGGCTATGGCTGCAATCTGGCAATCGAATTGACTCATCGATCGCCCGCCGGCCCGCCGCCCGGCAACGATAGCCGCGTAGTTGTGCGCGGCGCCCCTGTCAAACGGCCATACGCGATCCTGGAACAACTCGCCGAACAGGCGATTGGCGGCCACGGCAAGGCGGTTTCTCCGCCTCCCGTCGGGCAGCATGGCGATGCCCGTGTGAATCTCCGCTTCCGTTATGGAAGTTGTAAACAGCGTGTCCGGAGCCTGACTGTCCACCCACGACAGCACTCCGGGCGCCGGGCGCGCCCGTAGGAGTTCGGAGAAAACGTTGGTGTCCAGGATGATCATCAACTGTCATTCGAAACGCGGCGGCTCGCGCGCCGGCTCCCGTGGTGGAATCTTGAGTTTGACGCCGCCCAGGTCTTTGAACAGATTATGGATCGCCGTCCCGAGCTTCTTCTCAGCCGCGGATTCCCGCCCTAGCGCGGAGCGAAGGATTTGCCGCGCCTCCTCTTCCATTGAGCGCGCATGCTCTGCGGCGCGCACCCGAAGCCGCCGTTTTACCTCTTCGTCCAGGTTGCGAATGAGGATGCTGGCCATATAAGCTCCACCGGTGTATCAACTAAGTGACTGTCAGTTTGATAGCAATGCTATCATTCGGTTCAGTTTACAAATTGAATACGGTAAGTCAAACGACACTTGTTAGCGCGGAACAACCCTGGGAACGAGGGCTTCCAGCCCTCGGCGAAAGCCTGTCCCCGACGCTGATCGGGGAGCAAGATGCCCTCGTTCCCAGGGTTGTTCCATGCAAGAGAGGGCATCCCGCTCTCGCTAACCCGTTGGAATTGCCATTTCGATGAGCCCCCCTTTCCTCATGGCGCGCGCCGGGGACAGTTTGGGCGAGTCCACACCGGGTCTGGACACCGGTACACTGCACAACTGGCGGCCTGACGGTCGAGCATGATGAATACGCCTGACAAAATGATAAGAACTTCCGATCTCCTGGTTAAGGCCCTGGAAAACGAGGGCGTCGAATATGTGTTCGGCGTGCCCGGGGAAGAAAATCTCGATTTCCTCGATTCCCTGCGGACATCCGGAATCAAGCTGATCCTGACCCGTCACGAACAAGCGGCAGGATTCATGGCGGCCACCTATGGGCGTCTCACCGGCAAGGCCGGGGTCTGCCTCGCCACCCTCGGCCCCGGCGCGACAAACCTGGTAACCGCGGCGGCCTATGCGCAACTTGGCGCGATGCCGATGCTGATGATTACCGGACAGAAGCCGATCAAGAAAAGCAAACAGGGCCGGTTCCAGATCGTCGACGTGGTGGCCATGATGCGGCCGATCACCAAGTTCGCAAAGCAGATCGTCAACGGTCATTCCATCCCAAGCCTGGTGCGTGAGGCTTTTCGTCTGGCCGAACAGGAAAGGCCCGGCGCCGTGCATCTCGAGCTGCCCGAGGATATTGCCGCCGAGATGGTGGAAGATGCCGCTCTGATTGCCGCCACACCGCCTCTCAGGCCGGTCTGTGACGACAGCGCCATTGATGATGCCGCCGCCATGATTCGCGCCGCCAAGCGTCCCCTGCTCTTAGTCGGCGCAGGCGCCAACCGCAAGCGAATCATCCATGCGCTCGAATCCTTCGTGGGCAAGACCGGCATCCCATTTTTCAACACTCAGATGGGCAAGGGCGTCATCGGCGGCTTTCATGAGCTTTTTATCGGCACCGCGGCGCTGTCTGACGGCGACTACCTGCACTGCGCCATCGACCGCGCGGACCTGGTCATCAACGCCGGGCATGACGTGGTGGAGAAACCACCGTTCTTTATGGAGCATGGCGGTCAGACCGTGATTCACGTGAACTTCTCGCCGGCCGAGGTTGACGAAGTCTATTTTCCGCAACTTGAGCTGATTGGAGACATCGCTTTCAGTTTTCGACGTCTCACCGACAAGCTCGAGCCCGAGCCCGGGCACGACTTCAGCTACTTCATGAGGGTGCGCGAGGAAGTCCTGAAGCACATCAGCGAAGGAATCGATGATCCGAGATTCCCCTTGAGCCCACAGCGTATCGTCGCCGATGTGCGCGCCGTCATGCCGCCCGACGGCGTGATCGCGCTGGACAACGGCACCTACAAGATCTGGTTCGCACGCAACTATCTCACCAAGCAATCGAACACGGTGCTGCTCGACAATGCACTGGCGACCATGGGCGCGGGACTGCCCTCGGCCATGATGGTGGCCATGCTGTACCCGGACCGGCGGGTCATGGCGGTCTGCGGCGATGGTGGTTTCATGATGAATTCGCAGGAGATGGAAACCGCGGTCCGCCTCGGCCTCGATCTGGTCGTGCTGGTTATTCGCGATGATTCCTACGGCATGATTCGCTGGAAGCAGGCTCACTTGGGTTTGCCCGATTGGGGGCTTGAATTCGGCAACCCCGACTTCGTTCAATATGCCGAAAGCTACGGCGCTTCGGGCCATCGCGTGGCTGCGGTCGAGGATTTCCTGCCCACTCTGGAGCAGTGTTATCAAGCCGGCGGTGTCCACTTAGTCGAGGTTCCGGTGGATTACAGCGAGAACAAACGCGTGCTGATCGACGAACTGGCGCAGCGCGTCTGCCTGCTTTGACAGGGATTGGAGCGAACCATGAGCCCGCAAAATCGACTCACCGTATGCCAGCCCTATGACGGGGCCGAGATTGAAACCCTGGAAACCTCCCAATGGCCGGAGGTGGACGCCATGCTTGACCGCGCCGTGTCGGCGTTCGCCAATCGGCCAGCCCGCCTTCCTGCCTATCGGCGGATCGAAATCCTGCGCCGCCTCGCCGGTCTGCTTAGCCGTCAGAGGGAGGCTTTCGCCTTACTGATAGCGCGCGAAGGCGGCAAGCCGCTCAGCGATGCCCGAATCGAGGCGGACCGGGCCGTGAATGGCGTCGAGTTGGCCGCCGAAGAGATCGGGCGCCTGCATGGCCGTGAGATTCCCATGGATCTATCGCAAGCCGGCGGTTCGCGTCTGGCATTCACACGAATGGAGCCCATCGGGCCCGTGGTCGCGGTAAGTGCATTTAATCACCCCCTCAACCTGATCGTCCATCAAGTGGTTCCCGCGGTCGCCGCCGGTTGCCCCGTGATCGTCAAACCCGCGGATACCACGCCGCTCACGTGCATGAAATTTGTGTCGCTCCTGCATGAGGCGGGGTTGCCCGGTGACATGTGTCAGGTCTGTATCTGTGACATACCGACGGCGGAACGGCTGGTGACCGATGGGCGGGTCGCGTTCTTCACCTTTATCGGATCGGCGAAGGTCGGCTGGTATCTGCGCAGCAAGCTTGCGCCGGGAACCCGCTGCGCACTCGAGCACGGCGGCGCCGCGCCGGTCATCATCTGTGAAGACGCGGACCTTCAGCTGGCCGTTCCATCGCTTGTGAAGGGCGGTTACTACCATGCCGGCCAGGTATGCGTTTCGGTGCAACGTATATTTGTCGATCAGCGTATCAAGCAGGATTTCCTGACGGGTTTCGCCAGCGAGGTTGGCAAGCTCGTAACGGGCGATCCCACCAATCCGGCAACCGATGTCGGCCCGCTCATCCTGCCGCGCGAAGTAACCCGGGTGGCGGGGTGGGTCGATGAAGCGGTATCCGGTGGCGCGCAAGTCCTGGCCGGTGGGGAAAAGATTGGCGACAGGATGTTTGCCCCAACCATTCTGGTAGATCCGCCGGCCACTGCCAATGTTTCGACCCTTGAGATCTTTGGACCGGTGACCTGTGTGTATGGTTTTGATGACACCGACGAAGTCCTTTCCCGGGCCAATGGATTGCCGGTGGCTTTTCAATCGGCCGTTTACACCAGGGACATTAACCGTGCGCTCGACCTTTCCAGCCGCCTGGACGCCAGCGCCGTCATGATCAACGATCACACGGCGTTTCGGGTGGACTGGATGCCCTTTGCGGGACGCCGCACTTCCGGTTACGGCGTCGGCGGCATCCCCCACACCATGGAAGACCTCATGCAGGAAAAAATGACCGTGCTACAGATGCCGCCCGCTGCCTGAAGCGATTTGAAATAACTAGTCTGACTAGGTATGATCGCGGCATGGCGCATACCTACTCCATCTATGAAGCCAAAGCTCGCTTCTCGGAAGTGATTCGGGAGGTGCGCGAAGGCAAGACAGTCACCGTTTCTTATCGGGGCGAACCGGTTGCGGAAATCCGGGCAATCCAACGCTCGGAAACGCCGTCGCTTGAAGATCGGCTTAACGACCTGGAGCGACAAGGGGCTCTGGTTCGGTCCAGCGGGTCCAGGAACGAATTCAAGACAGTTGCACGGCGGCCCGGCGCATTGGCGCGTTTTCTGGCTGAACGAACTGAATGAGCGTTGCTTATGTTGACACGTCGGTTTTGGCCGGCATCGCCTTCGGTGAACCGGCCGCCGCAAGTTACGCTCTGGAATTGAACCGCTTTGACCGGCTGATATCGTCCAACCTTCTCGAGGCGGAAATGCGTGCCGTGTTTCATCGGGAAGGCGTAGCGTTCAGAGACGACGCGATCGCAGGGTTGGAATGGATAATGCCCACCAGACCGCTAACATCCGAGTTCGAAACGGTGCTCTCGGCAGGCTATCTGCGGGGCGCCGATCTGTGGCATGTTGCGACTGCCCTATACGTATCTCCAAACGCCAACGGCTTGGCCTTCGCTACGCTTGACGCGCAGCAGCGCCGCGTTGCTTCGGCCCTCGGTCTGCCGCTCCCGAAAAGCTGATCCGCCCACCGCGCGTGGCGAATAAGCGCTACGAGTTCTCACCCCCGTTCCCGCGGCGCTGGCGCGCAGTGAACAACCTGGGAACGAGGACATCCTGTCCTCGCGGAGGGCTGGAAGCCCTCCTTCCCAGGTTGTTCCATGCAAGTCTCCGCGGCCGTTACGGCGCTACCTTATCGATGGTCTGGAAGGGCTGATACGTCCGGCGGTCGACTTCGCGAATCGAAGTGTCCAAAAATTCCGCCGCTTTGGATGACGAGATTGCGTCTTCCGCCAGCGCACGATAGGTCAGGCGTTCCAAGCGGTTGGATTTCTCGCCGGCCAAGCCGCCGGGTTCCGCATACGGGGGATTGCGCCAGCCTTGAGCGGACAACTCGTCCAGGAACCGCCTGTACATCGTTCTTCCGAAGACATGAAGGTCTCTGCAGCGATAGATCAGCGCGTAGAGGCTTACGCCAAAGATTCGCTTAAGCGCAAGAAGTTCGCCCCAACTCACGTGCTTGCGGTGCGCGCCTATCTCGGACCGGAGCGTTTCCGCGGGCATCAGGAAAGCTCCTGCGAAGCGGCGCGCGCTGATACGGCTGCTGACACCCGGCGCCACGGCCAGCACCATGTGGCCAAGTTCGCGCGCCATGGCAAAGCGCTGCCGCTCGCCCGGCCATGCCTGATTGACGACGAAAACCGTGGCGGCCGCGCCCTGCTTGCGTTGCGCATGCGCCGCCAGCGCGCCAACGTTCTTGAGGTCCGTTGAAAGCGTCTTGATGCCCCGGCTTTCGAGGAGTTCGGCCAGGTTCGGTATGGGATCAAGACCCAGGCCCCAATACCTGCGCAAGCTGTCGGCCGCCTGCTCCGCCTCGGCGGAATCCTCCTCTATCGGCCACGGCGCCTGCCGCGGTTTGTCCCAGCTTACGCTCGGCAGGCAGAGAAATTCTTCCAACAAGAGATAGCGGTCCAGCAGGTGCATGGCCGCCGCCTCGACCCGCGCCTGACGCCGCCTGCTCCGCAGTCTCATCTTGCGGAATTCCACGCCTCCCAGAGCTATTTCCTGATGGCTGAGCAGGTAGCTCGCTGAAACGCCGAGCGCGTCGGCCAGCGCCATGAGCACGCTTGAGTCCGGCGTTGACTCCCCGCGCTCGTAATTGCTGATGGCCTGCGCCGTCACCAGGTTGTCAATCTTTGCGGATAATTCGCGGAGTGACAAACCAGATGCGGCTCGTATTATCTTAAGTCTCTGATATAGCACGTATTAATGATCTGATAGAGACGTTAACAAACAATATATCTTTTTCTCTATTGTAACCTTGCAATCGTCCAGCGCAAATGAGTTGGGTATGTATCTCAAACCCCATCGGGATGTAGTGCTATCCGCAGCCAGCCTTGAGGAGATTCCGCAATGAAGAAACAAGCGAGTGCTTCCCCATTGCGGCCCGGCGCGTGGTATGGGTGAAGCGCTGGAATTCCCTGGCGTGACTGGGCCTGCGGGGGCGTCACCCTTGTATTTGAGGAGCCGGTCCGGCTCCGCCCTTCAGGGCTTCATGCTGGTTGCGGCTCGTAAGGTTCGATTTCAATCTCATCTTCACGCTCTAATGCCTGCGCGATGTCGTAGGCGGCCTGCAGGCGTATCCAGGTCTCTGTCGTAGAGCCGAAAGCCTTGGTGAGCCGAATCGCCATATCGGACGACATGCGTGCACGGCCATTCACCAGGTTCGACAGTGCCTGGCGGCTGACGCGGAGCACCTTGGCCGCTTCGGTGACGCTGAGGCCGAGCGGCTCCAGGCATGAGGCGCGTACGACCGTACCGGGGTGAGGCGGGTTCTTCATAGGCATGGGGATTCTCCTCGGTTTAGTGATAGTCGATGAGTTCAACATCGTGGACATCCTCGCCCTGGAAGCGAAAGAAGATGCGCCAATTGGCCTTCACCGTTACTGACCAATAGCCCCTTCGATCACCTTTGAGCGCATGGAGCCGGTAATGGGGAATGCGCATCGCCTCTGAAGAGGTGGCGACATCCAGTTAGGCAAGAATCGCTCTCACGCGTTCCTGCAGATCGGTATGAATGCGGCCAGGGTCGCCGCGCTGATACAGGCGCTTGAGACCACGATGCCGGAAGCTTCGAATCATCCATGAAATGCAATCTGTCAAGCCACGCTTGTCAAAATATCGCCTGACATTGTCAACGCAAAGTACAGATGTCCCCTTTTCTCCAATTCAGAGAAGTCCCTTTTGGCGTTCCAACACTTCCTTGAGTCGGGCAGGTGGGTTTGCGTTGCCATGGGGTGGGCCGAGGCATACGGCGAAGAGATCGTAGCGAACGAAGCCCCAGGCCCGGCACGCGTCTTGGCACGATCCCCGCAATCCTCATCGGGCCGGCGCAGCTTGGCCACCCACTGGGGAAATTTACTTCGGCATTGACAGGGAATGGCCGCGCTGGGCCAGCGGACAGCGACGGCCCTGCAGATACACCGAAGTCAGGTCGTACCGCACCAGTGTCCCTTCTTTCAACTGCCGCTTCGCCAGGTGCCGCTCCATGGAGCGGCGCCTCGAGTCCTGGCGCGTAAGCAGCCAGTCCATGGCGGCGTACAAGTCATCCTCGCTCGCCTCGCCCAGACTGAGGGCCTCGCCCAGGGTGTCGCGGGCCGTTTCTTCGGCCAGTCCCCGGGCCGCGGCCAGCTTCGAGCGGGGATGCAGGATGCGGGCCGCGATCAGCGCTACGACCCGATCCCGCTGCGGCGAAGGCCGGGAGTCGATCAGGCGGGGAAGGCCCAGCCTCTCGATGGTGCCCAGCACCGCGGCAGCATGGCCGTGGGGCAGGGTGCGTTTTTTGGTTTTGCCGCCTCGCGCCAGCCTTCCCGCAAAAGGATGGCCGGCGGCGAGTTGCGGTTGGGGACGGTTTCAATATACAGGGCAACTGTGATAGCGCATGTATATCGCAGAATCAAGAGAGAAACTTACATATACATGGAATACCCTATGCAGACCTGACCGAATTATCCCCATTCAAATCAAGCGATTAACTCCAATCCGAGAGCAAGAAAGGACGGAAGTTCACTCTAGGAGTGTTCACCACGGCCGCGCTGCGCTGACGCGCAAGGAACACGCTTGGAGCAAGGGCATCTTGCCCTCGCCGAGGGCTGGAAGCCCTCGTTCCCAGGGTTGTTCCATGTAAGCAGAACAATTCCGTAATTACCGCCCTCGGCGACCGCTGGCGGGCGCGCTCATTCGCCGCTCTCCAATCGCGTCAGCATTTCATCGACCTCCTTCCAAGGCAATCGACGACCACTGTTCCGCATTGATGCGAAGCCGTGTCGCGCAGTCTCCCGTGACACCACCTTGGATTTAATCATTCGCTCAACGAGCCAGATTGTTCCATGAATCTCAACCCTTTCCACCAGAGCCGCCTCGCGTAGGCGCCGATCACCGCTAAGCAACGTCCATCCGCGCTCCTTTGCCAGTGCAAGCGCAAAAATGTCATGCTTGCCTGGTTCCGTATGGATGCCTGAGAGTCTATCTACCTCAATAGTCTCAGCGCCGCTCAATCGCTCAATGCACAAGCCGAGCCCAGGCAGTTCTGCATGATGCTCCTTGAGTTCCTCCCTGTAGAGCACATCGGGCGCGGCAAAAACATCGTCGAGTCGAAACATGGGGCGAATCAGATCGCCCATCTCCATATCGATAAAGATGTTGGCGTCACCGACCAGAATTGCCATCGACAGGTTCCATCCGTCGGGATGCGGCCAGGTTCCGCACCGATATCGATAGCAATTCCGCTGCCTTGGACTCACTGATCAAGTCCTCGCCAAGCGCTCGGTAAACTGTTTGTTCAAACAGGCGGGGAGTCTCCGGCGGTAGTGGATCACCGGGTTCGACTTTATTCCATCCCTTGCTGACGAGCATGCTCCAAAACGCCGAATGCGTGGATTGCGCAATGACACCAACGTCGCGTGCGCGATAGGTCCAACCCCCGATGCTGAGACCAAATTCCTGCTTCAGTAGATATAGTTCATAGACTTCAAGCGATCGGCGACGGTTTCCGAGTGATTCCCTGACTTTTGCCTTGGGCGCCAGGAAAGCGCCAGCAAACCGGTCGGCCGCTTTTTCTGTGTCGAGTTCGCCGGCAAGGCGCTCATCGAGAACCAAGTGACCCAGCTCATGGGAAAGGGTGAATCGCTGGCGGTCCCCAGGCCATGTTCGACCTACTACCACGACATGATCCTGGCCAGCTCGCGCACTCATGCCTTCGAATCGCTGATCGTCAAACCGGGTGGTAAAGACCTTTATGCCCCGAGCTTCCAGCGTGTCGATCAAGTCCGGGATGGGGTTTAGGCCCAATTTCCAGTGTTCACGAACACCGACCGCTACATTTTCCACCTCATCCAAGCTGGTGATTGGATGGGGTAAATTCTTGGGCAACGAAAATTGCACGGACCAAGGCGCCGGTACCGCAGAATCCAGGATTTGCCAGCGCTCAAGTTGATCCCGGACGTCCGCCAACACCTTGATTTCGGCTTGCTTCGGCAGTTTCCACCGGTGCTTGTTCCGGTGCTGAATACGCTCCAAATCGATCTTCGCATTGCGAAAGAAGTACTCGGTGCGCACACCCAGGGCTTCCGAGAGTTCCAAGAGCACGTCTGAGGAAGGCACAGATTGCCCGCGTTCATACTTTGACAGCATCACCGCGGAGACTCCTACACGCTCAGCCAGTGCGCGAAGTGATAGCCCGCAGGCTTGGCGCGCTTGATGCAGTCGTTGGCTCAACATCACTGCTGCTCCGGTTTACAAATCAGTAGATAACTCTTCTTTTCCGTGAACTATAGCGAATTGAAGAACGCCTTACAAATCGAAGGCATTTGCTCTTTGGCTATCCGCAGACTGCGAATCCCGAAATACACGCCATAAGTGAAAGTGACGGAGAATTTTCATACGGTCGCCGAACACGATTATTTGCGCTGGATTACTCTTCCTCAATTGAGTAGAGTGATCCGTCCCAACTGCGACGCGGATTCAGTCGGCCGCCAGTGGTGTCTTATCTGGTCCCTGTGGCCGAAGCCTAAGGCGCGCAGTATTGTGTTACTAACCTCGGTAAGGCTCTTGGAGGTATCGATATGGACGTGAAGGAAGCCGCGCGAACCGCGAAAAAATACCTTGTAGACCTCTTGTCGGAAGAACAAATCACGAATGTGGGAATTGAGGAGGTTGAGTTCGAAACGTTGGCGCATGACTGGAGAATAACCATCGGTTTTTCCAGACCCTGGGATCATAAGAACCCCTTGCTCACCGCATTGGGCGATCAGCGCCCCGCACGCTCGTACAAGGTTATTTGCATTAGCGACAAAGACGGTCACGTGAAGTCGGTTAAGGACCGAGTCTTGCCGGCTTCCATCTGAGTTATGAGTCAAACGGGATGCTTTGTCGATTCGAATCTGCTGGTGCTGCTGATTGTGGGCAGCGTTGGGAAAGACCTGATCGAAAAGCATCGCCGGCTGCGTCAATTCTCAGTGGCGGATTACGACACGCTGGCGGACATGATCTCAAAGGTTGACAGGGTATTCGTAACTCCGAACACGCTTACTGAAGCGTCCAATTTGCTGGCCCAGCACCCGGGATCCAGAGCGCTTGGGCTTTTTCGATAAGCTTCGGTTCCTAATCGAAGAGAGCAAAGAGGTTGTTGTCGCCAGCAAGACGGCATCGCGCAATGACTCATTCCACCGACTAGGGCTAACGGACGCTGCCCTCCTTGAAGCAGTCACGGAAGAACGGCCGCTGATCACTGTGGACCTTGACCTGTATCTTGCGGCTATCGCGAAAAGCCGGAATGCGGCGATGAATTTCACCTATTTTCAACGTCTGTAGTGCATCGGCTCACACGGCGAGCGTGGACGCGCCTGCAATCAGGACCGCGTGGGGACTTGGGAGATAAGCGACAAATCCGCTATTGAATGGACGGACGCCACGTGGAATCCAGTTACGGGCTGCACCAAGGTCACGCGCGGTTGCGACAATTGCTACGCTGAGCGATCGCCGAGATCGATAACCCTTCTTGCCGAATCTCATGAATCACAAACAACTCTCCATTCCGAATCAAAATCCCGCCCTCGTTGCTGAATCGCATCCATGCTCTCGGGATCCGGATACGTCGGCAACCCTGCCGCCGAGATCAGCAACTGGGGATTTTCACTTCGGCAGAAATGGGGAGTATTACTTCAACAGTGACACCGCCTGCTTGCGCGATTTATTCGGTTGGATTTCCGGTTTCTCATCTCTTACAGTCACGCCCCCGAAACACACCGACCTTCATTTGGTGACTGGCCAAGCCAGGAACGGAAACTCAGATACTGGCGCCATTTCTTGTGCTTGCATACCGTGCTAGCATTCCAGCGTGGTCCCAATTTATCCTCATGCCGTAAGGAGGCGCTGCAATGAAATCCACCATTACGGTTCGTGACATCAATCCTGGAGACAAAGCGTGGCTCCATCGCGAAGCGCGCCAGTTCGGTATCTCAATGGAAGAGTTTGTGCGCCGGCTGATTCGTGAGAAACGGGAGAATTCCCAGAGCCGCGGAAACCTTTCGGACGCCTTCAAGCGCTATTTCGGCCCGGAACACGGTGTGGAATTGCCGCCGCGCGCGCGCTATGGCTATAGGCCGATAGAGTTTGACGACGAGGGTAATTCGTGACCGCGCCGATTGTCTGGCTGCTTGAAACGAATGTCGTCTCGGAGATGATGCGGCCTGAGCCGGAGCCCCGTGTAGTTGCATTTCTTGATCGGATCGCCGGTGACGGCGTGGGCCTCTCGTCCGTTACCGTATGGGAAATTCTGAATGGTGTAGGCCGTCTTGATTCGGGACGCCGCAGGGACGATATCCTGCAGCGGTTTCAGGGTCTTCTGGACGACGTGTTCGAAGACCGGGTATTGGATTGGACGATGGCCGACGCCAGGGCCTGCGCGGGCATTATGGAAGCGAAGCGGCGCCGGGGCAAATCGCTCGACGACCACTTGCCCGACGCCTTTCTCGCTGCGGCTGCGCTCTCCAGAGGATTATCCATCGTTACCCGCAACGCGCGCCAGTTTCGAAACGTCGGCGCGAAAGTTGTCGATCCCTGGACGAGACTCCGTCGTGGCTGATATTCATCACCGGGCCGCCCGCTGCATGTGGTTTTGCTCGGTTCCGCGGCGCTGCGGCAAAGACTTTCGCGGCGATGCTCGGCGCTTCTGGAGGCGCTTACGGAGGAGCGGCCACTGGTAACCGCTTTTTTGGCACGTGCCCGATGCCGTGTTTTGGCATTGCTTCATCTATTAAGATGTCATATCGTATGCAATGTCATGCGGATTGTGTTGGACACAAACGTATCATTTCGTTTGTTATCCGTATAATATCCTGATTTATATTACTTTTATTTTCTTGTAAAACTTGCCGTAAGCGTTTCGGAAGCGGATTTGAGTGACAGTCCGCGCACTTGAGCGCGGCGCTGTCGGAGGAATGCGCCTACCGCTCCGCCGCTCGGGGGTAACCGTTCGGTCGTCCCGTCACGGGTATCTGCTGGGACTGGCACCACGATTCGCGTTCCACTTTGGTCGCGCCCAACCATGACGTATCACGACCCGGAAGTTGACCCGATTTCTCGAATTGCCGAGGATGGAATTTAGCCCGCATCGCTCACCGATCTTGCGATGAAGGCTTGTCAAGCTGATTGGAGAGGATTTGGCGGCCGGGAGGGGCGTTGAGGCGAGGATCGGCGGTTTGGCCAGTTCGTTTTGGGGCTGGGAAGGCGGATTTGTGCGGTGTAATGACCGTTATCCGGGGTGCCTGCGCCGCCTGGGCGAGCGAACCCCTCGCCCCCAGGTGCTCCGTCCGGCAGCCAGGGACGCGCTTAGGTTATCCGGGCGGGCGCCACACCGGGTACCGCTGCAAATTCGCCAGCACCCGCATCAAGGTTTGCGGATACGCGTAGGATTGTGCATAAGACAGCCATACCCGGCGCGCGGTGACCTTCACCCGCACCGCGATCTTCAACAGTTTCAGCCGCAGCGTGGTGCATTGGGCGCGGGCCAGCCGGGTGCCTTTGGTTCCCACGCGGCGTAGCGCGTGCATCAGCACATAGGCGAACGAGGCAAAATACAAGCGCAATTGATTGGCCTTGATCGTCGCGGTGCTGGTGCGGTCGGCGAACAGGCCCAGTTGCTGTTCCTTTATCCGGTTTTCCATCTCCCCGCGGGCGCAATACAGTCGCTCATACAGGCGTTTGGCGCGGACCTGACTGCGCGGCAGGTTGGTCACTACAAACCGCGGGTTGGGACCTTTTGGCAAGTACTCCGCCTTGCCCACAACCCGCCGCTCGCGGCTCCACGACTCGCGCGTGCGATAGGTAAACTCCACAAAGCGCCGCGCCGCCCGCTTGGTGTGCCGGTGCGCCTTGCGCGCCTCGTCCATCGCCTCCTCCACCTGCTCCGCCAGCCGCGTATTGCGCGCCAGACCCAATACGTAGCCGATCCCTTCGCGCTCGCACCAACTCATCAAGTCCTCGCGGCAAAAGCCCGAATCGCCCCGGATGCGAATGCGCGTCTTCGGCCAGCGCCGGCGCAATTGCTTCACCATCCAGCTCAGTTCCGTAACGCTGCCGGCCGCCCCATCCTGATCCGATGTCCGAAGACGGGCACACAACAGATGCCCGCCACAGAAGATATACAGCGGCAAGTAGCAGTAGCAGCGGTAATGGCCATGGAAGAACCGCCCTTCCTGATTCCCATGCAAGGGATCGTCCGTGGCGTCCAGGTCCAGCCAGACCTCCGCCGGCGCCGAACCCAAAGACTCCATGAACGCATCCACCAGCAGCCGATCCATCGCCTGGGTGTCGGCCACAATCCGCTTATAGCGGCTGTTCGCCGCGCCGTCCGCTTCGCTTAACTCCAGACGGTTCAAGGTGCTGGAACTCGCCAGCGGCCGGCCCCGGTCCCGAAGACGCGCCCGATCGGCGCCGGTTACGTCCCGTTTGCCCACCAACAGCGCCAGCAGACTGTCGGAACTCAGCACGTCGTGGTCGTTCAAATCCTCATAGCCCAACGCGATCGCGTAGATGCGCTGCGCCAGTAACTCTCTGACGCTATGCTCCGCCCCGCCCGCGTTGCGGTAATCCGTAAAACAACCCGCCAAACGTTGAGTCAATCCCAGGCGAAGGTCCGCTTCGCGCAATAACACACCCCCACCGTCGGAACTCATCCGCCCGCCATCAAAACGACCTGCCACGCGCCGCCGTCCCAGGCCGTGAAATTCCATCTGCTCCGCGCTACACTGTGTATCCATGGGGCCTCCTTGTTGCGATAACGCAAGTTCTTGATATAACTCGCATTATCCTACAAATCGAGGCCCCATTCCAGTTATTGGTGAGCGATCCGGGTTAGGCCCGCCCACCTGCCCTCAAGGACCTGTGGCGATGTCAGCGACTAGTTGAACATCTGACTTAACATTTTCTACGGAACTGGCGGCGCTTCGAATTCGAGACATGTGTTCTTCAATTGCGTTTTTCTTGATGGCGTCTGCTCTTTCACGCAACTCTTGAGGAATCTCGGTCAGGCGCTGGTTGACGACACCTATGTACTCGTCGAATAGTTTAGTTCGCGCCCCTATGACTTTGTTTAATTCGGTGAGCGACTGCTCCGGTTGCCGATATGACTCGGAGTTGTTCTTAATCCGTGCGAGAACACCGCCCACAATCGCCGCGTCGATTTCGAGCGGCATTTCGTCCACGTCAAGGAGTAGCTGGTCGTAGGACGCATCGAAGTACGCGCTGAGTGCGTTGGCCAAAGTGCGCCACTTCGAGTGGGTGGCCCATCTCTCAAGCGCCACCGGCCGCAAGGCGTTTCGCAGATTCTCGTTCCTTGTACCGGAAACGACGTAGGAGAGTGCGAGGACAATGAGCGAAGAAGCGACACCGATAGACACTTTCTGAAACAGATCATCAGGCAGGATGGAAAGCAGTAGTTCGTACTCGTCTGGAGCCAAATCGGCGAATGCTATAAAGGCAATCGTAAAGAAACCGATAACTAAGGCAATCCGACCTAACAACGTTGCTCTGGCCCTCCAAATTCGGCGCCTGATGCCCGCGAATCGCGACTTTTCTTCACCAAATGAGTCCGACAACCGGCTTAGGCGTTCCGACAGGCCCGAAAAGAACTCGGCGAATGCTCGTTGGCATACAGTGTCAATGTGATTGGCGACGTGTTCGCAGTAATCATCAGTCAAGGCAGTGTCATCAACAGTCCATGTATCGGTGTCGTCTGGGGAGTGTTCATGCCCATCAGCCTTTTCAGTACGGAGTGGCCTCAGGCGGTCCTTGCAGCTGTTTGAGCTTCGCGAAATGGCGGTGAACCCGCGGGAGTTCAGGGCATCGATGGACTCCGTCTGTACGGCCTGCTCTCCTGACTCATCGAATCCTACGAATCCATGCTCCTTGAGCAGATCGCTCGACGCGGGAGCCGAAACATAGGCGTAGAACGACCTGATGCTGTCGTCATGTTTCTGTTGGAATCGTCCGAGAGAGGACTCAATTTCCTGAGTCCTCGAACCGATCTCCCAAGCCTCGGACGTGCCTCGCAAGTGCTGAAAGGAACTGGCGAAAGCTTGGGTTAGGTGCTGGTTGACAAGGCGGAGCATCGCTTTTCCGCAGCTCATGGACGCACTGGCAAGCTGGGGGACGTCGGTAACTGCACTGAACTGCCGCTCGATCAAAGTTCGGTGATTCAACTCAGCCCTTGTCCGGAACCACTCGCGTGTGCTTTGCTTGAAGTGGCGTCGCAGGCGTCGTTTGGCGGTACTGCGGGCTTCGGTTAGCCGTTCTCGCAACGCTTGTCGGAATTCAGCGTCGAGCTTACGTATCGTTGGCCCTTGGTTCTCGTTGATGGCCTTGGTGGTCACTATAGTTTCGAGGGTAAACGCGCCGGTGGGAATTGCTTGACGCGATTGCTGCAGCCTCTGTCTTATCGACCTAAATGAGGACTCCAGGAATTGGAGAAGTTCATCCACTGCGGTTGCTGTGCCGTCGGCACGTGCCTGAGCCTCGGTTTGGAGGCGATTGAGGTTCGCGCTACGTTCAGAAATGTACGCGAGCAACACCTGAAGGGCATCAGCAGCAGTGGCAAGCACATAGCGCGCTTGTGCCTGCCTTATCCTCGAACGGTGCACGTCATCCGAGACGATCGGTAGTAATTCGTCCCTTACCTGTTCTACCCGGAACCCCTCCTTGGAATCCACGAAGAATCTAGGCGCGGCTTGGAACCTGTGCAAGTGGTCCTGAAACCTCGGGTCCCGCTTTAGCCTCTCGATGGACTCGGCCCAGAACGCTTCCGCTTGGTCTTCTTGCCAGTCAGTTTCGAAACTAGCCATTCGCGTCGTGAGGAACTCCTCGGCACTCGTGATCACGAGGATTTTAGGGACGCCGGCGAGCCTGTTGAACGCCGTATCAAGCAACTCGAAGTCCTTGTCCTTGTCGGCAAACGGGCGCCGGCCGTCGATCGTGATGACGAGAACGTGACAGAGGTGTAGGAATCGCGTCACTGCCTCATGTTCCGTGGCCTCGTTGCCGAGGCCCGGAGTGTCGACAAGGGTCGCATGCTCAAGGAAGTCCAAGGCCGGCCCGTGAACAACATCAACGGTATCGATGGCTGTGTACGCTGACTTACGAACCAGATGGGCGTGATCCTGATGCGTAATCAGCGTTATTCCGGTATCGGTTGGGTGCAAGCCCACTTCTCGCTTGTACCCAGGGTTATCGGTGTCTGCGACGCCGAGCAGAGCGTTGATCAGGCTGGATTTACCTGAACTGAAATGGCCGAGAAACCCAACGAGGGCGATGCTATCGGATTGGTTGAGCAAATCGGGGATAGACTGGGTGATATTGCGTAACTGAATCCACGCCCGACAGCGGTCCAGATATTCTAGTGTTGTTTGGGGGGAGTCGAGCAGGTCTTCATCGATATTGAGTATCGATAGGGAATCGTGGTTGTCGAGCGTTACTACCGCTTTGTGCAGATCGCTGAGAGTTTGGTCAAGCATTTCAGGATCCTTAATCTCGGCGCCGTGGTCTGATCTTCTGCGTAGCGCTCCCGGAAACCCCGGCAGTCGGAACCCGATACCGCTACGGTAGAAGGCCGTCTTGCCGCCCGAGAAGGCGTACGAGCGATCCGTAAAGTGCTTGTCATTGGCAAACGTCGCACAGGTATTGTGGGAGGGGATGATTCACAAGTACTCCTCCCCGAGTCGGCCTAAAGCATAACCTCATTACTCCCGCTTTGTTCGGACGGAAGGGCTTGTCAAGCTTGACGTTCAACGCACTCCGGGCCTGGGCATCAATGCGGCGTTGCAGCATCGGCACGCGGGGCGGCGGCGGAGGCAATCTGCGCCCTTCAACCCTTGCCTCGAGTTCCTGCCTGATATTCTCGTGGAGGCCGTCGACTAACTCGGTGCTGAACCATCCGTCATTGTGCTGGTGAACGATGTCTGCGAACAGATTCAGCAGATGCCAGACGGGTATCCTTGAGAGGTCGATGGGCAGGAAACCGCTGGGTTCAGGATTGAGCGCCTCCAACTCCTCCTTGTTGGTGAAGATGCGGCTGTACTGTGTGATTGACCTGCTTCCCATTTTCTGGGCCATTCAAAGTGAGAAAATTCCCGGTTAGGTTTTCGATGACCAACCGAGGACGAAGGGATGAAGAGATCGAAGTTCAGCGACCAGCAGATTGCGTTTTTTTGCGCCAGGCGGAGGAAGGCACACGAGTCGAGGAGGTCTGCCGCAAGGCCGGCATCTCGCAGCAGACGTATTACCGGTGGCGCAAGAAGTATGGGGGCTTGATGCCCTCGGAGATGCGTCGCTTGAAGCAGCTGGAAGAGGAGAACGTGCGTTTGAAGCGTCTGGTGGCCGATTTGAGCTTGGACAAGGAGATGCTCCAGGAGGTGGTGAGAAAAAAGCTCTAAGGCCGGCCCAGCGGCGCGCGCTGGTGGATGATCTTAAGGCCACCTGGGGCGTGAGCGCTCGGCGGGCCTGTCGGGTGCTTAAGGCGGGCCGGTCCAGTTATCAATACCAGTCGGTGAAGTCGGCGCAGGCGTTCTTGCGCAAGCGGATCCGTACGATTGCCGAGACGCGTGTTCGCTACGGTTACCGCCGAATCCACGTGCTGCTTATGCGCGAAGGCTGGCGTGTGAACCACAAGCGCATCTATCGGTTGTATACCGAGGAAGGGCTTCAGTTGCGCAATAAGACGCCGAAACGGAAGGTCTCGGCGAAGTTGCGTGAAGATCGGCATCCGGCGGCCGCGCCGAATGAAGTCTGGGCGATGGACTTCATGTCGGATCAAATCGTAGATGGCCGGCGGATCCGGATCTTGACGATCATCGATACCTTCAGCCTTATGGCGTTAGCAACGGATGTGAGGCACAGCTACCGCGGCCCGGACGTGGTCGATACCCTGGAGCGGGTGACTGCCGAATACGGCAAGCCCAAGAGTATCCGGGTGGACCAGGGCCCCGAGTTCGTCAGCAAGGCGCTGGATCTGTGGGCGTATCTGAACGGCGTGAACTTGGACTTCTCCCGGCCTGGGAAGCCCACCGATAACGCCTTCATTGAGTCGTTCAACGGATCGTTCCGGGCCGAGTGTCTCAATGCTTGCTGGTTCTTGAGCCTTGCCGATGCCCGGTCAAAATGTGAGTCGTGGCGCGCGGATTACAATGAGGTCCGCCCGCACAGTTCGATCGGCCAGAAAACCCCGGTCGAGCTGGCCAAAAGCTCAGGACAGGCATGCCTGTCCTGAGCTCAAAAAGCCGAGATTTTCTCGGATCGAGTGGCCCAGAGAAGGGGGCAAGTCCACGCCAATCGACTACACCTTAGGACATTGTGCAAATTTTGGGGTCCACTTCTGTGGTACAAATGGCTCATAAAGTCGTAGTTAGTTTTTCGGGAGCGGGAGGATGGACCAACGACCTGTATCAACTAGGCAAGATACTGCTGAGTACCGACTGGTTCAACCTTACACGACACTAGTTTCGACCGTCTTTGGCCGAAGGGCCGGCTGGCTGGTTCCGTTATGCGCAGCGGCGGTTGCACTGGTGGTGCTATCAGCCCAAGCGCAACCCCCGCCGGAGCTTCCAAGAGATCTGCCGGATCCTCAGGAGCTGGCGTTGTCACCGTTACCACTTGGAACACCGAAAGCTGTATCCGCGCCGGACTGGATGCTTTGGCGGGCGTTTCATCGCAGACTTGAGTTTTACCAGCGGGAGTCGCCGAACAAGATGCATACAATGCTTGCCGAACACGGCGGCTTGGCAGGTAGTGAAGCATACGTTGTCGATACCGCAGGATCGGTGTATCTCGATGAACTTGCGCTCATCGAGGATCAGGCTCGGGAGGAGATCAGCAGTCGCTTTACGCTGGACGAGCGGTTGCACGGCCCATTTTTGGCCTCGATGAGATCCAGGTTTGAATTGGCTCGACCGGACATGATCCCGGCTCGAACTCCAGATGGAAGACTGGTGAAAGAGGTGCTTGCTGCTGAGGGCTTCTTCGCTCGCTTGGAAGAAAGGCGGAAATCGGTATTTCGAGCACACTGGGAATCGCTCGCCGCGTCGATCGGCTTATTCAAGCTTGTCGGGCTCGAGCGGTTCATCGAGAAGGACGTAACACCAAGCGTACGTGTAGCTACGCGCGCGAAGCGTGTGCCGGCACAGCGCCCAGTTCCCAAGGATCAGATAGCGCCCAGATGATGTCGTGAGTATTCGTGTACTTCTGTTAGGGTTCGTTTTCCTTGCCGCAATGATCGTGCAGGGGGGCGCGTCTGCCTACGAATTTGACAGCGAAATCAGCTACGACGTTGACAATGCAACGCTTACCGGTTCCTCAGAGACATCAAAAGAGTCAGGAGACTGGAACTACGATGCACAATGTGTCCGTTGGGCGTGGGGCTGGGGCCCTTGGGGAGAGGACTACTACTGTTCCCTGTACTTCGCGCAGATTTCATTTGCGTCAGTGGTAGGGGAGATCTACAGAGAGACGCAGAGCGATCCCGTCAATTCCGCCTACGATCGGGACTCCGAGAACGCGAGAACTACGTACACTGAGGCCAACCCTGAGCGCGACAATTGGACGGCGCAAGGCGAGCACTATGCCGAGGTAGATGGCTATTGGGTGGTTTGTGATTATTTTTTTGTTCCTGGTTTTACGCGGGAACTGCCGTATACGAGCTAGGCACGACCGAAAGCGAGAAGGAGGAGGTGTGTGGTGAGCCGGAACTGGACAAGCTCATGCGGGAGTACGACGATGAGACTTACGCGGTCAACCTCGACCCGGGTTGCGATGATTTTGACGACAGCGGAGACTCGGATCATTTCACCTGGTCGGAGCTTAATGGCGGTTTTTCGGACGGGAATCCGCATGAACCATATGGCATAGTCACACAAGACCTCAAGGATGGGCTAGACCATATAGCATCAAACTACGCGAACTTTGAGGGCATTGCGTTGACCTCTGGGTATCGTTGTCCTCACGGCAATGCAGATGTCGGGGGCGTTAATAATAGTGCTCATGTGCATGGAACAGCGGCTGATCTGCTGCGGCGAAATTGGACAGAGACCGAATTCAATGCCGTGAGGCGAGTGGCGGAAGACGGTGGTGCCGTTGCTGTTTCTGACTATGACGACTACTCAGATCATCACCTACACGTTCAGTTCTGAGCGGAGGGAATGCAGATGAGAAAGAATGATCTCGTGGCGCTAGCAATCGCCTGCGCACTGGCCTCGGTGCTGATCGTCCCCGACGGCGCAGTTGGGCAAGCTCCCGAGCGCGCCTGGGCCCAACCGCAGCAGGCGGCGCTCGCCGAGGATATCCTCAGCGGAGATGAAGGCCGGCGTCAGCGCGCTGTTGTCGTCGCGGAAGGGTTGGGTCCTTCGAGAATGAGTGAAGACGTCCGTGTCGCGCTCATAACGCTATTGGAACAATGCAATGACGCTCGGGACGCAGCCCGTAGACGGGGCATCCCACTCAGCGACGTTGTGGATTTTGAGTTTTTTGTATCGGTCGCTGAAGTTGTTGCCACCCTCAATGACCCTCGCGCAATACCGGCGCTTACGCGAGTTGGCAACTCCGGCTATAGCAGGCACGCCGCGCGTGGGCTCGCTTCGTTTGGTGAACAGGCGTTGCCGGCGATTCTGAAAGTCTTCGACACCCCTGGAGCGTCGGACAATGCTCTTGCGTATAACATGGTTGCACTGTCGATGATGGTCGAAGACATCGGAGCGAATGGTCTTTCGATGTCGGCGCGTGACCATATTGTTCGTGTCGCCAGAGATGGCCTCCGTAGCCAAGATGGAGGTTTACTTCTCTCGGCTGTGGATATCGCCGTTGCGCTGAACGAGCCCGAGCTGGTTCAAACGGTAGTGGCGTTCTCTCAGGACTCCGGCGAACTCGTCGCACGCGGCGTCAGTCCGACAACGGCGAAATTGCTTCGCAAACGTGCAACCCGTGCGCTTGCCCGGACTTCAAGTGGGCGACTAGCCGAATAAGTCTCGCACAACTGGAGTGCCCCCGGTTTGGTAGTCACTGCCGGCCTATGTTCCAAGCATAGGAGGAAGTGCCATGAGCAACCAAGGGTACAGTCCAGAGTTCAAGGACGAAGCCGTCCGCCAGAGATCGGGTAGTGCTAAGGCAGGCATGCGCGGACCCCATCAGGGCCCAGTCGCTGATGGCGCTCAAGCAAGAGGCCGAACAAAAGTCAGTGAGGGTCTACCCAAAATCTGAGCCACATCGGATGCGATTTCTGACAAACTCTAGACGAGGAAGGAGGATGTCAGATGAAGCGCAAGCGCTACTCGGTCAAGCAGATCGTAGCGGCCGTCAGGCAGCACGATCTGGGAGTCTCGGCGGCGGATATTGCTCGTAAGCTCGGGATTGCCGAGCAGATCTTTTCCCGCTGGAAGAAGCAGTATGGGGGCCTGGAGCCGTCGGAGGTCCGGGAGTTGAAGCAGCTCCGCGAGGACAACGCCAAGCTCAAGCGCCTGGTGGCGGACTTGAGCCTCGATAAGGTCATGCTCCAGGACATTGCCTCAAGAATGTATGGTCCGCTCCCGGTTTGCAACAGCCTAGGAAAATCTTCGGCAAGAGGGGCTGCAATAATGTATCCGGCCTGTTGGCGGATCATTCCTGATCCTGGCCCTGATGGAACTCCGTACCGGCTACGTCCTCGAAAATGGTTCGATTTCTGGAATCGTTTTTTTGGATCAGGTTGCGCACCGGGGGATTGCCCTTTTGCCATTCACTCCTAAAGCTGTCGCAGAACTATTGGGGATTGTCTCGTATGACGTCTACGCGGCTTGGGGCCGGTAGATCGTCTCTTGGGTCAGCACGGCCCAGCTGATGCGCGCCAGCTTGTTGGCCATCGCCACCACGGCGACATTCCGGTGCGTACGGGTTTCCAACGCAGAGACCCACGTCCCGAGTCGGTGCCGATCGCGGTGCACGTGAAGCACGACGGATCGGGCGCCGTGGATGAGCAGCCGACGCAGGTACGGATTTCCGCGTTTGGTGACACCGAGCAGCCTTGTCTTGCCGCCGGTGGAGTGTTGTCGCGGCACCAGACCAAGCCAGGCGGCCACTTCCCGGCCGTTACGGAACTCCGAGCCATTGCCAATGGCCGCGACCAGCGCGGTGGCACCCAGCGGCCCGATCCCCGGGATCGTCAGCAAGCGCCGGCAGTCGTCTCGATTGGCGGCGATGGATTTAATCTGCCGATTGGCTTCCTCAACCAGTTCCTCCACCAGTTCCCAGCGGTTCTCGAGCCGTGCGAGGATCGAGCGCATGGACGTGGACAGAGCGTTCTCGCCATCTTCGAGGATGTCGGGTAAGTCCCGGCGCAGCGCCGGGCGCCCCTTGTCGACGGTCAGGCCGTTTTCCAATAGGAAGGCGCGGATTTGGTTGATTGAATCGAGCCGAGTTTACCGGAGTCTGATTAGTTTGAGTCAAGCCGCATGCCGGATTGAAACCTGCGAATCCCGGGCGTTCTTTGTGATTTGGTCGCATTCGTCCTGCCGTCCCTCACGGATCATTTCGTCGCGTTTGAGCGTGGAGATCAGATAGACGCCGCGATAGATGCGCTCGACCTGGGCGACGATTTCCGGCGGGAGCTGCGAAGGATTCTGACTGAGCGCGCCAGCGGCGAGGCTGACCGCGGCGTAGCGCACGAGCTCCGCAGCGGTCATTCCGCGGGCCTTCGCTTCTTTTTCGATGCAAGTTGTCACCGCCCGTTCCGGCGGCGCTGGCCGCAGGGAACAAGCACTGGATTTGCCCACCTTGGCGTGTGCAAAACCTAAAATAATTATTCCTTGAATATCAATGACTTACAATTTGTTCCATGCAAGCCCACTCGGAATCGGAGAACCGGATGGAGCGCGGCACTCGCGGCTGGGGCTGTTTCCCGGCGGGAATCTGGTCGGACTTTGCAGTTTCGGACTCGTTTTCGTTCAAGGACTTGCCTCCAATGTGGTGCACTCGCAGGGCCGAACGCGCCGTGATCGTCACAGGCGAGGTCTTGCCACTGTCTTTCCGAGGCCCGTTTCCATGTATGCCATCAGCATACACATAGGAGCTGCCCTTGGAAGTAACGTATGCTTTCAGCATACGCCATTCCGCATGTCCTTGGAACATTGGAGAAATCCCCGCGTATGCTCAGAGCATACACTCGGCCCATCAACGACGGGGCATTCCAAATGGCTGAAATCGCACGGGGCTGCATGACGGGCGCGCGCTTGGCACACATCGCAGAGGAACTGCGTGGGGTGTGACGGTAAAACTCCGAATGGAGTCGAAATTGAGCAAAGGAGCCCTGCACACCACCACCGCCTGAAACGCCGGCAAATCAAGGATTTAGAGCCGCCGCGGCGATTGAGCGAGACGACCGGACCGCGATCATCGAGCACGTTCCGCGTTGCCGTTCGCGGGCCAAGGTAACAGAACGGGGCGCGCAACGGAAGGGCGCGGTGCCGTTCATCACACAGGGCGCACCGGTAGCGGGCGCCGACCCGGATTGTTCCCTCAGCGCAGACGATTCGTGTCACATGTTCCACTCACCCAATGGATGCGTTACACATGTTCCCGCAGCGCAGCAGTGAACGCGGGCAGCGTCGGCGTTGCTGGGGATGATGTCGGCGTTCACTTGTTACCGCACGCGCAGAGGTCTGTGGCACACACGTTACCGTGGCATCAGCCACGAGGACGCGATTGCGGTTGCACGGGCCAAGGCCGGCGGTGCCGACGGAGGCGCGGACCGTCGTGCGAAGCACGCGGGCGAACGCGCCGGCGGCAGCACCCGCAGGACGTTCGACAGCGTTTGCGGCAACGGTGCGGATGCCGGTGAACGGCGAAGCCGTCACGGTTGATGTGCGCAGTGCACGGACCAGTGAGGCGAGGCGGCGCCCGAGGCCGGCGCGGCACTGCCCGCACCGCTGTGGCGGATCGTGACGGGATCGATTAACGGGCCGTGCCTGCGGATCGGCACGGCCCGTTGTCGCGACGCGGACTATGCCGCGACCTTCTGGACGGGGATGCCCAATGACGTGGCCTTGTCGATGAGGTTGTCGGTGATTCCGCTGCCGGGGAAGGCGATGATGCCCTTGGGCAGGAGGTTCAGCAGCTCGTCGTTGCGGCGGAAGGGAGCGGCCCGTCCGTGGCGGTTCCAGTCGGGCTTGCACACGACCTGGTGCACTTCGTTGCGTTCGGCCCACTGCGCGGCGATCTTCTCCACGCCGGGGCCGCCGCCGTGCACCAGCACCATGTCGTTGTACTTGGCGCGGACGCGGTCGAGGCTGCGGTAGACGGCGTCGCAGTCCGTGACGGTCTTACCGCCGGCGATGGCGACCAGGGTGCCGTCGGGCAGGTGCGCGTTCGTATCGCGATCCTTCTTCGCGCGGCGGAAGTCGCGGGCGTCGATGGCTGCGGACGTCAGCTTGCCGGTGTGCGAGACGTGGCTGCCGCGCCGCGGCCGCCAGGTGCTGCCCGTGGTGTCGCGGTACTGCTCGGCCACTGCGTCGCGCATCGCCTCGAAGGCGTCGCGCCGGTCGCCGAGGTGTTGCGCGCGCTCGGTGCGCAGTTCGAGTTCGCGGGCGTTGATCTCGGTGCCGTCCTGGGCGCGTTCGAGGTCGCGCAGTTGAGGGATGAGCTTATCGACGCTGCGGTCGAGTCTTCTTACCTGGGCGTCGAAGGCGTTGACGATCCCCCAGAGCAGGCTTTCTCGTTCGTCGGCGAGTTGCACCCCGTCGGGGGCGAAGCCCTCGGCGAGCGTTGCGAACGCCTGGGTCGCGGCGTCGATGGCGCCGTCGCGGTCCCAGATGTCCCTGGGGTCGTGCTCGCCTCGTTCGGGCTTTGCGCCGTAGAGCGCCGCGTTCTCGCAGATGACGGCGGTGGGGGAGATGGATTGGTGCGTGTCGTAATTGAACATGAGTGTGTCTCCTTAACGAAGTTGAGTGTTGGGCCATGTGGCCCGCATTGCCGGTAGAGCGTTTCCCGACATAGGTTTGTTGTTTTACGCGCGCGCAGCGGAGTCACCGCGAAGCGGCCGCAACGAAGTGGAGGACCCCGAAGGGGTTGGCGCAGTGAGCACGTGTGGAACAATGGGCCTATGTCGGGAGGAGCTTTTTGGTTTCCCCGCCCCCGTTCTCTTCCCGCAAACCCAGTGCGCAGCGGGCTGGCGCTGCCGAACTGGAACGCAACGCTTTATTCCACTCCGGTTACCCGTAGAACGGGTGCGTATCGAGCAGGTGCTGGGCCACCTCGCGGATGCGCCGCCGGTCGTGGACGCGCTTCGGTCCCCGCCAGTCCTCGAACAGGTGAATGACGTAGACATGCGCACCCGGGTGGAGGATGTTGTCCATGCGATAGATGTCGCCGACGCAGTCGCCGTCTGTGTAGATGCGGGATTCGTGCGGGCCGGCCCGCTTGAAGGTGATGTCGCTCATGGGTTTCTCCCGGTGGTCCGATGGGGGCGCGGCGGTACTCCCTCCCCTCTCCGCGCGGTTTGCCGCCGCCGGGCTGCTCTCCGCCTCCCCCGCATAGACGGTTGCGAATCCCGAACGGTGCGGTGCGGGCTCGAAGCCGCCTGCATAGAAAAAGGGGACCGGCGACGAAGCACCGGCCCCCTTCGGGCGTAAGCGGAAGCGAGATCAGAAGGGGATCTGATCGCCCTCCCTGCCGTCCGCCTGCGCCGTGGCGTCCGCCGGCATGGCGGAACCGTTGGCCGGCTCGCCGGCTTCGGTCGCCGCACTATTGCCGTTCGGTCGGTCCAGGAACTGGACCCGCGAACCGGGCGCCAGGAGGATCTCGGTCGAGAATCGGTCGGCGTCCTCGCCGTCCTTGCGCCAGCGCCGCGTCTGCAGCTTGCCCGCGACATAGACCAGCCGGCCCTTCCTCGCGTTCTTGACCAGCATGTCCACCAGCCCGGGCTGGAACGTGACGATCCGGTGCCACTCGGTCTTGTCGACCCGCTCGCCGCCTTTGTCGATGTACGACTCGTCGGTGGCGATGCTCAGGTTCGCGACACGGCCCCCCGATACCAGGTGATTGACCGTAACGTCGGCGCCAAGGCGGCCGATGACTTCTGCGCGGTTGAGTCCAAAGCTCATGTTCATTTCTCCTTCTGCTTGATGATGACGATGGGTGGGCGAACGACCGGGACCGGAACCTCTCGCTCCAGGCCCCCGCCGTTCATTCCTCTCTGGCTTCCCTCCAACTCCTGGTCTCGGCGACCTCGCGTTCGGGACAGTGCCGCGCCAGGTCGTCGGCGATTGTTTCGCGCACGGCGTTCACGTCAATGCCGAGGTCGCTCAGCAATTGCCCGGTGTCCGCGGGGATGGGGTCGTAGTCGATGTCGGGTGCGAACATGGATCGTCTCCTTCGGTGATCGCGCCCGGGACGGGGGAGCCCTTCTCCCTCTCTTCTCCCCGGGCGTTCGCCCGGCACGCGCTGTCCTCGAACTCAGCCCCCGCCGACGAATGAGGAACGCTCAGGCCCAGCCGGTCAGCCGCGCCGTGATTGGTGCGTCATGGACGATCTCGACCTCGTCGAACGACAGGCCGGCGAAGGCCAGCTCGACGACGGCTTCGGCCTCGGTATCGAATGGGCCGTGAGTCTCATCGGTGGCGAGTTCGATCACCGTATAGCTGGGGTCCCACATGGGGATGCCGCGGAAGAAGTCGGAACGCTCGTACGAGCGTTTTGCGCACGGCTCGCACCTTGATGCCCCGTGGCTTGGCTCATTGCAGTCGGTGCAACGGCTGGTGGCGCGCCGTTCCCAATACCGTTCCCGGCTTCGTGCGTTCTTGCACTCGGGCCGGCCGCGCTCGGCCTCAAGCACCGCGCAGGGCGGGCACTGGGAGCCGCCGTCGGTCGTCGGACCCCCACACCGAGTGCACAGGCGGGCGGCCCTCCGGGATGCGTACAGGGCGCGCTCCGCCGCCTGCCGGGTCTCCCGGCAGGGCTCGCAGGTGGCGCCGCCTTCGACGGGCGGACGGCGGCCGCACCGTCGGCACACCCCAGATGCACGGCGCGCCTGGCGGCGCTTCGCGCTGGCGACGCGGGCGCTACGGCGCTTCATCTCGACATTGGCTCCGCCGTAGAGCGCCCCAGCGGCTTTGCCGGTTTGGTATCGCGCCCGGTCCGAAGTGCGCCGCTTCTCGGTACACTGCGCGCAAAGGCGGCGGTCGGGCTCGGCACGCTTTATCCCGCACTTTGTGCAGACGCCCCGGGCGATGCGATCGGCAGTCTGCCGGCGGGCCCGCTCCCGCTCATACGCACGAGCCCGCTTCCTGTTCCGCCGCGGCTGGCCGTCGGCGCGCAATCTCGCATCCCGCGCCCGGCCGGCGGCACGGGCCCTCTCGGCACAGGAATCGCAGACGCGGCGCCCGGGTTCGGGTGGGCGTTGACCACACTTGGGACAAAGGCCGGCGGCGAGACGTTCGGCGGCGCGCCGGGCGATCCGCTCGCGGTCACGCGCCCGGCGCACCTCGGGATCCTTGTAGGGCATACGGTGTCTCCGGAAGTTGTGGAAGCCGGGACGGCAAGACGCCCCCAGCAGCGGGCCGGCGGGACGTCCCAGGTGCGTGCCGATCAGCCTTTCTGCCGGCGCTCCACAAAAATGCCCAGACTTCTCCAACCCCAGATTTGTACGCCACAGTTGCGCAGCTTGATCCCCGTCGCGATGATGATTTCGTCGCGGGCCGGGCGCAGCTTCTCGACCGCCTTCAAGGGCAGGATCCGGCCGCGGGCCTTGCGCCGCCCCTTGGGTCTGGAACCATCGGCGAGGACGGGGATAATCTCGCCGTTGGCCAGCGATCGGTACGTCTCCACAACATAACGATCATCCTCCAGGCCATCGCCGACGAAGTGGGTGAGATAGGTGCGCGCGTCGCCGCGCGGTGCGAGTGCCGTCTGCATCGTGCCGTGCTCCTTGAGTCAGGTGAAGGGGAACGGCGGCGGAGCCCCCTTCGGAGCGCCGCCGGCCGCCCCACTTCCGGCCAGACTCGATCTCTCCTCGGGGAGAAGCAGTGTGGCGGTTACCGGAAGGACAAGCTGTCTCGTGCATCCCGGCTCTGCGGTAAGGGCCTTTCATCTACAATGCCGGTTGGCCTGTCCTGGCCCGATACGCGTTCAGGGCAAGCGCAAGAATGTCGTTGAACACCTCTGCGGGCTGGAAGTGGACGCGAAGTCGGCGACTTTCAATCCGTCACGGCGCAAAGCCATCGAGTAAGGTGCCGGGTCGCAGATTGGCAGAGTGAGAGGGAGGATGAAGAAGAGGCCTTCGTATGTTTAAGGTGAACCTGCCGGAGAATCGCCTTGACCGGCTTGAAAAACGGCGCTTTAGCGATCTGGGCCTGCAAGAGCGGCCCCATCTTCAGGAGTGGCTGGTGCAAACGCCGGAGGCGCTTGGCGAGGAACTTCTGATCATCCAGAAGGAATTCGACGGCTTCGCGAACACCCGCGAGCGGCTCGACCTGCTGGCGCTAGACAAGGAAGGCCGGCTGGTGGTCATCGAGAACAAGCTCGACGATTCCGGCCGCGATGTCGTGTGGCAGGCGCTCAAGTACGTCGCCTATTGCTCCAGCCTGAAGAATACGGAGATCGTCGAAATCTATCAGAAGTACCTCGACCAGTGGTTAAACGGCCAGAACGCCGTGGCGAACCTCTGCGAGTTCCTCGACGTTGAAGATCTCGACGACACGGTGCTGAACGCTGGCAACGAACAACGGCTGATATTGGTCGCCGCGAACTTCCGCAAGGAAGTCACGGCGACCGTGCTCTGGCTGCTCGGACACGGGATACGAGCGCAGTGCTTCCGGGTGTTGCCGTACAGCTTCGGTGACGAGCTTCTGATCGACCTGCAACAGATCATCCCTACGCCCGAGGCGGCGGATTACATGATCGGAATGGCGGCGAAGGAATCCGAGGAAAAGTCGGTAAAGGGCACGCAGAAACGTCGCCACGAGTTGCGGCGAGCGTTCTGGACGAGGACGTTGGAGGAACTGCGCTCTCGCAACATTGCGCGATACGCCAACATCAGTCCGTCGAAGGAGGATCGTCTGGGCAGCGCCACTGGTGTATCGGGCTGCGGATTCTACTTGATTTTCTTGAAGAACGAGGCACGGGTTGGACTTTATCTCGAGCGTTCCCAAGCTGAGAATAAATGGATATTCGATCAGCTCGAACGGGAAAAGCAGGAGATCGAAGAGCGATTTGGCGCAGAATTCCAGTGGCATAGGGGAGACAAAAAGGTGAGCCGAATCTGCTATTCGCACCCGTTTGATGGCTTTAACGACCAGAACTGGCTCGACATGATCGAATGGCTGTGCCAGCACTTCGTCAAGCTGGAGGAAGCGTTCTTAGAACCGCTCGCGCGTCTGAACCCGCAGTTGAGGTCCCAGGAGGGCATCTCGGCGGGTGATCGGAGCGATTCCCAATGAGTCGAGCGCCCATGCGGTGTTTGGAAAACCCACACTCGGTGCTATAGAATTGCCTCGATGGCAGGCGCACGCGGGGTCCGGATTGCAGACGTTCAAGACCAAAGCGTTCGCGCGTTTCGCAAATCGCGAGGGTGTGGAGGATGCCGTATTGTGCGAGGCGATCCGCCGCGCCCAGAGGGGCCTGATCGATGCGGACCTGGGTGGCGGCGTCATCAAACAGCGAATCGCCCGCAAGGGTGGCGGCCGATCTGGGGGATTCCGCACGATCGTGCTGTTTCGCAGGGGCGAACTAGCGTTCTTTGTTTACGGTTTTGCCAAGAGCGGACGGGCGAATCTCCGTCGGGACGAACTGGAAACTTTCCGGCTGCTGGCCGACGAATACCTGGCACTGGACGAAGCGGGTCTTGCGGCGGCACAGGCGGTTGGAGCGATTGTCGAGGTGAAATGCAATGACGAAGCAGTACAAGAGTGAGGCGCTGGCGGCCGCGCACGAGGCTGCGCTCGGCCTGGCCGAGGCTGGTGTCATGTCCAAGACGACCATGCGGGTGTTCGACGAGATGTGCCTCACTCCGGTCGTGGCGATGACGCCTGAGGAAATTCGTGCGCTCAGGCTTCGCGAGAACGCGAGTCAGGCGGTGTTTGCACGCTACCTCAATGTGACCACAGGGCTGGTTAGCCAGTGGGAGCGTGGCGAGAAGCGGCCACGGGGCACTTCATCGAAGCTGCTCGCGCTTGTGGCGAAGAACGGTCTCGGAGCGGTTGCGTGAGACTTGGCAGTCTGGGGCCGCGGTGTTGCGTTGGTGTTCAATTTCTGTATGAAGGAACTACAACCTCCGAAATAATCCAATAGTTAGGTGCTAGGAACTTTCCTGTAGGAAAAATGGAGAAAGAGCCTCAATGAGTAGTTTGCTGTGGGATGGTCATCGCATCATTCAATCTGTCGGCAGCAAGAAAGCGAGCGCCGAACTCGGTTACATCAGCCAAGACAAGCACTCTGGCAAATATGTCCTTTGGCTAAAGGACTTCGCCGGGGACTTTATTGGCAACCCGGGTGGCTATGTTCGGGGCGATTCCTGGGACACGTTGAACGAGGCACTCGAAAAAGCGGCCAATTGTCCAAGCGCATTCCTAATGCATGTAAAGTGGATGCACTCCTTAGAAATAGAATTCGGCTTTATGGCAATGGAGTTCGGAAGTCCTCAACTGGAAAAGATCGTGGCCGATCAAATAAAGCCGACGATCCGAAGGTCATTCAATGTAGAGGTGAACACTGCTCGGGACATTGCGCAAGCCGGACTGATTGACGAGATAATTCGCGATCAAATTCGGAAGGCTATATTCGTTCTAGCCGATCTCACACATGGAAACAACGGAGCCTATTGGGAGGCTGGTTTCGCTGAGGGTGTTGGTGTTCCAGTGATATACACCTGTGAAAAAGGAGTGTTCGAAAAGGAGAGGACTCACTTCGATACAAATCACCTTACGACAGTAATGTGGTCGATCAACCAGCTGGATAAATTCCAAGCTGACCTGATTGCAGCAGTAAGCAATACCCTGAAGAGAAAAACGATATCGGAAAAATAGCCTAAGCGGGCATTGTGGGCGGTGGTTGCGGGATCGTGCTAAGTGTCGCGTAAATTACGCGAAAGTTACCACTTGACGGCTCTCCCGTAATCCGAGCCGTTTCGGATGGGTCAGATGAGACGCTGAAAGCCGAAGGGTCGCGGTTCACGCCGGGGCTCTTTGCGGAGATCCTCGATTCGCTGCTCGGGACGCTGCTTGATGCAACGGCGCGAGCGGATTCCGGCCCGGCGTGGATGTGCGATCTGTGGGTTGATATGGCAAAGCGGGAGTCGGATGGAAAAATGCGGCTTGGCCTAAAACCCGAAATTGCGCCCGCGCCTGAATAGTGAACCACGGACCTCTGCGCGGTTTGCCCTTCAGATCTCGCCGTTTTTTCTCGCCTGTTCCAGCCAGTGATCCATTTCGCCGGCGAGCACCTTCGGGTCACCGCAGTTCGGCTTTCCTGCCTTGCTCCTAATCTGCTACTTCAAATCCTCAATCATCTTTTCCACCTCGTCGTAGCCGTGACGGCCCGTGACGTGGGTGAACCCCGCAAAGATTTCGTATATGAACCGGCACAACGCTCTATGTGCATTGTGATCCTCATATTTTGACTCGCCAAGTGCCCAAAGGCGCACTCTCAAGCGTTTGAAATAGTTGCGAGTTTCTTCCTTCTTGATTGTGTAATTATCCAGGACATAGTCAATCTCCTTCGCCAGCATTTTCAGGAGCCACGCGATATCTCGGAAATTCAATTCTCCCTCTTCCGTGTTGAGACCGTTCGAAAACGCATAGAACCCTTCATCGGATTCACGCCCTCTGCCAATCGCCTCCCTGAAACCATCAACCGTGAGGAGCCTCTTCTCCGTGTACCCATCCACACGCAGGTCCTTCCGACCACCCCTCTGGCTTGCGAAAATGATCTGCACCGCAATGTCTTCTTTAAGATCCCTGTAGAACTTCCTGAAGTCATCCCTTATGGCCTTGCGCTTCCTGCGCTGAGGGATCCAAACGACGAGGAAGTAGAAAATGAACGACACAAGGCCGCCGCTCAGGCAAGGGTAGAAAAGGACAAATGCGCCATCCCACCACGCTTTCTTGGCGAGGCAAATGCCAAGGTATTCGCTTCCAGCGGCGAACACCCACAAAACGAACGTGACGACAAACCAAAAGAGGACGCTAGAAAAAAGCCCTTGCAGTCTTCGAATGCTTATAACTGCCCACTTGCGAATTGCATTCATGCCTGATGGACACCACGACGGGTGCTTCTACAGAGTGCTGGATTGATCGAAACAGGATCTTGGCGGCGATTGCTCAATTATTTGACTTCCGCCGATTGCACTCCACACAAAGCATCTGGCAGTTCTCATCGGTGGTCTTCCCGCCTTGCGACCACGGCGTAATGTGATCGGCTTCCATGTCGGAGATGTCGAGATCCTCCTTCACGCAATCCGGACATGTTTTCGGCGGATCCAGCCTTTCATACGCCGTCTGCTTCTGCGCTTCGGAGAACGCGCGGATGTTGAGATGCTTTTCTTCGCCTGTAAGCAGATACGGGTAGATGCCCGCCTTCTTGGTGACGTCATCGTCGATCATCAACCTGGCCACGTCAGCCTCCAGCTTCTCGGGATCCAGGCGCTCGTTTTTGAGGAAAGCGTTTAGCCCGCCCCAGTCCACGCCCTTCATCTGCCTGCGGTATTCCGGGAAGACCGCTTTCACCCGGTTGATCACCGACTGGAAGTGGTTCCACAGAGCCGTGGCCATCGGGTCGGCCTGGTGTTCGCCCATGTACTCCTCGATCGTCTGGTTCTCGCGCTTGATCCACCGGATCGCGGTTTCGAGGTAGTCCTGGCGGATCGGCGAACCCTTCACATACCTGTTGCCGATCGCATACGCGGGGCAGGCGGCCCCCTGCCGACTGAAATGCTGTTTTGCATTAGCTACCCACGGGCCGGCATAGACCGCGTTGCGCAATTCCTGGTTTGTCAGCCGCTCGCCTGCGATGTTGATGATCCTGAACCAGGCCAGCTTTTCGCTGGCGGTTCCCTCGCAGATGTACACCTCCAGCTTGTAATTGAGTATCCGCTCCTGTTCGTCGTCCTGCAGGTTGTGGAAATACAGTCCGTCAAGGGAGTAGTCCCCTTGCACGTACTGCGCGATGGAGATCGTGCGCTGCTGCCCGTCGATGACCTCATACGTGCCGTCATCGCGTACCGCCCAGTACATCACGTTGAGCGGGAAGTTCTGGTTGATCGTCTCGATCACAGCTTCGCGCTGCTTTTCCTTGTAGACGAACTCGCGCTGAAACGGCGGGCGGATGTCGAGCTTGCCGCCATAGCCGCGAACCCCACCCTCGCCGTCGTCCTGGTAGTTCTCTACAAGGTCGCGGACGGTGGTTTTTTTTGGTTCGATTTCCATGTTTGCGGTCTCTCCGGTTGCGGGTCAGGATACCGTTGATGGCTTCTTGCCATGAGTGAGCGCGGAAACATTCATAGGTCAGTTATGCCTATAAGCACTCCCCAGACACTCCCTAATCCCAGCAAGGCAGTCAATCCGAGGGCCGGCAGCCACGCGGGATCACGGTCAGACCTGAATATCATCACCGCGAGCCCGAACAAGACGAATGCAGCTGCGGCTGCAGCAACCCAAAAAACGATCACGGTGGCGGATGCGAATTTTTCGACTGCATCCTGACCCGCGACCGGAGAAATCTCCAACAACCAGTTCCAAACCGCGGCCGCTCCAAAGGCGAAAAAGGCGAATCCAGTAACCACCACGGGGATAGTCAAGAGCAGCATGCCCAGCGGTGACAACACCAGCCGCTCCACCCTATGTCCCATAAGTTGCCCCGCCATTGCCTCGACGGCCATGTCCATTGCCGCCTTTCCCGTTACCATCCGGCGGGCAGTTTCCGCGCCGTCTTCATACGTCCAGGCGGTCATTTCTAAGGAGTCGGGAAGCGAGGTCCTTTTGGCCATCGCAGCTTCCCACCGCTCTACCGCTTGCCGCCGCTTGCTGCTGCATCCTTTCAAGAAAAACATCACGGGGGTCAGCGGGTGCCACTCCATCGCCATTAGCTGAGCTTCGTCACCCCAAAGCAGACACGCCATATAAGCGCGTGTTTCTTCCTGGAATGTACGCATGCATGCGATGCGGGCTTCATCCCCCTCCGCTTCTGCGCGCTGTAATTCTTCGGCAACGCGCGCCATTATTTCCGCCCGTAGATCCGCTCTCGCGGATCGGAACTTCGCAACCTCCTTTTCGTATTTAGCGTGAGCCTTTTTCCTCCGCTTCCTCGCGCGTTTTCTTGCTTTGCGCCACCGTCTCCCCGAGCCGCCCAATATTGAGGCGACGATTGCCCCGGCCATTGTCCAAAGAAGCCACTCCATAGAAAATCCCCTTCGGCGCTCTATGGCGTGGCATGGAGCTTGCTGAATGAAGAGCGCCGCCCCGCGATTGACTTGAGTTGAATTTTCATTGCGACGACAATCTCTTAACCAGAAGGCGGGTATAAATAGGTCTATATTTGCCCCCCACTCTTATGACACCTCCTCTATTCAGATCATTGGCGTTGGGAGTATCTTCCAATGTGTAATCTTTTGTCTTCAGACCAGAATTGTTGTCTCTATCTGTCATTCCCAAGATTTCAAACTGTTTTGGGTTGTACTTGTCCAGAAACGTGATCGGCACCCCCATCGCTCCGTTCCAATCCATCGGGATTTCGACGGTTCTGTCCACGTTGATCGCATCGTAGTTGTCATAGGTCAGGTACTCCTCCGGCGAGTAATGCTTGTAGAGGATCAGATCTTCATGGCGTTGCGGATAGTCAAGGTTCGTGAACCACCGCACCCCCTTGACCCTGATGAACTTGTTCCCGTTTTCATCAATCCTGCTCGTTGCAGCGGTCAAAGGATAATGTTCTGGAACGCCAAATTCCCTATCTCCGCTCTTGATGCTTGGGCCGAGCCATATCTTGTCTTTCTTGATTAGCGGAAAAATCTCCTTGTATTTAATGGCATTTTGGTTCCCGATAATCAAGAACTTCTTGTCGTGCTCCACCAGCTGGGCAACGTACTCGCGGAACAGCGAGAACGGTGGGTTGGTCACCACGATGTGCGCCTCTCTCAGAAGATCGACGCATTCCCCGTTTTGGAAATCTCCATTCCCTTCAAACTGACGGATCCCAATGTCCTCTACGTCGGGGACCCTGCCGCCGGCCGTGTTCCCCGTGTATTCGAGCCAGATCGCCTGCTCCGAATCGCGGCGGCTGAACAGGTCACGATCCTGGTTTCTGTAGCACGCGGTGATGAGCTTCTTCAGCCCCAGGCGCTCGAAGTTGTACGAGAAGTAATGAAAAAAGTTGGAGACGCGGGGATCGTCGCAATTGCAGTACACGGTCTTGCCCCGGAAATGCTCGGAGTAGTGACGCAGCTCGTTTTCAATGTCGGAAAGCTGCGTGTAGAACTCATCCTTCTTTTGCCGCTTGGCTTCGTTCAGGTTCTTGTTCAGGGGCATGGTGGCTTACTGCCTTACGGTGAAATCAGGCATGTCGCCATCTTTGGTTCCAAAGAACATATGGGTTTCAGTGTCGTCGTAAATTGCCATTTGCTCCTCGCCGGGAGGAACCGTAACGAACCGCTGGATACTTGTGCTGGCGGGCGTTCGACCATGTCTTTCAGTGCCCTTAGGCAGCGACACACTCCTCAAGACCCGAACATCGTCAGGGCACCGCCAAGTGTACCCGAGACCAGGCGGGCAACCAGGTCAATGAGAAGCTTAAGGAGCAGCTTGTCTACGACAAGGCAACCTGGCGCCGAATCCAAACCGTTGCGGATCGCCGCAATTCAGCTGCTCATGGAGAGATGACGGCCACCGCCCCTGATCTCGCTTCCTCGCATTACAAAAACGCCGAAGAAGACATTGACTTCGTGCGTCGATTTATTGCGAATCACCCCTTGCTTACTTAATCGAAACCCGAATTTTAATTGGCTTTTGGAAACGCTACTGGGAATGGTGTATTAATACCGTTGGACGCGCTGTGCGCCCCCCGCTTGCCGATTCTCTTCCTCTCCAAAGGGTTGGCCCAGACCGCCTTCGGCTCCTTGCATTCGACCGGCGGACGAAAATCATGCGCCCGGCGCCGGTCCTCCGCACCGGCCGCCACCAAAACTTCCAGGCCGCGGCCTTGAAGCCGCGCCACCTCCGAACCGACGCGTAGCCGTTGTCTGCCAACACCCGCCGGGCTTCGCTCAAGGACTTGGGAATCGCGTTCACGTCCCCAACCAACTCCCACAGCGCGCTGATGCGCAGGAACTCACCCGCGAACCCAAAACCAACTGGCTTACTTCCGCGTCCATCACCGCCTGCACGTTATACACCTGGCGCCATTCGCCACGCTTGTTCTTGCGCATCAGCGCGCTGTGGGAGTTCGTCAGGTTGATCTGCTCCTCCGGCCTCGGCGACGGATCCGGCGGCTTGATCTTCCCGCCCTTCGCGCGGCCCTCGCGCTTCTCGCGCGCCGCCACCTTGCGCTCATACGCCAAACGGTCCTTCGCCGCCTGCGACCGCGCCCGGCGATCCAACTCCGCACACGCCCGATCCAGCTTCGCCTTCAGCTTCTCGCGCCGCCGCAGATCCTTCGGCAAACCCTCCGAATCCAACCCCTCCTGTGCGTCCGCACGCTCCGCGCGGCCCAGCAAGTCTTTAATCACCCCGCGCAATTGCTCCCGAAGCGCATGCGCGCGATCCCGCCTTATGCTGTTGCGCTTACTCGCGTTGGCGTCCATCTTCGTGCCGTCCACGCTCACCGTGCCCACCTACAACAACTTCAACTCCCGCGCCATCAACAACACCCACAAAAACGCCTCCCCCACCGCCTCGAAGTTCTCCCGCCGAATCGCACAGATCGTGTCATGGTCCGGTTGACAGTTCGCAGTCAGATACCGCACCCCGATGGCTTGATTAACCCCAATTGTAAGAAAAAATACAGCCCCTAATTCCGACAGGCTGCTCGGTGTGGCGGCAGTCGTGGACGCGAAGGTCGGGCAGACCCGCCTCGTCTCGAACACCGAACCAGAATGTGTAGAGCCGATTCGAGGTGAGGTTATCGGGGTAGATCCGATCCACGCTCTTTACCTGCAGGAGCGCCGCGAGCATCCTTGCCACTTCCGGCCCGAGCCAGGACGGCGCGCGGCCCGGTATTGGTGTCTTCGAGCCTGGCGCTACCGCCGAGTTCGTCGATTTTTCCCATCTCCTCCTATTCCAGGTTGACGATTTTCGAGAGGCGCGCTCCGGTGAGCATCAGCAGGCGAATGGTCTCGACGAACCAGAAGTGCTCGTCCCGGATTCGGTCGAGCGCGGCGTCGAGGCGCTCCAGTTCGGAACGATTTAGGTGGCGGGCGACAGGCTGGTGCGGATTCTTGAAATTCGTTTCGTTCAGGGAATGGGGATCCCTGAGCGTTCGAACAGCGCGTCAATCCGTTGGCGCACTGCTTGTTCCGTTTCCGCTGTATAACCGAACGCTGGCCATAGCTCCCTGTACGTCGATTCGACAAATTCCCTGGTCTCCAGATCCACCTCACTCCCGCTGGCAGCCACGGCGAGTAACTCCAACACTAAGACCTTACTGCCTCTGTCAAAGCCCCGCGTCGAAAATGCGAGGATTGCCCTCGCGGTTCGACAGGCCTGTTCGATCGCACCTAGAAGAAGCCACAGGCGGCCCCAATAGAGCAGTGATTCTAATCCGAAGGGCCCTCCATCGCCGAATCGATTTGAGGCGGCGTGAGTGAATTCGTCGACAACCACCGCATCGCACCCTCCCTCTGATGCCCCTTCGCGAGCGGCTTTTTTTCTCAGTTGATCAATCAATGCCCATAGAGCTCGAGAACCAACTCTTGGGCTACGCGCCTGTTCCAGCAGCCATACTCCGCCCGGTTCACCAAACTCGACGACAGAACGAGCCGCATGCTCTGTTGCGACTGATGCATCGCACCCGTCAGCGAGGTGCTGTCCAGCAAAGAAACAATGGCTCCACACCGCCTCGGCGAGAGCACGGATTCTGGCGGGATCGACTGCACGGTCCTTTTGTTTCAGACCTGCGACTGCGTGTAGCGCGACGAGGAACCAGATTTGTGCTGCCCGGTCGGCGGTGCTGAAAGCTTGGTAGTTCTCCTCGGCATCCCACACGCTTAGTGGCAACGCTCGGCAACGCGTCGAAATCCAATTGAGCGGATCGATCTCGTCGCTAGACAGCGTAAGGGCCGCACCGAGCCCGGCGATCCACTCGCGATCGTGCCAATCGTCCCAGTTCAAGAACAGATGGCCCTGCTCCAACTTCTCGGCGATGTGCCGTTCAAGCTCGTCGAGAATAGCCCGGCCAAGCGTAGCGGCCCGCGCGGGTTCCACATCTCGGACCGCCCATGCCACTTCCGCCAGATTTCGTGTCCAGGTTGTTCGCGGCGTCAAGCGTAAGCCGGCGCATAGCGCGGCAAGCAGATCATCGGACCATGAGTGGCAAACGAGGTGTGTGAGCAGTTCCGTGCCTGTTTCTTCAAGTTGGGCGATTCGCGGCGGCTTCTCGAAGTCGCCGCCCCGCATCAGCGCGTACGGAGCACCGCTCAGCAATTCACCAATCCATTGCGCGCACGCCAGTGGATCGAGCATGGCCAGCCGACCGACGAGGTCTTTGAGAAGATTGACGGCAGCAGCATCAAGGTCGTCCTGTGGAAGGCAGAGCTCGGTGTTCCATATGGTTCGATCTTCGCCCAGCCGAGTAGAGGACCGGATGTCCTCATCCAATCTGTTGACTGTTTCGAGCGTATGCACGATCGCCAGCGCGATCGACGCATCGCATGAACTCTCGGTGATCCATCGCAAGGGCTCGCGGTGATCCGATGACCGTGTAGCGGCAATCATGTGGTAGGCCGCCCGTGCCTGCAATACCGGATGATCGAGCAGCTCGATCAGAGATTTGAACCGTTCGGGCTGCAGATCGATAACGAATTCGATCAGATTAGCCGCTGAAGGATGCAGTGCGCGGTGGACGAGGTCGAACCCATGGTTATTAAGATGTTGGAAAGTTTCCAATCTCCCTTTGCGCTGCACCGTGTCTCTCGGAATCCTCGCCTTGCCGGAGTCAAACTCTGCGAAAGGAACTACTCCGGCCGCGTTGAGAACTTCATCGCTATCACATATGTCCGCGAGGGTGGTAAGCACAGCGTCAACGAGGGAGTCGATGTCCTCGGGACTCCAGCAAGAACGAATGATTCTCGCTGCCAAGTTGCCGTCGATCGAACCTATGGCCCAAACTGCGGTCTCCGACCGATCGGCACCAATGCCCTTAAGGATCAGGTCTGCAACTGGCTCTCGAAAGCTCGGCTTGAGCCACTGTCGCTGCCCAACAGTCTCGAACCACCCGCGGATTATAGAAATTGCCCAATCCTGCCGCGTGGAGGACGAGACATGCTTACAGATGACCCGCTCGATCAAATCGAAAGTCGAACGTCCCTTCAGGGGCGATTCACCGGCTCCGAATATCCGCCAGATCACGGCTACCGCCTCGTCGGGCAAATTGAAATCAGGCGTAGTACTTGAGGCCATCAAGATATCTCCTCAACCCAAAGAGATTCGGTGGCCGATTGGAGGTCCAGTGCCCAAAGATTATCCGCTTCGGCGCGATAAACTCCCTGACGATGGCTGATAAAGGTCACCCCATGTTTGCGCCAGCTGTTTAAGGAGTTTGTGAAGATTATCTCGTGCTCAGGCGTTATCAGATAGCGGTCGTGGAAACCGCCCTTGCTTTTGTCGGGGTTGTCCTGATCGCGCTTGAAGAATGCTCGAACGATGACATGGTTCGTCAGGGGCTTCGGGTACTTTGCCCACCATGGCCGAGCATCGCCTCGCTTCTTCTGGGCGCACAAGATTTGCAATGACCGGCCGGTAGTGGCTGCAAACAACTCAAGGTACAGCTGCACAAGGTCCGAATCCGCTCCTGTCTTTTCGTCCAGGTAGGGCATGAAGTACGGATCAGCGAGATAGAGCGGTTCCGTTCGATGAGAGTCCTGACGCAGAAGATGGGCGACACGCTGAGCGGCTTGATCGAACTCATCGGATTGAAATCGCACGACATTTCCCTCTCTTCGAGCATTCGCCTCGCGTTCGTGCAGGCGACGTTCAAGCCATAGTCGTCGGATTCCTTTGTCGATCTCGGCGCTTTCGTCATCGGAGCGGACGCTGATCATGGACGTTGAATCCGCTGGCGTAACCGTGTGGCTCGATCGTCGTCGACGGTCTTGGATGTGCAGTGTCGGATTCGACGCGACCTCCAGTTCAACACCCACTTGCATGATTAGGAAGGCCTCCATCAGATCTATACACTGTCCGTCCGCAGTTCGGAAAGTCGCGAAACCGATGTGATCGACGTCCGATTCGAGCTTGATTGCAGTCTGACCCGGTGCGACCGCAATTTCCCGCCGAAGCACCTCGTTGCCGCTATGGCTACCCCATACTGTGGCGCGGTAGGCGCTCTGCGGTAGATCGTCTGCGTCCACCTGAAACCTCAGCGTCTGGTCATGACGAGCCGCCAAATCGCATGTGATTCCATCTTCGGCACGCGCAATCACAAGATTTCCGACTCTGTCCACCCGGCGATCAATCGGGAAGCCGAGACGCACCAGACGAGGCAGCAATCCACCCGGGGACGATTCGAGAACCTCCAACCAAAGGTCGCGAAGCTCCGCCTCGAAGCTCCAATACTCGATGATTTCGGCGCTGTGCCTTGAGAACGGGCTGCGCACTGAAACGTCGGTGAACGGGCGATCATCTCGATAGGCCCAGTGGCAGCGGGGGATCGGATGCAGAGAGTAGTCAACATCAAAACCGTCAGTCTCAAGCGTACCGGAATCCAGGATATGGTTGACAAGCGGTTGGCACTGTTCGAACGAGACATCAAGCGTGAGTAGGCGAAGCCCTTGCCCGAAGTCCTCGCAGGACCAATACATGCCCGGGTCGCTCGCCCATGGTCCTAGTGCATCCCGCCGTCGGTGGCGTACCAGAGTGAACAGATTGCGAGGCCGCGCATCTGGCCCGTGCCACGTCAGCACGGTCATTCGGGCGGCCCTGTCCTTCCCATTCCGTGGCATCGCCGACGCGGCCCTAGTCGGCGCGCCGAAAGGAAGCCTTCGCTCGCGTGCCCACCGTGCGGCCTGATCGAGCGTCACGAACACGTTGCGTCCCACTCTTTTTACGGTCAGGTGTTTCCGGTGAACGTGCTGGCGAACGTAGTTCTCGCTCTTGCATACCGCTTGGGCCACTTCAGCGATCGTGAGGTCCATGGTGGTCACTCAAAGATTAAGACGAGAGCAATATTACGAATGTAAATTACACATGTAAAGGTGTCTCAACCCGTCTGGCGGTCTATAGCTTGGGCCGAAGCGCATTTCTCATTGGCGGAGCAGGTAGCGAAATTGGGGAGGCTCGTTGCCGTCCGCGTTGGCGGTATCTGAATTTGACACTAAAGGAGTACGGTCACAACCAGTCGGCTTTTGGGCGTTGGGGAGGCTCCCCCGCATCGCCTTCCGACTCCGTCCCGTCCAATCGCCTGTGCTCCTTAGAGCTGAGCCACAGTGGATCTCGCATCCTGTCTTGCGCGGCTGGCCCTCTGGGTTTCGGAGACTTGGGCATGGTAGCCAAGGTATTGCCGGCTTCCGCCTCGTCTGGCACCGAAGGCGACCCGGCTTTGTATCCCATGGCACGGGCGATGACGACCGCCGCCTGCGCGGCGGCATCCTTGAGCGCGCCATCGTCGAGATGGGCATAGATCGCCGTGGTTTCGCGCTGGCGGTGTCCGAGCAGCCGTCCCACGGTGGTGAGCCCGACGCCGTTCATGACGCCCTGCGAGGCCCAGCTGTGCCGGCAATCGTGGATCCGGAGGCCGGGCAAGCTGGCTTCATTCCGGATGCCTACCCAGAATGTGTAGAGCCGACTCGACGTGAGGTTCTCAGGAAACACTCGCGTTGCCTTTTCCGCCCGAGGGAGAGCGGCGAGCACGCGGGCGGCTTCCGGCCCGAGCCAGACGGTGCGCGGACCGGTCTTGGAGTCTTCGAGCCGGGCGCTGACACCGTCCTCGCCAGGTTCGCCGATCTCCTCCCATTTCAGATTTAGGATCTCGGAGAGCCGCGCGCCGGTAAGTGTCAATAGACGGATCGCGGCGACCGGCCAAGGATATTTGGCTTGGTGCGCGTCCAGAACGGTGCCTAGTCGCTGGAGTTCCTCGCGGCTTAGAAAGCGCGCGACGGGCCTTCTCGGGTTCTTGACGATATTGGCGCAGGCGTCGGGGACGTGCTCGTCGATGTCGCCCCACTGGCGGGCCGTCTTGAGCATGGCGCGCAGGATTTCTAAAGCTCGGTTGGCCGCGCCGGGTTTGTCCACACTGGCGGCATCGAACCAGGCGGATACGCGCGCGTGGTCAATGGCGTCGAGCCGCATCCTGCCGAAGGCCGGCATCAGCCGGTTCCGCATGTAGATGTCGTGGGTTTCGAGCGAGGACGGCTTCCAACGGTGTCGGCGCCGTTCACGGTAGCGCTTGGCGAAATCCCGGAACAGCGGCGCCCTCTTCTTCCGCGCCGGCTTCACGTCCTCGCCGCCCCACAGGCGGGCGAGCACGGCCGCGCCTTCGTGCCGTGCCGCGTCCAGCGACAGTTCCGGGAACCGCCCGAGCGTGATCTTGCGCATGCGCCCGTTAACACGGGTCTGGATGATGTAGGACTTGACCCCGGAGGGCTGCACCCGAACCCCGAAGTGCGCCAGCTGGGTGTCCCACAGGGTGCGTTCCTTCGCCCCCGGCTTCGCGGCGGCGATGGCCTTCACGGTCAACCGGAAGCGGTGCTTGCCGCCGCTCATCGTCTTCCCTCCTTGGCGCTGCCGGTCATGGCCCCGTGGACGATGCCGGAGATGTGCCCCGCAGCGGCGCGGACGTGCTCGTCGGCCAGATGGGCGTAGCGCTCGGTCGAGGCGAGGTCGGCGTGACCCAGCAGCCTTCCGACGGTATAGAGGTCGAGGCCGCTCATGACGGCGTGGGAGGCGAACGTGTGCCGGCAGTCGTGGATGCGCACATCGTCCAGTCCGGTGAGATCGCGCAGTTTGAGCCAGCGATATCCGAGGTTCTTCATCGGAGCGTCGCCCGCCGGGTTCGGAAACACGTATTCACTGTCACGCGGCAGAGCGTTCAGCACCGCCCTGGCGGGCTGCGGAAGCTGGATCGCCTTCGGCCCGGTCTTCGAGTCCGGCAGCACCGCGCGAGTGCCGCGTATCCAGTCCCATCGCAGCGCCGTGATCTCCGACAAACGCGCGCCGGTGAACAGCAGCAGCCGGATGGCGGCGGCGGCTTGAGTGTCCTCGGCATGGTCGAGCACGAACCCGAGGCGCTTGAGTTCCTCGACCGAAAGGAACCGCTCGCGGGGCGCGGTCTTGTAGCGGCGCATGTTGCGGCAGGGATTGGAGCCCTGGGGCCGGAAGTCCCACAGTTCCGCCTGACGCATCATCACCGACAGCACTGGAAGGGCCCGGTTGGCGCTGGCGGGGGTGGCGCTCAGGGAATCGAACCAGCGGCGTACATCGGCGCGGGCGATCCTGGCGACAGGCATCGCGCCGAAGAACGGCAGGAGATAGCGAGCGAGCAGGTGGCGGTTGCCCTGGCGGGTGGAGGGCTTCCAGCGACGCGCCTGGCGGCGCATAAACTCGTCGGCGAAGTCGGCGAACCGTGGGCCGGTCTCGCGCTCGGCCTTGGCGGCCGCGATGGCGGCGACGGCCATCTCGCGGGCCTCGGCGGCGGTCAGGTCATCCGCCGTTCCGAGGATCGTCTTGGGTGAGCCAACCGGGCGTGGAGCTCGGACAAAGAAGGTCTTCGTTCCGTTCTTTGCGACCGTGAAACCGAAGGCGGGCAGGTCCCGGTCGATGACGGTCAGGCCGTACCGTCCGGGTTTTTTCTCCCGGAATGTACGGCGAAGGGTCCGCTCGTTGATAGTGGCGTGGATGCGCATGGGCGTGTCTCCGTTGTCTGTTACCTCGGGCGCCGTTCGTCCCAAGGGAACAAAACGGCGTTCTTGAACGGACAACGCGCCCCGCGCGCGGGATCGTGGCGTTAGGACGAGTTCAACCTAACCCGCTGACATATAACGGAAATCTCCCGAACGATGCAGGCCGGTGGGGCCTCGCTCTCTGCATCAGCGATGCGTGGGGTGTGAAAACCGAGCCGCCTCCGGCGTCGATGAAGGCACCGGCAGGCGGCATTCATGATGGGTAAATCGTCGCCGGAGAAGTCGGCAGGAGGGAGCCGTGGCGGCGAATGAGCGGCGGGAAGTGCGGACACTACCGCGGGCGGTCGTGCTTGGCACGCTGCCAGAGACGGCGGCGGATCGGTCCGCAGTGGTCCGAACACCGGCGCGCGGCGAAGCCGTCACTGGCGGCATGCCAGGCACAACGCTCGATTGGGCGCAACGTCGCGGCGGCGGGGCTGCCGGCTTCGACCAAAAAGAAGCGGGCCGCGCCGCCGGAGAGCGACGCGACCCGCGGGGTCGTTGCGGACTACGCTGCGCGGCAGCGCTGCACCGGGATGCCGAGCTTGGCGGCCTTGTCGATGAGGTTGTCGGTGATGCCGCTGCCCGGGAACGCGATGACTCCCTTGGGCAGCAGGTTGAGCAGGTCGTCGTTTCGCCGGAAGGGAGCGGCGCGCCCGTGTGCGTTCCAGTCCGGCTTGCAGACCACCTGGTGGACGCCGTGGCGTTCGGCCCACTGCGCGGCGATGCGTTCCACGCCGGGGGCGCCACCGTGCACGAGCACCATGTCGCTGTACTTCGCGCGGGCCTTATCGAGCCGGGCAAAGATGGCGTCGATGTCGGTGACGTTCTTGCCGCCGGTGATGGCGATCAGCGTTCCATCGGGCAGGTGCGCCTGGGTTTCGCGATCCTTGCGCGCGCGCAGGAAGTCACGGGCGTCGATGGCCGCGGAGGTGAGCTTGCCGGTGTGCGAGACGTGGCTGCCGCGGCGCGGGCGCCAGGTGTGGCCGGTGGCGTCGCGGTAGGCGTCGGCGGCGGTGTCGCGCAGCTTCTCGAACGCGTCGCGCCGGTCGCCGAGGTTCTGCGCGCGGTGCGTCGTCAGCTCCAGCTCCCTCGCGTTGATCTCGGTGCCGTCCTGGGCGCGCTGCAGGTCGCGGATTCTGGGCGCGAGCCGGTCGACGCTGCGGTCGAGTCGTCTCACCTGCGCGTTGATTATCTCGATTAGCGGAAATCCTACAGCCGATCCGTGCAGCAATGAAGTTCGTTAAGTGATTGTTATAGATAGAGATAGAATTCCCTTTTCGCCGCCTGTATCCAATGCCGGCATAAACGCGTGAATCTACTCGTTCAACACTATATCAACACGCGCTGTCCCGACATGACGCGCTCGCGTGACGACCCACGTCGCGTTGCTTGCTGCCGGCGAACCTTCCCCAATCTGCCGTAAAACAGCCTCGTCCTGCCGATACAAATCGCCAAGAAGCCTCATCAAGATGCCGGTCACGACCGCACCGGTCCTGCCCTTGCCGAGGTCGCGCCCAAAACAGACGCTCCCTTCGCAAACTCAGCACCCTCATCCAGGGACGCATGGTTACTATCGTACATATTTCCAACGAATTGATCAGCATGAGTTGTAGTGCTCCATAATGTCGTCGGGACTTTGATGCGAGTACCACTCGAACAACCAGCAGCACCCAGGGTAGTACCATGAAGGGAAATTGGAAACCTTGAAACTCAGCCCATAGGTATTGGCAAAACCATTAATCTCTTCGATATCCTTAATCAACATCCATAGATACGGTTGGGAGACCGCAATCAAAATTCTTGTTCCACGGACCCATAATGATCCATGGTCCCATGCTGGCGGCCTCTTAGGCCATCCCTCAGGCGGCGATTGACCGTATGTTCCTTTGGGGGATACGCCGCCGGCAATGTGCCACCAGCCCCCCTTAGCACCCCTATGGAGTCGAACACCAAGCTGCTGCGCCCAATTTTTCTTGAGTCGCCGCTGTGACGGATTCCTCCGGGAACCATTTCCCGTTTTAACATTTTTGAACGCCGCGAGTTGATCTGAACCGACCCGCGTTTACCGGCAGCTCCAGATCTTGAGAGCATTGGAGCATGAACAAAGCAAAGCGTTATTCCCCGGAGGTCAGGGAACGAACCGTACGGCTGCTGTTTGAACACGAGAAGGACTACGGGTCGCGGTGGTGAGGGTTGAAGTTGCGCTGCAGCCAGTCTCGAATAACCAAGGCTCCGGTGCTATGAATGATCTCCTCGACGCTGCCCCTCCCCGTCCGCAGTTCGTGATCTTCCCACGCTCCCTGCATGGCCGTCGCAAGATCGTCGAGCGAACATCGTCCTCCATGATAATGTAGTTCGCCAAGGAGATGATGGAGGCATCTCGCTGTTTCAATCTCTCCCGAAGGAATTTCGCCAACGGGCGAAAACTTTCGACCGTATCACTCCAGCCGTGGAGGATGGCAATAGGGTCTACTTGCCATGCCCTTCCCTTGGATTTTGGTGGACTTCAGGTAACGGAATTTGGCTCAGACATGACTTGGCAGTTTGTCGCTCCTTCTTATTCGTCCATGGCTCACAATCGGCTATTCCTGCACGGCGCACAATCCATGACCTATCCAATATCGTGGACCAAGAGCTTCTCAGAGGCTGTTGCCCGCGCATAGATACGGTGTCACCAACGCCATTGCTGCGCGATTTGCGGCTGCGTTGCTTATCGTTTCCACTTAGCTCCTGCCTAGCACCCGTTTCGCGCAAGACTACATATGGATGCGCGGCTAACGTTTGCCACAAATCAGGGACGCTAATCGACCGCCCACACGTCGAAGCAGCCGAACCTATGACTTCGATGGACATTATTCATCGCCCTCACAGTTCTCACCGAACACGAGTTCGCGCAGTTCGCATGCGTCGATTCGTTCTTCTCCAACATCGTCTCTCATCGCCCCAATTGCAGCAAGGATTTGGGCCTTGACACTTTCGTCATGTATTGAAGGTGTTCCCACTACCGGAATTGCCGCAATCACGCTTGGCGTGCCATAAATCGCGATCCGACCTCTGGCCGCCCCCAATCGTTCTCTTACCATGCGGCCATCCGACCTTAAGGCAGAATTAGAAGATTGATTCAGCATTTGTTCCGCCGGGGTGCTCCCAGGTGAAGTGATCGGCCCGTCTAACTCTCTTACCGCTTGGGCAAGCTCCGCGATAGCCTCGACATAGGCAGAATATGCTGCAGTTGTCTGCTCTGCGCGCGTTTGCATCCGAGCCTGTGCGCCGATAATAAGAAATGAAATAATACCGCCTACTAGCACGCCTGCCAGCGAGCCAACCATGGATTCAGCGTATCGTCGGAAATTGGACATAGTCAATCCCCTCTATTTCGCAATGCAGGAGTAAGGTCTGCCTTTCCACAAGTGAGGGATCCAGCCCAAAATGGCTTAGTCGCAGTCGAATGCCCGCTCACAATTCTTATTGCTACGACTCGATCGGCAACAGAGCGAGGTGGCTCAAGAACTGCCCACCTGAGTCGGCCCAGACTTACGATTGAATTTCCCGCGTCGCGACGTTTCCAGGCAAACCATTAGAACCAGTGGCACCCGATGAGCCCTGACTTCCGTGAGCTCCCCCTCCAAAGCGCCAGTGCGGCCACGGACCACATTCTCCGGATCCTCCACCACCTATACCCCGAGCTCCTCCCTTACCCGGAATTCCAGAGTCGCCTCCTCCTATTTCTGACAATAGGGAACCCCTATGAACAAAGCCTACCGAGGGCATCCAATAGGACAAGTTAATGTTCCCTCCGTCACCACCAGAACCAGCCCTACCACCTGGTCCGCCGTCGCCTCCTCGACCGCCTCTACAAACGCAGCTACAGCCTCCCCGGCTGCCATTGCCTCCCCGGCCTCCCTGTGCACCATCCCCACCCGGACCTCCTCGCACGTCTATCAGCAAGTTTCCAAAGGAAACAAGTCCGATTGACAAGACAACGTTTACGCCATTATCTCCACGCTCCCCATGACATCCTGGGCCGCCATTACCACCAGCATTGCCACGACCTCCGGCATTTGCACCTGGACTTCCTCGAGAATCACAATCATGACCACGACTACCCCGTCCCAATATTTGCACCCCAGAGCCAATCTCGGCGGTATCCGCGTGAATGGTCCAAGTGCAACGCTCCTCGCCGCAGACGTCACTTGGAATCTTGATCGTCGAGTTGTCTTCCATTACCCATCGTTCCACCCTCATTGATAGATGATCGCTGTCGATGGTATATGTTTCACCGCTTGGCACGCGCAACTCGTTCGCCGTTAACACAGTTTGCCCATTGGCGTCGGCGGCACCAAATAGGCAGATGGCGACCACAAGAACAAATCCCCTATGCACTCTAGTATCCTCCCAACGCATCTGTATACTCCTCAGGGTCCACGCAAAGACAATTGAGGAGTTTAGCTTAACCTAAGCTTCACTTCGAAACAGTTCTTAGCCTTTCAGAGGCGCTTGCTCTGTGGAGTTTTTCGGGCACCTTTCCACGGAGCACTGCAATATTGCGGCTAGACTCTCAACTGCAACATTGCCCGTGCTATGCTCTTGGCGTGGTCAACAAAAGGAAGGGAGTAGGAAGGCAACTGTGTGTGATCACGTATTCTCCTCCCGGCAAGGGACTGCCCAGGATCTGGACATCATTCCATTAACTATTTAACTGAAGGAGAAATCACCATGTTAAGAAACACATATGATCAGCTTAGAGCAGAGTTGCTTGAGAGAGTTGATATTGATGCGGATGAAAACGCCAAGTTGGTCAGTGGGGGCCACCATATAGTTTGTGGCGATGGATCATCATTTTGCTATTCCCAAAAAACATGCTGCCGTCTTCTAAACGGGGACTGGGGCTGCTGCCCATTGCACGATGCCGTCTGCTGTGAATCCCATAATGCAGTTTGGTGTTGTCCGCAGGGATATGGATGTAGTCATGACGCGAACGGTACGCCAAATTGCACGAGGGTAAACGGGTAACATCTGCCGACTGCGATAGCGAGATAGCCAGAAAGTAGCGAGTTTGGACAATACGGGGGGAGTAAGGTCGATGTCGGCACCTAAAAACGTTTTCATACTGAGTCGAACTGATCCTGTGCCACCGGCGGAGTGGAATACCTCTCGGGCTGGTGAAATCATCATGGCTACCCACAAGAATATCAATCCCGATACAAGATCGGAGCTTTATGACTTCATAAGGAAGTATCACGTTTCCGATCCAAATCTATGTATGCTGAAGACAGCAGGTGACGATTTCTTCTCTTTTACGCCTGAAGCCGAAGATTTCCTCAAGTCGGTACTAGACGAGACTCCTCATAAAGCGGTGAAAGCTGCGCTTCTCTATGATTTGATCCGGGGCTATTTTAGCGTTAGCCAGACTATTCGATATGTGGAGCTTCAGGGGAGAAGCTTGACCGAACAATGGGACGCTTCCGAAGTTAATTCTAGTGTCACGGATAGCCCTCATATCGCCAATATCAGGCACTGGAACGATTTTTCGGCGGACGAGATTGAAATGAAGGCGCGCCACTACGCGAAGCTAGCTAAGGAGGAGTACAGGAAGCAACGGCTCTATGAGTGTAGTTTTGACGATAAAGGCAACTTGTTCCGTACGCTCATAACTACGTTGGGTCGGCGAGCTGACGTTTTGCTATACCAAATGAACAACTTCTGCCTTGGTAAACCGGTTAAGAATGAAGTCTTTACTACTCTTGAAGGCGAAACAGTAAGTCTGCGTAATCGTGCTGAGAGAATCGCATTGGTGGATATCTGGTCCACCACTTGTGCACCCTGTAGAAGGAAATTGCCGGACCTAATGGAATTGCAGAAGAAACTTGGAAGCGAATCATTCGAGATCATTACACTTAATGTGGATAAGGATCGCGATACGCTTGATGCGTTCCTCAAGGAACCTGAGTTTGTCTATCTTGCTGATGACGAACAGCGCGCTAAAGTGGATGATTACGTCTTGCCATACTTTGACGTACCCGAGCTTACGTTGCCTGTTGTGCACATGGGCCTGAGTCGCCTTCTTAAACTCTGGGATATTTCGGGTTATCCAACACTGTTTCTGTTGAACCGAGATGGCGTTATGCATGCCAAAGGACATGACGTTCCGTACAATAGCATTGATTTACTCATGGCGGGCTAGTTGGCCGGATCAGCGTAAGGGTCGACGAGCCCAAAGCAAGAGATGTATGGTAAGCGGTAATTCTACGCCACAAACTTCTGCGACGTATTGATGGACTTCACGCGTGCATCCGTTCTTGGTTCCGTTTTTTTTCCGTGAAGAATACATGTGGCAGCCCTCGCTCTGTTCTTTCACGTGCGCTCAGATGGTGCACAGTCGAACTGCGTGATCATGGATAGAAGCTCTGGCGCGGTTTCGTGGCGTATTCGTGATCCCGAGATGACCCGGTGAGTCCGTCCACGATCCAAGAAACCGACGCTGCGCGGGACTCGATTCCCTTGATCGAACTTCGTGGCGTCACGCGCGTCTATCGGGCCCAAGGCGAGGAAGAAGGGACCCGCGTGACCGCCTTGGCCAAGGTCTCGCTTCGAATCGACAGCGGCGAGTTCGTTTGCATAACAGGTCCCTCCGGTTCGGGCAAGACGACGCTGATGAACATTCTCGGATGCTTGGACCGTCCTACCGAGGGGACCTACCGGATTGCCGGGAAGGACATAACCTCGTTGCCCTCCGACGACCTTGCGCGGCTCCGGCGGGATATGTTGGGCTTCGTGTTCCAGAATTACAACCTACTCGAGTCCGCCACGGCGCAGGAAAATGTTGAATTGCCGGCAACCTACGCCGGGCTGCCGCGCGGGCAACGCCGGCGGCGGGCCCGAGACGTACTCGAAGCGATCGGAATGGGTGATCGCCTGGATCATCTCCCCACGGAGTTGTCCGGTGGCGAGCAGCAGCGCGTCGCCATCGCCCGGGCCCTGATGAACGGCGCCCGGGTGATTTTGGCCGACGAACCCACGGGTGCACTTGACACCGGGCAGGGTGACGAAGTGCTTGCCTTGCTACAACAGTTGTCAGCGCGCGGCCACGCCGTGATCTTGATCTCGCACGATAGGACAGTGGCTGCCCACGCGGACCGCCGCATCGAACTCCGTGACGGGCGGGTAGTTGAGGATTCCGGAACTGGGTCGGTGAGCCATGCAACGGATGCACCTCGGGAGACGAGCGCGGGCGGGATAGGCTGGCTGTCGGCGGTTCGCGGCGGACTGTTGGCCCTGCGAAGCGGTCGCTTGCGTGCCGCGCTGATGGTTTGCAGCATCGCATTGGGCATCTGGTCGGTGGTTGCCCTGTTGGGTCTGGCCGAAGGCGCGCGCCGAGATGCCTTGGCAGCCGTGGAGCGCATGGGGGCCAACCGGTTCCTAATCGAGGGCTTCCAGAGCAGAAGCAGCGGGGCGATGATATTTCTGTCCCGGACATTGGCAGACGCCCAAGCCTTGCAAAAGATACCCAATGTTCAATCGGTCATGCCCATCATGCAGAATATGCTTGTTGTGCAGGTCGGCGACCATGTGGATAAAGTCATCGTGAGGGGAATTTCTGAAACCGCGCCGAAGACAATGCAGAACGTGTCTTGGCCGCTCGAGTTCGGCACCTTCCTGACCAGGCAGGACAACAACGAGACAGCCCAGGTCGCGGTGATTGGCCCCACGATACGCAATGCCCTGTTTACCGGCATAGCCAACCCCGTGGGCGAGAACATTTATATTGGGGGGCTGCCTTTCGTGGTCAAAGGTGTCCTGAGCCCTCACCCACGCCTGGAAGGAGACGGCGAGATCCTGTGGTTTAACGACCAGCAATACGAGGACATAGGAAAGGTCGTTTATATCCCCATAATGACGGCTTCGGACGTGCTGATGGCCACCGACAAGCTGTCAAGGCTGTATGTGCTCGTGGAAGACGTTTCGCGCATCGAGAAGACAGCAGCAGATATACAGGACCTGATGTTCCGGCGTCACGGTAGCGAGAACCAAACCGAGGTGACGAACTATGCAGAGATGTTCTCGGCGCACAAGAAGCTTTCGGCTATCCATGCGGCGATCTTCGCCACGCTGGCAGGGGTCGCGCTGTTGGTCGGCGGCCTGGGCATCATGTCGGTCACGCTGGCAGCGGTTAGTCAGCGTCGGCGGGAGATCGGTATTCGCATGGCTGTAGGCGCCCGACGCCGCGACATTTCGGTGCAATTCCTAGTCGAAACTTGTGTCTTGACCACGGTTGGGGGCGCCTGTGGCGCGCTGTTGGCTTTCGCAGGCAGTCCCGTTTTGTCCGACCTTGCGGGAGCGCCGGTTGCGAACGCGCCCTGGTTCTTTCCGATGGCCCTGGGATGCGCTGTGGCGACGGGATTAGTATTCGGAATCGTCCCGGCGCGTCGGGCCGCGCGGCTGGATCCGGTTGAGGCTCTGGCCGCCGAGTAGGGCTGGCGCCATCAGTGAATTCGCTGCAGGCAGTGCGCTGCTTTTCCCCGCGAGCGGATTGGCGGATGAGAGTACCCGCTGCCCATAGTATCCACGGAGTCACCTGATCCGGGTAACCCATGACCGACTATTCCGGCCTTGACCGCTTGGCAGACTCCTCTGCTGAAACCCGCCCGATCCTGCGAAGACCCTGGGTCTGGCTGCTCATTGCAACCCTGCTGGCCGTCGGGGGATGGTACTTCCTGTACGGTGCAGACGATGTGGCTGAGGAACAAAGTCCGCTCCGCTCGGCAACTATCGAGTACCGGAGCCTTGGGGACCGAGTGACTGCAACCGGTACGTTAAAGCCGAGCCGTCTGGTGGAGGTGGGCGCGCAGGTTTCCGGCCAGCTCCAGAAGCTGCACCTCAAGGTGGGCGACAAGGTGTCCAAGGGCGATCTGATCGCCGAGATCGATGCGACGATCCAGATTAGCCTGTTGGAGGTAAGCCGGGAGGCACTCAAGGCCCTGGAGGCGCAACTCGTGGTTCAACAGTCGGCGCTCAGGCTTGCTGAAACGGAGGCGGCGCGACAGGAGCGCATGAAGGCGGAGGACGCCACAACGGAGGTTGAGCTTGAGCGGGCGCAGGACGCGCTCGCGCGAGCGCAAGGCGCCATGGTACAACTCAAGTCCCGAATCGCGTCGCAGCGCGCGCGGCTCACCAGCGACGAGGCGCTGCTCGGTTACAGCAGAATCTACGCGCCATCGGGCGGCACGGTGCTGCAGGTCTTCGCCGAGGAAGGTCAGACCCTGACCGCCACCTACGTTACACCAGTCATCCTGCACCTCGCTGATCTGTCGACCCTGACCGTCGAGTCCAAGGTGGCGCAAGCCAACATCGGCAAGATTTCGCCGGGCATGGGTGTTCACTTCACCACGCAAGGCGGGCAGGGGCGGCGCTGGCAAAGCACCTTGGAGCAGATCCTGCCGCGGGCGGAGATTGCGAACGGCGTGGTCACGTACACCGCGCTGTTCGATGTGGACAACACCGACGGGGCCCTGCGCGCAGACATGAGAGTGCAAGTGTTCTTCGAGCTGACGTCGCCGCGTGAAGTACTCGGGGTGCCGCTCGATATGGTGACCGACTTTGGCCAGCACGATCCGGAGAAGGGCACGTTAGCCCGGGCTCGCGTCCAGTACCCCGACGGCAGGATCGAGCTTCGGGAGATTGCCCTCGGCGAGACCAGCCAAACCTTTGCCGAAGTGCTCTCGGGCCTGGCCGAAGGCGACCGGGTGGTTGCGCCTGACTAGCCACGTGCGCGCATCGGAGCCGTCGCTGATCGAACTACGCGGCGTCGGCCGGGTCTACCACCGCAAGGGCGTTACCGGCCGGTCGGGGGGAGTGGCAACCCGTGCGCTGTCGGACATATCTCTGCGCATCGACGCGGGCGAATTCGTATGCGTGATGGGGCCTTCAGGGTCGGGCAAGTCCACCCTGATGAACATCCTTGGCTGCCTGGATCGGCCGACCGAGGGCAGTTACCGGTTCCGCGGCCGGGACGTCGGGCGGCTGAGCCCGGATGAGCTTGCCCGGCTACGCAGGGAGTCGTTCGGTTTCGTGTTCCAGTCCTACAACCTGCTCCGTTCGGCTACCGCACGCGAAAACGTCGAGCTGCCGGCGGGCTACGCGGGCATCGGGCGGGCGCGCCGGGCGGCACGGGCCGAGGCGCTCCTGAACGCGTTCGGCCTTGGCCGGCGGTTCGCCCACCGACCTGGCGCTCTGTCCGGCGGCGAGCAGCAGCGGGTAGCCATCGCCCGCGCTCTGATGAACGGGGGCCAGGTCATTCTGGCGGACGAGCCGACCGGCGCGCTCGACACGAAGAATGGCGACGAGGTGCTTGAGGTGCTAGCCGATCTGGCAGAGCGCGGCCACACGGTGATCGTTATCACCCACGACCCGGAAGTCGCATCCTGGGCAAAGCGGCGCATCGAACTGCTGGACGGGCGAATGGTGGCGGATACCATCGTCGAAAGCGCGGGTGCCCACAGGAAGCGCAGCTCTACGGTCGGCCGCACGGATGGCGTTGTCCCTGCACAGCCGGGCGCCCCGATTCCAAGTGCCTTGGGGTTCAAAGCTGTGGCCGAAGCGCTTGTGGGCGGGCTCGCCTCACTGCGTGCCAACCTGCTGCGCGCCAGCCGCCTGCGCACCATGCTGACGGTCCTTAGCGTGACGGTGGGCGTGTGGTCGGTGGTTGTGATGCTGAGCGTGGTCCAGGGCGGCTACCGGGAGGGATTGGAGGCATTGTCTCGGGCTGGCGCCGATCGCATCGAAGTCCTTCCAAGCGGGCAGCTGCCTAGCGAGGTGGCGGGGGCTGCTGAGCTAACGCTCGACGATGTCCAGGCGATTGCCGAGGAAGTGGACGGCGTCCGCGGCGTGTTGCCCACTCTTGGCGGAGAACAGATGTTGCGCCGCGGAGACTTGCAGTTCGAGGAAGAAGTACAGGCAGTTGCGGCGGACATGCTGACCGTGCGTGAATGGACACTTGAAAGCGGCACGTTCTTCTCCGAGCGTGACAGCAAGGCCTTCGAACCGGTGGTGGTTATCGGCCTTGCAATCTGCGAGAGTCTTTTTCGAAGGGATGCGCATCCGGTCGGCGAGTACCTGCTGATCGGTGAGACACCGTTCCTCGTCAAAGGCGTGCTGTCCCGCTTCGGCAAGGAGGGCAACATCTTCATCGACCAGCGTAACAGACAAGTCCTGGTGCCAATTGGGACTGGTCAGGCACTCCTATTCGGCAGCACGAGCCTGGATTCCATAATGGTGTTCGCGGAGGACCCGAAGCGCCTCGGCGCAACCATGCGTGCGGTCAAGAATGTCCTGGCGCGGCGCCACGTTGGCCGCAGATTCATCGTGCAGGGCGATATTGAAACGAGGATCGGTTTCACCAGCGTGGAGCGTATTTTGTCGGCCCTGATCGGTGCGGTGGGCGCCATCTCGCTGTTCGTCGGCGGTATAGGGGTCACCTCCGTTATGCTGGTATCGGTGAGTGAGCGCACCCGCGAGATCGGCATCCGCATCGCAACTGGCGCGCGTTATCGGGACATACTGCGCCAGTTCCTGCTTGAGGCGGTAGCAATCACAGTGGCTGGCGGTGTGCTGGGCACCGCGCTCGGGTTCGCGAGCAGTGTAGTCCTATCTTCTTTCGACGTGCCGGCCGGTCTCTCAGCGTGGTTCGTACTCGCGGCCTTAGGCTGCGCTTTGGGAACGGGCCTCGTGGCGGGAATGGCTCCCGCGCGCAAGGCGGCCCGTCTGGACCCGGTTGCGGCCTTGGCGGCCCAATAGCAGGGAGTCAAGGCTATGAAAATACTGGTTCGCTTGTTTCCTGCATTGGCGGCAGTGACGCTATCCGCTTGCGGCAGCACTTCCATGCCTGCTCTCGATACGGACGTGCCGCCGGACTGGGGCGAGACGGCGCCCGCCGAGTGGCCCGGCGAACAATGGTGGGACGCCTTCGGCAGCGACGAGCTGAGCCAGCTCATGGCGCGCGTCCACGAACGGAACCTGGGTTTGCAAAATGCCGAGCGCAGCTTCCGGCAGGCTCAGCTGGCACTTATCGATGCGGGCTTCGACCTGTATCCCACGCCGATCGTGGACTTCAACGCCGGCGGCAGCTACAGCGGAACGGAGCCGCCGGGCGGGAACTTTTCCGATCGGGGTTCGGAATCCGCCCAGCTCAGCCTGAGCGTGGGCTACGCGGATATTCTGAGCAAGCCGTACCGCTACGACCTGGCGGAGGCGTCCTATGAATCCGCCGCCGCCCAACTCGCCGGCTCCCGTCTGAATCTTCAGGTCCTGGCCGCGTCCACCTATTTCCGTATTCTGTTCGCGCGCGATCAGATCGAGGTCGCCAAGCGCAACCTGCAAACGGCCGAGTTGATTGAACGCATCACGCGGGCAAGGGTCGAGGCTGGGGTACTCACGCCCATCGATGCGCTACAACAGCAGATCGCGGTCCAGCGTCAGCGCAGCGCAGTGATGCAGTTGCGCCAGGACGAATACGCGGCGCGCGCGGCACTGGCGCTACTGCTGGCAGAACCGGTTCGTGACTTTGATGTCAAGGCCACGACGCTGGCGGACCTTGAGACACCTTCGGTGGCGCCCGGCCTGCCTTCCGAACTGCTGCAGCGGCGCCCCGACATCGTGCAGGCGGAACAAAACCTCCGCGGTGCGCGCGCCAATGTGGCGATCGCGCGCAATGCGCTCTTGCCCAGTATTTCACTGACCGCTACGACCAGTACCGCCAGCGACTCTCTTCGGGAACTGACTTCGGACAACAGCCTGTCGGTTTCATTGGGGGCCAACCTGCTGCAGAACGTATTCGACTTCGGCCGGCGCGGGCGCGCGAAGGAAGGCGCCCGGCTCCAGATGGAGTCCTCTCTGGCCAGTTATCGCGAGACCGTGATCCGCGCTTTCAATGACATTGAGATCACGTTGGGCAACATCGAATTGCTGAACTTGCTAAGCCAGGTTGTCCTGGTGGATCTGCACCAGGCCGAGGAGTCCTTGAGGATTGCGGAAGTTCGCTACCGCGAGGGGGTGATCGATTACCAGCGGGTGCTGACCGCGCAGGACTTCCTGTATGCCGCGCGAAACGCCGTCTTGAGCAACAAGCGCGCCTACCTGAACGCCATCTTGGGCCTCTACCAGGCGCTCGGCGGCGGCTGGAACCGCAGCCAATAGGTAACTGTCTGGCTCATACATTGCACCATTGTCCGGGCTGGGCCAGGTTGATCTTTCCCCCTAATTTGATCCACCTGAGCTGCGGATTAAAAACCATCAGGCCACTCTTTGTGCGAATACCGAGGACGGATTGTGCCCAAGGATCGATGGGGTTGGGCATGGTTGTATAACTCGACTCTCGAACACCCACAGTACCGGTGAGCGCAGGGTTCTCTACGAGTTCCACCCCTGGGCGGGGCGGGAAGTCAGCATAGATCAAGTGGTTGCCAGAGGTGGCGTTTCCGTAGCTCGCTGTCGCTTGCCCGGCAGCTCGCCCGGTCTTCCGCTGGAGTTGCCACTTTGGATGTTCGACCGGCTTGCTTGCTCGGCGGTTCGTAGACAGGAGCGTGCGCAAGTGGATTGGACCGCGCTCCATGCGTTGCTGGACCTGTTGTCCCGGGTGGTCCGCGACGATGGGGGCGATCGTGACTTTCCCTCGACGGCTGTTGATCGGCGTTCAGACTTGCGGTCTGGTGACCGAAGTCAAGGAGCCGATCATGCACCCATCCCGCCCGAAGTCCATCCAGTTGGTTCTGTTCGATCCTCCGGATCGCAGCCGCCCGCTGAACACGCCGCAATGGCGGAGTCTGCCGTCGCGAACGCGCCGGCGGGCGACCGTCCTGATGACTCAGTTGTTTTTGGAACATTGCCGGACCGGCGTCGGCGAAGCCGGGGCGGGGGGCAGCGAGGCGCGGCGGAGTAAGGAGAGCAGTGATGTCTGACAAGCTCCAACGCCATCATCTGGAACGCAAGGCGATCTTGTATATTCGCCAGTCGTCCGTTCATCAGGTTCTACACAACCGCGAGAGCGGCGCGTTGCAATATGCGATGCGCGGCCGGCTGAAGCAGCTGGGTTTCACGCAAATCGACACCATTGACGAGGATCTCGGCCGTTCCGCGTCCGGCAGCGCCGAGCATGCCGGATTCGACCGCATGGTCGCGCAAGTCTGCTTGGGCAAAGTGGGCGCGGTAGCGGCCCGCGAAGTGTCGCGGTTCGCCCGCAACAGCCGGGATTGGCAACAGTTGATCGAGATGTGCCGGGTAGTGGATACGGTTCTGGTGGACCAGGAGGCCGTCTATGCGCCGCGCCAGAGCAACGACCGGTTGCTACTGGGGCTGAAGGGCTCGCTGAACGAGTACGAGCTCGACTTGCTGCGGCAGCGCTCGCTGGCCGCACGTTACGAGAAAGCCAAACGCGGCGAGTTGATCGTTGCCGCGCCGGTCGGTTACGTGAAGAACGGCGATCACTTGGAGAAAGACCCGGACCGCCGAGTGCAGGAAGCGATTGCGCGGGTCTTCGACAAGGTGGAGGAACTGGGCAGCGCCCGCCAGGCGCTGTTGTGGTTTCTCGAACACGGACTCGATCTGCCCGCCAAGCGTCCCGGCGGCGAGACCGTGTGGCGCCGGCCCTGTTACGCTACGATCCACCGAATGATTACCAACCCGGTCTATGGCGGGGCGTATGCTTACGGCAAGAGTCGCTCCGTGACGACCTACGGGGGGTCGGGCGTTCGGGTCAAGCCCGAGCGCAAGGCGCGCGGCGAGTGGCTGGCGCTTTTGCCCGGAACCCATGAGGGGTATGTCGACTGGGAACGCGCCGAGGCGATACGCACGATGGTGAGCAACAACCTACCCACCAGCAAACATCACGGCGCCGCCAAGCACGGTGACGCGCTGTTGGCTGGCCTGGTGCGATGCCGGCGTTGCGGGCGCAAGCTGACGGTTCGGTACTCCGGACTCAAGCACAACATTCCCCGATACGCCTGCCACCGGGGCTGGCTGGACAACGGCGAGCCCCGCTGCATCGCCTTTGGCGGTCTTCGCGTGGACGACGCCATCCAAGCGGCTCTGCTTGAGGTGGTCGGGCCCGGCGCCATCGATGCTGCGGTGCAGGCGGAGTCCGAGGCGGCCGCTCGGCGCGACGAAGTTCACGAGGCGCTGATGCGCGATCTGGAGGCCGCCCGCTATGCCGTAAACCGCGCCTTTTGCCAATACGAGGCCACGGATCCGGCCAACCGCCTGGTGGCCGCCGAGCTGGAAGCGCGTTGGGAAGCGGCCTTACGACGGCAGCGCGAGGTCGAGGCGAAGCTTTCCGCCCATGACAGCGTCGGCGCCGAGAGGCCCGATCCGACGCCGATCCCGTTCGCCACACTGGCGCAGGATCTAAAGGCCGTCTGGAACGCGCGAGGCACAGACGCCCGTCTCAAGAAACGCATTGTGCGCACGCTCATTCACGAGGTCGTCGCCGACATCGACGCAGACGCTGCAAACGGGACGGGCGAGGTGGTGCTGGCCGTTCACTGGGTGGGGGGCGTGCACACGGAACTGCGCCTGGCGAGAAAACGGCGCGGGCAACGCAACAGCACGCCCGTGGAAACGGTCGAGGCGATCCGGCAACTCGCGCGGATCGTTAATGACGACGTGATCGCCGGCGTGCTCAATCGCAACGGGCTGCGCACCGGCAACGGCAACCGCTGGACTCGTGAGCGCGTCTGTGCGTTGCGTGGCTATCGCAAGATTCCCGCGTTCCGCCCCGCTGCGGATGGTGTCGAGCCCTGGCTCAATCTCACCAACGCGGCCGCGCTGCTGAAGCTGACTCCCAGGACGCTCCGGCTGGCTGCCCAGGCGGGTGAAATCGACTCTCTCCATCCCCTACCGGACGGTCCCTGGCTGTTCAAACGCACGGATCTCGAAGGTCTGGCGGCACAATCACTTGCCGCAAGAGCGAAAAATCGCCGCAAGCACCCCGCAATACCGGACCCGAATCAGGAAAACCTATTTATATCAACAGCATAGAAAGATGGGTGTTATGAAACAGACTTGTAGTGGGTTCGCCATCGCCGCGCAAGCGCTACGGCGGCGACTTGCACTCGTCAGTTCCGTAAGACGTGATGGCAAGCGCAATCTGGTCAGAAATTTGCTAACGAACTGGCCCGGAAAAAGGGGGGGCTCAATACAATGGAACCCCATATCCAACATGCCTCGGATTACGGGAGAACGGTCAACAAGTCCTCGACTGGTGAGGCAATCTACTTGAGTGTGCTCTTGATGGAAAGGGCTAACTTGTGAATTGTTCGGAAATCTCCCACCGATCCTCTTCCGTCCTGACAAAGGAGATTACCCTATCCGCTGTCTCCCAAGTCTCTGTACGATGAGCTATTATGAGGCGGGTGATATTGAGCTTTCTGATAGCTTCCGATGCCAGTTTCTCATTGTTAGGGTCCAAGTGGCTTGTAGCCTCATCGAGAAACAAAATCTTTGGATTGGGATACAGTGCACGGGCAAGAAGAACGCGTTGCTTCTGCCCCCCCGAGAGACTGCTACCCATATCCCCGATCAACGAGTTGTAGCCCATTGGCATGGACCGAATTTCGTCGTGAACTGAGGCTAGACGAGCGCATTCCGCGATCCGCTTCATGTCAGCGTCTGGATCAAACATACAAATGTTCTCTGCAAGCGTTCCTGACATGAGCGTATCATTCTGCATGACAGCACCAATGAAACGGCGGTACTGCTTGACACCAATTCTCGATGTGTCTATTCCGTCGATAAGTATCTGACCGCTATCGCGATCAAGCAGACCAATGGCTACCTTCATAAGTGTAGTTTTTCCGCAGCCCGACGCGCCCACTAAGGCGACGGACTCTCCCGGCAGCAAATCCAAGCAGCAGTCCTTGAGGACATAGGGTTCACCTATACCATAGCGGAAACAGATATTCTTCAATTCCAGTCGACCCCTTACATCTTGTGGGTTCAGGATCAGACGGTCCTCTCCGGGTTCCTCCTCCGGTCTTGCCAGCGCAATCTCTGACAGCCGCTCAAGGTGCAGCCGCAGCATTCGAAATTCGGCGACCTTGTCGAAAAGGCCGTGAACGGCACCCAAGAATTGCCCTTTGTAAGCAATAAACGCGAAGAGCATTCCGACGCTGAAATTACCCCCAATGATCATAAGACCTGCCAATGCGATCACAAGCGTGTTCTCTAAACCCGACATTACCTGCCGCAATCCGCCGAGTGACATGTTCCATCTACCCAGTCGGATGTCCAAGTTGTATTGCTCTGTGGTCAAACTGCGCCACAACTTTTGACGATGAGATTCCCGTCCAAATATCTTTATTCCTGTAATTGCGCGTATGGTTTCCATGAAATTGCTATTTGTCCGAGCTGCCGCATTAATCTTGTCCTCCGTAAGTTCGCGCACCCTCAGGAAGAAAATCATACGAAGGCAAAAGTCGCCTGCGGCTACACCAACAACCAGAATTGTGAGCGAGGTGTTATAGGCGAGCATCAACGCAAGCGATGCAAAAACTGCAATCCCGTCGAGAAACACCGATATTAGATTCCCTCCGACAAATGACTTGAGACTCTCTAACGACCCAAAACGACTATTAATGTCGCCGATATGTCGGCTCTCGAAAAAAGAAAGCGGTAGCTTGAGTAGATGGGATAACAGGTTGTCATTAAGCCGAAAACTAAAGGAAATCCCCATATGCATGGAGACTACGCCTCTGAGTACGAATAGAACAGCGTTAAATAACGTAAGAAGACCAAAACCGATAGCGAGAGCAATCAGAAAATCCTTGTCGCCACCGGGAATAGCCTGATCCACAGTCGTTTGGATATATAGCGGGGAGAGCAAGGCAAATGCCTGAACGACACCCAAGAGGAGTAGTAGTTGAAGCAAGTATTTCTTGAGACCAATGACTTGGCGCCAGAAGTCACGCAGCCGCAACGGAGTTTCCTTATCGTGTATGGGCGCAAATGCACTCGTACGTTCGAGTTCTAGCGCGATACCCGTGAATGACTTGTCGACTACATCCATGCTTATCCGCCGCGCGCCGCTCGCTGGATCGACAATATTGATGTGTTTCTCGGAAATCTTCGTGAGAACAACGAAGTGATTCATATTCCAATGCAAGATGCAGGGCGTCCTTAGGACTCTGAGACCCTCCAACTCCAGCCTAACTGCATTGGGTTCGAACTGTAGCTCACGAGCAATCTTGGCCAGCGTCGGCAGATCCATACCTTTGATTGAGATCGGGAACCTCGACCTCAGTGCCGCAAGGCTAGTCTTGTGGCCGTGATACTTCGCTATCATGGCAAGACACGCTAGGCCACATTCTGCGATCTCCGCGCTATGAACTATCGGAAACCGTCTGGCTCGAAGGAATCTCCCAAATCTGCTTTGCTTGGTTATGATTGTCACGATTCTTCCCGGAACCGAAAATAATGGTTGATCCACGCCAAAAGAGACTTTGTCTCCATTATTAGCTTCACGTCACCACTCAGTCCCGCTTGTAGAGGAATTCTAGTGCCCACGGAGTCTAGAAATCCTTGATCTAGTTGTAGGACGATTCGTATTCCCGGAGAGCCAGGTAACTCCTCCTGAATCGGGCCGATCGAGATTATTGTTGCTCCTATTGCACTAAAGTTGTCTGATGCGTAGGCATCAAACTGAACCATTGCGCGGCCACCGTTGTTTAGACAAACGGCGGTTGTCGGAAGAACCACAGCAGCGAATTGGATTGTGTCATCGTGTGCAGGGACAGTGGTTCCCCGAGCGGAATGTGTGGATGCATAATCCACGTTACTCAAGTATGTCACCGCAATGATGGCCATCACTGCGAATGTGAGTGAGATTAGCCGAAATGATAATGGACGCGCCAAAAGCGCAATGTCCAAGGGTGGGGGTGAAGGCTTTTCCATTGCCGCGGAGCGAAAGAATCCTTCGCTCTCGAATGCTGTCTTCTTAGTGGTTTGGGTTAGGAGGCCGGTCATGGATCATGCCTTGCTCCCGAGAGGGTGAATACAACGAATCGCCTGTTCTGATCTGCCGGTCCAAGGTGACGGGAACTATTGTAGCAATATATGCTCCCGAGTTACGGGAATGAGCGGTGCGACCGGTGTTCAAGCATGAAGCGAAGTACTGTCTGGAGTTACCCTGTTTTCGTGGACGGTTAAGTACTGGGGATTCATGCGGCTGCTTTCAGCTTCTGCTCATAGTTGACGAGTGACAAGTAGTCGATCGAGGAATGGCGCCGGTGCGGGTTGTACCAGCCTTCGATGAACGAGAACACGGCCAACTCGGCCTCGGCGCGTGTGCGTAAGGAACGACGGTCGATCAGTTCGCATTCCAGGGCAGCGAAGAAGCTTTCGCACAGCGCGTTATCGTAGCAGTCGCCTGCCGAACCCATGGACGGGGGCACGCCGGCTTCTTTGCACCGCTGCCCGAAGGCCAAAGAGGTGTATTGCGAGCCTATCCGAATGATGGGTTACTGAGTCGGGCCGGCGCTGATGCAACGCCATGTTCAGCGCGTCGAGCACCAGCTGGATTCTCAGATGATGAGCCATGGACCAACCCACCACCCGCCGGGTGCAGGCGTCCAGGACCACGGCCAGGAACAAAAAGCCCGCCCAGAGCCTGCCCTCGCGGAAGCGGGGATCGACACGTACGTGATGTCGGCAACATCCAACTCGTCGGGATGCTCGGCGGTGAAGTCGCGCCGCACCAGATCGGGCGCAGGAGGCTTCTTAGAGCGCCGTTGCGTTGTGACCGTTCCCTTGCGGCGGCTAACGCCGCTTATACCGGACTTTCGCATCAGCCGGGCGATCCGTTTGCGCGCCACACAAACGCCTTGCTCGTGCAACTCGGCATGAATGCGCGGCGCCCCATAGGTGCCGTGTGACTTCGTATGGATCGCCCGGATGCGCCCCAATAAGCGCTCATCCGCCTGCGATCGTCGCGAGGCCCCGCGAGCACACCACGCGCAGTAACCGCTCGGGGAGACACACAGCACCCGGCACTGCGTGGCAATCGGATACATGGCCCGGTTCGCACTCACGAATGCGAAGATCTGTTCGGCACGGAATCGGTCTCCCGCGCGAACCAGGCCGCGGCTTTTGCCAAGATGTCCCGCTCCACGCGCAAGCGCTTGTTGTCACGACGCAGCTGGCGCAACTCCTAGCGCTCGGTGCTGGTCAGACCGTTGGCGCGCAAACCGGCGTCGCGGTCCGACTGCTCCACCCAGTTGCGTATCGACTGGGCCGAGGGCTCAAACTCTCGCGACAGCGACTCCGGCGTGCGTCCCGAACGCACTAGGGAAGGTCTGATCAAGTCCTTTCTGGGATAATAGCGGTATGGTTTGGGCGGTGAGGTTGTTGAGATGGAACAGGCGACGTTTTCGGAGTTGGAGCACGATTTGAAGAAGCGGCGCACGCGCCGCGAGCAGTTTCTGGCGAAGATGGATCGGCTGATTCCCTGGGAGCGGCTTGAGCGGCGCATTGAGCCGTTTTATCCGAAGGCGGGACGGGGTCGGCGGCCGTATCCGCTGGGAACGATGCTTCGAGTTCACTGCGTGCAGTTGTTCTACAACGTAAGCGATCCGGGGATGGAGGACCTGTTGTATGAGGTGGAGTCGGTGCGTCGCTTTGCGGGGTTGCGGCTGACGGGCGCGCTGCCGGACGAGACGACGATCCTGAACTTTCGGCATCTGCTGGAGCGTCACGGTCTGGGGGAGGGGTTGTTCGGGGAGATCAACGCGCACCTGGCGTTGCAAGGTCACCGGCTCAAGACAGGCACGATCGTGGACGCGAGCCTCATTGACGCGCCCTCGTCGACGAAGAACAAGAAGGGTGAGCGGGATCCGGAAATGCACCAGACGAAGAAGGGCAACCGTTGGTATTTCGGGATGAAGGCGCACATCGGTGTGGACTCGCAGTCGGGTCTGACACACGGGTTGGCGACGACGGCGGCGAACGGCGCGGACGTGACGCACGCGCACTTGGTATTGCACGGCGGCGAATCCGAGGTGCGGGGCGACGCCGGCTACCAGGGCGTGCACAAGCGTCCGGAGCACCAGGGTCGGGAAGTGGACTGGCACGTGGCCATGAGGCCGGGCCGGCGCCGGCGGCTCGACAAGGCGAGTGCCGAGGAAGCGGCTGAGAAGCGCAAAGCGTCGATTCGGGCGAAGGTGGAGCACCCGTTCCTGTATGTGAAGCGCCACTTCGGCTATTCCAAGGTGCGCTACAGGGGCTTGGCGAAAAACACGCAACGCATCGCGATGCTGCTTGGCTTCACCAATCTTCTCATCGCTGGCCGCTATGCGGCTGCCTGACATGGGGTTGGTGTCTCTGGAAACCGCAGCGGGCGTCGAGAACGCCCCGCAAACCCCCGTTTTTGCGTCGAATCGGCGCCAATACCGGGATCTCACCGCAAACGGCGAGGGCGCTAACCGCATCACGGCCCATGTAGGCCGTTATTCAGACCTTCCCTAGAGCCACCATCTGCTGGCGAGATTCCCGCGTATGCCGGGGTTTTGATCTCTGCATCATGGGGTCCTCCTTCCCAAAGGATCAGGTACCCGCGAAAACGGGTCAACTCCAGTCAATGCCAAATTTAATTTCCCCACTTTTTCTTGTTTCTTGGGTCATTTTGGGATTCTTTATTTTGGTAGTGGTCTGTGTCGTTTTCTGATCTTTACGGGCGCTGAGACGGGCGGCAGCCTCAACTTTCCCGGGACCAGTTTGGCGTGTTCTCGAAGCCGGTAGCTGTTGCCGACGGTCTCGATGACGATAGCGTGGTGCAGCAGCGGGTCCAATAGCGCGGCGGCGACCACGTTCTCGCCGAACACCTCGCCCCATACACTGAACCCGCGGTTGAAAGTTAGGATGCCGATGCCGCGCTCGTAACGGGCATTGATCAGCAGGAAGAATAGTTGGCACCGCCTTTTCTTGCTACCGCAGGTAGCCAACCTCGTCGATTAATTTTGATCTCAACATAAATCCAGGAACAGCACTTTAGGATAGGTCAGTTGCTGCAACTGCCGATCCAAACGGTTTTCTTGCCGAGCGCGGTTGAGCTTGGACATCAACTGCTCCAAGGTCAAAAACTGGATGCGGTGTCCCTCTTCGGCGGCCTTGATGGCCAATGTGATGGCCAGGTACGTTTTGCCGACGCCAGATAGTACAGCCGCATACTGCCCGATACCATGGTGGTCTAACCAAGGTTAACTATCCGTTTTATCCCCTTGCCGGTCAGACAACAGAGGTCATCCAGCGCCATCGGTTTCAGAAGACGCTGATGTTTGTCGCGCATCAGCCGGACGACACCATGGCGCAATTACCGGCTTGGATATGCACCGCCCAAGGCTGGCGGCGATGGCGGTGAACAATCGTCGCTAGCCTTGCGCGGTCTCCGTCAAGTGCTCGAAGCGGTTTTACCATTGTTCTGCCACACCGATTAAGGAGGACGATATGGGACGGCAGGGCGATCTGCTAGGGTCGCTGGATCCGGGTCCCATGCTGACGATAGCAAAGCGGGAGGCGTTATTACGTATCACGGAATAGTCGCTGCTCGAATCTGTCGCGGATGACGCCGCAACGATGATTGCGGACTAGGATAAAGACGATGAGTAAGGTCGAGACTGATCACCGCGCGCGATGCGATCGCATACATCCGCCAGTCAACACAAAGCCAACTCCGCACAACCACGAGAACCATCGCCGTCAATAACTCCTTGCGGATCGGGCGCGCAACCTAGACTGGAACGAACCTACAGTTATCAGCGAGAATCTAGCCGATCCGGCAGTAGGACATCCCGACCGGGGCTTGCGTGAAGCCCCCTCCTCCAACATGCGTTAAGAGTTTCCTCTACGGTGGTGCCAACATCGACAGCACTCCCCCATATTGTCCAAACTCACTACTTTCTGGCTATCTCACTATCGCAGGCAGCAGATGTTACCCGTTTACCCTCGTGCAATTTGGCGTACCGTTCGCGTCATGACTACATCCATATCCCTGCGGACAACACCAAACTGCATTATGGTATTCACAGCAGACGGCATCGTGCAATGGGCAGCAGCCCCAGTCCCCGTTTAGAAGACGGCAGCACGTTTTATGGGAATAGCAAAATGATGATCCATCGCCACAAACTATATGGTGGCCCCCACTGACCAACTTGGCGTTTTCATCCGCATCAATATCAACTCTCTCAAGCAACTCTGCTCTAAGCTGATCATATGTGTTTCTTAACATGGTGATTTCTCCTTAGTTAAATAGTTAATGGAATGATGTCCAGATTCTGGGCAGTCCCTTGCCGGGAGAAGATTGCTTGATCACACACAGTTCCCTTCCTACCCTTCCTTTTATTGACCACGCCAAGAGCATAGCACAGGTAATGTTGCAGTAAACCGCCCCAGGATTTCAGGAGACTCCTTTGTTGTGGATGGAGTGCCCCCGGTTTGGTAGACACTTTCGGGCTATGACCTGAGCATAGGAGGAAGTGCCATGAGCAACCAAAGATACAGTCCAGAATTCAAGGACGAAGCCGTCCGACAGATCGTCGATCGCGGATATTCCGTGGCGGAAGTTTCGGAACGCCTCGGCGTTTCAGCGCATAGCCTGTACAAGTGGGTGAAGGCGATAAAGCCGGCCAAGACCGACGAGCAGGCTGCGGCCTTGGTCGAAGCGCGCAGTGAGGTTCTCAAGCTGCGTGCCCAGCTCAAGCGCACCGAGGAGGAGCGCGACATCCTAAAAAAGGCCGCAAGGTACTTGGCTCAACACTCCGAGTGAAGTACCGGTTCACTCACGAACATCGACGCGAGCATGCCGTGCAGCGGATGTGCCGTTTGCTTGAAGTCGCACCCAGCGGCTTCTACGAATGGGTCAAACGACCGCTGTCGGATCGCGCCATCGAGGATCAGCGGCTGCTGGTACTGATCCGCGCCTCGTACACGGCCAGTGGGGGTGTCTATGGCTATCGTCGGGTACACCTGGACTTGCGCGAGGTCGGAGAGGCCTGCGGCAAACATCGAGTGGCTCGCATCATGAAAGCTAATCGCTTCAAGGCCAGACACGGCTAAAAGATCCCGCGTGGGATCTACGGGCGACCCTCGATCATCGCCCCCAACAGGCTGCAACGTGAGTTTACGGTCGATCATCCGGATCGCGCCTCGGTGACGGACATCACGTACATTCGCGCCTGGCAGGGCTGGTTGTACCTCGCCGTCGTCATGGACCTGTTCGCCCGCAAGGTCGTCGGCTGGTCCATGAAGCCGACCTTGGCAAAGGAACTTGTTGTAGACGCGATCCTGATGGCGGTCTGGCGAAGGAAACCCAAGCAGCAAGTCATCATCCATTCCGACCAGGGGACGCAGTGCGGCAGCAATGACTGGCTTCGGTTCTGCCGCCAGCATAACCTCGAGCCCAGCATGAGCCGGCGGGGCAACTGCTGGGACAATGCCGTCGTCGAGTCGTTCTTTGGCAGTTTGAAGAAAGAGCGGATCAAGAAACGGGTCTACAAGACACGCGAAATGGCTCGCGCGGATAAGTCTATTCCAATACGGAAATGAGCCTGAACCGGGGTGATGAGGAGGAGTCAGTAGGGTTTGGATTCGAGGGATTGAAAAGGGAGTTGTAATGATGCCTTGACGGAGGCGGATCCGGCAACAGGGCGGTGGACGGGTTGGCGGCGGGCTGATGGGTAGCCGGCGGAAAGGGATTCAATCAAAGAAGGCAGTAGCTGAGGTGTGTTCGGGCAGCGGCGCGGGATTCGGCGCAGCCTGGCAGCGCTGTGAGGGAAAGCGGGAAGGACGCGGGGCCGTTTAGCGGTGGGGTTGATCGGTATTTCCGTTTGGGCGGATCATGCGGCCTCGGGCCGTGCTTGGGTGAGGTTTCCGAACAGTGCTTTGCGGGCTCGGTTGACGGCCTTGGCGGCGTTGAGGTCGCTTATGGCGTAGGCTTGGGCGTCGAGTTGGGCAAAGCTCACGCCGGGTTTGAGGAAGCCGGAGGCATTGGGCAGGGATTTGAGTTTTTCGTAGGGGGTGGCGAGGTCGGCGTCGCGGTAGCGTTTTCTCAGGCGTCCTTTCGGGTCGATGATTTCGGTGGGATACAGGCAGGGCCGGTGGTAGTTCAAAAACGGGGACAGGGTGTTGTGGTTGAAGGCGTTGAGCAGCGGGGCGAATCTCCTTGGGATGTGGGCGTAGCCGAGGTATTTGCGCACCACGGCGGCGTTTTTGCCCTCGGCCAGGGCGTTGTCGTTGGAGCGCCGGGCTCGAGACTTGGTGAACTGGCCGATGTGGAGTTTGTTGAGCAGTGCGGCAACCTGGTGGTTGATGTATTCGGAACCGTTGTCGGCGTGAAAGCCTTGTATGACAAAGGGATAGGCGGTGATCAGGGCTTCGAGCACGGGGATCAGGAAGCCCTCGGAGATGGCTTCGACACAGCCGATGTGCTCATACTGGGTGACTTCATCGACGGTGTTGATGTGATAGACGCCTTTGGCGCCATCGCGGTCGCCCTGGTGGACGGTATCGACTCGGAGGAAGCCGGGCTGGCCGTTCGGCTTCGGCTTTCTGCGCTCGCCGATGGTGATCGGAACCGGTCGCGTCCTGGTGAAGGTGGTGTGCTTTAAGCGGTAGGTATTAGACTTGCGCAGGTTGTAGAGATGGCCGTTGGACAGGCGCGCCAGGCGCTCGAAGCGGGGGTCGCCGAAGACCTCGAACTCGCGGCGCATGACCGCCCGCGTAGCCGGCCCGGACATGACGCCCAAGGTGGCGTCCACCTCGGCGAGCCGGCGGACGTCGGCCGCCGTATAGCGGCGCTGAAAAGGCTTCGCTGGCGCCTTGCCGCGCCGGTCCACGATCCGCCCGGCGTCCCGATACTGCCGGATCAGACGGGTCAACTGGGCGCGGGACAGCCCCGTCATCTTGGCCAGGTAGCGCCGGATCACGCCCCGGTCCGGCTTGCTCAAGCCCAGGTAGTGGAACCGCACCAGCGTCCGGCGAATGAAATCGTAGGCCGAGGCGCGATCCGCAAGTTTGAAATCCACCCGCTGGTTGCCGTCCAAGACGGTGCGAATCTCCTCAAGGGTTTGAAGTCGTTCAGTCTGTAACATCAGGATCATCCTCCGATGATCCTCGAAACCTCACCCTACAGGCTCACTTCTCGTTGGAATCACGCCTCCCGTTCAGGCTCACTTGTCGTTGGACAAGGCTGGATATCTTCGATTACATCGAAGTGTTCTACAATCGAAAACGCCGACACAGCCATCTTGGCGGCGTCAGCCCTGAGGTCTTCGAGGAAGCCTCATTTTGAGGCCCGACGGTGTCCACCATCCCCGGGGCACTCCAGTTCCACCACGCTGTACTGATCACGGTCTTGCAGAACCGAATTCACGTCCACATTGCCAATACTCCCGTATAGCGGGAAGTCTACGACTTAACTTGAAATACATCCCGTTAATTCAACAGGTTAATAAAGCGAGAAAATTTCCGCCAACTGCGCTAGGCCAACGATCAACACCATTGCAATACCGCGTCCGGCCTGTTTGGCCGGGACGCGTGGCGTTTTCTGGGGGCATTTGTCACCTTTTGGCGGTGTCTGTCGCCATCGCGTACTGACAGTCAACACGGTGATGACCCGCCGCGCGCCGTGCCGATTCGTCCCGCCCAACGCCGACTGAGGCGCTTGCGGGTGATTTGACAGCGCATCCGGCGAGCGGCTTGGGCCGCATTTTACCGTTACCGGATTGCGCCGATCCATTCCGGCGTCATCTCCCCGGGTCTGCCGTGGCATCCCGTCACTTTCATCGTCCGGGAAGCCCGCCGCCCTTTCGCTGCTGCCCGGCGCGACCGCGAGGGGTGCCGGTCCTGCGCTCCGCCCCGCCGAGAGGCGGAGTCTGGCCGGGAGCCGGGCGGCGTGCGGCGCTCCGGGGAGGGGCGCAGCCGCCGTTCCCTTTCACCTGACTTAAGGAGCACGGCACGATGCAGGCGGCACTCGCACCGCGCGGCGACGCGCGCACCTATCTCACCCATTTCGTCGGCGACGGCCTGGAAGACGATCGTTACGTCGTGGAGACGTACCGTTCGCTCGCCAGCGGCGAAATTATTCCTGTTGGGACCAACGGGTCGAAACCGAACGCCCGGAGCCGGGCGCGCGGCCGGATCCTGCCCTTGAAGGCGGTCGAGAAGCTCCGCCCGGCGCGCGACGAAATCATCATCGCGACCGGCGTGCCGTTGCGCAATTGCGGTTGCCAGGTCTGGGGTTGGCGCTCATTGGGACTTTTCGTCGAGCGCCGCCAGAAGGGCTGACGCACGCGCCCCTGGACGTCCCGCCGTCCCGCGGACGGCTGGGTATCTTCCCGACCGGCACTGACAACGGAGGCGCCTTCATGCCCATCAGCGATCCCGACGCACGCAAGGCGAGCGACCGAGAGCGGTTCCGGAAGCGGACCGAACAACGCAAGGCGCAGGGCTTGTGTCCGAGGTGTGGAGCTTGTCCTCCGGCATCCGGGCCGAGCCTTTGCGATCCCTGTTCCGAGAAGCGCCGTACATCGGAGCGGGCCCGCGACTCCCGGCGGCGGGCTGCGGGCATCAAGCGCCGCCGCAACGTCGCGGGCGAACGCGCCAGGGACCGCCGGCGAACTGCCGAGCGGATCGCGCGGCGGGTCTGCACGAAATGCGGCTCCTGCCGGCCCGAGCCCGGCCACCGCCTGTGCGAGGCTTGTGCGCTCAGGCATCGCGAGGCTGAGCGCATCCGGCATCGCAAGGCCCGGGATGCGGGCCTGAAGTACGGAGGGCGTTCGATCGAAGGAAAGCGCCGCAGCGCCCGTGCCGCCAGCCGGAAGCGACGCAAGGTCCGCCGTGGGGCGAACGTCTGCACTCGGTGCGGGCGCCGTCCGCCCGTCGACGGCGGCGTCACCTGCCAGGTGTGCCGGGAGACGCGCCAGGCCGCAGAGCGCGAGCGATATCGCAGCCGCCGGGCCGCCGGGCTTTGCGTGACCTGCGGGCAGCCGGCATTCGGAGGCGAGGCACGCTGTGGGGTCTGCGCGACCATCGAGAGCCAGCAACGGAATCAGGACCGGAAGAACGCCGCCTCCAGACGCCGGTACTGGTCCCGGAAATCGGCCCGCCGGTGCACCGACTGCAACCGGCCGAGCCACGGGGCATCGCGCTGCGAGGACTGCGCGAAGCGGTCCTACGAGCGTTCCGATCATGTCCGGGGGATGCCGTTGTATCCCCCGCAATACACCATCGTGGATCCGGCCACCGGGGAGGACCTGGGCACCTGGGACAGTTGGGAGGAGGTGGCGATGTGCCTCGCCTTGGAACGGCTCGACATCGACGACGTGGAGGTGTTGATCGACCAGTCCCCGATGGCGTCACTGACGGCTTGGGTCTGACGCGCAGCTCTTGCGGACGAACATCAACACGGACAGCTCCCGATCGTCGCATCGCCAGACGTCTGGCCGGCCGGCTGACGTCCGTTCGCCCCGGGGTCCTGAGCGGTGGCCTGTTCCTCCCGCGCCGGCAGTGGCCGTCGATCCGCGACCCAAAAAATAGCCCGCCCGGGGGCGGCGCAACCGAGGACTTATTCATGAACATCGATACCCTGCCCGGCGAACCCGACTTCGTCTTCTTCGCCGAGGAACTGCCCGAGGACGGGCTGCACCGCATCGCGATCGCCGTCGAGGGCCTCGACGCCGGCATCCGGACTGCGATGTTCGCGCTCGACATCGACAAGGCGCTGCGCGTGTGCGACCGGCTGAACCGCCGGCTCGGCCACGGCCGGGACTCCTGGACCGCGTTCGCGGCTCGGTGCCTGCCCAGAGGGCGCCGGTAGCCGCAGCACCCGCCGGTGCCGCGGACACGCCTCGTTCCGAGGCTGGATGACTCTTGCCGTCCCTTTCCGTCTTCGCTCCTGGAGGCAGAGTTTTGGCGAGTGCCGGGCAAGCGTCCGGCAGGGATGGAGGGAGTGGGTCCCTCGCGTGCCGGACGCGGCACAGCAAAGGAGATCTATCCATGTTCGCACCCGACACCGACTACGACCCCATCACCCCATCCACAGGCCACCTGCTCGCCGAAATCGGCCTTGACATCAACGCCGTGCGCGAATCGATCACCGACGACATCGTCCGGCGCTGTCCCGATCGCGAGATCTTGGCGGACCAAGCCACCCCCGAGGAGAGTGAGAGGAGGGCTTGAAGAAAGGGAACGGATCGGGGAGCGGAGCGAGAAGTCCCGGTTCCCCGCCGTTCGCCAACCCATCGTCATCAACAAGACCTTGAAGGAGAACAACAATGGCATTTGGACTGAACAGAGCGGAACTCATCGGGCGCATCGGCGCCGACGTCACCGTGAACCATCTCACCTCGGGGGGCCGCGTGGCGAATCTCAGCATCGCCACCGACGAGTCGTACCTCGACAAGAGCACCGGCGAGCGGGTCGACCGCACCGAGTGGCACCGCATCGTCACCTTCCAGCCGGGACTGGTGGACATGCTGGTCAAGAACGCGAGGAAGGGCCGGCTGGTCTACGTCGCGGGCAAGATGCAGACCCGGCGCTGGAAGAAGGACGGCGAGAACTCGGACCGGTTCTCGACCGAGATCCTGCTGGTCCCCGGCGGGCGAGTCCAGTTCCTGGACCGCCCCAACGGGACCGCCGGCAACGCCGCGGCGCAGCCGCCGGCGGAGCCGGTGAACGGCACGGCCGAGCCCGCCGCCGACACCCCGGCGGAGGACACGGAAATCCCGTTTTGAATCTCGCCCTTCCTGGAATCGGGCCGGCGTTTCGCGCGCCGGCCCTTTTCCTTTGCCGCCGAATTCGAGTTCTTTCGCCCAGGTTCGCGGGGAGCGGCCCTTGACTGGAGTGAGAGTGAAGCCCAATGCAGGTAATCGCTGCGCGGCCGGGAGAGAGGACACGCGGTATCGACACCACACACCCAGGAGCCAGCCATGAGTCACTTGACCTTCAAGCGCATCAATCCCGATGAGTCCCGCATCCATGACGCCGACGACGAGTACGTCGGCAATGTCTACGCCCACGACGACATCCTCCAACCCGGACGGCGCGTCTACCTGATCCTGCTGGAGGACGATCCTCGCGGCTGGGTCGCGGTGCACGACCGCGACCGCATCCGCGAGGTCGCCGAGGAACGGTTTCTCAGCTACCCGTACCGATAGGCGCGCGGCGCCGCCGTTGCCAGCGCCGTGCCGACCGAAGGGTCCGGGAAAGAGGGTTGTGCCCAGCCCCAACAATAGCTCCTCCCGTCTCATGCCCATCGTCCCACACGGGCTCACTGCGCCAACCCCTTACGGGGTCCTCCACTTCGTTGCGGCCGCTTCGCGGTGGCTGCGCTGCGCGCGCGTGAACCAATAGGCATAAGCCGGGAAGAGCTCCGGCGATACGGGCCCAACGGCTTAACTCTCAACTTCATCAAGGAGACACTCTGATGTTCGATATCGATTCCATGCACACTCACCAAGCACAATCCCCCACCGCCGTCATCTGCGAGAACGCCGCGCTCTACGGAGTCACACCCGAACGCGATGAGTTCGACCCCAGGGATGTCTGGGACCGCGACGAGGCCGTAACGGCGATCGGCGAAGCGTTCCGCATCCTCGCAGAGAACGTAACACCGGACGGCGTCCAGCTCGCCGACGAACGGGAACACCTGCTCTGGGGGTTCGTGAACACCCTCAACGCCCAGGTGAGAAGACTCGACCGCCGCGTCGACAAGCTCACACCCGGAATGCGCGACCTGCAGAACGCGCAGGACGGCTCCGAAGTCAAGGCGCGCGAACTCGAACTCACCACCGACCGCGCACGCCACCTCGGCGACCGCCGCGACGCGTTCGAGACCCTGCGCGACGCGGTGGCCGAACAGTACCGCACCGCGACCGGCAGCACCTGGCGTCCGCGGCGCGGCAGCCACACCAGCCAGACCCGCAAGCTGACGTCGGCGGCGATCGACGCCCGCGACTTCCAGCGCGCCCGCAAGGACCGCGAGATGCAGGCGCACCTGCCCGAGGGCACCCTGGTCGCTGTCACCGGCGGCAAGACCGTCACCGACCCCGGCGCCGTGTTCCGCAGCCTCGACAAGGCCCGCGCAAAATACAGTGACATGGTCCTCGTGCACGGCGGCGGCCCGGGCGTCGAGAAGTTCGCCGCGCAGTGGGCCGAACGCCACGGCGTCCACCAGGTGGTCTGCAAGCCGGACTGGAACGCCCACGGACGGGCCGCACCGTTCCGCCGCAACGACGAGCTGCTGAATCTCCTGCCGAAGGGCGTCATTGCTTTCCCCGGCAGTGGGATTACCGACAACCTCGTCGACAAGGCGAAGTCCCTCGGCATCCCGGTCATGCGGGCCGCGGCGTAGCGCCCACCGCGGCAACGGGCCGTGCCGGTTCGCCGGCGCGGCCCGTTCACGCCCTTTGTCACTGTCCGGTACGGCGTGCGGGCAGCGCCGCGCCGACAACGTGTAATGCCCGCGCTGCGCTTGGCCCGGCAGTCGCGTCATCACTTCGTGCTGTGCCCGCCGTCACGGCGTCGGCCTCGTTCGCCCTCTCCGGCTGCGCCGGTTCGCGCATCGCCTCGGCGCATTGCCGGTTCACTTCGTGCGGATGCCGGTGACGGCTTCGCCGTGCACGGCCTCGCGCACTGAGCGCTTCACTCGGGTGCGACAAAGTGCGGAGGCCACTGCCCGGCCGGTCGTGCAACAGCTCCGGCGCCACGATCGGCGCGACCGCGAAGGCCGGTGCGGTCCCATCCCCGGTACTCCCGACGAATATGCCGCGAAATCTCCCGCAGATCCCCTGCAAGCCTGTTGTACTACACCGTACTACGCATGTATGCTCTGAGCACACGCCCCGATTCTCCAGAGAACCGCCGATGCTCCCAGAGCATCATCGCCGCCTCACCCGCGCTTGAGACGCCACGGCCGCTTCCTGGATTGATACCCGAATCCGAGCGCCGATTCGCGCCACGATCCCGATTAGGATTTGTCCTATCCCTCCCGTTCAAGCGCCACTTGGGCTAAGCCGTTGAGTTGGCGCGTCTTTCTTCCCTTCTCGTTCATGCCGCCTCCCGGTGCCCTCATCGACGCCGGAGGCGGCTCGGTTGTCACACCCCACGCAGTTCCTCTGCGGTGTGTGCCAAGCGCGCGCCTGTCCCGCAGCCCTGTGCGATCTCAGCCATTTGGAACGCCTCGGCGTTGATGGGCCGAGTGTATGCTCTGAGCATACGTTCAGATGGCAAGTGATGCCGGGCATTTGCGAAAGGATGTATGCTCTGAGCATACGACAATTGCAGGGATCCCTCCTACATGTATGCTCTGAGCATACGTGAGATCCCCAATTCCGAAAGATTTATCGGGACCTGGATGAAGCTGTGATCGTGCCGGTTTCTACACCTGAAATGCAACCGTTCGGAGAAGAAATTATGATCGAAGACGAACCCCCCGCGACGAAAACCGGCGCAAGGTCCCCCAGCAAACAGACTGGACCGCGCGCGCCGCGCTCAATCCGGTTCTCCGATGACGAGTGGACTGGGATCGAAAAGGCGGCCGCGGCTCGCGGAATGATGGCCGCAGAACTCGTCCGCCATGCTGCGGTGAGCCTCGCCTCGCGCAAGATCGGTACGAGTTCTTCGACAATTCCGCCCGCATTCACCGCCCAGACTGAGCGTATCTACCGCGGCGTCTACCTGCTTTCGACGCTTAAGCGTGACGAATTGATTCGCGAGGGACGCCAGGAGGAGTGTGATCGAATCAGACAAGACGCACGAGAATCGCAGATTTCGATCCAGGAAGCGACTTCCAGACCAGTCGGATAACCGGTTATCAGCATTCTTCTGTTGCGAATTGATTCCCTTCAACCCGACCCATGTCACTCAAGAAATCTTCGCGGCAATTTTCGTGACTTACCAATCGATCTTGCCAGTCGCCCATAAGCTGCTTAATTCAATGTCAATAGAGCCAAGTATCCGCGACATTCGCGACACTCGAACGCCTTCGAACCGGTTATGGCGAACCCTCAATAATTAGCTGCCCTGTGATCGTTCACCCGGATCCAAGCAATGTTGGGTGTGGGAGGATCAGCTGAAGGACACCCATTTCTTAGGCGATTGTCATGGCAATTTCCGGGCCGGGGAGCTAAGTTGCCGCTGCTACGGACCGGTCATAGGCTTTAGCGGCTCTCTTCGCCTCGGTCTGCTCCGGCTCGAGCGGCTGCAGACAGCACTTATGCCATGAATCGCCTATATATTCGCAGAGTTCTCTGTTCCCCTCCTGGACGCAATCGGGCCACACACAAATGTCCTGCCCTTCGGTGTTTGTCCTAATGGGCGTGCACAATACCTGGCGTTCAGGTCCTCCGAACATCCTTACCCAGTAGAAAACGTTGGGATGGTGATAGAGAAAGACCTTGTGCTCCGTCAGCAGATTGACGATCCACTTGAGCCATATGGGTATGGATTCGATGCAGCGCCTGAGGTTTACACCGGGCCCCAGAGGATTTTCCGCGTGGATGATCCCGTTCAGTTGATCGTAGACGCTGACTAGCCTGGCTTCCGTCAGGAAACCCCGCACGTCTTCCTTGGCTTGGGGGTAGTACTTTGAATGGATAGCTTTCAGGTCCTTCATGATCTTCTTGACATTCCAGGCCTTGCGCAATTCCTCCTGGGACTTCCGCCAGGCATCCTTGTTGGAAACCAGGGAGCTGAATATGATCAGTTCCAGGATCATCCGGAGCTGAAGGCAAATCGACTCCAAGCGGGTCTGGTTGATGATGCCGGGCATATCCATTAATCCCTCGATGGCTTCCAACTTGAGCTTTGTCTGCTCCATAAGGTCGGAGTACTGCTGGATGTCGAGTTCCTCTGCCTGCTTTATCCGCCATCCACAATTCCTGCAGGTGATGTCCCATCCCCATCCGTGCAAGTCCATTCCTTGCAGTTCGAGCATGTCGTCCCCGCAGCCCGGACAGGTCCAGTAGGCCTTACCGTCGATTCCTTTAGCCGGTTCGTTGGAGCCGAAGTTAAGGCTCATGCACAGGTTTTCGAACCGGGGTATCTGCCCGCACCGGGGGCAGGGCTTCGTGGGCACGATGCCTGTGGTCATGTAGTGGAACGCGGCTTCCGGATGGCCGCCCGAACATTCCCTGGGAGGTCCCTCATCCGTGGATGGGATGAAGATCCGCGACGCCTCCCCAGGGCTTCTTATCCCCAGGCACCGGGCGATATTCTCGGTGCTCTGCCCGGTCAATCTGTATTTTCGTTCGCGCAATGCGCCGGTTCCGTCTGGGACTTCCAGAAATATCACATCGCCTGCACCGTGCCTGTCAGTGTCGCGGTTCGCGAGATACCAACAAACTCGTCCGTAGTATTCAGGATCAGCGGTCTGCAAAAGCTGCTCGAGGGACTTTCCCTTCTCGTCTCTTTCACTCCTTTTCTTCTTTCTCTTCCTAGCCATTCTTCGTCTTTCTCGGCAAGTTCAAAATACCCCGATTCCAACAACTCTGATGGTAGAAACTTCCGGGCTATAAATTTGGGTCAATTCTAGATGCCCATTTTGCCCTCTTGTGGGCTAGGGTTGCACGCCGACTAACTGGGTACACGTCGCCGTCCAAACCAATGCAAACTAGTTGTTGGCGCCGGTTCGGAGCGTAGAATTTGGACAGCTATACGCCTTCCGGGCAGCGCCCACTATTTCCGAAGTGGGGCGTCCCATCCTGGACAGAGGCTGAATCCACGAGCCAGGACCACGCGGCTCATGCAAGAACTGCCGGGAACTGCCTAAGGGCTCTTTCGATCAAGATGCCAATATACGTACTATGGAATACTCTCCGATGGGGTTGAAATGTATTGTGTAACGTAACACAATACATTTATTCGTTAGATGGGAATATATGGATGAGCAAATCGCCAGACTTCGACCACCCCGGTCAATATGTCCGGGCCCATGTGATTCCGGAAGGAATGTCAGTCACCAAGGCCGCACAAACAATGGGAGTTGGGCGGTCTGCGCTTTCAAACTTCCTTAATGGCAATGCCGGCTTGTCCCCGGAAATGGCCGCAAGGCTAAAGACGGCTTTCGGCGTGAACATGGACGACCTATTGAGTCGCCAGGCCGCATACGACTCAGCGCGCCGGAACAGCGGACAGGCCGTTTTGGTAACTGCTCGCGCATTCGTTCCACCATTTCTGATGGCTACGGCGAACGACATCGAGAAATGGGCCAACACCCACGAATCGCGCAATCTTCTCGCTGTCCTGCTGCGTATGCTCGTGAACTCCACCTGCAGTGGCCTCGAACACGTTGACTTCCCGGGTCACGACGATGCCCAGCGGCCCGGCTGGGACGGTCGTGTCGAGACAAGCGTGGGCAATCCTTGGGTGCCTCACGGGATCTCCGGATGGGAGTTCGGCACCAATCACGGAGTTGCCAAGAAAGCTAATAGGGATTTCAGAAACCGAACCGTAGCGACCGACGAAGCTGAGCAACAAAGAACCGCATTCGTGTTTGTAACGCCGCGCCGTTGGCCCGGCAAGGAGAACTGGCTTCGCGACATCCGCACTAAAGGAAAATGGCGGAGTGTCCATGTCCTTGATTCAAGCGACATTGAGCAATGGCTGGAGCTGTCGATACCGGCGCAGGCTTGGTTTGGAGTTTACCGGCATCCAAACTTGCGCGGAGCCAAGTCACTCGATCAGTGTTGGACGGAGTGGTGTGCCGACTGCGAGCCGCGATTCAGGAAGCGAATCTTTGCCGAGCACATCGCCGCCTTTGGGGAAAAAGTCCACGAGCACTTGCGCAATGAATCCAAAGGCATATTGCGTATCGTCGCGGCATCTCGCAAAGAAGGGCTGGCATTCCTTGCCGCTCTTTTCTCTCAGCCTGACGAGAACATCCATAAATTGAGGGACCGGATGGTGGTCTTCACCGAACCAGGTCCGCTATCCGAACTTGCCGTCGGTTCGCCGGGTTTCTTGCCGATCATTGCAGATCAACGAGTTGAGACGGAGCTGGCGGAAAGCGGGTGCAAACTCACCGCGCTTGTCGTCGAGCATCGAACCGCTGTGCAGGAAAAATCCGGCATCACGCTGAATCCGCTGAGGCAGTCGGACTTCAAAACGGCTCTCGAATCAATGGCGATTAGTGATGAGGAGATCGAGCGCCTGGATCGGGAGTCTGGAAGGACCTTGACAATCCTCCGCAGGTGTCTTGCACAAAGCGAAGCAATACGCTCTCCAGATTGGAGTTCGGAAGAAGAGCTCGCGCTGGCGCTGGCGCCGATGATGCTTGCCGGCGCATGGATAACCAATCAAGAAGCCGATCAATACCTAATGTGCGAGTTGGCGGGATGCGAAGACTTTGGCCAATTGGAAAGGGTCTTTACCCGATTGCTGAACCTTGAGGATTCGCCCGTCTGGTCCGTCGGAGGCTTCCACGGTGTTGCCTCTAAGGTAGATGCCCTTTACGGCGTGCATCGTTGGATCGGCATAGACCAAATAAAGCGCTTCCTAGATGTGGCAGAGATCGTGTTGTCAGAGCGAGACCCAGCGCTTGATCTACCTGACGACCTGCAATGGGCCGCTGCCCTGTACGGGAAGGCCCGAGAGATTTCTTCACCCTTAAGAAAAGGCGTCGCGGAAAGCCTTGTGCTGCTGGCGATTCACGGCAATGCGCTTTTTCGTGAACGTTTCGATCTGGATCTGGAGCACAAGATTTCAAGTCTCGTTCGTCGAGTTCTTGAGCCGCTGACGGCGGAAAAGCTGCGATCGCAGCACTCCAACCTGCCGGTATACGCTGAGGCTGCCCCAGAAGCGTTTCTTCAGATCCTCGAGCATGACATGTCCGGCAGCGCACCCGAAGTGGCTGCGCTGATGAAACCAAAAGGCGACATCAATTTTGCACAAAGCGGGCGAGTGGATCTCTTGTGGGCGCTGGATCTCCTTGCCTGGAATCCAGCGTGGCTGGACCGAATCGTTGGGCTCCTCGCCAAGCTGGCGGAAAACGAGCCGGATGACAATCTGGCGAGCAAACCGAGCGGAAGTCTCAAGTCCATTTTTCGATCTTGGATGCCCCAAACCGCCGCCCCATTGGCGCATCGGATTGCAGCATTTGACCGCCTCGTAGAAAAACATCCGAATGTTGCTTGGAGCATCGCGACTTCACAATTTGCATCGGGTGGCTCAGTCGGTACCTACAGCCAAAAGCCCAACTGGCGGGACTACGCGCAGGGATTCGGCAAGCCGATTAGCTCGCGCGAAAGGTTTGATTTCGTGATCCATTGTATTGAGACCTGCATCAATTGGCCGGCGCATACTCGCGAAACGTTTGCCGACTTGATGGAGCGCATCAAAGCACTCCGCTCCAGCGATCTATCTAGACTCCGTGATGTGTTTGCGGCTTGGGCGGAACGTGCTCAAGACCCGGACCGTGCTTGGCTTCGCGAGCGCATCAGAGTATCGACGCTACGAACTCTGCGCCGCCAGTCTCAGGGAAGGTCAATGCAGCAGAGCGCCGTTGAACGTGTTTTGGTGGCACAGGAAGCGTTTGAAATGCTTGAGCCCAGAGATTCCGTATGGAAACACACCTGGCTCTTCGAAAGCGCTTGGATCACAGAGTCCCTGGATCAATTCGAGGAAAAAATCGATCTGAAAACCATGGAGACGAGTACCGGAATGCAGCGAACCGTAGCCGTGCGCGAGGTGTTTTCGGAATCGGGTTTCGCGGGTCTGATGCGACTTGCTTTCTCTGGCAAGGCCCCCGATGTCGCGGGACGCAGCATTGCAGAAGTCATTCGAGATCACACTGCGCGGCTGGATTTCCTGCGAGCCGTGCTGGAGAACGAGAACATTGTGACCTCCTTACCCCATCAAAACCTGATATGGGGGTTTCTGCAAGCGATGGAAAGAAACGCCGCAATTGCCCTCACAGAGAGTCTTCGGTTGCAAGCAAGTGAAGAGGTAGCCATCCAGCTTTATTGCCTGGCCGGGTTCAACAGGTTGGTCTGGACAAAAGTGGAAGAGATAGGAGGTGCTGTTTTAGAGGGCTATTGGGCTAAAGTGCACCCTTCTTGGCGTGGGGAAACCGATGAGGATCTAACCTACGCCGTCACCCGACTCTTGGCTGCCCACCGTCCCATGGCCGCCTTTAACCACGCACATCTCGATTGGGGGCGCGTCGAGTCTGGGCATATCCAACTCATATTGTCAGAACTGCCCGCGAGTGACGAATGGAACCAAGGCAGGGGTCGAGTCAACGCGCATAACATTCGGGAAGCACTCGGTGTACTTAATGAACGTAATGCGCTGAGCCAACACGAAAGGGCGAAGCTGGAATTTCTCTACATAGATCTGTTCTGGCTCGATGAGGATGGCATGCCCAATCTAGAAAAGGAGATTGAGTCCAATCCAGAATTGTTTTGCGAAGCAATCATCCTCGCCTATCCACGTAAGAACTCTGAAGCCGAGCACACAATTGGCGCAGAGGAAAGAAATGCAGCCCAGAGAGCCCACAGGTTGCTACACCAGCTTTCTCGTATTCCAGGTCACGACAACAAAGGCGATCTCAATGCTGGCAAATTGAAGGGCTGGATACAAAGGGCTCAAGAGATTTGTGACGACAGAGATCGTAGACGCCAGGCTGATTACAAAATCGGGGAATTGTTGGCGAATGCAGCTGTGGGAGAAGATGGTGTCTGGCCCTGCGCTCCGGTGCGTAAGGCTATGGAGATCGTTCTGAACGATGACGTCGCGGACGGATTCCGGATTGGCCGCCAAAACCTCCGCGGGGTCTACTCGCCCGGTGAAGACGGCACCCAAGAAAGACACTTGGCCGAGCAATACGAAGAGTGGGCCAAGGCATCCGATTATTCTTACCCGAAGGTGGCCACAGTGCTCCGGGAACTTGCATCAATCTACATGAATACAGGGCGGTGGCAGGATCAGCAGGCAGCGGTTCAAAGACGGTTGGGATACTAAAGCGGAGCCTAACGATCTGGCACGGAAAAAGGGGGCCCTTCACGAGCTGTCCCTTCCACATCCAGGGTGGCTCGGGTCGAGGGGAACGGTCAGATCACCTTACCGATCGCCGCGTCAGTCAGCGCCGGTCCTGCCGGCTGGTGGGCTTGAGCCGCTCGGTGGCCTGGTATCGGCTCAAGGTCTGTGATGATGCCGACTTGCGGAATCGCCTGAAGGTCTTGGCGGAACGGTATCCACGCTATGGCTATCTCACCCTGCACGAGATGCTCAAGCGGGAAGGTCGGGTGATCAAACCGCAAGCGCAGCTATCGGATCTACCGCGAGGAAGGCCTGCAGGTGCGTGCAAAGCGCCGCAAGAAGATCACGCGGCCCAGAGTGCCGATGCCGGTACCGACTCGGGCCAACGAGCGTTGGTCCGCGGACTTCATAGAATTGGACCTCAGTTAAAATACGCCCTGACTCTTGTGAATCGGAATTAGTGAGGGGAAGCAATGTCTGGAGCGTCTGAAGCACTATTGAGGGATGTCTTAGCCGGTAAGGATCAGGAAGAGGTCGTGCGGGTTTTTGGGGTGTCGAACTTTGATGATGGAGTGCGCGCAGCAGTCCGAAGGATTGCGCCTGACGTTGTGACCGCCTTACTGAAGGCGGCAAAAAAGGGAGACGCGGCTGCGATACGATTGCTGGAGAAACGGCTTGGCTTGAAGTTGGTCAAGCGCATTCATCTTAAGCGCTGATCGTATGGGGACCCTGACGCCGAAATTGTGAAACGGCTGGGCGAAACAATAGGGGGGCACCTAGGAGCCTGCGCCGTGGGATGTTTCGGCTGGGCGGATCAGCGGTTCGCAGACAATGAAACGTCCGATTGCCTCCTCCGAAGCGCCACGCGGGGTCATAGACCCGCAGGCGGGCGGCGAATGCCGGTGGGTCTCCCCGCGAACAGGAGGGATTGGGGCCGAATTGCCCTTCTTCACGCCGCCGCCAGCCCTTGCATCCGCTTCATGTTCAACGCCAGGCACACCAGGGCCCACTCGCCCTGCGCTTGGTTCAAGCCGCGCACGCTGAAACGGCGAAAACCCAGCGCCTGCTTGATCCAGCCGTTGGGCGCCTCCGACAGCCACTTGCGCTTGGCGTACTGCGCCTGACCTTCGGGCGTCGCCAGCTTGTTGGCCATCCGCGCCCGCGCCGGATGCGCCTTGGCGTTGACCTCCACCGCTTTGTTGCCCTCCCGGCCCAAAGCCACGTAGCCGTCCACGCCCCGCTCCTCCAAACACGCCAGGTCCGACTCGTTGCAATACCCCGCGTCTGCTAACACCCGCTCCGGCGATTCCCCATAGGCCGCCTCGACTTCGTCTAAGCGCGGCAGCATCTGCCCCTGATCACTGGCCTTCGCCGAAACCTCCGCCGCCACAATCAACTGGTTCTCCCCCTCCACCGCCAACTGCGCGTTGTAACACTGCTGAAAACCTTCCGTGCTGGTCTTCATGATCCGGCTCTGCGGATCCGTAAAGTTGCTTTGCGCCTTGGCTTCCGGCTCGCCATAGGCGCGCTTATACGCCCGCCCGCCCTTCGGATTGCGATCCTGTCCCGGCTTGCGACCCCGCGCATCGTCCATCGCCCGCTGACGCGCCTCCAAACGCGCCTTCGCCTCAACAATCGCCTTCAGCCGATCCTCCCGCCGCTTCAACTCCTCGGGCAACTCGTCGCCGCGAACGTCAACCCCATACCGCTCGTCCTCTTCCTCGTCCACAGCGCCCGCGCGGCCCACCAACGCCTTGATCTCCGCCTCCAGGCGCTTCTCTTCCTCCACCATCCGCCCATAACTCATCGCCTTGCGCTTGGAGGCGTTCGCCCGAACCTTCGTCCCATCAATCGACAAGGTCCCGATACGCGCTAAACCCATCGCGCTCGCCAAACGAACCACTTCCACGAACAACCGCTTGAAATCGGCCAAATGACGCCGCCGAAACTCGCAGACCGTCCGGTGAGAAGGAAAATTGCCCGCCCCCAATACCCGAAACGCCACGTCTTCTTCCAACTTCTTCGCCAGCCGACGCGACGAAAACAGAAGTGGACCCCAAAATTTGCACAGTGTTCTAAGGTGTAGTCGATTGGCTAAAGGAGCCTATCGACATGACGAAGAGGAAACAGTATTCGGCGGTTTTCAAGGCGCGGGTAGCGTTGGCGGCGATCCGAGGGGACGGCACGATAGCGGAGTTATCGAGCCGCTATGGGATTCACCCGAACATGATCTCCAAATGGAAGCGTCAGGCGGTAGACGGGATCAAGGCGAGCTTTGTTTCCGGGCGCTCAAGGCCGGTGGATCAGGACGCGGAGATCAAGACGCTGCGGGCAAAGATCGGCGAGCTGGTGGTAGAGCGGGATTTTTTATCCAGGGCCTTCGATCGATGAGTGTCGGGCGAAGGCGAAGGATGGTGGATCGGGCGTCCCCGGCATTGAGCGTGTCTCGCCAGAGCGTTCTGTTGGGCGTCAGCCGCAGGAGCGTGTATTACACCCCCCAAGGGGAGTCGGATTTCAATCTCCGGCTGATGCGGACCATGGACGAGCAGTATTTGAGCGCGCCCTGGTATGGCTCCCGTCAGATGGCTCGCGCCTTGCGGCGCATGGGCTATGGCGTGGGCCGCAAGCGGGTGCGCCGGCTGATGCGTGTGATGGGTTTGCGGTCCTTGGCGCCGGGTCCGAACACATCCCGGCGCTCGCCGGCGCACCCGGTGTATCCGTATCTGTTACGGGACTTGAACGTCCATCGGCCGGATCAGGTCTGGTGTGCGGATGTGACCTACATCCCGATGGCGCGGGGGTTTTTGTATCTGGTGGCGGTTATGGACTGGTATTCGCGGCGCGTGCTGGCATGGCAACTGTCCACCACCCAGGACGCTGACTTTTGCCTGGAAGCCTTGCAGGACGCCCTGGATCGCCAAGACCCCCCGGAGATCTTCAATACCGACCAGGGCAGCCAGTTCACCAGCCGGGATTGGACCGATGCTTTGAAGGCCGCGGGCATTCGGATTTCCATGGATGGCAAAGGTCGGTGGCTGGACAATGTGTTTATCGAGCGGCTGTGGCGATCGCTTAAGCAGGAATGCGTGTATTTGAACGCATTTGACTCCATGCGCGACGCCACCGGTCAGATTGGCCGGTGGATCGCCTACTACAACCGGGAACGTCCTCATTCGAGCTTAGGTGGGCGGACCCCCTTTGAAGCCTACATGCAGCCGCTGCTCAAGCAAGCCGCGTGATGAACCCGACCAGCCCTATCGCCACGGCTTGCGCCGCGTCAAGCCGCTACGCGGCTCCTTCGCTGCGCTACGGCCCTTCCGGTGACGCGACCCAACCCGCGGCTACCGGGTTCGGCATGGCCGGAAGCGCGCTTCCGGCCACGAATGACCGGCGGCTCACGGGTTCCGCGCGACCGTTCACTCCTCGGCTTAACCGGCACAAGGGAAATCGGCGCAGCAGCGCTGGGTGCGGATATCCGAACTCGCGCGTATCATCGGCAGCACTCATCTACAACAACCCGACTACACCTTATTCTTGCTGCCAAGTTGTGCAACGAATGGGGTCCACCTCTAACACCCCCGTCGCATAGCCGTAAATCAACACCTTGACCATCATCCGAGGCTCATACGGTGACTTGCGCCGGCCATCGCCTTCGTAGCGGTCGTAGAACACCCGCAAATCCAGCCCGTCCACCAAGTCGCTCACATGCTGCGAAAGATGACCTTCCGGTAGCCATTCCTGCAAACTCTCCGGCAACATCAGCAACTGATCCGGCTGATACGAGCGAAACGTCGTCGGCATCTCACACCTCCATGAACATACAATCCCTATTGTCGCAAATTTCTACGGCGCAGGCTTGCATGGAACAAATCATAAGTCATTGATCTATAATACTTTTCATCATTTCCTATTTGACATAATACAGGCCGAGCCAAGCGTGCAGGGCGGACTGTTGTTCTCTGCGCCCAGCGCCGCCGGAACGGGGGTGAAAACTCCTAGGAGCCTGCGCCATAGGATGTTTCTGCTGGGCGCCCCGGGGGTTCGCAGACAATGAAACGTCCGATTGCCTCCTCTGAAGCGCCACGCGGGGTCATAGACCCGCAGGAGGGCGGCGAATGCCGGTGGGTCTGCCCGCGAACAGGGCGGATTGGGGCCGAATTGCCCTTTTTCACGCCGCCGCCAGCCCTTGCATCCGCTTCATGTTCAACGCCAGACACACCAGGGCCCACTCGCCCTGCGCTTGGTTCAAGCCGCGCACGCTGAAGCGGCGAAAGCCCAGCGCCTGCTTGATCCAGCCGTTGGGCGCCTCCGACAGCCACTTGCGCTTGGCGTAGCACGCTCGGCCTTCGGGCGTGGCCAGCTTGTTGGCCATCCGCGCCCGCGCCGGATGCGCCTTGGCGTTGACCGCCACCGCTTTGTTGCCCTCCCGGCCCAAAGCCACGTAGCCGTCCACGCCCCGCTCCTCCAAACACGCCAGGTCCGCCTCGTTGCAATACCCCGCATCCGCCAATACCGTCTCCGGACCCGCCCCGTAATCCGCCTCGACTTCGTCTAAGCGCGGCAGCATCTGCCCCTGATCGCTGGCGTTGGCCGAAACCTCCGCCGCCACAATCAACTGGTTCTCTCCCTCCACCGCCAACTGCGCGTTGTAACACTGCTGAAAACCTTCCGTGCTGGTCTTCATGATCCGGCTCTGCGGATCCGTAAAGTTGCTCTGCGCCTTGGCTTCCGGCTCGCCATAGGCGCGCTTATACGCCCGCCCGCCCTTCGGATTGCGATCCTGTCCCGGCTTGCGACCCCGCGCATCGTCCATCGCCCGCTGACGCGCCTCCAAGCGCGCCTTCGCCTCAACAATCGCCTTCAGCCGATCCTCCCGCCGCTTCAACTCCTCCGGCAACTCGTCGCCCCGAACGTCCACTCCATACCGCTCGTCCTCCTCCTCGTCCACCGCACCCGCGCGGCCTACCAACGCCTTAATCTCCGCCTCAAGACGCTTCTCCTCCTCCACCATCCGCCCATAGCTCATCGCCTTGCGCTTGGAGGCGTTCGCGCGAACCTTCGTCCCGTCAATCGACAAGGTCCCGAAACGCGCTACACCCAACTCACCCGCCAAACGAACCACCTCCACGAACAACCGCTTGAAATCGGCCAAATGACGCCGACGAAACTCGCAAATCGTCCGGTGAGAAGGAAAGTTGCCCGCCCCCAACACCCGAAACGCCACGTCCTCTTGAAGCTTCTTCGCCAGCCGCCGCGACGAAAACACCCCCGTCGCATACCCGTAAATCAACACCTTGACCATCATCCGGGGCTCATACGGCGACTTGCGCCGGCCATCGCCTTCGTAGCGGTCGTAGAACACCCGCAAATCCAGCCCGTCCACCAAGTCGCTCACATGCTGCGACAAATGACCTTCCGGCAGCCAATCCTGCAGACTCCCCGGCAACATCAGCAACTGATCCGGCTGATATGGGCGAAACGTCGTCGGCATCTCACACCTCCATGAACATACCATCCCTATTGTCGCAAATTTCTACGGCGCAAGCTCCTAGGGGAAACACTCGGCTATTTTTCGCGCCATCTTTGAATCCTTAACATCCATCGGGTTCTAAACCAGCCGTGTTCAAGTTGGTAGCTCAAAACGTGATCTAAGTGCTCCAGCCATTCGGTGCATGTTGCCGTTTCCGGCAAGCCGAACCCTTCTTTGTCGATCTCATCAACGTATAGGAGCAGCCTTACCCCGTTTTCTGAGAATTCTGTTTCCTCCACGAGGGGGCCGTCTGCCTTTGCAAGGGAGTTGTCCCCTCGCTGGACAGACTTAACGAACTCAAGCACATCACACATGTTGCTGAATAGTTCTCGCAAACGCTTTTCCGTCTGAACTCGACGCTTAAGGCGCCAGGCCCTCCAGACACCTAAGACATGGCTAGTCCATCTCCATTGTTGCTGTAACCACCATGCAAGAAACCCAACCGCCAAGCTGATGTAGAGGCTAATGGGGCTGGGCCAATAGATGCTTGGAACGGCCGTTATCATGGCTTGAAAATCGCCCCAAAAAAGTTCGTAGCACTTTGTAAAGGCGAGACCAAGCACTGCGGCGACTATCGCGTTCACAAGCGGTTTGTCTGTGAACTTCGGCTTGTTATTCTCCGAATCCATCTCCACGGACCAATAATGTTGAAGATGGAATGATACTTACTCGTTGCTCAAGGGAGCTATGCTCGAATCTGGTGTATGAGGATTGAATAAGGTGGCGCGCCTTGCTGAAATCGGTTTTGAAAGAGATCGGCGTCAGCGAAGGAGGCGCAGCATGAGCAAAGACACCGTTGTTGCATTTGAAAAGCCAGCGTTTGGGCGAGACCTGCTTATGGAATTACTTCGTGAGGAGACGTAGCGGCTGATCGTCGGCACGGTGTCGCTAGTCTATTGTGCCTGGGTCCGTCGTTGCCGAACACTGCAGGGTGAGCCCAGAGTGGTCGCTCGGCTAGAGTTGTGAGGCGCAGCCGTCGAACTGGTACGAGTTGCCCCTGTCGACTTGCCATCCGGCTGAAGCCGAAAATGACTCTCATCGGTCATTCAGATTCTTCTGGGGGGGGCTTCCGACTGATGTAAACTCGAGAAGCGGACGGCGCGGCTGACTAGACGATCAAAGACAAGCGTTGTGTGGAGGAACTGTGGGTACGTTAGGTGACATTCTGCGGTATCTTCTTACCAAGAGGAGGGAGCACGTTGTAGATAGGAAGGATACGGTCGAAACCCTAGCTACTGAACTGGACAAATTGTCAGATTTGATGTCAAGGGTTCTTGATGTCACCTCTCCAGCGGGCCACATTAAACACGAAAAGCTGCCTGAACTCGAAATCTTGAGGAAGCAAGTTTGGAACCGATGGGTTGCCATACTTGGTACTGACGGCTACGTCTCTCAGGACCCTGAAACGCAGGAAGAGATCGAGAAATGCGTAAAGATTGCTCACGCTGCGCCGGGGGCGTTTGTTGAGGAAGTCTACCTCGTTCAGCTGTGCCTTTCTGAAGGCTACATTCGTCAAAAAACCCGCGTACGCTTCTCGAAGGCAATCGGTGATATTGGGGACCTAACCACTAGGATGCGATTGAATCGTTGAAAGGGTGATCTTTCCCCTTAATCCGGTCCATTCGGGCTGAGGGAAAAACATAGTATCAGACTGCCAGTGACGCATACTCAGCTGGGGTTGCACACCCAAGCGAGCTATTGTGCAGCAAGCAGTGCAGGGGCCCCGCCCCGTTGTCCTTCCGTCGCCGCCGCTGTCCTACGTCGTGTCCACACGGTAGCCGAATTCATGCTCGAACGCTGCACGCGCCTGGTATTGGGCGAAGTCGGTAAGCAGAGCTCCGGACCACGGCTGACGCAACCGCATGACGCGCCTGATCCCGTAGGTCACTACGCCATCGGCCCCCGCCTTCTCAACCATCAGCGTGCCCGAGGCGTCCGGCAACGCCAGCGACGCGGCCTCGTTGTCGAGTTCGACCGTGGCCATTTCCCTCTGTAGGTGCAGCTTTTTGCGGAAGTAATTCTGCAGTTTCCTGGCCCTTTTCTCCCATCCCTTGACGAGAAGATCCGGACACTCCGCCTCCACTTCGACGGCTGCCCGGCCACCCGTTTGGAGCACGCAGAGGTCCAGCACAGCCAACAACACCTGGTGAGCGCTCCCGTAGTTTGCGTACGCGGAGTCACCCGTCTTTTCCTCGTAGAACCGTAGTTCCCCCCAGTTTGCACCTTGTTTCTCGTCCCCGCGCGCGATCTCTACAACGGTGGCCGTCCCCCCCAGATGACTCTCCTCACGGTTGCGCAAGCCCCTGCTCCGCACCACCAGATCGCACGGCTGCGCAAGCAGGATGTACTCCTTGTCTTCGTCTTCCGCCTCCACCCGGAAAATGTCCCCGAGATCCAGCGGCGCGTGCCAGGCGTTCAGTTGGTCGCTCGCATCGTAGATTTCGTAGCGCTGCATCCGAAGCGCCGCCGCCGACTGTCCCTGCTTCCCCAAAGCCCCGGCTACTCTATCCGGCATGGCGCTCACCCTTCGAGCCGTTGCCACCGCCTTGGAGACCTGCGCGTCGGTGTGCAAGCGGTGGCCCGCCGCCCGGCCCATCAGGACACCAAATACGCGGAACAGCGTGTCCGCCTCCCAGACACCCTCGCGCCGAGAGGAAGCGAACACAATCCTGTCGAAATCCACCACCGACAGGTCCTCCATTGCCGACTTCGCCTCTTCGACCGACCCCTCGAATATTTCCCACGCCATCGACCTGACTTCGGCATAGCGGCCGCTCAGCGCCGTCACCCGTAGCATTCCAAGGAATCCGTAGTAGTCTGGCGGTTCGCCGTTCAGGCGGCCCTTCGAGACAACCACAAACCCGTTGCGCTCTAGCCCATGCTCATCGGCCATCGAGCGCCAGGCCGCGTACTCAGCGTCGACTGGCACCGTGTGCGTAATCAATCCGCAATACCGCGCCCCTTCCGCCTGCGCGGCGCGGATTAGTTCGAAACCCTTCTCGTCCGTACCCGCCCGCTCGTCGCCGTAGCCGCGATCAAAGAAGAACAACGTCTTCTGCGCCATCTCGTCGGCAAGCATCGCCGCACCCTGGTCCTCCCATTCGCCGAGTGAAAGCGTCACGAGATTGCAACGCTCTCCAAGCGATCCCAAAACTTGCTCCAGGCTCTCCGCGGCCAAGTTGTCTTTGACCTGCTCCGCCTCCAATGACTCCCCGTCAGCGAACGATCCACTCAGCGCCGGCTCCAACCGGCAAGCGGCTGCCAGCAACTCCCGCTGAGCCGACCTATCCAGGCCCTCCCAAACGGATCGCACACGGGCGCTCCATACCTCGTACGGAGCGCCGAATTCGATACCGGCCAAGTGGGGCAACATAGCTGCCTCCGCGCTCTTCGCCTCCGAACAAATCCCGATCAACCGCTCCATGCCGTCCGCGTACTCATCGTCCACAACGACCACACGCGAAACATCGACACTCTCGAGGAGCGTCGCCGCGTCCGACCGAACCCGCTCCAACACCACCGCCACGCTATTCCCCCACCGCACCGGAGAGATCGATTTCGAACGCGTACCTTCTCCTGCGCTCGTTGCGTTCCGGGAGCAGTTCGATACCGCACGACTCCGACTCAAGCAGCTGCCGACAGACGAACAACCCCAGCCCGCGCCCCTCCCCCTTCCGTTTCATCGTGACGAACGGTCCGAACAACTCCTCCTCCACGCTCTCCTCCACCCCGCGGCCGTTGTCGCTGATCCGGACCCGGGGGGCGTCCACCACGACCGTGATTTCGCCCTTCGAAATAGCTCCCGCCCGGATCGCCTCCTTCAACCAGTACTCCGCGTTAAGGACCACGTTGTCGAACACCTGCGTCAACTTGCCCTTGTTCATGCGGGCCACGAACCCCGTCGGCGACTCTCCCTCCACGGTCATCTGGATCCCGTTCGCCGCGAGCTTTGCTTCGTAGAATTCAACCAGCTCCGCCAGGAAAACCGGCAAATCGATCGATTCCCGCTTTTCCCGCACATACCGCAGCGAAGGGGTCAGATGGGCTAGTTGCTTCCGCATGCCGGCGACGCTGGAGCGAACCTCTTCGACGTAGGCCACCACCATCGCCCTTCGAATCGTCCCCTTCCGCGCCTCCCGCAGCACGGCTGTACTTCTTCCCGCGAGTCGGTCCGCGATGTTGTTGATCTCGTGCGACAGCACCTCCGCCGTCAGCCCCAGACTGACGCTCTCGTAGAGGGCCGCCATATGCTCGTTGAGCGTTTCCCACCGCCGATCAAGAACCTCCTGCGTGGCCTTAAGCTCCGAAGCGAGGGCGAGCGCTTCCTTTATCTGCCTGCGGATTTGCTCCTCCGCGGTGGACGCCTTCTCGATTTCTCTCTCAAGTGCCTCAAACGCCCGCGACACCGCTCCGTCGTCAGGCGCGATATGTTCCAGCTTTCCGCGCACATCCCCAAGCGTCTTCGCCGCGCCGTCCGTCGCCTTCCGCAAGGAGCCGACCTGCCGCTCAACATCTCGCTTGTGCGCAGAGAGCCGTCCCGCAACCTCGCCGATCCGCTGGGTGATGGTGGAGTGGTCGTCGCCAGGTTCGACGCCTGCCTTTCGGTCCCGCTGCTCCTTCACGAAATCGATCGTACCGCGCCGCAGGAATTCCTGGACGTCGCCCGCGAACCGCACGAACTCCGAGAGAAGCCCGAAAAAGTTCTCGAAGTGCGGCGTCTCCTGGAACCCCTCCCGGCTCGTGGTCTCCTCGAGGTTTGGATTCTTCTGCGCGCTGATCGCCACGAACCCAAGCACATTGCCCGGACGAAGCCCGTAGTAGGAACGCCCGCCGGTCCACTGCCGGCCCAGCCCCAACCAGTCCTCGCCCACGCGAATGCCGAATCCGTCCCGGTACACACGAATGCCGGCAAGATCGCCGACCAGTTGACGGTACTCCGACACGCTCCCTAGCCCCGCCCGCTTCGCGTCGCCTTGCTCCAGCGATACCGCGTCGACTTCTCCTCGAAAAGGGCCGGGGTTGATGGCCGCCTTCTTCTCCTGCTCCTGCTCTTGGTCCTGTTTTCCCTCCTCCAGATCCAGTTCCTCTTGCTCGTCCTGCTCTACGCGCCGCACCCGGGGGATATCGTCCAGCGCACGCTCCGTCCCAAACTCCACGAACCAACCCTTACGATCCGAGCGACATAGTCTCGGCGGCCGCCCTTTCCCCGTTCGAGAGTCCAGAAACTCGAAAAGCGCCTTCCCGTTGTCTTTCTTTATGCTGTCCTCCAGCACCTTCTGGTCGTGCTTCTTAGCCGGACGAAAATAATTGAGTCGGCCGAATCCCCGCACCTGCAGACGCTCGCCGTCGAAGTCGAAGCTGTACTGCAGCTGCGCCGTCTCGCGCAGACGCCTGGCGATCTCGGCCAGCTCCAGAGGCTTCCCGTCGACCTCGACCTGCACCTGGAAATCGCGCACCTCCTCGAACGGCGAGATCATCCCCGAAAGCTTGCGCTGCAATTCCCGCAGCTTGCCCTTCGCCCGCCAAACCTCGGTTTCGCGCAAACCGGAAAGCAGGAGCTTCGTACCTGGCTCGCCGCCCCCATCCTGCGTGCGCTCCCATCGCACCGGAACGTCGCCCAACTTCGACGTCCCTCGGAAGTCGGCCCAGGAGAAAGCGACGTACTGTTCCGTTTCCGGCGCTCCGCGCGCGCGGGTGAATATCTCGACGTTCTCCGCCAGCCTCTGGCTACCCAATCGGCCCAGCCCCTTGTCCCCTATGGGCGTGCGACCGCGAAGACTGGCACGTCCTACGGCCTTCTGCTCCCGTTTCGGCGAATTCGCGATCATCATCCACCCGCCCCGCAGGGCAGTCTCGTCCATTCCGTGGCCGTTGTCCTCGACGAGGATCGTCCCCTTCGCATCCACGTAGCGCCGGGCCAACGCGTTGGAGCCCTTCGTGTTGACCGTCACGTTCACCCAGGTCGCGTCTGCGTCGTAGCTGTTCTTGACCAGTTCCACTAACGCCTGCACAACGTCGGTGATGAGTTCCTCGCCCAGCCGGAACACCACGGCGGCGTTGATGTCGAACCGCAAAGGCTTCGCTTTCTTCGCCACAGCTTCCGCCTACGCCTTCCTGAACACCAAGATGGCCTCTCGACACATCGTCTTTGAGATCGAGTTCCTATTCGCCATTCGCTTGTTCGGTATCTTTCGCTCTATCCTCGCGACCAGGCTCACATCCCGCGAATCCAGCAACTCCTCCAGTATCCGGTCCGAAGGAACCGGCTCACCTCCCACGCGCCGGTTGCCGATCGTCCAGATCATGTAGCCCTCTGGCTTGAGCGCGCCTGAGACAGCTTCGAGCGAAGCGTCGAAGTCGCGAAAGAAAGCTGCCACCCGTCCCTTCCTGTCCGGCGGGAGTTCTTCTAGCCGCTTCAGCGTCTTCTTCAAACTAGGGCTCACGTCGAGCAATTCTGCAACCTGCTCCAAAGCGTCTCTTCTTGATCCCCCAAGGCTCCTCGCATCGATCTCGTACGCCGAACGAATGCAGTCATGGTCGACTGCCTCGCTTATATCCCGCAGATCGATCCACTGAAGCGGGAGATACGAGTACTGCCCGTAGGGCACCGTCGTCGCATTGTCCCCGTAGGGCGGCGACGTGACGACCATGTCGTAAGCCGTCCCGTCGCAGCTTCCCGCCGTCGAATCTCCAAGCCGGATCTCGACTTGCCCCCGATAGTATCCGCCCCTCGTCAGGTGCCCGCCCTTCCAAAGCGTCTCCGCTTCCTCACCCAGCCGCTCGCAGATGTCCGCCACCACCGTCGAGAAAACATCAAGAGGACGGACCATCCGAGCCTCCAAGTCATCCGCGCTGCGCACGTGTAACTTGAATGTCGAGGTCCTGGAGTTGCTCGTCAGGCGAACCGTCTCCGCGAGTCCCGTCCAAAGCACTCGACGGCACCAGGTATGGTTGACCCTGCGTATCGCGCGCCGAATCCTCGACAGCTCCGTGATCGCCCTGGAACTGAACCACTTCCTCAACCCGGGGAACTGCGCCTCGAATCGCCTGCCCCGATCCGTGCGGGCCCACGTCAACACGTCCTCGACTGCGTCTGAGAGCTTCTGCAGATGAAAGGGACCGTACTTGGTCCGACAAAACAGCACAGCCAGCGGGTTAATGTCCTGCCCAACGAAATCAAGACCGAGCCGCATGCTCTCGACCAGAGTCGTCCCGCAGCCCGCGAACGGGTCGTACACGCTGCCAACTCCTCCGTCCGCCGAAATCACCGCCTTCACGAGCACTGCCTGCATCTCGGGCACCATCATGGCGGGGTACTGAACTAGTCCCTGGTTCCGCTTCCGACGTGCGCGTCCGCGAAACGTCCAGTAGTCACCGTTGTCCCGGGACAAGCGCTCCAGTTCAGCGACGATCCTGTCGTCGGTCGCACTCGGAGAATCCGCCACACCCTCGCCCGTCGTTCCGACGCCGGTCCAGCCCACCTCGGCAGACGGCCTCAACTCTAGGTGATCCACACTCGCCTTGGTATTTTGCACAACATATTGATATAAAGGTATTTTCGAGGTTGGTTATTTTGTCATTTTACCCTGGGGTCAATTGGCGCACCTAGAATCCCTAGAGATCGGTCCGATCATCCATGATTGGATCCGTGCTAAGTGTATTCTAGGAGCTTGCGCCATAGGATGTTTCTGCTGGGCGCCCCGGGGGTTCGCAGACAATGAAACGTCCGATTGCCTCCTCGGAAGCGCCACGCGGGGTCATAGACCCGCAGGCGGGCGGGGAATGCCGGTGGATGGGCCCGGCGGCACGGCGGTTTGGGGCCGAATTACCCTTCTTCACGCCGCCGCCAGCCCTTGCATCCGCTTCATGTTCAACGCCAGGCACACCAGGGCCCACTCGCCCTGCGCTTGGTTCAAGCCGCGCACGCTGAAGCGGCGAAAACCCAGCGCCTGCTTGATCCAGCCGTTGGGCGCCTCCGACAGCCACTTGCGCTTGGCGTACTGCGCCTGACCTTCGGGCGTCGCCAGCTTGTTGGCCATCCGCGCCCGCGCCGGATGCGCCTTGGCGTTGACCGCCACCGCTTTGTGGCCCTCCCGTCCCAAAGCCACGTAGCCGTCCACGCCCCGCTCCTCCAAAGACGCCAGGTCCGACTCGTTGCAATACCCCGCATCCGCCAATAGCGTCTCCGGACCCGCCCCGTAATCCGCCTCGACTTCGTCTAAGCGCGGCAGCATCTGCCCCTGATCGCTGGCGTTGGACGTCACCTCCGCCGCCACAATCAACTGGTTCTCCCCCTCCACCGCCAACTGCGCGTTGTAACACTGCTGAAAACCTTCCGTGCTGGTCTTCATGATCCGGCTTTGCGGATCCGTAAAGTTGCTCTGCGCCTTGGCTTCCGGCTCGCCATAGGCGCGCTTATACGGCCGCCCGCCCTTCGGATTGCGATCCTGTCCCGGCTTGCGCCCCCGCGCATCGTCCATCGCCCGCTGACGCGCCTCCAAACGCGCCTTCGCCTCAACAATCGCCTTCAGCCGATCCTCCCGCCGCTTCAACTCCTCGGGCAACTCGTCGCCCCGAACGTCCACTCCATAACGCGCGTCCTCTTCCTCGTCCACAGCGCCCGCGCGGCCCACCAACGCCTTAATCTCCGCCTCCAGGCGCTTCTCTTCCTCCACCATCCGCCCATAACTCATCGCCTTGCGCTTGGAGGCGTTCGCGCGAACCTTCGTCCCATCAATCGACAAGGTCCCGATACGCGCTAAACCCATCGCGCCCGCCAAACGAACCACTTCCACGAACAACCGCTTGAAATCGGCCAAATGACGCCGCCGAAACTCGCAGACCGTCCGGTGAGAAGGAAAATTGCCGGCCCCCAATACCCGAAACGCCACGTCTTCTTCCAACTTCTTCGCCAGCCGACGCGACGAAAACACCCCCGTGGCATACCCGTAAATCAGCACCTTGACCATCATCCGAGGCTCATACGGCGACTTGCGCCGGCCATCGCCTTCGTAGCGGTCGTAGAACACCCGCAAATCCAGCCCGTCCACCAAGTCGCTCACATGCTGCGAAAGATGACCTTCCGGTAGCCATTCCTGCAAACTCTCCGGCAACATCAGCAACTGATCCGGCTGATACGGGCGAAACGTCGTCGGCATCTCACACCTCCATGAACATACAATCCCTATTGTCGCAAATTTCTACGGCGCAAGCTCCTAGCTTTGGAGCCTCATGGCTCTGTGAAACAAGACTAACAACGGACACACTTCCGGCAAGTGTGGCTATGGCTCGGACCTATCAATGGGAAAATCCTCGGCCCGTATGGATCGATTTATGAGGAGAAGATCAACACTACCCTCAAAAAAACGGACTGTACGGTATCTCAGAGTGATCCATTTCTGCCCGGCAACGCGCTCCAGCCCAGTTCCAACTCGATCTCCTTGCGATAGGCTGTCTTGATCTGCAGTGGCGCTTTGCGGACATACTCTTCCGCCTTTGTTTTCTGCTGTTCGTCAAGTGAGCGCAGATACGCGATCACCTGTGCGCTAGTGGGAGTCATCAGCCTATCGTTGAATCTGGGCTTTAGAGCCGTCCACACCGCGGCGTCAGCTCCCTTTAATCTGGCCCAATCGCCGATAGCTGCGGATTCATTGTGCTGAGACGCGTTAGCCGGGCTCCAATGACCAATAGATCGCGGATATCTTGAGAGGCAAACATTTTCCCTATCCGCCAAGGCTCGTCGCCCATCGTCAAGCGAGTCGATCCGAAGTTGCGTCCACAAGGTCGGAACAGGATCCGCATTCTGCTCAATTACCAGCGTAACGCGACCGTCCCTGGACTGCCGCGCGAACTCTATGGGCAAATTCGGTCCATCACAATGCCAATCACCAGTGCAAGGGAGGGTGCCCGGACACCAAATTAGAGAACCCCACCCCAAACAAACGATCATTGCATGGTCCCTCTGTAGCCGCCCAGGTCCGTACAAAGCCCAAACAGGTCCGGATCCTCGTTGCGGGTAGCCGGACATTTAAGGATGCGGACGATGGCGATTGCCTTCTGTGCGGTGAACTGCCCCATTGAGAAACGCTGAAGGAATCTGCGAACGACGAAGGACTGTTCGTTGTGCAATTGCAATCCCGCCAAGTAGAAAAACCCACGTTGGGTTGTGTTTGGCATTCGATTGTTTTGAAGTATGGCGCCGTGTTTTCGAGATCCAAATTCGACACTATCAGAGAGTTTCCCCTAGTGTTTCTTGGTCACCAATACAGGTCCACTATCTTTGCATTGCAGCCGGTGAGATAGGACGCCCAAGAATGCATGTGCCGGCGGCGGCACTCTAACAGATCGGATCGGAAGTAGGCCCCTTCGACTCCGGGAACTGCACGAGCGAGTGTGACTTCGGCCACCGCGCGCCTTCCCGGTGTCGGCGCATCAGTCGCGATACGTCGACCGGAAGCCGTGCAGCGTCTGCCGTTCCGCAAGACGTGTAGCGTCCAACACACTTGTGAGAGTCGCATCGGAGAGCAGGCGGCCGCGGCGAACTGGAGATGGGAACAATTAGGCCGTCGTCGAGCGCCCACGCCCGTTCAAGCACGTTCAGCGCAGCGTCGCTCAGCGGCACACGATACGCCGTACCGGCCTTCATGTGCTGCTCCAGAATGGGGCAGACGCGAGCCTCGACGTTGACCTATGCCGAAGTGGCGGCCGCGCCTCGCCCGTCGGTGTTGCACGGACACACTCGCGCTTCAGATCCAGGCCGCCTCCTCACGGCATCTCTATTATTTGACAATTTGTCTATGGCAAAGCTGAGCCCTCAAATCCCCCTTGGTCGGGCGAAGAAGTTGAGACTCGCAAAGTGCAAAAACTCTCATCTTGTATTGACAAAAGTGTTAGAATTACCCATATTGCGGCATCACGGAGCAACTTTGCTTGTGCGAGAGATACTAAATGAATGGTGAAGAGGCACGTGCCCTACGACGCCGGACGGGGATGTCTCAGGCCGTGTTTGCGGAGGCCATTGGCCTCTCCAGAGAAACACTAGGGCGGCTGGAACGGCGCTCTCAAAAAATCGACCGGCGTACTGAGCTAGCCATCCGCTTCGTTGTGGAGAACGGACCTCTTGTGACGAAAACGCTGCAAGAGATCCACCGGGAAATTACCGACATCTTGGATGAAGTAGCGGTACGAGGGCGGATTTCGCGTAGTTCTGAGAGCACGCTGCGAAGTGCCAACAGTGAATGGAAGGTTGCTGGTGGTAGCGAGGTTTGTTTAGCGTTGATTCATGGAGCGCAAGCTACTGTTGGATGGTTGAACTCAATGCGTGAGAGCGATCCAAGCCGTGCTCACACGTTTGCTGAATTGCGTCAACTCAAGTTAGCTTGGCGGGCTGTCGCAGACGATCTCTGACGCCTGGCACTAGGGTTTCGTCGACGAAGTGAACATCACGATTAGTCCAAGCCAAGCGGGGCAAGTGATGTTCTGGGCTGTCGAAGTACCAATGTTAGAGCAGTGGGAAACATGCGCGTTGGTTATGTCAGAGAAAACCCGTTTGAGCCGGAACGCCCGCTCTCGTAGTCTGCGAAGATGAAGAACAATCCCTTCCGATATTTCAACAGCTCGCCCAAGGTGATCCGCCTCGCGGTGATGATGTATATCCGCTATCCGCTGTCCTTGCGCCAGGTCGAAGACCTCCTGTTCGAACGCGACATCGACATCAGTCACGAGACGATTCGGTACTGGTGGAAACGGTTCGGTCCCCTGCCTGCCGGCGAGATCCGAGATCGGCGCATCAAAGGAGGCAACTACTCGAACTGGCGCTGGCACCTCAATGAGGTCTTTGTTCGGATCAACGGCGAGAGACATTACCTATGGCGCGCCGTCGACCACGAAGGCGAGGTGCTCGAAGCGTTCGTCACAAGGCGGCGAGATCGTCGAGCGGCGCTGAAGTTCCTCAAGCGCACGATGAAACGCTATGGCCGGCCGTGGTCAGTCGTAACTGATCGCCTTCCATCCTATCGAGCCGCCATGAAGGGACTCGGGAATGCCGGGCGGCAGGAGTGCGGGCGCTGGCTGAACAACCAAGCTGAGAACTCGCATCTCCCGTTTCGGAGGCGAGAAGGGGCGATGGCCCGATTCCGGGATATCAAGACCCTGCAGAAGTTCGCCGCGGTCCACTCGTCGATCTATAACCACTTCAACCATCAACGCAATCTCAACCGCCGCCATATCTTCAAACAGCTTCGGGCCACCGCTTTGGCCGAGTGGCGTGAACTGGCAGCCTGAGCATCTTCGACTGTAGATTCCGTCGGTAAACCAAATTTAGTCTGACAGCGGCCGCGCACGGACTCGAGGGCGAGGTTCGCCGCGTGAAGCGCACGCTGGGCTCCCCCGCAGGCGCGGGGATAGACCCGTACTGGTCGGAAGTCCGCTCGATTCAAATCCAAGTGTATCCATCCGTGTCCGAGGTTTGCGGTGTGGAGTCATTGTGAGAGGAACAACGCATGTCATTAACACTCGCGGTACCAATCCCGAGGGATTCGAATGGATCGAACAAGTCTGGCAATGACGACCCTCAAATAACGCGATTTGGGCTTTTCGGATTGCGGTTGGGGCTTGCCTCGATGATCGAGGAAGGCGCGACGGCCCGATACCGCATTGCTTGGGGTGCGTAACTGCGCCGAAGACGGCTTGGTCCTCCGATTCCGGCACCGCATCCGGCTGGATCGCGCGCAGCTACGTCATGTGCCGTCAGGCGCAAACTTCCGCCGGTAGTACCCGGTCCAGACGACGCTGGCCGGGATTCCGATGACCGTCGGCAGGATCCAAGGCACGACCGCGAGGGGCCCCGCGAGCTCGTAGGCCCATAGCCGCTGCGCCCCGAAAACGATGAACGCGGTGTGGAAGGCGATGCCGCCTCCGAGCATCGACCCCATGTGGCCGTAAAGCCAACCCATGCGCTCCAACCCGGGGTTGCGCATCATCCGGAGCATGTTTCGCCCCGTTACGAAGCCAATCGGGCTCAGTCCCAGCAGGATCGGCGAGATTTCGGACCACACCCAGAGCGCGAATCCGATGACCGTGACGCTGCCGGCAATGGACGTCCAGGCAAGTGTTTCGTGGAACGGGGTCCTGAGCATCTCGGGCGTCCTGCGCGTATCCACGACCCGTATCGCCTGCCGCACCATGGCGAACGCGACAGCCCCGAGATAGCCCAGGAACAGGGCGAAACCGTAAAGGTCCGGCCGGTCCGAGAAGCCGATGCCCTGTACCTGAAAGGAGACGATCCGTCCGGCCGACGCGGTGACCGCCGACAGGGTCACGACGTAGGCGCTGTAGGTAAAGACCTGACCGGCCTGCACATGCACCCGTCCCCCCTTGCGGGCAAACACGGGGACCCAGAATGCCGCGAGGCCGACGAACCCGGTGGCGACGTGCATCCAGACGAGAATGTCGAACAGCATGGTCACGATAGTCGTCATGACGGAAAGCCCTCCGGCTCGTTCGACTCGGCGCCCTCCGCTGCTTCGCACCGGTGCACGGGCGCGAGCCGCCGGTCGATAGCCGCCAGTGTTTCGTCGCACCAAGCCACTTTCGACCCGATGGAGTGAATGCCCATTCGGAGCGCCGAGAACTGGTGGAAGCCGCGGTCACTGTAATGCTCGGGTGCGTCGCCGTGGGTGGCGACGATGTCTCTCTCGATCGCCCGCAGCTGGGAGAGCCAGCGCGACAGGTTTTCCCGCAGAGCCGTCATGAATGCGCGGGTATGGTCGAGATCACCGATGGCGTCCATGAAGTAGAGTTGAGCCAGGTACGCAAACCGCTCGGTGCCCATGGCTGGCCCGCCGCGCACCCAACGCAGCAACTCGGTCCGGCCCTCATCCGTCAGCGAGTAGACCCGGCGGTCCGGCCCCTTGGGAGACGGCTCGACCCGGCTGCGGAGCATCCGCTGCTGCTCCAGACGCTTGAGAGTCGGGTAAATCTGGCTCAGTTCGGCGGACCAGAAGTGCCGCACGCTCTCGCTAAATGCGTTTTTCAGGTCATACCCGGTGGCCGGCTCGCGCAGCAGGCCGAGGAGGATATGTTCGAGGCTCATGTCAGGTGTGGTCGAGGCTCTTGTTACTATATAACTACTGATGTAGCGACTATATATATTACGTCATAGCGTGTCAAGCTCGCCTTGGGCGGATTCGACACGCGCCGCGCCGGGCGGGGTCGTGATCGCCTCCGCGTCCGCCCAGTCGTTCTTGTGCCTCTTGACGAACAGCTTCACGTAGATCGGAGGGAACCAGCCTCAGGGCGTGGCCGAACGTCATGATCTCCCGGCCCGAGTCGTGGGCGTAGCGCACGCCTCCATCGCCACCACCCCGGCGGAATACGCGGCCAAGGCAGCCTGATATAGTGTTTTTTCCCTCAGCTCAGGTGGACCGATTCTGGGGGGAAGATCAAGGGTTCCCTCACTTGTGACCATAGACGATTGAGTCGCGTTCGCCGATTTGGGTAAGTGTGTCCCGAAGACTGAGAAGTGGACTCCATTCGTTGCATAACTTGGCAGCAAAAAATAAGGTGTAGTCGGGTTGTTGTAGATGAATGCTGCCGATGAAACGCGCGAGTTGGGATGTCCGCACTCAACGCTGCTGCGCCGATATCTATCGCCCGGTCTGGCATTGCAGCCGTGCCTTGCCGGCCAGTGAGCGCCTGGACGGGGACAAGTGGGAAGCGATCGTTGCTGATTTCATGTCGCAAATGTGCTTCGAATCGGACATCATGCCGTGGGTTGCGATCCGCCACCAGGACACCGATTACGACCATGTGCACCTCGTGGCAAGCCGCATCGGACTCGACGGATCGGTTTGGCTTGGCCAGTGGGAAGCGCGCACGGTGATCGAGGCCACGCAGATCCTTGAACGCAACCACGGACTGACCCTCACGCCCGGGTTGGGCGATGCCCGGGCGGAGCGCCGAGCATTGAGCGGCGGGAGATCAACCGTGCGGTCCGCACGGGCCAGGAGCCGCCGCGAAAGCCGTTGCAGGGACTGCTGAACGAGGCCGTCCAAGGCGAGCCGTCTGCACTTGAATTCGCCGAGTGGCTGGCCGCTGCCGGGGTGAGCGTCCGGGCGAATATAGCGACGACGGGAAAGATGAACGGTCACGTCGGCGCCAAGGCGGCCGATGAGTTCCACGCGGTTCAATCCGAAAGTCTCAGCCGAAGAGGCGGAACGGCTGGTCCGAAGCGCTGCGAGGGCGCTTGGCATCGCGCCTCGGCTGCTGGATTACGAGATCTGGAAATATGGATCACTCTCGAATGGAAAGTGAAGATTCCCCGGGCGACCGTATTGCCGGGGCGTATTGATACGGCGACCCGATGCGGGAAGCTTTCGTCTCGCCCGCCAGGTCCGCCCGCAGACTTTCCGCGACGCGCGCAGCCGACGCCTTCACGGAATCGCGCTCCAGATGGGCGTAGCGGGCCGTGGTCTGAACCTTCCGATGGCCAAGCAGTTTGCCGATCATCGGCAGGCTCTCGCCCAGTGCCAGTGCCCGGGATGCGAACGAGTGCCGAAGGTCGTGAACGCGCAGGTCGTCCAGCCCGGCCCGCGCCCGGATGACGAACCAGGCGTTGTTCAGACTGCGCAAATGCCCGCCCGGCTTCGCGCCTGCGATCACCCATGGGTTCTCGGAAAGTCGCGGCAGGCCCGCAAGCACGCGCCGCGCCGATGGCGACAAGGCCACCGACCGCGCTCCCGTCTTGGCGTCGCGCAAGTGAAGCTCCCCGGCATCGAGGTCCACATCCTCCCAGCGCAGCGTCAGAATCTCGTTGCGCCGGCAGCCGGTGAGCATCAGCAGGCGAAGCGCCGCCACGATGCCCGGAAGATATCTGCCTTCGGCCTTGACCTCGTCCAGTACGCGGCCGAGGCGGCGGAACTCCTCTTTGGAGAGGAAACGCTCCCGAGGGTGCTCCTTGTACTTGCGAACGAACCGGCAGGGATTGCCACCATCGGGGGCGACGCCCCAAAGCTCGGCCATGTTGAACAGGCGGGAGAGCATGTCCACCACCTTGTTCGCCATAACGGGCGTCTCGTGGAGGCTGTATTGCAGTGTGGCAACCCGTTCGCGCCCGATCTCGCCGAGGCGCACGTTGCCCAGCGCCGGCAAGAGATGGCGGTCGAGTATCGTCCGGCAATTCTTTGCCGTGGTGGGCTTGCAGCGCACCGCGACATGCTCCCTCATGAAGCGCTCCGCCACCTTTGCGACAGTCGGTCCGGCGTCGCGCCGGGAGGCGCCATTGACGAGAACCGGTTCGTTGCCGGCCTTGATCTCCGCGATGATCTGCGCGGCCTTGCGGCGCGCCTGCTCGGCGGAAATCAGCCCGTGTCGTCCGACGGTGAGCCGCCGGGATTTGCCGCCCGCCCGCGTCTGCACCAGGTAGATCTTGGACCCTGACGGATAGACCCTTACCCCAAATCCCGAGAGTTCCCTGTCCCAGAAGACCGTCTCGCGCTCGCCTACCGGCAGGGCATCGACGGTTCGCCGGGAAATCGTTCTTCTGCTGAGCTTCGCCATGACGCTACCCCGCCAAGATGTCGGAACCTATGCTCTCAGCGACCTTCGCCGTCGAGGCCTGGATTGATTCCCGGGCCAGATGGGCATAGCGGGCGGTGGTGTTGACTTGGCGGTGGCCGAGCAACTCGCCGATCATTGGCAGGCCTTCGCCGATCGCGAGGGCCCGGGAGGCGAACGTGTGGCGAAGGTCATGAAGCCGCACACCATCCAACCCGGCGCGCTTGCGCACGCGATTCCAGGAGTCGTTGATGTTGACTTGATGGGTGCCCTTTCTGTGGCCCGGGAACACCCAGGGATTGCCGGGTACGCGCGGCAGGTCCTGCAGCACCGCCGCTGCCGCCGGCGGCAGCGGAACGATGCGCGCGCCCGTCTTGCTGTCGGTGAGCCGCATCTCGCCCGCTTCGAAGTCCAGGTTTGCCCAAGCCAGCCCCATGATCTCGTTGCGCCGGCAACCCGTCAGCACCAGGAGCCGGATAGCCGCGGCGGCATGCTGCGAAGCGAGGTGTTCGGAAGGCGCAATATCAAGCGTCCGTCCGAGCCGCGCGAGTTCCTCCGGCGTCAGGAATCGTTCTGTGTGCGACTGGACCTTGTAGCGGCGCACATTCTTGCACGGGTTTCTACTAGGAGGCCGCAGCTCCCACAGCTCGGCGAGGTTGAACATCTTCACGAGCATGTCGACCGCGCGGTTGGCTACCGTGGGCATGTCCCTCAATCCGTACTGGAACTTGAGGATATGCTTGCGCTCCACCTCCGACACTTGCAGTTCTCCCAAGCCCGGGACGATGTGTTTACGTAGCATCACGCCATAGTGCTTCACGGTCGCCGGCTTGCAGTGCAACGCGACGTATTCCTGCTGGTAACGTTCGGCGAGGTTGGCCACGGTTGGCTCGGCCTCAGGTTCCTTCTGGGCGAGGGGCTCGCCAGCCTTGATGTGCGCGATGAGTCGGGCGGCCTCCTTGCGGGCCTGGTCGGGCGCAACCTCGCCGTGGCGACCCACTGTCACGCGCTTAGACTTACCTCCGGTCCGCGACTGGACCACGTACACTTTGCGTCCCGATGGATAGACGCGTACACCGAAGCCCGGGAGGCGCCTGTCCCAGAACACCGCGTCCTTGCCGTCAACCGCGAGGCGGTCCACGATGCGTTTTGAGAGGGTGTGATACTGGCGTTCGGGCATCTCGTCGTCCGTTGATAGGGGCACTCAAACCGGGTCTGACAAGGCGTGCTGGCGTAAGCATACCGAAAGCGACCGGTCGAAAAGTAGGGCATATTAGAGCGCATTGGTGGCGGGAACGCAATAGCCTAGGTGGATCAAAACATGTTTATTTATAGAGACATAACAATAGGTTATGACCAATCCGCGCAGGTCAGCGCAACCGAGGCGGCGTCATGGATTCAGTGAATTATCTGCTGGACACCAATGTCGTCGTCTCCGGCCTGCGCAGCCCGACGGGAGCGTCGGCCTTGTTGCTGAATCATGCGTTGCGCTGCCGGTTTACGTTGCTGCTTTCTGTTGCGCTTGCGCTGGAGTACGAGTCCGCTTGCAGCGACCCGGCGCAACGAATCGTGTCGGGATTGACCGAAGTTGAAGTTGGGGCAATCGTCGCCGCATTGTGCCGCGTCTCGGAGCCCGTATCAGCGCGCTTTCTGTGGCGTCCGCAGCTTCGCGACCCGGCCGACGAAATGGTATTGGAGGCCGCTATCAACGGCGAAGCCGATGCTCTGATCACTTTCAACAGGAAGGACTTCGGCGTTGTCCCCCAACGATTTGGAATCCCGATGCTGTCCCCGCAACAAGCCTTGAGGAGAATATCGCAATGAAGAAACAGATCAGCACCTACCCTTTGCGGCTGCCCAAGTCCTTGAAAGCGGCGGTGACGAACATCTGTGCAGAAGACGGCACGAGCATCAATCAGTTCGTTACCACGGCTGTCGCGGAAAAAGTATCGGCCATGAAGACCGCCGAATTCTTCGCCGCGCACGCGGCCGATGCTGACATCGACGCGGCGCGACGCCTGCTGCGGCGGGACGGCGGCCGGCCGCCGGAAGCGCAAGACCGCCTGGAGGACGACCCCCGTCCGGAACAAACCTCAGATAGCATCCCGACCCGATCCAGGTAAGCTCGCCGATTGTCCATATACGGATCAAGAGATGTCGGCAATGGCCGCGAAGATCAGCACTCGGAACCCAGGTTGATCAAATAGAAGCCACCATTTCGATCCTGAATCTTGAAGGTATCGACTCCGTGGAGGAGCTCAGGAAGCGGAATGCCCGGACGTTGGGCTTCTTCCCGTACGAAGCGCTTAAGGAACATTGATGAGAAACTGATGGCACTCAAGTTCTCGAACACCTTCCCCCTGCAGCATCCGGTGCCTTTAGCAGCACTTCGAGATATTCTGAAGTCGCCAAGGCTCACCTTCCAATCGCCGCGTACCGTTACCCGCGATGAGTATGCGAAGGTAGTCCAGGCTGGGTTTGAGTAGGCCATTCCATGGAAAACGACAATCGTTCGTTGCTATTGTCCTTGAAGCCGCACTTTGCAGACTTGGTTTTTCGAGGTCTTAAAACCGCCGAATTGCGCCGCCGCATCGCAAGATGTGTGGTTAATCGGGATGTGTTTGTCTATGTTTCCAGTCCCGTTAGAGAACTCAGGGGTGGCTTCCGGGTAGAGCATGTTTGGAAGGGCTCGCCTGAGTCTGTGTGGGAGCAGGTGTCGGATTTGGCGCAGGTAGAAAAAGGAGACTTTGACGCGTATTACGGGGAAAGGCGGATCGCATATGCACTCAAGATAGCGGATGTGTGGCTATATAAGACACCCACTAGTCTGGAAACCTTAAGAACAAAGTTGGAAAATTTCGTGGTTCCTCAGTCGTGGAGGTATGTGAGACCGGAGGAGTATGGCTGGCTTAACCAAATGAGAAGATTGAATCAGGACTCACCCGACAAAACGCCAACAGTCGCTGGCGCTTAGTGCGTTGGCTCTCGGCGGCGGCCAACATGACTGATAAATCGCCCCACGATCAAGAAGATATTTTGGCTGGACTTGATCGAGAGGTCCTTGTTAAGGAGTTGGGTCCGCTCAAGGCGGCCGTAATTGCTAACGATGCGGAGAAAATCGCGGCGCTGATTCGAGACGGAGCTGACCCGAACGAATCTACGTTGAATGGTGTAACGCTGCTGCATGGAGCGGCCGGATGGGACAACGCGGAAGCGATCGAGACGCTGATTCAAGGTGGAGCCGACCCGAATGTCGGCAACCCCAAGGCCTTCTTCGCTGGAGAAACCCCCCTCCACTACGCGGCCGATCAGAACACGCTAAGAGCGACCAAGGCACTGATTCAAGGTGGTGCAGATATACACGCTCTTGCAGGAAACAAAATGACGCCGCTGCATTGCGCGGCACATTCCGGCAACGCGGATATCGCTACGGTGCTGCTTGAGGCTGGGGCCGATCCAGATGCCTGCTCAGGGAGTGGGCTAACTCCATTGCACGGCGCGGCAACTATTAGTGCCGAAACCGTCAGCATTCTGCTTGATGCCGGCGCTGATCCGGACGTACGTGATGCGCTTGGGCGAACACCCCTTCATTGGACTGCGAGCGACGCGGAAGCAATTGAGCGGTTAATTGTCGCAGGTGCAGACGCTAACGCCAAGGATATAGATGGGCGGACACCTCTCCACTCAATGGCTCGGGTTTTGGAGCCGGAAGAGGAATCGACGGTTATTCCGGCCCTTCGCGCGCTGCTCGATGGGGGTGCAGATCCAAGCATCTGCGATGCGGAAGGCAATGCGCCCAATCCCCGCTTAATTAGCCGTGCGCTCCGTCCAGTCCGTCACATTAACGCTTGCCCCAGGCGCGAGGACTACATGGACGATATCGCTTTCGGAGAGGCGCTCGAAGAGTTCTTCAAGGGAGAGCGCCAGACTTCCTATGGCATGACCAAGGAAGCAAAGGCTCGATTTTTCTCAGCCTAACGCCGCATTTAAACGCCGCTGGCATATGGCCTATGCGGGTTCTCAAGCGGAAACAAAGCGGCGATTACACTACGGCCCTGCGAGATCAGGGCGTACACGACTTGGACTCTTGCTGTTCGACTATGCGGTGTAGTTCGCAGCATGACTTGAGAAGCAATGGAATGGAGACGTGTACAGGACAAGTAGATGAGCGACAACTCCGCTATTGAATGGACGGACGCCACCTGGAATCCGGTGACGGGTTGCACCAAGGTCACACGCGGCTGCGACAATTGCTATGCCGAGCGGATCGCCGAGAGATTCCGGGGTACTCCCGGGCATCCGTTCGAAAGAGGATTTGATCTTACGCTCCGCCCTGAACGGCTTTCTCAGCCGCTGTCGTGGAGGCGGCCCCGCAGAGTCTTCGTCAATTCCATGAGCGACCTATTCCACAAAGACATACCGGCGGATTTCAAAGATAGCGTTTTCGACACAATGGAAGCCGCCAACTGGCACGTATATCAGGTGCTCACCAAGCGAAGTTCACTGATGCGGACTTATTTGCAGAACAGGTATGGACACGGCTCCGCCCCGCGCCACATCTGGTGCGGAGTGTCCGTAGAGGATCACACCGCAACCGCCAGAATTCGGCACCTTCAGGATGCGCCGGTTCCCGTCCGTTTTCTTTCAATAGAGCCGCTGCTCGGTCCCGTCGGCAAGATCGATCTTGACGGCATATCCTGGGTCATCGTCGGCGGAGAGAGTGGTCCCGGAGCCCGCCCGATGGATGAGAAATGGGTCGTTGAAATCAAGGATCTATGTGTCCAGGAAGGCGTAGATTTCTTCTTCAAGCAATGGGGTGGCCGCACCGCAAAATCCGGCGGTCGCCAACTCGACGGAGTTGAGCACAACGCCATGCCGCTCCACATCAGGGAGCACAGCGAACGTGTCCTTCAGACGGCATCCTGACGAAGGCGCGCCTGAATTCAAACCCGGTCGCGCGTCGGCACAGCTGTTTTCCTACTTTATCTGATCGGGTTCTCGCAAGTGGGGTCTAGGCGTTACTCAGCATCGTCCGTTCAGGTTACCTCCGAAAGTCCGCTTGTCGGGCCAGCGCCATCCAGCCGGTACTGACGGTCTTGTTGGCCAGCGCACCGCGCGCGGCCACTTTCGGTACTCATGCTTTTGAGAAGCACCGCAGCAAGAATCGCGTGCCACGAATGAGCGGCGCCATTGTTGCAGAACGGCCTATTGCTCCATCCCCTTAACAACCTTCCGTCGCAGGGCCTTCGTCATGCACAGCGATACGAGAGTCGCGCCCAGGTGGGTGAGCTCGAATCTCATTTCTGGAATTACCTGCAACAAAGGGTTTGGGCTCGTTAAAGGACTCTCTTTGTCGCTTCCTGTTCCGGCTCCAACCATTATTAGGGATTCAAGGTAATCTGCCACCTTAGCGAACGACTCATATGAGGGTGCGGCATCTGTCGCACTTATTCCAAATGGAAGACCCGAGCGGATTTGGTGCTGAGTCAAATTTCGTCCTGTCCTCAGGCCAATGCAGCGTAGGCGGAACAAGTTTTGTTTAGCAACCTCCATTTGGCTTTCCGAGAACCGTCGATACACACGATTCGCCACGGCAATAATGTCATTCTTCCACTTCTCATTTTGGTCGTTAATGTTCTGATTCACATTCTGCAATTCTTCAATACTGAGATCGTCGATGTTCGGGATTGGGCGGCGTTTAGGCGGGCGTTTGATTTCATGAAGAACTAGAAGCAATCCAGCTTCTACAGGGCCTATAGCTTTCAGGATTTCTACGAATGCTCGTATCAAAACGACTTCCTTGTCAGGATCCATTGCACTAGTTATCAAGCCTGCCCACAGTTCTTGCACCATTTCATCATCTTCAGACGAGCAAGCTTCCGCTAAGCGATATGCCTCACCCTCAGCCACAGAGCCCAATGAATCATCATCAATTCCTCGGGCTTCTTTTTCCATTTCACATCGGTCAGCAACTTTACTGAAGTTGTCCCGTCTCCAACGCCACTGTCGGAAACCGTCGGCCAAGTATTGCCCCATTTCATCGGCCACGGGTCCAAAGAGCCTCAGAACCAGTTTGCCTGCCGATGCGCTAAACCCCGAGTTTTTAGGCAGCGATGAGATACCTTGGTCGAAATCCCTTTCGTCATCATAGTTCTTATTCATCGTGGCAAGATCTTTGACCGCATAATCGCGGCGATGCGGCGGGCGGTGTTGGTGAAGTGGTGGGCTTCTTTGGGGGTTAGGGGGCGGCTGAGGATCGTGTGTTCGCGGTAGGAGAGCCATTTTTTGAGGACTTGGTAGCCGCCGAGTTTGTAGTTCCAGACGGCGGCGGGAACGTTGCGCCAGAAGGCGCGCTCGTTGAGGTGGATATCGAAGGTGGAACCGCCTAGCGTGGGCAGAGATTCCTTGAGCGCGGCGCGTTCTGCGGGAGTGTATTCGCGCTCGGTTAGTTGGCCCTGACCCGGCATTACCGCCTGAGCTGCTCCGTAGTGTCCCCAGCCGGCGGTAATTTCGTAGTCGCTGCCGGTCATGTTGCGTCCGTCGATGGTGGCGGGCACGGCGATGGTTGCGATTTCCGGGCGCAACGCGCCTTGCGTTACGCCGGGGACGGGGGTTTCGGGATCGAGGAGCCGGGCGATTTCTCGGCCTCGGGCGGCGGATTGGGCGAGGGCTTCCGCGGCGTCGGATGCGGATGGGACATTGGCGCTATTGGGAGCGGGCCAGCCGGGGAGCGGGATGCGCGGCCATTCCATGCGTAGCGCGCCGGCGTTGGCCTTGCGGTAGCCGGGCTCGTGGAGAACCGCCAGGACGTGATGAAACAGGTCTTCAGCTGTCGCGCCGATGGCTTTGAGGTATTTTTCGGCGGCGGCGGAAAGGTTCGGGTGTTTATTCAAGTAGCCGATAAGCTGGCCTACGCCACTATCGGTCAGCCAAACAGGAAAGCATGTCGCACCGCGATCCATGAGGTCGAGACAGCCCATATGCCAAATTGCCTGCGCAGGGGACCATTCGCGTCGCGGCTTCTTTTGCGTGACTACCCAAGCATTGCCCGGAAAGACATGCGGGCGGTAGCTCGGGCGCTTCTCGTCGAGCAACTTTGTGTTCTTTTCCCAATAGAGCCAGCGATTGTCGAAGGGCCGGTAGGCAAAGCGGACGAATCCCGCCTCGTTGGGTCCGCCGCGCGCAAGGAGCGTTTCCCGCACTTTGTGGGCATCGAACCGTGCCGCTTTCTTCATAACTTTCGGATATCGTCGCGCGATTTCCTCGTTGCTGAAGTCCGGGTCAAAGTAATCCCCAACTCGCGCCCGCAACGAGTCGAGGTCGATGTCCACCAGAAACGCGTCGCGGCTGGTTTTCACGCCCGGAAACGACACCGGGAACAGATCGGGTAGCGACGGCCAGTCGAACCAATCGTCGCTCACCGCTGCCGGCAAGAAGGGCAATCCGAGTGGCATGACAGGATTGTTGTTCTCATAGAGAGAATCCGTAGCCGCCTCTGCCGTCGCCATGAGCTCCGCGCGCTTGGCCTGACCCCACAGATGACGGAACTCCACGTCCCCCACTGGCTCATGATCGATCTTGCGGACGAGCGTCGCGATAGTCGTGCCGACCTGGATGCCGACCGGGTCGCTCTTCGTCGAGAAGATGCTGGGGTCCGGTGAGCCGTCCGGTGCGATCTTGCCGGTCTTGTACTTGTCGCCGTTCAGGCAGTCGATGCGTATGGCGTCGAATGCCTCAAGGTAGCGCTCGCGCATGCCGGTGAACGACAGGCCGTCCAGCCAGGAGTAATTGGAAATGAAGCAGACCACGCCCTGGCCCGTCTTCTCGGCGATGCGCTGCTCGGCCATGCGGAAAAAGCGCACATACAGGTCGTTCAGGCCCTGGCCTTGGGGACGCCGCACCCGCTCGGTCTCGCGGTATGCGTTAGAGAGTTCCCGTTCTTCCTCCATGGCCATTCCAGCAAAACCGTTGTAGGGCGGATTGCCCAGGATTACGAGGATGGGGCGGTCGCGCTTTATCTTGTTGGCCTGGTCGCGTTCCTCTTCCAGTTCCGGGAAGGCTACGACCTGTTTTTCCTTGTCGGTGGGTTCCCAGCCGGTGAGCGCGTTGGTGAGATACACGCCGGCCCGTTCAGAACCGTCTTCAGCCAGAGCGGCGTCGAGGTTCTGCAGGGTCAGCCCGACTTGCAGGTGAGCCACTACAAACGGCGCAGGCATGATCTCGAAGCCGAACAGGCGATCCACCGCAGCCTGCTTCACCAATGAGCCGGCGAGTGCTCCGAGCCCCTTGCCTTGGAGGTTGGCGGCGATACTTCGCAGCACTTCGGCGAGATAGGCGCCGGTGCCACAGCAGGGGTCGAGTACGTAAACGTTGTCCGCCGCCAGCCCGTCCTCGATGCCGAGATCATCCTTCAGAGCGCGGTCTACACGGGCCACCATGTATTGCACGACTTCCCTGGGCGTGTACCAAACACCCAATTGCTTTCGGAGTTGGGGGTCGAAAGCCTTGAGGAACGGCTCGTAGAAATAGGGTACGGCCTCGCCCTGATTGAAGCGTTTGAAGAATGCCGGTCTGTCCACGCGGTTTAGCGCGGCGCCCGTCCAGTCCAGCACTTCGACGAGACCCAGCGGCTGTAATCGCATTGGGTTGGCGAGCTGGTGGAACAGGGCCTGCAATACCGGCGCACGCAGATGCCAGACCGCATCCTGCCACCGGAACTCTGCATTGGCCGGCGGATTGGAGCGCGTCCACAGCACCCAGGCGGAAAACACTCCGTAGAACAGCGTCTGAACCAGGGTCGAGGAGAAGAAATGATCGCCGCGTTCGCCTTCAAAGCTCACGCCGAGCGCTTCTTCGAGCGCCGAGCGAACATCCTTGAGCGCGGGCGCGTCGCCCGCCTGCTCGACCCGCGCCAGCCCGTCGCGTGCGTAGGAAGCCAGCAGCCAGGCCAGGTCCTTGGGTTCGGTCAGCGAGGCCTTGTGCGACAGCCCCCGGCACAGGTACTCGCTCAATCCGGCGCCGACTCTGTTGGCGAACGCGCGTGGCATCTCCAAAGCGCGATCGAGCGCTTCTTCGCTGTCGGCCAGCCGGAATGTTTCAAGCGTGACTTCTTCTCCGGCTTTTCCTTGACCCACGAGTTCGAATTCCCGAAGGTTAGTCACCAGCACGAGGCGATACCGCTCCCAGTAACGGCTTACCTGATCGCGGACGGCCTGCGCTTTCGTGTCTTCATCCGGCGCCTTTACCTCGACCACGCCGCGTTCCGGGGCCTGCCCCTTGCGAGGCCGGCCTTTCTGTATCTGCTTCTCGGTGTAGAGATACAAGTCGGGATGGCCCGCGCCCTGGTCCGCCGGCTCCACCAGGCAATGCACCTTGGGTTTGAGCGTCGCGCCGACGGTGTTCAGCAGGTTCGCCAGCGGCGTGTATGTGGAGCGCTCATCTGTCGCCGCACCTGACTGCCGAATCCGGCGGAGGTCAGCGAAGAATGCCTCGACCGCCGACTTCAGCTTACGGTTCGCTGCCGGCATGGTTACGACCGCGTTGGAGCGAGTTCGGATTCAGCCCGACGCAAGACCGGCCTTGTCCTGGTTGAGGAGTCGCGCCTTTAGTTCGGCCAGCGAAAGCTCCTGGCCGGCCTCAAGGTTTTCAAGGCCGGTCATTACGGCTGACTCAAAGGAGCTTTCTTCTTCGGCGGCTTCGCATGCGGGGACCAATTGATCTCCGGCCATACTTCGCCCGCGGCTGGCCGGCGCTTGCAGCAGTCGGTCGCCGGCAACGTTCCCGCCTACGCCGCCTCGGTTCTTGGGCGGGTTGGAACTAGAATCCAGATCCTTCGTGAAGGCCATGTCGAATATATTCCCCGGTGTATTTTTGGGTGGTTGCACAATAGTACCGGACATGAATTGTGTTCGGCGGTGCAACTGGGAGAATTGGTATATTTGTCGGTGCCGATGGCGCGTACGATGTTGTTGTGTGGACTACCACTGAGTAGGTGGCGAGATGAGCATAAAGAATGGCATGAGACCGGTACATCCCGGTGAGATACTGCGGGAGGAACTGGAAACCCTGGGTCTTTCGGCTAACGCCTTGTCGAAGAAACTCGACGTGCCGGTGAATCGCATTACGGCAATTCTCCAGGGGACTCGCGGCGTAACGGCTAATACGGCACTTCGTTTGGCCCGCTTCTTCGGTACCACACCACAGGTCTGGCTCAATTTGCAAAAGACTTATGAACTTCGGCGGGAAGAGATTGAGGTGGGGCAGGAGATCGCCGAGCGCGTCACGCCGGCGCAGTTCGATACGGCGTAAGTTCGATCGGCCGCCGAAAAACTCTGGAAGGCAGCCATGCCCGAAAAGAAACCAAAGGGCCTGGAAGCGGTTGCCGCCAATGGCTTGCTCCACCGGCGCCTGTTTCTCAAGCGGGGCGCCGCAGCGCTGGGCGCGGGTTCGCTGGGGCTGATGACGGCAGCGCCGGCTAAGGAGTTGCCGCCCTGGATGCGCGCGCCGGGCCGGCCCTTGAGCGGTTACGGCAGCCGTTCTCCTTACGAAGATCACGTCCGGCGCCGCCCCTTGTCAGCAAAGGGCGCCGGCGGCGCGGGGGGTTCATGGACCCCGCTGGAAGCGCTCGAGGGCATCATCACGCCGAATCCGCTGCACTTCGAGCGCCACCACAGCGGCATTCCGGATATCGATCCGGACCGGCATCGGCTGCTCATTCACGGGATGGTGGAGCGCGACTTGTTCTTCGACATGGACGCGCTGTCGCGCTACCCGATGGTTTCGCGCATACAGTTCATCGAGTGTTCGGGCAACAGCTACCTGGCGGGGCTTCCTCCCCGCCCCGTCAACGATACCTGCGGAGCGCTCCACGGCCTGGTGTCGTGCAGCGAGTGGACCGGCGTGCCGCTCTCCATTCTTCTTGATGAAGCCGGTGTCCACCCGGACGCGCGCTGGATCATGGCGGAAGGCGCCGATGCCGCCGCGATGTCCCGCAGCGTTCCGCTGGCCAAGGCCATGGACGATGCGCTGCTTGCGATTTACCAGAACGGGGAACGCTTGAGGCCCGACAACGGCTACCCCGTGCGGCTCTTCCTGCCGGGGTATGAAGGCAACATGAGCGTCAAGTGGCTGAGGCGCATCAAGGTGACCTCGGCGCCCATGATGACCAAGGACGAGACCTCCAAGTACACGGATCTGCTGCCCGACGGGCGGTCGCTGATCTTTACCTTTCCCATGGAAGTGAAGTCGGTCATCACGTCTCCGTCGCCCGGATTGGAACTTGCCGGCCCCGGGCTCTACCAGATTTCCGGCATGGCCTGGTCGGGTTTGAGCCGGATCGCCAGAGTCGAAGTGTCCGCGGACAGCGGCGCGACCTGGGGCGAGGCGGCTTTGTCCGAGCCGGCGCTCGACAAGGCCGTGACGCGATTCCGCATGGCGTGGCGCTGGGACGGTTCCCCGTCCGTGATCATGAGCCGGGCCGTGGATAAAACCGGCGCCGTGCAGCCTACGCGCGACGCGATCATCGCCGCAAAGGGCAGGAAGTTCGCCTACCACTACAACGGCATCCAGGCGTGGAAAGTCGACAGCCGGGGGCAGGTGAGCAATGTTTATGCGCAGCCTGGCAGCGGTTATCGGCACGGTTCTGGCCCTGGGCGCATTCGCCCAGGACGGCCCGGATCTGGGCGTCGAAGCTACGCTGGAGGAAGTCGCGGAATGGGACATCAGCATCGAGCCGGACGGCGAGGGGCTTCCGCCGGGATCCGGGACGGCGGTCGACGGGGCGCCGGTCTATACGCTGCATTGCTTTTCCTGCCACGGCGCGGAGGGCAGCGGCCAGTTGAATGACGTGCTGGTCGGCGGGCACGGCACGCTCAAAGGGCCGGCGCCGCGCAAGACCGTGGGCAGCTTCTGGCCCTATGCAACCACGGTATTCGACTACATTCGCCGCGCCATGCCCTATCAGCAACCGCAATCCCTGAGCAACGACGAGGTTTATGCGCTGACGGCGTACCTGCTCTTTCTGAACGGAATCATCGAAGAGGACGAGCTCATGGATGCTGAGACGCTGCCCGAAGTGCACATGCCCAATCGCGACAACTTCATCTTCGCCTGGCCGCCCCCGGAGGACGACTCGGACGAATAATCCTGGGAGTGTTCGCAGCGGGCGCCGCTGCGCTGGCGCGCAGGGAACACGCTGGGAGCGAGGGCGTCTCGCCCTCGACGAGGGCAGGATGCCCTCGTTCCCAGGCTTGTTCCATGCAAGCGAGGGCGTCCCGCCCTCCCGGTCCCATACGCCGCCCGGGAAACATTCCGAAGAGTTGCCGGTGCGGCTTGCCAGTCACCGGTCAGCGCGCGCAAGCGGCAGAACGGCTACTTGCGATAGTCGAGCGGCGGCTCGCGGTCGCCGAGCAAGGGCCTGTATTCGAAGTCAGGGCCGCGCCGATCTTCGAATTCCGCTTTTACCCCAGCGACGAGTTCCGCATTCGTGAACAGGTCGCGGGCGGTTTCGGCGAGCACCTTGGCCGCCAGCATCATGCCCTTGTGGCCTATGCTCATGCCCCCGGCCGCGACGGCCTGCCAACTGTGGGCCGGCGTACCGGGTACCCAGGTCGCGGTGCCGAATCCCGCCGTGGGCACGATCCAGCTTACGTCGCCTACGTCGGTGGAGCCCATTCTTTGGTGGAACTCGAACGGCTCAATCTCGTTTCTGGATTCGAGCGGGCGCAGTTCACCAAACAGTGACTCCCGGAGCGTGGTCGCGAATGCCATTTCCGCTTCGTCGTATTCGACGCCACCCAAGCGTTCCAGATGGCCATGGAACACCTCGGCCAGGACATCGTTGCGCAGCAGCGGGAAGTTGCCGTGCATCACCTCGTATTCCATCCGGGTGCCCGTCCCAAGAGCTGCGCCCTCGGCCGCGGCCACGACCCGCTCGAACAACTCGACCACCATATCGGGCTGGGGATGTCGAACGTAGTAATAGGCCTCGGCGGTCTCCGGAACGATGTTCGGCGCCTGGCCGCCGTCGGTAATCACGTAGTGCAGCCGGGCCGTGGAGGGCATATGTTCGCGCATCAGGTTGGTCATGTAGTTCATCGCCTCCACGCCGTCGAGGGCGGAACGACCCCGTTCGGGCGATGAGGCGGCGTGCGCCGCGATTCCGCGAAACCGGAAGCGTCCGGACTTGTTGCCGTTGCTGCTCTCCGGGCCGGCGACGTTGCGGTCGGAGGGATGCCAGTGCAGCACAACGTCCACGTCGTCGAAAAGGCCGGCCCGCGTGAGATACACCTTGCCGGATCCGCCCTCCTCCGCCGGCGTGCCGTAGACCCGCACGGTTCCGGCAGTCCCCGTGTTCGCAAGCCAGGCCGCGATTGCCGTGGCCGCTGTGGCGGAAGCGCTGCCGAACAGGTGATGCCCGCAGGCGTGTCCCGGTCCATCGGGGAAGACGGGCTCACGATGCGGCACCGGCGCCTGCGACAGTCCGGGCAAGGCATCGAATTCAGCAAGAATGCCGATGACCGGACCGCCGTGCCCCCAATTGGCAACGAACGCGGTGGGGATGCCCGCTACACCCCGCTCGACGCTGAAGCCACTGCTCTCGAGATAACCCGCGAGCCGTTCGGTGCTTCGGGTCTCGAGATAGCCGAGTTCGGCATAATCGAAAAGATCCATGGCCAAGGCAACGGCTTCGTCGTTTCGAGCGTCGACCATGGTCGACGGTTCGGGTTCCGCAGGCATGGCGACCGGCGCCAGGAGCGTTAGCGCGACGGTCGCAATGGACGTGACCTTCCAGGTCCGGTGAATCGGTTGATTTTCGTGCAAGGTATTCCTCCTCAAATGGCGGACAGCTTGGCAGCAACCCGCGAAGGGCGGCAATGGCAGGTACTGGATTTTATTTGTCCCCGGCCGCTCAGAATGCGTACTTGGCATTCAGGCTCAATCCCCAGGCGCCGATGTCCTCGGTGCGGGCGAAGTACTCGACCCGGGCGCCGCCGGGGCCGCGGGCGGAATCGTGGCTGCGCAGTTGCTGATATTCGGCGGTGTCGTAGAACTCGTTGAACCAGGTCTTGCGGAGCTTGAGTCCCAGGCTGAGCACATCGCTGACCTGGTAGTCCACGCCGGCCAAAAACTGGTAACCGAAAAGGGTGTCCTTCAGTTCATCGTCGCCTACTGTGGTGGTGCCGGCTACCCGCCGGTTGAGATCGGAGATCGTCCCGTCGGGGTTGTTGGGAAACGTCCGGATGTATTGCGGATCGTCATTGCGCTTCCAGGTCTGGAAGTAGTCCATCGACACCGAGCCGTAGCCGATCCCCAGGCCCACGTAAGGCGTGAACGCCGACCCCGAGTCGAAGTCGTAGTACAAGTTGGCGAACAGGTTGTGCGACGAGTAGTTGTTGATTCCGGCGATGGCCAATTCGATTTCCTGGTCGATCTTGTTGCCCAGCACCGCGTCGTTGACGCGAACCGGGTTGATGTCGTCGTAATCGGTGGTGCGATGCAGGTATTCGCCCTCGAACCTCCAATTCCCACGGCGCATTCCCACCTGCGCACCTGCTAGAAAACCGGCCGCGCCGTCGATCGTATTGACCCAGGAGGATGGAGGCGCGTCGCAACCCGGAGTTTCCGGCGTGCGCGTGACGAAAAACTCGTCGCAGGCAGTGGCCACATCGTTGGCCGAACCCCACACATCCATGCTCTCGGACGCGGATGCGCCCAGCTCAACGCCCAGGTAAAGGCCGTCCTTTGCGACTGCCGGTCCGGCAAGAACCAGCGTCAGAACGCATGCGCTGGATACCAGTACGCGATCTCGTGTTCCTATGGAATTCATGGTGCCCCCGCTGTGTAGAATGACGCAGCTATTCTATTGGGGACTGTAGTCGGGTGAGCGGGCGAAGGATTATCTGGGTTCTGGCGGGCGTCCTGTTCGCGGCGGTGACCGTATGGGTCCACTACGAAGTCAAGGTCAAGATGCTGCGCGACTCCGACGCGTCCGGCGGCGGGTCGGTGGAGCAATCGGGGACCCTGACCGTGGGCGAGGAGATCCCCGACTTCGCCGCGATCGATCTGGACGGCGCCAACGTCACGCTGTCGGAATTCCGCGATCGCGAAATTGTGGTGCTGGATTTCTGGGCGACCTGGTGCCAGCCATGCATCCAGAGCATGCCGGCGCTGCATGCCCTGAACGACGAGTTCGATGAGCGCGGCGCCGAGTTTCTGGCTGTCAACGTGGGCGAGGAGCCGGAACTGGTGCGCGACTTTCTTCAAGACAAGGAGTTCGCCGTTCGCGTGGTTATGGACGAGCAGGAAGACATCAGCGGCGCCTACGGAGTCCGGGGAATTCCGCAATTGGTCATCGTTGGCATGGACGGCCGGGTTGTGCGTATCGAGGTTGGCTATCCTCCTTTTGCGGGCATGGCCGAGCAACGCAATCAGGGGCTGCGGCGTTTGCTGGAAGAACTGACGCAGGACAACGAAGCGATCTTTGTCCCGGCCGAGGAATCGATCTTCGTCCCGGCCGAGGAATCGATCTTTGCTCCGGCTGAGGAATCTTAAACGAGCATGACAATTATCCGCACCGAGAACCTGGCCAAGACCTACAAGGGCGGCACGCTGGCGTTGAAGGGCCTGGACCTTGAGGTGAACACCGCCGAGGTGTTCGGCTTCATCGGACCGAACGGCGCGGGCAAGTCCACCACCATCCAATTGCTGCTCAACTTCATTCGCCCGGACCAGGGAAGCGCCTTCCTGTTCGATCAGCCGGTGGCCGGCGCCGATCATCGCAAGCGCCTGGGCTACCTGCCGGAAAGCGTTAACCTGCACACCTATTACACCGGGCGGCGCCTGCTGGAGTTCTATGCCGGACTCGCCGGTGTTCCGTCGGCGGATCGAAGGCGGCGCGCGGAGCAGTTGCTGGAATTGGTGAGCCTTCAGGATGCCGCCGACCGCAAGGTCTCGAAGTATTCCAAGGGCATGGTGCAGCGGCTGGGCCTGGCGCAGGCGCTGGTCAATGATCCGGAACTGCTCATCCTGGATGAACCCACGTCCAATCTGGATCCGGTGGGCCGGCGTGATTTCTGCGACATTGTTCTGCAGCTGAAGGAGCAGGGAAAGACCGTGTTCATTTCTTCGCACATCCTCTCCGAAGTAGGTTCGGTTTGCGACCGCGTGGCGATCCTGCATGAGGGCGAGTTGAAGAGGTTGGAGAACCTTCGGGACTGGGACGAGGTCAACACCAGGATGTTGGAAGACCTATTCTTCGACACGATCGGAAGGAGCAGAACCACTTGAGAACCGTGCTTCTGATCGCCGCGGACAGCATTCGAGGGCTGCTGCACCGGCGCCTGTTGCTGGCGCTGATGCTCGTTGTCCTGATTATTACCGTGCTCCTCTCCTTCGGTTTGACGCAGGCGAGCAGGACCATGATGCAGGCATCGCAGAGCCCGTCCGCCGCCGAATCGGCAGAGCAGGAAATGACGGACCTTCGGCCGGACGCGCAAGCGGTTCAGGAGGCAATGGAACAGGCGCAGGCCGAAATGGATGAAGAGCAGCGTGAAGAAGTGCGGCAATCCATGCAGACCCTGGGATCTCAGGTGCTCAGGTTTTTCTACGGCTTCACGACCTTCGGTGGCGTACTGGTTGCGCTGTTCATCGGCGCTACCGCCGTGTCCGGCGATGTGCGCAGCGGCGCAATCACCATGGTTCTTTCCAAGCCGGTGGCCCGCTGGCAATTTCTGCTCGGGAAGTATGCCGGCGCAATGGCGGTTCTGCTGGCCTACACGGTCCTCATTGGAATTGCCATGGTGATCTTCACCCGGATGCATCAGCTCGACAGCATCCCGGCGATTCGCTACGCGCCATGGCTCATTTTTTGCCAGATGCTCATATACGGCTCGCTGGCGCTGGTGCTCTCCACGCTCATGCACCCGGCCTTTGCCGGCGTGCTGGCATTCTTCATCCGGGGCGACTGGCTTACCCTGTTCTTGAGGCCCGAGAATCCCTTCTACTATCTGCACTTCCTGCTGCCCACGTATGGGCCCTTTGATGTATCCGGTCAATTGGCCGGCAGCGGAACGCTGCTTGGTTGGGACGAAGTCGGGATTCTTACCGTCTACGCGCTGGACCTGACAGTCATTTACCTGCTGCTGGCGATGTGGCGCTTCCGTTCCCGGGCGGTGGTGTAGGCATACCGGGGGGCAACCCCCGGAACCGGATGATCGCCTGGAACGCCTCTGCGCCTTACGACTTGCATGGAACAACCTGGGAAGGAGGGCTTCCAGCCCTCCGCGAGGACAGGATGTCCTCGTTCCCAGCGCGTGTTCCCAGCGCGAACCGCTGTGACCACTCCAAGTTAGGGCCTGTTAACGCTATGGGAAGCCGCTCTGCCGGCGCCCAGTTGCGCCTTGGCTTCCGCCAGGGAAAGTTCGCGGCCAGCTTCAAGGTCTGCGAGCCGGGTGAAAACGGCATACACGAAGGCCCGCTTGTTATCGGACGTCTCATAGTTGGCGACCGCTTGAACCATTGCGAGTCCGTGCGCGTAGCGAGGCTTAACTCGGGCGGCTGAAGCCTGGGCTTCGCGCCAGTTCGCGGTCAAATGTGTAGGTCGTGACAGCGCCGGCCGCCGAGGCGGTCTCGCCAATCAGGTAGTCGGAGAAATCCGCCTTGCCGCCGGCGTATTGCGCAATCGCCGCGGCCACGGCGGCGCGATCCATGAATGCGAATTCGTCCGCCGCAAGCAGCCGCCGCAGAGTTCGCACGATCTCGGTTCTGCGGAAGTTATAGACCGTTTCCAGTACCCACTCCAACTCGCACAACACGATGTCGGGCAAGAGAACGTGCTCTGCTGCCGCCACAGTCCGTTGCAGAAGCTCCTCGGCTTTGCGCGCTTGCTCCGGGTGGTCGTTCAAAAGCAGGCGCAGCAACAGATTCGTGTCAAATGCGATCACTTCCGCTTATGCTTTCGGGTGGCTCGCCGGCGTAAGGCATTCCGAATGCCGCCACTGCCGATTTGCTTGCCTGCAACATGCTCTTCCAGGAATCCCCGCAATGGCGCTTGTGTGCCCCGCAGGGGCGATATGCGCAAGATCCCCTGACCATCAAATTCGAACGCCAGCCGGTCGCCGGCGCCCACGGCCATTCGCGACCTGACCGCCTTCGGAATCGTAATTTGGCCCTTGCTGGTGATTTTTGCCGTCTCCATGACCTGTCCTTACTTTATTGGGTGTTTTGTGAGAATAGTAATGGCCTTCTGCATGCATTACAACCGCACGGATGGGACACGGAGCGCGTGGGCGCGCAGGATCAGAATGGATTCTTGGCGTTCAAGCTGATGCTCCAAGGTCCCACACTGTCGGTCCTGGAGAAGCGCTCATCCAGCTTGAGGTCTATTCCCCGTACAGGGCCCCGGGCAGCCAGGTCGCGATCTCGGGAAACAGCGCCAGCAGCGCCAGCGCCAGAATCTGAATCGCAATAAACGGGATTACGCCGCGATAGATGGCGGTCGTGGGCACCTCCGGCGGCGCCACGCCGCGTAGATAGAACAGCGCAAAGCCGAACGGCGGCGTCAGGAATGAGGTCTGCAGGTTGATCGCGATCATCACGCCCAGCCACACCGGATCCAGGCCCATGGACAGGAGCACCGGACCGACAATGGGCACTACCACGAAGGTAATCTCGATGAAGTCGAGCACGAATCCCAGCAGGAACATCAGCAGCATGACCAGCACCACCGCCCCGAATACACCGCCGGGAAGCGACAACAGGAACTCGCGCACTACTTCGTCGCCGCCGTAACCGCGAAAGACCAGTGAGAACAGCGACGCTCCCACCAGGATCAGGAACACCATGCTGCTGACCCGCGCCGTTGCGCGGGCGATATCCCCGATGCGCCTGAAGTTCAGCTCGCGGCGCAGGACGGCCAGCAGCATTGCGCCCACAGCGCCTACGCCGGCGGCTTCGGTGGGGGTGGCTACCCCGAGGATGATGGAACCCAGAACGGCTGCGATCAGCACCAGTGGGGGCGCCAGCGCCAGCAGAAACTGACCCGGGCTTACCGGCGGTCGCCCGGCTTGCTTGTCGGTTTGGCGCGCCGGGACCAAGGCCGGGCGAAACACGGCCAGGGTCAATATCCAGGCCGCGTACAGCGCCACCAGCATCAAGCCCGGCAGGAGCGCACCCATGAACAGGTCGCCTACGGAGACGGTCCGGGGAGCGAAGACGCCCTGGGCAAGTTGGGCCTGCTGGTAGGCGGAGGACAATACATCGCCCAGCAATACCAGCACGATGGACGGGGGAATGATCTGACCCAGCGTGCCGGAGGCGCTGATGACGCCGGTGGCCACCGCCGGGTCGTAGCCGCGTTTCAGCATGGTGGGCAAGGCGAGCAGCCCCATGGTGATGACGGTTGCGCCCACGATGCCGGTGCTGGCGGCCAGCAGCATGCCCACCACGATGACGGCAATGCCCAATCCGCCGCGCAGGCCACCGAACATCCGGCTCAACGAATCCAGCAGGTCCTCGGCGATGCGCGCCCGCTCCAGAGTAACGCCCATGAATACGAACAGCGGAACCGCCACCAGCGTCTCGTTGCTCATGATTCCGAACAGCCGGTTGGGCATGGTGCCCAGAAACGACACATCGAACACGCCGGCCAGGGCGCCTCCCAGGGCGAACAACAGCGCCGTGCCGCCAAGTGTGAACGCGACCGGAAATCCTGACAGCAGCAGGAGCACCACGCAGGCGAACATCACGAAGGCGGGCCAGTGCATCTAGACGCCTGCCCCGGGGCTACCGGGAACGAGGGCATCCTGCCCTCGGCGAGGGCGGGGACGCCCTCGCTCCAATCGGTTCGACCGGCTATGCAGCGCGGCTTTTTCCACGGGAAGCTAGACCCCCGCCCCGGGGCTACCGCCAGTGGCTTCCTGTTGCGTTGCGCCGGCCTCCGGCAGCGCGACCCGGACGCCCAATAGCAGGGCCGTGCAGCGTACCGAGATGACCAGGGCCTGAAGTCCGAGCAGCGCACCGGCTATCGGCATCAGGGTCTTGAGCAAGGGAAAGAACGGGTAGGCCATGCCACCCGCCTCCCGGGACGACTCGTGAATCCGCCACGAGGTTTCCACGTAATCGAGGGTTCCCGCTACCAGGCAGATGGAAAGAGGCAACAGGAATATCAGACAGCCGGAAAGGTTCACCAGCGCCTGGCGCTTGGGCGCCATGTCCCGGTAGAAGATGTCCACGCGCACATGCCCATCGCGCGCCAGCGTGTAGCCGGCCGCCAGCAGGAATACGGCAGCATGCATCCAGGTGATGGTCTCCTGGAGCCAGATCCAGCCCAGGCTGAAACCGTAGCGCAGCACCGCCACCAGGCAGGTCACGACGGCCATGCAGAAGACCAGCCAAGCAACCGCTTGGCCTATGCGGATGATCAGGCGCTCCACAACGCCGGAAAGCCTGAGCAAGCGATTCACGGGCGTAGCAAGGTCAGCCTATGGGAACGAGGGCATCTTGCCCTCCTTGGGAGCGAGGGCGTCCCGCCCTCGTCGAGGGCTGGAAGCCCTCGTTCCCAGGCGCTTGCCCTCGTTCCCAGGCGCTTGCCCTCGTTCCCAGGCGCTTGCCCTCGTTTCCGGGCGCTTGCCCTCGTTTCCGGGCGCTTGCCCTCGTTTCCGGGGTATTCCTTACGGGCAAGGGTCACGCGCCGGGTCAGGGTCGCCAGAAGGTCGGCGACAGCAGCACCAGGAAGGTAAAGATCTCCAGGCGGCCGAGAAGCATGGCCACGATGCAGGCCCATTTGGCGGTGACATCAATGCCGCCGTATCCTGAGGCAACCTCTCCCAGCCCCGGCCCCAGGTTGTTGAGCGTGGCCGCTACCGCGGAAAACGCGGTCAAGGAGTCGAGTCCCACGGCCTCCAGAATCATCAGGATAACGATGAAGACGGCTACGTAAACGGCAAAGAAGCCCCAGACGGAATCAACGACCCGGGTGGAAATCGGCGTATCGCCGAGCGTCACCGGTATTTCGGCGCTCGGATGCACCAGCCGCCGCACCTCGCGCATGCCCTGCTTTACCAGCAGCAACACGCGCACGCACTTCATGCCGCCGGCCGTGGATCCGGCGCAGCCGCCCATAAAGGCGGACAACATCAAGATCATTGGGAGAATGCCGGGCCACAGAGAGAAATCGGCGGTGGTAAAGCCGGTAGTCGTCATGATCGACACGGACTGGAAGATGCCGTCGATCAGCGCCATGGAAGGATCTTTGTACCAGCCCCAGGCCAGCAAGCCGCCCGCCATCAGCACGCATAGCACCAGCATGACAAGGCCGTAGGCCCGAAATTCCGCGTCCCTGAAGTAACCGGCAAGAGTCCGGCGGTTGAAGGCGATGAAGTGCAGCGAGAAATTGATCCCGGCAAGGAACATGAAAATCACCGCTATCAGCCGGATTCCGGTCTGCGGAAAATGGGCGAAGCTGGCGTCGTGGGTGGAAAAACCGCCGATGGCGACGGTGGAGAAGGCGTGCGAAACCGCATCGAAAACGTCCATGCCCGCAAGGTAATAGGCCAGCCCGCAGGCTGCGGTCAGCGCGCAGTAGATGTACCAGAGCGCCTTGGCGGTCTCCTTGATGCGTGGGGTCAGCCGGTTGTCCTTCATCGGACCCGGCGTCTCCGCGCGGTAGAGCTGCATCCCGCCTACGCCCAGCATCGGCAGCACGGCCACCGCCAGAACGACGATTCCCAGGCCGCCGAGCCACTGCAGTTGTTGACGGTAGTAGAGGACTGCCTCGGGCATTTTGTCCAATCCCGTCAAGACGGTAGCGCCGGTGGTCGTCAGTCCGGATATGGCTTCGAACATGGCGTCGGTAAACGACAGTTCCGGGTCGCTACCGAAATGCAGCGGCGCTGCGCCGAAGCTTCCCAGGACCACCCAGAACAACGCCACGATCAGAAACCCGTCGCGCAGCTTCAACTCGCCCTCGGCGCGGCGGAAAGGCAGCCAGATCAGGAATCCTGCCGTCAGGGCCGCGGCGAAACTGAGCGCGAACGCCGGCCAGCTCCCGTCACCGAAGTACAGGTCCACCGGCACGGGCGTCAGCATGGTGACGCTGAACAGCATCAGCAAACGCCCCAGAACGCTGCCGACTAGCGCTATCTGCATGGCCGTGCCCTGTGTTCTTTCAGGCGCCGTTCTCGAACAGCTGTTCGACTTGCGCCTTGGCGCGCGGATTGGTCATGAAAAGAATGACATGGTCATCGTCGCGTACCGTTGTGTTATTGCTGATCGGCAGCACCACGCCCGACCGCACGATCGCACTGATCGAAGTGCCGTGAGGCAGATTGATTTCGCTCACTGCTCGGCCCACCAGCGCTCTCCGCCCGGCGCTGGTATGCGCCACGCCCTCAATTGCTTCGGCCCTGCCGAAGCGCAGCGAATGCACCTTGACCACATCGCCGTGGCGGATATGCCGGAGCAGTTCGCTGATTGTGATCTGGGCGGGAGAGATCGGCACGTCGATTCCCATTTGTCCGGCCAGCGAAGCATAGGCGGGGCGATTGGCCAGCGCCATCACCCGCTTGCAGCCGGCGCGCTTGGCCAGGCCTGCGGCCAGCAGGTTGGCTTCGTCGGCGTTCATCAGGGCCACGAAGGCATCCATGCGCTCAATGTTCTCCTCGATCAGGAGATCCTCGTTTGTGGCGTCGCCGTGCAGCACGATTACCCGGCTCAACCGCTCGGCAACCTGCTGGGCCCGCTTGGCCGAGCGTTCGATCAGCTTTACCTGGAAGCGGTTCTGCAGGGATTCGGCAACCTTCAGACCTATATTGCCGCCTCCGGCGATCATGACGTTTCGCACTTCCTGTTGCTCCGGCCGGAGCGCTCCGAGCAGCTTCCTGACGTGGTCGGGTCCGGCAATGAAGAACACTTCGTCGCCGTCCTCGATAACGGTCTGACCATTGATCGTTTGGGGACGGCCGCCCCGGTAAACGGCTGCGATCCGGCCTTCTACCTTGCGATCGGCAAGCGCCGCCGGGGTTCGCCCAACCAGCCATGATCCGGCCTGGGCGCGCGCCCCAAGCAAAAGCGCGCGGCCGTCGGAGAATTCCAGTACCTGAAAGGCGCCGGGATAGCGGATGAGTTGGTCCACGTAACGGGTGATCAGGTTTTCCGGCGCAATCACAACGTCCACCGGCAATCCATCAGCCCCGAACAGCGCATCCACGCCGTTGTACTGGGTGTAGCTCAAGCGCGCGATCTTGGTGCGGGTCCGGCTGCCCGGCTCGAACTCGCGGTAGCGTGAATGCACCACCTGGCAGGCCACCATGTTCACTTCGTCATTGCCGGTCAGCGCCGCCACCAGGTCGGCATCGCCCGCCCCGGCGTGATCCAGGACCGCGGGATGCGAAGCGTGGCCCGCCACCGTGCGCACGTCCATTCGCTCGTGTATCGCCCGCAGGATGTTGGCGTCGAGATCCACCACGGTGATCTCGTTTTCGGGTTCGCGCGAAAGACGCTCGGCGATCGTGGAGCCCACAACGCCGGCCCCGAGGATCAGTATTTTCATCGTGTCAAGTGGTCACCGCGGTTCACGCGGTGCCGGCGCGCAAGGAAAACGCGCTGGGAACGAGGACATCCTGCCCTCGGCGAGGGCTGGAAGCCCTCCTTCCCAGGTTGTTCCATGCAAGTGCATAGGCTCGGCGGCACTATATCAATTCCAGGCGCGCATAGGCCACCACCAGCCATTTTGCCCCGTGTCTTGAGAAATTGACCTGCACCCGCGCATGTTCACCGGCGCCCTCCCGATTGAGCACCACGCCTTCACCGAACTTGGGATGCAGCACGCGCTGGCCGAGTCCCGGCCCGGTGTCAGGGTTTGCATCCGCCGCCGCGCCCCCCATGCGCACCGGAAGCGAGATGTTCGGCGCCGGCCGTACTTCCTCCAGCACCTCCAGGGGGATTTCCGAAAGAAACCTGGAAGGGCGGTTGCGATGTTCCTGGCCTCGCAGCCGGCGAACCTCGGCGTAACTCACGTTGAGTTCCTTCATTGCCCGGGTGATCCCAACGTAGCACAGCCTGCGCTCCTCCTCCAGCTCTTCTTCGCTGTGCATCGACCGGCTGTGGGGGAACAGGCCTTCCTCCATTCCGGTGAGGAACACGACCGGAAACTCCAGGCCCTTGGCGGCATGCATGGTCATCAACTGCACCGCGTCTTCTTCCCGGCCGCTGCCGTCCTCACCGCTTTCCAGCGCCGCGTGGGCGAGAAAGGCGCTCAGGGGCGAAAGCGGCTGCTCTTCCATGGACTCCCCGATCATCTGCGCGGCGTTCACCAGCTCGTCCAGATTGTCCACCCGCATCCGGTCGGCTTCACTGCTCGAGGCCGCCAGGCGCTCTACCAGCCCGCTGCCACGCACCGTCCGGCTGACCTGTTCCGCCAGCGACAGGTCCGCAACCTCTCGAGCCAGCGAATCGATCAATTGCAGAAAGCCGTTGAGCGCGCCGGCCGCCCGGGCGGTGAGATACTTTTCCCCCTGCGCTGCGGCTTCCCAGAGGGTCAGGCCGTGGCGCCGGGCGTGGCCTCTCACGTCGCGCAGGGTGGCCTCGCCGATCCGGCGCGGCGGATTGTTCACCACCCGCTCGAAAGAGGGCTCGTCGCCACGGTTCGCCACCAGCCGCAGGTAGGCCAGCGCGTCCTTGATTTCGGCCCGCTCGAAGAACCGCAAGCCGCCGTATACGCGGTAGGGGATGCCGGCGCCGACCAGCGCTTCCTCAAACACCCGGGATTGCGCGTTGGAACGATACAGAACAGCCAGGTCGCGCAATGAATCGGCGTCCTGCGACCGGACTCGCGATACCACATGGTTGGCTTCGTCCCATTCGTTGTAGGCAGCAAAAAGGCGCACCGGCGCGCCTTTTTCGCCCTTGGTCCAGAGTTTCTTGCTGAACCGTGAGGCGTTGTGCGCGATCACCGCGTTGGCGGCCTTGAGTATGGTCGCCGTGGACCGGTAGTTGCGCTCCAGGCGCACCGTGCGCACGTCCTTGAAATCGCGCGTGTAGCGGCGGAGGTTCTCCACCTGCGCGCCCCGCCAGCGGTAGATGGACTGATCGTCGTCGCCAACCGCGAAGGGCACGCCGGTGGTGCCGCACAGCTGCTTCAACCAGCTGTACTGGATACCGTTGGTGTCCTGAAACTCGTCCACCAGCAGCCAGCGAAATCGTTCCCGGTAACCGGCCAGCAGTTCGGGGTTGTTCTGCCAGAGCTCCGCCGCGCGCAACAGTAGTTCGCCGAAATCCACCAGGCCGTAGGTTTCGCAGCGCTTCTGATAGAGCGCGTACAGTTGCTTCTTTTCCTCGCCATAGGGTGCCGAACCGCTCCTCGCCTGGTCCGGCCGCAATCCCGCTTCCTTGGCCCCGGATATGAAGTATTGCAGCGACGGCGGCGCGATCATCTGTTCATCCACTCGCTCGTCGGCCAACAGCCGCTTGATCAGCCGCAGTTGGTCGCCGCTGTCGAGAATCTGGAAGTCCTGGCGCAGCGCTGCCTCGTTCCAATGCCGGCGCAGGAGGCGGTGCGCCAGCCCGTGAAAGGTGCCGATCCAAAGCTGCCGGGTGGGCGTATCAAGCAGCGTTTCAATGCGGGTGCGCATCTCGTTGGCGGCCTTGTTGGTGAAGGTGACCGCAAACAGGTTCCATGGCGAGGCGCCTTGCGCGCTTACCAGCCAGGCGGCGCGATGCACCAGCACGCGCGTCTTGCCGCTGCCGGCGCCGGCCAGTACCAGCACCGGCTGCTCTCCCGCCGTCACGGCCTCCCGCTGGGCGGTATTCAGCGGCTCGAGAATATGGGTTACATCCATTAGGCCTAGTGTCGTGTCACACGTGTATCAGCCGATCTTCGACAGCCTTAGCAGGTGTTTCGCGTCCCGGAACAGGCCGTCGGGATCAACGCCGGGCGGATAGCTGAGGACCAGGTTTCCGAGCGGGTCCACCAGCACTATCTCTCCCGGCTGCCGGGATCCTACCCGTTCGATCAACTCGGAGCGGCCCGGGGTATCCGGGGGCAGGATGGCCATGCCCGGAAACGCCTGCGCCAGCTTGTCGTTACCGCTGCCGGCGACCGGCGCAACCAGCAGGCGCTGGACCCGGTTCGCATCCTTGCCCAGCGCCAGGCGAACCTGGCGCATGCGGATCAAGGCGTTCTCGCAGGCCGGCCCGCATTCGCCCCGCTGAAGGTACAGGAAGGTCCAGCGACCGGTGAGCTGGGCCTCCATGCCTGCGTCGCCGCCCTCCGGCAGCTTGATGTCGCCCAGTTCGATCGGAGGGTCGGCCAGCACTCCGTGCGCACCCTGGCCGCCACCGGCGCCGGGCTGTCCCGCATACATGAACCAGGCCACAGCCACGGGCACAACGAACAGTGCCGCCAGCGCAATAACCTGTAATTTCCTGGCGTTAGTGCGCATTTCCCGCTCTCCTGCGTTTGAAAGTTACCGCCAGCCAGATTCCGGCCGCGGCCGCCGCCAGACCGTACCATTGCACCGCATACGCCAGGTGCCGATCCGGTGACAGCCCGTAGGGGCGCCAGGCCCGCTGGTAGCCGTCCGGCTGCGATCGATCCAGCAACAGCTGATAGTCAGGCAATCGGTCGTCGATCAATCCGCGCAGCTGCTCGGCGGTGGGGTAGATCATCCGGCGTGGCCAGGACTCGCCTTCTACCGGGGCTTCCAACCGCAGGCCCGGTCGAAAATACGCTGCCGCCAGGCCGGTCACCTCCCGCTCGGCCTCGCTTACTTCGAGGTCCGGCAGTTTCGAACGGTCCGGTCCGCCCGGCACGAATCCCCGATTCACCAGAATGACGCCGGTACTCGAATACAGGGGGGTGAGCACGTGATAGCCCCGCTGTCCCTCATGCGTCATGTTGTCCAGCAACACTTGCCGGTCCGCTGCGTAGCGGCCGGTGAGCCTGACTCGCGCGAGGCCGCCCGGTGGAAGAACCTCGGCGAGTCCCGGCGCCGGGGCCGCGATGCTGGCCGCCGCGAACGCATCCAGTTCGATCCGCCGTTCGGCGGAACGCTGCAGTTGCCAGGTTCCCAGCGAGCCGAACACAGCCAGACCCAGCAGCATCAGCAGCAGGTTGCGTAGCTTCAAGCGGGGCTTTGCGGGCGCGGTTATCATGCGCTTTCGCGCCGAGTAGGAAAGATGATCCAGGCACTCATAATCGTGCTGCTGCTGGCTATTATCGCCAGCCTGGGGTCGGGTTTGTACCACATGGTTTCCGCCAAGGGGGACTCAACCCGCATGGTACGCTCGCTCGCCTGGCGGGTGGGCCTTTCAGCGGCGCTTTTTGTCCTGATTATCGTTTTCTGGATGCTCGGCCTGATCGAGCCGCACGGCATCATCCCGCGCTAGAGACCCGTCGAAGTCTCCTGCATCTCCTCCCAGCGCCGCTGGTATTCCCTGGCAAGCTCCACCCTTTCCGGCGTCGACGGGTGGGTGGACAGATAATTCAATATTCGGCGTTCGCGGATATCCCAGTTTGGAGCCTCGGCGTCGTCCTTGCGGATGACTGTGATCTTTTTCGGGCTCTGGCTCGTGGAATCGTCGCCGTTCAATTCTTCGTATTCCCGCGCTTCATCGCGATCGGGATCCTCTTGTTCGATGGCCTGGTCAGCGTCCGGCGCCTGGCGGACGCGGGGCCTGAGCGACGTTAGCCGATCCAGAATGCTGCCGAGATTGGACGGATCGATCCCGGCATTCAGCAACCCTTCAAGCGCATACACGTCCGCTTCACGCTCGAAATCCCGCGAATAGGCCAAAGAGGCCAGGATCGTCGTGGCTCCGAGGAGTTCCGAGGCGGTGCCCACGTCACCCGTAGCCACCACCACGATCAGCGCAATGGTTGATTGCTGCAGCACTTGCTTGAGCAAATGGCGATACTTGAGATGCCCCAGCTCATGTAGCAGCACGGCAACCAACTCTTCATCGCTTGCCATTCTGATCAATTCATCCGTAAGAATGATGGATCCGTTCAATAGAGCTAACGCGTTAGGGCCGATGCCTGTACGGAAACGCAGATGAGCGCCAAGATCGCGGTGTTCGGCCAGAATTGGCCTGGAGAGGCGGATTACCCGTTCCCGTTCCTCCTGAGTAAGCTCGCTCTCGTCCAGGATGGTCGCGTCCAGAATATTGGTCCAACGGGCGCCCATTGCGTTGACCGACCGCTGAGGGGCGCGGTCGGCGATCGCCCCCGCCAGGAAAGGGATTGCATACACGAATGCAAATGCCGCGATCAGCAATGTCCCCACCGCGGCCCCCACCGCCACCAGAAGCCGCGCTTCGAGGCGGTGCACAAGACCTCGTTGCGATCCATGTTGGCGGAGAAGATCATCGATTGCGCGGTTGTCCTGCGTCATGAAGAGTTGATTGGACTCAAAGCGAATCGACCGCTGCGTGTTGGCAAGCCGCGAGGAAATCCGCAGTCCGTCCAGCCGTCCCGAGTACTTGACCTCATCGGTATCGGCCAGGCGGATCTCCGCCCGCCCACCCGCCGCGGTCAGATTGGCGCGATGTGCCCGGGAGGTTATTCCGTCGAAATAAGTGCCTGCGATCATGCTGGTTGCTCTAAACGGCCCCGATGTCCAAATCGAAAGCCTGGCCAAGTTCTTCGCCCAGTGCTGATATGTCTTCCTTGCCCGCGGAGTCGAAATCGTCCAGCTCGCCGACCGGTGTGAAATCTATATGAGTTGCGATGTAGCGGGTCAGCCTCACCTTGGCGGCGGCAGAGTACAGCCCCAGCGTAAGAATGACCAGCAGGTAGTTGGTGAGATAAACGCCCGCCAGCCCACTGACCTTCAGATATGCGTTAAACCGGTGATCTCGAAGGCTGATCGCGCTGTAATAGACGTTGGTGGTGAGTGCGTTGAACGCGGCGGTAGCGAGGAAAATCAACGCCAGTAACATCGGGAGCCTTAGCAGGATACCGCCCCCCAAGGGCCAAAACGGCGTCAACGGGAAGCATGCCGCAATCAGAAGCGCATAGGGAATAAAGAACGCCGGCGCGTAGTCACGGTAGCCGGCGCCAAAATCCAGACGTTCCGTTCCGTAAGCGGTGTTGTTCACCACGAAGCGGCTGGTCTGTCGAAGCGAGTAGGGACCCATTGCGCCCAGCGTGAGCAGCGTTAGCAGGGGCCAGACGTAGCTGATCATGAACGCTTCGCCGTAACGGCCGTGAAATCGGAACTGCACGTTGCGGTACGAGGTCATCCTATGGTTGAAGCTCAGTGCGCGGCACACCAGCCAGGGCAATGCCGCAAGCAGCCCCGCCAGGAGAGCAAGGCCCACGAGGGGGAAGAGATTTTCTGCGAGCAGGTAAATGAACAGCACTGCGAAGGCCACAATCCGGCTCTTGAGGATCGTGATCGGATCCGCAAGGTATTCGAACTCATGCCCGTCAACTTGTAGATTGGAATAGAAATAGCGCTTGTTTCGCACCTTGGACCAGGCTGAATAAATGCCCAGGGTCAGAATCGTCAGCTGAAGATTGACCATCCATATGCGAAAGTACTCGCTTCCGGTGCCCAGGAATTCGATCGGAACCGAACGTGCAGACGGTTCATCCCGCCCCTGGCCTTTCCCACCTGTTGGTTCAGGGGCCGCCCCGGCCTCCCGCTCCTGCCCCGGCGCCGCCGATCCGGACTCGTTATTACCGTGCTGCCGCTCCATGCTCTCCTCCGGATCCCCCGCACATCAATTCCAATCCCCGCTTCCTTGTTGCGCCGCCCCACATACCTGAAAGACCCGGCGCAGGGTCGTATTGTGCACGAATGAAACCGCTTCGTGAGGCAAACAGGTCATTCCGGCAGGCTTCGCCGGGCATGATCGAAGGTCTTGAGTCTGCGCCCGTCCGCCGGCGGCATTGATCAATACAGGTCGCGGCCGCGCAGAGCCAGGGCCTCGGCGACGTGCGCCTCAGTCACCTGCCCGGCCGGTTCGAGGTCGGCGATGGTGCGCGCCACCTTGAGAATCCGCGAGATGGCGCGCGGCGAAAGCGCCAGTTGCCGGGCGGCATGCTCCAGCAGCGCCCGCCCGGCTTGACATGGCCGGCAGTGCCGGATCACCTCGCCATCTTCCAGCTCGCCGTTGCACTTTCCGCAACGCTCCAGCTGCCGCCGCCGCGCCGCCGCAACGCGCTGCCGGACTTCGGGGGTTGACGGACCGTCGCGCGGTGCTTCGGCCACAAGGGGGCGAGCGGGACGGCAAACCTGCACCCTGAGATCGATCCGGTCCAGAAACGGGCCGGAGATACGTCCCTGGTAGCGGCGCACGGCCTCCGGCGTGCAGCGGCATTCCCGCTGCGGGTCGCCGACAAAGCCGCAGGGACAGGGATTCATCGCCGCCAGCAACTGGAAGCGGGCCGGAAAGGTAACGGTGTATTGGGCCCTTGAGACCACGATGTTGCGGGTCTCAAGGGGTTCCCGCAAGGCTTCCAGCACGTCGCGGCGAAATTGGGGCAACTCGTCCAGAAACAATACGCCGTTGTGCGCCAGGGAGATTTCGCCGGGTCTCGGGCGCCCTCCGCCACCCACCAGGGCCACGCTGGAGCAGGTGTGGTGGGGAGAGCGAAACGGCCGCCGCCGCCAATTCTTATCCAGGCTGACGCCTTTCAAGGAGTGCAGTGCGGCGGTCGCCAGCGCCTCGTCATCACTCATCGGCGGCAGCAGTCCTGGAAACCGTTTGGCCAGCATGCTCTTGCCGGCCCCCGGGGGTCCGCTCATCAGCAGGTTGTGGGCGCCGGAGGCGGCGATCTCCATGGCTCGCTTGGCCTGCGGCATACCGATCACGTCTCTTAGGTCGGGGTAAGTATCCGCCGGCGCGCAATCACCGCTGTAGGCAATGAATTCCACCTCCTCCCGGGCATAGAGTTTGGCCACCAGCTGCCGCAGATCGCGCACCGCCACCGTGCGTCCCCCTCGCACAAGACCCGCCTCATCCGCGTTGGTTTCCGGCACGAACAACATCTGGCGCTGCCGCGTGGCCGCAAGCACCGACGGCAGAACGCCGGGAACCGGCCGCACCGCGCCGGTAAGTGCGAGCTCCCCAAGAAATTCCGCGCCGCCAAGCGTGGAGGGGTCGATTTGTCCATCCGCCGCCAGCACGCCCAGGGCGATGGCGATATCGTAGCGCCCGCCGGCCTTGGGCAATTCCACCGGCGCCAGGTTCACCGTAACGCTGCGCGGCGGCATCTTGAGGCCGGAACTTCTCAATGCGTGGCGCACTCGCGAGGCGCTTTCGCGCACCTCCTTTCTCGGCAGCCCGACAATGGTTATGCCCGGCAATCCGTTGGTAATGCCCACTTCCACGATAACGCGCGGAGCATCGACCCCGTGGAGGGCGCGCGTATGGACTGTGGACGGATTCAATGCCTTCCCTGGCTTACGGTTGTCTCAGGCGTCCTTCGACTCGATCTCCGCCAGCGCCTGCTCCAGCGCTTCCACCTTCCTGCGGGTCCGTTGAAGCACGCGCTTTTGCGCTTCGAATTCCTCCAGGGTCACGTATTCGTTGCGGCCCAAGGCGGATTGCAGCAAGGCGCGAAAATTACTCTCAAGGTCTTTTGCGACCCCCTGGACCGGAGGCGGAACAAGTTTGCGCAGGCGGCGCGCCAGATCGGAAATAGACTCCTCATTCATAAAAGGCAAGATTGCGGCATTTGCCGCCGGTTTGTCCAGCGGCAAATTGTCCGTGTAGTCGCAGAAACACCGCGTTGAGTATTCGCCGCGGTTATGGTGGCGCCGGCGACAAAGGAACAACATTGGGAACGAGGGCATCCTGCCCTCGTCGAGAGCCTGTCCCCGACGCTGATCGGGGAGCGGGACGCCCTCGCTCCTGTAGTTCCACGTAAGTTGATAGACTAACCGTATCAATTGGAGGACCTATGGCGGCAACCAAGACCAACCCAGCCGGCAAGGCGTCGAAGCCGAGTAGCGGCACAGCCCGGAAAGCCGCTTCCGCGAGCGGCGCCAAGGTTAAAGCCGCCTCCGGCAAACCTGCTGCCGGGAGGGTCGCCCCGCCGGAGAAACCCAAACCGGCCCGCCGAAGAAGCTATTGGTGGTTGTGGCTGATACCTCTGGTCGTGGCCGGCGCAGGCGCCTGGCTCTGGTTCCAGTATCTTGCGGACTTGCCCGCACGCGTGGACGAACTCGAAGTCAGAGTCGAGGAATATGAGCAACTGCAGCTCAAGCTTGAGGAACTCGAACGCCGGCGCGTTGAGGATGCCGCGTTGCTGGCCGCCGACGCCCAGGCCGCTCGGCTGGCCGCCGAACGGGTCCGGGACGGGCTCGAAATTCGTCTGGCTGCCGCCGAAAGAGGCCTTGAGGCGATGGGCAGCCCGCCCGCGGGGCAGCAGGTTCGATGGCGGCTGGAGGCGGCAGATCGGCTGCTGGCCCTGGCCGATCGCCAGAGCCGCTTCGCAAAGGACTATGAGGGAGCTGCGCTGGCCGTCCGTGAAGCGCTGGAATTGCTGAGCCAGGCAGGCGACCCGCGGTACGCAGTGCTAAGCGCCGAATTGCAGGAACAGGCGCGCGCCCTGGAGCGTGTGCCGGCGCGCGATATTCAAGGCGTAGTTGTGCGGTTGGGCGCTCTGCTTTCGCGGGTTGAGGGACTCGATCCCAACCTGAAACCGACCACTGCCGATTCGCTGCACGCGGAGGAGCTGCCCGGCGATGGATGGGAACGTGCCGTCGCCAGTACGCGCCGCGCCTTGCGCTCCCTGATTACGGTCCGCCGCACGGACAGCGGTGCCGCCACGCTGCTGACCGAAGGCGATACCGAGGCGCTTCAGCGCCTGCTGGCGGCCGAATTGCACCTGGCCCGCCTGGCGTATATACAAGGCGATCTGCAGGCCTATTCCGCGGCCCTGGTCGCTGCCCGCGGGCGTCTTACGCGCCTGTATGCACCGACGGATCCGGACGTGGCCGATACCTTGGCCGACATTGACGATCTGCTGGAGTTGGGCCGCTCGCCGCAAACACCGGATATCGCCGCGTCCCTGCAGCGATTCCGCACCATCCGCTCCGACTGAGATGCGCGCCGGGCTGATCGTGGTGCTGTTGCTGCTGCTGGTGGCGGTGGCGGCGCAGTTCCTGGCGGCGGACCCGGGCTATGTGCTGATTTCCTTTCAGGGTTGGGCGGTGGAAATGACCATTCCCATCCTGCTCGCCCTGCTGGTGTTGCTGCTGGTCCTGGCCAGCCTTGCAAGGCGGATTCGCCAGGCCCCGCGGCTGGTGTCCGAACGCGCCGCCAAGGCCGCCGCCCGGCGAACCGGCCGGCGCGTGGCCCGTGGCCTGGTAGCGCTGGCGGCCGGCCAACTGGCGCGGGCCGAACGCCTGTTGGCCAAGGCCGCCGCCAGGAGCAACGCTCCTATGCTGCAATACCTGGCGGCCGCCCGGCTGGCGCATGCCTCCGGCGATCGCGAGCGCCGCGACCATTGGTTTTCGCTGGCGGAGAAGGCCCAACCGGAGGCGCGCGACGCGATCTCCCTGGAACGGGCGGAGTTGCATCTGCAGGCGGGTGAACTGGCGGCGGCCATGGGCTGTCTCGGCGGAATACTGGAACGCGGGCCGCGTCACTTGCAGGCGCTGCGCCTTGCCATTCCGCTGCATTTGCGACGTGAAGAATGGGCCGAGGCCGCGCGGCGGCTCAAGGCGTTGCGCAAGCACGGCCAAACGGCTGCCGCCGACGCGGCGAAATGGACCGTGGCGGCCTATTGCGGTTTGTTTGGCGCCGCCGAAGATGCGCGCCGGGTTCAGCGGCTCCTCGGTGAAATCCCCCGCGAACTGCGAGCGGAAAACCGCCTGGGGCTGGCTTTTGCGCGTGCACTGATGCGCCACGGTGCTCACGATCTTGCCGAGCAGGACATTCGCCGGCGGTTGACGGCCGAATGGGATTCGGAACTGGCGGGCGCCTACGGCGAACTGGAACCTCGCGATGTCCCTGCGGCCATTCGCCACGCCGAAGGTTGGCTGGCTGAACACCCGGACGATGGATCGCTGTTGCTGGCCCTGGGGCGCTTGTGCCGCAAGGCGCAACTATGGGGCAAAGCGCGCTCGTATCTGGAAACAGGCTTGAGTTTTCGCGAGTCTCGTCAGGGCTGGCTCGAGTTGGCGGAACTGCTCGACGAACTCAACGAAAAGGCCGCGGCGGACGACGCCTATCGCAAGGGTTCGCGCTGCGGGTAGCCGACCGGCACTTGCATGGAACAACCCTGGGAAGGAGGACATCCTGTCCTCCCGCGAGGGCTGGAAGCCCTCGTTCCCAGCGTTGGTTCCCAGCGTTGCTTCCCTGCGCTTCAGCGCAGCTGCGCCAGCTGCGAAAACTCCTATGCTGAGCCGGCGGTTCGGGGGGCGCCGATAATCGTGACTGAGTCATTCACTTGCAGGGGAGCGGCCCTGGCCGCCTCTTCCTTACCTTCGGTGTGGCTGCGTTCGCCCAGGTTCCTGATACTCGCCAGGACGCCACGATTGACGAAATTGTCGTAACCGGCTCGCGCATTCGCCGTGATCCGATCAACGAACCTACCGCAGCTCCTGGAGATCTCCCGGAGCGACCTGGAGCGCAACCCCTACAACCCGTTTGGCGTTGATCTTTCGCCCGGAAACGGCACGCTGGAATTCTTCGGCCGCCGTCCGCTTGAGTCCGGCCGCCGCCTGTTTTATCAGCGGGTGCATACCTGGTTCGGGACGGTGGGACTGAACGGAGGAATTCCAATGGGGCAGCCGCAACCTGTTTTGGGAGTTATACGGCAGCTACGGAGAAAACCGTGGTTCGCAGAAGAAGTACAACTCCCACAACGCCGCGAAGCTGCAGGTGGCAATGGGCGATCCGGACCTGTGCGCGGCGACCCCAGGATGCGTGCCGTTCAATTTCTTCGGTGGACAGGGGCCCGACGGCAACGGTTCCATTACTCCGGAGATGCTTGATTTCGTTACCCATACGCAGCGCGATGCCAGCCGCCAGAGCCTCAAGGACGTGGCCTTGAATTTCGCCGGCGATGTATTTTCCTTGCCGGCCGGAGAAGCGGGCTTTGCCGCGGGAATCGAGTTTCGTGATCACGCCGGCTGGTTTCGGCCCGACCCGATCGCCGAGCGGGGCGAGACGGCGGGCATCCCCGCCGGATCGACACAAGGCGGTTTCCGCGCGACGGAATACTACGGCGAGCTGAGCCTGCCGCTGATGGACGCCGGCGCCAGGTACCTGGAATTGAATCTGGCGGGCCGCAGTTCGGACTACAGCACCTTCGGAACCCAGGCCACCTACAAGGTCAGCATGCTGTTCAGGCCGATCGAGGATCTGTCCTTGCGCGCATCGGCCTCAAGCGGCTTCCGGACCGCCAGGGAACTCACACCGACGAGACCTTTCAGCGCGCCTTCCCCGAATTGCGCTGGGTAAGCAATATTGAATGGATGAAGGATCGCTGGTCCGGTAGCGTCAGCTTGCGGTGGGCCGATGAGATGACTTTAGGCGGCGCCGAGGTCGCTTCGGTTCTCTTCACCGACGCCAGCCTGAGCTTAACGCCGCAAATGTTGGGCGATAACTGGACGGTTTCGCTGGGTTTCAACAATCTGCTTGATGAGGATCCTCCGCTCTGCTTTCCCTGCGGCGTAATCGGCATGAGCCAGGTCGCGCATGACCTGCCCGGCCGCGTCGGCTACCTGCGCGTCAGCTACCAAAAATAGCGCCGGCAAACAGCGAATCGAAACCGCTTGCGCTTTCGCGGCGATTCAGATAGCTTGGCCGCTAGTCGGTCGATGGTGAAAGAGCGAATGAATTCGAGCCATCCGGAAGTTTCGCAAAAGAGTTACGCAATTGCCGTTTGCCTCTCGGGCATTTTCGGCGTGATGGGCATTCAGCACTTCTACCTGGAACGCTGGGTTGAGGCGATCCTCGACATTTCGCTGTTGGTCGCGACGGTTTACTTTGCTGTCACCGGGCAGTTCCTTTTTGCCTTTCTGGCCGGGGCCATTGACGCGCTGCACACGCTGATCGTGACGATTCTGTTGCTTACCGGATCGTTCAACGATGGCCACGGCCGGCGTGTCTGCTATCCCGGGCAAAAATTAAAAGTTGGAGACCAGGTATGAATGAAATGAGCGAAGCACGAGTTAGCGGGGCAAACATCGAGTCGGGCATAAGCGAGAAGGGCTTTGTTCCCACACTGCTGCTTTGCTATTTTCTTGGCGTCCTGGGAGTTCACCGCTTCTATGCGGGGAAGATCGGCACCGGCATACTAATGATTTTGACTCTTGGGGGCTTCGGTTTCTGGATCATTGTGGATATGGTCATGATCGCCGTCGGTTCGTTCAGAGATGGCCGGGGACTGTTGATCAAGGCTTCGAACTGAGCGCCTCAATTACCGCGGGCGGGTAGGGTGAGGTAGTCAGCGTCCGCCAACCGTTGTCCCGCGCCATCGTGTTGATCTCCTCAATCCGTAGATCGAGGCCGGGATGGCTTGACAGCACCTCCGGGTTGTTGCCGGCACTTCCGGATTTCAGCAGGATCTCAAACAAGTTTGTTGCTCCGCCGATATGACCGTAGTGCGACTGTAGCGCGGTCAAGGCCTGCCGGTCCGCGACCAATTCCTGTTGGCGGCTGTAGGCGTTGAGCATCAATTGACTCCCCCCGAAGTCCTGCCCGGGGAGGTCTGTGCCTTGTATAGACGATACGGCGATCGCCCACAGAAACGCTCGTCCCGCGCTGCGCAGTGGGTCGCGATTCACGCAATGGGCAAGTTCGTGGGCGAGGACCATAGCCATACCGTTCTCGCTGTTGAGCCTCTGCAACAAACCATCCGGAATGAAGATGTGGCATCCAAGCGTCGCTCCCGCGTTCACCACCCGGCCCTTTACGACGTGAATGCGAATTCTCAGATCATCCGGAACATTCATGCCGCCCGCAATCTGCTGCGTTAGTTGCTCTACATAGTCCTGGAGGACGGGTTCGCTTGGATGTAAGAAGCGCTTTTTCACCAGCATCACGTACCGGTCCACGAACTTTCGCTCGCCTTCATGGCTGATGAGCAACAGCCAGCGATCCGCAGTAAGAAACGCCACCAGCACCAGCAGGCCGAAGATGGCCGTGCCGACCGCCAGCAGGCGGAGGAATCGCTGAATCCGCGACGCTTCCTCGTTGCTGATTTGGTGGCGATATTCCGTCATTGAGCGTGAGTTCTTTGGGCAGCCCCTGGCTACGCAAACTTACCATCTATCACACAATAGGTGGGCAACTCGGAGTACAATTACGGTTCATCGATGGGGAACCGGCGTTGCCGGCGCGTGCCACTCTCCCGATAAGGGGCGGTGGCGTTTTTATGTTTGAATCCATGCGAAAGTCGGCCATGCGGCTGGTGTTGATACAGGCAGCGGCGGGCGCCGCTGCGGGTGTTTTGGCGTGGCTCATTTTCGGGTTTGCCGCCGGCGCGGCAACGTTTGCCGGTGGCGCTATCGGATTGCTGGGCAGCCTGTTCATGGTTGCCGGGCTGTTGCGCGTGCGCAGCGGCGCAACGCCGGGCCAGATGCTGGCGCGGGTGGTGGTGGGCGAAGCCGCCAAATGGGCCGTAACGGCAGCCGGGTTCGCAGTGTGCATCGTGAGATTTGATTTGAATTTCCTGGGTCTTCTGGGCGGTTTTGTCGCCACTCTCCTGGGCTACTGGGCCGGCCTGCTTCCCGTGGTGCTGGGTGAGACTGTTCCCCCGGCAGCCACTGCCGGGCAATAGGGAAAGGCGGTCATGGCGGCGGAATCCTCGGGAGGCGGCAGCGCCGCATATATCGAGCATCACCTGACCAATCTCACGGCCGGTGACGGCGGTTTCTGGACATTTCACCTCGACAGCCTGTTCTACTCGGTATTGCTGGGCGTGGTTTTCGCGGGTTCCTTTTATTTTGCGGCGCGGCGGGCCACGGCCGGAGTGCCAGGGCGTTGGCAGAGCTTCGTCGAGATGATGGTGGACTTCGTGGACACGCAGGTGAAGGACGCTTACCACGGCCCTTCGAAATTCGTAGCGCCGCTGGCGCTGACTATTTTCTGCTGGGTGTTCCTGATGAACTTCATGGACCTGGTGCCGGTGGATCTGCTGCCGGAAGCCGGCAAACTGATCGGCATCAACTACATGAAGGTAGTGCCCAGCACCGACCTCAACATCACTTTCGGAATGTCCATCACCGTCTTTGTGCTGATCATCGTGTACAGCATCCGCGCCAAGGGCCTGGGCGGTTTCGGACGGGAGATTTTCTTCAAGCCCTTCGGCAAGTGGCTGTTACCCTTCAACGTCACGCTGAAGGTCGTGGAGGATTTGGCCAAACCGATGTCGCTGGCGCTGCGGTTGTTCGGCAACCTTTACGCGGGCGAACTCATTTTCATCCTGATTGCGCTGCTTACACTCGGGGAAACATTTTCTTCGATGATGTCCGCCGCAGGCGCATTCAGTTTCCTGGTTCAGTTTGTACTGGGCCTGGCCTGGGCGTTGTTCCACATCCTTGTGATCACGCTGCAGGCATTCATCTTCATGATGCTCACCATCGTTTATCTCAGCATGGCGAGCGAAGAACACTAACCACACAAAGCATTTCCGCTTTACAGGAGAACTCATGGAAAACCAAGCTGGAGAAATGATTCAGATGGCCGCTTCCCAGGCGCAGGTCCTGGGGACTACGGCCTTGGCGGTGGCGATCATTATCGGAATGGCCGCGATGGGTACCGCGTTGGGCTTCGGCCTTCTGGGCGGCCGATTTCTGGAAAGCACCGCCCGGCAACCGGAACTGGCGCCCATGCTGCTGTTCCGGATGTTCCTTCTTGCGGGGCTGCTCGACGCCGTGTCAATGATCGGCGTGGGTGTGGCGCTTCTATTTGCGTACAACAATCCGTTTCTGGGTAGTTTGAACGAAACGCTCAAGCCGGGACTTGATGCCCTGGGTATCGGCGGCTAGTAGCGCAGAAATGAACATCAACGCAACACTGCTGGCGCAAAGCGTAGTCTTCCTGGCGCTGGCCTGGTTCACCATGAAGTTCATCTGGCCGTTGGTGATCGAGGCCATCGACAAGCGCAACAAGGAAATCGCCGACGGCCTGGAAGCCGCGGCGCGCGGGCGCAGCGAACTGGACCTGGCGCAGGAGCGGATCGAAAAGCTGGTGGCCGATGCCCGGCGCCAGGCATCGGAGATCATCGACCAGGCCAATGCCCGGGCTGCGCGCATCGTCGAAGAAGGGCGTGAAGAGGGCGAACAAGAGCGCTTGCGCCTGGTGGCTACGGCCCATTCGGATATCCAGCGCGAGGTTACCCAGGCCCGCGACGAATTACGCGACAATGTCGCTTCCATCGCGATTGCCGGGGCCGAGAAGATTCTTCAGCGGGAAATTGACGCGCGCGCTCACGGCGATATGCTGCAGCGCTTCGCCAACCAGATCTGATGGGTTCTTTCGGCGCCATAGCTCGGCCCTATGCAAGGGCGGCCTTCGGCTATGCCAGGGACAGGGACGCGCTGGCCGAGTGGTCCGCGGCCCTGACCTTTGCGGCGGATGCGGCCGATAACGAGGCCATGCGCGCCGCGCTGGATGCCCCCGCTTCGGTGGGCCAAGCGCTGGACCTACTTTGCGAGCTGGTAGCTAAGCCGGCCGGCAGCGAGGTTCAGGGCGTGCAGAACCTGTTGCGCCTCCTGCGCGAGAACCGCCGGCTTGAGGCGCTGGGCGAGATTGCCAGGCAGTTTGAGGACCTGCGCCGCGAGGATGCGCGCCGGGTCGAGGCGGTGATGATTTCCGCCGCGCCGGTGGCGCCGGCGCAACAGGAACAAATCGCCCGGGCCCTTACCAAGCGGCTCGGGCGCGAAGTGGATTTTCGCTTTGAACTGGACGAGGGCCTGCTGGGCGGCGCCCGGATCCAGGTCGGCGATCAGGTTCTGGACGGATCGGCGCGCGCGGGCTTGGGCAAGCTGGCCACGGCGCTGGGCCGCCCGGCAAGTTAACGGATGGATGGGTAACAGGATGGCTCTGAAAGCGAACGAAATAAGTGAATTGATCCGGCAGCGTATCGAGAATTTCGACTCCGCCGCCGAGCAGGTCGAGGTAGGAACGGTGGTGTCGGTAACCGATGGCATTTGCCGGATCCACGGCCTGTCGGGGGCGCAATACGGCGAAATGCTGGAGTTCCCCGGCGAGACCTACGGGCTGGCGCTCAACCTGGAGCGGGACTCCCTGGGTTCGGTGATTCTGAGCGACTATCGCCACATCACAGAAGGCGACGTGGTCAAGGCCACCGGCCGGATCCTGGAGGTGCCGGTGGGCGAGGCCCTGCTCGGCCGAGTGGTGGATGCGCTGGGCAAACCGGTGGACGGCAAGGGACCGATTCAGACCACCGAATACTCGCCGATCGAGAAGGTGGCTCCCGGCGTCATCACCCGGCAGTCCGTCGGCCAGCCGGTGCAAACCGGGCTGAAGTCGGTGGACGCGATGATTCCGATCGGCCGCGGTCAGCGCGAGTTGATCATCGGCGACCGGCAAACCGGCAAGACCGCGGTTGCGATAGACGCCATCATCAACCAGCGCGGAACCGGCATCAAGTGCATCTACGTGGCCATCGGGCAAAAGAATTCCTCGATCGCCAACGTGGTGCGCAAGCTGGAGGAATTCGGCGCCATGGAGCACACCATCGTGGTAGCGGCCCCGGCCGCGGAAACCGCGGCGATGCAATACATCGCGCCGTACGCCGGTTGCTCCATGGGCGAGTATTTCCGCGACCGCGGCGAAGATGCGCTGGTGGTCTACGACGACCTCACCAAGCAGGCCTGGGCCTACCGGCAGGTGTCCTTGCTGCTGCGCCGGCCTCCCGGCCGCGAGGCCTATCCCGGCGACGTGTTCTACCTGCATTCGCGCCTGCTGGAACGCGCCGCGAGGGTCAACGCGGATTACGTGGAGGAACAGACTCAAGGCAAGGTCAAGGGCCGCACCGGGTCGCTCACCGCGTTGCCGATCATCGAGACGCAGGCAGGCGACGTGTCGGCCTTCGTTCCCACCAACGTGATTTCCATTACCGACGGCCAGATCTACCTGGTGACGGACCTGTTCAACGCCGGTATCCGGCCGGCCATCGATCCCGGTATCTCGGTATCGCGCGTAGGTGGCGCCGCGCAGACAACGATCATCAAGAAGCTGGGCGGTGGCGTGCGCCTGGCATTGGCCCAGTATCGCGACCTTGCGGCCTTCGCGCAGTTCGCCTCCGACCTGGATGCGACTACCCGGCGCCAGTTGGAGCGCGGTCAGCGGGTCACCGAGATGATGAAGCAGAACCAGTACGAGCCGCTCACGGTGGCCGATATCGCGGTCTCGCTGTTCGCGGTCCAGGAGGGCTATATGGACGACCTTGAGGTGGAGAAACTGCTGCCCTTCGAGCGCGCCCTGCATGCACACGCCCGCGACAACCATGCCGAACTGCTGGACACCATCAACGAATCAGGCGACTACAACGACGAGATCGCCGCCGGCCTGAAGGCGCTGATGGAAGAATTCAAGAGCAGCGGCGCGTACTAGCCGCTACGGAACCGCGAAGGGCGACACGAAATGGCAGGCGCCAAGGAAATCCGCGGCAAGATCGGCAGCGTCAAGAACACGCAGAAGATCACGCGAGCGATGGAAATGGTCGCGGCCAGCAAGATACGGCGCACCCAGCAGCGGATGGCCGCCGCCCGCCCGTATGCCGACGGTATGCACAAGATCGCAAGCCACCTGTACCACGCGCGGCCCGACTACACGCCGCCCTACCTGGCCAGCCGGGAACCGAAGTCCGCGGGCTACATCCTGATTTCCACCGATCGCGGCTTGTGCGGAGGCCTGAACGTCAACCTGTTCCGGCACTTTCTGGTGGAATTGAAGCAACAGGCGGATGCGGGCGTATCCACCCAGGTAGTGCTGATCGGCGCCAAGGCCGTCCAGTTCTTCCGCAATCTGAACATCAACATTACCGGTGTGGCCTCGCATCTGGGCGAGAAGCCGCACGTCGTCGATCTGGTCAGCGCGGTGAGGGTCCTGCTGAACGCCTTTCGCGAAGAGCAGATCGACCGCATGTACCTGGCCCGCAACGTGTTCGTCAACACCATGCGGCAACAGCCGGTGATCGAGCAACTGTTGCCGGTAGAGCTGGAGAAGGACGACACCCTGGCGGCGCATTGGGACTACATCTACGAGCCGTCGGCCGAGGAGTTGCTCGACGGCGTGCTGGAGCGCTATATCGAAACGCAGGTGTTTCGCGCAGCGATGGAAAACGTGGCTTGCGAGATGGCGGCCAAGATGGTGGCCATGAAGTCGGCCACCGACAACGCCGGCAAGATGATCGACACGCTCCAATTGCAATACAACAAGGCGCGACAGGCTGCCATTACCGCGGAAATCGCGGAAATCATCGGCGGCGCCGCGGCGGTATGAACTTCGCAACAAAACTCCACCCCCCCTGGGACCGAGGGCATCCCCTGGGATCGAGGGCATCCTGCCCTCGTCGAGGGCATCCCCCGGGATCGAGGGCATCCTGCCCTCGTCGAGGGCTGGAAGCCCTCGTTCCCAGGGGATGCGCTACGTACCGCCGCCGCCGACGCCACGAGGAAGACCAGGCAATGAATGACCGAACATCAGCGGGCGCTTTGCGCCCGGCAGCAAACCGAAGGAGAACGGCATGACCGCAAATGCCTCCGGCGCCATCGTGCAAGTAATCGGCGCCGTGATCGATGTGGAATTCCCGCGCGAATCCATGCCCAGGGTGTACGACGCCCTGGTTGTGGACGACCGCCATCTCACCCTGGAAGTGCAGCAGCAGCTGGGCGACGGCGTGGTGCGCACCATCGCCATGGGTTCCAGCGAGGGCTTGAGCCGCGGTTTGCCGGTGCGCAATACGGGCGGGCCGATCACGGTTCCGGTGGGCAACAAGACGCTCGGCCGGATCATGGACGTTCTCGGCGAACCGGTGGACGGCAAGGGCGAGATCGGCGAACAGGAGCGACTGCCGATTCACCGGCCGCCGCCGACTTTCGAGGACCAGGCCAGCAGCGCCGAGCTGCTGGAAACCGGCATCAAGGTGATCGACCTGCTCTGCCCGTTCGCCAAGGGCGGCAAGATCGGCCTGTTCGGTGGCGCCGGCGTGGGCAAGACCGTGAACATGATGGAACTGATCCGCAACATCGCGGTGGAAGCTGCCGGCTACTCGGTGTTCGCCGGGGTGGGCGAACGGACCCGCGAAGGCAACGATTTCTACAACGAGATGAAGGAATCGGACGTGCTCGACAAGGTGGCGCTGGTGTATGGACAGATGAACGAGCCGCCCGGGAACCGTCTGCGGGTGGCGCTCACCGGCCTGACGATCGCGGAACATTTCCGCGACGAGGGCCGCGAGATCCTCATGTTCATCGACAACATCTACCGCTACACTCTGGCTGGCGTGGAATGCTCCGCGCTTCTGGGCCGGATGCCTTCGGCGGTGGGCTACCAGCCTACGCTGGCCGAAGAGATGGGCGTGCTGCAGGAGCGTATTACGTCCACCCGCACCGGTTCGATCACCTCGGTTCAGGCGATCTACGTGCCGGCCGACGATCTCACCGACCCCTCGCCCGCCACCACCTTCGCGCACCTGGACGCGACCGTGGTGTTGTCGCGCTCGATCGCCGAGCTCGGCATCTATCCGGCGGTGGATCCACTCGATTCCACCTCGCGCCAACTCGATCCTCTGGTCGTCGGCCGCGAGCATTACGACACGGCGCGCGGGGTGCAGCGCGTGTTGCAGCGCTACAAGGAGTTGCAGGACATCATCGCCATCCTTGGCATGGACGAACTGTCCGAAGAAGACAAACTCACCGTGCAGCGGGCCCGCAAGATTCAGCGTTTCTTGTCGCAGCCCTTCTACGTGGCCGAGGTGTTTACCGGTACTCCCGGCAAGTTCGTGACCTTGAAGGAAACCATCCGCAGCTTCAGCGCCATACTCAACGGCGATTGCGACCACCTGCCCGAGCAGGCGTTCTACATGGCCGGCGGCATCGCCGAAGTGGAGGAGGCGGCCAAGAAGCTGCAATAAGCATGGCGTCCATTCACGTTGACATCGTTAGCGCCGAGGGCGAGATCTTCTCCGGGGAAGCCAGCCTGGTGGTCGTGCCGGCCTCCGAGGGAGACATCGGAATTGCGCCCCGGCACGCGCCGCTGCTGACGGAGCTTCGTCCCGGGGCGGTGCGGGTGCAGAGCGAAGGGCATCAGGAGCGGCTTTTCTACGTCACCGGGGGGCTGCTGGAAATTCAGCCGAATGCCGTCATGGTGCTGGCCGACTCGGCGCTGCGGCCGGATCAACTCGACGTGGATGGCGCCGAAGAGGCGCGCAAAAAGGCCGAGGAAGCCCTGGCCGGCGCCACCGGGAAATCCGACATCGAGAAGGCCCAGCGCGACCTTGCGGAAGCCTCCGCGCGCTACCGGGCGCTGAAGAAATTGCGCGGCCGCGAGTAACCGCGCTTGTCGCCGCCTTTGCGGGTCACGACACGAGGGAGGCGCGTCAGCATACACAGTTGGGCTCGGGCTTTCCTTCAGGCGCTTGAGTTACGGCGGAAAACTCAAGATATTCCTGTTATTGTGTGTATAACATATTGATATGTATTGGTTTTTGAATTCGGGTGAATTTTTCACCAAATTTAAGGAAGTGTTACAACGGGGCGCTTTTCAGCCTTGTTTGCGGCCCTTCTCCACAGGTTTATCCACAGAAAATGTGGATACTTCACATCCCCCAGGGAACCAGGGCATCCTGCCCCCGGTTGTTTGTTGTATCGAGGGCAGGATGCCCTCGTTCCCGGGTGAAGCACCCTCCCGCTCGGCGGGCTAGAATCCTAACGCTTGAGCAACTTCCCCGAATACGAGTCGTATGACGCCGTCGGTCTGGCGGAATTGGTGCGCACGCGTCAAATCCGGTCTGCGGAGTTGCTGGAAGCCGCCATCGACCGCTGCGAACGGCGCAACCCCGCCATCAACGCGGTCGTGCATACGTTCCCTGATCGAGCTCGTGATTCTCTGGGGGGCCGGGGCGGGGCCTTGTACGGCGTTCCGTTTCTCCTGAAAGATGCCGGCGCCAACTACGCCGGCGAGCCGACCGGTCATGCCTGCCGCCTGTTCGCCGGACACGTGGCCGAGAAAGACACGACCCTCGTACAGCGCTATCTACAGGCCGGATTGACGATGTTCGGCAAGACCAACACGCCGGAGCTGGCGCTGGCGGTTACCACCGAGCCCGAGCTGAGCGGCCCCACGCGCAACCCCTGGAATCCCGATTATTCCCCGGGCGGCTCCAGTGGGGGCTCCGCTGCGGCGGTGGCGGCCGGAATCGTTCCTGCCGCGCACGGCAGCGATGGCGGTGGTTCGATCCGCATTCCGGCATCGGCCTGCGGCCTGGTCGGCTTGAAGCCCACGCGGGGGCGGGTGCCTACGGGTCCCGATCGGGCCGAAGGATGGGCCGGGATGTCGCAACATCACGTGCTCAGCCGCAGTGTGCGCGATACAGCGGCCTTCCTCGACGCGGTAGAGGGTCGCGAGCCGGGCGATCCATACCATCCTCCGGCTCACGTCGGGACCTGGATGGCGGCGCTGCTTTATCCGCCCGGAGAATTACGCGTGGCTCTCATTGGCGAGTCCTTCAACGGAGTCGCGGTCGATCCCGAGATCACGCGTGTTCTCAAGGATACGGCCCGCCTATGCGAGGACCTCGGGCATCGGGTGGAAGAGGCCCGCTGTCCCTTGTCGCCGGAGGAGCTGCACAATTGCGCCACGCTTATCCTGGCCTCGCACGTGAACGCGGACATTCAGGCACGTTGCCGGGTGCTGGGCCGCGAGTTTCGACGCGAGGATGTATCGCATGTGACCTGGAGAATGGCGCGGATCGGCGCCGAGGCCTGCGCGTCCGATTACGCAGCGGCGCTGACCCATATCCATTACATTGGACGCCGGATGGGAGAATTCTCCAGCCAATATGACGTCATACTGTCCCCGACGCTGGCCGCGCCGCCGCCGCGCCTGGGCATGATTGACATGGACAGCGAAGACCTGAAGCGCTATATGGAAGTCACCAGCCGCTATACGGCCTTTACGCAGTTGCTTAACGTAACCGGTCAACCCGCCATATCGTTGCCGCTTGGCCACTCTTCCGAGGGCCTGCCCATCGGCGTGCAATTGGCGGCGTCACAGGGAGGCGAGGCCACGCTGTTGCGTCTGGCGGCGCAGTTGGAGCGGGCGCGGCCCTGGTCCGGCCTTGCTCCCGGAATCGGAGGAGCCGCCTGATGAGTTCGGCCTTGAACGTCGTGGTGCTGGCCGCCGGCAAGGGCATGCGGATGCGGTCGGATTTGCCCAAGCCGCTGCACATGCTGGGAGGCAAACCGCTGCTGGCAAACGTCCTGGACGGGGCGGCCTGCCTGTCGGCGGAGCGCCTCATAGTGGTTTGCGGACACGGCTCCGAGGCCTTGCGGGATGCCTTCTCGCATGCCGCGATCGAGTGGGTCGAGCAGCGTGAGCAACTGGGTTCGGGCCACGCGGTGCTTCAGGCCTTGCCGAAGGTGGACCCGCGCTCAAGGGTCCTGGTTCTTTACGCTGATGTTCCCCTGGTTCGCGGGGAAACCCTGCAGCGCCTGGTTGCGGATGAGCATGGCGTGTCCCTGTTGACCGCCGAAGTGGACGATCCCGCCGGCTACGGGCGCATCGTGCGGGAAGCCGCTGGCTCGGTGAGCGGAATCGTGGAGCACGCGGACGCGACTGTCGAGCAGCGCCGCATCCGTGAGATCAACGTCGGTCCCATGGCGGCGCCCGCCCAGTGGCTGGCCGAGGCCTGCCTGGCACTCAAGCCCGCGGGCGTAAAGCAGGAAATCTATTTGACCCATACCGTGGATATCGCGCTGTCCCAGGGAATGCCGGTGCGGGCGGTGCGGTCCGGCGGGCCTGATGAAGCCATGGGCGTGAACAGCCCGGCGCAACTGGCCGTTGCCGGGAGGCTGCTGAGCCGCCGCCGCAGCGATGCCCTGATGGAGGCGGGTGTGCGGATCGCCGATCCGCGGCGCATCGACATCCGCGCCGAAGTCGAAGCGGGACGTGACGTGTTCCTTGACGTGGGCGTGGTTCTGGAAGGGGAAATCAGGCTGGGCGACGGCGCCAGCATCGGCGCCTACAGCGTGGTCTCGAATTCGTGCCTTGATGCAGGAGCGCGCATCGAGCCGCACTGCGTGGTCGATGGCGCTGACATCGGCGCCGGCGCCCGTGTCGGTCCATTCGCCCGGCTGCGGCCCGAAGCCCGGCTCGGGCCGGAATCCCGCGTCGGCAACTTCGTGGAGATCAAGAAAAGCGATCTGGGCAAGGGCGCCAAGGCCTCGCACTTGAGTTACGTCGGCGATTCGCAGGTTGGCGCAGGGGTCAACATCGGCGCCGGAGTCATCACCTGCAACTATGACGGACGCAAGAAGCATCGCACGGTAATCGGAGACGGCGCGTTCATCGGCTCCGGCGTGGAACTGGTTGCGCCCGTGAAAGTAGGCAAGGGCGCCGTGATCGGCGCCGGTTCCACGATCACCAAACCGGCGCCGGCCGACCAGTTGACGGTAGCCCGCTCCCGGCAAAAGACCCTGCCGCTCAAGAAGCGTTAACCCGGCGGGTTCGAAGCATGTGCGGAATCGTTGGAGTCGCAGCGGAGCGTGATATTGCGCCCTTGTTGCTGGAAGGTCTGCGGAGGCTGGAATACCGCGGCTACGACTCCGCCGGCGTGGCGCTGCTGCCTGCTAACGGCCGCCTGTGGCGGCTCCGCCGGCCCGGCTTCGTGGCCCGGCTGACCGAGGACTTTCAGCAGCAACCCATGCAGGGCGCCCTGGGCATTGCCCACACCCGCTGGGCTACGCACGGCGCCCCCAACGAACTCAATGCCCATCCGCTGTTTTCCGGCAACGAGGTCGCGGTTGTGCATAACGGCATCGTGGAAAACTACGAGGCCATCAAGGATGAGCTCATCGCCTCGGGCGTGACCTTCTCCAGCGATACGGATACGGAATGCATCGCCCATCTCATTGCTGCCGGATTGCACGCGGGCAACAATCTCGAAGTAGCAACCAGGGACGCGCTTGCCCGCTTGCGGGGAAGTTACGCCGTGGTCGTTTTGGCGGCCGCAGAACCGGATGCCATTGTTGCGGCTCACCGTGGCGCTGCGATGGTGGTGGGACTGGGCGAGTCGGAGAATTACGTTGCATCGGATATTGCTGCACTGCTTCCGGTAACGCGGCGCTACTGCTTTCTCAGAAACGGCGACTTGGCCGTGATTCGTTCACGTGGCTTGGAATTGACCGGCGCCGACGGTGAAACCGTGGAACGACCGGTGGTCAAGAGCGAATTCGGGCCTGAGTCGGTGGAGCGTGGCGCTTATCGGCACTTCATGCAGAAGGAAATCTTCGAACAGGCCCGGGCGGTGCGCGACACCCTGATACCGCTGATGGCCGGAGGTTTGCCGGATGCCTCCGTCTTCGGTCCCGAACTGGGACCGCGGCTGGGCGAAGTGGCCGCGGTGCATATCGCCGCCTGCGGCAGCGCTTTCAACGCCGGTCTGGTCGCCCGCCAGTGGATCCAGGAGTACGCGGGCCTGCCCTGTACCGTGGAGATCGCAAGCGAGTACCGTTATCGCCCTCCCCCCTGTCCGCAGGACTGCCTGTTCCTGGCCATTTCTCAATCAGGAGAGACGGCCGACACCCTGGAAGCAACCCGCGTAGCGCTCCAACGCGGCTACCTGGGAGTGCTTGCCTTGAGCAATATGGCGACCAGCAGCCTGGTTCGGATGGTGGGGCGCAGCCTGCTTACGCGCGCGGGTCTGGAAGTCGGCGTGGCTTCAACGAAGGCTCTGCTCACGCAGTTAGCGGCCCTGGCGATGGTTGCCCTGGCGCTTGCACGGGCGCGCGGCAGATCCAAATCGGAGATACGGGGCCTGACACAGGAGGCCGCGGCGCTGCCGGATCTGATCGAGCAGTTGCTGGAAATGGACGGGCAGCTGGAGCAGCTCGCCAAGCACTTCGAGCATCGTGATCATGTGCTGTTCCTGGGACGCGGCCCGATGTGGCCGGTGGCGATGGAAGGCGCGTTGAAATTGAAGGAATTGTCCTACGTGCATGCCGAGGCCTATGCGGCCGGCGAACTGAAGCACGGACCGCTGGCGCTGGTGGACGAGGACATGATGGTGGTGGCCTTGGCGCCCAATGACGGGCTGCTGCACAAGCTCCGGTCGAATCTCGAGGAAGTGCGGGCGCGTGGGGGGCGGCTGTTCGTGGTCTCGGCTCCGGATGCGAACCTTGGGCACGAGGATGGAATGATTGTGCTCCGGCTGCCGGCCCCGCCCACGGCCCTGCAGGCTCCAGTGCTTTACACGGTTCCGCTGCAATTGCTGGCCTACCATGTCGCGGTGCACAAGGGCAAGAACGTCGACCGACCGCGCAACCTCGCCAAGTCCGTCACCGTCGACTGAATCCTGGGAGTTTCGCAGCGGGCGCCGTTGCGCTGACGCGCAGGGAACAATGGAGCGAGGGCATCCTGCCCTCGTCGAGGGCTGGAAGCCCTCGTTCCCAGGGGTGGGGAGTCAGGACAGGCGGGCGAAGACGGGGGCGTGATCGGATGGGCGTTCGAGTCGGCGGGGGGCGGTGTCGATATCGGCGGCCCGGCATTCGGGGACCAGCGCCGGGGACAGCAGCACCAGGTCGATTCTCAAGCCCCGGTTGCGGCGGAAGCCGGCGGCGCGATAGTCCCACCAGCTGAATTTTTTCTCGGGCTGTTCGAACAGGCGAAAGCTGTCCTGCAAGCCGAGTTCCACAAGCGCTTGCAGCCGGGCCCGCTCGGGCTCGCTGCACAGGATCTTGTCGCGCCATTCCTCGGGGTCATGCACGTCGCGGTCGTCGGGGGCGATATTGAAGTCGCCCATGACGGCCAGCCGCGGCCAGCGCTCAAGTTCGGTGCGCAGCCAGCCGATCAGCGCGTCCAGCCAGCGCAGCTTGTAGAAATAGTGTTCGTGCCCTACTTCCTTGCCGTTGGGAACGTAGAGGTTCACCACCCGGGTGTCGCCCACGGTTGCCGCCACAGCCCGGGCCTGCGGGTCGTCCAGGCCCGGAATCCCGGTGACCGGCTCGGAAAACGCGCGGCGGGTAAGCAATGCCACACCGTTGTAGGTCTTCTGCCCATGTGCGAGGCAGTGGTATCCCAGGTCTTCAAATGCCTGCCCGGGAAAATCCTCGTCCTGGCATTTGAGTTCCTGCAGACCCAGGACCTCGGGAGAGTGGGTCTCAAGCCAGGCGGCTACGTGCTCTTTGCGCACCCGCACGGAGTTGACGTTCCAGCTCGCAATAATCATGGCCTGGAGCGCGGAGGAGTTGAGATCAGGATCGGGGCCGGCCCACGCGAATGTGGATGTCTCCCACCCGGTCCACCCCGGCGGTGACGTGATCGCCCGGCTTCAGCGGACCTACCCCCGCCGGCGTTCCGGTAAAGACGAGGTCTCCGGGCTTGAGCTCAAAATAGGTGGAAATCCGAGCGATCAATTCCATCGGCTTGCGGATCATGTCGCTCAAGTCCGCCTCCTGGCGCAGCTCCCCGTTTACGGCCAGCCAGATTCGGCCGCGAGCGGGGTGCCCGATGCTGGAGGCGCGCCGCAGGGTGCTCACCGGCGCCGAATACTCAAAGCTCTTGCTGATCTCCCAGGGGTTCCCGGCGTTGCGCGCCTCCGCCTGCAAGTCGCGGCGGGTCAGGTCAATACCCACGCCATAGCCGTACACGTGTCCCGGCGCCTCGTCCGCGCTGATGTTGAGACCGCCGCCCTGGAGTGCGATGACCAATTCCACCTCGTGATGCAGGTCCCTGGTGCGGGTTGGAAACGGAACTACGCCGCCGTCCGGCAGCAGTGCGTCCGCAGGTTTCATGAACACCGGCGGTTGCGGGGCCGTCTCCTTGTTCATTTCTTGATTGTGGTCGGCGTAATTCCAGCCAATGCAGAAAATTCGACGGGCCGGAAACCGCCGCTCAATCCCCCGCACCTTCAGGCTCGGGCGGTAATAATCAAACAATTCACTCATGCGCTTTGGCGGCGCAAGTAGCTTGTTTGCGCCGCCAACCCCACACTGTCCCCACTTTTGGTTACGGGGTCAAGACAAAGCGGCAATTTTGTTGGGCGATAGGGGGCGACCATGCCGGGGCAAGGCGTTATTCTCTCGCCCATGCAGAAACTTGACCTGATCGTGGTGGGAGGCGGCAGCGGCGGGCTTGCCGCCGCGCAGCGGGCGGCGGAATACGGAGCACGCGTGGCCCTGCTGGAATCCGGCCGCCTGGGAGGCACCTGCGTCAACCGGGGATGCGTCCCGAAAAAGATCATGTGGCACGCCGCGGAGTTGGCCCGGGAACTGAGTCAGTCGCCGGACTACGGTTTTGAGCTGTCCCTTGACGGCCACGACTGGGAGAAACTGGTGGACCGTCGCGAGGCCTACATCCGCCGTCTGAATGGAATTTATGCGAACAATCTGGAGCGGCGGGGCGTGCAATGCATCGCAGGGCAGGCGGTATTTTCCGGCCCGCTGCAGCTTACCGCCGGTAGCCGGGAATATGCGGCAAACCGGATTCTTGTTGCTACCGGCGGCGTCCCGGTGGTTCCGGAAATTCCCGGCGCGGAACTGGGGATGACTTCCGATGGCTTCTTCGAGCTTGACCGCCGTCCGGAAAGAACCGCGGTGGTGGGCGCCGGCTATATAGCCGTAGAGCTGGCCGGCATTTTGCGCGGCCTGGGCTCGGAGGTGACCCTGCATTTGCGGCGCGATTCAGTCTTGCGCCGCTTCGACGAGGTTCTGCAGCAGGCCTGCCTGGAGGGATTCGCCGAGGCGGGGGTGCTGATCACGCCGGGATTTGTGCCGGTCGCCGTGAACCGCGAAACCGACGGTCTGCATTTGTCCTCAACTAGCGGCCAACGCAGTGGCCCTTTCGATACGCTGATTTGGGCCGTGGGAAGGCGCCCGCTCACCCAAGATCTGAACCTGGAAGCGGCCGGTGTGGACTGCGATGCGCGCGGTGCGGTTCGGGTGGATCAATGGCAGGAGACCACGGCGCCGGGCGTGTTCGCAATCGGCGACGTAACCGGTCACCATGAACTCACGCCGGTGGCAATCGCGGCCGGGCGCAGATGGGCAGACCGGAACTTCGGCGGAATGGCGGACCGGCGCATGGATTACCGCAATATTCCCACCGTGGTGTTCACTCATCCTCCGTTGGGCTCCGTCGGCCTTACCGAACTTGAAGCGCGGGCTGCCCATGGAGATTCCGTGCGCTGTTACCGGTCCGACTTCGTGCCGCTGTTCCACGGCATCACCGCGAAAAAACCCAGGGCGCGCTTGAAACTGGTCACCGTGGGCGCCGAGGAGCGCGTGGTCGGCTGCCATCTGGCCGGTCCGGGAACCGACGAAATGCTGCAGGGATTCGCGGTGGCGGTGCGGATGGGCGCACGCAAGGCCGACCTGGACGACACCGTAGCCATTCATCCCACCTCGGCCGAAGAGCTGGTTACCATGCGCTAGAGTCGTGTCCCGCAGATTAGTGAAGTTATTTGCGGGACACGACTCTAGGCCGCCGGCGCCTCTTCTTGCCGGTCAAGCAATTCTCGCGTGTCCGGCCGCCGGCCGTGCCAGATCGCAAAACTCTCGGCCGCCTGTTCCACCAGCATCCCCCAGCCGTCGTGCACGGCCCGGGCCTTGCCTTGCCGCGCCCACGACAGAAACGGCAGGGCCGCCGGCCCATAGGCCAGGTCAACGCATACGGCGCCATCCGCACTGGACGGTGGCAGCGCGGGCGGCTGACCCGCCAATCCCGCGGAACTGGCGTTGATCACAAGATCCGCCGCCGGCAGCCTGTCCCGCTCGGAATCCACGACCCGAACGCCGCCCAGCGAAGCGAAGCGGCGCGCCAGTGCCAGCGCACGATCCCGCGTGCGGTTAACGATGGCGACTTCCTGGACGCTCGCGGTGAGTAGCGTGGGAACTACCCCGCGCGCCGCGCCACCGGCCCCGATCATCAGTACGACTGCGCCCTCAAGGCTCATGCCGAGATTGCAGCGCAAGTGCCGTAGCAAGCCCAGGCCGTCCGTGTTGTCGCCCCGGATGCGCCCGTCTTCCTGCCGGGTCAGCGTATTGACTGCACCGGCCTGTTTGGCTTCGGGTCCCAGTTCCTCACTCAAGCCCGCTGCCTCTTCCTTGAGTGGCACGGTGATGTTGCATCCGTGGCCCCCGTTTTCGACGAAGCGCCGTAGCGCCACGGCCAGCTCGCCCGCGCGAACCTCGATGCGCCGGTACTCCATCGCAATATCGAGTTGTGATGCGAAGCGGCGATGTATGCCCGGCGAACGGCTGTGTCCGACAGGATGTCCCATTACTGCGTAGAGTGCTTGCATTGTGCCTGGGCCGGCGATGAATCCACCGTGTTCCCAAGCCCTAAGGGTACCGTAGTAGAGCGGTTGCTGATCCTCTACTACTGTGTGCTAGACTTCCGCGGCGGGACCAAATTCCCGGTTCGGCTGCACTTCACTCGATCGCGAGCTTGTGGCCATCCAAATCCCATGACGGGAAACTAGCAACAAACTGGAGGCATTCCAATGACCAGTCCTGAACGCAAACTACTCGCCCTTGCCCTGAGCGCAGCTTTGGCCGCCGGCGCCGCCACAACGGCAGCAGCCGGAACCGCAAGCGCCTTTGATGCAACTGACTTGCCCGCCACTACGCTGATCGATGACGACGACGACGACGATGGCGAAGGGAGCTGTGGCGAAGGTAGCTGCGGCGACGACGACGGCGACGGCGATGACGATGACGATGACGAGGAAGACGGCGAAGGCAGCTGTGGCGAAGGTAGCTGCGGCGACGGCGACGACGACGGCGAAGAGGAATAATTCGCCGCTACCTCGGTAGCTTTTTCAGGACGGCAGCCGGCGGGCCCTCGGGGTTCGCTGGCTGTATCGTCCTCACCGGCCGGCGCCAAAACGCCGGAATTGATTGAGGCCCTCCGGGGCCGGAATGCAAGGCGTGGGTTCTCCACGAGGCCTTGAGATATTGCAGGCAGCCCCCCTGTGGATGAGCATGTCGTAGCGGACAACCGCTGCGCGGAGTAAGAACCAGGTGAAAGACCGGTGCCCGTGGTCGCTCGGCGTAAGCGACCGGTACCGGGCCTATCACGATGAAGAATGGGGCGTGCCCGCGTTGGACGACGCCACCCACTTCGAATTTCTGATCCTCGAATCCGCGCAAGCCGGCTTGTCGTGGCGGACCGTGCTGCACAAGCGCGACGGCTATCGCCGGGCCTTCGCCGGCTTTGACCCGGTTCGCGTGGCGCAGTACGGCGACCGGGAAATCGAGGCCCTGGTAGCCGACCCGAGCATCATTCGTAATCGCCTCAAGATCAAGGCCGCCATAAGCAACGCGGCGGCTTTCCTGCGCGTGGCGGAAGAATTCGGCTCCTTCGCCCGCTTCATCTGGCAGTTTGTTGACGGCGAGCCGGTCGTCAATAGCTGGGCCCGCCAGGACCAGCTACCGGCAACCTCGGCTATTTCCAATCAAGTATCGGCCGACCTCAAGGCCCGCGGCTTCAAGTTCGTGGGCTCCACCATCATGTATTCGCACCTGCAGGCCTGCGGCCTGATCAACGATCACCTGCTGAGCTGCTACCGGCACTGGGAATGCCGGAAAGCCTGGCCCGGCCTCCCCTGGACCTGACGGTCCCCGCCCGAGAACCTTCGGAATCACTTGCACGGAACATCCCTGGGAACGAGGGCTTCCAGCCCTCGGAGGGCAGGATGCCCTCTCTCCCAGGGGAAAAACCACAACCTGGGAACGAGGGCTTCCAGCCCTCGACGAGGGCAGGATGCCCTCACTCCATTGTTGCCTGCGCGTCAGCGTAGCGGTACCCGCGGCAAAAACTCCCAGCGCGTTCCATGCAAGCAATGACCGCCCGCGATTGAGCGTGCGCAACGCTAACTACTCATACCAATAGGGAGTTTTCTCGGCCCACTCGCTGTCCGGAAAGTGCTTGTGGAGGAGGTTGTGGGCCTCTTTGGCAATATCGCCCGGCCCGCTCATGCACGCGTGGCGGGAGGCGAAGACCACCCGATGCAGCGCGTAAGGCACGCGCGGGTCGTCGAGATTGGAACGCGCATAGCGCAGCACAGCAGGACCGAAGAATCCCGCAACGGAAACCTCGTCGATTCGCCTTAACTGCCGGATTTCCTCCAATTGAGCTTCGTCGTAGTGGGCGAAGCGGGGCCCGAAGAATTCGGCTTCATTCTGGTCATAGGCTACCCTCGGCAAGCACCACCAGTTGTAGTATTTCCACGGCAGCGCCAGGTTATCCAGCCCAGGCTGTGCGGATTGGTAACGTTGCTCAACCCTTCCTGCGCCTGACCACATGAGGGGAGCAAATGCAGGATTGCTTAGAACGATCAGCGCGCCTTCGAATTCCGGGTCTCGGCCGGACTCAAGTTTCTCGAACGCGCCCTTCAGTCGAGGAACGTAGCGTTTTACCTCGGTTGAGAGGCTGTGCGCAGAGTCGGAATCCTTCAGCAACATAGCCTTCATCCACCCGGATATGGCCATGCGACTACGCTGGTAGTTGCTCAAACCCCGGAACTTTATTGCTTCCAGCATCATGTTGGGTGTGAAGTAGGCGTTAATCAGCTTCGTAGCTTCTCCCGGAAACAGCGTGGTATTGCGGTTGACGATGCCGTAGCCCCACGGCAGCTTCAAGGGTCTCATTGACGCGAAACGGAAGAAGTCCTCCCAGCGATCGCTCAAGTTCGCGGCGCGAAGCCGCACCCGATTGATATGTCTCCTACTCGGAGGCGTTCTTCCCTTGTACGGGTTGTCTGCAAGCGCGAGGGCGCCGCCGACGTCGCCCAACAAGGCCATAATGCGGACCCGGTGATCCAGCATCACGTAGTAGCCCGGCGTTTCCGGCCCGAACTCTCCCGCCGCGTGGAGGAGATCGGTAAGAGTCTTTTGTCCGGCGCTTGAGCCAGCCGTAATCAGGGCCAGAAACAGCCATTCAAGCGACTGCTCTTCACGCCAGCGTTCGATCGTTTCTTGTCTACTGCCCAAGGTGCCGGCAAGAAAAGACCAGTTGCCATAGGCTGCTCCTTCTCGGTGCTGCCGGGTATCGGAAGAAATCAGGAAAACGTAGTCGCGAATGTCCTTATCGGATACGGATTCGGGGTTGTGAATGATCTTCTGCTCGAATGCATTGAGTACCGCGGCGGGATCCACCTTGGCCTGAATGAACATGATCTGCTTGGTAATCCACGGGAACCTCTCGAGGAAGTTGCTGTCCCGGGCCAGCTGGCGATATTCGGCCAGCGCCTGATTCAAGAGGGTTAGCCGGCGATCCTCGTTGACCGTGGCTTCACGTGCCATGCTGCGGCCAACCAGATAGCGGCTCAGGCCGCTCCAGGGCGAGTTGGGCGTATTACCGATTTCCCGGAACCGCCGCGCCGCTTCGGGGTACTGGCCGTCGTAGAAGTAGCTCGCGGCAATCTGGTATTGCCGGTCATGCTTCTCAAGCGACTCCCAGTCGTCTTGCGGGGCGGTGGGCGGATCAAAAGTGTTTGTGCCGCAATGGTCGAATACCCTGATTTGCGCTTCAATCCAGCGTTTGAGTTGGGGTGAGCCGGATCCATAGCGTGACTTCCTTTCCTCAAAGGTCCTGGCGGCCACGCGGAAAGCATCGGGCAGGCAATTCTCTATGTAGTACCGGGTTGTAGTGGGCCGCCCGTCTTCAACATGATTGCGGGTAATGGACTTCCACGTTTTGAAATAGAGATCTCGGTACCCTTCGGTTCTCAGCAAATGCTTGAACTGCCCTAGCGGAGGTGGCCAACCGGCCAGTCCCTTCCGCTCACGCTCGCGTTCCTGCTCCCGGAAAAGAGCCGCGTGTAGCGGGGTGAATTTTCCCGTCAAGTGGAGATAGGAGATGAGCGGCGTCAGATTCCTTCTGGATAGCCGGTCGGTCAGGTGTCCTGCCAGCAGGTCTTGCAGGTTTCGCTCGTCAAAGAATGGTGTCTCAAATGGAAACGGACCGGATGCAAGCGCCGGCCGCCAAATGAAGACCGCCAGCACCAGCAAGACCGCACCCAGACGACGGTAAGAGATCACAGTTTCGCCGTCCTTTCCAGCAGGCTCGCCAACCGCTCGGCGTTCCATGGCTCAGGATGAAAAAGAAATACCCGCTCAAGGCCGTCGACCGGCGCCAGCGGCTCGTCCGAGGAGTAGCCCACGTTTCCATGGCAAATCGCGGCGGGAAACTTCTTGTCCCGCTGGAGTTTCTTGCGTATGTAGTCACCCTCCGGACCCATGCGGTAGATCATGGGCACGGCTGCGTCTATCGGCAGGTCCTCAATCCACGAGTCGTGGAAGCACCAAGAGGCCAGGGCCGTTATCGAAAGGGGCGTGTTCCTGATCCGCGTGCGAACCTGGTCCACAAGGCGCCGATAGAAAGCGCGTTGCGAAAGCCTGGCGTCGAAATCGACCTGGTATTCCACGGGATCGAACGGCTTGCCCATTTCCCAAAGCGTATCCGCGATTGTCGAGGTTGCGGCGGAATCAGGAATGCCGTCTATCTCCAGGCGAGCCACTGCCACAACCTCCATCCCCGATGGATAGGTAATGGGATTCAAGCGGCGATCGATTCTCAGTTCGCCCTTCTTCCAAAAGATCGTGCCGGTCCAGATTGCGGCCTTGAATCTCTCGGACCTCACGAAACTCAGATCTTCGGTGCGCCGCCAGGCCCACAGGTAATAGTCCGGCGCCGCCGCAGCGCCGGCCGGGTTCGAGTCCGTATTGCGTAGCGCCGGGGGGATCGTAGCGGCGGCTGTCGCCAATACGATCAGTGCTGCGGCATACAACAAGAGTCGCGGGCGCAAATTGCGCGCAACTCTCGCCGGGCGGTTCTTCCCCAGTTCTTTGCGGGCATTCATCTCGCCGTAACCGTCAAAGGATCGTTTCACCAACTCCCGCCCCGATGTCGAGTCGCTGGGAACAAACCGGGAGCGAGCGCGTTCCCGCCCCCCGATCGGGGTCGGGAACAGGCTACGCGGGAATGACGTTTCTCGCCCTCTACGAGGGCAGGATGCCCTCGTTCCCAGCGTGTTCCCAGCGAGTGTAGCCTAGATGCGGGTGATGGTGCCGGACCAGCGCCAGACGGAGAGCTGGGTGAGGAGTTCCCTGCCGATCAGGTCCATTTTGCGGAGCTGTTCGAGTCGCGCTGACACCTCGTCGAGTTCGCTCTCGCCGAAAACGGTCTTGAGCAGGCCGCATGCGTCGGCGATGCAGATCAGGGCGATGTCGCGGGGATCGGGGATGTCGCCGGAAAACAGCACGCCCACAACGCGCTGCCGGGCTTCCCGCTGCATCCTGTCGTCAATCATGGGGTAGCGGCGGGTCCGGAATACCCACAGGAATTTCTCTTCCCGCCGCTCCAGCACGCCCCTCTCGATCAGGCTGTCCAGGACCTGCTGCTGAATGTCTTCACCCAGTTCGGCGGACAGGATTTCCAGCCATTGGGCGGTGTTCCTGCTGTCGCCGCTCTCATTGATTCGTTCCAGAACCCGGTCCAGCGCGGGATTTCCGGTCGGCGTGGGATCGATGACCATCAGCTTTTCGGGGTCCGTGTCGATTCGGTTTGCAAACGCCAGGTCCATCAGCACGCCGCCGACCAGGGCGTGTTCCAGGGCGTACTTGCCGATCGGCAGAAAGGCGCCGGTCCGGTCGTCGAGCAGAAGCGCCAGGGTTTCTTCGGCGAATGTGATCATCGGCGCTTTATTTCAACAGGTTCCCCGTTGCTTGTCGATGATTTCGGGCTCAACAGGTCTACGATGATGTGGTGGTGGATTTCGCAGTGGTCCTTGGATGAGGGCAGGACGCCTTCCTGGGAACGAGGGCATCCTGCCCTCGTCGAGAGCCTGTCCCCGACGCTGATCGGGGAGCGGGACGCCCTCGCTCCCAGCGGTCGATCAGCCCGGGCGCAACACCTCTCCGGTGGCGGCGTCACGGATTTCGGTGGGGCCTTGCAAATCTCCGCATTCGCCCGGCATGATCCAATCGACCTGTTCGCCGAAGTATTCCAATGCCTCGGCCGTGGTGCGCGCCGGCGGCATGCCGTGCGGGTTGCAACTGGTGGACACAAGCGGAGAACCCACTGCACGGCTAAGGGCGGCCGCGGGAGGATGAAGGCTGCGGCGGATGGCGATGGTAGTGCGCCCGGCGGTAATCCAGTCCGGGGCATTCGGGTCCGCGGCCACTACCCAGGTAACACCGCGGCTTTTCCGCACTTGCCGGGGGTTGCGCACCGCTTCCAGGTCAGCCGCCCAGCCTTCGAATTGCTCCCACTCCGCGGCGATCAGGATCAGGCCCAGTGATCGCTCCCGCCCTTTTAGCTGAAGCAGCCGTTGAACCGCCTGCTCCTTGTCCGGCAGGCAACCCAGGCCGTAGACCGACTCGTTCGGGTAGGCGATTACGCCTCCGCCGCGGAGGATGTCCACGGCCCTGCTGAGGTTCGCGTCAGGCGCGTCCCGACCGTTTCCGGGTTTTCTTCCTGGGTGCATTCTTCAGCAGCTCGCGGCATTGGTCCAAGGACAGTCCGGCGGGATCCTGTTGGCGCGGTACCGACGCGTTGCGCGTGCCGTCGGTTACATACGGGCCGTAGCGGCCGCTCATCACCTTGATTGCATCGCCCTCGAATTCCTTGATCGCGGGCCGGCTCGCGCGCGCCGCCGGCTGCACCTTGAGTGCGTCCTCAAGCGTCACCGTGAACACCGAAAGCGGCTTCGGCAATCTGAGATACCTCGGGCGGGTCTTGCCGCCCCGCTCGCCGATCTGCACATACGGCCCCTTGACACCGCAGCCCACGAGCACCGGACGGCCGTTCTCGGGATGCTCTCCCAGCCTGCGCGGCAGGCCCAGCAGTGCCACGGCCTCGTCAAGGGTAACGGTGTACGGTGAAATGTCCGGCGGCAAGGACGCATATCTGGGCTTGTCTTCGCCCCGCTCCCCGAGCTGCACGTACGGGCCAAAGCGACCGCGTCCGGCATACACCATTTGCCCGTTTTCCGGATGGGCGCCCAGCTCCCGGGGCAGGGACAACAGCAGCAACGCTTCCTCCAGCGTCACCTTCTCTTCGCTTAAGTCCCCGGTCAAGGAGGCGTAGCGGGGTTTTTCCTCACCGCCCTTTTCTCCGAGTTGCACAAAGGGCCCGGCCCGGCCGCTTCCGGCGTACACCGGCTGATTGCTGGAGGGATCCTGTCCGAGCAGCCGCGGCCCGCTCAGCAGGTCCAGCGCCTCCTCAAGGGTGACGGCCTCATAAGTCAGTCCATCGCGCATGCCGGCCATCGGTGGCCGATGGTCCTCGCTGCGCTCTCCCAGCTGCACGAAATAGCCGTACGGACCCAGCCGGGCGTATACCGACTCGCCGGTCTCCGGGTGCTTACCCAGGCTGCGGCTCGGACGTTCCTCGGAGCCCTTGAGCGTTCGCTTCTTCTCGGAGAGTTGCTCGGAGTAATGGGCCCAGAACTCGTCCATCACCGGGATCCAGTTTTTCTCGCCGCTGGCCACGGCGTCCAGGGATTCTTCCATGCCGGCGGTGAAGTCGTAGTCGACGTAATCGTTGAAATGGCGAGTCAGGAAATCGGCCACCATCCTGCCCTTCTGGGTGGGCGCGAAGTTGCGTTTATCCATGACCGCGTACTCGCGGTCGCGCAGCTTGCGCAAGGTTTCGGCGTAGGTCGATGGCCGTCCTATGCCGTGGTCCTCCAGGGCCTTGACCAGGCTGGCCTCTGTGAAGCGGGGCGGTGGCTCGGTAAAGTGCTGTTCCGAGTCGAGGTCTTTGACCTCAAGCGTTTCGCCCTCAGCAAGGGGCGGAAGCGCTCTATCCTTGCTGTCCGCCGAGCGCGCCAGCACCTTGAGAAAGCCGGGATGGGCGAGCGTCGCTCCGGTTGCCCGAAAGCGGCCCGCGGGCTGCTCATCCGGCTTTATCCGTGCTGCCGCGCCGGGCAGGAACCCGGCGCTGACGCGGTCATAAATGGCGTCGCTCATCTGGCTTGCTATGGCGCGCCGCCAGATGATTTCGTACAAGCGGTACTGGTCGGCGTCCAGGCGCCCCCTGAGCGATTCCGGCTCGCGGTCCATGTTCGTGGGCCGAATGGCCTCATGCGCTTCCTGCGCGTTGCGGGTCTTGGTGCGGTAGTAGCGCGGCGCTGCGGGAAGGAAATCGGGACCCAGCCTGGCGCCGACATAGGCGCGGATTTCCTGTACCGCTTCGGTTGCCATCTGCACCGAATCGGTACGCATGTAGGTAATCAGGCCGACCGCGCCGCTGCCCGTATCGATACCTTCATACAGGGTCTGCGCCACGCGCATGATTCTTTGCGTCTGCATGCCCAATTGGCGCGAGGCCGCCTGCTGCAGGGTAGAGGTCGTGAACGGCGGAGGCGGGCTGCGCTTGGCCCGCGTCCGGGTAACCTGCTCGACGGTGAGGGTGCCCATTCCGCTCCCGGTCCCGCTGCTGTGCATGGCCGCAAGCAGCGTTTCGCGCGCCCGTTCGGTTTGAGCCGCATCGGCCAACGAGAATTTCTTCAGCTTGTTGCCGTCGAGTTCCACCAGGGCCGCATCAAAGTCCTGGCCGGCCTTGTGCAAGTGCGCGGTTACGGTCCAGTACTCGCGGGGCTTGAAGGCTTCGATTTCCTTTTCCCGTTCCACGATCAGCCTCAATGTCGGACTCTGCACCCGGCCGGCCGAGAGGCCCCGCGTCAGGGTCCGCGACAACAGAGGAGAGAGCGTGAATCCCAGCAGCCGGTCCATGCAGCGCCGCGCCTTTTGTGCTTCCACCAGCGGCATGGCAACGTCGCGCGGCGCCTCAACCGCTGCGGTTACCGCCCTGCGGGTAATCTGATTGAACGCCACCCGGTGAACCTGCTTGCCCTTCAGCGCGCCTTTCTCCGACAGCAGTTCGAGCAGGTGCCAGGCAATCGCCTCGCCTTCGCGATCCGGGTCGGTTGCGAGGTACAAGGCCGGCATTTTCTTCAGCGCGGCGCGAATGCTTTTGACCGCGGCCTTTGACGACTCAACCGGCTCGAACTGCATTTCGAACCCTTTCTTGGTGTCGATAGACAGGCCGCCATCCTTCAGGTCGCGCACGTGCCCGTTGCAGGCCAGCACCCGGTATTGCTTGCCGAGGTAGCGCTGCAGCGTCCGCGCCTTGGCGGGAGACTCGACCACGATGAGGCCGCCACCGGCTGAATCGGGCGTGGGGGGTGTCATATGCGACTTGCCTGCCTTGTTTGGCGTAAGTGGAACGGAATCATTTTGCCAGTTGGGATTGTTACACTCGGAACTCTGCTTAAAGCCAGCGCGCATCCTAGCATTGTTTAGCGGCTGCGTTGGAAGCGGCCGCCGGGCAGTGAATGCACTCGGCCCTGAAGCTCCAGCCGTGAAAGCCCGGCGGACACCTCGGCCGCACCCAGGCCGGTTTCGCGGACCAAATCGTCGATGCTGGCGGGGCCGCTCCCGAGCAAGCTACCGAATAGCGGCAGTTCCTCAAGGGTGGGTTGCGCCAGGTCTCCCCCCGGCGAGTCGGCGTGATCGACCTGCAGCAATGCCGGCAATTCCTCCAGTATGTCTTCGGGCCGTTCCACCAGCTTGGCGCCGTTGCGAATCAAGGCGTGGCACCCCCTCGCCAGGGGGCTGTATATCGAGCCCGGTATCGCGAACACCTCCCGGCCCTGCTCGGCGGCGGCCCGGGCGGTGATGCCGGCGCCCGATCGCCGCGCCGCCTCCACCACCAGCACCCCGGCGGACATGCCGCTGATGATGCGGTTACGGCGCGGGAACATCCACTGGTGCAACTTCACGCCCGGGGGACTCTCGGAAACCAGCGCGCCCTGCCCGGAAATCCGGCCCGCCAGTTGTTCATGCATCCGCGGATAGATTCGATCCAGTCCCGTGGCGCAGACGCCCACCGTGAGTCCCCCGCATTCCAGCGCCGCCTCGTGGGCGGCCGCGTCGATGCCTTCGGCCAAACCGCTGACGATGCACAGGCCGCGGCGGCTGAGCGCGCGGGAAAAGTCCGCCGCCGTGGATCGCCCCAGCGGCGTCGCCGAGCGGCTTCCGACGATTGCTATTTGCGGTTCCGACAGTGTTTCCGCCTGCCCCAGCACAAACAGCGCCGCCGGCGGATCGTCGATTTCGCGCAACAACGGCGGATAGCGAGCATCGTTAAGCGGGACCAGGTGGGCATTGTCGCCAGCCAGCCAATCAAGGCAGTGTCCGATCGCGGTGCAATCCGGGCGCGCCAGCCAGTTTCGGCTTTCCTTGCTGACGCCGGCTTGGCGCAGCTCGGCGGGCGGCGCATTGATCAGAGCTCGCGCGTCGCCGTAGTGGTCCAGCAACCTGCGGCGCACCAGGGCCGACAGGCCGGGGCACAAAATCAGGGTGATCCAGGGTTCTGCTTCCATGCGCGGACTTCCTTGTGTGTATGCATCGCGGAAAATACTGGGAACGAGGGCGTCTCGCTCCCCGATCGGCGTCGGGGACAGGCTCTCGACGAGGGCAGGATGCACTCGCTCCCGGACTTCCTTGTGAAGACTGTGGGAAAATACCACACAAGCGACGCCCTCCGGGGCTCTGACTACCTTTTTCAATGGCCGAGCTGAGAATCCTTACCTTTCCCGATCGCCGACTGCGCCGCAAGGCCCGGCCGGTTTCCGTTGCAAGCGAGCGTTTGCGGCGCCTGGCCGACGATATGCTGGAAACGATGTACGCCTCCCGGGGAGTAGGTCTGGCGGCGACCCAGGTGAACGTGCCCGAGCGCGTGATCGTGATGGACATCTCGCCGGAGCGTGACTCTCCGCGCTGCTATGTAAACCCGGAGATTGTTTCCTCCGAAGGGCAGGTGGCCAGCGAGGAAGGCTGTCTCTCAGTGCCCGAAATCACCGCCGAGGTCTCGCGCGCCGAGCGGGTGTCGCTTCGCGCCCGCACGGTGGACATGGAATTGCTGGAGGAGGAACTCGATGGCCTTGCCGCCATCTGCGTGCAGCACGAAATCGATCACCTCGACGGCAAGCTGTTCATTGATTACCTCTCGCCCCTGAAGCGCCGCATGCTGCGCAAGCGCGTGGAAAAGGGCGAGCGGACCGGCAAACCCGCGGCGATGGAGCTGTAGCGCCAACATCGCTTCCCGCTCCCGATGAAAGCGCCTGCGAGGATTGTTTTTGCAGGCACGCCCGATTTCGCCTCGGAAGCACTTACTGTCCTGCACACGGCCGGGTACGCCATACCGGCCGTTCTTACCCAACCCGATCGGGCCGCGGGCCGCGGCCGCAAACTCAAGGCCTCGCCCGTCAAGGAATGGGCACGGAGCGCCGGGCTGCCATTGTTGCAGCCGCGCCACTGGGATGAGGCGCTGATAGGCCGGTTGCGCGAACTTGGCGCCGACCTGATGGTGGTTGCCGCCTACGGAGCCATCCTGCCTGCCGCAGCGCTGACGGTATGCCGCTTGGGCGCGGTCAACATTCACGCTTCCCTGCTGCCTCGCTGGCGCGGGGCGTCGCCGGTGGCGGCGGCGATACTGGCGGGCGATCGCGATACGGGGGTCACCCTGATGCACATGGACGCGGGGCTGGATACCGGGCCGCTGTTGGCTTCCGAGCGCACCCGCATCAAGCCTGATGAGACCACCGGGAAGCTGGAAGCGCGGTTGGCCCAACTGGGCGCCGGCCTGCTGCTTGAGCAATTGCCTCAGATTCTCAACGAGAAACTCCAGGAGGTTGCCCAGGATGACGCGCTGGCCAGTTACGCTCCCCGGATTGCCAAGCAGCAGGGCCGCATCGACTGGTCGTTGCCGGCGGCGGAACTGGCCCGCCGGATCCGCGCGTTTGATCCGTGGCCGGTTGCGCATGCGCTGTGGCGCGATCAGCCGCTGCGCCTTTGGGGAGCGCAGGTCCTGCCGGGTCCTTCCGAGGCGCCAGGGCGGGTTTTAAGCGTTAGCGGAGAAGGAATCGATCTCGCAACCATTTCCGGCGTGCTGCGGGTGCAAGAGATTCAGCTGCCGGGCCGCCGCCGCTTGCCGGCCGCGGACGCCGCGCGCGGGGCGCCCCTGGCGGGAGCCCGTCTGGCGTGAGCGAACCGGGCGCCGATACCCGGCGGGTCAGCGCGCTGGCCGTATTTGGCGTGCTCAATGGGAGCAGTTATGAGCAGGCGCTTGACGATGCGGGGCACCACACATTAGCTCCCGAGCGGCGCCCGCTGGCCTCGGAGCTGGCCCTGGGCGCGCTGCGCTGGCAACACCGGCACGGGGAGTTGCTGCGCCATCTAATGGACCGGCCAAGGCCGTCGAGCAAATTGGGCGCGCTGCTGTCGGTGGGACTGTTCCAACTGGCTCACACGCGGGTTCCGCACCATGCCGCGGTCAGCGCCTGCGTATCCGCGGGGAAGGAGCTGCTTGCGCCGTCGCTGTCCGGTGTCGTTAACGCCGTACTACGGCGATATCTGCGCGAACGTGCACAGCTGGAGAGCGAAGCGGATCTCAGCCTGCAGGGGCGGTTCTCGCATCCTCTGTGGATGATCCGCCAACTTCAAGACGCATGGCCCGGACACTGGCAGGCCATTCTGCAGGCCGGCAACCGCAAGCCGCCGATGTGGCTGAGGGTTAACCAGAGCAAGATAAGCCGCGCATCGTACCGGGCCAGTCTGCCTGCTTCCGGACAATGGCGGTGCGCACTGCCGCGAGAACTGCCGAACGGCTTGCGGGTTGATCCGCCCCGACCCGTGGCGCAACTGCCGGGATTTTCCGAGGGCCTGGTTTCGGTGCAGGACGCAGGCGCCCAATTGGCGGTTGCGCTGCTCGATGCCCGGCCCGGCATGCGGATTCTGGATGCCTGTGCGGCGCCCGGCGGCAAGACCGCGCAGTTGCTGGAGACTTGCTCCAATGTGGGTGAAGTGGTGGCGCTGGACGTGGACGCCGAGCGACTCAAGCGGCTCGAGGCAAACCTGGCGCGTCTTGGCCTGGAGGCTACCGTTCTCCGGGGTGACGCGCAGCGCCCGGCCGAGTGGTTCGACGGCCGCCTCTTCGACCGCATTCTGCTGGATGCGCCGTGCTCGGCCAGCGGCGTAATTCGCCGCCACCCCGATATCAAGCACCTGCGCCGCCGGAGCGACATCCCCCGCTTTGCCCGGCTGCAGGCCGGGCTGTTGCGGAGTCTCTGGCCGCTTCTGAGACCCGGCGGACGCCTGCTGTACAGCGTATGTTCCGTGTTCACGGAGGAAACCAGTGATGCAATCGGCTCGTTTCTGAGCGAAAATAGCGGCGGGGCCGGGGAAGTGGGTGTTGCGGGCAGTCTGCCGGCGGGGTGGGCGCTGCCTTTGTCGAACCACGGTTATCAGCTGCTGCCTGGGAGGCACTGCGCAGACGGACATTTCAATGCGCTCTTGGAGAAAACCTCAACTACATCCTGAGACTTGGGATTGCGGCGCTCCTTGGGAGTTTTCGCAGTTGGCGCCGGCTGCGCTGACGCGCGGGGAACACGTTGGGAACGAGGGCTTCCAGCCCTCGACGAGGGCTGGAAGCCCTCGTTCCCAGGGAGGCTGGCGGAGAGGTCTGGTCCTGTTGGTCCTGGTTTGCCTGCCGCTGGCGGCGCCGGCCTCGGAAGTGGACGTGCGCCTGGCCTACGCCCGCGCCAGCGAAGGCAGTTGGCTGGTCACTACCCGGGTGGATATTGACCTGGACGCGGAAGCCGAGCAGCGGGTACGAGAGGGCCTGCGGCTCAAGTTTGAGGTGGAATTCGCCGTCGCGAGGCCGCGCACACTGATGCTTTCGAAGAAGCTGACAGAATTCGTTCGAGTCCTGTACCTGGAGTTCGACCCCGAGGCGGCCCGCTTCATCGTCAGCTCCCCTGCGGAGGATACGCGCCTGGAATTCGCCACAATGTTCTCGGCCCTGCGCAAGATCGGCTATCTGACCGACCAGCCGGTGATCGACGAGGCGCAACTTGAGGAGGGACAACCGTACGTGTTCTCCGTGCAGGCCCGGTTATTTCCCGACGACATCGGCTGGTGGCGGCGTAATGTCGCCGGACGCCTGGGTATCGGGCTGGTCTTGAGCAGCCAGACCTATACCTGGTCGCTAACCCCGTAGCAGCAAACTTACCGCCATCGCCGCGACCGCAACCAGGAACACGGCGCGAATCAGGGGCTCGCCGCGGGACACGGTAAGCCGCGCGCCCAGCCAGCCTCCAGCCGAGTTGCCCAGGGCCAGCGCCAGTCCCGCCATCCACAGAATGTGCGACTGCCAGGCGAAGATCGCCAGTGCCAGTAGCGTATACGGGAGGACGATTACAACTTTGTACATGTTCACCCGCACCAGGTCCATGCCCAGGATGCGGTGCAGCGCCGGCATCAGCAAGAAGCCCACGCCGACCTGGATAAACCCCCCCCAGGCGCCCGCCGCCACCAGCGCCGCGTAGCCCAGCCAACGGCGTGAGGGACTGAGCGCAGGCGCCGCTTGAGTTTTCTTGCCACGAAAGATCAGCACCGTCACCGCCACCATGGTCAGCACCACGATGCGATCAAACCACGGCCCGCTTATCCGAACTCCCAGTGACGCGCCGCCCACCGCGCCCGCACATGCGAACAGCGAAAGCCACAAGGCCTCTTTCAGTTCCTTGAAACCGTGCCGCCGGAAGGTGCCGATGGCCACCAGGTTCTGGGCGACGATAGATACGCGCAGTGTCCCGTTGGCGACCGGCGCGGGAACGCCTGCGAGCAACAGGATCGGAAGTGTGAGAAGCGAGCCGCCGCCGGCCATGACGTTCAGGAAGCCCGCGGCACAGCCGGCCAGGGCCAGCAACGGCAGGAATTCCAGCGGTAGCGAGTCGCTCACGACGCCGGCGGCAGGCTCCTTAGCACCAGATCGGGAAGCTCATCGCGCCGCAGGACCGGCAGGTCCGCCGGCGGGGGCCGCGAGTTATACGTGTTCCAGAACACTACGTTCCGGTTCTTGTAGCGACCTGCGTGACCGTCATTGAGCAATGCCGCTGCGCTCTTGCCCGAATAGGTGTACTCCAGCCTGGCGTCGGTCTTGCGCCGCATCAGTTCAATGGCTTCAAGCGCATCGTCCGTGGGCAGGGCGTAGCCCGGTCCCAGGAATTCCTGGCGAAACTCCACGCGGCTTAAGGGGCTCTCCTCCGGCAATGGGCAAACACCCTCCAGTAGGGGCCTGAGTTCGGCGGCCAATGTTTCTATGCGTTGGATCGAAGTCATATCCTCGGGTACGACGCGGGCGGCAATGATGCGGGTGGGAAGGCCGGCCAGCGCCAGGCCGAAATCGAGACCCACCGTGCTGCCCGAGGAACCGCAGGGCAGATAGATCAGGTCCGGGACGGGACATTCGCCCGCCATGACCTGCTCGGCCAGTTCCAGCGCCCCGCAGACGTAGCCCAGGCAACCGAGAGTGGAGGAGCCGCCCAGGGGAATCTCGTACCAGGCGCCCTCATCCGCGAGCAGCGCCGCTCGCGTTTCGCTCATCTCCTTTTGGCCGGCCGCCGGCTCGAGGCGGGTTCCCAACCAAAGGTGGTAGCGCAGCGTTGTCTCGACGTACGGCGTGGGTGGTTGCGGCCGGACTATCCCGCAACATTTCAAACCAAGGCTGCGGGCGTAGTGCGAGGTGGAGAGTATGTGGTTGGAACCGACCGCTCCAAAGGTCAGGATGCCCCGGCAGCCGCGCTCAAGGGCGTCGGCGAGCAGGAACTCCAGTTTGCGCAACTTGTTGCCGCCGTGCTTTGCGCCGCTGATGTCATCGCGCTTGATCCACACCGAGCGCGCGCCAAGCTCTTCGGCCAGCGAGTCATGCCGGTCCACTGGCGTGGGTGTTTGCGCCAGGGCCCGCCACGGAAAGCCTTTCTGAATGGCCTCACGGTAGGCGCGGACCTTCGATGCCGAAGTCAAGGCTGTTGAACCAGCCTGATGAGGTCGGAGTTGAATCGATGTTCCTGCAGGCGGGCGCGGTCCGCATTGAGCTGCTGGAGATCGGTGGTTGGGCCGATCCGAACGCGGTACCACATTTGCCGGTCCAACCTCACCGGCTGAATGCGGGCGTTCATTCCGACCAGCGCCAGGCGCGCCTTGAGCGATTCGGCTTGCTCCTGGCGGGTGAAAGCGCCCAACTGCAGCACGTACATTCCGGGTGTTTCCACCGCCTTGGGGGCAGGCGGCCCGGTCTCCGGCTCCGGGGGTCCTGCGCTGGAGAGTTCGGATACGGCGCCGCTTGAGGGCTCCGCCCCCGCTTCAGTCAATGGTTCGGTTGACGTGTCTGTCGAGGCCTCCGCGGGTTGCCGCGGCGCCGCCGTGGTTTCCTCCACCAGTTCTTCGCCCATGGGGAGGGCGTCGTAGAAGCCGAACTTGGGGGTGGTGTAAGAATTGTTCGCCGGCGCCGCGGAAGATGGTTCGGTCAACCATTGCTTAACCATCGGATAGACCCACAGGGCCGCCACCAGGCCTACTGCTATGCCCGCCAGGAATTCGCCCCGCCGCCAGCCGCTCGATTTGCTCTTGCTGCGCTTCGCCATGTTTACATGCTCCTCGGCGCCGATACGCCCAGCAGTCCCAGACCGTTGCGCAGCACCTGGCCGCTGGCTTGGGCCAGCAACAGCCGCGCGGCGCGCAGTTGTGCTTCAGCGTCCAGGACCTTGCAATGGTTGTACCAACCGTGAAACGCCTGGGCCAGTCCGATAAGGTAGTGAGCCAGGACTTGCGGCGCCCGTTGCGCCGCCGCCTGCTCCACGGTCTCGGGCAGCCGCCCCAGCGCCAGCATCAGTTCGATCTCGCGGGGATGCTCAAGCAGGCCGGCATAGTCCCCGGCTTCGGCAAGATCCCAGGGCAATTCCCGGACCCGCAATTGCTCGAACAAGCTGCATACGCGTGCGTGCGCATATTGCACGTAATAGACCGGATTGTCGTTGGATTGCCGCTTGGCCAGATCAAGGTCGAAATCGAGATGCTGTTCTCCTGCCCGGGATACATAAAAGAAACGCGCCGCGTCCACACCCACTTCTTCGCGCAGGTTTCGCAACGTCTCAAACTCGCCTGCGCGCGTGGACATGGCCACCCGTTCGCCGCCCCGGAACAGGGCCACGAACTGAACCAGCCGGACCTCAAGGCAGGAGGGCGGTTCGCCCAGCGCTTCAAGGCCTGCCCGGACCCGTGTGACGTAACCGTGGTGGTCAGCGCCCAGCACATCAAGCAGCACGTCTGCGCCCCTTTCGCGCTTGGCGTAATGATAGGCGATATCGGAGGCGAAATAGGTGCTGCGACCGTCCGCCCGCACCACCACGCGGTCCTTTTCGTCGCCGTAGCGCTCGGCGGGAAACCACAAGGCCCCGTTACGTCGGTAAGTGACGTCCTTAAGGCGTTTCAGGCACTCGTCGATCTGTCCACCGGCCACCAGTTCCCGTTCCGATTGCCACCCGTCGAAGCGCACCCCGAATTCCTCCAGATCCTCGCGAATGTCCTCAAGCACCCACTCACCGGCGATGCGTCCGATATTCGCAAACAGCTCGTCTCCCAACTGCTCCTGGGCGGTCCCGATCAGCGCGTCCACGTGCCGATCGGCCTCTCCGTTCGTGGCCTCATCCTTTTCCGGCCATTCCATGCCGCGCACGGCCGCCTCCGCGGCCTGAGGAAGTTCTCCGGCCATTCGCGCGGCAAGCTCGCGGATATATTCGCCCCGGTAGGCCCCTTCCGGAAATGCTTCTGCACCCTTGGCCTGTTCCAGCATGCGCAGCCACACCGAAAGCCCAAGGACCGCAAGCTGCCGTCCAGCGTCGTTTACGTAGTACTCGCGCCACACCTCGTGGCCCGTGGCTTCAAGAAGACGTGCCAGACAGTCGCCGAGGGCGGCGAGCCGGCCATGCCCTACATGCAACGGCCCGGTGGGATTGGCGGACACAAATTCCACCAGCACGCTCCGATTGTTGCCGGTATTGCTGGACCCGTAGGTTTCCGGCGCGGCGCTGATCCTAACAAGTTCGGCCTGCAGGGCCGCCGGGACCAGCCAGATGTTGATAAAGCCCGGGCCCGCGATCTCGACGCGATCTATGAGCGAGTTCTCGGGCAGGTTCGCCACGATGTCCGCTGCGATATCCGACGGCCTCCGCTTCAACCTGCCGGCCAGCTGCATGGCGCCGCTGGTGGCGTAATGCCCGTTGCGGGAATCGCGCGCCTGCTCCAGCCCGGCATGCCGAAGACTGTCGGCATATTCCCCGGCTACAGCGTGCAGGGCTTGGTCAAGTAGGGTGCTGAGCGCATTCTTCATCGACGTGCCGCCGCGAATTTTATTCCCTTCCGGGAACGAGGGCGCCCAGCCCTCCGAGGGCCGGATGCCCTCGCCCTCAGCAGGGCATCCGGCATTCCGCTTCGCGGGAGACCTGTGATAAGGTAGGGTTCAAGTGCAATTACGAGTGTGGGAACGGTCATTACACACTCGGCAATTTGCTCAGCAAAAAAGGGATTCGCCGGGTGCGCATATGGCCCCTCTCATATGAGGAGGGGACAGCAATGCGCTCTTTTTTGATTTGCCGCCGGCCGGCGGTCATTCTTCTTATTCTTGCCGTACCGGCGTTCGGTCAGGCCCAGCAGGCTGACGAGGGCGAAGAGGAGCAAGCGGCAGACGTCGTGGCCGCGGTTGAGGAGGAAGACGACGCGCTCGAACTCGAAACCCAGTTCGTGACCGGGTCGCGCCTGATCGGCGGCGACCCGAGCGCCCGCATTTACAGCTTTACCGCCGAGGAGATTGCTGCGCGGGGCGTATCCACCCTGGAGGATTTCTTCCGCAAGCTGCCCTGGACGTTTTCGTCCATGACCTCGCAAACCAGCAGCACTTCGAACAATAACCAGGTCTTCCTGCCCGGCGAGGACTCGATTCGCTTCCGCGGGAACGGCCTGGGCATTTCGTCGCTCAATCTTCGCGGGCTGGGCAGCCCCAACACGCTGATTCTTCTGAATGGACGGCGTATTGCCGGTGTCGGCGGCGTGGAGGACGACCTGGCGAATCTCCTGAACGTACCGCTGTCGGCCATTGAGCGGGTCGACGTTCAACTGGACGGTGCTTCTACGGTGTACGGTTCGGATGCCATCGGCGGCGTCGTGAACTTCATTACAAAGAAAAACTACACCGGCCTTGCCGCCAGTTACCGTCACGAGTACAGCTCCACGGACGCCGACCAGACCAAGGCCACCATTACCGGCGGCTACGCATGGGGAAGCGGCAATGTGACCGCGATCCTTACGCGCTCGACATCCAATCCGATCACCAATGAAAAAACCGGTTGGACCACGCTGGACTATCGCGGCCTGTACGGCGCTGAATTCGACCGGCGCATCACGGACAAGACCCAGCCCGGCGTGGCCTGCAGGTTCACCAACCTCAGGCCCACCGGCAAGCCGTTTTACCGGTGCGTGAATTCCGGGTCGCCTCTATGGCAAAACACGTTTTACCAGTTGCCCGCGGACCACAGCGGCGCCGGCGCCACGGAGGATGACTTTTCCACTTTCACAAACAAGCCGGGCGACACTGCGCCCACGCCGCTGGACGAACTGCCCCCGCAAAACGGCCTGGACTCCTCCACCCGTTCGCTGAGTCTGAACGTGGAGCAGTACATCACCGACAACCTGCGGGTGTACGCGGATGTCAACTGGTCCATCAACGAGTCCTACCAGGAATACGACCGCCGCATTAACGGCCGGTTCCTGGTGCCGGCCAGCAATGCCTACAATCCCTTCGGGGAGCCGATAATGGTGCAATACGCCGCGGTAAACGAGTTCGACGACGGCCTGCTGCCCACGCAATTCGATTTTGCCGAGAACGAAACCCGCAATTTGAGTTTGGGGATCATCTGGACTTTCGGCGCGGATCACGAATTGCTGGTGGACGCCACCCGCACAAAGTCCTGGCGCACCGACTACGGTTTCCGCGCCTATGCGGAGAGAAGCGTGTGGGACCCTACGGCGGAGGCCTTTTACGAGGCGCTGTCGAGTCCCGACCCGGCCCGCGCCTTGAACGTGTTCGGCAACGGTACCGTCCAGGGCGCGTTTGAATCGCTGCTCACGCAGTATGAAACACCCTACGAGGGCGTGACCGAAACGCGGCAATACAACGCGAGCCTTCGGGGGCGGCTGTTCCGGCTTTGGGGTGGGGCGATTACCTACTCCATTGGCGGCGAATATCGCGAGAACATCATTTACTACTCAAGCGGCAGCTATAACTCGACATTCGTGCCTCCGGAAAGTGAATGGGCCACCGACACAGCGTTGTACGTGGGCTTAAAGCGGCCTTCCCGGGATACCCAGGCCTATTACGGCGAATTGGGTCTTCCGCTGTTTGGCCCCGAGAATGCAAGACCGGGCCTTAGGTCGCTGATCCTGACGCTGGGAGCGCGCTACGATGTGCAGGAGTCGCTGGGAGCATTTGGCGGCGACTGGAATCAGCTTCGCGTGCCGTGCCGAAATGCCTACTGGGACCCGTTCGTGGCGGATTTTGTCTGGTTCGAGGACCGATGCATTCACCGCAACGCGACCGCGACCCTGGGTACTGCCCGCACCGGTCGGCTGACGCCGCGCGCGGGATTTGAGTACAAGCCCCTGGAGGACCTGACCATGCGGGTTCGCTGGTCGCGGTCGTTCCGCGCCCCCAACTGGTCGGATCAGTTCTACGCCCGGGACCCGGACCGCAGGCCCACAGCCTATGCCAGCAACTTCTTCCAGACCATAATCGATCCCTACGATCCGGATGGGCCCACTGAAATCACCTGGGGCCACGGAGTATTGCAGCAGAGCCTGCCGCTCTCTCCGGACATCCAATCGGAGCACGCGGATCACTGGACGGTAGGAATTGAGTGGGCGCCTGAAGCTATTCCCGGGTTGCGATGGACCGCGGACTGGTCGATGACGGACTTTACCAACCGGATTCGCAGCAGCGGCCTGTGGCTGGCGCAGAATCCGGAGTACGTGTTGAATCATCCCCTTGTGGCGGAGCGCAACGAGCGCGGCGATTTGGTAAAGGTGTATTCGCGCCGCATCAACATTGCCGCGGAATACAACGATTTGCTATCCACGGAACTGGAATACTCCTTTTACACGCGATACGGCAATTTCACCCCGAATATCGCCTATACACGCTTTCTCAAGGACTTCCGGCAGGTGAGCCCCGATGCGCTTATCCAATCCGATCTCGGCACGCAAAACGGTCCGGACCGCTACAAGTGGCAGGGCTCGCTGGGCTGGGTGTGGGGCCGCGTCTCGGCAAGTCTGTTTGTTTACTACACACCGGGCTACGTATACGAGAACGCCTTTACCTGTCCATTCGCCTTTGCCGATATTCCCGGAACCCGATGCACGGAGCGTCACGAGGAACTGGATCTGGATGTGTCTTCGCTGACTACCGTGGATCTCACGGTGACCTACCTGTTCGACAATGGGCTGCGGCTTCGCGCCGGCGGTGCCAATATCCTCGACCGCGCCGCGCCCCGCTCCCTGTCTTACAGCTCCTCACGCCTGATACAGCCGTACGATCCCATTCGCTGGGATGCGCGCGGGCAGGTGCTGTTCCTTGAGTTGCACTGGGAGATGTAGATGCCCGAACAACGCCGCCGGCGGCGTGGCGGCAATTCAGGAGAAGGATAGGCCGGTATGCGTCCGTAGCGTTGTCGTGAGCTCGACCGGCCGTGCCCCACATGCAACGGCCCGGTGGGATTGGCGGACACGAATTCCACCAGCACGCTCCGATTGTTGCCGGTATTGCTGGACCCGCAGGTTTCCGACGCGGCGCTGGTGGCGTAATGCCCGTTGCGGGAATCGCGTGCCTGCTCCAACCCGGCAAACCGAAGACTGTCGGCATATTCCCCGGCTACAGCGCGCAGGGCTTGGTCAAGTAGGGTGCTGAGCGCATTCTTCATCGACGTGCCGCCGCGAATTTTATGCGGTCAGGGGAGTACACGGCATCCCCCTGGGAACGAGGGCATCCTGCCCTCGGAGGGCTGGAAGCCCTCTTTCCAACGAAGGCAAAACACCTGCCTCTGGAAACGAGGACATTCTGCCCTCGTCAAGAGCCTGTCCCCGACCCTGATCGGGGAGCTGGAAGCCCTCGCTTCCAGCATGACATCCTGACCTCCAAGACCGGAAACTTAGGGAAACACTATGCTTGGACGTTAATTAAGTTAGGGAGGACTCCATTAACGCCGCATTCAGACCCCGGCAGGACAATGTCGTCGATCTGGCTTCGCGCGATAGGCCGGGTCGCAGGCGGCTGGTCGAGCAACTCTTCGATGAGCATGCAGCGGCCTTGCGCCTGTTCCTCAAGGGCCGGCTGATCCCGGACGACGAGATCGAGGACCTGGTGCAGGAGTTGTTCTCCCGGTTGCTGGGCGTGGACGGGCTGAAGGCCAAGATGTCCGCCTCGACCGGCAGCAATCGTTCCTACCTGCTGACCATGGCCAACAACATGATTGTGGACCTGCAGCGCAAATCCGCGGTGCGCAAGGCCTATGCCCTCGGTCAAGAGGCACTGGAGAGCGGGGGAGTCGATGAGCGCACCCCCGAGCAGATTGTGGCCGCGCAGATGGAACTGGAAGCGATCAAGGGCGTCATCATGGCCATGCGCCCCAATTGGAGGCAGGCGTTTGTCCTGCATCGGTTCAGGAACAAGAGTTACGAGGACATCGCCTTGCACATGGGGATGACGGTGAAACAGGTCGAGCACTGCATTGCGCAGGCGATACGGCGGATTCGCAAGGCCCGGGAGAAGATCGCCGGGACAGGAGAACGGGCGTGCTAGAAACACTCAACAAAATCATGAGCGGAGGCGCCGAGCATTCGCTGTTGCAGTTGTGGTCGGGCCAGTTGTCGGAAGCCGAGGCAGCAGCGATTCGTGCGCGGGCGAAGGATGACCCCAGGTTCCGCGAGGAATATCTGGGTTCGCTTGAGATTCTGGCCGCCATGGAAGAGCTGGAAGCCACCAGCGAGATTCGGGCGATCGCCGAAGAGTCGCGGCAGATCATTGAATTGCGCCGGTCGAAAAGAAGGGCCGCTCTGGGAATTGCGGCGGGCGTGGTTCTGGCGGTGGGCGCCGCGCTGCTTTATATCGCCCCGTGGAGCGGGCCGGACAACAGTCACCTTGAACGCCATTTCACGCGGATCGGCGAACAGAAGACCATCGACCTGGATGACGGAAGCGTGGTCACGCTCAATACCGCCACTCAGTTGGTCGTGGACTACAGCGAGCAGGACCGGAAGATTCTGCTCGAACGCGGCGAGGCCTTGTTTGAGGTAGCCGAGGATCGGGATCGCCCCTTTACGGTGGAACTGGGCGTGCGCTCGGTCACCGCTCTCGGCACCGTGTTCAATATCCGTAAACACCCTGAGCGCTATCACGTGGCGGTGCTGGAAGGAGCTGTGTACCTGCATCCATTGACCGAAGAAGCCTCTCCGTCGGCGCCGCCGGTTTCCACCGAAGACGAGTCGATAGTGATAGAGGCGCCCACGCAGCGCCGGTTGGACGAAGGCTGGGTGGCCGATTTCGAAGTGAGCGGCAACCGGATGATCGCATTTCAGCCGGAGTCCATGGAGCGCTACCAGGCTTGGCGCACCGGGATGTTGCGGTTTTATCGAGAGCCCTTGTACCAGGTTGTTCAGGAACTGAATCGCTATACCCGCAAGAAAATCCTGATCGAGGACGCGGCGGTAATGGAGTTGAGCGTCTATGCGGCGGTAAGCGTCAAGGAACTGGATTCCGCGCTCAATGCCCTTGAGCAGCTGCTCCCGATCAAAGTTACCAAACACTATGACCGGATCGTGATTACCGGTTCGGAAAAGAAAACTCCCGCAAAGGCGGCGGGCAGTTAATCATCAGATTCAAACCTTGAGGTGGGGACCATGAAAAATACCTTGGAAACACTCAGAGCCTATGCAATACCGGCTGTAGCAATGACGGCGCTGTCGTTAGGCGCGGCCGGCGCCTCGGCGCAGGACGCCGACGTGCTGACGCTGGATATCGAGCCTCAGCAGGCCGGTCCGGCGCTGATGGAACTGGCCAGTTCCTCGGGCGTCCAGATCATGCTGCCCGACCAGGCCGGCGCTGAAGTTGAGGTCGAAGGCCTCAAAGGCGAATACAAGCTTGAGCAAGCTCTGGCTGCCCTGTTGATTGACACGGGTCTGGCCTACGAGTTCACTTCGGAGAACGTGGTGCTCGTTCAACAGTCTCAGCAATCGGAGGAATTGCAGGAGGTTGAAGCGGCGGATGACTCCGCGGCCACGGAGGAAGAGGATGAGCCGATTGAGCTGGAGAAACAGACGGTGACCGGCTCGCGGCTTACTTTGGGCGACCCCACGGTCCGGGTCTTCAGCTTCACAGCCGAAGACATCAGGGCGCGTGGCGTCACCACCATCGAAGAACTGTTTCGCACCCTGCCGTTCGCATACGCGGGCACGACTACGCAGAACAATGATGCTCCCGTGGGGGCATCGGATACCGAGGCATTCAGGACGGGCGGGATCAATGTCGGCATTTCCACCGTCAACCTGCGCGCTTTGGGTTCGGCCAACACGCTGGTGCTGCTCAACGGACGCCGGACCGCAGGCGTTGCCGGCGCTGAAGACAACTACGCGAATCTCGTCAATGTGCCGCTTTCTGCCATTGAGCGCGTGGATATCCAGCTGGACGCCTCCTCGGCCGTCTATGGCGCCGACGCAATCGGCGGCGTGGTGAACTTCATCACCAAGAAGAACTACACCGGCGCGTCCTTTCAGATTCGAGACGAGTTCAGTTCGACCGACGCCGACGCGAGCAAGATCGCCTTCGAGGGCGGCTACGGTTGGGGCAGCGGCCAGGTCACCGCCGTCTTTTCCCGCGACTCTTCCCAGCCCATCACCAACGCCAAGACCGGCTGGGTGAGTTACGACTATCGTGGCCGGTACGGCGTGGAGTTTGACTCTCGAGACGACCGGGTGGGTCAGCCGGGCGTGGTGTGCGCCAATACGATTACCTATCCTACGGGGACCTTTTGCAACTATCCGTATACCTATTACCAGCTACCCGCCGGTCACAGCGGAGTGGGCGCTACGCGGGAGGATTTTTCCACCGATATTGTACCCGCCGACGTGATTGAGCCGCAAAACGGGGAACATACGCGAAACGAGTCAGGCACCCTGTTCCTGGAGCAATACGTGACCGACGATCTGCGACTCTATGCCGATTTTCTGTACTCGAACAACGTGTCTACGCGTAATCAGTTTACGCGCATGTTCAGTTGGCTGGTACCCGCCAGCAATGCCTTCAATCCTTTTGGAAACGACGTGTTGGTGACCTACTATCCGATCAGGGAGATCGAATCCGGCTCACTGCCCGATTCCTTTTCCGCATCGGGCAACCGCCTGCGCTCCATTTCTGCCGGGTTGATATGGGATATCGGCGACACAACGACCTTTGAGTTCAACGCCACCCGATCGAGGTCCATCCGCTATCAGCACCAACTGAAGCTGGCTTCGCCCGATTTGGTGCACCCGAACGACCCAAGTCACGCCCGGATGCTGGAAGCGCTGGCCAGTTCCGACCCCAGCGTGGCGCTGAACCTGTTCGGAGATGGTTCCGCGCAGAGTCCCGAACTGCCCGACCTGTTCACCACCGACGCATGGCCGCTTCCGTACGACAGCGTCACAAAAGTTCGTGCTTTGGAACCGCTGCTGCGGGGTCACCTCTTTCAACTGTGGGGTGGCGCCATTAGTTATGCCGTGGGGGCGGAATTCCGTGAAGAGACGATTTACGGCGAGGTCACGCTAATAACGGACCAGGGTGCCGTTCAAGAGGGGCGCAGGGAACGTATCGGGGTGGCCCGGCCAACACGCAAGGCCAACGGATATTTCGCCGAACTCGCGCTGCCGCTGGTGGGCGAGAGCAACGCGCGCCCGGGGCTTGCCTCGCTGGTCTTGAGCCTGCAGGCGCGGCACGACGTTTACGAGACGGAGGGCGGCAATGGCGGCATCATTCCCGTCTACGTGCCTGGCACCGGCTGGACCTATCCGGGAGAAGCCAACATCATTGACGTCGAGAATTCCGCGACCAGCCCCCGACTCGGAATCCAATACGGGCCGACGGATGATTTCACCCTGCGTGGGTCCTGGTCCGAATCGTTTCGCCCTCCGGTGTGGGCCGACCTGTTCAGCGCTACGGATTCTACGGTCTACACCTATTGGTCCTATTTTGACCCATATGCGCCGTCCGGGAGTACCGCGCCAGTTCCCATTCCCTCCACCCTGGCCAGGAACGCAATCGACACGAAACCGGAATACTCCGAGAACACCTCGTTCAGCTTCGACTGGACCCCTGCGGGCCTGCCCGGTTTCCGCTGGACGCTGGACTGGTCGACAATCGACTTCACCGACAAGATCGAAAATGTCGGTGGCCTGTTCAGGGATTATCCGGAAGTGATCTTTGCTCTGCCTGATGTTGTGGAGCGTGACGCCGACGGAAATGCAACCTTGTTTCACAGAGCCCGGCCGATCAATATCGCAAGGAAGACAAGCGAGATCATCACCACCGAATTCGCATACAACTTCGCTACGTCGTGGGGCGATTTCACGCCCCGGCTTACCTATACGCGCGTGCTGGAGGAGACCTTCCAGATCACGGAAGACAGCGAACTCATACGCCGGGAGGGAACCGTGCTGGGTAGCGACAAGTACCGTCTGGCCGGTCAATTGACCTGGTACCGCGAGCGCTGGGCCGGCAACCTGTTCGTTTACTACACCCCGAGCTATTTGAATAACAACACCGGGACTTGCTTTGAGATCGTGGGAAGGTGTGAGTTCCGGGGCCAGGACAAGCCGCACCTGATGGTGGATTCCTACATGTCGGTGGACCTGACCTTGAGTTACGCCTTCGATAACGGTATTCAGTTGCGCGCGGGCGGGCGCAATGTCCTGGATGCGTCACCGCCGGACACGCTCTACTCGGGCATGCCGTATGACCCGTCGCGCTGGGACGCGCGCGGCCAGGTGCTGTTCGTCGAATTCAACTGGGAGATGTAGTCCCCCAAGCGCCGGCCGCCGTGTACTTGGCAGCCCAGTGGCCGGCACTCTCTGGCATACGCTTCCTCGGTCGGCCGGCGCAATGCTGCGCATTGCTTTGGAAATAACTATATGGAGATTTGCCAAATGAACAGAACTGTATCGGCCTTCGCCACGCTGCTGTTGTCGGCCAACGGAAGCGCGGCAAGCGTCGAATATGAGATTCAAATTGACGCTTCGGTGGTAGCGGACAAAGCTTCAAAGGCGATCGTCTATGGCTACATCCCGTCCGACAATGATCACGGCGAGATTGCGACAGCGGAGATCATTGGCGGGCACGCGACGCTCATGGGCACTGTCGAGTATGTTCGCAATGTCAGCCTCGACCTTCTTCCAGCAGATTCAATCTATCCGCTGGGGCGTGCGGAGTTTGTACTTGAGCCGGGCGTAACAAGGGTGTTCTTCTTCGAGGACGCTTATGAGGTCGTAGGCGGCAAGTACACAGAAACTGCCTATGACTCCTGGCGAAGGGACCCGGTTTACCGTGCCCTTGAACAAGAGCAACGAGCGGCATTAGAGGCTGTCCTGGCTCTGTCCGAAGAAGAACAGAAAGCCTGGCGCGCAGCCCGGCGCGAAGAAAGCAAGAAACGATTCAAGGAATCGCCAGGGTTCAACGCCGAGTTGACCAAGTCTCGCATACTACAAGAACTCTATACGGGACATGAGGATCGAATTGCGCGTTTCGTTGCATTGGGCGCGGATACGGGCTGGTTATTGCAATCAGAATTTTCCGAGGACCCAAGAATGGCAAGGGCGCGAGCGTGGTTGGAACACATTGCCACTTATGAAGCGCTTCAACTCGCGCTTCCCGGGAATCCTGCCGTGACATTTGCGACGAACAGGATCAAGGACAGCCATCAGCGGTACTTGGCCGACGCATCAATCTCCATAGGCACCACGATCAAGGACTTTGGCGCCAGCAAGATGGATGGGAATTCCTTTCACCTCAGGAACGTTCTTCAGAACAACCAGTACGTGCTGGTGGAATTCTGGGCTTCCTGGTGCGGGCCCTGCAGAGCAGAAATCCCTCATATGAAGGAAGCCTACGAGAAATACCGCAACAACGGCTTCGAGATTGTTTCCGTTTCACTCGACGAGGAATACGAGGACTGGCAGGAGGCCTCGGACGAGGAGGAAATCCCCTGGATTGATGCGGGCGATCAGATGGGCTTTGATAGCGAGGCGGCCATGCTCTATGGCGTGCGGGCGATTCCGGCAAATTTTCTTGTCAAAGGCGTGGACGGCGAAATAGTGGGCAAGAATCTGCGTGAGGAACAGCTTGATGCCAAGCTGGCGGAGCTCTACGACGAATTAACCGTCTCCGTTTGTGTGGCTTCTTTGTGAGGATTCGAGAGTCAGCGCGCGCTATCGCCGCAAATCACGGAGAGAGCCCTGGCAGGAATGGACCCCGGCGATTCGCTGGTGACGGAAGCGCGTGGATAGCCTGAGTGGTGCGAAAGAAGCGGCGCAAGGATCCCGTAAGCTGATCGTGTTCTAATTGCACAGGTGTCCTATTTCATTGCATTGCCGTCTTTGAAGTAAATGGGTTGCAACCTTTTCCGGCGCGTGCCGCATCCTTCAAGGGGAACTCGGCGCGGGCGCAACAAGAGTGACGGGAGGAACAAATGAAAATAATTCCACAACGATTGGCGGTAGCCGTATTTTGCGTTTTCTCTTGCGTCTGGCTGGCGCAGGCAGTTCTTGCCCAGGAGGCCGTATCCCAGGGCGGCGCCGCCGAAGCCAGGGTGCTCGGCGATCATGTGCTGGTGCGCGTGGTCTTGAGCACGGAAGAGTTCCACAAGGAAACGCATATCGTCCTGGATTACACCGAGCAGCAGCCGATCAAGATCTACAACTGCATCCTTGGCGCGGTCAAATTCGGGGAGGGCGAAGAAATGCTCAAGATCCTGGCCGACGGCCTGCGGCTTGAAGTGCCCAAGGAAGGCGTGACCGCCTCGCAGGAATCCACCCCGCTGCTCAGCTACTTGAGCAACCGCTATTCGATTGAACTGGAGGAAATCGACGTCGCGGCCATCCTGGGCGGCCCGGTGCTGAAAGAGTTCGCGCTCGGGATGAACCTGGATGAGGGTAGCGTCAGCTTCACGCCCGCTGCCGAGGCCGACGTGGCCGACGCGCAGCAGTGGGCCCGGACGATCATCACCGGCTTGCGCACCGCAGAGGACGGCAGCGTCCTGGCGCCGGTCAGCTACGGCGAAGGCGAGCGTTCCGTACTCGCGTTCGACACCACCGGCTATCACAGCTACATCAATGCCGCCGTGGCTGGCGCCTTGGGCCGTCCGTCCGGAGACGTGCCGGACATCTTCTTCGGCGCCGGCGATCAACGCCTGCAACTCTCGGGCATGGCGGCGCTGTTTCCCGCTGATTTCTCCGAGAGCCCCCAGCTGTCGCCCGACTGGCTGCTGGTTCCCGGCTTGAGCCTGTGGACGGCTTATCGGCTGGAGATCAACCCGGTTCAGGGCTACCTGGCGCTGGCGCCGGTAGTGAACAGCAACTATTCGGAAGCCGATTTTGCGTTCTATTCCGCGGCGGCGGCCAGGGACCGTGGCGCGCTGCGCACCTATCTTGAGGAGAACCCTGAAGATCGGAACGTTGCCGAAGCGTCGCAAACATTGTTTACGCTGGGGCTTGAGGAAAGCGCCTCCGTAGCGGAGCAGATGGAGGCCGTGAACTGGCGTTTGTCGGCGACGCTCGAGCGGATGAAAGCGGAGTGGATGACCGGCACCGCGGGCTCGCTGTTCGTGTCGGAGCAAAGGGACGAACGCACGGACCTGATCGTGGCGCTGGCCGAGGATGCATTGCAATACATCGCCCGTTCCGATAACCCCAAGCTGCGCCAGGACCTGCAACTGATGCTCGGCGACCGCTATCTGCACGCGGGCGACGCGCAGCAGGCCTGGAAGAATTTCCTGGCCGCGGGCTTCAACGGCGACCCCAAGAAGGACGCCTTCGTACGCCACGAGTTGGGACGCGCCTATGAGGCCCTGGGGCGCAACCGCCGCGCCTATTCCAGCTATCAGCGCGCGGCCTCGCCGCTGGCGGATGCCCCGCCGCAGATCAAGCAGAGCGCCCGCGCCGGAATGGCGCGTCTCAAGCCGTTGCTGGACAGCGACGATCCATTGCTGGCGCAGGGTGGTCAGTAGTCCGCGCTTGAACGGGTCTGCCCCGTATGCAGTCCAATCCTTCCCCGCAGGACCTGAAGGGGCAGCTTGACCGGCTTGCCGCGTCCGGCGCCAGGCGCCTGAGGCGCTGGGTGCTCCGTTGCGCGGTCGACCGCTACCTGCGGTGGCTGTTTCCCTTCGCACTGTGCGTATGTGGGGCGATCCTGGCGGCGGTGCTGCTGGACCGGATAGCGGGACTGAGCCTGTGGCCGTTCGGACTCGCCCTCACGATTGTCACGGCGCTGGCCTTGCCGGCGGTCGCGGTTGCGGCCTGCGTGCTGTTCGAATTCGCCCGCCACCGGATCGACCGGCGGATGTCCCTGGCCCTGTACGACCGCCAATTGGGTCTCAAGGACCGCCTCCAGGCGGCGGACGAGTACCTCAATAAGTCCAATCGCAGCGATTTTGAACAGGCGGCGGTGGAGGACGCCCAGGGGCATGCACAGACCGCCTTGGTCCGCTCGCTTTCGCCTGTCCGCATCCGTCCGCCGGAGTGGATTCCGCCGCACCGAAGGCTCGGCGCTTTGGCGGCCGTTCTGCTGGCGGCAGCACTTTGGCTGGGCCAGTACTCTCCGGTGGAAGCGTCCCTGAACGAGACAGCTGTTGCCGCGATACCCGGCGATTTCTCCGACGACGCGCTCTTGGAGCAGCTGCGGCCGGATCCCAAGCAGCCTCGTCCTGCTTCGATGGCGTCCAGGCGAGAAGGCCAGGCTGAGATTCCCGAGGCTTCCGGCGACGCGCAGCGAGTCGAGTTTCCCACTCGGGAATTCGCTTCCGAGCGCCGGTCTTCCGACCGTAGCGCGGCCGGCAGCGAAGCACGGCGCAGCAACGAGGCCCGGCAAGCACAATCCGGCGCCTCCGGGCAGCGCGCCGACAAACAGGAACAGGACCAAAGCGCCGCGGAAAAGCAAAAACCGCGTCCGCGCAAGGAACAACCGGAACCACCGCCGCCCGATGAGAGCAAGGATTCAGCGGGTCTGCAGGGCGGCAAGGGGACCGCTTCCGGTGGCCGCATGGCTTCGTCTGATCATCCGTCCGCCCAGGACAAGACCCGGCAGCCGGAACCGGAAGGGCAAGCCGATGAAGGCAACGACGAGGAAGACGAGGAACAGAAGGCGGGATCGGCCAGCCGGCCGCTGATCAATCAGCGCAAGGCCCCGGTCAATCGATCCTTGAGTCCCTCGGCCGATGGCGGTGAGGAACGCGATGACCTCAACGGCCGGGGCGGTCCCGGCGGTTTGAAGAAAACCCGGGGCGTCGCCGCGATGTTGCTGGGTGTTCCTCTGCCGGATTATCTGCAGGGCAAGGTCAACCCCGGGCGCATGAAGGTGCAAAGCGAACAGGGCCGGGCGGAAGAACATCAGGCCGACCCTGCGCAGGCCGAGCAGCGCCTGGCGCGGGACACGGGGGTCGGACACACGGCGCACCGCGAAATCCCGCCATGGGGTCGCGAGACGGTTCGAGACTATTTTCTGGCACAGCGAACGAATGGTGATCAAGCACCTGAGGAAGAGGAATGACACAACCAGACATTAACGACGCGGCCAGCCGCGCGCGCGCCGGCGCAGACGAATTCAGCGAGGTATTCAACCGGGTCAAGTCCCAGGTCAGCAAGCTGATCGTGGGCCAGGAGAATGTCATCGACGGCGTCCTCACCGCGCTGATGTGCGGCGGACACGTGCTGCTGGAGGGCGTGCCCGGCTTGGGCAAGACCATGCTGGTCAAGTCACTGGGAGAAGCGCTCAACCTGAAATTCTCGCGTATTCAATTCACGCCGGACATGATGCCTGCCGACATCCAGGGGACCATGGTGCTGATGGAAACCGAGGGCGGCGGCCACGAGCTGACCTTTCAACAGGGGCCGCTGATCGCCAACCTGGTGTTGGCCGACGAGATCAACCGTGCTACGCCCAAGACCCAGTCGGCGCTGTTGGAAGCCATGCAGGAGCGCCAGGTAACCGTGGGCCGCCGGACGATCGTGCTTGATGAGCCGTACAGCGTGATGGCCACCCAGAACCCGGTGGAGCAGGAGGGCACTTATCCGTTGCCGGAAGCCCAGCTCGACCGGTTCCTGTTCAAGCAAGTCGTGTCGTATCCGCAAGAAGAGGAATACGGGCCCATCCTGGAGCGCACGACGGGCGAGCACGATGTGGTGATCGAACCGGTGGCCGATGCGGCAACCATCGTGCGCCTGCGCACCGTGGCTCGCGCCGTGGCGGTTCCGGAGGTGTCCCAACGCTATGCCGTTCGCCTCGTTATGGGCACCCAACCGGGCAGCGACTATGCTCCCGACAGCGTGGGCGCCTACGTGTCCCTGGGTTCGAGTCCGCGCGGCGCGCAGGGCCTGATCCTGGCCGCAAAGGTGCGGGCGCTCCTGGCCGGGCGTTTCGCGGTAAGCACCGACGACATTCGTGCGATGGCCCTGCCGGTGCTGCGCCACCGCATCCTGGTGAACTTCCACGCTCAGGCCAACCGCGTAGCGCCCGACCAGCTCGTGGAAGATGTGCTGGAAGCCGTGCAACCGCCACACACCGCAAGCTGATGCTCTGTATGGAATTCGTTGGGAACGAGGGCATCTTGCCCTCGACGAGGGCTGGAAGCCCTCGTTCCCAGCGACGAGGGCAAGATGCCCTCGTTCCCAACGTGTTCCCTGCGCGTCGGCGCAGCGGCGGTCGCGGCGAAAACTCCCAGGGTCGAGGGCGAGCCGCCCTCGCTCCCAGGCTGAGAGTTTGACCTTCAGGAGATTGGAGTATGGCCGTAGCGGCGCCGACCGTAGAGGAACTCTTTGATACGGAGTTCCTGACCGCCCTGCAGGGGTTCAGCCTGTGGGTGCGGCGGGTGTTGCGCGGCGGCCGCCACGCCGAACAGCTTTCGACCGATCAGGGCGCGGGGCTGGAGTTTGCCGACTTCAAGCCGTACGTGCCCGGCGACGATACCCGCGCCATCGACTGGAACATCTACCGCCGCCTCGGCCGTGTGGTGGTCAAGGTTTTCGAGGAACGCCAGGACTTGCCGGTTTACCTGCTGGTGGATCGTTCCAGCAGCATGTACTTCGAGCCGGCGCCCAAAGTCGGCGTGGCGCTCAAGGTTGCCTTGGCGCTGTCTTCGATCAGCCTGTCGCAGCATGACAGCGTCGGCCTGTTTTCCTTTTCCGGCGATCTCGAAATGAAGATGAGGGCTACTTCCGGCCAGGGACGGCTGATGCGAGTGGCCGAACGGCTGGCGGAACTCGACGAGCAGGATTCAACCGAACTGGCCCATGCGCTCGATGGCCTTTCGCGTTTCCGGCTGCGGCGCGGCTTGCTGGTGGTGATATCGGATTTCTACGACCCGGCCGGGCTGGATCCGGTGCTGGAGGCGCTGCGTCAAAGCCGCCACCGCCTGCTGCTGGTGCAACTGGTCGGCAACCACGACCTGGACCCGGCCGGGCGCCGTGAACTCAGGGGCGACGTGCGCCTGCGCGACTGCGAGTCGAACGAGGCGGTGGACGTATCGATCAACTCTGCGATCCTCGCCAACTATCGGGCCATCGTCAATGAATTCAACCAGCGCCTGACCACGTTCGCCACCAATCGGGGCGCGGCCTTCATCCGCCTGAACACTGACGAGGACGTGCTAGGGCAATTGGCCGGGGCGTTCGAGGCCGGGACCATCGCCGTATGAACTTTGCCAACCTGTCGCTGCCCCTGCTGCTGGCCGGCGCCGCGGGCCTGGCGGGCCTGCTCTACGTTCTGCAGCAGCTGCGCATTCGTTACACCGAAGTGCAGGTGCCGACGGCGATGTTCTGGCGCGAAGCGGCGCGCGATGCGCCGGTTCGGGTGTTTCGGCGGCGCTTTCGTCACTGGCTGGCGTACCTGTTGAGTCTCCTGATCTGCTGGCTGCTGTGGCTGGGTCTGGCCGAGCCGCGGGTGGACGATCCCCAGGGAGGCGAGTTCCACGTCCTTTTCCTGGACGGCTCGGCGCACATGAGCGCTGCCGATGATCTGGAGCGCGCAACCGACCGGCTGCGTGACGACTTGCGGCGCCTGCCGGAGGACCGGCGCGAGGTAATCTGGGGCGGTGCGTTCAACCTGAAGCTCTTGAATGCGGGCGAGGAGAGCCTGCTTTTTGATCGTCGGATCGAAGCTCTTCAGGCCGAACAGGCTCCATCGGCGGTGGAACAGCAGCTCGGCCTGCTCGAGTTGTCCGGCGCCTACCCCGAGTCGGTGCGGTTCGTCGTGTACGGCCGCGCGCCCGTGAGTTCCGATGCGCTTGCCCGGCTTCCGGAGGGTGTCAAGGTGGAGCGCGCCGGCGATTTTGCCCAGCCGGAACCGAATCGGGGCATCGTGGCCCTGGGGCAAGGGCACGCAGCTTCCGGACGCTGGGACACTGTGGACGTGCTGGTGCGGATCGGCGCAACCGGCGATCTGAGCACGGAGCCAGGAGACCTGTTGATTAGCCTGGACGGTGCTTCCCTGGCAGGAATGGTTATTGAGGAGGCGCCTACCGGCGGCTTTGTGGTCCGTGATGTGCCGGCAACCGGCGGAGTCCTCGAAGTGCGGCTGGCTGAGCCGGACGCACTGCCCGCCGACGATTCGGCGCAGCTGGGTTTGCCGGAGCGTCGAATTCTCAAGGTTGCCGTATCGGCGGGCCTGGGTTCGGTACTGCTTGACACGGTCGGCGCCGATCCCGGCCTGATCTTGGCGGGGGACCAAGCCGACCTGGTGTTCCGTCAGGCCGGCGAAGACTTGGGGGCCGGTTTGCCGGCGCTGGAATTCGCGCTGATGAACGAGCAGCAGGCGGCATTTGAGATTGAATACACGGGCGATATGGATGCCGAGCTGGTCCTGCTTGACAGCCTGCAGCGCCTTGGACTGCACCTCATAGACGGGGCGGGGCTGGCCGCCGAGGCCGGGCGCGAGGTGGGCGTTCAAGCAGCGCCGGGCGAACGCAGGGGCGTTTCGGTTTGGGCGGAGTTGCTGGAAGAACGCTACAATTTCACCGGTTCGCGCGCCTTCCCGCTGTTCATATCCCGCGCCGCACGCTGGCTGGCCGAAGAGGAGCCGGCTTACGCCTACCTGGCCGCAGGCCGATACGCTCCCGAAGAGACATCCGAGTTTGCGCTGGCCGGCCCCGACAACAGCGCCACCCGGCTGCTGGGTTCCGAATTGGCGCCCTTGCGTGCCGGGCCTCTAGCTTCATCCGTCGCCCCCGGGGGCTATCCGGTTTCCCTGTTGAGCACAACGGTAAGCACTGCACAGGCCGGCGTAGAGCTGCCATCCTTTTCGCCTTCGGCCGTGGGCCTGAGCGGGCCCTCCCTGATAGCGCTGCTGCTGGTGTTGGCGGCGCTTGCGCTGCTGGCGTGCGAGTGGTACGCCTACCAGCGCGGCCTGATGCCATGACGCGCAACGCGATATGAGCGTCTCGTTTACCTACCCCCTGGCCGCCCTGCTCTTGCTGGCCTTGCCGGTGCTCTGGTTCTGGCCGGCGCGGCCGCGTACGGTGTGGCATGGCGTCATCCGCACCGTCTTGTTCGTGCTGCTGATCGTGGCGTTGATGCAGCCGGTAACGGTCCTGGAAATCGACCAGGAACGGCATGTGGTGGTGCTGGACGAGTCCGCCAGCGTGTCGCCGTCGGCAAGCGCCCTCGGAGCCGAGGCAGCCATCGGTCTGGTGTCGCAACTGGCCGACCGCGGCGAGGCCATGTTAATTCGGCTTGGCGCGCCTGACGACGGACAGGCTGTGTCCGGCGATCCCGCCGCGCGGCAGTTGCGGCCCGATCCGGAGAACGCATCACCGCTGTCCCAGGCCCTGGAGGTGGCGGTGCAATCCATCCCCCGGTCGCAGCAGGGCTCCGTGATCCTGATCTCCGATGGACTGGCCACCAGCCGCAACTGGGCGAAGCCGGTGGCGCAATTGACCGAGCGCGGAATTCCTGTGCACGTCTACAACCCTGCGGAGGTTTCTTCCGAACCCTTCCCCGCGGCCCTGCGTTTTGCGCCTGCGCGGCCAGGCGAGTCGCTGCGCGCGACCACCGTTGTCATCGGGTCGGATACCGGGATGCAACTGGTTCTCCGGGCCGGTGAGGAAGAGCTGGCGCGCTCGGATCCGTTCCGCGGCAAGGGCCGGCATTTCATCGATCTGGAGTTCGACGCCGGGGAGCCGGGCTTTCTGGACGTCACGGCGGAACTGCTGGTGGCGCAGAGCCTGGGAGACGATTCGGACAACAACCGTATTGAGGGCGTTGCCGCGATCCAGTCGCCGGTGCGGATTCTGTATGTGGGTCAAAGGCAACAGGGCGCGGCCGAGCGGTTGGGGGAACTGTTGGGCCCGGGGCATGCCATCGACACCGCAAACCCGGACGAACTGAACGGAAACACGGATCTCGACCCCTACCAGCTCATCATGCTGGACGACGTGCCCGCCCGCCTTTTGTCGGAGGAATTTCAGGCGCACTTGTCCGGCGCCATTGTGGATGCCGGACTGGGCCTGATGATGAGCGGCGGCGAGGCGTCGTTCGCCGACGGCGGCTATTTCGAAGCGCCGGTGGCGGAACTATTGCCGGTGGAGATCACCGGCGAGGACGACATCAGCGATCCCAGCGTGGGTCTCGCGCTGATCCTTGACACCTCCGGTTCCATGGGCGGCACGCGCATTGAATTGGCCAAGCAGATCGCGCGCATCGCCGTGCGCCGCCTGCAGCCGCATGACCGCATCGGGATCGTCGAGTTCTACGGCGCCAAGCATTGGGCGGTGCCCATGCAGCCGGCTTCCAACAAGATCGAGATCGACCGCGCCATCGGGCGCATGAAAGCCATCGGCGGCACGGTGCTGTTCCCGGCGATTCAGGAGGCCTACTACGGACTCCGCAACATCAATACCCGCTACAAGCACATCATCCTGGTGACCGACGCGGGCGTCGAAGACGCCAACTACCAGGCCATGGTGCGGCGCATCTCCCGGGACAACATCAATGTATCCACCATCCTGGTAGGCCAGGGCGGCCACAATCTCATCATGGCCGACATCGCCAACTGGGGACAGGGCCGTTTCTACGGCGTAAACAACCAGTTCAGCCTGGTGGAGCTGGTTCTCAAACGGCCTTCGGTACGCAAGGCGGTCCGCTACAAGAAGGGCAGCTTCAGCGTGGACGGCCTGAGCGGCCCCGGCTGGTGGGGACCTGTCGATCCAACTGCCTTGCCGCCGCTGAGCGGCTACGCCCAGGTTGAACCGCGCGAAGGGGCCGAAGTGCTGATCCGGCTTGCCGACGCCCGCTACCCGGTGCTGTCGTCGTGGCGCTTCGGCCTCGGCCGGGTTACCGCGTTCATGTCCGAGCCGGTCGGCCAGGGCACCGCAAGCTGGCGGGACTGGAAGGATTACGGCGAGTTCCTGGGCCGCATCGTGGCCAGGACCGCCTCCGATCAGGAACCGTTCAAGCTGGAATTGAAGCGGCGGGGCGATCAGGCGCATCTGACCGCTCGCCGGTATGACGCCGATGACTCGCTGCTTCCTGTCGCGCAGCTGGTGGATGACGCCGGCGCCGAGTCCGGCGATGGTCCGCTGGAAATGACCGAAACGGCGCCGGGATTGTTCGAGGCGGCTTTTGCCGCCGCGCCGGATGAGTCGCTGCGGGTCGTGGTCCGTCCTGGCCGCGGGGCCGGAGCCCAACGCGTCGGACTTCCGCCTTTTTCCGACCGGTTCGGCGAGACCCAGGTTGATCCTGCCGCAGCACTGAATCTTGAGGGATTGGCGGCCCTGACCGGCGGCGCCGTCCTGTTATCGGGTGACGCTGGCCAGGTCCGCGCCGGCGGCGGCCGAAAGGCAAGCGAAGTCACAAGGCTTTGGCCGTGGCTGCTGCTGGCCGCGCTGCTGGCTTACCTCACCGACATCGTTTACCGGCGCTGGCCACGTTGAGGTTCAAGATGACGACGACCTTTTCAAGACGTGTTGTTTCGAGGGCGGGATGCCCTCGCTTGCATGGAACAACCCTGGGAACGAGGGCTTCCAGCCCTCGACGAGGGCAAGATGCCCTCGCTCCATTGTTCCTTGCGAGTCAGCGCAGCGGCGCCCGCTGCGCTGACTCCCAGGGTCGAGGGCAGGATGCCCCCGTTCCGGGACGCGTGTTTTCCGCTCGTTCCTGTTGGTTCGCGCTTGCGCTGGTGCTGGTCGCGCTTTGCGCACCACCGCCCGCGCACGGAGCATCCGCGCTGGCCGAGTTGATCGCCGCGACCCAAAGCTCGGACGAATTCGACTCGCGGATGGTTGCGGCGCTGTACCGCGAGACGGTGCTGAGCGGCGACGGCATTGATCGGGCCGTCGCTCGCCTCAAGGCGTTTTCACGCCAGCCGGGGCTAACGCCCTCGGCTCAGGCCAACCTTCACCTGGCGGTCGCGCAGTTGCAGTGGCGGGACGGGGAGATCGGGGAAGCCGTGGCGTCTTCGGACAAGGCGCTTGAAATCGCGCCGACCGCCAACACGCTGCTTTTGAAGGCCCGCCTCCTGGATACAGGCGGAGAATCGAAACAGGCCCGCGATTGGTACCGCCGCGCCGCCGAAGCCTTCGGAGAGGGCGACGAGCAATGGCTGATTCGAACGCGCCTGGCGATGATGGAAGTCAGCGGGAGGAGCGTTGCGGCCGTGGAGGAGCTGGCCGGCCGGCGCGACCAGGAGTTCCGCAACCAGGCCGCCGTGGTTCTGGCCCTTCTTGGTCGCCCCCAACGGGCAATTGCGCTGTACGAGCCGCGCGCCGAGGATGGCAAGCTGTACCGGCAGCACCTGCGGCTGGCGGAGTGGGCGCTGCAGGCCGATGAGCACGAACTGGCCCGTAAGCAGGCCTGGCTGGCCTACGGCGAAGCGGAGGTCCGCGTGGATCGCCTGTACGCGCTGGCGCTGCTCACCGAGTCCTACCGCAAGGCCGAGGAGCTGGATGCCTTGCTTGAAGATCTGGCGCAGCGTGATCCGGGCGACCAGGAGATCTTGCGCCTGCGTGTCGAGACACTGATCGAGACCGAGGAGTACGGGAAGGCGATCGAGCTCTACAAGCAGCTTGAAGGCGGTGAAGCGGACGTGTCCGAACGTCGGCGCCTGGTGTCGCTCTACGAGGCGGCCGGCGACACCGATGCGATGGTGCGTGAATACGAGCGGATGATGGAAGCAGAGCCGGACCAGGTGCAGTGGTATGACGGTCTGGCGGCCCATCACCTCAACCTGGCGGACAACGACAGCGCGCTGGAAGTCTGGAGCACGCTCGAATCCCGCAATCGGGAACGCGCCGAAATTCTGGTGGAAGCAGCCGGGCTGATGCTGCAGATGGGTTTCATGGACGAATGCGTAGCGATGGTTGAACGGCACATGGAGGCCCACGGTCCCGACGTGGGCTCGCTGTTATTCTTGTTTGGCGCCTGGCTGGACAAGGGACAGGACGAGAAGGCGCTGGACGTCTTGGTCCGCCTGGAGGATTACCTTCCTCCGGATGCCGCCGAACGGCGCGACCTGGCCGATGCGTATGAACGATTGAGCCGTCCCAAGGACGCGTTGCGTATCTTCGAGGCGATTCGCGACAGTGAGGGCGGACTGGGTTACGACGAACAGATGCGCCTGGCGTGGCTGTATAGCGTGGTGGAACGCAAGCAGGACGCCCTGGACCAGTGGCAGGAGATCTGGGTAGGCGTGGAGAGTCCGGCCCGCCGCAGCTTCGCCGAAAGTCAGCTGATGCTGCTGGCCTCGGAACTGGGCTCTCTCGGCGACATCGCGGTCGAGTTGGAGGGCATGCTGATCGAGGGCAGCGCCCACCGCAATCACATGAACCTGCTGGTGCGGATCTATACCGAAGTGGGCGACAAGTTGTCGGCCACCGAGATCATCAACGAGTACGCCGGGGACCTGGGCGAGGACGAGATCGCCCGCCAGGAGCTCCTGGCCCAGGTGTTCATGCTGCTGGAGGATTATCCCGCCCACGACAAGGCCTTGCGGCGCCTGTATGAGATCGATGCCGAGAACCGGGTGGATCACATCAAGAGCATCATCATCAATCTGCTGACGTTCGACCTGGCGACGGGATCCGACGAACGGTTCGAGGAAATCAACCGGTGGATCGGCGAGTTGCGCAAGTTTGACGCCGAGGCCGTGAGTGGGGAATTCGAGGCCAGCATCTATTCGATGGCCGGGTTCGGCGATCAGGCGATCGAGAGCTATCGCCGGGCGCTGGTGGAACAACCGGAGAACAGCGACAACCTGCTACTGCTGGCCGATGTGCTCAAAAGCAACGGGCGCACCGACGAAGCCGTCGCGATTCTGCAGTTCTTCGCCGAGCATGCCCTCGAGGACAACGAGTTCGTGGTGGCGGTGGACGGCATCATCAACATGATCGGCGCCACGACCTTCTTCCAGCAGCCGGACCCGGAGGTCGTGAGCCGCCTGGACTGGACGCGTCGCGTAATCCTGGAGCGCATCGCCGGGCGCGCCAACAAGTTCTACCTGTACGAGTTGCTGTCGGACATTGCGCATGAGAAGGGCGATACCGAAGGCTCGTTCCTGGCGTTGGAGAATTCACTGGCGGAGGCGGGGATGAGGCGCCCCTCCATCCTGCGCGAACTCCTCACCATGGCTACTCCGAACGCCGGCTTCAGCGGTTTCAGCACCGGCAGCGGCGACATCGAACGCCAGTTGAAGCACGGCCGACGGCTGGTGGGTTTGCGCCAGCAACTGCCGCCGGAGGTTTATATCGATGTGGGCAAGTCGCTGCTGAAGAAGGAAGACGTCCCGGGCGCGGAGCGGGCATTCGAGATGATCGACGACATCACCGGCCTGATCGACATCAATCGCACCAAGGCCGAGATCTTCGAGGAGGAGGGCTTCGACCAGGAGTCCCGGGAGTACTACAATCGGGCGCTGAACGTCAATCGCGACAGCCTTGAATTGCTGCACAAGACCGGCTTCCTGTACGAAGCCGATGGCCGTGACGACGTTGCCTTCCGCCGCTACCTCAAGGCGATCAGCGTCCTCCTGCCCCGGCAGTCGGCCGTATTGGCCGCCGGCGCACCGCCGGTCGACCCCAATTCCTGGCAGGCGATCACCGGACGGCAAACCGATACCACCGTCACCCGCGAGTTTCGGGAGCACTACGCCTCGCTGGAGCAGGGCTTGCTGCTGACCTGGCCGAAGGATGGCGAGGAGTCGGCGCGGGCCGTGGCCGAGTTGAAAGCAATGTTTGAGGACGAATTGCGCAGCGTTCTGGAACGGGCCGGCGGCAACCTGCTGCCCCTGGCCCGCTACGCCCGGCTGGATCGGTTCGCCCGGCTGATCCGGCGAGTGGGCTTCTATCTGGATAACCGCGATCTATCGCAATACGCCGACCTCAGCCTGGTTGAGCACTTTGCCGCTGATGAGGCTTTCGCGGAACACTTGAACAAGCAATACGGCGATGCGGGCCGGGCGCTGCCCGTCGAAGTCGAGCCTTTGGTCGCCGCGGCACGGCCGGATGCGAACGCCGGCGCTTCAGCATCGGCGCTGCGGAGGCAGCTGGCGCTGGCCGAGAGCCGCAATGATTTCGAAACTCAATTGCAGCTACTGAGGATGGCGGAGGCTACCGAGGAACTCGAAGCGCTACTGGGAGAACGAATCCTTGATGGCCATTACCTCGACGGACTGGGTTATGCGCTGGCTATGCTTTCCGACGAGGAATTCAAGCGCCTGGCCGCGGCCGCCGCGCCAAAGCTGATGGAGGACCGCAGCGCCCTGCTCACGCTGCTGGGATCGAGCGCCGAAATGTACCTCAGGGCCGAGGAGGTGGCAGGCCGCTCCCTGGTTCCCGAGGAAGAGATCGTTGCGCTGCTGATGAGCCCGGAAGCGTGGCAGCAAACCGGCAGCCCGCTTGCCGATACGAGCGGCTTTTGGCAATACCTTGTGGCCCGCGCCACCGTGGATGACCGAATTCGCTATCTGCAGGCGTTGGCGGAGCGATCCGGCGGCGATCAGATGTTTTTCCGGATCAATCCCGTAGCTTCCTTTCACGCCTTGCTGAAGGAGCGGCTCAACGCGCGGCAGCGCCAGGGCGTTGTCGATGCGGCCACCACCTTCCTCTCGAAGCTGGAAACAAATAACGAGAGCGTCTTCTACCAGCTGGTTGGGATGGTGCTGGTTGCGGATGCCCTGCCGGACAACGCGGGCGCGCTGTACCGCATTGCGGAATATGTAACGGACCGCTGGCCCGCAATTCCAGACATGAAGCCGCTTCTGGAGGCGCTCTACGAAGAAAGGCTCGACGAGGCATTTGAGCAATTGATAGAGGCGCGAGACGGATTGCCGCCACAAATTGCCCGCAGTTTTTCCTTTGGCGAAGCCGGGCTCTCCGAGGCCCTCAAGGGTCCGCGCGAACGGCTACTGGACCAGGTGGCGTCCGGTCGGAGCGTGGATCCGAAGCTGGCCCGGGCAGCCTACGACATGGAGTACGGTCTTTTTCGCGTGCCGCTTGCCGGCGAAAGGCTGGAGCGTAAGACGATCTTGTTGGATAGCTTGCGTAAGCTGGATCCGGAAGACGAAGGCTACCGGCACGAACTGATCGAGGCCTGGCTCCAGCTGGGACATGCAGGGCGCGCCGGCGAAGCGATCGCGGCCGAGTTCCAAGCAGCGCCGGGCGATGAATCCTGGCGCTTGGCGCTGTTTCTGTTCCTCAAGTCGCAACAACGCTTTGACGAGGCGTTAGCGCTGGCCAAGGAAGGCGGCCAGGACTTGCAAGACGCCAAACTGTTGCAGGAGGCGGTAACGGCGGTAACCCGGCGAGGTTTCGGTCAACCGCTAGCGAGGTTGATCTCAAGTTTGAACAGCGCCGCGTCGGCGGCGATGGCCCCAGGTGGCGTGGCTGCACAGGCCGGCGCGACCGGACTGATGGCTCTCCAGGCTCCCGGACTCGCGGCAAGAAGGCAAGGCCCCGTGGAACGGCTGAGAGAAGCCCTTAAAGCAGGCGATCACGAAGCAGGCCGCGTTGCCCTGCGCGAAACTTGGCGAGGGCTGTTGACGCGGCGCCAATCGCCCTACGCGCCGGCTCCCGGAAGCACGCCCTTGCAGTGGATCGCCAGAAGCCTGTTGAACATGCCTCTGCAAGGTCGTCCGCAAGGCGCAAGCGCAATCATGGCCTATGGACCGGTCATGATGCTCATGCCGGCCACCCGATCGACCGTCGGCACGAGTGCGGCAGGTGAGGCACCGCAAGAGCCTCGCCTGCTGTTTGATGCTGTTGCAGAGGCGCCCTATGGCGCCACCGAATTGGGAAGCTACTTGCGCGCCATGCCGGACGAGACCCGCAAGGGATTCCACCAGCTCTACGAGTATCTGGCAAAGGCCTACGGCGCAGACAGCGAGCGCGACGAATACATGCGCGAATCGTGGAGACGGCTGGAATCGCAGCAGATCGACGATCATGAATTCACACTCTGGATGCTCTTGCGCGACGAGCTGAAGGTTGAATTCGGTCCTGTGGCGCTGGAGGTCTTTGAGAGGCGGGTGGCTGGCATGACCGATCCCGCACCCTACCAGTTGCTCCTGGCCGCCCGCGTATTCGCAACTGCAGGCGCTTTTGAGCAGGCGCTGGAGCACTACAGGCTGGCGGCGGCCCGGAGAATTCAGCACAAGGAATTTGTCGACCGGCGGCAGGCGTTTTCGCCTTTCGGCTTCACGTTCCCCGCGGTCAGCGATCTTTCCACACTGATCGATGAAGTGGTTGCAAGGCTGCCGCGAGAGGCGGCCAGCAAATTTGTGGACTCGGTTCTAACTATCGCCCGGCCGGCTGCGGAAGTGCCCGGCATTGAAGCCATCTTTGATGCTTTTCTTCTTTCCTCGCTGGACAAGATCTACCCCCCCGACGAGTTACTCAGACAAGCGAAGCGCCGATCCGCTGGTGTCCTGGAGTTGCCGGATCCCCTGGTCGGCACAGGCAGCGCCAAGGCGGCGGAGCTGGTGAGGGCCTACGCGCGATCGGGAGACCTGCGCCGCGCCATGGAGATCCTGGGAGACATACTGATCAACGATGCGCCCGAAGTCGGTTCGCCGTTCCTCCCAAGAACGCAGAGTGACTATGCGGCCCAAGCCATGCTGCAACAGTTCAGTCAGCTGTGCGGAATGCCTTTCTTCGGAAACCCCTACGGTCAGTTCGGGAATGGTGTTTCCGGCGCCCGGGAGTTGTTCGCAAGACAGTCCCGCCTGTTTCCGAAGGGCGCGGAGGATTGGCCGGGCGCAGCGGAATGGACCGGGGCCGTATCCGAAGCAGCGCTGGTGTGGTTGGAAGAAGGAGGGCTGGACCCGGACCAGGCCGTTCAGTTACTGGTGGCCGTGGGCATGCGCCCGGCCATTCCCGAAGAAGGGACGCAGGATCCAGCGCAGGAAACGACGCAAAAAGGCGATTTGCTGCAACGCTTGCTGACCGCCATCGAGGCCGGCGAGCAGCCGCTTGGGGCTGACGGCCTGTTGATGCTGGCGCCGTTGGCCCAGGCCGCCGGAAGCCCGATTCCGTTTCAATGGGTTGCGGATCTGCTTGAGAAAGGCGGCTTGAAGCGGCAACAGAAACTTGGATTGCTGGGCTTGTATGCGGGTTCCGAGGATGCACACAAAGTGCTCGCTCTGTTCCGGGATTCAGGTCTCGACCAGGGCCTTGAAGTGACAAGGCAATTACTTGCATTTGCCGAAGAGTCAGGAGATGTATCCTATGCGGAGGACTTGCGGCAACGCGTGGAACGCGAGGAGGCAGCGAAAAAAGCGTTGCTTCCAGTGGGGGCGGAGCCGCAGCAAACCGCCGCCTTGGTTACGCCGTGATGTCATGCTGGGAACGAGGGCATCCTGCCCTCGACGAGGGCAGGATGCCCTCGTTCCCAGCTAAGGAATAATGCGCGATGAGTTACCCTAAGGGAGCAGACTTATGAAGAGACTGGCGATATTGGCTTTGTGCGGGGTGGCGAGCGCCACCGCGGTGGAAAGCAACATTACCGTTACGGCCAGCGGCCTGGATCAATTCGAAGGCGAACTGATCGAGCTCGGCTATACCGACCCGCGCAGCGAGGCGGGCTTTGAGGTGCTGGCGATCGCGGTTATCCAAGATGGCGACGCCACCTTGAGCGTTCCGGTTTCCGAGCCGATGCAGGTTGAGCTCAACCTGCTCGCCGGAGAGCCGAAGGAGGGCTTGCGGGCGCGTGGGATCGTGGAGCCAGGCGCCAGCCATCAGGTCCGCTGGGACAGTGACGTGGGCGCGCTGGCCTTTAGCGGCGGAAGTTACGACCGGCTGATCAGCGGCGCACTGGCCGAGCCTGAAGAGACGGTTGCCGAATCCTTGCGTTCCATCTATCTCAAGTATGAAGATCCCATCGCCCGGCTCTTGGCCCTGCATGCGGCCTGGCAGGACGGCGAGGACGAAGAGCAGATGGCGGTAATGGCCGAGCTGGAGTCGCTGCTTGGCGCCAGCCCCACCATAGAACTGCTGAAGGGGCTGTCCGAGAAGCGCGCGGCCGAGATCGCGCGGGCCATAAAGGACTTTACTGCAATGAACCTGGCCGGCGAAGAGGTCCGTCTGGCGGACGTGCTGGGGCAAAATAAGTACACGCTGGTGGAGTTCTGGGCTTCCTGGTGCGGACCGTGCATCGCCGAGATCCCGCACCTCAAGTCCGCCTACGAGCGCTTCAACGACCAGGGTTTCGAGATCCTCGCCTTCAATCTGGACGACGATCGCGAAGCGTGGCGCCAGGCCTCCGAGGATGACTACGACATCCAGTGGCTTAACGTTTCCGACGAACTGGCCTTCGAGAGCCCGGTGGCCCAGATGTATCGCGTCAACGCCATCCCGGCCAGCTTCCTGGTCAGCAGCGACGGCAAGACAGTGGGCCGCCACCTGCGCGGCGGCGACCTCGAGTACCGCCTCGAAGAACTGCTAAGCGCCGCCGAACCCGCCTCCGAATAAACGCTGGGAAAGAGGGCATCCTGCCCTCCCCCCTGGGAAAGAGCGCATCCTGCCCTCCGCTGGGAACGAGGGCATCCTGCCCTCGTCGAGGGCGAGACGCCCTCGCTCCCAGGGCGCGCCATTCCCGTTACGGTGAGGCCGGCTCGTTCTCCTTCATGTAGACCTCGAAGGACGACTCGCTCGGCTGATCTTCATTGAGTTCCTCGACCAGGTATTCCGCGTAATTCTTTTCCGCATAAGCGGCGATATTCGGTGGCACTTCGCTGAGATCCGAAAGGCTCTTGGTTGTGCAACGGTAGAACAAACGGCCCTCGTGCTGCCCCATCATCATCCACGGAAGCCAAGGGGCCAGGCGGATCCAGGAACCGTTGTGCTTGACGCGGTCAAGCGACGGATCGCGGAGCTCATCGGCATCGCACACGTATTCGAACATTTCGCACACCGGCAGGCGTTCGCCGGTTGATTCTTTCACCCACACCTTGGGGTCGAGCAGGTTGGGCACCTCGGCGCGGAAGTCCAGCCATACAGACGTCTGCTTTTCGATGGTCTGCCAGTTCAGGACAAACGGATTGGTGGGATCGTCGGACGCCCGGTAGTTGGGAAACTTGAAATCCATTCGGCCGGTCTGCGCGCCCACGGGCGCTCCAATGCGGAAATGGGGCCCGAAGACGCCTTTGACCATCCGGTTGTGGATGTGCATGACCCGGTTGGTCTCGCCCGTATAGGGGTTGTCCCAGGTTTCGATGACCTGGTTGGTCTTGAGGTCCTTGTAGAAGCCCACTTCCTTCCAGAAGCTTGCGAATGCGCCGTTGTCCTGGCGCACCGTATAACCCAGACCAAAGCCCTCCAGTCCAAAAAGGGCATCCGGCGTCCTGTTGGGCAACATGCCGAAGACCAGCCCCGAATACCAACCATGCACCCAGTCCCGGTCCTTCAGGGAATTCGACAGCTTGAAGTAGGCCTCGAGATTGTCATTGGGGTCCATCCAATCGAAGTCGATCAAATCCTGGTCCTGAACCTGAGGCTGGTCCTGGCCCTGGTCCGCGGCACAGCCGGGCAAGGCCGAAGCTGCGGCAAGGGCCGCGCCGCCCATCAGGAGATTGCGGCGATTGAGCGGTGAGTCGAAGCGGTGCAGCATGGCGATCCTCCCGGTTGATGCGCGTATTCCCAACCCGCGAGTCTAGACAGGCCGAAGGTGGTTTGCAATCGGCTCGGGCAATTTGGCGACATGCTAGAGTCTCATCCAGGCAGTAAGGTCGTTTTTTCCCATGCTGAGCCGACGGGCCTTCAGTACCAGTGTCCTGGCGCTGGCAAGTTTCGCCGGGTTCCCTGCCCGGGCGCCTTCAGCAGGCGCCGGGGAGCCGGACCGAACGACCGCCGCCGGGAATTTGGCGGCACCCGACGTGTTGATTGTCGGCGCCGGGCTGTCGGGTCTCTACACGGCGCTGTTGCTGGAGGAACTGGGGGCGTCGGTACAGGTTATCGAGAGCCGCTCGCGGGTCGGTGGGCGTGTCTACACGCGCTATGACCTGCCCGGCCACCCCGAGGTGGGCGGCAACACCATTGCAAGCGGATATGCGCGGATGATCGCCATGGCGCGAAGGTTCGATGTACGACTGGTGGACTACGCTGCGCGCCTGTTCGGCGGACCACCGCCGGAGCTGGTCCATGACGATGCGCTGCTGAGCCGGGCCGAATGGGCGGAGTCGCCGCGAAATCCATTCGCGGAAAGGTACCGCGACAAGATGCCATGGGAGTTGATCGCTGCGCGCACAGCCTCAGGCAATCCCCTGCCGTCGTCCTCGAACTGGCTACACCCGAAGTTCGGCTTCCTGGATGTCCCTCTGCATGACTACTTCCTGGATCAGGGCCTTAGCGACGCTGAGGTCCGCACGGCGTACGACACCAACCCCTACTATGGGACATCCGCCTGGGACGTCTCGGCGCTGATGTATCTGTTCAACGAGCGTTGGATACGCGAGCAGACCGCAATGGGACCTGCGGCCTACGCCGTGGAAGGCGGTAATCAGCTCCTGCCCGAGGCCATGGCGGGCGCTCTCAGACGGGAAATCCGGTTCGGACAGGAAGTGTCGAGTATCGAGGACCGTGGCGATGGCGTTCGGGTCCGGTGTCGCGGCGGCGACTCGTTCCACGCACCCTTTGTGGTGTGTTCGGCGCCGTTCTCGAAGGTCAGGGACATGGCTGTCTCGCCGCCGCTGGAGGGCGTTCAGCGGCAAGCGGTGGGCACCCTTGAATACATGCGCAATACCCTGGTGTTTCTGGTGCCCAGGCGCCCATTCTGGGAAGAAGATGGGCTATCGCCGTCCATGTGGACCAACGGTCGGCTGGGCGTGGTGGCCGCGCAGCGCTTCGGCGAGGACCCTGCCGAAGTCACCGGACTGGTGGTCAACACTCGTGGCTGGGTGGCGGATCAGCTTGATCGCCTGGGACCCGCCGATGCGCAGGCTTTGGTGATTCGTGAAATCGAGCGGCTGCGTCCGGCCGCAAAAGGGGCGCTCGAACCGGGCGGTTTTCACTCCTGGTGGCTGGATCCGCACAACGCGGGCGATTGGGCGATCTTCGCGCCGGGGCAGGTGCAGGGCCTGCTCCCGACCATGGCCCGGCCTCATGGTCGAATTCACTTCTGCGGCGAGCACACCGCCACCATGAACCGGGGCATGGAGGGAGCGATGGAGTCCGCCGAGCGGGTGGCGCTGGAGGTGGCCGACCGGCTTTGACGACCGGCCGTAACCGCGGCCCTGATGTCGTGTCACGCGACTGTGCTCGCGTGACACGACATCAGTGCGTCGGAACGCATAATCCGATATAGGATTCGCGGGGGCTGGGAGGTGACTGTGTGATGCTCACGGGTTCATCGACATTGGCCGTTGGCAAATCAGGAGAAATGAATTGAAACGCAGAACGGCATTGGGACTTATTGGCGCCGCCGCCGCCGCGCCCCTGGTTAGGGTGTCTTCAGCGCAGGCGGAATTGCTTGATCTGGACCCGTCCAATCCAGCTCATACGCTCATGATTACCCGCAAGCTGGCGCATACGCTGGACGGCGGCATTGTCTATTGGTGGGCGAAACTGCTGAGGATGGCTGTGGTCGACAAGATAGCCACGCCGCTTTGGAACGTCCATGTCGGCGCATTGCTCAAGACCCGGGATTTCGACGAGCAGGGCGTATACGAGACGACGGCCATCAGCATGGTGTTCTATACCGATCTGGAAACCGGGGAATACATGCAGACTTTCAGGAACCCGTTTACGGCCCAGGAGGTCGAGATCGGCTATTTCCCCGCCAGGCCGTCAAAACAGGTATCCAGCCTCCATGATTCAGAGTTGGAAAGCCCGGGCCGGCCGGGGTTTACGCGCATCAGGATCCATCCTCTCGGTCCCGCCGTGATCGAGGGTGACGATGTATGGGTTCGGAACGACTCTATATTCCGCACGGAGCCTCAGACGCCCGAGGCCGGCCTGCCTTTCCGGGGCAACGACTGGAGCACTTATCACGGCTCGGTAGCGGACGTGGCCAACCCCGAAATCCTGAATGCGCCCGCCACCTGGCACTTCAACGACATCCTGAGCTACCCGCCCTGGCTGGGCATGGGTGACAGGCCCGGGGACTTCGTATCGCGTGGTTTCGGGCGCAAGGTTTCGTCGTTCGAATCAATGCCCCAGCGGTTGCAGGAATTCATCAGAATGCGGCACCCGGAGATCTACGAGGATCCCGCGGGCGCGCTGGAGGGCTAGGAGTGTTCACAGCGTTTTCCGCTGCGCTGGCGCGTTGGGAACACGCGCTGGGAACGAGGACATCCTGTCCTCGTGGAGGGCTGGAAGCCCTCCTTCCCAGGTTGCTCCATGCAAGTTGTCACCGCGGTTCCCGCGGCGCTGGCCGCAGGGAACAAGCGGGGGGTATGGAAGGGTTGCGTCATCCGGTATAAAGGAGGCCGCGCTGGGCGCGAGGCCGTCGTATGCAGTGGTGCGTAGGCGCCCGAATGCAAGTTTGGCCCGGACTGTGATCGGCGTTTTGACGCTGGCGGCGCGGTTTCGACCGCGACCCCGTATGCAAGAGTGAACGTTCTCGCCGCAGTCTCGCCCAACGCGGCCCTGAAATCATGTTGGAGGAGGAAGCGATGAAAGGCAAGGCGAAAGCGGCGCGTTTGGAGGTGGTTCACCCGGACTGCGCGGGGATCGACGTGGGCAAGCGCAAGCACTACGTGGCGGTGGACCCGTCGCGGTTTGAGTCCCCGGTTCGGCATTTCGGCTCGTTCACGGGCGATTTGAAGCAGATGGCCGATTGGCTGGCCTCGTGCGGGGTCAAGCAAGTGGCGATGGAATCCACGGGCGTGTATTGGATTCCGGTGTTTGAAGTGCTGGACCGGGCCGGTTTTGAGGTGCATCTGGTCAATCCGCGGGGCACCAAGCAGGTGAGCGGGCGCAAGAGCGACGTATTGGACTGTCAGTGGATTCGGCAATTGATGAGTTACGGGCTGTTGCGCGGGGCGTTCCGGGCCCCGGACGCGTTATGTCCGCTGCGCTCGTATGCGCGCCAGCGCAGCCGATTGATCCGCGGCCGCAGCCGCGCGGTTCAGCAGATGCAAAAGGCGCTCACGCAGATGAACGTGCAATTGGACAACGCGCTCAGCGACGTCATGGGCAAGACCGGCCAAAAGATCGTGCGCGCCATTGTGGCCGGCGAGCGGGACGGGTGGGTTCTGGCAAAGCATCGCGATGGGCGGTGCAAAGCGGACGAGGCAACCTTGGCGGCGAGTCTTGAGGGCAACTGGCGCGACGAGCATTTGTTCGCTTTGGAGCAGGCGCTGGCCCGTTATGACATGCTGCGGGAGCAGATTGAAGCTTGCGAGCGTTGCATTGACGCCGAACTGGACGCGTTGCCGGGGGACGGGACGGATGAGCCGCCCGGCGGCGGGAGCGGCGGCGGGGCGCCGGGCCGGCGCCGCGACCGGCTCTTGCGTCAGCGGCTGCGGGGGGTCTTGGGGGTGGACTTGACCGCCATTCCGACCATTGGGGTGGAGACGGCCCTTATGGTGGCGGCGGAGTTGGGCGCGGATCTGTCGCGCTTTCCTTCGGCGGGGCACTTTTGCTCGTGGCTGGGCCTGGCGCCGGGAACCCGCATCAGCGGCGACAAGCGACTGGGCGGACCGTCGGCGCGCCAAACCAACCGGGTCGGCCAAGCCCTGCGGATGGCGGCCTCCACGGCGCGCAACAGCAACACGGCCCTTGGCGCGGCGCATCGCCGGCGGTTGAGCCGAATGGACGCCGCCAAGGCGGTCAAGGCCACCGCGCATCAACTGGCGCGGCTGATCTACGCCATGCTGACGCGGGGGGAGGAATACGTCGGGCGCGACTTGGCCCACTGGGAGGCCGAACGCCGCGAGCGCCAGATCCGCAACCTTACGCGGCAGGCGCGGCGCTTTAACCTCGCCCTGGTCGAACAAGCCGCCTGAGAAGGAGAAAAGTATTCTTGGAAAATCAATGAGTTGTAAGTTGTTCCATGCAAGCGTGAGACCGCGTCTCAACCGGCCGGCGCTCCTGGTCTGCCTTGCAGCCGTTGGCGCGCCGGCGTCGTATGCCGGAGCGTCCGACGTCCATTCGGGCGCCGGGCAGGCTTCCGCCGGCACGATCACCTATGAGGAGATCGTGGCCAGGTATGCGGACGAAGACTCCCGGTTCGTTGTGCTTGAGGGCAAGGACGGTATTCGCGTTCACTACAAGGACCAGGGATCCGGGCCCGCGGTCCTGCTGGTGCACAGTTCGACGGGCGACCTCAAGGATTACGACGGATGGGTGGCGATTCTCGGCGATGACTACCGCATCGTGCGCCTTGACTTGCCGGCCTTCGGTCTGACGGGCCCGGTGCCTGGCGGCAACTATTCGATAGACCGGTTCCTGACACTGGTGGACAGTCTTATGGACCACCTGGGCATCGAGCGCTTCGCGATCGCCGGCGCCTCCTACGGCGGGCTTGTGGCCTTCCGTTATGCCGGCACCCGCATCGATCGCGTAACGGCTCTGGTCCTGCTGAACTCGGCGGGCATCGAATACGGTGGCCGCGGCGGCACCAGGGAGCGCGTTCGTGATCCGTCTGTTGTCTTCGTGCCGAAGCGATTCACAACTGAGGAGATGGCCACAAATCTGCGTTCTTCGGTAAACGACACGAGCAACATCACCGATGCGTTGATTCAACGAAAAACCGACTACTGGAACGTCATCGGCCGCGATCGGGAAGGATTCATTGCGATGCAAATGTATGAGCGGGGGAATCCGGAACGTGTGCTCGCCCGGGTACGAGCGCCGGCGCTCGTCATGTGGGGCGGCGCGAGCAGGGCTCTGTCTCCAGAGACGGCACAGGCGTTCGTCGATGCAATGAAGAACGCAAGGAGCACGGAAAAGATCATCTTTGAGGGCGGTGGCCACTTCCTGCATATCTCGATGCCGGAAGCCACCAGCCGTGCGGTCAAGGCGTTTCTGGATCGTGAGATCAGCGGCTCGGCGCAGTAAGCCGGGCAACGAACTGGCGGGTTGGCCGGCGCGAAGTCCGCGGCGGCATGCGATTGGGGCGGAATCCGGTCCCAAGGGAGGAGGAAAAGCATGAGTGAACAATTCAAACGTAACGATTCTCCGGAGTCCTTGAGGCGCCGGCAGCTGCTGACCGCCGGTTCAGCCGGCGTGGTGGCCGCGGCTTTGGGGAGCGGAGCAGCGATGGCGGATGACGCTGCCGCGGGCAGCGGCGCGGCCGTCAGCGTGGCCGCCGACGGCAACTACGAGCGCGTGCCGCTGCGCAAGGATACGCTGCGCGTGACCGCCGTGCAGTCCATCATGCGCGCGGTTCAAGACACGGCAAATCCGCAGCGCGAAATGAAGGCGAATCTCGACCACATGCTCGACCTTATCGACAGGGCAAATGGCTTTCCGGGCCCGCAGGACCTCGTATGCTTCCACGAGCAGCCCATCATGGGCTGGAACCCGTGGACCCGGGAAGAGGTGCTGCGCGTGGCAATCGAAATACCGGGGCCGGAAACCGAGGCGCTGGGCAAGAAAGCCAGGGAATACGGCTGCTACATCACCTTCGGCACTTATGCGAAAGACCCGGACTGGCCGGGCCATCTGCTGCTCAACGGCGTCCTTATCGGCCCCGAGGGCAATGTGGTTGCCAATCATTGGAAGACCAACAATATTCGCGGGTTCATTCCCGGCTGGGACATCTTTACGACCGGGATCTACGATGTACTCGACCGCTACCGCGAGATGTACGGCGAGGATGCCGTGTTGCAGGTTGCGCGCACCGATATCGGCAATATTTCCTGCTCGATCACGCCCGGTCAACCGGATGTCATCCGCGCGCTCGCCATGAAGGGTCTCGAGATACGCTTGAGTTCGTCTTCGGGCGGTTACAGCATCACCGGGGCCCAGGTGATCGCCCGGCACAACCGTCTCTGGAGTGTCGTCTGCAACCAATCCGTCTCTCCGGAGCAGCCAGGCTTTCCGGAATTTTCGGGTTCCGGCGACACGGCCATCTTCGATCCTCGCGGCCAGCTTGCGGCGCGCGCCAGGTCCGTGCACGAGGAGTTCGTGCGGACAAGCATTCCGATGGCGGCGTTCCGCGGGTCACGCACGATTCCGCCCGGGGTCCCGATCGAGATGCTGCGGCCGGTTCACGAACAATACGTGCCGCGTGACGGTCCGAATTCCCAAGCGTCCTATCAGCCCGTGGATGCCGCAGATGCATCACGCCACTTCACAAGCAAGCGGAACTGGTGATTTCACCCTTGCATGGAACAACCCTGGGAACGAGGGCGTCCCGCCCTCGACGAGGGCGGGACGCCCTCGTTCCCAGCTTGTTCCATGCGCGTCAGCGCAGCGAAGCCCGCTGCGAAAACTTGCGTCCAAGCCAGCCAGGAGAGAAAACCCATGAACCCATTTGCCTTTAGCCGGCGCAGCGCAATTCTCGGCGCCCTGGGCACAGCCGTCGCATGGCCGGCGGCAGCCGCGAGGGGCGCAGTACCCGGTCTGGATCTGGATGATCCTGCAGAAAGGGGCCGCATTATTGCCTCGGTAGTCGGCTCGACGGTAGAGGACACCGTGTACAAGTTCTACCGCCTGCATATCTACGCTTACCACCATCAGGGCAATATCGAGCCCTGGATGACCATGACCAATCTCAATATCAGCAAATGGCGGCCCATGGCGAACGGGAACTACGACGTGAGGGTGTATGAGTCCGGCGCCTACACCAGGTTCGATTCCACTGAGCTGCTTGAGACCTGGACCAACCCCGTGACGGGAGAGGTTATCGAGGTGTTGCCGTTTCTGGGCGGGCCCCTAAAGGCGGAGTATGGACCGAATGGATTGGTGCTTCCGCCGGAGCGAGAAGCATCAACGAAACTTCTCAACATCGAGGTCTTCGGCGACACCGTGATGCTGGCCACGGAGATGAACATAAGCCATCGCAATCCCTTCCAGCCGGACGAGTGGCCCGAGAAGTCCTCCGGCGAAATCATGTATTGGGATTCTCACTATGTGACTTTCGCCAGCCTTAAAGACCTGGTGGACCGCTCCAGGCCCAGCGTCCAAGCTCACACTCAGTTCCAGAACCTGGTGAGCTGGCAGCCGTGGCACAACATGGGTCAGCGGCCCGGGCGCACCTGGGGACGCGCATACGGCGCCAAGATCGACGGTTTTGATCAGATCCCGCCGGCCTACCGAGCCAATCTCGAAGCGCAAACGCCCGAAATCTTCGATATCGACAGCTGGGAGGGCCCGAGGGACGAAATACTCGAGTACAAGGATGTCATGGACAAGAAACCGCGAGGATAAACAGCATTAGCCCTTGGGTCCCGCCAGAACCTGGTTGGGCAGCGCGGAAGTTTGCCCGTCAGGCCGTTAGAACCGCCTTGCGGGGCTAAGTGATCTGTGAACCCCAGCCGTTTCTACAGGTCAACCGTCAGGGCTAAGAAACGGGCAGCTGCAACGCAGCCGCCCGTCCTTTTCTGCGCGATAACCTGCTACTGACCGAAACGTGCCTGGAAGCTCACACCGACCTGTCGCGGGTCCGGTAAGGTAAGAGTAAAGCCGATCTGGCCCGTGGCAAAACTGCTGGTGAAACGCCGCGCCGCCAGCACGGCATCACTGTCGGTCACATTCTCGACCCAAACGGTGACCGTGTAGCGGTCATTCCGCCAACCGCCGCGCAAGTTGCTGAGCACCTCGGTTTCCGTCTTGGCCAAATTATGCACCCAGGCAAAGGTGCCATCCTGATAGACAGAGTCCAAGCGGCCGAACCACTCGCCGCCCCATGCGGCGGGCATGTTGAACGCCAGCGAAAAGGCTGCGGAGTTATTCGGACTGCGGGGCAGTTCCCCGTCCGCTGCGTCATAAAAGCCGAAGACCTGCGAAAAGGGGGCATCCAGATATTTCTTGATCTTGGTTCTGTTGTAGTTGTAGGCATAGTTCACGCGCCAATTGGCGTTCAGCGTATAGCCCACGCTCAGCTCGTAGCCCTGAATGTCGGTATTACCCGCTCCCGAGAAATCGATCTGCCGGCCGAGGATGTCGTCATCATTGAAGACGCCGTCGCCATTGCTGTCCACATTGGTCAGAAACGTCTGGAAACGCTGATTCGTCCATTCCATCAAGTAAACGCCTGCGTTGACGAAACCCCGGCCGTTGGCAAAGCTGTGCTTTATACCGAACTCGTAATCCTTCAGTTCCCCCTCAGGGACAGTCGGGCTGGCGCCGAAGTTGTCCTGGAAAAACTGCGCTGAGGAGGGCGCCATGCCGACAATCTCATTGTTGAATCCACCGGGATTGTTCCCCTCTGCATAGCTCGCAAAGATCATGGTGCCGTCATTCACCTCATAGTCCAGAATCACCCGTGGCGTGGTTGAGCTGAAGGTGCTGTTCAGCGTAACCTCGGCCCCCGTCATGCCCGGTGGGGCCTCCTGAACAATCGTTTCCCCAAAATCCAACTCTTCATCAGCTCGCCGCACCTCGACGCTCAGCGTTAGCTGTTCGGTAATGTCAAACGCAAGACTGCCGAACAATGCCTTGTTGGTCACCGTGGTGTCGGGATCAAGCAATGTGCCTATACCGAATGCCCCGCTGAAGGCGCCTCGCGCCGAGCCTCCATGGAAGATGGGACCCCGTGCCGGGCTGCAGAAAAAACTGTCCGTCGACGAGCAGCCGAAACCGGCGCGACGCTTGCCGTAGGTGAGGTCGAGATAGTAGGCGCCTACCATCCAGCGCAGCCGTTCCTCCTGGGGTGAGGTCAGGCGCAGCTCCTGCGAAAACGAGGTGTCCTCCCACTCGTAGTAGACCAGCAGCTCTCCAGGCAGGAGTTCCCGCATTTCGGCAGTGTCGTCCTTGAAGGCGCCCGTCAATGAACTCAATGTATAGCCGCCGATCTCAACGTTGATATCGAGGCTGTTGAGGTTGATCTGGCGGTCCAGACCCATATCGTCCTTCGGCCAGGAGGCGCCGGGCGTCGACAAATCCACAGACGTATCCACCGCCAATCCAGTTAACCCGGCGCGAGTTATGGCGCCGCAGTAATAGCTCTTGGGGGTGATACCCGGAACGGTGTCGCGGCTGAAAAACGGTCCGCAGTTGTTCTCGGCGGCGAGTTGCAGGAACCGCACGCCGGCCCCGTCGTCGTCTTCGGAATAGACGGAGCGGAACTTGATGGAAACATTGTCCCTGGGCGTGGCATACAGGGTGAGGCTAAGGGCCTGGGTTTCCTGGGCGCCCAGCTTCTCGCTGCCCGGGAACTCATTGTCCCAGCCGCCGTCGTAGCTGTAGATCCGGCCGGTCATTCGGAGCGAGAGCTTGCCCTCCACAATCGGACCTCCCACGCTACCCTCCAAATCCGCGCGGCCGTCCTGCCCGGTGACGAGCTGCAGGTCGCCGGCCCACTCGTTGCCCGGTGTCTTGGTGATGTAGTTCACCGCACCGCCGAAGGTGGCGCGGCCGAAAAAAGCGCTCTGGGGGCCTTTCACCACCTCGACTCGTTCGATGTCGTTCATGGACACCCACTGGCTTGTGCCGCTGAGGTAAATGCCGTCCACGAAAGACGACGCCAGTTGCTGATCGCGTACCGTGTTGCTGTTGTCCATTCCGCGGAATTTCAACGCCGGATCGCTGCGGGTGGCGATAACGTTGCTCATGTGCAGCCCCGGGGTGAAGTTGGCGATGTCTTCGATACCGGTGATCGCCTGGGCCTGAATGTCCTCTGCGGTAAATGCGGTAATGCTCAGGGGAATATCCTGAATGGACTCGCCGACTTTGCGGGCCGTGACCGTGATTTCTTCCATCACGGGTCCTTCGTCCTGGCTGAAGGATGTGCCCGGGGCTGCCAGGCCCAGCGGTACGATGATCAACGTTGCGAAAACTCGCCCTATGTACATGGTTTCTTCCCCCAAAGGAAAAATTCATTGCGATCTTACCTCACGCAATTTGGATATGCCTATCTGGAAAAACGATCCGCAGAGCGCGACAAATGCAGCCAAGTCCTGCTCAAGGCTGCGCTGGAGAACGAAGAGTGTTCCGGGAAGCACAGGTTTGTGGCTGTGGCGGGTGGTATTGTTGCGCAACGATGCGCCACTGCCTGGAACCGTAGCGAAAATGGCTAAGCCAGCTCCCCGCACGGCCCGTGGCGGCATAAGCCTATTGGGGCTTGCCACGGTTCTTTTCTCGCAGCCGTGTCTCGCGGACTGGGATTACCGCACCGTCGAAGGGGCCGGTGGCGTGCCCCTGAATGTGGTCACTGGCGGAGACCCGCGATCGCCGGCGATCCTGTTCATTCACGGCATCGGCCAGAGTCACTACAGTTTCGTCCGTCAATTGGATTCCGATCTGGCCGATGATTACTTCCTGGTGGCTTTCGATCTCCGGGGGCATGGGGTTTCCGGCAAGCCCTGGGACGCGGAGGCCTACACCGAGCCCGCTGTCTGGGCGCAGGACATCGCGGCGGTGATAGCGGCCACCCGGCTGGACCGGCCCGTGGTGGTAGCCTGGTCGTATGGCACGCTGGTGGCGATGGACTATGTCCGCGAGTTCGGCGTGGAAGGTCTTGCGGGGATCAATCTGACCGGCGCTCTGGGCGCCCTCAAGCCGTTTCGGATGCCCCAGGCCGATGATCCGAATGCCGCGGAGTTTGCACGGCTTCGCGAGCTTCAGGTCAGCCCGGATCCCGTCGACAATATTCGCGCCAGCGAACGGATGGTCGCGTGGCTAACCGCCGAGCCGCTTCCCGAGCGCGAGCGGGAACTGTTTCAGGAAATCAGCCTGATGCTGCCGGCTTATGCGCGGCGGGCCATGGTGCAACGCCGGTTCGACAACCAGGATTTGCTGGAACGGCTCGCGTTGCCGGTATTGTTGTCGCTGGGGGAAGAAGACAACCCCATGCAGCTCGAGGACGGGGTTGCTATCGCCGCCGGCTTAAGCAACGTGGCCCTTTCCGTGTACGAGGGGACCGGGCATACGGTGTTCTTCGAGCAACCGCAGCGCTTCAATGCCGAGCTGCGGCGATTTGCGGAGCAGACCCTTTTCTCCGGACGGCCCCACGCGGAGTGACTCCGCATGAGCAATCGCCACACGGGGACCAACGAGCTATTGTCGAGGTACGCGCACTGATGTGGCGACGATCTCGTATTGCGGCCCGGGCTTGAATGCGGATTCGTCCCCCAGATCCGTGTTGTAGTGTTCGGCTTGTTCGGCGGACATATCCTTGCTCTTTAGTTCGCCCGCCAGGGTTACGGTTCGCCCACTGATGTCCGAGGGCACGAAGAAGCCGTAATCCTTGAACGAAACGCGCGCCGTATAGCCTCCGTCCTGCGCGATAAAGAAACACCCTTTTTTCTGACAAACCTGGGCAACGCTGGTCGTGACCTTGACTTCCCGGTCCAGGTAGCGATCAGCATCCGCGAGCAAGTCGGCAAGCGTCATTGCATGTCCCGCCTCCGGCAAGCTGGCGCCGAAGGTCTCGTGCGTGTCGGTCGCCTCGACGGGTTCCGACAAGCGCACAACGCCGCTGTCATCGGCCACAGCGCCGATCGGCGACAGCAGCATTAACGCTGCAAGCGGCATCGAAGTAGCCCCGAACTTTCCTGATGTCCACTCGCTGATCGCCCTTGTCATGGTGCTTCTCCCGTAACCGTGAAATCGAAAGGTATCTTACGCTCGAATTCTCCCCAGCGCGGCTCCAGCAATTCCGGATATTCGCGCTCCATCCGGTCAAGAAATTCGCGAGGCAATTCCGATACCGAATTAAGCTTCTTGCCATCCCAGAACCCCGACAGGTGCCCCATGCCTTCGGGCATCTTCAGCCACTTGGGATGTTCGAAAGCGTAGTGTCCGCAAAAATGAACGGGAAGCGACGTAATGGTCTCGTTTGCGAACAGGTCGAATTCCACCCAACTGCAGGAGTTTTCGATATGGGTTGCCGGCCAATCGGGTGGGGCGCTGCGCACCACATCGAGTTTTATGAGGTCGTTCTCAATTCGAAACTGGCGGAAGGGGTTCTGGGCGGAACCGTCGCCGTTGAGGTTGCGAAAGCCCGTAGGCCCTCCAATGGTCCCCGGATCGTGCAGAAGCGGTGACACCGGCACGTCAACACGTTCACCGGTTATGGGATTCGTGACTGTTTGTGTAAATGCATTGGTTTTGAGGTCCCGCGGGAAGGAGACGTTGTGAGCATGGATACGGTAGTTGTTGTTGCCGAGATGCCGGAAGTAGCTGAACTCCATCCCCTCGTACCGCAACAATGGTTCCGGGCGCCGTCCCCCCGGAATGACGAAAACGAGCCAGTGATACCAGGTAAGAGTGCTCCCCTGCTCCGCAACCAGGTCCCGTCCCATTCGCATGTGGGCGCGAAACTCCTCCACCGGGTCATCGAAATACAGGAACTCGGAGACAACCTGACTGACCGGCGGGCTGATTGAACCGGGAGCCCGGGCCTGAAGCGCCCGGGCGCCGAGGAGAGTGCCGGTCGCGCCTGCCGCGGCGGTGACAAAAGTGCGTCTGCTTACCATGTTCTACCTTCTCTGTTGTATCGGTGGCCCGATAGTTGCCGCCTTGGGCGCCGTGTCGACCGGCGTCATCGGCGGCTGCCCCTATTGTGGATGAAGTCCGCCGCTCGTTCGCCGATCATCATCACGGTGGCGTTGGTGTTGCCGCTGGTCAGACTGGGTATCACCGACGCGTCCGCAACCCGCAGCCCGTCAATGCCGTGCACCGTGAGATCGGGCCGGGTAACCGCCAGCGCGTCGTTGCCCATCTTGCAGGTGCCGCTGGGGTGATAGCCGAGAAACGCGGTTTGGCGCAGATAGTCGCGCCATTCGGCGTCGCTTTGCACCTCCGGACCCGGGAGGCGCTCGCCAATGCGGTACGGTGCGAATGCCCGGCCGTTGAGTATCTCCCTTACTTTCCGGCAGCCCTTGATCAGCCGGTCCACGTCGTCATCGTCAGCCAGCAGCGCGTGAGAAATGACGGGTGGCGCCTCCGGATCTGCACTGCGCAGCCGGATGCTGCCCCGCGACCGGGGATAGGAGATATTGATGGCCGCGGAAATGGCCGGCCGGTGATAGGGAATGACGCCTTCTTCCGTGAAACTGAACGCATAGGGCCCCAGTTGCACCTGGATATCCGGCTGCGGTTCCTCCGGCGCGGAGCGAATGAATGCTACCGCGTGCGGGTAGGGACTGGTGGCCGGGCCGCGTCCGAACAGCAGCCAGTTCAGCGCGTGCAGGGCAATCTTCCAGCTGTTGATCTCGGTGTTGTAGGTGGACACGTTCACATCAATGCCTACCATGCCCTCGGGGTGTTCCTGGAGGTTCGCCCCTACACCCGGTAAATTCTGAACGACGTCGATACCCGCCGCGTGCAACTGGTCGGCCGGGCCGATACCCGACAACATCAGTAGTTTGGGAGAGGCAATGGCGCCGGCGCTCAAGATCACCTCGCAACGGGCATCGGCCCGGTGCAGCTCAGCACCTTTCCGATACTCCACGCCGACGCAGCGGCCGTTCTCGATTACCAGCCGCCGGCAAACGCTGCGAGTACGTATCTCCAGATTGGGTCGGTGACGCACCGGATGAAGATAGGCCTTCGCGGCGCTGTAGCGTTGCCCCCGCTGCTGGTTGACTTCTGTATAGGCCACCCCTTCCTGCACCGCGCCGTTGTAGTCATCGTTCACCGCGAGGCCTGAATCGGCGGCGGCGCGGACAAACGTGTGGGCCAGGGGATGTGTGGTCCGCAGGGCCGCGGTGCGTACCGGACCCGAGCGGCCTCGATACTGCTCATCCCCCAACGGCGTGGATTCCATGCGCTTGAAGAAGGGCAGCACCTCGGCGTAACTCCAACCGGCGCACCCATCCGCCTCCCAGTGATCGTAGTCGCCGGCGGCGCCGCGCACGTAAAGCATGCCGTTGATGGAACTGCTGCCCCCTAAGGTCTTGCCGGCCGGCCACAGATCGACGCGGTTATTGCGGCTGGCGTCGGGCTCGGCCTGATAGCACCAGTCGAGCCTGGGATTGCCGATGGCGCGGATGATCGCCGCAGGCATGCGGATATACAGCGATCGATCGAAGCCGCCGGCCTCCAGCAGCAGAACCCGCTTATCGGGATCCGCGGACAAACGGTTGGCCAGAACACAACCCGCCGAACCCGCGCCGACGATAATGTAGTCCCACGAACTCACGAAGCCCGCACTACCCAATCCCCCTCCCTGGGAACGAGGGCTACCAGCCCTCCCTGGGAACGAGGGCATCCTGCCCTCGATCCACTTGGCTCGCGCAGCCGCCTCACTGGCGCCCACTCTCGGCGGGCGACTCAAGTTCGCGCTGTCCGCGCTCGAAATGCGCTTTCAGTTCCTGCCACTTGTCGGGGCGGTGAGCAGCGAGGCTGTAGCGTTCTTCCGGGTCCTTGCGCATGTCAAACAGCAGCTGGACATCGTGTTCCGGCAGCACGCGCTCGATATTGCGATAGTCGGCGCGGACCACGATTTTCCAGTCCTGGGTTCGCACCGCGGCAATGCGGTCATGGTTGAAGAAATACAGCGCCTCGTGCGGTGATTCGTTCGACTTGCCGGTCAGCACCGGGAGAATATTTCGGCCGTCGAGCACCGAGTTGGGGGCTATAGCCGCACCGGCAACTGCCGCAATGGAGGGCAGCAGGTCGATGTTCATGGCTATGGCGCCGCTCGTGCGTCCCGCCGGGATGCGCCCGGTCCAACGCGCAATGAACGGCACGCGATATCCTCCGTCCCAGGCAGTGGCCTTGCCGCCGCGCAATCCGCCTGCGCTGCCCTCCGGAAACGGGCCGTTGTCGCTGGTAAAGATCACCAGCGTGTTCTCGGCGATGCCTTTGCGCTCAAGGGCTTGGAGCAACGCGCCTACGCTCCAGTCCAGTTCCTGGACCACATCACCATAGGCGCCGGCCTCGGAGGTATTGGCGAATTCGCGTGATGGAACCAGCGGGATGTGGGGCGCCGTATGTGACATGTACAGGAAGAAGGGCTGTCCGTCGCTGTGGTTGATAAACCGTATGGCTTCCTCTGTAAAGCGCCGCGTCAACGCACCTTGCACGACAGGCTCCGTGCTTGCCCGGGTATTCCGGTAAAGCGGTTGCTCTTCGTCGTTGGGGTGCAACAGGCCGTAGAAAAGGTCGAACCCCTGGGCGTTTGGTCGTTGCGCCTCCGTGTGGTGACCGAGGTGCCATTTGCCGACCAGGGCCGTGCGATATCCCTGCCCTTTCAGCAGGGCAGCCATTGTCGGCGTGTCGGCCGGCAGGCCCCGCGTATCGTTGACGGCAACGGTCCGGGCAGCCAAGCCGTCCCGCACTGCGTAACGCCCGGTGAGGAGCCCGGCGCGCGAAGGACTGCAAACATTGCTGCTGGCATAGAAATCCGTCAACCGAACACCTTCTTCGGCCAGCCGGTCGATGTGCGGAGTCTCGATCAGCCTGGCGCCGTAAGCGCCAACGTCGCCGTAACCCAGGTCATCGGCAAGGATCACAATGATGTTCGGCGGCGTTGCAGGCTGCGCCATTGCAGGACTGCCGGGGAACGGCAGCAAGAGGCCGAGAATCAGGATGCTGAGCTGATGTTTCATTGCTGTACAAAAGAGTCCTGGTTCGAAATGAAACAGCCCAACCTCGAACTGCCGGCCGGGGCCGGCTGCTCAGGACGCAGGAACTCCAACGTCGCTGAACGTGAAGCGCACAGGTTGGAAGTAGCGGGCCTCATCAAACTCTACTTCCGAGCAATCCGATCTCCAGCGAGGCACGGCCAGATGGTAACGGTAATCTGTGGCAATCCGTGCTTGGCCGATCAGAGCCTTCCTGATAACCGCTCCAGAATGCAGGTCAGCTACGTAGGCGTAATATTCCGAATCCGTTTCGTTGTCCGGCAAGTCTCTTTGCCGCCAATAGGCGACTCTGGATTCGCAGGCCATTGGGTTTGAGAACGAGCCCGTGCCTTCCAGCCGTCGGATGTCCAGGTTTGCAGAGGTTGCTGTGAACCAGCCGTAAACATTGCCGTGACGGCATTCCTCACCGGATTGCTTGTACTCACATTCGTCGCCCCGGTGACAAACGTAGTCGCATTTCTCAAACAACAGACTGTCGTTTGATCTCAGGAGACGCGCTACCCAGCCAAGAGTGGAGTTGCCGAATCGAAGTTCGCTGCACAGGGTCATCTGGTTGGTTTCCTCATACATTGTCCGAGGCTTCGACAATGAGAAGCCATCCGGCAAGTCGGCAGCGTCGCTTACCCAGAATCGGGTCAGGTAAGGTTCCCGATCCCCGGGAAAAGTGAAGCGGACGGGTTTGAAGTACCGTTCGTCCTTGAAAACCACCTCGGAGCAATCCCCTTTCCAATTGGGGAATGGCAGGTGGTATCTCCAGTCCGTAGCGAGCCACGCAGTGCCCAAGGATTGTTCCTTGAGAATTGATTTCGTTGGCACATCTACTACGTAGGCGAAATACTCATCACGGTCGGAACCTCGCGCCGGGATTCCCCAATAAGCCAATTTCTTTCCGCAGGCGAGTGGGGCTGAGAACCGGTCAAGCCCCTCCGGCTCAAAGGGGATGAGGACGGTGCTCTGGGGTGTCACCTTGAACCAGCCATCCGCCCAGCCGTTCTCGACTGATTCGGGCATGTCGTCCGTTCTTGCGTGACATTTTTCAAGCACAAGGGTTTCACCGGCTCTGAGCACGCTTGTTACGTATCCGAATGACCGATCCTCAAATTGCAGCAATCGACATTCGTCGCCGATGTCTTGCCCAAACCACTTGGGATTCGACAATGAGAAACCGTTCGGGAGGTTGAAATGCTCGTCGGCCGAGCCAGAAACCGCCAGTGTTGCGGACATCGCGAGTACTGCGTATCTGAAGCACCTCATTTCAGCTACCTCAAGCTCAAGCATCGGGCTGCAACGGCAAAAGGCTCGAATTCATCCTAAACCATATTCTGGGAGTTTTCGCAGCGGGCGCCCCTGGGAACGAGGGCGTCCCGCCCTCGCTCCCAGGCTTATTCCACGCAAGTTGGGGGGCTGGCCCGACACTTGCCTGGGGTCGCAGGAGAGGCGCATTTTCTACCATGGCCCGCACGCAGCGCCGTCACTACGCCTTGGTCTGGCAGCATGTCGCCTGATGTATGTCAAACGCCGGCATGCAAGCGCGTCGTGCTTCAGTTATCGGCTATTCTTGCGGGCAACGCGGTTTCCGCAAGGCTTTCCGGGCGATGTATTTTCTTGACGTGCTGCGGCTGGCGCTGGAGTCGATAGGCGCCAACCTGTTTCGGGCCCTGCTTACCATGCTGGGCATGATCATCGGCGTGGCGGCGGTGGTCACCATGGTTTCGCTGGGGACCGGGGCGCAGCGGGCGGTGGAGGAGCAGATGGAGGCGCTGGGCGCCGACATCCTCGCGGTCACCAATTCGCAGCGCAGGTTCTGGGGCGTTTCGCTGGAGAACAGCAGCCTGAGTGTGGACGACGCGGCAGCGCTGCGCAGGGACGCGCGGCATCTTGAGAAGGTAGTGCCCAAGATTACGCAGCGTCTTCAATTCGAGTTCAGCAACCGCAACACCCGCGTGGAGTTGGTGGGGTCCACCTCGGAATTCCTGGAGTTGCACCGCTACGAGATTGCCTTGGGGCGCATGTTCGTTCCGGCGGAAGAGGAAGCGCGATTGCGGGTGGTGGTGCTCGGAAGCGAGGTGCCCGAGAAGCTGGAAAGCACGGCTCGCGAGCTTCTGGGTCAAACCGTGCTGATGAGCGGCATTCCGTTTGAGGTGATCGGCGTGCTCGAGGAGACCGGCTCGCTGGGCATGCAAAATCCCAATGACGACGTGCTGGTGCCGCTGTCCACGGCGCAGTATCGCGTCACCGGCAGTGACCGTCTGGAGAGCATGGACGTGAAGATCCTTGAGGGCTCGGCCGTGGAGCAGGCGCTGGTGGACATCGAGCGGGTTATGCGCCGCGAGCATCGCATCCGACCCGGACAGGACAACGATTTCGGCATTCTGGACCGCAAGCAGTTCCTGGAGGTGCAGGAGGAAACGACCCGCATCTTCGCCCTGCTGCTTCCGGCGATCGCCGGCATAAGCCTGGTAGTGGGCGGAATCGGCATCATGAACATCATGCTGGTTACGGTGGCCGAACGGACCCGCGAAATCGGCGTGCGGCGGGCCATCGGCGCCACCCGCGGGGCGATCATGTCGCAGATCCTGGTGGAGTCCGCCATGTTGTGCCTGCTAGGCGGCGTACTGGGGGTGGCGGCCGGGTGGGGCGCGTCCGTATTGCTGGCGCGCTTCTTCAATTGGCAGACCCTGGTTGCGGCGGAATCGATCGTGGTCGGATTGGGCTGCAGCCTGATGATCGGGATCATTTTCGGCCTGTGGCCGGCGCGCCGCGCGTCAACCCTGGATCCGATCGAAGCGCTGCGCCACGAGTAGGCGCATTGCGCTTTCGCGCCGCACTGCGGCGAAACCTCAGGAAGCGCCGGCCGCCTCCGGATGCGGAACGCGCCTTATCGACAGCACGCCGATCAAACCCAGCAGGGCGGCGATCAAGCCCCAGTAAACGGTGGCGTCAGTTAACCCGATCAATTGCGCCCAGCCCCCCAGGGCGGCACTGCCCAGGGCTACGCCGCCGAACGCCACCACGCTCCAAAGGCTCATAACCCGGCCGCGATACTTCTCCTCCACCACTGTTTGGGTCAGCGTTTGCGATCCAACTCCGCAGATGGTGAGGACGCAACCCAGCACCGGCAGTTGCAGCATCGCCAACCAGAAGTTATCGGTAAAGCCGAATGCAATGATGAGCAGGCCGGTCAACGCGGTGCACACGGCCGCCGACCGGCGCAGCTGCTCCAGCCGCTTGTTGCGGGCCACCCACAGCCCCCCGGCTATAGCGCCCACGCCGAAAGAGGAAATGAGTTGCGACATCCCATCGCTGCCGCGGTTGAATACCTCGTCCGCGTATGGGGCCATCAGCTCGAACAGGGCGCGTCCGAATGTCGCTCCAATCAGCACCAGGAACAGGTAGTAACGAATCGCGGGATGCCGAAGCGTGTAACTCAGGCCGTCGCGCATCAGGCGCGCCAGTCCTATCTGGCGCTCCAGATCGCGTGTGATGGGCTGCAGCTTCAGGCCCCAAAGCACCCAGGTCATACCCAGAAAGGTGGCCGAGCTCAGAGCGTAGGCCGGCGCCATGCCGAACAGCTTGATGACGTAGCCTCCCAGCACCGGGCCGATCACCCGGGCGACGTTGAAGCTGACCGCGCCAAGCCCGACGGCGCTGGCCAGCTGCATGGATGGCACCAGGTTCGCCATTAACGCCAGGCGCATGGGCGTATAGCCGCCGCTGCAAATCCCGAAGGCCAGGGCCAGCGTGAACAGCGCCGCCGGCGTCATCCAGCCGAAGGCGGACAAAACAAACAGGCCGGCGGTATTCAGCGTATTGAGCAGATTGAACACCTGCGCCGATCTGCGGCGGTCCCACCGGTCGGCCAGCGCTCCGAACACCGGTCCCAGCACCGCCACCGGCAAATACGAGGCGACCGCCACCGCCGCCACGAAGAACTCCGATTCCGTCAGCAGCCATGCCTGCCAGCTCATGCAAACGCGTAGAATCCACAGGCCGTGCGTGGTCACGGTGCTGCCGATCAGGAATCGGCGGTACGCGGGCGTGGTCAGTGCGGACTGGGACATGGGGTGACGTGGGTTGCCCTGGATTTCCTGCCAGGCGGATGCCCGCGCGCGGGCACCGCTTGCGGGTATCAATAGCCGAGTGAGTATGATGCGAGCTGCGCCCAAAGTCCACGGGCGAACCTTTCTATGGCCGATTTACCTGAGTTAAGCCTGGAGTATTTTCCGCCGCGCTCGGAGGAGATGACCGCGCGCCTGCGGGCAACGCTCGCGCGCCTGTTGCCTTACGGTCCCTTGTTCTGCACCGTGTCGTATGGCGCCGGTGGATCGACGCGCGGGGGAACCGCCCGCTGGGTCCGGCGGATTCGCAGGGACTACGGCTTCGATTGCGCTCCGCACCTTACCCATGTGTCGCACACGCGCGAGGAAATCCGCGAGATCGTGCGCGAATACCTGGCCGGGGGCGTGCAGCGCATGATTGCCCTGCGGGGCGATATTCCCGCCCACGGCATTCCTCCGTCGGTTCGGGAGAAGGGCTATGCCTCGACGGCGCAACTGGTCGCCGACCTCAAGGCGGCCGGGTTGCGCGAGGTCATGGTGGGCGCCCACCCGGAGCACGGCGGCGGGGATGCAGCGGCCTTGCGCCGCCACGTGGACTTCATCAAGCAGAAGCTGGATGCCGGGGCCGATCTGGCCATCACCCAGTTCTTCCTCGACAACGCCAGGTACTACCGGTTGCGCGACGCCTGCGCGGTTGCGGGTATCGATCACCGATTGGCGCCCGGCATCATGCCGCTGCACAATGTGCGCCAGGTTTTTTCGTTCGCCGGCAAGACCAACGTGGAAGTTCCGCAAGCGCTTCAGGCTCGCCTCGACGAGGCTGGCGATGACGCCGCTGCGGAGCAAGCGATCGCGGACCGCTTTTCGCTGGACCAGGTGCGGGACCTGGCACGCCACGGCGTGCAGCGGTTTCATATCTACACCATGAACCGCGCGCCCTTGACCGCGGCCATCTGCGAGGCGCTGGGCCTGAAAGCGGCGCCTCCCCCGCCATGAGCACGGCAAGGGCCAGGGCCGAGGCGCTGGATCTCTTGATCCGCGAGCGGATTGTTTTTCTGGATGGTGCGATCGGCACCCTGGTACAGACCTCCGATCTATCCGAAGAGGAATACCGGGGTGCACGCTTTGCTGATTGGCCGCAGGCGCTGAAGGGCAATCATGATCTGTTGTGCCTGACGCAGCCGGAGTCCGTGCGTGGCATTCACGATTCTTACCTTGAGGCCGGCGCGGACATTGTCACCACCAACAGCTTCACCGCCAATGCGCCCTCGCAGGCGGACTACGGTCTCGAAGACCTGGTGGCGGAGATCAATGCCGCCGCCGCTTCGATTGCCCGCCGTGCCGCCGACGCCGCTGAGCGCCGGGACGGCCGGCCGCGCTTCGTGGCCGGCAGCCTCGGGCCCACCACCCGGACTGCGTCCCTGTCTCCGCGGGTGGAGGACCCGGGCTTTCGAGCCACCGATTTCGACCAGCTCGCGGCCACCTATGAGGACGCCGGCCGCGCATTGCTGGAAGGCGGCGCCGATCTGCTGCTGGTGGAAACGGTCTTCGACACGCTCAACGCCAAAGCGGCGCTGTACGCGATCGCGCGGCTCGGCGACGAGTTCGGGCGCACGATACCGGCGATCGTGTCGGGAACGATCACCGACGCCTCGGGCCGGACCCTGTCCGGGCAAACCGTGGAAGCCTTCTACAACTCGATCCGCCACGCGCCGCTTACCGCCATCGGCCTGAACTGTGCTCTGGGCGCCACCGAACTCCACCCGCACGTCAGGGAGTTGGCGCGCATCGCGGAACTGCCGGTCAGCGTGCACCCCAATGCCGGGCTGCCGAACGAGCTGGGGGAATACACCGAATCACCCCGGGATATGGCCGAGACGCTGGAAGCCATGGCCCGGGAAGGCTTGCTCAACCTGGCCGGGGGCTGTTGCGGCACCACCCCGGAGCACCTGCGCGTCATGCGCGAGGCGCTTGCCGGGCTGGAGCCGCGCAAGCCGCCGACACTCCCCCGGGTTACGCGCCTCAGTGGACTGGAGCCGGTGAATATCGACGCCAGCACCGGGTTTATTCACGTGGGCGAGCGCACCAACGTTACCGGCTCCGCCGTGTTCCGCCGCTTGATCGAGGCCGACGACTACGCCGCCGCGGTGCAGGTGGCCCGCCAGCAGGTGGATGCCGGCGCCAACCTGCTGGACGTGAACATGGACGAGGGCCTGCTGGATTCCGAGGCGGCCATGCGTCGCTATATCAACCTGCTGGCCGCCGAACCGGACATTTCGCGGGCGCCGATAATGATTGATTCGTCCCGCTTTGAAGTGTTGACCGAAGGCTTGAAATGCCTCCAGGGCAAGGGCGTGGCCAATTCCATCAGCCTCAAGAACGGTGAACAGGAGTTCCTGCAACAGGCCCGCGAAATCCGGCGCCTGGGCGCGGCCGTTGTGGTCATGGCTTTCGACGAGCAGGGGCAGGCGGAAAGCACAGAGCATCGTGTGGCCCTGGCCGAGCGCTGCCACCGCCTGCTGGTTGACGAGGCGGGCTTCCCGCCGGAAGACATCATCCTGGATCTCAACATTTTCGCCGTGGCGACCGGTATTGAGGAGCATCAGGACTACGGCCGCGCTTTCATCGAAGCCGTCCGCCAGGTGCGTGAGCGGCTGCCGGGCGTGCATGCCAGCGGTGGGGTGAGCAACCTGTCGTTTTCGTTCCGGGGCAACAATGCCGTTCGCGAGGCCATGCACTCGGTGTTCCTGTATCACGCCATAGCTGCCGGCATGGACTTCGGGATCGTCAACGCGGGACAGTTGGCGGTCTACGAGGACATTCCCGAACGGCTCCGCAATACGGTAGAGGACGTGATCCTCAACCGCCGTGCGGACGCCGGCGAGCAGCTCCTGGCCCTGGCGCAGGAGTACCAGGGAGAAACCGCGCAACGCCGCAAGGACCGCGAGGAGTGGCGCGCGCTGCCGCTGAACGAGCGATTGAGCTATGCGCTGGTGCATGGCCTGGACGCCTTCGTGGTGGAGGACACCGAGGCCGCCCGCCAGGCAAGCCCCAGGGCCCTGGACGTGATTGAAGGGCCGCTGATGGACGGCATGAACAAGGTAGGCGATCTGTTCCAGTCCGGGAAGATGTTCCTTCCTCAGGTGGTCAAGTCCGCCCGCGTCATGAAGAAGGCGGTGGGACACCTGGAGCCCTTCATTGAACAGGAGGGCAGCGGGATGTCCAGCCGCGGGCGGCTGGTAATCGCCACCGTCAAGGGCGACGTGCACGACATCGGCAAAAACATCGTAGGCGTAGTGCTGCAATGCAACGGCTACGAGGTAGTCGATCTGGGTGTCATGGCGCCCTGCGAGAAGATCCTCGACACAGCGGTGGCCCAACAGGCCGACTACGTAGGGCTGTCGGGCCTGATCACGCCGTCGCTCAACGAGATGGTGCATGTGGCCGGCGAAATGCAACGGCGCGGCCTTGACCTGCCTTTATTGATCGGCGGCGCAACCACGTCCCCACGGCATACCGCGCTGAAGATCGATCCGGCCTACGAAGGCGCCGTGGTCTATGTCAAGGATGCCTCCCGGGCGGTGGGGGTGCTGAGCAAGCTGAGCGGATCGCAGCGAGAAGCGTATCTGCGCGAGGTTGCGAACGACCTCAAGCGCCGGCGAGAACAGCCTGCGGGGCCACGCAGGCGCGAGAATCTGCTGAGCCTTGAGGATGCGCGGGCGAATCGCCGGCAAGTTGATTGGCAGGCTCAGCCGCCTGCCGAACCCAGGCGCGCGGGCCGAATCGAATTGCTGGCGCCGACCTTTAAAGAGCTATACGACTTCATCGACTGGCAGCCGTACTTTGCCGCCTGGGGCATTCATGGCAAGTTCCCTCAGCTGCTGGAAGACCCCGGGAAAGGGGAGGCGGCCAGGGACTTGTGGAACGACCTGCACCAATCGCTCATTGAGCCGATTAACGCCGGAGAGCTCGAATTCGCTACCGCGGGAGTAGCAGGCATTTTCCCGGCGGCCTCGGCCGGCGATGACATCGTGGTGTATGCGGACTCTGCGCGTGAAGAGGTTCTAGGGCGTATTTACTGCTTGCGCGAACAGCGCCGCAAGCCGCCCGGCAAGCCCAATTTCTGTCTTGCGGATTTCGTTGCGCCGATCAGCGCCGCGCCCGATTGGATCGGGATGTTCGCGGTAACCGCGGGGGGGGATATCGACGAGATCCTTGCGCGTTGGCGGGGCAAGGGCAAGGCGCCGGACGATTACCTCGGCATCCAGCTCAGGGCCCTGGCTGATCGCACCGCCGAGGCATTCGCCGAATACCTGCACCGAAAGGTGCGCAGGGAACTATGGGGATATGCGCCGGAGGAGTCGCTGAGCAACGAAGATCTGATTGCCGAGCGTTACCAGGGCATTCGCCCGGCACCCGGATATCCGGGTTGTCCGGATCACAGCGAGAAGGCCCTGATCTGGAGTCTGCTGGAAGTGGAGCAGCGAACCGGCGCGCGGCTTACCGAGTCGTATGCGATGTGGCCGCCCGCAGCCGTTTCAGGCTACTACTTCGCCCATCCTCAAGCCCGGTATCCGAACATCGGCCTGATCGGCGAGGACCAACTGACCGACTACGCCCGGCGCAAGGAAATCCCGCCTTCCGAAGCGCGCCTGTGGCTGGCCCCCAATCTCCCCGACTAACCTGATCCCGCCTGGGAACGAGGGCAGCCTGCCCTCGCCGAGGGCTGGAAGCCCTCGTTCCCAGGGAGGGCCGGCCGCAGGCGCCTAGCCGCGCTTTCTTGCCGCCGTTACGCGCTCGTGTCCGGCCAGATCGCGGTGTGTCACTGGTCCCCGCAAGCCGGCTGCTGCCATCATCTCCCGAACGGCCGAGCCTTGTCGGGCTCCGTGCTCCACCGCCAATACCCCGCCGCGCCTCAGGCGTTGAGGCGCTCCTGATATCACGTCGCGCAGTTGCCTCAGTCCGTCCGGGCCGCCGTCCAGCGCTTCTCTCGGTTCGAATCGCAGCGGTGCGCGACCGCAAAGCTCGGATTCCACGTATGGCGGGTTGCTCACAATGGCGTCGAATGTCCGCTCTTCATCAAGCGGCTCATACCAGGAGCCCTCGGCGAAGCGAATGCGCCCTGGAGCCAGGCGCCCGGCATTCCGTCGCGCAACCTTAAGCGCGGCAGGGGAAACATCCGTGGCGACAATCCCCCAACGGGGCATCAGCCGAGCAAGCGCAATCGCCAGCGCACCGCAACCCGTTCCCAGGTCCAGGCATTGCACCTGCCGATCCCCAGACCCAAGGCTAACTGAAACCACCTCGACCAGCAGTTCCGTTTCCGGCCGGGGTGTGAGCACCTCCGGGGTAATTTCGAACTCCAGCGAATAAAACTCCTTGCGGCCGATGATTTGCGCCACGGGCCGTCCGCGGGCGCGCTCCGAGAGCAACTCCTCCAGCCGTTGCGCAGACGCGGAGTCGAAAGCTTCAGTGGCGCGGGCGTACAGGGCGGCCCGATCAACCCCGAGTGCATGCGCCAGCAGCAACTCGCAGTCCAGCCGCGGGCTTTCGCTGGCGCCATTCAGACGTTCGGCCCCCTGGCGCAGTGTTTCTCCGAGCGAAATCCGCTCGTTGCCGGCAGGAGGCTCTGTGATTTGCGCGAGATACATGGGGTTATTGTTACTCATACCGGCATAATGCGGCTTCGAGGAACAAGACGATGACCAAGCCGCACGGAAATTCGACGCGCTGCGTGCATGCAGGCAACACCCACGACGCTGAAACCGGCGGGGTCATGCCTGCCATCCACCAGAGCAGCACTTTTGCCTACCCGGCCATGGGAGAGCAGCCGCAGCACATCTACACCCGCATTTCCAATCCCACTCGTGACGCCTTCGAACGAGCTCTGACGGAGCTGGAGGGCGGAACCCGCACTCTTGCCTTCGCATCCGGAATGGCGGCAAGTTCGGCCGTACTGGAACTGCTCAAGCCCGGCGATCACATCATCGGGCCGGCCAACGTCTACGGCGGCAGCTTCAACCTGCTGCGGGTCGCGGGCGAAGGGCGTTTCGAGGTCAGCTACGTTCATCAGAACGAGGGGCCGCAGGCGGTGCAGGCGGCGTGGCGAAATAACACCCGGCTGGTTTGGATGGAAACGCCTTCCAACCCGCTGATGCACATTACCGACCTGAAGGCCGTTGCCGAGCTGTGCGCGGCGAACGGCGCCCTGAGCTCTGTAGACAGCACCCTGGCAACGCCCATGGCCACCCGGCCCCTGGCCCTGGGCGTGGATATTTGCATGCACTCGATTACCAAGTACATCGCCGGCCACTCCGATGTGTTGGGCGGGACACTTACGGTCTCCGACAGTGATCTCGCCGCGCGCCTCAAGAGGGTCCGCAATCGCACCGGGGGCGTGCTCGCTCCGCTGGATTCGTATCTGGCGCTGCGGGGACTGAAGACCATGGAACTTCGGGTGCGGCGGCAATTCGCCAACGCCGCGCGCGTGGCCCGCGAGTTGCAGGGTCACGACAAGGTGGCGCAGGTCTACTACCCGGGCCTTGCGGATCACCCGCAACACGAGCTTGCCGGAAAACAGATGTATGGGTTCGGCGCCGTCGTTTCACTGCATCTTCATGGTGATGAAGGCGCGTGTGAACGGATGTTGAACGCGCTTGAACTGTTCACCATCGCAGAGAGCCTGGGAGGCGTAGAAAGCCTGGCAGGCCATCCTCCGCTGATGAGTCACTCCTCAATGACGCCCGAAGCGCGCGAGGCTGCGGGCATCACCGGCAACCTGGTGCGGCTTTCAATGGGTATCGAGGACGCCGATGATCTGCTCTCCGATCTTCAAAAAGGGCTGAAGCGGGTATGAATATGCAAGCAAGGACGGGTGGAAATTACCTGGCCGCTCTGTCAAACTTCTAATCAACTGACGACTGAGTACCGGGGATGGTTCCGCAGGCTAGAACGCGATCACCCAGGAATCGCACAATCTCGTGCACGGATGAGGAGCTTCTTGAAATGTCTGGTCAGATTGGCCGAGTGCATGAAGAAGTTACGCTGCCAAACATCACCGGGCGTCTTATGGCGGGAGACTTCTTCAAGGTTGCGAAGTATTTTCCGGCCAGGTTTGTTGATCTACTGATCCTCGATCCTCCATATAACCTGAATAAGAACTACAACGGAATTGTGTTCAGGAGAAAAGAAGAGGATGAATATGGATCCTGGTTCAACCGGCTCGTCGATTTGCTACTTCCCATGCTCAAGGCCAATGCCACGATCTATGTATGTTCCGACTGGAGAACCTCCACCATTGTGCATTCAGTCTTGAATTCCAATTTCCGAGTACGAAACAGGATCACATGGGAACGAGAAAAGGGGCGCGGCGCCAAGGCAAACTGGAAGAACAACACGGAGGACATTTGGTTTTGCACAAATTCGGATAAGTACTATTTTGAGCTGGAGACAGTCAAGCTCAAGCGCAGAGTTATTGCGCCTTATCAGCTCCATGGCAAGCCTAAGGATTGGCATCGGGAGAAAGCGGGCAACTTTCGCATGACGCATCCTTCGAACATCTGGACCGACATAACGGTACCGTTTTGGTCGATGACTGAGAACACTGACCACCCGACCCAGAAACCCGAGAAACTTATTGCGAAGTTGGTCTTGGCGAGCTCACGGAAGGGAGACTTTGTGTTTGATCCATTCGTTGGAAGCGGGACCACCGCGGTCGTCGCTGAGAAACTGGGCAGGCAATGGTGCGGACTGGACATTAATACCAAGTACCTATGTTGGGCGTTGAAGCGCATGGCCATGGCTAAGGAAGATCCCACAATTCAAGGGTATGCCGACGGCGTGTTTTGGGAACGGAACTCGTTGTCTGAACAAAGTGTCTGTAGGGATCCCAGCGAGGATCAGACATCGTTGTTCTCGTGAGAGCAAGGTTCTATTACGATGGCCACTACAAAGAAGTAGCCAAAAGCATCAAGAATTACATTAATTCTTCTCCGGATTTTCTGTCACCGCAAACCGTACGCAGTACCAGGGCTGCAGGCGACGCCTTGGAATCGCTGGTCGCGGAAGAGTTCGACAGTTTTCTTGGCAACTGGTGCCGTGAGTATTCGAGTGATTTCGCGAGGCGCGCCATGGCTGATTTGGCGTTCACCGACAAAGACGGGATTTATTCCGTAGTGGACGTAAAAACCCACCGGGAAGACACTCAATTCAATATGCCTAATTTGACTTCGGTGGAGCGTTTATCCCGGTTTTACGAGTCGGACACAAATGTTTTCGCGCTGATTGTAGTGTCCAATAGTTGTCCAGTTTTGGTGCAGGGCGCGGAACTTGGCTGATGTAGCTTATGGCGGGAGAGCACTTTGAATTTGCGACGATACCCGTTAATTGACTCACTTTTTCACTTGCAGACCGACTTTCTTGAGTTTGGTCAGGCGAATCAGGTGCTGACGCTGGTATGAAGATTTTTCTGACGATTCTGGGACTGGCGGCCGTCACCGTGCTGCTGGCGTTTCTATGGGCGACCCGCTGGTCAAAGATTTCGCGCGAGGCGCTGATCGAGCAATACCGGCTGGAGGATTCGCGCTTCATCGAGGTGGACGGCGTCGAGCTGCACGTGCGGGATATCGGCAGCGGCCCGGTTGTGCTGCTGTTGCATGGGCATGCCGGCAACCTGCGCATGTGGAGCGCCTGGACGGACGCACTTTCCGACGCCTACCGCGTCATCAGCTTCGACATTCCGGGCTACGGACTGACCAGCCCCGACCCCAGTGGCGATTATTCATTGGATCGCACGGCGGATCTTGCGCTCGGATTGATGGATGAAATGGGCATCGATGGCTTTTATGCCGGCGGCACCTCCATAGGAAGCATCGCGGCGTTTCGCATGACCTCACGGCACGCCGAGCGCATTCCCGCGCTGATCCTGGCCAACGCCGCCGGCCTGCCGCGCGAGCCGGGCAAGGGCCCCAACCAGCCGGACCCCAATCCATTTCGCCGGCTGCTGTACAAGTACCACTTCCCGTACGGCTATTTCGAAAACTTTTACCAGCGCACCTGGCACGATCCGTCCAAAGCCCCGGATGAGCTGGTACGGCAGTACTACGATATGGCGAGGCGCGTCGGGGCGCAGGAGGAAGGAAGCTTGAGCCTGCAGCAATACCGCACCGGCGACCCCGAAACCGTGCTGGGGCGGATTACCCAGCCCGTACTGTTGTTATGGAGCCAGTCGCAAATCCTGCCGAGCGACGAGTCTCAGCGTTTCATAAACTTCCTCAAGAACGCCGAAGTGGAGTACCACGGTTACGAGAAAGCGGGCCATATCCTGCCGATCGAGGCCGGAGTAGCGTCCGCGCCGGACGTGCGTGCCTTCCTGGATCGGCTGGGAAGCCCCGCAAACGAGTAGGCCTCTGGGAACGAGGGCAGCTTGCCCTCGTCGAGGGCGGGGCCGCCCTCGTTCCCAGGGGGGACGCCCTTGTTTCCGGTTTACATCGAGTAGCTGAGGCGCAGGCCTGCCTGGCGTTTGTCCGGCGCGAAGATCACGGTCGCCAGGTTGCCCAGGGCGAAGAAGTCGCCCGAACTCTGCGCCGTGCGCACCGTATCGTCACCCGTTACGTTGTCCACGTAGGCGAACAGGCTCCATCGTTCCGCCTGCAAACCGATGCGTGCATCGACGTTGATCCACGAGTCGAACACGTTTCGGCGTCCGGCCGCGATGCCCCGTTCGCTCTGGTACTGCATAAGCAGGTCGAACTGGAAGTTCATGCCATTGCCGACGGCGCGGGTGTAGCTGGCGGATACGTTGAAGTTGTGGCGTGGCACGCGCTCCATTTCCACCCCCGACTGATCCACCGAACAGAGGAAAAACCCGGCAGGTGTTTGCTGTAGCGTGCAATCGTGGACCAGCCCGATCGAGAGCGCGCTATTGGTTAGGGAGACAAAGTCGGTGTACTCGCTGTCCAGCCAGGTGTAGCCCCCGCGAATCAACAGCTCCTGTGTGATTGCAAGCGCCGCCTCCACTTCGAAGCCCTTGACTTCCGCGGCGCCGGCATTGCCCACCACCAGGTCGAAGCCGGTGGCCGCAGTAACGCTGGGCTCAAGGCTGACCGTCTGCTTGCCCTCGTAGTCCATGAAGAACGCCGCTGCATTGAGCGTCAGGCGGCCATCGGCCAGCGTGCTCTTTATGCCGGCTTCGTAATTCCACAATTCCTCGGGAGCGAAACGCGCGGTTGCGGGGTTCGGACTCGCAATCGTCGAAACGCCGCCGGGCTTGACGCCCTTGGCGATGGAAGCGTAGGTCAGAACGTCGTCGGAGTACTGGTATTCCAGCGTAAACCGCGGCGTGAAGAAACTGTCCTCGGAACCTCGCTGAGCGGTCGGGTTGTTGTTGACCGGGATGGGTCCCGCAAATGCCGCGCCGATCATGCCGTTGCCGCCTACGGTCCAGAACGAATCCGTGGACTCGTCCGAGTAGCGGGCTTCCACCGAGCCGGTCAGCTTGTCGTTGAAGTCGTATTCGAGCATTCCGTACACCGACCAGTGATCGGTATCGCGTCCCTCGTCGCGCTTCGTGATGGGGCTTTGGGCGGCTACGTTCTGGCCCGCGGAAATTACTGGAACGAACATCAGCACAATCAGGTTTCCGTTCTTCTGCCGCACTTCCTCGTTCCAGTACAGTCCGCCCACGGCCCAGCGGAATCCCTCGGATTCCAGGTCGCCGAGCCTGAGCTCCAGGTTGGTCTGGTCGATGTCGGCATCGAGGTCGAACATGAATTGCGCGGGCAGGGGTTCGTTAACGCCCGGTGTCGGCAGGAAAACCGGCTGCCAGGGCTCTCCGTAGTAGTCCACGTCCATGTTCTGGGTGGTTTCGGCTGAGGTGCTGCCCAGCCAGGCGTTCAGCTTTGCCGCGCCGAGGTCCCATTCCGCGCGTGCGTGCAGCAACAGCGAATCGAAGGTGCTTCCCTCGTGATCTTCACCGGTGTAAGGGTTCAGGCTGGCGGTAATCCTGTCCAGCAAAGTGATCGTTCCGGCCGGCGGCGCAAAGACATGCGAAGGGTAGGGAGCCGGCCCGAATGCGCCCGGAGACAGGAGTCCTACGATGTGTGGGGGCAATGGCACGGGATCGGCGTGGCCGGTCTTGCTGGCCAGTTGCATCTGCGGGCGGATTTCGTACTCGTCTGAGGAAAGGGCAACCCGCAAGTCCAGGTTGAAGGTATCGGAGGGTTCAAAGCGTGCCGCTGCAGCTATGCCTGTCGAGTCCGATCCGCCGATGCCTTCGCCGGAGACTTCGTTCTCGTAGTAGCCATCGTGCTGAGCGGTTACGGCGTTGATTCTCACGCCGAAGGTTTCGGAGACCGGGAAGGACACGCCAACGCGGGCTTCCATCTGCCCATACTGACCCACGTCGGCGGAGAAATTGGCCTCGAACTCCTCGCTGGGCGCCTTGGACACGTAATTGACCGCACCACCGAATGCAACACGGCCGTAAAGTGCGCTTTGCGGACCCTTAACTACTTCGATGCGTTCAATATCCATGACCTTGAGGTTCATCAACATCCCACCGCCGGAAGTCAACATCGACTCCGAGGAGATGTCGATGCCGTCCACCAGGATGCCGACCGGAGCACGGCCGCGGTCGGTGGGCAGTCCGCGAATGTGCGGGCGCGTGTCCTGCGGGATCCAGCCCTTGTCGAACACCAGCCCGGGCGTGAGCCGGGCGATGTCGTCGAAGTCCTTGATGCCGGCCGCCCTGATGAATTCCTCGTCGAAAACCGATATGGACAGCGGAATGTCCTGCACCGACTCGGTGCGTTTTCGGGCCGTGACCACGATTTCTTCGATTTCCTGCGCCGGCACGGAAGTGGCGATCAGAGACAGGGCGCCGAGCGCGATTAGCGGACGCCAGTAGCGGGATAGGGTCATAGTATTCCCTCGAATAATGTTTGGAAGCTCCCTCCCGCCAGCCTGCGGGGGGACGCCAAGTATAAGCGCCGCCCTACAAAGAGCAAAGTAGGAGGGCAACGTGCCCTCGACCCTGGGAGTATTCACAGCGGGCGCCGCTGCGCTGACGCGCTGGGAACACGCTGGGAGCGAGGGCATCCTGCCCGCGACGAGGGCGAGACGCCCTCGTTCCCAGGCTTGTTCCATGCAAGCGAGGGCGTCCCCGCCCTCGTTCCCGGGGATGGTTCCTGGCGGTACAGGAGCAGCGGCGGTATCGCTATTGCTGCGACTGGCGCCAGGCCTGCGCACGCAGCGCCGCGTTGGCGCTCAGCGCCGCGTGAAAAAGTGAGACGTCGTAGTAGTGATAGCTCGCCGCCGGCAGGAGCAGAGTGTCGAACGGCGCGGGCGGCGTTCGATCCAGGCGCAATATGCCCTGGTCGCACCAGGCGCCGGTTACGCCCGGGACCGAAGCCCGCCGGGCCTGTCCGGGTAGCGCCGGCGCCACCGCGCCGGTATTCGCCGACGCCGGAGTCCATGCGCCCGGCACGGACCAGTTCAGAGGATTGTTGCATTGAACGTCCAGGCCCCCGTCCTCGCGGCGGTATTGCGGGAAGCGCATAGCCGTGGAGGATTGATACGCCTGTGCATCGCCGGTCGGCCCGTAGGTGATCCAGGAAACGATACAACCCGTATCGTCGCCCTTCCGGCAGGGCTCAAACGCGCTGAGTTCGTCCTGGTAAGCGCCCAGCGGAATCGGTATGCCTGCTATGTAGGCCGCCACCAGCCGTCTCTTCAGTTCATCGTCTTTGGCGATGACGTCGGTCAGTAGGCTTCGGGTGTGCAGACCGCCCTGGCTGTGGCCGATAACCACGATGGGACGGTCCCCGGTCCGCTCGGCAAAGTGGCTGAATGCCCGCACCACGTCCGTGAAGGCAAGAGCGAAGGCCTGCGGCCCATTGCCCCTGCTGTCGAATACCGACGCCGAGGCGGCCTGACGATAGCGTGGCGCATAGACCGCGCAGCAGGCATCCAGCACGCTACCCTGCGAAGCGACCACTGCATCGACTGCCGGCCGTGCAGCGGCATCCGATACGTCGGCGTTCCATTCGCTTCCCGGCCAGGTGGTCGGATGAATGTAGAAGCCGGCCGCGTGCTCGGGCGCAAGCGTGGAATCCGCATCCGGATAGACGGCCCAGTTTTCCCGCAGCGTGTAGTCGGGTGGGCGCGGCGCCGGCCGCTCACCGAAGGCGTGGTCCGGGCGCGGAATGTTGAGCGAAACAGTAGCAGCAGGTTTCAGCGCCTTGATCAGGCCGTTCATCATCGCGGCGTCGTCCCAGTCCAGGCGGTCCTCGCCGAACCGCACCACCACGAGCCCCAGCGACTCCACCACGTAAACCCGCTGCGAGAAGTGGCCTTCCATGTACCAGGCGTCCGGAGCGCCCAGCGCTGCGTCCCGCGGTACTTCCATGCGTGGCAGGGACATCCGCAATTGGGTGGGGGAGTACGGCTCGTTGCGCCAAAGCTGCATGCCGAAGTTGGGGTTGCTGGACGCGCCCTGCGTCATCCGCTTGACCCAAGCTTCGGGCAGCAGCCGTTGGCCGTCCGCCACCCCGTCGTTGCGCAGCAGCTCGCCCACCTTGAGCCAGTTGCGCCCATTGGAAATCAGGCAACAGAAGGATTGGGCGTTGCCTCCGGGACGATCCAGCCGCACCCACGCTTCGCCGGCCCCGATGGGCTCCCACAGCCAGTCCCGCAGCAGTTGCGCCCAGGGCCGCCCGGCGGCGCGTTCGATCGCGATGGAAAGCGCCTGCACACTGGCGTTCGACCAGATGTACTCGGCGCCCGGCTCGGCCGCAAGGGGGGTGCTCAGCGCTTCGCGCGCCAGGTTTCCGGTCAGAAACAGGCGCGCTCCTGGTGCAAACGGACTGACGGCGAACCGCCCGCGTTCCAGGCCGCCCTCCATGTACGCCAGGTTCGCCAGTGTGATGGCGGAGCGTTGCGGATCGGCCGCCCACTCCTCCAGCCAGAAGGACGCCGGCTGCTCCTCGGACTCGATCACGCCGTTGTGGATGGCAGCGCCCAGCATTACCGCCGTGAGACTCTTGTGCAGGGACTGCGAATTAAAAGAGGTGCGCGCGTCGGCCCCGCGGTCATAGCGCTCGAACTGCAACTCGCCATTGACCGAAATCAAAAGCGCGTAGGTCTTCTGGCTTTGCGCGTACTCCCAGGCCGCTTCCAGCGCATCGACCGGGATGACCGGAGGTTGCGCAAAGGTCGGCGCCCGGCCTTCCCCGTGTCCGACCGGCGCCAACGGGGAGAAGGACTTCGCGTTGGCCGGGTCGGAAGCCTCCTGAGGCCATGTCAGGAACCGAACCCAGAGCCGATAGTCGTTCGCCATCCAGCCCAGTAGTACCAGCAATGCCGCACCGGCGACGACGGCACCCGTCAGCAACGCGCGTTTCCTGTTCATGGTGCGCATCATACCGGCGCGCGAACGCTGCTCGATACGGGATCTGATCGCAGAAAGAGCGGCTTGACGCGCTCTCGGAAGCGGAAACCGGCATCAGGTAGCTGCTTGCGCCGCTGCTATTGGCCGGCGTCGGCTGCGATGTAGAATCCCGCTAGATATCAACATGACGCAGGACAACTTCAACTTCACCGCACACGCACCAATGCGTTCTTGAACATGCTGACGCCTGCTCGATCATTCTTGCGCAGTACTTTGCTTGTCGCGGCTGCTGTTGCGGTTGGAGCCTGTTCATCAACGCTCGAACCCACGCCGAATACCCTGGATGCGCGCCTTGCCTGGCCCTGCGACCGCCTTGTCATGGAATGGGTGGTTGACGCACAACGGTTGCAGAGCCTCATCGGAAAGTCCCTGCATGTCCGGGAAGTCGATGGCGAGGGCAGGCTTCAATTTCACATAATGCAATGCGATCCTGGGCGGCCGGGAGCTCAAGGGACGCAGGCAATTGCGTATGCGTACGTCCTCGTGCCGGTGACGGAAGAAAGCGCGAGAGTCACGCTCACCCGGATTCCTTCCGATGGCTGGCTTGCCCTGCATAACGCCGCAGCGAGCAGCACGGCACGACCGATCCTGGAGATGTTCGGATTCCCGATACTTGAGGCAACTGTCGAATTCGCTGTCGACGAGTCGGACGCCGATGCGTCAATCGCGATTACGCTGGAGTTCGCCAATGGGCGGATATGGGTTGACGCCCGGCGGCAGGGCGATGCTTCGATGCAGGAAGCCACTTCCGCGTATCTCCGCGATGAGAAAGGGTTCGTTTCGGTATATTTCGGCGAAGAAAAATCTACCGGTTTCGCCGCGTCAGCCAGTGTTCGGCTGGAAGGCGAAACCTTGTTGTCGGGTTTCGATCTGAGCAGGGAACCGACAGCGGTGACCTTCGAACGGCGCCTCGTGTCCGATCGCATTTTCTGGCGCCTTCCGATGGGCTGATGCGAACCGGCCTCCAACAGCAGCGCTACTGCAGTCATGGCGCATCGCGGCGGGACCTGGGCGCGACCCTGACACACGGAAGTGGCATTTTTTGCCCGCTTTCGCTCTATATTGGCAGCGAAGCAATACGGTGTAGGCGACGGACCCGCGAAGGAGCCAACTGAACTTGCAGCCGCGAGCAACAGTCAAACAGCTGTTCGTCGATCAGCGCGATCGCCTTGAGGCTTACTTGAGGGCGCGGCTGGCGAATCCCGACGACGCCGCGGAACTGGCGCAAGAGGCTTACCTGCGCATGCTGAGAGTCAAGCGCGCGGACTTGATCCGGCATCCTCAGGCCTACCTGTATCGCATTGCGCGAAACCTTGTGAACGAACACTATGTCGGGCAGCGAGCGCACGGCGAAGCCGATGTCGATCCTGACCTGCTTGAATCCGAGGAGCCATCGCCTTATGAGTTGGCGGTGCAAGCGAGGCGCCGGGAGCTGGTCGAATCAGCCATGGATGAACTGGCGCCAAAATGCAGGGCGGCAATGGTATTGCGCTGGCGCGAGGGTCTGACCCAAGCGGAAATCGGGGAGCGAATGGGTCTTTCCCGGCAGATGGTGCAGAAATACCTCGCCACAGGCCTTGCGCATTGCCGTAAACGGCTAAGGAAGATTGCAGCCCGGGAGAGGGGATGACCATGAGCACACATCGCGACCGCATGACGGACCACGCTGCACTGTGGTTCGTGCGGGCCCAGGATCCGGACTTCTCGCGGGCTGACCGGGAGGAGTTTGCGTCCTGGCTCGCCGGCTCGGCCGAGCATGTGCTCGAATATCTTTCCCTTGCCGCGGTGTCGCGGGATATTCACGAGGCGTCGGAGAATCTGGATGTCGATGCGCTCGTTGCGCTGGCCCGCCAATCAGGCGATGACGACAACGTGGTGGCCCTGATGCCCCGGGGCATGAGTGTGGGCAAGGATCACGGAGAGTCACGGAATCGAGTGCCTCGTCCTGCACTGTGGGCCGCCGCCGCAGGCTTGATGATTACGCTTCTGGCGGGGTTCTGGCTGTCCTGGAGTACTTCGACGGTGGTGCATTCCACGGTCGTGGGCGAGCAGCTGTCTTTCCCGCTGCCGGACGGATCGGTGGTGACCCTGAATGCCCGGTCTCTGGTGGAAGTGCACTACACAAAATCGGAGAGGATGGTGCGCCTGGTGGCAGGCGAGGCGCTGTTTGAAGTGGAGGAGGACCCGGATCGGCCGTTTCGGGTGGTAACGGAACGGGCCATGATTCAGGCCCTGGGCACTTCATTCAATGTGCGGCATCGCGAAGAGCGCACAACGGTCACTGTTGTCGAAGGAATTGTCGATGTTCGTCCGCTCGATGAGCCGGGAGAGGACAACGGAATCGGCAGAGAAACAAGCGACGATGCCGACGCGAAGACACCATGGCCGGCGAACGCGCGTTCGGTCCGCCTGACTGCGGGGCAGCAGGTGTTGATGGATTCGCAAACCGCCCGGGTCACGGTCACCGAAGCAGACGTCGCAGACACCACCTCGTGGCGCGAACGGCGCCTTGTTTTCGAGGCCAGAGCACTCTCGGACGTTGTTTCGGAATTCAATCTGTACAGCGATCGCCGAATCGAGATCGAGGATCCGGACCTGGCATCGGTATTGATCAGCGGGGCGTTTGATGCGGATGATCCGGAATCGTTTGCCCTTTTCCTGTCAGGCGCCGGTATCGCGGCAGTCGAGCAAGACGCCCGGGGCCTCATCTCGTTGCGCACTCCTCCGGAAGCCCGATGACTTGAGCCGGGCTGCGATCATGCCTGGTTGTTCCCGAATCGCCGGTCCCGTACTCAGGACAGGTGGCAGAAAATCCCGGTTTCCCGTCTTGGCTTTAGCGGGGACACGCAGTTTTCTGCATACGCAACCGGGGAACTCTCCATGAAAAGATCAAACGCATTCCTGTTGTCGCTGGCGGCGACGACTTGCCTGGGCATTGGCAACGCGGCATTCGCAGAGGACGCCACAGGCGGCGCAGGGTTGAACGTTGGAGCACAGTCGCTTTCGGCGGCGCTGCTCGATTTTTCCGAGCAGACCGGATTGCAAATCGGCTACGCCTCGGAACTGGCGAGCGGCAAGGTTACGAAAGGTGTCGAGGGTATCGATGATCCGGATCTGGCGCTGGCAGGGATCCTGGAAAGCACCGGGCTTGAGTACGAATTCGTGAATCGGGAGACGGTAGTGATTCGAACCGCCGCCTCCGAAAGAGACTCTGCGCCGGGAGGCCGTCAGCCGGCGCCTGAGCCGATCCTGATGGCGCTGTTGCAGGAGACGGAACAGGACGAGCCGGATGACGACAGCGCCGACGCCGATGCGGATGCGGAAACAGGCGATGCCGTGGTTGAGGATGAAGCACTCGCACTCGAGCAGGTCGTCGTCACCGGCACGCGTCTGAGCCGCACGCCCAGCCAGGTCGCGGCCAACCTGGTCACTCTGGATCAAGGCATGCTTCAGGCTACGGGAGAGATCAGCCTCGACAAGGCGTTGCGTACGCTGCCGCAAAATCAATTGGGGGCGAGTTCAACCGCGTCTTATGCAAGGCTCGGGGGTCAACATTTCAATGGCGCCATCAATTTGAGCGGCGCATCGGCGGTCAACTTGAGAGGTCTGGGGGATGGGGCGACCCTGGTGCTGGTGGACGGAAAGAGGATTGGCTCCTCGGGCCTCGCCGGTGGGGTAACGGATATCTCCGGTATCCCGACCGCCTCCATTGAACGGGTGGAAGTCATGCTGGACGGCGCATCCGCCATTTACGGCTCCGATGCGGTGGGCGGCGTGGTGAACATCATTACCCGCAAGGACTATGAGGGCGCGGAGCTGGAGGTGATGCACTCGGTGCCGGGCCGGGGCGGATTCGACGAGAGCGCGCTGACCCTGTCCGGTTCGTGGTTGTGGGGTGAAACGCGCATGCGAGGCAACGTGCAGGCCAGCAGCCACAGCCCCCTCTATGGCAGGGACCGCCCGGGCAAATACGATACGAACAACTATTGCAAAAAGGGTTGCTTCCGGGGCTTTCGCAACGTCTACGAGTACCAGGGAACGCTCTACCGGCCAAGTCAACTTCCACCCGGCATAACCACCAGTTCCCCCGGGGTAACGGATATCTGGTTGACGGAACTGCAACCCGATGGCTCCCTGGCTGTCAAGGTGAGATCTCTAACTGGCGATGTGACCGGGCAGGAGTCGACGATGGACAACGCATCGCTCTTGCCGGAGCAGGACCGGATCAGCGCGATGCTGGGCTTCGATCATGATTTCGGCGCCACGCGCCTGTCAGCGCAAGCCTACTATATGGATCGCACCACAACGACGGATCAGGGCGACGCAGACTTTGCCAACTTCCTTTTTCCGGGGCCCGATGGTGACAATGCGTTCATGTATTGGTCGGTGTCAGGGATCGAAAGGCTCTCCACCGCAACACAGGAAGTTTTTCGCGTGAATTTCGATCTGACCGGCTCCGTGTTCGGCATGGAGTGGACGTTTGGCGCCGGCGCCACCAATGATCGAAGTGACAATCAATCTGCGGGTAACTTTTATGCATCCTACGATCCTGACATACCGCCACACCTGGTAGATCAATTTCAGGCGTACGAAATGGCATCCGCGCGGCCTGACTATGTTGAGTTCATCGGAATAGAGACCTTCCGGGAATTCTGGGGCCAGGAGCTGTCCAGCGGTTGGACGAATACCACCGACTGGGCCGAAGCGACGCTGTCGGGTTCCTGGCTGAGCTTGCCGGGAGGCGACGCTCGGTTCGTGGTGGGCGCTGCCTGGCGCTCGACGGGGTTGAAGACGGACAACAAGCGGAATGCCTATGGTCAAAATGACAACAATGGTAGTTATTGGACCGAAGAGCCGGGATTGGGAATCCGATTCGGCGTTTGGGACAATAAGTTCGTAGATGAGAACGTCGGGCTCTTTGCCGAGTTCGCGGCGCCTGTTCTGGAATCGCTGGATCTGTCCGCGGCCGTAAGGTGGGATGATTACAACCACTTTGATTCCGACACCACTTATTCGATAGGCGCCGTCTGGCGGCCGATCGGCTCGGTCAGACTGCATTCGAACCTTTCGACCTCGTACATCATCCCAACCGCCCGGGACAAGGTGGAAGATCCCAATAATTTCTTTATCGGGCAGGATTGGCGCTGCGCGAGAGTCGCAGATTGGTTTGAACTGGCGTTACCTGGCGGCGGGCCGCCGGGACCGGAAGATTGTCCCGGTGCCCCGATCAGACGGCAGAATCCCGACGGCTCGTTGGCGACCACGCCCGGGGAGTCGTTCATCTACTTCTCCCACCTGGTATATGGTGGAAACCCGAACCTATTGCCCGAACAAGGGGAGAGCATTTCGGTGGGTGTCGAGTTTACGCCCCAGGCCATACCGGGACTGTCGCTGGACCTTACCTGGAGATCGGTGGACTATACGAACAAGATTGTCGGGTCAAGCAACCGCGGTGACGTTCCTCACTATGTTGGCGTGGACTCGGCCGAAGTTTATGCCTTTATCCTTCCCGATCCCAGTGGCATCGACGCATACTACGCGGATCGCAGAAATGTTAACGCCGCCGCCTGGACCAACGAAGGGCTGGACCTTGAAGCTCGATACGATTGGTCAACGGATTGGGGTAGCTGGAGCATTGACGCTCTGATCACCCAAACCAGTTCGTTTTACAAAGACATCGGAGATGGTAGTGAACCATACGATTATGTCGGCGATGTCGAAGCGAATCGCCGTATCTGGGCTTTGGTGCCCGATTACCGCGGTATGCTGAGTGTCGGGTTCGACTCGGCCGATCAGCGCTGGTCGGCCTGGCTGAGCGCTGTTCACACCTCGGTCGTGAGTTCGACCTTTTCATTTCGAGGGGAACCGCATAAGGTGATTCACGATGAGCCTCTGTACGTGAATCTGAGCGGTCAATATCAAGTCGGCGAACGGTTCGGCTTGTTGTCGAATTCGGTACTGATCCTGCGAATTACCAACCTTTTCGATGATCTCGCGGAGCATAAGGAGATCCTGGCCTCTAGCGGCGAACTGTATAATGATGGTGTAGTTAACGCCAAGTTCGACGATCCTCGGGGCCGCACCTTTACCCTGGGACTGAAGATGCAGTTCTAGCCGGCAAGCATCGCGCAGCGCCGGAGACTTACATCGGAGTCTCCGGCGCTTCCCGTTTCCGCCCCCGCCCTCTCCTGGGAACGAGGGCTGCCAGCCCTCGACGAGGGCAAGATGCCCTCGTCCCCAAAGGAACAACCCTGGGAACGAGGGCTTCCCGCCCTCGGAGGACAGGATGTCCTCGTCCCCAAAGGAACAACGCTGGGAACGAGGGCTTCCAGCCCTCGACGAGGGCAAGATGCCCTCGCTCCGAAAGGAACAACCCTGGGAACGAGGGCTGCCAGCCCTCGACGAGGGCAAGATGCCCTCGTTCCGATGTCTCGCCCGCCAAAGAAACCGCTGATGGCGGCGGGTGTTACGGCCAAAGCCCGTTCGTTTGCAACGCATTGAGAAACTGTTTCACTGGCCACACGTGAATGCCATCTTCGGTCCGGAAGGCGCGTTCTCCGTCGTAGATGCGGTGCGCCATTGGTCGATGGGCAGCTGGCTGGCGGCAGTCTCGCCGACCAGCCGCCGAGCACGGCCTGGATAGACATCGATTGGGTTTAGAATGCTCCAATCGACATCATTCGACATTAGCATGAGTCAGATTACTGCGCGTCTTCCCGACGCGGTACTTGCCGCTCTCGATGCGGTCGCGAGCGAACTTCAGCGCAGCCGGGCGGAGATTGTCCGTTTTGCGATCGAGCGCTACCTTGAGGACTTCGACGATTTGAGCCTTGCCGTGGAACGGCTCCGGGACCCCAGTGATCCGGTCCTGGACTGGGAGCGGGTCAGGCGTGAACTACTCGATTCGGATTAAGCGCAGCGCGGCAAAGGAGTTGGCTCGCATCCCAATGCCGGACCGCGAGCGCCTTGTCGCCGCAATTGACCGTCTGGCGGAGAGTCCATTCGTCGGCGAAACCCTCAAGGGGCAAATGCGGGGACTCAGGAGACTCCGAGCCGGTGTCTACCGCGTGCTCTACGAGATTCAGAAGGACGCGCTCGTTGTTCTTGTCGTTGGGGTGGCGCACCGTCGACGCGCGTACCGGAGAAGGCCGAGCTGATCGAAACGGGAACGCGTGGAAGGGATTTGCAAGTACCTCAGGCCAGCGTGGCGGCGTTCTCGCCGGCCAGTCTGCCCAAGGTGGTGGCGGTGAGCAGGCCATTGCCGGCGATATAGCCCCAGCGGGACGGGCCGGATATTCCGCGAGCTGCGCCGCCGCCGGCGAAGAGGTTGGGGAATCGGCTGCCGTCCTGGCGCAGAACCCGCGCCTGTGTATCCACCTTGAGGCCGCCCTGGGTGTGAAACAGCGCGCCGGTTACCCGCACGCCGTACCAGGGCGGGGCGAGTTCCGGCCTGCCGCCGAATTCGCGGCCGAAGGTATCCTTCGATTCACCCCGCGTCATGGAGGCGGTTTCGGCCAGCGTCCGCTCCAGCGTTTCGGCCGGCAGCCCGAATTCTTCCGCCAGTTCGCCATGTGTGGAGGCTTTTCGCACCGCTCCGGCGCTGATCGCCTCGCGGTAGTCGTTGAACTCGTGCATCAGTTCATGCAGACGCTGGTCGTACACGGTAATCGCGACGTGTTCGGATTGCGCGAGGACGTTGACGGCCTGTTCTGAATAACCCAGCGATTCGTCGGAGAATCGCCGGCCTTCGAGATTGACTTGTATTCCGCCTTCGAGAATTACCGGCCAGAGAATGGGCACGCCGTAGCCCTTGGCCAGTCCGCCATGGCCCTGGTAGGCGCGAATGTCCGCAATTTCAGCGCCCAGTTTCCGGCCCCAGAGTATGGCCTCGCCCTGATTGCCTGGGTGACCGAAAAACGCCGCGTCGAGCATTTCGGGAAGATACTTGGCCACCATGTCCTGATTGCCGGCGAACCCGCAACAGGCCAGGATCAGCGCGCCGCAACCGAGGTCCTCGGAGCTGCCGTCCGGACGCATGCAGCGCAGCCCTGTAATTCGCCCGTGCGGGTCGGCGAACAGGTTGCTTACACGCGCGTCCATGAGTAGATCGACGCCCGCCTGGGTGCAGGCATCCAGCAGGCTGCCCATCAGTTCGGCCCCGGTACGGTTGGGGCTGCCGTGCAGGCGCTTGACGCTGTGTCCTGAGTAGAGAAAGCTGTCCACCAGCGACAGCGCCACGCCGCATTCCTCGGCCAGCCACTCCACGGTGCGCGCGGATTCTTGCGCCAGCGCCAGAACCACGTCGGCGTCGGTCTGCTGCCTGGCTTTGGCCAGCACGTCGGCGGCGAACAGTTCGGGCGAGTCTTCGATTCCTTTCTCTTTCTGCATCCGCGATCCGGCCCCCGGAATCAGGCCGGTGGACATACCGGTAGTGCCCATCGGAGCGGAGTCCCGCTCCAGCACCAGGACCTCGCTGCCGGCCTGGCGGGCCGCCAGCCCCGCACACAGGCCGCAGCCGCCAGCGCCGATCACGGCCACCGGTACGGTCCAATCAAATCGTGCGTTCTTCGCGGGCAATACGCTCATAAGGCTCTCAAGGAAACAGCTTGCAGGGAACAAGCCTGGGAACGAGGGCGTCCCGCCCTCGCGGAGGGCAGGATGCCCTCCCTCCCAGCGTTGTTCAATGCAAGCATGGGAATCATACGCCCCCCCGGGAACGAGGGCGTCCCGCCCTCGCGGAGGGCTGGAAGCCCTCCCTCCCAGGTTTGCGCTATGGTTACGCGGGCTAGGATCTTTCGACTGTGGAGGTCGCTATGAATCGACGGGATTTGTTGCAGGCCAGCGCCATGCTGGGAGTGGGGCTGGGTGCGCCGCGGCTACTGAGCGCGGATGAGGCGGCGGGCGCGGGCGGGGATGCAAAGCTGCCCACGGATCCCGAATCGCAATGCCGCGCCATGGTGCGCGCCTACGGCAACGACGGCGGCGACCCCTGCGTATGGAAGAGCCGCGGCAAAGTGTTCGCGGTGCGCGAGGATGGTGTTTATCCGCTGTACGGTTTTGTCGGCAGCGAAACCAGCTGGTGGACCCAGGTTGAAGAACACGTCTGGGTGCGCTACCCGTCCACGGTTTCATTCTTTACCGATCTCGAAACCGGCGAGTTCATCGAGGAGTTCATCAGCCCCTTCAATGGCGCAAAGGTGACGCTGCCCGCGAGTTTCATCCGGCACAAGGAAGGGCAGTACTACACGCCCATGGGCCAATGGTTCGGAAGCATGAAGCGCGTATTCCCCGATTACTATGCCGAAAAACCCCTGCATCTGGACTGGGCGGACGACAACGGGATACTGCGCATTCAGGCAGGCTCGCGTTTCCCGCCCATCCTGCCGCAGCCGTCGCTGGAATATGGGTCACTGTTCGCCGCCACCCATGAAATCCTGGGCGATGAGCCGGCCCAGCCCACCGGAGCTTCGGCCGGCTGGAATATCTTCTCCGCCAGCCGCCGGCCCTGGAACGAGATGGGCATCTTGCCCGGCCACGTCATCTGGCATTTCGACGCCGTGAAAGTGCCGTCCTTCGAGAACCTCGGCGCCGGCTACCTGGAACGCGCCCGCGCCGTCTCACCCGTATTCGAACAGTCGCCCGAGCATGACGAGGGCCCGTCGTTCTTCGAACGCATCATCGAAATGCGCGGGTTCGGCTGATCGCCAATTCCCCCGGATTCTCAAGGATGGGGGCGTTGACAACGGTGTCTGTTAAGCCAGGTCGGTAAGGGGTCTGATCATGCGGGTTCTCAATCGAGAAGCGGTTGCTGAGTCACTTTCGCATGCCGAGTGCATCGGTGCGATGGAGCTTGCCATGCGGGCAGTCTCCCGGGGCGACACGATCATGCCGCTGCGCAAATATATCGACATCCCGCATCAGGGAGGCAAGTTCGCGCTGATGCCGGGGTATCTCGGCGATCCATGCACGTTCGGCGTAAAGATTGTGTCGAAGTATCCGCGCTCCGCGGGCAGTCCATACGGTTCGCATGTCGGCGCCGTCATGATCTTCGATACCGAAGCAGGCATTCCGCTCGCCCTGCTCGACGGAAGCGAACTGACCGCAATAAGAACAGCCGCGGCCAGCGCGCTGGCGACGCGGACCCTGTCACGCGCCGATGGTGCGACGCTGGCGATACTCGGCACCGGCACCCAGGCACGGCATCACATTCAGGCACTCATCTGCGTTCGGCCGATAAGGCAAGTACGGGTTTGGGGCCGCAATGCCACCCACGCTCAGCAGTTGGTGCGAAAGCTGGCGTTGCCCGCTTCCATTGCCGCCAGCGTCTCCGGCAGTGCACGCGAAGCGGTCGACGGCGCCGACATCGTCTGCACGACCACGTCCGCTGCCGAACCAGTGCTTGAAGGCAAATGGCTGGCGCCTGGCTGCCACGTCAATCTGGTCGGAGCCGCCATAGCCAGCGCCGCGGAGGCCGATATTGACGTGGTAACCCGCTCGCGCTTCTTTGTTGACTTCAAGGCTTCCGCGATGGCGCAGGCAGGAGAATTACTCGCTGCAATCAAGGATGGCGCAGTGTCCGAGTCGCACATCGCCGGGGAGATCGGTGACGTGCTGGAGGGTCATGTTTCAGGACGGCGCGACGACAATGAAATAACGGTATACAAGTCGCTTGGCGTGGCTGCACAGGACCTGGCTGCCGCTTATGCGGCTTTTCGAAACGCCGAGAGACAAAACATCGGCGTCGACCTCACCTGGAACTAGTGTGCTGTCCCGCAGATTATTGCAGCTATTTGCGGGATAGCACACTAAGGCCTTTTAACACGATCGGGTGAATCCGCGGAGGAACAAGCGATGACCGATGTCTTGGGATGGCGAAGGAAGTTCGGGGTGCTCGGCCCCTCGACCAACACTGTGGTGCAGCCTGATTTTGACGATCTGCGTCCGCCGGGCGTCACCAACCATTACTCGCGAATTGTCGTGCAGGATGCCAACGCGATATCGGATGAAACTTTCATGGCGGGAACGATGGAGATTTCCGAGAATACGGCGGCTGCCGTAAGAGGCGTGTTGACGGCCAAACCCGACTACCTGGTCATGGGTATGTCCGCGGTGACCTTTTACGGCGGTGTAAAGGGCGGCACGGAATGGAAGCGGAAAATCGAAGACATTGCAGGACTGAAGCTGTCCGTGGGTTCCGAGGCGGTGGCGGACGCGCTCGATGCCTACGGCTCTCGCCAGGTTGCGTTTCTGTCACCCTACTACCCGGTGGCCAACCGGGAAGTCGGCCGCTACCTGTCCGATCGCGGCTTCAGTGTAGTACGCGACAGCTGTTTGCGCTGCCCGTCATGGACTGCCATCGCTGAAGTGCCGGAAACGCGGATCGTCAAGGAAATGAAAGAACTTGACGGCGACGATGTCGACGCGCTGGTGCAAGTCGGCACCAACCTGTCGGCGATACGATTGGCCGCCGCCGCCGAACGGTGGCTTGGCAAACCCGTGATCGCCATCAACACGGCGACCTATTGGCACGCACTCAGGGCCAACAACATCGATGACAAGGTTGCTGGTTTCGGGCGGCTGCTGGAGGAGTTCTAGCCCGGATATTGACCAGTTTCCAGAATCTGGAAAGCGCAAATGCGGAGCAACGTGTAATTCGATACAAAGCGAGATTGTCCATTGGAATCGGCGGCCTATGCGAACACGGCACTAGCATGTCCCATTAAGTCTTCCTGTGTTAACGAAGTAATGCGGGGACTTGAACTACGAAGACTGGATCAGGCCGCGTACGGGATCAAGTCATCACATGACTTAGGCCCCGAACCAAGTGAGGATACGAGGAGTTGACAGTCGGCCTTGAATTTGGCTACATAGGTGCCGATTAACTATAGGCACCTATAGGTGAATGCGCTGCAATCGTTCTCCACAGCGGAGGTTGCCTCCATGGCCGGCATACACAGAGACACCCTTTTGCGGTGGTTGCGGGAGCGGACCATGCCGGAACCACGTCGTGATCACCGCGGTTGGCGAGTCTTCTCGGCTCGGGAGGCTGCGGCCATTGTGGCGTTCGCCAAGGGTGACGAAAGAGCCGCGGCAAGGGCTATTCCGCCGGACGATGAAGCTGCAATCTCCCGATTGAAAGCGGTCGAGTGGGACTTCGCTACCGCCAATACCTCATATTTGACGCACGGTTTGCATCCGTATCCAGCGAAGTTCATTCCCCAGATTCCGAATGCGCTTATCCAGGAATTGTCATCGGTGGGAGAAACGGTGGGCGATATCTTTTGCGGCAGCGGTACGACGCTGCTTGAAGCGCTTCAACTTAAGCGCCATGCGGTGGGAATAGATGCCAATCCACTCGCAACCCTGATCACCAAGGCCAAGACGACGCCATTATCGGCGTTGGGGTTTGAGCAACTAGCGGAGCATCGAGACGCCTGCGAGAGAATGCTCGGAGTTGCGGAGTCCCGTATCGGCGATATCTTCTATGATGGTCAGCCGTTCAAGTCCAAGAGTTGGCGTCCGGCAAGGGACGTGTGCGAGTTCTGGTTTGTGCCACATGTCGTCGAAGAACTTGCGGAAATTCGTTACACGATAAGCCGCGTGCCTGAGGAGGCTGCGCAAAGGCTCTGCAAGGCAGCCTTTGCCGCGATCATCGTGGCGGTCTCCAAACAGGACTCCGATACACGGTACGTTCGGCGAGAGAAAGCGATCGAAGCCGGCGATACCGTGCGGCGCTATCTTGCCCAACTTGATGCGGGGGTCGCTGCAGTGCGCGAGATGAGCGACCTGATTGAAGATCGGTTTTCGTGCGAAGTGCTCGGCACGGACATTCTGGAAGCTCCGGATACTGCGCCGTTTGACTTGATGGTCACGTCGCCTCCATATCCAAATGCATACAGCTATCACCTCTATCACCGGACTCGTCTGATGTGGCTCGGATATGATCCGGAGCGGTTCAAGAAGATCGAAATTGGCAGCCATCGCAAGTACAGCGCCAAAGGTCGGAACCGGGCGACGCCGGAGACGTTCCGGCAGGAATTCGAAAAAATCTTTCGCTGGTTACGGCAGCGGTTGCGGGATCGACGACATGCATGTTTCGTGATTGGAGATTCCACTATCGACGGCGTATCCATTGACAACGCATCCCTACTGTCAGCAGCGGGAGAAACGGCCGGCTTCCGAGAAGTAGCGCGTATCAGCCGTACGATTGCACCCACGCGGAAAGCCTTTAACCCCAGAATAGGAAGAATAAAAAGCGAAAACATTTTGATTCTTCGGAAGGAGTAGAACCATGGATGGACTGACATGCAGGATAAAGGAATACATCCAGCCCTTTGAGCGCCAGCTCGCGCTACAAGAATTGCACGCTCTCACGGGAGCTTCCGTAGTTCCAATAGATGGGGATGATGCAACGGCGCTGGCTTTTGAGGTTGTGAAAACCAGTGACGCTGATGCGTTGCGTGAGGCCTTGGCCTACTGGCGCTCCGTTGGCGGCGGCGCCGATGGCTTAACGGCGCAGCTGCGGAGTGAAGCAACATCGTTGATCGCGCGCAACGGCTCGTCCGTTAAAGAACTGACGAAGACCGTGCGTTTTCTAGTGCCTTACAAACTGCCGAACAAACGATGCCTGCGTTACGCTACGCACGGCCTGCATGAATACCGCGGTAAGTTTTTTCCGCAGCTTGTGCGGGCGCTCATGAATGTTGCAAGACTGCCAAAGGACGCCATCGTTCTTGATCCGATGTGCGGTAGCGGCACTACGCTGGTGGAAGCACGATTATCCGGGAGGAGGTGTTACGGCCTGGATATGAATCCGCTTTCCGCGTTTGTTTCCGAAGTCAAGTGCGAGACCCTGACACTGCAGGCTTCCGCCCTGGTGGAGGCTTACGAGACTCTCCTTAGCGAGACTAATGTGCCGTCTCGCATACGGCCGGGGCATGCGGCCTGCCTGTCAAGAAATGATCGAAATTACCTGGAACGGTGGTTTGCTCCTGAGACGTTAGCGGAGTTGGCTAAGGTGGAGTCGGCAATCTGCAGTTTGCCGACTGCTCCGCTTCGGAACTTCTACTACGTTTGTCTAAGTAACATCTTGCGCGGCGTATCCTGGCAGAAGAACGCCGACCTGCGTGTGAGGCGGGAAATTACCGACTTGGCAGCAGGCGAAACAACGACGCGCTTCCTTACCGAGGCGCTGCGTTCCACGAAGAATGTCGCTACCTTTCTTGCCGAACGCGGCTCGATCGGCACGGGTGGTCACATCGTGCGGAAAGCGGACGCTCGCCGGGCTGCGGAAGTGCTGCCCGAGCTAGCCGGCAGAGTTGATGCGGTGATTACTTCGCCGCCCTACGCAACGGCGCTTCCCTACGTTGATACAGATCGTCTCAACCTTATCTACCTTGGCCTGCTGCCACGCGAAGATCATCGGGCTCTCGATATGACAATGATCGGGAATCGGGAGGTGACGACGCGGGGCCGGGCTGAATACTGGGCGTATTACGAAGCAAACAAGGCTCTGTTACCTCGCGGTACGCAATTCATGATTGAGCGTATTGATCGACTTAACAGGAATGCGTCGGTGGGGTTCCGCCGCCGGAACTTGTCGGCGCTCTTGTCGAGGTATTTCTTCGACATGCGTAAGACGCTGCAGCAGACTTATGCTTTGCTGCGCCCGGGTGGCCCATTGTTCCTGGTAATCGGCGACAATCGAACCATCGCCGGCGGCGAACCGGTGGAAATCCGCACCGCCGATCATCTCTGCAGGATAGCGCAGAGGGTCGGTTTCCGGATGGCGGGCAAATTGCCGATGGAAATGCTGGCGTCCCGAGACATCTTCAGGAAGAATGCGATGCGTTCCGAGTACATCATCAGGCTTGATAAGCCTCAGTAGTACCCAAACGTTTTGTCGGAATTGGGTACCGGCTGGCGGCAAAAGCCAAGGTAGATTGGGTGCTGAGTCGTCCCGTACGGGATGATTTCGGCGTAGTAATCGAAATCCATGTTCGAGCCAACTTTTTCCAATCGCAGAATGTCCCCGATGTTTCCTGCGCTACGGATCGCTTCGCTCCTCAGCCGGAAGTCGTGCCTGTCCGGCCACGTCATCATGTTTACTTCTACTATTTCGGCGCCCAGGCGCATGCGTACGCCTCGTCGATCCCGTTTGCCGGGTCTCCCTGGATCCTCCGCAAAACCATCAGGCCAATCCCAGAAATCAGGGTTCGCGTTACGTGCGGAGAGTGGAACAAAAATTTCCGGCGAGCGTCGCGAGGCGCCGGCCGTGGTTTGGCCAAATCCGACGTCCGTCTGATGGAGAGTCATAACGAAGCCGGTTGTCTTGGGCACAATAGGTTCCGAATTGTCTGCCGGCACGGCCGCCTGATGCGTTGCGTCCGCAGGCGGCTCTGTGCGCGAAACCGCGGGTCTCGGGAATGGAGGAGCCCGAGGCTCTGCCCGGGCGGTGAACAGAGACTTGACGTGTTCGGCGCCAGTTTCTTCACTGGCGCTGGCATTGGATACCGTACCCCCCGTTGCGGGTATGGTATCTGAAGCGGCAGTCTCAGTCTCAGAGGTCACCAGAGCCTCGGGAGGTACGAGGCCGTCCGTAACCAGGCGGGTGAGGAGGTCCCTGTCGAGAACGCGGGCTGTGCCGGACGACAAGTCGGCCCAAGTATCCAGCACTCGTTCTATGGACTGCAAAATGACAGCTTTGTCCGGTTCGGTCAGATTGAATGTGAGGCGAAGGGAAGTTTCGTAATTATTGAACAAGCCTCCCGCGGTGAGATTTCCGGAACCGATCAGCAGCTCAGCGGCCTCCGGGGATTTGAATAGATATACCTTCGGGTGAAAGGTAGTAAACGGCATCCGGTTGTGGAATACGATGACTCGACCATTGGGCGATGCGGCATCAAGCAAATCGAGCAAGCCTTCTTCCGAGGTGCCCCGATGGTCAATGCCAGCGATGATTTCGACATGGCCGGTTCGAGCAAAGGTAGAGATGCCTTCTCTGACGTGCCGGGTTCCTGAGCGTTTGACAAAGGCGACCGCGGCTCGAAAATGCGTCCACGGTTTAGCAAGATTGATCTTCAGGTAATCGCCGAGCCGATTCGAGGGCGCTGGTTGGTGAATGAATTCCATAATTGGAAGACTCACAAGGCGACGTCGAGGGCGGCGAGCTGTTCGGCTTCCATGTGCTGGCGCAATGGCTCGATGATCGGATCGAGATCGCCTTCCATGATTTGCTGGAGTTTGTACAGGCTTAATCCGATGCGGTGGTCGGTCACCCGGCCCTGCGGGAAGTTGTAGGTCCGGATGCGCTCGGAGCGGTCGCCGCTGCCCACTTGCGAGCGGCGCTCTTCGGCGCGCTCGCGTTCCAGGCGGCGTTGCTCGGCGTCCAGCAGCCGGGCGCGCAGCAGCGACAGAGCCCGGGCCCTGTTCTTGTGCTGGGAACGCTCATCCTGGCATTCCACCACTATGCCGGTGGGCAGGTGGGTCATGCGCACCGCGGAATCGGTCTTGTTGACGTGCTGGCCACCGGCGCCGGAAGCCCGGTAGGTGTCTACCCGCAGATCGCTTGCGTCGAGCTCGATTTCGCCGGCTTCCTCGGCTTCCGGCAGCACTGCCACGGTGCAGGCCGAGGTGTGTATGCGCCCCTGGGACTCCGTCTCTGGCACCCTTTGCACACGATGGGCGCCGGATTCGAACCTGAGATAGGAGAACACGCGCTTGCCGGTGAGCCGGCAGATGACTTCCTTGTAGCCACCGTGCTCGCCTTCGCTCACCTGGATTATCTCCTGCGACCAGCGGCGGGCCTCGGCATAGCGCGCATACATGCGAAACAGGTCGCCGGCGAAGATCGCCGCTTCGTCGCCCCCGGTCCCGGCGCGGATTTCGAGGTAGACGTCGCGAGCGTCTCGCGGGTCGGGCTTGAGCAGGAAACGGCGCAGCTTGATCTCCAGCGCCTCCTGTTCACCGCGCGCCAGCTCGGCTTCCTCGCGCGCCAGCTCGTGCAGTTCTTCGTCTTCTCCCTTCAGCATTTCTTTGGCCCCGGCCTCCGTTTCGAGCGCGTGTTCGAAATCTTCAAGCAGGCTTGCCAATGGCTGCAGCTGCGCGTGCTCGCGACCGATATCCCGGCGGCGGGCCGCATCGGAAAGCACTTGGGGATCGGCCAGCGACGCCTCCAAGCGTGCAAAGCGAACCTTAAGGCCGCGAAGTTTTTCCAGCAGGGCGGGGTTCATGACACGTGTCCGTTAGGGAATTGCGGTGCGATTGGGTCCGCAACAGCGGCTATTATCGCAGTGTGAATGTGCGTCCCGTCTTCAGGATAGTCTTCGCGGGTCTGGCGGGTGTGTGTCTCGCCGCCTGCGCAAGCGCCCGGATGTGGCCGGCCGACACGGGTTGGCCGGCCTTCCCCGCCAGCGAGGCGCAGGTCTTGCTGGACGAGGCCGCACGCCTCAAGGGCGGCGCTGCGGGGGCTGATGCCGCCAGGAACGCGGCGGAATTTGCTTTTCGACGCGATCTCTACTCCCACGCTCTCGACGCCGCCGAACTCTGGTATGGGCGCGACCGGGGTAACCCCGAAGCGCTGGCGCTGGTGGCGGCGTTGCACGTGGCCGACGGCAACGCCACGCAGGCCCTTGATGCAGCGCGCGCCGGCCTCTCCCAAACCGATGACGCGGATCGATTTGTGGGATTGTTTGCCGAGCGGGTCTCCGCAATCAGCCCGGAGACGCTCCAGTCCGGTCCGCTTGAACAGATCACCGCGCAGCTTGCCGAGGAGTTCCCCGACTCAGCGGCGGCGGTAGCACTGGCGGCTCGCGTTGCCCTGCGCGCGGGCCGATTCGATCAGGCTGTCCGCTATGCGGACGCACTGCGGGAACACCGGCCCGAGGACGATACCGCCCACGTGATAGCGGCTACTGCGCTGTTGCGGGCCGGCGATCTGGATTCGGCCCTGGCCCGCCTGACCGAGCAGCTAGCGATGCGCGACAGCCTCTTGCTCGAACAGAACTACGCCATGTTGCTATTGGAGGGTGGCCAGCCGTGGGAGGCGGTGAGCCGGGTTCGGGAACTGCGTAGCCGATACCCGCAGGACCCGCAGCTGGCGTTGCAGGAGGTCAGAATGTTGCTGGTGCTTGGAGCCGCCAACCTTGCCGAGCCGATACTGCATGAGTTGTTTGCACGCGGCGCCCAGGCCGACCTTTGCCGCGAAGCGCTGGGGCGGATTGCCGGCGATCGCGGAGATTGGCTGGAATCCATCGAGTGGTATGCCGGCATTCAGGCGGATGAACTCGCCCCGGCAGCAGCCCGGGGGCTGGTACGAGCCTTTGTCGGGCAGGAGGACTTCGACGAGGCGCTGGCCACGATCCTGGACCTGGTTCGGCGGCATCCCGAGCACACCTTCGAGAGCCTGCCCCTGGCTGCCGGTGTCCTGCAATCAGCCGGTAAGGGCGACGAGGCGCTGGCGGCCTATAAGGAAGCTTTGCGTTACCGGCCGAACAGCCGCCGGCTGCGCATGGGCCGCGCGCAAATACTGGCGGACCTGAACAAGCACCGCAGCGCGATCCGCGCGATGGAGAAATTGCTGAAGGACTACCCGCGCGATTCGGAAGTGCTCAACGCGCTCGGCTATACGCTGGCCGACCGCGGTATGCGTCTGAAAGAGGCGCATGAACATATTCGCCTGGCCTTGGAGCTTGCTCCCGACTCGCCGGCGATCATCGACAGCATGGGTTGGGTGTTGTATCGCCTGGGGAGGATACAGGAGGCCGTTCCATTGCTCGAACGGGCGCTGGAGAGCTTTCCGCATCCCGAAGTGGCCGCGCATCTGTGCGAGGTCCTGTTCGAACTGGGGGAGACGGAGCGCGCCACCGCTTTGCTGCGCGACTCGCTGCAGCGATACCGGGACACTTCGCTGCTTGAAGCCGTGCAGAAGCGGTATTTGCAATGAGACCTTCGCGGGGTCCCGCGCTTGACTGCGTCAAGCTGCGGCCCACCTCACTAGCGGCCGGCGGCCTTCCCCTTCTGGCCGCGATTTGCGTCCTGCTTACGGGCTGCTCTGCGGCCAGGGAAGTAACTGACGGCGAGCTGGACACCGCCGCGCTCGCGGCCTTTGAGTCCTGGGAGTTGCGCGGCCGAGTCGCACTCAATTCCAGGGGCCGGGGATTGCAGGCCAACGTGACATGGCGCCAGGACGGTCCGGAAGCACAATTGGAGTTGAGCGGTCCCTGGGGAGTGGGCGCCGAGCGGGTGCGGATTGTCGGCGAAGAGGTCAGTCTTTGGACCGACGATGGCTGGATGCCGCTGTGTGCCCCCGGGGGCGAAGCGAACGATTTGGAACTTCTGTGTTCGGGCGCTCCCGTGCATAGCCTCCGTTTCTGGCTGCGGGGGCTGACCGATCCGGCCGTCCCGTTTCTGGAGTCCGGTCCCGGTGAAGGCGCCGCGCGGGAATTCCAGCAGGCGGGATGGCTGATTGCGGTGACTGGGCTTACCGAATCAGGCGATCTCATAGTCCCCCGTAGACTGCACATATCCAGGCCTGACGCCACGATGAAGGTCGCTATCACGGATTGGCATCTGCCTCCTCCCCGGTAAGATCGGCAGGGCTTCGTGCATGGCTAGTCACACGCCGGACATCGAGATCACCGACGAATTCTCGCGCGCCCTCGGCGAGATGGCCAAGGGCCGGCGTCACCTTCTGATTACCGGCAGCGCCGGCACCGGCAAGTCCACGCTGCTGAGTCATTTCTGCCGCCAGGTCGACTGGGACCCGGTGGTGCTGGCTCCGACCGGGGTTGCGGCCCTGAACGTGGGCGGCCAGACGGTGCATCGCTTCTTCGGGTTCGGCATCGACGTGACGCCCCAGTCCATTGCCGCCCGCCGCAGCAAGCCACGCAATGCAAAGCTCTACAAGAGTCTGCGCACACTCATCATCGATGAAGTATCGATGCTGCGGGCCGACCTGCTCGATTGCGTGGACGTGTTCCTGCGCCAGCACGGTCCCGTCCCCGGGGCGCCCTTCGGCGGTGTGCACATGGTGTTCATCGGCGACCTGTATCAGCTCCCGCCGGTAGTTACCGGCCTGGAACGCGAGGCGCTGCGCCAGGTCTACGCCTCGCCGCATTTTTTCTGCGCCCGGTCGCTGGTGGGCATTGAGCTTGAGATGATCGAACTCACTCGGGTATTCCGCCAGCGTGACCGCGAGTTCGTGCGCCTGCTGAACCGAATCCGCAAGAACGCACTCGAAGACGGCGACCTCGAGGGGCTGAACCAACGCGTGGACCCACATTTTGAACCGCCCCAAGGCGAGGGTTACATCACGCTGACCGGCACCAACCGCGCGGCCGGCATGATCAACCGGATGCGCCTGGATCGCCTTGCGGCCCCGGAGCATCTCTTCGAGGCGCTGATCAGCGGCGATTTCAGCCGCGAGTATTACCCGACCGAAGCCCGGCTCTGCTTCAAGGCCGGCGCCCAGGTAATGATGCTGAACAACGATGGCGCGCAACGCTGGGTCAACGGCAGCATCGGCAGGATCGAGGACGTGCACATCGGCGCTGGAGAGGAATACATCCTGGTACGACTGGCCGATTCCGGGCGCCGGGCGCGGGTCGAGCCGTACGAATGGGAGTTGATCCGGTTCGAGGCCCAAGACGGCGCTATCGTCTCCAGTCCCGCAGGCACCTTTACCCAGTTCCCGTTCCGCCTGGCCTGGGCGGTCACCGTTCACAAGAGCCAGGGGAAGACCTTCGACCGCATGATCGTCGACCTCGACCGCGTGTTCGCCGCCGGTCAGACCTATGTCGCCTTGAGTCGCTGCACGACATTCGAAGGGCTGGTGCTGACCCGCCCCATCAGCGCCGGATCGATTCGGTGCGACTGGCGGGTGCAGGGCTTCCTTACAGGGGAGGAATACAGACGCGCCGAACGCACTCTTTCGACCGAAACCAAGGTCCGCCTCATCGAGCAAGCCATAGACAGCCAGGCCCATCTCGACATCGAATACCTGAAGCGCAACGATGTTCGCTCCCGGCGGCGCGTACGCCCGCTGGAAGTGGGAATGCGTTCCTATTCCAGCAAGCCCTTCCTGGGCATGCGCGCCTGGTGCATGCTGCGCCAGGACGAGCGCACCTTCCGCATTGACCGAATCCTCTCCCTCAATTCCCCCGACCAATAGTCGCAACCCCTGGGACCGAGGGCGTCCCGCCCTCGACGAGGGCAAGATGCCCTCGCTCCATTGTTCCCTTTGGGCCAGTCACGGCCTTCTGGTTACGGCGTGCCTGTTGCTGACGTTTACGGCCATCGGCGCCCAGGCCCAGGAATCTGCGGACTCTGGCGGTGTGTCGGGGGAATGGCGCAATTTCGGCCGCGACCCGGGCGGCAGCCAGTATTCCCCCCTCGCTGAGATAGACCGGGAAAATGTAGGCCGCCTGGAGCGCGTGTGGGTACACCATAGCGGTGATTTCGCCGAAGGTGGCCTGGGCGTGGGAACGTCCCAGGAGGCGGTGCCGCTTATGGTCAACGGGCTGGTGTATTTCTGCACTCCTTTCAACCGCGTGTTCGCGGTCGATGCCGCAAGCGGTGAACAGGCCTGGGTGTTCGATGCGCACGCGGCGCTCCAGGGCGGCGAGGCGGAACGCGCAGGCGAACGCAGCGGCAGCATCTGCCGCGGATTGGCCTACTGGGAGCAATCGCAAGACGCTTCCGGGCCGTGCGTCAAACGCATCTTCAAGGCTGATTTCAGCGGCGCAGTACATGCGATTGACGCGCTGACCGGCGAAGCCTGCCGGAATTTCGGCGCCACCAAGGGTCATCCAGGGTACGTCTCCCACTGGAACTACGAGGGCTACGGCGAGGGCGCGGTTCGCGGTATGTCGTCGCCTCCGGTCGTGCTCGGCGACCTGGTGATTGCCGGCAGCGGCTCCGACGACGGGGTGGCCGATGCAATCGACGGCGTGGTGCGGGCCTTTGACGTGCGAACCGGTGAAATGGTCTGGGAGTTCAATCCCATTCCCCCCGAGCAGAGCGCGGTTACCGGGGCCGCCAATGTGTGGACCACGATGAGCGCTGATCCGGCGCGCAACCTGGTGTTCCTGCCTACCACCAGCCCTTCGGCGGACTACTACGGCGCAGGGCGGCGCGTCAATCTTCCGCTGGCCAATGCGGTTGTGGCGGTGGACGGCGCAACCGGCAAGCCGAGCTGGTCCTTCCAGACCGTGCATCACGACCTGTACGACTACGACCTGCCGGGCCATCCCTTATTGGTGACCATCCGCAAGGATGGCAAGACCCGCGAGGTGGCGATCCAGCAGACCAAGACCGGACACCTCTTCGTGCTCGATCGCGCAACCGGCGAACCCGTGTTTCCGGTGACCGAACAGTCCATTCCGCTTTCCGATGTGCCGGGCGAGAGCGCCTCGCCCACCCAGCCCATTCCGTCCGGCATCGCTTCTTTCGCGCGCCAGGAGCTGGACCGCGAGAGCCTGTTCGGGATTTCCGTTGTTGATCGCAACTGGTGCCGTAAACGGTTTGACGAGTCCCGCTATGACGGCCTGTACACGCCGCCCAGCCAACGCGGCAGCATTCTGTTTCCTTCCGCGCTGGGCGGCGGCAACTGGGGTGGCGCGGCCTTTGATCCGAACAGCAACCTGTTGGTGATCAAGGCCGAGAACCTGGCTACCTGGCTGCGTTTCGTGCCCGCGGAACAAGGTGAGCATGAGGGGCCGCGGGACTACCTGAATCGGCCCTTGCGCGGAACGCCGTACCGGGTGGAGGGCGAGGTGTGGATGTCGCCTTGGGGTTTCCCCTGCACGCCACCGCCCTGGGGCACGCTAAGCGCCATCGATATGGACAGCGGCGAATTGCGTTGGCAGATTCCCCTTGGCCGGCTGCGGGCCATGGGCGTTACCCTGCCGGCGGCGTTCGGCTGGGGCTCGCCAAGCGTGGGCGGGCCGATCGTGACCGCCGGTGGGCTGGTGTTCGTAGCCTCCACCATGGACCACAACCTGCGCGCCCTGGACGTGGAAACCGGCGAGGAGCTATGGGCCGGCGCGCTGCCGGCGCCGGGCATGACGGTACCGATTACCTATCGCGCCGGCGGGCGGCAGTATGTAGTGATTGCGGCCGGGGGTAACGCCCGTGCCGGCACGGGCCAATCCGACGCGCTGGTGGCTTTCGCCTTGCCGGATTGATCCAGGGCCTTTTCCCCTACCCCCTATTGGCCCAGGAGTTTCCGCGCTATCCGGCGCGTCTGGTTCCGATTTTCCACGACCTGTTGGTCCGGCACCGCCCGCAGCACGTCGAGAGTGTCGAAAATTTCCGCGACCCGGCCTGCATACCTGGGATGGCGTGCCGCCGAAGACCGCGGCGAAGAAGCGCACCGCGATGGCGCCGTACAAGCCGGCGGCCGCCCCAAGACCCAACGCGATCCCGAAGGCCAGTGCGATGGGAAGCGCTATGACGGCGGAAGTAAGGGCACCGAACAGGTCACCTCGAAATGTCTTGAGGTCGTACTTCATTCCTGGGAGTTTTCGCCGCGACCGCGCTGCGCTGACGCGCAGGGAACACGTTGGGAACGAGGGCTTCCAGCCCTCGACGAGGGCTGGAAGCCCTCGTTCCCGGGTTGTTCCATGCAACCCTCCGGACGCAGTCAGATCAGGTGAGCACCCGCTCCCCGATCATGCGCCCGAACACCAGCGCCGGCGTGAGCAGCATGCCGTTGACGATGCCGAAGCCCGAGGTGGCGCCGGCGCCCAGCACTTCGCCGGCGGCGTAGAGGTTCGGGATCGGGTCTCCGTTGCCATTCAGCACTTCGAGATTCGGGCTGACGTTCAAGCCCGCAAAGGACAACAACTGATAGCCCTGCATGCGGATGGCGTAGAACGGTGGCCGGCTGACCGGCAGGGGCATATGCTCGCGGCCGAAATCCGGGTCCTGGCCGCCGGCCTGACTTGAGTTGTAACGCTCAAGGGAAGCTGCCAGCCCGTCGGCTTCGATACCGGCCCAAAAAGCCAGCTCGCCAAGGGAATCCGCGCGCGAGAAGAAGTGGTATTTGTCGAAAGCCCAGTCCATGCGCGCCTGGTCCCAGCCTCTGACTACAGGCGGCGCCCTGTCCATGATCTCCTGGTCGAAGATGATCCAGTAGCGATGGTTTTCCTGTGCAAGGAGTGCGTGTTCGCGTGCATCCACGCTTGCGTGGTCTTCGCGCACGAACCGCTGCCCGGAGGAATTCACGTACACCTCCCAGGGCATGCGCGACTCGGGGCCAGTACTCACGGGCACCCCAGCCGGCGTGCTGGGTACGCTTAAGTCGTTCATTACCATGCCGAAAAAAGTCTGGAACAGCTCCGCACCCCGCAGCACCCCGCCGGCAGCCACGCCCATTTCCAGACCGCCTCCCAGGTTGTAGGGGTAGGCCAACTTCGCATAAAGCGGGACGCCATGAAGTTTCTCGAACATCTCGGGGTTGGCTCCGCATCCCCCGGTAGTTAGCGCCACCTTTCGCCCCAGCAGGTCCATCTTGCGTCCCAATGCATCACGCACCATCACGCCGCGCACCGCCCCGGAATCGTCCTGTATGAGTTCCAACGCGTCGGTGCGGATCAAGAACTCAATGGAGCCCTTGGCTACCTGGTCGAAGAACGGCGGCAGCAGGATCTTAAGGAGGGCGACTCCGCCCTGTTCCTCCCACTGGTAGCGTCGCTCAAGGTAGGGTTCGTGCCCGCCGGAGGTTACGGGATGGCCGGAAAGGGGCGCAAAACCGTGGTCGCTGAACCAATCAACGGTCTTGGCTGCCTGCTTGACGAACACGCCGATCAGCTCTGTATCAACTTTGCCGTGGCTGATGCGCATGATGTCGTCAAAGTGCGCTTCGGGCGAATCCTCGATGCCCTGCTCGGCCTGGAGTCGCGTCCCGGCGGCGGCAATCTGTCCTATGGAACGATCCAGCGTGCCTCCCAGGCGGTGAGCCCGATCCACAACCAGCACTCGCGCGCCCTGCTGGGCGGCGAAAATGGCGCATGGAAGCCCCGCGGATCCGCCGCCCACTACGATAAGGTCCCAGGTCTCGCTCGCCGCCCGGCTGATGCGCGGCAGCAAGGCCAGCGCCGCCGCCGCTCCAGCGCCGGTCAACAGCTCGCGCTTGTTCAGTGTCATGTCAAGGCCAGCCGGCATAGAGTCCGGAAATTGTTCATGCATCATTGATTCCTCCCTTGGCGTGCGATTCTACTCATCTCTCTCGATTACTTTCATCCGGCAATGTTGAACCACAAGTTTGCCTCCACAAAGGGCGACAGATGTCTAGGGTTGGTTGTTGCTACAACTACACTGTCGAGATTCAAGGTCGCAGCCTGTGCAGCCAGTATCACATCGCCGTCCAACGCGGCATCGGCTGCCGTCCAGCAATACAACCCGGCTCACCAACTCTTGCCTTTGAGTTCCGGCGGAAAAAGCTTGTAGCCCTCCGGCCGGTTTTCGTCCAGAGCGCGAATAAGGTATTCGAGCGTTTCTGTTTGTTCTTCGGCGTCTCCTTCCTTTATCCAGGAGTCCAGCAAGGTCAGAAGGCCGCTCTGGTCCTTGCTCCGCATCGGGTTGTTTCCCGCCAGTTCGGCAAGTTGCAGGTTTGTAAGATGCAGCCCGCTTTGCGCTCCCAGCATCCAGATCGCGTTGTCAACGTACGCCACGGGCTTGCCTGCGGCTTTCGCCAGTTCCTCTACTCTTGTCATGGCCTTCAATTGACGTGGCTTGGTTGCATTGGGCGGTTCGAATTTGCAACCACCCGGCTGAAAATCGACCAGTCCAAAGGCAGCCACAGCGCGCAAAAGGTGACTGTCGGGCTTGGCGACATCAAAGCCGAGATTCTTCAGGGCTTCCGCCGCCAACGGGATGCCCAGCGACGGCAGTTTGTGCTCGCTGCGGGGTACGCCCAGGTACAGGGCCACTTGCTTCGGGTCGTTGCCGTGCTGCTGCAAGAGGGCGGCAAAGTAACTTGCGGCCGACCCCCGAGTTTTGCTGTGCCGCAGAAGTATTCCCGCAGTATCGATGAGTTGGATGAGATTCTTCGACTGACTTCTCGATCCTGCCTTCCTGCTTTTGAACCAGGGAACAAGCTTCTCGACCACATGGGCTTCCTGCCTTCCAGCGTAGGCTTCAAGACTGAAGCCGGAAAACAACTTCTCGAGATCGGGCCGGATAGCTTCGATCTTCGACCAATCCGTATCGCTGGATAGTACCGCCAACAAAAGGGCTTCAAACACCTCTTCGTCTGTCCAGGCTTTTCCTCTGCTCCTGTCACTAACGGCCTGCACCTGGCCGAGGTCGGCAATGCGCTCACGCCATGCCGTAAGCCCCGAATCGAGTCGAGATTCGATGTTCTTCCAAAGCTTCGCCAGGTGCATGTTTGCCTTCTCCGCGTCTGTTGGACAAGCGGGCCCGGCTGGTGCACCCCGCCGGGCGTGTGGCCGATAGTAACGCGGTCAGCTAAGCCGCGCCACTTCTTAATTGGTACGCGAAGCCTACAATTCAGAGCAGGCGCAAAGGAAGATTCGAAATGGCATTCAAGGCGATCAGCTTCGATTGCTATGGCACTCTGATTGACTGGGAGAGCGGCATAGTTGAAGCGTTGTCGGCATGGGCTGGTCGCCATGGCGCCCGCTTCGGCCGCGCCGAGCTGCTCGCTGCTTTCTCCGACGCCGAACCGAAGGTGCAGTCGGCCCATCCGGAGATGGCGTATCCCGAAGTGCTGCGGCAGGTGGCGCGGCGGATCGGGCGGCGATTCGATCTGCCGGTGAGCGGCGCCGAGGCTGCTGCCTTTGCCGCGTCGATTCGCCATTGGCCGGCGTTCCCCGATACGGTGGAAGTCTTGGCCGAACTGCAAAAACGGTTCCGGCTGGCCGTGCTGTCGAACGTGGATAGGGACTCCTTTGCCGCCACCCAGGAAGTCCTGGGCATCGAATTCGATCTGGTATGCACCGCCGGGGAGATCGGTTCCTACAAGCCCGATTCGCGCAATTTCCGTTTCCTGCTCGACCGGCTGGCGGAGCAGGGCGTGCGCAAGCAGGAGCTGCTGCATGCGGCGCAGAGCCTGTTTCACGACATCCAACCAGCCGGCGCGCTGGGCATTCACACGGCCTGGGTTAACCGCTACGGCGGCGCGCCAGCCGGTGCTGCGCGCGCTCCGCAGGGCGGGGTAAGCCCGGATTTGACTGTTGCCAGCCTCGCCGAACTCGCCGCGCGCCTTTAGCGGCGCTTCCAGGAACGGGACAGGACACCAGGACGCTTGCATGGAACACCCCTGGGAACGAGGGCTTCCAGCCCTCGGAGGACAGGATGTCCTCCCTTGCATGGAACAACCTGGGAGCGAGGGCGTCCCGCCCTCGACGAGGGCAAGATGCCCTCGTTCCCAGGGGTGTTCCATGCGTGTCAGCGTAGCGGAGCCCGCTGCGAAAACTCCCAGCGTGTTCCCTGCGCGTCAGCGCCGCGGGAACGGCGGCGAAGGCTTGAATCGAGAATGCCCCGCGGGGATTCGGACCCGACGTAAGCCGCCTACTACAATGCGCGGGCGATGAAAGCGCGTCTTACCGAAGGCCCCGTGGGGCGCCACCTGTGGGAACAGATGGTGCCGATGATGATCGGGCTGCTGGCCATGATCTCTTTCAGCCTGGTCGATGCCTGGTTCGTGAGCCGCCTGGGGCCGCTGCCGTTGGCCGCCGTGAGCTATACCCTGCCGATCGGGTTTGTGGTGGCGGCCATGGCCATGGGCATGGGTGTCGGCGCCAACTCGGTGATCTCCCGCCTTCTGGGTCAGGGCGCAAAGCGGAGAGTCCGGCGGATCGCTACCCACGCGTTCTTGCTGTGCGCCATGCTTGGGCTGGTGCTGCTGGCGCTCGGCTGGTGGTTCATGGAGGAGATATTCGGGCTGATGGGCGCCGACGAGACGACCATGCCGCTGGTGCGCGACTACATGCAGATTTACCTGGTGGGGCTGGTGTTCGTAATAGGGCCCGCAATCGGCGGATCGATCCTGCGCGCCCTGGGCGATGCGAAATCGCCGGGCCTGCTGATGGCGGCCTCGGCCGTCCTCAACGCCATACTGGACCCGATCATGATTTTCGGGCTGTTCGGTTTTCCGCGGCTGGAGGTGCAGGGCGCGGCTTTAGCGACGGTTATTGCCAACTTCATGTCGCTGGTCGTCATCATGGCCATCGGGATTCGCCGGGACCGATTCCTTACCTTCCGCGGCATGAAGCTCATTCTGGACTCCTGGAAGCGCATTCTGCACGTGGGCCTTTCAGCCACCGCCACCGGCCTGATGGCTCCCCTGACCTCCGCCTTCGTAACCGCGATGGTGGCGCGCTTCGGCCAGACCGCGGTAGCCGGGTTCGGCGTGGGTGTACGGACCGAGGCGTTGGCCTTGCTGCCGCTCATGGCCCTGGGCGCCGCGATCGGTCCCTTCGTCGGTCAGAATGCCGGGGCGGGACACCTTGACCGGGTACGGGAAGCACGCAATTGGTGTATTCGTTTTGTGGCCATATATGGGCTGGCGGTTGCCGCTGCGCTGAGCATTTTCGCGGAACCGATCGTAGCTCTGTTTACACAGGATGCGGGCGCCATGACGGCCGCGGTTACGCAGTTGCGAATCCTTCCGTGGACCTATTGCCTGCTGGGTGTAACCATTACCGCCAACGGTTCCCTGAATGCGCTGGGCAAGCCCCTGTCGGCCATGATCGTGTCCTTGTGCCGCACCTTGCTGGTGTACGTGCCGCTCTCCTGGCTCCTGGGCAAATTTTTCGGTCTGACCGGGGTGTTCTTCGGCGGCGCTCTCGGCAACCTGGCGTCGGCGGCCGTGGGTATAGTTCTGCTCCAGCGTGGCCTGCGGCAGCTGGAGGCGGACGGCGCAGGCGGAGGTATGAATCGTGGCAAGAGCGCCTAGCAGGGCGCTTTTCTGCCTGCTGGCTCTTGCTGCCGCCGCACCCCTGTGCGCGGAAGAGGAGACGCTCACCCTGGTGAGTTCCTGGAATCGGCAGATCAATTTTTCCCGGCATGCCCAGCACTACATCGAGGCCGTAAACGAGCGCGGCCGCGGTGTGGTCCAAATCGATTTCATCGGCGGCCCGGAGGTCATTCCCCAGCGGCAGTTGTTCTACGCGCTGCGCCGTGGCGTGATCGACATGGCGCTGGGCGGGATTACCTACTACCTGGGTCTGCTGCCCGAGGGCGATGCCATATTCGCCTCCAACATCGACCCGATGGAAGCGCGCGCCAGCGGCGCTCTCGAGGCCCTGCAGCCCTACTGGAAGAAACGCGCCAACGCCCATCTGATTGGCTGGATGCAGTCCGGCATCGGCATCAGCATCTATCTCAAGGAGCGCCCCGCATTCACGCCGGAAGGCATGCCGGACCTCACCGGTTTGAAAATCCGCACCTCGCCCTCCAACCGCGAGTTGCTGGACGTATTCGGCGCCCGTCCGGTCCAGATTGCGCTGCGCGAGACCTACACGGCCCTCCAGCGTGGCACCGTGGACGGCCTGGCTTTTACCAGCGTCGGCCTGGCGGACCTGGGCGTGGAGAGCTTCGTGCGCTACCGGATCGATCCGGAAGTGCTCAACCTTTCCATCTGCCTGCAGATCAACCTGGACCGCTGGGCCGCCTTGAGCGAAGAAGCGCGCCACATCCTTACCGACGAGGCGACCCACTACGCCGTGGAGGCCAACGAGTGGTTCCGCGACTTACGCATCCGGGAGTACGCCGAATTGGCGGCAACCGGCTTTCGAAGCGTTTCCGCGCCCGACCCCAAGGCTTTCCGCGATGTTGCCCACCAGGTGGTATGGGAACGCATGCGCAAGCGCGCTCCCGAGTCCGTGGAAGCTTTAAAGCCGTTGTTCTACCCTGACGAGCACGCTTCCGAACGCTGACGGCATGTCCCGGCGGATGATTTCAAGAGCCTGGGACGGCCTGGTGAATGGCCTGGTGCTGTTCGCCTGCGGTTTGATTGCCGCCGACTGCCTGCTCATCGTGGTTGACGTCACTCTGCGCAACCTCGGCCAGCAGCCGCCCGCCTATACCGTCGCGCTAACCGAGTATTCCCTGCTTTACATGACGATGGCCGCCTCGCCCTGGCTGGTGCGGGAAAGGGCCTGGATCGTAGTGGAAGTACTCTACCGTCGCGCTTCGCCGCCGTTCCAATCGAGGCTGGATAAGGCGATCTTCAGCCTCTGCGCGCTGGTCAGCATGATGGTCGCCGTACTGGCCGGCATTCTGGCGGTGGAGGGCGCATTGCGGGGCGAGGTGGAAATCCGCTCGCTGGACATGCCTCGCTGGGCATTGTTCGCGCCGGTGACCGTGGGTTTCGCGATGATGGCTGTGGAATTCCTGCGTTGCCTGCTGCGCGGCGACAGCATGTCGCAGTCCGACGCCGAGCAGGCCTTCTGATGCCCGTTTCCCACCTCCCTGGGAACGAGGGCTTCCAGCCCTCGACGAGGGCAGGATGCCCTCGCTCCCGGCCTGTTCCCTGGGAACGAGGGCTGCCAGCCCTCGACGAGGTCAAGCCGCCCTCGCTCCTGGCCTTTTCCCTGGGAACGAGGGCTGCCAGCCCTCGACGAGGTCAAGCCGCCCTCGCTCCCGGATTGCAGTAATAGAACCATGACCGCAGGCATCGCCGTCTTCCTTCTGGTGATTGCGCTCATGGCCCTGGGCGTGCCCGTGGCGTTCGCCTTCCTGGCCGCCAACCTGGTGGGCGCGTGGCTGATCATGGGGGGCGGCTGGGCCGGTCCGCTGCAGCTGGTCGACAACTCCACCAGCCTGATCACCAGCTTTACCCTGGTCGCGGTTCCCATGTTCGTATTCATGGGCGCCCTGCTGTTTCACTCGGGCCTGGCGCTGCGCGTGTTCGACGCGCTGGAAACCCTGTTCGGGCGGCTTCCCGCGCGCCTGAGTTACATCACCGTGGCCGGCGGAGCGACCTTTTCCACGCTGACCGGATCGACCATGGCCAACACCGCCATGCTGGGCTCATTAATGATTCCCGAGATGACCCGGCGCGGTTATGCGCCGCACATGTCCATCGGTCCGATCATCGGCACCGGCGGCCTGGCCATGCTGATTCCGCCGTCGTCGCTGGGGGTGCTGCTCGGCAGCCTTGCCGGCTTGAACATCGGTGCGCTGCTGATCGCGGGCATTATTCCGGGCCTGGTGCTGGCGGTCGGCTACAGCCTGGTGATCTACCTGCAGGCGAAATTGAATCCCGCCAGTGCGCCCAGCTACGGGGTGCAGCGGGTGTCGGTCCGGCGCCGCGTCAAGCTGCTGACCTTCAACATCCTGCCGCTGGGTCTGGTGGTGTTCTGCGTCGTGGGTTTCATCGTGCTGGGCCTGGCGACGCCTTCGGAAGCAGCCGCCTTCGGCGCCCTTAGCGTGGCCGTGCTGGCCGCCCTGGTGCGAAAGCTCACCGTCAAGGCGCTCAGAGCCTCTCTGGCCAGCACCGTGCGGATTTCCGGCATGGTGTTTCTGCTGATTTTGAGTTCGTCGGTGTTCAGCCAGCTAATGGCCTTCTCGGGCGCCAGCACGGCGATGGTGGATTGGTCGATCTCTCTGGAAGCCGGGCCGTACGCCAAGTTGCTGCTTATGTTCGCGTTGATGCTGCTGCTTGGCATGTTCATGGATCAGATCTCGATCCTGCTGCTCACCATCCCGGTGTTCTTCCCGCTGGCCGCGTCGATGGGCTTCGACGCCGTGTGGTTCGGCGTCGTGGTGCTTCTGGCCCTGGAAATGAGCCTGACTACGCCGCCCTTCGGGCTGCTCTTGTTTCTGATGCAGAGCGTCGCGCCCAAGGGCGTGACGCTTGGGCAGGTGATCCGCGCTGCTTTGCCCTATCTTGCCTGCGACGCGCTGCTGCTGGGCGTGCTGATCCTGTTTCCCGCCATCACCCTGCGCTGACGCGCCCTGGGAACGAGCCTGGGACCGAGGGCTGCCAGCCCTCGTCGAGGGCAAGCTGCCCTCGTTCCCAGGCTCGTTCCCAGGCTCGTTCCCAGGCTCGTTCCCAGGCTCGTTCCGCGGAGGTGCTATTCGGCGGGCTTCGTCAGCTTGAAGAGCAATCGGTCGGTCTTTCCGCGGATCGCCGGGTCGAACACCATGATGCTGTGGTCATCATCGGGATTGCGCAGAAGATCCGAAGACTCCACGTCGAAGCCGGCGCCTTCGATGAGCGGTAGCGCAGCTTCCACGTTCAGGCGATGCAGGGCCGTGTTGTCCTTGTCCGAGTCACCGTAGTGGTCGATCACGCCGAGCAGGCCGCCGGGTTTCAGCAAGTCCTTCACCGCGGCCAGCATGGCTGCAACATCCTCGTCGCTTCCGAAGTTGTGGCGGTCGTGCAGGTTCAAGGCGGTCAGCGCGGCGTCCAGTGAGCCGGGCTCGAGGCCGGTGTCTCCCTCGTCGCGGTCCAGGCGGATCACGTTCGGCAGCCGATTGTCCGCCAGACGGGCCGTAATCGCCTTGTCATAGGCGCCGTCATTAAAGCCCAGTAGCATGGGAGGATTCTGCGCGTAAACGATTCCCTCCGGCCCCACCGCCACCGACAGCACCTCAGTGTACCAACCACCGGATGCGAGCAGGTCCATCACGGTCATCCCCGGCTCAACGCCGAGAAAAGCGAGCACCTCCGCCGGCCTCCGGGCAGTGTCGCGCGCCTTGTCTTCATCGGAGCGGCCGCTCGCGGCCAATTGCTCCGCCAGGTCTGCGGATGCGGACATCGAAAACAGCGCCATCAAGGCAACTCCAAAGAACTTCTTCATCATGGTTCCTCCTCCTCCGGACGCCGGGACTGCGAAGTGTAACGCGCCCTTTCGAGCGGAGAGAAAAACCGCCGTTTTCCCACACCCGGCCGGCCTCCCTTGAGTGTGGCGAATGACGCCTGCAGCGCGCGTTCATCCGTTTATTCGCGATCAATGGCCGCAAGGTCCTCAGGGCTTAGCCGGTACCGAATCGCATTTCCCTCATGGAGTCCGCGGAATTCCCGGCGGATGTACTCGATCAGGTCATTCCGTTCGGCCTCAGGAACGCCAGCGTCATCAGCCATTCTGACGATGTCCTCCGGCTGAAATCCTTTCCACTCCAGCACGCTGCGGCGTATCGCTTCCCGAACGAACTCCCGGTAAGTCAGCGCCGCCTTTTCCGGTGTATCCACTTCGGCGCGAAGCGAATGGTAGTTCCTTGCCGAAGCTACATAGGCGTCAATATAGGCTTCGCGAAACAGGAAAACATTGTTGAGTTCGTAAATGCCGAACAGACCATCCATATAGCTTTTGTCGTCCATGGTCACGAACGACATCGGCGCCAGCCCGGACTTGAGCAGCGGCAAGTTGGATGCGATCCGCGATGTTCGCTTGTTGATATCGTCGAATGCCTGCAAGTATGGGATATGCGCGAGGAGAAAGAACGACTGCTCGAACGGGTCGCCGATCATCGCCGCCTTTTCCACCAGGATTCTGAACTCTTCTGCGATCTCGTACTGATCGTCAAGCGGCTGGTAGCTTGAATGGCCGATGGTGGCCGGCATGCGCCGCAATCTCCCTGCCATTCCGGGGTCGATCAACAGGCCATCGGCGAGCAGGGCGTGAATATTGCAAATATCCGTGCGGCGGATGGAAATAGCAGGGAGATTCTCAACAACGTATTGAATCGCTTCTTTATGATTGAGAATCATCACCGCTTCCTTGCGGTCTTTGCCGGCGGCTTCCTCGCCAAAGCGGATTAGTCGCTTCGTCTCCAGAATGTTGTAAGTGTTGCCCTCCATTCGCGATGACGCCCATGACAGATCGACCAGCACCCGCTCAAACATGCGTTGGGCGTGGGTTCCTGCCGGAAGCGGGCCCGCTGCAGGCGTTCCCGCATCCCGCAGCCGCCGCCTGTCATCCGCACGGAGATAGAAGGTCTTACCCGGCATGTAAGCATCCACGAAGGACCGCTTGTAGCTCACTGGGGGGCGGCGGTTATACGGCGTCTTCAGATGCGCTCGAACGGCGTCCTGGCCAGCCAGGTTGTAACGGGTTGCCGGTCCTTTGCCATGAACTTCCAGTTTGTTCGCCGCCACCAGGCGCTTGAGGGAGCGCCATACGGTTGTTTCGCTTGATTCCGGCGCAGCATTGCGGAGGATTTCCCCCCGGCGTGCGCCGCGATGTTCGGAAATGTAGTCCAGTATGGCCCGGTCGGAGAGCGGCATGAAACGATTATACCGCCTGGATGAAACGATTATATAGTTGTCATACCTATATAAATATCGACTAATCGAAAAATCGTTTCAGTAAAAATGGAATGATTTGCCGGAGTAGTCGCTTTTGCACTCTTGCCACTCGTCCAGGTCGCCTATACTTGCCGCATGAGCGAGATATCCATGACGGAAATCGGTGCTCGGCTGGCCGCCGTCGAACGTCTGCAGTACTGGACGCTTGGCTTGATCGGCGGCCTTATACTTGCGCTCTTGACCGGCGCTTTCGCGGTCATAGCCGCCTTGCTGCAGTAGCAGCACGTTTTTCGGCGTCTGCCTGAATCGGGATTTTTGCCCAGTTTCGCGTACACGCACCACTGATCGCACAGCGTTCGGCGCGCTGCCGCTAACTCTGTGCCATCCAGGCAGGCCTGCGCGGCAATTGCAGCCTGCGCGAGGAGTCAGGCGAACTGATTGAGCCGGTCCGTATCGATTCCCGGTTTGAAGCCGAACGCGTGGGGCTCCACCGTGAAGCGGGGCGCGCGGGCCGGTTGCGTGCGAGCGCCCAGGCCAAGACGCAGCGCCTCGTTGATGACGGTTTTCATGCTCCTGCCGGTACGCCGCATTGCCTGCTGCACCAGCCGCTCCACATCCGGTTCAATTGTGAGCGTCGTTCTCATAGAAATGCATCCTGACGTCAATATGCCTGTACGGGGCGAAAGAATGTACCTTGATGCATACATTACCGGAAATTTCGCCGTGACCGGGAAAAAACATGAGCGATCAACCTACAAATCCGTTTCATCCGGGTGAAATTCTTTTGGAGGAGTTTCTGGAGCCTATGGGCTTGACGCAGGCGGCCTTCGCTGAGCGGCTCGGCTGGACCCGCGCCCGGCTGAATGAGCTGGTTCGTGGAAAGCGGGGAGTTACCGCCGAAGCAGCGCTGGACCTGGCCCAAGTTCTGGGGACTTCACCGAAGCTGTGGATGAATCTGCAGGCGACGTTTGATCTGGATCGAGTCCAGCGGGCGCGAAACGCAGCCTGATCCGGATCAGGGTTGCATGAGTTGGCGGACGAGGTCGGCGTTCTCCAGCGTGGAGATGTCCTGGTTGATTTCTTCGCCGCGGGCGATGGCGCGCAGCAGGCGGCGCATGATCTTGCCGGAGCGGGTCTTGGGTAGCGCTTCGACGATTCGGAGATCGTCGGGGCGTGCGATGGGGCCGAGTTGTTCGTCCACCCAGGCGCGTAGTTCCTGTTGTAGGGGGTCTTGTTTCGAGGGCGAGACGCCCTCGTTCCCAGGCGAGACGCCCTCGTTCCCAGGCGAGACGCCCTCGTTCCCAGGCGAGACGCCCTCGTTCCGGGGCGCCGCGCCCTTGAGCACCACGAAGGCGAAGATGGATTCGCCCTTGATCTCGTGCGCCCGGCTCACGACCGCGGCTTCGGCCACGTCCGGATGGGCCACCAGCGCCGATTCCACCTCCATGGTGCCGAGGCGGTGGCCGGATACGTTCACCACGTCGTCCAGCCGGCCCATGATCCAGAAGCAGCCGTCGGCGTCGCGCCGGGCGCTGTCGCCGGTGATGTAGCAGTCGTTGCCGAATTTGCCGAAATAGGTCTGGCGGTAGCGCTCGCTGTCGCCCCAGATGGTCCGCAGCATGGACGGCCAGGGATGGCGGATCACCAGGTAGCCGCCGCGGTCCGGCTCGGTGATTTCCCGCCCCTCCTCATCGAATATGGCGGCCTGCACGCCCGGTAGAGGCTGGGTGCAGGAACCGGGCTTGGTGGCGGTAACGCCCGGCACCGGCGAAATCATGATGCCTCCGGTTTCGGTCTGCCACCAGGTATCGACGATCGGGCAGTTGCCTGCGCCAATTACGCGGTGATACCACATCCAGGCCTCGGGGTTGATCGGCTCGCCGACGGTGCCCAGCAGCCGTAGCGACGACAGGTCGTATTGCGCCGGCAGTTCGTCGCCCAGCTTCATCAAGGCGCGGATCGCGGTGGGCGCGGTGTAGAAAACGCTCACGCCATAGCGTTCGCAGATCTTCCAGAACCGCCCGCCATCGGGGCAGGTCGGGGCGCCTTCGTAGATCACCACCGTGGCGCCGTTCGCCAGGGGCCCATAGGCAACGTAGCTGTGGCCGGTTATCCAGCCCACATCGGCGGTACACCAGAAAACATCGTCCTCGCGCAGATCGAACACCCAGCGGCACGTCAGTTTGGCGTGCAGCAGATATCCCGCGGTGGAATGCTGGATGCCCTTGGGCTTGCCGGTGGAGCCGGAGGTGTAGAGCAGGAACAACGGATGCTCGGCGTCCACGTATTCGGCTGGACATTCGGCGTCCACCGCCTGCGTCAGCTCGTGGGCCCACAGGTCGCGTCCATCGTGCCACGCGATCTTGGCGCCGGAGTGCCGGAACACGATCACCCGGCGGACATCGTGCTCGCCGTACTCCAGCGCCCGATCCACGGCGGCCTTCAGGTGCACCAGCTTACCGCCGCGCCGGCCGGCGTCCGCGGTGATCACCATCCGGGCTTTGGCGTCAACGACGCGGTCATACAGCGCGCGCGCCGAGAAGCCGCCGAACACTACGGAGTGAATCGCACCGATGCGCGCGCAAGCATGCATCGCAATTACCGCTTCCGGGCACATGGGCATGTAGATCACCACGCGGTCGCCGCGCGCCACACCCTGCCGCCGCAGGGCCGCACCCAGGCGCGCCACCGCCTCGCCCAATTGGCCGTAGCTGAGCGAGCGGCTTTCGCCTTCCTCGCTCTCGTACAGGATGGCGGTTCGATCCGGCGTGTTTTCAACCCAGGGGCCCAGGCAGGCTTCGCTGGCGTTCAGTTCCCCATCGGCGAACCACGCATAGTGCGGCGCCTGTGACCGATCCAGAGTTTGCGTAAAAGGCCTGTGCCAGGAAAGCGTTTCACGAGCCAGTTCCGCCCACATGCTTACCGGGTCGCTGCTCCCGGCGCGGCGCAGCCGTTCCAGTCCCGCGCTGTTCAGCAGCGCGCTTTGCGCAAAGGCATCGCCAGGGGCGAAGAGCCTTTCTTCGCTTAAGACGGATTCGATGTTGCCCAGTGACACGATGATTGGCCGTGCCGGCCGCAATCAGGCAACCTGCTTGAACTGGCGCTGCAGACGGCTGTCGCGGGGGAAGTGAGCGATGAGATACTCCATCTGGTCGGCCAGCACGCGCCGGCCCTTCAGGTAGATGTATTCGGCGTACGTGGGCGTAAACGGAACGGCGAGCAACTGCAAGCCCGCGTCTTCCGGCAGGCGGCCGCCCTTCAAGTTATTGCAGCGCTTGCAGGCCGCCACAACATTGGCCCAGCTGTCGGTGCCGCCCTGACTGATCGGGCGGATGTGGTCGCGGGTCAGGTCGCGCTTTATAAAGCGGCCGCCGCAATACATGCAGATCCGGGCGTCGCGGCGAAACAGCGCGTGGTTGTTCAGCGGCGGGACATAGTTGTTCAGGCGCTTGTTCAGCCCGGCCGATACTCCCTGCGTGGCCACGATCGTGTTGACCTCTACCTGGCTTTGGCGCCCGGTGCGGGCGCAAAGGCCGCCACGAATCCGGAACATGGGCCGACCGCAGGGATAAGCAACCTGCCCGGCGTGGTAAAGCCGCACCGCATCGCGGTAATCAATCCAACCCAGCGGACGGCCCGCCACGTCGGCGCGCAGCACCCACTGGCGCAGATCCACGGCATCGTTCAGTAACAGCATGAAAATGTCCCTTTGAGCCCGCCTTATACCTCTAAATTCGAAAAATTCAACGTCAGGCGCGCCAAATAGGCCGCCGGCCTCGGCTAAAATGCCCGCCGTTGCCCGTTCACCGGCGCGCTGTATTTCCTTCACACCCACCGCATGCCCCTAACCATTGGCGTCTTGCGCGAGAGCGCACCCGGCGAAAAGCGCGTGGCCGTGGTGCCCAAGGTACTGGCCCGCATGCACGCCGCCGGCCTGCGGGTGGTCATGGAGCAGGGCGCAGGCGTGGCCGCCAGTTTCGCCGACAGCGATTACAAGGACGTTGAAATCCGGTCTTCGCCCGGCGCAGTGGTAGCGGAATCGGACATCCTGTTCTGCGTGGGACCGCCCGAGCTTGCGCGCATTGCCGAACTCAAGCAGGGCGCGGTAGTGGTGGGGCTGCTGAACGCCTACGCACCTTCGAGCGCGACCAACGCCCTGCGCGACGGGGGTGTTACCTCCTTCTCGATGGAGCTGGTGCCGCGCATATCGCGCGCCCAGTCCATGGACGTATTGTCCTCCCAGGCTTCCGTCGCCGGCTACAAGGCCGTCTTGATCGCGGCCGGAGAACTGCAGAAGTTTCTGCCCATGCTGACTACCGCGGCCGGCACCATCAAGCCGGCCCGCGCCCTGATCCTGGGCGCCGGGGTGGCCGGTCTGCAGGCCATTGCCACCGCCCGCCGGCTCGGCGCCGTGGTCGAGGCCTACGACGTGCGTGAAGAGACCCGCGAGCAGGTCGAATCGCTTGGCGCGCGCTTCGTGGACTCCGGAGTAAGCGCCACCGGCGAAGGCGGCTATGCGCGCGAACTGACCGCCGGGGAACGAGCCAAGCAACAGGAGGTCCTGGATCGCCACATCGCCGCCAGCGACATGCTGATCACCACGGCCGCGGTCCCCGGCAGGCCGTCGCCCAGAATCGTGAGCGGCGCGGCGGTGGAGAACATGCGGCCGGGCTCGGTAATCGTGGACCTGGCCGCCGAAGGGGGCGGCAACTGCGAGTTGAGCCGCCCGGGCGAGACGGTCGACCACAACGGCGTGCGCATCATCGCGCCGCTTAAGCTGCCGGCCCGGATGGCGCGCCACGCCAGCGCCATGTACTCGCGCAACCTGTTCAATTTCATCAAGCCTGCGATCGACGGCGAGGCATTCGCGCTCGACCTGGAAGATCCGGTATTCGCAGCTACTGTGCTAACCCACGAGGGTGAGATTCGTTACGCCGGCGCACAAGGAGATTCATCCACAAAATGATCACCGGTTTTGTAGCACTTTACATATTCATGCTGGCGGCCTTCGTAGGCTACGAGGTCATCTCGCGGGTGCCGGTAATACTTCATACACCGCTGATGTCGGGTTCGAACTTCATTCACGGCATCGTTCTGGTCGGCGCCATGGTGGCTCTTGGTTGGGCCGATACCACTCTGGAGAAAGTGATCGGGTTCATCGGCGTAGCCCTGGCGTCGGGCAATGCGGTAGGCGGCTACGTGGTGACTGAGCGAATGCTGGAAATGTTCAAGCGCAGCAAGGACGGCGCCTAGTGACCCTGAATACGCTCATCCACGGCAGCTATTTCCTGGCCGCCGTTGCCTTCATCCTCGGCCTCAAGGCGATGAGTTCGCCGGCCGGGGCGCGGCGCGGAATCTTGTGGGCCGGCGGCGGCATGGTGCTGGCTACGCTGGTGACCTTCCTGTGGCCGGATATGGAGAATCGCCTCCTGATATTGGCCGCCATTCTGGTGGGTGGCATCCCCGCCTTGATCAAAGGCCGCACGGTTCCCATGACCGGCATGCCGCAGATGATCGCGCTGTTCAACGGCATGGGCGGCGGCGCCGCGGCGGCGATTGCCTGGGTGGAGTTGCTGCGCGGCGGCCATGAAGGCGGCGAAATGGGTTGGACGATGGCGTTGTTGGCTGTGGCCGGAGCGCTTATCGGAGCGGTGTCGTTTTCCGGCAGCCTGCTGGCGTTCGCCAAGCTGCAGGGTTGGCTTAAACGCTCACTGCGCTTCGCCGGACAGAACCTGCTCAACCTGCTCATAACGCTGGCTGTGGTCACCGTCGCCGTGCTGCTGATCATGGATGTATCCGGGCCGTGGCTTACGGTGTTCTTTGTCCTGGCCCTGCTGCTGGGCCTGACTCTGACCATGCCGATCGGCGGCGCCGACATGCCGGTGGTTATTTCGCTCTATAACGCCCTGACCGGCCTGGCGGTGGGCCTGGAAGGCCTGGTGCTGGACAACGCCGCCATGATCATCGCCGGCACGGTGGTGGGCGCGGCCGGCACCTTGCTTACCCAGTTGATGGCCAAGGCAATGAATCGCTCGCTGGCCAACGTGCTGTTCAGCGGCTTCGGCGAAACCGCCACCGGCGGCGAGATCGAGGGCACGATGAAGCCCGTGGAAGCGATCGACGCTGCCGTGATGATGGGTTTCGCCCGCCAGGTCATCATCATTCCGGGGTACGGCATGGCGGTGGCCCAGGCCCAGCACAAGGTGTGGGAGTTGGCCGAAGCGCTTATGAAGCGCGGCGTGCGGGTGAAGTTCGCGATTCACCCGGTTGCCGGCCGCATGCCGGGTCATATGAACGTCCTGCTGGCGGAAGCCGGCGTGCCCTACGACCTGATCTATGACGAGGCCGAGATCAATCCCGAGTTCGGCAAGACCGACGTGGCGCTGATCATCGGGGCCAACGACGTGGTCAATACGTCAGCCCGGACCGACACGGCCAGCCCGATCTACGGCATGCCGATACTCAACGCCGACAAGGCCAGCAACGCCATCGTCATCAAGCGCGGCCAGGGAACCGGGTTCTCCGGTATCGAGAACGCCCTCTTTTACGAGGACCGCACCCGCATGCTCTATGGCGACGGCCAGGCCAAGTGCGCCGAGCTGATCCGCGCGGTTCACGAACTCTAGCCTCGGAGCGAGGGCGTCCCGCCCTCAAGGGAACCCGCGACATCCGCGTTCCCCTGCTTGTGGATTCGCGTTAATCTTGCATCCTCAATTCACCTGGGAGGGTTTACGTGAACGATACACCGCAAGTCAGCCGCCTGGTGCGCACCGCACTTTTTGTTTCCGACCTCGATCGCTCCTCGCGCTTCTACAAACAGGGCCTCGGCTACCGCGAAGTTTACAGCGCGGGGGACCTTACTCATGAGGTGGCGCATGCTCTGCTCGGCGTGCCGGTGGACTCCGCTATTCGCTATGAAATCGTGAAGGCTGAGGGACCGAATTTCGGGATGATCGGCATGTTCGAGGTCAAGCCGTCGCCGCCCCCGGTAAGCCGCCGGAAGGGGGGCGTGAACGTCGGCGAAGGCTGCCTGGTCATGCTCACTACCGACATTCGCGCGGTGCGGGACCGTCTGGTGGACCTGGGCGGGGAAATCGTATGCGAGCCTCAGCTGCTCGTCGTTCGGGGCACCCTCCCCGGGAACGTGCAGATGACCGGTCCCGGAAACCTGGAAATGACCTGCCGCGATCCCGACGGCATGCTGATCAACCTGATCGAGCGCCCGGTCGAGAGTTTCATGCGCGCTATCGCTTCGTAACACCCCAGGCAAATTCGCGTTAACCTGCGCCTCATCCAAGCGGGTTTGCCGCGTCATTTCAATTGGGAGGTTCAACGTGAACGACAGTCCACAGGTCAGCCGCATTGTGCGCACCGCCATCTTCGTTTCCGACCTGGAAAAATCCGTTCGTTTCTACAAGGAAGCCCTGGGCTATAGCGAGGTTTACGCCAACGGTGTACTGGAGCACAAGGTGGGTCATGCCCTCATAGGCGTTCCGGAAGACGCGGTGATTCGCTATGAGATCGTCAAGGCCGACGAACTCAACTTCGGAATGGTGGGCCTGTTCGAGATCAAGCCGCCGCCGTCGCCGTCCCGCAGCGAAAACCGCGGCGCCAACCTGGGTGAAGGATGCATGGTGTTCTTCGCCACCGACATTCGCAAAGTGCGCGACCGGATCGTGGAACTGGGCGGTGAAGTCGTGTGCGAACCGCAATTGCTGGTGGTGCATGACTTGCGGCAGCTGGAAATGACCTGCCGTGATCCCGACGGCATGATGATCAATGTAATAGAGCGGCCCACCGAAAACTGGAACGCGGACGTCGTCCAGTAGGGCCGGCGGGCCGGCGCGCAAGGGAGGCCAGCGCTCAAGCATGACGCCCGGTTCCACATTGAGGGTGGCCGTGGGGCCGCGTTTTTCGGCCCCGCTGCTGGACTATCTCCCGCCCGAGGAAGCGCCTGTACCGAATTCGGGGACCCGCGTGTCGGTTCCCCTGGGGTCCACACGGCGCACCGGCATCGTGCTTGAGCGCCTTGCCGAGTCGGACATGCCTGCCGATCGGCTGCGGAGGGTGCTGGCGGTACTGGACGAGGAGCCGCTCTGGGATGCCGTGACGTTTGCGTTGTTGCGCTGGGCCTCGGACTACTACTGTCACCCGCTGGGACAGGTTCTGGCCTATGCCTTGCCGCAGCAATTGCGCCGCGGCGGCAGGTTGCCGGATGCGCCACGGTCGTGGCGGGCCACCGTGAAGGGTATCGAAGAAGCCTCCTCCGCGCTGGCGCGGGCGCCCCGGCAAAGGCAGTTCTTCGAGCTGTTGCCGGCGCCGGGGAGTGAAGGTGTGCCTGAGGCGGCGTTGGCCTCTGCTACGCCGGATTGGCGCAGGCTTGTCCGAATCTTGCGGGACAAGGGACTGGCCGAATCATTTGAACCGCCGGTTCAGGCGCCCGCCGAGTTGCTGCGCGAAAACCCGCTCTCGCTCAGCGCGGAGCAGGCCGCGGCCGTCGAGGCCATGCCGACCGGCGACGGATTCGCCTGCCACCTGCTGGACGGCGTGACGGCCAGCGGCAAGACCGAAGTCTATCTGCACCTGGTGGAGAAGGCGCTGGCATCGGGCCGGCAATGCCTGCTTCTGGCGCCGGAGATCGGGCTTACGCCGCAACTTGCGGCCCGCCTGCAGGCGCGCTTCAACGCCCCTGCGGCGGTGCTGCATTCCGGATTGAACGAAGGCGAGCGCCTGCGCGCCTGGGCCGATGCGCGCTCGGGCCGCGCCCGGCTTGTGGTCGGCACCCGTTCGGCCGTGTTCACGCCATGTCCCGCGCTGGGCTTGATTGTGATCGACGAGGAGCACGATCCCTCCTACAAACAGCAGGATGGCTTCCGCTACCAGGCCCGGGACCTGGCGGTGATGCGGGCCGCGAAAGAGGAAATTCCCGTGGTTCTCGGATCGGCGACGCCGTCGCTGGAGTCCTTGCTGAATGTTCAAAAAGGCCGTTACGCGCGTCATCGCCTGGCCAGGAAAGTAACCGGCGCCAGGCCTCCGCTGGCCCGGCTGGTGGACCTCAATCGGCACCCTCCCGAGAATGGACTGAGCAAGCCCCTGATCCGGGCGATGTCCGAGCAGCTCGACTCCGGCGCGCAAGTGCTGCTGTACCTCAATCGCCGCGGTTTCGCCCCGGTGCTCATGTGTCCGGACTGCCGCAAGGCGCAGGAATGCGGACATTGCGATGCGCGCATGGTCTTCTACCGCAGGCGCGACTGGCTCCTTTGTCATCATTGCGGCGCCGGGCGCAGGCCGCCGTTGCGCTGCGAACAGTGCGGGTCCGGCCTCAACGCGATCGGCCGCGGAACCGAACGACTGGAGGAGGAACTTGCCGTGCGCTTCCCGGGGGTGCCGCTGGCGCGCATGGATCGCGACAACGTGCGCGGCCGGCGAAGGCTGGAGGACATCCTGGGCGGCATCCGCGATCGGCACTACCGTATCCTGCTCGGCACCCAGATGCTCACCAAGGGGCATGACTTCCCCAGCCTGGGACTGGTAGGCGTGATCGACGCCGATCAGGGCCTTTTCGCCCAGGAGTTCCGCGGGCCGGAGCGGCTGGCGCAGACGCTGGTGCAGGTAGCAGGCCGGGCCGGGCGGCGCGAGAAGCCGGGATTGCTGGTGCTGCAGACTCGCTTGCCGGACCATCCATTGCTTCGCCAGCTGTTGAAGGAGGGCTACGCCGGGTTTGCCGCCACCGCCCTGGAACTTCGCCGGCTAAGCGGCTGGCCGCCGTTCGCACACCTGGCGGTGCTGCGCGCCAACGCTCCCCAGGCGCCGAGTGTGTCCGAGTTTCTCGACCGGGCCAGGGCCTGCGTTCCCGCACCGGGCAAAGCCGGCTCGGCGGTGCAGGTACTGGGTCCCGCTCCCGCCCTCATCGAGCGCCGGCGTGACCGCAGCCACGCTCATTTGCTGGTGCGCTCCGCAAGCCGCGCCCGCATTCAGGAGTTCCTCAGCCGGTGGATCCCGGAGGTTCGGAATCTGCAGCGCAGCCGCCGGGTGTCATGGTCCGTGGACGTGGACCCGGCCGAAATCGGCTAGCCGATGCCGGGCAGGCCGCCGGAGCGGCGGCGCATCCAGTTACGCAGGTTGGATTGAGATTCGTACAAGCCGGTGCTGGGAAGCAAAAGTACCTGTTCGCTCTGCTCGAGTCCGGCAAGAACTACGGAATACTCGAAGTCGCTCAGGCCGGTGTGCACCCAGGCCGGCTCCGGCCCGTAATCGCGCATGACCAGGACCCAGTACTCGGCGTTGAAGTCGTACTCCGGTTGCGGTGATGCGAATCGCCCGCGCGGACCACCACCAGGCCTTGCGCCGCCGGTCCAGGGGCGTCCTACGCGGCGCGGCTGATTACGCATCGCTTCGCGCATCGCACTTCGCATGGCCTCGCGCTGCTCGGCGGTCAGCTGCGGGCGGTCGCCGCTTCGATTCTGCTGCCTGGCAAGGGCCGTGAGGTCCGGGCGCTGTTGAGTGGGCGGCTCGCCTTCGGTATCGCCACCAGCTTTCTCGCGTTCCTCCATTACCGCTTGGCGCAGGTTGTCGGAGGGCCAGTTCAGCATGTGGGCCGTGGCTTCAATATCGTCGAGCGTGCGCAGGGCCGCCATCGGCACGGAGGGAGCCTGCAACTCCTCGGCAATCTTGATCTCCACCTCGGCGTTCATGCCGGGCAACAGCAGCGAGTCGGGATTGTCCAGCAGGATCAATACCGAGAACATGGTGACGCTCTGCTCCACCACTGCCAGCGGTTCGATCTTTTCCACCCGCCCGCTGAACTCCTGGTTGGGATAGGCCGCTACGCTTACATTCGCCTGCATGCCCGGGTTGATCTTGCCGATGTCGGTCTCGTCCACCCGGGTCCGCACCAGCACCCTGCGCAGGTTGGCCATACGCAGCAGCAGCGTGCCGCCGCCGACGTCCTGGGTCGGCGAGGAGATGACCTGTCCCGGCTCCACGTTGCGCTCGATGATGGTGCCGTCGATGGGCGCAAGCAACTCGGTATCGTCCAGTGCGATCCGGGCGTTTTCCACGTCCACCCGCGCCTTCACCAACTGCGCCTCGGCTTCCGAGAGGGTCAGCGCCGTTTCCTCGAACTCACTGTCGGTAATGGTGTTGTCACTGACCAGTTTCTCGGCCCGCTCCATCTGCAACAGCGCAATGGAGCGGCGCGATTCCGCTGCTTTCAGGGCGGCTTCGGCCTGGGCCAGGTTGTTGGTGGGGATGCGCTTGTCGATTCGCACCAGCAGGGTCGACTGCTCCACCCAGTCGCCGTTCTCGGCGCTAACCGAGAGTATTTCACCGGAGGCCTTGGACTTGAGTTCCACGGTGCGCAGCGGCTCGATTACGCCGGCGGCTTCCACGAACACGCGGATGTCCCGCAGTTCAACCGGCGCCCGATCATAGGCCTGAGGGTCGGGCGCCGATTGCTCGGCGCAACCGGCGGCCAGCAGCGCCAGCCCGAGAATCGTACCGCTACGGAGAGTCATTGGGCGCCGTTGGGCGAGCGAGCGCCCGTATCCACCGTGATCCGGCCGTCCAGCATTTCGATCCTGCGCCGGGCCCTGGATGCGATGCCCGCGTCATGGGTCACCACGATCAGGGTGTGGCCGTCTCCGTGCAGCGAATCGAACAGGTTCAAGACTTCCTCTCCAGTAGCGGAGTCCAGATTACCCGTAGGTTCGTCCGCCAGCAAGATGCTCGGCCGGGTCACCAGGGCCCGCGCGATGGCCACTCTTTGCCGCTGTCCGCCGGAAAGCTGGCTTGGCCTGTGAGTCAGGCGATGCGAAAGCCCCACCCGTTCCAGCGCCTCAGCGGCCCGTTTCAGCCGCTCCCTGCGCCGCATCCGCGCATAGATCAGGGGCGCCTCGACGTTTTGCAGGGCGGTGCAGCGCTCAAGCAGATTGAAGGTCTGAAATACGAATCCGACCTGGCGGTTGCGCACCTGCGCCAGCTCACGGCCATTCATGCGCGATACGTGCGTGCCGTTCAGCCAATAGTCCCCGGAGCTGGGCGTCTCCAGGCAGCCCAGCAGATTCATCAGCGTGGATTTGCCGGAACCGGAAGGACCGGTGACGGCTATGTAATCGTTGGGCTGCACGGCAAGACTGGCCTCCCACAGGGCCACGACGGTGTCGGCCCCCATCCGGTAGGTCCGCGTGAGGTCGCGGGTGCGGATGGCGGACGGCGTCATGCGCGGAAAAATCCTACAGCAGCTTGCGCAGCAGTTGGTTGACGATCTGCGGGTTGGCCTGGCCCTTGCTGGCGCGCATCACCTGGCCGACGAAGAACCCCAGCACCCGGGCGTTCCCATCCCGGTACTGCTGCCGTTGTTCCGGATGACGCTTGATCACGTCATCAATGATGCCCTCCAGGGCCTGGCTATCGGAGATCTGCCTCAGCCCGCGGCTCTTGATGATGTCATCGGCGCCGCCCTCGCCGGCCCACATGGCCTGGAACACTTCCTTGCCTTGTTTGCCTGACAGCACGCCCTCTTGTAAGCGGGCCAGCAGGACCCCCAGCTGTTCCGCGCCGACCCGGCTGGAAGCGATATCCCGCCCCTCCCGATTGAGGGCCGCAGCCAGATCGCCGGTCACCCAGCGCGCGGCCAGCAGCATGTCGCCGCAGGCCTTGCCGGCGGCTTCGAAGTAATCGGCCGCCGCCCGGCTCTCGCAAAGGCGGTGGGCGTCTTCCGCTGCCAGCCCGTAGTCGGCCTCGAACCGCGCGCGCCGTTCGCCGGGCAGTTCGGGCAGGGTGCTCTGCAAATCGGCGAGAAAGCCCGGTTCGAGCTCCAGCGGAGGCAGGTCGGGGTCCGGGAAGTAGCGGTAGTCGTTGGTTTGCTCCTTGTCGCGCATCGGGCGCGTGGTGTCCAGCCTGGAGTCGTACAGCCGGGTTTCCTGGGCCACCACGCCGCCTTCGCGCAGCACCTGGCTCTGTCGCCGGATTTCACTGTGCAGGGCGCGTTCCACGAAGCGGAACGAGTTGAGGTTCTTGATTTCGGTGCGCGTGCCCAATTGCCGGTCCTGGGGCTTCTTCAAGGAAATATTGGCATCGCAGCGCATCGATCCTTCCTGCATCGCGCCGTCACAGATGCCAATCCAGGTCACCAGCTGATGAATGCCACGCATGCAGGCGCCGGCTTCCTCGGGCGAGCGCAGCTGGGGCTCGGTGACGATTTCCAGAAGCGGGGCGCCGGCCCGGTTGAGGTCCACGCCGGTGGCGTTGGGCAAGGTGTCGTGCAGCGACTTTCCGGCATCCTCCTCCAGGTGGGCGCGGGTCAGTTCAATCCGCCGGGGGGAGGCGCCGGGCACCGCAACCTCCACCGTGCCGCCGCTCACGATCGGCAGTTCCAACTGGGAAATCTGGTAGCCCTTGGGCAGATCCGGGTAGAAGTAGTTCTTACGGGCAAATACCGAATGGCGGGCCACCTTGCCGCCGGCAGCCAGTCCGAACTTTGCCGCCATGGCGATGGCTTCGCGGTTGGCCACCGGCAGCGTTCCGGGGAACCCGAGGTCCACCAGGCAGGCCTGGGTATTGGGAGCGGCGCCGAACACCGTCGATGCGCCGGAAAACATCTTGCTGCGGGTAGCAAGCTGGACGTGAATCTCAAGCCCGATGACGACTTCCAGTTCCATCGCAGGCTCCCCGCTAGGCTTCGCCGATCGGCGCCGATACGCCGGGCGGCCACAGGCGGTGCCAGTGTGTTTCCAGCTGGTAGGCGTGGCCGGCGCGCAGGACGCCCGCGTCGCCGAACGGCCGTCCCATCAGCTGCAGTCCCACCGGCAAACCGTCCACCAGGCCGCCGGGAAACGATATGGCGGGAAGCCCGGCCAGGCTGGCGCCGATGGTATAGACGTCGTTTAGGTACATCTGGATGGGATCGCTGATTTTCTCGCCGATGCGGAAGGCAGGCGCGGGCGTGGTGGGTCCCGCCAGCAGGTCCACTTTCTCGAAGGCCCGGGTGAAATCACCCGCCAGCAGGCGCCGCACGCGCTGGGCCTGCAGGTAGTAGGCGTCGAAGTAACCCTTGGAAAGGACCCAAGCGCCCACCAGCACTCGCCGCCGTACCTCTTCGCCGAACCCGGCCCGGCGGGTACGGGTGTAAAGCTCCTCCAGGTTGTTTGCGCCATCTTCACGCAACCCGAAACGCACGCCGTCGAAGCGTGACAGGTTGGAGGAGCATTCCGCGGGCGCCACCACGTAGTACACCGGGACCGACAGCGGCAGCTGCGGCAGCGATACTTCGGAAATGTCCGCGCCCAGGCGCTTGAGTGTATCCATGTTGTCCATGAACACCTGGCGGCAGCGGGCATCCAGTCCTTCGCCTATGAATTCCTTGACGATCCCCACCCGCACCCCTTTCAGCGCCTTGCCGTCAAGGCCCCGCAAGGCGGCCGAGTAATCCTCGCGCCCGCGTTCGGCGCAGGTCGAATCGCGCGGGTCGTGGCCGGCCATGCTGTCCAGCAGCAGGGCGGCGTCCTCGACCGTGCGGGTCAGCGAACCGGCCTGATCGAGACTGGAGGCGAAGGCGATCATTCCGTAGCGGGAAACGCGTCCGTAGGTGGGCCTGAAGCCGGTTATCCCGCACAAGGCGGCCGGCTGGCGCACCGAGCCCCCGGTGTCGGTGCCGGTGGCGGCGGGTATCAAACCGGCCGCCACCGCAGCCGCGGAGCCGCCCGAGGAGCCGCCCGGAGCACGTGAGGGATCCCAGGGATTGCGCACCGGTCCGGCAAAGCTGGTCTCGTTGGACGAGCCCATGGCGAATTCGTCCATGTTGGTCTTGCCCACCAGCACGGCTCCGGCTTCGGCCAGCCGTTCGACCACGGTCGCGTCATAGGGCGGCACGAAGTTCTCGAGGATCCGCGAGCCGGCCGTAGTGCGCACTCCGCGGGTGCAAAAGATGTCCTTGTGGGCCAGCGGAATACCGGCCAGCGGCCCGCCTTTTCCGTTCCCGGAGTCCGCCCGGCTCGCCTCCTGAAGGGCGGCCTCGCCGCATACGGTCAGAAAGGCGTTCAGCTCGGGATTGCGGTCTTCAATCCGCTCAAGGCAGGCTTCGGTCAGCTCACGGCTGCTGATTTCGCCGGCGTCCAGGGATCGCCGCAGACCACAAAGGGAAAAGTCGATCATCGGCTACTCGATGACCCTTGGAACCCGGTAGAGGCCGTCGACCACGTCGGGGGCGCAGGCCTGGGCGTCGTCCCTCACGTCCGGCTCGGTAACTTCATCCGCCCGCAGGGGCAGCTTGAGGTCCAGCGGGTGGACCATCGGTTCCACGCCTTCGGTGTCGAGCTCCTGCAGCACCTGTACGAAGCCGATGATCCGGCGCAGCGTGTTCACCAGTTCCTGTTTCTCGCCTTCCTCCAGCGCCAGGCGTGTCAGCCGCGCCACGCGCAGCAACTCCTCGTCGGAGAATTGCTCGGCGTTCTCGGAGCCTTTCGGTGTTTGGAGATTGTTCATTTCGGTGATCGAACTTGCGTAGCCCCGCATCATCGCATCACGGCTTGCGGCTTGCAATCGCGTGGCGCCGGCAGGGGCCGGCGGCGCCTGCGTGAATGGCGGGGAAGGGGGCGTTGCAGCGAACCGCCTTATATATGTGTACGGCCTGTTCTGCTATGATTCGCGGGTTGTTTGGGGAGTCTTGACTCCCGGAGATGCGCAGGCTCGATGAGTGGTTTTGTCCGTGGTTTCGTTGACCGTTTGGCTGTGGATCTCGCCATAGACCTCGGCACCGCCAATACGCTGGTGTACGTTTGCGGGCGAGGCATCGTCCTGAACGAACCGTCCGTCGTGGCGCTTCGCCGGGCTGCCGGCGCCGGTTTCGACGGCGTGCTGGCGATCGGCGCCGAAGCCTTCGGAATGCTGGGCCGCACGCCGCGCGATCTACAGATCGTCAAGCCCTTGAAGGACGGCGTGATCGCAAACTACGAAGTCGCCGAGCAAATGCTCAAACACTTCATCATCAAGGCCCTGGGCCAGAGTTTCTTCCGCCCCGCCGTACGGCGGCTGGTGATTTGTGTTCCGCATGGCGCCACCCCGGTGGACCGCCGTGCGATTGAGGAGTCCGCGCGCGATGCCGGGGCGCGCGAGGTGTTCGTCGTGGACGAGCCCATAGTCGCGGCGATCGGCGCCGGCCTGCCGGTGCATCGGCCCTGCGGCAACATGGTTGTGGATATCGGCGGCGGCACCTCGGAGGTGGCCGTGCTGTCGATGTCCAGCGTCGTCTACGCGCGCTCCGTGAAGGCCGGGGGCACCCGCATGGACGACGCCATCGTGCAATACGTGAGGCGCAACCACGGGATGTCGATCGGGCCCAGCCAGGCTGAGGTCATCAAGCGCGAGGTGGCCAGCGCCTATCCGGGCGAGGAAATCAAGGAGATCAAGCTGCACGGGCGCAGCCTGTCGCGCGGGCTGCATTCGCAGTTCACACTGAACAGCAACGAAGTGCGCGACGCACTGAACGACACACTTGAGGAAATCGTGCAGGCGGTGCTCGATGTTCTCGCCCACACGCCGCCCGAGTTGGGCGCCGACATCAGCCAGCGGGGCCTGGTGCTGGCCGGTGGTGGAGCGCTTCTTCCCAAGCTCGATTCGCTGATTCGGGAACGCGCGGCGGTGCCTGCTTTCGTGGCCGAGGATCCGTTGACCTGCGTGGTGCGCGGTTGCGGACACCTGGTGGAATCTCAGGGTGCGGTTCGTTACGGCAGCGAAGTCAGCGGCCCGCAGTGGGCCTAAGGCGCCCGATGAGATAAGAGAATGCGCAGCGGGATTGGAACGCTGACGCCGGATCGCTTCCGCAAGCGGAAAGGTCCCAGCGGCGCCGGCGAATGCCTCCTGATTTGCCTTTGCTGTTTCGGCCTGCTGGTGTTCGAGGCGAAGTTTCCCGCCGTCCAGAAAGTGCGGGGCATCGGGGGGCTGGTCAAGGTGCCCATCAATGCGGTCGTGCGGGTCGCTTCGGATGGCGTTCGCGGCGCCGGGGACTTTCTTCGCTCGCAGACCACTCTCATGCGCGAGAACGAAGAGCTGCGCACAAGCCTGTTGCGCCAGAACGTGGATTTGCAGCAGATGGACTTGCTGAAGGCGGAGAACGAAGAGCTTCGGACGCTGCTGGCGCTGGATGCGTTGCTGGGGTCCAACAACCTCGCCGCGGAGACCCTGCCGGGGAATCCCGATCCCTCCCGCCATCGGGTGACTTTGAGTATCGGCAGCCGCCAGGGAGCCTATATCGGCCAACCGGTGGTCGATTCTCATGGAGTGGTCGGCCAGGTCGCACGCGACTACCTGATTACTTCGGAGGCATTGCTGATCAGCGACGCCAATCACTCCATGCCGGTCATGATTGAGCGCACCGGCCTGCAGGCTATCGCGGACGGCACCGGCAGGCGGGATCATTGGCTATTGCTGTCCTACATGCCGGCCCATGCGGATATAGTCGAGGGCGACATAGTGGTCAGTTCGGGGGCGGGCGGGCGTTTCCCGGCCGGCCTGCGGGTAGGCGTGGTGGAGGAAGTCCACAACTCGTCGGGCCAGGCTTTCATTGAAGCGTTTGTAAGTCCTTCCTCCAACCTGGAAGGGGTCCGCAGGGTGCTGCTGCTGCACTCGCTTGGCGCCAAGGCGAACGGGGAGGCCGCGGATGTCACGGCCGCCGGGTCATGACGGAAAGCACGCTGGCGCGAAGCTATTTTCCTCTGGGCGCGGCCTTGCTGTTAAGCGTTGTGCCGTTGCCGCAGGCTCTCGGTCTCTGGCAGCCTCCGTGGCTGGCAGTTGCTCTTATCTGGCTGGCGCTTGCGGCGCCCCAGGATGCGCGCCTGGTCGTGGCCGCGGGCGCGGGGCTCTTGCAGGATCTTCTGGTGGGCGCCCCGCTGGGCCTGCACGCCCTGGCAGCAACCTTCCTGGCGTTTTTAGCTGCCAATATGCGCCACTGGATAGTCTCCTCTCCACCGTGGCTGCGCTTTCTTCTCGCGATGGTGATGGTTACGGCGTACCTGGCTGTTGTGGCGCTGATCGGAGGTTGGTTCGCACACCCGGGTTCATGGGAAGGCATGGCCAGCAGCGTTATCAGCGGAGCAATCCTGATCCTGGTCGCGTTCTTGTTCCTTAGAGGCTGATGGTGCACAGGGGCCCCGACAACTACGAAGAGCAGGGAACGCTTGTCCGCCGGACGCTCTATATGGCCTTCATGCTCGGGCTCCTGGCTCTGGTCCTGTTGGCACGGCTGACCTACCTGCAGCTGATCCAGCACAGCTACTATGCGGGACAAGCCCAGGGTAATCAGATGCGGGCACGCACGGTTGCGCCCCGGCGCGGAATCATCGCGGACCGCAACGGCGTCTTGATCGTGTCGAACCGGGCCGGCTTTCGCCTGACCCTGGTGCCCGAAGAGGTAGAAGATCTTGCCGACACCCTCGAGCGCCTTTCCGATTCCGGGTTCGTGACCAGCGAGCGGCAGGAGGAACTGGTTGAAATCACCGTTCGCTCACAGCCGTTTGAAGCGGTGCCGGTGCGCACCCGGCTTGACGATCAGCAGGTGGCGCGGTTTGCGGTGGTGCGGCATGAATTTTCCGGCGTGCATGTTGAGGGACAGCTTCTGCGCGAATATTCCCTGGGTCCTGCCGGGGCTCACGGACTGGGGTATGTGGCCGCGGTAAGCGTAGCAGACAAGGAGCGCCTCGACCCGGTCCAATACGCGGGCATTTCGCATATCGGCAAGACCGGCGTGGAAGGAAGCTACGAGGACTACCTGCGCGGCGCGCCGGGCGGTGACCGCGTCCTGACCAACGCGTACGGGCGCCCGCTTTCCCTGGTTCGCGAACGGGAGCCGGAACCGGGAGCCGATCTCCAGCTGACAATTGACGGAGCCCTTCAAATGGAGGCCTACGCCGCCATGGAATCGCGCCGCGGGGCCGTTGTTGCGATCGATCCCTCCAATGGCGGGGTGCTGGCGCTGGTCAGCAGCCCGGCCTTCGATCCCAACGCTTTCGTTGCCGGCATGGACTCCGCCAGCTTTGCGGAACTGAACCGCAATGCCGATTTGCCCATGTTCAATCGTGCAGTGCGCGGAGGTTATCCTCCAGGTTCCACCATCAAGCCGATGCTGGCGCTCGCGGCTTTGGCGGGAGGCCACCGCGAAGCGGAAGAGACCATCAGCTGCCGGGGAAGCTATCGCTTGCCCGGAAGCAGGCGAGTGTTCCGCGATTGGAAACGCGAGGGACACGGCGCCATGAATATTCATGACGCGGTGGCCGAGTCCTGCGACGTGTATTTCTACCAGCTGGCCCGGGACATCGATATCGACGGGATTCACGACAGCCTCGTCAGGTTCGGTTTCGGCGCCTTGACCGGCATAGACATGAGCGGTGAGAAAGCCGGCATCGTGCCTTCCAGGTCCTGGAAGCGGGCCGCCTTCAGCGATCCCGCCCAGCAGCCCTGGTTCCCGGGCGAGACGGTGATTACAGGCATTGGTCAGGGCAGTCTTACCGTGACGCCGCTGCAACTGGCCCTGGCGACCGCGCAAGTCGCTGCGCGGGGGCGCCGCTACAAACCGCGGCTGGTGGAGGCCATTGTGGATTCCGTAAGCGGCACGCTGCAGCGCAATCCTCCGGAGCTGGTCGAAACGCTGGTGCCGGAGGCGGTTAAGCACTGGAGCACAGTGGTCGACTCGATGGTGGCGGTAATCCATGGTCCGCGCGGAACAGCCAGGGCCACTGGAGCGAAACTGGACTTCAAGGCGGCCGGCAAGACCGGAACATCCCAGGTGATATCCCTTTCCAGGGACGATGAGCAGGATCCCGAGGAGATTGACGAGCGTCTACGGGACCATTCGCTGTTTGTGGCCTTCGCCCCGGTTCACGAACCTGTCATCGCGCTCGCTGTCATCGTCGAGAACGGGGGATCAGGCTCCGGCGCGGCAGCCGAGGTGGCCGCCAGGGTCCTGGAGACTTACCTGGCAGGCAATGCGCCCGCCGACCAAGTGGCGCAGGCGCGATGAACACGCTGGCGACAACCGGCCAGGGGCTGGGTCCGTTGCAGCGCCTGAATGTGGACGGTTGGCTTCTGGTTTGGATTCTTCTGCTTGTTTCCGCGGGCCTGGTGGCCCTTTACAGTGCATCCGGCGGCCGCGGCGATGTGGTTCTGTACCAGGTTTCGCGCCTGGTCATCGGCCTGGGTCTGATGCTGGTCCTTGCCCAGACCCCTACGGAGTTTCTCGCGCGGGCCGCGCCGTGGGTGTATGGCGCCGTCGTCGCCCTTCTGATCCTGGTGTTGCTGATAGGCGAAAAAGGCGGCGGAGCGCAGCGTTGGCTGGAATTCGGGATTCGCTTTCAACCGTCGGAATTCGCCAAGCTGGCCCTGCCGGTAGCGCTGGCCGCAATGTTGAGCAAGACCCGGGATCGTCCCGGGCCTCTCCTGACCGGGGGAACGCTGCTGCTCATCGCTGTGCCGGTGGCCCTGGTAATCCGTCAGCCCGACCTGGGCACGGCCGTAGTGCTCTGCTGTTTTGGGCTGATCGCCCTGCTGCTGGCGGGCTTGAACCGGCGATTCATCTATGGCGGCGCCTTGATCAGTTTTCTGACGATTCCGGCGCTTTGGGTAAGCCTGCGTGACTATCAGCAGCAGCGGATACTCAGCCTGCTGAATCCGGAATCCGATCCATTGGGCGCCGGCTACCACATCATTCAGTCCAAGATCGCCATCGGCTCGGGCGGAGCCTTCGGCAAGGGATGGATGCAGAGCACCCAGGCTCAGTTCGGCTTTCTGCCGGAACCCACCACCGACTTCGTTTTTTCGGTGATCAGCGAGGAATTCGGATTTGTCGGCGTTGTGGTCGCAATGCTCCTGTTTATCGCGATTACGTTCCGCATGCTGCAGATAGCGTTTGCCGCCCATGGCCGGTTTGCCCGGCTTTTGGGCGCGACCCTGGGGATCGGGTTCTTCTTCAGCTTTGTCCTGAACGCCGCCATGACGACGGGGCTGTTGCCGGTGGTAGGATTGCCGCTGCCGCTCGTGAGTGTGGCGGGGAGCGCCAATGTGACTTTTCTTTCCGGCTTCGGTATTCTCATGTCGATTCGCTCAGATAAAAGATATCTCGCTCGCTAGTCCGTGTTTCGCAAACTGTTCCTTGTTGCCACCTTGTGCGCCCCGCTACTTGCGGGCGCGATGGATGTGGAGGATCCGAAAATTCGTTTGTTCCTCGACGAGCTGGAACGCGATGAAAACATAGAGCGCGCCGAGGCCAGCCGGCTGCTGGCGTCGGCAAACTTCCTTCCCAGGGTGATTGAGGACATGAGCCGCGCTCCGGAGCGCACCATTGAATGGGGCGCTTATAGGGCCATCTTCATGGACACGGGCCGGATATCCTCCGGAAAGGCTTTTTCCAGGCTGCACGCCGAGACCCTGGCGAAGGTGGAGAGCGATACGGGCGTGCCGCAGACGGTGGTGCTCGGCATTCTCGGTGTTGAGACCCGTTTCGGACGAATCACCGGCAAGCATCGGGTTCTCGATGTACTGGCCACTCTCGCGTTTCATCATCCCCGGCGCGGAGATTTCTTTCGCCGCGAACTGAAGGATTTCCTGGTGCTGGTTAGCGAGGAGTCGCTGCGGGCGTCGGAAGTCCTGGGCTCCTATGCCGGCGCCATGGGCCGCGCCCAGTTCATACCGTCGAGCTATCGCCGCTATGCCGTGGACGGCGATGGTGACGGCAAACGCGATTTATTCTCCAACTGGCGCGATGTCTTGAGCAGCGTCGCAGGCTACCTGAGCGATCACGGCTGGCGCCGGGGCGGTGCGGTGGCTCTGCCCGCCACCCTGGCGGAAACCAGTTCCGCCAAACCCCAGGAAAGCGGGTTGTCGCCGCCCACCACGCTCGGCGCCTTGCGTTCGGCGGGGGTTCTGTTCGACAGTGACCTGCCCGGCGATACGCCTGCCGGGCTGCTGCTGATGCAGGGCGCCGACGGGCCGGAATACTGGTTGGCGCTGCCCAATTTCTACGTGATAACCCGCTACAACCGCAGTTACATGTACGCGCTGGTCGTGCATCAACTCGGGCAGGCCATTACTTCACCGGATACCGGATGACACGGTCCTGGCGCGTGCTGCTCCTGATGGGCTGCATGACTCTTGCGCCCGGGTGCTCGGTATTGAAGGGCATAGCCGGCGCCCCCTGGGGCGGTTCCTCGGGAGGCCGTCCAGGGCAGGATTGCTATACCCAGTTCGGGGTGTCTTATTGCCCCATGACTTCAGCGGAAGGTTATGTCGAAACCGGCCTGGCGTCGTGGTACGGAGAAGACTTTCACGGCAAGCCCACCGCGCTGGGCGAACCGTACAACATGTATGCCATGACCGCCGCTCACAAGACCCTGCCGCTGCCGACCCGGGTGCGCGTAACGAACCTGGAAACCGGCCGCAGCGCCGAGTTGCGGGTAAACGACCGGGGGCCGTTCGTCAAAGGCCGGGTGATCGACCTTTCCTACAGCGCCGCCCGGGAACTGGGCGTGGTGCGCCGCGGCACCGCCAGGGTGCGCATAGAAGCGCTGGAGGCCGGTGGATCGCCGCAGCCGGTCAAGTCCGGCGGGGCCTACACCTATCTGCAGGTTGGCGCCTTTGCGTATCGCGACAACGCGGCGAAGCTTTACTACCGGATTCAGCAATCCGGGGTATCCGGCGTCTATATCCGCCGCAAGGGTAATGGCATCTTTGCGGTGTGGGTCGGTCCGCTGGAAAATGAACGGCAGACTTCCCGGCTCCGGCGCACGCTGGCGGGCCTGGGAATCTCGAAGACACTCAAGGTCTATGGCGACCCTCCGCCGGGCTGAGTAACGGGAATACCAAACCAGTATGAGAAAAACACCAGCAACCGTAATAGCGCTGTCTTGTTCGCTTGCTGCGGCCTCGGCCTTGGCACAATCGACCCGGCCGATCGCACAATTGCCGGCGCCGCCGGCCCTGGATGTTTCGTCCTTTGTGCTGATTGAGCAGGATACCGGGGCGATTCTGGCCGCCCACGAGCCGGATCTCAGGGTCGAGCCGGCCAGCATTACCAAGATCATGAGCGCCTATGTCGTGTTCGAGGCGCTGGCCGCGGGTGAACTATCCATGCAGGAAGAGGCTGTTATCAGCGAGAAGGCCTGGCGCATGCAGGGGTCGAAAACATTCCTGGAAGTGAACAGCCGGGTGAGCGTGGAAAACCTGTTGCTTGGGATGGTCGTGCAGTCGGGCAACGATGCCAGCATCGCCCTGGCGGAGCACCTTGCGGGAGCGGAGGAGGACTTCGCCACGCTGATGAACGCGTCTGCGCAGCGCCTCGGCATGCAGGGCACCCACTATGAGAATTCCACCGGCTGGCCGGGCGAGAATCAATACACTACCGCCGCCGATACGGCGCGTCTGACCCGGGCCATGATTCAGGAATATCCCGCGCTGTACGGCATGCATGCCGTGCGCGAGTTCACCTGGAACGGCATCTCGCAGCCCAATCGCAATCGGCTTTTGGCGCGCGACGCCAGCGTCGACGGCGTAAAGACCGGGCACACCGAATCGGCAGGCTATTGCCTGGTCGCTTCCGCGGTTCGCGACGACATGCGTTTGATCGCGGCGGTCATGGGAGCTTCCAGCGACAAGCAGCGTAGCCAGGACACGCTGCGACTCTTGAGCTACGGATTTCGCTACTTTGAGACCCGCAAGCTGCTCGAAGCCGGCAGTACTTTTGGTTCCGCGCGCGCATGGAAGGGCGAAGACACCGTCATCGAGGTGATCGTGGCCGACGAGCTGGTGATGATTCTGCCGAAACGCGCGGCCGACGAGATAGAAACCCGCGTGGTGATCAACGAGCCCCTCGTCGCTCCGCTTGCAGCAGACACCCCGATCGGTAAGGTGACCTTGATTCTCAACGGTGAGACTCTTGCGGAGCAGCCGCTGGTGCCTTCGCGCGCCGTCCCTTCCGGGGGCTGGTGGCAACGCACCCGCGACACCGTTCTGCTGTGGTTCGAGTAGCCGACGCCGATTCCGCCCGGATCCAGTGGCTGGGGTATCTGCCCTGGCCGGAAGCCGTGCAGCGCATGCAGCGGTTCACGGCCGAGCGCAAGGAGTCCGCGCCCGACCAAATCTGGTTATGCGAACATCCGCCGGTATTCACACTGGGGGTAAAAACCGATCCCTCGCATATTCTCGATCCGGGCGAAATTCCCGTGGAACAGTCCGACCGCGGCGGCCAGGTTACCTACCATGGACCGGGGCAATTGATGGTGTATCCGCTGGTGTCCCTGCGGCGTGCCCGCCTGGGCCCTCGCTCCCTGGTGTGCGCGCTGGAAGGCGCGGTAATTGACTGTGCCGCGGAATTCGGCATCCAGGCGGCAGGCCGGCGGGACGCGCCCGGAGTCTACGTGGCCGGCGCCAAGCTGGCGGCGATAGGCTTGAGGATCCGCCGCGGCTGCTCGTATCACGGGATGGCGCTTAATGTGTGTGCAGACCTGTCCCCCTTCGCGCGGATCAATCCGTGCGGTTTTGAAGGCCTCAAGGCCGTGAATTTTGCCAGCCTCGGTGGTCCTTCAAGTCTGGCCGAGGCGGCAGAGGCATTGCAGCCGCACTTGCTTTCTCGCCTTTATTCCTGCGTCGAACGGCGCCGGATCGCCTCCAGCCGGCCGGCGGCGCCCGCATCCGCCCAGTAACCGTGGTGAACCGCGCCGGACACGCGTGCCTCGGCCGCGGCGGAGCGCAATAGGGGCGCGAGCCCGAATCGTTCTTTGGTGACGCCCTTAAACAGTGCCGGGGACAGCACACTGATCCCGCCGAACGTGTAGCGGCGGCCGGCTTCGTTTACTCGTCCTGCCTCCAGGCCGAAATCGCCCCCGGGATTATGGGCCGGGTTGGCCACCAGCATCAGCCAGGCGAGGTCGCCGGAACGGAAATTGGCGGCGGCAAACGGAAAATCGGTGCGCACATCCGCATTCACTACCCAGAAGGGTTCCCGGCCCAGCAGCGGCAGAGCCTTGCTTATACCGCCGCCGGTTTCGAGGGCTGAATCGCCTTCGTCACTATAGGCAATGCGAACGCCATAGGCACGACCTTCCCCCAGCCGGCTGCGGATCATTGCGCCTAACCAGGAGAGATTGATCACTATCTTGCCCACGCCTGCGCTCGCGAGCGCGAGCAGCAGGTGTTCGATCAGCGCGCGGCCGTCTACTTTCATCAGCGCCTTGGGCAGGCGGTCGCTCAAGGGCCGCAGCCGCTCTCCGCGGCCGGCCGCCAATATCATCGCCCTTGCGGGCCGAAAGTCGTATGCCCTGGTCGCCATGGTCGGTCGCGGGCCGATTGTCGCACGGGTGTCCGGTTGCGCCGAAATCGTGGGACACGACACTAGATGCGGGTACAGTGAAGATTGTCCGGATGGAAACCATGATGAAGCCGACTATGCATCCCGGCAGCAACGCGTTTGCCGGAACCAACCACTCCTGAGGAATACGCGCTTGCCGATCTCAATGATCGCCCCCCTTGCAGCAGCCTGCATCGCTCCGGCCCAGTTCGACCTGTGGCTGGAAGAGCCAGGCTCGAACCGGGCCTGCGAAATCGCAATAGAGCGTTCGGACACCGCGCTGGGCATTACGACGGCGGGCGGAATCTACGGCAAGTTGGGCGAGGGCTTTGATTTGCTCGGCGACGTGTCCCTGTGCATAGGCAACCACCGCCTGGACGTTCAGACCGGGCGCTTCGATCAACAGCGGCAACGGTTCGAGTTTTCCGGCAAAGTGGCCTATTCAGGCGATTCCGTGAGAGTTCAGGCCACGGAGGCAGTATTCGACCTGGATCACGACCTGCTCCGCTTCGGCGCCGCGGAATACTTGCTCCGCGACAGCCTGGCCCGGGGCAGCGCGGCCGAGATCGTGCTCGACGGCGAACAGGGCCAGGTTCGACTGGACGACGTCATTTACACAAGTTGCCGACCCGGGCGTAGCCATTGGGAACTGCGCGCCGGGTCGATTGAGGTGGAGCAGGAAACCGGGTTTGGCCGGGCCCGCAAGCTCAGCCTGAAAGTCATGGACATACCGGTTCTGTATCTGCCCTCCATATCGTTCTCGGCGCTCGGACTGCGAAAGTCGGGTTTTCTGATGCCGGAGATCGGCAGTTCCAGCCGCAGGGGCGCGGAGCTGGAAGCGCCCTGGTACTGGAATATCGCGCCCAATATGGACGCCACCTTCACTCCCCGCTACCTCTCCCGTCTCGGCTTTTTCGCGGGCGCCGATTACCGTTACCTCACGCGCAACTCCTCGGGCCGGGTCAAGGCCGGATACCTGCCCAGCGACAAGCTGCGCGGCCGGTCCCGCTACGACATCGACGTGGAGATCGATACGACCGTGTCGGAGAAATGGCGCATCCACGCCGATGGCCGCTGGGTATCCGACGACCTCTACATAGAAGACATCGGGCGGGGTTTCTGGGAACAGGCCCAGACCCACTTGCGGCGCGAATTGGCCGCCACTTACTCGGGCGACACATTCGATGCCCTGCTGCGCGTCACCGGGCATCAGGTTGTGCATCCGGACGTTGACCGTCTGTTTCGCCCGCACGTGCGCCTGCCGGAAATCCAGGTGCACGGCCGATGGCCGGAACTGCTGCCGAACGTGGATGCCCGGCTCTGGATGGAGACCGGTTGGTTCGAACACTCGCAGCGAACCTCGGGCGCCCGGATCCACCTGGAACCGCAATTGACGGGCCGCTACCGTGCGGGCCCCATCAACCTCAACCCGTCGCTGTCCATGATGGTTACGGGTTACCGGGTTTCCGAGCCCTTCAAGAGCGCGCACGAAACCTACTACCGGGTGCTGCCCGTCATGAGCGTGGATGCAAGCGCCGGCCTGTGGCGGCGTTATGTGACGCAGCCGCTGGAGGTAACCCTGCGGCCCCGCGTGATGCTGAGTTTCATTCCCACGGTCAACCAGGACTACCTGCCGGTGTTCGACACCATCATTCCCGATTTTAACTATGTGCAACTGTTCCGGCCCAACCGCTATCTGGGCTTCGATCGGGTGGGCGATTCGGTGCATATGAGCGCCGGCGTGCAGGGCGTTATCCACCGCAGTACGGACGGCAAGGAGCTGCTCAGGTTCACCCTCGGCCAGCGCTACAACTTCAGGGGCCGGAGGAGTGTCAGCCTGGAGGGCTTGAGTTCCCATGAGGACGCGGCGTCCGATTACATAGCCGAATTCGCCTACGGGGTGGGCAAGGACTGGCGCCTGGACATGCGCTACCTGTGGGACGCGGAAATCGACGCTGCCAGCCGCTCGGAGGTGGCGGTGGTCTACGGCAAGGATCCTCGGCGGACCTTTCGCCTGGCCTATCGCAGCCGCTGGGCCCGCACCGAGAATCTTGACCTTGCTTTCCGCTGGGCGGTCAATGACCGGTGGACTGCCGTAGGCCGCTACAACTATTCGTTCGCCGAGAAACTGGAGTTGGAGCGCTACCTCGGATTCGAGTACGAATCCTGCTGTATCGGCATCGCGCTGCTGTGGCGGCGGCACGTCGAGCGCGACGCCACTCTGGGCGGGGCGTCGGTGTATTTGCAGATCACATTGAAGGGGCTGACCAGTCTCGGTGGGGACGCCAGGGAAATGATTGAGCGTGGTATGCTCGGCTACCCCAGCCGATAAGTAACAAGCTCTTGCGCGCCGTGAGCCTCTTGCGCCCAAATAATATTCCGCCGTTTTGCTTTGCGTTTGCGCGGCGCTGTGTCCTGGCCACTCTGGCAACAGCCTGCCTGGCGCTGAATGCCGCACCGGCCAGCGCTCAACTCAGCGATGCGGGTGATTTCCTCGACGGTATCGCCGCGGTGGTCAATGACGGCGTTGTTCTGAAGAGCGAGCTGGATCAGGAACTTGACGGCGTGCGGGCCAATATCCGTGCCCAGGGCTTGCGTTCACCGCCGGCCGCGGTGCTGGAGAAGCAAGTGCTTGAGCGGCTGGTCCTGCGCGAGATTCAACTGCAGCGCGCAAAGCGCATGGGCATTGAGATTTCCGATGATCAGGTGAACCGCGCGCTTGACTACGTTGCCCGGCAGAACGATGTGGAATTGAGCGATCTTCCCCGGGTGCTTGCCGAGCAGGGGGTGGAGTACGCGATGTACCGCGGGGAACTGCGGGCGCAGATGGTTCTGGACACGCTCAGGCAGCGCGACGTGGTGTCGCGGGTGTACTACGTCAACCCGCGCGAGGTGGACGATTTTCTAAGGGGCGCCGAGAGCGGCGAAGAAGCCAACCAGGAGTACCAGGTATCGCATGTCCTCATCGGCACCCCGCTCAACGCTACGTCTCAGCAACGTGAGGCCGCCCGCGAACGCGCGCAGAAAGTGCGCCAGCAGGTGCTGGACGGAGAGAACTTCGCGGAATTGGCGATTGCCTATTCCGAGGCCCAGAACGCCTTGCAGGGCGGCAGCCTGGGCTGGCGCAAACGCAATGCCCTGCCGACCGCTTTCGTCGCGCACGTAACCCAATTGGAGCCAGGCGGAGTCGCTGAACTGATCACTACCGGCAGCGGCGTGCACGTGGTGCGTCTGGACGACATGCGTGGCGGCGAGGCGATCATTCAGGAACAGTGGGAATTGCGCCATATCCTGCTTCAGCCGAATGAAATCCGCGACGACGATTCAACCCGCGCCGAGATCGCCGATCTTCGGGAGCAGATTCTGGCCGGCGAGAGCTTCGGCGCCATGGCCCGCGCCTACTCGGCGGACCCCGGTTCCGCCGCTGAAGGCGGCATTCTCGGTTGGGTCTCTCCCGAGGACCTGGACCCGGCGTTCGCGGCCGGCGCCGCCGCGTTGGAAGGCGAGGAAATCAGCGAACCGATCCGCAGTTCCTTCGGTTGGCATATCGCGCAACGCTCCGGCACGCGAATGCAGGACATCAGCGAAGATGTGCGCCGGCAGCGCGCCGAACAGGCTTTGCGTGAGCGCAAAGTGCAGGAGGAGACCCAGCTTTGGCTGCAAAGACTGCGCGCCGAAGCGTTCGTGGAACACAAGAAGTAGTTCGTCTCGCTGTAAGTGTGGGTGAACCGGCCGGCATCGGGCCGGATATCGTCATCAAGGCGGCGCCGCAACTGCGCAGGTTCAACCTGGTCCTGCTGGCCGATCCGCAGGTATTGAGCGAACGGGCGGCAATGCTGGGTCTTGAGTTTGCCGCCGGACCGTACTCCCGCGATGACGGCGAGGCTCCGCTGAGTATTGCCGCGCTACCGCTTGCTCACGCTTGTTCCCCGGGCCGGCCGGACCCCCGCAACGCGCCCGCGGTGCTGGCGGCGATTGAGCGCGGCGCCCGGGGATGCATGCGGGGGGAATTCAGCGCCTTGGTGACCGGGCCGGTCAACAAGGCCGTGATGCGCCAGGCCGGCCTGGATTTCATGGGACACACGGAATACCTGGCGGAGCTAAGCGGGTCCCCGATGCCGGTCATGCTCCTGACCTGCGAGACTGGAGCGCAGCGGATACCCCTGCGGGTGGCGTTGGCGACCACACACCTGCCGTTGAGCGAGGTGCCCGCCGCCATTACCCGCCAGCGGCTGGCAGCGGTACTGGAGGTGCTGATGCAGGGCCTTGAGCGCGACCTCGGCATCCCGAATCCCAGGGTGGCGGTTCTGGGCCTCAATCCGCATGCCGGCGAAGATGGAGAGCTGGGCCGGGAGGATCAGGAAATTGTCGCTCGCGCCATCGCCGAGTGCGGGCATCCCGGCGTGAGCGGGCCGTGGCCCGCGGACACCGCCTTCACGCCCGCCGAAGTATCCGGCCATGACGCCGTGCTGGCGATGTATCACGATCAGGGCTTGCCGGTAATCAAACATGCGGGGTTCGGCACAGCGGTGAACCGGACCCTGGGACTGCCTTTCGTGCGTTCATCGGTGGACCACGGCACCGCGTTTGATCTGGCCGGGACCGGCAGGGCCGACGAGGGCAGCCTGATTCAGGCCGTTATCGCTGCCGCGGAAATGGCGCAGAGGAGGGCGCGGCAACCGAAGCTATGAAGAAGCGCGCCAGGCGTGGGCCGCATTCCCCTGGCGATACGCCTGGGAAGGAGGGCATCCTGCCCTCCAAACCCAAGCTTGGGCAGCACTTCCTTGTCGATACGCCTGGGAGGGAGGGCATCCTGCCCTCCAAACCCAAGCTTGGGCAGCATTTCCTTGTCGATACGCCTGGGAGGGAGGGCATCCTGCCCTCCAAACCCAAACTTGGGCAGCATTTCCTTGTCGATATCCAGGTCATACAGGACATCCTGGAAGTTGCACGGCCGCAGGCAGGCGATCATTTCGTGGAAATCGGCCCGGGCCGCGGGGCCCTCACGTCGCCCCTGCTTGGCTCGGGCGCCAACGTGCACGCGGTGGAGCTCGACTGTGTGCTGGCCGAAAAATTGCGCCAGGACCTGCCGGACGCGGCGCTTACGGTGTACCAGGCCGATGCTCTGCAATTCGACTACTCCGCCCTTCAAGTTTCCGGCCTCAGGCTGATCGGCAACCTTCCGTACTACATAAGCACGCCTTTGCTTTTTCGCCTGCTTGAGAGCGCGGCGCGGTTTCGTGACATGACCGTGATGCTGCAGCGCGAGGTGGCCGAACGGCTGTGCGCGTCCCCGGGCAGCCGCAGCTATGGCCGGCTGACGGTGATGGCGGCCGCCCGCTGCCGCGCCGAGTTGTGCTTCACGGTCGCTCCGGAGTCATTCAAGCCGCCGCCAAGGGTGGAATCGGCGGTGGTGCGGCTTACTCCCGACTCGCGTCACCAAATTCAAAGCCCGGACACGTTCGAGCGTTTGGTGCGCCGGGCGTTTTCGCAGCGGCGCAAGCAAATCGGCAACGCCCTGGGCGGGCTGGCCGACAAGGACCAGATTCGGGCGGCAGGCATTGACCCGGTCGCCCGGGCCGAACAGATCGGCGTGGCGGAATATCTGCGCCTTTCCGAACTGCTGTCCTGATCAACGGCCGCGTTTCCGGCCAACCGAAGCACTGTTCCCGTCGGCCCCGCGGCAAGGAACGCCCACCGATACGGGCGCCCCGTCCAGGCGCACCGCGGTGAGCGCCCCGCCCCACACGCAACCTGAATCCAGGGCCATGAGGCGGTCGGAAACAAAGTGGCCCAGCGCCGACCAATGACCGAACACCACCCTGCATCCGGGCGGCAGTTGCAGCGGGCGGGAGAACCAGGGAGCGAGATACGGTGGCTGGCCACCGACCGGGCCCTTGAAAGCGAAGTCCAGGCGCCCCTTTTGATCGACCATGCGCATTCGGGTAAACGCATTTACGATCATTCGCACGCGCTTCACGCCGGCCAGTGCGTCTTGCCAGCGATTGGGCAGGTCGCCGTACATATCGGCAAGAAACTCTCCGCATCCCTCGCCCCTCAGGACTCCTTCCACCTCCGCGGCGCGCTTCAGCGTCTGATTCAGGTCCCAGCCGGGATAGACGCCGGCATGCACCAGCAGGCAATTGAGAGACGCGTCATAGTGGGCCAGGGGATGCCTGCGCAGCCAGTTTCCGTAGTCCTGGATCTCCCTTTCGCGCTTATCGAAATTCCGGGCCAGCCAATGCAGGTCGTGATTGCCCAGCACCACGACGGCAGCGTCATCAAGCTCGCGCACCCGCGCCAACACGCCCAGGGAGTCCGGCCCGCGATTCACCAGGTCGCCGCAGAACCACAGCCGGTCCCGCGCCGGATCAAACGCAATCCGGCCCAGCAGCGCGTTCAGCGGCTCAAGGCACCCCTGTACATCACCCACCGCCCAAACCGCCATCGCTAGTCCCTCAAGTTACGCCGCCTGCGCCCCGGGAGGGCTGGCGACCGACGCAGAACAACGGAACGAGGGCTGCCAGCCCTCGGCAAGGGCAGAATGCCCTTGTTCCGGTAGGCGGGAGAACTTGCTGTGTTGAAGACTTCCCGGCCGTCGTTCCGGTTGGGTTCATTCGAGCGCGTCCCCGCCCTCGACGAGGGCAGGATGCCCTCGTTCCCAGGGGTGGTGGAAGCGTGGGCCAGCAAGACGGCTAGTGGAGGGCGCCGGGCGCCTGGAGGCGGAAGACCGGGATGGGCGCCTTGAAGTTGTGGCCCGTGTCGTTGATCATGCCGTAACTGCCCTGCATGGTCCCGAACGGCGTGTCGATGATCGCCCCGCTGGTATAGCGGTGCCGTTCGCCCGGGCGCAGGCGCGGCTGCTCACCCACCACGCCGTCGCCGAACACCTCTTCCACGCGCCCGTTGCCGTCGGTGATGATCCAGTGGCGGGTCAGCAGGCGGGCCGGTTCTTCGCCGCGATTGAGGATGGTTATGGTGTAGCTGAATACATAGCGGTTGCCCGCCACGTCCTGTCCCAGGTAGGCCGGCTCCACCTCGATGAGGATGTTCTCGCCTGAAATCATTACTCGGGCTCCGCGGTGGCGGGAGTGCGATTCTTCATGAACTCCATCATGTCGTTCTTCATATCCGTCCAGTTCTCCAGATCGAAGATCTCCGGCGAGTATTTTTCCAGACTGGCGCGCAGGTTGGAGGGCATTTCGTCGAGGTTGCGCAGCTTGCAGCCGTAGCCGCGCGAGAGCTGGCGGCCGGGGCGCTGGCCCATCAGCATCCACGGGTTCCAGTTGAGGGTTTCCTGGTAATGGCTGATCGCCGGCGCCATGGTGAGGTCCGGGTTCTCCAGATCGGAGATTTCAGCGGCAAAGAAGATAAACGAATCCCAGTAAAAGTTCGGTCCGCCCGACGCCTTGGGCCACACGTCGGGCTGCAGGGGATTGGGGAATTTGAACGTGGATTGAATCGGGATGTAGAGCTTCCCGCCGACCGTCCACCATTGCATGTTCTGTGGCACGATGGTTGCGTTCTCGTCGGTCACCATGCCTTCCAGGCCGTTCTGGATGTATATGGGCCCCACGATGTACTGCTGCACTTCCACCGTTTCACCGGTATACGGATTGTCCCAGTGGGTTATCACCTCGTCGGTGTCGAACCTGGTGAACAGCGCCACCTCGTTCATGGTGGACTCGTAATGATTCTCCTCCACCTGCCGCCAGCGCGTGACGTTGTAATTGATCATGCTGAACAGCGGCTCGAAATTGCCTTCGTGGAAGTACGCCCAGACGTGACCCCGCGAGACCCGGTGCACTGTCTCCTCGGCCAGTGAACCGAAGGTCTTGACCCGCGCGCGCAGGCGCGAGACCGGATCGTTGAGATCCAGCGGGACGCGATTCGCGGTTGTGCTCTCGGTTGCGCAGCCTCCCAGGGCCGCGGCCCCCAGGGCCCCTGCTCCAAGACCCTTCAGCATGGACCGCCGGTCGAGTTCCAAGTGAATTGTGGATTTTATACTATTTTTCATGCTGTTTTTCCGTTATTAGTGGGTTTTTATACTGAAATGGGCGCTGAAATATGCGGATACGGGTCGTAGCCACGCAGTTGGAAGTCGTCTTCCCGGTAGTCATCGATGGATCGCCTCGCTCCGCCGATCTCCAGTGTGGGCAACGGGCGCGGCTTGCGCTTGAGTTGCTCCCGGGCTTGTTCGTAGTGATTGCCGTACAAGTGGCAGTCGCCGCCGGTCCACACAAATTCTCCCGGCTTAAGACCGGTCTGTTCGGCCATCATGCTGAGGAGCAGCGAGTACGAGGCAATGTTGAAGGGAACTCCCAGAAACAGGTCCGCGCTGCGCTGGTAGAGCTGCCCCGAAAGCCTGCCGCCGCTGACGTGCAGCTGCAGCATCATGTGGCAGGGGGGCAGCTTCATCCTGGGAATTTCTGCGACGTTCCAGGCATTGATGATGATCCGGCGCGAATGCGGGTCTTCCCGGATGGTCTTCAGCGCGGCATCCACCTGGTCTATGGCGCCGCCCTTGCCGTCCGGCCAGCGCCGCCACTGCGCCCCGTATACGGGCCCCAGGTTGCCGTCCTCATCGGCCCATTCGTTCCAGATCTTCACGCCGTGTTCCTGCAGCCAGCGCACGTTGGTGCCGCCGCGCAGGAACCACAGCAATTCCACCGCAATGACACGCAAAGGGAGCTTCTTGGTCGTGAGCATCGGAAAGCCGTGGGCCAGGTCGAATCTGAGCTGCCGTCCGAATACCGCGCGGGTGCCGGTACCGGTGCGGTCGCGCCGCTCCGCTCCGTGTTCCAGAACTTCTTGCAGAAGCTCGAGGTATTGGCGCATTAACCAGGGCCTATCGCGGCTGAAGAGTGCGCCGCGCAAGCAGCCACAGGCCGATGACGATCATGGGCAGGCTCAGGAGATGCCCCATGGTCAGCCAGCCGAAGGCCAGGTAGCCGATGTGCTCGTCCGGCAGCCGCAGGAATTCCACCAGGCACCGGGAGAGACCGTATCCGGCCAGAAACAGCCCGGTAGCGCGGCCCCTGTTGCGTAGCGCCGAGGACGCCGGCGATACCCGTTCCGAGGTGTACCACCACAGCGCCGCGAACAGGACCGCTCCTTCCAGCAGGGCCTCGTACAACTGGGTGGGATGCCGGCCAACGCCATCCACCACGAAGGCCCACGGAGCGGTGCTGGGTTTGCCCCACAGTTCGCCGTTGATGAAATTCCCGATGCGCCCGGCGCCCAGGCCGATCGGCACCAGGGGAACCACGAAATCGGCCACCTCGACAAAGGCGCCGCCATGCTTTCTGGCGAACAGCAACACTGCCGCGCATACTCCCAGCAGGCCGCCGTGAAAGGACATGCCGCCCTCCCAGATGCGCACGATATACAGCGGGTCATCAAGGACTTGCTGCCAGCCGTAGAACAGCAGGTAGCCCAGGCGCCCGCCCGCAATGACGCCCAGGCAGCAGTAGAAGATCAGGTCCTGGACCATCAGCGGCGTGAAGGAGCTGCCGGGTCTGCGGCCCCTGCGGTGGGCCAGCCACCAGGCGGCGGCGAATCCCAGCATGTACGTCAGGCCGTACCACCGGATGGCCAGCGGCCCGATGCGCAATGCGACGGGATCGAATCCGGGATATTCGATCATATCCTGTGCAGTCTAGCTCAGCGTGCGCGTCCACGCCCGCGGCGGAAGACGGGATGCACTCCCTTGTATGCAACAACCCTGGGAACGAGGGCGTCTCGCCCTCGACGAGGGCAGGATGCCCTCGCTCCCAGCGGAGGACGGGATGCACTCCCTTGCATGGAACAGCCTGGGAAGGAGGGCTTCCAGCCCTCCACGAGGGCAGGATGCCCTCGCTCCCGGCGCGTGTTCCCTGGGCGTCCGCGCAGCGCGGTCGCGGCGAATACTCCCAGGGGGCTTTCGGCTTGTTCCACGCCTGGTGTTAACAGGCACTAGCTTGCGTTGTCTTCCGGCTCGTCAACCTTCAGCAGCTGGTTGCACTCGAAGAAATGCCCGTCCGGGTCGAAAATCGCACAGCCCAGGATATGCCGCAATTCTCCCCGGGAACCCCGCACCTGGAATTCTCTCTCCGGGGTGTGCACCAGGGTGCCCAGTTTCGCCGCGCGCAGGGCGTTTTCCCGCGCGTCTTCGGTATCGACCACGAAAACCGGCCGCCCATAGCCCACGGTGGTAGGAATCTCGGGCGCCGGGAGCGGTGGATCCACCCACTGCAGCAAGCCGATCATGCCGATTTTGGGATCATCGGCCTGCATGATTACCAGGTGCGTGACGTCGCCCTTCTTGCCGGCGGCGATGCCCTTGCCGGAAAGTGTATAAGGCATGTCGATCCAGGCTTTCATTCCGAGCACGTATTCGTACCAGCGGCGGCTCTTCTCCATATCGCGCACGATGAGGGTGGTGCGCTTGACGATGCTGCGGACTCGGGGTGCTGAATTCATGCCTGTTTCGTCCTTTGGTCAGGTGCGCGTTTATACCACGACACCCGCTGGGAACGAGGGCATCTCCTGGGAACGAGGGCTTCTCCCGGGAACGAGGGCTTCCAGCCCTCGACGAGGGCAGGATGCCCTCGCTCCCGGGGCGCGCCGGCTCCAGGCATCTCCTGGGAACGAGGGCTTCCAGCCCTCGACGAGGGCAGGATGCCCTCGCTCCCGGGGCGCGCCGGCTCCAGGCATCTCCTGGGAACGAGGGCTTCCAGCCCTCGACGAGGGCAGGATGCCCTCGCTCCCCGGGACGCGCCGGCTCCACGCTAGCAGGTCCCGTCGAGACTGCAGGCGTCCCCCCGCAACCACTCGTCCAGCGCCAGGCAAAGCGCGGTATGCGAAAGGGGATGGAGGTTCATTTGCTCCCATCCGGCTCTCAGGACGCTTTCGGCGGCCGCTGCGTAACGCGGGCCGGGCGCAGCCCTTGACAGGCGCAGGAGCGCCCTGGCCGCAACCGCGGCGCCCGAGGGCAGGGCGTCGTCGGACAAGGAACGCGGCCGGTGGATCAGCCGCTCATGGTTCGAGGAGGTGAAGAAAAAGCCGCCGTTCCCTGCATCCTCGAAATTGTCCAGCATGCGCTGCGCCAAGGATTCGGCCAATTCAAGCCGCTCGCTTCCCAACTCCAGGAGCGCGTCGATCAGAAAGGCGTAGTCGTCAAGAAAACCCTCGTTGCCCGCTTGCCCGGCAGTCCAGCAGGCCAGCAGCCGGCCCTCGCTGATCAGTTGCGTGGCGATGAATTCGGTCGCCTGCCGGGCGGCTTCGGCAAGATCCGGTCGATCCAGGCAACGCCCGGCAATTGCTAGGCCGCGCACCGTCATGGCGTTCCAGGAAGTCAGCAGCTTCTCATCGCGCAGCGGGCGCTCGCGCCCATCGCGCTTTTTCAGCAGGCGCTCGCGGGCGGCCTGCAGGGCTGCTTCGTTGCCTTGGTCTCCGGGCTGCTCCACAAGGTGCCAGCGGCTGTCCTCGAAATTGGGCCCGCGGTTCAGTCCATAGCGGGCCGCAAACCCGGCGTATTGCGCTTCCTCCAGCAGGGCCTTGACCTCCTCCGGCGACCAAAGGTAATAGAGCCCCTCGTGCCCCTCGGAGTCGGCGTCCAGGGCGGCGAAGAACGCGCCGCCTGCATGGCGCATGTCGCGCAGCAGCCACGCCGCCGTGTGGTTGGCCACTTCTGCATAGCGCGGCTTGCCGGTGAGTTGAAAGGCCAGGGAATAGGCCGTCAGCAGGGCCGCGTTGTCGTACAGCATCTTCTCGAAGTGCGGGATTTCCCAGCGCGCGTCGACCGAGTAGCGGAAGAATCCTCCGCCCAAGTGATCATCCAGGCCACCGGCGGCCATGGCGTCCAGGGTCGTTTCCAGCATCTCGCGCGCCGATTCCCCCTCCGGCAGGGCGGAGCGCCGGATCAGCAACTCCATGTCCGCCGGCCGCGGGAACTTCGGAGCGCCGGCGGTTCCCCCGTGCACCGGATCGAACGCCGCGCGCATCTGCTCGACGGCATTGCGCAGCGGCTGCTCATCGAGCTCGCCGGCGAACGAAGCCGCCGGGGCCGAGATCCGCTCCAGCATTTCCTGGACCGCCAGCCCGTTGCTCCGTGCTTCCTGGCGGCGGCCGGCGTAATAGGCCGCTACGTTCTTCAGCAGGTCCGTGAAAGCCGGCATGCCGAAGCGCGGGGTCTTGGGGAAATAGGTGCCGGCAAAGAACGGCAGCAGTTCATCGTGAGTAAGAAAAACGGTCAGCGGCCAGCCGCCGGCCCTTCGGGTCAGCAGTTGGTGGCTGGTCTGGTAGACCCGGTCGAGATCCGGGCGTTCCTCGCGGTCCACCTTTACGTTCACGAACAGCTCGTTCATGACCGACGCGGTGGCCTGGTCCTCAAACGACTCATGGGCCATGACGTGGCACCAGTGGCAGGCCGAGTAACCTACCGACAGCAGGATCGGGCGCTCGGTTTCACGCGCGGCGCGCAAGGCCTGCTCGTCCCACGGATGCCAGTCCACGGGATTGTCGGCGTGCTGCAACAAGTACGGACTCGTCTGTTTCCCCAGCCGATTCATATTCTTACCTCCCTGGGAGTCTCCGCAGCAGGTGCCGCTGCGCTGACGCGCAGGGAACAAGCGCTGGGAACGAGGACATCCTGTCCTCGTGGAGGGCTGGAAGCCCTCCTTCCCAGGTTGTTGCATGCAAGGGAGGGCATCCTCCTGCCCTTCGTCGAGAGCGGGGAAGCCCTCGTTCCCAGTGCAGCGGGCCGTTGTCCCTCAAAGTCCATGGAACCCACGATAACCCGTCTCAATATTTCCAATCCGCATGAGCCAGCGGCGCGCCATTGAGTTCGTCTTTATGCAACCGCCACTGCGGCATCAGTTTGTCCATCAATGCGCGAAACCGGTCGTTGTGGTTGCGCTCAATCAAGTGGACCATTTCATGCACAAAGACGTACGCCAAGCACGAAGGCGGCTTCTTGGCCAGTTCGAGATTCAGCCATATGCGTTTGGCTTGAATGTTGCAGGAGCCCCACAAGGTCTTCATTTTCCTGATCCGAACTTCACTAACCGGCACGCCCACCTTTGGCCCCCAGGTTGCCAGAAGCGCCGGTAGCCGGTCTCGGAGCTGCCGGCGATACCAGCGATCCAGGAGTGCTTCCCGCGCCTCCCGGTCGGCGCCCGGTGGAATGCGCAACACCATCTTCGTGTTGTTGGGGAGTCGAACCGCAGGCCGCCCGGCTCCGTAGATTACGTCAAGCCGATAGCGCCGGCCCTGGAAGTAGTGGCTCTCGCCGGTCACGAACTCCCGCTGGGACTGGCGATCCTGCCGCTGAAATTCCGCTTGCTTCCGGCGTATCCATCCCAAGCGCGAAACGACGGCCAGCCGCACCGCCTCGTCGTCCAGATGCAGCGGCGAGGCCACCCGCACGCGACCGTTAGGGGGATAGACACCCAGATGAAGATTCTTGATCGCCTTGCGGACCACTTCTACGGGGATTCCGCGCACATGGAGATGATGGGGGTCGGAGTTAATAGTCACGCTGGGCCTTCACAATCCCGAAAATGGTGTCCACGAGCCTTTCGCAGGCGCCCAGCACTGACTTGATGGCGTTGCGGACTTCGCGTTCCTTGAATGTGTTCCCGCGCCAGTCCGCCTTCTTGACCGCGCGAATAGCGTCATCAACGGCCAGGGCGGCGCTTTCAGCGGCATCTGCGCCGGTATCAGCCACTTGACTCTGCATCTGCGCCCGTTCTTCGAGCCACGGATTACCCTTCAGGTTGTCGTACAAGGCGCGGCGAGCGGGGCTGTTGATGGCGAGTGGATAAGCCTCGGCGGGTGGCTGGCTCACGTGCTTCGCCAGCTCAATGATTTTGGACAGGTAAGCCTTGTAGTCCACCGCCTCCTGCTTGCGCTGAAGGATCAACGCGTCCAGCAGCTCCGACATCTTCTCGTAATACTTGGGGTTCACCGCCCTTTCGTCGATGATGAGCCGCCGGATATTGTTCTCGATCGTCTCGGCCATGGCTTCCCGGTTCCTGCGGATCCCTTTCGGCAGAGACTTAAGCGCTTCTTCCCCGCGCTCGACAAGTAGTTGCACCAGCGTCAGGTCGTCGAACGTCGAGACTTGTTCACTTTCTTCAGCCCTGATGTACGTATCAAGCAGGTGCCGCATGGCCGGTTCATACATCTTCATATCGACGTGGTCGCCGCTGGCCAGTTTGATTTCCTTGCGGACATTCTCGTAGTGCTCTACTTCGGCTCTTATTTCCGCCGCCTCGGCACTGGAATAACCCGCTTCAAGCATTTCGTTGGCCAGGTTCGCGTAGGCTCGCAGGAATGCTGCAGCCTGCTTGTAGAGGGCTACGCGCTTGGGTTCGGTGTTCTTCAGTTGTCCCGCGTGGCCGCTATCGGCGGCGCAGAAGAATCGTAGGTAAGCCGGCGTATCGCACGGCGGCTCCACCGGTTCGCACAGAGCCTTGATCCCTTCGCGTGTCTCCTCCAGCCGCTCTCGGCACTGCTCAAGCCGGTTCTTCAGCAAGCCCTTTATGTCGTCGCTGTCGTAGCCTTCGAATGCCTCGCCCGTGTAATCGCCGACGGATTGCTCCAGCGACCGGAACAGGTCCTTGTAGTCGATAACGTAACCGTATTCCTTGTCTTCACCGTCGAGGCGGTTCACTCGGCAGATCGCCTGGAACAGACCATGGTCCTGCATCGGCTTGTCGATGTAGAGATAGGTCGCCGGCGGGGCATCGAAGCCGGTCAACAACTTGTCCACGACGATCAGCAACTTCATCTGTCCCGGCTCTTCGACGAAGCGTTTCTTGACCTCGCGTTCAAATCGTTCCGCCTTGTACATCGCCTTGTTTTCCGGCTCGTTGAAATGCCCTGCCAGCATCTCCCGGTAGATCTTGTACTGCCGCAGCTTTTCGGTGAGCCCTGCGCCGGTCTCCTCGCCCTTGATGTCCGCCGGGGCGGGTTTGTAGGAAGTAACGATGGCGCATTTGTCCGCCAGATCGGTCTTCCGGAACATCTCGTAGAACCGGCAGGCCGAGTAGATGCTGCCGCAGACCAGCATTGCGTTGCCTCGACCGCTCTTCAGCCGATCACGCGTCTCCATATCCACCAGTATGTCGGCGACGATTTTCTCCAGCCGACCGCGCGCGCTCAGTACCTTCTTCATCGTGCCCCAGCGTTGTTTGAGCCGGGCCTTCGCCACATCGGTCAGCCCCTGGGTCTTAAGCTGGAACCACTGATCAATCTTTGCCTGTGAGGTGATGCTCTGGTCGATGTCGCGGGCCTCGTAACGAAGGTCCAGCACCACGCCGTCGCCCACTGCTTCGTCGTACTTGTAGGTATGGATGTACGGGCCGAAGGTTTCGATGCTGCGTTGCTTGTCGTTCTTGAGAAGCGGCGTTCCGGTGAAACCGATCAGCATGGCCCCGGGCAGCAGCGCCTTCATCGCCTTGTGCAGCTTGCCGGATTGCGTGCGGTGGCACTCGTCCACGAAGACGAAGATTTCCCCCTTGGCGTGAAAGCCCTTGGGCAAGTGGCTCTGAATGTCCTTGACGTAGGCGTCGATATCGCCTTCTTCCGACACCCCGAACTTGTGGATCAGCGAGCCGATCAGCCATTCTTCGCCGGTGTTCAGCTTGCTCACCAGATCGGCGCCGCTCCTGGTGCGATGAATGTTTTCACTGACGCCCTTGAAGACGTTCTCGATCTGATCGTCCAGCTCGGTCCGGTCGGTAATGATGAGCACCCGTCCTCCGGTGACGCGCTCGCGAATCCACTTCGCCAGCCAGACCATGGTCAGGCTCTTGCCGCTGCCCTGGGTGTGCCAGATGATGCCGCCTTCACGGCGCCGCACGCTTTCTTGCGCCGCCCGCACGCCGAAGTACTGATTGTGCCGGCAGACTTTCTTTACCCCTGCGTCAAAGACGATGAAGTCATGCACGATTTCCAGCAGTCGCTCTTTGCCGCACAGTTGGCTGAGTTCCCGCAGAAGCGGGTTGTCGCCGGCATCCGGGTGGGCTTGTGTTTCCTTCCAGCGCAGCCAGTATTTCTCGGGCGTCTCGATCATGCAGTAGCGCAACCCTTCGGTGTCGTTGCCTGCCATGATGAGTTGCAGGGTGGCAAAAAACGGCCGGATGAACTCCTTCTTCTGGCTGTCGAGGTTTTGTCGGATACCCTCGGATACGGACACCGTCGAGCGCTTCAGTTCCAGCACGCCCAGCGCAATGCCGTTGACGTAAAGCACGACATCCGGACGCTTGGTGTTCTTTCCCGCGACCGTTACCTCTTCGGCGATGCCGAAGTGATTGTTCGACGGGTTCTCCCAGTCGACCAGCCGGACGGTAACGGTCTGTTCTCCCACACCCGGCTGGACCTTGGCCCCGTAACGGAGCAGGCCGTAAACCTCCTGGTTGGCGTCGTAGAGGGTCTTGCTGCCGCCGAGCGCCGCCGCCTTGCGCAGCTTCTCGCACGCCTTGGAGATGATGGTATCGCTGTGGCCCTGACCCTTCAGCCAATCGATAAGGAACTGCCCCTCAATTTTGCTATTGCCGTCGCGATCCTGCCAATGCCCGAGATAGCAGTAGCCCAGCGCGTCCCGGAAGAAGGCAACGACGCGCTGCTGTGTGCGGATTTCGTGCTCGCCTACTTCACTCACTGTTCCGAGTTATCCGGCTTCTGTTCGACGGCAGCCCGGCCTTTGGCTGTCAGGCGGTATTTTTGCAGCCGGCTGTTGGGTTTGGCGGGTATGGTCATTTCGAGTAGCCCCTGCGCGATAGCTGGCTGCTGGTATTGCTGCCGGAAGTGCTTTTCGTCCTTCAGCCGCAGTTTGGCCTGAATCTCCGTGCGGCGCATCTCGCCTTCAATTACCGAAAGCAATTTCATGACTTCGGGGGTGACTTCGGGGATTACTTCAGGGGTGACTTCGGGGATAGCTCCCGCGGTGGCTCCGCGGGGCGCTCCCAGCTCCGATTCCCGTTGAATTACGTAGCCGGCTCGCCAAATCGTCGTGACGAAGTTCCCGCGGGCAACGAATTCCGGTTCCGGCAAACCAGCCTCGGCGCAGCGTCGAATCATGTCCACCGCCCCGGTTCCCATCCGTTCAATGTACCCACGCAGGTACATGGACTGCGCCAGCAAAGGATTGCCAGGCAAGGACTCGTGGGCGACGCGCAGCTTCTCCACCGTAAGCGGCGGCGGCAACTGACCGGAGTTCATGACATCCAGGCGGTCTGCGAACAGCATCACCTGAACGCTGCTGTTGTCCGTCTAGTCGCGGTGGGCGATGATTGCCAAGCGCCGTGGCGCGGTCGAACTCCCGCTCCGTCGGCGATATCCCCGTGCCGTCTTCGGCCCCGTACTCCTTTCCAAACAACCCCACATAGAGATCGCACCGTTCAACTTCGTCCAGATAAAGCTCATCGGGGGGCCGGTCTGTCGCCGGGACGTCCTCGAACAGGAACACCTCGAAGAACCGCCGCATCATCGGGTCTTCGCGCAGATAGGCGCGCAACGCTTCGCGCTCCCGCGCGAATTCGTTCTGCACGCTGCTCAGAAAGATGCGGAGGGGAGTCATCGCTTACGCTGTCCTGCGCCTTGAGCCCGGTATTATGATGCCTGTAGTCGGGCCCGCTACGGTTCGTGTAAGTGTTCTGTTCCGAAGTCTTTGGCGGCCTGACGGCTATAAATCAATTGCTTGTGGCGGCCACTCTCTTGCGCTCCGGCGCAAGCGGTGCAATGCCTGCTGCAATCAGGTCCGCATTCACGAAGGTTTTACGGCCGGAGGTTCGCGGCAGGTACTCCAGGGCAAAGGTGGTATTGCCGGCTCCGTTGGGACGGGCAATAATCCAGCAGATTGATCGAGATTCCTGCTTTTGCGTGGTGCGTTCGGGCTGGCTCAGGCTTGTCATTTCAGCACTTCCCAGTGGCCGCCTTTACGAGGACCGACACGGCGAAGCCGTCCTTCGCTGGTCAGTTTGGCACTTGCCCGCTCAACGGCCGAAACTGACTTGCCGATTTGAGCGGCCACCTCAACCAGGGTCAGGTGTGGGTGCGCCCGGAGCAATTCGATGATCCTTTCCGGCGTTTCTACCCGCGTTTCTACCTGCGTTTCTACCTGCGTTTCTCCGACCTTTTCTTCCAGGATGCGTTTTGCCCCAGCCTCGCCAAGCCCTTCAATCAAGTGTTCGGGGTTCGCCTGAAAGGTCAGCATCAGCCCGGACATGCTGCTGTCATACAGGGGCGGATCAATGCCATGCTCGCGGCATTCGCGATTGATCTTCTCGATGCCGCGGCCCCAGGATTCGATGTAGCCGGCGCGAAAAAAGGCGCCGGCGATGAGTGGGTTGTAGGGCGCTGAGGGATGTTTGCCCAGGAGCCGTTCAAGTGTCCAATCCTGCGGTAGCTGCCCGGAATTCCACAGCACCATCTTGTCGTCATACACGCTGATCTGGATCGGTATCCCGCTGCTGTAGTCCTTATGCACCACGGCATTGAGCAGCGCTTCACGCACGGCCAGGTAAGGAAACAGAAACTTCTCAAGCCGCTGGATCCCTTTATAACTGATATACGCCTTCAGGTATTTGGAGAACAGGATATCGAGCGTTTTCTCGGCCTGACTGAACAGATTGCCGTGAATCTCGTCTTGATACCGCAAATCATCATCGGTGGCGAAGAAGCCGATCTTGATGTAGGCGCCGCTGACATAGCGTTCTGGATTGTCGAAAAAGAGCAAGGTCGCCGCCCGCTTGAAGTACTGCCCGTCTCTGAGTTGCAGGTTCTCCAGCAAGGCGTCATTTTCATCCTGCAGCGCCTCTTCACTGACGCGCCCGCTTTCCCTGGCCCTGGCCTTGAACAATTGCAGTGCTTCCCGGCTGCAATCCTCGGTATTGAACCCAGGCACAGGGGCATCATCCCAATGGCGCCCCTGCTTACGCATGAGGAAACGCTGGAGTGCCGCTCCCTTTAATTCCTGTTTGGTGCTGCCGGTACGAAAGTGGTATTCGCCCTTGTAACTGATCGGACTTGGATAGGGTTCGACACGGATTTCAATCAACTCCTTGCCCGCGTCTGTCATCAGGTCTACATCAACTACGATACCCAGGATATCCCGTATCTTGTTGGGCAACACTTCCAGTAGTTTTTCGGCATCCTTCACGCCGACAGCCACGCCCTCGTCATTGCGCCCGATGACCAGAACGCCTCCCTCGGCATTGGCAAAACCGCAGATCCAGCGCAGATACTCGTCACGCCAACTCTGTTTCCATTCAGTGTGCTGGGATTCTTTCATATCAGCCTGATACGTCCGGTAAGCAGTTCCTGCATCATGCCTTGCTTGAGTTGACGGGCTTTGGAGAGCTTGGCTTCGAGCGCTGCCATTTCTTCGTCCATGTCGGAGAGAACGGCGGCAATTGCGCATTGTTCGGTGTAGTTGGGGACACGCAGTTCGATTGAAGCCACATCGCGCTTACCGATTTCCAGAAAAGTTGACCCTATGGCCCGCTCTATCAATTGCGGCTTGAGTGTCAATAGTAGGTATTACAGAAACTCATTGGATACATCGTCTCTACAGACGAGCGACTTGAATCCTTGGTTTGTGCATACCGGAGAAGCGGCAATCTTGATTTCCCCAATAGTTGCGCGGCTGCACAGGAGAAGAGTGCCAACGGGAAGCAGGCTTGCTGCGCAACTAGCCAATCCCGCCTCAGTGACTCTCCGCTCCGTCGTGAGGAGGTACTTCCCGGGCGTAGCTGTGATGTCGGTCGGTGTGCACCACGGAATCGACCCGTTCCAGTAGGCGCCAATCTGAGTGCTTGGTGTTGCGCCGTTTCTTATTTCTGCGACTTCTCCGAGCGTTGTCATCTCCCACTTCCCGCTGAACCCAGGTAGGCGGGTCTTGCCGGCGAGGAGTTGCTGCATGGCGGCCTGCGTGATGGCTTGCTTCTTCGCGATCAGAGCCACCAATGCCGCGAGCAACCCATCCACATCCGACAACGCGTGGGCGATGGCGCGCTGTTCGGACTTATTCGGCGGAAACGCGAACTTAAGACACTTAAGGGATCCTTGGCTTATGTTCGTGTTGGCACTGACAATGCTGCTGGCAATCAAGCGAGTTCGGAAACTAACTTCCTGGAAACAGTGTTCTTTGAATTCGGGTTCAAACACTCCTTTGTCTCTATAGCGGAGCAAAAATCCACTAAACACCGTATTTGGTAAGTCCTCAAGAATAAGAGTTGTTAGACCTACCCCCTTCGGCTTCACCGAGGACCGAACAAATAGGACATCGCCACTCTGTAATGCGTAGGTCTGCCGCTCCCCCAATGATGAGTTCACAAGACCAATGTTGGATTCTGTCGATACCTTCGGGATTCCAAAGACATCCATGAGATTCACGAATGGAAACCCATGTCCAAAGTCTTGCTTGTCTTTGTTGATTCCATTCTTGAATTCCCCCAAGGCCCCGAGTGTACGAACCTCCCAATCTTCCGGAATCACTCCCACCTCAGTCTGCTTGTAACCCTCAGGTGCCTCTTCCGATAGCACACGGCGTCCGGCTCCGAGGGCGCTGGCCATTGTGCCTTGCGCGCTATTCATCGCCTTTGCCTTTCGGGTAGTTCAGCTTTCTCTGGATGCGCTCCAGTTGGGCTGCAAGTTCCTGTTTCGACGGCAGATAGAGCTGGTTTTTCGACGCGTAGATATTGGCTTGTTCCGGTAGCGTCAGCTCAACCACGGCGATCTGCCGCTCCAACTCGCGCATGCTCCAGCCATTGCCCGCAGCCTCAAGCTCGTAAAAGCGGCGCTCTTCGCGATTGCCGGTGGTCAGAAGGGTGACGTAGTGGGACCAGCCCAAAGAAAACCGCTTCGCCAATTCCGCAGATAGTGTCTGCACAATTTACGGAGGTCCCGTCACTGGGGTGGGAAATTTCCGAGACGCCGTCTCGGATTTCGATGTCTCTGAGAGATCGGCAATCAGGTTTTTGTAACGCAAATAGAAACGCCGCATCTGCTCCAGGGAATCCATGGAGAAGCCGCGGCCAATCTTGGCCTTAAGAGCCGCTGAAAGCCTTCTCAGGGTCTGCGCTCCGTATTCCGCCCTGTCCGCGCCATGCTGTTCGTACTCGACGATGTAGTGACCGAACAGCCAATTCCGGGCTACGAGTGAGCGATCGACGGCTCGCGCCGCAGAGCGATGCGTCTCCTCATGGGTTCGCCGGCATAGCTCGACGAGATTCTCAAAATCAAACGCTTGATTCATAGCGGCACTCCCATCCGTTTCAAGTGCCCCGCAACCTTATCGCTGAATGCCTCCACCTCGCGCTCCAGCTCCGGCAGGGGGCGGGCGTAGCGTTCCTCCTCAGCGTCCGGTTCGTTCCGGGCGCTCCGGAGCCGCGCCTTCACACTGACTCTGGTGATCTTGCCCCGGTCGTTGGCCGCATCCTCCAGCATGCCGTCCTCGCCGGTGTGTTCTTCAACGAACTCCTCCAATTCGCGGGCGCCCGTCTCCTGCCTTGCCCGTAGTGCCTCAACGGCGTCGTGATCAGCGGCAAAGTAACGCTTGACGATCAATGCCGGCGGGACCAAGTCCATCTTGTATTTCTTGCGTCCGATCGTCAGATCCGGCTGCTCTTTGAGCTTCTTGCCCTTGTCCGCGATGATGGCGCGCGGTCTGGCCGCCTCAATCCAACCGTCCGCAGCCACGAGGTACGCGTCGTCCTGCATGGTCTCGTCCCAGTAGCTCATGAGCTGCTGATAGATGTCGTAAGAATCGAGCAGCGGCAGCCCGCTAAAGCGCGCCAGCAGGTCTTCGGACAGAGTTTCGATGATGTTCCTGGGCTTGCCGTCCGTCGCAAATCTCTTGAGCAGCGGCTCGTGCTCCTGGCGCCATTTTTCGAAGACAGCCGCGATCCCTCGCTCGTATAACTTGAATTCGCTATGGCCGAGAATGGCGGCTCTTACTTGCGGTGTCTCGACAAGAGCCTCGCTGTAGCCTGCGCGGCCGTTTCCGGCAAACAACACTTGGCGTAGCGAGGGAAAGACCTTCCAGTAGGCGTCGAGCGCACCAATGTCGCAGTCCGGGATGCCACCCTTCAAGTGGGCGTCCAGGTCGTGCAGATCCTCGGGTTCGCTTGAATCAATGTAGCGCGGGATGTTGAGGTTGTAGTCGTTTGCGGGACCGGCGATCTCAGTCACCGGAACCATGCGCGAATAGCGGGGTAGTTCAGTCTGCTGGTTGAACACGTCCACGATTTTGTGGATGTGCTGGGCGCGCAGGCGGTTCTTGGCGCCGTCCTTGAGGAAGCCCTTGCTTGCATTGATCATGAAAATGCCGGTTCGGGCGTGGGCGTTTTCCTTGTCGAGGACCAGGATGCAGGCGGGGATCCCGGTCCCGTAGAAGAGGTTGGCGGGCAAGCCGATGATGCCCTTGATGAAGCCGCGCTCGACAAGGTTTCGACGGATGCCGGCCTCCTTGTTGCCTCGGAACAACACGCCGTGCGGCAGGATAATCGCGCCTTTGCCCCGGCTCTTGAGTGAAGCCAGCAAGTGCAGGAGAAACGCGTAATCGCCGTTCTTGGTTGGAGGGATGCCGTACTCAAAACGCCTGAACTCGTCGTCGTTCGGGTTGAGGCCGCTGGACCAAGCCTTGGCGGAGAAAGGTGGATTTGCGACCGCGAAATCAAAAGTCTTGAGCGCATCGTTCTGGTTCTTGAAGTGCGGGGCGGCCAACGTGTTGCCAGGCCATAACTCGGCAGTCGGGTGTCCGTGCAGAATCAGATTCATACGCGCCAGCGACCAGGTGGCGTTGTCCATCTCCTGACCGTAGATGGTGATGCCGCGTGGTGCCTGGTCCGCTGCCTTGAGTAACAACGACCCGGAGCCGCAGGTAGGGTCGTAAATTGTGTGATCCTGGCGGGTGTCCGAACTGATTCCGATTACTTGAGCCATGATGCGCGAGACTTCGGCGGGCGTATAGAACTGACCCTTGCTCTTGCCGGACTCGGTGGCGAAGTGCCGCATCAGATATTCGTAGGCGTCGCCTAAGAGGTCGTCGCCTTCGGCGCGATTGGCGCGAAAATCAAGGCCGTCGAATATGGCGACCAGCCTGGAGAGCCGATCCTGCATCTCCTTTCCCTTGCCGAGCTTGTCCTCCGCGTTGAAGTTGGCCTGGTCGATCACGCCCTTGAGGTCGTTGGCCTCGGCCAGCAGGCCGATGATCTTGTTGATCTTGTCGCCGATTTCCTTGTCGCCTTTCAGCTTCACCATGTCGGCGAAACTACCGCCGTCGGGCACTTCGATTAGCGCATCCGGCTTGCCGGCGTACTTGTCCGACACGTACTTCATGAACAGCAGCGTCAGGATGTAGTCCTTGTACTGCGATGCGTCCATTCCGCCGCGCAACTCGTCGCAACTCTGCCAAAGTGATGAGTAGATTTGAGACTTCTTTAGCGCCATTCCCTGGTCTTCCAAGTGTCTATTTGGTTATGAACGAACACATCAATCCAAGCCGTCGGCGACTGCCCCATCCCATTCGCTCCAGTCTTCGCCGGCAGCGGCCATTGCGCGGTAGGTGTCCTTCCAAGACAGTTTGCTAGGTTCCTTCCCGCGCAGAAAGACCCCGTCCTCGGCCTCCTCCAGGATTATCGAGTCGCTCCAGCCGTATTGCCGCAGCAAATCTTTCGGCAGGAGGATGCCTTTGGAACTGCCGATTTCGATCAATTTGACTTCTCTGGCGCCGACTGTTCGATCCATGATTGGAACTCCTGTTGGGGAGGGAGTGCAACTAATGTAAGCACACAAGAAGAAATGTAAACCTTCCATTTTTTCTGTCCGGTGCTGGTCACAGCCTGTTGAATCGCTGGGCCGATTTCGATAATTCAATCGAAATCCGGAACAAGGCCGGCGGGATCGGGCATTCGCTTGCTGCCGAGGGTTGGAATCCCGCGCTTGCATGGAACAAGCCTGGGAACGAGGGCTTCCAGCCCTCGACGAGGGCAGGATGCCCTCGCTCCATTGTTCCCTGCGCGTCAGCGCAACGGCGCCCGCTGCGAAAACTCCCAGGGTGCGAATACAATCCGGGTTTTCCTGGAAGCCCTACGACTGCGTGGATGATCGCGTGATGACCGGGAAGCCCCTGCAAGCGGGCTTTCGCCCTGAGCCGGGAGCCGCAAACCTGGAGCGGCTGGCGGAAGACCGCTCCGCCTGGCGCCGTATGCCGGATGACTTGCGCAGCCGCTTGCTGGTTGCGGCGGCCGGGCAACGCCCGGATAGCTCGCTGTGAGAATTCTGCGGGGCATCCTGCTGGCGGTGGCCTGGCTTGCCGGCGGGCTGGTTGCGCTGGTGCTGATCGCCTTCGCCATAGCCGCCTGGGTGTGGCGCGACATTCCCGCGGAGAAGCTGGAGGCGCGCTACGCCACGCCGGCTTCGCAATTCGCCGAGATCGACGGCGCCCGCATCCACTACCGCGATGAAGGCGGTCCCGGACCGGCGGTGGTGCTGATCCACGCCAACTTCGCAAGCCTGATCGGCTGGGATCCGTGGGTGGAAGCCTTGCAGGACCGCTATCGGGTGGTGCGCTTCGACATGACCAGCCACGGCCTGTCCGGCGCCGACGCCAGCGGCGACTACAGCCTGCCTCGCACGGTGCACTTGATGGAGCGGCTGCTGGACCGCCTTGGGCTGGAGCGCTTTGTTATCGCCGGGACCTCGCTGGGCGGAACGGTCGCGATCCACTACACGGTTCGCAATCCCGACCGGGTGGCGGGGCTGGTGCTGATTTCGCCCGGTTCGCTGGAGCCCGAAGTGCGCGGGCGCACGGCGCCCACGCGCATATCGCCGGCCGCGGCCCTGGTGCGCTGGATTACCCCCCGCGCGCTGCCCGAATTCATGCTGAGGACGGGGTTCGGCGATCCCCAGCGCCTGTCCCCCGAGCTGGTGGATCGCTGGCACGATCTCTGGCGCCTGGAAGGGCAGCGCGTGGCGCAGCTTGAGCGCTTGCGCCAGTACGTTTCCGGCGACATCGAGGACCTGATCTCACAGCTGTCCGCGCCGGTGCTGATTCAATGGGGAGAGGAAAATCCACAGGTTCGCGTGGAACTGGCCGGCGAGCTTGCCCGCCTGCTGAAGAATTCCCCGCAGGTTGAGACTATCATTTACCCCGGCGTGGGGCATATGGCGATCCAGGAAGCGCCGCATCGGACAGCCGCCGACGCGGGCGCCTGGCTGGACCGCGTGCCGTTCGCCGAACCTGCCAACTCCCTGCCGACCGAAGGGCAGCAAAGATGATGAAGAAACTACTCAAGGGACTCGTGATCGTGGTGATCGCGGTGTTTACGCTCGCCGTTGCGGGTTTTGGTGTCTACAAGTACAAGAACCGCACACCTCCGCAGCTGGTGGAGCCGAACTACTTCGCGTACTACAAGGCCCAGGACACCCAACCCGAAGGACGCGTGGGCATATACATATCGCACCTCATCCAGCCGGAAGAACTGCGCTGGGAGGACTACTACGTACTGGCGCACAAGAGCCTGCAGTACATTCCCTGGCCGATCCGCAACATCGTCCGCGGTGACCGGGGCGTCCTGCTCATGGATTCCGAGCGTTTCTACGAGTTCGAGGAATTCACCCCCACCCGCCTGGTCGATCACCTGGGCCGCGATACGGATTACGACGGCGTGCCGTACGCGGACAAGTACCTGACCGGCGAAGTGGTGTGGTCGCCGCCGTCGCCGACCCGGCACCTGGATCACGGCTCCTTCCTGCTGCCCGGGCGCAAGGCCGGCATGCCCAACTCTTCAGCCAAGCTGGTAACCAAGTGCCAGGTCTATTACTACGCCCCCGGCAAGGGATTTGTCGACGGCCGGGTGCCGCATGAGGCCGGTAATCGAGTCATTGCCGAGGAAGCCATGCAACTCGTGCTTGACAAATACGGCGACATTCCCTGGGCCTGGGTCACCGCCGACAATTTCGGCATGGCCCGCGAAGCGATGTACGAGCTGCTGGATACGGGGGTTGATACGGTTCTGCTGGCGGCGCCGCGGCCGATCTTTTCACACCACGAGGAATTCAACGGCAGCTTCAAGCACGCCATGCACTACATCCACGAGTGGGAGGAGCGCAACGGCAAGCACGTCAAGGCCATCATTACCCCGCAATTGGGCCAATTTCCGATCATCCGCCGCGCCTATCTCGACATGCTCAAGGACCGGCTGGACACCTTCTCGCCGGAGGACTCCGTAAAGGTCGTGGTCTCGACCCACGGCATGCCCTGGGACAAGGTCCCGCACGAGGCGTGGATCGAACTGGCTCCGATGTATCGCGACGCCATGGTGGAGGATGCCCGCGAAATGGTGGAGAGTTACGGCTTTGCGCGCCACGAGGTGGCCTTAAGCCAGGATCACTTTGCCGATCCTTACAACAATCCGAACGGTACCTATCTCTCCACCAACACGGCCTTTTGGGACGGCATACGCAATGGATTCAGCCATGTCGTGAACGTGCCGATCGAGTTCTACGTGGAGAACACCGATACGGCTTTCTCCCATGCGATGTTCAATTTCGAGCACTTCGACGACTTCGACATCTACGAGCCGATCCATTACCCGGACTGGGACCAGCCCATGGTCCGCGAGTTCGTGCAGGACGGCACGCGGGTGATCTACAACGGCACGCCGGTGGGCCGTTACCGCAAGCCGATCGTGGAGGCATTCTTCCAGGCGATGGATTCAATTTTGTCGCAACATTCCGGCGACCCGTCCGGCGGTCGCCGCGGGGAATTGGTGAACCGGCCCGATAGCGCCGAACACGGCGCTCAATGAGCGAGACCACCGCCAGGCCAAGCCTCGAGGGGCTGCGCATCCCCCGGGATGAGCAGCCCCGCCCCAGCTTGGCGAAACGCTTCATCTGGCCGTCGATCTCCACGCTATGCGTGGTCGGCGTGCTTACCGCTATGGCGGTTGTTTTCTGGCCGGCCTCCACCACCGAAGTGCGGGTTGAGCCGGTGCGCCTCTCGTCGGCAGGAGGCGCCGCCAGTGTCCTGGACGCCAGCGGCTATGTGACCGCCCGGCGCAGCGCCACCGTCTCGTCCAAGCGCACCGGGCGAATCCGCAAGGTGCTGGTGGAAGAGGGTATGGCGGTGGTAGAGGGGCAGGTGGTGGCGGAGCTGGACGATGCGGCGGAACTCGCGCAGTTGCGCCTGGCCGAAGCACAACTGGCCTCGGCGCGCAGCGCGCTGGGCGAAACACGCGCCGAGCTTCACGAAGCCGAACTCGCCTTTGGAAGGATGTCGGAACTCAACGCCCGGGGCCTGGCCAGCGAAGCGGAACTGGACGCCGCCAGGGCTGCGCGCGATCGTTTGAGCGCCCGCCTCGAATCCAATCAGGCGGCAGTGACCGTAGCGGAGCGAGTAGTGGCGGTGCAGCGTCAGGCGCACAGTGAAACGGTGATTCGTGCGCCTTTCTCCGGCATGGTGATCGACAAGAACGCGCAGCCGGGCGAAATGGTTTCCCCGGTGTCGGCGGGCGGCGGCTTCACGCGCACCGGCATTTGCACCCTGGTGGACATGGAATCGCTGGAAATCGAGGTGGATGTCAACGAGGCCTATTTGCAGCGAGTGCGTCCCGGTGGAGCGGTAACGGCCCGCCTGGACGCCTATCCGGCGTGGCGCATTGCGGCGGAAGTCATCGCCATCGTGCCGGCCGCCAATCGCGAGAAGGCCACGGTGCGGGTGCGGGTCGGCATTCTTGAGCGCGATGCGCGCATCCTGCCCAACATGGGGGCGAAAGTTTCCTTCATTGGATCGGAACGCCAGACTGCCGAAAACACTGCGGCGCCAGCCCGGCTCAGCATCGCTTCCTCGGCCCTGCAGGGAGACCACGACGCATACTGGGTTTACGTAGCCCAGGAAGGCCGCGCCGTGCGCCGTGACGTGACGACCGGCGAGCGCGACGGCACGCGGGCCGTGGTTCTTTCCGGATTGTCGGCAGGCGAGAAGGTCATCGTCGACCCACCGCCGGGACTATCCGACGGCGCGAAAATTCAATATCCTTAGAGTCACAGGACTCACAATCTGAAGTTATGGCTTTAGAACTTATCCGGCTTACGGGCGTCAGCAAGAATTACCGCAAGGGGCGCGAGATCGTTCGCGTGCTGAACAACATAAGCTTAAGCATCGACAAGGGCGACTTCGTGGGCCTGATGGGCCCTTCGGGCTCCGGCAAGACCACGCTGCTGAACCTTTTGGGCGGTCTCGACAAGCCGACCAAGGGCCAGGTTGAGGTGGACGGCGAGACCATCAGCAAGCTGTCGCACGGCGCGCTCACGAAATGGCGTTCGCGCAATGTCGGCTTCATCTTTCAGTTCTACAACCTGCTGCCGGTGCTCACCGCGGCCCGCAATGTGGCCCTGCCGCTGCTGCTGACCTCGCTGTCCGGCTCCCAGCGCAAAAAGCACGTCAATACCGCGCTGCACCTGGTGGGCCTGGCGGATCGCGCGTCGCATTATCCGCGGGAGTTGTCCGGCGGGCAGGAACAGCGGGTGGCGATCGCCCGGGCGATCGTGTCCGATCCCCCCATCCTGCTGTGCGACGAGCCCACCGGAGACCTGGATCGCGCCACCGCCGACGAGATCATGGGCCTGCTGCAACGGCTCAACCGCGATTACGGCAAGACCGTCGTCATAGTTACGCACGATCCGCGCGCGGCCTCCTTCGCGCACCGTGTGCTGCACCTGGACAAGGGCGAGCTGGGCGCCGCCCCGGAGGAAATCCACTAGTGAGGATGGCGCTTATGACCCGCTCCCCCCCCTGGGAACGAGGGCATCCTGCCCTCGACAAGAGCGGAACGCCCTCGTCCCCGCTTGTTCCCTGGGAGCGAGGGCATCCTGCCCTCGACGAGGGCAAGCTGCCCTCGTCCCTGCTTGTCCCTGGGAACGAGGGCCCTGGGAGGGCAAGCTGCCCTCGTTACCACTTGTTCCCTGGGAGCGAGGGCATCCTGCCCTCGACGAGGGCAAGCTGCCCTCGTTCCCACTTGTTTGCAAGCGAGTGCGTCTTGCCCTCCGCACTTCGGAAGAACCGCTCGTATGAATCGCTTCACCCTCATCTGGCGCAACCTGTGGCGCAAACCGATCCGCACCGTGTTCACGATGCTGGCGATACTGGTGGTGTTCTTCCTCTTCACCCTGCTGGAGGGCCTGCGGATCGCTTTCTCCCTGTCGGACGTAGGCGTCGAAGCCGAGGAACGGCTGCTTTCTTCTCACAAAGTGTCGCTGATCATGTGGCTGCCGGTGGCCTACCAATCACGGATTGAGCGAATTGAGGGCATTGAGACGGTATCCCACGCTTCGTGGTTCGGCGCCAAGTACCAGGACAACCCCCAATTTGGCCAGTACCCCGTGGCAGCCGAGCAATACCTGGCCCTGAATCCGGAAATCAACTTGCCCGACGAGCAAGAGCAGGCCTGGCTGGCCAACCGCATTGGTGCGATCGTCGGGCGCCCGCTGGCCAACCAGTACGGCTGGAAAGTTGGCATGAGGGTTCCCTTGCAATCGAGCATATGGGTCCGCAACAACGGCAGCTACGTGTGGGAGTTCGACATCGAGGGTATTTTCGAAGACACCAGCGGCGGCATGAATGCAGGTGTCCTCCTGTTCCATTACGACTATTTCGACGAGGCCCGGGCCGGCGGCAAGGGTACGGTCGGCTGGTATATATCCAAGGGCGACGGCTCGGTGCCCATCGATGAACTGATGGCCTCCATCGACGCGGAATTCGTCAATTCGCCGGCCGAGACCAAGACCATGACCGAGGCCGCTTTCGCCCAGCAATACGCCAAGCAGTTCGGTAACATCGGCCTGATCGTGACGCTCATACTGGCCGCGGTGGTGTTCATGATCCTGCTGGTTACCGGGCACACCATGGCGCAGTCGGTACGCGAGCGCATTCACGAAATGGGCGTGCTAAAGACACTCGGCTTTACCTCCCGCGGCATCCTGGGAATGACGGTGGCGGAGGGGCTGCTGCTGGTCACGCCGGTAGGTCTGGTGGCGATGGCGCTGGGAGTGGTGACGATGACAGTGCTTGAAAATTTCATGGCTTCGTTCTTCCCGGGAGGTCTGAGCATAGGCGTCTATTCGGTGGTGTTGGGCGTGGCGCTGATGTTGGCGATCGCACTGGGCTCGGTGCTGCCTCCGGTCATCCGGGCGCTCAGGCTGGATATCGTCGCGCTGTTGCGGTCCACGTAGGAGGGCCGACTTATGTCCGGATGGCTGGGCCAGACCGTGGTGCTCGGGGCACTGAATTTGCGCAACCTGCCCCGCAGGCCGGGCACGGCGGCGGTGGCCATATCCGGCATCGCGGCGCTGACGGGGGTATTCGCCGGGGTCCTGTCCATGGCGTCGGGTTTTGAGAAGACCATGAACGGTACCGGGGCGGAAGACGTGGCGCTGGTGTTGCGCAGCGGCGCCGACGTGGAACTCAACAGCTTGCTCAGCCGCGAGCAGGCGAACATCATTCGCTACGCTCCCGGGATCGCCCGGGGACCGGACGGCGAACCCATGGTTTCCTCGGAGCTTTTCTGGATCGTCAACGCTATCGGAAAGTCCTCCGGCGGCGAGTCCAACGTGGCCTTGCGGGGGATTCAGCCCACCGGTTACGGGTTGCGGGAGGGCTACCGGCTTGCCGAGGGGCGCGAGTTCACTCCAGGGCGTTTCGAGTTGATCGCCGGGCGCGGCGCCCGCAATCAGTTCGAGGGTTTGGAGACCGGCCAGACCATTCGCTTCGGTAATACGGAGTGGTTGGTGACCGGTGTGTTCGAGACTGGCGGCAATGTGTTTGAATCGGAACTGTGGTGCGACGTCAGCGTGCTGCAATCCGCCTATCAGATGGGCAACACCTTCCGGGTCGTCCGTGCTCGCGTCGATGGCGCGGACGGACGAACAAGCCTCGAAGAAGCGCTGGCGTCCGAGCAGCGGCTGGGCGTGGACGTGCACGGCGAGAAAGAGTTCTACGCCGAACAGGCCGAGGACACGGCGAACCTGATCCGCAATGTCGGCATTCCGGTCTCCGTGCTCATGGCCATCGGCGCGGTCTTCGCCGCCCTCAACGCCATGTATGCGTCGATCTCGGCCCGCGCCCGCGAAATCGCCACGCTGCGCGCCTTGGGTTTCCGTGCCTTGCCCACGGCTTTGGCCACGCTGCTGGAGTCGGTCATACTGGCGTTTTTCGGTGGTGTCCTGGGCTGTGCAATCGCCTGGCTGGCGCTGAACGGCTACCAGGCCTCCACCTTGGGCACCAGCTTTAGCCAGATTGTGTTCAATTTCGCGGTAACGCCCGATCTGCTGATCCGGGGCGTCGCAGCGGCGCTGGTTGTGGGCCTGGTGGGCGGCAGCTTTCCCGCCATACGAGCAGCGCGCGCCAAGGTTGCGGTTGCGCTGCGTGAACTTTAGTGTCGTGTCCCGCTAATACAGTCGCACCAGAGCGGGCGGAGCGCGCCACTGCAGCGTTGCAGCCCGACACTAGCCGCGCAGGGTAAGCATGTCCTTTGCGCGAAGCCGATGCAGGTCCAGCGCGTAAGGCGCTGTCTTGCGGCAGTGGGCGCCGCCGCGCTTTTCCTGGCGGCGGGCGCCGTTTACGGGGAGGAGGAGATCGAGTACCGCAAGGATGTCATGCTCAGCATGGCGGCGCACCTCTCGGCGCTGACCGATTTGCTCACCGAGGAGATGGACTTCGACGAGAGCCACCTGCAGGCCCAGGCCATGTCCCTGGGACTGAACGCGCAACTGGTCAGTTCGCTGTTTCCGGCGGGCTCGGACGAAGGCGATACAGCGGCTTTGCCGGGCATCTGGCAACGTCCGGAGCAGTTCCTGGCCCGCGCCGAGGTGGCCGAGCGCGAGGGCCGCAACCTGGTGGCCGCGGCCGAGTCCGGTTCTCGCGAGTTCCTGGTGCAATCGCTGAAGCGGCTGGCCGACGCCTGCCGCAACTGCCACCGCGAGTTCCGGGCCGAGGATGATAAGGAGTAGATACAATTGGCCGGGGTGAATTCAATGAACAATCGCAAAGCTTTCCTGGGCTCCATCGCAGCAATCGCATTGGGCGCAGGTTTGATCGCCGGATGCGATAGCAAAGCCCCGGAGGAGGACCCGGCAGCCGTGGCCACTTCCGCCTGGCAGCAATTCACCGACAGCTTCATCGAACGGCATTTCGCCGCTGCGCCCACCCGTGCGGTTTGGGCCGGGATGCACGAATACGATGGACAACTCCAGGACGTAACCGCCGGGACGATTCGGGAGCGAGCCGAAATGCTGCGGGAATTTGCCCGCAGGGCCCGCGATGAATTCTCGGCCGAGACCCTGAACGAGGATGAAGAGCTGGAGCGGCAGCACCTCATCTCGGCGATCGAGGGCATGTTGTTCAGCGTGGAGGTGGCGGAATCCCACCTGCGCAACCCCGCCTGGTATGCGGGGTCCTTGAGCCCCAGCGTCTACGTGACCCGCGAGTACGCGTCCAAGGGCGAACGGCTGGCGGCGCTGACCGCCCACCTGGAGAAGATTCCCGCCTACCTGCAGCAGATGCGCGCCACGCTTCAGCCGCCGTTCCCGCGTCCGTTTGTGCGCACTGCGCTGGTCGGGTTCGGCGGCCTGGCTTCCCATTTTCAGGACGACGTGCCCGGATTGTTCGCCGAGGTCGAGGACCAGGAATTACAGGCCTCGTTCGCCGCAGCCCTTGGACCGGCCGTGACGGCGCTGCGCGATGTCGAGGTCTGGCTGGAGCTTCGCCTGGAGGACGCAACCGAAGAGTTTGCCCTGGGCGAGGAGCGCTATCGCGAATTGCTGTGGCGCTCTTATCGCATCAACCTGGATTGGAAGACGCTCAAGAACGTGGCGCAGGCCGACCTGGCGCGCAATCTGAAACTCCTGCGCACTACCTGCAAGTTGATCGATCGGGACATCACCATCGCCGACTGCGCCGCCATGGTGCGCAACGAAAAGCCCGAGGCGGGCGCCGTTGCGCGGGCCAACGAGCAGTTGCCGGAACTCAAGGAATTCCTGCTGGCCGCGGACATCATCGGCATCCCCAGCGAAGAGACCGCCTTTGTGGCCGAGGCTCCGGCCTATCGGCGCACCAATTCCGCCTACATCGAGATTCCCGGTCCCTACGAGAAGGGTCTGCCGGCCATCTATTACATCGCCGGACCGGACCCCGAATGGCCGCCCGAAATGCAACGCCAATACGTGCCGGGCGAAGCGGACCTGCTGAACACCTCGGTTCACGAAGTGTGGCCGGGACACTTCCTGCACTCGCTGTACGTCAAGGGCTCCAATAATCGGATGGGCAAGCTGCTCTGGAACGGAATGTTGAGCGAGGGCTGGGCCCATTACACCGAGGAGCTGATGCAGGAGGCGGGCTTGGGCGAAGGGCAGCCGCTGCTGCGGGTGGGCCAGATCCTCGACGCGCTGATGCGCGATGTGCGGTTCTTGTCGTCCATCGGCCTGCACGTGGAGGGCATGAGTGTCGAGACCTCGCAGCGGATGTTCGCCGAACTGGCCTACCTGGATCCCGGCAACGCCCAGCAACAGGCACTGCGCGGAACTTACGATCCCGGCTACTTCGTGTACACGCTGGGCAAACTCATCATCATGAAGATGCGCGAGGACTGGACCGCCGAGCGTGGCGGCCGCGCGGCGTGGAGGGAGTTCCACGAGGCGCTGCTGTCGAAGGGCAGCGCACCGCTGCCGGTGCTGCGTCAAGCCATGATGGGCCCCGACGACCCCGGCCCGCTCCTCTGACCCCCCTGGGAAAGAGGGCATCCTGCCCTCCCTGGGAACGAGGGCAGCTTGCCCTCCCTGGGAGCGAGGGCAGCTTGCCCTCGTCGAGGGCTGGAAGCCCTCGTTCCCAGCCCTCGTTCCCAGCCCTCGTTCCCAGCCCTCGTTCCCAGCCCTCGTTCCCAGCCCTCGTTCCCAGCCCTCGTTCCCAGCCTTCTTTCCCAGCCCTCGTTCCCAGCCTTCTTTCCCGGGCTAGCCGGTCAGGAAGGCCAGGATTGCGTCGCGCTTGGCGCCAAGGAAGCCGGGATCGCTGTACGGCGGCATGGTCATGAACCGGGAGTGCGGCGCAAGCGCTGCCGCTTCACGGGTCTGGTCGAGCAGCGGGTCCTGATCATCGCACAGCGCCAGCGTTTCCCGGGTCAGCAGCGGCAAGCGCTCGCGCACCCGGTGGGAAAACGCCGCGCGGTAGGCGCGGTGGTAGGTAGTCAGTGCTTTGAGCACCTCCAGAGTAGCTTCGTGCAGCAACTCCGGCGCCACGATGCCCGTCCCGCGAAGATGTTCGGGGTCGCGCTTGAACCACGGAAAGAAGATGTTCTGATCGCGCATGAACTGAAAGGCCCACAGCAGATGACGTCCTTCCAGGTCCGGATGAACTTCGGGAGCATAGTTGCGCAGCATGTCCTGCCGCTCTTCGCCTTCAAACAGTGCGATGCCGTCCACCACCACTTTGTCGATGCGGTCCGGTGCGGCGATCCCCAGCTCAATGGCGGTATGCGCTCCCGTGTGGCTGCCGTACACGGAAGTCCGCTCAATCTGCAAGGAATCCAGCAGCGCCAGCATGGCCTGGGCGAAGTCCTCGATGCGCGGTTGCTCCAGCGGCAGCGGGTCGGAATCGCCATTGCCCGGCGTATCGGGGCAGATCACGTTGAGGTTGCCTGCCAAGGCTCCCCCCAGGGTGCGCATGCTCCACGAGGATGTCGGCGAGGCATGCAACAACAACAGCGTGCCTTGTGGAGAGTCCGGCCGATGGTAGCGGTAGTGGACCCGGCCCGTGGCTGTTTCGGCAAATGCGCGGCTCAGGCGCGATGGAGTTTTTGACATGGACTTTCCCTTTTCGGCAGTAGCTGCAATCGACGCCGGCATATTGCCCCAAGTGTGCGGGCCGCCGCCACCGTACCTTGTGCGGTCCCTCTGTGGTAAATTCCCGCTCCTTGCGCGGGGCGCGGAACAAGAGTCTTATTCAAGAGAGGTTCATCATGGTCATCATCAAGCGAATCCTGATCGGCATAGTGGCGCTGCTGGTGCTTTTCTTCGTCGTCGGCTTTCTGCTCCCTCGCGACGTGTATGTGGAGCGTTCGGTGGAAATCGACGCTTCACCGCAGCAGGTTTTCGCAATGGTCAATGACTTTCGGCAGTTCAACCGCTGGCAGCCCTGGCATCAGATTGATCCTGAAACCCGTTATGTATTCGAAGGGCCGGACACCGGCGCCGGATCGCGCATGAACTGGTACAGCGATCACCCTAACGTGGGTGACGGCATGCAGGAAATACTGCTGAGCGAACCGTACTCAAGGGTCCGGGCCGCGCTTGACTTCGGCACCGGCGGCCTCGCTTACGCCGACTACCTGATCGATGTAACCGACGGCGGGTCGGTCCTGACCTGGACGCTGGAGTCGGACATGGGCGGGAACCCCCTGGGACGCTATGTAGGACTGATGATGGATGGCATGATCGGACCCGCGTACGAACAGGGCCTGGGCAAGCTGAAGGAAATACTGGAAAGCAAACCCGAGCCGGAACCCGAGCCGGAGCCGCTTGAGGCGCCCGCGGAACCGCAAGAACCGCAAGAAGCGGAAGAAGCGCAGGCCGCGCAAGACCCTGAAAACGCAGATCAGGCCACCTAGGTGGTCCTGGTGATTAAAGCCGAGGTTTGTCGAGAATGACCCATCCATCCACCGCGTCCTTACGCAACATTGTTCTACTCGGGCATGCCGGCGCCGGCAAGACGGTCCTGGCGGAAAAACTTCTGGCGGTTACCGGCGCGATCAAGACGCCCGGCAGCATCGAGCGCGGCAGCACGGTGTCCGACTATCGACCGGAGGAAAAACGGCTGCAGTATTCCGCCGACGTGGCGCTGTGCCGTTTCGAGCACGACGGCGCTCACATCAACCTCCTGGACACACCGGGTTCGGCCGACTTCTCCGGGCGGGCCCTGGGCGTGCTGCCGGCGGTGGAAACCGCCATGGTCGTGATCAACGCGGCCTCCGGCATTGAATTGATGACCCGGCGCGGCATGGCAGCCGCCGAGGAAATGAACCTGGCCCGCTTCATCGTGGTCAGCCAGATCGATAGCGAGACCGCCGATCTGCCCGGGCTCATGGAGCAGATCCGGGAGGCCTTCGGCCGCGAATGCATCCCCTTGAACCTGCCGGCGGAGAACGCAACGCGGGTCGCCGACTGTTATTTCAATCCCGAAGATCTGCCCACCGACTTCGACTCCACCGCCAACGCCCACACCGCCATAGTGGACCAGGTGGTGGAACTCGACGACGACCTGATGGAACTCTACCTCGAGCAGGGCGAGGACATGAATCCGGAGCAGCTGCACGGCGCGTTCGAGCGCGCATTGCGCCGCGGACACCTGGTGCCGGTGTGTTTTGTCTCGGCGGTCACCGGCTCCGGTATCAACCAGTTGCTCAACGCCATGAACCACTTGGCGCCATCGCCGCGCGAGGGCAATCCTCCGGAATGCTCGGTGGACGAAGAAGCGGTCGCGCTCAAGGCCGACAAGGATCAGGACACGGTCGCGCTGCTGTTCAAGATCAACGTCGATCCCTACGTGGGCAAGATGGGCGTGTTCCGCGTTTACCAGGGCCAGGTCAACGTGGGCGATTCGCTATACCTGGACGATCAGCGCAAGGCCATCAAGGTGGCGCACCTGTTCGCGCTGCAAGGCGCCGAGTCCGAAGAAGTGCAATCGGTGGGTCCCGGCGGTATCGCTGCGCTCTCCAAGATCAACGAGCTGTATTACGGAGGCGTGCTCCACGCCGTGCACGCCCACGACATGCTGCAGTTCAAGCCCGCGCCACTGCCGGCGCCGATGCACGGCGTGGTGCTGGAACTGACGCGCCGGGGTGACGAGAAAAAGCTCTCCGACGCCCTGGCCAGGCTCACCGCCGAGGATCCCAGCCTGCGCCTTGAATTCGACACTCAGGCCAACGAGACCGTGCTGCGCGGCATGGGCGAGTTGCACTTGAGAGTGATCCTGGACCGGATGCGCGAGGAATTCAATCTCGAGGTTGAGACCCGTCAGCCGCGCATCGCCTACCGCGAGACCGTCACCCGCAAGGCCGAGGGCCATCACCGGCACAAGAAGCAGACCGGCGGCGCCGGGCAGTTCGGCGAGGTGTTCCTGAACGTGGAGCCGTTACCGCGCGGCAGCGGCTTCGAGTTCGTCAACAAGGTGGTGGGCGGCGTAATTCCGTCGCAGTTCTTGCCCGCGGTCGAGAAGGGCGTGCGCCAGGTCCTGCTGGAAGGGGCCGTGGCCGGTTATCCCTTGCAGGACATGCGCGTGACCGTGTACGACGGCAAGCACCATCCGGTCGATTCCAAGGAAGTGGCCTTCGTGGCCGCCGGCAAGAAGGCGTTTATCGACGCGATAGGCAAAGCTCGCCCAATCGTGCTCGAGCCGATCGCGAAAATAGAAGTGACCACCCCCGGTCAATACATGGGCGACATCGCCGGCCACCTGTCCGGCGCCCGCGGAAGAATCAGCGGCAACAACTCCCTGCCCGGCAACCAGGTGTCTATTTCCGCCGAAGCGCCGCTGGGCGAGCTGGGCGATTTCCAGACCCGTCTGAAATCCATGACCGGCGGCGAAGGCGCCTACAGCATGGAGTTCGACCACTACGCCACCGCCCCCCCACTGATCCAGAAAGCCCTGGAAAAAGCCTTCAAACCCACCGACGACTCCTGACCCGGACCGAGGGCTTCCCCCCTGGGACCGAGGGCTTCCAGCCCTCCCCCCTGGGAAAGAGGGCTTCCAGCCCTCCTCCTGGGCTCGAGGGCATCCTGCCCTCGGAATGGGAAGCGCGTCTGCCGTCTCAGCTCCCGGGTTCGCCCGCCCCGTCAAGCGGTCGCCGGACCCGAAAATCAACCGTTGCAGGCTTCGAGATTGCATACTTGAACTGTATATGTTAAATATATACACCAAGATGACCGAGCGGAGCGACATCGCCCTCAGGATCGGACCGATTTCACCGGCCGTTTCGGGCCCGCTGTACCAGCAGATCGTGAGCGGATTCAAGCGGGAGATCGGCGAGGGGCGGCTCGGGGGCGGCACGCCGTTACCCTCATTCCGCTTGCTGGCGGAACAACTGCTTGTCAGCATCATCACCGTCCGCCGCGCATACGAGGAACTGGAACGCGAAGGAATCATCTATCGCCGACAGGGTCTCGGCACCTTCGTTGCCGCCGACGGGCGAAAGCGCAGTCGTGCCAGCAAGCGTCGCCAGGCTGAGTTGCTGATCCGCTCGGCAATTCAGGAAGCCAGCGAATCCGGCCTGAGTCCCACACAAGCCAGGGCTTTCGTAAACCGGATCACCAAGAAGTCCCTTTCCGAGGAAGAAGCATGGGCAACCAGAACGCAATCGAAATCCGCGGCCTGAGCAAGGAATTCCCGCGCTTCCAGCTGGGCCCGCTGGACCTGAACGTGCCCACCGGAGCGATGTACGGCCTGGTAGGCCCCAATGGCGCAGGCAAGACCACCACGCTGGATCTCGTGTTCGGACTTGGCCTGCCCAATGCCGGCGAAATCCGCGTGCTCGGGCTCGACCACAGGCAGGATGAAGTCGAAATGAAGCGAGCCGCCGCCTACGTGAGCCCGCACACCAGCTATGTTCCCTGGAAGTACGTTGGGCGCGCCATCCAGTTCATTCGAGGCTACTACCCGGAGTGGGACCAGGCCTATTGCGACGACCTGCTCAAGCGATTCAAGATCGACAAGGACGACAAGATCCAGACGCTTTCGCTCGGCAACACGATCAAACTGGGCGTACTTCTTGCCCTTTCACGCCGCCCTCAGGTTCTCATCATGGACGAACCCACCCTGGGTCTTGACGCGCTTTCGAAGCGGGAACTGTTCACGGAACTGCTGGCTCTGATGGGCGACGAGAACCACACGGTGCTGATTTCCTCGCACAACCTGGCTGATCTTGAGCGCTTCACGGATCACATCGGTGTCATCCACGAGGGCAAGCTGCTGCTGGAAGGCCGCACCGACCACCTTCTGGAGACGCATCGTCACGTCAGTTTTAACTTGGCCGGAGAACCCCCGGCCGGCGCCCGCGTGATTGAACGCGACGGCGACCGGAAACGCATCCTCACCGACTCGGCCGGCGAATACCGTGAGGCCCTTGCCGGATGCGGCGCAACGCAAATCTCCGTGCAGCCCGTATCCCTCGAAGAACTCTTCGTCGGCCTGGTCGAATAACTTGCGTCGTTCCATGAAATGGCCTGTCGAAAAGCGTCTCTTGCGCCTGCCTGGCGCGCGTCTGGCCAGCTTGCCCATCCTCTATCTTAGCCTGTCTGGCATGGCCTTGAATTCGGACCTTTTTGAGGTCAGTCTGTTTCCCTGGCTGTTGGTGGGGTCCTATCTCTTTGCGCCGGCTAGCGGCCGTGTGCTTGCGAGGGAATTTTCTCTTGATTGGGGCCGCGCTACCGCTATCCTGCCCATCGCAGCAAGCGTTCGGGTGATGGTGATCTGGTGGAGGAGAGTCGCTGCGCCAACGATCCTGGTATGGATAGCCAATATGTTGTATCCGCTTTTTTCTCGTGTCGATTCTTTTTCTTGGGACACCGCGCTACAGGGACTTTCCATTCCATTCGTCAGCAGTGCTTGCTGGTTTCTCTTGTCCGCTTCATCGGGCGCCGGTTACTGGACCCACCGAAGTCGAAAACCGGCGGCACGGAGAGCCCTTCAGGTTCTCCGATATATCACTTTCCTGGCATTTCCCTTTTCTATAGCTATTTGGATTGACCTGGAGCAGGCCCAGTATCAATTCTCAATACTGTTTCTTATGCTGGGCGCGGTATTTTCGGCGCTTGGCCTGAAACAGTTTTACTCCCAATGTCTTGCGGACGCGATGGATTCGGCCGAATTGCGGCCCACTATGCTGCAAGCAACGGGCCACATGCGTTTGGGACGAGGCCTTAGCGGGTTCAAACCGTTTGCTCTGGACCATTTGCAATATGGTGTCTTCTTCGTGCTAATCGCGAATCTCCTTTTCCACCTGCCCTTCAAGATCGTGGAAATATTGTTGGACCTTCCTTTTGTTCAAATCCTTGGGTTTGTCCTCTTTGGAATAAATCCGGCAATGGCGCTGGTTCTGATTGCCGCACACCTGTACACGAAACTCCCTCTTCTTAGGGTTCTAAGGACGCTGCCCCTGGACGCAAGCCGGATCAGCTTGCGGGTAACCGTTCTGGTGGCGTTGCCGCTGCTCTTGTCGAGCGTATTGACCACCGTCTTTGTTCTGCTTCTTTACGGCAGTCAATTCTCCTTGCAAACATTCCTGTTCAGCATTGGTGGCGCCGGAATCGCAAGCTGCACGATTGTTCCGTGTTCTTGGTATTTGACTTCCGATAGGTCTTTCTCAAGGGAGCTCCTGGCGCAGGCTCCGGCGATTGCGGCACTTGCGCTATGGATTGCGGGTTCCGAGTTGCTTTTTGCCAGCAACTTGCCGCTGATAGCGCCAGCAGTAGCGGCGATAGGCATCTGGCTGACATGGAAACTGATCCGGGATTTGATCTCGCGATCATCCCGCGTGTATCGCACCAACAATACCTTGGCCCCCTCAGAAGAGTGGAACCTGACTTGATTTCGCGCACACTAGTCGCGATGCAGGGAATATCAGAGAGTCTCCCTGCGCTGGAATGTAGTATTTGCTGATGCGGCAGGACTTCAATGTGGAGAATTCCTCGTGGTGAATTTGTTCCTTCGTAACCTTGGGTTCACGCTCGTCTTCGCGCTCGTTTGGTTGATCATCTGGCGGCTTGCCGGTGGAGAGCTTCTCCTTGGTGGTTTTTGGGTGCTCTTGTTCGGTTTGGTGTGCCGGCGCATTGAGGTGTCCTTCCGAAATGCGGTCGAGGCGAAAGGAGGTCATGCGCACAGCGAAGGCCATCTCAGCTCCAGACTTACCGGTCTGATGCTGGGCGTGCTCCTGGCGCAGGCTTGTGGCGCTGTTCGCGCTCGTCGTGTTCTATTTGGATGGCGGGGAAAAGGCCAACAAGGCACTGTTCACCTTGGTTGGAATTGCGGGCTCCACGAGCCTGCTCATTCCGGTCTTTCTTTACTCTCGATCCAAGGGCTGGATCTACCCATTGGTTTCACTGCTCATATGCGCCGGCCTATTTGTTTGGTGGGAAGTGGTGCGAAACCTGTGGCCTGACGAGCTACTCCTGGGACCGGCGATCGGTATGGCGACTTTCGCGCTGAGCGCACTGCTGATCCGGTTCGCCTTGCACCGCGCATTCCTGGGTCACCATGCAGAGGGGCCTGGCTGACCGGGCAGTTTGGCCCTGCGCCGTCGATCCGGTTCGGCACTGGCGCAATCGATACTCTGGGCGGGCCCGATTCACTCGGGCTTGAATCGGAAGCTTGGTGTGGCCAAAAGGACTACACACCAGGAGGGCTCGCCAATGAGAAGCGCTTGCCTTTCGTTCTTCAGGTGCCGAACTCCAGCACGGTCAGGGCGATGACCGAACTTGAGGAGGGAAAAGGGAAGCGCTTCGATACCGCCGAGGAACTGTTCGAGGATCTCGGCGTATGAAATGCTGAGGCCGGTTCGTTCCAGGCAATTCAAGCGCGACTCGGAACCATGCCAAGCGGCGGTGTGCGCCCGCCGCGGATTTCCGCTAAGGCGAAAGCAGCCGGTCGCCAGGTTTGATGCCCCAGCGCTTCACGGTGCCGGCTTTCAGTTCCAGCACCCGGGTCACGGGTTCGCCGGAATGGATGCTCTTCAGGCTTAGGGGCTTGGTGTCGGTAGCGATGCTCGCTACCGTGCCGTCGGCGCGGATGAACAGCATGTCCAGCGACACGTGGGTGTTTTTCATCCACATGCTGATTTCCTGTTCGCGCTCGTACACAAACAGCATTCCCCAGCCGTCGGGCACGTCGCGCACGTGCATCAGGCCGCGGCGCTGCTGAGCAGGGGTTATCGCCAGCCACAATTCCAGCAGCACGCACTTGCCGCCGGAGGCTTCGAGAACGCCGCGAGCACGCTCCAGATCGTCGAGATTCTGAGCGCCGGCCGGATGCCAGGCCAGCAGCATGCCTGCCAGCGCAAATGTTCTGATCGCCATAGCGCAAATGTACCCGCTACAATCGACCGCCCATGCTTGTTGAACCAACCGCGAGAAATCATGCCGGCTGAACCCGCACCCAGCCAATCCCCGCAAACGCCGCTTGCGGCTCTGCGCCGGCGGATGGAGACCAGGGTGCTCGGCCAGGAAGAATTCATCGAGCACATGCTCATTGCGCTACTCGCCGGCGGGCACCTTCTGGTGGAAGGCGTGCCGGGGCTGGCCAAGACGCGGGCGGTAAAGGTGCTGGGCCAGTTCCTGAACGCCAGCTTCCACCGCGTTCAGTTCACGCCCGACCTGCTGCCTTCGGACCTGACCGGAACCGAGGTGTTCCGGCCGCAAACGGGCGAATTCCAGTTTCGTGCGGGACCAATCTTCCACAACCTGGTTCTGGCCGACGAGATCAATCGAGCTTCGGCCAAAGTGCAGTCGGCACTGCTGGAGGCGATGGAGGAACGGCAGGTCACGGTGGCCGAAAAGAGCCGCAAGCTTCCCAATCCCTTCCTGGTCATGGCCACGCAGAATCCGATTGAGCAGGAGGGCGCCTACCCGCTCCCGGAGGCGCAGTTGGACCGCTTCCTGATGAAGACTACGATCAGCTATCCGAGCGCCGACGAAGAGCAACGGATTGTGGCTCTCACCCGCAGGGAAGCAACCGGTCAGGACGCCGAAACGGAGGCCGGGGAGGACGGATACTCGGTAGAGGAAGCGCTCAGGGACCGGGAACGGGTATTGCGGCTGCATCTGGCCGAGCGTCTGGAGCGCTATTTGGTGGAGCTGGTTCGCGCCACCCGCGTGCCTGAGGGCCACGACGCGGCGCTGGCCGGATTGGTGAGCTACGGAGCAAGCCCGCGAGCGGCCATTGCCCTGGACCGCTGCGGCCGCGCCCGGGCCTTCCTGCGGGGCCGGGACTTCGTGACGCCGGGCGACATCCAGGCGCTGGCGCTGCCGGTATTGCGGCATCGCATCATCCTGACCTACGAGGCCGAGGCCCAGGGCCGAAGCTCGGAGGAAGTGATCAATCGCCTGCTCGATTGCGTGGCGGTGCCCTGATTTGAAAGGGCGGCCCTGAGCCGCCGGGCGCAATGGTTGAAGCAGCGCGCAATGATCCCCTGGGCCGCGGCCGTACCTGGATCGGGCTGCGTGAACTGCTCGCGCTGCGCCACACTCCGTTCGGATCGCTGTTTCGGTTCGGCGGCGAGGCCAGGGCCGGTTCCGCCAGGCTGGCCCCGCTGCGGGCGCGCGGTATGGAGTTCGATGATGTGCGGGCCTGGCAACCTGGCGACGATCCCCGCCACATGCACTGGAAAGCAACGGCACGCACCGGCCGCCCCTATACCAAGCTCTACCAGGAGGAAAGCGAGCGGCCGACGGCGCTGTGCGTCGATCTCACGCCGCGCATGCATTTCGCCACGGCGGGTGCGTTCAAGTCGGTCCTGGCGGCGCGCGTGGCGATGATGATCGCCTGGGGAGCCATCGGCGCTCGCGACCGGGTTTCGGGACTCGTGATGTCCGCGGCGGGCCTCGAGGTGACTCCGCCGCTCCATGGTCGCCGGGGCGCCCAACAACTTGCCCGGGCCTTGGCCGGAGTGTTTCAGACCGGCGCCAGGCTCGACGGGGCCGGAACCGTGAGTCTTGACCACGCGGTTCCGCTGTTGCAGCGTCATGCGCCGTCCGGGAGCCGCATCGTATTGATAAGCGATTTCACGGGTGCCGACGACGTGGCGGCTGCGCGGCGGCTGGCCGCGCACCGCCCTTTGCTGATCGTGCGTCTGTTCGACCCCCTGGATCAGGACCTCCCACCGCCCGGGCGCTACCTGGTTCGCGATAGGCGTGGCGATGCGGTCTTCGACAGCGGCGACGAGATCGCTCGACGGCGCTGGAAGCGTGATTTCGCCCGGCGGACGGAAGTTCTGGGAGAAATCGCGCGCAGCTCCGGGGGCGCATATCTGCAAATTCGCAGCGACCACGATCCTGCAATCACCGCCGTCGGCAATACGCCAACAAGGGCCATGCGGCGAGCACCGCCACAAAGAGTCGCCCGGTGAACGAGAACGCCGAACTGGTTGCGCAGCTGCGCGATATTCATCTGCCGGCAACGCCTTCCTGGTGGCCGTCGCAGCCCGGATGGTGGGTGATTGCGATAGCGTTGCTGGCCGCGGGCCTATGGCTGTTGCTGCGGCCTCCCGCCTGGAAACGCGAGGCGCTGCTGCGGCTGCGCTCGGCGGAGCAGGTCTATGCGCGCGCTGGTGACTCTGCCCGCCTGCTGGCCGAGGTGTCCATGCTGCTGCGTTCCTGCGCGCTGCTCCTCAAGGGCCGCGGGCAGGCCGCCGGCCTCACCGGCGAGGCCTGGCTTGAGTGCCTGCGGGAATTAGGCCGCGGCGTTTGTCCCGCGCCCGAGACAGCACTGCTCCAAGGCCCGTACAAGAAGAATGTGGACCTGGATGCCGGCGCCTTCGCGGGCAGTGTCGCAAAGTGGATTCGACGCGCCCGAAAGCCCGCGGGGCGAACATCGTGAGGCTGGCCTTCGAGTGGGCCTGGGCATGGCTGCTACTGCCCTTGCCGCTGCTTGCCCACCGCTTCATGCCGCCGCTGAAGCGAAGCGCCGGCCCCGCCCTCAGAGTGCCGGAACGTGATCGGTTCGTGTTCACAAGCGCTCAAACTGTCGCCCCTTCCCGGCTCAACCCGGACTGGATCCTGGCCGGGTTGATGTGGCTGTGCCTGTTGTCGGCTGCGGCGCGCCCCTTGCTGCTGGACGCAAGCATGGCCGCCCCCGCCTCCGGGCGCGACCTGATGCTGGCGGTGGATCTGTCCGGGAGCATGGAAGTGCGCGATGCCGAGATGCGGGGGAGACCGGCGTCCAGGCTCAATGCAATCAAGGCGGTTGCCGGGGACTTCATCGAGCGCCGCATCGGCGACCGCGTAGGATTGATTCTGTTCGGCGGCCAGGCGTACCTGCAGGCGCCGCTGAGCTTTGACCGGGCCACGGCGCGAACCTTTCTCGAAGAATCGTCGGTGGGCCTGGCCGGCCGTCAGACCGCCCTGGGCGACGCGATCGGACTGGCCATCAAGCGCATGTCCCTGGACGGCGCCACCCCCGAGCATCGGGTGCTGGTGCTGCTGACCGACGGGGCCGCCACCGCCGGCGTACTCACTCCGCTGAAGGCCGCGCAACTGGCCCGCCAGGCGGGCCTGAAAATTTACGCGATCGGAATCGGATCGCCCCGCTCGGCGGATTCCGAACTGTCTTCCGAACTGGACGAGGCCACCCTGCGCCGAATCGCCCAGATTACCGGCGGCCGCTATTTCCGGGCCGGCCCCGCCGGCCGGCTGGAAGAAATCTATGCGCAGCTGGACCGCCTGGAGCCGGCCGCGCTGGACGAGTTGAATATTCGCGCCGGCCGGCCCGCGCACCTGCCGCCGCTGGTTGTGGCTCTGGCTTTGGGCCTGGTGCTGGCCTGGCGAGCCCGGTGAGCAAAGCGGATGGAATTTGAGCTGCACTGGATGCGCGCCTTGTGGCTGCTTGCGCTGCCGCTTGCGGCGCTTCCCTGGTTGCCGGGCAAGCGCTCCGACGGTCCCTGGAAGAAGGTTCTGGATCCGGCCCTGGCGCCGTTCCTGCTGCAGCGTTCCGGGCAGGGCAGTGGGTCGAAATGGCGGTTTGTCAGTTCCGTGCTGCTGGCCTTGTGCATTGTGGCCCTGGCAGGCCCGGCCTACCGCCAGGTTCCGTTGGCCCCCACCCGCGGCGGCGATGCACTGGTGGTGGTGCTCGACGTTTCGCGGTCCATGCTGGCGGGTGACCTCACTCCCAGCAGGCTGGATCGAGCCCGGCTGAAGATCAGGGAAGGCCTTCGCATCCGCGCCGACGGCGAAACGGGTCTGGTTGCGTTTTCGGGCCATGCCTTCACGGTGGCGCCGCTCACCAGCGACGCGGCCACCCTGATCAACCTGCTGGACGTGCTGACGCCGGACATCATGCCCAGCCAGGGCAGCAATACGGCAGCCGCCGTGACAAGGGGCCACCGCCTATTGCGTCAGGCCGGAGTCCGCGCGGGACGCGTGTTGCTGCTTACCGATGCAGCCGGCGGTGAAAGGGCGGTAGAGGCCGCCCGCGCGCTGCGCGCCGACGGCCACATGCTGCTGGTGCTGGGAACAGCCACCCGCGACGGCGCGCCGGTGCCGGACCAGCGAGGCGATTTCCTGCGCGACGACTGGTCCGACCTGGTGGTCAGCCGCCCCGACCAGGACGCACTGCTGCGGCTGGCGCGGGAGGGCGGGGGCGCCTACCGGCGCATCACCGCGGACAACGGCGATTTGCAGGAACTGCTGGCCCGGGGCCGGGGAGGGCGCGCCGAGGTAGTTGAGGCCGGCGTGAGTGTGCAACGTTGGCGCGATGAGGGTCCGCTGCTGCTCCTGCTGATGGCGCCGCTGGCGGCCCTGGCGTTCCGGCGCGGATGGCTGCTGCTTCTGTTGGCGGCTCCGCTTGGGGCAATTGCCGCGGACGGCTGGTTCAGAACCTCCGATCAGCAGGCCATCCGCGCCTTCGAGGACGGTGACTACCGGCGGGCCGCGGACTTGTTCGAGGCCCCCGCCTGGCGGGCGGCCACGCTGTTTCGTCAGAGTCGATTCCTTGAGGCCGCGCGTGTTCTGGACGGGTCACTCGCGCCGCGGGACCGCTACAACCGCGCCACCGCCATGGCCCAGGCCGAAGAATTCGAAATCGCCATTCGCTTGTACGAAGAGTTGCTTGTTGACCACCCGGACCATGCCGACGCGCGCCATAACCTTGAAGTGTTGAAACAGCGAACGGGCGGCCCCGCCGCGATGGCCGCTGAAGCGGCTGAAGCAGCGGCGGAAACGGCGTCCGATCCGCTTGAGCCGGCTCCCGAGGAGGCGGATGGGCAGCCGGTGGCCGGCGATGGGGCGGGCCCGGATGAATCCCTGCTTCCGGAACACGGCCAACGCTGGCTGCTGCAGGTTCCCGACGACCCCGGCGGTTTGCTCCGCCGCAAGTTTCTTCGCCAATACAAGGCGCAAGGCGTGGACCAGGACGGCAACTCCCTATGGCCGGGCGACGAGGCTGAGCCATGGTGACCTGGCGCGCCGGTTTCCCGGCGGCGGCCCTGGCGGCGGTGCCGCTGCTTACCGCGTTCGCGCAATCGCCGCCTGCCGATCCTCCGTTCATCGTGCGCACCGAATTGAGCGAGCGCAGCCCCTGGGAGCGCTCGCAGGTGCTTTACACGGTCCGAATCTACCTGCCTTCCGGGTCGCGCCAATTCGGGCGTATTCGAAGCCTCGACGATCCGGCCTTGCTCAGCGGCGAGGCGCTGATAGAGCGGCTCGGGATCGACAGGGAATACAACGCCAGATCCGAGGACGCGGAATCCCTGGTGCTGGAACGCCGCTACGCCCTGTTTCCCCAGACCCCGGGTGAATTGTTGTTGATGCCGGTCAGCCTGCAGTGGATCGGAGGACAATACGGTTATCGCACTCGCGGTTTTGTCCACGACTCCGAGCCCGAGCGCCTCTTGGTTCGTCCGGTTGCGGGACCTCCGGCGGGCGCCTGGCTGGCGGCTGAAGACGTGCTCTTGTGGGACGAATTTGAGGGAGCGCCGGGCGACCTGATCGCCGGCGAGCCGCTGATTCGTCTCCTGGGAGTGCGGGTTGAGGGTCAGCCGGCGCGTCAGATTCCCGAGCTCAGTCCCGGAGACGGGCCAAACTTCCGACACTTCATCGAACGGCCCGAATTCGAGGACATCGTCACCGGTCGCGGACTTGTGGGTGTGCGCCGCCAGCGGGCGGCCCTGCTGGCTCTGCGGGGCGGGGACCTGGTGCTGCCGGCGATTCGGCTGGATTGGTGGAACACTGCCCGGGAACGCTGGGAAACCGCCGAAGTACCTCAGCGTCTGCTGCAAGCGCAGGCGTCGCCGGTTCAGACGGTCGGGGAGACTGCCGGTGTTCCGGTAGCGCCGGCGCCGCTGAATAACTGGCTTCTTGCATTTTTCGCCGGTGGCTGGTTCCTTACCGGAGTGGCCTGGTGGGTGTCGCGTCGGATAGGCGCAAAACGCCGCTTACGCGCCGGAATAATGTCGCGGTTCAAGTCCAGGTCGAGCAGCGCGGAACCTCAGGTTTTCCGGTGCCTGGCCGACCTGGCTCGCGCGTGCCGGAGCAACGACCCGGGATCGGTCGAACAGGCCTTGCTGGCCTGGGCGCGGGCTTATTGGGGGAGCCGCGCGCCGCGCAATCTCGGCGATTTGGGCGAGCGCTGCGGCGAACCGGCCGCCGCCGAGCTCCGGCGGCTGTCGGCAGCCCTGTACGCGCCCGGCGCCGCAAAATGGAATGCCGAGGTCTTGCTTGCAGCGGCGCGCCGCCCGCCTCCTCGTTCGACTCGCGCCAGATCGTCCAGGGGCGGTCTGCCGCAATTGTGGCCCAAAGAGACCGTCGAAAACGGATAAACTTGGGGAGAACCGCCTTAACCGAACAACGCAATGACTACGACTTCGCTGATTCCCCCGCTTGTCCGAGCCCGTACCGAAGATCGTGATCGGACGCCGGCCGGCGAGCGTACGGTTTCAGCAGGGTTTGCCCCAAGCCCGCTCGGCAAGCTGTTGCTGGCGGGCGTGGACGGCGCCTTGTGCCGGGTGGGATATGCGGACCGCTCGGAGCAACACCTGTGGCGGCAACTGGCCCGCCGCTGGCGCGGCGCGGTGCTGCAGCGTGACGACCGGTGGGCGCAACGCAAGGCGGCCGGTCTTTTCTCCGCCGACCCGCAGTCGGTTGAGGTGCTGTTGCGCGGCACGCCGTTTCAGCTTGCCGTCTGGCAGGCGCTGCTGGGTGTTCCGGCGGGGCGCACCGAGTCCTACGGCGAGCTGGCCCGGCGGGTACGCAGACCGGGCGCCTCGCGCGCCGTCGGCGGAGCATTGAACGCCAATCCGGTGGCCTGGCTGGTTCCCTGTCATCGAATTGTTGCGGGCGACGGCACGCTATGCGGCTATGGGGGCGGCCTGGAGCGCAAGCGCCGCTTGCTGGCGGCGGAAGGGGTCGAAGCAAAGTGAACCCCAAGAGCAGTCCCGCGCTCACCGCCCTGGGCGCGATTCCGGTGGTCAGCGGCGTGAAATACCGCACCCCGCAGGGATTCAGCGCGGTGCGCAACGGCCAGAAGCGCCGCGCCGCTCCGGACCCGGACCGGGCGGGGCGCAAACCGCCGTGGCTCAGGGCGAAGCTGCCCTCGGGGGCCCGTTACCTGCGCCTCAAGAGCCTCATGCGCCGGCATCGACTGGCCACGGTTTGCGAAGAATCACACTGCCCCAACATCGGCGAATGCTGGAACGCGGGCACCGCCACGCTGATGGTCATGGGCGGCGTGTGCACCCGGGCCTGCCGATTCTGCGCCGTGGATACCGGCAATCCGTCCGGTTGGCTGGATCCCGAAGAGCCCGAGAACGCCGCCGAGACCGTGCGCCTGATGGACCTGGGCTACGTGGTACTGACTTCGGTGGACCGGGACGATCTGCCCGACGGTGGCGCGGCGCATTTCGCAAGCTGCGTGCGGGCCATCCGGCGGCGCAGTCCGAAGACCTCCGTGGAGGTGCTGACTCCCGATTTTCGCGGCAGCGAAGATTCGGTGCGGACCGTGCTGGCGTGCGGGCCGGTGGTGTACGCACACAATATCGAGACGGTCCGAAGGCTCACCCCGCGGGTGCGCGATCCACGTGCCGGCTACGATCAGTCCCTTGCAGTACTGAATGCGGCGGCCCGCCACGGCGGTGGGATCCTCACCAAGTCCAGCATCATGCTGGGCCTGGGCGAGCGGCCCGGGGAAATACGCCGGGCGATCGCCGACCTGCGCGCCCGGGGCGTGTCGCTGTTGACCCTGGGGCAATATCTGCGTCCCACGGCGCACCATCTGCCGGTGGAGCGCTTCGTGCCGCCCGGGGAATTTGCCGAGTGGCGCGAGTATGGGCTGGCGGCGGGCTTCGTGGAAGTGGTGGCCGGCCCACTGGTTCGCTCCAGCTACCGCGCCGAGCGGGCCCTGATGGGCAATAATGCCGGTGTGGAACTGGAGCCTGCGTACTCTTGTTCCTGATAATTTGTTCTCCCGTTCCTGTTACGGAGACAAGGAGGTAAGAAATGAAGAAAACAGTAGTTCTTTTCCTGGCCCTGGCCGTAGTTGGCTGCGTAAGCGAGTCATCGTTGCGGGTGCAAGCCAGCCAGCAGTTCCAGCAGATGCGCCAGCAGATTCCGGTATCCCAGAACCCGGCCGAGCGCGCCTACATCTTCTGCGTAGCCCAATCGGTGCTGCGGGTGGTGGAGGAGCCGTACGCCAGCCAGGCCTGGGAAATTGAAGTGTTCGACATGCCCGACGCCAACGCCTTTGCGATGCCCGGCGGCAAGATCGGCGTGTTTTCAGGACTGCTGGAGGTGGCGCGGGATCAGGATCAGCTGGCCGCGGTAATCGGTCATGAGATTGCCCATGTAACCCGTGAGCACCAGGTGCAGCAGGTCAATCGGGGACTCGTGACCCAGGGTGCGGCGGCGATGGTCGGTGCGAGCGTAGGTATGCAGAATGAGGCGCAGCTAATGGCGCAGTTGGGCCTGACACTGCCGTTCAGCCGCAAACACGAGAGCGAGGCTGACGACGTGGGCCTGCTGTATATGGCCGATGCCGGGTTTGATCCGCGCGCCAGCGTTACGCTTTGGAAAAACATGGAAGAGAAATCGGGAGGTGCGCGGCCGCCGCTGTTCCTGTCCACCCATCCGGCGCCTGAGAGCCGGATGAGCGATTTGATCTCGCTGATGAGCGACGCGCTTGAACGATACAACGCCGCCCTGGCCCGGGGCATGCGTCCCGTGTGTGAGTGAACGGCCAAGCGAACAGCGAGCCGGGGAAAGACGCGCCGATGGGGGAGCAGTCGCGCCCGGCTGAGCCCACCGGCGAGACCGAGTGGCTGAAGATCATGCTCGATGAAATCGGCCGCAAGCAGTCGGAGCTTGAGGAAGAAGAGCGCGAACGGCTGCGCCGCGGCCGGGATTGAGTCCATTCAGCCACGATAACCACGCCTGAATTTCTGCCTTCGTTCAAAGGGTGGGTTTCTTTCCTGCCCGATTCTGGTAGGCTTACTCTCCTGCTGCGTCAAATGGCGCGGTTTTAATTTCCTAAGAACCTATTTGGGAGGAACACCATGGTGCGTTTGAACCTGGTACTTGTGTCGGCAGCCTTGGCGCTGGCGGCTTGTGGGGGCGGCGCTCCGTCCGACGACGGCGCTGCGGCCGACGATTCTGCGGCTGAGGAAAGCATGCCCGCGGAGGAAATCGCGCCTGCTGACGATGCCGGCGCCGACGATTCTGCGGCTGAGGAAAGCGCGCCCATGGAGGATCTCGCGCCCGCTGACGATGCCGGCGCCGACGATTCTGCGGCTGAGGAGAGCACGCCCATGGAGGACCTCGTGCCCGCTGACGATGCTGACGATGCCGGCGATGACGGCGAAGAAGACGCCGGCTAGCTGAGTATTCGAGTTGCATGGACGGCTGGGCCGTCCATGCAACTTCTTCGAGGGGGGGCTGGCGTGCGAACGTCGCGGCCTGTTTCCGGGCCGTTCGCGGCTGTCCACGTAATGCCGCTTCCTCTGTGTTTAATGGCGTCGTGTCCTTAGGCGCCGCCTGTGCGTGAGCGCAGGAATAGCGAATTCTCCTTCTGATTGCGAGGCCCGAAAATGAACCGAACCCTTGTGGCCGCTGCGGCGGCTTTCCTTTTCCATGCCGGAGTAACGCCGGCCGTTTCCGCCGATACCGAAGGCGCAGATTCATGGGACGCCTCGATGGCGGCGGTACTGGCGGGAGACCAGCGCGGAGCCAGCCGCGCCGGCACGCCGAACTCGGCGCGCGACGGCGCCCGTCATCCGGCCGAGACCCTCAAGTTCCTCGGCCTCCAGCCGGATTCCCACGTGATCGAGATCTGGCCGTCCGGCGGCTGGTACACCGAGGTAATCGCACCTTTCGTTGCCGAGCAGGGGCAGTATTACGGCGCGCATATTCCCGGCGATCACGAGAACGAGCGGTTTCGCAGGGGCGTGGAGCTCTATAAGGAAAAACTTGCGGCCAATCCCGAGGCCTACGGCAACGCTCAGGTCACGGTGATGTTTCCCGGCAAGATGGCGCTGGCGCCGCAGCCCGTCGATCTGGTCCTGAGCTTCCGCAACGCCCATAACTGGATGTCGTTCGGATTCGTCGATGAGGCGTTCCAGGCCTTTTACGACATTCTCAAACCGGGCGGCGTGCTGGGCATCGTCGAGCACCGCGGCGACCCGTCCAAGGAGCAGGACCCCGAGGGGAAGTCCGGCTACGTCACCGAGGCATACACCATCATGCTGGCCGAGAAAGCCGGCTTCGTGCTGGACGAATCCTCGGAGATCAACGCCAATGCCAGGGACACCCGCGATCACCCCGAAGGCGTGTGGACTCTGCCTCCCACCCTGCGTCTGGGCGATGAGGACCGCGAGAAGTACATGGCCATCGGAGAGAGCGACCGCTACACGCTGCGATTCCGCAAACCCGAAGCCTGATTTTTTCCTTCCCCCCCCCAACCCGGAGGGCAACACCGCCGGGCGGAAAAATAGACTCGGCGGAGCGGCTGCAAATGCTGTTGACCGGCACTAAAATAGCGCCGCCATGATTCGTGCGCAGTCACTCAGCAAACACTACGGCGCCATCAAGGCGGTTGACGGGATCTCCTTCGCCATAGAACCCGGGGAGGTCGTTGGGCTGCTCGGCCCCAACGGCGCCGGCAAGACTACCACCATGCGGATGTGCGCCGGCTACCTGGCGCCCACCTCCGGCAGCGTCGAAGTACACGGCTTCGATCTGCAGACCCACACCATCGCCGCCCAGAGGACTTTCGGCTATCTGCCTGAAGGCGCGCCGCTATGGGGCGAGATGACGCCCCGCACTTTCCTGGACTTTGTCGCCGACATTCGCGGACTTCAAGGCGACCGGCGCGCTGAGCGGGTCGCTGAGGTCATCGGGCTGCTGCAGCTTCAATCGGTGCTCGACCGGCGCATCGAAACCCTCTCGAAGGGATTCCGCCGCCGGGTCGGCCTGGCCCAGGCCATCCTCCACGATCCGCCGGTCCTGTTGCTCGACGAGCCTACCGACGGCCTGGACCCGAACCAGAAACACGAAGTGCGCGAGCTCATACGCGGCATGTCCAGCGACAAGATCGTGGTGATCTCCACCCACATCCTGGAGGAAGTGGAAGCGGTCTGCAGCCGCGCGATCATCATCGCCGCCGGGCGCATCGTCGCCGACGACAGCCCCAAGGCCCTGGCCGCGCGCTCCGAGTCCGGCCGGCTGGATCGGGTGTTCCGGCGGATCACCACCGGGGAAGCGCAATGATGGCTCCTGTGTGGACCATCGCCCGGCGGGAATTGCGGGCCTATTTCGCTACCCCCGTGGCGTACGTGTTTATCGTGATTTTCGTGGCGCTCAGCGGAGTGTTCACCTTCTACCTCGGCAATTTCTTCGAGCGCGAGCAGGCGGATCTCACGCCGTTTTTCGGGTTTCACCCGTGGCTGCACCTGGTCCTGGCGCCCGCCGTTTCCATGCGCCTTTGGGCCGAGGAGCGGCAATCGGGCAGCGTGGAGCTGTTGATGACCTTGCCGATCGCAGCCTGGCAGGCGGTGTTGGGCAAGTTCCTGGCGGCCTGGTGTTTCATCGCCGCCGCGCTGGCGATGACCTTCCCTGCCTGGATCACCGTCAACTACCTGGGTGACCCCGACAACGGCGTGATCATTGCCGCCTATTTCGGCAGCGCGCTGATGGCCGGCGCCTACCTGGCGATCGGCGCCTGCATTTCGGCCGCCTGCCGCAGCCAGGTCGTTGCCTTCGTCACCACCGTGGTGGTGTGCTTCGCCTTTCTTTTGGCGGGCTTCCCGCTGGTGCTGGACGCCTTCGCCGGCTGGGCGCCGGACCTGTTGGTGGACACCATCGCCTCGCTCGGCTTTCTCACCCATTTCAACTCGATCACAAAGGGCGTGCTGGATGCGCGCGACGTGCTGTATTTCGTGCTGGTGATCGGCGCCTTCCTGTACGCCAACGCCATCGTTCTGGACCTGGGCAGAGGCAAGTAGCGGTGGCTCAGAACATCAGGCAACGCTACGGCCAACTCGGTCTGGGCGCCCTGGCGCTGGTCTTCCTGGCAGCCGTGGCGCTGGTCAACCTGACCTTCCGCGGAGCACGCCTGGATCTGACCGAGGCCGGTCTCTACACCCTCTCCCACGGGACTCAAGGCCTGCTGGAGGCGATTCCCGAGCCGGTCCGCCTGTATTTCTTCGTCTCCCGCGGCGGCCTGTCCGACAGCCCCGGCCTGCGCGCCTGGGCCGACCGGGTGGAGGACATGCTGCGGGAATTTGAGGCGGCCGCCGGCGGACAGCTCGAGTTCAGCGTTATCGATCCGGCGCCGTTCTCCGAAGACGAGGATCGGGCCGCCGCCTTCGGCCTCCAGGCGGTGCGCCTGCAGATCAGCGACGAGCCCCTGTATTTCGGCGTGGCCGGCTCCAACGCGGTGGGCGATGAGGAGTTCATCGCCTTCATGGACCCTCAGCGCGAGCAGTTCCTCGAGTACGACCTGGCCAAGATGGTCTACACGCTCTCGCAGGCCGAGCAGCCGGTGGTGGGCCTGGTCAGCAGCCTGCCGTTGAGCGGCGGGTTCGACCCGGTCCAGACCCGGATGACCGAACCCTGGATCATTACCTCGCAGATCAGCGACCTGTTTGATCTGAGGAACCTGGATGTCCTCGAGGACGAGGTTGACGAGGAAGTGGATGTCCTGCTGCTGGTGCACCCCAAGGCAGCCTCGCCCCGGCAGCTGTACGCCTTCGAACAATTCCTGTTTCGCGGCGGCCGGGCCCTGGTATTCATCGATCCATTGGCGGAAGCCGATCCCGCCAGTCCGCCCGCCGGCGCGATGGCGGGCATGCCGGCCGACCGATCCTCCAACCTTGAGCCCCTGCTCTCCCACTGGGGTGTGGAGATGCCCAGGGAAACGGTGGTGGGCGACGGCCGCTACGCCCTGCGCGTAGGCGAAGCCGACGGCAGCCTGGTCCGCCACCCGGCCTATATCGGCGTGGACCTTGGGCAGGACGATTCCGCCGAGGTGATTACCGCCGAACTGGACGTTCTGAACCTCGGTTTCGCCGGCTACCTGAAAGCTCGGGAAGATGCCGCTTTGGAAGTTACGCCGCTGGTGCGCAGCAGCTCGGACGCCGGGTTTCTGGATCCCACCTTGCTGGCCTTTACGCCCGACATCAACAGCCTGTGGTCCGGCTTCACGCCCCAGGGCGAGGCGCTCACCCTGGCGGCGCGCTTGAGCGGCCGGGTAAGCAGCGCATTCCCCGAGGGGCGGCCCGAACAACCCGCGAGCGAAGCGGACACCGAGCCGGGCAGCGAAACGGACGCTTCCGGCAACCCGCTTGCCGACGCCCTGGCCGACGCCGAGGAGGAGGAAGCGCCGCCTAAGGAACATGTCGCCGAGGGCGAGGTGGAGCTGATCCTGGTGGCGGACACCGACCTGCTTTCCGACCGCATGTGGGCGCAGGCGCAAAGCCTTTTCGGCCAGCGGCTGATTACCGCTTTTGCCAGCAACGGCGACTTCGTGGTCAACGCCCTGGACCGCCTGGCCGGCAGCTCCGACCTGATGAGCCTGCGGGGGCGCGCGGCTTTTTCGCGGCCCTTCGACCGGGTGGACGAATTGCGCATCCAGGCCGAAGCTCAGTTCCGCCTGACCGAAGACCAGTTGCAGCAGGAGCTGAGCCGAACAGAGAGCCGGCTTGCCCAACTGCAGGAATCCCGCGATGACGTCTACGCCCTGAGCCCCACCCCGGAGCAGGCAGCGGAACTGGAGCAATTCACCGCGGAGCGTTTGCGGATTCGCCGCGAACTGCGCGAGGTGCGCCGCAGCCTGGACGCCAGTATCCAGCGCCTGGGCGCGGCGCTGAAGATCGTTAATATCGGGTTGATCCCGGTGCTGATCGGTCTGGGCGGCCTGGCCGTGGCCCTCTTGCGCCGCCGCAAGCGGGACGGCGGCTCATGAACCGCCGCTCCGTCATGGTCCTGGCCGGGGTCGGCGCTGCGCTGGTGGCCATCGTGCTGTTGGCCCGCCTGGACTTCGGGCGCCAGGATTCGGTAGGGGACTTGCATGTCCCGGGTCTGGCTGATCGCCTTGACGATCTTGCTTCGCTGCGCGTGCTGGCGGCCGGCGGCCAAGTCGTCGCCACCGTCAAACGGGGCCAACAGGATTGGGTGGTAGCGGAAACAGGCGGCCATAGGGCCGACTTCGAGCGTTTTCGGGGCAGCCTGCGCGAACTGTCGCAGGCTCGCCGGGTGGAGAAAAAGACCGCGCTGGCCGAGTACTACTCGAAGCTGGGTGTGGAGGACGTGAGCGCTACGGATGCGGCCGGCTACCTGCTGGAGCTCGAGTATGGCGACAAGCATCCGGCTGAGCGGTTCATCGTGGGCCTCAGGGCCGGCGCCGGCATGGTCTACATCCGAACCGGCGGCGAGGAGCAAAGCTGGATGGTGAGCGCGGACTTCGACCTGTCGGACCAGAGCCGCGACTGGGTGGACCGGGAGATCATTGATCTGAGTTCCTCCAGCGTGCGCCGGGTGGTGCTGGATCGCGGTTCCGGCGACCTTCTCGAGATCGCCAAGGAGGATTCGGGTGACATCAATTTCACCCCCGCAGGCATTCCCCAGGGGCGGGAACTGAGCTACGGCAGCGTGGCCAACAGTATCGGCAGCGTGCTGGCCAACGTGCAGGCCAATGAGGTGCGGCCGGCTGCGGAAATCGGTGTTCTGCCCCGCGCCGTGCTGGGCCGTTACGAGACATTTGACGGCCTTACTCTCGAACTGGACGTGCGCGCAGAGTCCCCGGCCGTGGCCGCGGAAAGCAATTCCGGCGACGATGAGGCGGATCCCCGCTATTGGGCCTTGTTTTCCGCCTCGGCCGGCGAACCGGCCGCCTCCACGCCGGAAGAGGGCGCTGCTTTCGACGAGCCCTTGCAGGTCCCCGATGCGCCCCCGGTCGATGCCGAGGCCGAGTCCGACCCGTCCCAGGAGGCCGCCGAGGAACAGGAACCTCCGCCCAGCGCTGCGGAGCGGGCCGCTGAACTCAACGCCAGGCTCGGAGGCTGGGCCTACGAGCTGCCTCTTTACAAGAGCGATCAGTGGTTCAAGAAATTGGACGATCTGCTGAAGGACGAATAGGCGCATCCATTCAGCCCGTATAGACTTCGGGCAAGGACGAATTCATGGGATCGATCGGAAACCTCGCATACGGGCTGTCCGTCTGGATAGTTCCGCTGCTGCTCGCCATCACGCTGCACGAGGCCGCGCACGGCTACGCGGCGTGGAAACTCGGCGACGATACCGCCAAGCGCCTGGGGCGCATTTCGATCAATCCCTTGCGCCACATCGATCCGGTCGGCACCGTGGCCATGCCGCTGATACTGCTGGCGCTGTCCGGCGGGAGTTTCATGTTCGGCTACGCCAAGCCGGTGCCGGTAGCCTTTCACCGCCTGCGCAACCCGCGCATCGACATGGTGAAAGTGGCCGCGGCCGGACCTCTGTGCAACCTTTTGCAGGCCTGGGTGGCGGCCTTGCTGCTGCATGCCGTGGGCGGGCCGTTTTCAGGGTTGGATACCTGGTTTTCCGAAGTGCTTCGAGTGGCCATTTATTTCAACATCCTGCTGGCCGTATTCAATATGCTGCCGCTGCCGCCGCTGGACGGAGGACGTGTGGCCGTGGGCCTGCTGCCCAACTCGCTGGCTGCGCCCCTGGCGCGACTGGAGCGGCATGGTTTCGCGATCCTGCTGGGCCTGTTGTTCGTCCTGCCCTGGCTGGGGGACCGGCTCGGCAGGAACTGGAGCATTTTTGAGACCTTTATCATTCCCGTTACCCGCCGTCTCGCCAACCTGGTTTACCTGCTCGCCGGCCACGGTTGAGCCGCAAGACGGCATAGCCGCGAGCAGAATTAAGCTGCGGGTTTGCGAACAATCAGGATTTTCTCGTCCCGCATGACGTTGTAGAGGCCGAAAACGATTTTCGGGATTTCCCGCTCCCGTTCCATGCCGGCTTCGACCGCCCATTCGCTCATCTGCTCAGTGGTCGTGTCTTCCCGGCGGTCCACGGTGGCGTTGGCGATCACGAATATCGCCCTGGCGTTCGGCTTCAGGACCCTGGCTACCTCCAGGAACATCTGTTGCATGTCGCGGTTGTACAATTCCAGTTGTTGTTGCGGTCCCCGGCCGCGGACTCCGGTCATCGAGTCGCGGAGATTCCGAAGATCGACCCCCAGGGCCCTCAGGGCATGCTCGTCGTTCTTCACATAGTCCAGAGCAATGGAATAGGGCGGCGAGGTCACAATCGCATCCACGCTCGAGTCCGCGATGCAGGACGCCACCAGGTTGCGCGCATCGCCGATTGAAATGGCGGCTTCACCCGGCCTGATCCGGTAGCGGCGCAATGCCTCGGCATGCGCCTCGACCGATTGCAGCATAGCCTTGAGGTTCTTGTGAAACGACGCGTGACCGTCCCTGCGCCGCCGGGTCATATCGCTGAGCGCGACCATACGGGCGATCTGAACGAATTCACACACACGGCGGTCCTCGTGATTGGCGCTGGACGAATCTTCCGGGTCCAACGCCGGCTCGTCGAGCAAGGCCGTTACCCGCGCCCGTATCGCCTCCACCGCCCGGGCGGAGCCGACTTTGACGCGGGTGAGCATCGCGCACAACGGGGACATGTCGATTCCTATGCACCGCATGCCCAGGAGTGAGGCTTCCAGCGCCGTCGTTCCGCTGCCCACGTAGGGATCAAGCACCAGCGATCCCTCGGACGCGCCCGCGATATTGAGTAATGCACGAATCATTTGCGGATGGAACTTCCCACGATACCGATAGATCCAGTGGGTGAGGTACTGATTAACTGACCTGGTGCGGTTGAACTTCCCACCTTGATATTTCGGCCGGATGAGTTGCGCGTAAACTGTCTGATTGTCGTCTAGCGCGCCTACGTACGCCGAGCGACTCAGCACGTCCCCGGCAACACCGTTGGTACGTACGTTGACGAGCCACGGATTGTCCGCATCGCGTTCCCAGCCATCGCATCCGAGGGCCTGCATCTCGACCCGAGCGAGTTGCTCTTCATACATGAATTGAACGTTGCGCTGGAGGGTAAGAGTACTCATAAATCAAACCGTACCAGAATCGCACGGAGCGTACAAGCCCCTGTACCGGTTCACTCCATCCGGGACTGTGCTGGAACCATAGGTGGCTCATCCACAGTTCAGGCGGCCGTTCAGGTATGGCCCGCCTCCCGGCACAGTGCGTCGATGGCGATGTTGTAGTCCATGCGCTCGCCACCCCAGCCGCAGCGGGCGGTGTGGGCGTTGATGGCCAGGCCGCGCGCCGCATTGAACGCCGCCAGCCGCCGTGCCCCGCTGGCTGCACAGGTGTTTCCGCGGAAACAGTCCCTGTGCGTTCGGCCCGCCGGCGGGATCACCCGGCCATCCGGACGCGTGAATTCGATCGCACCCTGGCGCACCCGAACGCCATAACCCCCCTCGTGCACCTGCCGGTGATGAAACGAACACAAAGTGACCAGGTTGCCCAGGGCGGTCTCGCCGCCATCGGCCCAATGCCGGATGTGATGGGCGTGCAAATGGCGGGAACGATCGCAGCCCGGGAAGCGGCAGCCGCCGTCGCGAACGCGCAGCGCGCGACGGATGGCCGGCGGTACCGCCCGGGTCCGGCGCCCGACCGCCAGCGGCTCGCCCTGCGCGCCTTTGACCACGCCCAGCAAGGCCCCGTCGCAACCCAGCCGCCGCGCCGTCTCCACCGCCACCCGGCCGCCGTGTTCAAACGACGCGCCCGTGCTCTCCGGCACGTCACGCAGCGCGTCGTGGGCAATGTGCACCACCAGCTCGTGAGCACTTGCCGCCGAACCCGAACACTTCCCGGCCAGAAACCGCTCGACCATGTGCTCCAGCGCATCCGCGCGCCGCTGACTGGCGCTCCGAGGAGGTGTTTCCGCGGAAGCGCCGCCCGGCGCCGCACCTCGCCATTGCCGCAGCACCGGTCGAGGGCCGGGTGTTTCCGCGGAAACACTTCCGCATACCGAATGCGCGGACTCAGCCGCTTCGGCGCGCTCGATGCCCCCGGGCTTGCCATTGCTTCGCGCCCCGGGTCCCTCGGTATCCGCGCCCGGCTCCTCAAGTTGCGCTTCCGCCGCTTCCAGCGCCTTGAGCAGCATTTCGCCCACCTCCGGCGCAAGGCGGGCCTCAAGCGTGACGCTGCCGTCGCTTTCCCGCCGACAGTCCAGGTAGCGCCGCTCGTGCACGGCTTCGGCCTCGTCACGCTCGAGATCACGCTGCACCCGCCGAAACCCCCGCACCGTGCGCTCCACATGCTCCGCCGTGCCGTTCAAGGCAATGTTCAAGAGCGTGTCCTCCGTCGCCGCTGTCGCCACCCGCGTGAGCGCGCGCACCTTCGAATACGACAGCCGGCCCTCGCCGAAGGCTTCTGTGATCTTCGGCAGCGATTCCAGGGCCCGCGCCGTGCGCATCTTCTCGCGCGCCGCCACCGGGCCGATGCCGCATTGCCAGCTGAGCCAATGAGCGCAACTCGCCATGCCGTGCTGGGCCCAGCCTTCCTTGCGGTCGAACTCCGCCAGCAGGGCCAGAAACTGCGCCGTGGCTGAGTTGATGTGCCCCCACAATCGGGTGATCTGTGCTTCCAGGGTATTGAGGCCCCCCTCTTCGCGAGCCCCAGCAGCCATCCGGACGTCAGCATCCGGGTGGGCAAACTGTGCAGCGCTGGCTGCCGGCAACTCAAAAGCGCCACTCGGAGGACGCTCAGCGTCGCAAACAGGGGCGCGGGAGGAAGTGCGGTGAAGGTCCATTTCGAGGCTCCGTTCAGTCCGTTGAGATGCCCGGATTATAGCACGAAATACCAACAACATCAATCCTTTACAGGACTATACAGGTTCACTCAGAGCCATCCAAAAGGCTGCGCCGGGTGTGTGATTGGTTCGCTACGCTCCCTTCGGGACAAAGGTGCTAAAGTCCCCCAATCCCAGTCCCACTTGTATCTGAACCCGGACATACCCCTTCCACCGCACTTACTCCATCCCGCTAACAGCCGGCTTAACCAGTCGAAAGCGGCGTATTTCGTAATCAACACGGCGAGCCGGGGTGATAGGATGGCTCAGGCGTCAGAACTTTGGCTTTTTTTGAATCATGGGATTGGAGTTACTGCCGGAAATCATTCGCCGTGGCGTTTCCACAACAAGACCGGCAAAATGGCCCCGGAGCATAAGCGGCTGTCACGCTACTCGACGCTGTCGTTGCAGGAGATCGGCGCACTGCCTGTAGAGTCCCTGACGAACGAGCCGGCTCATCTCTACCTATGGGTTCCCAACGCGCTACTGGCCTATGGCCTCGACACAATGCGGCAGTGGGGCTTCGAGTACAAGACCAACCTCATTTGGTACAAGGTTCGTAAAGACGGCGGCCCGGATCGGCGCGGGGTGGGGTTCTACTTCCGAAACGTGACGGAAGTTGTTTTGTTCGGCGTTCGCGGCAAGAACGCGAGAACCTTGGCGCCCGGCCGAAGACAGGAAAACATCATTGTTTCGCGCAAGCGCGAGCACAGCCGCAAACCTGATGAGCAGTACGAGTTGATCGAGTCTTGCAGCCCTGGTCCCTATCTCGAATTGTTTGCCCGTGGCCGAAGGTCCGGCTGGTCTGCTTGGGGAGATCAGTGTGAAGATTATGAACCCGATTGGGCCACTTATGCGAATCACTCCCAGACTGGCGCACCGGTTCGGGCGGATGGAAGCAATCCGCAGGGCGAACTGCTTGGTCACGGCGAGAGCGTTCCGTGAATAGTTGATTTTCAGCGCACGCGCTTGGGACGCAGACCGCTGGGACGGGCGCCGGCTACTTGCAGATACCGTGGGGCGGGCTACGCTACTTGAATCCACGGGCCCCGGCGCGGCCGAATGCACTTTGCGCAGACTGCGCTACAATCAAATACCCGCCCTTCGAGAAGGAGGCAGCCTATGTATATCAATTTCTGGTACGCGGCCGAGCGGGCCGAGAAACTTACGGCCGATGCACCGATGCGGGTGCGGATGCTGAGCCACGAGTTCGTGCTGTTTCGTGACTCCAAGGGCAAGGCCCACTGTCTTAGCGATACCTGTATCCACCGCGGCGCCTCGCTGTCCGGCGGCAAGATCAAGGGCGACTGCGTCCAATGCCCCTATCACGGCTGGCAATACGAAGGCAGCGGCCGCTGCGTGAGCATTCCCTCGCTGGGCCCCAAGGGCCGGAACAAGGTACCGCCGCGCGGCCAGGTGGACGGCTATCCCACCGAGGAACGCTACGGCCTGATCTTCGTGTTCCTGGGCGACCTTCCCGAAGAAGAGCGCCCCCCCATCATGCCCCTCTCCGAATGGGGCCAGGACGGCTGGCGGGGCAACACCATGGACTATCACTGGAACGCCAATTACGAGCGGGCCGTGGAGAACGGCCTGGACCCGGCCCACAACGAGTTCGTGCACCCCACTCACGGCTACTCCGGCGAACGCGACGAATACAAGGTCAACGAATTGCGCATCGACCATGACGAATACGGCTTCAGCTTCATGCACACCTTCCAGTCGCCGCCGCTGAAGAATTGGCTAATGAAGAGGATCCGCAACTACGACGGTCCTCTGGATGCCGGCTCGGGCCACCATGGGCCCAACGGCCTGTACACCTACATCCACCTTACGCCCACCAAGTGGTTTCACCAGTACGTATGGGAAACCCCCGTCGACGAGCACCACCTGCATACCTTCCTGGTGTCCATGCGCAACTGCATGATCCCCAGGAACAAGTGGTTCCTGAATGTGGCGGACAAGCAAATGGACAAGCGCAACTTCGCCGTGGCCGAACAGGATCGCGCCGTGATCGAGAAACTCGATCCCGTTTGCACCCCGGCCGAGCGCAGCACCCGCGAGTTGCTGATGCCCTCCGACAAGGTCATCTGGCTTTACCGGGACCACCTGCAGAAATGGGACGACCAGGGCTGGCGCATCGACATCGACGAACTCAAGCGGATGCGGGCCAGGCGCAACGTGGTCTACGCCATCCCGTCGCCGGCTCGCCGCGAGTCGCAAGCCTGGGTACTCGACCCCGTACCGCTGGTCGAGCCACGCCCCACCGCCCAACCCCTGCGCGCCGTCGGCGCCTAACCTGGGAGTGAGGGCATCTTGCCCTCAGCGCTGGGAGCGAGGGCGTCCCCGCCCTCGTCGAGGGCAGGATGCCCTCGTTCCCAGCGTCGAGGGCAGGATGCCCTCGTTCCCAGGGGCGTTATGGACTCGTAAGGGAAGCAGGCCTTGCCGCAGGGCCCCGGCGACTGCGTATCAGGCGGCGCACATCTCCCCCTATCGCCATCACGCAGGGCACATACACCAGCACCAGCGGCGGCGCCAGCATCAACCCGAACACCAGCGTAATCGCCAGCGGCTGCACCAGCTGCGCCTGCAGACTGCCTTCAAACAGAATCGGCGTAACGCCCACTATCGTAGTGATGCTCGTCATCAGCACCGGCCGCAGCCGATCCTGGGCGCCGTGCACCAGCGCATCCGTCAGCGTATCGCCTCCTTCCCGCCGCCGCTGGACCGCCGACACCATGATGATTGAATCGTTCACCAGCACCCCCCCCAGCCCCAGCAGCGCCACCAGGCTGAACATGCTCAGATTGAAGCCGAACACCAGGTGCCCCAGGATCGCGCCCACCAGTCCGAAGGGAATCACGCTCATCACCACCAGCGGAGTCCCGTAGCGCGCGAACACCCAGGCCAGCACGATGTAGATGCTTCCCAAGGCCACAATCGCGGCCATCCGGAAGTCGGCCAGCGCCGCATTCTGTTGTTCGGCCCGCCCCTGAAAGCCCACCGACACACCGTATTGCTCCCTGATCGTGCGGATAACACCCTGTTCCTGCAAGGCGCCAATAACCTGCCCGCTGGTCGTAATCGTGGGATTGAGGTCGGCCGACACTGTGACCTGGCGCAAGCCGTCGGTGCGCCGGATTTGTGCAAAGCCCACCCGCTGGCGCAGGTTCACGATCTCCGTCAGCGGCGCTTCCACGCCTGACCGCGACCGCAGGTAAAGGCTGCGCAGGCCCGCTTCGCCCGGACCCGCTTCCGGCAGCTTCACCAGCACCTTCAGTTCCTCTTCGTCCCGCGGGACCCGGTCGGCCAGCGCGCCTTCATAGGCGTTGCGCACCTGGCGTGCGACTTCACCGGCGCTGAATCCCATCGCTTCGCCGGCCGGCGTGATTTCCAGCAGCACTTCCTGCTTGCCGCGCGGCAGGTCGTCGTCCACCGAATCGACCCCCGGCACCCCCGACAGCCAGCCGGCCACGTATCCCGCGGCTGCTTTCATATCTTCCAGGTTGGCGCCGGAAAGGCTCAATTCCACGTCGTTGCCGGGCGGTCCCGCCACTTGCCGGGAGAAAAATATCAGTTTCTCCACGCCCGCCGCGCGCCGTATCTGGCTCTTCCACGCTTCGATAAATGCCTCGTTGCGGACCGCGCGGATGTCGCCCGGCGCCAGTTCGATGGTGTACACCCCCAGGTGATCGCCGCTGACCTCCAGGGGCGCATTACCCACACCGGGGTCGCGAGTGGCCACCGACCCCACCGCAAAGGCGATCAATTCACCCGGCTCATACCCCAGGTTGCGCTCCGTGGCCCGCGCCGCCCGCCCCAACTCCTCCACCATCTCTTGCGACTCGCGCCGGGGCGCGCCTGGCGTCAAGGCAAAATTGGCGAACACCAGGTCGGATTCCGGGGTTGGGAAGAAATCGAATCCCACCCGGCCGGTGAAAAGGATGGAGACCGACAGCAGGAACAGGCATACCGCGGTCGTAACGCTTGCGTAGCGCTGCCGGATAGCCGTTTGCACGAGGCGGGTGAAAGCGCCCTGGCGGAAGCGCGCGAAGCCGGCCTCGAAACTCCTGCGCCAGCGCGCCGGCTCGCGCTGCTTGCGCAAGGCCTTGCGCAGATGCATGGGCAGGATCAGGAAGCACTCCACCAGGCTGGCGGCAATCACCAGCCCCAGAGTGATGGGCAACTCCCTTACCACGCTCCCGACCTCTTCTTCGATCATCATTATCGGGAAGAACGCCGCCAGCGTGGTCAGCGAGGCCGCCAGGACCGGCGGAAACATGATTCGAGAAGCCCGTTCGGCCGCCTCACCGCCCGGCACGCCCGAGGCGTACAGCGTGCTGGCATGTTCCGACACCACGATGGCGTCGTCCACGATAATGCCGATGCCCATGATCAGCGCGAACATGCTGATCATGTTGAGAGTCAGGCCCAGCGCGGCCATTCCCGCCATTGCCGCGAGGAAGGAAATGGGAATGCCCACCGCGACCCAGAAAGCCGGCCGCCCGCCCAGGAACAGGTACAGAACCGCCAGGACCAGCAACAGGCCGCCGAAGCCGTTGGTGAGCAGCATGTTCACCCGCTGGCTCACCTGGTCGGCGAAAACGTCGAACAGCTCCACCCGGAGGCTGGCCGGCGCGCCGGCCCGGAACTCTTCGAGGTAGGCCTCGACCGCCTGCTGGGCCAGCATCGAGTCCAGTCCCCGGCTGCGCCTGACGTTGATGTTGATCGACGAGTACTCATCGACCAGCCGCGCCACCTCTCCTTCGGCCGGAGTCTCGTGAATACGGGCGATGTCTTTCAGTTGCAGGCGCTCCCCCGATTCGCTGGACAGGACTTCCAGCTCACCCAGCTCGGCCGCCGTGCGGGCCCGCCGCTCACTGCGAATCTGCCGGGAGATGCCTTCCGTTTCCAGCGTCCCGCCCGGCAGGTCCAGGCTGGAACGGGCGATGCGCTGGGCCACGTCATCCAGAGTGAGATCCAGGCGCCGCAGGGTCTCCGCCGGCACTTCCACCCGCAACTCGCTTTTTCGCAGGCCACTCATGCGGATCAGGCTGACGCCCCGCTGCAGCAGCGCGGTGCGGATTTCCCAGGCGTACGACTTCAGCGCGCTCTCGCTGAACGGCCCGGATATCTCGATGTTGCAGATCACTTCGGTGGGCTGCAGCAGCCGCACCAGGGGGCGCTCAATCTCCTGCGGAAAAGTCGCTACCCGCGCCACCGCCGATTGCGTGTCGGTCAGCGCCTTGGCCATGTTGCTGCCGAAGTCGAAATCCGCCATCAGGACGGCGCGTCCTTCAAAAGCCGTGGCGTCCACCCGGTCCATGTTGTCAAGCAGCAGGAGCTCCCTTTCCAGCGGCTCGATGACGTTGGATTCCAGGTCCTGGGGACTGGCGCCCGCCCAGGAGATGTCAATCTGAATCTGCTCCAGCGTGAAGTCGGGCATGAGCTGGCGGTTGAGCTGGCCCAGACCCATCAGCCCGAACAGGATCATCAGCACCATCAGCAGATTGCCGGCCACCTTGTGGCGGGCGAAGAAAGCCAGGAGGGTGTTGGCGGCCATGCGCCGGCTACTCCACGATCAGCGCCCGGGCGTTCTCGCCGGCCTCGCGCAACTGGGTGATAACCACCTGCTCGCCGTCCTTCAGCGGGTTCTCGCGCGCGGCGCCCAGCAGAATCAGTTCACCGTCGTAGCCGACCAGTTCGACCTGGCGGGAGCGGAGCCGCCCGGCCTGCACCACAAACACCTGGTCCTCGCCGTACAGGGCGGTTTCAGGCACCGGCGCCACCTGGGCATAAAGCTTGTCGTCCAGTTCGATGCGCACGAAGGCGCCCGGCCTCAAGGGGGTGTCGATTGATGTATCCAGCAGCTCCGCATACACCCGTATGCCGCCGCTGGCCGCGGTGATCTCGCCGCCCAGGCGCTCGATTCGCGCGCCGAATACGAGCTCCGTCTCGCCGACCTCCCAGACGATCCGCACCAATCGGCCCACCAGGCTGCCTTCGGACATCAAGCGGCCGTACTGCTCGTTGGATAGCGGGAAACTCGCTTCCAGCTGGGCCGGGTCCACGATCCGCGCTACCCGGTCGGTGATCGACAATTGCCGGCCCAGGTTGGCGCTTATCTCCACCAGCACCCCGTCATAGGGCGCCACCAGGCGCGTATCGGCCAGGTTGCGCCGCGCCCGCCGCGCGCTGGCCTGGCTGCGTTCCAGCGCTGCCCCCGCCATATCCACTTCCAGCGCGGCCGTATCGCGCTGCTGTGCGGACACGTTGCCCTCGGCAAACAGCGCATCGATGCGATCCATGTCCTGTTCCTTCAGGCGCAGTTGGGCTTCGGCCTCGACCACCGCCGCGCCCTGCTCGGCCACCGCTATTTCGTAGTTGAACGGATCCACCCGCAGCAGCAGTTCGCCGTCGCTTACGGCTGCGCCTTCGCGGAAATTGTCGCCTACCTCCACGATCGGGCCCGCCGTCAAGGCGCGTAGCTCGCTCTCGCGCCCGGCCACGATCTCGCCATACAGTTTGAGGGCCGGCCGCAAGTCCTGATAGCGGGCGGTGGCCACTCTCACCGGCCATTCGATTTCGGCCTGCTCGACCGGCGCCATGCTCGGCCGCGTAACCACCAGAAGAGCGATGAGGCCCGCCGTAACCAGCGCGATCAGCAGGGGGAGAGTCTTGCGGCCCATGGCGCCCTATTTTCTACCATATCTGAAGCCAGGTTCGGCCGCAGGCCCATCGCCGGATTCGCACCGCCGGGCATCTCGGAATTCACGAGCATATGGAGCAGTTCTCTCCAATACGGACATGAGCCTTGACCCGGGGTTTTGAATTGGGTGAATAGCGCGCGATTTCGAGGAGCTGCAAGTTGTAGTTGATGATGCCTGGAATGGCGAAATAATCGAGTAAGATCACCAGGGGAAGGTGCGCGAATCTTGCCTCGTCTACCGACAGGCGCCGGTTACGCCCCTTTCCACAGATGCCGCAGCCTCAGCGTATCCTGCGGCGGGAGGACATCGTCAAGGGGGTATGTCATGGCCAATATCCAAACCAGGATCGGCTTCGTCGCGGCAACAATGCTCGCGGCTTCGGGGTTTGCCGGGATAGCAGGCGCTCAGGAAGGCGCCGTTGCGCTCGAGGAAATCGTCGTCACGGCACGCAGGGTCGAGGAGCGGCTGCAGGACGTGCCGCTTGCGATTACCGCCTTCAGCGCGGCGGAAATCGAGTCGGCGGGTATCGAGAATCTGGACGATGTGGCGAATTTCACGCCCGGCTTGACCTTTTCCAATCTGTTGGGCGAGTTTCTTCCCGTGCCCGTGATTCGAGGTATCGCCCCTACGGCGGTCCAGGGCCGGGAGAATAACGCGGCGATCTTCGTTGACGGCGTATATCTCTCGGGCCGCGAGGGGCTGAACTTCAGTCAGCTCGACCTGGAACGCATCGAAGTGGTCAAGGGTCCCCAGGCGGCCATGTATGGACGCAACAGCTTCAGCGGCGCGATCAATTTCGTCACCGCACGTCCCACGGACGAGTTTCAGGGCAAGGGGGAATTGACTGTCGGGGACAATGGTCGAATCGTATTGTCCGGCGCGATAAGCGGCCCGCTCGTCGAGGGGAAACTGCGCGGCCGGCTTGCGATCATGAAGAACGAATGGGACGGTTCCTACGAGAACCAGGTGGCCGGTGGCCCGGACATCGGTGGATTCAACTACGAAACTATCCAGGGAAGCCTTTACTTCACTCCAACGGAGCAATCCGAAATAGGCCTGTCACTTTACGTCTCGAACGATGGGATTGACATGTCCGCCGTCAGCGCCCTGGCAATGAACTGCGAAAATATCAGCGCGAGGGGCGAGCGGCTGGGAAATTTCTGTGGTGAGTTGCCTTCGGTCGACAAGAATGGCTTAAGCGTGCTCACACGAGCTACAGGGGAGGAGCGGGACGTGGTTCGCGGCAGCGTCACCTTCAGCCTGGATCACGAGCTTGGCACGTTCACGGCCTCGTCGGGGTATTCCAAAGTAGAACAGACTTTTCTTGTGGACGGTTCTCGTGGCAGTCCGACCACGACAATGGCCTATCAGTCGTTTATACCACCCTTTCGCGGCGCCTTCGTGCTCGGTACCTTCGAGACCGAATATCTGCAGATCGGTCCGGGCGATGAGACCGAGGAGTTCAGCCAGGAGATACGCTTCACGAGTCCGGAAGACCGCTCCTTGCGCTACACCGTGGGCGGCTACTATTACACGGTCGATGCGGCGGAAAGGGGGGATGGTGTCGTATCGTTGACGCCCACACCACATATTTTTGCGAAATTCTGTCCTTGCATCGAGTTCTTTCACGGTGTCGGATTTGCCGTGCCGCCTCGCCCGCCGGCGGATCCCAGGAACTCGATCGGGGATGGGATTTACGGCCCATGGTTTACAGGGCCCGAAGGCGATACCGACCATAGCGTTGTCGCAGAGAGCGAGTCTGACGCCTGGGCTGTATTCGGGGCGGTTGACGCGGACTTTTCCGAACGCCTGACCGGCCGCCTGGAATTGCGCTACACCGATGAAGACCGGAGCGTTCGGGATTTCGAGGGCGGACATGACCTGAACAGTGCCTGGGACTTCCTCACCTGGCGTGCGACCCTCGACTTCAAGCCCTCGGATAACACCATGTTCTACGGTTCCATAGCCGGAGCCGAAAAGAGCGGTGATTTTGATTTTGATACCGAGCAGAATATCAACGGTGAATCGGTCTCGCTGGTGAGCTTTATCGACCCGGAAAAGAACACTTCCTTTGAGTTGGGCGCCAAAGGCACCTACCTGGGCGGCCGCCTGAGCAGCGACATCGCCGTATTTTTCATTGATTGGACCGATATCGTTATTCCGCAACTGGTATCGGTTGACCCGAATGGCATCCGGCTGTCCCAGGTCAGTTCTCTGGACATGAATGCCGGCGACGCATCCGTGCTGGGCCTGGAGGCGTCGTTGACTTTCGCGTTCACCCGCCAACTGACCGGGACCTTGGGCTTCTCTCTGACCGATTCCGAGTTCGATGAAGCCAGGATCCAGTCGTTTGCTGATTTTCCCAGCTTTGCGCCGGATGGCGACGTGTCCGGTAACGCGCTGTTGCGCCAGTCTGAGGTCCAGGCGAATGCCACGCTCACCTACCGACGCGCATTTCGCGGAGACACGGATTGGTATGTCCGCACTGACGTGCTTCATACCGGCAAGCAGTGGCTAGGCGCGCCCAACCAGGCGGAAGTGCCCGCCCACACCTACGTGAATCTGCGCCTGGGAATCGATTCGGATCGTTTCACAGTGGAACTGTGGTCGGAGAATCTGTTCGACGATGACAAGCCCGTGGCAGGATTCCGCGACATATTTTTCTCGAATGCTTTACCGGGTGGGGGAGCCGGCGGCGGTTTCAACACCATTGTCCCCTTCCGGATCACCTTGTCTCATCCCCGCCGGCGCCAGGTAGGCGTTACGGCGCGATTCAGGTTCTAGCCCGCCTCAGCGCGTTGCCGCGGAATAAAACTCAGCCAGCGTGGCTGGACGGCCTATGAGCTCCCAGCCACGCTGACCGTCAATGTAGTAAACATCGTGGTAGCTCAGGATGAATAAGCACCACATCGAAGGTACTGGCAAGTAACTTCAGCTTGTTGTTTTGGCCGATGAGCCGCTCAGACCGCCGCCATCCGGCCATCCGCAAAGCGCTGCTCGATTGCTTTCCCGGCTATCGTTGCATAAGACGTGTTGTTGTGCGCCACAACCCGGCCGGTGGGACCTACCACGGAAGCCGCCAGCTGGATGTAGCAACCACCGCCGGAGAACATATCGAGCACGGTCATGCCGGGCCGAAGGCCGGCAGAGGCCAGGATGGCTTCGGGCCTGCGGCCGGCGTCCCTGGGCAAGTCGGCCGGCAATCGGCCTGGATCGGCAATCGCCAAGGCGATGACTGGGGTGGAATCGGCAGCATCGCCGGGGGGCGAGTCGGCGGATGAGCTGCTTGCCGCGCATGCGACGAGAAGTACCGCTAGGGTCGAATACAGCAATGGTATTGATGGTCGCATAGGATCGCCTCGGAGGCTTGTAGCAAGCTCATGGTACATTGATTGGGAATCTGCTTGTGGACGCACGGCTTGTGCGCCCGCATCCTAACCCGCATCGCTCGCGGCTTGTGGGATGAGGGCTTTGCAAGTGGATTGGCAAGGCTCTGACAGCCCCGAGCGAGGGTGTCCCGCCCTCGATGCGGAAGCACGCATGCGCCCTCCAAACTAGCGCTTGACATGCATAAAGTGCCTGTGAGATGATGGGCCGTTCCGTCCACGGAGGGGTACCCAAGCGGTCAACGGGGGCAGACTGTAAATCTGCTGGCTCAGCCTTCGTAGGTTCGAATCCTACCCCCTCCATTTTGAGAGGTGGTAGGGCTCCCTTGGATTTCTTGAGTACCCGGCTGGGAACGGCCACACAAGGGCTTGCTGAGCATTGCGGGCGTAGTTCAATGGTAGAACCTCAGCCTTCCAAGCTGATGATGTGGGTTCGACTCCCATCGTCCGCTCCAGGTGGAAGGGGATAGACGTCGCCCACATAGCTCAGTCGGTAGAGCACTTCCTTGGTAAGGAAGAGGTCACCGGTTCAAGTCCGGTTGTGGGCTTTTTTTTACTTTGCAACTTCAAGCCCCGCCCCACGCGGGGGCGCGCGGACAGGAGGAGAAGTCATGGCCAAGGCGAAATTTGAGCGCACCAAGCCGCATGTAAACGTTGGGACGATTGGTCACGTGGACCATGGGAAGACGACGTTGACGGCGGCATTGACGAAGATCATGGCGGCCCGTCATGGCGGAGATGTCAAGGCGTTTGACGAGATTGACAATGCGCCCGAAGAGCGCGAGCGCGGGATCACGATAGCCACGGCGCACGTGGAGTATGAGAGCGACAACCGCCACTATGCGCACGTGGACTGTCCGGGCCACGCCGACTATGTGAAGAACATGATCACGGGTGCGGCGCAGATGGACGGTGCGGTTTTGGTGGTGAGTGCGGCGGACGGTCCGATGCCGCAGACCCGCGAGCACATTTTGCTGGCCCGCCAGGTGGGGGTTCCGTACATTGTGGTGTATCTGAACAAGTCCGACATGGTGGACGACGACGAGCTGTTGGAACTGGTTGAGCTTGAGGTCAGAGACCTTCTGTCGCAGTATGACTTTCCGGGCGATGACACGCCGGTGATCATCGGCAGTGCATTGCACGCTCTGGAAGGCCAGGAAGGCGACCGGGCGGTGGGCAGCATCCAGGCCTTGATTGATGCCATGGACGATTACATACCCGTGCCTGAGCGGGCGATTGACGGCGCCTTTTTGATGCCGATTGAGGACGTCTTTTCGATTGCCGGGCGGGGCACGGTAGTGACCGGGCGGATCGAGCGTGGCGTGGTCAAGGTGGGCGAAGAGGTGGCGATCGTGGGGATCAAGGACACGACCAAGACCACCTGCACGGGGGTGGAGATGTTTCGCAAGCTGCTGGACGAGGGCCGGGCCGGCGACAACGTGGGCGTATTGCTGCGGGGTGTGAAGCGCACCGAGGTGGAGCGGGGCCAGGTATTGGCGCGTCCCGGCTCGATAACGCCGCACACCGGCTTTGAGTCCGAGGTGTATATCCTGACCAAGGAGGAGGGCGGCCGTCACACGCCGTTTTTCAAGGGCTACCGGCCGCAGTTTTATTTTCGGACCACGGACGTGACCGGAGCGGTGACCCTGCCCGAGGAGATGGAGATGGTGATGCCGGGCGACAACGTACGCATGCAGGTGGCTTTGATAGCGCCGATTGCGATGGAAGATGGATTGCGCTTTGCGATCCGCGAAGGGGGCCGAACCGTCGGCGCCGGCGTGGTCGCAAAGGTAGTGGAGTAGGTCGGTCGAAGCAAGATTGTTGAAAGGCAGCAGGCCAGTAGCTCAATTTGGTAGAGCAGCGGTCTCCAAAACCGCAGGTTGGGGGTTCGATTCCCTCCTGGCCTGCCATTACACAAGACCCTCGCGGGTTAGGCGATGAAAGACGACAACCCCATCAAGACCGGCAATTCCCAGGACGTGGCATGGCTTTTGCTCGCCGCGCTGCTGCTGGTGAGCGGTGTCTATGCGTACTACGCGTACGAGGAAGTCTCGATTCTGATCCGCGTGGGCGCTGTTCTGGCGAGCCTGTCGCTGGCCGCCCTGGTGCTGCTGCGAACCACCCGCGGGCAGACCGCCTGGCAGTTCGTGCAGAGTGCCCGCGCCGAACTGCGCAAGGTGGTCTGGCCCAACCGCCAGGAAACCCTGCAGACCACCGCTACCGTGCTGGTCATCGTTTTGATCCTGTGCGTTTTCTTCTGGCTGCTGGACATGGGCCTGGCCGCCATCACCCGCATGCTGACCTCGGCATAGGAAAGGCACGTCATGCACTGGTACATCGTTCAGTCGTACTCCAACTACGAAGAAAAGGTGAAGACCGCTCTGCTGGAGCGCATTGGCCGGGAAAGCATGGAGGAAAAGTTCGGTCGCATCATGGTGCCCACCGAGGAAGTCGTGGAAATGCGCGACGGCCAGAAGCGCCGATCCTCGCGCCGTTTCTTCCCCGGCTATGTGCTGGTGGAAATGGATCTCGACGAGCGTTCCTGGTACCTGGTCAACAGCGTTCCGCGGGTGCTGGGCTTCGTGGGCGGGACCAGCGAGCATCCCGAACCGATCACCGACGAGGAGGCCGACCGCATCCTGCAGCAGGTGGAGGAAGGTTCCGAGAAGCCGCGGCCCAAGGTCCTGTACGAGCCCGGCGAAGTGGTGCGCATAGTGGACGGGCCATTCAACGACTTCAACGGCGTGGTCGAGCAGGTCAACTACGAGAAGAACCGGCTACGCGTGGCGGTGCAGATTCTGGGCCGCTCCACGCCGGTGGATCTCAGTTTCGGCCAGGTGCGCAAGGCATAAGTTCAAGGAATAAGTTATGGCGAAGAATGTAATGGCATTGGTCAAGATGCAGGTTCCGGCCGGGCAGGCCAACCCCAGCCCGCCGGTGGGACCGGCGCTGGGTCAGCATGGCGTGAACCTGATGGAGTTCTGCAAGGCCTTCAATGCCCAGACCGGCAGCCTGGAACCCGGCATTACCACGCCTGTCGTGGTCACGGTTTACAGCGACCGCAGTTTCAGTTTTGTCACCAAGACGCCGCCGGCCGCGGTGCTGCTCAGGCGCGCCGCCGGCGTGGACAAGGGCAGCGGTGTGCCGAACCTGGAAAAGGTCGGCGAGGTGACCCGCGATCAGCTCGAAGAGATCGTGCGTACCAAGGAACCGGACCTGACCGCCGCCGACATGGACGCCGCCGTGCGCACCATTTCCGGGACCGCGCGCAGCATGGGACTGACCGTAGCCGGCGGGGAGGTCTAGGCATGGCCCGTTTGAGCAAGAGACAAAAAGCCATGCGCGAGATCACCGCGGGCAGGGAGCTGCTGCCCGTGGACGAAGCGATCAAGGTCATACGCGAAGCCGTACCCGCCGCTTTCGGCGAATCGGTGGACGTGGCCGTGAACTTGAACGTGGACCCGCGCAAGGCGGACCAGATGGTGCGCGGCGCCACCGTGCTGCCGCACGGCCTGGGCAAGGAAATCCGTGTAGCTGTATTCGCCGACGGCGAAGCCGCCGAGGAGGCCATGGAAGCCGGCGCCGATACGGTGGGCCTTGCCGAGCTGGCCGATGAAATCAAGCAGGGCAAGATCGAGCATGATGTCTATGTGGCCGCGCCCAACGCGATGCGCGTGGTGGGTGGACTCGGCAAGATCCTGGGCCCGCGCGGCCTCATGCCCAACCCCAAGTCCGGCACCGTGACACCCAACGTGGGCGAGGCGGTGCGCAACGCCAAGGCCGGCCAGGTTCGCTACCGAACCGACAAGGCCGGGATCATTCATTGCTCGATCGGCAAGAAGAGTTTCAGCGGCGAAGCCATCCTCGAAAACCTGACCGCGCTTTTAGGCGAATTGGTAAAGGCCAAGCCCCCGGCCTCCAAGGGTGTCTACGTGCAGCGCATCACCCTCTCCACCACCATGGGCCCGGGCGTGCGCGTCGATCAATCCAGCATCAAGCTGGCATAGCCCCAGCCCCAGGAAACCGCATCCATGTCCCTTAACCTGCAACAGAAAAAAGAGTTGGTGCAAGACTTGCGCACCGTGGCCGAACAAGCGGTCGTGGTGGCGGCAGCCGATTACCGCGGCCTCAAGGTCGAGGAAATGACCGATCTGCGCCGCCGCGCGCGGGGCGCCGGCGTGCAGCTGCGGGTGGTCAAGAACACCCTGTCGCGGCGGGCGGTAAAGGATACGCCCTGCGAGAACCTCACCGAGGCGCTTACCGGCCCCACCTTACTGGCGTTTTCGTCCGAAGATCCGAGCGCCGTCGCCAGGCTCTTCAAGGACTTCGGCAAGCAACACGAAGCCCTGGCGCCGCGCGGTTTCGTGCTCGACGGGGTGTTTTATCCCGGCGATCAGACCGACCGCCTCGCCTCGCTGCCGACACTTGACGAGGCCCGCGCAAAGCTGCTGGGCGTGTTCAAGGCGCCGATGCAGAAACTGGTCGCAACCCTTGCCGAGCCGCAGGCGCGCCTGGCGCGCCTGATGGCGGCGCGGCGAGATCAAATTGGAGCCGATTGAACCGGCTGCCGCATCGAAATATTTGAAACATTCCCTTAATAGGAGCAAGCCATGACCGTAGGAAGAACAGAAATCCGTGAAGCGCTGGGCCAGATGCCGGTGCTCGATCTGGTGGAACTGATCAAGGAACTTGAGGATGAGTGGGGCGTCAGCGCGGCCGCGGCCGTAGTTGCCGGTCCCGCCGCCCCGGCCGAAGCAGCGGCCGCCGCCGAGGAACAGACCGAGTTCACCGTAATGCTGCAGAGTTTCGGCGCCTCCAAGGTTGGCGTCATCAAGGCTCTGCGCTCCATTACCAGTCTCGGCCTCAAGGAGGCCAAGGACCTGGTCGAGAGTGCTCCCGCTCCCGTATCGGAAGGCGTATCCAAGGAAGACGCCGAGAAATTCAAGACTACGCTCGAAGAAGCCGGCGCGACGGTTGAAGTCAAGTAGTTGGGCATCTTCCGCCCAACTGCCTTCCCCCTGGGAGGGAGGGCTTCCAGCCCTCCGAGGGCAGGATGCCCTCGCTCCCAGCCTGGGAAGGAGGGCTTCCAGCCCTCCAGCCGAGGGCAGGGTGCCCTCGCTCCCAAGCCTGGGAAGGAGGGCTTCCAGCCCTCCAGCCGAGGGCAGGATGCCCTCGCTCCCAAGCGCGCCTTTCCCCGGGAAGGAGGGCTTCCAGCCCTCCAGTCGAGGGCAGGATGCCCTCGCTCCCAAGCCCGCAATTTTTATGGATAACGCCGTATGACCTATAGCTACACCGAAAAGAAACGCATCCGCAAGAGCTTTGGCAAGAGTTCCACCGTGCTGGAGGTGCCGTACCTGCTGGCGATGCAGCGCGACAGCTACGCTCAGTTCCTGCAGGAGGACACGCCCCCGCACGAGCGCGAGAACCATGGCTTGCATTCGGTTTTCTCGCAGATCTTTCCGATCGAAAGCTATACCGGCAACGTGGAGCTGCAGTACGTCAGCTACAGCCTGGGCGAACCGCCGTTCGACGAGGAGGAGTGCCGCCTGCGCGGGGCCACCTATGCGGCGCCCTTCAACCTGATGGTGCGGCTGGTAATCTTCGATCGCGGCAGTTCGCGCGCGGTAAAGGAGATCCGCGAGCAGCAGGTCTACCTGGGCGAAATCCCGCTGATGACCGAGCACTGCAGTTTCATCATAAACGGCACCGACCGGGTGATCGTGTCCCAACTGCACCGCTCTCCCGGCGTGTTCTTCGATCACGATCGCGGCAAGACCCATTCCTCGGGCAAGCTGCTGCACAATGCCCGCGTCATTCCCTACCGCGGTTCCTGGCTGGACTTCGAATTCGACGCCAAGGACTGTGTCTATACCCGCATCGACCGCAAGAAGAAGATTCCCGCCACGGTGCTGCTGCGCGCCATGGAATACTCGACGGAAGAGATACTCGGCCTGTTCTTCGATCGCGACGAGTACCGGATCGACAAGAAGGGCAAGGTGCGCATGCGGCTTGAGCCGGCGCGCCTGCGTGGTCTAACCGCACGTTTCGATTTCGTCGTGGGCGGCGAACTGATCGCGCCCAGGGACCGGCGCATAACCCAGCGCCACGTGCGCACGCTGGAGAAGTCAAGGCTCAAGTGGCTGGAACTGCCCGACCTGCCGAAGTACCAGGAAAACGGCGATGCGGCCCCCTCGGGCGACGATAACGTTGCCCATCCCCTGCTGGGCGAGACCCTGGCCCGCGACGTGGTCAATACTGAAACCGGCGAAGTGCTGGCCCAGGCCAACGACGAGATCACCCACGAAGTGTTGCGCAGTTTTGTTGTCCACGGGATCGGGGCGGTCGAGACCATCTATGTTAACGAGCTGGAGCACGGCCCGTATATGTCCTCGACCCTGAGAGTGGATGAGACCCGCAACCGCGATATGGGGCTGGTCGAAATCTACAAGATGATGCGGCCGGGCGAACCGCCCACCCAGGAGGCCGCCAACAACCTGTTCCGCAACCTGTTCTTCAGCCAGGATCGCTATGACCTGTCGCGCGTGGGCCGCATGAAGTTCAATCGCCGCGTGGGCCGCGAGGAAACCACCGGCAGCTCCATCCTCAGCAAGGAGGACATTGTGGAAGTGCTGCGGGTTCTGTTGAACATCCGCAACGGCAAGGACAACGTCGACGACATCGACCACCTCGGCAACCGCCGCGTGCGGTGCGTGGGCGAGATGGCGGAGAACGCCTTGAGACAGGGCCTGGCAAGGGTCGAACGGGCGGTCAAGGAACGCTTGTCGATGGCCGAAAGCGACGGGCTGATGCCGCAGGAAATGATTAATGCCAAGCCGGTGTCCGCGTCCATCAAGGAGTTTTTCGGCTCCAATCAATTGTCGCAGTTCATGGATCAGAACAACCCGCTGGCCGAGACCACTCACAAGCGGCGCGTTTCCGCCCTGGGCGCCGGCGGCCTGACCCGCGAGCGGGCCGGCTTCGAAGTACGCGACGTACACCCCACCCACTACGGTCGCGTGTGTCCCATCGAAACGCCGGAAGGCCCGAACATCGGCCTGATCAACTCGCTGGCCGTATATGCGCGGACCAACGAGTACGGAATCCTGGAGACTCCCTACCGGCGGGTAACCGACCACAAGGTCACCAACACCATCGATTACCTCTCGGCCATCGAGGAAGGCCAGTACGTGATTGCCCAGGCCAACGCCACGCTCACCGGCGAGAAGGAGTTCGTCGATCCCCTGGTGAGGGTCCGCCACCGCAACGAATCCACCCTGATGCAGCGCGAGCGCATCCAGTACATGGACGTCTCGCCGCGCCAGACCGTTTCGGTGGCCGCGGCGCTGATTCCGTTTCTGGAGCACGGCGACGCCAACCGCGCGCTGATGGGTTCGAACATGCAACGCCAGGCCGTGCCCACGCTGCGTGCCGAGCCGCCCCTGGTCGGGACCGGCATGGAACGGGCGGTGGCGATCGATTCCGGTTCCTGCACCGTGGCGCGGCGCGCCGGAGTTGTGGATTTCCTGGACTCGTCACGGATCGTGGTTCGCGTGGAGCAGGAAGACGCCGGGGCCGACGAGGCCGGCGTGGACATCTACAACCTGGTGAAATACCAGCGCACCAACCAGAACACCTGCATGAACCAGCGACCGCAGGTTCGAAAAGGGGATCGGGTGGATTCCGGCGACGTGCTCGCTGACGGCGCGGCCACCAGCATGGGCGAGCTGGCCCTGGGCCAGAACCTGCTGGTCGCCTTCATGCCCTGGAACGGATACAACTTCGAGGACTCGATCCTGATTTCCGAGCGCCTGGTGCACGAGGACCGCTTCACCAGCATCCACATCGAGGAATTGACCTGCATGGCGCGCGACACCAAGCTCGGCGCCGAGGAGGTAACCGCCGACATCCCCAACGTGGGCGAAGCGGCGCTGGCCAAGCTGGACGAGTCCGGCATCGCCTACATCGGTGCGGAGGTCAAGGCCGGCGACATCCTGGTGGGCAAGGTCACGCCCAAGGGCGAGACCCAGTTCACCCCCGAGGAAAAGTTGCTGCGCGCCATCTTCGGAGAGAAGGCCTCCGATATCAAGGACACCTCTTTAAGGGTACCGGCGGGCATGGACGGCACCGTGATCGACGTTCGCGTGTTCACCCGCGAAGGGGTGGAAAAGGACAAGCGCGCCCTGGCCAACGAGGACCAGGAACTGGCGGTGGTCAAGAAGGACCTCGAAGACCAGCGGCGGATTATCGAGGAGGACCTGTTCCAGCGCGTGCGCGAGCAGATCGAGGGCAAGATGGCCGACGGCGGGCCGGAAGGGTTCGAGCCCGGCAAGGTCACGGCCAAGAAGCTGGACGCGTTGCCGCGCGAGCAGTGGTTCGAGATCAGCCTGCGCAAACGGGACTTGAATGATCTGTTGGTTCGTTCCGGGGAACACCTGAGGCAGATTCGCGAGAACATGGAGCAGCGCTACACCGAAAAGGCCCGCAAAATCACCGCGGGCGACGAGCTGGCTGCCGGGGTTCGCAAGATGGTCAAGGTTTACATGGCCGTCAAGCGCCGGGTGCAGCCCGGCGACAAGGTGGCCGGGCGCCATGGCAACAAGGGCGTGATTTCCACCATCGTTCCGGTGGAGGATATGCCCTACATGGCTGACGGCACCCCGGTGGACATGGTGCTCAATCCGCTGGGCGTGCCCTCGCGCATGAACACCGGCCAGATCCTCGAGTGCCATCTCGGTTGGGCCGCCAAGACCCTCGGCCTGCAGATCGGCGAACTGGTTTCGCAGAAAGGCGGAACCAGGCCCTTGCGGGAGATGCTGGAGCGCATTTACAACTACTCCGTCAGCGGGACCGGCCAGAGCGTCAAATCGCTGAAGAGCGATGAGCTCAAGGAAATGGCCAACAACCTGTCAAGCGGCGTGACCATGGCCACGCCGGTGTTCGATGGCGCTACCGAGGCCGAGATCAAGGACATGCTGAAGCTGGCCGGACTCCCCGAGTCGGGTCAGACCTCGCTGTTCGACGGCCGCACCGGTCAGGCTTTCGACCGCCAGGTCACCGTGGGCTATATGTACATGCTCAAGCTCAACCACCTGGTGGACGACAAGATGCATGCCCGGTCCACCGGCCCCTACAGCCTGGTGACCCAGCAGCCTTTGGGCGGCAAGGCCCAGTTCGGCGGTCAGCGGTTCGGCGAGATGGAGGTGTGGGCGCTGGAAGCCTACGGCGCCGCCCATACGCTTCAGGAAATGCTGACCGTCAAGTCCGATGATCAGTCCGGCCGCAGCCGGATGTTCAAGAGCATCGTGGATGGACGCCACAGCGTGGAGGCCGGGATGCCGGAATCCTTCAACGTGCTGGTGAAGGAAATCCGGGCGCTCGGCATCAATGTCGAGCTGACCCGCCGTTAACCGTATGCCCAGTAAATACAAGTGCTTCGCCGGGACTCCCGGGAAAGAGGGCATCCTACCCTCCCCCCTGGGAACGAGGGCATCTTGCCCTCGTCGAGGGCTGGAAGCCCTCGTTCCCAGGAAGCCCTCCCTCCCAAGTCGCAGCCCACATGAACAAGCAGACACTCTAAGGAGCGATGCATGAGAGAAATCACGCGCATGGCCCAGGCCACCCCCGGATTTGAAGACTTTGACTCCATCAGTATCGGCCTGGCGTCGCCGGAAATGATCAAATCCTGGTCCTGGGGGGAAGTACGCAAGCCCGAGACCATTAACTACCGCACCTTCAAACCGGAGCGCGACGGCCTGTTCTGCGCCCGCATCTTCGGTCCCTTGAAGGACTTCGAGTGCATTTGCGGGAAGTACAAGCGCCTCAAGCACCGCGGAGTGATCTGCGAGAAGTGCGGGGTGGAAGTGCGCGAGGCGCGGGTGCGCCGGGAGCGCATGGGCCATATCGACCTGGCCACGCCGGTCGCGCATATCTGGTTTTTGAAGTCGCTGCCGTCGCGCATCGGGCTGATGCTCGACATGACCATGCACGAGATCGAACGGGTGCTGTATTTCGAGGCATTCGTCGTGACCGACCCCGGCGACACCGACCTGGTGCAGGGCCAGCTCCTGACCGAGGAACTCAAGCGCGAGGCGCTGGAGAAATACGGCCCCACCTTTGAGGCCGAGATGGGCGCCGAGGCGATCCGCAAGTTGCTGCGGCAAGTGGACCTGGAAGAGGCGATCACCCAGGTCTATGGGGAAATCGACGCCACCGGCTCCGAGACCAAGATCAAGCGGCTGACCAAGCGTCTCAAGCTCTTGAAGGCCTTCAAGGAGTCCGGCAACCGGCCGGAGTGGATGGTGCTGACGCGCCTGGCGGTGCTGCCGCCGGAGCTCAGGCCGCTGGTGCCGCTGGAAGGCGGGCGCTTTGCCACTTCCGATCTCAACGATCTGTACCGCCGCGTGATCAACCGCAACAACCGTTTGCGCCGGCTGTTGGACCTGAACGCGCCGGAAATCATCGTGCGCAACGAGAAACGCATGCTCCAGGAGGCTGTCGACGCTCTGCTGGACAACGGCCGTCGCGGCCGCGCCTTTACCGGCAGCAAGAAGCGCGCACTGAAGTCCCTGGCCGACATGATCAAGGGCAAGCAGGGCCGTTTCCGCCAGAACCTGCTGGGCAAGCGAGTCGATTACTCAGGCCGTTCGGTGATCGTGGTGGGGCCCAAGCTCAAGCTGCACCAGTGCGGCCTTCCCAAGAAGATGGCCCTGGAGCTGTTCAAGCCCTTTGTGCTGTCCAAACTTCAGTTGTTTACCGACGCTACCTCGGTAAAGGCAGCCCGCCGCCTGATTGAGCGCGAAGAGCCGATCGTGTGGGACTTTCTCGAAGAAGTGATCCGCGAACACCCGGTGCTGCTCAACCGCGCGCCGACCCTTCACCGCCTGGGCATCCAGGCCTTTGAGCCGCTGTTGGTGGAGGGCAAGGCGATCCAGCTTCATCCGCTGGTCTGCACCGCCTTCAATGCCGACTTCGACGGCGACCAGATGGCCGTGCACGTGCCGCTGTCGCTGGAAGCGCAACTCGAAGCTCGGGCCCTGATGATGGCCTCCAACAACATTCTGTCGCCGGCCAACGGCGAACCGGTTATCGTGCCGTCTCAGGACGTTGTGCTGGGCCTTTACTACATGACCAGCAAGCGCATCAACGCGCGCGGCGAGGGCATGGTGTTCAGTAACCGCGATGAAGTTCACCGCGCATACGAAACCAAGGCTGCCGACCTGCATGCCACGATCAGGGTCCGGTTCGGCGACGAACTGGTCGAGACCACCGTCGGCCGCGCCCTGCTCGGCGCGCTGCTCCCCGAGGAGCTGGCCTTCGACCTGATCAACCGCACCATGAACAAGCGCGAGATCGCGAGTCTTATCAACGCCAGCTATCGTCAGGCCGGCCTCAAGAAAACCGTGGTGTTCGCCGATCGCCTGATGTACATGGGTTTTGAGTTCGCCACCTCGGCGGGCATTTCCATCGGCATCAACGACATGGAGGTGCCGGAGGAAAAGCCGGCGATCCTGGCCGAGGCCGAGGAGAAGGTCAAGGAGATTCAGGATCAGCACGCCCAGGGTCTGGTGACCGACGGCGAGCGCTACAACAAGGTGGTGGACATCTGGTCGCACACCAGCGATCGGCTGGCCCGCGTGATGATGGAGAACCTGGGCAGCGAGCAGGTCATCAACGCCCAGGGCGAGGAAGTCAGCCAGAAGTCGTTCAACTCGATCTTCATGATGGCCGATTCCGGCGCTCGTGGTTCGGCTGCGCAGATGCGTCAGCTGGCCGGGATGCGCGGCCTGATGGCCAAGCCGGACGGTTCGATTATCGAGACGCCGATTACCGCCAACTTCCGCGAAGGCCTGGACGTGCTCCAGTACTTCAATTCCACTCACGGCGCCCGCAAGGGACTGGCCGACACGGCGCTGAAGACCGCCAACTCCGGTTACCTCACGCGGCGGCTGGTGGACGTGGCCCAGGACCTGGTGGTAACCGAGGAGGATTGCAAAACCACCGGAGGCCTGGTCATGGAAGCGGTGCTGGACGGCACCGAGCAGATACAGTCGCTGACCGATCGCATCCTCGGCCGCGCTACGGCGCAACCGGTCCTCGCTTCTTCCAGTGGCGAGGAACTGATTGCCGCCGGCGAGCTGCTGGACGAGCGCCTGGCGGCTCTCATAGAAGAGCATGGCGTCGAGCGGGTCACCGTGCGTTCAGCAATCACCTGCGAGACGCGCTTCGGCGTGTGCCGCACCTGTTACGGGCGCGACCTGGCACGCGGAAAATGGGTGAACATCGGCGAGTCGGTGGGCGTGATCGCAGCGCAGTCGATCGGCGAACCCGGCACCCAGCTCACCATGCGCACCTTCCACATCGGCGGCGCCGCCTCACGGACCGGCGCCCGCAGCAGCATTGAGGTGAGGCGTGACGGTGTGGTCCGTCAACAGAACCTGAAGACCTTGAAGCGCCAGAACGAAGACCGCCTGGTGGCGGTGAGCAATACCGGCGAGATGACCCTGGTGGATTCCGACGGCCGGGCCCTGGAGCGCCACAAGGTCAGCTACGGCGCCTTGATCCTGGTCAACGACGGCGACAAGGTCAAGGCCGGCCAGACCGTGGCCACCTGGGACCCGCACAACCGCCCGATCATTTCCGAAGTGGTCGGCTGGATTGAGTTTGAGGACCTGCTGGAAGGCATTACCGTGGAGGAACGTATCGACGAGCTCACCGGCCTGTCCAACGTGGCCGTGCTGGAACGCCGCCGGCGTCCATCTTCGGGCGCCGACAAGGAGCCGCGTATCCGGCTGACCGACAAGGCCGGCCAGGTGCTGCACTTCACCGGCACCGATGCGCCGGTGGAACACAAATTGCCCGAGGGGTCGGTGCTCGATCCCGTCCTTGCCGCCGCCTGGCAACAGTCCCGCGGACTCGAGGACGGCGGGAGCGACGGCGGCAAGAAGCTCAAGGTGGTGACCGGCGACGTGCTGGCGCGGGTACCGGCCAGCGAGGCCAAGTCGATCGACATCACCGGCGGTCTGCCGCGGGTTGCCGACCTGTTCGAGGCGCGCAAGCCGCGCGAGGCCGCGATCCTGGCCGAACACCACGGCGTAGTCAGCTTCGGCCAGGACACCAAGGGCAAGCGCCGCCTGATCATCGCCGACGAGCAGGGCGAGGAAGTCAAGATGCTGGTGCCCAAGGAGCGGGCGCTGAACGTGTTCGGTGGCGAGCACGTCGAGACCGGCGAAATGATCGCCGACGGCGAGCCCAGCGTTCACGACATCCTGCGCCTGCGGGGCGTGCAGGCCATGGCCGAATACCTGGTGGGCGAGATTCAGGCGGTGTACCGCCTGCAGGGCGTGCGCATCAACGACAAGCACATCGAAGTGATCATCCGCCAGATGCTCAAGCGCGTGGAAGTGATTGATCCGGGCGAGACCAACCTGCTCAAGCGCGAGCAACTGGAACGCGCCCAGATCGTCGAGATCAACGAGAAGGCGGTGCAAGAGGACAAGAACCTGGCCACCTACCAGCCCTTGCTGCTCGGCATCACCAAGGCCTCCCTGGCGACCCGTTCGTTCATTTCCGCGGCGTCCTTCCAGGAGACCACCCGGGTGCTGACCGAGGCGGCCGTGATCGGCATGCGCGACGACCTCAAGGGCTTGAAGGAAAACGTGATCGTGGGCCGGCTGATTCCCGCCGGCACCGGCTTCCACTACCACCAGGAGCGCATTCAGCGCCGCGAAGAACGCCTGGAGATGGAAGCCGCCGAAGCTGCCGAAGTCGCCGAAGCCGAATTCACCGCCGTACCGGCCGAAGAAGCCGCCGCCGAGGAACAAACCCCCACCATCGCCGCCTAACCCTCCCCCTGGGACCGAGGGCTTCCAGCCCTCCCCCTGGGACCGAGGGCTTCCAGCCCTCCCCCTGGGACCGAGGGCTTCCAGCCCTCCCCCTGGGACCGAGGGCTTCCAGCCCTCCCCCTGGGACCGAGGGCTTCCAGCCCTCGTCGAGGGCAAGCTGCCCTCGCTCCCAGGAGGGCAAGACGCCTTCCCTCCTGGGAAAGAGCGCTTCCAGCCCTCTGAAGGCAAACCACGACCGTCAACGTCAGTCGCCCTGCCCGATCAGGCTAAACTCGCACCGGGGGTATTCACCGTTGCCCAAACGGCGTCACGCCATGGGATATTGCACTAGAGGCACGACCGCCCGATCTATCGTGTGTTTCGTCGCGCTGCTTTCGTGCGCGCTGATTCCGCAGGCCGCCGTGGCCCAGGCCCCGCCCCCGGGCATATTCGCAGAAATCCAGTCCGCCGTCGCTCCGCGCCCCAGCCCCGCACTGGAGCCGGCCACGATGCGCAGCCGCGTGGTGCAGGTGGACACGCAGAAGATCACCGCCGCGCGCCGCGGGCGGGAAGTACTGAAGCTGAACCTGTTCGACGACGCGGTCGTAGAAGTGCAGATCAAGCGGGTGCGTCCTACGCGCAACGGCTACTTCATCTCCGGAACGCCCAAGGGCAAGGAATGGGGCGAGGTCCGGCTCGTGGTCAACGGTCCAGTAATGGTGGGCACCGTCGAAACGCCGGAGTCCAAATTCACGATTCGATCTGGCGGTGCCGGCCGCCACATAATCCGCCAGATCGATCGGTCGAAGGAAATATTCGAATGCGAAGTCGAGGAGGCTCCAATAGTCGACCCGTCCACCTTGCCGGCTATCTCGTCCCTTGGTCCTCCGATTGCAGGGGCAATTTCACCGCCTGCCATTCAAGCCGACGACATGCCGACCGAAGATGGCTCGGAGGTCCGGGTTCTCCTTGTCTATACGAGAAGTGTGCAAGTGAACCAGGGAGGGCTTGCCGGGATGCGGGCACTGATTGATCTGTTCATCGCGTCCGCCAACCAGGCTTTTGAGGACAGCGGCATCAGCCCCCGGCTTGTCTTGGCCCATTCGGCCCTTGTCGACTACGCCGGAGAAACACCTAGCATAGATTTGCACCGCCTTCGCAATCCAGACGACGGTTACATGGACGAAGTACATTCCTTGCGAAACGAACACGCGGCGGATCTGGTTCATTTGCTGACCGATGCGCCGGAAGCAGCTCGGGGCATTGCTTTCCTGATGCGACAAGAGTCCCTGTCATACGAGGCGAGTGCTTTTGCGCTCTCCGCGGTCGATAGTGAGAAGGTGTTTACGCACGAGATCGGTCACAACTTCGGCGTGGCGCATGACCGTTACGTCCATGGTTCGCTTCGGGCGATCTACCCCTATGCCCACGGATATGTAAACGAGGGGGCATTTGATTCCGACGCCTCTTCGGAGGCCCTCTGGTTTACGGTCATGGGATATAACGACCGATGCAGCGACGCAGGACTCGATTGCGAACGACTGCTACGGTTCTCGAATCCGGATCAAAGCTATCTGGGTGATCCGCTTGGCGTGACTGCGGACAGTGCGGCGACCGGATTGGATGGCCCCGCGGATGCCCGACTTACACTCAATAACACGGCGCGTTGGGTGGGCTCTCTGCGCTCGGAATCCTGTGCTGAGTTTACGCTCAGTCCCGAAACGCCTATTGCGCCCCTTAGCGGAGGAGAACTGGTCATTCGGGTGGAAACGGCGTCTGGATGCCTTTGGGAGGGATCCAGCCAATCGGGGTTTCTCACGATCACGTCGGACGCCAGGTCGGCCGGTTCCGGGTATCTGCGTCTTCAGGTTGAAGAAAACGAAACGGAGGCCGAAAGAAGCGGCACGATTACGGTCGCGGGCATAACCATGGATGTACTGCAACTTGCCACCGACGAAGGGATCTGCGCTCGATCATCATCAGTTGCATCGGAAATTGTGAGACAGGTCGCTCGATTCGGGGGGGCGGGCCGATGCGATGAAGTTAGTTCCGATGACTTGGCACAACTCCAGCGCTTGGATCTCTCGGGGAGCGGAATTCAATCCTTGAAGCCGGGAGATTTTGAGGGGCTATCCAGCTTGCAAGAGCTCGATATAAGCCGCAATAGCCTGACAGAGTTGCCCGAGGTCCTATTTGCTGGCTTGTCGGATTTGCAGCGGCTTTTGATTTTCAGGAATCAGTTGACGCATGTACCAGAAGGTCTGTTCGCCGGTCTTTCCAACTTGCGGACTCTGACTATCACAGGGAACAGATTTGCGGAGGTTCCCCCAGAAGCATTTTCTGGTCTGTCCAAACTGGAAATCCTGAACCTTTCCCGTAATCAACTAACTGAGGTTGACAAGCGATGGTTTTCGGATCTCTCCAGCCTCAAGAACCTCTATTTTGGAGTCAATAGACTCACCAAGCTACCTGAGGGGATGCTGGATAGCCTCCCCAACCTTGAAGTTCTAAAACTCGAATTCAACCCATTGACCGAGTTGCCTGCGAGCCTGTTGGCGGGTCTCTCCAACCTTCAAAGCCTGGAAATTCAAAGCAACGAGCTAACCGAACTTCATCCCGGGTTTTTCGCGGGCCTTGCCAAGCTTGAATATCTTGACCTTTCATTCAACCGCTTGGCGAACTTGCCCAAGGACATGTTTGCGCAACTGTCCAGTCTGGAAGAATTGAGGCTGAACTCCAACGAGCTTGCCGAATTGCCAGCGGGCCTGTTTAACGATCAATCCAGTCTGAAGATACTAAGGATGGGCCACAACCGTTTTACCAGATTGCCAACAGGCCTGTTTGCCGAACTTGCGAGTCTTGAAGAACTGTATATGGAGAGCAACGATCTGATCGAGCTGCCTGCGTCGGCTTTCGGGGAACTATCCAGGCTGCGAAATCTATGGCTTTCATACAACCGGTTGACAGAACTTCCGGAGGGTCTCTTCTCCGGGCTTTCTGATCTTGAAAGGCTGTCCCTATACGGAAACGCGTTGCTCGATCTGTCGGCCAATACGTTCTCCGGGCTATCGTCCCTTGAAGATCTTACTCTTGCCCGCAACAAGTTGAGCAGCGTGCCTTCCGACTTGTTTGCCGGCCTTTCCATGCTCAAGCAACTGTCGCTGGAGGACAACAGGTTGACGAGCGTACCCGGCGGCATTTTCTCCGGCCTCACGAGTCTTGAGGACCTGCATTTGCACCGCAATCCGGCTGATCCCCTTCCGCTTACCTTATCGCTGCAAGAGGTGGACGAGGGTCAATTCAAGGCGGTTGTTCCGTCGGGTGCTCCATTCAGCATGGAACTGTCCTTCAGCGTGAGCGAAGGAGGCGTGTTTCAGGATGATGCAAGCAGTGCTTCCATAGCCACCGGAGAACTGGAGAGCGAGCCAATAAGCGTGGACCGGGCATCGGAACGCCTGGACGCGGTGAGTGTTGACTTCGGGCCGCTGCCGCACCTGCCCGGTACGCATCGCGGATATGAACTCACCGCGGATGAATCCCTGCCTCGATTGATCTATGCATCGATCAGTCCTCAAGACGCGATGCTGAATAACATTTCCCTGAGCGAGGGAGATTTGTCCCCGGAATTTTCAGCGGACACGAAGCGCTACGAGGCGATTGTTGCGAACAGTGTCAGCACCCTTACCGTCGGCGCGACAGCAAGCAATGCAGATGCAGTGGTTGCATTCCTGGACGCGAACGACGCAGTGCTGGCCGATGCGGACGCAATAGTCGATGGGTTCCAGGTTGATCTGCTGGTAGGCGAGAACACCATCAACATGCGGGTCAGCTCGGAGGATGGGACGACGACTGATACTTACATGCTCGTTATAACCAGGGACGGGCCTGCGGACGGGTGCGTACGAAGCGAGAAGGTGAAGGAAGCGATACTGACCGAAATAGCAGGGATAGAAACATGTGGCGACTTGACCAGAGAACACCTGTCGTCGCTACGGATACTCGATCTATCAAACCGGGGAATCACGTCGCTTGAGAAAAGGGATTTTGCGGGACTGGATTTACTAGGCGAATTGAATCTGGAAGACAATCATTTGCGCAGCCTACCCGACGGTATCTTTTCCGGTTTGAGCGGATTGACAAGGCTCTGGCTTACCCACAATAGCTTGAGCGAGCTGCGAACTGATGTTCTTGCCGACCTGACGGCTCTAAGGTCCCTGAAACTTGGTCGCAATGAACTGTTGGACCTGCCATCGGGCGTCTTTTCTGGACTTGAGGAGCTAAGAGGCCTCCACTTGGACAGAAACAACTTGAGCAGCTTGCCGTTGGACGTGTTCGTGGGCCTGGCCAAGCTGGAAAGCCTGAATCTGTCCGGCAATGAGTTGACTGACCTTCCCTCTCGCGTCTTTGCCGAATTGACGGCTCTGCAACAACTGTTTTTGTCAAATAACTCGTTACCGGTTCTGCGCGCAGACATGTTTTACGGATTGGTTTCCTTGCGTGAACTGTCTCTTGAGGAGAACTGGCTGACTGATCTTCCCGCCCATATTTTCGATGATCTTCCAACATTGGAACGGCTAACTCTAGGCTGGAATGGCCTTAGGGATCTGCCCGATGGGGTTTTCTCGCGATTGACCAAGCTTCAATCGCTTGGACTGTACAACAATGATCTGGTTAAGCTGTCGCCTGACGTTTTTTCCCGTCTGCATGCACTTGAGTATTTGAACTTGGACGCGAACGAGATAAACGAGCTGCCGGGAGCACTATTTACCGACTTGACGGCGCTTGAGAGTCTCTTTCTCAGTGGCAATCGGCTTACTGAATTGCCCGACGGGATATTCTCGGGCCTCACCGCGCTGAGCAGACTGGACCTTGGCGATAACACCCGCGACCCGCTGCCGCTCGCGGTTTCGCTTGAAAAAGTAGGAGACAGCCAATTCAGAGCGACTGCGACTGCGGGAGCGCCTTTTGATCTGGATATTTCGGTCAGCGTAAACGCGGCCGGTGTCATTGAGGGTAGCGCAAGCACTGTAACAATTCCGGCCGGCGCTTTGGCAAGCGCCTCGCTTGGCGTAATGCGCGTGGCAGGAGTGGAAGACGCCGTATCAGTGGATATCCACGACTTGCCCGGTTTGCCGGATGATCACGAGGGATATGTCCTGCAGGCAGACGGGTCGCTGCCAACGGTGATCATCCCGGGGCCAAGGTTGCCGGCCCCTTCCCAGGTGACCGGGCTTGAGGTCCTAGCGGGCATCGAGCAATTGGAGGTCGCTTGGATCGAGGTTGCGGATGCCGACGGCTACGAGGTGCAATGGAAGTCGGGCGAGGAGGAATACGACAAATCGCGCCAGGCGGTGCTTGTTGGTGCCGAAGCGGTCAGTTACACAATTTCGGACTTGACCGCCGGCACGGAGTACTCGATTCGCGTCCTTGCAACCAAGGAGAACGCGGACGACGGCTCGCCTTCGGAGGAGGTGACCGGCATACCGCTGGCAATGCCTGCGTTGCAAGTGCAGGACGTTGAGGTCACGGCGGGGATTGAGCAATTGGAAGTGTCGTGGTCGGCGCTGCCGGAGGCTAACGGCTACAAGGTGCAATGGAGGTCGGGCGAAGAGGAGTATGACGAAGCACGGCAGGCGGTGCTGAGCGGAAGTGAGACGGTCAGCTCCACGCTTGCGGGTCTGACTGCCGGAACGGAATATACCGTTCGTGTGCTTGCGACGCGGGAAGGCGCCGATGACGGTCCGCCTTCGAGCGAGGTAGCCGGTGTCCCGAAAGCCACTCCTGCGGGTCAGGTAACGGGAGTCGAGGTGACGGCAGGTGTTGAGCAGTTTGACGTGACGTGGACCGCGGTATCGGGCGCCGGCGGCTACAAGGTCCAGTGGAAGTCGGGTGACCAGGAGTATGACGATATCCGTCAGGCCGTGCTGAGTGGCGCCGATACCGTGAACTACTTGCTTTCGGATCTCATGCCCGGCACGGAATACACAGTCCGCGTGATTGCGACGAAGGAACACGCCGACGACGGGCCGCCATCGGACGAGGTGACTGCGGCTCCGCAAGCTTCACCTCCGGCGCAGGTGACGGGCGTGGAGGTCACACCGGGCGTGGAGCAGCTGGAGGTGTTGTGGACTGAAGTGTCCAACGCCGATGGCTACAAGGTCCAATGGAAGTCCGGTGACGAGGACTTCACTGAGTCGCGCCAGACAGCGATCACCGGCGGCGAAACAGTCAATCACTCGATCACTGGCTTGACCGCCGGCGCCGAGTACACGGTCCGCGTGATGGCGACCAGCGAGCATGCGAACGACGGTTCTCCCTCAAGCGAAGTGACCGGCACCCCGAAGGCTCAGCCTCCTGCTCAAGTGACGGGGGTAGAGGTTGAGCCGGGCTTTGAGGAACTGGCCGTGTCGTGGACGGAGATATCGGACGCGAATGGCTACAAGGTGCAGTGGAAGTCAGGCACAGAGGCGTATGGCGATGCTCGCCAGGCAGTGATTGCCAGTGGCGATACGGCGACCTACACGATTACAGGCCTGACCGCCGATACGGAATACACCATCCGCGTCATGGCGACCAAGGACCATGCCGACGACGGTCTGCCTTCGGATGAGGTGACGGGCACTCCCATAACCGCGGACCCCGACGTGAACGGTGACGGAGTGCTGGATGGCAATGACGCCCTGATCCTGTATCACTCGTACGCCTCGGCCGATCAGTTGGGCGATGGCGAGACGGGCGGCACGGCCGCCTCGCGTCAATCCTTGCTGGCGGGCTATTCGGGCAAGACCAATCCCAGCGATGACGATCTAAAGGCCATGATCCGCAAGGCCAATGCCTGGAAGGAAGGGGGTGTGGATGCAGGCGGCGACATCAACGAGGACGGGGTGATCGATGAGTCGGATGCGTTTGTGATGTATTACGCCTATGCCACGGAGAACCTGGTGGGCGATGGCGAGACCGGGGGCACGGCCCGTTTCCGTCAACTGCTGTTGGCGGCCTTTGCCAACAAGGACAATCCCACCGACGAGGACTTGAAGAAGATGCTGCGCCGCGCCAACAAGCTGCGCGAGGAGTTCGGTTGAGGCAATCACGCCGGCGTTCGGCCCCCCTGCTGGGAACGAGGGCTTCCAGCTCCCCGATCAGGGTCGGGGACAGGCTCTCGCCGAGGGCAAGCTGCCCTCGCTCCCAGGGGAGAACAAGCTGCGCGAGGACTTTGGTTGATGGCGTGGGACAATAGGGAGTGCTGAAGAACAGCGGGTTACCGGATTGAGTCCATAGCCTGCAGGAGGCTCTCACCCTTGGCGACCGGGCGTCGCACCCTAAGCACTGACAACACAACAGCGGCCGCGCATGGCATCGCTTGGGTAGTGTTGTTGCTCGCTTGCGCGCTGGTTCCGCAGGCTGTATTCGCGCAGGCCCCTCCCCCGGGCGTGTTTTCCGAGATTCAGACGGCAGTGGTCCCACGCACCGCCCCCGCGCTGGAGCCAGCCACGATGCGCAGCCGTGTGGTACAGGTCGATACGCAGAAGATCACCGCCGCGCGCCGCGGTCGCGAGGTGCTGAAGCTCAACCTGTTTGACGACGCAGTCGTTGAAGTGCAGATCAAGCGGGTGCGTCCCACGCGGACCGGCTACTTTATCTCAGGCACGCCCAAGGGCATGGAATGGGGCGAGGTGCGGCTGGTCGTGAACGGTCCCGTAATGGTGGGCACCATATTGACGCCAGAAGGCAAGTTCACGATTCGATCTGGCGGCGCCGGCCGGCATGTCATCCGCCAGATTGATCCGATGGCGGAGCCATTCATATGCGATGTGGAAGAGGGTCCGTTGCCCGCACCTCCTGCCCAGGCCATCTCATCACTTGGTCCGCCGCCTTTGCTCGCTACGCCGCCAACGCCGCAGGCCGACGACATGCCAACCGAGGATGGCTCGGAAATCCGGATTCTCATAGTCTATACGCCCGCCCTGCAAGCTGCGCAAGGCGGAGCTGCCGGGATGCGGGCTCTTATCGATCTGTTCGTCCAATCCGCCAATCAGGCCTTTGAAGAAAGTGGGATCAATCCTCGTCTTGTGCTCGCCCACGCGGCGATGGTGGACTATGTCGCGCAGGGCACCTTAACGGACCTTTCTCGTCTAAGAAGGCCGAGCGATGGATACATGGATGAGGTCCATTCGCTCCGCAACGAACACGCAGCGGACTTGGTTCATCTCTTGACTAATGTGGCATTTGGAGCCGAAGGGCGTGCAGGGCCACTTGGCTCGGAAACCCTCGTGTCCGAGAACTACGCAGCATTTGCAGTCACCGCGAATAGTCAGGAGCAAACCTTTACCCACGAAGTTGGTCACAACTTCGGCGTGATGCATGATCGCTATTCCTTTGGTTCTACTTACCCGAGAACGATATATCCCTACGCTTTCGGTTACGTAAACCCGCGGGCATTCGAGTCTGGCGCTCCCGATACGGCCAAGTGGCGCACGATCATGTCCACCCAGGACCGCTGTCGTGACGAGGGGATTAGTTGCCCGAGGCTGCTGCGCTTTTCCAATCCGGATCAGAGCTATATGGACGACCCGCTGGGGGTTTCCGCGGAAAGCACGGTATCCGGGCCGGACGGACCCGCGGACGCTCGGACTACGATCAACAACACTGCGCGTTGGGTCGGATCATTTCGTTCGGAAGCCTGCACGACCTTCAGCGTGCGGTTGGAGACTCCATTTGCACCTGTTGGTGGCGGAGAAGTGATTCTTAAGGTGGACGCAGCCCCGGGCTGTCTCTGGGAGGCGGCCAGCCAAGCAGACTTTCTGACGATCAGCTCGGGGGCGCGACATGCAGGTACCGCTTTTGTCAACGTAGAAGTGAAGGCGAATCCTACCAACGCGGAACGAATTGGATCACTGACGGTCGCGGGCACTGACATCATGATCCGTCAACTCGCGACAGCCGATGGCGTGTGCGGCAGGACACCTGCCGTCACACAGGCGATCACGAGAGCTGCTGGCCATGACGACGCGTCGCAGTGTGACCAGGTTACTGCTGACCTACTGGCCGGGATTACATCGCTGGAATTGCAGAGTAAAGCTATCAGATCTCTGAAGGCGGGCGATTTGGAAGGATTGTCCGGCCTGGTGACACTGGAGTTGTACAACAATCGCCTCAACAAGTTGCCCGAAGGTGTGTTTTCCGGGCTCTCCAGCCTCGAAGAGCTTTCTTTGAGCATCAACGTGTTGACCGAATTGCCTGAGGAATTGTTTGCCGGTCTTTCCAGCCTGCGAGACCTGAAGCTTGCTCACAATCGATTGACCGAACTGCCTGAGGGGGTATTTTCGGGCCTGTCCAAACTGGAATACCTGGAAATTTCATCAAATCAACTGAACGAGTTACCGGAAGGGTTGTTCTCGGGCCTTTCCAAGCTCGAGAATTTAGGTTTGCATAGCAATCGTTTACGCAGTTTGCCGGAAGGGTTGTTCTCGGGCCTTTCCGGGCTGCAGATCTTGGGTTTGGGCAGCAATCAATTGGCCGATTTGCCTGCGGGCCCGTTTGCCGGTCTTTCCGGCCTACAAGAACTGCTGCTTTCCTACAACCAGTTGACCGACTTGGCTGAGGGGGTATTTTCGGGCTTGTCCAAACTGGAGCACCTGGATATTTCGTCAAACCAACTATACGAATTACCCGAAGGATTGTTCTCCGGCCTGTCCAACCTCAAGACGCTTTATCTTTCTGCCAACCGGCTCAGCGAAATGCGCCAGGGAACGTTCGCCACTCTGCACAATCTGCAACAGCTCTATCTGGGATTCAACCAGTTGACCGATCTGCAGAGGGGTCCTTTTGACGGCCTGTCGAATCTCCAGATTCTGTCACTGGAACGCAATAATCTAGAGAGCCTGCCGGACGCTGTCTTTTCCGGGCTGACCTCGCTCTACTCCCTTAATCTCCGAAGCAATAACATCGATCCCCTGCCGGTGCCTGTTTGGTTGCACATGGATGCGGACAACGCGATCACGGCGAACGTACCGACCGGTGCGCCGTTCGCCTTGGAACTGCCGATTAGCGTTAGCGAGGCCGGGACCCTTGAGGGAGACGCAAGCACCATTACGGTCTCCGTCGGCAGGGTGGAGAGCGAGTCGGTTTCGGTCATTCGGCAGGCCGACACGCAGGACCCGGTTACCTTGGATCTGGCAATGCCGTCCTTGCCTGCCGACCACTTCGGCTATGTCCTTCAGAAAGCCGAAACGCTGCCTTTAAGGGTGCTCCCGTCGTTGCTGCCTGGCGACGCGGCCCTGACCGATTTGTCGGTGAGCAGCGGAACGCTGAATCCGCCATTTGCGGAGGACGAGACGAACTATGGGGTAGTTGTTGCAAACTCGGTTTCAACGATAACGGTCACGCCAATCACCAGCAACTCGAGCGCGAGGGTGGCGTTTTTTGACGCGAATGACGGGACATTGGCGGACGCAGACTCAACCACGCAGGGCCATCAGGCAAGTCTCGTTGAAGGCGAGAACACTATCAAGGTCCACGTTACGTCTGAGGACGGGATGTCAACCCAGTCCTATACCCTCGTCGCGGTTCGTGATGGCACTGCGAATGTATGTGTGCGTACTCCCCAGGTCAGGGATGCAATCATGAAGGCGTCGGGCATTGGCACTTGTACCGAAGTATCGACGTCGAATCTCTCCGAGATCATTCAACTCGACTTGAACAACAAGGACGTTTCTTCCCTCTCCTCGGGCGATTTCGCGGGCTTGACTGCTCTGGACTACCTTGACTTACGCTTCAACCGGTTGGGTAGCCTGCCCGCAGGCGTGTTCTCAGGTCTCACCGCGCTTCAAACTCTTAATTTGTACGACAACCATTTGACCAATCTGTCCGCGGATGTTTTTTCGGGCTTGACCGCGTTGCAAAATCTTTCTCTGGGCAGCAACCGAATGACTGCATTGCCGGATGGCCTATTTCTTGAGTTGACCAGTCTCCGAAGCCTTGGCCTAGGTACAAATAGACTAAGTAAACTGCCGGACAGCGCCTTATCCAAGCTCTCCGCGCTTGAAACCCTTGATCTGCGCGACAACCGGTTCAAGCGTATGCTCCCGTATTGGTTTTCTGGCCTGCCTTCGTTGCAAACGCTCTCTCTCAACGGCAACCAATTGAGCGAACTGCCGGGTGACATGTTCTCGCGGCTGAATTCTCTTCAAGTCCTTGATTTGGGCGACAATCTGCTAACCCGTTTGCCCGCGGACGTTTTTGCCGGTCTGACCAAGCTTGAAACTTTGACGCTATCCGAAAACCGGATAAGCAAACTGCCGGCCGATCTTTTCTCCGGTCTTTCGGCGCTTCAATGGCTGCAGTTAAGCGAGAACCAGTTAAGCAGCCTGCCGGTTGGCATCTTCTCCGGTTTGTCCGCACTCAAATTGTTGCAGGTACACCGCAATACGGTTGATCCACTGATCCTTGCCGTTTCCTTGGAAAAGATGGGGAGCAATCAATTCAAGGCGGTCGCGCCTGTGGGCGCGCCCTTTAACCTCGAAGTATCCCTCAGCATCAACGGCCCGGGCACCATTGATGGCGAGGTCAGCGCGGTCACGATTCCCGCGGGCGCCGTAGAAAGCGCACATTTGCGAGTTTCGCGTGTTGCCGGCACGGAGGACGCCGTCGCTTTGGACATTGCCTTTTTGCCTGGATTGCCGGAGAACCACGCTGGCTACTCATTTGCTAGAGGCGAATCATTGCCGCGGGTAATTCTCCCGGGGCCGAAGCAACCGTCTCCCGCTCAAGTGACGGATGTTCAGGTAACGCCAGGAGCGGAGCAGCTGGAGGTGTCCTGGACGGTGGTGACGGACGCCAGCGGCTACAAGGTGCAGTGGAAGTCGGGCGACGAATCGTATGATGAATTGCGCCAAGCGGTTCTGGTCGGTGGCGATACGGTTAGTTACATAATTACCGGGTTAACGGCGGGCACTGAGTTCACCGTCCGCGTGCTTGCCGCAAAGGAGAACGCGGACGATGGTTTGCCATCGAGCGAAGTGACCGGCACACCGTCGGTGTTGCCTGCGTCGCAGGTGACGGGCGTGGAGGTCGCTCGGGGCGTAGAGCAGCTGGACGTGTCCTGGGATGCGCTCTCGGATACCAACGGCTACAAGGTGCAGTGGAAGTCGGGCGACGAGGACTATGGGGAAGAGCGGCAGGCGGTCCTTACTGGAGGCGAGACGGTCAGCCACACGATCACGGATCTGACCGCCGGTACCGAATACACGGTTCGTGTGATTGCGACCCGGGAAGATTCCGATGATGGGACGCCTTCCAGCGACGTGGCCGGTATACCGAAGGCGTCTCCTGCCTCTCAGGTAACGGGAGTCGAGATAACGGTCGGTGTTGGGCAGCTTGCCGTGACTTGGACGGCTGTGTCGGACGCCAGCGGCTACAAGGTCCAGTGGAAGTCGGGAGGCGAGGACTACGCGGAGTCGCGTCAGGCGCTTGTCAGCGGTGGGGATACGGTCAGTCACACCCTTACCGGCCTCACGGTCGGCACCGAGTACACGGTTCGCGTGATTGCGACCAGCGAGCACGCCGAAGACGGGGATCCGTCGAGCGAAGCCATAGGCACCCCGAAAGCCGAGCCTCCCGCCCAAGTGACGGGGGTAGAGGTTGAGTCGGGTCCGGAACAGTTGGAGGTGTCCTGGGCAGCAGTGTCCGATGCCGGCGGTTACAAGGTGCAGTGGAAATCAGGTACAGAGGCGTATGACGAAGCGCGACAAGCAGTGATCGCCAGTGGCGATACGGTCAGCCACACGATTACAGGCCTGACCTCCGATACGGAATACACCATCCGCGTCATAGCGACCAAGGACAACGCGGACGACGGCACGCCTTCGGACGAAGTGACTGCCACGCCGATATCCGCGGACCCGGACGTCAACGGTGACGGAGTGCTGGACGGCGATGACGCCCTGGCGATATATCACTCGTACGGCTCGGCCGCCCAGTTGGGCGATGGCGAGACGGGCGGCACGGCGGAGTCCCGTCAATCATTGCTGGCCGGATATTCGGGCCAGACCAGTCCCAGCGACGACGATCTGAAGGCCATGATCCGGAAGGCAAACGCCTGGAAGGCAGCGGGTGTGGGTGCCGGCGGCGACATCAACGAGGACGGGGTGATCGATGAGTCGGATGCGTTTGTGATGTATTACGCCTATGCCACGGAGAACCTGGTGGGCGATGGCGAGACCGGGGGCACGGCCCGTTTCCGTCAACTGCTGTTGGCGGCCTTTGCCAACAAGGACAATCCCACCGACGAGGACCTGAAGAAGATGCTTCGCCGCGCCAACAAGCTGCGCGACGACTTCGGTTGAGGGCGTGGGACAATAGGGAGTGCTGAAGAACAGCAGGTTACCGGATTGAGTCCAGAGCCTGCGGGAGGCTCTCACCCTTGGCGAAAGGCCGTCGCACCCTAAGCACTGACAACACTTCAACGGTTCCGCACGGCATCGGTTGCGTAGTGCTGTTGCTCGTTTGCGCGCTGGTTCCGCACAATGCATTCGCGCAAGCGCCTCCGCCTGGCGTTTTCGCAGAGGTTCAGGCCGCCGTGGTTCAGCGCCCCAGCACGGCGCTGGAGCCGGCCACGATGCGCAGCCGCGTGGTGCAGGTGGATACGCAGAAGATCACCGCTGCGCGCCGCGGCCGCGAAGTCCTGAAGCTCAACCTGTTCGACGACGAGGTTGTTGAAGTCCAGATCAAGCGGGTCCGTCCCACCCGTTCCGGCTACTTTATCTCCGGGACGCCCAGAAGTATGGAATGGGGCGAAGTGCGGCTCGTCGTAAACGGCTCGGTCATGGTGGGCACTGTCCAGACCCCGAAAGGAAAGTTCACGATCCGATCCGGCGGCTCGGGCCGGCACATCATCCGTCAGATCGATCGGTCGAAGGAATCGTTTGAATGCGAAGTGGAGGCGGCCACCGTTCCGGGGCCGACGCCTCAGCCGCCCGATCTTCCCGCCATCTCATCGATTGATCCCGTGCCTGCCGGCGCGTTCTCACCGCCCGCTCAAGTCGAAGACATGCCTACGGAGGACGGATCGGAAGTTCGCGTGCTGATGCTCTATACGGCCGCAATGCAAGCAGAACAAGGTGGGCCTGCCGGAATGCGGGCCTTGATTGATCTTTTTGTCGAATCCGCCAATCAGGCCTTTGAGGAAGGCGGGATCAATCCTCGACTGGTGCTGGCGCATGCCGCAATGGTGGACTATGTTGCTGAGGTAACGGAAGTCGATATGTTCTATTTGAGGCGTCGGTTTGACGGTCAGATGGACGAAATACATGCGCTGCGTAATGAGTACGCGGCGGATCTTGTCCATTTGATCACCAATTCCAGAGTGGGCCGTTCCGGGCGTCGAGGCGCCGCCGGAACTGCCCAAAGACTTAGTGTGGAATCCTTGTCCGCCGAGAGTGATGCGGCCTTTGCGGTTACCGCTGCCGATAGTGAATCCGTGTTCACTCATGAGATTGGTCACAATTTCGGCTTGCGGCATGATCGATATGTTGAAAGTCCTAATGGTGCGATTTATCCATACGCTTTTGGCTACACGAACAATAGGGCATTTGAACCCGATGCTCCGGAATCTTCCCGATGGGGCACAATCATGGCCTACGCGGATCGCTGTGGCGCCGCAGGATTCTCGTGTGCAAGTTTGTTTCGGTTCTCAAACCCCGATCAGACCTATATGGGCGACCCGCTAGGAGTCTCTGCGGATAGCGTGGCTGAGGGAGCGGAAGGTCCTGCGGATGCGCGGCGTACGATCAACAACACCGGCCGTTGGGTAGGGTCGTTTCGCTCCGAGGCATGCACGGATTTCTCGGTTGCTTCGGAAACCTATATTGCGCCCATCGATGGCGGTGAGGTAATCATACGGGTGGAGACCACGCCCGGATGTATATGGGAGGCGGGTAGCGAGGCAGACTTTCTGCAGATCACTTCGGGCCGCTATTACGCCAGTAACGACTTGGTCACAATTCACGTTGAGCCCAACCGCAGCGGGTCGGAGCGCATTGGAACTATTTCCGCTGCAGGCAAGAATGTAGAACTGCGGCAGGTTGCAACCTCACAAGGCGTCTGCGGTCGAACTTCTGTGGTAATTGGGGCGCTTACGCAAGTCGCCGGCTTGTCAAGCGCGGAGCAGTGTGCCGAAATCTCCGAGGATGACCTTTCCGGAATCGCTTCCCTCGATTTGAGCCAGCAAGCCATTGGAACATTGAAGCCTGGCGATTTCGACGGCTTGAGCGATTTACAGCGGCTCAACCTTAGCGACAATCGCTTGACAGCCCTGCCGGTGGGTTTATTCAACGGACTATCCAGCTTGGAGGAGCTGGATTTGCAAGATAACCAATTGACGGAGTTGCAGGAGCCCTTGTTTGCGGGCCTTTCCAACTTGAAGAAACTCTACTTGAACCATAACCAATTGACCGTCTTGCCGGAGGGAATGTTATCCGGCCTTACTAACCTCGAGCAGGTAAACTTTCACACCAACCGACTCACCGCCGTGCCGGAGGGGCTCTTCCGCGGTCTCTCCAACCTTCAGTCTCTATCGTTTGGCGGCGGCAATCGGCTGATGGAATTGCCCGCAGGACTGTTCGCCAATCTCGCAAACCTAAGGGATCTTGGCCTGGATGGCAATTTATTCTTCGAGGTTCCGCAAGGCCTGTTTACGGATCTCACCAACCTTGAGAGTCTAGGCATGGACAACACCAACTTGGCTCGCTTGCCCCCCGGGTTATTCGCGAACCTGGCCAAGATCAATTATTTGAACCTGAGACGCAACGACTTGTCCAGCCTTCCCGATGGCATCTTTTCCGGGCTGAGCCAGCTTCGTCAACTGTATCTGGATGGGAACAGGGGCAATTCCCTGCTGATTTCCGTCTCTTTGGAGAAGGTATCGGACGGGCATGTCAAGGCGATTGCACCTGTGGGCGCTCCCTTCAATATTGTGGTTCCGATCATCGTCGAGTCCGGGGGCGAAGTTGAGGGAGGAGCAACCTCGTTTACAATTCCAATCGGCGCGGCGGAAAGCAAGCCATTGCAAATCGCCCGCGTGACGGGTTCCCAAAAGGCTATCAGCGTCGAGCTTGGTGAGTTGCCGGGCATTCCTGCCAAAGGACATTTGGGCTACGCGCTCACGAAAGAAGGGTCGTTGTCCCGCCGTGTGCTGCCGTCAATTGATCCCTCGGACGGGGAACTCATTGAGTTGACCGTCACCAACGCACCGCTGGATCCCGCTTTTTCCCCGGATAAGAGCAATTATCGGGCAATTGTTGAGAACGAGAGGCCGTCAGTCACCTTGCTGACCAAGACCAGCAACCCGCATGCAACGGTTGCTATCCTCGGAGAAAGCGATGAGCCGTTGGTGGATACGGACGTAACTAAAGCAGGCCATCAGATGGATGTCTTGGTAGGCGAGAACCCAATCAAGGTTGAGGTGTCTTCCGAAGATGGAACCAAGCAGATCTACACCCTTGTTGTCACACGCGATAACGCCCTAAATTCTTGCGCTCGCACGAAACAGGTATGGAAAGCGGTTTTGGCAGAGGTCCAGGATATTTCGGAGTGCAAGGACATTACGGAGACACATCTTTCGCAGATTAGGGAACTGGACCTGTTTGAGAAGGATATCTCGTCTCTTAGGTCAATTGACTTCATAGGAATGACGGCGCTAGAACGAATTGATTTGCGGAGCAATCAGTTGACCGACCTTCCGCCGGATGTGTTTTCGGGTCTTGCTGATCTTCGAAGGCTAACTCTGTCTGGCAATCGCCTCACCAGCCTGTCTGCCGAGATTTTTTCGGGTCCGTCAAGACTTGAGGTCTTGAGTCTATCGAGTAATCGGCTCACCACCCTGCCGCCTGATGTATTCGCGGGCCTTGCGGCGCTTAAGGATTTGTGGCTGCATGGCAACGAGCTCGATAGCTTGCCGGAGGATATTTTTGCAGGTCTGCCCGAACTTCAAGACCTGTATCTTAGCTACAATGAATTCCGCAGTTTGCCGCCTGGGCTGTTTGCCCAATTGCGCAAACTGCAAGAACTTGGTCTTGAAGCCAATCTCTTGGAGGAGCTTCCCCCCGATGTGTTCAAAGAGCTAGCCCAGCTTCGCCGACTTAGTCTCGATCGCAACCGATTGCGCAGTTTGCCGGTGGGAATTTTCTCAGGCCTATCCGAACTCGAGCGGCTCAACTTGACCAACAATTCGATTTCTCCCTTTCCGCTTTCTGTCTCCCTGGAAAAGGTCGGGGATGGCCAGTTCAAAGCCATCATGCCGGCGGGAGCGCCATTTGCCGTCGTCGTTCCGGTAAGCGCCACCAGTAACGGAACACTCGATAACGACGCGGATGAGGTTACGATTCCGATAGGTTCGGTGGAAAGTGAGGTGGTTGGAGTCCAGCGCATCGCCGACACCGAAGCCGCCGTGACCGTCGACATCGGGACGCTGCCATCTTTGCCCGACCTCCACCGCGGCTTTTTCCTGCAAAGGGACAGGGCATTGCCGTTGAAGGTACTTCCGGTCCCTAAAGCGCCCCCTCCGGCGCAGGTATCGGGGGTTGTGGTTACGGCGGGGGCGGAACGGCTGTTGCTGTCTTGGGATGTCATCCCGAATGCCGGCGGCTACAAGGTGCAATGGAAATCGGGCGAGGAGGAATACGACGAATCGCGCCAGGTCGTGCTTGCTGGGGGCGATACCAACAGTTACACGATTACCGGGTTAACGGCGGGAACCGAGTACACCGTCCGCGTCAATGCCACAAAGGAGAATGCGGATAACGGTTTGCCATCAAGCGAAGTGACCGGCACGCCTTCCGAAAGGCCAGCGTCGCAGGTGACGGGCGTGGAGGTCACTCGGGGCGTGGAGCAGCTGGAGGTGTCCTGGGATGCGCTCTCGGATGCGAACGGCTACAAGGTGCAGTGGAAGTCGGGCGAGGAGGACTTTGTCGAAGAGATGCAGGCGTTCGTGACCGGAGGTGAGACGGTCAGCCACACGATCACGGGTCTGACAGCCGGTACGGAATACTCGGTTCGCGTGATGGCGACCCGGGAAAGCGCCGACGATGGGACGCCTTCCAGCGAGGTGGCCGGTATACCGAAGGCGTCTCCTCCCTCTCAGGTAACGGGAGTCGAGGTTACGGCCGGTGTTAGGCAGCTTGCATTGATTTGGACGGCCAATGCGGATGCCGACGGCTACATGGTCCAGTGGAAGTCGGGCGCAGAGGATTACGCCGACGCCCGCCAAGCGTTGGTTACCCGAGGAGATACGACAACTTACACGATCGCGGGTCTGGTGGCCGGGACGGAAAATACGGTGCGCGTGCTTTCGACGAAGGAACACGCCGACGACGGAACGCCATCCGACGAGGTAACTGCGGTTCCGTTAGCCTCGCCTCCGGCGCAGGTGACGGGCGTGGCGATCATGCCGGGTGTGGAGCAGTTGGAGGTGTTGTGGGCTGAAGTGTCCAACGCCGATGGCTACAAGGTGCAGTGGAAGTCCGGAACAGAGGCTTATGGCGACGCCCGCCAGGCAGTGATCACCAGTGGCGATATTGTCAGTCACTCGATCACTGGATTGACGGCCGGCACCGAGTACACGGTTCGCGTGATTGCGACCGGCGAGCATGCAGACGACGGACTTCCCTCAAGCGAAGTGACCGGCACCCCGAAGGCTCAGCCGCCCCCGCAAGTGACGGGGGTAGGGGTTGAGCCGGGCTTTGAGGAACTGGAGGTGTCGTGGACTCCAGTAACCGATGCCGGCGGCTACAAGGTGCAATGGAAGTCGGGCACAGAGGCTTATGGCGATGCTCGCCAGGCGGTTATTGGCAGTGGCGATACAACCACCCACACGATTACGGACCTGATCGCCGATACGGAATACACGATTCGAGTGATTGCGACCAAGGACCATGCTGACGATGGCATGCCTTCGGACGAAGTTACCGCCACGCCGATATCCGCGAATCCGGACGTCAACGGTGACGGGGTGCTGAACGGCGACGATGCCCTGGCGATGTATCACTCGTATGCCTCAGCCGCCCAGTTAGGCGACGGCGAGACCGGGGGCACGCCCGAGTCCCGTCAATCGTTACTGGCGGGATACTCAGGCAAGACCAATCCCAGCGATGACGATCTCAAGGCCATGATCCGCAAGGCCAACGCCTGGAAGAAAGCCGGCGTGGATGCGGGCGGCGACATCAACGAGGACGGCGTGATTGATGAATCGGATGCGTTCGTGATGTATTACGCCTATGTCACGGCCAACCTGGTGGGCGATGGCGAGGCGGGTGGCACGGCCCGATTCCGTCAACTGCTGTTGGCGGCCTTTGCCAACAAGGCCAATCCCACCGACGAGGACCTGAAGGCGATGCTGCGCCGCGCCAACAAGCTGCGCGAGGAGTTCGGTTGAGGATATAGCGCCGGCGTTTGGACCCCCCGCTGGGAACGAGGGCTTCCAGCCCTCGGAGGGCAGGATGCCCTCCCTCCCAGGGTCGGGGACAGGCCCTCGACGGGGGCAAGATGCCCTCGTTCCCAGGAGGGCTGGAAGCCCTCCCTCCCAGGGTCGTGATGCAGTCGCTTGCAATGCACGCTTGTACGCCGGGTGTGGTATAAGCGAACGCTCGGAGGAGGTTCCGTGTTCGCGATTCGCAAATCCAGCCTGACTGCAGGTTGCCTGGTGCTCTGTCTGGCGGTGCTGCCGGCAGCCGGCGCGCACGCGGCGACTTGGACGTTCACGCCGGAGTTGAAGCGTCTGGATGCCGAAGGCAACGAGTTGTCTGCCGGCGCTGTGGATGTCGCTCGGCATGAGCGCCTCATGGTCGGCGTGTATGTCCGGGTCACAACCGACGGGGCCGCTTTGTCGGACGATGCATACGTCGGCTTTGAGTCCTTCAGCGGCGCGATTCATTTTGAAAGCGAGGAACTGAACACGACCGACATTGGACCCGTGGTTCGATCGCTGCGCGGAGGGCAGGGCTGGCAAAGGCGCATGGCGAACGCTTCGTTCGACCCGGTTGCCGATGGCTGGCTGGGGCCTCCCGAAGAGAGTGACAACGAGACGAGCTGGATTGCTTTCTGGTCCGATCCGACCAACGCGCGGGCCAATCCCCGCGGCGCCTGGTGCGCTGCGGAGAACGGCAGTTGCAGCATTTTTGTCGGCGTACTGGCGATACGGATCGCGAACCTGCCCCACGATGCGGTCGGCAACCTGTCGCTGCGCTTTGGCGGCGTGACGTCTCCGGAAGAATCCGCGGCCGTAGGCGCCATGTTCGGTCGCGCCGATGAGAGCGTCCAATCCGGCAACACGATTACCTACAACCTCTGCCCCGCATCGGGGTGTGCGGTTGCCGATGAGAACAGCGAGCCGGACCGCGAGTCGCGCGCCCTGGCGATGAAGTTTGCGCTGGCGGGCTTTGGCCGCGAGGTCGGCGGCAACGTGGTGGACATGATCGGCGAGCGGGCCGCCATGAACGGCGCCGGGCCGGCCGAGACCTACCTGGCGCTCGGCGGCCGGCCACTGGACCTGGATGCGCTCGGCTTCGGCGAAGGCGAAGGTGGCGGAGCCTCTGGTTGGTTCAGCAGTGCCATGGAACTGCTGGGCGTGAACCTCAACAGCCAGGACGGCCTGGCTTGGGAGGCGGCCCGGGCCACCGGCTTGTCTTCGGGCTACCTGAACTTCAATCTCTTGCCGAATGCGCGCGACCTGCTCACGGGCAGTTCGTTTGAGGTGGCGCTAGGCGGTGACGACGGCGGCATGCCCGGCGCCTGGACGCTGTGGGGCGTGGGCGGCGACATGGACGCTTTCGGAGGAAAGCCGGACGATCGCTTCTCGATGGACGGCGAGGTGTTCGCGGGCCACATCGGACTCGACTACCGATTCAGCGGCTCGATGCTGGCGGGCGTGATCGTCAGCCGCACCAAAGGCGACGTGGACTACCGCTTCAGCGGTCCGGTTGGTGACGACGGCGGCATCGAGATGCAACTCACCAGCGCCCATCCGTATTTGCACTGGACGCCCTTCCACGGATTGGGCGTGTGGGGCTCCGTGGGCTTCGGCCGCGGTGGCGCCACACTTGAAGACGAGAAGGGCGCGGTCGAGACCGGCATATCCATGCGCATGACGGCATTGGGCGCCCGCCAGGAACTCATGCCGATCGGCCGCTTCGCACTGGCGATCAAGGCGGACGCCTTCCTGGTTCAGATGGCGGCCGATGAGCACGAGGATCTGCCGGCAGTCGCAGCAGATACCTCACGCATGCGCCTGGCGCTGGAAAGCAGCCGCAGCTTCGAGTTTGAAGGCGGCTCGCTGCTGACCGGCACCCTGGAACTGGGCGCGCTGGCCGACGCCGGCGACGCCGAGACCGGCGCTGGCGCAGAGGTGGGCGCGGGTCTTGCCTACCAGCACCCCGGCGGCCTCGACATCCAGGCGCACGGGCACATGCTGCTCACGCACGAAGAAAGCGAGTTCGAGCAATGGGGCGCGAGCCTGGCGATCACCTTCGATTGGGGCGAACAGGGCGAGGGCCTGTTCTTCGCGTTGGTCCCCACCTGGGGTGCACCGGCCACCGGCGCGGAAGGCATGTGGGAGACCACCCGGGTGGCGGAGACCTTCCTGGCCGGCGAAGGCCAATTGGGCATGAACCTGGACACACGCGTCGGATACGGCCTGAACCTCCCCAACGGTCATGGCCTTCTGACGCTGTTCGGGGAGATGGGCAAGCCAACAGGTGCACCGCCGCACCTGCGTCTGGGAACGCAACTTGGGCGTCTGGCGACCGACCGGTCGGCGGTGAACCTTGAGATTTTCGGTGAGCGCATGGGTGCGGGGCCAGGCGCTGAACCAGCATACGGAATTGTAATCAACGCCCGCGGGGGCTTTTAAATACCGCGATCCGGCGGCTCGCCCCCTGGATTCACATGACCAGCGCAGCCAAACGGCGCATCGTCATTGCAGCGGCACTGTTTGCCGGTGCGGTTCTGATGCAAGACGGCTTGGCGCAGGCGCCTCCGCCGGGCGTGTTCACCGAAGTCCAGACTTCGGTGGTCCTCCGACAGAGCCCCGCGCTGGAGCCGGCCACGATGCGCAGCCGCGTGGTGCAGGTGGATACGCAGAAGATCACCGCCGCGCGCCGCGGGCGCGAGGTGTTGAAGCTCAACCTGTTCGACGACGCGGTCGTTGAAGTGCAGATCAACCGGGTGCGCCCGACACGCTCGGGCTACTTCATCTCGGGAAGTCCCCGCGGCAAGGAATGGGGCGAAGTCCGGCTGGTCGTGAATGGCCCGGTCATGGTTGGCACTGTCGTGACCCCGGAAGGGGAATACCGGATCCGCTCGGCCGGCGCGGGCCGGCACTTGATCCGGCAAATTGATCCCTTGGCGGTTCCGTTTGAATGCGATGTGGAGGAAAGTTCCTCGGTTCCGCCTCCTCGACCGCAGCAGGCCATCGCATCGATTGATCCCCTGCTTTCGTCGGTGCTCCCAGCCACGGCGCAAGTCGAAGACATGCCCACGGAAGACGGGTCCGAGATCCGGGTGCTGGTCCTATACACGCAAGCCATGCAACAGGTTCAGGGAGGTCCTGTGGGGATGCGCGCACTGGTTGACCTTTTCGTAGCGACAACCAACCAGGCATTGGAAGACAGTGGTATCAATCCCCGGCTAGTGCTGGCCCATGCTGAGGCGGTGGATCACGTTTCCGGTGGTCCAAGTTTTGACCTCTATCATCTGAGGAACCGTTTCAGCGGTTACCTTGATGAAGTCGACGCGCTTCGTAACGAGCATGCCGCCGATCTGGTGCATCTGATTACGAATAGGCCGACCGGAGCAGCCGGGACAGCCAGCCGAATTACTTCGGAATCCCTTTCCGAAGAGCGAAAGGGTTTTGCTGTTACCGCAACCGATAGTGAAACAGTTTTTGCCCATGAGACAGGCCACACCCTGGGCCTGGCGCATGATCGATACATCACTCCCGGCGGTAGTGCAATCTACCCCTACGCGCATGGATACGTGAACAAGAGGGCATTCGAGTCCGGCGCCCCGGAAACTGCGGGGTGGATAACGCTCATGGCCTACTTTGATCGTTGCGCTAACGCCGGCTTGAGCTGTCCGCGGTTGTTGCGGTTTGCCAATCCCGATCAGAGTCACTTGGGTGACCCCTTAGGCGTGCCTTCGGACAGCACGGAAACGGGACCGGACGGTCCCGCGGATGGACGCCTTGCAGTCAACAACGCTGCCCGGTGGGTTGGATCGTTCCGTTCGCGGGCTTGCACAAGCTTTTCCGTGTCACCCGAAACGAGTGTCGTATCCGTGGACGGCGGAGAGGTCATCGTAAGGGTTGAGTCAGCCCCAGGCTGCCTCTGGGAGGCATCCGGTCAGGCGGAGTTTCTGCAGGTAACGTCGGGTGCGCTCTATGCTGGAACCGAGTTTGTCCGGATACAGGTTGAGCCCAATCGCACCGGCGCTGAGCGTAGCGCTGAGCTTACCGTAGCGGGAAACAAAGTAAGGGTGCGCCAATTCGCAGCTTCGGAAGGTATCTGTGGCCGCACCTCCAGGATTGTTCAAGCTCTGACAGAAGCTGCCGGTTTTGGCAGCGTTACGCAATGCGACGACGTAACCGCAGATCACCTGGCTCAGATCAATGCCCTCGATTTGAACCAGCAAGGAATCAGCGCACTGAAGGCAGGAGACTTTGCAGGCTTGTCAGGACTGACGTCGCTGATGTTGAACAACAACCGATTGACCGAGTTGCCGGAAGGTCTTTTCGCCGGTCTTTCCAGTCTCGAAGAGTTGCGCCTCGACTACAACCGATTGACCGAATTGCCGGAGGGTCTGTTTGCCGATCTTTCTGATTCGCAACGCCTTTCGCTTGACCATAACCAATTGAGCGAATTGCCGGAGGGTCTGTTCGCCGGTCTTTGGCGCTTGAAGCAGTTGCACCTGCACTACAACCAATTGACCGAGTTACCGGAAGGTCTGTTTGCCGGTCTTTCCAGCTTGCAAGAACTGAATCTGGGCGCCAACCAATTGACCGAATTGCCGGAGGGTCTGTTTTCCGGTCTCTCCGATCTGGATAGGCTGTTTCTGTCCGCAAACAGCCTGACGACGTTGCCGGAGAATCTCTTCGCGGGTTTCTCCAGTTTGAGCAAGCTGTCACTGGCCCACAATCGGCTCATCGATGTTCCCGAGACGCTATTCGCGGGGCTTTCCAACTTGCAGAACCTGTCACTAAGCTACAACCAACTGACCGAATTGCGCCCGCGAATGTTCGAAGGTCTTGCCAGTCTCAATCGGCTGGACCTGAGGAGTCTCCGATTAACCCGCCTTCCCGATGGCATTTTCGCCGGGCTGACAGAACTTCGCCAGCTATATCTGGACTACAACCGCGTTTGGAAATTGCCTGTTTCCGTCACAATAGCGAGAGTTAGCGACAGCCAGTTCAAGGTTGTTGTACCAACAGGCGCACCATTTGACCTTGACGTTCCGATCAGCGTCAGCAGCGGTGGACGCATCGAAAACGGTCAAGGGTCGATCATGATTCCTGCCGGCAGCGTGGAGAGCGCGGCGCAACGCGTAGTGCGCGAGACCGGCGCGGAAGAGGCAGTAACCATTGATATCGGCGAACTACCAGGGCAGCCTCGCAGCCATAGTGGCTATGTTCTCCAAAGAGACAAGACCTTGCCGCGGTGGGTCCTGCCATCAATCGCCAGTTCGGACGCAGCTTTGGCCAATCTGTCATTGAGCCATGAGTCTTTGAATCCGGCATTCTCTACTAACGTCATGAGATATGAGGTACAGGTCGGGTTCAATACGTCCTCGATCACGGTTACACCTACGCCCAACAATCTGGCGGCATCCTTTGCTTTGCTGGACGCAAGCGACAGCGTATTGGCGGATACGGACGCAACAACCGAGGGCCATCAGGTCCATCTCAGCGTCGGCGTCAATACGATCAAGCTGAGGGTCACGTCCGAAAACGGCGAGGCTACGCAAACCCTCGTTATCCTAATATCCCGAGCTGAGAGCGTTTGTGCTCGCACGCCGCAGGTGCGCGACGCGATCATGCGGTCGGCAGGTGTTGCTGCATGTGGCGATGTGACCGGGGCGGACCTTTCCAGCATTACGTGGCTCAACCTGTACCGCGCCGGCATCTCATCATTGAAATCTGTGGACTTCAGTGGGCTCTCGTCACTTGAGCGGCTCAACCTCAATGCTAACCAACTAAGCAGCTTACCTCCCAATGTGTTTTCCGGCCTGAACAGGCTTCGGGAATTTACTCTGCACTCAAATGTCCTGGCCTCCCTGCCCGAAGGAGTGTTCTCGGAGCTTGTTAGCCTCGAAACTCTTTACCTCAACGCCAATGAACTGAGCGCCTTGCCTGCCGGAGTTTTTTCGGAACTGAGCGCCCTCAGAGTTGTCGTATTGGACGATAACAATTTGACAAGCCTTGAGGACGACATCTTTTCGGGACTGACTTCACTGGTCAGGATTTCCTTGCAAAGAAATCAGATTAGCAGCCTGCCCGCGGGTGTTTTCTCCGACCTTCGCGGCCTTGAGTTACTGAGCCTTGAATCGAACAAGTTGGACGCCTTGCCTCCGGGCATATTTTCCGGCCTGAATGCGCTTCGGATATTGAACTTGACTTACAACTCGACCGATCCCTTGCCAATTTCCATTTCACTGGAAAATATCGGGAGCGGTGAATTCAAGGCGGTTGCGCCGGTAGGCGCGCCGTTTGCCCTTGAGCTTCCGGTGAGCGTCAGCAGCGATGGTGAGATTGAGGGCAGCGCCGACAGCGTGACAGTCTCCACCGGCGAGTTGGAAAGCGCTGCGGTGGGGGTAACGCGCCTGTCCGGAACTACCGGTGCCATAACCGTGGACATCGGCACGCTGCCGGCCTTGCCCGCCAACCATAGCGGTTATGCGCTTGAGAAGGACGCGGCCTTGCCGCTTGAGGTTCTGCCGGCGGGTGCAGGCGCGACAGGTGTCTGCGCTCGCACGGAGCAGGTTCGCTCCGCCATTGTGGCGGCGGTATCGGGTGTGGACGCGTGCGCTGATGTGACCGAGTCGCATCTGTCGGCGATCACCTCGCTGGACTTGTCCGATGAGGGGATTACGTCACTTCAGTCGGGGGACTTTGCGGGATTGACGGGTCTTGCGCAACTGATTTTGGAAGACAACGAGTTGACGGCTCTTCCGTCGGATCTATTGGATGGCTTGTCGGCGCTGGAGATGCTCAACTTCAAGGACAATGATTTGAGCGCTCTTTCGGCGGGGGATTTCGATGATCTGGGATCGCTTTCCGAGCTGTATCTGGGGGGCAATCGCTTGAGTGCTGTGCCGGCGGATATCTTTTCCGGATTGAACGCTTTGCAGGAGCTTGGGCTGGGCGACAACGAACTGACGAGTCTGCCCGCCGGCCTGTTCTCCGGTCTGAGCGCGCTTACGGCATTGAACCTGGGCGGCAACTCGACCGACCCCTTGCCGATTTCCGTTTCTCTGGAAAGCGCGGGGAGCAGCGAGTTCAAGGCGGTTGCGGCGGTAGGCGCGCCGTTTGCCCTTGCGCTTCCAGTGAGCGTCAGCAGCGACGGTGAGATTGAGGGCGGCGCCGGCAGCGTGACGGTTTTGACCGGCGCGGTGGAGAGTGCGGCGGTGGGCGTAACGCGGGTGTCCGGAACCACGGGCGCCGTGACCGTGGACATCGGCACGCTGCCGGCTTTGCCCGCCGACCATAGCGGTTATGCGCTTGAGAAGGACGCGGCCCTGCCGCTTGAGGTTCTGCCGGAGGTGGCGGACGCGACAGGTGTCTGCGCTCGCACCGAGCAGGTTCGCGACGCCATTGTGGCGGCGGTATCGGGGGTGGACGCGTGCGCTGATGTGACCGAGTTGCATTTGTCGGCGATCACTTCGCTGAACTTGTCCGATGAGGGCATCGGTTCCCTTCAGCCGGGGGACTTCGAGGGTTTGACGGGTCTTGCGCAACTGGTGTTGGAAGGCAACGACTTGACGGCTCTTCCGTCGGGTTTATTGGACGGCTTGTCGGCGCTGGAGAGGCTCAACCTGAAGGACAGTGATTTGAGCGCTCTTCCGTCGGGGGTGTTCGATGATCTGGGGTCGCTGTCCGAGCTGTATTTGGGGGGCAATCGATTGAGTGCTCTCCCGGCGGATGTGTTTTCCGGTTTGAGTGCGCTTGAGATTCTCGGTTTGGCGGACAATCAATTGGGTGCTCTTGGGTCGGATGATTTCTCCGGCTTGAGTTCGCTTGAGATTCTGTATCTGGGGGGCAATCGCTTGAGCAGTCTTCCGTCGGACGTGTTTTCCGGTTTGAGCGCCTTGCAGGAGCTTTGGCTGGGCGGTAACCAACTGACGAGTCTGCCCCACGGCGTGTTCTTCGGTCTGAGCGCCCTGGAACGCCTGAACCTGAGCGGCAACTCGACGGATCCCTTGGCGATTTCCGTTTCTCTGGAGAATGTGGGGAGCAGCGAGTTCAAGGCGGTTGCGCCGGTCGGTGCGCCGTTTGATCTGAGTCTCCCGGTGAGCGCCAGCGGCGAGGGCGGGATTGAGGGCGATGCCGACACGGTGACGGTTTCGACCGGTGCGCTGGAGAGTTCTGCGGTGGGCGTAACGCGGGAGTACGGAACCACGGGCGCGGTGACTGTGGACATCGGCGCGCTGCCGGCTTTGCCCGCCGACCATAGCGGCTACCGTTTGGAGAGAGACGCATCCCTGCCTTTGGCCGTCCCCTCGCCGACGGAGTCCGAACCGGTTGCAAGCGACGACGCCACGCTGAGCGGTCTGTCGCTGAGTTCGGGCGCGCTGGACCCTGCCTTTGCTTCACAGACTTTGAGCTACACGGCGTCGGTAGCTAACGAGGTGTCCTTGGTTACGGTGACTCCGACGTTGAGCGACTCGAACGCTACGCTGGCGTATCGGGATGGGAGCGATCAGGCGTTGGCGGATGCGGACGCCGGCGCTGACGGTCATCAGGTGGATCTTGAGGTGGGCGCGAACACGATCAAGGTGCAGGTGACGGCGGAGGATACGACGACCTTGCGGACCTACACGCTGGTGGTTACCCGCGAGGACGCGCCGGTGGTTTCCGGCGGTGTCTGCGATCGCACCGAGCAGGTTCGCGACGCCATTGTGGCGGCGGTATCGGGTGTGGACGCGTGCGCTGATGTGACCGAGTCGCATCTGTCGGCGATCACCTCGCTGAACTTGTCCGATGAGGGCATCGGTTCCCTTCAGCCGGGGGACTTCGAGGGTTTGACGGGTCTTGCGCAACTGATTTTGGAAGACAACGATTTGACGGGGCTTCCGTCGGGTTTATTGGACGGCTTGTCGGCGCTGGACAAGCTCAACTTCAAGGACAATGACTTGAGCGCTCTTTCGGCCGGGGATTTCGATGATCTGGGATCGCTGTCCGAGCTGTATCTGGGGAGCAATCGCTTGAGTGCTGTGCCGGCGGAAGCCATTTCCGGATTGAGCGGGCTTGAGGTTCTGGGCTTGGCGGACAATCAGCTGAGCGCTCTTGGGTCGGATGATTTCTCCGGCTTGAGTTCGCTTGAGATCCTGTTTCTGGGTGACAACCAGTTGAGCAGTCTTCCATCGGACGTATTTTCCGGATTGAGCGCCTTGCAGGAGCTTTGGCTGGGCGATAACCAACTGACGAGTCTGCCCCACGGCGTGTTCTCCGGTCTGAGCGCGCTTACGGCATTGAACCTGAGCGGCAATACGACCGATCCCTTGCCGATTTCCGTTTCTCTGGAGAACGTGGGGAGCAGCGAGTTCAAGGCGGTTGCGGCGGTGGGCGCGCCGTTTGATCTGAATCTTGCGGTGAGCGCCAGCGGCGAGGGCGGGATTGAGGACGATGCCGACACGGTGACGGTTTCGACCGGTGCGTTGGAGAGTGCGGCGGTGGGCGTAACGCGGGCGTTTGGAACCACGGGCGCCGTGACCGTGGACATCGGCACGCTGCCCAGCTTGCCCGCCGACCATAACGGCTACCGTTTGGAGAGAGACGCATCCCTGCCTTTGGCGATCCCCTCGCCGACGCAGTCCGAACCGCAGGCGTCGAATGACGCCACGCTGAGCAGCCTTGCGCTGGGCCACGTAACGATGACTCCGGCTTTTGCCTCGGCGACCACGAGTTACACGGGGTCGGCGGAGAACGCGGCTGCCGTGACCACGGTTTTCGCAACGGCGAGCGATTCCAACGCAACGGTAGCCTTCCTGGACGGGAACGATCAGGCCTTGGAGGACGAGCTTCCAGTTTCCGATGGCCATCAGCTGAACCTGAGTGTCGGCGAGAACACGATCAAGGTTCAGGTCACAGCCGAGGACGGGACCACGACGCAGACCTATACGATCGTGGTTACCCGCGCGCGCACAACGGTCGCTGGCCTGGGAGTTTGCGGTCGCACCAAGCAGGTCGGCGAGGCCATTGTTGCGGCCGTGGAGGATGCCAAGTCCTGCGACCAAGTGACCGATGAGCAGTTGTCCAGGATCACGGGGCTGGACGTGTCCGGGGAAGAAATCGCTTCGCTTCAGGCGGGCGACTTCGGCGGCTTGAGTGCACTTGAGCTCCTCAAGTTGAGCGACAACCAACTGACCGGATTGCCGGTCGCCATCTTTGCCGAACTCGCCGAGCTTGACACCCTTGAACTGCAGAACAACCAGCTGAGTCGCCTGTCTTCCGATGTGCTTTGCGGCGTGGGCAAGCTGAAAACGCTTAATCTCGCCAATAACCTGCTGCCCCGTCTGGCCGGCGACCAGTTCCTGTGCGTGCCGGACCTTCAGTCTCTCCTGCTTCAAGGCAATGAATTGAGCGAGATACCGGATGGCTTATTCCTCGGGCTGAGTTCGTTTGCGGAACTGGACCTTGCCGACAACGCCGCCACGCCCCTGCCGCTTACTGTTTCGCTCGAAAAGGTGAGCGACGGCCGGTTCAGGGCTGTGGCGCCCACCGGCGCCCCGTTCCAGCTGAATCTCCCGGTCAGCGTCAGCAGTTCCGGCGAGATTGCCGGCGGTGTAAGCAGCGTGACGATTGCCACAGGTGCACTGGAGAGTGGGACCATTGAGGTAACGCGCTTGAGCGGAACCGTAGATGCCGTGACTGCGAATCTTGGCACGCTGCCGGCTTTGCCCGCCGACCATAGCGGCTATGCGCTTGAGAAGGACGCGGCCTTGCCGCTTGAGGTTCTGCCGGAGGTGGCGGACGCGACAGGTGTCTGCGATCGCACCGAGCAGGTTCGCGACGCCATTGTGGCGGCGGTATCGGGTGTGGACGCGTGCGCTGACGTGACCGAGTCGCATCTGTCGGCGATCGCCTCGCTGAACTTGTCCGATGAGGGGATCGCGTCACTTCAGTCGGGGGACTTTGCAGGTTTGACGGGTCTTGCGCAACTGATTTTGGAAGACAACGATTTGACGGGGCTTCCGTCGGGTTTATTGGACGGCTTGTCGGCGCTGGACAAGCTCAACTTCAAGGACAATGACTTGAGCGCTCTTTCGGCGGGGGATTTCGATGATCTGGGATCGCTGTCCGAGCTGTATCTGGGGGGCAATCGCTTGAGCGCTGTGCCGGCGGATGTCATTTCCGGATTGAGCGGGCTTGCGATTCTGGGTTTGGCGGACAATCAACTGAGTGCTCTTGGGTCGGATGATTTCTCCGGCTTGAGTTCGCTTGAGGTTCTGTTTCTGGGGGGCAATCGCTTGAGCAGTCTTCCGGCAGACGTGTTTTCCGGTTTGAGCGCCTTGCAGGAGCTTTGGCTGGGCGATAACCAACTGACGAGTCTGCCCCACGGCCTGTTCTCCGGTCTGAGCGCGCTTGCGGCATTGAACCTGAGCGGTAACTCGACGGATCCCTTGCCGATTTCCGTTTCTCTGGAGAACGTGGGGAGCAGCGAGTTCAAGGCGGTTGCGGCGGTGGGCGCGCCGTTTGATCTGAATCTTGCGGTGAGCGCCAGCGGCGAGGGCGGGATTGAGGACGATGCCGACACGGTGACGGTTTCGACCGGTGCGTTGGAGAGTGCGGCGGTGGGCGTAACGCGGGCGTTCGGAACCACGGGCGCCGTGACGGTGGACATCGGCACGTTGCCGAGCCTGCCCGCCAACCATAGCGGCTACCGTTTGGAGAAAGACGCATCCCTGCCATTGGCGATCCCCTCGCCGACGGAGTCCGAACCGGTTGCAGGCGACGACGCCACGCTCAGCGGTCTGTCGCTGAGTTCGGGGGCCCTGGATCCTGCCTTTGCTTCGGAGACGTTGAGCTACACGGCGTCGGTGAGCAACGAGGTGTCCTCGGTTACGGTGACTCCGACGTTAAGCGACTCGAACGCCACGCTGGCGTATCGGGATGGGAGCGACCAGGCTCTGGCGGATGCGGACAGCGGCGCCGACGGCCACCAGGTGGATCTTGAGGTGGGCGCGAACACGATCAAGGTGCGGGTGACGGCGGAGGATACGACAACGACGCAAACCTACACCATCGTCGTTACCCGCGAGGACGCGCCGGTGGTCTCCGGCGGTGTGTGCGATCGCACCGAGCAGGTTCGCGACGCCATTGTGGCGGCGGTATCGGGTGTGGACGCGTGCGCTGACGTGACCGAGTCGCATTTGTCGGCGATCACTTCGCTGAACTTGTCCGATGAGGGCATCGGTTCCCTTCAGCCGGGGGACTTCGAGGGTTTGACGGGTCTTATGCAACTGATTTTGGAAGACAACGATTTGACGGATCTTCCGTCGGGTTTATTGGACGGCTTGTCGGCGCTGGAGAAGCTCAACTTCAAGGACAATGACTTGAGCGCTCTTTCGGCCGGGGTGTTCGATGATCTGGGATCGCTGTCCGAGCTGTATCTGGGGGGCAATCGCTTGAGTGCTGTGCCGGCGGAAGCCATTTCCGGATTGAGCGGGCTTGAGATTCTCGGTTTGGCGGACAATCAATTGGGCGCTCTTGGGTCGGATGATTTCTCCGGCTTGAGTTCGCTTGAGGTTCTGTTTCTGGGGGGCAATCGCTTGAGCAGTCTTCCGTCGGACGTGTTTTCCGGTTTGAGCGCCTTGCAGGAGCTTTGGCTGGGCGATAACCAACTGACGAGTCTGCCCCACGGCGTGTTCTCCGGTCTGAGCGCGCTGGAACGCCTGAACCTGAGCGGCAACTCGACCGATCCCTTGCCGATATCGGTTTCTCTGGAGAACGTGGGGAGCAGCGAGTTCAAGGCGGTTGCGGCGGTGGGCGCGCCGTTTGATCTGAGTCTCGCGGTGAGCGCCAGCGGCGAGGGCGGGATTGAGGGCGATGCCGACACGGTGACGGTTTCGACGGGTTCGCTGGAGAGTTCTGCGGTGGGGGTGACGCGGGCGTATGGAACCACGGGCGCCGTGACCGTGGACATCGGCACGCTGCCCAGCTTGCCCGCCGACCATAGCGGCTACCGCTTGGAGAGAGACGCATCCCTGCCATTGGCGATCCCCTCGCCGACGCAGTCCGAACCGGTTGCAGGCGACGACGCCACGCTCAGCGGTCTGTCGCTGAGTTCGGGCGCGCTGAGCCCTGTGTTCTCGGCGGACATCAGAAGTTACGTGGCGGCTGTTGCCAACTCGGTATCCTCGATTACGGTCACACCCACAAAGAGCGATACGGACGCCACGGTGGCGTACCTGGATGCAATCGACAACGATTTGACAGACGCGGACGGCAGCACCGCTGGTCACCAGGTCGGTCTCAGCGTCGGGGACAACACGATCAAGGTGAAGGTCACGGCCGAAGATACGACTACCACGCTGACCTACGTCCTTGTTGTGACCCGCAACAGTGTGCCGGAAATCACTACGACTTCGCCAATCTCGGTAGACGAGAACCAAACGGCCGTGGCTCTGCTTGCGGCGACCGACGCGGATAGCGATGGCATCAGCTGGTCAAAGAACGGTGGAGCGGATGAGGCGCAATTCAACCTGACCACGGACGGCGAGCTGACGTTTGTATCGGCCCCGGACTACGAATCCCCGGCCGATGCCGGCGCTAACAACGAGTATGTAGTGGTGGTGCGTGCGTCGGACGGGATCGATCATGCGGACCTGACGCTCACCACTACGGTCGCCGACTTAGACGAGGGCGCCATGGATGACGCAACGCTTATCGGTCTCACATTGGGCCTCGACGATACGATGGAACCGGCGTTCGCATCCGAGAAGACGAGCTACCGGGCGCGAATCCAGTACGAGGTATCGTCAATTACGGTAACGCCGACAAAAAGTAATGCAAATGCGACGGTTGCGTATTTCGATGCAACCGATAGTGAGTTGGTGGATGCCGATACCACAATGGACGGCCACCAGGTGGACCTCATAGTCGGAAATACGACGATCAAAGTGAAGGTCACCGCCGAGGACGGGGTGGCAACGAAGACCTATACCGTTGTCGTAAAACGCTACGCCGAGTTTACGGCTGAGCCGATAATTGTTACGGCTTCGCCGATTTCAGTGCAAGAGAACCAGACGAATGTAGCCACGCTTGAGGCAACCGATAGGGACGATGACATTATCCTCTGGTCAATTATCGGCGGGGCGGATGAAGACCTCTTCAATCTGACTACTGAGGGTGTGCTGACGTTCTTGTCCGCGCCGAGCTTTGAGGCTCCGGCTGATGCGGACCAGAACAACCAGTATGTCGTCATTGTCGAAGCCACGGACGACTGGACAGGAACAAGCGTCCTCACCCTGACCGTCATCGTTACCGATCCTGACGAAGGCGAGGTTGCAGGAGACGACGCCACGCTCAGCGGTCTGTCGCTGAGTTCGGGCGCGCTGGACCCGGTGTTTGCTTCGCAGACTTTGAGCTACACGGCGTCGGTAGCTAACGAGGTGTCCTTGGTTACGGTGACTCCGACGTTGAGCGACTCGAACGCTACGCTGGCGTATCGGGATGGGAGCGATCAGGCGTTGGCGGATGCGGACGCCGGCGCTGACGGTCATCAGGTGGATCTTGAGGTGGGCGCGAACACGATCAAGGTGCAGGTGACGGCGGAGGATACGACGACCTTGCGGACCTACACGCTGGTGGTTACCCGCGAGGACGCGCCGGTGGTTTCCGGCGGTGTCTGCGATCGCACCGAGCAGGTTCGCGACGCCATTGTGGCGGCGGTATCGGGTGTGGACGCGTGCGCTGATGTGACCGAGTCGCATCTGTCGGCGATCACCTCGCTGAACTTGTCCGATGAGGGCATCGGTTCCCTTCAGCCGGGGGACTTCGAGGGTTTGACGGGTCTTGCGCAACTGGTGTTGGAAGGCAACGACTTGACGGCTCTTCCGTCGGGTTTATTGGACGGCTTGTCGGCGCTGGAGAAGCTCAACTTCAAGGGCAATGATTTGAGCGCTCTTCCGTCGGGGATGTTCGATGATCTGGGATCGCTGTCCGCGCTGTATCTGGGTGGCAATCGCTTGAGTGCTGTGCCGGCGGAAGCCATTTCCGGATTGAGCGCGCTTGCGATTCTGGGCTTGGCGGACAATCAGCTGAGCGCTCTTGGGTCGGATGATTTCTCCGGCTTGAGTTCGCTTGAGATCCTGTATCTGGGCGGCAACCGGTTGAGCAGTCTTCCGTCGGGTGTGTTTTCCGGTTTGAGCGCCTTGCAGGAGCTTTGGCTGGGCGGCAACTCGACCGATCCCTTGCCGCTAACTGTTTCTCTGGAAAACGTGGGCAGCAGCGAGTTCAAGGCCGTTGCGCCGGTAGGCGCGCCGTTTGCCATTGCGCTTCCGGTGAGCGTCAGCAGCAACGGTGAAATTGAGGGCGGCGCCGGCAGCGTGACGGTTTCTACGGGTGCGGTGGAGAGTGATCCGGCGGGTGTGACGCGGGCGTCCGGAACCACGGGTGCGGTGACCGTAAACATCGGCACGCTGCCGGCTTTGCCCAGTGGGCATTCAGGCTACGTTCTTGAGAAAGACTCCAGTCTTCCGCTTACGGTTCTCTCGGCGCTTTCCGGCGCTCCGGACGAGGGCGTGGCGGTCGACGCCTCGTACGCCGACGTGAACCGCAACGGCAGGATCGAAGCGGATGACGCCATGTTTCTGTATAACGCTTTCGAGTCAGCCGGCCAATTGGGCGATGGCGAGACCGGCGGCACGGCCCAGTCCCGGCAAACGCTGCTTTCGGGGTTGGCGGGAGTCCCCGAACCGAACGACGACGAGCTGCGCGAAATGCTCGGCAAGGCCAACAAGTGGCGCGAGGTAGGCCTTGAAGTTGGCGGTGATATCAACGGTGACGGTGCGATCGACGGCTCCGATGCCTTGGCGATGTATTACGCCTTCCAGTTCGAGAACCTTCTGGGCAACGGCGAAACGGGCGGAACAACCCGCTTCCGCCGCTCGCTGCTGGCAGGGCACGCCGCCCAAGCCAACCCCGGCGACGCCGACCTCAAGGCCATGCTGCGCAACGCCCACGCGCTTCGCGCCGCTGTTGCCGAAGCTGCTCAATAGCGCCCCCCTGGGAGAGAGGGCTTGCAGCCCTCCGAGGGCAGGATGCCCTCGTTCCCAGCGCCCCCTGCACCTTGACTTGACAGGCGAATTCCGCATAATTCGCTGATTCGGCGCTTGCGGCTTAGGGGCTTCCCGGAAGGTGACCCCAAAATGCTGCAGGCACTTTTTTTCTACGAGCAATAAAGGGCGTCCGACGAGCCTCAAAACGTATGGCCACTGTGAATCAGCTTGTGCGCAAGGCGCGTGTGCCTCGGAAGGTGAAAACCAACGTACCGGCGTTGGAGAACAGCCCGCAGAAGCGCGGCGTGTGCACGCGTGTCTACACCACCACGCCGAAGAAACCGAACTCGGCGATGCGCAAGGTGGCGCGGGTGCGGCTCACCAACGGCTTCGAGGTCACCAGCTACATCGGCGGCGAAGGGCACAACCTGCAGGAGCACTCGGTGGTTCTCATCAGAGGCGGCCGGGTAAAGGACCTGCCGGGCGTGCGCTATCACACCATCAGAGGCACCCTGGATTGCGCCGGCGTCACGGACCGTCGCCAGGGGCGATCCAAGTACGGCGCCAAGCGACCGCGCTGATCCGCCATGTCCCGCCGCTCACGCGCACCACGCCGGCCCGTCTTGGCCGACCCCATCTACAACAGCGAATTGCTGTCGCGCTTTATCAACATGATCATGAAGAGCGGCAAGAAGTCGGTGGCCGAGAACATCGTGTACGGCGCCATCGACGTAATCTCGCGGATCCGCAAGCAGGAGCCCGAGCAGGCGCTTGAGCTGCTCGAGCAGGGCCTGGAGAACGTCAAGCCGGCAGTGGAGGTCCGCTCCCGCCGGGTCGGCGGCGCCACCTATCAGGTGCCGGTGGAAGTACGCACCGCCCGCCGCGAGACGCTGGCGATGCGCTGGATGATCGACGCGGCCCGCAAGCGCAATGAGAAGAGCATGGCCGAACGCCTGGCGAAAGAGCTCATGGAGGCTTCGGAAAACACCGGCGCAGCGGCGCGCCGCCGCGAGGAAACCCATCGCATGGCTGAAGCCAACAAAGCTTTCGCGCACTACCGCTGGTAGTCCGCCCGCCAGCTTTATTCCCTTGTCTGCCCGTTCACCCCTAGGCCTCCCCGGTATCCTTCCATGCGCGCTACGCCCATCGGCCGTTACCGCAACATCGGCATCATGGCCCACATCGATGCCGGCAAGACCACGACCACCGAGCGGGTGCTGTTCTACACCGGCGTTTCGCACAAGCTGGGCGAGGTCCATGACGGCGCGGCCATCATGGACTGGATGGAGCAGGAGCAGGAACGCGGCATAACGATTACTTCGGCGGCCACCACCTGCTTCTGGAGCGGGATGCGCCGCCAGTTCCTCGAGCACCGCATCAACATTCTGGACACGCCGGGGCACGTGGATTTCACCATTGAGGTCGAGCGCTCGCTCAGAGTGCTGGACAGCGCCGTTGCCGTGTTCTGCTCGGTTGGAGGCGTAGAGCCGCAATCCGAGACGGTGTGGCGCCAAGCCAATCGCTACCAGGTTCCGCGCCTGGCCTTCATCAACAAGATGGACCGCATAGGCGCCGATTTCTTCCGCGTGGTGGGCCAGATCGAGCGCCGCCTGGGCGCCAGGCCGGTGCCGATCCAGGTGCCGATCGGCAGCGAGGCTGATTTCGCCGGCGTGGTGGACCTGGTGGAAGAGAGCGCGATCTATTGGAGCCAGTCCGACATGGGCACCAGTTTTCGGGAAGAACCTATCCCTGAAGAACTCGCCGAGCTATGCGCCGAATGGCGCGAGCGCATGGTGGAGGCTGCAGCCGAAGGCGACGACGAACTGATGGGGAAGTACGTCGGAGGCGAGCCGCTGTCGGTCGAAGAAATTCGCAAGGGCCTGCGCGATCGCACCCTGCGCAACGAGATCGTTCCGGTAACCTGCGGCAGTGCGTTCCGCAACAAAGGCGTGCAGGCCATGCTCGACGGCGTGGTCCACTACCTGCCTTCACCGGCCGAGAAGCCCCCGATCACCGGCCTCACGCCGTCGGGCGAAACTGTCGAGCGCAAGCCGCTCGACGATGAACCCTTCTCGGCGCTTGCCTTCAAGATCGCCAACGACCCGTACGTGGGCAACCTCTCCTTCATTCGCGTGTACTCGGGCAGCCTGCGCTCCGGCGACAAGGTGCTTAACGTAATCCGCGGCCGCAAGGAGCGCATCGGCCGGCTGCTGCAGATGCATGCCAACGAGCGCGCCGAGGTATCGGAAGTCGGGGCCGGCGACATCGTCGCCGCGGTGGGCTTGAAGGACGTCACCACCGGCGACAGCTTCTCGGATATCGGCAAGCCCATCACCCTGGAACGCATCGACATTCCGGACCCGGTCATCCACGTGGCGGTGGAGGCGCGCACCCGCGCCGACCAGGACAAGATGGCGCTGGCGCTGCAGAAGCTGGCCCGCGAGGACCCCTCGTTCAAGGTCTCCACCGACCAGGAATCGGGCCAGACCATCATCGCCGGCATGGGCGAGCTGCACCTGGAGATCCTGGTGGAACGCATGCGCCGCGAGTTCCATGTCGAAGCCAGCGTGGGCCGCCCGCGGGTGTCCTACCGCGAGACCATCCGCGTTCCGGTTCAGCAGGAGGGCCGCTTTGTTCGCCAGACCGGCGGCCGCGGCCAGTTCGGCCACGTGTTCCTGCGCCTCGAGCCGCGCCCGTCCGGCTCGGGCTATGAGTTCGTCAGCGAAATCACCGGCGGCGCGGTCCCCAAGGATTACATCCCGGCGGTGAACAAGGGCGTGAAGCAGCAGATGGGAGAAGGCGTATTGGCCGGCTACCCGGTGGTGGACATCCGCGCGGTGCTCTACGACGGCTCCTATCACGAGGTGGACTCGAGCGAAGTGGCCTTCCGGGTGGCGGCCGCGCAGGCCTTCCGCGAGGGCATGAAGCGCGCCAGGCCGGTGTTGCTGGAGCCCACCATGAAGATCGAAGTGGTAACGCCCGACGACTACATGGGCGACGTAAGCGCCGATCTGAACCGCAGGCGCGGCGAACTGCACAGCATGGAAGAGTCGCCCTCCGGCAAGGTGATGCGCGGCGAGGTGCCGCTGGCGGAAATGTTCGGTTACGCCACCACCCTGCGCTCCATGTCACAGGGCCGCGCCACCTACTCGATGGAATTTTCCCGCTACACTCCGGTCCCCGCCAAGGTGGCGGCGGACTTAACCGTTACCGGCTGAGAGCCGAACTTTTGAAGAGGAATACTAATGGCCAAGGCGAAATTTGAGCGCACCAAGCCGCATGTAAACGTTGGGACGATTGGTCACGTGGACCATGGGAAGACGACGTTGACGGCGGCATTGACGAAGATCATGGCGGCCCGTCATGGCGGAGATGTCAAGGCGTTTGACGAGATTGACAATGCGCCCGAAGAGCGCGAGCGCGGGATCACGATAGCCACGGCGCACGTGGAGTATGAGAGCGACAACCGCCACTATGCGCACGTGGACTGTCCGGGCCACGCCGACTATGTGAAGAACATGATCACGGGTGCGGCGCAGATGGACGGTGCGGTTTTGGTGGTGAGTGCGGCGGACGGTCCGATGCCGCAGACCCGCGAGCACATTTTGCTGGCCCGCCAGGTGGGGGTTCCGTACATTGTGGTGTATCTGAACAAGTCCGACATGGTGGACGACGACGAGCTGTTGGAACTGGTTGAGCTTGAGGTCAGAGACCTTCTGTCGCAGTATGACTTTCCGGGCGATGACACGCCGGTGATCATCGGCAGTGCATTGCACGCTCTGGAAGGCCAGGAAGGCGACCGGGCGGTGGGCAGCATCCAGGCCTTGATTGATGCCATGGACGATTACATACCCGTGCCTGAGCGGGCGATTGACGGCGCCTTTTTGATGCCGATTGAGGACGTCTTTTCGATTGCCGGGCGGGGCACGGTAGTGACCGGGCGGATCGAGCGTGGCGTGGTCAAGGTGGGCGAAGAGGTGGCGATCGTGGGGATCAAGGACACGACCAAGACCACCTGCACGGGGGTGGAGATGTTTCGCAAGCTGCTGGACGAGGGCCGGGCCGGCGACAACGTGGGCGTATTGCTGCGGGGTGTGAAGCGCACCGAGGTGGAGCGGGGCCAGGTATTGGCGCGTCCCGGCTCGATAACGCCGCACACCGGCTTTGAGTCCGAGGTGTATATCCTGACCAAGGAGGAGGGCGGCCGTCACACGCCGTTTTTCAAGGGCTACCGGCCGCAGTTTTATTTTCGGACCACGGACGTGACCGGAGCGGTGACCCTGCCCGAGGAGATGGAGATGGTGATGCCGGGCGACAACGTACGCATGCAGGTGGCTTTGATAGCGCCGATTGCGATGGAAGATGGATTGCGCTTTGCGATCCGCGAAGGGGGCCGAACCGTCGGCGCCGGCGTGGTCGCAAAGGTAGTGGAGTGAAAATTGACCTGGCGCAAGCTGCCCCCTGGGAAAGAGGGCTTCCAGCCCCCCTGGGACCGAGGGCTTCCAGCCCCCCTGGGACCGAGGGCTTCCAGCCCTCCCCCTGGGACCGAGGGCTTCCAGCCCCCCTGGGACCGAGGGCTTCCAGCCCTCGACGAGGGCAAGCTGCCCTCGTTCCCAGCGCCCAGCCCTCCTGGGACCGAGGGCTTCCAGCCCTCGCCGAGGGCAAGCTGCCCTCGCTCCCAGGGCAAGCTGCCCTCGTTCCCAGCGCCTCAAACTGATGGAGTAAGAAAAAATTATGGCTGAACCGCAAAATATTCGTATCCGGCTTAAGGCATTCGATCATCGCCTGATCGACTCGTCGGCCCGGGAAATTGTCGAAACCGCGCGCCGCACTGGCGCCCGGGTGCATGGCCCCGTGCCTTTGCCTACCCGCAAGGAGCGCTTCACCGTGCTGATCTCGCCGCACGTCAACAAGGACGCCCGCGACCAGTACGAGCTGCGCACCCACAAGCGCTTGCTGGACATCATCCAGCCCAGCGAGAAAACGGTGGACGCGCTGATGAAGCTGGAACTGCCCGCTGGCGTGGACGCCCAGATTCGCTTGAACTAAGTCCTCATGATTGCTAACATTGTTCGTCTTTACCCTCGCCGCCTGTCCAGCGAGGGAATGCTTTCAAGAAAGCCACCGTTATGAGTATTGGTTTAATCGGCCATAAGCGAGGAATGACGCGCCTGTTCACGGAGGAAGGGGCCAGTGTGCCCATCACCGTGATCGAGGCTAGCCCCAACCGCGTCACCCGCCATCGCCTTCCGGAAAAGGACGGCTACGCGGCCCTGCAGGTCACGGTGGGCGAGGCCCGCAAAGCCCCCGGAAAAGCGCTCGCCGGTCAATATGCCGGCCAGGCGCCCGGCAAGGGCCTGTATGAGCATCGCGTTGACGATGCCGCCGTGCTTGAGGAATACAAGCCCGGCTCCGAACTTACCGTGGGTCTTTTTTCGCCCGGTCAGCGCGTGGACGTCACCGGAACCACCATCGGCAAGGGCTTTGCCGGCACCATCAAGCGCCACCACTTTCACGGCCAGGACGCAACTCATGGCAATTCCAAGGCCCATCGCGTGCCCGGCTCCATCGGCCAGAACCAGACCCCGGGGAGGGTGTTCAAGGGCAAGAAGATGTCCGGCCATATGGGCGCGGTGCGCAGAACCACCCAGAATCTCGAAGTGGTGCGGATCGATGAGCAGCGCAACCTGATTATGGTCAAGGGCAGCATTCCGGGTCACAGCACAAGCCGAGTGCTCGTGCGTCCCGCCGTAAAGATGCCGGCCCAACAGGGATAGACCATGAACGCAGCGGCACAAGAACCCACCCGGCAGGCCAAGACTCCAGCCGTTGCGAAGCCAAAAGGCAAGCCCACCAGAAAGGTCTACAAGGCTTTTTCCGACGACGTTCCGCTTAACCAGCCGCTGATCCACCAGGCCGTAGTGACCTGGCTGGCCGGCGCCCGGCAGGGCACCAAGGCGCAGAAGAACCGTGGCGAGCGGCGCGGCGGCGGCGCCAAGCCCTGGCGCCAGAAAGGCACCGGCCGGGCCCGCGCCGGCACCCGCTCCAGCCCCTTGTGGCGCGGCGGTGGACGTACCTTTGCCGCCAGCCCGCGTTCCCACGCCAAGAAAATGAACCGCAAGATGTACCGCGGCGCGATGCGCTGCCTGCTTGCGGAGGTAGCGCGCAGCAGGCGCCTTACCGTCGCCCGTGCGATTCAGCCGCCCGATCACCGCACCGCGTCGGCAGTGGCGCTGCTCAAGGAGCTGGGTTTCGACGGCGGGCTGATCGTGGTCGAGTCCTACGAGCAATATCCCGAGTTGTGCCTGGGCACCCGCAATCTGCGCGGCGTGGAAGTCATCGATCTGCGTGAGATCAATCCCGTGGCGCTGGCCGGCCGCGGCCAGATGCTGATCACCGAAGCGGCTTTGAAGCAGCTCAAGGAGCGCCTGCAATGAGCGCCGATCAGCTCTCGGAACGACTGTTGAACGCAGTCCGCGCGCCGCACCTTTCGGAGAAGGCCATGCGCCTTGCCGAGCGGGCAGGGCGCAAGCAGCTGGTCTTCAAGGTCGCCACCAATGCGACCAAGCCGGAGATCAGCAAGGCCGTGCAAGCGATTTTCGACGTCAAGGTGGACTCGGTCACCGTCATCAACTACAAGGGCAAGGTCAAGCGCCGCGGCACGGTGTTCGGCCGCCGGCCCGCGTGGAAGAAAGCCTACGTCACCCTGGCGCCGGGCCAGGACCTCGACTTCGTGGCCGGGGAATAGGGCAATGGCGCTTAAACCACTCAAACCCACCTCCCCCGGACAGCGTTTCGCGGTGCGGGTGGTCACGCCCGAGTTGCACAAGGGCGCGCCCTACGGGCCGCTCACCAAGCCCCTGCCCGGACGCGGCGGGCGCAACAATGCCGGGCGCATCACCACCCGCCATCGCGGCGGCGGCCACAAGCGCCACTACCGCATGATCGATTTCCGCCGCAACAAGGACGGGATTGCGGCCCGCGTCGAGCACCTGGAATACGACCCCAATCGCAGCGCCCACCTGGCCCTTTTGGTTTATACCGACGGCGAGCGCCGCTACATCCTGGCGCCGAAGGGGGTCAAGCCCGGCCAGCAGATTGTCTCCGGGCTGGAGGCGCCGATCCAGGTGGGCAACTGCCTGCCGCTGAACCGGATTCCCCTGGGCACCCAGATTCACAACATCGAGATGAAGCCCGGCAGGGGCGGCCAGTTGGCCCGCGCCGCCGGCGCCTCCGCTCAACTGGTGGCCCGCGAGGGGCCGCACGCCACGCTGCGCATGCGCTCCGGCGAAATGCGCAAGGTGCCGGCCGTGTGCCGGGCCACCATCGGCGAAGTCGGCAACGACCAGCACGGCCTGCGCAAGGACGGCAAGGCCGGCGTCAAGCGCTGGCGCGGAGTCCGCCCGACGGTGCGCGGAGTTGCCATGAACCCGGTCGATCACCCCCATGGCGGCGGCGAGGGCCGCTCATCGGGCGGGCGTCACCCGGTCAGCCCCTGGGGCGTACCCACCAAGGGCTATCGCACCCGCCGCCGCAAGGGCGTCGAGCGCATGATCGTGCGCCGCCGCAAGGACCGATAGGGGCTTAGACCATGCCGAGATCTCTACGTAAAGGCCCATTCGTGGACTTGAGCCTGATGAAGAAGGTGCAGGTGGCCGCGGCTACCCGCAGCCCGCGCCCGATCAAGACCTGGTCGCGCCGCTCGATGATCATCCCCGATATGGTGGGGTTGACGATCGCGGTGCACAACGGCCGCGATCACATCCCGATCCTGATTTCGGAGAACATGGTGGGCCACAAGCTCGGCGAGTTTTCCCCCACCCGCATCTTCCGCGCCCATTCCGGCGACCGCAAGGCCAAGGTCTAGCAGGGCGGAGGTCGATGATGGAAGTTTCCGCCCGCCTGCGCTACGCCCGCATTTCCACGCGCAAGACGCGCCTGGCCGCCGGCCTCATTCGCGGCCGTACCGTCGAGGCCGCCGCCAACGCGCTGGCGTTCACGCCCCGGCATGCCGCACGGATGCTGGGCAAGGTGCTCAGTTCCGCGATCGCCAACGCGCAGACCAACTTCGGCGCCGACATCGACGAGCTTCGCGTCAGCGAGGTGCTGGTGGACGAGGCCAAGCCTTTCCGCCGCTTCCGCGCCCGGGCCCGCGGCCGTGGCGCCCGTATCCTCAAACCCCAGACACACATCAGCGTCACGGTGTCCGACGAGTAAGCTTACATGGGCCAGAAAGTAAATCCGATCGGCATCCGGCTGGGCATATCGCGCCTCTGGTCGTCCACCTGGTATGCCGACACGAAGCATTTCCCGGCCCTGGTGGAGTCCGATTACCGGATCCGCGAGATGCTGCGCAAGCGCCTCAAGGACGCGGCGGTCAGCCACATCGACATCGAGCGCCACCGCGAGAGCACCCAGATCCAGATTCATACCGCCCGCCCCGGCACCGTCATCGGCAAGAAAGGCGAGGACATCGAGAGATTGCGCCGCGACCTGGCCAAGCTGGTCGACGCCAAGCTGCACCAGGTGCGGGTCAACATCAACGAGATCAAGAAGCCCGAGCTTTACGCCCGGCTGGTGGCCGAGAACATCGCCTCCCAGCTCGAGCGCCGGGTGATGTTCCGCCGAGCCATGCGCCGCGCGGTCAGCACCACCATGCGCCTGGGCGCGCTGGGCATCAAGGTCAAGGTGGCCGGGCGCTTGAACGGCGCCGAAATCGCCCGCTCGGAGTGGTATCGCGAGGGCCGCGTGCCGCTGCACACCTTCCGCGCCGACATCGACTACGGTCTGGCCGAAGCCTTTACCACCTACGGAGTGGTGGGCGTGAAGGTGTGGATTTACCGGGGCGAGAAGGTGTCACCCACGGACACTCCCGGCGCCGCCGAGAACCCGCCTCCCGGTGAGGCTCCCGCCCAGGTGAAGCCGGCATGATGCAGCCCAAGCGCACCAAGTATCGCAAGATGCACAAGGGTCGCAACCGCGGCCTGGCCCAGCGCGGCAATTTCGTCGCTTTCGGCGAGTTCGGGCTCAAGGCCACCACCCGCGGGCGGATCACGGCGCGCCAGATTGAAGCGGCGCGGCGTGCGCTTACCCGCCATGTGCGCCGCGGCGGCAAGGTGTGGATCCGGATGTTTCCGGACAAGCCAATCACCCAAAAGCCGCTGGAAGTGCGCCAGGGCAAGGGCAAGGGCAACGTCGAGTACTGGGTCGCCCTGGTCCAGCCCGGCAGCATGCTCTACGAAATCGAGGGCGTGCCCGAGTCGCTGGCGCGCGAGGCCTTCCGCCTGGCGTCGTCCAAGCTGCCGGTCGATACCACTTTCGTACACAGGCAACTGCAATGAAGTCATCGGAAGTCAGGGAACTGGATGCCGCCGGCCTCAAGCAGCGGCTTATCGAGCTTCGGCGCGAGCAGTTGCAACTGCGCCTTAGCCAGGCCACGGGGCAGGAAGCGCGCGTGCATCGCCACCGCCTGCTGCGCCGTGATATCGCCAGGATCAAGACCGTGATGCGGGAGGCCGCTACCCAATGAGTACTCCCGAACGCATCGCCCGGGTCCTGCCCGGCGGGTCCGACAAGACGCGGCGGGTGGCCGTTGAACGCCGCGTGAAACACCCCATGTACGGCAAATACGTGCGGCGCACCACGCGCATGCTGGTGCACGACGAGGACAACACGGCGCGCGAGGGAGACCTGATCGCGATCGCCGAAGGACGTCCCCTGTCACGCCGTAAATCCTGGAGGTTGGTGCGCGTGCTCAGGCGCGCTGACGGGACCACGAATTAGTGGGAGCTTGCAGCCATGATTCAAGCCCAAACCGTACTCAGCGCGGCCGACAACTCCGGCGCGCGCAAGCTGCAATGCATCAAGGTGCTGGGCGGCTCGCGCCGGCGCTACGCGCGCATCGGCGACGTGATTCGCGTAACTGTGAAGGACTCGGTGCCACGCGGCCGGGTGCGCAAGGGCGAGTTGTATCACGCCGTGGTGGTTCGCACCCGCAGCGGGGTTCGGCGTCCGGACGGTTCGCTGATCCGCTTCGACGGCAATGCCGCGGTGCTCTTGACCCCGCGCCTGGAACCGGTGGGCACCCGTATTTTCGGCCCGGTCACCCGCGAATTGCGCACCGCGCGCTTCATGAAAATCGTCTCGCTGGCCCCCGAGGTCCTGTGATGTTCACGCAGTACAGGAGCGACCCCTGGGAACGAGGGCTTCCAGCCCCCTGGGAACGAGGGCTTCCAGCCCCCTGGGAACGAGGGCTTCCAGCCCCCTGGGAACGAGGGCTTCCAGCCCTCGACGAGGGCAAGCTGCCCTCGCTCCCACGCCCTTCCAAGGTAATGGCACAAGGGCTTCCAGCCCCCTGGGAAAGAGGGCTTCCAGCCCTCGACGAGGGCAAGATGCCCTCGCTCCCACGCCCTTCCAAGGTAATGGCACAAGGGCTTCCAGCCCCCTGGGAACGAGGGCTTCCAGCCCTCGACGAGGGCAAGCTGCCCTCGCTCCCACGCCCTTCCAAGGTAATGGCACAAGGGCTTCCAGCCCCCTGGGAACGAGGGCTTCCAGCCCTCGACGAGGGCAAGCTGCCCTCGCTCCCACGCCCTTCCGCACAAGGGCTTCCAGCCCCCTGGGAACGAGGGCTTCCAGCCCTCGACGAGGGCAAGCTGCCCTCGCTCCCACGCCCTTTCAAGGTAATCGCATGAACCGCTTGAAGACAGGCGACGAAGTAATCGTGACCGCAGGCTCCCATCGCGGCGAGCGCGGCGTGGTTCGGCGGCTGGTGGGCGCCGACCGGGTGCTGATCGAGAACGTCAACCTGGTGCGCAAGCACCGCAAGCCCAACCCGCAGGGCAACCAGCCCGGCGGCATCGTCGAGGAGGAACGGCCCTTGCAGGTCTCCAACGTGGCCCTCTACAACGCCGCCTCCGAAAAGGGCGGGCGAATCGGCATCAAGACCCTTGCCGAGGGACAGCGGGTGCGCTACTTCAAGAGTGACGGCGAGGTCATCGACACGGCATGAACGCGCTCCAACAAACCTACCGCAGCGAGATGGCCCCGCGCCTGATGGAGCGGCTGAGTTTAAGTAACCCCATGCAGGTGCCCCGCTTGAGCAAGATCACGCTCAACATGGGAGTGGGCGAGGGCGCGACCGATCGCGGCGTGGTCAAGAAGGCCGCCGGGGACCTGACCCTGATTACCGGCCAGCGCGCCGTCATCACCTACGCGCGCCGGTCGGTAGCAACCTTCAAGCTGCGCGAGGGCTTGCCCGTGGGCTGCATGGTAACGCTCAGGCGCGCCCGGATGTACGATTTCCTGGAGCGCCTGGTGAACGTGGCCATCCCCCGCATCCGCGACTTCCGCGGGCTCAATCCGCGTTCCTTCGACGGCCGCGGCAACTACAACATCGGGGTGACTGAGCAGATCATTTTTCCCGAGATCAATTACGACAACATCGACGCCATCCGCGGCCTCGACATCGCCATCACCACCACGGCGGCGAATGACGAGCAGGGCCGCGCATTACTCGACGAGTTCAAGTTCCCCTTCAAGAGGTAAGCGCATGGCCAAGACAAGCATGGTGGAACGCGAGCGCAAGCGCATCCGTACGGTGGAGCGCTACAAGGAGCGCCGCGCCAAGTTGAAACGCGTCATCAGCGACCGCAGCGCCAGCCCTGATGATCTGGCCCAGGCGCTTGAGGCCCTGCAGCGCCTGCCGCGCAACTCCAGCCCGGTGCGCCTGCGCAACCGTTGCGCCATTACCGGGCGTCCGCGCGGCTTTTACAAGAAGTTCGGCTTAAGCCGCAACAAGCTGCGCGAAGAGACCATGTTCGGCAACATCCCCGGCATGAGCAAGGCGTCGTGGTAAACCCATTGAAAGCGCCGGAAAAGAACGTTCCCCCCCTGGGAGTTTTCGCAGCGGGCGCCGTTGCGCTGACGCGCAGGGAACACGCTGGGAGCGAGGGCGTCTCGCCCTCGACGAGGGCTGGAAGCCCTCGTTCCCAGGCTTGTTCCATGGGAGCGAGGGCTCCCAGCCCTCCAAGCTGGGAACGAGGGCAGGACGCCCTCGCCCCCAGGAGCCACGTATGAGCATGCAAGACCCCATCGCCGATATGCTGACGCGCATTCGCAATGCGCAGAGTGCCGGCCACACCGACGTGTCCATGCCCGGCTCGAAGATCAAGGAGGCGATCGCCGCCGTGCTGGAGTCCGAAGGCTATGTCGAGGGCTACGAGGCCACCGGAGAACCAGGTCCCGAGCGCACGCTGCGCGTCGACCTCAAGTACGTGCTGGGGGAGCCTGTCATCCGCCGGCTTGAACGCGCTTCGCGCCCCGGATTGCGGGTTTATCGGCGTGCCGATGACCTGCCCCGGGTCATGGGCGGTCTCGGCGTGGCCGTCATCTCCACTTCCACCGGCGTAATGAGCGACCGCGAGTCCCGCGCCGCCGGGCAGGGCGGTGAAGTGCTCTGCATCGTGAGTTAGACGGGCCCTGGAAAGCCCACCAGAATTCAGGAACCGCAACCGTCATGTCCCGTTTAGCCAAACGCCCGATTCCCGTTCCCGATGGCGTCCAGGCCAGCCTGGCCAATGGGCTGCTTACCGCCAAGGGACCGAAGGGCGAAGATTCCATGGCCGTGCACGGCGAGATCAGGATGGCGCTGGATGACGGCGCCGTGAGCGTCGCGCCGCGCTCGGGATCGCGCCTGGCGCGCAGCATGACCGGCACTACCTGCGCCCTGGTGCGCAACCTGTTTGCCGGCGTCAGCGAGGGTTTCCAGCGCCGCCTGCAACTGGTGGGCACCGGCTACCGGGCCGAGGCCAAGGGCGACAAACTGGCGCTGCAACTGGGCTTTTCGCACCCCGTCGAGTACCAGGTGGCGGACCGGGTGTCGGTAAAGACGCCCTCGCAGACCGAAATCGTGCTCGAGTCCATCAATCGCCAACTGGTTGGCCAGGCAGCCGCGGAAATCCGGGCCCTGCGTCCGCCCGAGCCTTACAAGGGCAAGGGCGTGCGCTACTTCGGCGAGCAGTTGCGCCTGAAGGAAGCGAAGAAGAAGTAGGTGGGATACAGCAATATGTTCATCAACAAGAAATCCGCCCGCGCCCGCCGCGCCCGCAAGACCCGCGCGCGCATTGCCCGGCTCGGAACGCCGCGGCTGTGCGTGCATCGCACGCCGAGGCACATCTATGCCCAGCTCATCGGTCCCGAGAACGGCAAGGTGCTGGCATCTTTTTCCACCCTGCATCTGCGCGGCGAAGTGAAGAACACCGGCAACGTGGCCGCGGCCGAGGCCGTGGGCAAGCAACTGGCCGAGAAGGCCCTTGAGGCCGGCGCCGCCAAGGTGGCCTTCGACCGCTCCGGCTTCCGCTATCACGGGCGGATCAAGGCGCTGGCCGACGCGGCCCGCAAAGCAGGACTGAAGTTCTAACGAGTAACAGCGAATCATGGCGAACGAAAACGAAACTCGCGAAGACCTGCTCGAGAAGCTGGTGCACATCAACCGCGTGGCCAAGGTGGTCAAGGGCGGGCGCCAGTTCGGCTTCACCGCGCTCACCGTGGTGGGCGACGGCGCCGGCACGGTGGGCTTCGGCCACAGCAAGGCGCGCGAAGTGCCGCTGGCGATCCAGAAGTCGCTGGCCCAGGCGCGGGTGGAGATGAAGCCCGTGAAGCTGCGCGGCGGCACTCTGCACTACGCCATGACCGGCCGCCACGGCGCTACCCGCGTGTACATGCAACCGGCCGCCGAGGGCACCGGCATCATCGCCGGGGGCGCGATGCGGGCGGTATTCGAATGTTGCGGGGTGCGCAACGTGCTGGCCAAGTCGTACGGCTCGCGCAACCCGATCAACGTGGTGCGCGCCACCATCATGGCGCTGTACGAGGCCCGTTCGCCGGGCCAGGTCGCCCGCATCCGCGGCAAGACGGTCAAGGAAATTCTGGCATGACCGCTCTGCTGGGAAAGAGAGCAACCTGGGACCGAGGGCATCCTGGGACCGAGGGCAACCTGCCCTCGAAACCTGGGACCGAGGGCAACCTTGCCCTCCCTGGGACCGAGGGCATCCTTGCCCTCCCTGGGATCGAGGACATCCTGTCCTCGTACCAAGAAGAACGTTTTTGTTCGAGGGCTGGAAGCCCTCGTTCCCAGGGTAATAACAATGGCTAAGGTGACCAAACAGGTGCGGATTACGCTCAAGCGCAGCTTGCACGGGCGCTTGCGCAAGCATCAGGCCTGCGTGCGCGGCCTGGGGCTAAGGCGCATTCACCAGACCGTGACCGTGCCGGCCACACCCGAGAATATGGGCATGGTGAACAAGGCTTCGTACATGCTCGAAGTGGAGGAGCTGAACTGATGTTGGACTCCCTCTCACCGCCCGGCGGGCGCAAGCACCGCAAGCGCGTAGGACGCGGCGCATCCGCCGGCGGCGGCAAGACCGCAGGCCGCGGCCAGAAGGGCCAGCGTTCGCGTTCGGGCTCCAAGCGCCGGCGTGGATTCGAGGGTGGCCAGATGCCGCTCCAGCGGCGCCTGCCGAAAGTGGGATTCGCCTCTCGCACCGCCCACCTGACGGCTCGCGTGCGCACCAGCGAGATCGCCGCCTTAGGCGAGAAGAAAGTGGACCTGGCGCTGCTCAAGGAACGCGGGCTGGCGCGCTTTGATACGCGTGCCGCCAAGGTGTTCTTAAGCGGCGAAATCACCGCCGCGGTGAAGCTGGTGGGCATCGCCGCCACCGCCGGAGCCCGCAAGGCCATCGAGGCCGCGGGGGGTTCGGTGGAGGGGAACGATTCTCGTCGAGGGCAGGATGCCCTCGCTCCCAGCGTGGGGCAGGGTGCTCCTGCTCCCAGCGTGGGGCAGGGTGCTCCTGCTCCCAGCGTGGGGCAGGGTGCTCCTGCTCCCAGCGTGGGGCAGGGTGCTCCTGCTCCCAGCGTGGGGCAGGGTGCTCCTGCTCCCAGCGTGGGGCAGGGTGCTCCTGCTCCCAGCGTGGGGCAGGGTGCTCCTGCTCCCAGCGTGGAGGACAAGGGCTGATGGCCGGGCGCGGATCAGGCGGCATGTTCAACCCGGCCGCGGCGCTGGGCGAGGCGACCCGCTTCAGCGAGTTGCGCCAGCGCCTGTTCTTCCTGGTGGGCGCGCTGATCGTGTACCGCATCGGCGCCTTCATCCCGGTGCCCGGGATCGACCCCGACGCGCTGGCGACTTTCTTCGAGCAGCAGGAAGGCACCATCCTGAGCATGATGAACATGTTCTCCGGCGGCGCCCTGGAGCGGCTGTCGATCTTGGCGCTCGGCATCATGCCGTACATCTCCGCGTCGATCATCATGCAACTCGGCGGCGTGGTCATACCCACGCTGGCCGAGTTGAAGAAGGAAGGCGAGGCCGGCCGCCGCCAGATCGTCAAGTACACCCGCTATTTCACCGTGATCCTGGCGCTGTTCCAGTCCCTGGCCATGTCCGTGGCGCTGCAGGGCCAGGGCGTGGTCATCAACCCCGGCGTCCCGTTCGTGGCGACCGCCGCGCTAACCCTGGTCACCGGCACCGTGTTCCTGATGTGGCTGGGCGAGCAGATTACCGAACGCGGCATCGGCAACGGCATTTCCATCATCATCCTGGCCAGCATCCTGGCCGGGCTGCCGTCGGCCTTCGGCGGCACCCTGCAGCTGGTCAGCACCGGTGAAATGGCCGGCGCTTTCGCCCTGATCCTGATGCTCGGGGTGTTGGCCGTGACCGGCTTCGTGGTGTTTGTGGAGCGCGCCCAGCGGCGCATCCCCGTCAACTACGCCAAGCGCATGCAGGGCCGGCGCATGTATGCCGGCCAGTCCAGCCATTTGCCGTTCAAGCTCAACATGTCGGGCGTGATCCCGCCCATTTTCGCCAGCAGCATCATCCTGTTTCCGGCCACTCTCGCGTCCTGGTTCGGAACTTCCGAGGGATTCGAATGGCTGCAGGTCCTGGGCGCGCGGCTGTCGCCGGGACAGCCCATCTACGTGATGATGTACGGCGGGCTGATCCTGTTCTTCGCGTTCTTCTACACCGCCCTGGTGTTCAATGCGCGCGATACCGCCGACAACCTGAGACGCTCGGGCGCCTTCATCCCCGGCATCCGCCCCGGCCAGCAAACCGCCAATTACATCGACCGGGTGCTGACGCGGATTACCCTGTGGGGCGGTCTGTATATCACCGGCGTGTGCCTGTTGCCGGAGTTCATGATCATGTACTTCAACGCGCCGTTTTATTTCGGCGGCACTTCGCTGCTCATCATGGTGGTGGTCACCATGGATTTCCTGGCCCAGTTGCAGGCGCACATGATGTCGCACCAGTACGAGGGCCTGATGAAGAAAGCCAACCTCGGCTCATACGGGCGCAGGGGCCCGCGCTGAGGGCCGGCCTCAAAGGAGATGCAAGCTTATGAAAGTACGCGCATCAGTTAAGAAGATTTGCCGCAACTGCAAAATCGTGCGCCGCCGCGGAGTGCTGCGCGTGTTGTGCACCGACCCGCGGCACAAGCAAAGGCAGGGCTGAGCATGGCGCGCATAGCCGGAATCAACGTTCCCGTGTACAAGCATGTACGCGTAGCGCTCACCCATATCTACGGCATCGGCCCGAAGCGGGCGCTGGAGATCTGCGAGTCCTCCAAGGTCGCCCCCGACGCAAAGGTGAAAGACCTGGCCGAGGCCGAAATAGAGCGCATCCGTGGCGTTGTGGCCCGCTACGAGCTGGAAGGCGATCTGCGCCGCGAGAACTCGATGAACATCAAGCGGCTGATGGACCTGGGCTGCTACCGCGGCCTGCGCCATCGGCGCGGTCTGCCGGTGCGCGGCCAGCGCAGCCGCACCAACGCGCGCACCCGTAAGGGGCCGCGCCGCCCCATCCGTAAATAGGCGGTTACCTCATGGCACAACCCAAACCTCGCAAGAAAGCTGTCAAGCGCCATGTCGTCGACGGCATCGCGCACATCCACGCTTCCTTCAACAACACCATCATTACGATTACCGACCCGCAGGGAAACACGCTCTCCTGGGCCACCTCCGGCGGTTCCGGTTTTCGCGGTTCGCGTAAGTCAACGCCGTTCGCGGCCCAGGTGGCCGCCGAGCGGGCCGCCAACCGGGCGCGCGAAATGGGCATGTCCAACTTGCAGGTGCGGGTCCGCGGCCCCGGCCCCGGCCGCGAGTCGGCGGTCCGGGCGCTTAACGCGGCGGGGTTCCGTATCACCCACATCGAGGATGTAACCCCCATCCCGCACAATGGCTGCCGCGCACCCAAGCGGCGCCGCGTATAGGGAGTAGGCAAATGGCTCGCTACATCGGACCGGTATGCAAGCTCTCGCGGCGCGAGGGCATGGACCTGCTGCTCAAGAGCAGGGTCCGCTCGCTGGAAGAAAAATGCCGCCACGACCGCGTGCCCGGCGCACGCAGCACCCAGCGCCCCGGACGCATGTCCGACTACGGCCTGCAGCTTCGCGAGAAGCAGAAGCTGCGCCGCATGTACGGCGTGCTGGAGCGGCAGTTCCGCAACTATTACAAGCGCGCCGCGCGCCAGAAGGGCTCCACCGGCGAGAACCTGCTTCGGCTGCTGGAAGGGCGCCTGGACAACATCGTGTATCGCCTGGGCTTTGGCGCTACCCGGCCCGAAGCCCGGCAACTGGTGTCGCACCGCGGCATCCAGGTCAACGGCCGGCGCGTCAATATCGCGTCCTATCAGGTCAAGGCCGGCGACGTCGTAGGTGTGCATGCCAGCGCCAAGGAGCAGCTCCGGATCGGCAACGCTCTGGAGATCGCCCGCCAGCTCGGTTTCCCCGAGTGGCTGGACGTGGATCTGAAAGCGCTGTCCGGCACGGTCAAGAGCCTGCCGGAGCGCGAAGAAATTTTGCCCGACATCAACGAAAGCCTGGTTGTTGAGCTTTACTCCAAGTAACGAGAACGGACAGGGTTATGGATCAATCAGTACATACATTTCTAAAGCCGCGCATTGTGCGCGTGGAAGAACGTGGCGGCCCCAACCGGGCCCGCATCACCATTGAGCCGCTGGAACGCGGTTTCGGCCACACGCTCGGCAACGCCTTGCGCCGCCTGCTGCTTTCCAGCATGCCGGGCGCGGCCATCACCGAAGCGGAGATTCAAAACGAGGTGCTGCATGAATACAGCTCCATCGAAGGCGTCAAGGAAGATGTCGTCGAAATCCTCCTGAATCTCAAGGAAGTGGCGGTGCGCATGCACGCCCGCAACGAGGCCCAGTTGATGCTGGTGAAGAAGGGGCCGGGCCAGGTTACGGCCGCCGACATCGCCACCGATCATGACGTCGAAGTGGTCAACGCCGATCAGCACATCGCTACGCTCACCTCCGGCGTGGAGCTGAGCATGCAGCTGACCGTGGCCACCGGCCGCGGCTACCGTCCGGCGGCGCGCATGGCCGAAGTCACCGAGGGCGCCGTGACCCTGGGGCGCCTGCAGCTTGATGCCTCGTTCAGCCCGGTCAAGCGGGTCAGCTATGACGTCGAGTCGGCGCGCGTGGAACGGCGCACCGACCTCGACCGGCTGATCGTGGAACTGGAAACCAACGGCGCCATCGACCCGGGCGATGCGGTGCGCCGCGCCGGCGCAATCCTGCGCGACCAGCTCAGCGTGTTCGTGGACCTTGCGCCCAGCGAGGATGTCGGCCTGATGGCCCTGGACCCGCAGTTGCGCCAGCTCTACATGTCGCCGATCGAGGAGCTGCAGCTCAACGCCCGGTCGGTGAACTGCCTCAAGGCCGAGAGCATCCACTACGTGGGCGACCTGGTGCAGAAGACCGACGCCGAACTGTTGCGCACGCCCAATCTCGGCAAGCGCTCGCTCACCGAGATCCAGGAAAAGCTCACCGAGCGTGGCCTGGAACTGGGCACGACCCTGCCCGAATGGCCGCCGGCCGGTCTCAAGACCGCCGCCTGATCGATCGTAAGGGCATTGTCTTATGCGTCACCGTAAGTCCGGCCGCAGCCTGGGACGCGACAGCTCCCACCGGCGCGCCATGTACCGCAATATGGCGGCCTCGCTGATCGAGCACGAGCGTATCACCACCACCGTGCCCAAGGCCAAGGAGCTCAGGCGCGTGGTGGAGCCGCTCATTACCCTGGCCGGCGTTGACGGCGTGGCCCGCCGCCGCCTGGCCTTCAACCGCCTGCGCAACCGCAAGGCCGTGGGCAAGCTGTTCACCGAACTCGGACCGCGCTTCAAGGAGCGCCCCGGCGGTTACTTGAGCATTCTCAAGAAAGGCCATCGCCCCGGCGACGCCGCCCCCATGGCCATCGTTCGCCTCGTAGAAGACCCAAAACCCGAATAACCCTGGGAAAGAGGGCTCCCAGCCCTCCCCCTGGGACCGAGGGCTCCCCCTGGGAAGGAGGGCTCCCAGCCCTCCCCCTGGGACCGAGGGCTTCCAGCCCTCGTATTGCCGCGAGGGCAAGATGCCCTCGCCCCCAGGACACCCCCCTGGGAAAGAGGGCTTCCAGCCCTCCCCCTGGGACCGAGGGCTTCCAGCCCTCGACTCAATAATGCCCCCGCGCGCGCGCCCCGTGCCGCTAAAATCGGCTCATGCCCGGCTACAACGCTATCCGCACCCGATCGGTTCTGCTCGCCTGTCTCGTCGTTGCGGCCTGCCATTCTCAGGCTCCATCCCCGTCCGGGCGGGCAGCAGCGCCGCTCGTCTGCGAGGACTGGAACACGGATGAATTTTTCGAAGCGGCGACTCTTTCGGACGTGAGGAGATGCCTTGAATCTGGAGCGGAAGCGAACGCGGCAGACAAATACAAGATCACCCCCCTTCATAGGGCTGGGAGCGCTGCCGTCGTAAGAGCGCTGGTGGCGGCCGGTGGGGACGCAAATGCGCACACTGGGCCGTCGTTCTTGGGCGAAACACCATTGGACTGGGCAAAGAACGCCGAAGTCGCCATCGCCTTGCTGGAAGCCGGCGCCGACCCGATGGTCCGCGACTCGTTCGGCTTCACGCCTTTACATTCCGCTAGCACTGCCGCCATAGCAAAGGTAGTGCTGGATGCGGGCGTGTCTCCGCATGTGCGAACTTACGGCGGCGAAACGCCGTTGCATTGGGCCAAGGACGCGGCCATAGCAAAGGTATTGCTGCAAGCAGGCGCAAGCGCTGTGGAGCGGGATGTTGACGAATTCACGCCTTTGAATGAAGCGCGAAGCGCGGAAATCGTCAACTTGCTCTTGCAGGCGGGTGCGGATGTCAATGCCCGAGGGTATACGATTTTACGCCGCTCCATACGATTCAGGACGCCGGCGCCCTGGAGACGCTGTTGGAAGCAGGTGCAGATGTCGAAGCGAGAACGGACAGCGGCATGACCCCACTGCACACCGTCTGGACCGGGGAGGGCGCGCGGCACCTGATACGCGCCGGCGCGGAAATCGATGCCCGGGACGAAGATGGTTCCACGCCTTTACACGAGGCGAACAACTCTGAGATCGTACGGGTCTTGCTAGACGCCGGCGCGAGCGTTGGAGCGCGTAATAAATGGGGCACCACGCCGCTGCACAGGGCCGGGAGCGCCGAGTCAGTTGCACTGATGCTTGAGGCCGGCGCTGACGTCGCAGCAGTGAATTCGCGCGGAGAAACCGCCCTGCACAGATTCGGCGTCGAGACGGCAAATATGCTGCTGGACGCCGGTGCGAATGCGAACGCCCGAGATAATGAGGGACGCACGCCGCTGCACAGGGCCCGAAGCATCGAGTTGATCGAGTTGCTGGCAGACCGCGGAGCTCTGCTTGGAGCCCGGTCCGACCTGGGGCACACGCCGCTTCATTTTGCTGCGGCGGACAAACGGATTGATACTGTCAGGGTCCTCATTGAGAAAGGATTGGACGTAAACGCAAGAGACGTTCAAGGCAATACTCCCTTGCATGGAGCTTGTGCACCCGACAGGTCAATCGTGGACTACTGGGCCGGCATGGAGCCTGATCCGGAGGACCTGCGAAAAGAGGAAGCCGAACTTGTAGCGCTGCTCCTTGCTGAGGGTGCGAAACCCGATGTATCCAACAAACGGGGGGAAACGCCCTTGCACAAGGCAGCATCGTCGCCCAACGAACATACCTTGCGGCTTCTGCTTGCCGCGGGGGCCGACGTGACCAGGCATGGCAGGTGGGGCCGTACGGCGCTGCATGAGGCAGCAGGAACATACCATGTTTATGTGGCTGCCGTCGCCGTTCTGCTGGATGCCGGCGCGGACGTGAACGCCCAAGACCGGCGGGGCAGGACGCCATTGGACGAAGCAAACAGAATTCAGAAATCCTGGCTCGAAGACCTACGTCCGGACCAGGACGATCTCGAGAGGATGGCCGCCGTGATTGCGACGTTGAGGGAAGCAGGGGGCATCAGCGCAAAGGACTAGACGCCCCCCTGGGAAAGAGGGCTTCCCCCTGGGAGAGAGGGCTTCCCCCTGGGAGAGAGGGCTTCCAGCCCTCGTACTGCCGCGAGGGCAAGATGCCCTCGCCCCCAGGCGCCTTCGTGAGAAGGAGGCCCCCCTGGGAAAGAGGGCTTCCAGCCCTCCCCCTCTTCATAGTAGGCGCCGACTGTGCTATATATACGCAGTATCTAGCAACAGAGCCACATCATGCCTATTGGATCCGTTTTTGAGAACAACCGGACTCAGGCCGTTCGCTTGCCTGCCGAAACGCGATTTCCGGGGAACGTAAAGAGAGTGCATGTGCGTGTAAAAGGAACGGAACGGATACTGTCGCCCGCAGGTCACGCCTGGGATAGTTTTTTTCTCGCTGGCCCAGGCGTAAGCGAGGATTTTCTGGCGGTCCGACCAGACCAGCACCAGCCGGACAGAGAGCCGCTTTAGGGCCCTTCGGTGGGAAAGGAGGCCCTGATGTTGACGTACATGCTGGATACCAACATTGCGATCTATGTCATCAAGCGCAAGCCGTTCGACCTTCTCGCCGTATTCAATCAGCACGCGGGGCACATGTGCATCAGCAGCATTACTCTCGCAGAGTTGCTTCATGGAGTGCAAAAGAGTCAGCAGCCCGAGCGTAATCTGGAGCAGGTTGAGGACTTCGTCTCACGGTTGCAAACACTGGATTACGGTCTGAAGGCCGCGGCCCACTACGGAGATATACGCACCAAACTGGAGCGCAAGGGCAAACCCATCGGCGTCAACGACCTGCATATCGCCGCACACGCCCGCAGCGAAGGACTAACGCTGGTGACCAATAACCAGCGCGAATTCGCAAGAATCGAAGGACTGCGAGTAGATAACTGGCTCTGATTCCCCCTGGGAAAGAGGGCTTCCAGCCCTCCCTGGGACCGAGGGCATCCTGCCCTCGAAAAAGCAGCCGCGTTCTTTCTTCGAGGGCAAGATGCCCTCGCCCCCAGGCGCCTTCCTGAGAAAAAGGGCTTCCCCCTGGGACCGAGGGCTTCCAGCCCTCGTATTGCCGCGAGGGCAAGATACCCTCGCCCCCAAGCGCCTTCCTGAGAAAAAGGGCTTCCCCCTGGGACCGAGGGCTTCCAGCCCTCGTATTGCCGCGAGGGCAAGATGCCCTCGCCCCCAGGCGCCTTCCTGAGAAAAAGGGCATCTTGCCCTCTCTCCCAGGGTTGCGTGTGGCATTATTCGGGCGGTTGAGAAAACGGAACAGGGAACACATGCGGGAGAACACGTCCGCCCGGCGCTGGAGTTCGGGACGCACCTTTCTGATCGCCTCCATCGGCGGCGCTATCGGGCTTGGGAACATCTGGCGTTTCCCCTACATCATGGGCGAGAACGGCGGCGGGGCGTTCGTGTTCGTGTACCTGATCGCGGCCTTCCTGGTGGCGGTGCCGATCCTGTCGGCGGAAGTGGCCATCGGCCGTCACGGCCGCGCCAGCCCCTACACGGCGATGGCCTCGGTGGCAACCGAGAGCGGCCGCTGGGTGTACTGGGGCCTGGTCGGCGGCATGGGGTTGCTGACCGGTTACCTGATCATGACCTTCTACAGCGTCATCGCCGGAAGCACCATCGACTACCTGCTCCTGGCGATGCGCGGCGCCTTCACGGACCTGAACAAAGAAACCGCCGAGGCCCTGAACGCCGATCTGAATAACAACCCCTTGCGCCTGGGCGGGTGGCACACGGTCTTCATGCTGGTGAGCTGCTTCATCGTCGGCCGCGGCCTGCGCCGGGGTATCGAGGCGGCCGTGCGCCTGCTGATGCCGCTGCTGCTGCTCCTGCTGCTGGCCGTGATCGCCTACGCGCTGGTGGAGGGCGACGCCGCTGCGGGTCTGCAATTCATGTTCGATTTCCGCTTCAAGCAACTTTCGGCCGCCTCGGCACTGGAAGCGATCAGCCACGCCTTTTTCTCGATCGGCGTGGCCATGGGCCTGATGATGATGTACGGAGCCTTCGCGCCCCGCGAGGTTTCACTGCCGCAGACTTGCATCGGCATTACCGTGGCCGATACCAGCGTGGCGGTGCTGGCCGGAATCGCGATTTTTCCGCTGGTGTTCGCCAACGGCCTGGAGCCCGGCTCCGGGCCGTCGCTGGTGTTCCTGACGCTGCCGATCGCCTTTGGCGGAATGCCCGGCGGCAGCTTCTTCGGCGCGTTGTTTTTCCTGCTGCTGGCGTTTGCCGCCCTGACCTCGGCGATCGCGCTGATGGAAGCGGCGGTGAGCCTGCTGCAGGAGCGCCTGAAACTGGGCCGCTGGGCGGCCACCTGCGCCGTTGGCGCAACCATGTGGGGGCTGGGCTGGCTGACGGTGCTGTCGTTCGGCGCCGGCGAAGACTGGAAAGTGATCGGCGGAATGAACGCCTTCGAGCTGATCGACTACCTCACCGCCACCATCATGATGCCGCTGGGCGGCGCGCTGATGGCGTTGTTCGCCGGCTGGCGCATGAAACGCGCCATCCTGCTGGGCGAACTGGGCTGGAAGGCCGGCCCGCTGTTCGACGTCTGGCTCGTGCTCCTGCGCGTAGTCGCCCCCGCCGCCATCCTCATCATCATGTACAACGCCCTCTTCGGCTAACCCCGCTGGGACCGAGGGCTTCCAGCCCTCGTCGAGGGCAAGATGCCCTCGCCCCCGGAAGCCCCCAACAACCGGCTATGATCTAGCCCCCACCAACACTCTGCAAGGAAGCAGCACCCATGAACAACCCGGAAGTTCATCCCACCCCCTGGGAACGAGGGCTTCCAGCCCTCGACGAGGGCAGGATGCCCTCGCCCCCAGAAGGGCTTCCAGCCCTCGACGAGGGCAGGATGCCCTCGCCCCCAGAAGGGCTTCCAGCCCTCGACGAGGGCAGGATGCCCTCGCCCCCAGAAGGGCTTCCAGCCCTCGTCGAGGGCAGGATGCCCTCGCCCCCAGAAGGGCTTCCAGCCCTCGACGAGGGCAGGATGCCCTCGCCCCCAGAAGGGCTTCCAGCCCTCGACGAGGGCAAGATGCCCTCGTCCCCAGAAGGGCTTCCAGCCCTCGAACAAACCTCAACAGGAGTTGCCCCCGCAACCCAATTCCACCGAACCTACCTCCCGCACTTCGAAGCGGGCGAGGTTCCCCAGCACATCTGCTTCAGACTGACCGACAGCATTCCGAGGCACTTGCTCAAACAATGGGAAGAGGAACTGCGTTCTCTGCCGAAAGCGAAACGTGACCTAAGGAAACGCCGCCGAAACGACGAGACCCTGGACAAGGGATTCGGCGCCTGTTGGCTTCGTCGGCCCGAGATCGCGCGTCTGGTGGTCGAGACCCTGAACCACTTCGCAGGCACTCGCTATCGCTTGCATGCTTGGGTAATCATGCCCAACCACGTCCATGTGCTGGCAACCCCGTTGGGCGACATCAGTTTGTCCGGCGTTGTGCACTCGTGGAAGTCGTATACGGCAGGCCGGGCCAATGCGCTTTTGCGCCGGCAAGGGCCATTTTGGCGCCCCGACTATTTCGACCGGTTTGTGAGAAACGAGAAGCACTACTTGTTGACGGTCGAATACATTCACCAGAATCCCGTGAAGGCAGGTCTATGCCGTAGAGCGGGGGATTGGAAGTGGAGCAGCGCCTCTGGGAAGGAGGGCATCTTGCCCTCCGCGAGGGCTGGAAGCCCTCGGTCCCAGCGTTGAGGGCTGGAAGCCCTGGTTCCCAGGGAGGGCGAGACGCCCTGGTTCCCAGGGAGGGCGAGACGCCCTGGTTCCCAGGGAGGGGGCGCTACAATAAGAGGATAAATCCGCTCGCTTGGACGCAGCGAATACATATACCAGGCAATGCTTAGATTTCGGCAGAAAACCGTGGCTTTTTCTCGCGCCGCTGCGCCCTTTGGGCTGGCCGGACTTATGCTGCTGAGCGTGCTGCTGGCGGGCTGCGGCGGCGATGATGACAGCGGCGCGATGCGTCGCGCTCCGGGGGCCGCTCCGGTGATCACCGAGGCGGCGCGGCTGGGCTCCGTCACCGACGAGTACACCGCGCTGGCCACCGCCCGGGCCAACGAGGCCATAGACGTGACGCCACGCATTTCCAGCGTGGTGTCGGCGATCCATTTCGAGGAAGGCCAGGGCGTTGAAGCCGGCGCAGTGCTGGTGGAACTGGACAGCCGCGAGATTCGCGCCGAACTGGACCTGGCCGAGGCCAATCTGCGAGAGCGCCGCAGCCGCTACGGCCGGCTGGAGGCGCTGGCCGCCAGCAATGTCGTCTCCGAAGTTGAACTGGAGGAAATCCAGGCCCAGTTGCAGGTGGCCGAGGCCCAGGTCAATTCGGCCCGCGCCCGGATGGAGGACACCGTGATCCGCGCGCCGTTCGACGGCACTGTGGGCCTGCGGCGGATCAGCGTGGGCGGACTGGTGCAGCCGAATACCGTCATTACCACGCTCGACGACACTGGCGTCATGAAGCTGGAGTTCTCGGTGCCGGAGGAATACCTCTCGGTCATGAGACAGGGTCTCGAGATCGAAGCCAGCGGCGCAGCCTGGCCGAACCGCCTCTTTACCGGCAGCGTCATCAGCATTGACAGCCGCGTCGATCCCATGACCCGCTCGCTGGCTGTCATTGCGGAACTGCCCAACGAGAACGGCGAGCTGAAACCCGGCATGTTCCTGCAGGTGGAGATCGCCCGGCGCCGCGAGGGCGTGGTGCTGGTGCCGGAAGCCTCGCTGGTGCCGCGCCAGGGCCGCCAATTCGTCTTCGTGATCGCGGAAGGGCGCGCCGAGGAACGCGAAGTGAAGCTCGGCACGCGGCTGCCGGGGCATGTGGAGATCGTGCGGGGCCTGGACCCCGGCGAGGAAATCGTGACCCAGGGCGTGCAGCGGCTGCGCGACGGTCTGCCGGTGCGCATGGCCGACGCTCCGTCAACGGGGCCGGGGCCACGCGGCGCGGCCGGCGGCGCGCCGCGATGAGCGCCAGCCTGGGAACGAGGACATCCTGTCCTCGTCGAGGGCTGGAAGCCCTCGGTCCCAGTGTCGAGGGCTGGAAGCCCTCGTTCCCAGGGTCGAGGGCTGGAAGCCCTCGGTCCCGGGGTTGAGGGCTGGATGTCCTCGTTCCCAGGGGGCTAGCAAATGCTGATTTCGGAAATTTCAGTGCGCCGGCCGGTGCTGGCGGCGGTGATCAGCCTGGTGCTGCTCATCCTCGGGCTGCTGGCGTTGAGCACGCTTTCGGTGCGCGAGTACCCCGACGTGCAGCCGCCGGTCGTGTCCGTTGATACCAACTATAGGGGCGCGTCCGGCGAAATCGTCGAACGGCGCATCACCCAGGTGCTGGAGGACCAGGTTTCGGGTCTCGCCGGGGTGGTGAAGATGACCTCCCGCAGCCAGGACGAACGCTCCACCATCACGCTGGAGTTCGGGCTGGACCGCGACATCGACGCCGCCGCCAACGACGTGCGCGAGCGCGTCGGGCGGGTGCTGCGGGTCCTTCCGGAGGAGGCCGACCCGCCTCAGATCACCAAGCAGGACAACATGATGGACGCGACCATGTTTGTGGACGTGTCCAGCGATTTCCGCTCTGTCATGGACCTTACCGATTATGCCGAGCGCAACCTGGTCGATCGCCTGAGCTCGATCGAGGGCGTGGCTTCGATACGCTTGAGCGGCGGACGCCGTCCGGCAATGCGCGTCTGGCTGGACCGCGAAGCGCTGGCCGCCCGCGGCCTGACCGTGCAGGACGTTGAGCGCACCCTGCGTAGCGAGAACGTGGAGCTGCCGGCCGGGCGCATCGAGTCGGTGGACCGCGAGTTCACCCTGCGCGCGGTAACCCAACTGAACTCGCCGGAGGAATTCGGCGCCCTGGTGATCGCCCGCGGCGCGTCCGGGCGCTTCGTACGCCTGGCCGAGGTCGCCGATATCCGCCTTTCGCCCGAGAACATGCGCTCCATCGCCCGCTCCAACCGCCAGGCGGGCGTGAGCCTGGGTGTCGTACCGCAGGCCCAGGCCAACCTCGTGGCGACCAACCGCCGGGTGAAGGAAGAGGTGGATATCCTGCAGCCCTCGCTGCCCGACGACATATCCGTGGACGTGAACGTGGATTTCTCCGAGTTCGTCGGCCAGTCCATGACGGAGGTGTTCAAGGCGCTGGGCATCGCGCTAGGCGCGGTCCTGATCGTGATGCTGCTGTTTTTGGGCTCCTGGCGCGCCACCCTTATACCGGGGCTGACGATCCCGGTGTCGATCATCGCCGCGGCGATGGTGCTGGCGATCCTGGGCTACACCGTCAACACGCTGACCCTTCTGGCCGCGGTCCTGGCCATCGGCCTGGTGGTGGACGACGCCATCGTGGTGCTGGAGAACATCGTCCGTCACCGCGAGCAGGGCAGCCCGCCGCTGCTGGCGGCGATCGACGGCAGCCGCCAGATCGCCTTTGCGGTGATCGCCACCACGGTGGTGCTGGTTTCGGTATTTCTGCCGGTGGCCTTCTCGCCCGGCCGCCTGGGAATCATTTTCGGCGAGTTCGGCATCACACTTGCGGCAGCGGTGGTGTTCTCTTCGTTGGTGGCATTGACCCTGGTGCCGATGCTCTGCTCGCGCATGATGCGCTCCCAGGAGAAGGTCGCCCAATCCGCGCGCGGGCGCAAGCGCGGCCAGGCATTCCGCGCCGTGGCCGGCGCCTACCGCAAGGCAATGACCCATGCGCTGCGCGCTCCATGGCTGGCGGCGGTGCTGGTGCTGGGAGTCTCGGCCGGGGGCTGGTTTCTGTTCACCAATCTCGACCAGGAATACACGCCGACCGAGGATCGCGGCATGCTGATCATGATGGTGCGCGGTCCGGAGGGCGCCACCCTGGAGTACATGGACGGGCAGCTCAACCAGATCGAAGACATCCTCATGCCGCTCGTGGACGCCGGCGAAATCAAGCGGATCATTCTGCGCACCGGTGGTTGGGGCGCGGGCGGGGACGTGAACTCGGCCTTCGTCTACACGCCGCTTCAGCCGCGCGCCGACCGCCAGTTCTCTTCACCGGAGCTCGCAGGCCAGTTGCGCGGACCGCTGGGCGCCCTGCCGGGCGTGCGAGCCATGATATTCCTGCCGCCCAGCCTGGCGATCGGAGGCGGTCAGGCCCTTCAGGTGGTCCTGCGCGGCAATGAATACGAGCAGATCGCCGAATGGCGCGACCGGGTAATGGCCCGGGTGCGCGAGAACCCCAACATCGGCCCCATGTCGTCGGACTACTACGAGACCAAGCCGCAGATCAAGGTATCGGTGGACCGCGCCCGCGCCACCGACCTCGGCGTGTCGCTGCGCGACGTGGGCGAAACCCTGCAGACCATGCTGGGCTCGCGCCGCGTGACCACCTACATCGACCGCGGCGAGGAGTACAACGTGGTCCTGCAGGCTGCGGAAGAAGACCGGGTCACGCCGCAGGACCTCAACAATATCTATGTACGTTCCATCTCCAGCGGCCTGGTTCCGCTGGCCAGCCTTGTGCGGCTGGAGGAGAGCTCCGGTCCGCGCCAGCTGCAGCGCTTCGACCGCCGCCGCGCTATCAAGCTGTCCGCCGAGCCGCTGCCGGGCTACTCGCTGGGCGAGGCGCTGGACTTCATGAACACCGTGATCGAAGAGGAAATCGACGACGAGTCCCTGAGTGTCCAATACGACGGCGAGTCGCGCGAATACGTTGAGTCCGGCAACCTGATCTACTTCAGCTTCATGCTGGCGCTGCTGATCTGCTTTTTGGTGCTGGCGGCGCAGTTCGAAAGCTTCATCCATCCCTTCATCATCCTGCTCACCGTACCGCTGGCGCTGGCCGGAGGCATGCTCGGGCTCAACCTGTCCGGGGGCACGCTCAACGTGTTCAGCCTCACCGGCTGCATCATGCTGATCGGCCTGGCGGCCAAGAACGGCATCCTGATCGTGGAGTTCTCCAACCAGCTCAGGGACCGCGGCCTTCCGGTAATCCAGGCGGTGCTGGAAGGGGCCACGACGCGCCTGCGGCCAGTGCTGATGACCAGCATGTGCACCATCGGCGGCTCCATCCCGCTGATTATCGGCGCCGGCGAGGGCGCCGAGGCCCGCCGCTCGATCGGTGTGGTGGTCCTGTTCGGCGTCCTGGTGTCGGTAGTGCTTACCTTATATGTAGTGCCGTGCTTCTACGCCATGCTGGCCGGCCGCACCCGTCCGGTCAACGCCGTGTCCCGCGCGGTCCAGGCCCTGCGCAAGCGCCACCCCACCACAACGGCCCCATCCGCCCCCTAGATTTGGCGGTGTAAGAAAGTCCCCCCCTGGGAAAGACGGCCTCCCCCTGGGAAAGACGGCCTCCCCCTGGGAAGGAGGGCTTCCAGCCCTCCACGAGGGCAAGATGCCCTCGCTCCCAAGGCAGGATGCCCTCGTTCCCAGGGCTGGAAGCCCTCGCTCCCAGCACCAGCATTGCAGTACAATCCCGCTCCGCTATGGCTTCCATGATCGATTTACAAGGCGAGTTGCGCGACGACAGCGGCAAGCGCGCCGCCCGCCGCGCCCGGCGCGCCGGACAGGCGCTCGCAGTGCTGTACGGCGCCGGCCGCCCGACCCGCGCGCTGTCTTTCCCCGCGGAAGTGCTGGCCCGCTGCCTTGAGGACCCCACCTTTCGCTCGCGCGTCCTCAATATTCGGGTAGGCGACAAGTCACAGCCGGCCATCGTCAAGGACGTGCAGCGTCATCCCGCGCGCAACGAAGTGCTGCATCTGGACCTGCAGCGGGTGCGCGACGAAGAAACCATTCGCATGGCCGTGCCGATCAACCTGCTCAACGCCGAACAGTCGCCGGGCGTGAAGATGGGCGGCAGCGTGTCCCACCTCCTGAACGAATTGCATGTGTTGTGCCTGCCCAGGGACCTCCCGGAACAGATCGAAGTGGATCTGTCCGAAGTGGAACTGGATGAAATGATCCACCTGTCGGACCTGATCCTGCCGGAGGGGGTAGTGATCAACGAGCGCGTTCATGGAAATGTCGACCATCCGGTGGTTTCCATCCAAATACGCCACGTTGCCCAGGTCGACGAAGTAGAAGAAGAAGAAGAGGATCTGCTGGAGGACGAGGCGGCCGCCGAGGCTCCGGAAGATGACGAAACCCCCGGAGAAGATTGATCCCCCGCCGGACCTGATCATCGGATTGGGCAACCCGGGTACGAAGCACCGCTACGACCGCCACAACGTCGGCTTCTGGTTCGTCGAAATGATGGCCAGGCGTTACCACTACCCGTTCGTCATCGGTCATAAGGCCGCCAAGGCCGATGTCGCCACGCTCTCTATCTACGAATATCGCGTACTGCTGGTCAAGCCCCTGTTGTGGATGAACCACAGCGGGCTGGTGGTGCGCAAGATGCTGGACTACCTGAAGGCGGCGGCCACCGAGGCGCTGATCGTGCATGACGACCTCGACCTGCCGCCCGGCACGGCGCGGCTGAAGTGCGGCGGCGGCCATGGCGGCCATAACGGCCTGCGCGACATCATCCAGCATTGCGGCCCCGACTTTAAGCGCCTGCGCATTGGGGTAGGGCACCCCGGCGACCGCGACCTGGTAACGCCCTATGTGCTGTCCCGTCCGCCTCCCGAAGAAAGGGAGCAGATCGTAGGCGCCATGATGGAGGGCCTGCTGGCAGTCGAAGACATCTTCGACGAAGGCATGCAAGCCGCCATGAACACACTCCACACCCCTCCACCCGGAAACGAAGACACCCCCCCTGGGAAAGGCGGCCTCCCCCCTGGGAAAGGCGGCCTCGCCCCTGGGAACGCGGGCGTCGCCCCTGGGAACGAGGGCTTCCAGCCCTCGAACCCCAAAAAAACCGACACTCCCCCCTCCAAAAACTAGCCTTCCCTGGGAAAGAGGGCATCCTGCCCTCAAAAAATCCAAATGAAAGCAGCCATCCTCGGCCTCCCCAACGTCGGCAAGTCCACCCTCTTCAACGCCCTGGCCGCCGCCGAAGTCCCCACCGAGAACCGCCCCTTCTGCACCATCGAGCCCAACCTGGCGCGCGTGCCCATCCCCGATCCGCGCCTCGATGCCGTGGCTGAAGCCTCCGGCATGCAGCGCAAGGTGTATGCCACGCTCGAACTGCTGGACGTTGCCGGCCTGGTGAAGGGCGCCTCGCGCGGCGAGGGCCTCGGCAACCGCTTCCTGGCCCAGGTGCGCGAGGCCGACGCCGCGGTGCATGTGCTGCGCTGCTTCGAATCGGAGCGCGTGACCCACGTCGCCGGCGCCGTGGATCCGGTGCATGACGCCGAAATCGTAAACACCGAGCTGATGCTGGCCGATCTCGCCACCATCGAGCGCGCCCTGGACTCCGCCCGCCGCCGCGCCAAAGCCGGCCACGCCGAACCGAAGAAGCGCGTAACCCAACTGGAAGCCCTCTACAAGCGCTTGGAGCAAGGGCTTCCTCCCTGGGAAGGAGGGCTTCCTCCCTGGGAAGGAGGGCTTCCCCCCTGGGAAGGAGGGCTTCCTCCCTGGGAAGGAGGGCTTCCAGCCCTCCACGAGGGCAAGATGCCCTCGCTCCCAGGGGAGCTCCCGGCGTTCCCACGCCTGCTCACCGCCCAACCCACGCTCTACGCCCTCAACGTGGCCGAACAACACCTCGCCGAAGGCGGCCCCGCCGCCCACGCCGAATCCTACGCCGCCGCCCACCGCACCCCCTCCGTTCGCGTCACCGCGCAGCTTGAATCGGAACTTGCCGCAATGCCCCCCGAAGACCAGCAAAGCCTGCGTGGCGCACTTGATCTTCCCGACGGCGTGCTGGAGCGTTTCATGCAGGCTTTACGGGCCCTTCTCGGCCTTAATTGTTTCTTCACCGCCGGACCTTCGGAAGCGCGCGCCTGGCTGGTGCCGCAAGGCGCCACCGCCTGGCACGCGGCAGGACGCGTTCACAGCGACTTTCAGCAACGCTTCGTGCGCGCCGAAGTCACTCCCTGGCGGGCGTTCATCGCCAGGCCCCAGGCCGCCCCCGAACTCAAGGGACGCGACTACGAGGTTCGCGACGGTGACTTGTTGCGTTTCCGTGCCGGCTGAAACTTCTCGTAAAAAAGGATGAGTTGGGTGTTTTTTTTAGGGTAGAATCGTGCCTATTGGAAAGAATTGCTCCCGGGAAGGCTGGTAATCAGCCGTTCCTGGGATCGGGGGAAAAGTGCAAAATTCGTTCGGCCGGCGTGGCCGATTAGTCGAATGAAGCGGCAAGCCGGTTTGGAATATTCCCGAGCCCCGTTCCGGGGAAGACCTGATTCACCTATGCACACGGAAGATATGTATTCTATAATTTCCGCTATGGACTTGCTTGACAGGTCGCATAGTTATACTATTGCGCCATTCTGCCCTGGGAGGGCGCAGCTAATTAACCAACCGAACTTGCTCGTTAAGGAGGCAGGCTCATGTCTAAATCAGTAACCGTTATACAACTCTTGCAGGTACGCCTGGAAAGAGCGATACGCCGGCGTCGGGAAAACCCGTCGCGCGCGGATATTCTCGTAATTCCCGCGTTGGCGCTCGCGCTGGATGCCTGCGGGGGCGGCGGGTCGCAAAGGCCGACTCCTCCTCCTCCTCCGCCGCCACCACCCCCGCCTCCGCCACCTCCGCCACCTCCGCCACCTCCGGCGGCAGTGGTTACGGCGGATGCCGACGGTTCAGTGGCCGAGAACGCCGATGGCGGCGTGGTGACCTCGGTAGCTACCGAGAACGCCACTTCGGTTACGGTGGATGACGAGCGCTTCGAGGTTGCGGACGGCAATCTGCAGCTCAAGGCCGGACAGATGTTCGACTTTGAAGCGTGGGACAAAACCCCGATCAGCGTTGAAATTACCGCCAGCGGCGACGGAGCTTCGGCCACCCATACGGTGAGCGTTTCGGTCACCGACGTGAACGAGGCTCCCTCCATCACGATTACGCCGGGCGCTGTTGTTCCCGTTAAGGAAGTGACGTCGAATTCGACCGTGGCCGAGAACGCCATGGGCTCGACAGTTCCTCCTTTGGCGCTTATCGAGGTCACGGACCCCGACGACGCTGATTCGGACATGCTGACCGGCGCTCTGGCTTTGGCCGCCACGACTTTGAGCGGCGACGGCGCCGACAACTTCGAGGTGATTCTTGATCCTCTGAATGGCCTGTGGCTCGCGCTGAAAGCCGGTGCAAGTCTGGACTACGAGACGACCGGCGGTTCAGTGGTGGTTACCGTTACCTACACGGACAGCGGCGGCAATGCCGTCAGCGCTGACGCGACGGTTACGGTTACCGACGCGAACGACGCTCCGGTGTTTGCTGAGTCCGAGTACGCCTTCGATCTGAACGAAAACGCCGATGGCAGCACAACCGCTGTTGCGTTGGGCATGGTGTCGGCAACCGATGAAGACGCGGGCGCCACGCAAGCCTTCTCCATCACGGCAGGTAACGACGACGGCCTGTTCGCGATTGACGCGGCAAGCGGTGCGATCACCTACGTGGGCACGGGCGAGAACTACCGTTCATTGGCTACGGGCGCCGCCCATACGTTGACGGTCAGCGTCAGCGACGGTACGGCTTCTGCGGAAGCAACTGTTGCAGTAACGGTGCTGAACGTAAACGAGGCTCCCGTGTTCGGCGAGTCCGCTTACGCCTTCGATCTGGGCGAGAACCAGGATGGCAGCACGGATGCTGTCGCGGTAGGCAAGGTGTCGGCAGCCGATCCGGATGAGGGTGACCCGATCACCTACTCCATCACGAGCGGTAACGACGCCGGCATGTTCGCGATCGACGGAGACGGCAACATCACCTACACGGGAACCGGCGAGGATGCCGAATCGGAAACCACCAGCTACGAGCTGATGGTGAACGCCACTGACGGCGGCGCAAGCTCCGACTCCATGGTGACGGTCACCGTTACCGACGCTAACGACAATGTGCCTGCCTTCGTGTTCGACGAAGGGACGACCTTCTATACCTTCACTCTGGCGGAGAATACCGATGGTAGCGAAACGGCTGCCGCGGTTGGTACGGTATCTGCGACAGACCCTGACGGCGATGCGGTCACTTACTCCATCGTGGACAACGATGAAGACCCGGATAACAACCTGTTTGCGATCGACGCCGAAACCGGCGTAATCACCTACGTGGGTACCGGTGAGGATGCCGAGTCGGCAACCACGAGCCATGTGTTGACGGTTCAAGCCAGCGACGCGGACGCAGGCGTTCGTGCGCAGGCAACCGTGATGGTTGAGGACGTCAACGAGGCCCCAGAGGCTGACGCAGAGATGGCCATTGGCACGTTCGCGTTCCTTGGCGGTGAAGAAAACCGCATGGAAGTGGACCTGAAGGCGTTGTTCTCGGATCCCGACGGCGACTCCCTCACTTACAGTCTTTCCGCCGGCGCCCCGGACTGGCTGCACTTCTCGGTGACCCTGAAGGGCACGGGTGAAGAGCAGACCGTAACCGGACTCCTGTATGGCACGCCTCCGGCCGGAAGCGACATGTCGGCCACCGTGTCGATTGTTGCCTCGGACGGGAACGGTGCGGATGGCCATGCCATGTTGGACGTGGTCGTGGATGCTGCTAACGCAGCGCCCAGCGCAGTGGATCTGAGGATCACGGATGCGGATGGCCTTGTCGTCAAGATCGAGGACACCGTTACCGTCGATGAAAACGTGATGGGCGCGGTGATCGGCATGGTGACCGTAACGGACGCCGACGACGCCAGGCACCCGCACGGGCAGCATGTGTTCACCTTTGAAGTGGACGGTGAGGCGAGCGATCAGTTTGAAATAACGGCCGACGGCTACCTCAAGCTCAAGGACGATGCGTCTTTGAACCATGAGAGCGCCTCCCAGATTACTCTGACCGTCACAGCTACGGATATGGCCGTGAGCGAGCCGGCGGAAGGCGAAGACCCCACCACGGCCTCCAAATCGCAGGAATTCACCATCAAGGTCAGGAACGCGGAAGCCGGAGACGGCCCCGTTGCCAATGACATCGGCGACTGGTGGGTCACGGTGGACGAAGACCTCGATGAGGACGAGGTGGACGATGGCGATTGGCTGAGCTTCCGCCTGCGCATCCAGGGGCCTGACTACGACAATCCGCTTGACGAGAACCCCGCGTTCACGGAAGAAGACAACGATCCGCTGACCTTCTCGCTTAGCGATGACTCGCCCGCGTGGCTGCAGATCGATGACAGGGGAAGGTTGACCAACAAGGCGGAGATGCTGCCGGAGCGTGGCGCATACACGGTTACCGTGATTGCGACCGACCCGTCAGGCAATTCAGCCGAAAACAGCTTTACGCTGGCTGTGGCGATATCCGACGATGGCGACCGCGACAACGACCGCCCGGACGCCCGTGACGTCATTGAATATGACTACACGGAAGGCACCGGCAGTCGGAAAGTGGCGGAGTTCACGATCCGGGACGAAGACCTGGAACTCGCGCCGCACCCGTACGGTGTGCATGAAGTAGAGCTTGGCGGGGACTACGCGAATCGCTTCAAGTTGGTGCCGTTGGGAGACGACGATAACAATCCCCAGACCGCGCAATACGCGATCCACACCAAGTCTGCTGCCGAGTTGGCTGTGGACGACGAGGGCGAGGCACTGACGACGCCGATTAAGCCGATTGATTACGAGACCACGGAAGAGGTCGATATCACGGTGAAGGTGACGGATGGCATGGGGTTGCCGGATGGTAGAGAAGGGGAGAGCGACGAGCGGGATATCACCATCGACGTCAATGATGTTGATGATGAAGCCCCCGAGTTCAGCAAAGACAGCATCGATGATGACAACCTCGTAACGGTCGGTCGTGTTTCGAAGACGATGACGACGTCGCTGGAGGTGAAACAGGAAGAGGCGAGCAAGGTGGTCGTGGTTCTACAGCTTTCCGAAGTATGGACCGATCCCGATACCGATGAAGACGACCTCGAGTTCGAGGTTGGCGGCAAAGCCGGACTTCCTGACTGGATAACGGTGTATGGCCCGGACGAATGGGAAGACATTTACGAGCGCAGGAGCGATGTGGACGAGGACGATGGGCCCGAGGGCACGCGCGATGGCGACATGGTTGTCGTGGTTGTGATCGACCGCACCGGCACTGGTGAGGATCGTGACAACGTTCAATCCGGCAAGGACCTGGCCAGCTTTACGGTGACGGCCAGTGACGATAGCAACAATTCCGCAACCGAGACCATCAGCATTGACGTCTCGGACACCAACGTGCTGATTACCGAGAATGAAGAGACGCCGGTTGTGACCATCGGCGGCACGGTGACCGGAACTGGCTATCTGACCATGAGCTTCGATGCAGGCCAGGATCCGGATATCGCCGACGGCGACGATGCGGTTCTGGTGCTCTATACCTGGAGCACGCAAGATCCTGACACGCCGGATATGATGGACACGCCCCAAGACGAGAGCGTCACGGTGGTGATGGTAAGCACTTCGCCCCAGCGTTTGCAGCTTGATGCCGATGAAAACGACGAGAATGACTTCCTGGGCGACAACATCATTGCCGAAGTCGCATACTACGAAGTGGATCCGGAAACCGGGACTCTTGCCGTGTCTAAGACTTTTGAGGCGAGGACGGAGAAGCCAGTGGCAGCTCCGGAGCCCGGCGAAGGTCCGCCGGCCAGCGTTTCGTTCGACTTCACGACCAGGGCAGAAGGTCTGGTGGTTGGTGTAGTTATCGCCAATGCCAATCCCGCTCCCACGGAGGCAGCGGCTGTGCTTCAAGCGTCTGTAACCGGCGACGGCGGTTGGATCACCTCCGCTAGCGGAACCGTGACGGTTAATGAGCAGACGGGCGCCGGCAGTGTCAACTTGGATGTGGATGCGGATGCAACCACGAATAGGCGACGGTGGCGGGCTCTACTACCGGGTGGTCCTTACCTATGGTCCAGACGATGACCAGACCAGCAACACGAGCGGCTCGATCCAGTTGGGTGATTTGGACTGATCCTGATGATAACGTGGACCCCACGGACATCATCAGTGGCGAAATGCCGGCCGTTGGCGAGACAATTCGCGTCAACACCCTCGGCGAGACGGCTGACGTCCAATGGCAGGTAAGCAACACCCGCGGTGGCTTTGACCCTATCGATGGAGCCGATGAGCTCACCTTGGAAGTTACCAACGCCCACGCAGGCAAGATGCTGCGCGCCAAGGTGACCTACAGGACCCAAGAGGATGATACGGACACCGACGCGGATGAATCGACTTATCCCACCTGGGTGGAATACACGGAAGTGCTGACCGTCTCCGGAGATGTTACCAACAACCCCCCTGCGAATACCCAAGCGACTTACGAGATCAGAGTGGCGCTACCGGCTACCAAGACGGTCGACAAAGTCGTGATTCAGCCTGCGATTGTTGTGAACGACTCCGTTGCCGACTTGTTCTTTGACTCGGATGGCGATGATCTGACCTACTCGATCATCGGGAGTGCCTGATGGTCTGGCGTCGACGGCTGCAGACGGAGTGATGGGTACCGAAGTAGAAACCCTCATAGGCGATCAGGTCTATCAGACTTATGAGACTGAGTTCGACACAGGCGCCACTGACAACAGTGTCAAGGGTCGACGAAATCCCAGAGCAGATCTTCGCGATCGACAAGGAGACGGGTGCAGTCACCTATATCACTGGCCAGTCGGCGACCCACGACGGTGTGACCGGCGATGATGGTTCAGGCAACACGCTAGCGTTCACGATAGCGGCCTCGGATGGCGTTGGAGAGGAGCCCACAGCCGCTACGGTTATGGTGACGGTCCGCGTGAACGTAGCGCCGTCTGCCATTGCGATGACCTCGAATGATGGCGCCAACACGCCGCCGCGAATCTGCCGTTTCCAGCGCGGGGTGTTACGGGTACGGCCATAACGGTGGAGGATGGCGACGACGCCGATAGCATGGCTCGATGCGTTTACGGTTTTGGATGACGGGAAGCATGTAGCTGTCAAGCTTGCCGATCTGAATGTGTTGGACCAGAACGATGATGAAGATGCCTTCGGGACGCACAAGATTACGGTCAGCGATAGCCGGTTCGAGATCAGGAAGGAAGTTGACACGGATGGCGACGACACGGATGGCAGCACCTGGGAGCTGTGGCTCAAGAAGGACGCGGTCTTCAACTACGAGACCGACGGCGACAAGAAGGGAACATTTACCGTCACGTTGACGGCTACGGACGGCGGCGGCTTGAGCACAAAAGGTGTGTTCAATATCTCGATCAAGGATGTGGTCGAGCCTGACGCCTCCGCCCACGCCCACGAAACCGGCTGCTGATCCCGAAGTACCGGGTCTGAAGGACGATGCCGACGATGGCGATGACGACGGACCGGTCGAGCCTCCTGAAGATGGTGGCGCATTCATCCACGACGACTATGGGTTTGACATCGGGGACGATCTACTGGACAGCTACGTGCTGGCAATAGACGACATCGACGTCGCCTAACCCAACAAGCAACAAAGGTTGCAGCGAGGCGGACTATATGTCCGCCTCGCTTTTTCTGGCCCCTGGGAAGGAGCGCGTCCCCCCCTGGGAGAGAGGGCTTCCAGCCCTCCACGAGGACAGGATGTCCTCGCCCCCAGGCCAGAGGGCTTCCAGCCCTCTGCGAGGGCAAGATGGCCTCGCCCCCAAGCCTCCAAATATAACTACCTACCCCTCTATTCCTCCACATTCACACATCATTTCAATTGAAATTGCGAGTGCCCCTTGTGTTAGGCTAATCTAGTCAGCATCAAGGAAGGAACAATGGGATCATCCGTAATCCCCGGCAGCGCCAAGGAACACAGCCTGACTGATCATCGCTTCGACGCTATCGATCAACGCTTCGACGCCATCGACCGGCGCTTCGACGCCATCGACCGGCGCCTCGACGCGATTGAACAACGCCTCGACGCAATGGAACAACGCCTCGACGCGCTTGACTCGAAAGTCGATACACAAGCGATATTGCTGGCGAGGCTGGATACGAAGATGAACATCATCATGGGCATACTCGGCGCGGCCGGCGCCGGCGCCTCCTTCCTGCTTCTCCGCCTGCTGTTGCTGGGCTGACCCCCCGAAGCCCTCCTCCCCCTGGGAACGAGGACATCCTGTCCTCGCGGAGGGCTGGAAGCCCTCCCTCCCAGCGGAAGCCCTCCAACTTGCCCAAACAAAGGTTTGCGCTACCCGGCAGCCGGCTTGGACCAATCGGTCTCCGGTTGCGTCGCCGCCTCGGTCGTGTCCAAGGATGGAAAGTAGTTGCTGTGCGTATCCAGGGAATGCCAGGGAATCAGGGTTCCAGGCGAAAGCCCGTATAACTCGTTTCCCGCGAACGCCACAGTGACCTCGCACGGGATACCAGCTCGTTGGAAATGCTTCTGGACACGCGGAGCGTTAGCGAAAAGCGACCTTTTGGGCGTGACCGCGGATTTTGCTTCGATTAGCAAGACGCCATTCGGGGATTCGAGCACCAGATCCACTTCGGCCTGATTCTTATCCCGATAGAAGTGCATGCCCCGAACGAGCCCCGGTCCCTCACTGGCGCGCTGTTTGAGGACTTCCGAGACTACCCAGGTCTCGAAAAGCGCGCCGCGAAGCGGATGTGAACGGAGCTGTTCGGGATTTTGGATGCCCAACAGCCAGCAGGCCAAACCCGTATCATGGAAGTAGAGCTTTGGGCGCTTGATCAAGCGTTTGTTGATGTTGCCGAAGTACGCTGGCAGCCGGAAGGTGATATAGCTGGCCTCCAGTACGCTGAGCCATTTCTTCAGCGTCGGCTGCGAGACGCCGCAATCGCTGGAGAGGCCGCCGTAATTCAGTTCCTGCCCGGTGCGGCCCGCCGTCAGCTGAATAAACCGCTGAAAGGCCGCCATGTCGCCGATGTTGATAATCTGGCGCACGTCCCGCTCCAGATAGGTGGCTGCGTATAAGCCAAACCACTCCGGCGGATCCAGTTGCCGGTCAAAAATGCGCGGGTATCCACCGGCAAACAGTGTTTCCTCCAGGGTGGAAGGCGGTTGCGGAAAGCGCAGGACTTCCCGGCGGCAGAGCGGCAGGAGATGAAATACGCCCGTCCTGCCGGCAAGCGATTGAGTGACGTTGGCGAGTAACGCAAAATTCCGGGACCCCGTGAGAATCCAGCGGCCAGGCGCCGGGTCCTCGTCGAGGGCTGGAAGCCCTCGCTCCCAGGGTGAGGGCGGGATGCCCTCCTTCCCGGGAGGGGATTAGAGGAACTTTATTGCGGCGATTAGCAGGCTGACCAGGCCCAGACTGCCGAAGAGAAGGTACCGGTAGAGCTGCGCGAACGCTTGTTCAAACTCCGCCTTTGTGACGAGTCCGCGGATTTCGGCCTTGGTGGCCATGTCGCGGATGTCGTGCTTGGTGGCCATGTCGCGGATGTCGTGCTTGGTGGCCAGCTGGGCAACGGTCTCATCAAAGTGGGCTCGGGATACCATGTCCTTTAGGTCGGATCTGGTGGCCATGTTCTTGAGGTCGTATTGCCTCAAGGTTTCAGCGAGGTAGGCTTTTGTGACCATGTTCTCGGTGGCGTGGGCCTTGAGGTCGGACAAGTCCTGAACCATTTGTAGGTTGAGACTGTTTGCCTGGGTCATGGTCTGCACTACTGCCTCCGCCTGCTCAGCGCCGAAACCTGCGTCCTGCAAACGCCGGGTTGCCAAGATCACGTCGAATGATGCTTGCGCCATTTTCGCACTCCTTACGAACTCCCTGGAACGGCGAGGCAGTCCGTTCCTTCCAAAGTTACTTATAGCTTGTGGTTGCGCGGGGAGTCAAGCGGCAATCAGTATTTGAGCGACAAGAAATTGCCGAACGCGGGAGTTTCTGCGAGCCAGGGTGTCCAGCCTTCGTCGAGGGCATCCTGCCCTGGAGAAAGTTTGGAGGGCTGGAAGCCCTCTCTCCCAGGGGGGGAAGCCCTCTCTCCCAGGGGGGGAAGCGCTCTTTCCCAGGGGGGAAGCGCTCCTTCCCAAGGTTTTTCAGGGCGCAAAAAAAGCGAGGCGGACATATAGTCCGCCTCGCTGCAACCTTTGTTGCTTGTTGGGTTAGGCGACGTCGATGTCGTCTATTGCCATCATGTAGCTGTCCAGCAGATCATCACCGATGTCAAACACATGACCGTCGCCGATGAATGCGCCGCCATCCTCAGGAGGCTCGACCGGACCGTCGTCGTCGCTATCGTCGCTATCGTCCTTCAGACCCGGTACTTCGGGATCAGCAGCCGGCTTCACGGGCGGGCGCGGGATCACGGGCTCGACCACATCCTTGATCGCGATCTTGAACACACCCAGTGTCCTCAAGCCGCCGCCGTCCGTAGCTTGCATCGTAACGGTGACCGTTCCCCCCGTCCGTATGTAGGCCTCGTAGTTGAAGACTGCGCCCTCCTTGAGCCACAGCTCCCAGGTGCTGCCATCCGCATTCTCAGCTTCATCATCGTTCTTCCTGATCTCGAACCGCCTATCGGTCATCAAAATCTTGTGCGTCCCGAAGGCATCGGTAACCATGTTCTGGTCCAACACATTCAGATCGGCAAGCTTGACAGCGCTATTCTTCGCATCATCCATAACCGTAAACGCGGCGCCACCCTCCACCGTTATGGCCGTACCCGTCTGACCCCGCGCTGGAAACGGCAGATTCGCGGCGGCGTCGGTGCCATCATTCGAGGTCATCGCAATGGCCGACGGCGCTACGTTCACACGGACCGTCACCACAACCGTAGCGGCGGGGTCGGCATCTTCATCTTCCATGCCATCCGAGGCCGCTATCGTGAAGTCTAGCGTGTTGCCTGCACCATCTGCGGTAGTGTCGTTGTCGTGGGCCGCCGACTGGCCAGTGATATAGGTGACTTCACCCGTCTGCTTGTCGATCGCGAAGATCTGCTCTGGGACATCGTCGACCCTTGACTGTGCGGTAGCGCCTGTGTCGAACTTAGTCTCATAAGTCTGATAGACCTGACCGCCCACGGACAGTTCACCTTCGGTACCCGGCACCATGGCTTCGGCATCATCGTCCAGATCAGGCGGTGTCATGATCGAATAGGTCAGATCATCGCCATCCGAATCAAAGAACAGATCCGCAATCGAGTCGTCAGTCACAATAGCCACAGGCTGAACTACCTTCCTGGCAGCCCCCGTCCCGACCGCCTTGGCAGCCGGTAGCGCCACCCTGATCTCGTAAGTCGCTTGGGTAGCCGCGGGGTCGTTGTTGGTAATATCTCCGGAGACGGTCAGCACTTCCGTGTATTCCACCCAGGTGGGATAAGTCGTTTCATCCGCTTCGGTGTCCGTATCATCCTCTTGGGTCCTGTAGGTCACCTTGGCGCGCAGCATCTTGCCTGCGTGGGCGTTGGTAACTTCCAGGGTGAGCTCATCGGCTCCATCGATATCGTCATAACCACCGCGGGTGTTGCTTACCTGCCATTGGACGTCAGCCGTCTCGCCGAGGGTGTTGACGCGAATTGTCTCGCCAACGGCCGGCTCTTCGCCACTGATGATGTCCGTGGGGTCCTCGTTATCATCAGGATTGTCCAAATCACCCAACTGCTGCGGGCCGCTCGTGTGGCTGGTTGCCTCGTCACCCGTACCATAGGTAAGGACCACCCGGTAGTAGAGCCCGCCACCGTCACCATCACCCTCGTCTGCATTCGCATTCACAGCCAAGTCGACACTGCCGGCGCCGTCCGTAAGCATCACCTCGCCGCGACCGGAGGTGATCCAACCGCCGTCGCTGGTTGCCGACGCTTGAAGCACGGCCACCGCGGTCGTGATATCGGGATCGCCATTGGCGACAACGACACCAACAACCAGACCAGCATCGTTCGTCGTGAAGTCGAACGTAACGCTGGCCGGCGGGCCTTCGCCGGGCTCCGGAGCTGCCACTGGCTTCAACGTCCTCGCGTCATCAACCTTAGACACGGCAAGAGTCCCGGTTACCGGATCCACTTCGTAGTACGTGACTCCGGCAATGATGTTCTTGCCCACAAAGTCATTCACGCCGTCTGGCACATTCTCACCCTCTGCATTGGTGGCATCGAGCTGCAAACGCTGGGGCGAAGTGCTTACCATCCGCACAGTGACGCTCTCGTCTTGGGGCGTGGTCGCAACATCCGTCACGGCAGGATCTTGCGTGCTCCAGGTATAGAGCACCAGAACCGCATCGTCGCCGTCGGCGATATCCGGATCCTGGCCTGCGTCGAAGTTCGTGGTCAGATAGCCAGTTCCGGTTACCGTGCCGCCGATGGTAACAACCGCATTCTCCGGATCCACGGTGATTCCCACGTTGGTGTCCGTGACATTGATGCTGATGGTCTCGGTTGCGGAATTGCCCTCACCGTCATCGGCCTTCAGCGTAAAGCTGCCCAGGCCCCTGCCGGAATTCTGGTTATCGCCATCCTCGCCGGTGGTGCGGTCGATCACAACCACGACGACCATGTCGCCATCGCGCGTGCCCTCGGGCGCATCCTCCTCGTCCACATCGCTCCTGCGATCGTAAATGTCTTCCCATTCGTCCGGGCCATACACCGTTATCCAGTCAGGAAGTGCGGCTCTGCCGCCAACCTCGAACTCAAGGTCGTCTTCATCGGTATCCGAATCGGTCCATACCTCGGAAAGCTGCACGACCACGACCACCTTGCTCGACTCTTCCTGATTCACCGTCAGCGACGTTGTCTTCGACGCCGCATGACGCGACGCACCCTCGATGGTGGACTGGCTGAACACGGGCGCTTCATCATCGACATCATTGACGTCGATGGTGATATCCCGCTGGTCGTCCCTGTCCTTGCCGTCCGTCACAGTGACCGTGATGTCGACCTCTTCCGTGGTCTCGTAATCAATCGCCTTAACCACCTTCGCCTTTGCCAACGCCTTGCCCTTGTCATCCACCGCCAACTCGGCAGCAGACTTGGTGTGGATCGCGTATTGCGCGGTCTGGGGATCGTTATCCTCGTCTCCCAACGCAACCAACTTGAAGCGATCCGCGTGGTCCCCACTAAGCGCTACTTCATGCACACCGTACGGATGCGGCGCGATTTCCAGGTCTTCGTCCCTGATGGTGAATTCCGCTACCTTCCGACTCCCGGAGCCTTCCGTGTAGTCATACTCAATGACCTCACGGACGTCCGGGCGGTCGTTGTCGCGGTCGTTGTCGTCGGATATCGCCACGGCCAGCGTAAAGCTGCTCTCGGCGGAATTGCCTGACGGGTCGGTCGCAATCACGGTAACCGTGTATGCGCCACGCTCCGGCAGCATCCCCGCCTTGTTGGTCAACCTTCCCTTTTCGTCGAGCTGCAGCCACGCGGGCGAATCATCGCTAAGCGAGAAGGTCAGATCATCGCCGTCTTCGTCCGAGAACGCGGGGTTGTTGTCAAGCCCGTCGATGCGCAGGCGGAAGCTCAGCCAATCGCCGTCGTCCACGTCCTCTTCATCGAGGTCTTCGTCCACCGTGACCCACCAGTCGCCGATGTCATTGGCAACGGGGCCGTCTCCGGCTTCCGCGTCCCTGACCTTGATGGTGATTTCCTCTGATACGGACGCCGTGGTGGGGTCTTCGCCCTCCGCCGGCTCGCTCACGGCCATATCCGTAGCCGTGACGGTCAAGGTAATCTGGGCCGCGCTCTCATGATTCAGGGCCTGATCGTCCTTGAGCTTGAGGTAGCCGCCTTCCGTCATTTCAAACCGATCGCTCGCCTCACCGTCCACTTCAAAGGTGAACACATGCTGCCCGTGCGGGTGCTTGGCGTCGTCGGCGTCCGTTACGGTCACCATGCCGATCACCGCGCCCATCACGTTTTCATCGACGGTAATGGTGTCGGTCCTGATGACAAGGCCATCCGCATCCGTGATCCTCAGATCCAATGCGCTGGGCGCTGCGTTAGCGGCGTCCACGACCACGTCCAACATGGCATGGCCATCCGCACCGTTCCCGTCCGAGGCAACAATCGACACGGTGGCCGACATGTCGCTTCCGGCCGGAGGCGTGCCATACAGGAGTCCGGTTACGGTCTGCTCTTCACCCGTGCCCTTCAGGGTCACCGAGAAGTGCAGCCAGTCCGGGGCGCCGGCGGAAAGACTGTAAGTGAGGGAGTCGCCGTCGGGATCCGAGAACAACGCCTTCAGGTCCACTTCCATGCGGTTTTCTTCACCGCCAAGGAACGCGAACGTGCCAATGGCCATCTCTGCGTCAGCCTCTGGGGCCTCGTTGACGTCCTCAACCATCACGGTTGCCTGCGCACGAACGCCTGCGTCCGCGTCGCTGGCTTGAACCGTCAACACATGGCTCGTGGTTGCCGACTCGGCATCCTCACCGGTACCCACGTAGGTGATTACGCCGGTTTCGGCGTCGATCGCAAACAGGTTGTTATCCGGGTCTTCATCGTTGTCCACGATGGAGTAAGTGACCGCATCGCCGTCAGGGTCTGTCGCAGATACCGTACCAACCGCGGCAGCCGTTTCGCTACCATCGGTATTCTCCGCCAGAGTGAAGGTATAGAAGGTCGTCCCTTCGTCGAACACGAAGGCAGGCACATTGTCGTTAGCGTCGGTAACGGTGACCGTCACCATGGAGTCGGAGCTTGCGCCGCCGTCAGTGGCGTTCACCATCAGCTCGTAGCTGGTGGTTTCGGATTCAGCATCCTCGCCGGTTCCCGTGTAGGTGATGTTGCCGTCTCCGTCGATCGCGAACATGCCGGCGTCGTTACCGCTCGTGATGGAGTAGGTGATCGGGTCACCTTCATCCGGATCGGTTGCCGACACCTTGCCTACCGCGACGGCATCCGTGCTGCCATCCTGGTTCTCGCCCAGATCGAAGGCGTAAGCGGACTCGCCGAACACGGGAGCCTCGTTTACGTTCAGCACCGTTACTGCAACGGTGGCCTCCGCGGAAGCCGTACCGTCGCTGACGCTGACCGTCAAGGTATGGGCGGCGCCCGTAGCCAATGAACGGTAGTTCTCGCCCGTGCCCACGTAGGTGACAGCACCACTTGCCGCGTCAATCGCGAACAGGCCGTCGTCGTTACCTGCCGTGATGGAGAAGGCTTGCGTGGCGCCCGCGTCTTCGTCGGTTGCCGAGACCGTGCCCAACGCAACAGCGGTTGTGCTGCCATCGGCGTTTTCGTTCAGATCGAAGGCGTACTCGGACTCAGCAAACACCGGAGCGTCGTTCGCGTCGGTAACCGTAACCGTCGCGTCAGCGCTGACGGCATTGCCGCCGCTGTCCGTGTAGGTAACGGTAACCACCACTGAACCGCCGGTCGTCTCGTAGTCCAGACTTGCACCGGCTTTCAGCGCGAGCCACAGGCCATTCAGAGGATCGAGTATGACCTCGAAGTTGTCGGCGCCGTCGCCGCTCAAAGTCGTGGCGGCCAAAGCCAGAGCGCCGGTCAGCATGTCCGAATCAGCGTCGTCGGGGTCCGTGACCTCGATAAGCGCCAAAGGAGGAACTGTCGAGCCCATGGCGTTCTCGGCCACGGTCGAATTCGACGTCACTTCCTTAACGGGAACAACAGCGCCCGGCGTAATCGTGATGGAGGGAGCCTCGTTCACGTCGGTGACCGAAACAGTCACAACGTGCGTGGCGGAGTCGCCGTCGCCGTCGGCCGTGATGGTGACAGTGATGGGAGAGTCGTCCGACTCGAAGTCCAGCATCGTCCCGGCCGCGAGCTTCAGATTACCGTCCGCAACCTCGAACCGCTCGTCATCCACCGTAACCGAAGTGGCGTTCTCGGTAGCTACCGAAGTAACCATGCCGCCATCGGCATTCTCGTCAACCGATCCTGTGGCATCCGCTGTGATAACCGCGTTTGGAGGCGGAGGAGGCGGAGGAGGCGGAGGAGGCGGAGGAGGCGGAGGTGGCGGAGGCGGCGTCGGCCGTTGCGACCCTCCACCCCCACAGGCGTCCAGCGCGAGCGCGAGTGCGGGAATTACAAGGATATCCGCGCGCGACGGATTCTCCCGACGCCGGCGTATCGCCCTTTCTAGGCGCACCTGCAAGAGTTGTATAACGGTTACTGATTTAGACATGAGCCTGCCTCCTTAACGAGCAAGTTCGGTTGGTTGATAAGGTTTTCAAAGGGATAACCACACTGATAATCACTTCGATGGTATTCAAAAAAACGCCTTTAATACAAAGAGTTACCTAACTAACTCCAATGAGGAGGAGAGGTTCACTTATTAGTATCAATTAGTGTTAAATAGTGTCACAAGGGGATATAAAAGGCTGATATAATTACGGAATGTTTATTCGAGCGTTTCTGACAGTCTCATTTCGTATCAAACGGTTCCTCAATTTCTGTAATATCGGAAGTGATAATTGATGAAGCGGCCGAACCGGCTTTCGGCAACGTTCGTGAGTAAGGTCAGCCGGCCTGGCCGATATGGCGATGGTCGTGGCGGCTTTGGCCTGAATCTGCTTGTGAAGCCCAGAAGTGCGGGCGGGCTCTCAAAGACCTGGTCGCAACGAGTGATCCTGGCGCGTAGGGCGATCAATATCGGGCTGGGCGCCTATCCGATCGTGACCCTGGCGGAAGCTCGCGAGCGGGCGCTGCGCAACCGTCGCGCAATCGCGAGAGGCGAGAACCCGCGCATCAAGCCGCGCCTGGTTCCGACGTTTGCGGATGCGCTGGAAGAGACCATTCGAATTCAGTCCCAGGCGTGGAAAAAGGGGAGCAAGAGCGAATACCAGTGGCGTTCAAGCTTGCGTACTTACGCTCTGCCCCAATTGGGAAACCAGCCCGTCAATGCGATTGAGCCGCGGGACGTGATGAGCGTGTTGCTGCCCATCTGGAGCACGAAGCCGGAATCGGCGCGGCGCGTACGCCAGCGCATCGGCGCCGTAATGAAGTGGGCGGTTGCGCAGGGCTACCGGAGCGACAATCCCGCAGGCGATGCCCTGGGCGCGGCGCTACCGAAGATTTCGAACTCCCAGACGCACTACCGGGCTCTTCCCTATAACCAGGTTTCCGCCGCGCTGCGCAAGGTCAGGGTTTCGGGCGCGTACCCGGCGAGGGTGCTGTGGTTTGAGTTTCTTACCCTTTGTGCGGTGCGCAACACCGAAGCCCGGCTCGCCCACTGGGAGGAAATCGACGAGGAAAGCGCGACCTGGACGATACCGGTCAGTCGGATGAAGTCCAGTCGGATCCATCGTGTGCCCCTGTCCGGGCGGGCCTTGCAGGTGTTATCGGAAGCACGGCAGTTGGAAGACCAGACCGGATTTGTGTTCCCGTCCGCCAGGGGCCGGTCCATGGGCGAGAATTCGCTGTCCAAGCTCTGCCGGGAACTGAAACTGGGGTGCGTTCCGCACGGCATGCGCAGCAGTTTTCGGGACTGGGCGGCCGAATGTTCGGATGCTCCACGTGAAGTCTGCGAGCTGGCTCTCGCGCACGTCAACTCGGATCGTGTTGAGCGAGCCTACCTTCGCAGCGACCTTTTTGAGCGCCGGCGGAAGTTGATGGAGGAGTGGGCGGAGTTCCTTGCGTGAACTCCGAAGGGTCCTTTACTCTCTACTTGCGAGGGATTATTGGCTTTACGATCGGTTTGGGGGTGTGGTACTAGAATAGAAGTGGACCCTAAAATTTGCACAGTGTTCTAAGGTGTAGTCGATTGGCGAAAGGGGCCTATCGACATGCCGAAACGGAAGCAGTATTCGGCGGTTTTCAAGGCGCGGGTAGCGTTGGCGGCGATCCGAGGGGACGGCACGATAGCGGAGTTATCGAGCCGCTATGGGATTCACCCGAACATGATCTCCAAATGGAAGCGTCAGGCAATGGACGGGGTCAAGGCGAGCTTCGTTTCCGGGCGCTTGAGGCCGGTAGATCAGGACGCGGAGGTCAAGACGCTGCGGGCGAAGGTCGGCGAGCTGGTGGTGGAGCGGGATTTTTTATCCAGGGCCTTCGATCGATGAGTGTTGGGCGAAGGCGAAAGATGGTGGATCGGGCGTCCCAGGCATTGAGCGTGTCTCGCCAGAGCGTTCTGTTGGGCGTCAGTCGCAGGAGCGTGTATTACACGCCCTGGGGGGAGTCGGATTTCAATCTTCGGCTGATCCGGGCCATGGACGAGCAGTATTTGAGCGCGCCCTGGTATGGATCGCGGCAGATGGCCCGCGCCTTGCGGCGCATGGGGTATTGCGTGGGCCGCAAACGGGTGCGCCGTCTGATGCGTGTGATGGGTTTGCGATCCTTGGCGCCGGGGCCGAACACCTCGCGGCGCTCGCCGGCGCACCCGGTTTATCCGTATCTGTTACGGGACTTGAACGTCTATCGGCCCGATCAGATCTGGTGTGCGGATGTGACCTACATCCCCATGGCGCGGGGGTTTTTGTATCTGGTGGCGGTGATGGACTGGTATTCGCGGCGCGTGCCGTGGCGTCCTCACGCTGGTCCCGCTTAAGGTTGCGGTAGGCCGCCGAGAGGCTGTCGCTGCGGTGCTCGCGAGGCGCGCCCCCTACGCTCCACAGCGCGTTCTGCAGCCCTTCGGCCAACGCGGTGAAGCTCTCCCCGCCCAGCACCACGTGGGCGTGGGAGAAGCCGGAATAGGCCAGCCGGAAGTGGTATAGGCGGTGCGCCAGCGACGCGCCGGCGATGCGCACCGCCAAGCCGCTGGCGTCGGTGAAGTCCGACAGCCCGAGTTGTCCCGGCGGATGGGTCTGGCGGAACACGATCTCCCGCTCCGGTCCGTGCACCGCGCGCCATTCGCGCACCCGCCGCTCCAGGGTTCGGCGTACGCCGAACCCGAGTTCGGGATGGCGGCGCATGAGCTCCTCAAACAGCGCTACCGTGCGTAAGCCCGGTGTCTGTTCCAGCAGCGGAACGATCTCCTCGTCGAAGATCCCCGCCAGGGGATCCGGCCGGCGCCGTCCCCGACGCTTCTTCTTGGTGGAGGGAAGTTGGGGATCCGCCTCGACCCGGTAGGCCGTGGCGGTGCTGAAACCGGCCTTCGCAGCGGCCGCCTGCAGCGCGTTGTTTTGTCGTAATCGCATGTAAAGCCTCACTTGGTGATCGGTGATATGACTGCTTGGCATCGATGTGCGTCCTTGAAAAAACGCCACACCTTAGCCAACCCTGTCGCGACCACCCCGTGGGACTGAAGGCCCCGCCGCCGTGCGCCTTGCTCGGTCGGGCTACGCCCTTCTTCACCAAGGCGCACGGCCTCGGCTTTCTCATCCTGATTGTCGGTGAATTCTCATCTTGATTGTCGCTGTAGATTTGTGTAATATCGCCGTTAGCTGAATTCTTGGTAAATAGCGTACGCGCCCGTCTATCCCCGTGGAGTTGGACCGTCAGTTTCGGAACACGCTCGGAGGTCGTCGCGAACCAAAAGTGAGGTGATCGAATGGGTTCAGGGGCTGGGGTTGTGGCGGAGTCACGCATATCGTCCGCGAGGTCCGTGTGGACGGGATTCTTGACCGGTAGGGCCAGAAGAACATGAGTGAGGAGCGCATGCTGCGATTGCGTTCCGTAATATTGATGACCAGCCTGAGCAAGAGCACCCTATACCGGCTGATCAAACAAGGACACTTTCCGCAACCTCTCCGGCTGACTCAGCGAGCCGTTCGATGGCGCCGCGAGGAGGTCGATCAATGGCTGTCGCATCGCCCCCGGAGCGGGCGACTAAGAATGTCGTAAGTCGCGGCGCGGTTTTCCTGGGAGTTTTCGCAGCGGGCGCCGGCCAGCCCAGCGGCGCCCGCTGCGAAAACTCCCAGGGGCCTATCTTTGGCCGTTGCCGACCATTGACGTATACGTATTGGAGCATATCCTATACGTATGATTTTCGCCGCGCAATTGAGATGAAGAAGAAACTCACCGTTACAGTGGACGCCGATGTGCTGCCGATTGCCAAGCAATACGCGCGCGCTAAAGGCGTATCGCTTTCTTCTCTCATCGAACGGTCGCTCCGCTTGATGGCGGCCGGGGAGGCGCCTTCGTTCGCCTCGCGCTGGCGTGGCCGATTACAGGCTGCGCGGGGTGACGATCCGCGCTACGAGGCGTTGGCGAAGAAGTATCTATGATGCTGCTGGACACGGATGTCCTCATCGACATAGCGCTGGACCGGCGACCGCATTCCGATCCGGCCGCCGCCCTTCTCGATCAGATTGAAAGCACCGGGGAAACCGTGTTTATTGCCTGGCATTCCGTTTCCAATTTCTATTACCTGGTGTCCCCGTCGCACGGACGTCGAAGCGCGCGCGACTTCATCGTTGAACTGACGCGTTTCGTGCAGGTCGCGCGCGCTGATGCCGAAGCGATCCGTTACGCCGCCTCACTCCCGATGAAGGATTTTGAGGACGCCATGCAGGTTGCCGCGGCGAGGGCCTGCGGCGCCGCGCGCATAGTCACCAGGAACATCAAGGACTATAGGCGCTCCCCGATTCCGGCCATCTCTCCCCAGGAAGCTCTTAGCACCATGATCAGGCCGGCTTAAGCGCCGGGCGCCGCCAATTTCCTGGGAAAGAGCGCTTCCCCCCTGGGAAGGAGGGCTTCCCCGCTGGGAAGGAGGGCTTCCCCGCTGGGAAGGAGGGCTTCCCCGCTGGGAAGGAGGGCTTCCCCGCTGGGAAGGAGGGCTTCCTGGGAAGGAGGGCTTCCAGCCCTCCACGAGGGCAAGATGCCCTCGCTCCCAGGCCCCTCTCCAAAGAAGAGGGCTTCCCCGCTGGGAAGGAGGGCTTCCAGCCCTCCACGAGGGCAGGCTGCCCTCGCTCCCAGGCCCCTCTCCAAAGAAGAGGGCTTCACTCCCTGGGAAGGAGGGCTTCCAGCCCTCCACGAGGGCAAGCTGCCCTCGCTCCCAGGCCCCTCCCCCTGGGAAGGAGGGCTTCCAGCCCTCAAAGACCGTCCCCTAAAGGCTTCCCGACGGATTGCCGAAAGCCGAAACCCCGCGTTCTCCCAATCAACCAGGAGTAATGGTTGGAATAACCTGGCGCCCGTTCTTCCGGTAGAACCCGAAATCGCTGTCCAACGTCAGGACTACGCCTTCCGCATGCAGTTCCGCCATCCGCACAAGACAGCCGTCAGCCAGGGACATGGGCGCGTCGCGGTACTTGTGAAGCAGGTGGGAAACGCGTTTTGCCTCATCGGTCAAGTGAAATGACAAGTCCAGAATTCCACGCTGCACAAGATCAAGCACGGCCGCCTGTCCGCCCGCGAACGGCTGGACCAGAAAACAAGCCTCAGACAGGACCGGTTCACAGGTCAATAACGGCGGCGCGGCGCGTGACCACTGGTCTGCAGCCCATGCGTGGAAACGGTCGCGGCGATTTAAGAGCGCCACCAGGGGCCCGGTATCGAGTATGACCCTCAACGGCCGAAATTCTGAAGGTATTTCCTGTTGACCGAAAGATCTTCGGGACCCGAGAGCATGCCCTTTATATCGGCGGCATGTGACAGGGCCGAGTTTTTCCCGGTAGCATCATCTGAGCGGAGGTACGTTTCCAGCGCATCACGAATCAGGGCAGACTTGCTCATGCTTTTTTGGCGCGCCGTCTCGGCCAGCCGGACGGCAAGCGGATCGGGAAGTTTCAGCGAGACAGTAGTCATTGGCTCTCCGGGTAATACCATGATGTTTGCATAGTAATACCACCGCCCGGTTCGGTCCGTCAAGCCGTTAACATGGTTCGTTTGTAAACAAAGGGCTTCCAACTGCTGGGAACGAGGGCTTCCAGCCCTCCCCCTGGGACCGAGGGCTTCCAGCCCTCGACGAGGGCAAGCTGCCCTCGGTCCCAGGGCGGGTTTCCCGCCCGCGCCCTATTGCCTGCGCCGTATCACTTCGCCTGCAAACGCGACACATTTCGCGCCGGCATTGCAACTCTGTCTTGTGCCAGGCTAGCGACGCAATCATCAAGGATAGGGAATAGTGACCAACAGGGGGCTTATGAAGTATTTCGCTACAATCTTCTCCCCGAACGAAGAGGATAGGCAATATGACCAATGCTTTTGAAGCGGGGTTAGTTGAACTTCGAAAGAACATTGAAGCGTATGAAGCCATGGAGCAGGACTTGGAACGTGATCATTCTGGTCGTGTTGCGCTCTTCCACCATGGCAAATTCATTACCACCTACAATGATTACGGGGACGCCTACGACATTGGATGCGAGAAGTTCGGCCTTGGCCATTTTTCGATAACGAGAATTGGGGAAAAGCCAGCGTCGCTTGGCGCGGCCACGCTGTACGTTGAACCTATGGCTATTGACTAGTCCACCCTATGCCGTCCTTTATCAGGCCAATTGAAAAGGGGCAAATGCTAATTGATGTTTGGGTGTCCATACCCAAACCAGGCAAAGAAAACGACTCACCGCCAACAGAACAGTATTCTTTTCGGGCATTGTTGGACACTGGCGCAACAATGAGCGCGATCTCCAAGAAGGTTGTCGAGAAAGTTGGATTGGTCCCTGGCGGCTGGCGCCTCATAACAGGCGTACATGGAACTGGAAAGACGCCGACCTGTAGCGTAGGTATCCTTGTTCCCGTCTCAGAACAAGCTCCCGAACAGGTGCAAATTCATATGCGGGGTCTTGAGAAAATGGAGGTTTCCGTATTGGAGTTCCAGCCTGAGGATTTTGATGTTCTGCCAGGTATGGATATCCTGCAAAGCTGTCATTTGAGCATGCACGGCGGTGTTTTCGTACTGAGCATTTAGCCGCAATGATTGTTTCCCAGTGCGGAGAAAATTGAGTAAGCAATCTGCTGGGAAAGAGGGCTTCCAGCCCTCCGTCTTTTCGGAGAGGGCAGGATGCCCTCTTTCCCAGGGCGAGCAGCGGCAGTCCTTATGCGCTACCGGCTGCCGCCGGATGGCTAATCCGGTTCCGCTTGCTTGAATCACCTGCTCACAACCCCATATCTCCGCTAGAATCCTTCGGGGTCGGCTACGCGCGATAGCCAAGCGCCGCCGCTTTGTTCATGTCACTATGGGAGAAACGCCAAATGAGCGATACCAAGATTTTTGTTGATGGATTAATGTCAGCGGTGCTGCGCGACGGCGTCGTGCGCCTGGAGTTCGGCGAGTTCGAAGCCGAAGATCAAGACGCGGAAGACAAACCGCCCAAAATGAACCCCAAAACCCGCATTGCGATGCCCTGGCCCGGCTTCCTCCGCACCCTCCGCATGATGCAGCAGGTGAACGAACGCCTGCGCCAGGAAGTCGAGAAGCAACGCGCCGCCCAGGCCAACGGCGGCACCGCCACTTGAGACACTTCCTGGGAACCCTGGGAAGGAGGGCTTCCAGCCCTCCACGAGGGCAAGATGCCCTCGCTCCCAGGTAGATTCCCCGCAAATGATTCGACTAACGCCGGAATGTTCTACTCTATATGACAAAGGAACAAGTCAGCCTTACTAGTCTGTTCGTTCCGGGAGAGGGCTCGGCGCCGCCATTTCTGGCTGGACGCGAGCCGGAACTGGCGGAAATCATGGCGGTGGCGGATAGACTTGGATATTCAGATCCCGAGATCCGGATTCCACCGTCGAACATTGTAATTTTCGGACCTCGTGGTAACGGCAAAACGGTGCTGTTGCAGGAAGCTGTGAAACGGATTCGAGCCTACGTTCAAGAATCGGGGAAGTCGCTTCAGGTTGCGCTTCTTACGGCGAAGATGATCTCCAGCAAAGAGGAATTGCGCCAGGCACTCGCTCCTGGCGGTGGTTGGAAGAAATTCTGGGAACGGTTGAAGAACACCAGACAGATCGAGACCATAAAGGGAGCCTTGGGCGACGAGGACGGGACGGAGCAACTTGTTGATCGGGCCTTCGACCAATTCAAGCGGCTGGGATTTGTGTGGGAATCAGGAGACTCGTTTGAGCCCGGCATTCCCAGCCTTATGGATTACATTGCCAATCGTTATGAGGCGGGCCGCGAGGCGGCGAGCGCGAGTATGGGCGATGAAGTACCTTTTTGGAATACTCAAAAAGCGGGTGCTGAGGGCCTGAGTTGACGTGAACCAGCAGTCCAAGACCCCTGAAACCGAGCGGCCTGTAACGCCGATGCGCGCGGCCCTCAACAAGTTTCGCGGCGGCTTTATCGCCATCGCATTGTTCAGCGCGTTGGTCAACATCCTGATGCTGGTCTCGCCGATATACATGCTGCAAATGTACGACCGGGTGCTTACCAGCGCGAGCACGGAAACCCTGCTGATGCTCACCTTGATCGCCGTGTTCCTGCTCGCCTGCTTTGGCCTGCTGGACTGGGTGCGCCAGCGCCTCGTGCAGCGCATCGCCCTGGCGCTCGGCCTGAACATGGCGAACGATGTGCTGTCCAGTGCGTTTCGCAGCAACCTTGCCAGTCAAGCCCAGAGTTCCACACAGCCCATTCGGGATCTCGACTCCATCCGCCAATTTATAGGCAGTCCCACCATCCTGGCCTTCTTTGATGTGCCCTGGACGCCCGTATTTGCTGCCGTCATCTTCATTTTCCATCCGCTGATGGGCGCGGTGGCGGTGTTCGCCGCGGTGGTGATCTTCAGTTTGGGCATGCTGGCGGAATTCCGTTCCCGCTTGCCCATGCGGGCGGCTGCCGTTGAGGGCTTGCAGTCCCACCAGCTGCTGGAATCCTCGATGCGCAATTCAGATGCGCTCCAGGCCATGGGCATGTTCGAAGGGATGATGAACCGCTGGCGCGGACCGCATCGACGCTCGGCGTCCTACCAGTCCGCCGCCGCCGGACGCTTGAGTGTCCTCTTGTCCACGTCCAAGGCTTTCCGCTTTTCAGTGCAGGTAGGCATACTCGGGACCGGCGCCTACCTTGTCCTGCAAGGAGAGCTGACACCCGGAATGATGATTGCCGGCTCGATTATCATGGGCCGCGCCCTGCAACCGATTGAGCAGGGCATTACCGCCTGGCGAGGGTTTGTGAATGCCCGCCACGCGTGGCGGCGCGTCAACGCTCTTCTTGAGAGCTTCGGCCCGGACGGCGCCGAGGAAGGTCCCGAGCTGCCGCGTCCCGAAGGTAAGGTGGAAGCTGAGAATCTTAGCGCCATGCCGCCCGGTAGCGAGGTTCCGGTGGTGCGGGGCGTCAATTTCACGTTGCAGCCGGGTACGCTTACCGGGCTGATCGGTCCCAGCGGCAGCGGCAAGTCTTCGCTGGCCAGCGTGATGATGGGCGTGTGGCCGCCTGCCGAAGGTGCGTTGCGCCTGGACGGGGCTGAGATCGACGGCTGGCCCGACCACCTGCGCCTGAAGCACTTCGGCTACCTCCCGCAGAGCATGGAACTGTTTGAAGGCAACGTCGCGGACAACATTTCGCGCCTGGAGGAGCCGGAGGCCGACAGTGTGATCGGCGCCGCGAAACTGGCCGGCTGCCACGAGGTGATCATGCGCCTGCCCCGCAATTACGCATCGCCGATAGGCGCGGGCGGACGTGGTCTGTCGGCGGGCCAACGGCAGCGGGTGGCCCTTGCCCGCGCCCTCTACGGCGACCCCGCGTTTATCGTTCTGGACGAACCGGACTCCAACCTCGACACCGAGGGCCAGGAAGCGCTCAGCAAAGTGCTGGATACACTGCGGGAGCGCAAGATCACGACGGTTCTGATAACTCACAACCTGCGATTTCTTCGACGTGTGGACCAGATCGGCGTGATGAAAGAAGGACAGCTGGTGAGCTTCGGCCCACGTGACGAGATACTCGGCCAGTTCACCAAGCCCAAGGCGCAGCCGAATCGTCAGCCGGCCCGTCCTGCGGAGCAGCCCGCCGGTCCAGCCAGACCCATACAGGTCAAGTACAAGCCATGAATTTTCAGATTCAAGCTCCTCCACAGAACTGGCGCGAGAAGGCGCTGGCCTTCTTGAAGCGGATCCTCGAGACGCCGGCGAAAATTGAGGAAAACGAGGTTATCGATCCCCTGAGGGATCGGGGGATGTGGATTGGCGGCTCCGTGGTGACGGGCGCGCTGCTCATATTCATTCTTTGGGGTTCGCTCGCCCCGCTGGCCCAGGGCGTAGTCGCCGAGGGCGTTGTCGAGGTGGCCGGAGAGAACAAGACCATACAGCACCTCGAAGGCGGCATTGTCAAGGAATTGTTTGTGCGCGAGGGGGACACAGTGACGGCGGGGCAAGTCTTGCTGGTCCTCGACGACACCAAACCGCGCGCCGAGCAGGACTTGCTTGAGTCTCGCTTCTACGGTGCACTTGCCGAGATCGATCGGCTCAAGGCGGAACTTTACTCCCGCGACGAAGTTGCATTCTCCAAAGAGTTTGAGCCCCTGCGAGGCGACCCCCGGATTGAGGAGATTATTCAGTCGCAGATCGACCTCTTCAAGGAGCGCCGCACTCAGCACTTCGGCGAGATCGAGATTCTGGAAGGACGCGTGGAACAGCTCGGTGAGCAGATCAACGGACTTACTGCCCGGCGTGACGCTGCAAGGCAGGAACAGGAGCTTTTAGAGGAGGAAGTGGTCACGCTTGCCGATCTGGCCGAGCGCCAGCTTGAGTCCGGACAGGAGCTCACCCAGCGCCGCCTGGATCTGGCGAAGACGCGCGGCCAGGTGGGGCAGATGGGCGCCGAGATTGCCGTGGCGCGACTGGGCGTTTTGGAGGCCCGTCAGAAGATCATCCAGATCAAGAACGACTACCGCACGGAGTTGTCGGCGGATTTGACGGCCGCGCACAACCTCTCCTTTGAAAGCGGCGACCGGCTAGTCTCAGTTCGCGACCAGGTGGCACGTACCCGCATCCGTGCTCCGCAGGAAGGCAAGGTCATCAACATGCAAGTGCACACAGTAGGCGGCGTCGTGCCCTCGGGCCAGCCGATCATGAACATCGTGCCCGAGGACGACATGTTGATCGTGGAAGCTCAGGTGCGTCCGGCCGACGTGGACAACGTCAACGTGGGGCAGGAAGCACGCTTGCGCATAACGCCTTTCAAGCAGCGCGCCACACCTGAGCTCAAGGGCGTGGTGATTCTGGTATCGGCGGACATCGTTACCAACGAGCAAACGCAAGCGCAGTACTACGTCGCACGCATCAGCATTTCCGACGAGGAGTACGCCAAGCTGGGTGACAAGGACATACGCCCCGGGTTCCCGGTGAGCGTAACCTTCAGCGGTGGCAAGCGCACCATGCTGGCCTACCTGGCGGATCCCATCACGGACGCGATTCGCAGAGGGATGAAAGAAGAATGAACGCCCTGGGAAAGAGGGCTTCCAGCCCTCTCTTAAAACCGCACCCACCCCCCTGGGAAAGAGGGCTTCCAGCCCTCTCCCAAAACCGCACCCACCCCCCTGGGAAAGAGGGCTTCCAGCCCTCTCTTAAAACCGCACCCACCCCCCTGGGAGAGAGGGCTTCCAGCCCTCTCTTAAAACCGCACCCACCCCCCTGGGAAAGAGGGCTTCCAGCCCTCTCTTAAAACCGCACCCACCCCCCTGGGAGAGAGGGCTTCCAGCCCTCTCTTAAAACCGCACCCACCCCACCCCCAAAGCCCCCAACCATGACCCACCCCCATCGCACCACCACAATCCTTGCCCTGACCGCCTGCGCCTTCCTGGCCGCTCCGTTTGTCTCGGCCCAGCCCGCCTCCGACACCCCCTACACACTGAACGAGGCCCTGCGCGACGCACTTCAGCGCGATCCCCGGATCCGCGCCGCCGGCAGCCGCGTCCAGGAGGCCGGCGAGGGGTTCGCCGAGGCGCGCAGCCTGCGTTATCCCACCGTTAACTTCACCGGCGGGGGCGGCTACGGCTACAACCGCAACGAGGCGCGCAGCATCGGTATCTACGAAGGCGATTCCAGCAGCTCGGGCCTGCAAGTTAATCAGACGATTTTTTCCTTCGGCCGCATCGGCGCTCGGGAGCGGGAAGCCAGCGCCATGATCGCTGCCGCAGGACACGATGCCGACGACACCCGGCAGGAGGTCCTGACGGACGTGGCCGTCGCCTATGCTGAACAGATTTACAACCGCCGAATCCTCAACCGGCGCATCGAGTTCGAACGCCTGGTCGCCGAACAGGAAGACTCAGTGCGGGAGCAGTTGGCGCTGGGCAGGTCCGACCAGACTCAGGTGCTTGAGGTGCTGCGCTACCTGCACCAGGCGCGCGCCCAGCGCATTGAGGCGGAGACCGCCTACCTGCGTGCGCAGTCCGAACTGGCGCAATTGACCGGCGCCATCCGCGAGAACCTCGAAGCCCAGGGCCTGACCGGTCTGGAGCGCGGCTTGCCCGCTACGCTGGAAGCCGCCAGGACGCGCGGTCTGGAAGGAGCGCCCATCGCCGGCAAGGCCCGCCAGAGCCTGGTAGTAGCCGAGAACCGTATGAAATTTCAGCGCGCGGAGCTTTGGCCGCACCTGGAACTGAAACTGGGCGGCTCCAATGGCTCCGTGGGCGAAATCAAGACCCGCGACGCGGATGCACAATTGGTGCTTCGCATGCCCCTCTTTGAGGGCGGTAAGAAATTCGCGCAGCTACGCAAGGCGCGCTTCGCTATGGAAGCGGCCGAATACGATCTTCAGGCCGACCTGGAGCAGCTGGAACTGAACATCGCGGTAACCTGGAACCTGGTCAACGGCCTGGCGCAGGCCTGCCTGGAACTGGAGCGCTCGCTCAATGACGCCTCGGAGATTGTGTCCATCGTCGAACAGAAGCTGCTGGTAGGTCGTGGCACCTTGCTCCACAAGCTGGAGGCCGAGGAAATCGTCGCCGACGCCGACGTGACGCTGCTCAAGAAACGCATGGAACTGGCCGAAGCCCGCGTCGGCCTGCTGCGCACCCTAGGCGCCCTCACCCCCTCCCTGTAGAGCCTGGGAACGAGGGCTTCCAGCCCTCTCTGGGAGTCGAGGGTGCCCTCTCTGGGATCGAGGGCTTCCAGCCCTCGTCGAGGGCAAGATGCCCTCGCTCCCAGCGTCGAGGGCAAGATGCCCTCGCTCCCAGCGTCGAGGGCTGGAAGCCCTCGTTCCCAGCGTCGAGGGCTGGAAGCCCTCGTTCCCAGCGTCGAGGGCTGGAAGCCCTCGTTCCCAGCGTCGAGGGCTGGAAGCCCTCGTTCCCAGGTCTACTCGTAGGTCTCCAACAGTTCCGCCCCGTGCCCCGTGGTCCAGCACGGACTGTAGTAATACCCCCGAATAACCTCCACCGGCTTTAGCGGCGTCAACTCCTCGTTGTCCGACTCGCCGAACTCCACGTTCCCTTCACCCGAATACACATTGATCGCCCGCGTGTTGCCGATCCGATTGCGAATGAGCTGCTTCACCGCCGGCACCGTCGGCCCCATTTCCGGGTAATAGCGCACCGAGTAGAGCCAGCCGAACGCAGGCGCCGCCGAGTCTTCCTCCTTCTTGTCCAGGCATACCGACACATCCAGGATCCGGTAGCCTTCTCGCGCCACCACGCCGCGCACGTTCGAGCCCACGCCGATCGGTTTCAGCGTGGGATGGTTCGGCGGCACATGGGTCAAGTGGATGTGGGCGAGCTTCTTCGGCCAGCCCATGAAATTGCCGAAGGTCATCGACCAGTCTTTGGAGACCCACATGGCGTTCATGAATGTCCCGGGCTCGCCCTTGTAGGAGCACCTCAAGCCCACCACGCCTTCCGTGTAGCGGGTCCGCTCCGGATTGCTGTACACCAGCTCCGGATCGTCGCCCGGCACGCACACCAGTTCATCGACGATCGCAAAGGCGCGGCCGCTGGGGTCTGGTTCCAGCGGCGCGGGCAGGTAGCGAGCCACCACGTCCACGTCGGCGCGGTAGTCCACGAAGATGAACTGCCCGCCGTAGTGGTGTGGCGTTGGCGTGACCAGCGCGGCCTTGCCCTCCGGGGCGAGGGGATTGCTGTAGCCCTTGAGGTTGAGTTCTCTCTTGCCGCTCATTTGCTTTCTTCCTGGGAAGGAGGGCTTCCAGCCCTGGGAAGGAGGGCTTCCAGCCCTCCACGAGGGCAGGATGCCCTCGCTCCCTGTCGAGGGCTGGAAGCCCTCGTTCCCAGGGAAGCCCTCGTTCCCAGGGAAGCCTTCGTTCCCAGGGCGTTCATTTCAGGCCGAGTTCCGCCAGGATTTCCTCGGTATGCTGGCCCGCCGTGGGCACGTCGCGAACCAGTGCCGGGCGCGCTCCGCCGATGGCCACCGGCAAGGCCGGCAGCAACGCGCTCTGGCCGGCGTATTCGCCATCCGGCACGGTTACTGGAATCAGGCCGCCGGAAGCGGTCAGATGTCAGATGTGCGTCCTCAAACAGGTCCTCGGGCCGGGTGATCGGCGCAAACGGCAGTCCCGCCTCTGCGCAGAGTCCCATCAGCTCGGCCGGCGTCATTTGCGCGAAGGCTTCCTTGAGCCTGGGGATGAACTCTGCGCGCCGCGCCACCCGGTCGGCGTTCTTCTTGAGCTTGGGATCGTTGCCCAGGTCGTGCAGAGAGAACACCTCGCAGAAGCGCACCCATTGCGCGTCGCTGACCACGCCCACGAACACCTGCTCGCCGGTTAAGGTGGCGAAGGCCTCGTAAACCGCCCAGGCAGATACCCGCGCAGGCATCGGCGTTGCCGCCGTTCCGGTCACTGCCTTCTGCGCCATGTGCTGACCCACCAGGAACACCGCGCTCTCATACAGCGTGGCCACCACCTCGCAGCCGCGCCCGGTGCGCTCGCGCTCGTGCAGCGCTGCCAGGATGCCAAGTGCGCCGAACATCCCGCCCTGCACGTCGATCACCGAGGCGCCGGCCCTGAGCGGCCGGCCCGGCGGCCCGGTCATGTAGGCCAGCCCGCCCATCATCTGCGCCACTTCGTCGAGCGCTGCGCGGTTCTCGTACGGCCCGGCCTGAAAGCCCTGCTCGGTGCAGTAGATCAGGCGCGGATTGCGCGCCGCCAGCGTCTCGTAGTCCAGCCCCAGGCGCTGCATGGCGCCCGGCCGGAAGTTCTGGATCAGCACGTCGGAACGGTCGGCCAGCTTGAGCGCCGCTTGCATGCCGTCGGGCGACTTCAGGTTCAGGCAGATGCTCCGCTTGTTGCGGTTGTACATCGGGAAATAGCCCGCCCCGGACCCCGGCAGGCGCCGCGTGGGATCGCCGCCCGGCGGCTCCACCTTGATCACGTTCGCGCCCAGGTCCGCCAGCATCAGCCCGCAGGCCGGCCCCATCACCATGTGGGTCAGCTCCAGGACCTTCAGCCCCTCCAGCGGCCGGCAGGCATTCGTATTCACGGCGTCCCGCACTCCTTGATTGCATCGCTCCCGCTAAGAAAGTAAGAGCGCCGCAGACTACCCCGTTTCCCGCGCCCCGCGCAACCATTCCTTAGTGCAGGACAAGATACAGACTCGCGCTGTTCGCAAGGAAGTTGGTCTTCGTGGGTAAGGAAGCGCATAAATACGTGCTAATCAGCGCACCTTTTCGTCCTATTACCTGGTTAAACTTCTGTGGTACAGTCATTTCATCGTGAATGCGATACGTGATGGCTGGATGGCGAAGCCGATCAAATTGCCAGCCACGCTTGGTCAAATGGCGCGGCAGGTCAGGTTTTCGCCAATGCTTAATGATCCAACCAAGCCGCAGCCGGGAGCTTTGAAACGGCGAACAGTGGCTGTTATCGGTCGTAAGTCATGAAAAATCAAAGTATCTCGAAACACAAAACGCGAAAAGTAGCGCACTACATCATCGCTCACACCGAGCCGTCGCAGCTAGGCGCGACAAAGCTGTATAAAGTGATGTGGTACGCGGATGTCTTGCACTATCGCCGTTATGGAGAAACCATCTCTGGTCAGGTTTCCTATGTGCGGATGGACAAAGGACCGGTCCCCAACGGCATCTATGAGGCACTCGATAGCCTGAAGGATAACCAAACGGTATTCGAGCAGCAGACTCCTGCACCTGTTGGAAATCGTAGAGAGTTTATCTGTCTCAAACGGGCCGAGGCATCCTGGTTTTCGTCAACAGAAATCGAGACGCTTCATGAAGCGATTGATGTCATTGTTCGGCTGTCGGCAAAGGAGGCGAGTAACCGGACTCACGGACCCATTTGGGAAGAGCTGCTGAACGGTGAGCAAATGCCCGTTCGAGCAGCGGCTGTAATTCCGTCAGATGTATCGCCTGAAGACATTGAATTGGCTTTGGATCACAAGGCTGAGTTCGCCCGTTGAACAATGCGTTTCGCGCGCCCTCCGTCGGGGTTCAAGATTGATTTGTCCCCGGGTCCGGATCCGGAATTGGGTCAACCGCGCATCTTTGTTGGGTATCTGGTCATGGGAGAGACTGTCTATATACGCTTGTTGCACGTGTCACGACGCGAATCTGACTAACGAGTCTCAGCGGGTCAGGCCCAGGGGCGGGCGCTGCGGTCGGCCTGTTCGAAGGCTTCGATGGCGCTGCCGTGTTCGCTGAGGGTCAGGGCGATGGGATCGAGGCCTTTGAGGATCATTTCCCGTTCGCGGGGTTTCATCGAAAAGGGCAGGGGCTTCTCGCCGTAGCCCTGGACCTCGCAGCGCGCAAGGTCCACCGTAAGGCGCAACTCCCGGCGCTCGGCTTCGGCGGCCAGTTCGGCAACCTGTTCATCGGGCAGAACCACCGCCACCAACCCGTTCTGCGCGCAATTGGCCCGGAAAATCTGGCCGAAGCTGGCAGCGATGACCGCGCCTATGCCCCAGTCAGCCAGCGCCCAGACGGCGTGTTCCCGCGACGAGCCGCAGCCGAAGTTCTCGCCGGAAATCAGGATGCTCGCCTGCCGGTAGCGTTGCCGGTTCAGCACGAAATCGGGCGCTTCCTCGCGGGTAGCGACGTCGGAGTAGCGCCAGTTCGCGAACAGTCCCTCTCCCAGCCCTTCGCGCGACACACGCTTCATTTCGCGGCTCGGAATGATTGCGTCGGTATCCACATTGCGCCGCATCAGCGGCGCCGCCACGCCCGAGACGAGGCCCCTCACTTGAGCAGAATGATCGGTACGAGCGCGAGAATCAGGCCGCAGATACCCAAAGCACCCATGGCGAACGAGCGGTACATTCGCAAAAAGCCATCCGCCATATCCACGCGAAATTCCGCTATCTCCGTCTTGGTAGCGAAATTTTCTCTTGCTTCGGCACGGAATTCCGCCATGATTTCTGTGAGGCAGTCCCTGGTTGCCATGTCGCGGATGTCGTCCTTAACCACCATGTCGCGGATGTCGTCCTTAACCACCATGTCGCGGATGTCGTCCTTAACCACCATGTCGCGGATGTCGTCCTTAACCAGCATGTCGCGGATGTCGTCCTTAACCAGCATGTCGCGGATGTCGTCCTTAACCAGCATGTCGCGGATGTCGTCCTTAACCAGCATGTCGCGGATGTCGTCCTTCGTTACCAAGTCGGCGCCCAAGCGCGCCTTGATGCTCGCCAAATCCTCGGCCAATTTATGATTGCAGGCCATTGCGCGGTTCACGCTGCTCACAATTGCTTCCGCTTGTCCGGAATCAAAGTCCGCAGCCTCAAGTAGCCGCGCTTCGGCGACGGTGTCATACGCCAATTCTGCCATTTTCCCACTCCTTGCGAATTCCTCGTGGCAATGAGATCGGCCGGGGAGACCGTTCCCTTAAGATTCCCTTATAGCCGGATGCCGTTGGATGTGTCAAGCGGGAAAAGAGGAGAAATCAGCTGAGTTTGCGCGGGTCGGCCAGGCGGCCCCGCACGGCGGAGGCGGCAACGGTGGCAGGGCTGGCCAGGTGGGTGCGGGCGCCGGGTCCCTGGCGGTTCTCGAAATTGCGATTGGTGCTGGATACGGTGCGCATGCCGCCGAAGCCGTCGCCTCCGGCGTAGAAGCACATGGCGCAGCCGGACTCCTGCCACTCGAAGCCAGCGGCTTCAAAGACCCGGTCCAGGCCCTCGGCCTCGGCTGCGGCCCGCACCGCCGTGGAGCCGGGCACGCAGATCGCCTTGACGTGCTCCGCCACCCGCCTGCCGTCCAGAATGCCTGCTGCCGCCCGCAGGTCCGACAGCCGCGCATTGGTGCAGGAACCGATAAAGGCCGCGTCGATCCTGAGTTCTTCCATCCGCTGCCCGGGCGTCAGGTCCATGTAGTCCAGCGCCCGCTCCATCGCCTCGCGCCGTCCCACCGCGCCTTGCGGTTGCGGCACCCGAGCGTCGATACCGATCGAGTGCTCCGGGCTGGTGCCCCAGCTCACCTGGGGCGCCAGCGCCCCGCAGTCCAGCTCCAGTTCCCGGTCAAATTCGGCGCCATCGTCGGACTTGAGCTCCCGCCACGTCGACACCGCCTGGTCCCAGAGCTCCCCGCGCGGTGCAAACTCCCGCCCGCTCAAGTACTCGAACACTTCGTCATCCGGCGCCACCATGCCGGTCCAGGCGCCGAACTCGATGGCCATGTTGCACAGCGTCATGCGGCCTTCCACGCCCAACGCATCGATGGCCGGACCCGAGAATTCCAGCGCATGGCCCAACCCCCCCATGGCCGAGTGGCGCGCGATCAGCGCCAGGATCAGGTCCTTGGCGGTGATCGCCGGGGCCCGCCGTCCGTTGAAGCGAACCCGAAGGGTCTTCGGCCGTTCCACCCGCAGCGTGCCGGTGGCCAGCGCGTGTTCCGCCTCGGTGGTGCCGATGCCCCAGGCCAGCGCGCCCAGGCCCCCCACGGTGCAGGTGTGGCTGTCGGGACAAACCAGCGTCAGGCCGGGCAGGGCGATACCGAGTTCCGGCGAAATGACATGCACGATGCCCTGGCGGTGATCGTCGAGATCAAACAGCCTGATCCCCGCCTGGCGCGCGGCCTCGCGGGTGGCGGTGATGAACACCGCGCCGCCCGGCATCCGGGTCAGCCCCGGCCGCCCGGGTTTGGTATCCACGATGTGGTCCATCACGCAGAAGGCCCGTTCCGGGTGGCGGATGGTTCGCCCGGCTTTTTTAAGCGCCTGCAGGGCCAGCGTGCCGGTGCGCTCGTGGAGGAACACCCGGTCGATGGCCAGCAGCGACTGCCCGTCGCCGGCCTGGGCCACCTCGTGGGCGTCCCAGAGCTTTTCGAATAGAGTCCGCGGCCGGTTCATCAGGCCTTGTCGCGACGAATGCGAAACAGTCCTTCCTGGGCCATGGTGGCCACCCGGGAGCCGTTGCGCGAATACACCGAGGCCCGGGCGAAACCGCGCGCGCCGCCGGCCCACGGGCTGTAGAGGTCAAACAGCATCCACTCGTCCACCCGCACCGGGCAATGAAACCACATCGCATGATCCAGGCTGGCGAGCTGGAACCCGGCCGCCGGGCGGTCATGCGGGAAAGTCACCATGCCGATCAGGCCCATGTCGGACAGGAAGGCCAAAAACGCCTGGTGCGCCTCGATGTCGTCGGGCAGCCGCGCCGAGGCTCGCATCCACAGCAATTGGCGCGGATTGCGCACCCCTGTGCCCAGTGTGTGCCCGGGATCGACTGGCCGAAAATCCAGCGCCTGGGACAGCTTCAGCAGGGTGAAGTAGCGGCGCGGCATCCAGTCGGACTCGCTGGCGGTCAGTTCGCGCAGGTCCTTGAGGTCCTCCGGCGGCGGCGCATCGGGCATCGGGTCCTGGTGCTCCGGGCCGTCCTGGACACTCTGGAACGAGGCCGTCATGTTGAAAATCTGCCGTCCGTGCTGGACCGCCACCACCCGGCGGTTGGAAAAACTGCGTCCGTCGCGGGCCCGGTCCACTTCGTAGATGATCGGTGCGTGGTTGTCGCCCTCGCGCAGGAAATAGGCGTGCAGCGAATGGGCCACCCGGCCCTTCACCGTGCGCAGGGCGGCGTACAGCGCCTGTCCCAGCACCTGGCCGCCGAACACTCGCCCGGTGGCGAAGTCGCGGCTCTGGCCGCGGAACAGGTTCTGCTCCAGCTGTTCGAGTCCCAGGTGGTCGATCAGGTATCGCAAATCGTCCGTTTTCATCGCGGGGCGCTGCTCGTCCATGGTGTCAAGCGTACCAGCATTGGCGGGAAAATCATGCCGTAAGATAGACGGCCTGCTGTTTCATAGGGTGGGGAATGGCCAAACAAGGCAGGATGTCCGTGCTGCTGGGTAAGATCGGCTTATCCGCAACGGCACTGGGTGTGCTGCTCGCGGCAGGCTGCATAGGCGGCCACCGGCTGGAACTGCTGCCGCTGTTTGCGGCCTTCGGCGGTTACGCCATAGGCGCGCTGCTGCTGGGCCTGGGCGCGTTGATCTTGCTGGTGGCGATGATCGGCGCGCGCGGCCGGCTTGGTGGCTGGAAATTCAATACCGCGGGCTGGATCGCCCTGGTTCTGAGCGTGGGCATGACCCTCAACAACCTGCTGTGGTTGCGCCAGGGGCAGGTGTCGCCGCTGATCCATGATGTCACCACCGACACCGTGAACCCGCCGGTCTTCGTGGATCTGCTGCCGATGCGCGCCGATGCGCCCAATCCACCCGAATACGCCGGCCCGGAGGCCGCCGAGCTGCAGTTCGAGGCGTACCCGGAGATTACTACGCTGGCGCTTGGACTCTCGCCCGCCGAGGCGCTGGAGCGCGCCGAACAGGCGGCCGGCGACCTCGGCTGGGAAATCGTGACGGTGGCTCCCGCGGAAGGGCGCCTGGAAGCCGTGGCAACCACCGCCTGGTTCGGATTCAAGGACGACGTGGTGGTGCGGATCACGCCCGACGGCGCCGGCGCCCTGGTGGACATCCGCTCCAAGTCGCGCATCGGCCTGTCCGACGTAGGCACCAACGCCCGCCGCATCCGCCACTTCCTGCAACGCGTACGACACCAGTAGAGCCCCCTGGGAACGAGGGCATCCTCTGCTGGGAACGAGGGCTTCCAGCCCTCGTCGAGGGCAGGATGCCCTCGCGCCCAGGGAGGGCAGGATGCCCTCGCGCCCAGGGAGGGCTGGAAGCCCTCGTTCCCAGGGAGGGCAGGATGCCCTCGCGCCCAGGGAGGGCAGGATGCCCTCGTTCCCAGGGAGGGCAGGATGCCCTCGCGCCCAGGGAGGGCTGGAAGCCCTCGTTCCCAGGTGGGGGGTTAGATCATGTAGAGGCCGAGGGTTTCGGCCGTACATGCGGCCTTTTTCTCGCCTTCAATCTCGATTCTGTGCCGGCAGGTCATCTGAATGCCTCCGGCCCGCGCCCGCGCCTGCAGCACCGTGGTGCGCACCCTGACCCGGTGCCCGCACACCACCATGTTTGAGAACCGCACCTTGTTCAGCCCCCAGTTGATCGCCCGCCTAAGCGTGGGGAAGTTGACGAACGTTTCCGTGGCGCCCGGGATCAGCGACAGGGTCAGATAGCCGTGGGCGATCGTGGCGCCCGTGTCCAGCTCCCTGGCCGCGCGCTCCGTATCCACGTGGATCCACTGGTAATCCTCCGTGGCCCGCGCAAATCGGTCGATCCGTTCCTGGTCTACGAGAATCCAGTCCGAGACGCCCACTTCCACGCCTTCCAGCGCGCGCGCCTCCTCTATCGTGCGTATCTCGTAACTCAAGTGATATTCCGTGACGCCCCCTTAAGCGCCACGTATTATTACCTCCGGCGGTCGATCATTGCCAGGAATTCCGCCCGCGCCCGCGCGTCGTCGCGGAAAACGCCCAGCATCTGGCTGGTCACCATGCTTACGTTGCGCTTGCCGATGCCGCGCGTGGTCATGCACTCGTGCGCCCCCTCCACCACCACCGCCACGCCGCGAGGCTCCAGCACCGTGGAAATGCAGTCGGCGATCTGCGCCGTCATCTTCTCCTGGACCTGCAGGCGGTGCGCGTAGGCGTCCACCACCCGCGCCAGCTTGCTGATGCCCACCACCTTGTCGCGCGGCAGATAAGCCACATGGGCCTTGCCGATGATCGGGGCGATGTGGTGCTCGCAGTGCGAGTTGAAGTCGATATGGGTTAGCGCCACGATCTCGTCGTAGCCGTTCACTTCCCTGAACGTGCGGGCCAGGAACTCGTACGGATCCACCGCGTAGCCGTTGAACCACTCCTCGAAGGCGCGCACCACGCGCTTGGGCGTGTCCACCAGGCCTTCGCGACCGACATCGTCGCCCGTCCACCTCAACAGCACGCGAACCGCATCTTCCGCTTCACTGCGCTTCGGCTTGTTCATTTCATTGTTGCTCATAGGGCTGCTCCAGGCCGGGCGGTGTCGCCGCGCAGAAACCTGCGTAAATCCTCATGACTATTGATGTTCGTAATTTCCAATGGAATCAGTTTCAGCGGCCGGCTCGCAAGGTATGCGCGCGGCGATGGCCCTGATCCCGCCGCCGTGGCTTGCGCCAAGCCCGCAAGAGTAGCCGGTTCGTAGATTGCGCACAACGGTTGAGGGGCTTTCGTTTGCGGGTCGCAGAAAGCCGTGGCCGCCGCCTGGGTGTCGCGCTCGGCGATCAGGCGCCTGAGATCGTTACCGCCGAGACCCGGCTGATCGCAGGCCAGCGCCAGCCAGGCGTGCTCCGGCGCCTGGGCGTGGGCCGCCTCCAGGCCCGCTGCCGGCCCCTGGTCCGGGTAGCGGTCGAACAGGCAGCGAAAGCGTGAGCGCAGCGCATCGGAGGCCTGATCGGGACGCACCGACACCCAGACCTCCTCAAGGCAGGATTGAAGCAGTTGCACCGCGCCTTCCAAAAGGCTCAGTCCGCCGACTTGCGCGGCTGCCTTGTCGCTTCCGAAGCGGGTGCTTAGCCCGCCGGCCAGCACCAGCCCGGAAATCGGCGCCTCATCCGGCCGTTTCATCCGCGTAGTCGCTCTTGCCGCCGGTCTTGTGGACCAGGCGCACTTCCCGGATCACGATACCGCGCGAGGCCGATTTCAGCATGTCGTAGACGGTAAGCGCCGCAACCGTGGCTCCGGTCAGCGCCTCCATCTCCGCCCCGGTGCGGTCGGTGACCTTCACCGCGCACTCGATGACGACGTCGTTGCCCTTCAGGTCCAGTTCGATGCGGCAGCCCTCAAGCTTCAGGGGATGGCAGAACGGGATCAGTTCATGGGTGCGTTTGGCGGCCTGGGTGCCGGCGATGATGGCGGTCTGGAACACCGGCCCCTTGTGGGTCTGGATTTCGCCGTCAACCGCCCCGGCCGCGGCTTGGGCGGGCAGGGTAACGACCGCGCGCGCAAGGGCGGTGCGGGTGGTTACGGCCTTGTCGGCCACGTCCACCATGCCCGGTCGTTGCCTGGAATCAATGTGTGAGAGCATTGCCGCACATTATAAATTCCGAGCGGCGCGACGCGCTTGGACGCAATGTCCCCACATTGGTGGGGTTTCGCCTTTGAAAAAATTGGAAAAGGCGTATATATGTGGGATATAAGCTATGTATGCACGGCTTGGCCCGCACTTTCGTGGGTTATCACATGTCCCAGCCATGCGCAACCCCGATTGTGGGGGTTGCGGGCATCCCAGCCCCGCCTCCTGCCCCGAAAATTTCACCATCCGCGATATACTCTACAGCCTGAATAGAGACCCGATATGCAGGTTGTAGCACAGTTCGAAATTACGTATACGCAGTTCCTGGACGAGCACGGTAAGGCGCAGAAAGAATTGCCCGAATTTGCCGCCGACGCGGACGAAATGGCGCGCATGTATCGCCACATGCACTTGACCCGGGTCTTCGATCAGCGCTGCATCAACCTGCAGCGGACCGGCCAGGTAGGCACCGTCGCCTCGAGCAAGGGTCACGAGGCTGCCCAGGTCGGGATGGCCGCGGCCATGACACCTGAAGACATACTGGCGCCGTCGTACCGCGAACACGGCGTGGTGATCTGGCGGGGCGTTCGCATGAGCCAGTTGCTGGCCGTGTGGGGCGGCGACGAGCGCGGTCACAACTGGGACGGTCCGGCCCATGATTTTCCCTATTGCGTGCCGATAGCCACCCAGTGTCTGCACGCTGCCGGCGCGGCCTGGGCCTTGAAGATGCGCGGCCAGAAGGCCTGTGCGGTGGCCATGTGCGGCGACGGCGCCACTTCCGAAGGCGCCTTCTACGAAGCTCTGAACGCCGCCGGCGCGTTTCATTTGCCGGTGGTGTTCTTCATTACCAACAACCGCTACGCCATCTCCATGCCGGTGGAAGGCCAGACCGCCGCTTCGACCCTGGCGCAGAAGGCGATCGCCGCCGGCATCCCCGGCGAACAGGTGGACGGCAACGACCTGATCGCGGTGCGCAACCAGGCCGAGATTGCCGTTCAAAGGGCCCGATCCGGCGGTGGGCCGGCGCTGATCGAGGCCTTGAGCTACCGCCTTTCCGATCACACCACCGCCGATGACGCCAGCCGTTACCGCGACGACGCCGAGGTGGAGAAAGCCGTTCAGCGGCAACCGCTGCGGAGGATGAAGCGCTTCATGGAGGAGCGTTTCGGCTGGACCGACGAACAGGAACAGGCGCTGATCGAGGAACTGGAAGCCGAAGTGGAAGCCGAAGTCGAGGCCTATTTGAGCGTTCCCAGGCCCGCGATCGAGGACATCTTCGAGCACCAGTTCGGCAACATGCCCGCGGCACTCAAGGCCCAGCGCGAGATTGCCCGCAAGTACCCGGCGCCGGATCACGGCTGATGAGCAACCTGACCCTGGTCGAAGCGGTAAACCAGGCGCTGGCCTGGGAGATGGCCCACGACGACAACGTGGTGGTGTTCGGCGAGGACGTGGGCCTGAACGGCGGCGTATTCCGGGCCACGGTCGATCTGCAGGAGAAGTTCGGCAAACAGCGGGTGTTCGACACGCCGCTGGCCGAGGCGATGATCGCCGGGATGGCCGTGGGCATGGCCGCGCAGGGCTTGAAGCCGGTCGCCGAAATTCAGTTCATGGGCTTTATCTACCCGGCGCTGGACCAGATCATCAGCCACGCCAGCCGCCTGCGCAATCGCACCCGCGGGCGGCTGACCTGCCCGATGGTGCTGCGCGCGCCGTTCGGGACCGGCATCCGCGCCCCGGAGCATCATTCCGAGAGCACCGAGGCGCTGTTCGCCCACATGCCCGGCGTGCGGGTGGTGATCCCGTCCTCGCCGGTGCGCGCCTACGGCCTGTTGCTGTCGGCGATCCGCGATCCCGATCCGGTCGTGTTTCTGGAGCCCAAGCGCAATTACCGGGCTATTCGCCAGGAGGTCGAGGACAATGGCGAGGGCCTGCCCCTGGATCGCGCCTTCGTGACCCGCCCGGGAACCGACGTCACCCTGATCACCTGGGGCGCCTCGACGCTGGAGACCTGGAACGCGGCGGGTGAGCTGGCCGACGAGGGGATCGACTGCGAAGTGATTGACCTGGCCACGGTCAGCCCGCTGGACAAGGACACCGTGTTGGAGTCGGTGTCGCGGACCGGCCGGGCGGTGATCGTCCACGAGGCCGCGGTGAGCGGGGGAGTGGGCGCGGAAGTGGCCGCGATCCTGGCGTCCGAAGGGCTCTACAGCCTGGAAGCTCCGGTGATCCGGGTGGGCGGTTACGATACCGTACCGCCCCTGGCGCGGATGGAATACGGCTACATCCCCAGTGTTCAGCGCATCAAGGACGCGGTGCACGAAAGCCTGGAAAGTTGACCGGAAAATAGCCGGGAAAATCGCAATGAGAGAGTTTAAGTTGCCTGATCTGGGCGAGGGCCTGACCGAAGCCGAGATCGTCGAGTGGCACGTAAGCGCCGGCCAGGGCATCAAGCTGAATCAGCCGCTGGTTTCGGTGGAGACCGACAAGGCCGTGGTGGAGGTGCCGTCGCCGGTATCCGGCCGCGTAATCTCGCTGCATGGCGAGCCCGGCGACGTGATCCCGGTCGGAGACGTCCTGGCCCGCTTCGACGACGGCTCGTCCCCCGGGGAACGTAGGGATTCCGCCCTCGAAAAAAACGACGCACCCGGCGTAGTGGGCGAACTGCCCTCCGCCGGCGTGGTCATGGCGGACACCACGGCTTCGCCAGCCACCACGCCCGGCAAGCCCCGGGTCAAGGCCGCTCCCTCAGTCCGCGCACTCGCCCGCGAACTGGGCGTAGACCTCACCCACCTTGAGGGCTCCGGCCCGCAAGGCCGAATCACCGCCGGGGATGTCGCAAGGGCCGCCCCTGGGGAACGAGGGCTTCCCAGCCCTCGACGAGGGCAGGATGCCCTCGCTCCATCGTTGCCCGCTGGCAGCGACGAAAAGCTTCCCAGCTCTCGACGAGGCGAAGCCGCACCCGACACCCCCTGGGAACGAGGGCTTCCCAGCCCTCGACGAGGGCAGGATGCCCTCGCTCCTTCGTTCCCCGCTGGCAGCGACGAAAAACTCTCCGGCCCGCGCCGCGCCATGTTCCACAGCATGACCGCCGCGCACCGCGACGTGGCTCTGTGCACCGTCATGGACGACGCCGACATCCACGACTGGGAGTCGCCGCGCGACTTCACGCCGAGGCTGATCCGGGCCATGGTGGCCGGCTGCCGCGCCGAGCCACGTCTGAACGGCACCTTCAACGCCGAGACCGGCGTATTGTCCATGGCCGAGGAAGTGCACCTGGGGCTGGCGATACACACCCCGCACGGTCTGATCGTGGCGACCATCTACAGCGCCGGCAAGCTCAATCTGAATGAGCTGCGCGATGAAGTGGCGCGGCTGAAGAAAGCCGGGGTCGATCGGACCCTGAAGCCCGACGAAGTGCGCGGCTACACCATCACGCTGTCGAACATCGCCGGCGGCTCGTCGCGCTACGCCACGCCGCTGATGGTTCCGCCCACCGTCGGTATTCTCGGCAGCGGTGCGGCCCGCGACGAGGTCGTGGCGGTGGACGGCCTGATCACCATTCGGCGCATAATGCCGCTTTCGCTGACCTTCGATCACCGGTGCGTGGCCGGCGCCGAAGCGTCGCGTTTCCTGAGCGCGGTGCTGGCGGACCTGAAGCTGGCCTCGTGAAACCGTCCTGTGGGCGGCTGATCCTGTGCCGGCACGGCGAAAGCCTGTGGAACCGCGAGAACCGCTTTACCGGCTGGACCGACGTTGACTTGAGTCCCGCAGGGGAGGAAGAGGCGAGGGTCGCCGGCCGCCTGCTCAGCGAAGCCGGCCTGGTTCCCGATGTAGCCCACACCTCGGTGCTGACCCGCGCCATACGCACTCTGTCGCTGATTCTCGGCGAGCTCGGCAGCAGCGGGATCAAGGTCTACCAGAGCTGGCGCTTGAACGAGCGCCACTATGGCGCCCTGCAGGGCCTGAACAAGGCCGAGACCATGGACAAACACGGCGCGGAGCAGGTGAAGATCTGGCGCCGGTCCTACGCCACGCCGCCGCCGCCGCTGCAGCTCGACGACTCGCGCCATCCGCGTCACGACACCCGCTATGCCGACCTGGCCTCGCCGCCGGCCGCGGAATCCTTAAAGGACACGCTTGATCGCGTGCAGCCCTACTGGGAGAGCCATATCGCGCCGGACATCGGCGCCGGGCGCTGTACCCTGGTATCGGCGCACGGCAACAGCCTGCGGGCGCTGGTGAAGCTGCTGGAGAACATTTCCGATGACCAAATCGTCAAGCTGGAAATCCCCACCGGGGCGCCGATCCTGTATCAATTCGGACCGGGCATGCAGGCCCAGCCGCGCCGCTATGTCGGAGCAAGTCAATGATCTACGTGCTGGGTGACCGCATACCGCGCTCCAAGGCGCTGTTCATCGCCCCGGACGCGGCCGTAATCGGAAGCGTGGAACTGGGCGAAGACAGCAGCGTGTGGTTCGGCGCCGTGCTGCGCGGCGACAACGAGCCCATCCGCATCGGCGCACGCAGCAATATCCAGGACGGCGCGGTGGTCCACACCGATCCCGCTTTTCCAACTGTGGTTGGCGACGACGTTACCGTGGGCCACCGGGTAATCCTTCACGGCTGCACGGTCGATTCCGGCTGCACCATAGGCATGGGCGCCATTCTGCTCAACGGTTCGCGCGTGGGCGCCAACAGCCTGGTCGCCGCGGGCGCCCTGTTGCCGGAGGGCCGCGAATACCCGCCGGGCAGCCTGATCATGGGCGTCCCCGGCCGCCAGGTGCGCCTGCTGACCGACGAAGAGCGCGCCGAAGTCGCCCAGGGCGCCGACACCTACGTCCGCAACGCCCGAACATACCGCGCAAAACTGAAGACCTGAACCCCTGGGAACGAGGGCTTCCAGCCCTCGCGGAGGGCAGGATGCCCTCCCTCCCAGGTGGAGGGCGTCCTCGCCCTCGCCGAGCTATATTTTTATGGCCAGTACCGCGATCATGCTCGCCAATCCCAGGATGAGCGTGACCATAATGCCGGTAGCGACAAACCCAGAGCGCAAAAGGTCGGCCTTCAATTCGGCAATTTCCGCCCTGAAATCGCCCGTCTTCACGAACTCCTTAAGGTCCTCTTTGGTCGCGAACCTCTCAAGGTCTTTCTTGGTGGCCATATTCTCGTGGACGTACGTCTTCAGTTCCGCCAGATCGTCGGCCACCTGCTGAATAGTTATGTTCACTTCGGATACCGTCTCCACCACTGCTTCGGCCTGTTCGGCATCAAACCCGGCCGCTTGAAGCCGCTGTCTTGCCGAAACTGATTCGAATCCTGCTTGAGCCATTTTCGTTCTCCTTCACAAATTCCATGGACACGCCGGCAAAACGCGTCCTTCCACGACTCTTATAGCGGTCCAAGAAAGGATCTGTCAACCAGAAATCGGAAGATCCGCCTGGGAAGGAGGGCTTCCAGCCCTCGTGGAGGGCAGGATGCCCTCCCTCCCAGGCGGAGGGCAGGATGCCCTCCCTCCCAGGCGGAGGGCAGGATGCCCTCCCTCCCAGGCGGAGGGCAGGATGCCCTCCCTCCCAGGCGGAGGGCAGGATGCCCTCCCTCCCAGGCGGAGGGCAGGATGCCCTCCCTCCCAGGCGGAGGGCAGGATGCCCTCCCTCCCAGGCGGAGGGCAGGGCCCTCCCTCCCAGGTGGAGGGCAGGATGCCCTCCCTCCCTCCCTCCCTCCCAGGGCCTTTTCTTCAAGCAGACCTTGGAGCGGATCAAACGGTAATGCGGTTGGTGTGATGCTCCGTGAGTTCCGCCATGATGGACAGCGCGATGGAGGCCGGGTCGTTGGCGCCGATGTCGAGACCCACCGGGCCGCGCAGCTTCTCGCGGAGGTCGCCGGCGCCGGCGCCGAGATCGCTCAGCAGGCGTTCACGCCGGGCCCAGGGGCCCAGCACGCCCACCCAGGGGATCGGCCGGTTCGCAAGTACGGCCAGGTAGGAGCGGTCCGAGGCCAGGTGGTGGCTCATCACCACGCAGGCGTCCCAGCAGCTCAGGTCCAGATGGTCGGCTAGTTTCTCGGGCCGTAGCTCGATGACGGTCTCCGCCTCGCCCAGATCACCGCGCTCAAGATAGGCTCGGCGGTGGTCGCACACCGTGACCCGCCAGCCCAGACGACCAGCGAACTCCACCAGCGGAACCGCGTCCACGCCCGCGCCCAGAACCAGCAGTCGCGGGATCGGATGAAGCGGGTACACGAGAACCAGCCGCGGGTCGTCTAGCGTGTGCAGTCCCGTCGCCAGGTCGCCCGGAACATCGTCGCCGAACACGGTATGGCCGACCGCGGCGTCGTCGCCCTCCACCACCACCGCGCAACGCGACACCTCCTTGCCCTTTGCCAGCTCCGCCATCCGCTCCAGCGGCGCCCAGGGATACGGCCCACTGCCGGATAGCGGCTGCAGCAGCACTTTGAGCATCCCGTCGCAGCCCACGCCGGTGCCGAACAGCTCGTCGTGCTCGCCGCGCATGTCGTAGCACACCGAACCAGCTTCACCGGATTCCAGAACCCCGGCCGCGTGCTCGGCCAGGTCGCCCTCCAGGCAGCCACCGCTCACCAGCCCCTGGTAATTGCCCTCGCCGTCGATCAGCACCCGCGACCCCGACTTGGAATAGGTGGAACCCGCGGTCTCGAACACCGTCCCCAGCACCAGCGGCTCGCCCGCCTCCTTCCAGGCCGTAAACGTCTCAATAAGATGCTTCAGCGCCATCGCAGTCCCCCGGTTCGGCCACGCACCGCGCGTGAGAGAGCGTGGTTGGGCCGATTTCGTATCAACTGAGTTTGATTTCTTGAGTAGTTATCGTGCATATCGATATCAATAATAGGCGAATTGCACACTAAATGTGCAAGAAAGTAACTATACTTGCATGTCCATCACTCCCACGCTTCATTTCTGGCGTGGCGAGTGGCGCCGCAGCCACTTAAGGGAGATTGAGAATGCTTGTGTCGTTTGCAATTGAAAACTGGACCTGCTTTCGGGATCGCGTGGAATTTAGCATGGAAACGGCTGGAAGTATCCCGGATGACTTCGCGTTCGATACCGGGATTTCTCAACACCCACGGCTGAATCGCGTCGCAACAATCTACGGCCCGAATGGTAGCGGAAAGTCCTCCTTCGTTGATGCTCTTACTTTCATGAAGCACTTTGTTGTAGAGTCGGCGAAAGACACCCAAGCGGGCGACTCGATCGATGTCCAACCCTTTACATTCAATGCGGAATGGTTGACGAAAACTACTCAGTTTGAAATCGCGTTCATTAAAGATGCCGTGGTCTATGAGTTTGCGTTTGCGGTCGATTCCCAACGGGTTTGGGAGGAACGGCTATTCGTTCGATGGCCTGGCGGGAGAACTCAGCGTTGGTTTAGCCGAGCGTACGACCCTGCACTAAACGAATACGATTGGTCCTTTGGTCGCTCATTTAGAGGTCAGCGGGAAACATGGCGAAAGGCCACTCGGCCCGAAGCTTTGTATGTTTCGACCGCTGTGCAGCTCAACTGTGAGTCTCTGCGACCCGTAATCGAGTGGTTTCAGCACTTGGCGATTGTCGGTACCAACGGGATATCGCCCAGATATACGTCTGACAACCTTGTCAACAAAAAGGTATTCAGTAATCGCCTGGTTGAATTTTTGCGGCAGGCTGACATCCCATTTGCGGATATTCGGGTTCGGGAGGAGGAACTGGACTTCGAAATTATGGCCCGCCACTTGCCCCCTGCAATCCTGGAGCGAGTCAAGGATGAGGACAATCCAAAAGTTCTGGTCGCAGAATTCGGCTTGCCTCAGAAAGGGACTGATACGCTTCGATATCTGGATCTTAGCGACCAGTCCGATGGTACCCAACGCGTTTATGCGTTTGCGGGTCCATGGCTTGAAGTTATTGATAGCCGCCGTGTTGTTGTTGTGGATGAACTGGACCGCAGCCTACACCCGCACCTGGTTAGGTTTCTGATCGGTTTTTTCAATCGTCCCGACAAGGATGTAGGACCACACGCGCAGCTGGTCGCGACTGTACATGACGCCACCCTACTCAAAGATGCTTTGGATCGTAATCAGATTTGGTTCAGCGAAAAAGGCGCCGATCAATCCGCATCGTTGACTCCCCTTTCGAATTACAAGCCTCGGAAGAACGAATCTCTAGTCCGCGGCTATTTGGGAGGTAGGTACGGCGCTATTCCAAATATAGCTGAGGTTGAATCGATTGAGTGAGAGGGTGCGGCACCGGCGCAGTCCCAGCCGCATCAGGCGCCGTCACCCTAAACTCAAAGGAAAGCCACGGATTCTCATCCTGAGCGAAGGGGCAAAGACCGAGACAAATTACTTTAAGGGCCTGAAGACGGCTAATCGGCTGACCAGCGTTGTTATTCGACCTCTTCATGGACAGCCCGGACCTCTCGGTCTTTGGCGCCGTGCGACCGAAGAGCTGCAGCAGGATCCGGACTGGGATGAGGTGTATTGCGTGTTGGATCACGACGGGCGCAACCCGGCAGTGAGGCGACTTGAGGCGAAGCTACAGGCGTTGGATCGAGAGCATCCCGATTCACATGTAAGAATGATTCTGTCGGATCCGTGCTTTGAGTTCTGGTTGCTTCTACACTTCCAGCTTACTGACCGGCCGTTTCTTTCCGCGGGCGGTGGAAGGACCGCTTGCGAGTCGGTGATTGCGGCGCTCCGCAGCCATATTCCGGAGTATCAGAAAAACGCGACGGGTGTCTTTCGGCATTTCAATGCACATGTGGAAGTCGCAGTAGCCAACGCAGAGCGGCTGATGGCGTTGGGCTCGAATCGAACAGAGAACTCGCCGAACACTGATGTAGGAAACTTGGTTAACCGCTTGCTGGAAATCGCGGGACTCTAGCGCTTCCGCAATCTCAACTCGCATCGGTTGAGGCGAGGGCAGGATGCCCTCGTTCCCAGGGCTTTGCTCCTTAACCTTGGGAGCGAGGGCGTTCCCGCCCTCGCCGAGGGCTGGAAGCCCTCGTTCCCAGGAGGGTGCTCCTTAACCTTGGGAGCGAGGGCGTCCCCGCCCTCGTCGAGGGCTGGAAGCCCTCGTTCCCAGGAGGGTCGGGCGGGCCGCCATCAGGGATTCGGCCAGGCATAGCTGGCCGCGCGCGCGGACCAGGTTGTGCTCGGCGCGCGAGGCGAAGCGCTTGGGGTCCCAGCCGAAGTAGCGGTCGTTGAGGATATCGGCGGTGAAGCGGGTGGTGAGCTCCAGCGTGATCCACAGCGTGGCGTCCACCAGGCAGGACCGTTCTTCTTCGGTGATGAAGCGGGCGACTTCGAGGTAACCGGCCCGAGCGGCCTGGAACAGATCCACGGAGAACTCCGTTTCTTCGCTGTTCTCGCCGGCGGGATTGCACCAGGACCGGAACGCATCGCCCAATTCGAACGGCAGGCTGAGGCGGCCCAGCGAGTCGAGGTCCACCATGGCAATGCCTTCTCCTTCGGCAGTGAACAGCATGTTGTTGATCTTCGGGTCGCCATGGGCCACTCGCAGGGGTGTGTCGGGGATCGGCGGCAACTTCGCCACGAGCGAGAGCGCCCGGCGCTGCAGGCGCTCGGCCTCCGGGCGCATCGGGTGGCCGCGGTTTCCTTCCAGCGCCACTTCCAGTTCGGCAAAACGGCGCTCGGGTTCGTGGATGGGACGGCGCTTGCTGGCAAAGGGTTGATCGAAGTCCGTCAGCGCCTTGTGAAACCGCGCCAGCAGGGCGCCGGCCTGTTCGGCCTGCCGGGTGTTCTCCAGACGATTATGGAACTCGCCCTCAAGCCAGGTGAGCAGCCGCCAGACGCCGTCTTCCCATTCTACGTACAGCCGTTGGTCCGATGTCCGCACCAGGTGCGGCGTGGGCAGGCCCTTGGCGGCGATGTGGGCGGTGACGGCCTCGATATCGTCGTGTATTTCCGGCCCCAGGATCGGGCTTAGGCGCTGCAGCGCGTAGCTCTCGCCGTTGTCGGCCCGCACCTGCCAGGTGCGGTTGATCAGGCCGTGGTCCATGTGTTCCAGCGACAGGGGACGCACGCCGTACCCGTGCAAAACCTGTTCGGCCGCCTTGGCCTCGGTGTTGCCGATCGAATCTGTCAAGGGCGTGGCGCCAAGCGTGGGTAGTTCACGAATCAAACGGGAGAAATCTTGCGCCAATATACCTGAGCGCATCGGCCAATGGGAGTTCAATGCCCGACTGCACGCCGATCTCAACGACACTTTCTTGGTCGAGCTGTACGGTACCAACCTGACAAACGACTTGAGTTGGACGACCGCCGGCGGCGCCACCAGTATTTTCGGCTTGCCCCACCGCAAGACTTTCGCGCCGCTGCCGCGCAAGCGCGAAGTCGGCCAGAAGGTGACGGCCAGCTTCTGACGAAAAAGGGCTTTGCCCCCTGGGAAGGAGGGCTTCCAGCCCTCCACGAGGGCAGGATGCCCTCGTTCCCAGCTTTACTCCTTGTAGCCGCCGAAGACCAGCCAGTGGGAGAGCATCCCGTTGCCGCCGCTTTCGTTCGACAGCTTGTCCCGCTTGCCCAGGGCGTCTTGGGTGCGGGGCTGAAAGCCCATCACGATGCGCTTGAAGCCGGCCTGCTCCATGGCCGCCTTGATGTCGATGCTGCCCAGCGAGCCCCAGAACGGCTCGGCGTTGTAGTAGTTCTGCCAATCGCGCACCACGACGGATGACATGTCCATGCCCTTGTAGCGCAGCGGCACTTCGAGATTGCACATGGCGCCGCCGGGCTTCAACACCCGGTAGGCTTCGCTGAGTATCGCCGGCATGCCGGTGCGCGAGGTCTCGTGGAACAGGATTTCGGACGTGACCATGTCGAAACTCTCGTCGTCGAACTGAAGCTTGCGCGCGTCCTGCTGGTGAAAGTGCACCGGCTTGCCCAGCGACTCGGCGCGCGCGTGCGCGTAACGCAACAGGGCGCCGCCGATCTCCACCGCGTGGACCTCGGCGTCGGGGAAGTAATCGGTGAGCGCCAGCGTGCCGTGGCCGACGCCGCATCCCAAGTCCAGGATGCGCTTCGGCTTCATCTCCGGGAAGCCGTCCATGATGAAGGCCGACACCGTGTGGCCGCGCACGTCGTTCAGCCCACCGGCGCGGCCGAGGCCGTAGAGGACGGCGCCGCGGTCGTATATCGCCCCGGCGCGAACGTCGTCGCCGCCCGCGTCATGCAGGTAGCCACCCGGCTGGATGTGCTGGTCCACCAGGGTCAGGTATTCCGGGTTGGGCACATCGGGGTTCAATTCCAGGCTGCCCACCGGGTTCTCGATGGAGCGGAAGTTCTCTTCCAGCTCGTTGAGCTGGCGGTCCACCGTGTCGGCCACGTAGTCCCACATCAGCTCCTGGGAAGTGCGCAGCAGCGCCCCCCAGTTCTGGAATATGAGTAGTTCCTCCGCCTTTCTGAGCACCGCCGTGCGGTCCTTCTCGACCTCCGGGTCTCGCTCGCCCATTTCCGGCAGCACCTGTTCGGTGCAGGCCTCCATGCTTTTCGACATCAAACGCCCGTTGGCATAGGCGCGCAGCCCCAAAAAGAATTTCTGCGCCGCCAATTCGTCGTGATTGGCGCCGGCCATCATGCCGTGACGGGGATAAACGTCGCTGCGCATGGTGTCCTGGCGCACGCCTTCAGCTTCAAACAGTACCATCTTGCACCTCCCGGGAAATCCGCTCGGCCTCGCTGCCGGCCGCCGCGGGTTCCATGTCTTCTTCCAGATAGCGGAGCACCCGCTCCATCAGCTTTTGCCGGATCGGCGCCCGCTCCGCTTCGGCCGCCGCGTCGGGTAGCCAGGCGTCCACGGTGTCCTTGCCGAACAGGCCGGCTTTTTCCAGCAACCGCTCGTGGGTGTCGAGCCGCTCGCGGATGACGCTGACCTCGCCCAGCAGCGCGGTCAGCATGGCAAACAGCATATCCAGGCGCTCGTCGCCGTAAAACGCGGGCCGTTTGCCCAGCGCCCGCCTGGGGCGTTTTTCCGCTTGCGTATTGGTTGGCATATCAGCGCACCGGTCGGTTGCTTGGATCAGTGAATTTTAAGCACGTCTTCGGGCGGCATGCAGGAATGGTTCAGCGCTTCGGCCACCGCGGCGTTGGTCACCTGCCCGGCATGCACGTTCAGCCCTGCCATCAGGCCGGCATTTTCGCGCATGGCTTGCCGCCAGCCCTTGTTCGCCAGCGCCAGGGTGAACGGCAGGGTGGCGTTGTTCAGCGCCTGGGTGGATGTGCGCGGCACCACGCCGGGCATATTCGCCACGCAGTAATGCACCACGTCATCCCGTATGTAGGTGGGATCGGAGTGGGTCGTGGCGTGGCTGGTCTCGAATGTTCCGCCTTGATCGATGGCCACGTCCACCAGCACTGAGCCGGCCGCCATGCGCTTCACCATGCCACTGGAAACCAGTTTCGGCGTCGATGCGCCCGGCACCAGCACCGCACCGATCACCAGATCGGCCTGCTCGACATACTCCTCAATGGCCGAACGGGTGGAATACAGGGTGTTCAGGCGCGCGCCGAACTGCAGGTCCAGTTCCCGAAGCCGCGCCAGCGACTTGTCCAGCACCACCACCCGCGCCTCCATGCCCACCGCGATGCGCAGCGCGTTGGTGCCGACCACCCCGCCGCCCAGCACCACCACGTTGGCCGCAAGCACGCCGGGAACGCCGCCCAACAGCTTGCCGCAGCCGCCCATTTCGGTTTCCAGGCAGCGCGCACCGGCCTGTACCGCCATGCGCCCGGCGACCTCGCTCATCGGCGCCAGCAGCGGCAGGTGGCCGTGGTGGTCGGTGACCGTCTCATACGCGATCGCGGTGACGCCGGAGTCCATCAGCATGCGGGCCTGGTCCGGATCCGGCGCCAGGTGCAGATAGGTAAACAGGATCTGCCCCTCGCGCAGCATCCGGCATTCGTTCGGCTGCGGTTCCTTGACCTTGACGATCATTTTCGCTTTCTCGAACACTTCCGCGCCGCTGTCCGCAATCCGGGCGCCCAATGCGCGGTATTCGTCGTCGCTGCGGCGCAATCCCTCGCCGGCGTTGGTTTCTATCAGTAGTTCGTGACCATGCTCCAGTAACTCGCGAGCACTACTTAAACTCAAGCCCACCCGGTGTTCGTCGGACTTGATTTCTTTGGGAACGCCTATCAACATGCCGGCATTGTAACGCTGCCGGACGCCCGGTTGGACGCGCTCGCCGGTCTGTTCAATTGGCGCTAGTGGCCGGGCGGTGGCGGTATCGGCGGCAGCGATTCCATCACGCCGGGCGCCGCCTTCTCTACTTGCTCGAACAGCTGCAATTCGCGCGCCGCGGCCTCGGCCGTGTTGTCGGCCACGTAGTCCCAGTCGGCGCCGACGAACTTTTCTTCTTCCTCGGCCAGCGTGGAATGGCGGCTGGCCGCGAGGACATTCAAAAACACGTCCAGAAACCTGCGTGCTTCGTCCTCAAAGCCGGCCCGCTCGGGCGGGCCGCCGGAACGCAACGCATCGCGCGCCTTGACCAGCCCGGCCAGGGCGCCTTCGCTGGCATGCAGGCGGGCATTCAGATGGTCCAGCTTCTCGCGGAACGCCTCGTCGCTCGGACCGGCGTGCGGGTCCAGCCGTTCCCAAAGCCGGTGGTCCTGGGCGTGCAGTCGATCCAGCGCGTGCTTCAGGTAATCGGAACAGGCCAGGTACAGGGGAACGGGGTCCTCAACCGCGGCCTCGCCATCCAGCGCCAGGCCCAGCGCCCGGCGGACTTTCGACATGCGCATGCGCTCCTCGCGAACGCGTTGGTGGGAATCGGTGTTCATTCGCTCAATTCTCCGTGGGCAGTTGACAGACCAGAACCTGGGGGGCGGTGATCGATCCGAGCAGCAGCTTGTCGCCGTAACGCGCCGCAACGCTGCCGGCCGAGTGCCGCCGGCCGCTGTCGGCCGCCATCAGCTCGAGACCGCTGCCGTCGGCCTCAAGGCGGTAGAAGCGGCTGGGCGCCGGGTATTCGGCGTCGCCGAAGTGGCGTCCGAGCGCCATTCCGTTGGGGTGCTCGGCCACCCACAGCATGCCGTCGGCGTCCACGTCGATATTGTCCGGAAACCCCGGCATGCTCAGCCGCGACTCCTCGCTAAGCCGGCCTTCGCTGTTCGCGGTCATGAACCTGAGGCGTTTGCCCTGGGTCTCGGAAATCACGATGCGGCCATCAGCGGCAGCGATGCCGGCGCCGCCGGCCAGTTTGTCCGCCGCCACGCGCATGGTCTGGCCGTCGTAATAGACCGCTTTCGCCAGGCCGGCCCCGAACAGGAACTCCTGCAGGCGCTGGAAGCGGTTGACCGCGCCGGTATCGTTGACCGCGATGAACTGTTCCGGCCCGATGGCCTGCAGGTCGTTGGGGCTGTTAAGCAGCCCGCTGCTGACGGTGCGCACGTGATACAGCAATCCATCGTCGCGCCGCTCGAAGATTTCCACCGCCTCCGGTCCCTTGCCGCGCTCGCGCGGGTGATTGATGACAAACAGCCGGGTCCCGCCGGCGGGGTCCTGATAGAGGCTCATGCCGTGCGGGTGCAGGTGGGCGGGCACTTCCGCCAGGGGCAGGCTCAAGCTCGCGGGATCGGAGTTCAGGTCGAGCGCCAAAATTACGCCCCGCACGCTGCGGGTGGAAATCAGCGCCCGCCGGTCGAGGACCGACAGGTAGGCCACGCCGCGCAGGTGGTCGATCACGATGTCCTCGGCGCTGCCGGGCAGCGAAACCACCTCGCAGGCCCAGGGGAGTTCATCCTCGATGCTGGTGAAGGCGTTCATACGCACCATGGAGCTGATCCCGGCCAGCAGCAGCAGGCCCAGGAATGCGCCTACGACGATAAGCAGTTTCTTCATAGGGTTCGCCCGAATTCTGTAGGTTGACGACCGCCGCTCAAGCGGGCGCTTAATGCGAGTATAAGCACAAGCCGCCGCCCCTCTTCGCTGGGAAGGAAGGCTTCCAGCCCTCGACGCTGGGAACGAGGGCTTCCAGCCCTCGCGGGAGGGCAGGATGCCCTCCTTCCCAGGCGGATGCCCTCCTTCCCAGGCGGAAGCCCTCCTTCCCAGGCGGATGCCCTCCTTCCCAGGCGGAAGCCCTCCTTCCCAGGCGGAAGCCCTCCTTCCCAGGCGGAAGCCCTCCTTACTGGTATTCCCTCCCAGGCCGTTGCGGTTACAGCAGGATCGCTGCCGAGAGGGCCAGCCGGTAGAGCGCGAACGGCCACAGGCCCCAGCGGGCCACCAGGCGCAGCAGCGCGCCCATGCACACGAAGGCCGCCGCGCCCGCCACCGCCGCTCCCAACGCCATTGCGCCCCAGTCGGCGGTAAGCGGCGCCGCGGTCAGGTTTCGCATTTCCAGGGCCGCCGCGCCCAGAATGACCGGTATCGCCAGCAGAAACGAGAGCCGCGCGGCCGCCGGCCGGGCCATTCCCAGGGCCCGTGCGGCGGTCATGGTTACGCCTGAGCGCGATGCTCCCGGAATCAGCGCCAGCGCCTGGCCGCAGCCGATCATGAGCGCCTGCCTCCAGCCAAGCTCGCGGACCCTGGTGACCTGCTGTGGCCGGCGGTCCGCCCACACCATCAGGATGGCGAACAGCGCGCCTGCCACCGCAATCAGTTTCGGATCGCGGAACGACGCCTCCACCGTGTCGTGCAGCAGCAGTCCCAATATGCCCACCGGCAATGAAGCCAGAAGGATCATCATGCCCAGGCGCGCGGCCGGACCGGGCGCCACGCGGCGCACCAGCCAGGCCCAGGACTCGCCCGCGATCGCGCTGATTTCCCGCCGCGAAAACACCAGCACCGCGATCAGGCTGCCCAGGTGCACCGCCACGTCGAAGGCGATGCCCTGGTCCTCCCAACCCATCCAGGCGGGCACCAGGATCAGGTGTGCCGAGCTGGAAATCGGCAGGAACTCGGTGACGCCCTGCAGCAAGGCCAGCAGGATGATCTGCCAGAGCGTCATGCGCTGGTTGCCGCGGGCGCCGGCTCGCTTGCGCCGGCGGGATCAAGTGACGCCAGCAGGTCGCGTCCGCCAAAGCCGCTGGGAACCCCTTTGGGAACGAGGGCGTCCCCGCCCTCCACGCCGGGAGCGAGGGCGTCCCCGCTCTCCACGCCGGGAGCGAGGGCATCTTGCCCTCGTCGAGGGCTGGAAGCCCTCGCTCCCAGGGGGGTTCCATGCAAGCGAGGGCTGGAAGCCCTCGTTCCCAGGGGGGTTCCATGCAAGCGAGGGCTGGAAGCCCTCGCTCCCAGGGGGGTTCCATGCAAGCGAGGGCTGGAAGCCCTCGTTCCCAGGGGGGTGCCATGCAAGCGAGGGCTGGAAGCCCTCGTTCCCAGGCTAGCCCTCCTCCCCAGGCCCAGGAACTTGAAGGCCTCGCCCATGCCGCCGGGCAGCATCAGGCGCCGCAGCGCCGCGGCGTCTTCCGGCGCTGGAGGCGATTCGGCCAGTTCGAGGATACCGGCCGCCAGCAGGAACTGCGCCTGGGTGGTAAACCCCACCGCGTGAAGTCCGGCGTCCTCGGCGCTGCGCGCGACAGCGCTGAAGTCCACCCAGGCGGTAATGTCCTCGTGGCCCGGCCGGTGAAGCGGGTTGTCGTGCCAGCGTTGCTCGAAGTGGCATCCGAGGGTCCCCGCGCTCCGTTCCGGCAGATACAACTCGTGGCGCGGCAGACCGTAGTCGGCCAGCAGCACCAGCCCTGTTTCAAGCGATGTGGCGGCCTCGGCCATGAACCCATCCAGGTTCAAACGAATCTCCGAGCAATAGCCCTCGGGTAAGTCCCATGGCAATTCCTGATGCAGCTTGTCCAGGGCCTCTTGCAGAGCTTTATCGGCAGTCCGGTCCTCCCACCCCAGGCGCCCGGCGCGCAAGCTAACGCCGCGCTCCAGCCAGCCTTCCCCGGCCCGCTTGAAACACTTGCAGGGCAGGGCGTCGATGACCTCGTTGGCGAGGATGACGCCACGCAGGCGTTGCCCGGCCAGCCGCGTAACCCAATGAAGGCGGTCGCTCAAGTCGGGATGGGCGCTCAGCAGGCGCTGGCGCTGCAGGGCCTGCATGCCCGGGGCGGGCTCAACCAGCAGATAGCGTTCCGGCAGCCTGCCGCTACGGCGCAGTTCGCCCAGCAGGACTTCGGCCAGCCGGCCGCTGCCGGGGCCCAGTTCGGCGATGTCGCCGCCGTCGCAGCCGGCCAGTATTTCAGCGCACTGACCAGCCAGGGCCAGCCCGAACAGCGAGGATGTCTCCGGGGCCGTATCGAAGTCCCCGCCTTCGCCAAAACTTGCCCGGCCGGAGCCGTAATAGCCGCAGTCGGGGTCGTACAGCGCCAGTTCCATGTAGCGGTCGAATGCCAGCCAGCCACCGGACTCGGCAATGGCGGCGGCGATGTTCTCCGGCGGCGCCTGGGAATGGGTTTCGATGCTGCTCACTACTGCTATTCAAGTCTTGCTGACTGCTACTACATATAATGCCGCGACCGGGTAGCAAAGGTCGAATGAACGGCAATGACGACGGCCAAGGTCGCACTGGTCACGGGCGGAGCGCGGCGCGTAGGCGCGGCGATCGCCGAACAGCTGCATGCTGCCGGCTTTGATGTGGCGCTGCATTGCAACCGCTCGCTGGACGAAGCCGATGCGCTTGCCGCAAGGCTCAACGCGATCCGTCCCGATTCGGTTTTCTCCCTGCAGGGGGATCTGCTCGAACAGGGTGCGTGCGAGCAACTGGCCGACGACACGCTGAAGCGCGCCGGCCGGCTCGATTGCCTGGTGAACAACGCCTCGACCTTCTATCCAACGGCAGTGGGCGAAATCACCGGAGACGACTGGCAGAGCCTGGTAGGCAGCAATCTGAAGGCGCCGCTGTTCCTGTCGCAGGCGCTGGCGCCGGCGCTCAGGGAATCCCGGGGCGTGATCGTCAACATGGTCGATATCCACGCCCGCAAGCCGCTGAAGGGTTATCCGGTATACAGCGTCGCCAAGGCCGGGCTCGCAGCACTGACGCGCAGCCTGGCCGCAGAACTGGCGCCCGAAGTGCGGGTCAACGGCATCGCGCCCGGCATGGTGATGTGGGCCGAGCCGGCCCCGCCGGAAGCGGTGCGCAAGGCAATCCTTGCAAATACCCCGTTGGGGAGGGCCGGCGAACCGGCCGACGTGGCCCGCCTGGTTCGGTTCGTGGTGTGCGATGCGCCTTTCATGACCGGACAGATCATCGCCGTGGACGGCGGCCGCAGCCTGGGCTGGTAGTTTCGCTCGCGCGCCGGCGCTAGTGTCGTGTCCCGCAAATTAGTGAAGTTATTTGCGGGACACGACACTAGGCCGGGGCCGCCATTGCGGGCGTAAACGGAGTGACTTCGCTCAAGTTCCAGCGAGGCCGCGGATCGGGAGCTTTGGAGGCGGGCGCGCCGCCGGACAGGCGCAAGCAGCCGGTCAGCGCGATCATGGCCCCGTTGTCGGTGCAATATTCGGCGCGCGGGTAGTACAGGCGCACCGCAGAATCACCACATAGAGACTTCAGTTGCAGCCGCAGGCGGTGGTTGGCGCCCACGCCACCGGCCACTACCAGGCTTGCGTGGCCGGTCGCCTCCAGCGCGCGCGTCGTCCGGTCCAGGAGCGAGTCGACGATCGCCTTCTCCAGCGCCAGGGCCAGCGAGGCCCGGTCGTCTTCACTCAGCGGGTTCTCGGCGGTCAGGTCGCGGATCTTGTAGAGCAGCGCCGTCTTGAGCCCCGAGAAGCTGAAGTTCAGGTCCTTGCGCCCGCGCATCGGCGCCGGCAGCCTGAAGCGACCCGGCTCGCCGTGTTGCGCCAGCCGGGCAATCTCCGGGCCGCCCGGATAACCGAGGCCCAGCAGCTTGGCGCCCTTGTCGAAAGCTTCTCCGGCGGCATCGTCCAGCGATTCTCCCAGTAGCCGGTAATCGCCGTAGCCACGCACGTCCACCAGCAGGCTATGGCCGCCGGATACCAGCAGCGCAAGATACGGAAATTCGGGCGACTCGCCTTCGAGCAGCGGCGCCAGGAGGTGCGCCTCCATGTGATGCACATCGATCAGCGGCAGTCCAAGCGCGCGCGCCAGGCCATGGCTGAAAACCAGGCCGGAAAGCAAAGCGCCGATCAGTCCGGGGCCGGCTGTACAGGCGATGCCGCTCAAGTCCGATTTCTCCAGGCCCGCGTCGCCCAGCGTCTTGTCCACCAGCGCGGCCAGCCGCCGAAGGTGGTCGCGTGAAGCCAGCTCCGGCACCACGCCGCCGAACTCGGCGTGCTGCTCGGCCTGGCTATACAATCGGTGCGCCAGAAGTCCCCGGCGGGCATCGTAAATCGCTACGCCGGTTTCATCGCAACTGGTTTCGATACCCAGAACTCGCACCGGTTGAATTGTAGGACGTGTTACGGCCATGGGGGCAAAATGACCGACAAGGTGATCGTTAGGGATCTGCGTGTAAGCGCCACTGTTGGGGTGAACCGCTGGGAGCAGGCGGGGCCGCAGGTGGTGGCCGTGGACCTTGAAATCGTCGTGGATGCCGCCGCCGCGGCAAAGACCGACGATATATCCGCCACCGTGGATTACAAGAAGGTAGCGGGCGACATCAGGACCCTGGCGGCCAGCCGTTCCTTCCAACTGATCGAGACCCTGGCCGAGGCGATAGCCGCGCTGATCCTCAATGAGCATGGCGCCCCCCGGGTGCGGGTCACGGCGCGCAAGCCCTGGGCCCTGCGCAAGGCCCGTGACGTGGGCGTGGTCATCGAACGCAAGAAGTGACACCGCCGGCGCGCGTATTCGTCAGCGCGGGCAGCAACATCGAGCCCCGCGCCAACCTTGAGGCCGCTTGCGCGGCTCTGGACCAACGCTACCGCGATCTCAAAATCTCGCCCGTCTATGAGAGCGCGGCGGAAGGCTTCGACGGCCCGCCCTTCCTCAACCTGGTCGCGAGCTTCCTTACGACTGATCCGCCTGCCGAGATACTGAGCGCGCTTGCGGAACTCGAAACCGCAGCAGGCCGCGACCGCTCCTCCGGCAAATTCTCCTCCCGCACCCTCGACCTCGACCTCCTGCTGCACGGAACCCACGTAGATACAGCGCTGAAGCTCCCGCACCCTGACATCGCCCGCTACGCCTACATCCTCCGCCCCCTCGCAGACCTCGCCCCAAGTCTCACCCACCCCGGTACCGGCGCCACCATGGCCGAGAACTGGAGCGCCTTCCCCGGCGCCCGGCAACTCACCTCCGTCCACCCCTTGGAGATCCCGGCCGCTGTCCAACCGTAAGCCCGCAAGGCGAATCTTCCTAGGAATGATCTCCGTAGAAGAAGCGCAGCCGCCATGATCTCAACTGTCCGACATCGCCGGGCGCCAGATCGACAACCTGAATTCGCCATTCGCCATTCGGTCCTTCGCCGTAGAACGCATTGCTGAGCAAATGCCACCGGCGCAGTCCGGGGAAGCTGTCGAGCACGGGGTTGAATGGCGCATTCACCACACTCCTGGTCCCGCCTGGCGAGGTTAGGGTTACCCCCAGATCGGAGGCGTAACTGTGGTCAACAAAAATTTCCAGAACCACAGCTTCGATGTTGGCCGAGTCAGGCAAACCCGCAATCGAGAGCGTATCCGAGACCCCGGCTCCGTCGCCGTCGGGAACAACCATGAACAAGTCCCCGTCATCGGACGTGGGGAACCATTGGGATTCCACAAACTCACCCAGGCTGCCGGGCACATGCGCGGTAGCCATGGCATAAGCCGCATCCAGCGCCAGCGCCCCGAAGCCATACCAGTTGTGATAGCCGTACCCCGCTGCGTTGGTCTGCCAGGCATGCTGCGCGACGTAAGGCCGACCGTTGAATGCGGCTCGCACCTCCGCCCGGTTCGGATCCATTCTTCGCGCAGAAGAAGCGAGGATGTGCTTGACGTCGCGCCAGGTCAGCTCTGGGTTGACTCCCAGGAGAATTGCGATTGCTCCGGCCGTGGCCGGCGCGGCGGACGATGTCCCTCCAAATGTGCTCGTATAGTCGCCGTGGGGATCGATCGAATTCCCACCCGGCAGGTTGTAGCCGCCGGCAAGGTCGAAGCCCTTATCAGGCCCGGCCTGATCCGTGGTGATAATGCCCGGGTACTCGACTCCGCCCTCGCCGCCGGGAGCAACGATCCAGAGGTTGGCGCCCGCACTGGAATACGACGCTTTGACGTCGTCGGCGCTGAAGGCCCCCACATTAATCAGGTACGGGAGATTCTGGTCCGGATCCGAGTTGCTGCCCAGGCATCCAATTTCCGAATTGAAAGGATGCGGCGAACGGCATCCGTCGAATCCGTTACCCGCCGCCCTGACGTAGAGCGCGCCTCGGCCCGACCGAAGTTCACTGGTCCCCATTCTCATGAGCCTGACGAAATCCTCCTCAGCATTCTGGGCTGGCGTTATAGTCCCGAAACTCATGTTGAATATGTCAACGCTTGCCGAATCGGGATGACTGCGACTTGCGCCGAGACCCCGCAGCAGGTTGGCCTGGGGATCCGTGGTCAAGCCGCCGCCGATGTTATAGCCCCGCAACGCCACACCGGGAGCCACACCGCGCCCGCCCAGACCGTTATTCGCCACTCCCGCCGCCACCCCCGCTACGCTGGTGCCATGATCTCCGAGCAGGTCCTGATTGAACGGATCCGTGAGAGACGAACCCGCGGTGCCTGCAAAGTTGAAATTGAAGGATTGACCTTGCTCGACGTTGGCGGCCAAGTCAGGATGGCAGATCTCAAGCCCTGTATCCACCACCGCCAGTTTTACGCCGTGGCCGGCCAGGTTGTTGCGGATGGCCGCGGTCATCTGCAGATCGGCGCCCGGAACACCCCGGTTCCTTGAAAATCCGGATTGTCCCGTGTTGCGCAAATGCCATTGTTCCGCAAACAATGGATCAGGTCCGGTGGAGCCGGATGCCCTGGCCGGGGCTTCGCATCGGGTGACAACCTTTCCTCCGGCATTGGTGGCAAAGGAGAATCGGAATGCGCTGTTGTCTACCTGTGTGTCATCGGTCCCGTTTACGGCGTTGTGCAAATAGACCCGGATGAAGTAGCTCTCATTCGATGCCAGGCGATTCAAGGGCAGGCTGAATGCGTACGGGGGGAGAAATATCATCGTGTCGAAGCTGAACACGGGAATATCGAAGACGCCGAGCAAATTCACGTCGGTAGCAAAGTCGGCTTCGCCGGACCACTCTGCAATAAGCTGAACGGGCGGGTCGTCCGGGCCGGGGAAAATGAAGGCCAGGACCACAAATTCAACGGACGCTTCGGTTACGGAATAGAAGGCGGGCACGACCTGCCCTCCGCCGGCGGTTTCTTCCATAGTCTTGTCGACAGTCGCCGCCTCGCCGTCAACAATCGTCACGGTGACACTGGACGCCGGCCCGGCCTGGGCGTTTCCCGTGATCGGTCCGAGACTGATTACGACCGTTTCATCCCCCTCCATGTCGAAATCCCTGAACACGTCAATGCCGATGCCGGAGAGCGGCACGTGCGGGGGCAAAACGATGGAATCCGCGCTGACCGCGTAGTCGTGATCCCGGGTTGCCGAACCGGAGAATTCAAGTGGGATGGTCAGGCCGGCGTGCGCCGTTGAATTGACCCCAATGTTGACTTGCAGCGTCGGGTTGCCGGCTTCCTGAACCGTGGCCGTTGACGCTACCGAAAGCGACACGATTGGCGGCGGCGCGGGTTCGCCGCCGCCGCCGCCGCCGCCACACGCGCTCACCAGCAGGCAACAAACCAGCGCAGAGTGGCTACGGAACCTGGACACTATCGCCACTGGATTGGCGGCCCGCGGAGACGAATGGTAGCCCTTGGAAGCCCTGAAACCGATTCCAATCGCGAAATGGCCTGAAGTGGATGCAAGGTCTCCGGAAGGTCGATGATGGCGAAACCCAGTTTCTCAAAGAAGACGGCTCTGGTGGCGCCAACCAGCTCAGTGATGGATTCCAATTGCGCTTCATTGTCCAACTCGACCCGAATACTGGGAAGCAACGCAGCAAAGGTCCGCCGGGAAGGATCAAAGGCGATTCTCGATGATGGGCCTTTAAGCGGAGTGGCGGCTCGGTAGGTCCTCCCCTCAAAATATATGACGTGGACTCGTTGAGACCTTGTCTCATACGAATTTCCGCTGATGGGACCCTCCGCCGGTTGCAACTGACCCGACGCCCTGGCAGTCGGTAACACGACGACTTCCCGGCCCTGCGTAGCCGCGATCAGATACTCGTTGCTGTCGGATTCCTCAGCTGCGGCGGAAATGCCTGCGGCAAGCGCAATCCAGCACCCTGAAAAAAGCAGGATCAGTCTCAGCAGAGGTTCGCATGCCCCGGAACGCATGGAAGCCGATTCACACTGAGTTCTATCGGCCATCTAAAGCTTTGCCCCCCTTACCCGTGCAATATCCGGGCTACATCCAGGAAGCGATTGCAGCCCTCTGATCCGCGTCCGGAAGCGGCCCTGACGCGGCGCCCAGGTTATCGATCATGTGCTTGACCTTCACCGTAGCCGGAATCACCGCGGTAACCGCCGGATGCCCCAGAATCCACTTGAGGAACAATTGCGCCGGACTGTCGCACTCCAGCTCCGCGGCCACTGCCGGCAGCTCTTTTCCGCTCGCTGCCTGGAACAAGGACCCGCGCACAAACGGCCGGTTCACCAGAACCGCCGCGCCCGTTTCCTGGGCCAGCGGCAGCAGGCGCTCCTCCGACTCGCGCTCGCCCAGGCTGTAGTTCAGCTGCACGAAGTCCCAGTCCGCCGCCCGCATCACCTTCTCGAAGTCGCCGTACTGCCGCGCATTGGATGTGGTAATGCCCAGGTAGCGGATCTTTCCGGCCGCCTGCATCTCCAGCATGGTTTCGCGATGGACCTCCCAGTCCAGCAGGTTGTGGACCTGCATCAGGTCGATCCGGTCCACCCCCATCTTGTCCATGGATTCCTGCATCTGGCGTGCACCGGCCGCGCGCCCTTCGGTCCAGACTTTGGTGGCGCAGAACATCGTCTCGTTGCCGGCGGCCAGGGGCAGCAACTCGCCCAGGTGAGTCTCGGAGTTGCCGTACATCGGCGATGTGTCCATCAGCGTGCCGCCTGCGAACAGCGCCTCCAGCACTTCAACCAGTGCCTGGCGTTGCTCCTCGCCGCTGACGCTGTTGAATACCCGCGAGGTGCCCAGACCCACCGGCGGCAGGGCTTCTCCGCTGGATGGAATGTGGTGCATGCGCGTCGTCGCACACGTCGAGGGCGAGGACGCCCTCGTTCCCAGGAGGCGATGCATGCGGGTTTCGGCGCCGCCGACTGCCGGCAGGCTGAGCGCAAGTCCCGTGGCGCCGGCGCCAACCAGCACGTCTCTGCGTGAAATCGTCTTGTTCATGGTTTCGTTTCTCCTCGCCCCGGTTTCCTCCCGGGCAATCTTAATTATTCATGTCGCCGGCAATCGCGGCGATGCGGCGCTTGCGCAATTCGTTGCCCAGCTTTGCGCCCTCATAGCCCTCGGCGGCCAGTTCGGCCCCGGAAATCGTGGCGGCGGCGCGGCAAGCCCGGCGCAGCACGTCGGCGGCCGGATACGGGTCCTCGGTCATGCCCTTGCGGCCTCGATAATCGGCCTCGCATGCCACCAGGAAGTCCTCCAGCAGACTGCCCGACTGGAAGGCGCCAAGCGATTCCAGCACCTTGAGCTTGGTCTCGGGGCGCAGTTCGTCGGCGCGATGGCAAACTCCATGCAGGCGCGCGACTTTCTCGGCCAGGACCCGAAACCGCTTCGGCGCGCCCAATCGCTCGCACATCTCGCCTGCCAGCCGTACGCTGGCTGCTTCGTGGCCGCTGTGCCGCGGCCAGTACTTCTCCGGCGTGACGCCCTTGCCCAGATCGTGGGTCAGGGCGGCGAACCGCACCTCCACCTTGGGCGAGAACCGCGCCACCTGCTCAAGCACCATCATCACGTGCACGCCGGTATCGATTTCCGGATGCCAGCGCTCCGGTTGCGGTACCCCCCACAGGCGGTCGATCTCGGGAAAGATCACCTTGAGCGCCCCGCACTCGCGCAACACTTCGAAGAAGCGTTGCGGCGCGTCGGTTTCCAGCGCTCGCAAGGTCTCCTGCCACACCCTCTCGGGCACCAGCGCCGCCGCTTCGCCGGCGGCCACCATCTCACCCATCAGCGCCATGGTCTCAGGCGCAATCTCAAAGCCGAGACCGGCAAAGCGCGCGGCGAATCGGGCCACCCGCAGTATCCGCACCGGGTCCTCGCGAAACGCCGGCGATACGTGGCGCAGTGTTCGCGCCTCAAGGTCCCGCTTCCCGCCGTACGGATCGATCAGCCGCCCGTCGGCGTCTTCGGCCATCGCGTTGATAGTCAGGTCGCGCCGCGCCAGGTCTTCCTTGAGCGTGACCTCGGGGCCGAAATCCACCTCGAACCCCCGGTAGCCGGGAGCGGTCTTGGTTTCGCGCCGGGCCAGGGCGTATTCCTCCTTCGTTTGCGGATGCAGGAACACCGGAAACGAGCGGCCCACTTCCTTGTAGCCCTGCTTTATGAGCTGATCGGCGGTGGCGCCCACCGCCACCCAGTCGCGCTCGCGCACCTCAAGGCCCAGGAGGCGGTCACGGACCGCGCCCCCCACCAGGTAGGTCTTCATACGTTCCTCCTTGCCGTTTGGAGGCCGGCGGGTTCAATTGGGCTAGGACCGCAACGTCAGCACAACCCTCTGGTTGCCCCGGCGGATATGCAGCAGCAGCAGCCTTCGGTTTTCGGCGGCAGCCTGCAACTGCTCCAGATCTTCTACCCTGGTGCGGTTGATCCGAAAAATCAGGTCCTTTGCTTGCAGGCCGCTGATTTCCGCCGCACTGCCGGGCGTTACGGACTCCACCAGGACGCCTGCGATGCCGCGGTCCTCACCGTCCGCCAGCGACGCGCCGACCAGCGCCGGGTGGATTTCAACGCCGGCGGCTTCGGCAACACCGCCCAATTCGGCCTGCACCACTTTCAGGTTGCCGCTCTCGCCAATGATTTCCAGCGTTATCTTTTCGCCTACCGAGCGAAGACCGACGGCATTGATCAGGTCGTTTCTGCCCTCAATCTGCTTTTCGTCCACGCTCAGGACCACGTCGCCCGGCTCGATTCCGGCCTTTTCGGCGGCGGAGTCAGGGAGGACTTGCAATACCATCGCGCCGGCCGCGGAATCAAGATCCAGCGCCTCGGCCAATTCCTGGTCGACGTTGCCCACGATCACGCCGAGCCGGCCGCGGCGAACTTCGCCGAATTCAACCAGCTGGCGCATGATCTGGCGCGCAATTGAGGTAGGTATGGCGAAACCGATGCCGAGGTTGCCGCCGGATCGCGAAATGATGTTGGACGGGATGCCGACCAGTTCGCCGCGCATGTTCACCAGCGCCCCGCCGGAATTGCCCGGATTGATGGATGCGTCGGTCTGGATGAAGTCCTCGATGGGATTGGGCGCGCTCATCAATCTGCGCCTGCTGTTTCCCCGAATGGTTCGCCCCAGGGCGCTGACGATGCCGGACGTTACTGTGTGGTTCAGGCCGAAGGGATTGCCGATGGCCAGCACGAAATCGCCCACCTGAACGTCCTCGGAATTTCCCATGGGCATCTCGGTCAGGTTGTCCGCGGTTGCAAGCTTAAGCAGCGCAACGTCGGTTCTGGGGTCCGAGCCCAGCACGGTAGCCTCGATGGTCCGTCCGTCGCTCAAGGTTACCTCGATCGCGGTCGTATTCTGGATGACGTGATGGTTGGTCAGAATCAGGCCGCTCTCGGCGTCCACAATCACGCCCGAGCCGGTGGGCTTGGGACTCTGCTCTTCCGGCTCTTGTTGCTGCCGGGGGCGGCCGCGGAAGAAGAAATCGAAAAACGGATCGCCCTGGAGGGGTGAACGGAAATCCCTGGTCGGGCGGGTAATGGCGATACTCACCACCGCCGGTTTGGTCGCCTCCACCAGCGGCGCCAGGCTGGGAAAGGGCTGGCCGTTCAGGTCCCCGGGCAGGGCGGCCTGCAACTCCGCGCTCTGGGCGTAGGCTGCAGGCGGCTGCCCGCCGAATTGGGCCAGGCCGGCGCCGGCCAGGACCACCGCTGTGACTGAAATTCCGATAAGAGTCTTGCGTTTCATGTGCTTTGCCCCAGTATGAGATGCCTGTTTCCGCGAACTAACCAAGTGGATGCGGATGTGCCGCAAACGGTCGCGCCGCCACGATGGCCGAAATTCAGGAAACGGCTGTTTCATTGTAATCCAGAGCCGCATTTGAAATTGCGATTGGATGGGGGTAAAAAGTTGACCCAGGCGGTGCTACGGTTCCGCGCCACAGGGAACAAAAAGGTCGCGCGTTTTCGGCCCCGGCGGGAGGGAACGAGACGCGGTAAACTGGGGGGAGCATATGGGGCAATCGGCCAAGCTGGCGCACACTGGCGAAGACAGAGAGGATATTTCCTTACAGCCCGCGTCCCTCGACATCTGGGATTCCAAGTACCGGCTCAAGACCAAGAAAGGCGAAGTTCTAGACCAGGACGTTCACGCCACCTACGCCCGGGTCGCGCGCACCCTGGCTGAAGTTGAACCCCAGGACACTCGCGAGCGCTGGTATCAGTCCTTCCTGTGGGCCTTGAGCCACGGCGCGGTTCCGGCCGGCCGAATCGTCTCCAACGCCGGCGCGCAGGAGCACAAGCCGGCCACGTCCACCATCAATTGCACTGTTTCGGGCACCGTGGTCGACTCGATGAACAGCATTCTCGAGATGGCGCATGAAGCCGGGCTGACGCTCAAGGCCGGCTGCGGCATCGGCTACGAGTTTTCCACCCTGCGCCCGCGCGGCGCCTACGTGGCGGGCGCCGGCGCCTACACCTCCGGCCCCCTTTCGTTCATGGACATCTACGACAAGGTCTGCTTTACGGTCTCGTCCGCCGGCGGCCGCCGGGGCGCGCAGATGGGCACCTTCGACGTGGGCCATCCGGACGTCAAGGAATTCATTACCGCCAAGCGCGAGGACGGGCGGCTGCGCCAGTTCAACCTGTCGCTGATGATCACCGACGAATTCATGCAGGCCGTGGAAGCCGAGGGCCAATGGGTGCTTGCCTTTCCACTGGAACCGTCGGAGGCGGAAGAAGACGGGCTGGATCTCAACGATCCGGCAAAGGTCGCGTGGCGCGATTGGCCGGTCACCAGGGGCTACATCTCGGATGAGGAAGGGCGGGTGGCCTGCAAGGTGTACGGAGAGCTGCCGGCCCGCGAGCTGTTCGATCTGATCATGCGCTCAACTTACGATTTCGCCGAGCCCGGCTTCATCCTCATCGACCGCGTCAACGAAATGAACAACAACTGGTACGTGGAGAACATCCGCGCCACCAACCCCTGCGGCGAGCAGCCCTTGCCTCCGTACGGCGCCTGCCTTTTGGGTTCCGTCAACCTGACCCGTTTCGTGCGCCAGCCGTTCACCGCAAACGCGTATTTCGACTGGGAGGAGTTCAACGAGGTCGTTGCGGTATTCACCCGCATGCTTGACAACGTGGTCGAAATCAACGGCCTGCCGCTTGAGACCCAGGTAAGCGAGATCTTCCGCAAGCGGCGTCACGGCATGGGCTTTTTGGGCCTGGGATCGACGCTCGCCATGCTGCGCGTCCGCTACGGCAGCGAGGAATCCACCGGGTTTACCGAGCGGGTGGCGCGCGAGCTGGCGATGACCGGCTGGCGCGTAGGCCTGGAACTGGCTAAAGAGAAAGGGCCGGCGCCGATCATGGATGAGGAGTTCGAGGTAACGCCGCAGATGCTGAGCCGCCGCCCGGAGATGGCCGAAGACGGCATCAAGGCCGGCGATAAGCTGCCGGGCAAGGTGCTGATGGCGCGCTACAGCCGCTATATGCAGCGGGTGGCCGAACAGGACCCGGAACTGGTCAGTGCCATTGCCGAACAAGGCGCCCGATTTACCCATCACTCGTCGATCGCACCCACCGGCACCATTTCGCTGTCGCTGGGGAATAACGCCAGCAACGGCATCGAGCCCAGCTTTGCTCATCATTACTTCCGCAACGTCATCCGCGAAGGCCGCAAGACCAAGGAGAAGGTCGCGGTGTACTCGTATGAGCTGCTGGCCTATCGAGAACGGGTCAACCTGCAGGCGAACCCCGAAGGCGAAGGCGAGCACGCGCTGCCCGACTACTTCATTACCGCCGACGACGTGTCCCCGTCGGAGCACGTCGCGATCCAGGGCGCGGCCCAGAAATGGGTCGACTCCTCCATTTCCAAGACCGCCAACGTGCCCTCGGACTACCCCTACGAGCGTTTCAAGGACATCTACATCGAGGCCTGGAAGAGCGGCCTTAAGGGTTGCACCACCTTCCGCTTCAATCCCACCGCATTTCAGGGCGTCCTGGTGAAGGAGAAGGACTTGAAGAGCACCTTCTACGTGTTCCAGCTCGAAGACGGCAGCGAGGTCAGGTTTGCGGGCGACGAGGAAGTGGAATACGACGGCCAGGTGCATACCGCCGCCAACCTCTTTGACGCACTCAAGGAGGGCTACTACGGCAAATTCTGAAAGGAGCCCCGGGAGAGAGGGCTTCCTGGGAAAGAGGGCTTCCAGCCCTCCCCCGGGAGAGAGGGCTTCCAGCCCTCTGCGAGGGCAAGATGCCCTCGCTCCCAGGGGCCAAAGATGCCCTCGCTCCCAGGGGCCAAAGATGCCCTCGTTCCCAGGTAGAGAACCGGATTGTGAAATATGACTGAAACCGCCAGACGCATTTCCTCAAAGATCGTGGGCTACCGGGTGGAACAGCCCGCCGCGGCCCCGGCATCCGCTCCCAAAGCGCCTGCGCCGCCGCCCACCGTCGAGCCGCCGCAGCCCAAGAAGCCGGCCGAGGCCTCCTCCGCGCGGCTGGCCCTCAGCGCCAGCGGCGACGGCAAGGTGGTGCGCATGCACGAGGGCGTGGAGCGCCCCAACCGTTTGGAGGGCACCACTTACAAGGTCAAGACCCCGGTGTCCGATCACGCCATGTACGTGACCATCAACGACATCGTTCTCAACGAGGGCACGCCCGACGAGCGCCGCCGCCCGTTCGAGATCTTCATCAATTCCAAGAACCTCGATCACTATCAGTGGATCGTGGCGCTGACCCGCGTGATGTCCGCGGTGTTCCGCAAGGGCGGCGACGTGGCTTTCCTGGTGGACGAGCTCAAGGCCGTGTTCGACCCGCGCGGCGGCTATTGGCAGGCGGGCGGGGTTTACATGCCGTCGATCATCGCCGAACTCGGCTGCGTGGTCGGCGAGCACCTGGAAGACATCGGGTTTTTGGGCCACCACCAGATCGACGAAGAACAGCGCCGCGCGCTGGACGCCAAGCGGCAGCAGTATGAGGACGTCCACCGTCAGGAAGACGCCTTCGCCAAGGGCGGTTTTCCGGCCGGCGCGCAACTCTGCGGGTGTTGCCACACCGCGGCTGTGGTGATGATGGACGGTTGCCTTACCTGCCTGAATTGCGGCGATTCGAAGTGTAACTAGTGTCGTGTCACGCCTGTATCGTCGCATCAGAGCGAGCGTAGCGTGTCCATGCAAGGCGCAGCCGGCACGGAATACTCGCTGTATTGCGAACGGCTGCAACGCTGCAGGGGCACGCTACGCCCGCTCCCGAAGGGCGCGTCTCCCCTGGCCCGTGGCCGCGTTGCGCCCCTGGGCAATGGGAGGCGCCATTCCCGGCGGGACGCGCCTTGCCACGGACCAGGGGAGACACGCTGATGCGACGATACAGGCGTGACACGACACTAGTGTCGTGTCCTTGCCGTGATGAGTGACCTGTTCAATCTTCATGGCAAGACCGCGCTGGTTACTGGTTGCAAGCGCGGCATAGGTAAATCCATGGCCATTGGGCTTGCCGAGGCGGGCGCCGACATCATTGGGGTCTCGGCCACGCTTGAAGCCTCGGGCTCAGAGGTTGAACGTGCTATAGAGAAGGCCGGACGGACCTTCGAAGCCTATCAATGCGACTTCGCGCAGCGTGACCAGCTTTACGGGTTTATTGCCAGGATCCGGGAAGAGAGGGGTACCTTGGATGTGCTTGTCAACAACGCCGGGACCATACTGCGCGCGCCTATCGTCGAACACGGCGACGACTACTGGGATCGGGTGCTGGAGGTGAACTTGAGCGCCCAGTTCATTTTGAGTCGCGAATTGGGTCGCGATATGGTTGCAAAGGGCTCGGGCAAAATCATCTTCACAGCCTCGCTTCTTTCCTTTCAGGGTGGGGTCACGGTTCCCGGATACGCTGCCAGCAAAGGCGGGTTGCAGCAACTCATCATGGCGCTCTCGAATGAATGGGCGAGCAAGGGTCTGAATATCAACGGCATTGCGCCTGGTTATGTAGAGACCGATAACACCGAGGCCCTGCGCAGGGACCCGCAGCGATTCAAGGCGATTCTTGAGCGAATTCCACAGGGCCGCTGGGGAACGCCGGATGACTTCAAGGGTCCCGCGGTGTTCCTGGCTTCCAGGGCTTCGGACTATGTGAACGGTAGCATCCTGCTTGTCGATGGCGGCTGGATGGGACGCTAGATTTGCATGGAACAACGCCGGGAACGAGGGCTTCCAGCTCTCGGCGAGGGCAAGATGCCCTCGCTCCAAACGTGTTTCTCGCGCGTCAGCGCCGCTGGGAACGAGGGCTTCCAGCTCTCGGCGAGGGCAAGATGCCCTCGCTCCAACCGTGCTTCTCGCGCGTCAACGCCGCTGGGAACGAGGGCTTCCAGCTCTCGGCGAGGGCAAGATGCCCTCGTTCCCAGCGTGTTTCTCGCGCGTCAGTACCGCTGGAACGGGGGTGAGAACTTGCATCCGATAGTGGTTCTGTTGCTCGGCGCGTTGCTGGCGTTTACGAGTCCACCGGCAAAGGCGCAGGAGACAATCCGTCTTCGGGCCGCCGATATTCATGAAGCCGGCTATCCCACCGTCCGCGGCATGCAATCCATTGCCGACCGGCTCGACCAGGCGACCGGGGGCCGAATTCAACTCAAGATCTACGCGGGAGCCCAGTTGGGTGACGAACGGGACATGCTTGAGATGACCATTTTCGGTGGTATCGATATCAGCCGAACCAGCATAGCCCCTCTCAATTCGATCGTACCCGAGACCGGCGTGTTTTCGCTGCCGTTTTTGTTTCGTTCCACCGAACACATGCGCCGCGTCCTCGACGGCCCGATTGGCGATGAGATTCTTGCCGGTCTTGAGCCCCACGGCCTCATAGGCCTGGCCTACTACGACGCCGGCGCGCGCAGCCTGTATAACAGGCTGGGCCCGATCCGCTCCCCCGCCGATATTCAGGGAATGAAGATCCGGGTGATGAACTCGGAAGTTTTCGTCGACATGATTTCGGCATTGGGCGGCAACGCGACGCCTATGGGGTTCGGACAGGTCTATGAATCGCTCGCGCTGGGCACGATTGAGGGAGCAGAGAACAACTGGCCTTCTTTTGAGTCCTCCCGGCATTTTGAAGTCGCGCCCTACTACAGCGTCACTCAGCATGTCATGGTGCCTGAGGTGGTGGTCATGTCCCGATACCGATGGCGGCAATTCTCGTTTAAGGACCAGGCATTGCTTCGCGGGGCCGCCAGGGAGTCGGTGGCCGTGATGCGGGAGCTTTGGGATGAGCGGGTGAAGACCTCCCGCAACGCCATGGTCAAAGCCGGTGTCCATATCGTCGACAACATCGACAAGCAACCTTTCATGGACGCGATGCAGCCGCTCTATGAACAATATTTGCGGGATCCGGCGCTGCGGGAACTGGTGGAGAGAATAGGTGCTGTCCGGTAAACAACGAGTTGACCGCGCGGCCGAAATGCTCGCCGATTTCGTCTTGAAGGTCGCCGCGGCGGGACTGGCCCTCATGACCCTGGTGATTTCCTGGCAGGTGTTCGCACGCTACGTCCTGAATGACAGCCCGCCCTGGTCCGAGGCGGCTGCGCTGGTCATCATGCTCTACTTTGTGCTCTTGGCCGCCGCTGTTGGTGTCTACGAAAAGTTCCACCTGGGCTTCAGATGGCTCGTTTCCAGGCTTCCCGTTCGACCCAAGCGGGCCGTCTTCATATTCGGGCAAATGCTGATCATGGCGTTCGGCGCCGCCATGGCATGGAACGGGGTGGCCTTGGTTGACTATACGGCGTCGCACATCATCCCGACGCTCAACCTCTCCCGATCCGTAGCTTACTGGCCGTTCATCCTGTGCGGCGGACTCATGATGCTGTTCGCGTTTGTCAACTGCGTGGCCCTGGTTCTCGGACGGAGGGATGTCGACCCATGGAGCTAGTGGTCCTGTTCGGCTGCTTCGTGATCCTGCTGGCCCTCGGTGTGCCGGTTGCCTTCTGCCTCGGCCTTTCGGCGCTGGCCACCCTCTTCTACCTGGATATTCCGCTGCTTGTCGCCTTCCAGCGCATGGCTGCCGGCATCGATGTCTTTGCCCTGCTCGCCATTCCCTTCTTCATTTACGCCGGCGAACTCATGAACCAGTCCGGTATCGCGGTGAAACTGGTGCGTCTGGCGGAATCACTCCTGGGCAGGGTCAGAGGCGGACTGGGGCAGGTCAGCGTGCTTTCCTGCATGATGTTCGGGGCAGTGTCGGGTTCCGCCGTGGCCGGTGTTTCCGCCATGGGATCGGCATTGATCCCGATAATGCGCGAGAAGGGCTATGACGACGATTTCGCCGTCAACGTCACTGCGACCAGCTCCGCCACCGGGCTGCTCATTCCGCCCTCTCACAACATGATCATCTACTCGATCGCGGCAGGCGGCAGCGTGTCAATCGTGTCCCTGTTTCTTGCCGGCATACTGCCGGGAATCCTGCTGGGTCTCGCCTTGATGGCCGTGACCTGGCTGATTGCCGTGAGACGCGGATATCCGGGCGGCGCCTTCCCTGGATGGCGTCAACTGCTTGTTGCGTTCACGCACGCTGTGCCGGGTCTGCTTTCGGCGATCATCATCGTCGGCGGAATCCTGTCGGGCGTGTTCACAGCGACCGAATCATCGGCGATTGCTGTCGTTTATACGGTACTGGTCGCGGCATTCGTCTATCGCAGTCTGAGCTGGCCGAAGTTCATGAAAGCTACCCGCAATGCCGCCAGGACCACAGCCATAGTGATGCTGATCATTTCCGCGGCCTCGGCCTTTGGCTGGCTTATGGCGGTGGCGGAAGTTCCTTTACGCATGTCGGAAGCCCTGCTCAGCATCAGCGAGAACCCGCTCGTGCTGTTGCTGATCATCAATCTGATCCTGTTGATTCTGGGCACCTTCATGGACATGGCGCCGCTCATTATCATCACCACCCCGATCTTCCTGCCGGTCGCTACCCAGCTCGGCATGGACCCGGTGCAATTCGGCGTGGTGTTGATATTGAATCTGGGTATTGGCCTGGTCACGCCGCCCGTGGGGGCGGTTCTGTTCGTCGGCTGCGCTGTCGGCGGCATTCCGATCGAAAAAAGCCTGCGTTCCATCTGGCCCTTCTATTGCGCGATGATCTGTGTGTTGCTGTTGGTGACCGCAGTTCCTTCAATCTCGCTTGCGCTGCCTGGCCTGTTCGAATAGGGATCGGGCCGCGAGAACCGCTCGCCGAAGTTGCAGGGCGCAATACAGTAATACAATTGCTGCTTGGTGTTAGCGCTGTCATGGAGAGCCTGATCGTGAAGTTTCTTTTTACTGCGGATCGCAGGAGCTATCGTCGCATGACGACCAATGAACTACGCGAGGGCCATTTGATAGACGGCCTGTTTGAACCCGGTGAAGTGGTCTTGAGCTATACGGATGTGGACCGCGCCATCGCGGGCTCGGCCGTCCCCCTGCGCGAGTCGCTGGTTCTGCCTGTGCATAAGGAACTCGGATCCGATTTCTTTGCCCAGCGCCGGGAACTCGGTGTCATCAACATTGGTGGCCCCGGCAAGGTTTTCATTGACGGCGAAACCTTCGACGTCAATAACAGGGATAGCCTCTACATAGGTCGCGGCAGCAAAGATGTGGAATTCGCAAGCGATTCCGAGGCCAATCCGGCGAAGTATTATCTTCTGAGTTATCCGGCACACACCCATTACCCGACGACCCTTGTGCGTCAGGCAGATGCCGTGCGCCTGAACCTCGGGTCCGCGGAATCGTGCAACGAGCGAAGCATCTACCAATCCATCAGACCTGGAATAGTGGATAGCTGCCAAATTGTTATGGGCTTCACGCAACTCGCGTCCGGTAGTGTCTGGAATACCATGCCGCCGCACACCCATCGTCGCCGTTCGGAAATCTACATGTACTTCGACCTTCACGAGGATTGCAACGTATTCCATTTCATGGGGGAACCCGGCGAAACGAGATCGCTGGTGGTGAGAAACGGCGAGGCTGTGGTATCGCCGAGTTGGTCCATACACAGCGGCGTCGGTACGCGAAACTACACATTCGTCTGGGGCATGGGCGGTGAGAACCAGGAGTTCGATGATATGGACCACATTGCCCCGAATGACCTCAGATAGCACAAGGTTTGGATAAAGGGCGCCCGTCAATTTCATGTTCGGCTTAAGTGGCATCGCCATAAGAACCAGAGGTCCGGCGATTGGGCTGGTGGTTGGGGTTTTCTTGTTTGCGGGCTTCGGCGAGAGCCGGCCGGAAGGCGAAGAGACTTCCCCGGTCACGAATTCGAGCACTGTCAGTCAAACACCCATGGCCTATGGCCGGTTTGTTCCGGAACGGGAAGATGACTTCGCGTGGGAGAACGACAAAGTCGCCTTCAGGGTCTATGGCCCGGCGTCACGCGGGCAGGGGCCGGTGAGCGGTGTCGACGCCTGGTTCAAGAAAGTCGAGTACCCGATTATCGACAAATGGTACGCCGAGCACCTTCTGCAAGGTAAGAGCTACCACGTAGATCACGGCGAGGGGTATGACGTGTATCACGTTGGAGCGAGCCGCGGCGTCGGTGGTACGGCAATCTGGATCGAAGGCATCCCCTACCCGGCCTCGAAATTCAAGCACTACGAGGTGCACGGCAACAGCGGGGAATCGGTCGAATTCAGCTTGCGATATGCGTGGGAGACCCCCCTTGGCGCCGTGGTCGAGAACAAGAGGATCTCCCTGGCGCTCGGAAGCCGGCTCTATCGCGTAAATTCCGTCTTCACGCTGGATGGCGAGCCCGCGTCTTTGCCCATCGCTATTGGCTTAACCACTCACGACGAGGCTGCCGAAGCATTCGGTAATCGAGAAGGCGGCTGGATTTCGACTTGGGAGATCATGGATGGTCATGGCGTCGCTACCGGCGCCCTGCTGGAGGCGGAGTGGCCCCGCGAAATCGTACGCCTGCCGAGCAAGGAGAAGGATGAAAGTCACATCTGGCTGGTAACGGCGTGCGACGAACAGGGGGCGTTGACCTATCGTGCGGGTTTCGCATGGCAAGCAGACGGGGAGATCACATCTGCTGATGAGTGGAGCGCCTTTCTCGACTCCGCGCCGGCGCCGGGCGGCTAGGGCGTGATGGACGCTACCGGGCGAGTCTGATCATGGCGGTCAAGCAGGCAACCATCTACGACGTCGCCAGGGAGGCCAAGGTCTCGTTCAAGACCGTATCCCGGACATTGAACAGCGAACAGGGCGTTCGCCCGGCAACACGGCAGCGGGTGATCGAAGCGGCAAAGAAACTCAACTACACGCCCAATCGCGCCGCACGCCGATTGGCGGGCAATCGCTCCTATACGGTAGCGCTGTTCTATGACGGTGACTTCAGCTCATATATCGCCGGACTGCAGCTGGGCATGATTGAAGCCTGCATGCCCCTGCACTACGAACTCATTCTCCATCCCTGCGATATCGATCTTGAGTCCCCAAGCGAAGACTTGAGGATGTTCCTCGGTCAGACAGCGGTCGACGGTGTCGTTGTGACGCCGCCGCTGTGCGACAACCCGGAGTTGATTTCGGCGCTTGAGCAAATGGGCATACAGCACGTCATGATCTCGCCACAGGATCATGACCGCGGCCTGCAGGTGTATTTCATGGAGCATCAGGCGGCCTACGACCTGACATCCTATCTGATCAAACTCGGCCATCAGAGAATCGGCTTTATCAAGGGCGACCCGGCGCACAGTTCCAGCCACTCTCGATACCAGGCCTACAAGGACGCGCTGCGCGACGCCGGACTGAGGCTGGATACCAGCATTGTGACCAGGGGTTCCTTTAGCTTGCGATCCGGTGTCCAGGGCGCCAGGAAAATACTGAACGCGCCGCAGCCGCCAACAGCAATCTTTGCCAGTGACGACGATACCGCAGTGGGCGTCATACATTACGCGCACGAAGCCGGCATCCGGGTTCCAGCCGATCTTTCGGTGGCGGGCTTTGACGATGTGCCCATCTCGCGTTACATCTGGCCGACGCTGACGACGGTGCGCCAACCCATTCAATTATTGGGCTCCACGGCTGCGCGGTTGTTGATCGATACCATTCGTTCCGACAAAGCGATCAAGATGGATTCGGTGGCTACTATTCTTCAGCACGAGATTATCGAGCGGGATTCGTGCGCGCCTCCACGCCCTGCAACAGGATGAAACTTCGCCGGCGACAAGGCGCCAAGCTGCTTGGACTGGTTCTGGCGCTCGCCGCCACGGCCTGCCTGCTGCCGGCTCTGGATGCGGACGAAACCGCCAAACCGCCCAATATCATTTTTGTCCTGGTGGACGATCAGCGCTACGACGAACTCGGCTTCCTGAACCCCTTGCTCGATACGCCAAACCTGGACCGGCTGGCCGAACGCGGCGTCTTGTTCGAAAACGCCGTTGTAACTACTTCGCTCTGCTCGCCGAGTCGCGCCACCATCCTGACCGGGCAATACATGCACAACCACGGTGTCGTGGACAACAATACGCCGCTCAAGGCCGGCGCCAGGACCTTCCCGGAAATGCTGCAGGCGGCCGGATACCGCACCGCGTTGATCGGCAAGTGGCATATGGGCGGCCTGAGCGATGAACCTCGGCCGGGGTTTGACCACTGGGTCAGTTTCGCCGGGCAGGGCGCCTACCTGCCGGTCGATCGATTCGGCAATGTCACTCAGCTCAACATCAACGGCGAGCGGGTCCCGCAACGCGGATATATCACCGACGAGCTGACCGACTATGCCGTCGAATGGCTGGAAACGGCCAGGGACGGTGCGCCCTATTTCCTCTACCTGTCGCACAAGGCGGTGCATTCCAACTTCACGCCGGCCGAACGGCACCAGAACCAATACTCCGACGTCAAGCTGAAGCTGCCCGCAAGCGCGGAACTTGACAGGGACAATCCCTTACGTCCCATGTGGGTACGCAATCAGCGCAACAGTTTCCACGGCATCGAATTTCCATACCACAATCCCGATGTCGACCTGCTTGAGATCCAGCGCAACTACCACCGAACCATTTCGGCGGTCGACGACAGCCTTGGCCGGATACTCGAGTGGCTCGACGAGACCGGCGAAGCGGAAAATACCGTCGTGATCTTCACCAGCGATAACGGCTTTTATTTCGGCGAGCACGGGCTTATAGATAAACGCAGCGCCTACGAAGAGTCGATACGCGTACCGATGATCGTCAGCGCGCCGGGACGCTTTCTCGAGGGCGCAACCCTCTCCGCGCAGGTGGCGAATCTCGATATCGCTCCGACGATCCTTGACCTCGCCGGCGCAAGCATTCCCGCGCAGTTCGAGGGCGATAGCTTCAAGGGCCTGGCGGAAGGTTCCATGGATCCCGCCCAATGGCGCGACGCCATGCTGTATGAGTATTTTTGGGAGTTCAACTTTCCGCACACTCCGACGACCTTCGCGATCAGGACCAATGATTTCAAGCTGATCCAGTACCACGGCATCTGGGATACCGACGAGTTGTACGACATGCGGGCGGACCCGCAAGAGATGAACAACCTGATCGAGGATCGGGAATATCTCGACACGGTCGTGGATTTACGCCGGCGTCTGCACCGGCTGCTGACGAACAACGAAGGCCGCAACGTCATCCCCTATTCCTACAAGTACAACCAGGGGGCTGTTTTCCGGCGCGATACGGCTACCTCAACTGCCGGGCACCCTCCGAATTGGCTGAAGGAAGGCACCGAAGACGACCTGCGTGATTTCAAAATTACCGATGAGGAGAAACTCAAGGTCACCGATGAAGCCGAACTCGCGCGCCTGAGGAGCCTTCGCTAAGTCATGCGGGTAAGCCGGGGCATCATGTGTTGCGGGCGCCGAACAGCCTTGTGCGCTTGGCTGTTTCTCGCGGTGCTTGGGGTTTGGATTCAGCAGGGGTACGGCCAGACCGCATCCGTAGCCCTGACCTCGAACCTCACGCTCACCCCGGATACCCTGGCCCAGCGGATCTCCTTCGAGGATGCGGCTGCCCTTGAGGGCGTGTCCGGTTCAGTTGCCTTGTCCTCGCGTCGTTTCAAGGACGGCGGACAGTCGCTGATGTGGCGTTGGTCGGCCCCGGAACCGCTGGTGTTTCGCGGCCTTCGTGGACTTGAAGACGCGACGGGCCGGTATCCCGGAGGCCAGCCCGAGCAACTGGAGCCGTCATACGTCGCTCCATCCAGGCAGGGCGGTCTCAAACTCTGGGTTTACCGGGAATCGCCGCATCCCGATGGGCAGCTTGTATTCCAGGTTGGCGCCGGCCCGGACTCGGCGGAGAATCGCCCCGCATATCGCTTCGCAATGTCGCAGAACTTCTCGGGCTGGCGGGCGCTATGGGTGCATTTCGAGGAAGACGCCAAGGTTGAGGAATACGGCGGCACTGCGCCGCTCGACACCCTGCGCATCGAGCCCTCGGCGAACATGGCCAACGACCGTGTGTATCTGGATATGCTGCAGCTCCTCACCTACATGTCCAGGAAACGTCATTCCGATTGGCAGTTCGTGAACCGCAAGGATGTTTCCCGAAAAGATCATTACCAAGTCCTGCCGGCCTGGCAGTTGCTGGACCAATTCAGCGAGGTGGGTCTTGATGATCGCAATCTCCAAGATGCCTATCGAGCGCTGGCAGAGATCGAAGCGCGCTATGAGCACTTGTTGCTGGGGTCCGGCGAGCCGGATATGGGCTCCGCTACCGAAGGCAAGTCTTTTGCCGAGTACCTGAATCGTCAAGCCGCGACCGCAAACCGGGAATGGGAAGCGCTTGGTATCAAGCAATCAGCTTACGGCGTCACGGGAATGCCCCTGTTCGCCTCGCGCGACGAACACCCGGCCCAGGCTGCGCGCATCTACCAGCGGGTCGGCGAAAAAATCCTGGCGCCACTGGCGCTGGACTACGGGCGCAGTCCCAGCGATGAGAAGAAACAACGCCTGCTCGCGCTCCTTGAACATATGGCGGATCAGGGCTGGGCCGCAGGCAGCGCCATAGGGACGGTCAACCACCTTATCCGACTCAATCCATACGCCAACGCCGTATTCCTGCTGCGCGACGAATTGCGGCAGCTTGGCCGGTTGCGCGACCATCAGCAAGCCATCGCCTGGTATACGCGGTTTGGCGCTCTCACCGAAGTTGACCCGTCTGTCGGCGAGAACACCGACCACATCCGCGGAGGCGCGGGTCCGAAGCTGATCAGCGTGCTGTTGATGGAAAATTCGCCGGAGAAGATCGCACGCATGCTGGCTTTGCGTGACTATCTCATCCAGGTCGCCGAATTCGCTCCGGGTTACGCCGATACGATCAAGCCCGACTTTACCCTCTTTCACCACCTGGCCGCTTACCAGAACTCCTACGGCGTTCAGGCTGTGACCACCCTGGCAATGCTCGACTGGTTGTTGCGCGGCGCCTTCTTCGCGCTTCCGGAGAAGACCAGCGAGCGATTGCGGGACACCTTGATGGCGCAATTCGATATAGCTGCGGATTTCGAGCTTCATCCGGCCTTGAGTGGCCGGTTTCCGTATACCAACACCGCAATCGATCGGTATATGTTGCCGGCATTCGCCTTCGCCGCGATGCATGACGGCCGGCTTGTCGAGCCGCGGCTCGGAGCCGCGCTTGCCTGGGCGTATCCGCGCTCAGACCTTCGCAAAATATTCGGCAGCCTGATGCCAAAGCTCAAATACTACGGCAGCTTCGGGACGCTTGAGATCATGGCGTCCGCGGTCCGGCAGGCCGAAGATCTGCGCTGGGAATCGCCGGCAGGCCACTTTACCTTTCCCTACGGGGCTGCCGCCAACCACAAGCGGCCGGGATGGGCGGCGGCTGTGCGCGGTTGGAGCCGCTATGTTTGGGATTGGGAGTCGGGGCACATGGGAGAGAATCCCTACGGACGCTATATGGCCTTCGGCTCGCTGCTTCTTTTCACTCAAGGATCGCCGCTGGGCCTGGAGGAGAGCGGAGTCGATCTCGACGGCGGATTCCATTGGGCCTACGCTCCCGGCGCCACGACCAAGGCGCTGCCGATGGAACACGTCCTGTACGAAATCGAACCCACTGCGCAGTACCCCGAGGGCAAGCATCGCAATTTCAGCGCCGAAGCGTTCGCGGGAGGCGTTTCCCACCGGGGATGGGACGGGTTCTACGCCATGAAGTTTCATGACACCGTGCCGTCCGAGGGGAGGCCCCTGTTCGACGACAGCTTCAGGGCGATAAAATCTTTCTTCTTCGTGGATGACCAGATCATCGCGCTCGGGTCCGGCATCGCCAATACGGACTCCGACTACTCGACTATCACGACGCTGTTCCAGAGCACGATCACAGGCGGCGCAGCGCAAGTCGAAGGGACGGCTATCGAAGACGACCACCTCGGGCGTTACGACGGCGGAATGTTTGCCGATCCGCAAGAGAATTTCTACATCGTTCCGGACGGTCAGCCGGTGGTATTCGAGCAGTCCGAACAGACTTCCATGGTATCCAATTGGTCGCCGGAGAACGCCTCAAGTGGAAACGCGCTGCGGCATCTGCCTGTCAGTGCGCCGCACGCCAAGGCATGGCTGGACCACGGCCCCGCGCCGGACAGCGGCTCGTACGAATACCAGATCCTGGTTCAGGGCGACCTTGAGACGGCAAGACGTCTCGCTGAAAACCGGAACTATCGGGTTCATAGAAGGGATGACCGCGCCCACGTTGTCGAGCACCTGGGCAAGGGCCTGACCGCCTATGCCCTGTTTACGCCACAAGGAGGGCTTGGGGGCGTCGTCAACTCGGTGGATACGCCCTTGCTGTTGATCGCCGGCGAAACAGCAGGCGAACTTCGGCTGAGCCTTGCGGATCCGGACTTGCGGCTCGGTGTGTGGCCAAGAAATATGTCCCGCATGCCGGATGCAATCAAGAACCAACCCGCCGGCTCACATGTTGTCGAGATCCGGCTTGCCGGCCATTGGACCTTGACAGTACCGCATCCGGATGTGGTCTCCGTGGCAACGGATGAAGGGCAAACGACATTCAGGATCAGGCTGGATCACGGCTTGACGCGCGAATTGTTGTTCCGGCAAGCACACTAGGAAGGAAGGCTTACAGCCAGCACCCTGGGAAGGAGGGCTTCCAGCCCTCCGCGAGGGCAGGGTGCCCTCGGTCCCAGGGATTATCGCTACGCTGGGAGGGAGGGCTTCCAGCCCTCCGCGAGGGCAGGATGCCCTCGGTCCCGGGGATTATCGCTACGCTGGGAGGGAGGGCTTCCAGCCCTCCGCGAGGGCAGGATGCCCTCGGTCCCGGGGATTATCGCTACGCTGGGAGGGAGGGCTTCCAGCCCTCCACGAGGGCTGGAAGCCCTCGTTCCCAGGGATTATCGCTACGCTGGGAGGGAGGGCTTCCAGCCCTCCGCGAGGGCAGGATGCCCTCGGTCCCGGGGATTATCGCTACGCTGGGAGGGAGGGCTTCCAGCCCTCCGCGAGGGCAGGATGCCCTCGGTCCCGGGGATTATCGCTACGCTGGGAGGGAGGGCTTCCAGCCCTCCGCGAGGGCAGGATGCCCTCGTTCCCGGGGATTATCGCTACGCTGGGAGGGAGGGCTTCCAGCCCTCCGCGAGGGCAGGGTGCCCTCGTTCCCGGGGATTATCGCTACGCTGGGAGGGAGGGCTTCCAGCCCTCCGCGAGGGCAGGATGCCCTCGGTCCCAGGGATTATCGCTACGCTGGGAGGGAGGGCTTCCAGCCCTCCGCGAGGGCAGGGTGCCCTCGGTCCCGGGGATTATCGCTACGCTGGGAGGGAGGGCTTCCAGCCCTCCGCGAGGGCAGGATGCCCTCGTTCCCAGGGATTATCGCTACGCTGGGAGGGAGGGCTTCCAGCCCTCCACGAGGGCAGGATGCCCTCGGTCCCGGGGATTATCGCTACGCTGGGAGGGAGGGCTTCCAGCCCTCCGCGAGGGCAGGATGCCCTCGTTCCCAGGGATTATCGCCACGCTGGGAGGGAGGACATCCTGTCCTCCACCGAGGGCTGGAAGCCCTCGTTCCCAGGGGGGATGTCCTGGGAGGGAGGACATCCTGTCCTCCGTCGAGGGCTGGAAGCCCTCGTTCCCAAGCTGGGCAACCGTTGCTAGAACAAATCCCAGGGGTAGGACAGTTCGGAATCGACCGCGGCCAGGGTCTTGCCGGACGTGTCGTGGTCGTCGAGCGCAGCGACGAGCACGGCCGCCAGATCGCTGCGGTTGATGATGCCTTCGGTTGCACGACTTTCGCTTACGTAGCCCCTGCCGGTGGGCGAATCGGACTTGAGGGCGCCCGGACGGATGATCGTGTAGTCCAGCCCGCTTGCCTTGAGGTGGTCTTCAGCCTGCGTCTTCAACGGCAGTATTTCCTTCAGAAACATTCGGGCCAGCCAGGGGGCGGCCTTGAAGCTGTCGCCTGCGCCGATCGTGCTCACCAGCAACATTCGGCTGACCCCTGACTCCTTGGCGGCATCGAAAATATTGGCGTTGCCCAGGTAGTCCGGCGGGGGATCGCAACTGAAACAGCCGATGGTCGTGATCACCGCGGTGTAGTCGCCGCCATCGAACGCAGCCCGCACGGTATCCGGCTCCAGGGCGTCGCCTACAGCGAAGCTGGCGCCCAGCGGCTCAAGCCCGGAACGGTCCGAAGTAGGCCGCACAAATGCGGTAACCCGATCGCCCCGGCCAGTCAGGAGCCTGGCGACCTCCAGGCCGGTGTTCCTGGTGCCGCCGAACAGCAGGACATGGCGCCCGCCTTCCGGGGGCGCGTCGGCCTCCATTTCAAAAACGGGGTACTGGGTGGTCCGGAACGACAAGATGACGAGAAGGGCGATTACCGCCAGAACCACGAGGATAATGCGTTTCTTGGTCATAAGCCGTCCTTTTCTTCCAGAGGCCGCTCAGCCCGGAAATTGGGCCACGCCGGAGAGCGAGTTGGTTTGCCCGATGAAATTGCTGCGCACAAGCTCGCCCGTCTCCCGGCTGATGATCACCACCTGCCCGGTGAAGAAGTTGCCCACGATAATGCCTTCGCCGTCCACGGTCGGCCCCGACGCAGCCCAGCCGGGAGTGCCCATGTCGTAGAAGCGCAGCGTCTCGCCGCTGTCCTTATCGAGGATGACCAGGCCGTTGCCGGTGCTGATCAGGAGCGACCCGTCGAGCATCGGCGTCAGGGTGAGCACCATGAACACCATATCGCTGTCGTCGAACACGCGAAGGTCCGGCAGCTGCCGGTCGTTGGCCAGGTCGTACTGCATGACCCGGTTGCCGGTCTCGGAGATATACACCATCCGGGTGTCGTTGTCGGTAAGCACGGTGGAGGTCACGCCGTGGATGCCCACAACGCCGCCATGGGTATCGGTGTGAAATTCCCGCAGCAGCAGGGCGTGGGGGCTGAATCTGAACACATTGCCGTCGCCGATCACGGCGCGGCCTTCAAGCAGATTGAACACCGTGGTATTGGTTGCTATGCGGGTTTTCTTCCCTTGCAGGTGCTCGCCGAAATACAGGCTTCCGTCGGCGGCGAAGGTCACGCTGCTCAAGCTGCGCTCGGAAAACTTGCGGACCGGCTTCTGCACGCCGCTGGGGTTGATTTCCACAACCGCCGGCGTGCCCTGGGCGAAGGCCCAAAGGGTGCCGTCGGGCGCGAACGCCAGGCCGCCGATCTTGTGGGTCGTGCCCTTTGTGTAGAGCTCGCCTTTGAGATTGAGATCAGCGTCGTACTGGAAAATCCGGCCGGTCCCCATATGGTCGTCGGTGGGGTGATCCATGATGGTTGCAGCCACGAAAATATCGCCCGGCGCAAACGGCTTGAACGTGGACACTCGCTCCTCGCCACCCGCCGCCATCGCGGTCGTCAAGGCCAGCAATGCCGTGAGGACCGGCGCGAGTGTAGCGTTCTTGCGGTTCATGTTCTCATCTCTCCGAGCGCAAGCGGCGGTTCAATACCCCTTGTCCGGGCGCTCGCCTGCCGTTGCAGTGCAACGGATTGCAGGCGACCGGGTCCGGTCGCCAAAGTCCCAGATGCGATTGTCGGCGCGGCGTTCCTGCGGATCGATGAACCCGTTGCGGTTGGTGTCGCAATAGGAGTCGATCAGGGTCAGATAATCGCTTGCTGACGTGTCCCATCCGCTGTCCTCGGCAGTCAGGGCCCTGAGGTCGGTCGAGCCGTCGGCCTGGGCATCCGCGGACCAGAAGCCTTGGTCTTCCCCGCCTTCCAACGTGAATCCGGAAAGGCCGCCGGAAGAGCCATCAGTGGTGACCTTGCCCGCCCCATAACTGCGGCGGACGCTGCCGTTGTTGCGCCCGATCAGCCCGCCGACGGCATCCCCGCCGAATACCGCTCCACTGGCGTAGCTGTTGCGGACCTCGCTCAAGGAGTTGAATCCCACCAGCCCGCCGATGTTGCTGCCGTCTCCCTCCACGACGGCAGTGGAGTAACTATTGCGGACCTTGGCGTCGGTGTTCATGCCCACCAGGCCGCCGAGGTCGTTGCTTCCCAGCACGGCGCCGCTGGCGTAGCTGCTCAGGACCAGGCCGAAGGTGTTGAGGCCGACCAGACCGCCCAGGCCGCGGCTGCCGGACACCTCGGCGCTGGAGCGGCTGAAGTAGACAGCGCCGCGCATATCGCCGATCAGCCCGCCGAGAGCCTGGCTCCCGGAGACCGTGCCGGACGATTCACTGTAGGCGACCAGACCGCCGCTTCCTCCCACCAGAATGCCGAGCGCCAGTTCGCCGGCCACCTCGCCCTCGGCGCTGCACCCGTACACCATTCCGAAATTACTTCCGACCAACACAGCCGCACCGCCGCGCCCGATAACGACCGCATCCTCAAGAACCAGGTTGCGCACCGTCCCATGCCGCCCGAGCACACCGATCAGACCAATGCCGCTGCCGCCCGGCCGTGAGATACGCAAGCCGCGGATAGCATGCCCCTGGCCGTCGATAACACCCTGAAAACCGTAGCGGTCGAGTGTGACCATGCAGTTGCCTTGCGGGCCGCAATCGCCGATCGGCTCGTAGTTGGCGATTCCCGAGGCGTCGAGATCCCGGACAAGCTGGTAGTTGCGCGCCATTCGCACTGCGCGGCCCGGCGTTGTGGCTGCGCCGTGTGCGCCACCCAGGCTGCCGATGGCCTGGAACTGGTGGATATTGCAGATCTCGAAGAACCCGTCGCCATTGCTGTCGTGCACGAACTCACCGGCATCTTGCGGCGCGGCGTCGTAGGCGTCGGCCAGACCGTCGCCGTCACGGTCGGACTGCGAATCGCCGTCCAGGGCCCGGCAGGCCGAAGCATCGACTTTCTCCGTCATTTGCGCGGCGGAGTGGATGGCCTGCGACAGCATGCTGTTGTAGCGGGCGATATGGTCGCTGTGGTCGAATTTCGGCGCAGCGGCGGCGCCTCGCGGCGGACCGCCCTGTTGTGGCCCGCCCAAGCGCGCGGCAGCCGCCTCACCGTCCTCCCCCCGGGCGCGAATTTCCTCGGGAGTCAGGTATCCCGGCTGGCTCGCATAGTAGGCGGCTATGTCTTGAAGTTCCTGGTCGTTGCGGCTGAGCACCGATCCGCGCATCAGGGAATGGGTTCGGCCGCCGTCCCGGTATTCCTTGAGCGCCAGGTACAGGTAGCGCTCATGCTGACCGCCGATCTTGGGATTGATGGGCGACGGGCTGTAGCCGTCCGATCCGTGGCAGGCAAAGCACTCCCTGGCAAGACGGCGCCCCCGTTCAACATCGCCCTTGGCCAAGGCCGCGCCCGCCCCTCCGGCGGCGACCAGCAGCGCCAATGTCACGGCCGATAGTCTTGCGCGTTTCTTCATCGGTAACAAAGCCTTGGAGCCCGGGCAGGCGGGCGGATATGCGCACCATACGGACTTGCCAAAAGAGGGCCAAATGGCGGGCTTCATGATAGCGGACGAACCCGCGACCGGATTGCATTGGTAGTCGGCAATCGCTACAATCCACGCTCCTTGCGTGAAGGGAATAGTTCGTGCCCAACGTACGAGTAAAGGAAAACGAAATCTTTGATGCGGCCCTGCGCCGCTTCAAGCGCGCCTGCGAAAAGGCCGGCGTTCTGGCCGAGGTGCGCCGCCGCGAGTTCTACGAGAAGCCGACCCAGGTACGCAAGCGCCAGAAGGCGGCCGCGGTCAAGCGCCAGGCCAAGCGCACCAGCCGCGAACAGAACCGCCGCCGCCGCCTCTACTAGATAGAAGCGCCGGCAACCAGGGCATCCTGCCCTCGTCGAGGGCTGGAAGCCCTCGTTCCCAGGTGAGTGCGATCCGCCCTCGCGCCCAAGACTAGGATAGTGCAATATTCAGCCTTATGGCGGGGCCGATTCCGAGGGAATTCATCGACGATCTGCTGGATCGCGCCGACATCACGCAGATCATCGGCGAACGCGTCAAGCTGACCCGCGCCGGGCGCGAATACAAGGGCCTGTGCCCTTTTCACCAGGAAAAGACTCCGTCGTTCACGGTAAGCCCGGCCAAGGGCTTCTTTCATTGCTTCGGTTGCGGCGTCCACGGCAGCGCCTTGAGTTTCATGATGCTGCACGACCGGCTGGACTTCCCTGCCGCGGTCGAGGCCTTGGCCGACCGCTATGGCCTGGAAGTGCCGCGCAGCGGACCGTCACGCCCTTCCGGAAAGGGACTGTATGAACTGCTGCACACGGCGGGCCGCCACTATATCGAACAGCTCAAGGGAGATTCCCGGGCAAAGGACTATCTAAAAGGGCGGGGGCTGACCGGGGAGATCGCGCGCACCTTCGGGCTCGGTTATGCACCGCAGGGCAACAGCGTGGTGGCGCGACTCGGCCAGTCGGACGAAGATCGGCGCCGCCTGATCGAAGCCGGGCTGGCGCTCAAGAGCGACTCGGGGGACCTGTACGACCGCTTCCGTGACCGCATTATTTTCCCGATCCGGGACCGGCGTGGACGGATCACCGGGTTCGGCGGACGGGCGATGGGCGATGCCCAGCCCAAGTACATGAACAGTCCGGAAACGCCGGTGTTCCACAAGGGGCGGGAACTCTACGGCCTGTATGAATCGCGCCGCCAGAAAATCACCCAATGCGTCCTGGTGGAAGGCTATATGGACGTTATCGGGCTGGCGCAATACGAGGTGCCGGGGGCGGTGGCCAACCTGGGCACGGCAGTGACGCCGCAACAACTGACGCGGTTGTTCGGTATCGCCCCCAGCGCGGTGTTCTGCTTCGACGGGGATGCCGCCGGCCGGCGGGCGGCCGAGCGGGCGATGGAGCGGGCGCTGCCGGAAATGCGCGCAGGCCGGCAACTGAGTTTCGCGTTTCTTCCGGAAGGCGAAGATCCCGACAGCTACGTGCGAGCCAACGGCGCCGAGTCCTTCAACAAGGTGCTCGAACAGGCCCGTCCGATGTCGGAATTCATGATGGACACACTGTCGCAGCAGTGCAACCTTGAGACTGCCGAAGGACGCGCCCGGATGGCCGAACTGGCAAGGCCGCTGCTCAGCGCCGTTCCGGTCGGCGTTTACCGCGACCTGCTTGTAGCCCGGCTGGCCAAGGAAGTACACGTAGGAACGGAGCGGCTCCACCAGCTCCTGCAAAACCCTGAGCGCCGCCGGGCCGTGCCCCGGCAAACGCCGGCGCAGACGCTGAGTAAGGAGCCCCGGGACGCCCTGGCCGAATACCTGATCGGCCTGCTCCTGCACTTCCCCGGGCTGGCCGCGGATCGGGATCCGCTGCCCGAGTTCACCCATCTCAAGGAACCCAGCATCGCCCTGCTCAAGGAATTGTTTGAACTGGCCGGCAGCACGCCCGGCGTCAGCCCGGTAAAACTGGTGGAACGCTTCCGTGAGCGTCCGGAACACGCCCTGCTGGCAGAGCGCCTGGCCAGGAACATGGAACTCAGTTCGGAGCAGGCGGGTCTGGAACTCACCGGAGGCATTGAACGTATGGCCAGTAAAGACAGGATTCGCGGGAAGGCGGCGCGCACTCCCGGCTGAGACCGGAACCGGCATTATTCGGCTCGGTAAAGTCCGGGAGAATCTCACCATGGCGCAGCGCATTTACCTGGGAATCGTGGGTGGGATCTTCATCGCATCGGGGCTGTTTGCATTTATCGATCCCCATGCCATGGGCGAATGGTTGGGTAGCGCAGCGATAGACGTGACCGGAGAAACCGGAATTGCCGCAAACCAGGGGATCGCCATCGTGTTTGAACTGTTCGTGGCGGGTTTCGCCGGCTTCTTCCTGCGGCGGGCCCTGGCTGAAGTTCAAGGTCTGAGGGACGGCGGGTATTGACCCCGCGGCGAAACCATTCCGCGGCCTGCGGCATCAAGAATCGCAAATACTGCGCAAGTTTCCAAAAGTACTGACAAATCGGCGATAATTGAATGCTTAACCTTTGCGGAGAAGCGCCATTTCCATGACCGCAGGAACCACCACCCATCGCGCCCCTCAGCGTAACTGGCTCAAGAACCTCATCTCGCTGGGGCGGCAACGCTCGTACATCACTCATACCGAGTTGACCGACCAGTTGCCCGACGAGATCGTCGAGATGGAGCAGATCGAGGAGATCATCAACGTGCTCCGCGATATGGATATCAAGGTGTACGAAGAGGACGAGGTCCCCGATCCCGACACTTTGGCGCTGGCCGAAGGCGAACCCAGAAACGACACCGACGTGGACGAAGCCGAGGACGCGATCAGTGCCTTTGAGGTCGAGCTTGGCCGAACCACCGATCCGGTGCGTCTGTACATGCGCGAAATGGGTTCGGTTGAATTGCTGACCCGGGAAGGCGAAATCAGCATTGCCCGTCGCATCGAACAAAGCCGCAGCGAGATGAAGCGCCTGATGGCCTATTACCTGCCCTCGTTGCAGCATCTTCTGGATTGCTTCGAGAAGTGCCGGGCCGGACAGATGAAACTGACCGACCTGGTGGCCGGGATCCTCGATCCCGACGAGCCGGAAGACCTGCGCCCGGCCGCCGAACGCGACCCGGCCGACAACGTCAACCGCAAACAGCCGCCCGATCCGGCGGAGCTGGCGCGCCGGCTGCTGGCGCTCAAGGCCCAGGGCGCGCGCGCCCATCGAGCTCTGAAGCGCGTGCGTGAGCAAGAGTTGCAGGCGCAGGCCGGCGAGGCTCCGGAACATTTCGAGCTGTCCTGCCGCAACCTCAACCACGCCCAGCAGGTCCTGAGCCGCATGCTGCTGGAATTGAAATTCACGCCGCGCGCCTTCGACGGCATGCTCGGCGCCCTGCACAACAACATGCGCGCTCCCTCGGACGATCAGGATGCCCTGTATCCCTCCTCGGTGGCGGGCTGCGAGAAACGCCTGCGTCAGATCTACGTGCGCAGCGCCAAGCTTCCGGCAAACAGCTTCAAGGAATACTTCGCGTCGGACCCCAGCAGCGACAGTTGGCTGGAAGAGCAGCTGGAGTCGGAGGAATTCGGACCGAAGCTGGCGCCGTATGCCGAGGAAGCGCGGCAGCTCACCCGCCGCCTGCGCAGGGTGGAGCACAACTGCAGCCTGCCGATCAATCGTTTCAAGGCCATACCTACAAGCCCGGACGGCAAGCCGATGGCGCGTGGCATCAAGGAGTTGTACCGCGAGATTTCGCACAACGAGCTGAAGGCCAAGGACGCCAAGAAGGAAATGGTGGAGGCCAATCTGCGGCTGGTGATCTCGATCGCCAAGAAATACACCAACCGCGGCCTGCAATTCAACGACCTGATTCAGGAAGGCAACATTGGCCTGATGAAGGCGGTGGACAAGTTCGAATACCGGCGCGGCTACAAGTTTTCGACCTACGCCACCTGGTGGATCCGCCAGGCGATTACGCGCTCGATCGCCGACCAGGCCCGTACCATCCGGGTGCCGGTTCACATGATCGAGACGATCAACAAGCTGAACCGCATTTCCCGGCAGATGCAACAGGAAATGGGCCGCGATCCCACGCCGGAGGAGCTGGCCCAGCGCATGGAGATGCCCGAGGAGAAGGTCCGCAAGGTGCAGAAGATCGCCAAGCAGCCGATTTCGCTGGAAACTCCCTTAAGCGAGGACGAAGACTCGCACCTGGGTGATTTCATCGAGGATCAGAACGCTACCTCACCGATGGACGTGGCTACGACCCGCGGGCTGGAGGAGACGATGCGCGACGTGCTGGCCACGCTGGGCGCGCGCGAAGCCAAAGTGCTGCGCATGCGTTTCGGGATCGACATGAACACCGACCATACGCTGGAGGAAGTGGGCAAGCAGTTTGACGTTACTCGCGAGCGCATCCGGCAGATCGAAGCAAAAGCGCTGCGCAAGCTGCGCCATCCCTCCCACGCGGAACGCCTCCGCAGCTTCGTCCAGGAAGAATAACCCTGGGAACGAGGGCATCCAGCCCTCGACCTGGGAACGAGGGCATCCAGCCCTCGACCTGGGAACGAGGGCATCCAGCCCTCGACCTGGGAGGGAGGGCTTCCAGCCCTCCGACGAGGGCAGGATGCCCTCGTTCCCAGCGGATCAGGCAGCGTAGCTGCTGCGCAAGGGAGCGATGCGGTTGAATACCAGGCCGCTGGGGGATGAATCCTCGGCATCAGGAGTAAAGTAGCCCAGCCGCTCGAATTGCCAGGTGTCGCCGGGACGCGCGCCAGCCAGGCCGGGCTCCAGCCGAGCCCGAGGCGATACCTCCAGTGACTCGGCGTTCACCTGTTCGCTCAGGGGCGGCGTGCCGGAATCCAGGTCGGGGCGCTCGACGGTAAACAACGGCCGGTAGAGGCGCAGTTCCGCGGGTACCGAGTGCGCCGCGCTTACCCAGTGGACAGTGCCCTTTACCTTGCGGCGGGCGCCCTCGCCGCCGCTGCGCGAACTCAAGTCCACACTGCAGCGCAATTCCGCCGGTTCGCCGTTTGCGGCGCGCACGATTTCGTCGCAGCGAATGATGTAGGCATTGCGCAAGCGGACCTCGCCGCCCGGTCGCAGGCGAAAGAACTTGCGCGGCGGATTCTCCATGAAATCGGTGCGCTCGATGTAGATCTCGCGTGAGAAAGGCACTGTGCGACTGCCCATTTCCGGGCGCTGCGGGTGGTTGCCGGCCGGCAGTTCCTCGAAGTGGTCCGCCGGCAGGTTATCGAGCACGACCTTCAACGGGCGGGCCACGGCCATGGCGCGGGGTGCATCGCGGTTGAGTGACTCGCGCACGACGCTTTCGAGTTGATCGGCGCCGATCATCTGATCCGAACGGGTAACGCCGGCCCGGGCGCAGAACTCGCGCAAGACTTCCGGCGGATAGCCGCGCCGGCGCAGCGCCGACAGGGTAACGAGGCGCGGATCGTCCCAATCATCGACGGTTCGCATGCGGATCAGCTCGGCCACCCGGCGTTTGCTGGTCACGGAGTGGCCCAGATTCAAGCGTCCGAATTCGTATTGCCGGGGGCGGGTCACAAGGGGCAGGCCGCTGTGATCCAACAGCCATTCGTAGAGAGGGCGGTGGTCCTCGAACTCCAGCGTGCAAAGCGAGTGGGTGATGCCTTCCAGCGCGTCGCTTAAAGTGTGGGCAAAGTCGTACATGGGGTAGATGCACCAGTCACTGCCGGTAAGCGCATGCGGCATGTGACGGACCCGGTAGAGCACGGGGTCGCGCAGGTTGATGTTGGGCGACGCCATGTCGATGCGCGCCCGCAGGACCTGTTCGCCGTCGCCAAAATCGCCGGCCCGCATGCGCCGGAACAGGTCGAGGTTTTCCTTTACGGAACGGCCGCGGTAGGGGCTGGGACGGCCGGGGCTGGTGAGGGTGCCACGGTCGGCGGAAATCTGTTCGGCGGAACTGCTGTCGACGAAGGCACGCCCGTTCTCGATCATGTGCTCGGCGATTTCATACAGGCGCGGGAAATAGTCGGACGCATGAGTCACCAGCGGTGTGTCGAAACCCAGCCAGTTGACGTCGCGGCGGATGGAGTCAATAAACGCCTGCTCCTCGGCCATCGGGTTGGTGTCGTCATAGCGCAGATAGCAGGAGCCGCCGTGCTCGGCGGCCACGCCGAAGTTCAGGCAGATGGACTTGGCGTGACCGATGTGCAGAAAGCCGTTCGGCTCCGGCGGAAAACGCGTCACCACGCCCGAGTGCCGGCCCGACTCAAGGTCGTCGGCAACAATCCGCCGAATGAAATCCTTGCCCGCCATCGCTCAAACTACCCGGCAACGAGGGCTCCCAGCCCTCGACCTGGGAGGGAGGGCATCCTGCCCTCCGTCGAGGGCTGGAAGCCCTCGTTCCCAGCGGAGTAGTGGAAGCTGCGCACAGTGGTTCACTTGTTCGGACGGGGTTGTCAGGAGCCGGAGAGGAAGTCGCTGACGATGTCGCGACGGTGGTACACGGGGCAGAAGAAGCGCCCGGCCGCACGCGCCCGGGTCAGCCATCGAATCCGGGCGCCGTTCTTGCGATTGGCGAGCACTTTTTCCACCAGCCAGGGCGTCACGCGTTCCACCCTGTCGCCCAGGATGTTGTAGACCTTGCGGGCCTGCTCGGCGCGCTTGCTGTCGGCCCGCGCGGCCAGCAGCGACATGTCGGTCATTACGATGCCGGGACTCAGCGCGCCCACGATCACGTTGCTGCCGCGCACTTCCTTGGCCAGCGAAACCGCCATGTAGCTGATGGCGCGTTTGGTGGATCCATAGGGCGTGAGGCCGGCCGTGGTCATGCCGTTGCTCCCGAAACCCTCAAACACGTACACCGCGCCGCCGCTGTCCTGCTTGCGCATTCCCTTAATGGCCACGCGGCAGCCGTTGAACGAGCCCAGCAGGTTGGTGTTGACTACTTCAGCCACCTCCTCGGGAGACAGCTCGCCCACGTTGACGCGGCGATTGCTGATTCCGGCGTTGTTGATCCAGATATCGATCGCGCCGAAGCGTTCCGCCGCTGCGTCCCAAAGCGCCTGAACGCTGGCGTAATCGCTCACGTCGCAGCCCTTGCCCAGGACCTCGCCGTGTTCGGCCAGGTCGGCTGCGGCCGCGGCGGCGCTTTGGTCGCTGCGCCCGCACAGGACCACGCGATGGCCGCGCTTGAGGAACTCGCGCACCAGTCCGCGGCCGATACCCCGCGTGCCGCCGGTAACCACTACTGTTCTTGACTCTGCCATTGAAGTCCTCGCCGTATCCGAATCGCGGCGCTAATCTATCACGCCGCGCTATTCGAGCCCTACCGGCGAGGTTCGTGCGCGCATTGACGGGCATTACGCAGCCCGTCTAATATCTGGGGTTGCTCATGCGACCGGCCTTCGGGAAGCCGGCGAGAGTTCAATTCCCAGGAGTCCAAAATGAAATCACATCCTTTAACGCTCGCTAGCATTGCTATTGTCGGCGCGGTCCTGCTGGCGCCGGTCGCCCCGGCCCAGGACGCGATCGAGGAAATCATCGTTACCGCACGCCAGCGCGAAGAGACCCTGCGCGACGTGCCCGGCACGGTGCGGGTCCTTACCTCCGAAGACATCGAGCGCTCCGGAATCCAGCGCGCCGAGGACTTCGTGTACATGACGCCGGGCGTATCGATCGTGGATTCGGCGGAAGTCGGCGACACTCAGGTCAATATCCGCGGCATCAACGGCGCCCGCGACGCCGAGAACTCCTATGCGCTGATCGTGGACGGCGTCCTGATGACCAACCCGGCCGCCCTGAACCGCGAGTATGCCAATCTCAGCCAGATCGAAATCCTGAAAGGGCCGCAAGGAGCGCTGTACGGCCGCAACGCCGCAGCCGGCGCAATCGTCATAACCACCGACAAGCCGGGCAGCGAGGCCGGCGGCTACTTCAAGGCCAGCGGCGCGGGCGACAGCACCTGGCTGTACTCGGGCTCGGTGGAAAGCGCCCTGGCCGAGGGAATCAACTTCCGTCTGCAGGGAGACTACCGGTCCACCGACGGCTTCTACGAAAACAGCTATCTGGACGGCGCCAGGAACGTGGATAACTATCGCGGCTACAACCTGAACGCCCGCATGACCTGGGATCCCTCCGAGGAAACGAGCTGGGACTTCAAGTTCCGCTACGGAGAGGTCAGCGCCGCCTCGATCACCTTCAACGCCGCCTTTCATCTGCCGCTGTTCGCGCAGTTGTTCAGCGTTCCCCAGTTCTTCGAAGACGTCAACGACCACGAGTTCGTGTTCCAGAGCAATATCGATCCCAGCAATGAGCAGCAGGCCACGGAGTTCTCGGCCCGTGTCGACCATGCCCTGGACTGGGCCGACATGCGGGCCTGGTTCCTGTACAGCAAGATCGACAACAACCTCGCCGCCGACGGCACCAGCGGCGCATTCGGCTTTTTTAACGCCAACCAGCACTGCCTGGATTCGGTAACCGCGGCGGTCAACGCGGGAGTGCGGCTGCCGCCGCCCACCTACCTGGGACCCAGCCCGAACTTCCCGGTATCGCTGCTGGGGCCGTACACGCCGATTGCCTGCGACGGCACTCAGTACCAGGAGCGCAAGCAGACTGATTTCAGCGTAGAAGTGCGGCTGAATTCCACCGGCGACGGACCGATGACCTGGCTGGCCGGCGCCTACTTCCTCGACATCGACCGCATAGTTGGCGTAAACACCGGACTGGATCTCGGCAACGGCATTACCAATTCGCTGTATGTCCCGCCGGGCAGCGACAACCCCACCGAGCAACTCGTTCACGACCGGTTCAGTAACCGCGTGATGGCCGCGTTCGGGGAAATCTCCTATGAAATGACCGAGACTACAGAAGTGTCACTGGCGCTTCGCTTCGACAGCGAGCGGCGCGAGGTCGAGAACCTGGTGCCGATCAACGCCGTGACCCAGTACATCGACTGCGACGGTCCGCCCTACACCGGCGGAACGCCGATCAACCCGGGCCTGTGTCCGGGCGTGAATCCGTCCGGCTCGATCGCGCCCAAGTCACGCACCTTCAGCCAGCTTCAGCCCAAGCTGTCGCTCACCTGGGACGTGTCGGAGGATTGGACCCTGTTCGGCAGCGCCGGCGTTGGCTTCAAGAGCGGCGGCTTCAACAACCAGGGCGCCAAGGCCACCGTGGACATTTTCATCAACGGCCTGATCAATCACGTGTTCCTCGCCAACCTGGGATTGCCGCCCCAGGCCAACGTCGGGATTAGCGACGACGTGGACAAGGAAACTTCGGTATCGCTGGAACTGGGCGCCAAGGGCAGCCTGCTGAACGATCGCTTGCGGCTGGAAGCCACGGTGTTCAACGTGCAGGTGGACGACATGCAGTTCTTCGAGTTCCTGGTGGGGCCCTTCGGCCTGTTGCGCCTGAACGGCAATCTGGACGAAGTCAGCCTGCAGGGCGCGGAAGTCGGCGCCACCTGGGCGGCCACGGACATCCTGGACCTGTATGCCGGCTGGGGCTATGTCGACAGCGAAATCGAAGCCAACAGCGTGCGGCCGGACACGGTGGGCAACAAGTCTCCGTATACGCCGGACTGGACCGCCAGCGTCGGCGCCCGCATCGTTATGCCGCTGACCGGCGACTGGAGCCTGGCTGCTTCGGCGGACTGGTCGGCGGTAGGCAAGACCTGGTTCCACGTGGTCCAGGATCAGCAGCGCGCCACGCTGTTCGAGGGCGCGGCCAGTGATTTCACGCCTACCCGGCGGGACAGCTACTCGGTCCTGAATCTGCGGGTCGGTGTTGAGAACGACAGGTTCTCGGCGGTGGTGTTCGCCAAGAACGCCACCGAAGAGGTGTACCTGGAGGAAGTGATTCCGGCGCCGGAATTCGGCGGCACCTTCATTCACCCGGCCGACCTGCGGCGGGTCGGTGTAGAACTGACGGCGCGCTTCTAACCGGAGTTGGATTTCGAGGGCTGGAAGCCCTCGTTCCCAGCACCCGGGATGGAGGGCATCCTGCCCTCACCTGGGAGAGAGGGCATCCTGCCCTCACCTGGGAGAGAGGGCATCCTGCCCTCCGACGAGGGCTGGAAGCCCTCGTTCCCAGCCGTTCCCAGGGTTACATCGGACGGCGGATGAATTCGCCGGTGGGCGCGCCCAGCACCGCGCCGTTGTCGTAGATGCGCCGGCCGCGCAGGAACGTGGTCTTGACCCGCGCATTCAGCTCGACGCCCTCAAACGGCGTGTAGCCCTGCTGTGATTCGGACTCGGCCGCCCGCACCACCCAGCTTTCGTCCGGGTCCACGATCGCCAGGTCCGCGTCCAGGCCCTCTGCGATATCGCCCTTGCGGCCCAGCCCAAAGCGGCGCGCCGAGTTCAGGCTGGTGACCTCGGCCATGTGATTGAAGCTCATGCCGCGCCGGCGGCCCTCGCTGACCAGCGCCGACAGCAGGTACTCGGTGCCGCCGAAGCCGGACTTGGCCAGCCAGATGTCGTCGGGACTGTCCTGGCTGACTTTGCGCTCGTACTTGCAGCAGGCGTGGTCGCTGCACACCCAATGGAGCTTGCGATCCAGCAACTGCTCCCACAGGAACTCCACGTCCTCGCGCGGGCGGATCGGCGGGTTGACCTTGGCCAGGTTGCCGTTGGGCGTATCCACATCCAGCACCAGGTGGCCGATGGTGACTTCGCGGCGGAAGTTGATGTGCGGGAAAGCGCCTTCCATGCGCAGCGCCGCATCCACCGCCTTGGCGGAACTCAGGTGCAGCAGGTTGATGTTGGGCAGTTCGGTCTCGTGCGCCAGGTACGCGGCAATGCAGATCGCCAGCCCCTCGGAATGCGGTGGCCGCGCGGCGTTGTAGGCGTGCAGTCCGGTCAGCTTGCCCTCTTCCTGCACCATGCGCGTATAGGCCGTCATGATCTCGGCGGTCTCGCAGTGCAGGCTCAGGCTGATGGCGGAGGCGGCCTCAGGATGCTCCTGCATGGCGCGCTTGATGCCGCGCATCACGAATTCGAAGTGCGCGTAGTCGTAGCGTTCGTCCTCGCCGATCATCAGAAATTCGTTCTGGCTGGCTGACGCGCCATGCAGCCCGTAGCTTCCGTAGAACATGAAAATCTTGAACGAAGTGACCCCGTGGTCGCCCACCAGCATCGGCAATTCCGAGATATGGGTGCGGTCCATGGGGGCCAGGTGGTAGCAGTAATCCACGTAGAAGCGTCCGTCTGACCGCTCCAGCACCTCGGGGAAGAAATCCGCGTACGGCCCGCCCTTGTTGAGGTAGTACTGGCCGGTGCGCATGTAGTTCAAGCTGGTGGTCACGCCGCCCTGGGCCGCGGCGCGGCTCTCGGTCTCGGCATCCTTTTCCAGGGGACCGTAGATTCCGCAATGCATATGAGGATCGACAACGCCCGGAAAGGCGATACGGTTGCGGGCGTCGTAGATGTCTTTCGCCAGCGCCGCGTCGAGGTCCGCCGCGATGCGCGCGAAGCGCCCGCCGCTTATGCCGATATCCAGGTTCTCCAGCCCGTCACCGCCCGAACGCGCCACCCGCACGTTCTTGATCAGCAGGTCAAATTCGTGAGTCCCATCATTCATAACTTTTCTCCGAGATCAAGCCAAAAAGAGCATCAACTACCGGGGCCAGGGCGTCTCCGCCCTCGCTTGCAGGGAACAACCTGGGAACGAGAGCTTCCAGCCCTCGTCGAGAGCCTGTCCCCGACGCTGATCGGGGAGCAATGCCCTCGTTCCCAGCACGTTCCCTGCGCGTCAGCGCAGCGGCGCCTGCTGGGAAAACTCCCAGCGGCTGAGAGTGATACACCGCAAAAAAGTCGTATGCCAGGCGCATGTCGAAGGAGCGCTGACACACGGCTTTTTCGGGGCGCGCGTATTATAGGTCAAGGGCCTTTTCGGCCGTTTCCCTGCGCTACACTAACCTGCCCGAAAGGGGGGTTTGCTTGATGATGAAAACACGAAAAGGCTACGCCGACGGGCCGTACGGCCAGATCCACTACCAGGAAGCGGGCAGCGGCACGCCGTTGTTGCTGCTGCACCAGTCGCCCAGTTCCTCGGAGATGTTCGAGGCCGTTTACCCGCTGTTCGGGGGCCATGGGATTCGCGCCATCGGCGTGGACACGCCCGGCTTCGGTCAATCGCACGTCCCCGACGAACAGCCTTCCATCAAGGACTACGCGCAAGCCATACGCAGCGTGATCGATCACCTTGAACTCGACCGGACCGCGCTGCTGGGTCATCACACCGGCGCTTCGATCGCCGCGGAGTTGGCGGTGCTTGAGCCGGAGAGGGTGACGCGCGTGGTGCTGAACGGCGCGCCGCTCTTGACCCGCGAGGAGCAGGCCATGTGGAGCGAAGCGCTGCATAAGCGTCAGGACAAGCCGACACAGGCCGACGGAAGCCACCTGATGGACATCTGGAACCGGCGGCTGCATTTCACTCCCGGCTGGACCAACCTGCGCGCCATGCACCTGGGCGTGGTGCAGATGCTGATCGCCGGGGACAACGCGAAGTACGGCCACGCGGCCGCCTTCTCCCATGACCTGTCCGAGCCCTTGCGCAACATGACCCAGCCGACCCTGGTGTTCACCAATACCGGCGACGATATCTACGAGGTATGCCAAAGAGTCATCAAACTTCGGCCGGACTTTGAATACGCCGAGCTGCAAGGCGGCACTCACGACATCGTGGACGAACAGCCCGAGGAATGGACCCGCATCGTGGCTGATTTTGTTCTCAAGGAGTAGCAATGACTGACACATTGGGATGGCGCATGAAGTTCGGTGTGGTGGCGCCGTCCACCAACACCAGCGTGCAGCCGGAATACGACGACATGCGCCCGCACGGCGTAACCAATCATTTCTGCCGGGTGGGGATTCCGGACGATCCGGTGAACAGCGACGAGGAGTTCCTTAAGTTGATGGACAACATCCGGGACGAGACCGAAAGCGCCATGGACCGGGTTATGACCTGCAGCCCGGATTACGTGGTGATGGGCATGTCGGCAGAGACTTTCTGGGAAGGAGTGCTGGGCGCGGAACAACTCAAGCAGAACCTGGAAGAACGCGCCGGCGTGAAGGTGGGCCTGGGCTCGCACGCCTGCCGGGAAGCGATCGCGAAGTACGGCGACATCAAGCGCATCGGCGTGATCACGCCGTATATGCCTGTGGGCGACGCGGAAGTGCGCAGATTTTTCGAGGGCTGCGGTTTCGAAGTGGTTCACCTGGTGGGGCTGAAGAGCAAGAGCCCGATGCTGATCGCGCACGAGACGCCGGCCACGCTGCGGCGCTCGGTGCATGAGGTCAACGACAGCTCGGTGGAGCTGATCATCCAGGTGGGCACCAACCTGGCCTTCGCAAATATCGCGCCGGAAGCCGAAGCCTGGCTGGACAAGCCGGTGCTGGCGATCAACACCTGCACCTACTGGCACGCGCTGCGCGAAAACGGCATCGAAGACAGGGTCTACGGCTTCGGCTCCCTGCTCGCCGAGCATTAGCACCAGTACCCGCACTTCAGTGCAATACGAATACACGCCGATTTCCGAGCGGCCACGTCTGACGTGGCCTGACGGCAAGCGCGTGGCGCTTTTGATCACCTTCAATCTGGAGACCTGGGACCTCACCAAGGACACCGACGCGCCCTATTACGCCGGTGGCCCGCCGATCCTGCCGGACACCCTGCCCGGCCGGGTGCCGGATTTCCCCAACTACAGCTGGCGCGAGTACGGCCAGCGGGTGGGGATCTGGCGGCAATTTGAGCTTCTTGACGAGTTGGGCGTTACTCCCGGCTGCACGCTCAACGCGGTGACCTGCGAGCGGCGCCTGCCGATGGTGCAGGCGGCCATGGACCGTGGCTGCGAGTTGATTGCCCACAACTACGAGCAGGGAGAGCTTCTTACCAATTTTTTCGGTGACGAGGAAGGCGAACGCAAGGTCATACAACGCACCCTGGATATCTACGAGCGCACCGTTGGACGCAAGGCCCGCGGCTGGCTGTCGTCATCGCTACGCGGCACGCCGGCGACCCCGGGCATTCTGGCCGAGGCCGGCCTGCTGTTCTACTGCGACCTGATGAACGACGATCAGCCGTATCTGATTCATACCCCGCACGGCGACATCGTATCCACACCGTATTCCAACGAGATCAACGACTTCACGCTGCTCACCCGGCGCGGTCATACGACCGACGCATTCCGCGACATCCTGATCGAGGAACTGGACGTTCTGCATGCGGAAGGCGCAACGCAGGCGCGCATGATGAACGTGGGGCTGCATCCGCACGTTTCCGGCCGTGCTTACGTGGTGCGCGCCTTAAGGGAATTCATCGAGCACGCCAAGTCGCTGCCTGGCGTTTGGTGGACCACCCGCGAAGAAATCGCCGAGTGGTACCTAAAACAGCTCAAGAACGGCGCCTAACCCCTCTCCTGGGAACGAGGACATCCTGTCCTCGCCGAGGGCGGACGCCCTCGCTCCCAGGTTGTTCCATGCAAGTCTCCCCCCCGTTCCGGCGGCGCTGGCCGCAGGGAACACCCGCTGGGAACGAGGGCTTCCAGCCCTCGCGGGAGGACAGGATGTCCTCCTTCCCAGGTTGTTCCATGCAAGCAACTGGTAACTTTGGCTGAAACAGGCATCCATTTTCTTGGTCCGGAAAAAAAAGGTGTGGGCGCGCCTTAGCATCCGCCAAGGAAACTTCCCGTCAAGCTTCCGGATCCGCAAGCCCAACAAGCACAGCCCGTACCAAGATCCGCTCACGCATCAAAGTGGCCTCTCTCCGCCAGCACGATTTCCGCGAGCGCGCTCTTGTGCCATTGCCCCGTGTATGCTAGTCGCAGAGCGGATTTTGGCCGTGCGCCGATATTATCGAGAAGGCGTTCCAGCGACACGAGGCGCTCTCGGAATCCCAGGCGCACGCCGAGCCGAAGACTGGCTTTGTCCGGGCCACACAGCACCCAGGCGTCGTTCCGGCTCAGTGCGTGCGCCCAAAGCGAGGTCTCGCCGGCATCCAGGGCGATACCTTTCGCCCGAACCAACAATTCGGCGCGTTCCCGATCCCCGACGGAATGAACCTCCGCAAGCAACTCGCGCAGCTTCCCCTCGTCGATCCGCCGTTCCGGTCGCCGCCGCTGGAATCCCGTCTGCGTTTCGGCCACGCAATCTTCGACGGTTTCCACCCGATAGCCCCCCGCAAGCGCAGGCCATGATCCGGCCCGATAACACTCCAGGATGACGTTGGTGTCGATCAGTACGGTTCCAATGTGTCGCGCCATTACTCCTCACAGATTGAAAGGGCACTCCGCGCCACGTGCTGCAAACACGTCCGCAAGGTCCTCTACGGTCAAATCAAGCAGGAGGGCTATGCGCCGAACCGAGACAAGGCCCGCGTCAATAGCGAGGCCGATCACCTCCACGAAAAGCTCCGAGAACAGAGCGGGTGGATCGGTGTCGTCAATGCTGCGCCCGTTATTGCGCAGCGCCGCGGCGGGTAATGCGCGCGCCTTCGCGGGCTTCAACTTTCCGAGCGCGACCAGACGCCACATTAGCGCCGTGGAGGTAACCTGGAACTCTTCCGCAACGGAGTTCAACCGCGCAATCAAGTCTTCTCCGGCCACACTGAACCAATCACCAGCCTGATCCAGCAACCCCGCCGGCATGAGTAACGCCCCGGCAAAGTTGTTGGCGAGTTGCTCCACGCGATTGCCGGCGGTCTCGCGCGCGCCTTCGGAATGCTCGGGTGGCATGGCGTCCCAGGTAAGGATGTGGAACAACTCATGTGCGAGATCGAAATGACGGCGGCCCGCAACTTCACTGCGCGCAATCAGCACCGCGTCCAACTCGGGCAGACGGCAGGCGGCGCTTGATATGCCATCAATCGCATCAACCATAAGAACCAGAATGCCCAGTTTCCGCTCCATGACATCTGCCAAGCGTGTCGCAGGCGCCGCGTCGGGGCTGAATCCGGCGGCAAATCGCTCACCGGCCTGCATTGCGTCCTCAAAGCGTGAATAACGACTAAGGCCGAGCGCACGGCGCATAAGCGGGGTCTCACGGCCGACCTGCGGCGCCAAGTGGCGGAACGCCGCAATCCACCGCCCGGCGCTGCGTTCGTACTGATCAAGCTGCGAGAACTCCACGTTGGTTTGGCGCCAGGAAAAACGGCCTTCACCGGCAAGTAGAAATGGATCGGTGAAGTACTCCAGCGGCGCGCCCAGCTTCTCGACCGCGAGCACCAGTTCCTCCGCCGTCACTCGCCTCGTGCCGGTCTCGATAGCCGAAACGGTCTGCCGATCCTTGAAACCAAACAGTCGCGCAACTTCCTCCTGAGACAGCTTGCGTTCGTCACGCAGCGCCTTGATGCGCGCGCCAAATAGGTGTGTCGTCATGTGAAACTGAGCGCTCTTGATTCTTGCATCTGAAGAGATGCAAGAATTCTACGCGAATTAGTATCCGCATGGAAACTCTATTCGTATTGTCGATGAGTACAAGAACGAGACTTGGGATTACCTGTGACATCACTTGACATTACTATGACTTATCTGACAGCACACTAGACGGTGGAGCCATGAATCAGATTACCGCTCGACTGCCGGACGATACCGTTGCGGCATTGGACGCGGCAGCCAACCGATTAAAGCGCAGCCGTGCACAGCTTATTCGCCAGGCCATTGAGCGATACCTGGAGGACTTCGACGACCTCTCGCTGGCGATAGAGCGGATTCGCGACCCGAATGATCCGGTGCTGGACTGGGACAAGGTCAAACGTGAGCTTCTCGATTCAGATTAAGGGCAGCGCAGCCAGGGAATTACAGACGCTGGCGAAGCCTGACCGCATCCGAATTATCAAGGCCATTGACCTTCTGGCGGAGAACCCATTCTCAGGTAAGGCGCTTAAGGGACGTCTGCGCGGATTGCGGAGCCTGCGGGCGGGTGGCTACCGGGTGCTATACGAGGTCCAGAACAACGCGCTGATCGTGCTGGCAATAAGCGTGGCCCACCAAAGCGGTGTGTATCGATAGAAAAAGGACTTGTCGGCAGCGCCTAGCAGGATATTGATCGTTTCCACCGCCTGCAACAGCCCAATGACGCCCGGCAGTATTCCCAGCGCCCCCGCCTCCTCGCAGGACCGCGCCAGTTCGGGAGTTGACGCTCGCCTTTCAGGATGAGACAGGGCTCCACATCCTGGTGGAGGCATAGCGTTCGCCGGAGTCGGAGAGTATCGTGGCAACGGTTGCATAGCGGCCGGTCGCGGCGACCTTTAGGGCGGCATACACGTACGCGCCGGATGAAGGCCCCACGAAGAGCCCTGCCTTCGAGAGTTGTCTGCAAAGGGCGGTCGCCTCCTCGTGACGTACTTCAATACGCTCGTCGATGAGGTCTTCCTGCAGGATCGTGGGAACGATGTCGCCAGGCGCGCCCAAGGGCTTAAGGCCCTCTATGCCGGGAAAGACTTCGGGCACCACACAGGCGATGTGAACCTTAGGGTCGGCCTCGCGTAGCTTGCGGCCTACGCCGGTGATCGTGCCGCCGGTTCCGACCCCGGCCACAAAGGCTGCAGGCCCCGTTCCCGCTGCCGCTTTGACCTGATGAAGAAGCTCCGTACCTGTTCCGTAGTAGTGCGACTTCCAGTTTTCATCGTTCGCGTACTGGTCGCAGTGCCAGTAGCGCTCGGGCTTGTCCGCGGCGATACGGTGCGCCTCGCGTAGCGCGTGGTCGTAGCCCTCTATCGGATCGGTAAGGATCAGCTCCGCGCCATGTGCCCTGATCCGTTCGAGGCGCTCGCGGCTTGCGTTGCCGGGCACGACCACGGTTACGGGCACGCCGAGAGCAGCCCCGAGCATGGCGTAGGCAATGCCCGCGTTGCCGGACGAGGAATCGAGCAGCCGGCGCCCGCCACCAAGTCGGCCGTCGCGCAACGCGGCGGACAGCATGCGTGCAACGGGGCGATCCTTGATGGCGCCACCGGGATTCACGCTTTCCAGTTTGGCGAAAAGCCGTACCCCGGAGCTGATCCCGGAGAAGGAATCGAGCTCCACCAGCGGAGTATTGCCGATACCAGCCAAGAGACCGCCGGCATCGTCGGGCGTGTAATTTGCGGATTCGCCGCCCACCGTATCGCTACCTTCCACTACTACCTAATCGCCCGCAGGAAGCAGAGGCTATCCAGTGACGGAGCAAAACTCCTGGTAGTCGATGAAGCCTGGAAACTCCGATCCCTCAGCGCAATAACGGCACTCGGTATTGCGCTCGATCTTGAACTGGGAAAACCGCGCCGATAAGGCATCGTAGTGGAGCAGCCGTCCCACCAGAGGGTCGCCGGCACCGAGCACGATCTTGATGGCCTCCACTGCCTCAAGCATACCCACGACGCCTGGAAGTACTCCCAGCACGCCGGCCTCCGCGCATGAAGGCGCAAGTTCCGGTGGCGGCGGTTCCGGGTACAGGCAGCGGTAGCAAGGTCCGGGGTCCTGCGCGCGGGACGGCCAAAACACGGTCACCTGCCCTTCGAACCGGAATACCGAGCCGTGCACGTTGGGAATCCGGTGCTTCACGCATGCGTCGTTGACCAGATAGCGGGTGGCAAAATTGTCGGACCCGTCTACGACCACGTCGTAGCCCGCGAACACCTCTTCGACGTTCGCGCTCTCCAGACGGACCGCATGCTCCGCCACCCGTACCGCGGGGTTGAGGGCCAGAACCGCCTCCCGGGCCGAGGCCACCTTGGAAGTCCCAACCCGGTCGTCGGTATGCAGAATCTGACGCTGCAAGTTTGTTCGGTCCACAACATCGTTATCCACGATTCCGAGAGTGCCGACGCCGGCCGCCGCCAGGTACAGCGCCGCCGGCGAACCGATGCCGCCGGCGCCAATCAGCAGGACCCTGCTCTCGAGCAGCTTGAGCTGACCTGCTTCGCCAACCTCAGGCATGACCAGATGGCGCGCATAGCGCTCCCTGGCATCCGTATCCAGCATCCTCGGAACTTCAAAAGGCAGTCCGTCACTCTTCCAGCGATTGAAGCCCCCGGCAACGGAACGCACGTCGGCGTAACCCATGCGCTTGAGATCTTCCGCGGCAAACAGAGATCGCTGTCCGCTTCCGCAGGTGACGACAACCGGGCGGTCAAGGTCCGGCACCGCCTCCTCGATTTTCAGTTCAAGGAAACCCCGGTCCAGCCGGTGGGCACCGCCCGGACTGCCCTGGGCGACTTCGGCGGCGTCGCGCACATCAATCAGCACCGCGCCCGATTCTTGCAGCTTAAGGGCTTCGCGGGGCGTTACCTCCGAAACGTTCCGGCGAATTTCCGCAAGCCGGCGGTCACTCGCCTTCACGCACCACCTCCGGCAACGGCCGGCAGGATGGAGAGAATGTCACCATCACTCACCGGCGTTCCCATTCCCTGCAGGGCCTGCACATTATCACTACCCAGATACAGGTTGACGAACTCGCGCGGTTGCCCGTCCGCTTTCAACACGCGTGGAAGCAATTCCGGGTGGGCATCGCCGACACGCCGCATTATTTCGCCTACTGTCGCGCCGTCGGCGTTGATATCAGCCCGGCCCTCGGTAAATCCACGCAGGGGGGCGGGGATACGCACGATTACATTGCTCATTCCGAAACCTTTTCTTCCACAAAACCCGCGCCGTTGAGACGCCAGGATCGCAAGTCCTCGATCCGCTTGGCGCTCACCGAAATGATGACATAAGAATAGCCCTTCCAGGCCCCCTTGCGGTCGGTCTCCGACGGGTGCGCCGGATGGTCGGGGTGAGTGTGCCAGAAACCGACTATCTCCAGTCCTGCTTCTCGCGCCGATTGATCCGCTGACAAGATTGCGCCGGGGTCCATCCGGTAACGGTCGCGGGCGCGCTCGGTATTGAGGTTGCGGGCCTGAAGAACCTGCTCGACTCGAACTTCACCGTTTCCGCAGGCCCCTACCAGCACACCGCAAGACTCGTTGGGATATCCCTTCCGGGCCATTGTCTCCAATTTGAAGCGCAGCAAGTCGGGCAGGCGGAGTGTATTCATCGATCCTAGGTGTTTGTTCTGCTTAGGGTGGAACCGGGTATCCCCTACCGCCCCGGCAGGTTACGAGGTCCGCTGGCAATGCAACAGCCAACCGCCGTGGCAGCCAATCCACCGCGCTTATTCTACTATTTCCGGCCCCGCAGCCGCGGTCGGAACCGGATGCCCGGATGCCTCGCCAACTCATACTGCAGCCGGCGCCGGAAAAGATCCGGTCAGCATCAGGCGAGAAATTTGGGAACGGGCTAAAATTCGCCGTTTTGCGAACCATCGCCGGTACCGGGGACCGATCTTATGAATTACGTGTATAGCGCCATCGCCGCAGGGGTGCTGGCTATCCTCTACGGGCTCTTCAGTACGCGCTGGGTGCTGCAGCGCGATCCGGGCAACGAGAAAATGCAGGAGATTGCCGCCGCGATACAGGTCGGGGCCAAGGCCTATCTGAACCGGCAGTACACCACGGTGGCCGGAGTCGGCCTGGTTCTGCTGGTGCTGCTGGGATGGGTGCTGGGCCTGGCCGTGGCCGGAGGCTTCCTGCTGGGGGCGGTGTTTTCCGGGGCGGCCGGTTATATCGGCATGAACGTGTCGGTGCGGGCCAACTCCCGTACCGCCCAGGCCGCCTATGGAGGCATGAACGCCGCTTTGGCGGTGGCCTTCCGGGGCGGCGCAATCACCGGGATGCTGGTGGTGGGGCTGGCGCTTTTGGGCGTGGCGGGTTACTACCTGCTGCTCGACAGCCTGGGCCTTGAGACGGCTGATATCCTGCACGCGCTGGTGGGGCTGGCCTTCGGCGGCTCGTTGATTTCGATTTTCGCCCGGCTGGGCGGAGGCATCTTCACCAAGGGCGCCGACGTGGGCGCCGACCTGGTGGGCAAGGTCGAGGCCGGCATACCCGAGGACGATCCGCGCAATCCCGCGGTGATCGCCGACAACGTGGGCGACAACGTGGGCGACTGCGCCGGAATGGCCGCGGACCTGTTCGAGACCTACGCGGTTACGGTGATCGCCACCATGCTGCTGGGTTTCCTCACTCTGGAGCAAGCGGCCGGCGTGGCGGTGCTGTACCCGCTGGCAATCGGCGCGGTATCGATCGTGGCGTCGATCATCGGGACCTTCGTGGTACGGGCCGGCAAGGGCCAATCGGTAATGTCCGCCCTGTATAAGGGCGTGATCGTAGCCGGGCTGCTGGCGGCGGTGGGCATCTGGTTCGTCACCCGTGAAATGTGGGCCGATGCCGGGTCGTACTCGCCCAACAGCCTGTGGCTGTGCGCACTGGTCGGCCTGGTGCTGACCGGCGTAATCATGTTCATCACCGACTACTACACCGGCACCCGGTTCTCGCCGGTGCGCAAGCTGGCGCAGGCGTCCACGACCGGACACGCCACCAACATCATCGCCGGCCTGGGCCTGTCGATGAAAGCCACCGCCCTGCCGGTGCTGGCGGTGTGCCTGAGCATCCTGATCACCTACCAGTTTGCGGGGCTGTACGGCCTGGCGATCGCGGCCACGGCAATGCTGTCGTTGACCGGCATGATCGTTGCGCTGGACGCCTTTGGCCCGATTACCGACAACGCCGGCGGCATCGCCGAAATGGCGGAAATGCCGGAGGAAATCCGCAAGATCACCGATCCCCTGGATGCGGTCGGCAACACCACCAAGGCGGTAACCAAGGGCTACGCCATCGGCTCCGCGGGCCTGGCGGCGCTGGTGCTGTTCGCCGACTACACCCACAAGTTGAAGGAGGCCGGTTTGGATTCCGTGTTCCGCCTGGACGACCCGGCGGTCATCATCGGCCTTTTTATCGGGGGACTGATTCCGTACCTGTTCGCCGCGCTGGCGATGGAAGCGGTGGGCCGGGCCGCGGCCAGCGTGGTGCAGGAGGTACGCCGGCAGTTCCGGGAGATTGCCGGAATCATGGAAGGCACGGCCAAGCCGGACTACGGTCGAGCGGTGGACCTGCTAACCCGGTCGGCGATCCGCGAAATGATCGTGCCCTCGCTGCTGCCGGTGCTGGCGCCGGTAGTGCTGGTGGTGGTGATCGGCTTCCTGATGCCCGAGGAGGGCGCCGGCGCGCGGGCGCTGGGCGGCATGCTGATCGGCTCGATCATCACCGGGCTGTTCCTGGCAATCTCTATGACCACGGGCGGCGGAGCCTGGGACAATGCGAAGAAATACGTGGAAGACGGCGCGCTGGGCGGCAAGGGTTCCGAGGCCCACCATGCGGCGGTAACCGGCGATACGGTCGGCGATCCCTACAAGGACACCGCCGGTCCGGCCATCAACCCCCTGATCAAGATCATCAACATCGTCGCCCTCCTGATCGCCCCCCTCCTCTAGCGGACATAGCGCCAAAATGAACCACCCGCAAAACGAGTCCCCTGGGAACGAGGGCATCCTGCCCTCGTTCCCAGGGGAGCGGGAGCGCATGGTGCGTAGCCAGGTGCGGTGCTCGAGCGTGTTCGACGAGCGGGTGCTGGCGGTTTTTCGGGATCTGCCGCGCGCGGACTTCGTGCCGCAGCAATTCCGGGCGCTGGCTTATGCCGATTTCGGTCTGCCGTTGCCAGGGGAGCAGGAAATGATGACGCCGGCGCTGGAAGGCCGAATACTCCAGGCGCTAGACCTCAAGCCCACAGACCGCGTTCTTGAAATCGGCACCGGTAGCGGCTGGCTTACCGCGTGCCTGGCGAAACTTGCCGGCGAAGTCCTGAGCCTGGAGATCTCGCCCGATCTGCACTCCGAAGCTTCACGCAAGCTGGCCGGCATTAACAATATTTCATCGCGTTGCGCAGACGCCTTCGATTGGAGTCCTGAATCCCCCTTCGACGCCATCGTGCTCACCGGCTCACTACCGGTCTACGATCCACGTTTTGAGCAATGGCTCAATCCCGGCGGCCGCCTTTTTTGCATCGTTGGACAGCCACCGATTATGGAAGCCTTGCTGATCACGGCGGGAGAGCCTGCGGCAAGGAAATCCCTGTTTGAAACCGTTGCCACGCCGCTGGCGAACGCTCAACAACCCGACCCCTTCCGGTTCTAGCGAGCGAATGGCGGCAGGGGTTAGAATCCACACCTTTGATGTCGGCGATCCTTCCCTCATGAAGAAGATCATTCTGCTGGCCGCGCTTGCGGCGCTGATTGGCGCGCCCCTTCCGGGGTGGTCGGAGAACCTCCTTGAGGTGTACGAACGGGCGCGCACCGGCGATCCGATACTGCGTGAAGCCGAAATGCGTTTGAAGGCGGCCCGGGAGACCCGCTCCCAGGCTCGCAGCATCATTTTCCCGGAAATCGACGCCTCCGGAAGTTACTCGCGGACCGGCAGCCGCAGCACCCTGCTTTTCTACGCCCCCACCCCGACCGGCGAATTCGCCCCGGTCATCGAGAGCAGTTCAAGCGATGCAAAATCCACCGGCTGGGGCCTGACGCTGACCCAGACGGTCTTCGATTGGGCCGCGATCATCGCCCTGGGGGCGTCGAAGGACGTGATCTCGCAGGCTGAAGCCGACTTCGAGGCGGCCCGCCAGGAATCCATGCTGCGCACCTCGCAAGCCTATTTCGGGGTACTGGGGGCCCAGGACGAACTGATCGCGCAAAGCGCCAACCGTACCGCTATCGCGCGCCAGCTGGAACAGGCGCAGAAGCGATTCGAGGTCGGCCTGATCGCGATTACCGATGTCCACGAGGCGCAGGCGGCGCACGACCAGGCAGTGGCAGCTGAAATCGGCGCCAAGCGGGCTCTGGCCAGCGCTGAAGAACAACTGCGGGAAATCGTGGGATCACCCATGCCCGTAGCCAACCTGACCAAGCCGGGCGAAAATATGCCCCTGCCCCTGCCCTCTCCGAACGTCCAGCAGTCGTGGGTTGACACCGCGCTGCAGCAGAACCCCACCCTGATCTCCGCGCGCCTGGCAGCATCCATTGCCGAAAGCGAGATCAAATTGCGCCGCTCCGACTACTTGCCCACGCTGGAACTGGTGGCGAACGTCGGCGGCGGCAGCGGCGACCGGGATCGGGCCTTCCGCGGCGTGTCCACCGACTTCCGCGACAGCAACCGCAACGATTCGATCCGGTTGACACTATCGGTGCCGATTTTCGACGGCTTCTTCAAATCGTCCAAGGTTCGCGAGGCAAAGTTTCTGCACCGGGCCTCCACCGAGCGCCTGGAGGGCGTGGAGCGCGGGGTAGTGCGGCAGACCCGCGACGCATTTATCGGCGTGAGCTCGGAAATTTCCCGGGTCGGCGCACTGCGCCAGGCCGTAGCTTCCAGCCGCACCGCGCTGCGGGCCAGCGAGGCCGGCTATGAGATCGGCACCCGCACCATCGTGGACGTGCTGGATGCGCGCCGCAACCTGGTGCAGGCCGAGACCAACTACGCGCGCAGCCGCTACGACTTCGTCATCAACGTGCTCAATCTCAAAAGCGCGGCCGGGATTCTGAGCGAGGCCGACCTGGCCGAAGTCAGCCGCTGGACGGAACAGGCTTCTCCGCCCGCGGAGGAAGAAGCGGCTCAATAAGCTTAAGGGTCCGCTCCAGCACGCCCTGCCCGGCCGCCACGCAACCCCTGGCCGCCGCCCCCGCGCTTTCTCGCGCATCGGAATCGTCAAGCAAACGGCCAAGCTGCCCAGCCAGCGCAGCCGCGTCCTCCACGATGAACAGGGCGCCTGCCGCATCCAGCAAGCGGGCCGTCTCCCCCGTTTGAAACAAGTTCGGTCCGGTCAGGACCGGTAAGCCCAGAGCGGCCGGTTCAAGCAGGTTGTGCCCACCCACCGAAGCGATACTCCCGCCCACGAACGCGAGGTCGGCGGCGGCATAGAAGTCGTTCAGCTCGCCCAGGGTATCCAGCAGAAAGACCTGCGCTCCGGGCGGGGCCTCGCCGTCGCGCGAACGGATACCGACCTTCAGGCCACTTTGCTCCACAAGAATTCGCGCCACCGCAAATCGTTCCCGATGGCGCGGCGCGAGAATCAGCAGAGCGTCGCCGCGCTCGGCCAGCAGATGACGGTGGGCCAGCAGGGCCACTCGCTCCTCCGGTTCGTGAGTGCTGGCGGCGATCCACACGGGTCGCCCCAAGCCGATGCCCCGGCGCAGTTCAGCCCCGCGCTCAAGCACGCCTGCCGCTGGGCGGTAATGAAACTTGAGGTTGCCGGTTACCCGCACGTCCAGGTCGCCGGGACCGATTGACCGGAACCGCTGTGCGTCTTCCTCGCTCTGCGCGCCCACCACCTGTACCTGGCGCAGGGCGGCTGAGGTGAGCCGGCGCATCCGGCGATAGCGGCCATGCGAGCGCCGGGAAAGGCGGGCGCTGGCCATTACCAGCGGCACGCCGGCCGCGCCGCAGGCGGCGAAGAGTCCCGGCCAGATCTCGGTCTCCAGAATCACGCCCAGCGCGGGGCGCACCGCGCGCAGGAAACGCCGGTTCACGACGCCCAGGTCCAGGGGAAGGAAGCTGTGCGATTGCGATTTGTCCAGGCCGCACTGAATCGCGGCCGACCCCGCCGGAGTGAACGCCGTCAGCAGCTGGGGCAGATCGGGCCGGCGGCGGCGCAATTCCATGGCCAGGACCCAAAGCGCCTGGGCCTCGCCCATCGAGGAGGCGTGCAGCCACACCGCTCCCCGGGGCAGTTGCGGGATCTTGAAACCCCAGCGTTCGGGCAGCCGGGTCCGCCAGCCGGGATCGCGGGCCGAGCGCGCCAGCAGGTAGCCGAACAGCACCGGGGCCGCAATCCACGACAGTGCACCGTAGGCGCTCAAGACCGCCTTGTCGCGCGGCGGCATGGGGGCTATTCCGATATCCGCTTCAGGAGGCCGGAGGTGGACAGGCCCTGGTGGAAGGAGAGTATCGCCACCTGCCCGCCGGCACGCTCCACGGCCTCGCCGCCGGCCACTTCTTCCGGACGATAGTCACCGCCCTTGGCCAGCACCCCGGGCGCCACCTGCTCAATCAAACCGGCCGGCGTGTCTTCGCTGAAGGGCACCACCCAATCCACGCAGCCAAGCGCGGCGAGGACCGCCATCCTCTGCGCCAGCGGCGCCAGCGGGCGCGGCGCGCCTTTCAGTCTGCGCACCGAATCGTCGTCGTTGACCGCAACCATGAGGTGATCGCCCAGCGCGCGGGCCTCGGCAAGGTAGGCGGTATGGCCCGCGTGCAGCAGGTCGAAGCACCCGTTGGTCATCACCAGCGTGCGCCCAGCCTCGCGCAGGCTGCGCCCGGTCTCCACCGCCTCCCCGGCGTCGAGGATCGTGGTCTCCAGCGAGCCGCGCCGGCCCAGCTCCTGCTCCAGATCACGCAAATGGATCGGCGCCACGCCCACGCGCCGCACCACTACCCCGGCGGCGATGTTGGCCAGATGGGCCGATTCGTGCAGGTCGGCGCCAACTGCAAGGCCGGCCGCCAGGACCGCCACCACCGTGTCGCCGGCGCCGGTAACGTCGAAAACCTCGTGCGCCCGGGCCGGAATATGGCGCGCGCGGCCATTCGCCGGCGCCACCAGCAGGCCGTTCTCGCCCAGGGTAACGACGATGCCGCCAAGGTCCAGAAGCCCGCACACTCTCTGTGCGCGCTCGGCCATTTCCTCGGCGGATTGCTCCGAACCGGCCAGGGCCGCTTCGAACTCGGCGCGGTTGGGCGTCAACAGGCTGGCGCCGCGATAGTTCCCGAAATCGCTGGACTTGGGGTCCACCAGGACCGGCTTGCCGGCGGCGCGGGCGGCCTCGATCAGAGTGGCGGTGCTCCCCAGGCTGCCCTTGGCGTAGTCGGACAGCACCACGGCCGAACAATCGGACAGCAGCTCCGCGTAGCGCACCATCAGGTGAGCGGAATCCTCCCCACTGAAGGGTGTTTCGCGATCCAGCCGGATGACCTGCTGGTTGCGGCTCAAGACCCTGAGCTTGCGGATCGTGGGCCGATCCGCCGAGCGCAGCCATTCCCTGTTCACCCCGCTGCCGCGCATTGCCTGCTCCAGCGCATCGGCCTCGGCGTCCTGGCCCACAATGCCCAGCAGCGTCACCCGGGCGCCCAGCCCGGCCAGGTTGCAGGCCACATTGGCCGCTCCGCCGGGGCGGTGTTCGTGGCGCTCGACTTTCACCACCGGTGCGGGCGCCTCGGGGGAAATGCGGGTCGCAGCGCCCATCCAGTACTCGTCGAGCATGACGTCGCCCGCCACCAGGACCTTCGCTTTGGAGAAATCGGGAATCACGGCAGCATTGTTGCGGCGAACAGTGGCGGCAGCGTTGCCGCCACGCGCGGATTCGCAGGAATTGCTCTTCGCGCCAACAAAGACGCAGCAAAGTATCGCGTGTGATAGCATCGATGTATGTCGTGCATTTCAATTAGGATATCTTAAAAATCACGGTGCGAGAGTCATTGACCGCGTTTTCGCTGGTGAGTGTCTGACGTTCACGCGTTCTGCTCGTCCAGTGCTCCGATTGCGCGACTCTGATTCGGCAACCGTTTGCCCGGTTCCCCTGCGATGTTCAGCACTGGCGGTGTGTCTATGGATGATCGCGAGCGCCGCTGCAGCCCAGCAACGGCCGAATATCCTCTTCATCACGGTGGATGATCTCAACACCGACCTGGGAGCCTATGGTCATCCTATCGTCCAGTCTCCGTCCATCGACCGATTGGCCTCTCAAGGCATGCGTTTTGACGCGGCCTACGCGCAGTACCCGGTCTGTTCGCCCAGCCGATCCAGTTTCCTGACCGGTCTGTATCCGCAGCAGACCGGAGTCTTGAGCAACGGCCCGCACTTCCGTGAGTTCGTGCCGGATATCGTCACGCTGCCCGAGTTCTTTGCGCAGCATGGATATTTCACGGCACGGGTGGGCAAGATATTCCACTATAACGTCCCCGGGCACATCGGCTCCGACGGACTGGACGACCCCCAGTCCTGGGCCGAGCGGCGCAACCCCAGGGGTGTAGACGTCGGCTACGGTCCGGATGTCAATAGGATCCACTCCGAAACGGCAATTGGCGCGACGCTGACCTGGCTGAGCGTTCCCGGCGACGGGTCACGGCACACCGACGCGTTGGTGACGGATGCAGCCATCGATCTACTCGAAACGCATCATCCGCAACGCACCGGCAGGCCGCTGTTCCTGGCGGTGGGCTACTTTCGACCCCATGTGCCCTTCATCGCCCCCTCCACGTATTTTGCAATGTATCCGCCTGAGATGATCGAGACGCCCCCGGACTTTTCCGCCGACCGCGCTGATATCCCAACTGCCGCGCTGGCCGACCGTCCAGGTCAACTCCAAATGACCGAGGCTGAGAAGATCGCGGCGATTCAGGGTTACTACGCGTCAATATCCTACGTCGACGCGCAGATTGGGCGGCTGTTGCGCGCGCTGGATGCAAAAGCGCTGCGCGACAACACCATCATCGTGTTGGTGTCGGATCACGGGTTCCACCTCGGTGCGCATGGGCTTTGGCAAAAGGGCGACCTGTTCGAGGGGTCGGTTCGGGTACCCATGGTCCTGTGGGTTCCCGATCTGCCCGGCGCCACCTTTGCGCGTGGCGGGAGCACGGCATCACTGGCAGAGCTTGTCGATCTCTATCCAACGCTCGCGGAACTCGCGGGCTTGAGCATTCCCAAGCAGGTCGCCGGAGTCAGTCTCGTCGAGGTGTTGCGGAATCCCGCCATCCCGGTGCGCGAGAGCGCGTATTCGATGGCGCTGAGCAGGGCTGGATGGATTCGGCCGGAATGGCGGCGCCCCGACGTGATGGGCGAATCCGTCCGTACCGAGCGCTATCGCTATACGGTTTGGGCCGACGGAACAATGGGTGTCGAACTCTACGACTACCACTCCGACCCGGGGGAACTGACCAATGTAGCCAACCAACCGGCGCATCTGGCAGCACGCCGGCGGCTGGCCGGAGAGCTTGCGCGGCGCAGGTCGCACGCCGGGACCGGACCCTCCCAATGAAGAGTCGGGTGGATCAGACCGTCCTGGTCACCTTGGATAAGTGTGGCGGAGTATCCGGGTCACAGCCGCGGCGGATCGATACCGCGTTGGCGAACCGGTAGAAGCTTTGCACCTGTACGAGCGGCGCAAGCAACTCGTGCGGCGGCTGCGGACCGGGTAGGGAGTATGGGTGCGGCTGGCGTGCGCCGGCGGCAAACACACGCGCCCCAAGCGCACGCGCATCATTAACGAATTGCAGTACGCCTTTCAGAGTGCCGTCGTTCTGCACAAAAGCAAGTATTGGAAAGCCCCTTTGAACGAGAGCCATGGGCCCATGGCGGGCTTCGGCGGTGCTATAGGCTTCCGCATGTAATCGTGCGGTTTCCTTGAGCTTGAGAGCCGCTTCGAGGGCTAGCGCATAGCCGACGCCGCGCCCAACCACGAAGGCGCTGCTGGCAGAATCCAGGACCTCGAGTAGCGCGCTCCAGTCGCATTCCCATGCGCTGGCCATGGCTTCAGGCGTAGCGCGCAGCCCCTCAAGCAGGCGATCATCGTTGCTGAGCTCGCCCACCAGGAGCGCCAATGCGGCGAGTGAAACGATATAGGACTTGGTGGAGGCCACACTCTTTTCCAGGCCCACATGCAGGGGAATCAGATGATGAGCGACCTTTGCCAGCGGAGAATCCTCCTGATTAACGAGGCCGACCACCATGGCGCCCTGATCACGGGCCATGGTGGCATGCTGGACGATGTCCGGACTGGATCCGGACTGGGATATGGCGACATAGAGGGCGCGGTGCAAGTCCAGCCTCGCGCCATGCAGGGAGGATACCGAGGGCGCCGCTGATGATGTCACAAGGCCCAAGCGGGTTTCGAACAGGTACTTGCCGTAAGTGGCCGCGTGATCCGAACTGCCTCGACCGCAGGTCACCACCATTGACGGATTGAAGCGGGCGATTTCTCCAGCCAGCGCCTTCACGTGGGCCGTATTCGCGTCCAGCATTTTCCGCACCGCGCCTGGAGCAGAGGCGGCTTCGAGAAACATTTGAGTCGGAGCGGGTAATGCATTCATCTCTGCGCAACTCGCTGAGAGAGACTTTTGTTCGTGCTTCGGCAGGCTAGTGTCGTGACACGACACTAGTCCGGCCCGCCCTGCCCCAGGAACCTGTGCCTTAGAGTGACAAGCGATACGCGGCTATTCACGATTAGCGGGCGCGCACGAATACCGATCACAAAGAGATACGCGAGTGCCGCCACATTGATCAACATCGCCGCTCTGAGACCCACCCAGTCACCGACGACGCCGATAAACAACGGCACCAATGCGCCACCGAAGATTCCCGTGCACAGAATGCCGGAAAAGGCTCCGTGGTGGTCCTTCACGGAATTCAGAGCGAGTGAAAACACGATGGAGAACATCACCGAAATAAAGAAGCCGATCCACGGAAAGACTGCGACGGAAACCGCCGTGGCGCCAAACAGCGCCGCGAATACAAACACGGCTGCGGCGGCACAGGCCAGCCGCAGCAGAACTCGAGAGTCCATAATCTTCAGCAGGCCAAGGCCGACGAGGCAGCCGATCGACATCAGGCCCCAAAATCTTCCCACCAGGGCGGCGCCGAGGGTTTGGGGATCGACACCGTGGTAAGTCTGCAGGAATTCCGACATCCACGTGGCCACACCCTGTTCGGCGCCGACATAGCACACGATGCCAAACAAGAACATGCGCGCGTGTGGGTTCTTGAGAAGTTCCCGATAGGCGTCCAGGCTTCCCGTTCGCTCATGTTGTTCGAGTTTCACTTGAGGTAGCCGGATCACCCATACCGCCGCCAGCAGCATCGCGAATGCAGCGCTGAACAGCCAGTAGAGGGCAACCCAGCTAAGGCCTGCGGGCGCCAGTGCCCGCAGCGTGTCGAGCAGGGCGTTGGACTGCGTCGGGTCCGGCAGACGGGTCGCGAGATAGGTGAATACGAAGGGGCTGACGAAAGAGGCGAAGCCGAAAACCAGCTGCCCCAGCACCGAGAAGAACGCGAAATTCGCCTCGCCGCCCGACGTGCGCATGAGCGGATTGATAATGACCTGCAGCATCGCCATGCCGATGCCGATCACGAACAAGGAAGCGATGACAACGCCGTAGGCCGGGAACAGGGAGAACGCCAACGCGCCAAACAGGACGACGCCAAAAGCGATCAGCATGGATCGCTTCATACCGATGGTCTCAATCATGACGCCGGAAGGAATGGACGCGATGCCGTACGCCAGGAAGAAGGAAAAGGGCAGCAGGGCGGCCAGCGTCAAAGTGAGGCCGAAATCATCAATAATGACGGGCATCAGCGGGCCGATGATGTTGGTCACGAACGAGATCGCAAACCAGATCACAAGGATGAAGAGCACCACTGCCGGGCTTCGAACTCTGTTCACAGTCCTGGTTCCCTCATGCTTCCACCATGTTTTCAAGATGCTCCGCCGCCACGGCCGAATCGGAGAACAGGCAGGCGGCGCCAATACACCCGGCCCAGGTTCCCAGGTCTGCCGGATCGATTGATGGGTGATTCTTCGAGCCGCTCATAACACCTGCGGCAACGCGGCGGCGAACCTCGGCCAGGTAGAAGTCACCGCACCCCGTGATGCCGCCTCCAACCACAACTTGCTGCGGATCGAAGATATTGATCAAGCTGGCGATACCGGCGCCAAGATAGTCGAAGTGCAGTTGCAGCGCCTCCACAGCGGCTGGATCACCCTCAAGGTAGAGACTGACCAGCTCGGGTCCCGTCGGCGGTTTGCCGGGCGCTGATACCGCTGCACGGGACAGGCGCATATACCGGTTGATCAGCGCGGAGGTCGATGCCAGCGCTTCAAAGCAACCCCTGTTTCCACACGAGCATCTTTCACCGCCATAGGACAGAACCATGTGTCCAATTTCGCTGGCACGGTGATTTGCGCCTCTGTAAAACCGGCCATTCAGCTTGAGGGCGGCGCCGATGCCCGTGCCCACTGTCAGGAAAACGACATCGGAGGAGTCCTTCGCGGCGCCGAAGCGGGACTCCGCTATCCCCATCAGGTAGGCATCGTTCTCAACCTTGATCGGCAGGTTAACAGCCGCCAGTTCCCTGGCGAGCGAAACGCCGGCCAGTTCCGGGAAGTTGTTGGCGCCTCCGACGATGCGATTGCCCTGAACCTGGCCGGGCACACCGATTCCGATGGCTGATACCCGGGCGCCGTTTTGCGAGGCTTTGACCAGGGTATGGTCAACGCGCTCGCGCAGATCCTTTAGAAAACGTGCCTCGCCGGTTCGTGTCGGACCGCTGCTCTGGTAACAAGTCGATGCATATTCGTTGACAACCGCCAGCTTGACCAAGGTTGCGCCAACATCGATGCCCAGCGTCCACATAGTCGTAACTAGCGTGCGCTGACCCAGATCGGGCTTGACCATGCCCATTGATGGTCAGTCTGCCGGACGCGCAGGAAGTAGTAGTCTTCGTCCCGACTCGCCTCATCCTCCAAGTCGAATTCAACCAAAAAACCGCTCTCCGGAACCGCGCGGTTGAACGACACGGCCTCGGTCAGCCAACCGCGCATGAACCGGGAACGGCTGCCTTCAAGCAGTTCGGCCAGCGTATAGGAGAACTCCTGACCGTTAACTTCCGCGAGGATCCGATCACCGGGCTTCATTTCGACGTCGAGCGTGATCGACTGGGTTACCGGATGCATGGGCGCCGGATTGGACTCGCTCTTGGCGTCGAAAGAAACGCTGGTGTCCGTGGTTCCCGTGATACGGCTCACCCACGACTCCCAGGGAATCACATTGCCCTCGGTGTCTCTTTGCGGCGAGGTAAAGGGAGCGCCGCGAAATTGCGGCGTCGCTTTGAGCAGACGGCCCCCACTCAGCGAGAGTTTGCCCTGCCAATCAATACGGTCCTTGCTGGCCACCTGATTCCAACCGAACTCAAAGCGGATCTTGGCGCGAATCGATTCGCCGCTGTCGTCATGCCGCGGCGTATAGCTGACGTGCTCGCGATGGAGCGTCGCGCCGTTCTTGATGAGTTCAACGTAGTCAATCTGGTTCATGCCTTCGACGGCGACTTGGATGATGCGCCGAGCGGACTCCCCGTCGGCGACCGCTTCTCCCATATACGCGCCGTTGATGCGAAAGTCCAGAAGGATGTTGGCGCCGGTGGTTGCATAGACGCGCCGTGAGCGAATCGCCTCCCAGATGTCATCGCGGGTCAGGGCCCGGGCCAGTGCGGCCATGCGACCGTCGCCAAACCCGCCGGGATGCCCGGCATGGGAATCCGACGAGGCGACCATGGCGAATCTGAAACCGCGCTTGAGTCCCGCCTCCATTGAGCCGCCGTAGTCTCGCGGCCCCATATCGTGGTACATGCCAAACGGCCCTATGGATCCTTCCGAACCCCCATGGCGTGAATAGATTTCAACGAAGGGCGTCTGTGCGCCCTGCTTGAAGAAGTCCCAGTTATAACCCCGGAAATTGGATTGATAGCCGATCCCGTGCGGTGTGATGATGGTGTTCTCGGCATCCAGCACCTGATCACGCAGTTCGACGACCGTGACGCCGGCGGGAGGCAGTTCAAGATCCTGAAGTCTGGAAACAACGACGTGGTCGCCATACTTGAGGCTGTGAATCTCGAAGGACGGGAAGGTGATGCGGACACCGGGGATGTTGTATTGTTTGAGCTTGTCAATGTAGTTGCCCCAGTACTCGGGGTCTCGCAAGCGTTCAAATGCATTGCGGTGATAGTCAATCACCCACTCCAGTTGGGGATTCCCCTGCAACTGATCGATATCCGGCCACATTGCGTGCGGCGTCACGGTGAAAAAATCCAACGACTGGGCAGCGTTCTCAAGCGCGTTCTCGAACGAGCCGTGTCCGTAGGTCAGGCTGGAGTGGTTGTGCAAATCGCCGAAAAAAACCTTGAATTCACTCTCCTCTTGGGAAACTGTCTGTCCGGCTGCGGCGGATTCGTCCTCACCGGTCGGGGCGCAACCGGCAACCGCCACCAGGCACAGCAGCGGCAGTAACCGTAAACGCGCCCCGACATCGAGAATTCGATTCATTTCAATAGACCTCACGATGAATTCAGGCCAACTTGAGCGTGGATCGCGCCGCTGGCCGGACAATTTGACAACGCTGTCTTTTCATGCCACCATCCTAGCACACGCTCAATAGACCAAGGGTCGAATTGCTGTGGTGAGGAGAACAAGGAAAGAGGAAAGAGGAGAAAGGCATGATCCGTAAAGCGTCCAGCCGGCTGGCGGCTGTATATTTCGCAGGCTTGGCTATTGCATATGGCGTGAGCGGCATGGATCCAATCCACGCGCAGGAGTCTGACGACGAGATTCTCGAGGAGATCGTGGTCGTGGGAACACGGGCCGACCTTACGGCAGCGATCAACTTCAAACGCAACTCCGACACGATCGTTGACGCCATATCAGCTTCCGACATCGGCAAGATGCCGGATCAGAACATCGCGGATTCACTGCAGCGCGTGCCGGGGGTGCAGATTCAAAGAAACCGCGGTCAGGCAGAAGAAATTACCATTCGTGGGCTGCAGGGGCGCTTTACCCAGACGCTGGTGAACGGACGGTTGATCACGACCGTTTTCAGCGACAATTTGAGCAACCGCAATTTCCAAGCCTACATTATGCCCTCGGCATTCGTTTCCAGGTTGGCGGTTCACAAGTCCGGCAAGGCCGATGTCCGGGAAGGCGGAATCGCCGGGTCCGTGGATATCGTCACGCAGCGGGCGCTGGAAATCGGCGGGAGACGCTTCAATGTATCCGGCAACGGAAACTGGGACAGCAATAACGGCGAGGTGGGGAGCGACATCACCGCGATTTACGCGGACGTCCTCGCCGACAAGACGCTCGGTATCGTGTTTGGCGTGAATCTCGTCAACGAAGACCAGGGTCTGCACCGTGACCGTGGCGGCGCCTACCGCCGTGCCTACAATGAAGGCAGGGACCGGGATCTCAACGGCGATGGAGATTTCTCCGACAGGGGCATCGTGGTCCGCGACAACGTGCTTTCGGAGAATTTTGAACAACAGCGGAAGCGCCAGTCCTACCTCGCGAATCTGGAGTGGCAGCCTAGCGATGAATTCACGCTCTTCTCCGAGGTGCTCTACAGCCAGCAGGATACGATTTCGCCGCGTGAATCCGTTCGCTTCGACTTCAGAAACAAGAAGACGGTATCCGAAGGTCAGCAAACGATTCTCATCAACGACGTGGAATACGTTTCCCAATATCACAGTATTGATTCGCAACTGCAGGCCGAGAAAGAACTGCAGGTTCGCGATGCAGACCTGCTCTCAGCGCAGGTTTTGACGAGCTTTTACCCCAATCCTTCCTTGTCCCTGGACTTCTCATTTTCCCGTTCGCAATCCAATCACTTCCAGACGCGCGCCCGGGCAATCGCCAGGGTGACAGGCATCGAAACTCTAATCAACCTGGAAGGCCGAAACCGTCCGTCCGCCGTGACGGTCTTTGGCGAGAAGCATCTGGATCCGGAGGCTTACCGCATCAATCAGTTCAATTCCGGTCCGGGCACGAATATTCGCAGCGAAAGCAGGCAGGACGAATTCAAGATGGACATCGACCGCTTGCTTGACACCCGCTTTGCGCACAGCGTGGGCTTTGGCATGGCCGTCTCGGACAGCCTTTTCGCCTCGAGCCGGGATCGTTTCTCGGCAAACCGCAGGGAATTGGCCAGTCTGGGCATCGCAAGCTTTCCAATGGTTTTGACCGGATCTGATCGAGGTGGTTTTCTCGACAGCGCCCAGCGGCCCACGATCGGCAATTGGCTGATACCCGACATCGATGCCGTGATTGAAGCCGCCGGCGGCATCCAGGCCATCGTCGACGCGGATGGCGCGGCTGTTTTTGGCGACCCCACGGCCATCGTCGATATCCGTGAAGGTATCAAGTCCGCATACCTCATCCTCGATTTCGGCAACGAAAGCGGCGCCATAACCGGGAACATCGGTGTGCGCCATACGCGGACCGACGAGACTGTGCGGGGGACTTCAATCGACCTGAGCGCCGGATTCACCCGCGACGAGGCCGGCGACCTTTCACCCAACTCCGAGGGCGTAGCCGTCACCCGCAACCGCAGCTATTCGAATACCCTGCCCAGTCTCAACCTGCGCTTCAACCTTGGCGACAACCATGTTGTCAGGTTTGCCGCCGCAAAGACGATGACGCGGCCGGCGCCGGCACAACTCGATCTCATCGTCAGCGGGCTGCGTGGCAATATCGACAGCGGCAACGAGATCTCATACAGCGACCCCAACCTCGAACCGTTTCTGGCCAACGATCTGAATCTCGTCTGGTCCTGGTACTACGGCGATGGGAACCTGCTTTCTACGGCCCTGTTCTCCAAGGACCTGGAATCGCTCATCGGCAGGTCCACATTCACTGAGAATTTCAACATCACCAACAGCGTCACCGGCGAGACCGTGGCAGAGATCTTCAACGTGGAGACCGACAGCAATTCCACGGGCGTCAAGCTGCAGGGCGTCGAATTGAGCTGGCAACACGCCCTCACCCAACTTCCCGGTCCATTGGGCAATACGGGATTTGCGCTGAATTACACCTATATCGACAATTCCGCGCCGGAACGCCTGCGGGCCGCTGCCAAGGATAACTACAATGCCATCGTCTACTATGACGCGGGCCCATTCGATGTGCGCGTTTCCTATACCTATCGTGGCGAATACCTGCTGACTCCGGCGACCGGCCTGCAACCCAAGCAACTCTTTTACCCGCGCCGTTACCTTGCGGCGAGCATCAACTATAGACTGCCCAACGGCATGCGGCTGCGCCTGGCGGGCGCCAATCTCACGGACGAGGCGGACATCCGGCATCACGAGGGCCTGATCAGGCAATATATCGACTACGGTCGCCGCATTTCGTTTTCCGTCAGGGGTAACCTGAAGTTCTAGTGTCGTGTCCCCTAAGGGTGAGCGGGTATCGCATTGCATTCCTGTCGGTTCTCTTAGCGGCATGTAGTCCGAGTCCCGGTAAAGACCCCCAAACCCCGGTGCTCACCCCGAGCCGGGTGCTCCCCTACGTCGTTGATGTGGATGCACCCATGGCGGGGATCGCGGCCGACCTGCATCCGCACAGCGTCAAAGCCGCAGGAAACCTGGTTGCCGACTGGCAACTACGCCACATGGACAAATTCGAGGCCAGCACCCTGGTCAATTTCCAGGGACATCGCCGCTACAGTTTCGGTGGATGGCTCATGGGCGCCATGGCCGTCGGCATGACCCGCTGGGGGCTGATATCGGACAACTCGCGCTACCTGGACTTCGTCCGCAAACATAGTCGAGACTTCGGCTGGCAAGTTGAAGCGCGCGCTTTCGACGCGGATGACTATGTGATTGGTCAGACCTATCTTGAACTGTTTGAACTGGATCGTGATCCTGAAATGCTCGCGCCGCTAACCGGGAGACTCAACCATGTTTACGCCAACTGGCCGACGGTGAACCGTGATTTCGGGAAGCAGTGCGAGCTCATGGAGATTGGCTGTCGAGAGCGCTGGACCTGGATAGACGCGCTGTTCATGGGCGCCCCTGTGTGGATCCACATGGCTCGGATCACCGGGGACGAACGCTACCTGGAGTTTGGAGACCGGGAATTCTGGACCTCCTTCGATACGTTCTGGGATCCCGGCGAAAGGCTGCTGTACCGTGATCGCCGCTACATCCCTATGCGCGATAAGGACGGCCACAAGGTGTTCTGGAGCCGCGGAAACGGCTGGGTGTTTGCAGCATTCGCCAGAATTCTTCCCAGGCTGCCGAAAGACCACGTCAACCGCGCCAAGTACGTGGACCGGTATCGTGCGATGGCCGCGAGGCTGGCCGAACTGCAGCACTCCGAGGGGCACTGGACTTCGTCGCTCACCAACGAAGCGATTTCGCCGACGCCCGAAACCAGCGGCTCGGCGTTCTTTACCTACGGATTGGCATGGGGAATCAACCAGGGCCTGCTGGATCGCGAGACCTATCTTCCCGCCGTCGAGCGCGCCTGGTCCAGCCTGGTGTCCAACCTCTATGCCGACGGGCGACTCGCCTACGTGCAGCCCTCCGGCTCCGCGCCGCAGATCGTCCACAAGGAGAGCACGGATGTGTATGGTGTCGGAGCGTTCCTTTTGGCTGCATCCGAGGTCTACCGGCTGGCCAATTCGCTTGCGGCGACCCATTAGTGTCGTGACACGGCGCCAATGGTGACCCGTACCCCTCGCAAGTCTGTCGCTTTACATCATCGGTCAGCCTGTACGGGAATGAAGAGAGCCGGTCTGGTCATCGCGCTGTGCATTGGCCTCGGCGCTCAGGCGGCGGTGGCGGCTGTCGACGACCAACGCCTGGCCGGCCGATATGAAGCATTGTTGCTGTTTGTCCAAAGCGACTTCGTGGCCAGCAGGATGGCCCGGAGGGTGTTTGACGATCTTCTGCTCAAGCAATTCGAAACCGCGATCAATAGTGCACAGTCCTACCGATACGACTTGCGTGGCGTACCGGCCTATTACAACCAGGGACTGGAGGCACAAAGGACCACTGCGGAACCGCAAAGCGGGCAGGACGTGAATAACCGGTTCTTTGAACTCTTTTCTTCGATACTCCCCCTGCTCGCTTATGCCTATCAGACTCCCGGCCCGCGTCCCTGGGGCAACCCCTACTACCAACACAGGGATGTGCTGCGTCTTTATGCGTACCTGCTCGAGTATTGCTACAGTCGTGGCCTTACTGAACTGGCCTGGACACCGGATCATGCCGGCAAGGCCAGTGAACGGGCGCAGCGCAGCGGCCTGGTAAGAGGCGGCGGAGATTTTTCCGGCGTCAGCCTGCACCTGGGCGGCTTCATACAGAGCATCTTTCTGATGCGCGAACCCCTGGCGGAACTCGGCTTGCTGGACAGATACCGCCGGGTCGCAAGAAACCTCGTGATCAACAACGGCTCCATGTACGGGGCCTTCTTCCTGCATGCGCGCGAAGAGGCGGGCATCGGCCATCCGAATCCGCTTCCTGAAGAGCGTCAGTTCCATCTGAATTCGGATGGAATGCGGTTGTTCGTCGACTACTTCATTCCGTATTTCCTGCTGATCGAGGATTCACAGGAGCGCCGGAAAATGGAACAGGTAGTGCGGAAAGTCATCTCGGTAAATGTCGCCATCCGGCCGGGAACCCAGGGCACGATCAAACCCGACGGCACCGGCTTTCATCACGGCGCGGCCTACGTCGGCGCCTACAGCCCGTTCACATTCGAGTCGATGGCGCGACTTCTGTATTTGCTGGCAGGGACGGATTTCTACGCTCCCCGGAATGTCGAGGCGGTGAAGCTGGCGCTACAGAGCTTCCGCATCATGGTGCAGAAATACTCGGTTCCAAGTGCCTTGAGAGGCCGTCTGATTGACGGCGGGGCGGACAATGCGGCGGCGGCGGTGACCCGGGCGATGGCGCTCCTTGCGCATCCAAACGGAGGTGGCGACCGCGAGATGCGCGCCAGGTTCAACGAATTTTTCGACCCGGACTACTTTTTCTCCAGGGTTCGCCTGGAAAACTACCACGCAGGCCGGCGTGGAGCGCCAATCCGTGGTCTCGGCATTTACCGCCTGATTGACGATGTCCTGGATTCGAAGGCAGCCGCCGAAGTTCCATCCGGGGTGGAAATCAAGCCCTATGCTGCTGCCGCCTTCTTCCGCCGCGACGACTGGCTGGTGATCGCAAAGGGTTTCAGCCGCTACCTCTGGGACTACGAAGGTCCCCTTGAGAAGCGCCAGAACAGTTTTGGGCAGAACTGGTCCTACGGCCTGCTGCAGGTGTTAAGCGCCGGTGATCCCGTAAGCGAGACGGGATCCGGTTACGACCTCAAGAATGGTTGGGACTGGTACCACGTACCGGGAACAACGGCGAGTCACTACGCAATCGAGGAACGGTCGTACATGGATGTGGTCAAGGCTCGCAGTCAAGCGGGCATCCGCCGGGGGGACCCTCAACGCAACTACAACAGCAAGACCTTCGTTGGCGGGGTTACGCTCGGCGACCACGGATTGTTCGTCCAGGACCTCGAAGGAGTCCCCTTCAGCGCGCCGACCGACCTGAGCGCGCGCAAGAGCTACTTCTTCGTCGGCGACAAGGTGGTTGCGCTGGGGACTCGGATTAGCGGCGGCACGGCGGGCGATGCGACCCATACGGCCTTGTTTCAGACGCGTGTGCGCGGCGGCGCGCTTCGCGGCTCCATCAATGGCGAGCGGGGTGTCAGGAAGGGTGAGTTTGAGATGCGGGTGGCGGCCGGCGCCCAGGCCATGTTGACCGATAGCGTCGGCAACAGCTATTTCCTGGCCGATAGCTCGGCGGATCTGCATTTTTCGAGCCGTCGGCTGCACAGCCTGACACCTGGATACGAGCCGACCTCCGGCCGATTCGTGCAAGCCTACCTCGACCACGGTGTCAAACCGGCCAATGACCGCTATGTTTATGTTCTCATTCCGTCCGACCCGGGCGGAAGCAAGCTTGAAGACCTGGCATCAGACCCGTCGGCGTATTTTCGTGTTATTGACAGCGACCGGATGCATCTGGTCCATTTCCCTGAATGGCAAATCACGGCCTACGCCTTCTATGAAACCGTTGAAACCGCCAAGGACCAGCTTGTAAAAAGCGTCAATCTGCCGGCCGCGATCATCACCCGGAAGCGGGACAGGGAAGTACGCCTCGCGGCAAGCGTCCCCGACCTGGGCTGGGACTCGGACGATGCGCGGTTGCACAGGGGCCTGGCGTACGGTTCGCGCCACTACGCGACGCAAAGCGCCAAATCACATCGACTCAAAGTGGTATTGCGCGGCCGCTGGGAGCTGGCCGAGCCTGCTGCGGGTATCAGCGCAAAAACCCGGGGCGGCGAGACCACCTTGGAGATGTCTTGCAGCGATGGATTGAGCCGGCAACTCACATTGCGGCCCATCGGCTAACGCCGATTTTGCACCGTGGCCGTGATAATCCCCGGGAACGAGGGCTTCCAGCCCTCGTGGAGGACAGGATGTCCTCCCTCCCAGGGTGTACCCGCGGCTGGGAACGAGGGCTTCCAGCCCTCGGTGGAGGACAGGATGTCCTCCCTCCCAGGGTGTACCCGCGGCTGGGAACGAGGGCTTCCAGCCCTCGGTGGAGGACAGGATGTCCTCCCTCCCAGGTCCTTCTATTCACCCAACGATAGGGTGTCGTGCAATGTGGCGCGGCCCTGCATGCGCGCCTGAATGAGATCGAGGCCCGCCCCGATCCAGTCGTAGAAGCCCACCGCCTGTAGCTCCCGGCGTAGCTGTTCGTTGATGCCGCCGCGAGTTGCGTGTTCCTCTACCAGCGCGGCGAAACCGTCGCCGCCGGGCTGAGTGGATCTCTCGGCAATGGCGCGGAACAGCGAACCGGTATAGGTATCGGCGTCCACCGGGTCGATGCCCTGGCCGCGCAGCCAACAGGAAACCGATTCCAGCAGTTCAAAGTAGGGCGCCATAAGGGCGGAAACCGAGAAGAACGCATTGACCTGCGCTTCCTCCCTGACCTGGATCACCGTCCCGATCGTTTCGAACAACTCCGCGAGCTGCTTGTCAGGCGGGCAGATCGCAACCGGGCCGCTGCGGCGCGCCGCCGAGGGGACCGGGGCTACCCGTCCGGCAAATTCGGCCGGCTTAACCTGCTCCTCCTGGTCCGCCGCGCTGAACGTAGCGATGAGGCTAGCGACACGCTGCCCGGGCCGGAACTCCAGCGCCTTGAGGACCGCGCCTGCCACCTGCGGCCGCACCGCCAGAAAGACCAGCTCGGAATCGTCGACCACCTGCTGGTTGCTGGCGGCGACTTCCACCGCTGCGTAGCGTTCGCTCAAAGCCCGCGAACGTTCACGATTACGCGGTGAAAGGAGAATTGAAAGCCCGGGCGAGCCGGCCTCGCAAAGACCGGTAACCACCGCCTCGGCAATCGTACCGGTGCCGATGAACCCGACCTTCAATGCCTTATCCCCAAGCCTATCGATCGAGCAGCAGGCGCTCCATGATGCGTGCGTACACGCGCCTCAAGCCCTCCACCTCGCTGGCCCGAACCCGCTCGTTGATCTGGTGAATGGTGCGGTTGATGACCCCGAATTCCACCACGTGGGCGCCGTGCAGCGCGATGAAACGCCCGTCGGAGGTGCCGCCGCCGGTGGACAGCTCCGGGTCCATGCCGCATTCGTCCCGCACTATCTCGCGCGCCGTCTCGATCAGCGGGCCGTGCGCGGTCAGGAAGGGCTCGCCGGCGGGACGCCACTCGATCTCGTATTCGATGTCGTGGCGGCCGAGCAGGTTTTCGACCCATTCCTGGATCTGCTCGCTGCGCCACTGGTTGGTGAAGCGGAAGTTGAAGCGCGTGACCAGTTCGCCCGGAAACACGTTTGTCGCTCCCGCATCGGCGTGAACCCGCACGACCTGGAAGCCGGTGGGCGGGAAATGCTCGTTGCCTTCATCCAGCGGGTTGGCGTACAGGTCCGCGAGCACCGGAGCGAAGCTCTGGATCGGGTTTTGCGCCAGCGCCGGATAGGCCACGTGGCCCTGTTCACCGCGCACGGTCATGATGGCGCTGAGCGATCCGCGCCGGCCTACCCGTAGCGTGTCGCCCAGCTGCTCGGAGCAGGAGGGTTCGCCCACCACGCACCAGTCGATGGTTTCGTCGCGGGCGCTGAGCGTGTCCATTACCCGGCGGGTGCCGTCGGTGGCCGGCCCTTCCTCGTCGCTGGTGATTAAAAACGCCACCGAACCGCGGTGGTCCGGGTGATCGTTCGCGAAGTCGATCCCGGCGCGGACCATTGCCGCGATCCCGGATTTCATGTCGGCGGCGCCCCGGCCCTTGAGCCAGCCGTCGCGGATCTCCGGCTCGAAGGGATCATGGTCCCAGTCCTTGAGCGGCCCCGGCGGCACCACGTCGGTATGGCCGGCAAAGCACAGGACCGGTGAATCGCCGCCGTGCCGCGCCCAAAGGTTGGAGACCTTGCCGAAGGGCATGTGCTCGACGCTGAAGCCGGCCTCTTCCAGCTGGCCGGCCAACAGTTCCTGGCAACCCCCGTCCTGGGGCGTCACCGACGGCCGGCTCATCAAATCCAGGGCCAGATCGAGCGTTTGCCTGTCGCGTGGATCAGTCATCGCGCAACAACTCGTTCAAGGAGGTGCGCCGGCGGGTGCGTTCGTCCACCTGCTTTACGATCACGGCGCAATACAGCTGCGCGCGGCTCTTGCCGTCGGGCAGGCTGCCCGGCACCACCACCGAGCCGGCCGGCACGCGCCCGTACACAATCTCGTCGCGGGAGCGGTCATAGATTCGCGTGCTCTGGCCGATATACACGCCCATGGCGATGACCGCGCCGCGCTCCACGATCACGCCTTCGACGATCTCGGAACGGGCGCCGATAAAGCAATCGTCCTCGATGATCGTGGGCGTTGCCTGCAGCGGCTCCAGGACGCCGCCGATCCCGGCGCCTCCCGACAGGTGAACGTTCTTGCCGATCTGCGCGCAGCTGCCCACGGTGGCCCAGGTATCGATCAGCGTTCCGCTGTCCACGTAGGCGCCGATGTTCACGTAGCTGGGCATGAGGACCACGCCGGGCGCGATGTAGGCCCCGCGCCGCGCCAGCGCGTCGGGTACCACCCGCACACCGGACAATGCAATGTCGCCGTCCTGAAACTTGAGAGGAACCTTGTCGTAGTAGCGGGTATGCGCGCCCTGGATCTCGCGGCTGGGTGTGACCGCAAAATACAAGAGCACCGCTTTCTTCAGCCACTCGTTAACCTGCCAGCCATCGCCGGTCGGCTCGGCCACCCGCGCCTTGCCGCTGTCTAGCAGGCCGATCGCGGCTTCGATCGCCTCACGCAACTCGCCCGGCGCGCTCTCGGGCGCCAGTTCCGCGCGCCGTTCGTACGCGGACTCGATCATGTTGCGCAGGTCTTGCACTTCAAGCTCTCCAAAGGGTGGATTTCGCCACTTAGCCAGCGGCGATTGTGCAATTATCGCATCCTGCTGACGTTTCCCGCACTTTATTTCTGCCCTACGCGCGTCGTTGCCCCCTTCCTTCTGGAGCCACTTCGCGACGCTCCTGCCAGGAAGGGGGCAACGACGCGCTCCAGCTCACGCGCGACCCGCAGGGACATGACCCCTGTCAGAGCGGGCGAACCGCCACCCCTGAGGACCTCACCCTCAAGTTTCCGCATACCGTTCGGCATAGCGGGTTGTGACCTCTTTGGGCAGAAGCGTTCGCGAAGTGGCTCTCGCCCAAAGGGGGTCACAACCCGCTCGAGAGCCAACTTTCGAGAGCGAATCTTAGGGGCACACTCTCGAGAGCGAACCTTCGAGAACAACCCGCGAAAAAGCAGATCAGGTGGATTGGTGGAGGGCGTGGGCAAGTTTGGCGAGGCGGTGGCCCAGCGCTTCGGCCAGAGTGTTCTCGTCTGAAGTGAGGCTGTCTTCGCTGGCGCGCTCGACGTGGGATGCGCCGTAGGGCGAGCCGCCGGAAGTGGTTTTGCGCAGTTCGGGTACTGTGTAGGGGATGCCGGCCAGCACCATGCCGTGGTGGAGGAGCGGCACCCCGAGCGACAGCAGTGTGGCTTCCTGGCCGCCGTGCATGCTGTTGGATGAAGTGAACACCGCCGCGGGTTTGTTCACCAGCAGGCCCGATACCCATTCCGCGGCCAGGCCGTCGAGAAAATGCTGAATCGGCGCGCTGGGGGAGCCGAAACGCGTGGGGCTGCCCAGCGCCAGGCCTGCGCAGTCTCGCAGGTCGTCCTTGGATACATAGGGTGCGCCGCTTTCGGGCACTGCCGGCATGCTCTCGCCGGATTGTGCGGCAACCGGGGGTGCGGTTCGGAGCACCGCCTCGCAGCCGGGGGTCATCTCGATGCCGCGGCCGATGGCGCGTGCGAGGGCTTCGGTGGAGCCCTTTACCGAGTAGTAGAGCACCAGGATTTTCAGTTCGTTATTCATCAGTGTTGGGTTCGTGGCTTATCCGCTTTCCCTGTGCCCCTTCCTGCCGGGAGATGCGTGAATCCATTGGGACCGAGGGCATCCTGCCCTCGTCGAGGGCTGGAAGCCCTCGGTCCCAGGAAGGGCGGGGAAGCTCTCGCTCCCAGGAAGGGCTGGAAGCTCTCGGTCCCAGGAAGGGTGGGGAAGCTCTCGGTCCCAGGAAGGGCGGGGAAGCTCTCGCTCCCAGGGGGCACAGGGAAAGCTCAATGCAGATTCTTGAAGAATGAGCGGGCAGAAGCATGTGGTGGTCAGACGATGATGACGGGGTCGGCGACCGAGTGGATGGGTTCGGCGCCGTCAGCCGTGATCAGGCTCAAGTCTTCCATGTGCGCCGAGCCGCCCATGCCGGCGTTCAATACCGGGCAATCCACGCTGAGGATCATGCCCGCCTCAAGCGTCAGATCATCCTTGACCCAGTAGGGATGGCCGGCCATTCCGGGTTCGTCGGTGTGCGTCAGCCCCACGCTGTGGGGTGAGAACGGGATGTCGAAATCGAGTCCCGCGGCGCGCACCGCCCGGTGGCCGATCGGCGGGATTTCCGAATAGCGCAGACCCGGCCGCAACTGTTCGCGGATCGCCTCCCAGCCGATCTGCATGGCGCGGGTGGCCTGGCGCATGGTGCTGGCCGGCTCGCCGACAAATATCGTTCGTGCGAAATCGCCGTGGTAATGCCAGCCCTGGCTGACGCAGTCGATAAAGAATGCCGACCCCTCCTTGAATTCGAAGTCCATCACTTCGGAAATCATCCGGTCTATCGCCATGAACACTCCGCCGTTGCCGCGGCTTGCCGCCTCGGCGAAGAATGCCGCGCGCAATTCCTGGGTTGTAGCGCCCTCGCGCACCGTTGCCACGGCAGCCAGCGCAGCGTCGGCGTTGGCCTGGGACGCCAGCCGCATGAGTTCGATCTCGCGAGGAGATTTCACCAGGCGGATGTTGCGCAGGGTGTTGTCGGCCGGCACCGCCGTGGCGGAAAGCGGGGACGATTCCAGCATGGCCATTGTTGCCATGTGATCAACCCCGATCCGGCCACTGGTCATGCCCAGGGCGCGTGCCGCCTTCACCATGGCCCATTCGCGTTCGGCGCTTACGCCGTTACGCTCCGCCGCGGCCTCCACCGCCGCCCGCCGGTTCCTTTCCACCGTTCCCATGGGTACTGCGCCCTTATCGCGGTAGACCCGCAGATCGCCGGCGGCGGGCGCGCCGTTGTCGCCCAGAATCGCCGTGGCGTTGACCGCGCGGTAGGTGTACACGTATGGCTCTACGTCTCCCGTGAACCTGGCGTCGGCGTACACGTAGTAGTACAGGAATTGCGGGATGACCAGCGCCACGGGCTTCCTGGGGTCGGCCGAAAGCAGGGCCAGGGACGGCGCCGCGAACCCCATTTTTCCGAGCTGCGGCCAGTAGCCGGTCAGGTGATAGACATTGACCGGCTCGGCCACAATCAGGCCGGCCAGCGATTCCTCGTGCAGCACTTTCTCGGCCCGCTCCCGGTTGAACAACGGACCGCCCCGCAAGACGGAACTGCCCTGGGCGAAGGTCGTGTGAAAGGAGTCGTTTGCGACCATTTTGTTTGCGTCTTACTGCGCGCGGAGGGTGCCGAATGCGGTCAGCGCCGCGGCATCCCGCCTGCCGCGCAACACGTTTCTCAGTTCCGCCATTCGGCCTGTCCTCGCTTTGACCCCAAGTCAACGGATTCTAACGCGTCGCCGATTCTCGCCTCCTTGCGGCAACTGCAATACGGGGGACGGAGCCAGGCGGGAGAAACGGCCCAAACGGAGTAAAATGGCCACCATGTCCCAAGAAGTCTGCCGCCGTTATATTGTGTCCGGGCGGGTGCAGGGCGTGTTCTTTCGCGCCAGTACAGCCAGCGTCGCTCACCGCCTCGGTTTGCGTGGGCGAGCTTCCAACATGGGCGATGGCAAGGTGATGGTGCTGGCGCTGGGGCCGGAATCCGCGGTGCAGGAGCTGGGACATTGGTTGAGCCACGGGCCACCCTCTGCGCAGGTCGCTGAGGTTGAGGAAAGCGTCGAGCAGGCGGACGAGTGGCGGCACCTGCCCGATTTCCGAACCGGCTGAGCCAAGAATCTCTGACGGACCGCGCTCGCGGGCTATTCGAGTACCGCCGAGAGATTTCCTGAGGCGTAAGTCAGGAGCGAGGGCATCCAGCCCTCGACGGAGGGCAGGATGCCCTCTTTCCCAGGGGAGGGCTGGAAGCCCTCTTTCCCAGGGGGCTGGATGCCCTCTTTCCCAGGGGGTTAGCGGCTGGCGCGTTGCAGCAGGAATTCGGCGGTCTCTGCGGCGCCAAGGTGCTCGGCGGTTTCCGAGCGGCGGTGCTTGTATTCCAGCGTCCCCTGTTTCAATCCACGGGAGCTGACAACCACTCGGTGCGGAATGCCGATCAGGTCGGCGTCCGCCAGTTTCACGCCGGGACTGGCGTCGCGGTCGTCGAACAGTACGTCAACGCCCTGTGCCTGCAGTTCTTCGTAGAGACTCTCGGCGGTTGCGCGGACAGCGTCGTCGCGGGCGATGTTCAGCGCCACGATTACCACGCTCCACGGCGCCATCGCCTCCGGCCAGATGATGCCGCGCTGGTCGTGGTTCTGCTCGATGGCCGCTGCCACCGTTCGAGTTACCCCAAGGCCGTAGCAGCCCATTTGCATGTGCTGTTCCGCGCCGTTCTCGTCGAGCACGGTGGCGTTCATGGAGCGGCTGTACTTGTCGCCGAGCTGGAAGATATGACCCACTTCGATACCGCGGGCGATTTGCAGTGTGCCCCCGCCCCCCGGACTCACGTCGCCTTCAACTACGTTGCGCAGATCCACGCTCTCAGGCTCAGGCAAGTCGCGTCCCCAATTGGCGTTGGCGTAATGCTTGTCGCGCCGGTTCGCTCCGCAGACGAAATTCGCCCGATGGGCCGCGGCGTGATCCACGTAAGTAGTAACGGGAAGATTCAAGGGTCCGACGAAACCCGGTGGACAACTCGCCGCCTGCGCGACTTCCTGGGCGTTGGCCAACTGCAGGGGCTTGGCGACTTCCGGCAAACCTACCGCTTTCAATTCGTTGACTTCGTGGTGGCCGCACAGCACCAGCGCCACCACGCCGCCGCCCTCGGCCCTGACCAGCAGCGTCTTCAGGCAGTTCTCCAGCGGCTGATCCAGGTGCGCCGCAACCTGTTTCATGGTGCGCATGCCCGGCGTGTGCGCCTCGGCCATGGCGCCATTGGGGGCCGCGCGCTGTCCCTCGGGCGGCAGGGCCGGCGCCAGTTCCAGGTTGGCGGCAAAGTCGTCGCCATCGCACCAGGCGATCAGATCTTCGCCGGAATCCGCCAGGACGTGAAATTCCTGCGATCGCGATCCGCCGATTTCGCCCGAATCCGCCTGCACGACGCGGAACTTGAGGCCCAGGCGCTCGAATACGCGCCGGTAGGCTTCGCGGTAGTGGCCGTAGGTGTCCTTTAAGGACTCTTCGCCCAGGTGAAAGGAATAGGCGTCCTTCATGATGAACTCGCGGGCCCGCATGACCCCGAAGCGCGGGCGAATCTCATCGCGAAACTTGGTCTGGATCTGAAAGAAGTTCACCGGCAGCTGCTTGTAGCTCATCAGTTCGCGGCGCGCGATATCGGTAATCACCTCTTCATGGGTGGGGCCGAAGCAGTATTCGCGTTCGCTCCGGTCGCGCATCTTCAACAGCAGGTCGCCGTAGTCCTCCCAGCGGCCGCTTTCCTGCCACAGTTCGGCCGGGTGCACCGCCGGCATCAGCACTTCGTGGGCCCCGATGCGCTCCATTTCCTCGCGGGTAACGCGCTCGACGATCCGCGCTACCCGCCAGCCCACCGGCAACCAGGTGAACAGGCCGGACGCCAGGCGCCGGATCATTCCCGAACGAAGCATCAGGCGGTGGCTGGCGATTTCGGCTTCGGCCGGGGTCTCGCGGAGTGTGGCTAGTGGCAGTTTTGAGAGGCGCATCGGTAGGTCAAACGATCAGAGCGGCAATTGTAGAGGAAGCTGCTCCGTCCTTGCGGCGGATATGCTGCCGATCGGAACGTCGACCTATAAGGACCCGATTAGCTCGTCCAGACTCAGCTCCGCCCTGGAGAACGGGTCAATGACTTCAACGGCGCCGTATTTTTGGCCGTGTTTGAGATCTTCGCTAAGCAGCGCATTGCACTGACAGGATTGCGCTGCCGCCACGATCAGGGCGTCCCACCAGGAAATGGAGTAGCGCTTCTCCAAGATCCAGGCACGTTCCAGGATCTCGAAGTTGATGGCCACAGGCTCCCAAACCGCAAGGTCGCGCGCGATCTCTCTGGCCTCGCTCCCGCTGAATCCAGGGTCGAGTTTGCGCGTCAGCGTGACGTAAAGCTCCTGAAGAACCTGAAAGCTGATTCGGGCCAGGCGTTGTTCCGCGAGAAACGAGATCCATTCGTCGGCGCGGGCCTGCTTTGGCGGATCGGCGCTGTCGTGCCGGTAAACGAGAACGTTGGTGTCAACGAAAACGAGCGCGGTCATGCAATTCGTCCCGGGTGGGTTTCCGTCCGTCCACCCACTTCAGCACCCGCGGCTTTCTTGCCAGGAAGCGCTCCATGGCAACTTCATACTCGTCGTCCTGCCGCTTCATTCGTGAAAGCAGGTCTGCGAGCCATCTGGAGACGCTGCGGTCGTTCCTGGCGGCTCGAACCCGCACCCAGCGCGCAACATCCTCAGGCAAGGTGACAGTGACGTTTTTCATAACACAAACATAGTAAAACACGAAGTTCGTGTCAAATTACGAACACTGGAACCAGACACCCTCACGCCAGCGCAGGCGGGGTTGTGGCAGACTTGTGTGCGTGGAAGGCAATCACCAGAAGTTTGCAAGGGGGCGCGAGGTAATCCGCAAGCGCGGGATTTACCTGTTCCCCAATTTGCTCACCAGCGGCGCGCTGTTCGCCGGATTCTACGCCATCGTCGCGGGAGCGGACGGTGAATTTGAGCGTGCCGCCGTTTCGCTGTTCGTTGCGATGGTCCTGGACGCCCTGGACGGACGGGTGGCTCGCCTGACCGGAACCGTGACCGAATTCGGGCGCCAGTTCGATTCACTTTCGGATGTAGTCGCCTTCGGACTCGGCCCCGCGGTGGTCATGTACCAATGGGGACTCCAGCACATGGGCGACTACGGCTGGGTATGGGACAAGGTCGGCTGGGTCATCGCGTTCCTTTTTGCGATCGGCACGGCCTTGCGCCTGGCGCGCTACACCGCCCGCGGCCCGGTGAGCGACAAGAACTTCTTCGAGGGTCTGCCGTGCCCGGCTGCCGCCGGGTTTGTGGCGGGTTTCGTATGGTTGGCGTCCGATTCCCAATGGAGCGGCCTGCCGGTGCTTGCCCTGGCCGGGTTCGTTACGCTGGCGACCGCCGCGTTGATGTGCCTGCGCATCGCCTATCCGAGCTTCAAGCATTTCGCGGTGAATCGCCGCCTGCGCTTTACCCAGATGGCCGCGATCCCGGTGTGTTTCGCCCTGATCGCCTCGGATCCGCCACGCATGCTGTTTACCCTGTTCGGCGTTTACGTTGCCCTGGGGCCGAGCCTGTTGTTATGGCGGGCGGCGCAAAAGCGCCGCCGCCGCGAGATGCGCAAGCTGGCCGACTGAGCCGCTGTCCCATGCTCCAGGCCGGCTGCGCGGAAGAATATGAGTGCTCGCCAGCCTGCATCGGTCGACTCCGGCTCATGAGCCGCGGATGAAAAATCGGCCTCCGAACGGCAACGGTCCGGCGCGGGGTGAAGCGGTTTCGAGGGCTGGAAGCCCTCGTTCCCAGGGGGCGGAAGCGCCCAGTCGGGCCCAACGCGAATTGCTGGAGTTGACGGGCATACGCGTGTGGACCTCGGGTTCGCCGGCCGACTCTTCTGACAATGCTGGGAGCGAGGGCACCCCCCTGGGAACGAGGGCTTCCAGCCCTCGACGAGGGCAAGATGCCCTCGCTCCCGGCGTTGCTCGCGAACAAGGTGCTGGCGCAGTCGAGAGGCCGCGGGAAACGCTGAAGCGGGAAGCGGAGATGCCGCAGGCGGCGGCCGGCAACACTGCCGCCGCGGAACGGCCTGAACTTGCGGCCTTGCGCAGCAAGGTGGCCGCCTGCACGGCCTGCCCCCTGCATGCCGGCCGCCGCCAGACGGTGTTCGGCGTGGGCAATCCGAATGCCGACTGGATGTTCGTGGGCGAAGGCCCCGGAGAGGAAGAGGACCGCCGGGGCGAACCCTTTGTCGGTCGCGCGGGCAAGTTGCTGGATGCGATGCTGCGGGCGATGGGCCTGGACCGGACCAAGGTGTACATCGCCAATATCGTGAAGTGCCGCCCGCCGAACAATCGCAATCCCAGCCTGGAGGAAGCCACGACCTGCATCCCCTACCTCCGGCGTCAGATCGAGCTGGTGGCGCCGCGACTCATCGTGGCCCTGGGAGCGGTCGCGGCGCAGAGGCTGTTGGACACCAACCGGCCGGTGGGCGCGCTGCGCGGAGAAATACACCAATTGGCGCAGCCTGCCTGCCCGGTGCTGGTGACTTACCATCCTGCCTACCTGTTGCGGTCGCCCGGACAGAAAGGCAAATCCTGGGAGGACCTTAAGCTGGCTATGCGCGAGATGGAGGCGATGCTGCGGGACCGGAACGTCACTTGAGGGTCCTTTCAAGAATACGTTCCACTACGCTGAAGGCGCTGTCCGGCGAGGCCTTGCGCTGGGCAATGTATGACTGGGCCAACTCGGCCTTCGCCCTGATCGTAATGACGTCGTTCGTGCCGCTGTTGCTGCGCGCGCATTGGTCCGCTGGTGAGTCGTCCACCCAGATCACTTTCCTGTGGGGCGCCGCCAACAGCTTTGCGGCCCTGCTGCTGGCCTTTGCGGCCCCGCTGCTGGGCGCGCTTGCCGACCAGGGCGGGCGGCGCCGGCGGATGCTGGCCATGTGCGTGGTTCCCGGGGCTTTTTGCACCGTTCTGCTGGGGTTCCCGGGAGAGGGGCAATGGGTGGCGGGACTGTCGTTGTTCGTTTTGGCCTGGCTGGGCTATTCCGCCGCCAATGTTTTTTACGACTCGCTGCTGACGGAGGTGGCCGAACCCAGGCAGTACGACCTGGTTTCCGCATACGGATTCTCGCTGGGCTATATCGGCAGCGCGATGCTGTTTACCTTGTGCGCGCTGGTCGCGGTGAACCCGCAAGGATTCGGCCTGGCCTCCGAAGTGCAGGCCATGCAGCTGAGCATGCTGGTGGTGGGAATATGGTGGGTGCTGTTCTCCATCCCGCTGCTGCGCGGCGGGCCCCGCGGGGCGCCGAAGAGCCAGGGTGTGCGCGTCGGCGCGGCCTTGCGGCAGTTGGCGTCCACGCTGCGCGAGGCCCGGCGCTATCCGCAGCTATGGCTGTTTCTGCTCGCTTACTTCCTGTATATCGACGGCGTACACACCATCATCAAGATGGCGGTGGACTTCGGCGCCGCAATCAATTTGCCGGCGTCGGACCTGGTGCTGGCGATCCTGATAACCAACTATCTTGGGTTCCCCGCTACCTTGGCTTTCGGTCTTGCCGGGCGCCGCTTCGGCCCACGGCGCTGCATCTACGTGGCGCTGGTGGTTTATTGCGTGGTCACCTTCATGGCCAGCATGGCCAGCGAGGTCTGGCATTTCTACTTGCTGGCGGCCATGATCGGTTTGGCCCAGGGTGGCGTGCAGAGCCTGAGCCGGTCTTTGTTTGCGCGCCTGGCCCCGCCCGAGAAGGCCACCGAGATGTTCGGTTTCTACAACATGTTCGGCCGCTTCGCTGCAATCCTGGGACCGATCCTTACCGGCTATGCCGCCCTGGTCCTGGACAGCCAGCGGCTTGGCGTTCTGGCGATTCTGGTGCTGCTGGTAGCGGGCCTGATCGTGCTTACGAGGGTCAAGGCGCCGTAGGCATTTCCCCTGGGAACGAGGACATCCTGTCCTCGTCGAGAGCCTGTCCCCGACCCTGATCGGGGAGCTGGAAGCCCTCGTTCCCGGTTCGGGTCAAGGCGCCGTAGGTATTTCCCTTGGGAACGAGGACATCCTGTCCTCGTCGAGGGCTGGAAGCCCTCGTTCCCAGGGGGGAAGCCCTCGTTCCCAGGGGGGGAGCCCTCGTTCCCAGTTCCCAGGGGGCTTAAGGAAGCGCCGATGGCAGGTTGAGATTGAAGGTGCGGGCGCAATCCAGTGCTTCGTCGTAGCCGGCGTCGGCGTGGCGGATCACGCCGGTGGCCGGGTCGTTCCAAAGGACGCGCGCGATGCGCTTATCGGCGGCGGTGCTGCCGTCACAACAGATCACCACGCCGGCATGTTGCGAGTAGCCGATCCCCACGCCGCCCCCGTGGTGCACCGAAACCCAGGTGGCGCCCGAGGCGCAGTTCACCAGGGCGTTCAGAAAGGCCCAGTCGGAAACCGCGTCGCTGCCGTCCTTCATCGCTTCGGTTTCGCGATTGGGGCTGGCTACCGAGCCGCCGTCGAGATGGTCGCGCCCGATCACGACCGGCGCCTTGAGTTCGCCGCTGCGGACCATTTGGTTGAATGCCAGGCCGAGGCGGTGGCGATCCCCCAGGCCCACCCAACAGATGCGCGCCGGCAGGCCCTGAAACTCGATCCGCTCGGCCGCCATGTCCAGCCACCGGTGCAAGGCTTCGTCATCGGGGAGGAGTTGCTTTACCTTGGCATCCGTCCTGGCAATGTCCTGCGGGTCGCCGGACAACGCGGCCCAGCGAAACGGTCCCTTGCCGCGGCAGAACAATGGCCGGACATAGGCCGGCACGAAGCCCGGAAAGTCAAAGGCGTTCTCAACGCCCGTTTCCAGCGCCATCTGGCGGATGTTGTTGCCGTAGTCGACCACCGGGATGCCGCGTTCCCAGAATTCCAGCATGGCGCGCACCTGCACGGCCATGGACTCCTTGGCGGCGCGCACCGTGCCCGCCGGGTCGGACCGGCTGCGCTCTTCATGCTCCTGTATCGTCCAGCCCAGCGGCAGGTAACCGTTGAGGGGATCGTGGGCCGAGGTCTGGTCGGACACCGCATCGGGCCTGAAGCGATCATCGGCCGCGGACCTTCGGGCCAGTTCCGGAAAGACCTCGGCGGCATTGCCCTTGAGCCCCACCGAGAGCGTTTCTCCGCGCTCGCAGGCCTGGTTGATCATCGCCACCGCTTGATCGAGGTCGTTCGCCTGTTGGTCCAGGTAGCGCGTGCGCAGGCGGAAATCGATTGCCGTTTGGCGGCAATCAACCGCCAGCATGCAAGCCCCCGCCATAGTGCAGGCCAGTGGCTGGGCGCCGCCCATGCCGCCCAGCCCGGCGGTCAGGAACCACTTGCCGCGCATTTCGCCGCCGAAATGCTGCCGGCCCATCTCGGCATAGGTCTCGTAGGTGCCCTGCACGATGCCCTGGCTGCCGATGTAGATCCACGAGCCCGCGGTCATCTGACCGAACATCATCAGGCCCTTGCGGTCCAGTTCGTTGAAATGCTCCAGCGTGGCCCAATGCGGCACCAGGTTGGAGTTGGCGATCAGTACCCTGGGCGCATCCGGCGTGGTGCCCAAGACCGCGACCGGCTTGCCCGACTGAACCAGCAGCGTCTCGTCGTCCTCCAATGCCTTCAGCGCCGCGATGATTCGGTCGTATGCCTGCCAGTTGCGCGCCGCCTTGCCGCGGCCGCCATAGACCACCAGTTCGGCCGGATTCTCCGCGACTTCTTCGTCGAGGTTGTTCATCAGCATGCGCATCGGCGCCTCGGAAAGCCAGGACTTGCAGGAAAGCGTTGCGCCGCGTGGCGCCCGGATGGTGCGACTGTCGCTCATTACCGTGTCCTTTACTCTGGTCTTGCTGCGCGCGGAACTCCCGCCTTGAAAACCTGCCGGCAGGGGTTGTGGCCCAAAGCGTAGCTGAGCTCTTCGGGTGTTTGCACGTCCCACACGGCCAGGTCCGCCAGAGCGCCCGGCTCAACCACGCCGCGGTCGCTCAATCCCAGGGCGCGGGCGGCGTTGACTGTCGCGCCGTGCAGAGCTTCCTCGGGGCTGAGCCCGAACAGCACTGAAGCCATATTCATGGCTGCGAGCAGCGAAAGCATGGGCGAGGTGCCCGGATTGTGGTCGGTGCTTACCGCCATCGGAACGCCCGCCGCCCGCAGCGCTTCCACCGGGGGCTTGCGGGTCTCGCGAAGGTAGTACCAGGCGCCCGGCGCCAGCACCGCGACGGCGCCCGCTTGCGCCATGGCCCCGATACCCTCGTCGTCCAGGTATTCGAGGTGGTCGCACGACAGCGCTCCGAGCTCCGCCGCCATGGCGGCGCCCCCGGAGTTGGAGAACTGCTCGGCGTGCAGCCGCAAGGGCAAACCAAGGGTGCGGGCGCGCTCGAACAGCGCTCGAATCTCCGCGGTGCTGAACGCTACGCCCTCGCAGTAGGCATCCACGGCATCCGCCAGTCCTTGCTCGGCGACCGCGGGCAGCATTTCCTCGATCAGCAGCCTCAAGTATTCCTCGCGCCGGTGGCCGTATCCCGGCGGCAGGGCATGGGCGCCCAGGAAGGTTGCTATCACGTCGATGTGCCCGGACTCTCCAAGTTCCCGGGCCACGCGCAACATGCGAAGTTCGGTTTCGACGTCGAGGCCGTAGCCGGATTTGACTTCCACGGTGGTCACGCCTTCGGCCGCCAGTGCTCGCAGCCGCGCCTGTGCCGTCTCCAGCAGCTCCGGCCGGCCGGCCGCGCGGGTAGCGCGGACCGTTGACGCAATTCCACCGCCCTGGTGGGCAATCTCTTCGTATGACGCACCCTGAAGCCGCAGCGCCCATTCTTCTGCCCGGTTACCGGCATAGATGAGGTGCGTATGGCAGTCAATCAGGCCGGGAGTGACCAGCCGTCCTTCGAGATCCAGGCGCTGCTCATCGGGTTGCGGCTGGTGCTCGGCGGCCGAACCCACCCACGCGATCCGGCCGTCCCTGATACGCAAGGCCGCCTCGGAGATCATCCCGTAGGCCACGCCCGGGTATTGCATCGTGGCCACGCGGCAGTTGGTGAGTACGCTGTTCAATGCGGGCGCTCCTGCAAATCCGGGTGTGTCAGCGGGTACGGAATCTGTTGAAATAGGGCCATTGGAATGCCGGCGGCCAAATATGAAGAAGTTGCTGTTCTCAACCATGCTAACGCACAAGGGTTGGCGCCGGGATGTGCTGGTGGAGGTTGACGGACAGGGCTTGATCCGCAAGCTGGCGCCGGGGCAAGGAAGCGCGCAGGCACAGGAGATTCGGGGTGTCGCCATAGCGGGCGTTCCCAACGCACATTCGCACGCTCATCAGCGGCTGATGGCCGGCCTGGCGGAAGCCGGGACCGGGCAGGGCGATTTCATGCGCTGGCGGGAACAGATGTACCGGGTGGTCAGCACGATCGAGCCCGAAAGCTTCCAGGCGGTGGCCGGGCTGGCCTATATGGAGATGCTCAAGAGCGGCTATACCTCGGTGGCGGAGTTTCACTATCTGCACCACGGCGTGGACGGCTCGCACTATTCGCAGCCCGGCGAGATGGGCTTGCGCTGTATCGCCGCGGCTGAAGAATCCGGAATTGCATTGACGCTGTTGCCCAGCCTGTATGCCTACGGCGGCTTCGGCCCGCAGCCGGCCCGGCCGGAGCAGGCGCGTTTCGTCTGCGACGCCGACCTCTATATGGAGATTTACGCTGCGCTGCACAAGGCCGCGGAGGGCTTGCCGGATGTGCGCCTGGGTTGCGCGCCCCACTCCTTGCGCGCGGCGGACGGAGCGCTGATACGGGAGGTGCTGGCGGGCGTGCGGCAAATGGACCCAGGCGCGCCCGTGCATATTCATGTGGCCGAGCAGCGCGCGGAGGTCGAAGCCTGCCTGGCCTGGTGCGGCGCCTCCCCGGTCCGGCATCTGTTGGACCAGGCAGACGTTGACGCCCGCTGGAATCTGATTCACGCTACCCATATGAACGATGCCGAGCGCCGCGCACTGGCCGCCTGTCAGGCCACCGTGGTCTTGTGCCCTAGCACCGAGGCCAATCTGGGCGATGGGCTGTTCGCCGCTCCCGAATGGATAGCGCTCGACGGCGCTTGCGCTGTCGGCTCGGACAGCCAGGTAACGATCAGCCCGGCCGACGAACTGCGGTTGTTCGAATACGGGCAAAGACTGGTGGGGGAATCGCGCAATCCACTGGCGGCGGAGTCGGGTGGCTCACTGGGCAGATTCCTGCTGGAAGGGGCGCTCAAGGGCGGCGCAGGCAGCCTGGCGCAGCCCTGCGGCGTTCTGGCCGAGGGCGCCCGGGCGGATATCGTGGTGCTGGACCAGGATCATCCGGCGCTGATCGGCAGAATGGAAGACGAAGTGCTGGACTCGTGGATTTTTTCCGGCGGGGCGGCCTGCGTGCGCGATGTATTCGTAGGCGGCCGGCAGGTCGTCACCGACGGCCGCCACGTCAACGAAGCGTCGATTGTGGGCCGCTACCGCAAGGTGGCTGAGTCGCTGCTGCAATGAACGCGGCGAAACCGCCTGTTGCACTCACGCTGGGAGATGCGCCGCTGGGCCTGGACGCCATTGGCGCCGCGCTGGATGGACCGCTGCGGGTCACGCTGGCGCCGCAAGCCATTGCCCGGGCCGAGGCTGCCCACCAGGTCCTGCTCCGGGCCGTGGAGGAGAGCGCGGCGGTGTACGGCGCAAATACCGGCTTCGGGCGCCTGGCGCTGGAGCGGATCCCCGCCGAGGACCTGCGCACTCTGCAGCTCAACCTGGTGAGGTCGCATGCCGCCGGGGTGGGGGAACCCCTGCCGGATTGCGTGGTGCGCTTGACCATGCTGCTGAAGCTGAACAGCCTGCTGGCGGGCTACTCGGGAGTGTCGCAACCACTCCTGGACCTGCTTGCGCGATGCATCAACGAGGACCTGTTGCCGGTGGTTCCATCCCAGGGTTCGGTGGGTGCGTCGGGCGATCTGGCGCCGTTGGCCCACATCGCGCTGGTTTTGGTCGGACGGGGCGAGGCCCGATACCGGGGCCGTGTGCTGCCGGGAGCGGAAGCGCTGCGTGCGGCCGACCTGGGGGCGCTGCAGCTGGGCCCCAAGGAGGGCCTGGATCTGATCAACGGCACCCAGTTGTCCGCCGCCCAGGCCCTGCGCGGTTTGATCGGGGCCAGGCGCAACCTTGTATCGGCGGTAGTGGTGGGCGCGCTGTCCTGCGATGCCTTCCGCGCTACCGACGCATTCGCCGACCGCCGCCTCAATGCGCTCAAGCCGCATCCGGGGCAGGCGGCGGTTGCCCGGCTGTTGCGGCGCCTGCTGGCCGCCAGCGAGATTCGCGCCTCGCACCTGGATTGCGACCGCGTGCAGGATCCCTATTCGTTTCGTTGTCAGCCCCAGGTGATGGGCGCCTGCCTGGATCTGGTCGACAATGTCCAGCGCACGTTGTTGATCGAGGCCAACGCGGTTACCGAGAACCCGTTGGTGTTCGAACAGCAGGAAGAGGTGGTTTCCGGCGGGAACTTTCACGGCCAGGCGGCGGCGTTCGCGTCCGACGTGCTGGCGCTGGCCATCAGCGAGACCGGGTCGCTGTCGGAACGGCGCATAGCGGCGCTGGTTACCGGCGAGCTCAGCAGTCTTCCGCCGTTCTTGATGGCTGATGCGGGCTTGAACTCCGGCTTCATGCTGGCCCACGTTACGGCCGCGGCTCTGGCAAGCGAGAACAAGCAGCTGGCCACCCCGGCCAGCGTGGACAGCATTCCCACCTCCGCCAACCAGGAGGACCACGTGAGCATGTCGGCGTATGGATCCCGCCGCCTGGCGCGCATGAACGAGAACAGCGCCGGCATCATCGCCATCGAATGGCTGGCGGCTGCGTCCGGCGTGGACCTGCTGCGTCCGCTGCGATCCTCCGCGAGCCTGGAACGAGTGCACGCATTGCTGCGGGCGGAAGTGCCCGAGCGCAAGGCCGACCGCGAGTTTGCCCCGGACATAGAGGCCGCCCTCACTTTGATCAAGACAGGCGTGCTGGAGGAACTGGCTGCCGAACTTAGCGATACGGCCCCCGGAGACTGAACGCTCAAAGTGTGCCCCAAGCGCGCCGGGAACGAGAACATCCCCCCTGGGAACGAGAACATCCCCCCTGGGAGTATCCATGTTGTCAAGCATGGGCAGCCAGAGATATGGATGGGCCAATTGGAACGGGTGTGTGGTTTGTCCTTTGGGTGTTTCGCCGGTTGGATTCTGGCGGAGTGTGTTCCGGAGATGGCATCGGCAAGGGGCTCTCGCCGATGGGTTGTTTTGTATGGGCCTGGGGCCGCTGGGGGGTCCACAGGCGGTCTTGTTGGATCAGGACGTTGGCCAGGATCAGGAGCTTGCGCATGACGGCCACGATCGCGACCTTACCGGGTTTCCCGCGTTCGGCCAGGGTCCGGTAGGTTTGCTTCATGTCTGGATTGCAGCGGACCGCGGCCACGGCGGGCATGTATAAGAGCCGGCGCACGGGATGCCGCCCGCCCTGGATGAAGCGGCGGCCCTGCCAGGCGCCGGATTCGCGTGCGATGGGGGCCAACCCGGCCAGGCTGGCCGCGGCCTTGTTGCTGAGGGTGCCCAGTTCGGGCATCTCGGCCAGCAGGTTCGCGGCGGTATTCGACGCCAGCGAGGGGATCGAGGCGATGATCTCGGCTTTGCGGGCCAGGGTCGGCTCGGCGGCGATGAGCTCTTGGATCTTGACGTCGATGGCTTTGAGATGGCGATTGAGCATATTCAGGTGGGTCTGATGCTGCCTTTTGAGCAGGGGATCACGGAGATGATCGCCCCCGTTGAGTTGAGCGGTGCGGTCCCGGATGAGTTTGTTTTTGGCGGACTGCAAGTCGCTCAATGCCCGTTGGCGCTTCGAAGGAAGCGGCGTGGGCCTAAGGGTCAGCGTAGCGGCCATCCCCGCCAGCATGCGCGCATCCACCGCATCGGTCTTGGCACGCTGTCCGGTAGCCTGGGCGAAGCGCCTTGCCTGCCAGGGATTGACCTTGGCCAGCGGCAGCTTGGCTTTGAGAAGGGCCAGCTCAAAGTCACGATGGTAAGGTCCGGTGGGTTCATAGGCCACACACTTGACGGGGGTGCCGATCCAGGCGATCAGTTGCCTAAAGCCTGCTGCGTCATTGGTGAACTGGGCGGCCTTCTCCTCGGGAAGTTGGTGGGCGTCCAAGTGTCTTTTTGAGATGTCTACGCCTACGGTATGATGAATCATCTTTTCTTCTCCTGTGCTTGTAATGCGAGCCTTGTTGCTCATGTATCCATTCAGGACGGTGAGAAAAGACGGTGGCGACCCAACTCCCATACGGCTCTTAAAGGCCAGCGAGGGCACGGTCCTACCACCGCCACCCTCGGCGGCTCGAGGGCCCCGAGGGTGGCTCCATTCAAACATACAAGCGAGGGCATCCTGCCCTCGGAGGACAGGATGTCCTCCCTCCCGGGAACGGACGAGCTGTATTCCTGCACGCGCGGCACTACGCCGCTGGTTCTCTCGATCCCGCATTCGGGACTCCGGGTACCGGAATCAGTGGCCGCGCGGATGACCGCTGAAGCCCGAGCGCTGCCCGACACCGACTGGCGCGTGGACGAGTTATACGACTTTGCCGCGGACCTGGGCGCAACCGTCCTCAAGGCCCATTGCAGCCGCTATGTAGTGGACCTGAACCGGCCCCCGGACGGCGCATCGCTGTATCCCGGACAGGCGGTGACCGGCCTGTGCCCGGTGACACTGTTCAATGGCCGGCCGGTATATGTAAGCGGACACGAGCCGGACGACGCGGAAACTGAACGCCGGCGCGCGCAATTCTGGGACCCCTATCATCGCCGGCTTGAGGCGGAGTTGGAGCATGCCTGCGAGCAGTACGGAAAGGCGATTGTGTATGACTGCCATTCAATCGCAACCGTTGTGCCGCGGCTGTTCGAGGGCCGTCTGCCGGCGCTCAATCTGGGCACCAACCGGGGCTTGAGTTGCGCGCCCGGCATTCAGGACCGGGCGGCCCTGGAAGTGGCCGCCAGCGGCTATACGCACGCGCTGAACGGCCGGTTTATCGGCGGATTCATTACCCGCCGTTACGGCCGCCCGCTACGGGGCAGGCACGCACTGCAAATGGAAATCGCCCAGGACGCCTACATGGACGGAGCCAGGCCCGAGTCCTACAACCGGCAAAAGGCCGCCACGCTCAAGTCTTGCCTGCGGCGCATCCTCGAAACTCTGCTGGAATAGACCCTTCAGATAGAAAACGCTTGGCAGTAGGAATTATGGACCAAATATTACTTGTTTACCACAAAATAGGTGATTCTATATTATTTTGGATTATTTAACCCACTATCAGAAAAAAATAGATCAAGTCCAACACTCCGGATGATTGACCTTCCGTTTTCCGAACGCTAAATTGCACGAAAAGAATGGATATCCGGCTGGCTATTGCGGTTGCCCGGAATTAAGTTTGCGCGGGGAAGTTTCTACGCTTGATTGACGGAGAAGTTTATGAAGAAGCCGGTAATAGCAATTGCGGTTGTGGTTTTGGTGGCGGCGGGCATAGTCCTGCCAGCGGGCTACTTCGGCCAGGTGGCCGAGCGCACGTTCAAGGAAAGGTTGGCGAATATGCCGTTTCCGTTCCAGCTGGAGGTGGTTGAATACCAGCGCAACTGGTTCTCGTCCACGGCGCGGCTTGAATGGCAACCGCTGTTTGGCGGCATGCCCATGCCGGGTGTGATTCCGCAGGGCGCTCCTGGGGGCGGTTCCGTGATCGACCTTCCGGCTCCTTCGGATCTCCTGGGCGCCGAGCCGCTGGCAATTGATGTTGAAATTGCCCATGGCCCGGTGTATTTCGCGGTGGCTCCCGGCGTGGGCCTGTTTCACGCGCGGGGGCGGGTTGCTCTTGGTGATGCGTCATCCGGCGCCGAATCGGGTTCGTCGGACGTACAGGATGAGTACCTGGAACTGTACGTAAGTTCGTTCTCGGGAAAAACGGTCAGTAACCGGCTTGAAGTGCCGAGGCTTGATTGGAATTTCGGGGCGCTATCCCTTAGTGTGTCCGGCGCGCACCTGGAAGGGGAGTGGTCCGGTCCGGACTCCTTCCAGTTGCAGCGAGTTGCCCTGGAGAGCTTTGGAATGAGCGTCGGCGCGTCCATTGGCATGGGCCTTACGATGTCGAATCTCGACAGCCGGACCGAGTATCCGGAGGGTATCGAGAGCGGAGCGATCCTGGCGCCGTCGGAATCCACCTCTTACCTGGGAGAGCTCTCGCTTGCCGGCTCCGACGGTAGCACGGTGATGCGAATGAGCGGCTGGAGTTCCGAGGACACCCTTTCCCCGGATGAGAACGGCTCATATCGCGGCGATAGTGATGTGACGATCGAGTCGATCGAGTTTCTCGGGAAGGAATTTGCCCCGGTTGCGCTGCAACAGGCTTTCGGGGGTATCAATGAAGCCGCATTCATGGAATACGCCACGGCAGTGTCCGGGGGGATTTTTGAGATGGCCCCGGCGCCGCAGATGCCGGAGGAAGAGCCGGAGGGTTCGCCCGAGTTGCAGCCGTCCGTGCAGTCTGCCCCCGTCATGGTTCCACAGCTGAGCTCGGAGATGAAACAGGCTGTCCGCGCCATCCTTGCCGCCGGGCCTTTCGTTGATATGAACACCGTGCTCACCTATCAGGGGGAGCACACCCTCACACTGGATGTGCATATGGGCTATAACGGGGAGCGCGTTCCGGCCGCCGACGAGTTGGGAAATCTGATGGCTGTTCTTGCCGGGCTTGAATATTCCCTGGATTTCGAGATGCCGGTAGCGGCCGCGGAAGGCCTGTTGGGTCAGGGAATCTTGCAGATGGTCCTGATGCAGGGACTGCTTCAGCAGAGCGAAACCAGTTATCGCACCAGCGTGAGACTGAAGGACGGAATGCTCAACCTGAATGGCATGCCAATGCCGCTGCCCTTGCCCGGCGCCGCGCCGCCTGCCGCGCCGCAGGGTGCGCCTCCTCCCGTTCCTCCAGGCTAACAGCCCGTCGGCCAGCTTGGCGCTGGGAGTATTTGCCCTCGCTCCCAGGGAACAAGGGAACGAGGACATCCTGTCCTCGACGAGAGCCTGTCCCCGACCCTGAGGAGCTGGAAGCCCTCGTTCCCAGGGTTGTTACAGGGACGGTTAGTGCTGTTCCAGAGTGCTTCCGTGACCGTGAATGCGGTCGTGGATTCCGCTGCGGCGTAGGGCGTCCCAGTAGGTTACGGCGTTGATCGACAGCACCGGCTTGCCCAGCCAGGGCTCGGCCCGGGCGCAAATGTCCATGGCCGGGAGGTTGGTGCCGACTTGAACGATAGCTTGGGCGTCGTCGCCGTCCAGTTCCCTTAAGGCGGCGCGCATCTCAGCCCCGGTGGTGTGAGCGATCTCGATCGGCGACGGGCACTTGAGGCCGATCAAACGCAATACGTCGAAGCCCGCCTGCAGGAAATACTCGCGTACCTGCTCGTCGCCGCGCGGCATGTGCGGAGTGAGAACGGCGATCTTTTCGACTCCGAAAGCTCGTAGAGCGGCGACAGTCGCCGTCGAACCCATGGATACGCCTACACCGGCGCGTTGCGCCAGGCTGTCCTGAAGCTCCGCCGCCTGCTTGACGCCGCCCCAAAAGGCCTCCAGGGCCACGCCCATGATGACGTGATCGACCTGTGCGGACACGACCCGGTCAATCGCGTCGCCCATTCCGTCGCGCATCGCCTGGACATGTTCCAGGAAATCCTTTTCGGTAGTGATCTTGCGCTGGCGGATGCTGACCCGGCCGGTGTGGTTGGTCACTCCCGGTGGCCGCAGCAGCTCGCATTCCGGCTGCACCGTGGTGTTGGTGGAAGGTACGGCAATGCCGACGCGAAGGCGGTGGCCGTGGTAGTCGGTCATGACGGTTCTCCGGGGCCGATAAGCCTGCGGGGATTGTAATTGCGGGTGAAATCGTTAAGTATCCGCCGTCATGTCCAACGCTTCCCCCGCGAAAGGCGGCGTCTACCGGCTGCTCGGGTTTATTCCGTTGCGCCTTGAGGAAGGGGTTCGCTGCCGGCATGTGAACGTGCTGTATTTCGCCTCGTTCTTCTCCATCGGCCTGCTTACGTTCATCAATGTGCAGCAGGGCTTCTTGTTCGACGAGAACCTCGGTATTCCCTGGAACCAGCAGGGTGGTTTGGCCGGCCGGCTCATATTGCTGAACGAAGTCATCGTGCTTGCGACGGTGTACGTGCTGGGCACGCTGTCCGATCGTGTCGGGCGCCGCCTGGTATACGCCATGGGTTTCAGCCTGGTTGGCATTTGCTACGTCCTGTACCCGCTTGCTACCCAGGTGGAGCACCTGTACTTCGCCCGGCCGTTGTTCGCCTGCGGCGCCGCGTGTATTTCCGCCATGCTGGCCTCGGTGATCAACGACTATCCCGCCGAGCAATCACGCAGCAAGTTCGCCGCCGTGGCCTTCATGCTGAATGGGTTCGGTATTTTTGTTATCAACGGCGTAGCACGCCGGCTATTCAACGTGCTCCCGGATATGGGCCTGGAGTCGGTGACGGTGGGACGGGTGACGTTTTGGGCCGCTGCCAGCGTTTGTCTGGTCGTTTCCCTGGTGGTTGGGCTCGGCCTCAAGCGCGGTGCGCCGGCCCAGGTCAAGAAAAGAGAGGGTGTGTTCAAGACCGCGGGCGTGGCTTTCCGGGCGGCGCGAAACCCGCGGGTGGCCCTGGCCTACATCGGCGCTCTGGTATCGCGCGGCGACCTGGCGGTGGTAAGTATCTTCTTCACCTTGTGGTTGCGCCAGGTAGGACTGGAGCAGGGTTTGAGCAGCGAAGAAGCGCATGCTCGCGCGCTTCTGTTCTACGTCGTCGCCCAGGCTTTCGCAGTGCCGTGGGCGGCAATCATGGCGCCGATACTGGATCGGATCGACCGCGTGGCGGGTATCGCCATCGCCATGTTCCTTGCAGCCTGTGGCTACCTGTCGCTGCCGTTCTTCCCCAATCCGATCAGCAACTGGATGTTCCTGGGCGCGGCCCTGATCGGCATGGGCGAGATGTGCGCCCAGATCTCGGCCATTTCACTGATAGGCAAGGAAGCGCCCACGCGCGGCCGCGGCGCGGTTATCGGCCTGTTCAGCACCTTTGGCGCCCTCGGCATAATGGGTTCGGGCTACTTCGGCGGAATTCTGTTCGACAGCTGGGCGCGTTACGGGCCGTTCGTGCTGGTCGGGTGCGGCAACATCGTGGTGTTTACGCTGGCGGTGTTGCTGTTGCGATACGAGGCCAAGCGCCGCAAAGAACAGGCCAGAATTACCGGAATTTCTTAGGAGAGGGGCGATTCATGCACAAACAACGCAGGGAAATCATCACAAGCTTCGGCGCCATCGGCGCTCTTGGCGCGGCAGCGCTGGCATTCGGGCAGGCGCCGCGCAAAGCGTTTGCAGCTGGCGACGAGGTTGCGAACGCGCCGGACTACATAAGCGGTCCGTACGTGGATCTCAGAACCGCCGCGGGGAACCTCACGGCGTATGCCCGCATGCAGGCCGACCTGGACGAGAGCAAGCAGCGCATCGGCTGGTTCAAGGGCTATGTCATGGGCGTGCGGCCCGGCGAGGAAATCCGCGACTTGTTCGGCTTCGCCGGCTTCGGCGCCTCGCGCCTGGAAACTCAGCCCCACGGCGGTATCGCCAGGGTGCTGCGCGAGGTGGGCTACTACACGGACCTCCGTAGCGGCGAGGTCATGGAGGAGTGGTACAACCCCTACATTGACGAGACCGTGTCCACGGTACCGGTGGCGAACGACCCTTTCAATACCGTATTACGCGAGTACTTCCCGCGGCCACCGCAATACGGAGGCCTCAACAAGGACGACGTCCGTCCGCCCCGGCCCTTCATCCTGCCATGGCGGCAGCGCGGAGAGCGGCTGGAGTTGGAGCGTCATATTCATCTGCACTACAAGAGCGCTCTGGATCCGAAGGTGTGGGTGCGTGAGTCGTCGGGAGAAAAGGTGCGGGTATCGGAGTTCTTCGCCTATCACATTCGGGGCGCGGATATGCAGAACCCCGATCTCGGCACGATTCCATTACACGGCGTGTGGAACCGCACCACGCCCTGGCTACCGTGGATGCTGATGGGTCAGGCGCCGGGCCACTGCCAATACGCCTGCTTCATGGGGTCCGGCGAGGACCTGGAGCAGGTCCACGGCCGGGCGCTGCTGGATTACACCGAGAAACACTATCCGAAGTACTTCCATGCGCCGGAGACCTACCATCCCGACACGCCCAGCCTGTCGAGCCTGGAACGCTACTCCGACGAGCGCACGCCGGCTCCGCCAAAGCAGGGGACATAGCTGCTGGCCTGGGAAACAGGGCCTGGGAGCGAGGGCTTGGGAAAGAGCGCCTGGGAGCGAGGGCATCCTGCCCTCGGAGGACAGGATGTCCTCCCTCCCAGCGTCCTTCCTGGCATCTCTCCGATCGTTTTCTGGCGGACTACGGCAATGTGCTGGTATTCTTGCTCGCCACGCGCCTGCCGGAAGCGAAAACCGGGTGCTTGAGGGGAAGCCGCGCGGCAGGATCTGGAACTGAGAAACATCGCAACAAGAGGAAAACCTATGCAATCGCAACGGCGGGATTTCATCAAGGGCTTTGGGGCCGTGGGCGCATTCGGCGCCGCGGCGCTGAGCATGGGAGCATGCGGTGCCGTCAATGTCGCCACCAATGACGACGATGTTGTCGGCGGCAACGGCGAGCCCGAAGGCCCCAAGGACTACCTGGGCGGCCCGTACCTGGATCTGAGCACGGGGGAAGGAAACAAGCTCGCCTTCGCGCGAACGCAGGGGGATCTCGATGAGAGCGAGCAGAAGACCGGCTGGTTCAAGGGCTACGTGATGGGCGTGCGCCCGGGCGAGGCGATTCAAGACCTGTTCGGCTTCGCCGGGTTCGGTGTTTCGCGCCTGCAGCAGAACGAGGACGGTTCGATCGCCAAGATTCTGCGCGAGGTCGGCTACTACACCGACCTTAAGAGCGGCGAGGTGATGGAGGAGTGGCATAACCCATACAACGAGGAGACCGTTCCGGTGGCGCCGATCGCCAACGATCCCTTCAACTACGTGATCAGCGACTATTTCCCTGACCCGCCTGCATTCGGCGGACTGAACGAGGAGAAGCCCCCGAAGATTCCATTCCAGTTGCCCTGGACACAGCGCGGCCCCCGAATCGACATGGAGATCCATATTCATCTCTATTACCCGAACGCCCTCAATCCGGCCAAGTGGGTGCGGGAATCTTCCGGCGCCATGGTGCGTGTTTCCGAGTTTTTCGCCTATCACCTAAACGGCGCCGACATGCAGAACGCCGACATGACCACGGTGCCGTACCACGGCGTCTGGAACCGGACCACGCCCTGGCTGCCGTGGATGCTGATGGGCCAGGACCCCGGCTTTTGCCAATACGCCTGCTTCATGGGCGCCGGCGAGGACCTGGAGCAGATCCATAGCCGGCAGCTGCTGGACTACGCGGAGAAGCACCATCCCAAGTACTTCAACGCGCCGGAAACCTACGATCCGGCCACGCCCAGCCTGTCGAGCCTGGAGATGTACAACATCGAGCGCACTCCGGCGCCGCCGAAAGGCGAATAGCCGCCACGGCTGAATGAACTTGCGCTTGCGGCCGTCGCCGGCCGGCCGCAAGCCGCACGGTTTCGCCGGTAAGGGAGCGATGCACATATGGCCCGCGGAATCAACCTGGCCCAGGCGCGCGATCTCAAGCCGGACCCCTCGGGCAAGCGTTTGCTGGGTCTATGGTTCGTGCCGGGGCTTACGACGGCCAACAGTTGGTCATTCCTTTTCGTTTCGTTTACCACCGTGGGCCTGCTTACTGCAATAACCGGTGTCCAGACCAATGTCCTGAGCGAAAACTTCGGCATCGAAGCGAGGGACCAGGGGCAATGGATCAGCGCCCTGGTCCTATGGACCGAATTCGCGCTGATTGCCGTGTTCGGCTTCGTGGGAGTTGCCGCCGATCGCATCGGCCGCCGCCAGCTCTTTGCCGTGGGGCTGGTGTTCCTGGGCTTGAGTTATGTCTTTCACGCCTACGCCGGCGAGATATGGCAGCTGTTCGGGGCGCGCATTGTCTATGCTGTAGGTATAGGCGCGTCCACCGGCATGCTCGCCACCATCCTGGCCGACTACCCGCAGGAGATCTCGCGCGGCCGTGTAGTGGCCATTAGCGGTGCGCTCACGGGGCTGGGCGTGGTGCTCATCAAGTTGATGTTCGGCGACGGCGCCCGAGTGCTGGTGAACCGCCTGGATCTGCCCGAGGAATCGGCTTTGACCCTGGGCTTGTTCCTGGTCGCGGGGGTTGCGTTCATAACCGCCGTTGTCGCGGGTTTCGGCCTGCAGCCCGGTACGCCGACCAAGAGCGAGGAGCGCCCGCCGGTGAAGGTCCTGATTACTGCGGGCGTTCGCGAGGCGGCCAAAAACCCGCGCATTGCCGTGGCCTACGCGGGCGCGTTTGTGGCCCGTAGCGACCTGGTGATCCTGGGCAGTTTCCTCACCTTGTGGGGACGATTCGCGGTCGAAAGCGCGGGCCTGACCGGATCCGAGGCCCAGGCAATGAGCGTGCGCCCCTTTGTCGCCGCCCAGACCGCCGGCCTGCTCTGGATTGTGCTGCTGGGCTTCATGCTGGAGAAGCGCGACCGGCTGCTGGCGCTGGTGGTGTCCTTCGGGGTAGCCACAGTTGGCTATCTGGGAATGTGGTTTGTGGACGACCTGCTTTCGGTGAAATCGATTCCGCTGCTCTGCCTGCTGGGCGCAGGACAGATCAGCGCCTTCTGGGGCGCCACTACGCTGATCGGGCGCGAGGCGCCTAAAGCGTCGCGCGGCTCCGTGGTTGGCGCCTTTAATTTGAGCGGAGTACTGGGCATTCTGGTGTTTGTGGCGATGGGCGGGATTCTGTACGACAAGTACGGCCCGTCGGCCCCCTTCATCATGGTGGGCTGCGCCAACCTGCTGGTCATGGCGGCAGCCGGGCTGCTGGCGCTCAAGGAATCGCGCGACGCCGCGGCTTCCGCTGGCGCGTGAGCTGCGGCCTAAGGCAGGACAGCAAACTCAGCGACACGCCGGGCGCGACATGAAGAGAAACAGCACGCACGTGCGACCCTGGGAGTTTCCGCCGCGGGTAGCGCTGCGCCGACGCGCAGGAAACCCGCTGGGAACGAGGGCTTCCAGCCCTCGCCGAGGGCAAGATGCCCTCGTTCCCAGCGTTGTTCCATGCAAGGGAGGGCATCCTGCCCTCTTCCAAACACAAGGCACTCGCGCAGGCTGCGCGCGGAGGACCACCAATTGAATGAACCCGGCGAGCGCGTCAACTGGCGCGCACTCCTGAACCCGTACTTCCTGCAGGTCTTCGGCATTTGCCTTTTCGGCTGGACGCTGGCCAACATGGACCAGGCGTTCTTCGGCTATGCCATCCCGCCGATCAAGCTGGACTTTGCAATCGGCGATCAGGAAATCGGTTACATCCTGTCGGCATCGTTCCTGGCCGCCGCTTTTTTCATTGTCGTGGCCGGGCTGCTCACCGACCGCTACGGCCGGAGGGTGATGTTCACCGTCTTCCTGGCCTTGTCGGCGCTGATGGTCGGACTGTTTTCGCTTGCGCAGACGCTCTCCATGCTTATTTTTCTGCGTCTTGTCGGCTGGTGTTTTTGTTCCGGCATGGTGCCGATCGTCAATTCCTACGTGGTGGAGACCTCGCCCGCCCGTTTCCGCGGGTTCAACGCCGGCATCCTGCAGATCGGCTATCCGCTGGGCTGGTTCATAGGGGGACTGCTGGCCGTTGAGTTGATGGGCAACGCTGAGATCGGTCGGGTAGTCGGGCAGTTCTGGGAGTGGTTGGGCGTCATGCCCGCTGAAACCGTGCAGGGCGAAACCGGAAGCTGGCGGTTGCTCTTCATGGTGGCGTTCCTGGTTATACCCATATCCCTCCTTCTGTATCGTTACCTGCCCGAGAGCCAGCGCTTTCTGGAGGAAAAGAAAGCGCAGGAAGCCGCTCCGGAGAAGGGTATGCGGGCCCGCGAACGCATCGCTTTATTGCTGAGCCGGAAGTACATTCGCCGCGTGTCGCTGGGTTGGATCGCTTCGATGACCTTCGGCGGCGCCTACGCGGGCACCGCGTTCTTCTTTCCCACGTTCTTCCACGAGGTGCGCGGTCACACTCTGCAGGAAGCCAACCTCATCGTGGGCATTTCCTATGGAATCGGCGCGCTGGGCTACGTGGCCTCCTCGGCGGTTGGTGAGTTTCTGACGACCCGCCGCAACACTGTGGCGATCTGGGTGTTCATCGCCATCCCCATCGCGGCCGGCGTTTTCTGGCTTGATCTGGGCCTGCGCGCCGACATTGCGCTGATGGCGGCCATGACCTTTTTCTTCTACGGCACCATCGCGGTCCTGCAAACCTACCTCGCCGAGGTGTTTCCGACCCGCGTTCGCGCGACCGCCGTCGCGTTTGTCGCCGGCGTCGGCATCAACATGGGGTTCGCGACCTATCCGCTGGTGGTGGGAGCGCTGGTCGGATTGATCGGCTGGCAATGGGCGTTCACCGTCACGGTGATACCCAGCCTGTTATTGACCGGCCTGTCCACTCTCATGCAAGTCAATGTGCGTTCCGGCGAGCAGTTGGAGGACATCTCGGACTAGGGCCTGTATGTCCGATTTCCCCCGCTCGCTTCTGGACGGCTACCGTTCGTTCAAGAACGACCGGTTTGACCGGGAGCGCGCCTATTTCCGCTCGTTGGCCGACCGTGGGCAAAGCCCTGAATTCATGGTTATTGCCTGCTGTGATTCCCGCACGGCGCCGGAGACCATTTTCAGCGCCGCGCCGGGAAAAATCTTTGTGGTGCGCAACGTCGCCAACCTGGTGCCGCCGTATGAACCCGACGGCACCTACCATGCCACTTCCGCGGCGTTGGAATTCGCTGTTCAGAGCCTGAAAGTTCGGCAAATTGTGGTGCTCGGCCATGGGCGCTGCGGTGGCATACGGGCGGTATTGCAACCCACCAAGGAACCCTTGTCGCCGGGCGACTTCATCGGCAAATGGATGAATCTGCTCGGCCCCGCCACCGGCGAGCTTGAGGCCGATGGGGGGATGAGCGATGCCGAACGGCAAACCGCGCTCGAACGCGCATCGATACGCTATTCGATCGCGAACTTGAGGACCTTCCCTTGCGTTTCCATCCTCGAGGATCGCAACCGGCTGAGTCTGCACGGCGCCTGGTTCGATATATCGTCCGGCGAACTGTGGACGATGGATCGAGCGAGCGGAGATTTTTCGATAGCGTGACCCCCCTGGGAACGAGGGCTTCCAGCCCTCGACGCCGGGAACGAGGACATCCTGTCCTCGTCGAGGGCTGGAAGCCCTCGTTCCCAGGGGAGGGCTGGAAGCCCTCGCTCCCAGGGGAGGACAGGATGCCCTCGTTCCCAGGCGACGCCCTTCCTCCCAAACTAATAAACGCGCGGGATGATGCGCCAGGGTACGCGCTTGCGGTATTCGTCCCACAGCAGGCCGTATTTCGCCGCGCAGCGGCGGTCGTCATCGCGCTCGCGCGGGAGCAGAAAGGCCAGGTAGTAGAGCGGATACAACCAGGGGCCCAGCGCCAGAGGCCAGCCCAGCGAAAGCGCAAGCCCGGTGGCCATCAGGATTTCACCCAGGTAGTTCACGTGCCGGGAGACTCCCCAGAATCCGCTGCACAAGAGGTGGCTTTCTCCATCGGAAACGGTGAGCGGATCGAGCACTCCCAGGAAGGCCCGCTGCGGGTCGCGCTTGAACGCGAACTTCTGCATGTTGGCGCCGCGCGCCAGCATCCAGCCGCCGAAGAAGATCAGCGAAGCCAGCAGGTAGAACCATTGCGGCAGGTGAGGATTGGGACGTTCGGCAACCGCCCACAGGCCCACGCCATAGAAATACGGATAGAGGGCCAGGCAGCCCCAGATCAGCTTGAAACCCAGGCGTTGGGCGAACAGGTCGTAGGTATAAAGGTGAACGCGCTCGAAGACCAGGTAGTCGCAAATGAACCAGGTGAACAGCATGACGTAGAGAATCACGCCGGGCGACAGATCGGCCGGATGGGTGAGATGGTGATGAGCGCCGAACGAGAGCAGGTTCAACTGCAGCAGCGTGGCCCCGGCTACGTACAGGTACATCTTCGCGTCAATGCGACCGCCGAACATCCGGGGATTCGCCCGCCTCCCGAGGAAATACTCGATAAGCAGCGAGCGGCCCCGGCCGAGCGTTCCCCGCATGACGGCCGCAGACATCAGCACGCCCAGCACGCAGGCGCCGGCCGCGCCGGACCAGCGATGCTGCCAGAGCCAGTCCCAGGGCAACAGGCCGTAGTGCCCAACAGCGAACCACAGCGCCACGCACACGGCGAATACCGGCAACCCGTTGAGCCGGTAGCTGAGCAGCGCACCCTTTTCCTCATGCCGTGCATAGCCCTGAACCGTGCGCGCCGGCAGAAGCAGTTGCAAAACGAGGATGATGGCGAATATCAGCCAGCCGGAAAAGAAGCCCTCCAGAAAATCGCTCATATGACCTTCTTCATGGTTCTCCCGACCAGGCGGATGACCGGTGTGCGCGGCAGCAGCCGGGTCATGAGCTGGCCGCCGATGCGGTTGAGCAATCCCGGAACCACTCTCGGTTTCTTGCCCAGTGCGTCCAGGGTTGTCCGCGCAACGACCTCCGAAGACATGATGCCCGGCGCTATGCAGCGGAAGGTCCTGTAGTAACCGGGTGTGCTGATGGCCCCCGGGCAGGACACCACGACGTCTATGCCGTCTTCACCCAGCTCATACCAAAGACCTTCGCCCAGGACGGTATTGAATGCCTTGGTGGCCGCATAGCCGGTAAGTCCGGGCCAACCCTGGACGCTCGACAAGGACGACATCAGGACCACCGCGCCCCGGCCACGCTGCCGCATCGGGTCAAGCAGCGTGCGCAGCAGGGTCAGCGGACCCAGCACATTCACCCGCACCAGCCGCTCGAGAGTTTCCTGCTCAAGATCCGTGAAGCGACCCGCCGGGATCAGGGCGGCGTTGTAGACCAGCACGCCGGGCTTGGTGCTTTCGCAAACGGCCCGGATCTTTCTTGCCAGCCCTTCGTCGGCGAGATCCAGGGCCTGCCAGCGGGTTTGGACCCCGTATTGCTTTGCCAGCCGCCCCCCCCCACATCCGCCAGCTCAGCTCGCGGCGGGCCAGGAGCAGGACATTCATGCCGCGCGCTGCAAGCTGCTCGGCGAAGGCTGCGCCCAGGCCCTCGGAGGCGCCCGCAACCAGCGCCCATTCCCCGTACCGGCTTGTGAAATCGCTCACATTCTTGTGCTCGGCCGGCCGCGGGACGGAGCAGAGACTGTCAGGCTCTCAATCCGATGACAACTCCATATAACATCGCCGTCATGGGACGTACAGTAAACCACAAGGCTGCCCCGGGACTTTCGGCCATACCCGGTGATCCATTGCTTCAATTTGCCTTGCCGGCACTCGCCTGACACGACACCAGGCCCGCCTCCTGAATGAACGATCCGGCAAACGGGGGAACCGTTCACGTGACCCTGCTGTTGCGGGGTCAGAAAAGGGAATTCCATATGGCGCCGGGCACCGGCATGGACATCCTCAGCGCCGCTATTGAGGCAGGGCACACGCCTCCGCACTCCTGCCGGAGCGCGATCTGCGCCACTTGCCGGGCGCGGCTGGTGGAGGGCGAGGTTCGGATGCGTCAGCATCATGCGCTCCTTGAAGAGGAACTCGCAGCCGGTTTCGTACTGACGTGCCAGTCGCTGCCGGTAAGCGCACGGGTGGTGCTGGACTACGAATTGCCGCCGTCCTGATACGCCATTATGGGCAACCCTGCGGCAACCCTGCGGCAACCCTGCGGCAACCTTGCGGAACCTTGCGGCAACCTTGCGAAGGTCATTGATGTTAAGATAAATGACCCGTTACTCCCGGTTTTCGGGCAGTAGTTCCTTGGAGGAAAAGCGGATGAAGAAAGGCAGCGTTACTTTAGGATTTCTGGCAATTGTGATGGTCGCGCCTGTGGCTCTTGCCCAGGACGAAATGGTGCTCGAAGAAATCATCGTCACGGCCCAGCGGCGCGAACAGAGCCTGCAGGAAGTTCCGGTGGCGGTTACGGCCTTCACGGGCGAAGCCCTTGAACTGGCCAACATCACCGAGGCGGCGCAGTACCTGGACCTGACGCCAAACGTCAGCTATACCGAGGACGGCCAGGTCGGTTCCCGCGGTCTCAGCATCGCGATGCGCGGCGTGAGCAACATCAACACCGACGAGAGTTCCTTCATTCAGTCCATCGGCGTGTACTTAGATGAGTTCAGCGTGGCCTCCGTGGGGCAGGGCACGGTGAACCCGCAGCTTCAGGACCTGGAGCGGATTGAAGTGTTGCGCGGCCCGCAGGGCACCTACTTCGGCCGCAACGCCGTGGGCGGAGCGCTCAACCTCACCACCCGCAAGCCGCAGCCCGAATTCGACGCCAGCGCCAGCATGGGCTACCGCACGTTCGAAGGCGCCAGCGAGCAGAAGGACTTCAGCGGCATGATCAACCTGCCGGTATCCGAGGCCTTCATGCTGCGCGGGGTCTTGTATTACGAAGATTCCGGAGGCCTGGTCCAGAACATCGTTCCGGGCGGAGGTGATTCGGGGCACGAATACACCATGGGCCGCGTATCGGCCCGGATGATGCTGGACGACGCCACCACCGTGGACCTGATGCTGATGCACAGCGACGAGCAGCAGGGACACGACGAGAACGTGCCTTCCGGCGTATGGGATACGGATTCCGTGTCCACATTCACTTTCCGTGGCCCGACCGGTGGCTTGCGAGCGCCGGTGGATCCGGGAACAGGATTCTGGCCGGACAATCGCAACAAGACAGCGCGCTCGCCCATTGGCGAGAAGACCGACAACACGACCAGCTTCGCGATCCTAAAGGTGAGTCGGGAGATGTCAGATACAGCAACCCTGAATTGGATCACTGGCTGGATCGATACCGAAACCGACAGGGTGTTTGACAACGACTTAGTGCCGGAGAACATTGTGTTTCGCGATCAGACACGCGAAGGCACGTCCTTTAGCACCGAGCTTCGGCTTGATATCACGTCCGACTCCTTCGACTGGACTATCGGCGCGCTATACGCTCGCGACGAGAAGGAAATTGACAGCAGAGTACAAATGGGCACCACACTCACCGTCAACGGCGTGAACCACGGCCCTCCTCCCTTTGGAGGGATCGGAGGTTTTCCTCCCATATTTCTTAACGACAACGCTCCGCCTTTCTTCTGTCTGGCCTGTGCAGTCGACGATTTTGAGCTAACCAGCGTGGCGGTGTTCACGGACGTGACTTGGCATATGAGCGATCGTTTCGACTTTACGCTGGGCGGGCGCTATACGTCTGATGAAGTAAGCAATACACACTTCCCGCTGGGAGGTTTTCATTCGCCCCGCTGGCCCAACAATATGGTACTCACCGCTGAAATTGGCAACGAAGACACGTTTACAGATCTGTCCCCGCGCATTGCGCTGTCCTATGACCTGACCGACCAGGCTACCGTCTACGCCACCGTTTCGCGGGGCTACAAGGCCGGCGGATTCTCGCTGGGTCGCGTGCCCGATCCCGCGGGCAATAACGACAACGATACGGCGTTTATGGACACATTCAAACCGGAGGTACTGACCAACTACGAGTTGGGCGTGAAGTCCGAGTTGTTCGGCGGCCGCGCGCGCTTCAACGCTGCGGTTTTCCAACTGGACTGGAAGGACCTGCAACTTGAGACCTTTTTCTTCCTGGTACCGGGCGATGTTACAAGTAACGTGGAACTGACCATAAACGTGCAGAGTGCGCGCGCCACGGGCTTGGAGGCCGAGTTGGCCGCTTTGGTCACCGAGAAACTCACCATTACCGGTGGAATCGGCGTGATCGATACGGAGATCCTGAGCGACGATGTGGCTCGCTTGAGCGGCAACCTGTTCGTGAACCTGAAGGGCGAGCCGCTGCCGCGGGCGCCGGAGCTGACCTTCAGCATGGCGGCGGATTACGACTTCACCTTGGATCAGTGGGACGGCTGGCTGCGGCTGGAGTGGATTTACAAGGATTCGCAGTTCTCCACAATTGAGGACGTTACGTATCTTCAAACCAGTGGTGCGACGCTCTATCGAGATCCGATAGCAGAAACTGATTGGTACGCGCAGGTGCCCAGCCGCACCGACGGCTTCCCCTTCCGCACGCCCGAGGCGGACATCTTCAACTTACGGGCAGGCGTGCATTTGAACGAGTGCTGGGAGGTTGTGGCGTATGTCGAGAACCTGACGGACGAGGCGTACTACACCGGCACCGGCGAGAACTTCGGTTTCAGCGGTTTCCGTCTGCGTCCGCATCCCCGTATCTGGGGCGCCAAGGTCAATTACCGATTTGGCAGTTAAATCGTCCTGGGATGGAGGGCATCTTGCCCTCCACCCCTTGGAAAGAGGGCATACTTCCCTCCGCCGAGGACGCCTGGGAACGAGGGCTTCCAGCCCTCGTCGAGGGCAAGATGCCCTCGTTCCATTTTTCCCTGCGCGTCTTTCGCGCTCTCAGCGTGATTTGCTCGCAACCTTCGCAGGGTGCCTTGCGCTCATAGCGTCGCTTGTTTCTCCCCCCGCCGCGGCGCAGACCCGCGACGTCAACTTTGCCGTGGTCGGCAAGCACGCCGGGTATGAGCAAACCGGTTCGGGCGCGCCCAAGCGCCAGTACTACTCCTTCTTTTCGGAAATCTTCCTGGCCGACGATACGCCGCTTGCTGAGGCAACACTGGTGCGACCGGACGGGCGCGAGGTTCAATTCACCGATCAGCGCCAGGCCATGGGGCCCTCGCAGGACCAGATTCTCCTGGTGCGGGGCGAGCGCCGCTATGACAGCGAGGCGGAGTTGGACCAAGAGTGGCCCAACGGCGAGTACGTCTTTCGCTACACTCCGCCCGGCGCGGACGGCCCGGTCTCAATCGGGGTGCGGCTGGGCGACGGCGAGTATCCGTCCGGCCCCAGGGTGTGGCTGGAGCAGAACGGAGACGAAGTTGAGTCGGACAGCGTAGATCCTACGTTGGACCTGGTGGTGCGGTTTACTGCCTTCGAGTCCGGACACGCGGACCCGCGAGAGATTTGCGACGACTTGATTTTCGTGATCCTGCGCGACGAGGACAGCTACAAAGTGGACCACAGCGGCCGGCCTTTCCAGGGCCAGCGCTTCATGTTGTATTCCGACACTGAACGCGTTATCCCGGCCGCGGCCCTGGCGCCGGCTAGCCGCTATTCCTTGGCCGTGGAGCACGCCATCCTTGAGGAAACGGCCCGCGGCGCCGGCGTGCCGGTCATGTCAACCCGCGCCGTCACCACAGCCGTGGAGATTCACACGCTCCCCCCGCTTCCCCAAATCATGCAATAGCCCCTCTCACTGCATCAGGAGGACGAGGCGGGGCGTGGAGCCAACCGACACTGCGCTTCACGCAAATTGGCGTGAAACTGATGACCGGGGAAAGCGTCGGAAGAAAAAGCGGGACTTAGATGGTAGCGCTCGTTACGCCGCGCGGGATTCCACAATCAGCTCCTGGCCAAGCACACGCAAAGCCTTATGAATCCGATTTGCGGCCGTGTGGTGACGCGGGTCAAGCATGCGGCGCACAACTTTCTCGTTTACGCTGAGCCGACGAGCCAGGGCAAGGCGCGATAGGCCGCTGTCGCGGAAAGCGAGAGCAAACGCGGCCTTGGCCGCCATGTCGGGCGGGACGGCGATAAGCTGCTCTTCAAGACGCCGTGGACTCGGCGCTGGAATGGGTTCTCCGTCGTCGATACGCCCGGCGATTGCTTCTTCGAGCGCGTCACGAGCCTCAATGAGGGCTGCCGTTTCGTCGGCCCCGGAAGTGAGGCACTCGGGAAGGTCCCGAAACGAGACCACCACCTCGCCCGAGTGATCCGGCTGAAGCCGCGCGGGATAGCGAAACTGCATGATTCTTCTCCTATTCTTCTTGCGTCCTTGAACCCTATTGAAAATCGCCACGCTCCAGACCGAGCTGACGAACCATTGCGGACAGAAGCCCGGGAGCAAGGTCCTTACGTCGATTCTTCACAATGGTTTTTCTCCCGCCGTAATAAAGAGTGACGTGACTGCCTTTACCTCGTTTGGTATCCAAACACACTTGAACTCCTCGCTCCGCGCCGAGTTCAAAGACTCGGCACAGGAATTCCCTGCCCTTCACCCATTGGAATATAGGACAGATATGTCCGAATATCAAGCGAAGATTGATTAGCCGAGTACTTAAGTACTAAAGGAAAACTTCCAGCGCTTCATGCTTTATCCCGACACCGAACGCGTTATCCCGGCCGCGGCCCTGGCGCCGGTCAGCCGCTATTCCTTGAGCGTTGAGCACGCCATCCTGGAGGAAACAGCCCGTGGCGGCGGCGTGCCGGTCATGTCAACCCGGGCCGTTACCACAGCCCTGGAGATTCACACGCTCCCTCCGCTTCCCCAGATCATGGATTAGTGTCGTGTCACGCGAGTACAGTCGCATCAGCGCTCCCCCCTTGGTTTGTGGCAAGGCGCGTTCCCGCCGGGAATGGCGCCTCCCATTGCCAAGGGACGCAACGCGGCCACAGGCCAAGGGGGGAGCGCCCTTCGGGAGCGGGCGTAAGCGCGCCACTGCAGCGTTGCAGCCCTGGCCAATACGCTCGGTATTCCCTGCGGGCTGCGCCTTGCATTGACGCGCTTACGCCCGCTCTGATGCGACTGTACTCGCCTGACACGACACTAGTCTTTGTAGTCTTCCACATCGTCCGGGTTGGGCTGCCGATAGATCGACTCCGGAAACTCGGCCTGTGTGGCGCCATCGGGTGTGCGAAATCGCAAGCCATGGCCTTCCTTGATCGTGTATCGAATCTCCGGTTGACCCCCGGTCTCCAGATTCAGTTCGTAGAGGCGTTTTCGCATTCGGCGCACAACGGTTTCGTGCTCGGGGGCGGCAATCAGGTTGTGCATTTCTCCGGGATCGTTGCGCAAGTCGTACAACTCGTCTGTGTCCCAGATTCCATGGTATTGAACCAGCTTGAAGTCGTCGGTGCGAAGCGCGAAAGTCGTCGGCGTTTGCGGAAAGACCCAGTTCCAGAAATACTCGTAGAACACTTCGGATCGCCAGTCGGGAACCGTTTCACCGCGTGCCAACGGCCCGAAGTCCCGCCCGTGCATGGGACGCGGCGCCCCCGCTCCGGCAAGCGATAGCAGACTTGGCGCAATGTCGATGTTGGCAACCATTTCGTCGACCACGGTTCCGGCAGGAAAGCGCCCGGGCGCACGCGCGAGCAGCGGAATACGCATGGATTCTTCATAAGCGTTGCGCTTGTCGATCAGGCCATGCTCGCCAAACAGGAAACCGTTGTCTCCCATGAACACCACGATCGTGTTCTCTGTGATGCCCTGATCGTCTATCCAGGCCAGTAACCTGCCTACGCTGTCGTCCACCGCGGCCAGCGTCCTGTGGTATTCACGCAGGTAGTCGCGAATGTCCAGGTCGCTGTGATAAGCGAAATCCACGCCGTGCCAGCTGTTACGTTGATTTCGGACCCACATGGGCTTGCCCGCATAGTTCTCCGGAGTGTCAGCCGAACTGTCGGGAAGCTCAAATTCCGCATCGGAGTACAGGCTGTAGTGCCTTTCTGCGGGCGTGAAGTTCGCGTGTACGGCCTTGTGCGACAGATAAAGGAAAAACGGCCGCTCCTGGTCACGCTGGTTCAACCACTGCATTGCGTAGTCCGTCAGCTCGTCGGTTATGTAACCCTGCTGCGGAACGCGGTTTCCGTTCACGTTAATCGTGCTGCCATCAACCGGCATGTAATTACCCTGGCCGGCGAAGCTGACCCAATAGTCGAATCCCGGCTGTCTGGCATCGCTGTGCAGGCCCATATGCCACTTGCCGATAAACGCTGTCTGATAACCGGCGGCTTGCAGATCCTGCGGGAAGAAAACGATGTCGTCTCTCAAGTTCTGCTTCAGGTTGTCGACTACACCATGTGCATGGGCGTACAAGCCGGTAAGGATCGATGCCCGGCTCGGAGAGCACAGCGAAGTCGTGACGAACGCGTTTCTGAAGTGCACGCCCTCTTCAGCGAGCCTGTCGATATGGGGCGTCCGGATTTCACTATTCAGGAAACCCAGCGCGTCATATCGTTGGTCGTCCGTGAGTACGAAAATAATGTTGGGCCGTGCCTCCTCAACCGGCGGTTCCTGCGCGCAGGCAGTGAGCAGGAGCATGGCTGCGAGCAGCGTCAATGAGGGTTTCGTCATTTCATTGCTCAAAGGAATACTTCCAGCGGCTCGTGCGGCGCATCGGAATCGATCAGGTCCACCCGTTTTTCCCTAATCAGGAAGCCTTGCTCTGCAGGGCGAAGCCGGTACGTGAACAAGCCGGCATATAGGCGCGTGCGTTCTCCCTGCCGCTCACTCACATGGAAACGCCTTTCCACAACCCATTCCTGGCTGTCTTCGTGAATATTGCACAGTGCCGCGGGGCCTACCGTGCGGCTGGCGCGAAAGCCTGCGGCCAGCGAGTGCGCCGCTTCATGGGTGATGCGCGCTATGCGCATTTGCATGAGTGCGCGGTTCTCGTGAAATAAGGATGAGTGCGAGTCTGCGTCTTTCTGTCCGGGCGTCAGCGGCGCCCAGTAACGGCAGTCCTCCGTGAACAGCTTCAGCCAGTCACCGTAGCGCCCGCGATTCAGGTACTCGCATTCGAGGTATAGCAAGCGTTCGGCCGCTGCCAATTGCCTCTCGGAGGCCTTGAGGTCCGGTGCGAGCACGATCATCGACTAGCTTTCCATGTATTCGCGCCAGGCGCGGTATTGGGCACGCACGTATTCTTCGCTGAGCGCGGTGCTTGCCCCGTTGTTTTGCTTGTTCCGAACCTGCCGGTGCTGGCTTACCCGGCCAGGCTCGCCCTCAAGGCCCTGCTGGACCCGCCGGTAGGCCTCGGCATCGTCCGGTTTGACCAGCGACGAAGGCGAGTGAATCGTGTTGGCATAGCGGATGTTGCGGAGAAAGTGCGATTCGGGCGCCCCTTCGGCGCGTAGCGTCCAGCTTTCCACCAGCGTCCGATCCACCGCCAGCGGCGTCAGTCTGCGCATCTGCATGTATTGCGGGTGGGCCGAGGCGCCGGGGTAGAAGCAGGCGTTATGCAGATTGCGGGTCAGCGCCCGCTCGGTCCGTTCGGCGCCCCAGGCTTGTTGCAAGGCGGCCCGATAGCCGGGATCTTCGCCGGCTGCTTCCTTGCGAAAGCCGCTCATGTCACTGTGCCCGCCAGGATGGCAGCGCACTTCAAGTTTGCCGAAGGTGGCCAGCGGCTGGCCGTTGGAAGCCACCCAGAGTGTTTCCTGCGACGGATTGCCGTTGCGTCCAGCGGCGCGACTTGCGGCGATGGACGACTCATGCACGCGCGGCGGGTGCAGTCCGTCGTGCAGGTTCTCCAGGTACACCTTCCAGTTGCAGCGCAGCAGGATCGCCAGGCGTCCGCCTGCCACTGTCAACTTGCCTTCGGGCGATCGATCCGCCATAAGGTCCAGGGCTTCGCGTGCCGGGCCCAGGAACTCACGCAGGGAAACCGGCGTCGCCGGAGATTCAAGGCGCACGAAGGCAAAGTCGCGATAGGTTTCCACCGGATAGGCATCCAGGCCCCAGGCAGGGTCGCCGGCACGCGGCGCCGAGGAACCTGCATAGCCTTCCGGGAGGGGTATCTGTTTGAGCGCTCCGTCCGTTGAGTATGTCCAGCCGTGATACGGGCACTGCAGGCGTCGCGCCTGACCGCAATCGCGACCGACCAGTTGGGCGCCCCGGTGGGCGCATCGGTTCAGCAGAGCGTGCGGCCGGCCGTCCTGATGGCGGACAAAGATCAGTGGCCTGCCCGCCACAGTAACGCGCAGGTAGTCACCGGGCCGGGGAATCTCACTTAGGTGACCGACGTAGTTCCAGCAGCGCGCAAAGATATTCTCCCGTTCGGCTTCGAACACCTCGCGGCTGGTATAGACCCGACCGTCAACGGCGTCTTCATGAACCAAATCTGCAAACATGGCGGAGAAGAATAACGCCTGCGTGCAGGCAACGCTGGGAGCACGTTGGGAACGAGGGCATCCTGCCCTCGTGGAGGGCTGGAAGCCCTCCTTCCCAGGGTGGTTCCATGGGAGCGAGGGCGTCCCCGTTCCCCGATCAGCGTCGGGGACATGCTCTCGTTCCCAGCGGCGCATATAGTATGCGCGCGCCATGAACACAACTCCGCACCATCATTCAATGGGCCGCGTTGCTCCTTCCTGCCGGGAGTGTCGGAGCCAGGGATGGCGACGCCAAGCTCCATGGACGGATTCATGCGGCTCCCGGCAGGAAGGGGCAACGCGGCCCTGCGCCGACCTTGAGGAACTTCGTGGTGGATAATTCCCGGCGGCGATGGGGGGTCGTGGCCGTGGCCGCGCTAGGCTTGTCCACCAGCCCGGGCCAGTTTGCGTTCGGAGCATTCAGCCTCTTCATCGAACCCCTGGAGCTGGAATTCGGCTGGTCGCGCGGCGATATGAGCCTGGCGCTTACCCTGTTTACCCTGTGCCTTGCCGTAACGCTGCCGTTCATCGGCCGGCTGGTGGATCGCTACGGTTCGCGCCGCGTTCTGGCGCCCTCGATGCTGTTCCTGGGACTGGCGCTTTGCGTTCTGGGCTGGCAGCTGGATTCGCTTTGGGTGCTGCTTTCCGTGTACGTCCTTATCGGCGTGCTGGGCGCCGGCGCCAACAGCCCAGCGTACATGCGGACCGTCTCGGGATGGTTCAATCGCCGCCGAGGGCTGGCCATTGGCGTTGCGATGGCCGGCGCCGGGCTGGGATACGCCTACGTTCCGCCCATGGTGCGCTACATCAACGACGCTTACGGCTGGCGCTTCAGTTTCCTGGTGTTGGGCGCGATCATCATCGTCGTAGCGACCCCGCTGGTGGCCCTGTTTCTGAAAGATCCACCAGGAATGCGCACCGGCGCGGCCGGCGAACCCGGCGCGACCGCCATGCAGGTCTCGGGCGATGCCTGGAGGCAGGCTGTTGGCCGGGGCGTGTTCTGGATGCTGATTGCAGTCTTTGCGCTGTTATCGTTCAGCCTGTACGGGATGCTGGCGCACTTCAAACCGCTGCTGACCGGTATGGGCGTGCCCGGGGATGAGGCCGGCTGGATTACCGGTATGGTCGGGATTGCGGTCATGGTCTCGCGGGTAGTGATCGGCTTTCTTATCGATCGGATCTTCGCGCCCCGGGTAGCCTTGGTCGTGTTCCTGTTTTCGGCAGCCGGCATGTACCTGCTTTCAACCGGCAATGCCGCCGGCTTCGCAATACCCGCCGCATTGCTGCTGGGACTGAGCATGGGCGCCGAAATCGACTTGCTGGCCTACCTGGCCGGGCGCTACTTCGGTCTGAAGTCCTTTGCAGTGATTTATGGCCTGCTGTTCAGCGCTTTCCTGGCAGGCACCGCCCTGGGGCCGTGGGCCTATGGCCAGGCCTACGATGCCTACGGTTCCTACAGCCTGATGCTGCTTGTCGGCGCAGGCTGTTGTGGGGTCGCTGCAGTCGTGACCGGCTTTCTTCCGCGCTGGAGCGATCACTCAAGGCCGGCGTCATGAGGGCCTGGGTGAACCAGCTCGCGCAATCGGGCGAACTGTTGACCGTGAAGCGGGAGGTCGATCCTCGATTTGAGCTGGCTGCAGTCACCAAGCGTGCCCAGGAGGCGGGCAACCGGCCCTTGCTGTTCGAGAATGTGCGCGGCACCGGGTTGCGCGTCGCAACCAATTTGTTTGCCGATGCAACGCGGCTTCGCAGCGTGGTGGGAGGCGCGGATGAACCGTTCGCGGCCGCTTACGCAAGGGTCCTTGACGCCGCGGAGGCGCGAGTGGAGCCTGCCGCGGCCGAGGTGCGGGCGCCCGGCGATCTTCAACAGGGCCGGCTTACGGACCTGCCGCTGATTACCTACCACGAGCTGGATGCCGGGCCTTACTTCACGGCGGCGATCGTGCTGGCCCTGGACCCGGATACCGGCGTGCCCAACCTGTCGTTTCACCGCGCGATGTACGTGAGCCCCGATGAACTGCGGCTGCGCCTGGGCGACAGCCACGACCTTACCGACTACCAGCGGCGCGCCGAGCAGGCCGGCCAATCGCTGCCCGTTGCTCTGCTGATCGGCGTGCCGCCGCCGGTTTTCTTCGCGGCGGGGACCCACCTGCCCGCCGGCATCAGCGAGTATGCGCTGGCCGCCGAACTGGCCGGTGGACCGGTCGAGGTGTACGCGGGCTTCCATTCCGGGCTTCCGGTTCCCGCCGCCACACAAGTCGTGGTCGAAGGCCGCATACTGCCGGGCGAAAGGCGCCCGGAAGGCCCGTTCGGCGAAGTGCTGGGATATTACGTGCCTCAAGGTCGCAACCATGTCATGGAAATTGACGGCGTTTCCTGGCGGCGGGACGCACTGTTCCACAGCCTGCTGTGCGGTTCGCGGGAAGACCTGGCGCTGCTGGAGGCGGTCAACGCCGCGCGCGTCTACCGCGATTTGACGCGGCGCCTGCCCGGCGTCATCGATGTGTCCTGCGCGCCGGCCTTCATGAACACCACCGTGCAGATTCGACCGCAGTACAAGGAACACGCCCGCGAAATCATGGAGGTGGTGTTCGACAGCCACGCCGACTACAACCAGTTGTGCTGCGTAGTCGAGGAAGACGTGGATCTGCACGATATGAATGCCGTGATTCATGCCTTCATTACCCGTGGGCGGGTGGATGCCCGCACCCTGGTGGTGACCGGCCGCACCGGCTTTTATCGTGATACCCAGGACGATTTCGTGGGCCGGGTAGGGCTGGACGCCACCCGGCCCTTTGGCCGCGAGGATGAGTTCGTGGTAAAGGCCGTGCCGGGCCTGGATGAAACCCGGCTTGAGGACTACCTCACCCGTGGCAACAGGATATAAGGCCAGGGACTGGGCATCTCGCTGACCGGCATTTCGATCAGCCCCGGTGCGTTGGCGTCTAGCGCTTCACGTAACGCGACACGCAGTTCATCCGGCGTGTGGACCCGCCAGGCCCCCAGGCCGAACGACTCGGCCATTGCCTTGAAGTCCGGGTTGGTCAATTCGGAAGCGAACACACGGCCAGAGTAGCGTTGCGCCTGGTCCCGCCGGACGTTGCCGTAGGCGTTGTTGCTGAACACGATGACCACCAGGTTGAGTCCGTGACGTTTCGCCGTGGCCATCTCCGCACCGGCGTAAAGAAAGCCGCCGTCGCCGGCAAAAGCCACCACCTTGCGGTCGCGATGCGCCGCCTGGACGCCCAGGGCGGTGGGATAGCCGTAGCCGAGGTTGCCCTGGAAGTTGCTGCTGATGTAGTGCCGCGCGCGGTAGGAGGGAAACGCAAACCACGACGTGTAGGCCATTTGCGTGACCTCGTCGACCAGAAAACCGTCTTCCGGCAACTCCTCGCGGACCACCTTGAGCACCGCGGTCTGAGGCGCGTTATTGCGACTGAATTCCTTGTCGAAGCGGCGTTTTAGTGCGAACAGTTCCTTTCTTCGCGATTCGCGCTTGCGGTTGGCCTTTTCCAACGCTTCGGCCAGGCCTGTGAGCCCCGCGCCGACATCGGCCGGGAGAGCCACGCTTGGCGCCCGCCCGCGCTTGAAGGCGGTAGGATTCGCATCCAGGCGCACCACCGGCAGCTTGTCGTCCAGCCCCCATTCGAGTTCCGGTTCGCTGAACCGGGTGCCCACCGCCAGAACCGCATCGGCATCGCCCCAAAGCGAGTGCGCAACCGGAAGGTTGACCCCCAGGTAGTGGCGCTCGTCAATGACGCCCTTGGCGTTGAAATTCGCGGCTGCCGGCGCCTGCAGCATCTCCGCAACGCGCAGGAGTTCCTGCCCGGCGTCCAGCGCGCCCGGACCGGCAATGATGACGGGATTCCTGGCTTTGCCCAGGATCTGCGCCGCCTTCCTCAGCGCGTCCGGGTCGGCCTGAGCCGGCTCATAGGAGCCGGCCGGCTCAAGCAGACTCACCTCGCTTTCGCGTTCCATGATGTCCGGCGCCATTTCCAGCGCCACCGGTAAAGCCGCCCCGGTATGCAGTTGCTTGAATGCCTCGGCCACCAGCTTCGGCGCGTCGGCGCCTTCGGGTATCCGCCTGGCCCATTTCGTCAGCCGCTGAAGAATGCCGAGCTGATCGTGGATTTCGTGCAGCATGCCCCAGCCCGCATCGATGTGCTCGGAGGGCACCTGCCCGGCCAGGCAGAGCACCCGCGAGTTGGTGGCGTAGGCAGTGCAAAGGGCGGAGCCTGAGTTCAGCACACCCGGTCCGGGCACCACGCTGAATACGCCGGGGCGGCCGGTCGAGGCGGCGTATCCCAGGGCCATGTAGGCGGCGCCCTGTTCGTGGCGCGAATTGATCACCTCGGGCGGACGCTCGTGGCGCGCCAGCGCGTCGAAGAGGCCGTAGGTCTGCCCGCCCGGCAGGCCGAATACCGTGTCTATGCCGTGCGCCAGCACCGAACGCACCAGCGCCTCGCCTCCCGTCATCCGCTGGGAACGAGGGCATCCTGCCCTCGTCGAGGGCGAGACGCCCTCGTTCCCAGCGTTAGGCGGGTCAGTCTTCATGGGCGATGAGGACCTCGAACTTCGAGCCGGTGGCGCGGCAGAATTCCACCGCGTCCCTGCCCGCGGCTGCGTTCTCCTCCGAGCGCATCGCGGCGTCGAAATCCTCTTTCGAGCCGAACTGCAAACCCACCAGCAGATATACCGAGGGCTCACCACCCATTGCGTTGCCCGTAATGCGATTGATGACGAGTTTCTTCAGTCCCGGAATCCGACGCACCATCGGGGCGTGAACCTCGCGAAAGTACGTCTCGAAAGCGTCAACGTCATCGGGGCGAGTGTAGGTAACAAGGATTTTATGCATGTTTTTGTTCACCATTCTGGTCATTCCGGCCAAAGGATTACGACACGGCGGACGCCTATCTTAAGGGCTGTCAGCGGGCCGCCGAAACTCGTGCTGAGCAAAACTCCCGAGCACCCGAACAACGTCGGCGAAGTACTTGACTTCCTCGAGCGCCGAGCGAACCGGCGCGTCAAATTCATGCCCCTCGATTTCCACGTAAAAGCGCGCCCGATCGAAGTTTTCCGTTCCTATATAGCTTTCCAGCTTGGTCAGGTTGACGTAATTCGTGGCAAATGCCCCAAGCGCCTTGTACAGGGCCGCCGGCACGCTGCGGAGCTGAAACCATAGCGCCGTGATGTACGCCGTTCCGGCTTGTGCCGGATTTTCGTTTTTCTCTCGCGCCAGCACGATGAAACGGGTGGTGTTGTGAAACTCGTCCTGGATATCGCGGCGAACGCTCTCAAGTTCGTACAGATCGCCGGCCAGGCCGGAAGCGATAGCGCCGACCGTCGGATTGGCCTGCTCCGCAACCCACTGGGCAGAGGCGGCGGTGTCGCTGGCGGCGTGCGGCTCCAAGCCTTGTTCCCGCAGGAAACGACGGCATTGCGCCAGGGCCTGGGGATGGCTGTAGACGGCGCGCAGACCCTCGAGCGTGGCGCCCGGAACTGCGAGCAACTCGTGCCGGATCGGCTGAAAGTACTCAGCGACGATGTGCAGGGCCTGGTGCGGGAGAAGCTGATGAATGTCGGCCACGCGCCCGCCCAGGTTGTTTTCTATCGGAATCATCGCGAGGTCGCCTCCGCCCGCCTCTACGATCTCGAACACATCCTCGAAGCTGGGGCAGGGAATGGCCTCCAGCTCCGGGTGGACGGCGCGGCAGGCCAGGTGCGACCATGCGCCGGCGATTCCCTGGTAGGCGATGCTCACGCGGAAGTGCTCCGGAACAAACGGCGGGAGTATACTCCCCCGCCCGCTTCCCATGGTGGAAGGAGGACTCAGATGATCGACAAGAATACAAGCCGGGACCTGGAAGCAGCGGTGTTGCGGCGCCTGCTCAAGCACCTGGACGAGAACAAGGAAGTGCAGAACATCGATCTGATGATCGCTGCCGGCTTCTGCCGCAATTGCCTGAGCCGCTGGTACACGGAAGCGGCCGGCGAGCAGGGTCTTGAGCTTACGGACGCCGACGCCCGTGAACGGATCTACGGTATGCCGTACGCCGAGTGGAAGAAGAAATACCAAAAGCCCGCCACCGACGAACAGTTACGCCGTTTCGCCGCCCACCGCCACTAACCTGGGAACGAGGGCTTCCCCACTGGGAACGAGGGCTTCCAGCCCTCGACGAGGGCGGGACGCCCTCGCCCCCAGGGACGCCCTCGCCCCCAGGGACGCCCTCGCCCCCAGGGACGCCCTCACGCCATCAGGCGAAAGGGGGCAGACGGGTCTCCACAGCCGGTAGCTGAATTTCCTCATAGGCGGGCAGCCCGTCGCGGTACGGAGGCGGAGCTTCGCCCTCGATCAGAGGTTGTAGATAGGTTCTGGCGGCCTGGGTGATTCCGTAGCCGTCTTCAGTGATGAACTCGCGCGGCAGTTCTTTCTCGCGATTCGCAATCTGGTCCAGCGGTGCGGCGGAGGTCTTCCAGGCATAGGGATCGTTGCCGGTGCGCTCGATCGTGATCATCACCGCATTGCCGCCGCCGACCGCCAATTCAACGCCCGCCCGACCGGCCGCATAGGCGTGGCTCAGGTCCGTCGCCGAGGCCAGGTGGCGCGCCGATCGCTGCAGGTAGTCGCTGATCGCGTAGTGGTGCTTGTAACCCAGGCCTTCACGGATCATGTTGGCCAGCACCGGCGCCAGCCCGCCGAGCTGGGCGTGCCCGAAAGCATCGGTGCCTCCTGTCTCGGAAAGGAAGCGTCCGTCGGCATAACGCGCGCCTTCGCTGGCCACGATTACACAATATTCATGCTGCTCCACGGACTCGCGCACCCGGGCCAGGAAACGCTCCGCCTCGAACGGAACTTCGGGGAACAGGATGATGTGCGGCGCGTCCGCCGGGCCGGCGCCCGCCAGGCCCCCGGCTGCGGCGATCCAGCCGGCATGCCGCCCCATGACCTCCAGGATGAACACCTTGGTTGAGGTCCGGGCCATCCCGGCGACATCCAGCGCCGCTTCGCGAGTGGAAACCGCAACATACTTGGCCGCCGAGCCGAAGCCGGGGCAGCAGTCCGTGACCGGCAAGTCGTTGTCGACCGTCTTGGGCAGGCCGATGCATTGCAGGGGATAGTTCAGCCGGCGACCCAGCTGCGACAGCTTCAGCGCCGTGTCCATGGAGTCGTTGCCGCCGTTGAAGAACACCATGCCGATGTCGTGGGCGCGGAAAACCTCGATCAGGCGGCGGTATTCGCGGTCATCGTCCTCGAAGCGGGCGAGCTTGTAGCGGGCCGTGCCGAAGGCGCTGCCGGGGCGCTGGCCAAGAGCCGCAACCGCCTCTGCTGACGCGGCGTCAGTGTCCAGGAGTTGCTCGTGTAGCGCACCGAGAATACCGTTGCGCGCCGCGTACAGCTTGCCGACTTTCCCTCGGGCCCGGCGCACCGCCTCAATAACGCCTTGAGCAGTAGCGTTGATTACGGCCGTGGGGCCTCCGGATTGAGCGTAGAGCGCGTTGGGTGCGGGCATCGGAGCGGTCGGCTGCAGGTACGAGCGACCGTGTACGATAGCACCCCCTCAACCGCCAACCAAGCATGGCCGGAGGACTCGATGCGGATTGTATTTCTGGGCGCCCCGGGCGCCGGAAAAGGCACCCAGGCGCGGCGCCTGCAGGAGCGTAACGGCTGGCCGCAGGTGTCAACCGGTGACCTGCTTCGTGCCGCGGTGGCCGCCGGAACTCCGCTGGGCCTGCGCGCCAGGGTTGCGATGGACACGGGAGAACTGGTATCCGACGAATTGGTAATGGAACTTCTGGATGAAGGGCTGCGCCAGGACGACTGTGCCAGGGGTTTCATCCTGGATGGCTTTCCCCGCAGCGAATCCCAGGCCCGCCTGCTAAAGGGGCTGCTGCAAGCAGCGGGTCAGCAACTCGACGCGGTGCTGATGCTGGACGTGGACAAGCAGGTGCTGATGAAGCGATTGACCGGGCGGCGCACCTGTTCGGCAACCGGCAAGCTGCTGAATATTCATTTTTCCTCGCCGGAGGAACTTACAGCCAGCCGCGCGGCGGGCGGAACGCTGATTCAGCGCGACGACGACCAGGAAGTGACCATTGCCAACCGGCTTGCCGTGTACGAGCGGCAGACCCGGCCGCTGCTTGAGCACTACGCCGGCCTGTTGCGGCGCGTCGATGCCCTGGGCTCGCCCGAAGAGGTGTTCACGCGGGTGCTGGCGGCGCTTGGCTCGGCGGCGGCTGCGGCGCACGGGGATTCGCGCGCCTAAGGCCGGGCGCCAAGATGATCGAGCTCTTCAAACAGCTGTTTTACGTGTCGCTGAGCGCGCGCGGCCCGGATTCGCTTCCCGGTTCCCAGGGAATGCTGGTGCTGTGCCTGATTCCCTGGGTGGTGGTAACGGTGGTCGGCAACCTGATGCAGCTGCCGGAGCAAACGGGCCTGGCCATGATGGGCGTTGCCTTTGAATTCCTCTTGATGTTTGGATTTGCCGGACTTGTGCTGCGCTTTGCGGGGAAAATGGAGCGCTGGCCGCAAACTGTCGTGTCCTTGTTTGGTGTTCAGGCCCTGATAACCGCTTTGTCCTTGCCGGTAATTTACCTGGCCCAGCGGCAGGATGAAAGCGGTTTTTTCCTGCAGGTGGTAGACATCGCGTTTATTGCTTGGTGGCTGGTGGCCAAAGCCAACATTTTGTCGAAGGCGGTGGATCGCAGCCTGGGCGTGGGCGCCTTGCTATCGCTTGGGCACTTTGTGCTGCAATTCTTGGGTTACATCCTGCTATACGGGATCTTTGGCGTGCCCCCCGGCGATTCCTGATGCACGTCCACATACTCGGCATCTGTGGAACTTTCATGGGCGGCCTGGCCGCCCTGGCCCGCGAACTGGGTTACGAAGTCACCGGCTCCGACCGGGCCGCCTGGCCACCGATGAGCACCCGGCTGCGCGAGCTGGGTATCGAACCCATTGTGGGATTCGATCCGGAACAACTCGACGCCAAGCTGGATCTGGTGTTGGTCGGCAACGTAATGTCGCGCGGAATGCCAATCGTGGAAGCGCTGCTGGACTCGGGCCTGGCGTTCATGTCGGGTCCCGAATGGCTGGGCACGCATGTGTTGCCTGATCGCGAGGTAATCGCGGTGACCGGGACGCACGGCAAGACTACGACCGCCAGCATGACCGCCTGGTTGCTGCATGAGGCGGGACTGGATCCCGGCTACCTGATCGGGGGAGCGCCCGGTAATTTCGAACGCACCGCGCGGCTGGGGAGTGGGCGCCATTTCGTCATTGAGGGCGACGAGTACGACACCACGTTTTTCGACAAGAACGCCAAGTTCCTGCACTACCGCGCGCGCACCGTGATCATCAACAATATCGAGCACGACCACGCCGACATCTATGCCGACCTGGATGCGGTGCTTTGGCAGTTTCACCTGCTGCTGCGGCGCACCGCGGGGAGCGGACGGCTGATCGTCAACAGCTTGGATCCGAGTATCTCCAGGCTGATCGAAAAGGGTTGCTGGACGCCGGTGGAGAGCTTTTCGGTCGATCCGGCTTCGGAAGCGGATTGGCGCGCCGAACGCATAGGCGGCTCGCGCGCCCGATTCGCCAGCGCCACAGGTGAGGCCGAAGGCGACTTGGGATTGCCTGGCGCGCACAACCTCTCGAACGCCCTGGCGGCGGTGGCGGCGGCGCATGCCGTCGGGATTGATCTACAGAGTGCCTGCGGCGCACTGCAAAGCTTTGTTCCTCCGGCGCGGCGCCTGCAGTTGATCGGCCGCTATGGCCCCGAGGGCCGCGAGCAAGGGCGTCCCCGCCCTCGACACTCGGCGGCAACCGGGAACGGTGAACCCGGCATTGCGCTATACGACGACTTCGCTCATCACCCCACCGCTATACGGGCGACGCTGAAGGCTTTACGCGATGACTACCCGCGAGTGCTGGCCGTATTCGAGCCGGCCTCCAACAGCATGCGCTCCGGCGCCCATCTTGGGCGATTGGCCCAAGCCCTGTCGGGCGCGGCTCACACCTGGCTGGCGCCGGCCGGAAGCCTTGCCTGGAACCCTGAGACCGAGTTTGCCGGCGAATCGAATGTAACGGTCTGCGCGGACGCTACCCAAGCCTCTCGTGGCGCCGCCGCCGCCGCCCGGTCCGGCGACGCCATTGTGTTCCTGAGCAACAGCGGCGCCTCCGGCGGCGCCCGCCTCCTCGCCACCGCCCTCTCCGAGAAATAACCCTGGGGAGCTGGGAGGGAGGGCTTCCAGCCCTCCGCGAGGGCAGGATGCCCTCGTTCCCAGGGGGGTGTTCTCGGAGCTGGGAGGGAGGGCTTCCAGCCCTCCGCGAGGGCAGGATGCCCTCGTTCCCAGGGGGGTGTCCTCGGAGCTGGGAGGGAGGGCTTCCAGCCCTCCACGAGGGCAGGATGCCCTCGTTCCCAGGGGGGTGTCCTGGGGAGCTGGGAGGGAGGGCTTCCAGCCCTCCGCGAGGGCAGGATGCCCTCGTTCCCAGGGGGGTGTCCTGGGGAGCTGGGAGGGAGGGCTTCCAGCCCTCCGCGAGGGCAGGATGCCCTCGTTCCCAGGGGCTTCTAGCGGGCGATGGTCATTTCATTGATGAGGGTGGTGGCGCCGTCGACCTTCTCCATTACCCACAGCATGTAGCGCGTGTCCACGTGGATGGTGCGAGTGATGTCCGGATCAAAGTCCCAGTCCGAATTCACGCTTTCCAGCGTGCCGTCGAACAACAGGCCCACCAGCTTGCCGTCGGCGTTGAGCGTGGCCGATCCGGAATTGCCTCCGGTGGAGTCGAGGTCCGAGAGGAAATCAATCGGCACCGAGCCGATGGATTCCAGGTAGTAGTCGCCGTAGTCCTGCGCTCGAATCAGTTCCAGTTGCTTAACGGGCGAGTTGAATGGCTCCTCTCCGGTGTCCTTCTGAAGGATTCCCTCAAGCCGCGTGAACGGTTCATACAGCAGGCCGTCGGCCGGCGATCCCCCCATCACCGAGCCGTAGGTCACGCGCAGGGTCGAGTTCGCATCGGGGTAGGCTGCGTGCCCTTGCGATTGCTGCCAGCTGATGATTGCCCGCATGTATTGCGGGTTGAGCAGGTTGGCGCGGCCCGCCCGGACCTTGGCCGCCTCTTCGCGCTCAATCGTTGTTTCGTGCAGGGCCATCGCCAGCCGCATGAAGGGGTCGCTGCTTTGTTCCAGGTCCTCAGGCGTAGCATCCATCAGCGCCAGCCGCGTCTCCAGGTTGTTCAAGGTAGCACCGCCGTAGTACTCGTCGAGTTTCAGCGACAACTCCTCCTGGCTCAACTCACCACCAAGGTCCATGGCGTTATCCAGCGCCGCGATCCGCATTTCCGCCGGCTGCGCCAGGTAGCCGCGCAAGAACAGCATCCATTCCGCCTTGTCCACCGCCGGGTCGTAACGGCGGTCGATCACGCTCATGCGCTGGCGGAACATGGCCATGTCGCGGTCCTGGTAACCGCTCTCTCTCTCAGCGTCCGGCTTGTCCCGCTCGTGCGCCAGGCGGTACAGGCGCCGCGCCGCATTCAGCAATTGCGGGCGCAGGACGTTGCCGTACCAGTAGCCGCGCCGGCCTTCGGCGGCGTTTTCTTCCGCCAATGCGTCCAATTTTTCAATCGCCTGACCGAGCGCGGAGCGCTGCGGGTCGGCAGCGATCCAGGCGTTGAGCTCCGCTTCGCGCTCAGCGCGGCGGCCGACCAGGTCATTGCGGCGGGCCCCGTCAATCTGACCGTGCAGGTTTTTTAGGACATTGTTCAGCCCCGCCAGCCGCGACTCGTAGCGAATCCTCGCGGCGCTGCCTTCGGGCGCCGCAGCATCGATTACCGCGATCCAGTCCGACAGCACTTCAACCCTCAGTGGATATTGCCAATCAAAAGTTTGCGCCACCGAGACCAGCCGTGCGTAGCGCGAGGTACGTCCCGGATAGCCCATGGCCATCACGAAATCGCCATCGTCCAGCCCCGCGGCGGAAACCTCAAGGTAGTGCGGTGGCGAATAGGGCACGTTTGCTTCGGAAAAGTCGGCCGGCTGTCCGTCGGGCCCCACGTACGCGCGATAGAAGGCAAAGTCGCCGGTATGGCGCGGCCAGCGCCAGTTGTCGATGTCGCCGCCGTACTTGCCGATGGCGTCGGCCGGCGAGTAGGCAATGCGCACGTCGCGGATCTCCAGGCGCTTGATCAGCTTGTACTGCAGGCCGCCGAAGAACGAGGCCGCCTGGCAGCGATAGCCGGGTTCGGATTCACATTCCCTGATCAGGGCCTTCTGCCGTTGCTCGATTTGAGCAAAACGCTTGCGCGGCGCCAATGCCGGATCCAGGCCGCCGGTCACCTGCCCGGTGACGTTATCCACCTGCACCGTCACATAGACCCGTGAGCCGGGCGCAGCCGGAAGCTCCTCGGCCATGGATGCGGCGAGGAAACCGTCCTCAAGGTAATTGTTCTCCTTGCTGGAGTTGTACTGCACCGAGCCGCGGGCGCAATGGTGATTGGTCACCACCAAGCCCTTCGGGGACACGAACGAGGCCGTGCAACCGCCCAGGGAAATCACCGCCCCCATGGGAAACGCCGTCAGGTCCGCAAGCGTAGCTGGATCCAGCTTGAGCCCCGTTGCGCGAAGGTCCTCGGCGATACCCGGCAACTGGTCCGGCGTGAACATGCCTTCCTTGGCCACGGCTTGCGCCGAAAATGCGGCGCTGGCCGCACAGCAGACGGCGGCGAATATTCGAAGGTGCGTGCGCATGGCGAGTCTCCCCTTACGGTGTTGTGTGCGAGTACTTGAGGCGCGTATTGTCCACGAAAACCAGTTGCTTTCGAGAAAACTCCGATTACGCGGGTCTGTCTTTGATGCGTGAAGACGCGCGTGTGAGGAGGCGGCGTGGTTTCTGGCGAGACTCCGAGCCGGTATGCTCGCTCAGGCTGCCCGGCGTACACAGTCGAACCGGTACGCGCACGCCCAGGCGTTCGCGAATGAGGGCGGCAATGCGGTCGGCAAGGCCCGGCAGTCGGGGATCGTGTGCTTCGACCTCGATGAAGAAGTCCTCGCCCTGGCGAACGCAAAGGTAATCGCCGGCGTATTCGTCCAATTCGCGGAATACGGCGCCGGCCGCCTCGGGGTAGAAGTTGATGCCCTTGTACTTCACCATGTTGTCGCCGCGCCCCAGGAAGCCGGCGATCCGGTCGAACGGCAGGCCCAGCGCGTTGCCTCCGGGCAAGCGGGCGCTCAGATCACGGGTGTTGAAGCGGATGATCGGGTAGGCGTCGTCTTTGTAGAGGCAGGTGCACACCAGCTCGCCGGTTTCGCCGATGGCCGCGGGGCTTTGGCCGGCGGGATCCAGGATCTCAACGAAATGGGCGTCCTCCATGATGTGCATCCCTTCCAGGTCGGGCCCTTCGGTTGCGATCAGCCCGGTATCGCCGACGCCGTACCAGTCGTAAACCTCGTCGGCCGCCCAGGCTTCGGCCATTTCCTCCCGCGGCATCAGCCCCAAGTGCGTGGAGATCATCCGCACTCGGATGTCCCGTCCCGGTTCAAGACCGCGGCCGCGGGCCGTATCCGCCAGCTTGCGCAGGTAGTCGGCAAAGCCCACCAGCACGTTGGCGCCGAAGCGCGCCATGTTGGCTACCTGGCTGACCGACGGCGTCTCATTGCCGGCGCCTGCCGACAGCAGCACCGCCCGGGTGTAGTGCAGGGCGGCCTCGCGCACGAAGTGTCCCGCGTTCACCATCCCGTGCGCGTAGCTGGAATGGATAACGTCGCCGTCGCGCAAGCCCTGCATCATCCAGGCGCGCGCCACCATCAGCGCTTGCAGTTCACGGCTGCGCGGACCGAAGAAGATCGGCTGAGGCGCGCCGGTGGTGCCGCTGGTGGTCTGCATCACCAGGCCGGCCGGCCCGGAATCGGGATTGTCGTCGCGATGCAGGTAGTAATCGCCGAACGGCGGGCTGCGCTCGACGCTTTTCATCAGGTCGGACTTGGAGAAGATAGGCAGCTTGGCGAGGTCTTCCAGGCTCTGCACGTCGCCAGGTTCCAGCCCCGCCTCGCTCCACAGCCGCCGATAGAACGGGGTCCCCCATGCGCGCTCCAGGCAGCGCCGGAAGCGCCCTTCCTGAATCGCCCGCAGTTCGTCGCGGCTCATACCCCGGAACCGTTCCATGAAAGCATCGCCCACCGGGTACTCGCGCCTCAAGGCCGCCGGATTGGCGATCGAGAAGTAGTCGGGCAGATGCTGTTGGCTCATCGCAGCAGCAGAGGATAGCCGAGACCGGAGTTTTCGCGAGAGCATTGAACTCCGATGCTGCTATTCTGCGCCGCTAATAGGAGTTCGATGGATGAAGCGCAAGGTAAGACTCAGCCTGGATGAACAATTGGTGCTGCTTGCGCTGTACGATTCCCTTGGGCCGAAGGCCGCAAGGATCCGCGCAAAGTGGCTGGATTTGGGCTTGGCCGGGGCAGTTCTGCAGCGACTGTTGCAACGAGGCAGCGTCACGATTGTGGAAGGTCGCATCAGCGCGCGCAGTAGCCTGACCATAGGAGACATCATTTTGGACCCGCTGCTGGCGGAGTTGGGCGCAAAGAGCAGTCCATTCAAGCATCCTCGTGTCTCCGTGTGGCTGAAGCGGGTTGTTGGCAAGAACCTGAGACTCGTGATTGTCGGCAAGTTGGTTGGCAAGGGCGTCCTGCGTCTGATTGATCCTGAATTTGAGATTCTTATGCCGGAACTGCGCGAAGAGCTGGTGCAACGGGTGCGCCGGGCCGTAGTCGGGGGCAAAGACGCTGACCAGGAGATGGTTGTGCTCGCCGGCCTGGCCGACGCCGCAGGCTGCCTGAAGCAGGTAGCGCACGGCAAGGAACTCCACCTTGACAAGGCAGGGATCAACGACTTGCGCAGGCGGGCAGGACCATCGGCCAGGTGGGTCAGGACTGCCGTGGGCGAACAGAGATTTCGAACTTCCATGACTTCTGCGATCAGCGCGATCATTGGGAGCGGCATAGCCGCCATAGTTGCCCGACAGTGTTCGTCCTGATGGCGTTGGACCCCGCCGGATCCATCGCCGCCTTGCGTTTGCACGAGAAGCTCGTGCTGCTTACCTTGAGCGAGCGCTATGGCCTGTTTACGCGCCTGGGACTGGATTCCTCGGTTGGCGCGGCACTTCTTGCGGAACTGCACTTCACCGGCCGCATACGCATCACCGGCAAGCGATTTGCCCTGGTTTCCCAGGAGCCCCTGGGAAGTCCGATTCCGGACCGGGCGATAGAGAGGATTTTCGAGCGGGTCAAACCCAACCGCACGCCCAGGCTTAATCGCTGGATAACGAAGCTGATCAAGATAAGTCCCTACGGGTCCGTCATAAGCCAGCTCCTTGAGCAAGACTTTATTCGCCTTCACAGGGAGTACGCCCTCGGGTTCTGGATCAGGGAAAAGTATGTGTTTGAGGATTCCGGCGTTGAGGAAAAACTGCTGCGATTCTTGCGGCGTCCACTGTTGTACGGTTCCGGCGCCGACAGCCAGACCGCGGCGCTGCTCGGGCTCGCGCAAGCAGCGGGTTTGCTGGAAGCACTGGTTCCGATACGCGATCTCGGGCGCTCCCGACAGAACATGAGAGCATTGGTCAAGCAGGCCGGAGAGGTCATCGCCGCCGCGCGCCAGGCGATATACCTCTACCGGCTGGGGCCGGTCATCTCCGCCGTGCTTTCGGTGGCGGGGGTGCTGTTCGGCATTTTGAGGGACTAGAAGACTTGGGGAAATGATGGGCATGCGGCGCCGGGAGCGGGAACTCTTTGGGTGGTACCATGCCGCGGGGGCGTATACCGGCTTCTCGATGAAACAGAATTGCAGGCACGGCAACTACTTGCGTGTCACGACACTAGAGGGTGTGGGTCCTCAACAACAACCGCGCTGCGCGGACCGGCAAGCCCTGAGGGCTGCAACGCCGGTCCAGAGGCCGGCGGGATGGGCAGCAGTCGTGGCCGGGCTGGCGATGGCGATTTCCGGGACAGTGTCGGCGGACGAGTCGGAAGACGACACGCCGATCATGGGTGAGGAGGCTATGCCGAAGTTTGATCAGCCGCTTACCGATGCGCAGGCCGCGGTCTTTTCCAAGCTGGCGCTGGACTGCATCGTTACGGAATACCCGAACAAGCCCATGCAGGTCATGGTGGGAGATGAGTCGGCGCTTACACCACGGCAGCTGCATCCGGTGTTCTACGGCTGCTTCGACTGGCACTCGGCGGTGCACGGCCACTGGCTGCTGGTGCGGCTGCTCAAGCTGCACCCCGACCATCCCGAGGCGCAACGCACCCGCGCCGCGTTGGCTGCGCAGTTCAGCGCCGAGGCTCTTCTGACCGAGGCGGAGTATTTCGACGCGCAGCACAACCGTTCGTTTGAACGCATGTACGGCTGGGCCTGGCTGTTGCGCCTGGCGGTGGAATTGCGCACCTTCGACGACCCCGATGCGCAAGCTTGGGCAGAGCGCCTGGCGCCATTGGAGCAGCGTATCGTGACGCTCACGCTCGATTACCTGCCACGCCTGGATTGGCCGGTGCGCACCGGTGTGCACCCCAATACGGCGTTTGCCCTGGGTCAGGCGCTGGACTACGCGCGAGCCGCAGGGCACGGCCAACTGGAAGAACTCCTTATTGACAGGAGCCTGGCTTACTTTGCCGCCGACCGTCAGTATCCGGTCAACTACGAACCCAGCGGCGAGGATTTCTTTTCCGCGGCGCTGGCTGAAGCGGACCTGATGCGCCGCGTGTTGCCGCCTGCGGAGTTTTCCGGCTGGCTGGACGGGTTCTTCCCCGGCTTGCGCCAGGGCGACTTGGGAAGATTGCTTGAACCGGCCACGGTGAGCGACGTGACCGACGGCAAGATCGTCCACCTGGCGGGATTGAATCTGCACCGTGCCTGGACCATGCGATCGGTAGCCTGGGCCTTGCCTGCGGACGACCTGCGCGCGCAAGTTCTCCTTGAGTCGGCCGGCGACCACCTGGCGGCCGGTCTGGATTACGTCTTCAGCGGGCACTACGAGGGTGAGCATTGGCTTGCGACCTTTGCGGTCTACGGGTTGACCGGGGTGGACGCCGTTCCATGAGTTCGGCCGGCGGGACGGTGGGTGTGCGGGACGGGCTGCGCGCCTGGCTAGAGGCGTTGGGCGATGAAGTCCTGTGCGTCGATGAGCCGATGGCGGTGGAATACGAGGTAACGGCCCTGCAGCACGCCCTCGATGCCGCGGGCCGCTATCCGCCGATCTGGGTGCCCCGCCCGCGGCTCGCCGACGGGAGCATCTCGTCCTTCGGCCTGGTCAGCAATCTGACCGCCAGTCGCGCAATGGTTTGCGCGGCGCTGGGTCTTGACGATCACCGGCAAGCGGCAGGCTGGTGGGCGCAGCGCCAGGAAAGGCGGATCGATCCCGTGACCCTGCCTGCCGAACAGGCGCCGGTGCGGGATACGGTTCTGAACGGCGATGAAGTGGACTTGCGCCTGCTGCCGGCCACGCTCCAGCACCAGGGGAATCCGGGGCCATACCTGACCGCGGCGCACGCGACCACCTTCGACCCCGAGTCCGGCATCGACAACTGCGCCATCCAGCGTTGCTGGATCAAGGATGCGCGGCGCATGTCCTGGTTTCCCTATCCCAATTCCCACAATGCCAGCAATATGCGCGCCTGGCACCAGCGCGGTGAAGCCTGCCCGATCGCATTCTGGGTGGGCCACCACCCGGCGGTAAGCGTCGCCGCCCAGGTCAAGCTGGGCTATCCGGAAAGTCATTGGCCGGCTGCGGGCGGACTCATCGGCGAGGCGCTGCGGCTCACGCCTTCGCTCAACTTCGGCGCCAAGCTGCTGGTGCCGGCCGATGCCGAATTCGTGATTGAAGGGCTTGTCCATCCGGGCGTTATCGAACCGGACGGGCCGTTTGCCGAATACACCGGCTTTCTGGGGCCGGCGGTAGACGCGCCGGTTTGTGAAGTCCTGTCGCTGTCGCACCGGCGCGATGCCGTGCTGCACGATTGCGGTTCCGGCCTGGCGGACAACCTGACGCCGGACAACATTGCCATGGAAGGCAAGCTGTTTTCGCTGGCGCGAGCGGTATCGCCTCGCCTCGTGAACGTGCACGCGCCGGCACAGGGCCGCCGGTTTCTGGCGCTGCTGCAGTTCGCGGGCGCGCTGCCGGGGGAAGTCCACGACGCCCTGGCGGCGGTCCTGACATGGCGGCGGGTCAAAACGGCGGTGGCCCTGGACGCGGACATCGACCTGTTCGATCCGCAACAGCTGAACTGGGCGCTGGCGACCCGCTTTCAGTGGGATCGGGACCTGATTCGTGTGGATAACTTGTCCACCTCGATTCTCGATCCGTCGCTCGAGCCGGGCCGCAAGACGGGGTCGAAGGCGGGACTGGATGCAACTCTTCCGAGGTATCCTTCCACTCCGCAAGTGGCCCATCCGGATGGGACGGCGCTTGAGAAGGCCGCGGGGTTACTTCGGAGGCTTTCGGAATCCGGCGCGTCGGACTCCTGGCCGAATAGCTAGAATATGCTTGCATGGAACAACCTGGGAACGAGGGCTTCCAGCCCTCGGAGGGCAGGATGCCCTCTCTCCCAGGGAAGAACGCCGGGAGGGAGGGCTTCCAGCCCTCGCTCCAACTTGTTCCATGCGAACTGCAGTCCCTAACCGACGGAGGATGAAAGAGGTCATGCCTATCTATCGTTCCGCGCTCGCTGCCGGAGCGGGCACTCTGCTGATGTTTGCTGCGGCAACCGCGCCGGCAGCCGAGAAACTGGATCCGGCCAACCCGGAACACGCCATTCTCATGGCGCAGAAAATGAACTGTTCGCTCAACGAGGGCGAGACGGTGCTCTACTGGTGGCAGGGCGGCGCCATGAGCCGCAGGCCTGGCGAAATGGACCGCCACTTGTTCAACGTGCAGGGCATGAACATTCGGCAATGCAAGAATTTCGAGGATGCTGGGCGGGGTCATGGTTACCGCTCCGTATCCCGCGAATTGTTAATTTACCTGGACCGGGAGAGCAACGAAGTCCTTCGCAGCTGGACCAATCCCTGGACCGGCGAGGAGGTCGAGGTCGTGCATGTGGCCAACGATCCGGTGAATATGCGCGGCCCCTCTTTCGCCTACCGCGCGGATGGCACGGGTTACCAATTCAATGGGCAATTCCTGAAAGGCAGGGTATGGACCACGGGATACGTTCCGCTGTACTACAAGAACCCGCTGGCCGGGGAATACCAGGACTATGTGGGAGGCGCCTATCACGCCATGGAAATGCTTAACGCCTACGCCTACGAGGACGAGTTGCTGGATCCCGAACTCAAGACGCTCAAGCGCTATACCCTTTCCTGGGCCCGCACCTCCAAGTGGTTGCCGTGGATGAGGATGGGCGATCGTCCCGGGATGATGATTTTCACCACCGTAGGGAAACGGGTATCAGGGATTGATGCCCTTTCCGAGCCCTTGCGGAGTGAATTGCAAAGCAGCTATCCGGAATACGCGGAGCCGCCCCCGCTGGACGATGCCAGGCCCAATGTGACCAGCTGGGCGTATTTCAAGTCGGTGATCGAGCCGGAAGGGGCAGCGCAATGATCAACGCAAGACCAACACTCAGACTGTCTGCGGGCTTGGCAGTAGCCTTGTTATTGGCAGCCGGTTCGGCCTGGGGCGCACAGCTGGACGTTAACGACCCAGACGACGCCATACGCGTTCTGATGAAGACCCGGTGTTCGATGAATGACGGTGAGACTGCGCTGTACTGGTGGGAAGGGCGAATGTACTCACGCGTGCCGGGCGAGAAGGACCGCCACCTGTTCAACGTGCAGGGGATGAATATCCGCCACTGCGAGACGTTCACGGATCCGGTTCGCGGCCTGGGCTTTGCCGCCCGCTCGCGGGAACTCATGTTCTACCTGGATCCGGAAACCAACGAAGTCTTGAGGACGTGGGCCAATCCGTGGACCGGCGAGGAAGTGGAAGTGGTGCATGTGGCCAACGACCCGCCCGGAAACTACCGCGAGACCTGGGCCCGGGACGAGGAGGGCAACCCCGCCGGATCGTTTTTCTATTTCTTCAAGGACGGCTTGATGATGCACGGCGGGGGTGCTGCGCGGCTGTTCTACCACAATCCCCTGGGCGGGGATTACCAACAATACGTAGGCGGGACCTATCAGGCGATGGAATTCGGCACTTCGGCGTCACCCGCCGATGAAATCCTGGATGCCGATATACCAGCGGCAGAGGATAGGGTCATTTCCTGGGGAAGGGTGTCCAAATGGCTGCCGTGGATGAAAATGGGCGATCGCGTGGGCGTGGTGGTTTTCCATACCGCCGGTATCCGGCTGAGCGGTTTCGATGAAATGCCGGCCGTGATGATGGACGAGATCAATGCCAACTATCCGCAGTACACTGTGCCGCCGCCGATCCGTTATGAGAAAGGCAAGGAGACATCCTGGACCGAGTTCAAGGATTACATCGACGCCAAACGCGAGAAGGAAGGCAGGGCCGACCAGAGTTGATTCAGACCAACAGACCCATTCACATCATCAATGTGCCGCTCGACCTGGGCGCTTCGCGCAGGGGAACCGACGCGGGCCCTTCGGCGTTTCGGGTGGCGGGCTTAAGAAAAGCGATCTGTTCTTTGGGGTATTCGATCGCGAACGAAACGGACCTTGCTGTTCCGTCGATGGAAACGCTGCAGCCGGGCGATTTCAGGGCACGTTTCAAGGACGAGATTCTTGCCGTATGCAGGCAGCTTGCCGACCATACCCGCGACGCGCTCAAGGCAGGTGAGTGGCCACTGGTGATTGGTGGCGACCACTCGATTGCCATGGGCACGGTGTCCGGAGTTTCGGCGCATCTGAAAAGTACAAACCGGAAGCTCGGCGTCATCTGGTTTGACGCTCACGGCGACATGAATCTTCCCGAGACCTCGCCGACCGGAAACATCCATGGCATGGTGCTTGCGCACCTGCTGGGCTACGGGGATACGGAACTGTCCGGGATTCTGGGTGTCAATCCCGCTATCGATGCAAACAACGTCGTTTTGATCGGGATACGCGATATTGATGATGTTGAGCGTGAGTTCATCCGCAAATCGGGGGTCACGGCGTTCACCATGCGCGAAATCGACCAACTCGGAATGAGCGAGGTGGCAAGCAGGGCGCTCGAAATCGTGAATGCCGGAACTGCAGGATTTCACGTCAGCTTTGACCTGGACGGCTGTGATCCGGAAGTCATTCCCGGCTGCGGAACGCTGGTGCCCGGTGGCGTCAGCTTCCGGGAGGCACATCTGCTACTGGAGGAGTGTGCGGCTGACGGGCGGATGACGTCGATGGAAGTCGTCGAACTGAACCCGTTCCTGGATCACGCGAACATCTCGGCCGAACGCGCAGTCACGCTGATTCAAAGTGCGCTTGGGCGCAGCATTCTGTGACTCGAAACTAGTGTCGTGTCACGCCACTAGAGCCCCAGCAGGGACATGGTCAGGTTGAACAGCAGGTGTGCGGCAATGCAGCTCTCGATCCCGTGCTTCTTGAACATCCATCCCAGCGCCAGTCCGGCGGGGAAGACCTGGGCGAGTTTTACCCAATCGGGCTCCAGCACTCCGGTATGGCCGATGGTCCAAAAGACTGCCGTCAGCAGGATGCAAATCCAGTACTGGTTGTCCTTTAACCGGAACAGGCGCCACAGCAGGTTCTGAATCCCGAGGCGGAACGCCAGTTCCTCGGAAATCGCTATCACCGACACTGCAATAGCGGTGGCGGGAGTCAAACTGCTTGTCTGGCTGACGTTCAGTTGGTTCATGGCCTGCTTCATCGTCTCTGAAATTTCCGGCGAGAAGATGAGGAACAGCAGTTTCGAGTAGGCGAGCCAAGCGGCAACCAGGATAAGCACCCAGACGGCCCGGCTGCGGAGGTCGATAGCGGGGGCCTCAAGGACTGTCGCGGGTTCCATCGCATCAGCACCGGCCCGGCCGAGCCGCGGCCGCAGCAGCGGAAAGGCACTGTAGCCCGCCAGCGAGGCGCAATAGGCTCCCACCGAGACGACCAGGATAATCTTGAAGAAATTGACAACCAGGGCGGCTATCGGAAGAGCAATGCCGGCGGTTTCGCCGAACTCAAAGTACGATGCCGCCAGCGCCACGGCGGAAATGGCGCAAAAAACAGCGGAAACACGCACACCGAAACTTGTGTGCTCGCGCAGGTCTTCACGGTTGGAGAACCAGAACCCGATGACCGTGAGGCCCAATGCCAGGTTGAGGAGAAAGAAAACTATCGCGAGTGGCGAAAACTGGGGCATAGCCTAATCCTCGCTGGTGGATTGCTGCAGCCAGGCGACCAGGTCGGCACGGTCGCGCGCCTTGCGTATGCCTGCAAAGATCATCTTGTTACCGGGGATCACCTCCGAGGGACTTTGCATCCAGCGATCCAGGGTCTCCGGCGTCCAGGTAAGTTCGGTGGCCAGCAGTGCTTCGGAATACTCGTAGCCGGGCGCCGTTCCCGCCGGGCGGTCCATGAACCCACGCAGATTGGGTCCCAACGCCTGATTTCCTTCCGCGATGAGAGTGTGGCAGGCGCGGCACTGAATGTACAGGCGCCGGCCGCGATCCGGGTTCGCCGTGGCCATCAGGGTGGCGAAGTCGACCTCTTCGGCCGCCGGCGCCGGGTCCTCGCTCGAGCCCGCCGGGTGAGTGGCCTTCTCTTCGCCGCCGCAAGCGGCCAGCAAAAGCGCCGCGGCAAGCAGTGCCGGCGCCCTTCGAATCATGTGACTCAATCCTCGTTTGAGGCTGCCGCCATCGCCTTGGCGGCGGAGTGAATTGCGCGGCGGATACGCGGATAGGTGCCGCAACGGCAGATATTGGTGATCGAGCTGTTGATCTCCTCATCGCTGGGCGCCGGGCTCCGCGCCAGCAGGGCGGCGGCCGCCATCACCATGCCGGGCTGGCAATAGCCGCATTGAGGAACCTGTTCGTCGATCCAGGCCTGCTGCACGGGATGGGGTTTGCCGTTGTCGGCCAGCCCCTCAATAGTGGTGATATTGCGCCCCTCGGCGGCCGCGGTGTTGATTCGGCAGGATCGCACCGCAACGCCGTCCATGTGCACCGTGCATGCGCCGCACAGGGCGATGCCGCAACCGTACTTGGTGCCGGTCAGGCGAAGGTGATCGCGCAACGCCCACAAAAGCGGCATTTCGCCGGGCAGGTCGAGCGCTACAGGATGGCCGTTCAGAGTGAAACTAGTCACGGCCGGGCAGTTTATCACGCGCTGCTCGGTTTATTATTCTCGCCGGGATAACGAAGCAGATTATGAAGAACACCGCCAAGACCACCTCCGGCACAATCGGAAATCGACCGTGCCTGGCCCTGACCCGGCGCGAATTGCTGTCCGCGGCCGGCGCACTGCTTGCCACGCCGGCGTTCGGCTTGCGCTTGGGCATGGCCGCCGAAGAAACCCGGCCGCTGAACGCATGGGTGACCCTGGATGAACAGGGCGTGGTGACCATTCTGTGCCCGGTTGCGGACATGGGGCAGGGAATCATCCACAGCCTTCCGCTGATCCTCGCCGATGAGATGGAGGCTGACTGGGAGCAGGTGCAGGTGCGTTACGCTCCGCTCGATCCGCCCGTATACGGAAACCCGGGACGCTTCGACCACGCTCAAGGCTCCGGAAACAGCGTATCGGTGATGGGTTATCACAGCGGTCTCCGCAAGGCAGGGGCCGCGGCGCGCGAAATGCTGGTTGCCGCCGCTGCCGCGCAGTGGGGAGTTGCTGCATCCGAGTGCCGCGCAGAGCAGTCCCGCGTGTGGCACGGTGAACGCTCGCTGGGCTACGGAGAATTGGCCGCTGCCGCGGCGAAAGTGCCGGCGCCGGAAGATCCGCCGCTGAAATCCCCGGAGCAATTTCGGCTGATCGGCAAGCATGCGCGCCGCAAGGACGTTGCGGCAAAGGTCAGCGGTACGTTTCCGTTCATGGCCGACAGCGCCGGCGGCGAACCGGCGCTACATGCTGCCGTGCGGAACCCGCCGCGTCCCGGGGCGCGGCTCAAGAGCCTGACGTCGGCGCAGGCGGACGGCGCCTGGGTGCGGGTCATCGTCCTGGGCGATCAGGCCGTCGCTGCCGTCGCCGAAGACTCTTGGACCGCGGCGCAAGCGCTGGAGCGCGCCGAGATTAGCTGGGAAGGCGGCGATACGAGCAGCACCGAATCGGTGTTTGAGGATCTTCGCCAGGCCATGAACGAAGACGGCCGCTTGTTCATCGAGGGCGGCGATCCCGAAGGCGCGCTTGCCGCGGCCGAAATCAGTCTCGACCAGACCTACGAAGTGCCGATACTGGCGCACGCCACCATGGAGCCCATGGGCGCCACCGCGCTCCTTGTAGGTGACGGCTGTGAGATCTGGATGCCTTCGCAGAACGTGCAGCGTTTGCAGAACGACGTCTGCAATATCTTCGACATGGCGCCTGAACATGTGGCGGTGCACCCTTGCCATATGGGCGGCGCGTTCGGCCGCCGTATTGAGTCGGAGGTGGCGGTTCAGGCGGTGTCCATCGCCAGGGCCTTGCGCAAACAGGGCTTGCCCGACCGCCCGGTGCGGTTGGTCTGGAGCCGCGAAGAGGACATGCGCAACGATTGTTATCGCCCGCCGTATGTTGCGCGCTTGCGTGCGGCCCTGGGCCCGGACGGGTCGCCGATCGCCTGGGACGGCAAGGTGGCCGGGCACTCGCTGCTCTACGAGCGTTGGCCCTGGATGGTGGAGGAATCGGCCGATCCATCATCCGCCGGCGCCCTGTTCAACGACCTGTACTCGATTCCCAATCGCAGGATCAGCTATGTCATGCGGCAGATGCCGATGCGCGGCGGATTCTGGCGCAGCGTGGCCGCTAGCATGAACTCGTTTTTCGCAGAGAGTTTCCTCGACGAAGTAGCGCATGCCGGCGGCCGCGGTCCGGTGGAGTTGCGGGCGGAACTGGCGGCCGGCGATTCGCGTGCGCTGAAGGTTCTTGAGGTGGCCGCCGAGGGTTGGACCGGCCAAAGTGGTATCGCGGTCGCGAAGTTGTTTGCCAGCTATATCGGCATGCAGGTGCAGTTGGTCCGTGAAAACGGCCAATGGCGGGCAGGGCGGATTCGCGCCGCCGTGGATTGCGGCCTGGCGGTGGATCCCGACAATATTGAAGCGCAGATCGAAGGCGCCATTGTGTATGGCCTTACCGCCTTGCTGCACGGCGAAATCAATCTCGAGAACGGCTCGGTGGCGGAGGGCAATTTCGACCGCTACCGCATGCTCATCATGGCCGGCATACCGCCGATGGAGGTGGTGTTGGTTCCTTCGGATGCCCCGCCCACGGGCATCGGAGAACTGGGCACGCCGTTGGTGGCGCCGGCCTTCTGCAACGCGCTGTTCGCCGTTACCGGCCGCCGCATCCGCAAACTCCCGCTGCGCCCCGAAGACCTCAAAGCCTAACTGGGAACGAGGGCTTCCAGCCCTCGTCGAGGGCAGGATGCCCTCGTTCCCAGGTTAAGGGAGCCGGCGAACGGGGCGGTCGATTTGCTTGGCCTGCCGATACAGCAACCCGTTATTCGGAACCTCCGTCACTGGTGGGGAATGAGCGCGAAGAGGCGCTATTCCTTGGTTACGAGGAATGCAGCCGATGCCTCACGCCGCAAGATGCGACGCTCCGCATGGATCACTGCTGATTCGGCGAATCGTCTTGGCGGTCGGAAGTTTCTTGTTCCGAGTTTCCAGATTCGTATTGAAGTGAATCAGCAGATCTGGGCGAGAAGTAAACCTTCAGCGGGTTCAATTGCCATCCGAAAGCCGCGAGTTGACTCAAGGTGTCCATGCCAATAAGGATGTGTCTACTGGGCGACTCTGCCCCTTTTTCCTGGTTATTGAACCAAATCTCCGAATCGTAGGTGCATTCCCCGGTCAACGCCGCGTTGCTGCCGAACGAAAACGCCTCGCGATTGGCGTTTTGCCCCATGATCCATTCAGAGCAATAGGTTACGGGTGAACCGGTATCAATTTCAGCCCGAACAAAGTCAATCGATGGGATCTTGGCGTGCACGGCGATGCCCAGCGCTCCATCTAACCAATGACTGTGAGGCGTCATACCGCCCTCACAGGGCCCCAATTCACCCAGGTAGAGCTTGCTCCCCTCCCAATCAAAACACACCTTGTCGTACTGCAGGAGCAGATTCATGCCGATGAGATTGCCGAACTCGGCGGGCGTCGCCTCGCCGCTATCCGCCCAGGAGACGGTGGCGATTGTAACGACAGGGCGGGAAAACTCCGCCTCTCCGATCTGAATCCGGTTCACCCGCGCGAGAACTGTGGGCCTGCGTTTCCTTATGTCATTCACCTGAACTTTCTGAATGAGTTCCACCTTCTCCCAATCCTGTTCCGCCAGCCGACTGTTCACGCGTGACATGGTCGCGCCCGTATCGAACAAAGCTTTGGCGCGTGTTGCGAGAATCTCTACCTCGGCAAAGGGGCGGGGATCGTCAGGGAAAACGGATACGAGCGAAAGGGCTTGAGGCGCATGCCGGTGGCCGGACGGCCGAGGTTCGAACCACGCCGCGTTTTCCGCCACCCACTCGGCACAGGAGCCGCCCATTGCGCCGTTGCGGAACCCCCACATTAGCCGTTCAGACTCGCTGAACTCGTCTGGACTTCGGTCCAACGGAGCACGGCCCTCCCAGTCGGGACAAAAGCTGCGAAAATCACCTGCCTCGGACTCGGACTTGCCGAGGATGAAGGCAAGGGGGCCCAGCGCTGGACAATCTTGCCGGTAAAAGCAACGGCCGAACGCGTCAACGTCTACGTCGTTGTTCTCCGGATGGTCGAAAAAGGCTCGGTAGGCTTCCCAGGCCCGCTCCAACTCGCCGTCTTGGTAGTGTTCAATTACGCGGTCAAGCAGCGCTCCGGCCTGCTTACCCAAGGAGTCGTGCCCGGTCGCGTGGCCGGGCGCAACCAGCGCGACAAACAGGACTGCGGCAATCCCAATTGCGAGTTTTCTTATCATGGATCTGCGCGAGTCCTGATGTTCCTCGTCGTTGTTGCCATCTTCTCTTGCTTCGTCACCGCGTAATGCACGGCAGCAAATTGTTACCACAGGAATGCAGGTTATGGCGCCCCCAATGTTGGGTGCCTTAGGACAGCTAATTTCAAGTACTGGTTCGATCCTACCTCAACCTAATGATCTTGCGTGCTGGGAACGAGGGCGTCCCCGCCCTCGTCGAGGGCAGGATGCCCTCGTTCCCAGGTTAAGGTGAAGCAGATTTGCGGAGGCGTGCAAGCCAGATTGCGGTGAGCAGGAAGTACATCTGCATGATCAGCGAGAAATCCCATTCGATGATGTCCTGGAAAGTGCCCTTGTTGTCCATGTAATTCATCACCGGGATGCTGGCGATGCCGAAAAACAGCATCGAAAAGCAGCCCCATTTCATAGTGCGAGTAAGCCATCGCGGCGCAAAGGTCTCGAGCCGGCGTAGCGCCATCAGTTGCGCGAGCATCGTCAGGCCGAAGTACAGGATTGAGCCGAAGCGGCGCAGGAGGAAGTAGATGTGCCCCTCGGTGCCCAGAAAGCCGGCGTAAAGGACCAGAAACGCCGCGCCGCCCATCCCCATTGTGGCCACAACCGGCGCGCCGCGGCCGGCGCCGGAGAGAATGTGAGTCGACATGCCCCGCCAGAACATCACCAGCAGGACCGCCGAGCTCACCATGCCCAGCTTGAACAGGTAGTAGCTGATCCCATGGCGGCCGGCGGAACTGATCGACGTGCAGCCCTCGAAATACGGCACGCAGGCCGGAATGTGTCCCTGCGAGCTCGAGATGACGTAGCAGAGATTGACGGTAAACGTGGGGACCAGCGCCGTCAGGACCGCGATCCACACCGCTCCCCGGTCAGGTAGATAGGCGATGGAAAGATCCCCCGGCGCAATGGAGCCCCGGGCGCCGGCTTTGTTCACGAGTCGCGCGCGCTCAAGTACGAACCTTCGGAGATTGCCTGCCAGCCGGAAATGCCCTCCTGGAACTCGCGGTAGGACTTCAGGATGCGCGCGGCAAGCGGAGTTGCCGCGCCCAGTTCGTCGAGGACTTCATTTGCTGCTGCCCGCAGTCCCTTTAGCACGTCGTCCGGGAAGCGCCTTAACTGCACCCCGTGTTCCTCAACGAGAACCCGCAGGGATTGCACGTTGCGGGCCATGAATTCCGACAACATCTGGTGATTGACCGCGGCGCAGGCCGTCTGAATCAGTCTTTGCAAATCTCCAGGCAGCGACTCCAGCGCCTTGCGGTTGACGATCACCTCGATCGAGCCCGCCGGCTCATGCCAGCCGGGGAAGTAGTAGTAGGGCGCCGCCTGGTAGAGCCCCAGGGCAAGGTCGTTGTACGGGCTGGCCCACTCCGTGGCGTCGATGAGCCCCGACTGCAGCCCGGTGAACAACTCTCGGGCATCCAGGTTGACCACGGTCGCGCCCAGCCGGAGCAGCACATCGCCGCCGAGGCCCGGCATCCGGATTTTCAGCCCGGCGAAATCCTCGATCGAATTGATTTCGCGGCGGAACCAACCGCCCATCTGGGCGCCCGTGTTGCCGCCGGGGAATGGAACCAGACCGAACGGCGCATAGCACTCCCGCCACAACTCCATGCCGCCCCCGTACGACATCCAGGCATTGAACTCCGCCGGCAGCATGCCGAAGGGGTACCCGGTGAACAACTGCGCAGCGGGCGCCTGACCCTTCCAGTAGGCGGGCGCCGAATGTCCCATCTCCACGCTGCCGCGCGACACCGCATCAAAGACCTCGAACGGCGGGACCAGCTCGCCCGCCGCATAGACCTGCACCGTCAGCCGCCCGCCCGAGACTTCACGCAATGTGTCCGCCAGCGCTACCGCGGTTGTGCCGAAGCCGGGCAGTCCCGGCGGCCAGGCGGTAACCAGGCGCCATTGGTATCGCTTGCCGCCCCCACGCGCGCCCGAAGAAGCTTGCGTTTCTTCGCGTGCCGAAGGCGCGCACCCGCCCGTCGCCACGCCCGCCGCGCCGGCGGCAAGCAGCTTGAGGAAGCGGCGCCGCTGCTCAGTCATTTCTCATCCAAATGCAAGGATGGCTCAAGAATAACCCACAAGCCGTCGTTATCATTGCGCCATGAACACGACCAACCCGCTCGCGCCCGGCAACACAAGCGGCGACGCCCTGGTAGGCCCGCTGGCCGCCGCAACCGTAGTTACCAGCGACATGGAACGCTGTCGCCGGCTCTATTGCGACCTGATGGGTTTGCAACCGGCTCTGGACCATCTGCCCGAACATACACGGGCGCCGCTGACGCGGCTTTGGGGGCTGGAGGACGCCGGTGATTGGGAGCACGCCTTGTATCAGCAGCCCGGCAGCCCGGACATGCCGTTCCTGCGGGTGATTGGCGTGGGCGGCGACCGGCCGGAGGTGCGCCCGGGTATGAACGCCTTGCTGGAAGGCGGTCTGGCGGTTGGTTTTGCCTGTGCCGACATGGCCGAACTGATCGCCAAAGGCGAGAGCATGGGCTTCGGGACCGTTGCGGGTGTAACCCGGATTCCCCTCCAGCGGCCGGACGGGTCCCCATACGAGGCGCTGGAGACGCATTTGCGCGCCCCCGACGGCGTCTATGTGCTGGGCATCGCACGGCCTTCCGACCTGGCCCCCATCTGCCCCATCGCCGAAGGAACCCTGACCGGCGGTCCCGCGTACTCGAGCCAGGTAATAAACAACGGACAGCGCAGCCTGGATTTCTATAAGGAAGTGCTGGGCTACGAAGTCCGGCGGGATATCGAACTTCCATCCGAAGGGCCGGCCGGCGGCCTGCTTGACGTGCCGCCCGGCTCGAATATGCGTTTTCTGCAGGTGTTCGCGCCGGGTTCGGAAAGCCGCTACCTGGTGTTTCTGGACTGGTTCGATACCGGCGTCGAGGCCGTGGCGCCCTCGCGGCCGCCCAATCGCGGCATGGTGATGTGGTCGTTCATGACCACCGATCTGGACGCCGTGCTTGAGCGCGCGGAGCAATTTGGAGCGGAGATGTTGTGCGGGCCGGAGGTCGTTGACGCACGGCCTGTTGGCATGGCCACCCGACGCGCAACCTTGGCCGCGCCCAACGGCTTTGCCGTCGAACTGGTCGAGGAACTCGACGAGTAATTCGGCCCGGGAGCGAGGGCATCCTGCCCTCGACGAGGGCAGGATGCCCTCGCTCAGGGTAGACGCCTTTGTTCGAGGGCAGGAGGCGCTGGTTCCCAGGGGGGAGGCGCTGGTTCCCAGGGGATGGCATAATTTCCAGGCAAAATGCGACGCGACATACTTGTAGTAGAAGACGAGAACGCTATTCGAGGGATGCTGGCGTTCAATCTTCGTCGCGCGGACTTTGACGTGCGCGAGGCCGAGGATGCCAACGCGGCACGAAAGGCGATCGGGGAACGCCTTCCGGACCTGGCCATCATTGACTGGATGCTGCCCGACGGCAGCGGGCTGGAATTGACGCGCTGGATCAAGCGCACGCCGGAAACGCGCGACGTGGCAATCATCATGGTTACCGCCCGTTCGCAGGAGCAGGACAAGATCTCAGGCTTGAGCAGCGGCGCCGACGACTACGTTACCAAGCCGTTCTCCAGCCGCGAACTCCTGGCGCGTATCAATGCGGTGCTGCGCCGAACCCAAAACTCCCCCGAGGAGCCGATCACGCGAGGGCGGCTTACGCTGAATCCGGTGAGCCATCGTGTCCTTACCGATGCGGGCAAGGTAACCCTGGGGCCCACCGAATTCCGCCTGCTGCGCCTGTTTATGGAACGCCCGGAGCGCGTATTCAGCCGTTCACAATTGCTCGACAAGGTATGGGGGCCGGCCGTGTTCGTGGAAGACCGCACGGTGGACGTGCACATCAGACGCCTCAGGAAGGCGTTGGAAGATCATGAAGTGGACGGTTACATCCAGACTGTGCGGGGCGCGGGGTACCGTTTCTCGTTACACTAGCCGGGACACTGAGCCGGCAGGCGTCAGCCGCCGGCAGGCCATGATTGCAATGGAGGTTGGCGTCTTGCAACGACGGGCCGTTTCCCGGACGGCCATCGGGTAGTGCCTGGATCGGGCATGGATCCGCTGGTTCGCAAACTTGCTGTTCGCATCCTGCTGCGGTCGTGCGCGTGCGCCGTCCTCGGAGCCATCGCCGGCTGGTTGCTGGCGAAGGAGCCGCTCGCGGGAGCCCTGGCCGGGGCGGTCGTGGCCCTGTTGTGGGAGTTGTCGGTTCAGGTGCGCGCCGCGGGCGAACTGTCGCAGCTGCTTGATCCCGACGCCTGGACCGGCGGGGCATTCTCCTTTACCGAATTGCCGCAGCAGGTCAGTGACCTGGAGAGCCGCACGGTGGAGGCCGAACAGCGGCTGACGACGGTATTGAAGGCCCTGCGCAGCACCGCGCGATCGTTTCCGGATGCGGCCCTGGTTCTGAACGACCAGGGTGAGGTCATGGTAAGCAACCGGCCGGCCCGCCGCCTGCTCGGCGTGCGGCGGCGCCTGGACAAGGGGCGGCCCGCACGAAAACTGATTGACGACCCGCAATTCGTTGGCTGGCTGAAGAGCGGCGGCAAGGCCTCGGTTCGATTCCCCTCGCCGGTAAAGGCGGATTGCTGGCTCGAGGCGCAACGGGTGCCGTACGCCGAACAGCAGTTTCTGTTGCTGGTGCGGGATGTGACCCCCGCGGTTATGGTCGAGAAGACCCGCACCGATTTTGTGGCCAACGCCTCACACGAATTGCAAACGCCATTGACCGTGCTTACCGGTTACCTGGAGTCAATGCAAGAGGACGAAGACTTCGCTCACCGATGGGGAGGGCCTCTCAAGGACATGGCGGTGCAATGCGACCGTATGACGCGGCTGGTGAGAGACCTGCTGGAGCTGTCGCGCCTGGAGTCCTCCGGAACGCCGCCTGGCTACGCACCGCTGGACATGGGGGGGCTGCTGTCCGACGCCGCCCGGGTCGTCGCAGCGCGGGCCAACGGCCAGTTGAAGATTCGCGCCGAGCTGATGAGTGAGCTGCCATTGCTGGGTGACGAGGCCGAGATTCATTCGGTGGCGACCAACCTTGCAATGAACGCGGCGGCGTTCACTCCCTCCGGCGGCGAAATCGTGTTGAGCTGGCGTGCAGGCGGTTCCGGCGGGCGACTCGCCGTCTCCGATACGGGCATCGGAATCAAACCGGAACACTTTCCGCGTCTGACCGAGCGTTTTTACCGGGTCCGGGGAGAGGGCAGCCCGGCTGTGGTGGGCACCGGCCTGGGCCTGGCTATCGTCAAGCATGTGCTTACCCGGCACGGCGGCAAACTGGAGATAGAAAGCGAACTTGGTGTCGGAAGTACCTTTACCTGCGTGTTCCCGGCCAAGCGCATCGGGGAGTAAGGCCAGGAGTTTTCGCAGCGGGCGCCGTTGCGCTGACGCGCAGGGAACAATGGAGCGAGGGCTTCCAGCCCTCGACGAGGGCAAGATGCCCTCGTTCCCGGAGTCGAGGGCAAGATGCCCTCGTTCCCGGAGTCGAGGGCAAGATGCCCCCGTTCCCGGAGTCGAGGGCAAGATGCCCCCGTTCCCGGAGTCGAGGGCAAGATGCCCTCGTTTCCAGGTTGTTCCTTGCAAGCTCTTGGCCCATTGCGATCATGCGGATTCCTGCCCCACGATGGGCAGTGGTTCCGTGTTTCGCCAGGCGCCGCGGGTGAAATCGGGTATCGACTTGCTGTTGCCTCGATCGGCGATCGAATCGGCGCTGAGCGGGCCGATTACCGACCAGGCCGCTGCGTCGTAAACGTTCTGATCGAGCGGCTCGCCGTTCCTCAGGCAATCCACCAGCCGCCAGCACATCAGGTGGTCCATGCCGCCGTGGCCGCCCTGCTGCTCGGCCCGCCGGCCCATCTGTACCCAAAGCGGATGATCGTAGCGGGCCTGCCATTGGGCCATGTCGTAGTCCCACTCGTGGTACGTCTCACCGCCGCCATGCTCTAGCGCAACGCGGTTGGGAAAACCGGCGAAAACCCCGTTGGTTCCCTGAATCAGGTTGTGGCGCGAGTACGGCCGCGGCGTGGTGGTGTCATGCTGGACCATGATCGTGCGGCCCTTCGCCGTCTTGATCAGGCTGGTGTTCATGTCGCCGGTAATGTAGTCGAGCCGGTTGCGGTCGTGTTCCGCGGCAAATTCCCGGCGCGCGTAGGCTGCCCGGCCAACCGCCGCCGAGCTCATGGAGTTCATGTACTCGAACCTATCGCCCCGGTTAATCCCCATGTACTGCGCGACCGGGCCCAGGCCGTGGGTCGGGTATAGGTTGCCGTTACGTTTCGCATGCCAAAGCGTGCGCCAGGATCCGGTCTTTCGCTCGATTTCCTTCATCTGCCAGCGCAGTTCATGGAGATACGCGGCTTCGCCGTGCAGCAATTCTCCGAAAACGCCTTGCCGGACCATGTTCAGGACCATCAGCTCGTCCCTGCCGTAGCAGACGTTCTCCAGCATCATGCAGTTCATCTGCGTGTGCTCGGAGGTGTCGACCAGCCACCACGCTTCTTCCACGGTGGTTACCGCGGGCACCTCCACAAAGGCGTGCTTGCCGCTCTCCATGGCCTCTGCAGCCATGATCGCGTGCCACCGCCAGGGCGTGGCGATCACCACGATATCGACGTCCCCGCGGTCCAGGAGCTTGCGATAGGCAAAGTCATCGCCGGTGTACAGGCCGGGCTGGGCTTCGCCAAGCTCCGACATGATCTTTGCGGCGCGGTCCAGCACCAATTGCTCGGTATCGCATATCGCCGTGATGCGCGCACCTTCGATATTGCAGAAGTGGCGCACGAACCCCACGCCGCGCTCGCCCACGCCGATCAGCCCGACCCGCACCGTGTCAAGACCTGGCGCCACCAGGTTCATCACCGAACCGCTTCCAGCCGGCCTGGCACTCTCCGCCTCGCCGCCGGACTCCATGGCCCGCACGCTCAATCCAGCCGCCGCGCCGACCGCCAAAGTCGACTTCAGAAACTTGCGCCGTCCTCTATCGCTCACTCGCCACTCTCCTCATTCCTTTAAACGTAATATAACGAAACCAATAAATCCTACGCTCCAATCACTACCAACTCCTTCCATCAGCCCCATCCCCCACAATCATCCTGCAAACCGGTTCCTATAAGGATTGTCGAACACCAAAGCGCTGATTCAACCCCCTATTGTGTGGAGCGTCGGAGGCAGGGATGCCGGAGCCGAGCCCCAAGGATAGGTTCATGCGTCTCCACACCATAGGGGGTTGAATCAGCGCGGCCAAGCACCGCCTCATGGATAGGTTCATGCATCCCCACACCATAGGGGGTTGAATCAGCGCGGCCAAGAACCGCCCCATGGATGGGTTCATGGGTCTCCGCATAACAGGGCGTAGTGCCCTCGCGGGCAAGCACAGCCCCCTGGCGCCCGGCTAGAGCGCGTGGCCCTGACATTGATTCCGGCAACCGAAACCTTAACGGGCAGGATTGATGGCGATAGTGTAAAATTCCGCGGCTTCGCGTCTACCGGGCGCTTCCTTGATCGAACCAACAAATATGCGCACCGTTTCAGCAAAACCCGGGCAGGTCCAGCAGGACTGGTTCCTGGTCGACGCCGCCGGCCGCACGCTGGGCCGTTTGGCCAGCGAACTGGCAGTGCGCCTGCGAGGCAAGCACAAGCCCGAGTATACGCCGCACGTCGATACCGGCGATTTTATTGTGGTGGTTAACGCATCCAAGGTTCGCGTCAGCGGCGACAAGTTGAACCAGAAAATTTATCACCGCCACTCCGGCTACATCGGCAACCTGAAGTCCGTGCCGTTGAAGAAGGTCTTGCAGGATACTCCGGAGCGCGTCATAGTTTCCGCGGTTCGTGGGATGCTGCCGAAGAACCACCTGGGCCGCGCCATGCTGAAGAAGCTGAAGGTTTACCCGGGCCCCGAGCACAAGCATGGCGCTCAGCAGCCCAAGCCACTGGAGATTCAGGCGTGACCGAAACAGTTTTCTACGGCACCGGCAGGCGCAAGACATCAACCGCCCGCGTGTTCATGCGCCCGGGCACCGGCCAGGTGACCGTCAACAAGCGTCCGCTGGATGAGTTTTTCAGTCGCAAAACCGCGCGCATGATCGTGCATCAGCCGCTCAAGGTCGTTGGCCTGGAAGGCCGGATGGACCTTACCGTTACCGTCAAGGGCGGCGGCACCACCGGTCAGGCGGGGGCCATAAGACATGGCCTCACGCGTGCATTGCTCGCATTCGACGAGCAATTCCGGCCGAGGCTCAGGGCGCCCGGCTTCGTGACCAGGGACGCGCGCAAGGTCGAGCGCAAGAAGGTGGGTTTGAGAAAGGCCCGCCGGGCCACCCAGTACTCCAAGCGCTGATTGCTGCGAACGAACCGGCCCCGTGCAGCGAGCGGATGGGGGATCGTCTAGCGGCAAGACATCGGACTCTGACTCCGACAACCCAGGTTCGAATCCTGGTCCCCCAGCCACCAGCAATCCAGTCCAACGCAATGTTCAATTAAGCCATGCGGGATAACGAGCGCACCATCGGCGACCAGGTTCTTGCGGAACTTGCCCACGCACTACGCGTATGCGCGGGCGAGACCACGCCCGCTGCCGACAACCCTGCAGGCGATACCGAGGATACGCTCCATTCCGGCAGCGAGCGCGAGTTGAGCGCCTGCCTGATGCGTGTCAACCACGCCGGCGAGGTCTCCGCCCAGGCGCTGTACCGCGGTCAGGCCCTGGTGGCCCGGGACCACGGGCTACGCCGTAATCTGCTGGGCGCCGCGGAAGAGGAGGGCCGCCACCTCAAGTGGTGCGAGAATCGGATCGGCGAACTCAACGGCCGCCGCAGCCTGCTTACGCCCTTGTGGTACGCGGGTTCTTTCGGAATCGGTACCCTGGCCGGGCTGTTGGGCGACCGCTCCAGTCTCGGCTTTCTGGCCGAAACCGAGGCCCAGGTGGAGAGCCACCTGGAAAGCCATTTAGAGGAACTGCCCGCCGAGGATGCCCGCAGCCGCAAGATATTGGAGCAGATGCGCGCCGACGAGATTCGTCACGGGCGCAATGCCGAGAAGGCCGGAGGCGAACCGCTGCCTGAGATCGCTCGAACGGCCATGCGGCTGGTGTCCAAAGTCATGACCACCACCGCCCGCTACATCTGATCGCAAGGCGAACCGATATGCAACGCGCCCGGATCGCTCCCTCCATCCTGTCCGCTGACTTTGCCCGCCTGGGCGACGAAGTGGAGGCCGTGCTCGAGGCCGGCGCCGACGTGGTCCATTTCGACGTCATGGACCAACACTATGTGCCTAACCTGACCATTGGCCCGCTGGTCTGCCAGGCACTGCGCAGCCATGGCATCAAGGCCCCTATCGACGTGCATCTCATGGTCAGTCCGGTGGACGAACTGGCCCGTTCCTTCGCCGAAGCCGGCGCCAGCATCGTGAGCTTTCATCCAGAAGCCAGCGGCCACGTGGATCGCACTATTTCCCTGATTCGCGAGCACGGCTGCCGCCCCGGGCTTGCCTTCAATCCGGCAACGCCGCTGACTTGGCTCGATCACACGCTGCACGCAATCGACCTGGTGCTCATCATGTCCGTCAATCCAGGCTTTGGCGGGCAGCAGTTCATTCCGCAGAGCCTCGCCAAGGTCGCCGAGGCGCGCCGGCGTATCGACGAAAGCGGCCGCGACGTGTGGCTGGAAGTCGATGGCGGTGTAAAGGCCGGCAATATTGCCGAGATTGCCGCCGCCGGCGCCGACACCTTCGTGGCCGGCTCGGCCATTTTCGGCGCCGGAGACTATGCCGAGGCTATCAGCGAAATGCGCCAAGCCCTGGCGGAATAGCGCGCCGCACCAGCGTTCGCACCAGGCTTGCTGCGCCGGCGCGCAGGAAAAAAGGAGCGAGGGCATCCTGCCCTCGTCGAGAGCCTGTCCCCGGCCCTGATCGGGGAGCTGGAAGCCCTCGCTCCAACCTTTTCCGCAACAGGGCTTAGCGTATGCCCCGGTGTTCCTTGACCCGTTCGTAGGCCCGGTTGACTTCCCGGGTCCGTTCCCGGGCCCGTTCCATCATCGCTTCGGGCAGGCCGCGGGCCACCAGCTTGTCCGGGTGGTTTTCCTTCATCAGGCGGCGATAGGCGGTCTTGATTTCCTGATCATTGACCGTGGAGGAAACTCCCAGGGCCCGGTAGGCATCACCCAGCGGTTCCTGCTGCGCGGGTCCGGCGCGCCCGTTTCCCTGCGCAAAACCGAAGCGCATTCGCGCCTGCGCCTCCATCTGGCTGATGTGCCATGACGACAGCCCCAGCGCCGCTCCAATCCGGTCGAGCGCCGCCCGTTCCTCCTTGGTTACGTCCCCGTGAGCGAAGGCCATGAAGAACTGCGTATGAACGAAGAACTGGCGCAGTAAGGGTTGCCCGCGGCAGGCCTCGTTGACCCGCCCCAGTTCGGCATTGAAGTCGAAGCCCGGCGACTTGCCCTCGTTGAAATGATCCATGGCCTGGCGCATCTGCGCTGCGTTCAGCCGCATTCCCTGCATGACCTGGCGCGCCGCGCGAATCTCCTCTTCGCTCACCCGGCCATCGGCCTTGGCGATGTGTCCCATGACCCGGAAGGTCGCCGCGAAAAAGACCTGCCGCCGGTTTTCCGTCCGCGCTCCGGAGTGGGTTTGCCAGGACACGCTCATGTTCCGGGCCAGACTCCGGTCGACGAGATGACCTAAGAACAGGCCCAGCAGCGCCCCGGGCAAGCTGCCGTAGATGAAGCCGAAGATGAATCCGGCTGCTTTTCCGAGAAGAAATACGTACATCTGGCGAAGCTGGTGCCGTTTCCCGCAAATTCGCGTTGCTTCAGCGATTCCCAGGAGTGGTCACAGCGGTTCGCGCTACGCTGGCGCGCGGCGAACAATGGAGCGAGGGCATCTTGCCCTCGTCGAGGGCTGGAAGCCCTCGTTCCCGGGTTGTTCAATGCAAGGGCAGCGCCTTGCATTGGCGCGTAGCAACCACTTTAAGAGTACGCGCATTTTTTTGGACACGACACTAGAATACGCTCGAAACAGAAGACGAGGGAGCAGAAGTGACCGTATCGTATACCGAAATCCCCGGCTTGCAGGCCATCGGGCGCGGCAAGGTGCGCGACTTGTACGCGGTCGGCGAGGACCGCTTGTTGCTAGTAACCAGCGATCGGATCTCCGCATACGACGTGGTTCTGCCGGATCCCATACCGGGAAAAGGGAGTGTGCTCACTGGGCTTTCGCGTTTCTGGTTCGCCAATACCCGGCACATCGTGCCGAATGCGCTTTTGGATACCCCGCTGGGAGAAGTGATCGAAGGGCTTCCCCCGCAGGAACTGGACGAACTTCAATCCCGTTGCGTGCTGATGGAGCGGGTGCGCGCGCTTCCTGTAGAAGCGGTTGTTCGAGGGTATCTGATTGGCTCCGGCTGGAAGGATTACCAGGCGAGCGGGGAGGTATGCGGCATTCCCCTTGTACAGGGACTGCGGCTGGCCGAGCGCTTGCCGGAACCGATATTCACGCCGTCCACCAAGGCCGCGCCCGGCGAGCATGACCAGAACATCGGCATGCATGAGACGGCCAGCCTGATCGGAGAGGAACTGGCCGAGCGGGTTCGCGACGTTTCGCTGGCCCTGTTCAGGTTCGGAGCTGAACACGCCGCCGCTCGCGGGATCATCGTAGCTGACACCAAGTTCGAGTTCGGGATCAACGCCGCGGGCGAACTGGTGCTGATCGACGAAGTGCTGACGCCCGATTCGTCGCGCTTCTGGCCCGTCGCGGAATACCGGGTGGGCGTTTCGCCGCCGAGTTTCGACAAGCAGTTCGTGCGCGACTATCTGGATTCGGTGGACTGGGATCATCAGCCGCCCGCGCCGCGGCTGCCGGCGAAGGTCATCGCCCAGACCGGCGAGAAATACAACGCCGCCCTCGCGGTGCTTACCTCCTGAATTCGCAGGCTTGCACCCGGCGCCGCCGGCAACCCGGCATGTCCCGGCCGCAGGCAGGAAAATTTATAATGGGCGGCAGGCGGAAGTGGCGGAATTGGTAGACGCGCAGGATTTAGGTTCCTGTGGGGTAATCCCCTTGAGAGTTCGAATCTCTCCTTTCGCACCAGTAGCCCGCCCCCTGACAGGGGCAGAACCGATCCAGGCCATATGAATCTCGACAACACAAACTACCAGGTGGAGAGCGGCGAAGGTCTTCGCCGCGTTCTGCATGTCCAGGTGCCCGCCGGCGTAATGCAGCAGGAGTTCGTCGCCCGGCTCGGCGCGATTCGGCGCCGCAGCCGGATTCGCGGCTTTCGACCGGGCAAGGCGCCCATCAAGTTGATCCGCCAGCGCTACGGGCAGGACGTTTGGAACGAGCTGGCCCGCGAAACCATTGAGCAGAGCTTTCGAGAGGGCGCCCGGAACCAGAAATTGCGTGTGGTTGGCGGCGGCGAGGTCAAGACCAAGAAGGCCCGCGAAGGGTCCGATCTGGAATTTGAGGCGGCCTTTGACATTTTCCCCGATATTGAATGGAACGGCCTGGATCAATTGACCTACGAGCAACCCGAGGTGGAGATTCAAGCGCGTGACGTCGATCGCACCATCAACCGCCTGCGCCAGCGCCAGGCGCAATGGGACGATGCCGGCCGTCCGGCGCGCGAGGGCGACCGTATGGTGGCGAACATACGGGTTTCGCGCCGCCGGGACACGCTGGAGGCCGGCGAGCTCAAGGAAGCGCCCCTTATGCTGGGCGAAACCCGGCTGATGCCCCAGCTTGCGGAGCGCCTGGTCGGATTGTCTGCGTCGCAAAAGAAACGGTTTCGGCTGAAGTTGCCGCCGGATTACCCGGATGAATCCCTGCACGGCAAGCGGGTGTTGTACGAGGTGGAAGTATTGAGCGTCTCCACGCCTTCGCTTCCGGACCTCGACGAGGAGTTTGTCAAGACGCTGGGCGTGGAAAGCGGTTCGGTCGAGGACTTGAGGACCAACGTGCGGTCAACCCTGGAGCGCGAACTGAAGTCGGTTTGCGAGGATCACAAGCGCCAGGCACTGTTTGATCAATTGCTTGCCGCCAATCCGGGGCTGACGCCCAAGTCAATGGTCGATCAGGACGTCGAGCAGGCGCTTGCGGCCCTGCGGCCCCCTCCTGCTGCCGAAACCGAAGGCGAGCAGGAGTCCGGGGAATCGCAAGCCGTCCCCGAGGAGCCACAGGATCAGCCGGAGGAAACGCCGGAAATGCGCGCCACCGCGGAACTCCGCGTGCGCCTGCAATTGCTGATTTCGGAACTGGCGGCGCGGGAAAAAATTGTGCCCGACCAGCAGGTGCTGGCGGAGCGGCTGCAGATGCTGGCGGCCGACGCCCCGGACCCGGAGGCGGCCTTCGCTGAATTGGCCGGCAACCGGGAACTGGTAGGCAATCTGCGCGCCCACATGCGCGAGGAGCAGGTGCTGGGATGGCTGTTCGAGAATGCGACGATCACCAAACGGGCGATGGGCTTTGACGAGTTCATGGAGCCCATGCCCCCGGTCCTGTCCGGTTAACATCTCAATTTATGCTGTTCGTCGCGTTTCCACCGGTCCTTTGCGGGAGTGTTGGAGCCATGGATGGCGGAACCAAGCTCCATATGGAGCGAGGGCATCTTGCCCAGGAACGAGGGCTTCCAGCCCTCGACGAGGACAGGATGTCCTCGTTCCCAGCGTGTTCCTTCCGGGTAAGGAACTGCGAAAAGCAAGGAAATCCCTGATATGAATGAGAAAGCCCTGAACCTGGTGCCCATGGTGGTGGAGCAGACCGCCCGCGGCGAGCGCGCCTACGACATCTACTCGCGCCTGCTCAAGGAACGACTGGTGTTCGTGGTCGGCCCCGTGGACGACCATATGGCCAACCTGGTGGTGGCGCAACTCATCTTTCTTGAGTCAGAGAACCCCGGCAAGGACATCAACCTGTATATTAATTCTCCGGGCGGCCTGGTGAGTTCCGGGCTTTCGATTTACGACACCATGCAATTCATAAAGCCCGATATCAGCACGCTTTGCCTGGGGCAGGCCGCCAGCATGGGCGCCCTGCTGTTGGCCGGCGGCGCCAAGGGCAAGCGCTATTGCCTGCCTCACTCGCGGATGATGATTCACCAGCCCCTGGGCAGTTTTCAGGGCCAGGTCTCCGATGTGGATATCCACGCCCGCGAAATGCTCCACACCCGCGAGCGGCTTAACCGGATACTGGCCGAACATACCGGCCAACTCTTAAAGAGGATTGCCAAGGATACCGATAGGGACCATTTCATGAGCGGCGAGGAGGCCTGTTCCTACGGCCTGATTGACCGGGTTCTGGCCAGCCGCGAGGAAGCCGCGGCGCTGGAGGAGGAAAAGGACTAGTGATGGGCGGTTACAATGCTACCGCGTCCCTAAGGCGCGCCTGCATCGCATAACAGCTATGTCCAGCAAGAATAATCGTGGCGGCGGTGGCGAGCGCAAGCTGCTGTACTGCTCGTTCTGCGGGAAGAGTCAGCACGAGGTCCGCAAGCTCATAGCCGGCCCCTCGGTGTACATCTGCGACGAGTGCGTGGAGTTGTGCATCGACATCATTCGCGAGGAATTCGAGGACCGCTCGGAGAATCAGCCCGTATCCCTGCCTTTGCCGGCCGGGATCATGAAGTTCCTCAACGAATACGTAATCGGCCAGGACCGCGCCAAGAAGGTCCTGTCGGTGGCGGTCTACAACCACTTCAAGCGCATGCGCTCACGGCGGCGCGAGAAGGACGCCCCCGACGTGGAGATCGCCAAGAGCAACATCCTGCTGATCGGCCCCACGGGCTGCGGCAAGACCCTGCTGGCCGAGACGCTGGCGCGCATCCTGAACGTGCCCTTCACCATCGCCGACGCCACCACGCTGACCGAGGCCGGCTACGTGGGCGAGGACGTGGAGAACATCATCCAGAAGCTGCTCCAGAAGTGCGATTACGACGTCGAAAAGGCCCAGACCGGTATCGTGTATATCGACGAAATCGACAAGATTTCGCGCAAGTCCGACAACCCGTCCATCACCCGTGACGTATCCGGAGAAGGCGTGCAGCAGGCCCTGCTCAAACTCATCGAGGGCACGATAGCCTCGGTGCCCCCGCAGGGTGGCCGCAAGCACCCGCAGCAGGAATTCCTTCAGGTGGACACGTCCAATATCCTGTTCATCTGCGGCGGCGCCTTCGGCGGCCTGGACAGCATTATCCGCAATCGCACCGAGCGTAGCGGGATCGGCTTTACCGCCGAGGTGCGTAGCGAGGATGACCACCTCCGTTTAGGCGAACTGCTTTCCCATGTCGAGCCCGAAGATCTCATCCGCTATGGGTTGATACCCGAGTTCGTCGGGCGGCTGCCGCTGGTGGCGACACTGGACCCGCTGGATCTCGATGCTCTCATGACCATCCTGGTTGAGCCGAAGAACGCGCTTACCAAGCAGTACCGCGTGCTGTTCGAAATGGAAGATTGCGAACTTGAGTTCCATGAAGGCGCCTTGCAGGCCATCGCCGAGAGGGCCATGGACCGCAAGACCGGCGCGCGCGGCCTGCGCACCATTCTGGAAAACGTGCTGCTGGATACCATGTTCGATCTTCCGTCGATGAAGAACGCACGCCGGGTGGTATTGGACCGTGGAGCGATCATGGGCCAGAACCAGCCCTACGTGGTATACGAAACCGAGGAACCGCTGGCGCTTAAGCCGCCCGAAGAGTACGAACGGCCTACGGGGTCGGATGGTTAGCCGGCAGCGCTCCTGCGCGGGTTGGTTTTGTTATTGCCAACCCCATATCGTTAGTGCTTGGAACTCAAGTGTCGGATTCTGATCAGGGCAAGCCAATGAGCGATGATGCGAAGAGCAGCGTGAGCATTTCGCGCCGTCTTGCGGTCTTGCCGCTACGCGACGTGGTCGTGTACCCGCATATGGTGGTGCCGCTGTTCGTGGGCCGCAAGCCGTCGATACTGGCACTGGAAGATGCCATGTCGGTCGGCAAAGACATTCTTCTGGTGGCGCAACGCAAGCCGGAAGTGGACGATCCGAAGGCTGGCGACATCTATCGGGTGGGTACGCTGGCCAGCGTGCTGCAAATGATGAAGATGCCGGACAACACTGTGAAAGTGATGGTCCAGGGCGTCTCGCGGGCTCACCTGAAGTCGCTCGAGTCCGGCAGTTTTTTCAGTGCCGAATTTGGGCCGATCTCCGAGGAGGGCGCCGGCGAGACCAAGCCTGAGGAAGCCGAAGCTTTGCGCCGCTCCTTGCTCAAGCAGTTCGAGTCGTACGTAAAGCTGCACAAGAACGTTCCCGCCGAGGCTCTGGCAGGCGTTTCGGGGCTGGACGATACCGGCCGCCTGGCCGACACCATTGCGGCGCATATGCAGTTGGCCCTGGAAAAGAAGCAGGTTGTGCTGGAGACCGGCGATCCGATCAAGCGCATGGAGTACCTGGTTGGCCTGATGGGCAGCGAGATCGATATGCTCAGGATCGAGCGCAAGATTCGCGGCCGCGTCAAGACACAGATGGAAAAGAGCCAGCGCGAGTACTACCTGAACGAGCAGATGAAGGCAATCCAGAAGGAACTGGGCGAGCTTGACGACGCTCCCGATGAGATCACGTCGCTTGAGAAAGGCATCAAGGAAGCGGGCATGCCCAAGGAAGCCCAGGAAAAGGCCATTACCGAGCTGGGCAAACTCAAGATGATGGCTCCCATGTCGGCCGAGGCCACGGTAGTGCGGAATTACCTGGATTGGTTGCTCAAGGTGCCCTGGAAGAAGCAGCGCCGGATAAACGGCGATCTGGCCCGGGCTGAGGAGGTGCTGGAAGAGGATCACTACGGATTGGAGAAGATCAAGGAGCGCATCCTGGAATACCTGGCGGTGCAGAAGCGGGTGCGAGCCATGAAGGGCCCCATCCTGTGCCTCGTCGGACCGCCCGGAGTTGGAAAAACGTCCGTGGGCCGATCAATTGCCCGGGCAACCAACCGCGCCTTTGTTCGCATGTCGCTGGGCGGCGTGCGCGACGAGGCCGAAATACGCGGTCACCGGCGTACCTATATCGGGGCGCTTCCGGGCAAGATCGTGCAGAACCTGGCGCGGTCCGGTGTGCGCAACCCGCTGTTTCTACTCGACGAGGTGGACAAGATGTCCATGGACTTCCGCGGCGACCCTTCGTCGGCGCTGCTGGAAGTGCTGGATCCGGAACAGAATTGCGCTTTCAACGATCATTACCTGGAAGTGGATTTCGATCTCTCGCGAGTAATGTTCGTGTGTACGGCCAATACCCTGGCAATACCGCCGCCGCTTCTTGATCGCATGGAAGTGCTGCGCATCCCCGGCTACACCGAGGACGAGAAGCTGGCGATTGCCAGCAATTACCTGATTGCCAAGCAGATGAAGTACAACGGCGTGCGCAAGGATGAGCTGAGATTTACCTCCGGAGGCCTGCGCAGCATGATTCGCCACTACACCCGCGAGGCAGGCGTGCGGAATCTGGAGCGTGAAATCGCCCGGATATGCCGCAAGGTCGTGAAACGGCAGTTGCTGCGTCCATCGTCACGCAGGATCTGTGTCGGCCCCCGCCAGCTGGAACCGTTCCTCGGGGTGCGGAAGTTCCGTTACGGGCGCGCCGAGAATCAGAACCGCGTAGGTCAGGCCCAGGGTCTGGCCTGGACCGAAGTCGGGGGCGAGTTACTGCGCATCGAAGCTTCGGTAGCGCCCGGCAAAGGCAAGCTCACGCTGACCGGCAAGCTGGGAGAGGTAATGCAGGAGTCGATCCAGGCCGCTGTTACGGTGGTCCGCACGCGCGCGGCCAGCCTGGGGCTGGATCCGCGTTTTCATTCCGACAACGATCTCCACGTGCATGTGCCCGAGGGCGCCACGCCCAAGGACGGACCCAGCGCCGGCATTGGAATGTGCACCGCCCTGGTTTCGGCGCTAACCGGAATTCCGGTACGCGCCAACGTGGCCATGACCGGTGAGATCACCCTGGGTGGCGAGGTGCTGCCGGTGGGAGGTCTCAAGGAGAAACTGCTGGCCGCGCATCGGGGTGGAATTGAGTGCGTCATTATTCCGGAGGAATGCGTCAAGGACCTGGCCGAAATACCCGCCAACGTCAAGCGCAGCCTGGACATCCGGTCGGTGCGCTGGATAGACCAGGTGCTTCGCCTGGCCCTGGAGCGAATGCCCGAGGTGGGCGCGACCGTAGCGGAAGATCAAAGCGCCTCGGCGGCCGCCACGCCGGCCGCGCCACAAACGCCGCCGGATCAGCCGCGGGCGCACTGAGACCGCGGGAACAGGGGAAATTTCCTGAATCGCAGCGGATTCGCGTGCGTTGCCGGTAAAGAGTCTGTAATATTGCGGCAGTGTTGGGATTAGTACATAATTCCCGGCAAATAGGGAGGTGTGGCGGCATCTGGAAAAGTGTGGCTTTACCTTAGGATTACGTGGGAGTGGATTTCAAAGTCCTGGAACACCACAAGAGAGTATCGGTCCGCTAGAGTCGGGCTACAACTTACGGAGAATTGCATGAACAAACGGGAACTTACGGATGCTGTGGCGGCTGCTGCGGATCTCGGCAAAGCGGATGCGGCGCGGGCCGTGGATGCCGTACTGGGCGCTGTCAGTAGTGCCTTGGGACAGGGGGACAGCGTATCTCTGGTGGGTTTCGGAACCTTCAGCGTAAAGCACCGTGCAGCGCGGCAGGGACGCAATCCCCGAACCGGCGAGACCATTCTGATCGCTGCTACTTCGGTTCCCGGGTTCAAGGCCGGACGCGCGTTGAGGGATGCCGTAAACTAACCACCTCCGGCAACCGGGGGTTTTCTCCGGTTGGCAGTTGCGGCGAATTCACTGGGGGTAACGGCGCCAAGGGGTGCTTAGCTCAGTTGGGAGAGCGTCGCTCTTACACGGCGAAGGTCGGGGGTTCAAACCCCTCAGCACCCATAGCGGAGTGGTAGTTCAGATGGTTAGAATACCGGGCTGTCAATCCGGTGGTCGCGGGTTCGAGTCCCGTCCACTCCGCCACCTATTCAATCCATCAAGGGCATAGCCTGTGCTGCAACTCATACGCGACCGGCTAAGCGGCTGGGTGGCCTTCCTCATCTTCGGAGTAATCGCTCTGGCGCTGGTGCTGACTTTCGGCACCATGCGCGGCAACGTCGGCTTTAGCGCCAACGCAGCGGCCAGCGTGAACGGATTGGACATCGGGCAGACCGAATTCGTGCGCACGCTTGAGGACGAGCAGCTGCGCCTGCGTGACAGCTACGGCGATGCCTTGCCGGAGGAGTTCGAGGAAACGCTTCGCGCCCTGGTCCTGGAAGACCTGATCAACTCCTACATGATGCGTGCCCACGCCGAGGAGCGCGGCTTTACAACCAGCGATGAGCGGCTTGCGAGCGTAATTCAGAATGTTCCCGCCTTCCTGGATCGGGGTGAGTTTTCCAACGATCTGTACCGCAGCGCTCTCGCCAGCGTGGGTGAGACACCGGCCTACTTCGAGTACCAGCAGCGCGCCCTTATGACGCTGCAGCAGTTCTACCGGGGAATCCATGAGAGCGCGTTCTTCACCCCGGTGGATTTCCGCTTCTTCATTGAACTGGATCAGGAGAGCCGCTCGGTACGCGGGTTCCTGGTTACGCCTGAGTCCTTTCGCGACGAGGTCGTTGTTACCGGCGAAGAGGTTGCAGCCTACTACGAGCGCAACTCATCGGGCTTCTGGACCCGCGAATCCGTCGACCTCGAATATATCGAACTGAATGCCGGTAACCTGCCCGGGTTTGAGGAGATCACTGAACAGGACGCCCTGGAATGGTACAAACAAAATCGTGATCAGTTCATCAGTCCGTTCCAGCGCCGATCCAGCCACATTCTGTTGGCGGCCAACCCCGAAGGAGACGAAGAGGTTCTGGCCAGGGCCAATGAGGTGATCGCGCGGCTGGCGGACGGCGAGGATTTCGCCGCGCTGGCCCGCGAACTTTCCGAGGACCCCGGATCCGCCAATGTGGGAGGCGACCTCGGCTGGAACGAGCGCGGCGTGTTCGTGCCCGTGCCCGAATTCGAGGAAGCAATGTTTGATCTGGAGGAAATCGGGCAGTACAGCCAACCGGTGCTAACACAATACGGATATCACATTATCCGCCTGGAAGGCATTCGCGGAGGCGACCTGGCGGCGTTTAAGGATGCGCGCGAAGAGGTGCTGGTGGATCTTCAGGAACTACGGAGCAAGACCCGCTTCTACGATCTGGCTGATAAGTTGGCCGACATGGCGCTGGAAAGCGATGAAGGGCTGGCCTGGATTGCCGAAGAACTCGAATTTCCGCTGCAGCATCTTGAGAACTTTACCCGAGAGGGCGCCGGCGAATTTGCCGGCAACCGGCGCGTGATTGACGCCGCCTACAGCGAGCCGGTCCTGGATCGGGGTGAGAACTCGCGTATTGTGCAGCTTGGGCCTGACCGCGCCGTGGTTCTGCGGGTTGCCAAACACCAGCCTACCGAACAACAGTCGCTTGAGGAAGTGGCCGACCGTATTCGGGAAATACTGGTTAGTGACGCCGCGACCGCGGCCGCTGCCGCCAAGGGGGCGGCCTTGCTGGGGCGGCTGGCGGAAGAAACGCTGGACGCGCTGTCGAAAGAGCAGGGCATTGAGGCGTTTGAGGAGCAGGAAATCCGGCGCGATTCCGCCGCTTTCCCCTCCGAGCTTCTGAACGCGATATTTGCGGCCGCGCCCGGACAACCCGCCCAGGGCCTGCAGCTGCTGGACGGACGTTACGCCCTGTTTGAAGTGGATGAGGTAGTACCCGGCCGGCCCGAAACAATCGCACGCGACCAGCGCGACCAGGTCAAGGCCCAGCTGGAGAATCGCGAGGGGACGAGGGAATACAATGCCTACCAGGCCAGCCTGCGTGAACGCGCCAAGGTCTGGATATCGCCTGACGCGCTGGGAGACACGCCATGAACCAATGGAATCCGCTACGCTGGCCGCTGTACGCACAGATTTTCGCCGGCATCGTTCTGGGTGTGGCGGCCGGCCTGATCAGCGGCGATACCGCCGAACTGGTGGGCGGCGTGACCTACGACTCGGTGTACGACTACGTCGGCACACTGTTTCTCAACGCGTTGAAGATGCTGATCGTGCCGCTGATCGCCACGTCCATCATCTCGGGTGTTGCGGCGCTGGGCGAACCGGGCACGCTGGGCCGGCTGGGCGGCAAGACCATTCTCTACTACCTGTTCACATCGACGGTGGCCATTCTGATCGGGCTGACCATCGTCAACCTGGTGCAGCCCGGCGTCCTCGACGGAGTTCCGGTCAAGGAATTGCTGGATTTCCAGGCCAACGCCGACGAAGTGGGCAGGCGGGTTGCCGGCGCCGAGGGCGGCGTAGCCCAAGTGTTCCTGCGGATGTTCCCGCCGAACATAATAATGGCCGCCGCCGAGGGCCAGATGCTGGGCGTGATCGTGTTCTGTATCCTTTTCGGATACTACATTTCCCACCTGGTGAAAGCGAGGCGCGAGCAGGTAACCAGTTTCGTCCAGGCCTGCTTCCAGGCCATGATGGGCGTTACCCGTTTCGTAATGGCGTTTGCACCGATCGGTGTCTTCGGGCTGGTTGCGTCAGTGGTCGCCGATGTGGGTCTTGGCGCCGCCAGGCCGCTGGTGCTTTTTTCGATCACGGTGTTGGTGGCGCTGGCCATACATTTCCTGGTGGTGATGCCGCTGATACTGCTGCTTGTCGCGCGGGTAAATCCGCTGCGCCATTACCGGGCGATGGCCCCGGCCCTGCTGACCGCCTTCTCCACCTCATCGTCGTCGGCGACCTTGCCGATTACGATGCGCTGCGTAGAGGACAATGCCAAAGTTTCCAGCCGCACCAGCGGCTTCGTCTTGCCGCTGGGGGCGACGGTGAACATGGACGGAACGGCGCTCTACGAGTGCGTGGCGGTGATTTTCATTGCCCAGGCCTTCGGCGTGGACTTGAGCTTCGGCGTGCAGTTCACCATCCTGGTTACGGCGCTACTCACTTCGATCGGCGTGGCCGGCGTGCCCGCGGCTTCCTTTGTCGCAATCGCGGTCATTCTGGGCGCCGTTGGATTGCCGGTGGAGGCGATCGGCGTGCTGTTCGTATTTGATCGCATCCTCGACATGTCGCGCACCGCGGTGAACGTATTCGGCGACAGCTGCGGCGCGGTGACGATCGCGAGGCTGGAAGGCGAAACCGGTATCCTCGGCGAGGAGACCGCGTTGCGCAGTCCCCGCGCCGGGGCCGCTTGAATAGCCCTCAGCGACCGGGCGTCCGGCTGGTGCGGGAGCGCCGCACGGTCGCCCTATTCAAACCCGAGGCGCCGCCGCGCGAATTGTTGCTGGCGGCCGTGGATGCGGCCCGCTGGGCCCCGAATCATCATCTGACCGAGCCGTGGCGGTTCTACCTGCTGGGTTCCAGGGCATTGCAGGCGATGATCGATATCGCCGGGGAACTCACCCTGGCAAAGCGGGGCGCCGGTGCGGCCAAGTCGAGGCGCAAGTTGCTGGAAGCGGTTCCTCAGTGGATGGCGGTGACCTGCCGCCGCTCGGAAGACGCCTTTCGGGAGCGGGAGGACTATGGCGCCTGCTGCTGCGCAATCCAGAATTTCATGCTGTGCCTGTGGGAGAGTAGCCTGGCTTGCAAGTGGAGCACGGGCGCGGTGACGCGGGATGAGCGGTTCTATGAGTTGCTCGGCGCAGACCCGCAAGCGGAAACGGTGGTCGGCCTGTTCTCGATCGGCTATCCGCGAATTATTCCGGAGCAGAAGCGGCGGCCAGTGGGGGAAATTCTTACCGAACTGGGCTGAAACCCCCTGGGAGCGAGGGCTTCCAGCCCTCGTCGAGGGCTGGAAGCCCTCGTTCCCAGCGTCGAGGGCTGGAAGCCCTCGCTCCCAGGGTTAGTCGAGGGTTGCGCCTACGGCGCTCATGCCGGCATCGACTTGCAGGACCACGCCGGTTATGCCGCCGGCCATGTCGGAACACAGGAACGCTGCGGCGTTGCCGACTTCTTCGAGCGTTATGTTGCGCCTTAGGGGCGCCGAGTCCTCGTAGTGCTGAAGGATCTTGCGGAAGTTGCGGATTCCCATCGCTGAGAGTGTCTTGACGGGGCCGGGGGAAAGCGCGTTGACGCGTATGCCCTTGACGCCTAGATCCATTGCCAGGGCGCGCGTTACGGCTTCGAGGCTGGCCTTGGCCGGGCCCATGACGTTGTAGTTCTGCATCGCCCGTGTTGAGCCGGAATACGACAGGGTCAGCAGCGCCCCGCCGTTGGTCATGAGCGGCGCCGCGGCGTGTGCCAGGGCGGCGAAACTGTAGGAGGAGATGTCATGCGCGATCTTGAACCCGTCCCTGGACACGCTATCGACAAAATCGCCCTGAAGGTTGTCGCCCGGAGCGTAGGCGATGGAGTGCACCAGGATGTCGAAGCTGGGCCAGTTCTGTTCGAGCTGCGCGAACGCATCCCGGATCGATTCATCGCTGCTTACGTCCAGTCCCAGGAAAAACGGCGATTCAAGCTCCTTGCCGAGTGCTTCGGCTCGCTCCAGAAGCCGCCCCGGCATGGCGCTCAGTGCCACTTCTGCGCCTTCGCGCCGCAGGCTCCGGGCGATGCCCCAGGCGATTGACCGCTTGCTGGCTATACCTGCAACCAGCGCCCGCTTTCCCTTGAGAATTGCCATGGCGGGATTCTACAGGGCATGGCAGTCGCGTGACACGAAACCAGGGGGAACACTACGGAATCCTCCTGAAAGGTACAATCGCGCATTGTGCAGCAGGTTGAGATTTATACCGACGGGGCCTGCTCCGGCAACCCGGGGCCGGGAGGTTGGGCGGCTTTGTTGCTCTCCGCGGATCACGAACGCGAATTGAGCGGCGCCCATCCGCACACCACCAATAACCGCATGGAAATGACCGCCGCTCTGCGCGCGCTTGAGGCGCTGAAGCGACCGTGCCGGGTGGTGCTGCATACGGACTCGAAGTACCTGCAGCAGGGCATGAACGGCTGGCTTGAGAATTGGAAGCGCAACGGCTGGAAGACCGCGAGCAAGAAGCCGGTGCGCAATGAGGATCTTTGGCGTGAGCTGGATGCGGCCCGCGCCCGTCACCGGATCGAATGGTGCTGGGTTAAGGGGCATGCCGGTAACCCGGGCAATGAACGCGCCGACCAGCTGGCCCGCGAGGCCATGATTTCATTGTCGGCCGAGAGCAAGATGGAGCGGGAATGCGCCACGTAGCGGTTGACGTGGAGACCACGGGCCTGAATCCCGCAAGAGGTGACCGGGTGATTTCCATCGGCTGCGTGGAGCTGCTCGAGCGGCAGTTCACCGGCAAGAGTTTCCACCGTATGGTTGATCCGCAGCGTTCCATCCCGGCGGAGTCCTCGCGCATCCACGGAATCACCGATGAACAGGTGGCCGGCCAACCATTGTTCGCCGATCTGGCCGACGAGTTTCTTGCTTTTGTGCGAGACGCGCATCTGCTGGGGCACAACCTGGAGTTCGATCAGCGTTTCCTCGACGAGGAGCTGCGCCGGGCTCGGCGCAGCGAACGGCTGAAGGAAATCTGCGCTACTACCTGCACACTCAAGATGGCGCGCGCCCGCTACCCCACACAGCGCAACAACCTGGACGCGCTGAGCATTCGCCTGGGTGTGGCGTCGGGGCAACGCGGTTACCACGACGCGCTCGAAGATGCCCACATTACGGCCGCAGTCTGGCTGCGCATGACCATGGGCCAGGGCGAGCTCGGCATGAGCGACGGGCCCGGGAGCGGCCAGCCGCGGGCAATGAGCCGCGAGGGCCTTGAGCTGGTTCGCTTTGAGCCGAACGAGGCGGACTTGCAAGCGCACCAGGATATGCTGCGGCTTATTGACGGCAAGTCCGAGCAGGGCGCCGCGTGGCTCAAGGAATTCAAGGAAAAATAACTCCGGTCAATTAGAATCCGGCTTTTCCAAACTCGGAGATAACTGTGGGGCAATCAATACGGTCCGCTTTCGGGCAAAACTTCCTGGGCGCTTCGCCCCGCTGGTACAAACAAACGATCATCGCATTCCTGGTGATTAACCCGTTGCTGTGGTTCCTGGCGCCGGACGTGAAGTTCTTTACCGCCTGGTTGCTGGTGCTGGAATTCATTTTCACCCTGGCGATGGCCTTGCGCTGCTATCCCTTGCAGCCTGGAGGCCTGCTGGCGATTGAGGCGGTGCTGATAGGCATGACCTCCCCGGCCACGCTCTACACCAAGACGCTGGACAATTTCCCGGTCATCCTGCTGCTGATCTTCATGGTGGCCGGCATTTTCTTCATGAAGGAGATGCTGCTGTACGTGTTTACCCGCATTCTTCTGGGAGTGCGGGCGAAGTGGCTGCTGTCGCTGCTGTTTTGCGCCGTGGCCGCGATTTTGTCGGCCTACCTGGATGCGCTGACCGTCACCGCGGTGGTCATTACCGTGGCGATCGGCTTCTACCGTATTTATCACGATGTGGTCAGTCAGCTTCAGGACGGCAAGACGGCGGGGGGCTTGAATGATGACTCGCAGGTCCCCGAAGACAGGATGCCGGAAATACGCCAGTTCCGGTCGTTCCTGCGCGGCCTCATGATGCACGCCGCGGTCGGCACGGCGCTGGGCGGAGTCACTACCCTGGTGGGTGAACCGCAAAATCTTCTGCTTGCCAAGGAGGCCGGACGGGCCTTCGGCGAAGAAGGCTGGAACTTCGGTCAGTTCTTCATGAATATGGTCCCGGTCACGATGCCGGTGCTGGTGGTGGGCCTTTTGACCTGCGTGGTGCTGGAATGGACCGGTTGGTTCGGTTACGGGACCCGCTTGAGCGCCAGGGTGCGCCAACTGCTTGAGCGCTCCGACCGGGAAGCGGCCGAACGCCGCTCACCGGCCCAGAACGCGGCGCTTGTGACACAGGGAATTGCGGCTGTCGTCCTTATCGTGGCCCTCAGCCTGCATCAGCTGCACCATACCGAAGTCGGTCTGATCGGCCTGATGGTCATAGTGCTGGCTACGGCGTTCTCGGGGGTAACCGAGGAGCATCGTCTCGGCAAGGCGTTCCAGGAGGCCCTGCCGTTTACCGCGCTGCTGGTGGTGTTCTTCGGCATCGTTGCGGTGATCTATGACCAGAAATTGTTCAAACCGGTCACCGAAATCATTTTTACGCTGGAAGGGACCGAACAATTGGCGGTCATGTACCTGGCCAATGGCTTGCTGTCGATTATCAGCGACAACGTGTTCGTGGCCACGGTGTATATCGGAGAGGTCAAGCAGGCGCTCTTCGACGGGCTGTTGGATCGCTCCCAGTTTGAACTGATGGTGGTGGCCATCAACACCGGCACCAATATCCCCAGCGTGGGCACCCCTAATGGACAGGCGGCGTTCCTGTTCCTGCTGACCTCTTCGCTGGCGCCGGCGATTCGTCTCAGCTATGGACGCATGGTGCTGATGGCGCTGCCTTACACCATCGTCATGACCATCACCGGCCTGCTTGCGATCATCTACCTCTTGTAGGCCGGACCTGGCAGCGTCGTCATGAGGAATACTCCGCCGGTTGACCAGCTGCCCCAGTGGAGTGCGCTTGAGCGGCATGCAGCCGGGGCCGGCGATTGGCGTCTTGGCGACTTGCTCGACGCGCCAGGGAGGTTTGACGAGTTCTCGCTGCGCGGGGAGGGCCCGGGCGGGGCTGAATTGTTTCTGGACTTCAGCCGCCAGAAGGTAACGGCCGAGACGCACCGGCTTCTCCGGGGGCTTGTCGAAGCGCGCAATGTTCCGGCGGCGCGGGCGGCCCTGTTCAACGGCGAGGTTGTGAATCCGAGCGAGAATCGGGCCGCCTTGCATCCGGACGCGCGGGCGGTGGAGCCTCGCGACCCCGTTCTGGCGAAAGAGCGTCAACGAGTAATTGCCTTTGCCGAGCGATTTCGGGCTGGCGAGATCAAGGGGCTCCGGGGCAGGCCGCTTACTCGCCTGGTCAATATCGGTATCGGGGGCTCCGACCTGGGCGCCCGGCTGTTGTGCTCGGCGCTTGCGGATGACGATAGCCTGCCGGTGGAATTCGTGTCCGAAATGGATGGCGTGGAGTTGCAACGCGGCCTGGCGGACGCGGTCCCCGAAGAGACTCTGTTGCTGGTGTGCTCCAAGAGTTTCTCCACTACGGAGACGATGGCCAACGCCTATTCGGCGCGCCACTGGCTGGTGGCCAGGCAGGGCGAGGAGGCCCCGGCCCGGCAATTCGCAGCCGTTTCCTCCAACCGCGAAGCCATGACCTCCTGGGGCATCGGCCCGGAAATGCAATTTGTTATGCCCGACGGCTTGGGCGGGCGCTATTCGGTGTGGTCGGCCGCCGGCCTGAGCGCCTGGATTGCACTGGGCAGCGCCCGGATGAACGAATTCCTCGCCGGGGGCCGATGGCTGGACCAGCATTTTCTGCAGGCGCCGCCTGAGCGTAACCTGCCGGTCCTGATGGCGCTATTTGCGCTTTGGAACCAGTCGTTTCTGGGCTGCTCCAGCCAGCTCCTGCTCCCTTACGACACGCGCCTGGCCATGCTTCCCTCCTATCTTCAGCAACTGGAGCTGGAAAGCCTGGGCAAGAGCAAGGACGCGCAAGGAACTCCCCTGACGGTGAAAGGCGTGGCGGCGCTGTGGGGGGTTACCGGATCCAGCGCGCAGCATTCCATCATGCAATGGGCGCAGCAGGGAGCGAGCACCGTATCGGCGGACTTTGTGGCCGCGATGCAAAGCGGTGGAGCCTATCCCGGCATGCACGCGGAGGCCCTGCGCCAGATGCTGGCCCAGGCCGAAACAATGGCCCGCGGCCTGGCCGAGAGCGAAATTGCGTCCGACCCTCTTGCGGTCCACAAGACTTTGCCCGGCGGGCGGCCCTCCAGCGTTCTGCTGCTCAAGACCCTGGATCCCATGCACCTCGGCGGCCTGATCGCCTTGTACGAGCACAAGGTATTTGTTCAGGCGGCCCTGCTGGGCGTGAATCCCTTTGACCAGTGGGGGGTAGAACATGCCAAGCGCCGGGCAGCCGACGATGACTTGCAACCGCCACTGGCGCAAATGTTTGACGACTGACTGCCGGATTCCCTGGATGGAAGGCATCCTGCCCTCCGCGAGGGCGGGACGCTCTCGTTCCCAGGGCGAGGGGCTGTGCAGGAAGCGGCGCGGCTATAGTCGTGAAACGCATGAGCAACTCCGCAGGCCTAAAATAGCGTAGCCATGAAGATTACCGTTCACGGCTGCGGCTACGTGGGACTCGTGACCGGCGCCTGTTTCGCGGAAACCGGCGTCAGCGTTGTTTGCCTGGATATCGACCCGGCCACGATTGAACGCCTCCGCCGGGGTGAGCTGCACATCTTCGAGCCCGGGCTCGAAGACCTGGTTCACAGGAACCTGGAGGCCGGCCGCCTGCGGTTCAGCGCCGACATCAGGATGGGCGTGGAACATGGCGAGGCCCAGTTCATCGCCGTAAGCACCCCGCCCGGCGGCGACGGACAGGCCGATCTGCGCCAGGTCTTCGCGGTGGCCGATTCGATCGCCGATCACATGCCCGCCAATCGCCTGGTGGTGTGCAAGTCCACCGTTCCGGTAGGCACCTGCGCACGGGTGGAAGAGCGCATCGCCCGGCGCCTGGCCGATCGTGGCGTGGATCATGAGTTTGACGTCGTGTCCAATCCGGAGTTTCTGAAAGGGGGCGCGGCGGTGGCTGACTTCACCCACCCCGAACGCATCATTCTCGGCACCCGCAGCAAGCGCGCGATCGATTACCTGAGCGGCTTGTACGCACCGTTTCACCGCAAGCACGATCGCCTCATGGTCATGGACCGCTCCTCGGCGGAACTGACCAAGTACGCAGCCAACGCCATGCTGGCCACCCGCATCAGCTTCATGAACGAGCTGGCCGCTCTGGCCGAGCGCGTCGGCGCCGATATCGAGCAAGTGCGCAGCGCAATCGGCGCGGACCAGCGCATCGGCTACAACTACCTGTACGCAGGCTGCGGTTACGGAGGCTCCTGTCTGCCGAAGGATACCGCCGCGCTGGCGCAGACCGCGCGCGAACACGGCTATCGGGCGCGGATCGTGGAGGCCGTATCGCGTGTCAACGATACGCAGAAGGCAGCGCTGGGGCGCAAGATCAAGGCTTACTTCGGAGAAACGCTGGCAGGCCGCCTGATCGCCCTGTGGGGCTTGTCGTTCAAACCCGGCACCGATGACATGCGCGAGGCTCCCAGCCTGGTGATTATCGATTTCCTGCTGTCAAAGGGCGCCCGGGTACGCGCGTACGATCCGGTGGCCATGGAGCGCTGCAGGGCGTTGCTCGGCGATCGCGAGGGGATCGAGTACGCCGCCGATGCCGACCAGGCGGTGGACGGCGCGGACGCCCTGGTTGTTGTGACCGAGTGGCCGCAGTTTCGTTCGCCCGACCTCGATCAGTTGCGGGACCAGCTCAAGAAACCGGTCGTCTTTGACGGCCGCAATCTGTACTCGCCGGACGTCATGCGGGAAAAGGGCTTTCGATACTTCGGCGTGGGCCGCGGCGACCGGCTTGCGCAGGACAAGGCCTCCGGATTGCATGCAGCAGGTGAGGAAGTCTTTCGCCCCTGGGGCAGCTTTGAAGGTCTGGGGAAGGGCGAGGGCTACCAGGTCAAGTGTCTGCGAGTCCTCCCCGGCGAGACGCTTTCGCTGCAGCGCCATCATCGACGCGACGAGCATTGGGTGGTGGTAAGCGGCTCGCCGGTGGCCGAGCGCGACGGCGAAAGCCATTCGCTTAAGGTTGGCGATCACATTTGCATTCCGCTGGGCGCCATCCACCGGATTCACAATCCGGGCGAGGAAGCGGCGGAGATCGTGGAAGTGCAGTTGGGCGAATACCTGGGCGAGGACGACATAGAGCGCTTCGAAGACGTCTACGGTCGTGCCTGAAAAGGAGTGCAGCGCCCCCCCCTGGGAAGGAGGGCTGCCAGCCCTCCCCTGGGAAAGAGGGCTTCCAGCCCTCCCCTGGGACCGAGGGCATCCTGCCCTCCCCTGGGACCGAGGGCATCCTGCCCTCGACGAGAGCGAAGACGCCCTCCCACCAACACTCCCGGCAGCGCAGCGCAAGGACTCGCGCAAGCCCCCCGGACAGCTGCAGAATGAAACTTAAGCCCCCATTCAAGGCATACGATGTTCGTGGCCGGGTTCCCGAAGAGTTCAACGCCGACCTTGCATGCCGGATCGGTGCTGCACTGGTGCGGCATACCGGCGCAAAGGAAGTCGTTCTGGGCCACGATGCCCGCCTGTCCAGTCCCGATATTGCCGCCGCCGTCGCCGAAGGTGTAACAAGGGCGGGCGCCGATGTCGCCGACCTGGGCCTTTGCGGCACCGAGCAGGTCTATTTCGCTACCGAAAGGTTCGGCTGCGGCGCCGGCGTAATGGTGACCGCCAGCCACAATCCCGCCGACTACAACGGCCTGAAGCTGGTGCGGGAGGAAGCGCGTCCGATCAGCGGTGACACCGGCCTTGCCGATATTGCTCGACTCGCGGAGTCCCCGGTTCCGCGCGGTGCGCGTGGGCGGGTCCGGCGGGTCGACGTGCAAGCTTCGTGGCGGCGTAGAGTCCTTTCCTTTGCAGAGGAGTTTCCCCTAAAGCCGCTGAAACTCGTCATCAATTCAGGCAACGGCGCCGCCGGCCCAAGCGTGGAGGTGTTGGCCGGGGAGATGCCGCTGAAGATCATTCATTTGGGCGCCGAGCCGGATGGGCGTTTCCCCAACGGCGTGCCCAATCCCCTGCTCGACAGCACTCGCCTGGCTACCTCGCGAGCGGTACTGGAGCATGGTGCGGATTTCGGCGTGGCCTTGGACGGCGATTTCGATCGCTGCTGTTTCTTTGACGAGCGTGGCGATTACGTCGATCCGTACTACACCGTAGGCATGTTTGCGGCCACGCTGCTTTCTTCCCGGCCGGCCGGGGACCGACGGGTAGTCCACGATCCCAAGCTGGTGTGGGACACCGAAGAGCAGGTGCGCGCCGCGGGCGGGCAACCGATCAGGAACCGGGCCGGGCACGCATTCCTGAAGCAGCGGATGCGCGATGAAGACGCCGTGTACGGGGGAGAAAGCAGCGCGCACCACTATTTTCGGGATTTCCTGTACTGCGATTCCGGCATGGTCCCCTGGGTGCTCATGGCCGGCATTCTTTCGGTTCAGGGAGGCGGCCTGGCCGAACGCACTGCAGAGCGGCGCGCGCGCTACCCGACCAGTGGCGAAATCAATCTGCCGGTCGCCGAGGAGCTTCCTCGGCTACTGAGCCACCTGGAGGAGCAGTACGTCGGTCAAGGCGGCGTGGTGGATCACATCGACGGCCTGTCGGTTGAATTCCCTGACTGGCGATTCAACCTGAGACCCTCGAACACCGAACCGCTGTTGCGCCTGAACCTCGAAACCCACGCCGATCCCGAACTTCTCGCACAAAAGACCGCCGAACTCAAATCCGCCGTCTCCGAGGTCCGCCCGACCAAGTCCTAGCGCGCATAATTGCACTATGCGCTTCACATACCCCATCAGGCTTAGGAGTTTTAGCGGCGGACGCCGCTGCGCTGACGCGCAGGGAACATTGGAGCGAGGGCATCTTGCCCTCGCCGAGGGCTGGAAGCTCTCGTTCCCAGTGTTGTTCCATGCAAGACAGCGACACGGCGCAATATTGGCGTCGTTGCCTGAGGCGACGAACGCGATTACGGCGGGAGACAAGGCGCGCGACGCGCTGGCGGGCGCGGGTTCGATCCGCAGCGCGCCTCGGCCACTCAAGCATCAGCAATGACAGTTTTGTACGAGACAGGCATTCCTGAAGGCATGGTTGCAAGGATTCAATCTTTCTTGCGATGCACGCAGCCGTTTTTTCCCGATGACGCCATCCGGATGGGTGGCGGAACCATTCTGCAGGCCCGATGGCGACATCGGGAATCTACCGATATTGACCTTTTTTGTTCATCACCTGTGTACCTGGATGCCGTTCGGTCGAGCAGGTTAGGAATGGAACAAAAACTGCATGAAATCTGTGATGACCGTGAACGAACATTTGTGGACGGCATAGCCTCATTCGCGGAAATCCAAGGCACGGAAATCACCTTGTTGCCCGCCGACCCCCCGGTGGGAGAAAGAACGCGCCGGTTTGTACCCGGCACAAACGTGGAAACCTGGTCAACTGCCGATATCCTGGCTGCAAAACTCCTTTATCGCTTATGCCAAGCAGGAAATGCGCAGCCTCGAGATCTCTACGATCTCGCGGCTGCCTCGCACCACGATCCCGAAGCCTTGCATCAGGCTGTGGGCATCCTCACGCCTCGCCAACACAGGCAGGTGCGTAGTTTGCTTATGATCCTGCCGGATGATTGGGCCGCGGCCTCGGAAAAACCGCTGCTTGGGCTCTCTCCCGAACCGTACGCCGCAGACCCCCAAACGATCGCTGACTTGCTGGTAGAGTTTGCGCATCCGGCTCCGGAGACCGCAGGAACCCATGACCCATCCTGACGCGCGCCCCTTTCCGCAATTGGCGTCCGCCGAGCGCTTTGCCCAAGCCAAGCTCCCGCCGAAGGAATTTGCCTGTGACAACCCCCAAGGCGTCATCCAACAATTGCTCGGGCGGCATTGCGCGGGCATCGCCAATCGCCCGTCGGTGAAAGCGATGTACGCCTATCTACGGACAGCGCCGCCCAACCGGCGCCACAAAGATGACATGGACTGGGCCGCTTACTCACTCCTGGGATGCTGCTCGCCGCCCGACCTGATGGAACTCATTGCGTTTTGCCAGATTCCGGCCCCGAGACTGGCGGCACATGTGCGCGCATTGGGCATCACCAGTAAGCCCGTCATCCAATGCTTGAACCAGTTCGCGCCGCAGTAAGGATTAACCACTGTTTGACCTGCCGTCCGGCGCATTTTTCGATCGTGTGCTGGAGTGCCCCCCTCGTGATGGCCGGACTCGCTTCATTGGCCATCCTCGGCTCTTGACGGATCGCTGTCCCGACTCTCAACGGTCTGCAGGCCCTCCTCAAGCCGCTTCCCACGCCGCCACTGTTCCGGCTTGATAAATTTCCCGGACCACAAGCCCTGTTTGGTAATCCTTGCTTGTGATTCGGTCTTTATGTAGCGAGTCGAATATCTCCGGTACGCGATAGCCCATCCTCGCCGAACGATCCAATCGTTCAAATTCGTATCGCCTTTGCGGCATGTTGCCAGCAAGCGTCCATATCGATCGCGAGATGCCGATTTGCATACTACGTTGCTCCTTCCGATCTGCACGGCCAGGGCCACTGTGGCGCTTTGGCCGCACCAATAGAAATCACCATCGGAATCTTTGCATTTCTGCATCGGTTCCGGCGCGTCGATTCCTTCCAGCCGTATCCGCTGACCGTTTATTTCCAGGGTGTCGCCGTCGATGATTCTGGGGCGTCCCGTTAGCACCTCATCGGCTGACGCAGACATTGCGAAACTTGCAGCCAACGCTGCGAATAGTGCAATCGTTTTCACGCCGCCACAATTCCGGAGGTCGCCAACCATCCCGAGTGAGACGTTCGAAAAGATGTTATTGAACCGCAGTGCATTGCAGAATAGCCGCCCATTTGGGTCCAGCCTTTTTTTCTCAGTGTAGCAGACACCTGCCGAAATCATTTTGCCCATCGCCGGTGTCGCCGAAGAGGGCGCCGGAACGTGTTTTTCGGTAATCGCGGGCTATTTCTGAATTGAGCGAGGAAGGCTTCGGGCGGTACCTTGGCTTTTCGCTGGCCAGGAGTGATCAAGTGTGGAATGAAGCGCGTCCCGGGCGTAATGCCTCGGTTCCATGACCGGAAACGAGTTTGTGCGGCGAGTGACGAAAATCGGTCGGACCCGCGACGATCCCGAATTGCTCGAAAAAAACGGCGGAACTGAAGTTCGGTATTTCTTGCAACCAAGAAAGTCTCTGCGCGCGCATTCTTCGCCGGTCCGGACATTCGCCAAACCGCCTCGGTCCAGCATCACTTTGACAGCTTTGCTGGAGGCTTGGTGCCCAAGCAAACTTTTGCAAGTCCAATCAGCTTGACTGAACGCCCTCGTCCTGCGGCGCTGCCTTAATCGAAGAGCCGTCGCTGTGCTGTAAGCGAACGGCGTCGAATATCTCCCGCGCGAGGATCGGGAACGCCGAGCCTTGAAATTCCTTGTCCTCCATGTATCGAGTCACAATCTGATCATTCTCCGCCATGCGCTCGATCATCAACTCCTCTATGAATTTGCGGGTTCCCAACTCGAATTTGTCGAGTGGGTTGGCCAGGGCTGTCCTCACGATTTGCTCGCTGTTGCAGGCCTTCTCCTTGATCTGTTGGAAGAAGAGGCGGTCCTCCTCGACAAACTGCGTGCCGAAACGCTCGTTCAGCACCTCGATGATTTCTGATAGCGGCGCCTGCTCGTCCTTGGCCTTCCCCGTACCGACTGCAACTGGACTCTTGATGTACTGAACTTCTCCGTCCTTTATCTCAATAGCGCCGGAGGATACGCGCTCCAAACGGTAGTATTGGAGCCCCACTTCGTCGCCAACCTGGACGACAGTCGCGTCCTGATCAAGCGGCAGATGGGGCAAGAGGAAGCGCCCGTAGCTGTAGAGTATTTCCAGATCAGCGTCGGCGTACGGAACAATCTGGCTCAGGAAAGCGTATACCCGCACGTATCCCGCAAGCTTGTCGCGGAATGCTTGCCGGCGTTCTTCATTATCGATGGCCTTGAAGCGATCCACGCCCGGTTGCAAATGCCGCTGCATGTGGGCATGGTCGGCGGCACTCTGGCGTTCGGTTGGCTTATAGAAAACCTGAGCGAAGGCTTTGACCTCGCTCCAGTGGTAAACCTGCTCGTGATCAAGTTCATGCTTGAGCGCTTCGAGGCTTGAAGGGTCGGAAGGTTCGGCAAGTTCAGTCTTGTCGTAATACGGCTTGAATGCCCGAAAAATGTCCTCAGAATCGTTCACGAAATCCAGGACGAATGGCGCGTCCTTGCCGGGAATCATTCGATTCAGCCGGGACAATGTCTGCACCGCCTGCACACCGTCCAAGCGCTTGTCCACATACATCGCGCAGAGCAGAGGCTGATCGAAGCCCGTCTGATACTTGTTGGCGACCAGCAGCACCTGATAGTCCGAACTTCCGAAGCGTTCCGGGAGCGCCGCCTCGCTGATGGGCTTGCCTGTAACTACGTCGGCGTTCATGCCGGGTTCGGTGTACTCGGCACCCGTCTCCGGGTCGCGTACGGTTCCGCTGAAAGCAACGAGCGCCCGGATTCCGATGTGACCCTTCTCTTCGAGATAGTGCTCGAAAGCGAGTTTGTATCGCACCGCGTGCAGGCGCGAGGAGGTTACGACCATCGCTTTGGCCCGCCCGCCCAGCCGATGCAGCACGTTGCGGCGGAAGTGCTCAACGATGACCTCGACCTTTTGCTCAATGTTGTGCGGGTGCAGGCTCATGAACTTGGCAAGCGCCCGCGCCGCTTTCTTCTTCGGCAGGTTGGGATCGTCCTCGGCCGCTTTAAGCAACCGGTAGTAGGCCTTGTAGGTCGTATAGTTCGAGAGCACATTGAGAATGAAGCCTTCTTCTATCGCCTGACGCATGCTGTAGAGATGGAACGCCTCCGGCGCGCCATTGGCGCCGGGACGACCGAACAGTTCGAGAGTTTTACCCTTTGGCGTTGCGGTGAAGGCGAAGAAGCTCAAGTTCGTTTGTCGCCCTCTTGAAGCCATGACCTGGTTCAGGCGGTCTTCCCAATCGGTCTCGCCTTCGGCGTCCTCGTCTGCCGTAGCGCCCAGAATTGCCTTCAACTCGCGTGCGGTTTCCCCGGTCTGGCTGGAATGGGCCTCGTCCACGATTACGGCGTAGCGGCGCCGGGCGATTTCCGCCTCCCAAGCCCTCGCCTGAGCTTTCTCTTCGGCGCTTGCGGACTCTTGCGTATCGGCGCCGGCAGCGTGCAGTAGGCCACGCAGCACAAAGGGGAACTTCTGCAACGTGGTAATCACAATCTTGGTGCCGTCGATCAAGGCTTCCGCAAGCTGCCGGCTGTCGCGATCGATCGCCCGCACAACACCCTGGGCATGCTCGATCTGATAGATGGCGTCCTGGAGCTGGCGGTCGAGTACGCGCCGGTCGGTGATAACGACGACGCAGTCAAAAAGCTTTCGATCCTGGTCGTCATGCAGGCTGGCCAGGCGGTGAGAGAGCCACGAGATGCTGTTGGTCTTGCCACTGCCGGCAGAGTGCTGGATCAGGTAGTTCTGCCCCGGCCCTTCCTGGCGCGCGGCTACGATGATCTTCCGTGCCGCATCAAGCTGGTGATAGCGGGGGAAGATCACGGTTTCCCTGGTAACTTGCCGCTGACCGCCTTCTCCGTCTTCGACCTTCTGTTCCTGGGTCTCGATGAAAAGAAAATGCCCGAGAATGTCGAGAAAACTGTCGCGCTCCAGGACGTCCTGCCAGAAGTAGCCGGTGCGGTACCCGGATGGATGCTGTGGATTACCGGCACCACATTCAATCTCGCCCGGCTGGCTGCCGCAGTTGAAGGGGAGGAAAAGCGTCTTTGCACGCGTGAGCTGCGTCGACATGTGGACCTCGTTGGGATCGGCCGCGAAATGCACCAGGGCGCGGGCCTTGAAGCGAAACAGCGGCGCACGTGGATCCCGGTCCTTCTGGTATTGGCGCACAGCATGGCGCCAATTCTGGCCGGTGCCTGGATTCTTCAGTTCACAGGTGGCCACCGGCAGGCCGTTGAGTGCGAAAACGAGATCGATGGTGTCGTGCTTGCCGGGATGGCAAAGCACCTGCCGCGTGATCGTGAGCCGATTCTGCCGATACAGCGACAATATCTCGTCATTGAGACCGTGCGCGGGCTTGAAAGTCGCTAGCCGGAAGGTCTTGCCGTAAAACTTGAAGCCGTGCCGCAGCACATTCAGCGTGCCCTTGAGGTTGAGTTCCTTGACCAAGGCGGCCAGCAGCAGCTTCTCCAGCCCATCGCCGTGCAGCGTCCGCATGTCGGACCAGAGCCGAGGTTGGGTGGCCTCCAAGAAGGCGCAAACCTGCGCCGAAAACAGCGCTTGCTCGGCGTCCCACTCGGCGTTAGTCCCTGATTGCCAGCCGCTCGCTCCGAGCAGCGTCTCTTGTACGTGGGTTTCGAAGGCGCGCTCGCTTGTCTGGCGGTTCATGGGGCTTCGTCCCCCAGCAGGTTGAGCACGAGCCGGATCATCACCGCCTTTTGCGCGGGTTCGCTCGCGGCGACGAGCAACGCAAGTGCGACCATTGCATTGTCCGCGAACCGCAGGCTGCCGTCGGCGCGTGTCAGCAGGCCGTTACGCCGAAGATATTCCAGGAAAAGCAATGTGCCGATGCGCTTGTTGCCGTCGCCGAAAGGGTGGTCCTTGATCACGAAGTAGAGGAGGTGCGCCGCCCGTGCCTGGGCGCTCGGATAAAGCGGCTCCCCATCGAAGGTTTGCTCGATGGCGCCGAGGATGCCTGCCAGCGCGTCGCTTCGCTCCTGGCCAAAGAGCGCTCCTGCTTCATCACGATCCGCAAGGTCTTGTCGCAGGGTGGCGATGGCTGCGCGCGCCTCGTCTAATCCCAGTGACACCCCAAGGGGGACAGGCTGCGCCGGTGACTCCGCCAGGCGTCCCTCGTCGTACTCAAGCATGAGCCGCCACGCTCGGGTGTACTGCTGAACCACCTGGAGCACTGAACGGCCCTGGTCGGTGATCAGCGCATGGGTGGTGAGCGTTCGCGATAGGAGTTCTACGGCCTGCTCCATTTCGCTCATCCCCAGTTCAGCTAACCGCCGCTCATTTAGCGTGTAGCCGCGTAGAAAATGATCTCTCAGAGTGCGCGTGGCCCAGATGCGAAACTGGATGCCGCGCTTGGAGTTGACACGGTAGCCGACCGACAAAATCGCGTCGAGGTTGAAGAACTCGACCTGGTAGGTTTTTCCATCGGCCGCAGTTGTTGCATTTTTTGCAACAACTGCCTCTCGCTGCAGCTCCCCAGAGGAGAAGACGTTCCGCAAGTGCCTGGAGACAACGGATTTGTCGCGACCGAAAAGCTCGGCCATTTGGGCCAGCGAGAGCCAGACCGTCTCCCCCTCCACGCGCACGTCCACCCGGATCGCACCGTCGGTCGCCTCATAGACGACGACTTCGCCATGCGTCGCAAGAGTGTTATCGCTCAATAGCCAATCTCCCGAGAATGCGCTCAATCGACAGGAACTTGTCCTGTGTGCAGGCCACACTTGAAGTGTGATCGGTCACAGAGTTCCCCCGCTCTCGAACACGCGATAGCGAAGCCATTTCGCGACGCCGTCCAGGTCGGGGAAGAGTTGGCGGTGGAAAACGCCGTACTGTTCGAGCCGGCGACGGATGTCGTCGTGGGCCTCGTGGGAAATCAAAATCTCGATCCATTCGCGGTCTTCCAGCTCCTTGAAAGGCTGGTGACAGGCAAGCAGAACGCTGTCCTGCGCCCGCATGCGAGGCGACATGTGCGGCGGATGGTAGATAACGTTCTCCGAGATCTCGAATGGAAGCGGAGCCTTGGGTGTTTCGCTAGTGTCCGCCACAAGCGCTTCTTCGTCATCTGTCGACTCGGCGCTATCGTTACTTTCGCCCTCCAGATCTTCAACGCCGAACTCCGCATAATCGGCCTCCTGGTGGGCTCGTCTCGTCGCCAAGTCCTTGACCGGCTCCACGCCCAAATGCTGATTGCGGAAGAAATCGGTATAGCGCGCTGGCCCGCTAATCAAGACGTACACCGCACTGTCCATAGGCTTGCCTCTTTTGTTCACCTTTGTTTCCCGTACCGCGAAGTAGAGCGCCACTAGTGGGTTCTCAGTCCAATCCATCAAACGGGTCGGAAGCCCGTGGTGCTGGGCAATGGCGAGCGTCTCCCATTCGCTACGCGGCAGGTGTTGGACGTGCGTGACGAGATGGTTGCTGAATACTTCCAGCACTTCGCGCTCCAGTTCATCTTGCTCACGAAAGGATTTGGATTGCACATGCTCGTAGCGCCCGATGGAGGGTATGAGCGGATAGTCAGCTGAAATGAGTCTCGTCTGGCCACGGAAGTACGTGCGCGCTTTCGACAGTTCGTTACGAACGATTTTGAGATACTCTTCGAAGTTCTCGACATTGAAGGGAGTGCTCATGCGACCGCCTTCCGAACGTCGATCTTGCCTGTTACGGCTGCGGTGATCAGCGCCGCGCGGTACACCTGAAGTCGTTTGATGGCAGCCTCGACCTTGGCGACTATCGAATTGATCTTCGCGGTTTCGCGGTCGAGGAATTCGGCGATTGCCTTTTGCTCGCCTTTCTCCGGCAAAGGAATCGGCAATGCGCCGATCTCGGAGGCATTCACGGCAGGGTAGCTCACGCCGACAGAGCGAGCAACGATCGCGTCGATGAGACCGGATTCGCGAAGGGCGTATGACAAAAAGGCCGGAAAAACTCGACGGGGCCTTACGACGGCGAAACCGGTCGAAACGATCATGTTGCTCGGAGCGTTCGAGACTGGTGCGATTGCTCGAAGGTATGTTCGGACAGTTGAAACAATCGTATCTCCGTCACGAACGACGCGACGTGCCCTGCTTGGCGCGTCCCCGAACGTTATTTCCTCAACCGCGACTATTCCTCGAATTTGGTGAACGCTGCTGATGTCCACGTACGACATCTCAAAACCAGGATTTGTCGTCTCCGAGAGCGTCTCGTCGTTGATTGATGTGGAGTGCTTGAGTCGCATTACGTCCCAATGCTCTGGCACCGCACCGAGCCAGTCGATGCCGGAGGGTCTGAGCTTGGGGTGCGGGTCGAGGCCGGCAGCACGAGCGGCATCGGGCGGGAGACCACGGGTGACGATGCGCGAAATAAGCGCAATGCGCTTTTCCTCCAGCCGCTCGATCAACGTCCGTTTCTTCCCCAACAGCGTGTCGATCTTCGTCATCTGCTGGTCGAGGAAGTCGGCGATAGCGCGTTGCTCATTGCGAGACGGCACCGGGAGACAGGCTTCCCCGATGGAGGACTTTAGCAATCCGTAGCGAGTTACGCCGGTTGCAGCGACTTGGAACTGTTCGTTTACCGGACCTGCTTGGAACGTGCGTAGGAGAAACCTGCCTAGAAGTTTCTTCTCTTTGGGACGAACGATTGCCAAATGATAGCCGCAAACGAGATCTGGGGCTGACTCGACGACAAGAGCCGGAACCGCGATGTCGCTCCAGTCCTCCGAGTCCTTCGTAATCAGAACGTCGCCAACTCGGAGTCCGAATCGGCGAATCTCCTGCGACGTGGCTGTCGCTACCATAAAGCCAATATCAGGACGGATCTTTTCGTGGTAGTAAACATCCGTGTAGTTACACAGCCGAACCGGCGTCTCGTCATCTGCCGCCACTTTATCCACGTTGCTAACCCAGTAATTGACGACGCTCTTGAGCCGTTCCACATTCCAATGCGTTGGCACCTCCCCAAGCCACTCGACCCCGCTCGGCCTGTATTGTGGATATGGCACCAGCTTCACGATGCCGCTTCCTGTGCAAGCCGCTCTGGATTCCAAGTGTGTTCGGCGAGTTGCCGGTAGAGTTCCTGGCGTGCGTCAAGGTCTGCCTTCTTGAATTCCGCGTGGGCACGGAACGGAAGCTCGCTCTCCTTAATGAACCGTCGAAAGCCTGGGTTGCGGTCATACGCCTGTTCGTGGAGGCTGCGCGCCAACAGGTTTTGTTCCAGATAGTGCCTGCGTTTATCGGCATATGGCAGGTCCCCGTAGCTGCCGTTGAAGCTCTTGGGCAGAAGCAGTAGACCCCCGAGATGGTTCCGATACTCGGCGAACTCACTCGGGTGCGAGAACTCATCCTCATGTCGTTCCGAATGGTCGGCCCAGATGTGTTCGATCTCGTATCCTTTGCGACCGCGTTGAGCGTACTCAGCGTAACGGGACATTTCACCTGATTGCGTTTCCAGGTAGTCCGTCATACGCGCGAGCAGGCGATGAATCTGGGGGCCATTCATGCGATGCAGTCCAAAGCTGGCGTTTCGGTCGTTAACGGCAAATGTTTCACTTTCGGCGTCGAGACGCTTCCTCAGCATTACAACCAGTTCCTCCGCACTCCTACTGCGGATGTCGCGCATCATCACGAACATCGCGTAATGCATCGTTGAGTAGCTGATGTCCCGCCAGTTCCAGATACGACGGTGGATCAAAATGTCGAGCCAGGCCGCGACGATGCGCAGCTTGCGTAACGCGACGTCTTCGCCATCGTCCACCCTGAGCGGTGCCAGCAACAAAGGGTACTGCAGCGTGAAATTGTGGCGCGCGTTGAAATGGACGCACTCCAGCCCAGATTCGAGTGTCTCCCCTGCGAGCCGCAGACGCTCATACCAGCGGCTGTAGAAGGCAAAATCACGCTCGATTATGCGGGCAAACTCCGTGCTCGCGGTGAGGCCGAGCGATACCTTGTGGTCGCGTACCCAGCGGTGAAACTCGGTGCCAATCAGGTCGAAGTCCCGAGGTGCCGCGTCGCGTTTTCGTTTGCGGATGGTCTTGGCGTACTGGCTGCGTAGCCACGACTTGATGCCGTCCGCATCCTCTTCCTTGCCGATCTCGGCGAGGGCATGCACACGCTTCTTCCACACTCCGCTCGCCTGTGTACGTCGCTCCGTATCCGTGATGTTGGCGAGGAGGTAGCCTTTGAGCATATCCGCGGGTGTGAGCGAGAGCCCGCGATCATTCATGGTTTCGAAGATAGTGTAGGCGTCGCTGTCGGAGTAGGCCGTGATTTCGATGAGATGCACATTCTCGATAAGCCAGTCCACAAAAAAAGGCAATGTGGCGCCCGCTAGTTGCTCGGGGAACTGCTCTCCCAACTCGGCGTAGCGCGCCAGGATGTTGTCCACGGACTCGGAAGTGTTCGTATCCGAAAACTCCTCGCCGGAATAAAGCGCTTCCATGCAAGGCGTACGCTCGGGCACGTCAAGGTTGAAGGAGCGCTTGCCATATTTCTGCGAAAAAATGAGGTCGGCGATCTGCCCCTTCTGTTCGGGATCCGCGAGCTGGTGCTGCAGCGAGACTAGCAGCAGGGTCAGCGTAGTGAGACGCTGTTGACCGTCGATGATGAATTTCTGACCGTTTTTGTCGCTGACGATAATTGAACCGAGAAAGTAGTGGTTGTACTCGGCGACGGCACTGCGCTCGTTGCCTTCCTCGTGGCTCTCCAGGAATTTGCTTGCGAGGTCATCAATCAACTCGGCGACCTGTTTTCTCTGCCACTTGTACTCGCGCTGGTAGTAATCGATCGAGTACTTGCGACCGGCGAGAAGTTCGCGAATGGTGCGGCCTTTGCCGTCGATTTCGCGGGAAATACGAATGGGCGTGGTCATTGGGTTTTCTCGTTGCTGGTCAAGTCTGTGAGCAGGCCGAGAATCTCTCCTTCTAAGGCCTTGATGTCTGCCTGAATCAGCTCCAGCGGGCGCGGCGGTTCGTATTGGTAGAAGTGACGATTGAGGGGAATCTCGTAGCCGACCTTGGTCTTGGTCTCGTCGATCCAGGCGTCGGGAACGTGAGGTAGCACTTCGCGTTCAAAGTAAGCCTGAATGCTCTTCTTGAGTGGCACGTTCTCGGTGTCGCGCAGCTCTGTGTCAGGCTCGGGGTTGCCGTTCCGGTCGCAGCATATCTCGGCGGTTTCGTCGCGCTTCCCCAACGCAGCTAGCACAACTTTCAGTTCGGGTGCCTTGAGCCGCACGCTAGCAGCGTGATCTGCCTCGCGCAGGTCCGTCAGGAAAGCCTTGCGATCCTTATACAGCTTTTCTCCACGCTGTTTCGCGAAGCCCGCGAGTAATTTGCGGATCGAAGCCTGTCGTTGCTCTCCATCTGCAATTTCGGCAAGTCGTGCCGTCTCGTTTTTCTTGTTGCTGGTTGCGAGCTTCACGAAGCCCCGCTCGGTCTCGAGGCGCGCGATCCGTTCTGCCGTCGCTTGGAAGTTCAGGCGTAGCGGCTGCTCCACTGTGATCTTGTGGAAGCCGAGATCGGCATTGTCGAAAACCCTGCTGACCACGTGGGTCTTCTCGATCGGCTCCTTGGTTATGGGATCTTCCTCCGCAAAGCCTCGTTTCTCCCCGTCCTCAAAATTACCGAAGATACGGGTAACCTCACCGATCTGATCGGGTTCGTTCGGCCGGTCTGCGGGATCGCCCAGCTTGTTGCGCTTGTTGCCTAGGCTTTTCGGCATTTTCACGAAAAAGCGTCGCGCGTCGATGAGCTGCACCTTGCCCTTGCGGCGCGACTCCTTGCGGTTCGTCAGCACCCAGATATACGTCGAAATACCGGTGTTGTAGAAGAGTTGGTCGGGGAGAGCGACCACTGCTTCGAGCCAGTCGTTCTCAATGATCCACTGGCGGATATTGCTCTCGCCGCTTCCGGCATCGCCGGTGAAGAGGGGTGAGCCGTTGAATACAATGCCGATGCGACTGCCGCCATCCTTGGGCGCGCGCATCTTCACCAGCATGTGCTGCAGGAACAGCAACGAACCGTCGTTGATTCGTGGCAGACCGGCACCGAAGCGGCCCTCGTAGCCTAACGTCTCCGCCTCACGTTGGATGTACTTCCGCTGTTGCTTCCATTCCACGCCGAATGGCGGATTGGCGAGCATGTAGTCGAAGGTTCGTTTCTTGCCCTCGGTGTCGCGATCGAAACCGTCTCTGGTGAAGGTGTCGCCCAGGACGATGTTGTCGGCATCCTCGCCCTTGATAAGCATGTCTGCCTTGCAGACCGCCCAGGATTCGTCGTTCCAGTCCTGGCCGAAGAGGTGCGGTGCGGCGTCGGCATTGAGATCGCGGATGTACTTCTCGGTGACCGAAAGCATGCCGCCGGTACCGCAGGCTGGATCGTAGACCGTCTTAACGACATGGCTCTTGCGCAGATCTTTCTCCGGGGCAAGCAGAAGATTTACCATCAGCCGGATGACTTCGCGGGGTGTGAAGTGCTCACCAGCCTCCTCGTTGGACTGTTCCGCACCAATCCGGATGAGTTCCTCAAAGACGTAACCCATCTGGACGTTGTCCACGATTTCAGGAGAGAGATCCACGGCCGCGAATTTCTTGACGACCTCATAGAGCAGATTCTTTTCCGACATGCGGGCGATCTGCTGATCGAAGGCGAAACGTTCCATGATCTCGCGCACGTTCTGCGAGTAGCCGTTGATATAGGCGTTGAGGTTTGGTGCGAGTTGGTTGGGATCGTCCAGCAGTTTGGGTAGATCCAGTTTCGAAAGGTTATAGAACGGTCTCCCCGTGATCTTTTGAAGGAGATTGCGCACTACCGTTTCGGGTTTGGCCTTGATCTTCGGATGCTCGGCCAGCATTTGCTCCTTGGTCGTTTCAAGCAGGCAGTCAAAGCGCCTCAGTACAGTAAGCGGCAGAATAACCTTACGGTATTCATTGCGCTTGTATGGACCCCGGAGCAGATTGCAGATGCTCCAGATGAAATTGGCGAGCTGGGAATGTGTCTCAGTATTCAACAGGGATCTCTTGGTCCTGGCGCCTTTTTGGCGATTCTAGGTTTTCTTGGCCCCCGAGTTGCTCCACTGGATCAAGACCGTGGCACTCGCGGAGCGCAAGACGCTGCTGCAAATTGGGATGGAGGCGTTGGAGGCGATTGTGGTTTCACGGGATGGGTAGCGGATGCAATGCGCGCGCCAAGTGGCCTTGACAACACTACGCTCGAGCGCCACTCCTCCTCATCGATACCGTTACTTCACGCGGGGTAGCGAGTTATGAAGTCCCGAACAGTTTCAACGAATAGACGCACTTGATCTTTCGTGTAGTCGGAGTATCGACCATGTGCTGCTTTGTTGCGCAAATCTAGCCACGCAGTGATGCTCTTTTGGTCCAGCTTGTTATACGCCCCTGCTTTGGTCAGTTTCGCATTCAATTGATCGCTGCTTATGTGCCTTCCATCGGGTGAGGCATCTATGCCGTACTTATTGCAGAGTTTCCTTAGATGGACCTCCAACGTGCCACCTGTTAAGACCGCAGCCGCGTCCTTGTAATCGCTCTCCAAGAGATGTGAGGCCATTTCTAAAAAGTCCCCGAACACCTCACCATGTAATAGCTCTTCGAAGGATTGTAGGTGGTTGTTTTCTATATCGTACAACAGAGCTTTCGCAACTCCGATTACTATTGCCAGTCGATCCCACTCATGGCGCCCGCCTTTTGAGGCGTCGATAACATTCTTGTAGTAGGTGGAATGCGAGCCCGAGGCTCGTTCAATCGCAGCGGTACAGCGAGTTCTCATTTCCGCAACTCTGCTACGGGTAAGGACGTCTGATGCGTCGGAATGGCGCGATTGTGAGAGCGCCGCCTCGTACTCAGAGATGATAGTCTTCAGTGGTGCTGCGAATGCGTGATGCACAGATGACCTCAACTTTACGTAAACCGGACGTATGGTGGAGTAAAGGCGAAATGTAATCAAGCAGGTTTGCAGGGCTCAGTTCCGGGAACACACTCTAGTGTTGGCGAAATAGAACAAAGACTAAGTTCTTTTGTTTTGCAACAGTTTGCAATCGGGTAGTGGTGGGCCATGCTGCTCCGGCAGCTGCGGAGGTCGCCGGGAGAATCGGCGTTGCCACCCGCACCCGCGCCACCGACCCAACCCCATCGGGCTTATGTTGTGTTAAACGGGCGCGGATTACGCGATTGGCTGTCTATTGAGCCGTATGTCCGAGATCGTGCCTGCCGGTCCGGCGCTGGCTGCGGCAGTCGGTATAGGGGTCCGTCCTGAAGGGCGTTGCGCAGCGGCCCATCCCTGGCCGAGCTCTTGGATTTCTTTGGGCCGCCATTAGCAGCCGAGGGGGTTATTGCACGGGCGCGGGAGCGCCGCGCGGGCGCGACGGGCTACGCAGCGAGGGGAGGCTGGCGATCTTCGGTCGATTCCTCTTCCGTGCCTTCCTTTGGCTTGAGAAGGAATTCAACCAGCGGCTCCGAGAAAGTGTACCTGTCCGTGTTGCTGTACGTGATGTCCCTCACCAGCCCTTCGCTCACGAGCAAGCCTACTTTGTCGGGCAGATCCTCGTGAGACTCGTAGTAATAGGCCAGTACGGACTTCTTTCGGCCGATATAAGCCCCACCTTTGTTCATCACAATGAACTCGCGTTTGAGAGGGGCGGCCAGCAGGTCCTCGCGCATTTCGGCAAACAGACTAGGCATTAGAAACTCCATGCGTTCCAGCGTCTTCCTGTCGTCACTTCTCCGATCACATGGCACCGGCGGGCGCGGGCGGGCATTTAGCGCCTCAGCAATATTCTTCAGGCCCTTCTTCAGTTCTTCGGCAACCTTGTTCTTCTTGGGTGAGTAAATGAGACCCTTAAACGGGCGCACATCCATGTTGTAGGCTCGCTTCACCTTTCGGCGGCTCTTGGCCCAGAACGGCTGCCATTCATACTCCACCTCAGCCCTGAAAGGCTTCAGGTAGGCTTCATCCTTCAGGAGCTGATGCCCCATCCCGAAGAAGGTCGTTATGCTTCCATTGGGTTCGAGGATGCTGAACGGCAGCTCCGTGGGTGAGGTGCCAATAAACACCTCATTAGCCTCGAAATCGGCTTCGTCCGCCTCTAGGCTGAGCGACACGTTATGCGCGCTGCCCATGCCGTAATTCGCGAGGACCAGTTCGAATTCCTGACTGGCTGGGCGAGGGCGGAGAAAGCACTCAACCTGGGGCGTTACGCTTCGCATGAGCGTGCGGTTGGCAATCCAGACTCCCAACAACAACACCAGCAGTGTAGTCAGCGGCAAGATGGATCCGGTCAGAAGGTTCACGAAGGTATCGGGCTGGGTTTCGGGCATGGTCTATTCCTCAGTCTTGTGTCAGTTCACCGAGTTCCTTGTCGATCAACTTGAGTTCCATTTGAAGCGGCGCGCGGAAGGATTCGATTACGTGGCTGTTGAGCGAATCCTTAATGCCAGCGGCGCGAAGTGCGTCCTGGATTCCCTTTGTATTGGTGACTCCATCCTCCAATACACCACGCATCACCTTGAAAAAGGCAATCGTGGCTTCATCGGTCAGCTGTTGCGTTGCAAGTATGCAGTTGACCATGGCGTGCAGCACATAGGCTTGGCCCGTCTGAAAGGCGCCCATCGTGGCGGCGAATGGATTGTCAGGCGGCGGCAACATAGGTCGTCGAATACAAAGCCTTCACGCAAGAAACCCCGATTGTTTTGCTGTCCAAGATATGGGGGCGACGGGAGCCGGCATCAAGGCTGAGACCGGCCATCACATCACTATCCGTTACCGGTCCTTCCGTATCCTGATGAGGTTGTTTTGGTGGACGGAAAGCATGGCGGCCCGGAAGGCAGCCTCAATCTCCTCCGCGGCGCCCTTGCGTATTCGGCCGCGGCGGCTGGGGTGCGGAACGCAATAGATCGGGCCGGCGAACCGAAGGAGCGCCGCCATCTTGTGCGCCCAGTTCCCCTGGGCAACCACGGCGGCGGGCAGTGCAGTATCGAGAAGCTCCTGGCACAAGGACAGATTCCTTTTGAGATTTGCTGCCGTCCGCTCCTCGCCAAAGCCCGCAAACACGTTCCAGGGCGTAATGGCGGATTGAGGGATTCCCAAGCGCTCAAGAAGCGTCTTGCTCCACATGGCAGTCGGATCGTCGTTGTCACTGATGCTTAATAGGCGCGTTTTTTCGGGGCCCGATCCACCTGGGTCTTGCAGCAGTGAGAAAATTCCCCCGGGGTAGCCAGCATGGCCGGGTCCGATGCGGGGCAGTGGGCGGTCCACAGGATCCTCCTCATTGGCAATAATCTTGTTCAACTGCTCTCGCACTTTGGAAATCTGCTTCGGTCCGAGGCTTGGAGCGCGCATGCGCGTCCGAATTTTTGTTCTAAGTGTCTTCGGGCCGCGTCCGTTAAATCCATCAGTAAGTTGCCTTCGTGCCACGAAGTAGGTCTATAGATAGGCGGCTTGTCCAACTCTACCTTGAGTATTTCTTGTTTCTGCTCTGGCACAGGTAGTTCTAAGTAGTCAATTCTCTAAGCGGAAGAAGGATCTTGCCGTAACGGACAATTGCATCCACTTTTGCTTTCATCGCATCATGAAACGTGAGGTGCCCATTTAAGATTAGTGCGAGATCCTCACCCGTCATTAGCACGATACGCGGGGCATCACCGGAGAACTTTACAATTGCCTTTTCATCAAAGCCGCTCGCAGACAAGAAAAACCCCCGCGTGCTTTGAGCCTTGCCTCTGATTTTTCCATCGAAGATCGATAGGTCGGGCTGCTTGGTTAACTCCTTCGTCCATTTCCCTTCAACCAGGTAGTCAAATTTCTCATAACTGAAGTGTCCGTCAATCTGCTCTCCGGCGGGGTTGCGATAAGAGGGCTGACATTCAAACTCAAAGTAGGTAAGAAGATCAAAGAACAAGCGTTCTAGATCAAATCCTCGCTTTTGCGGCGATACCTCTGACGACTCTGCAAGTTCAAGCAATCTCCTGTTGAGGTTCTCGAGTTGGCCTTGTCGGCTCTTTAGCTGTTGAATTGATTCCTTATGGTCCTTGCGGCGGTTCTCTTTGGTTTGACGCTCTATCTCCAACTCTATGGGATCATGTCCGACGAGTTCTCGAAATTCTTTAAGCAAACTTTTGGCCGAGCGGACATCCAGGTTTTCTTTATCCATCGGTCCCGTAAGCCGGAAAAAATTTGAGACCAAATTGTTAACGGCCTCTATGTCTCCTGCCTGTTCCAAGTCGTCGAGAATGTTGCGCATTTTTTGGTACTTGTTGAAGGCTCCCTGGGGATACCGTTCAATAAGCCGTCTAGACACGCCAGACGAAGTCAGGAAACTATGAAAACTGTTCCAATACCAAAAGCAGGCGCCTGCTAGGCTAACCATCTTTTCACTTGCCTCGAAGCTGAGTTTCTTTCTCATTTTTTTCTCAGCCTGCGCGGCAGTGTGCTACTCAGTGAAAAGTCGCTGTCCGATATTGAATATAGAGCGCTTGCAAAATAGTAACTTGCCGCAAAAACCCACTCTATAGTCTGGTGGGCGATGCTGGGATTGAACCAGCGACCTCTGCCGTGTGAAGGCAGCGCTCTCCCCCTGAGCTAATCGCCCTGTGAGCGGGTATTATTGACCGCCGCTTGCTAGGCCTGCAAGTGGCGCCGATTGCCACCCCTTTGTCCGTATGTCTGTTCGTACCCGCTTTGCTCCCAGCCCTACCGGCGTCCTGCACCTGGGGGGCCTGCGCACGGCGTTGTACAACTGGTTGTATGCGCGGCGCCACGGCGGGGAGTTTCTGCTCCGGATCGAGGATACCGACCGTCAGCGCTCTTCCCAAGAGCATATAAGGACCCTGATTGACACGCTGCAGCGCTTCGGTCTGGTTATCGACGGCGAACCGTTGCTTCAGTCCTCGCGGGTAGAGCGCCATCGCGAGGTGGGGGATCAGTTGCTTGAGATGGGCTCGGCGTACCACTGCTATTGCACCCCTGATGAACTCACTGCCATGCGCGAAGAGCAACGCGCACGGGGCGAAGACCCGCGTTACGACGGACGCTGCAGGGAGCGCAGCAATCCGCGCCCGGGAGTTTCGCCGGTGCTGCGTTTTCGCCGACCGGACATTGAAGAGGTCGTTGTGCGCGATTGGCTGCATGGCGACGTTCGCTATCGCAACGCGCAGCTTGACGACCTGGTGCTGCTGCGCGCGGATCAGATGCCCACCTTCCACTTGAGTTGCGTGACCGACGATCAGGACATGGGCGTGCGCCAGGTCATTCGTGGCGATGACCATCTCAACAACACGCCACGGCAGCTTCAATTGATCCAGGCTATGGGCTGGACGCCGCCGGAGTACTGCCATCTGCCGCTGCTGCTGGCGCCGGACGGCCGGAAATTGTCCAAGCGCGATGAAGCCACGGACGCGCTGCATTACCTGCGGGCCGGGTATCTGCCCGGGGCGGTGCTCAATTACCTGGCCCGACTGGGCTGGTCGCACGGCGATCAGGAGGTGTTTACGGTTGAGGAATTGATTGCCCGTTTCGACCGCGAGGGCCTGGGCGCGTCAGCGGCACGCCTCGATGCCGCCAAGCTGAACTGGATTAACCAGCAGCATATGAAAGCAATGGCGGCAACGGAGCTGGGCGAGGGACTGGAGGCCCAGCTCCGGCAACTGGGCCTTGATCCGGACGACGGGCCGCCGCTTGCGGCCATCGCTGAAGCCTGGCGGGAACGCGCCGAGACGCTGGCCGACATGGCGGAATCCGCCCGTTGGGTTTATTCCGCCGAGGTCGAACTCAACCAGCGGGCGGCCCACAAGTTCCTCCGGCCGGTGGTGCGCGAACCCCTGGCGGCTGCCCGCGAGAAATTGGCCGATCTTGAGAGTTGGACATCCGCGGAAATTCATGCCTGTATCGCGCGAGTGGTGGAGTCGGCAGGAATCGGGTTCGGCAAGCTGGGTCAGCCGCTGCGGGTGGCCATTACCGGCGACGCGGTCTCGCCACCCATCGACACCACGCTGTTTCTCGCCGGACAGACCGCCACCCTGAGTCGGCTCGACAAGGCCCTGGCCTACATTGATGCCCGAATCGCCGGTTCCGATTCGGGCGCCGGATCGTAAGTCCGCAGCCGCCGATAGCCATGTTGGGCTGCCTCGAGCGAGTCACGGGCCCCGATCCCGTCAACTCCGTCATCTGGTTGCACGGCCTGGGCGCTGACGCCGGGGATTTCTGGCCGATCGTGCCGGAACTCAATCTTCCGGCGTCTCCCGCCTGGCGTTTTGTGTTGCCCAACGCACCGGTTCGACCGGTCACGATCAATGGCGGCATGCCGATGCGCGCCTGGTTCGACGTGCTTGCGCGCGACAGCTATCGCCCACTGGATAACGACGGGATAGCCGCGAGTTGCCGGGCACTGGAAGAGCTTATCGATCGCGAAGAGCAGCGCGGCGTACCCCGGGAAAGGGTGGTCCTCGCAGGTTTTTCGCAAGGCGGCACGATCGCCCTGCGGACCGCCTTGCTGGCAGACAAGCCGGTGGCCGGAGTGCTCGCGCTATCCACCTATCTGCCCCCGTTGGCGCCTTCGGGTTTCGGGGCCGCGGCAGCCGGGCTGCGCTGTTTCCTGGCCCACGGGAGCTACGACGAAGTGTTGCCCTTGCGTCTCGGCCTGCAGATGCGGGAAAAGCTTCGGGCGGCCGGTTGCCAGGTCAAGTGGTGCGAGTACGAAATGGGGCATCAGGTTTGTGCCCCGGAATTGCTTGACGTGTCCTCATTCCTGCGCGCAATCACCGGCGCACACGACGGGTCAGAATTGCATGGATAAAGCCTCGATTCGAGTTTTCGCAGTGATCGCTCCGGGCTGACGTGCGAGGATTCTGGGAACGAGGGCGTCCCGCCCTCGTCGAGGGCAAGATGCCCTCGTTCCCAGGCCCCTGTTCGCAGCCGCCTCCTTGGTGAATACGGACACGAAAGTGAAACAATGTGAGATAGCAAACCGGGTATTATTCGCGCCGGCATAGGTCAGCCACTCCGGCTTGACTCATTCGGCGATAGTTTCTGGGGGAAATGCGGCGCGTTTGCGCAGCGACAATCGGCTTTGGCGTTCTCACTGACCGAAATTTATATGGTTGTCGGCTTTCTGCTGGCGGCCTATGCGGTGGTCGCCAACGACTCCATACAAACCCTGGGCACGTTCCTGTCGTCGAACTCGCACCGCCCCTGGTGGGCGCTTTGGCTGTTCGCCTCGGGCATCCTCGGCGCGGTGCTCGCCTATGGCTGGTTCTCCTATGGCGGGGATGTTTCCTATGGCCGCCTGGTGAATTTCCCCGTTCCCGATGGCGGAATCAGTTGGGTCCACGTCATCCCCCCGCTGGCGCTGCTGATGCTCACGCGAGCAGGCGTGCCGGTCAGCACCACCTTCCTGGTACTGACCGTGTTCACGATCGGCAACCTCGAGGCAATGCTGGTCAAATCGGCATTGGGTTACCTTGTGGCTTTCGTCTCCGCCATCGTTCTGTTCAAGTTCGTATTCCGTCGGGCCACGGAGTATTTTCATCGCACCCGCAAGGACTCCATTCCGCGCTATTGGGTGCTGTTGCAATGGGCTTCAACGGGCTTCTTGTGGAGCCAATGGCTGATTCAGGATCTTGCCAACATTTTCGTTTACCTGCCGCGGCAGCTTTCAATCCAGTGGCTGGCGTTCGGCGTGCTGGCTCTGATCGCCATGCAGGGATACCTGTTCTATACCTTCGGTGGCGTAATTCAGAAAATCGTCCTGTCGAAGACCGACACGACCGACATCCGCGCCGCCACCATCATCGACTTCATCTATGGCCTGGTTCTGCTGGTGTTCAAGGAAATCAGCGATTTTCCGATGAGCACCACCTGGGTGTTTCTGGGACTCCTGGCCGGCCGGGAGTTCGCCCTCTCCATGTACCTGGCGGACACTGATTTCAAGCGCACCCTGCGCAACGTCTCGACGGACGCTCTCAAGGCGCTGGCGGGCCTGATTGTCAGCGTTATCCTCGCGCTGGGACTGCCATACCTGAATCGCGTGCTGTTCGGCGGCTGAGCGCCGAACGCGCGACAAGACGGCTTCCCTGGCGGGTTGGCGCAGAGTATGGCTTGCGGATACAATCCCGCAACTTATGGAGGGGCCATAGCTCAGCCGGGAGAGCGCTTGCATGGCATGCAAGAGGTCGGCGGTTCGAGCCCGCCTGGCTCCACCAGAACCCCGGCGTCCCCATCGTCTAGAGGTTAGGACACTGGCCTTTCACGCCGGCAACAGGGGTTCGAATCCCCTTGGGGACGCCATTTTTTGACAGGCCCTAGATTGACCATTCAGTGATGACTATTGCCGGGGAGATGCAGGTATTTCAACCAGCGCTTTGAAGCTTGAGCCTCAGCCCTTGCTGGGTTCCTTCGAGGCGCCGCCATACGAGTTGCTCCGCGGGGAGGCCCTGGCGCCCCAACTCGTGGTGTGCGATCACGCCAGCGGGCGTATTCCCCGCGTCCTGAACTGTCTTGGCCTTGCAGCCGAGCATTGCGAGAGCCATATCGCGCTGGACATCGGCGCTGGCGATCTGGCGCGGGCCTTGAGCGAACGGCTGAAGGCAACGGCCGTGCTTTGCAACTACTCGCGTCTGGTTGTGGACTGCAACCGCGCGCGTAGCGACTCCTCATCTATTCTTGACCGCAGCGCCGGCGTGGACATTCCCGGCAATAAGGACTTGAGCGAGGAGAAAAAAAACCGCCGCCTTGCAGAGATTCACGTGCCGTACCATGCGGCCATAGATCGTGAGCTTGATCGCCTGCAGACCATGGTGGCAGCGCCGGTACTGATCGCAATTCACAGCTTTACGCGTTTTCTGGAAGGCCACAACCGGCGCTGGGATTGCGGCGTACTGTGGGATCTGGATCCTCGAATTGCCCGCCCGCTATTGGATGGGCTGCGCTCGACCGGAGAGTTGCTGGTAGGAGACAACGTGCCGTACTCCGGCAAACACCCGGAAGACTACACCGTGGACCATCATGCCGAAGAGCGCGGGTTTCCCTGCGCGGCGCTGGAGGTGTGTCAGGACCTGCTGGACAGCCCGGCCAAGGTTGACGCCATGGCCGATCGCCTGTACCGGATTCTGAAGCCCATACTGGACCAACCCGCCCTGTACAGCCTGCGCGCATGACCGGCGCTTGGGAACGAGGGCATCCTGCCCTCGACGAGGGCGGGGACGCCCTCGCTCCCAGGGTCGAGGGCAGGATGCCCTCGTTCCCAGGGGGGAGAGATGCCCTCGCTATTGTGGACTAATTCCCCTGGTGTAATTCTTCGCCTTGCATGACGCCCGCCTCGACGAAATGCAGGGCGTAGGCCAGGCCGATCCCGAGCAGGAAGAACCCAATCAGCATCACCCGGTCATGGGTGTGAAACTGTATTTCCGGCAACAGGTCGCTCAAAGCGATACACAAGAAGACGCCAGCCGCGAAACAGAGCACGTATCCGGCCACGACGCCCCCGGCGCCCTCCGTAACGCCCAGCAGCCCCACGCCCCAGAAGCTTAGCAGGGCGACCACCGGGCAGAGCAGGGCGAATCCGAGGTTGACAAGATTGCGGTAGCGGCGGCTGGAGCCGGCCGAGCGCATCATGCTGATGATCGAGTAGGCGTCCAGCGGCTTGTGGAGGAGAATCGCCAGAAACACGCCCAGCCCCGGTAAGGCGCCGATTCCGGTTGGCCGCACGCTCACGTGTACGGCGGCGCCAAGGGCAATGCCTTCGGTAATGGTGTGGATTCCGAGTCCAAGCGCGATCCCCGCTACGCTTCGAGATGGCGCCGCTCCATGTTCGTGATCGTGGTGTTCGTACAGATCCTGTGCCTCGCCGCTGAAGTCATGCTGATGGAACTGAAACATGCGCTGCAAGGCAACCAGCAGGACGATTCCGAACACGGTCCAGAGCATGCCTTTTTCCGCGCTCTCGGGGCCGGGAATGCGGTCCAGTCCGTGAGGCAGCAGGTGATACAGGGCAATACCGAGAATGAATCCCGCAACCAGGCTCATGACTACCTGGGTGCGGGTATGCGTGAGGGTGCCCAGCACGGACAGTTTCCCGCCCAGGAGCGACGCGGCGAAGACCGCGAGGCAATACCCCAACAGCAATAAGAGAAGAATGGGGTCCATGCCGACTCAGGCCGGGTGCGTGGTCATCGTGTCAATCACAAGTGAAGGAATGGCCGGGGTCATTCAGTCCCAGGTCTTTCTCGAGCGCTTGGAAATCGGAAGGATATTCAGCAACAGGTCTTCGTAGCCGCTCTTGAGCGCGCCCGCCCGGAAACGCCAGATCATCAGCGCCGCAAGCGCAAAGGCGGAAGCCCATTGCAGCAACGCAATGGTGGTGGAATCCGAGGGCTGGAGGTTGACGGCCACGCCCAGGCCGGTGGCGAGCAGAAGAACGTCGATAACAATGCCCAGGACCACGGTTACAGCGATAACCGAACTTACATAGACCCACGCAAAACGGGCGCCGAATTGACTCATGATGATGGCGATCGTGCCGGTATTGGTGGCCGGGCCGGTCATCAGAAATATCAGCGCCGCGCCGGGGCTGAAGCCTTTCGCCACCAGGGCGGCGGCTATCGGGGTGCTGGCCGAGGCGCAGATGTATAGAGGAATGCCAACTACGACCATGATGGGGTAGGCAAGCCAGCGGGCGTACTCGTTTGCCATCAAGTTGCCGGGAATCGCCAGGTACAGCACGCCTCCCAGCGCCACGCCCACCAGTAGGGCAAAAAGAATGTCGTCGGCGATTTCTACGAAACCATAACGGAAAATGTGCTTGACGACGGTTCTGAAGTCCAGGCCTTGCCTCTCTGCCCCGTCGGCTGAGGGTGGAACGATGCGCCTGCCGGGCTGACCGGCGGGGAAATTCGGATCATGGCGGAAGTCCGGCTTGATCCAGGAAGCAGACTTGAGTCGGCTGATCGCCTGGTACAGGTTTCTCGCCCACCGGCCCGCCATGTTCTTCATTTCCGCCGGGCTCACATAGCAATCTTCGCTACCGGGCAGCAGCGGGCTGTGACTGTGGCCGTGCTCTTGCTCGTGGTCGTGGCTGTGGCTGTGGCCGTGGTCATGGTCCTGATGGCTGGTTGGGGCCTTGGAGTCGTCGCCCCGGATAAGGCGGATACAGAAAACGCCTGCCACCACTGCCGTGACGAAGCTGATGATGGGACGGACGACCGCCGCGATCCATCCGAAGAAGGCGTTGGTTACCAGAATGGAATCCGCGCCCGTTTCCGGAGCCGTAATCAGAAACGACATGCATGAAGAGCGCGACGCACCCTTCCTGCGCATTTCGGCTACTACCGGCACCACCGAGCAGCTGCAAAGGGGTACGGGAACGCCAAGCGCTGCGCTGGTGCTCACCGACTTCAGGCTATCGTGGCGCAACCACCGGAGTATGGCTTCGCGGGAAATGAATACGTGGATCAGCCCGGATAGGAACAATCCAAGCAGGAGCATGGGCGACAAGAGCAAAAAGGACGACCACAGGAAGCCGAAGTAGCCCGCAAGTAATCCACCTGGCTCGACTGGCAAAGCAAATTTTCCCCAACTTGCACGAAGGACTCGCTCAAAAATAATGTAACACAAGGGAGAATCGAAGGGTATCGGGATTTTCACGCTTTCGGGATGGAAAAAGCTCAGCGCCTGGGTGATAATTAAGGGTGCGAAGCGAGGTCTCTGTAAACTCGGGAACGAAAGGAGCTCTCAGATGAATGCAGCGCTACACCCAAGCAAGATCGACCTCCCCCAAGACACGCGCCGGCAAATTATCGACCTGCTGAACGCGCGCCTCGCCGACGCGATGAACCTTTCCACCCAGATGAAGCAGGCGCATTGGAATGTCAAGGGACCCTCGTTCATCGCCCTGCATGAACTCTTCGACGCCATTCACGCCGATACGCTGACGCAAGTGGACGACCTTGCCGAACGCATTACCACCCTGGGCGGAACGGCCCTGGGAACGGTGGCGGTAGCAGCGGCGGAATCGGATCTGCCCGAGTACCCGCTTGATATCCATTCAGGCAGCGACCACGTCGAGGCCGTTAGCGTTTCCCTGGCTGCTTTCGGAACCGCCATGCGAGCCGCCATGCGAGCCGCCATCGCCACCGCCGGTGATGCCGGCGATGCCGGCGATGCGGATACCGAAGACCTGTGCGTGGAGATTTCGCGCGCCGTCGACAAGAACCTGTGGCTGGACGAGGCCCACGCGCAGGCTTGAGGTATCACCAGGCGCCAGGCCTTGTAGCAAGCGGTAGGAAACCGCGTTATGATGTTTGACACAATAATCAGGGCGGGCCTGGGCCATGCTGGGTGGCCGCTCGTCCAGGGAGGCTTAGGGAATGCTGATTCTTACCCGGCGGTCGGGAGAGGCCGTCATCGTTGGCGATAACGTGCGCATTGCAGTGCTGGACATTCGGGGCAATCAGGTCCGGCTGGGTGTGGAGGCGCCGCGCGAAGTCACCGTGCATCGCGAAGAGGTCTATCGGCGAATTGCCGAAGAACAAGGCGTCGTCACCGAAGACGAAGACGAGGAAGAATCGTAGCGGAGAGGTGGCTGAGCGGACGAAAGCGCTCCCCTGCTAAGGGAGTAAGGGTTAGAAGCCCTTCGTGGGTTCGAATCCCACCCTCTCCGCCAGTTTCAGCCGGCCAGCCGCGCCCGGCCATGGAAGCCCATTAGAACAATGCTGACCCGCCGGGCTTTCGTCGCTGCGAGCGGATCACTAACGCTGGCCGTTTACCTTCCGGCCGGCCGATCCAGTGAAGCGGAGGAGTTCAAACCCAGCGCCTGGATAACAATTTCCCGGTCCGGCGAAGTGTCCTTTGTGTGTGACCGAACGGACATGGGGCAGGGCAGTCCGGCGGCGCTGGCGCGGATCGTGGCCGAAGAACTGGAGGCGCCCTGGGACAGCGTGGTGCTTGCGCGTATGCCCGATAACCCGGCGGGCTGGCCGCGGTCGATGGCTACCAGCGGCAGTTCGTCGGTACGCGGTTCGTATGACCTGTTGCGGGAGGCCGCAGCTTCGGCAAGAGAGATGCTCCGAACGGCAGCCGCGGTGGAGTGGGGCATGCGTCCCTCCGAATGCGTGTGCCGGGAAGGCGAGGTATTCAATCGCGCCACCGGGGCCCGCTTGAGCTACGGCTCGCTGGTTCCGGCCGCCGCGCAACTGGAACCGCCGGGGGATCCTCCGCTCAAGGACCCGTCGCAATTTCGCCTGCTGGGCAAGCCCTATCCGCGCCCCGACATTCCATCCAAGGCCCTCGGCGCCGCGGGCTACGCCATCGACGTCCGGTTGCCCCGGCAGCTTACTGCGCTTATTGCGCGGTCTCCCTGGCCCGGCTCGGTTGCGCTTCGCCCGGTCTACGAACGCGAAGCGGCCCTTGGGCTCCCGGGCGTTGTGGATGTGTTTGAAATACGGGGCGACCAGCATCGGCCGCCCGGGGTGGTAGTGCTGGCAGGTGATTTCTGGCAGGCGCAGCAGGCCCGGGCCGCGCTTGGGGTCGCCTGGATTTCAGCCGGCGAGGAAGATCCATCAGGCGCGCAAGACCCGGGCGCCGGTTTTCGGCGCAAGCTGGCCATGGCCCTTGATGATCCCGTGGCCCCGGCGCGCAGCGAGGGCGATGTCAACCAAGCGTTGCAAGGGCCTTCAGCGCGCCGCGTCACCGCGCAGTACGAAGTTCCGTTTCTGCACCACGCCACGATGGAGCCGATGAACTGCACCGCGGACGTGGATGTGAATCGCTGCGAGATCTGGGCGCCCACCCAGGTGCAGACGCAGGCGCAAAGGGTTGCCGCGAGGCTCACCGGTTTGCCCATCGAATCCGTGCGCATCCACACACCGCCGCTGGGCGGTGGATTCGGGCGCCGCCTGGAGACTGATTACGTTGCCGAAGCGGTGCTCGCCTCGCAGCACGCGGGACGTCCGGTCAAGGTGATGTGGACCCGCGAGGACGACATGCAGCACGGCTATTTTCGCCCGGCCGCCATCAGCCGTCTGGAAGCGGCGCTGGACCAGTCCGGCGCGCTGATTGCCTGGCGGCAGCGCATCGCCGCCCCGTCATTGCTAAGGCAGATGCGTGGCGTTGAACTCAAGGCCGACCCCACTGCCTTGCAGGGAGCGGTGGACTTTCCGTACCAGGCGCCGAACGTCGAAGTGACCCATTCCAGTCCCCGGGCGCCGGTCAACCTGGGCTTCTGGCGCTCTGTGGGCTATTCCTACAATTGCTATTTCGTCGAGACTTTCGTTGACGAGCTGGCTCACGCAGTGGGGCGCGACCCGTACGCGTTCAGGCACTCCCTGCTGCCGGCGGACTCACGCATGTCGCCGGTGCTGGCGCTGGCGGCCCAGGAGGCGGGTTGGGGGACTCCGCTTCCACCGGGCGCCGGCCGGGGTATTGCCTGCTCTGCCAGTTTCGGGAGCTACGTGGCCCAGGTGGCGCGGGTTTCAATAATCGGCGGGCAACTGCGCGTGGAGCGCATTGATTGCGCCGTGGATTGCGGGTTTGCGATTGATCCGGCCACGCTTGAAGCGCAGATCAGCGGCGGCATAATCTACGGCCTGACCGCAGCTTTGCACGGGGACATTCACCTTGGCACGGACGGCGTGCAGGAATTGAATTTTGACAGCTACAGGATGCTGACCATGCATGACACACCGGAAATCCGGGTGCACGTGCTCAATAGCGGCGCCCCGGTCGGAGGAATCGGCGAGGTTGGCGTACCGCCGGTTGCTCCCGCCGTGGGTAACGCTATCTTCGCGGCGTCCGGCAAGCGTCTTCGCAAGCTGCCGTTCGAGCTGCCGGCTGATGCCACGCCGGAGGCGGTGTAATGCCTGCGCCAACGAGTAGGCCATACCCTGGGAACGAGGGCATCCTGCCCTCGACGAGGGCGGGATGCCCTCGCTCCCGGGTTCTTTCTTGCGCACGACTTGGACCCGCGCTGATTTCCGGATTGCTGGCCGCGGCCTGTGCGCCTGACACGCCCGAGGCCGAAGCGCCCGCTCCGATTCGCTTTGAGGAGCAGGCGGAAGAGCGCGGCATCGCGGATCTCGGCCTGGACGGCGCCGGAGTGGCGTTCAGCGATTACGACGGCGACGGTGATGCCGACATCTACATCACCAACAACGACAGTGGAACGGCCGGTCTGGATTTCCGCAACCGCTTGTGGGAGAACGACGGCCGCGGCTACTTCACCGACGTGGCGCAGGCTCGCGGTGCAACCAACGAGGGTGGACTGGGCAGGGGCATCACATTCGGTGACTACGACCTTGATGGTGACGACGATCTGGTCGTGGCGAACATGCAGTCGGGCAGCCGGGCCGGCTACGATCCGCCTGTAACGCTGTACCGGAACCTTTTGTCCGACACTGGCGAAGCGCAATTCGAAGAAGTTACCGGCGAAGCGGGACTCATGCGCAAAGGGGTGGACGACGACCAGTCCAATAAAGGTATTACCGCTACGTCCGGGGGCGTCGGCTTTGGCGACTACGATGGCGACGGGTGGCTGGACCTGGTGTGGCGTTCGGCCGATTACGACGTGGACCAGGCGCTGTTCCGCAACCTGGGTAACGCCACGTTCGAGGACACGACCCAAGACGCCGGCGTAGTTCTGCTCAGGAGCGTGAAAGAGGCCAACAGCCAGGGGTCGCCGGGCTGGTTCGATTTCGATTTTGACGGTGACCTGGATCTGCTTGCCCCGAATGAAGGCGGGCCCAACGTGCTGTACATGAACCAGGGCGGCGGCAAATTCGCTGATATCACACGGTCCAGAAGTCCGCCTTCGGGTTGGGCCTTCCTCAACCCGGGCAACGCCAACGGCGTCTGCCTGGGAGATGTGGACAACGATGGCGATATCGACGCCTATCTGCCCAACGCGGACCAGGCCAATCGGCTGGTACGCAACGACTACACGGAAACCGGCGCGCCCGGCTTTACCGACATCACGCTTGCCTCGGGCGCCGGGGACTCAGGCGGCGCCCGTGGCTGCACGATGGCGGACTACGACAATGACGGCTGGCTGGACATCTATGTAAGTAACGGCGGCCCGTCCAACGTTTTGATCAACGACATCGTGGAAGAAATGCCGCCGTCTGTGCAGTTCTACATCGCCTTTGAGCCGGCCACCAATGCACTGCTTCGCAATAACGGCGACGGCACCTTCAGCGACGTGACCGAGGGATCGGGAGCGTCGGGCTTCAGCATCGGCGCCGGCGTTGCCAGCGGTGACGTCAACGGCGACGGTTTCGCCGACATCGTCGGCACCGCCCGAACCTTCTACAACCGCGGCGAGATGCTCTCGGACCCGCAGCGTAACTTTCTATGGCTGAACCAGGGCAACGGCAATCACTGGATCAAGGTGCGCCTTGAAGGGCAGAGGCTGAATGCGCGGATTCGCGTGGCGTCCGGCGACCTGGTCCAGTGGCGCGAGATCTTCTCGTCGACCGGCTACAACTCGGTCGACGAGCCCGCGCCCATTTTCGGCCTGGGAAGCCGAAACAGCGTAGATCGCGTGGACGTATGCTGGGCAAACGGCCGCGTGCAGACCGTGCTCAAGCCTGCTGTCAATCAGGAAGTGCGTTTTGCGCCAGCGGACGCCGCCTTCCAGTCGCCCGGCGCCACGATCCAGATGATCACGGCAGGCACCAACAGCAATGCCTGCGCGCCGGCGACCAGCACGAACGGCGCCCAGGGCGTCGCGGCGCTAAACAATTTGCCACCTATGCCGGCGGCGCCAATGATGCCCAGCGAGCCGAACATGCTCAGCATGCCGATCACCGCGCCCCGCTCGCGCGCCGGCGCTTCCTGGCCCACCAGCGCCATGCTGCTCATCATGGCGCCGGCCATGGCCATGCCCAGCACCGCGAATATCGGCAGCATTCGAAGATCCAGCGGCGATTCCACGAAATAAACTGAACCGTAGGCCACCACGGACAACGCCAGCGCCAGTACCAGCCCCGCAACACGGTTGATGCGATCAAGAATCGTCCCGAATACGAACGACCACCCGACCGCGAATACCTGCATCACGGCGAACGGCAGCCATACCTGGTATTGTGCTACGGCTACGTCGCCGCCTGCGGTTCTGGCCGCGGTGCTGGCCCAAAGCGACATGAACATGCCGGCCACGACGATGTCTCCGCGTGACGTCACCGCGGACAGGTAGGCCAGCAGGATGCGTGGATTCCGCGCCTGGCCGATGCCCGCCTTTACCAACTGGACCCAGCGCGGTCGCCGCCGCGCCGTTTCCGGCACGCCACCCTTCAGCCCGAAGCGGAATATAAGCATCGACACGAAGCACAACAGCGCTGCGGCGCTGTATGCGTACCGGCCTGCGGCCACCGGATCCATCCCGGAATCGCGCAGCCAAATGGGCAGGGATGAGACCAGCCAGGTGGCGAAAATAATGCCGGAAGCGTTGAACGCCGAACTGAAGCCCACAACGCGACCGCGCGAAGATTCAACCGGATAGTCGTTCTGTATGGTGGCGGTCATCGATGCTGCGGCTGCGACGCCGATGCCGTAGAAAACCCTGAAGTACTGCAGATGGGAAACTTCGGTGGCCCAGGGATAGAGGGCGTAGGTCAGGCCGATCATGCCGATACCGAGCATGATGACGGGGCGGCGTCCGATGCGGTCGGCCAGCATGCCGAAGGGCCAGATCAGCAGAAGGCACACGATCTCGGTGATCCCGGTCAGCCCGCCGCTGATATCACCGGCCTCATCAGCGCTGATGATTCCCAGATGCTCGAGGAGAATGTAGGGCTGGGAGAAGTTCATGTTCGACATCATCCCGATGCAGATCAGGGACGCGTACATGTAGGTCCAGAAGTGCGATACGCGCACCCCGGCGGCCAGATTTATGCGTCCGATGCGCCCACCGATGCCTTGTTCTTCCACGGATTCTCCCCTTGGCTGCCCGTGCGCCATGTTATCGCACCCACGGAACACCCCGGGAACGAGGGCTTCCAGCCCTCGACGAGGGCAAGATGCCCTCGTTCCCAGGGGATGCTCTCGTTCCCAGCGTGTTCCTTGCGTGTCGGCGCCTGCTGTAAAGACTCCCGGGGGCGCTTGCAAAAAGGCGCGCTCTGGACTAGTTTGGAGGTGGGCAAGCCGGCCAGGCAATCGCCGGCCGTTACCGGGTTTCCGGTGCGGCGGGAGGAAAGTCCGGGCTCCGGCGGACGGGACGCCAGGTAACGCCTGGGAGGCGCAAGCCTACGGAAAGTGCCACAGAAAATATACCGCCTTAAGCCCCTAGCGGGCCCGGGTAAGGGTGAAATGGTGCGGTAAGAGCGCACCGCGCGGCTGGCAACAGCCGTGGCAGGGTAAACCCCGTTTGGAGCAAGGCTAAATAGGGAAGCAATGCGTATGTCCGCGCGCGCTTCCGGGTAAGCTGCTTGAGGCCGTCGGCGACGGCGGTCCTAGATGAATGATTGCCCTCGACAGAACCCGGCTTACCGGCCGGCTTGCCCCTTTTCACCGACCCTTGGGAGCGAGGGCATCCTGCCCTCGCCGAGGGCTGGAAGCCCTCGTTCCCAGGGGTTTACTTGCGCAGGCGTTCTGGGGGCGAGGGCGGCCCGCCCTCGCGACGAGGGCTGGAAGCCCTCGTTCCCAGGGGGCGGTTTACTTGCGCAGGCGTTCTGGGGGCGAGGGCGGCCCGCCCTCGCGGCGAGGGCTGGAAGCCCTCGTTCCCAGGGGTCGGTTTACTTGCGCAGGCGTCGGATCAGGCTGGAGGTGTCCCAGCGGCCTCCGCCCATGGACTGCACTTCCGCATAGAAACGATCCACGATTTCCGCGACCGGAAGCTCGGCGCCATTGCGCCTGGCTTCTTCCATCGCATAGCCCAGGTCCTTGCGCATCCAGTCGACCGCAAAACCGAAATCGAACTCGTCGGCCAGCATGGTTGCATGTCGGTTGTCCAGTTGCCAGGACTGGGCTGCTCCCGCGCCGATCAGGCGGGCCACCTGCTGTCCGTCCAGGCCGGCTCGCTGTGCGAAGTTCAATCCCTCCGACAAACCCTGCACCAGGCCCGCAATACAGATCTGGTTGACCATCTTGGTCAGCTGTCCGGCGCCGGCCGGCCCCATAAGGTCGATTCGCGCGCCGTAGCACTCAAGGAGCGGATGCACGCGCTCGTAGTCCGCCTTGCGGCCGCCCACCATGATGGCCAGCTTGCCGTTCTCGGCCCCAGCCTGGCCTCCGGATACCGGCGCATCCAGAAACGCGATATTTCGTTTGCGGGCCGCGTTGTTGAGCTCACGCGCCAGCTCGGCCGAGGTCGTAGTGTGATCGACGTAAGTTGCTCCCGTACTCAATCCGGCGAGGACTCCGTCCGGCCCCGAGGTGATTTCCCGTACGTCCTCGTCACGGCCCACGCAGCTGAACACGAATTCGGCATGCCCCACGGCCTCTGCGGGGCTGGCCGCAAGCGCTCCGCCGAACTGGTCGGTCCAGCGCCTGGCCTTGCTCCTGGTGCGGTTGAACACCGTCACGGCATGCCCGGCGCCCGCCAGGTGACCGGCCATCGGATAGCCCATCACGCCCAGCCCGATGAACGCTACTGCCGCCATCCACTCAGCCCCCCAGCTTCACGGCCCCTGCGAAATACACTGGGATTTTTCGCAGCAGGCGCCGCTGCGCTGACGCGCAGGGCGCACGTTGGGAACGAGGGCATCCTGCCCTCGTCGAGGGCTGGAAGCCCTCGTTCCCAGGGGCGGAAGCCCTCGTTCCCAGGGGCGGAAGCCCTCGTTCCCAGGGGCGGAAGCCCTCGTTCCCAGGGGCGGTTCGGGAAATGGCGTCACGTCAGGTCTTGGGGAGGGTTACGCCGGTTTGGCCCTGGTACTTGCCGCCACGATCCTTGTACGAGGTTTCACACACCTCTCCGGCCCGGAAGAAGATCATCTGCGCCACCCCCTCGTTGGCGTAGATCTTTGCCGGCAGGGGTGTCGTGTTGGAGAATTCCAGGGTGACGTAGCCCTCCCATTCCGGCTCCAGCGGCGTTACGTTCACGATAATGCCGCAGCGGGCGTAGGTGGATTTGCCCAGGCAGATCGTGAGTACGTCGCGGGGAATGCGGAAGTACTCCACGGTGCGCGCCAACGCAAAGGAGTTAGGCGGGATTACGCAGTCGTCGCCGGCAAACGATACGAAGCTCTTGCTCTCGAAATTCTTGGGGTCCACCACCGCGGAATGAATATTGGTGAACACCTTGAATTCGTTCGCGCAGCGCACGTCGTAACCGTAGCTGGATACGCCATAGGAAATTACCGGGCGGTCGCCGGCGCGCCGCACCTGTTGCCCGGCGAACGGCTCGATCATGCGATGCTCCGCCGCCATGCGCCGGATCCATGCGTCCGAGCCAACGCTCACTTGTCCACCCAGTCCTGGCGCATGGCCAACGCCGCGTCTTCGCCCCAGCCATAGTTCCTGGCCTCGATGATCACCGTGCGCTTGTCCTTCCGCCAGATTTCCCAGCGGGCCGGCAGCCAGCCCAACTCTCTGGCGTACCAGATGTACTGGAAATTCTCCGAACCTTCGCGCTGCCTGCGGTACTTGATCGTCTGAAGCTCGCCGGCCGGTGTGCTGAGCGTTTCTTCGCCCAGCATTTGGCTTTCGTACAACTTGAGCTTGCCGGCTTCCAGCGTCGGTTGCATTGCCAGCGGCCGGCCGGCGCCTATATCCAGCATCGTCTGAATCTCCCAGGCCTTACGGTCCATCGCCCGGGGCTGGAGCTCGAATTCCGCCTGTTCGTCCCTTTCGCTGTACAAGGCGCGATGCGCCTGCCAGTCGTAGGAGATCTCCACCAGCCCATCTTTCTTGCCGTCGCAGGACCGGCACAAGTACCCCACCGGTTCCACCATCCCGGCGGAATCGATACCAAAACTGGTGCTCTCCAAAGCATTCGAGGCAATGAACAGCCGCGCCAGGCCGAGCCCGCGGGAGAAAGTCTCGTAGGCGTATCCTTCGCCTTCCCGCCGGATGATGCTCAAGCTCAAGGCGCGCTGCCCGAACGGGGCGTCCACGTCGTAAAGAACGCCGATGCTTTCGATTTCGCGCTGCGGCTCGCCGGTTTCGACTCCGATGGCCAGGCCGGAAAGCATTAGCAGCAGTGCCGCGAGGGATGTTCTGATTGGGATCACAACAGCTCCTGTTCCTCAAACACGATCGGATTTCTCAATTCCCGCTCATCCAGGATTGCGTGGCTTTTGCTCATGGTCAGGCGGCCTTCCGCTATCCATTCCAGCACGCGAGGATACAGGACATGCTCGCAGGCTTGTATCCTGGACTGAAGCGAGGCTTCGTCGTCCTCGCGGGATACGCTGACTCGCGCCTGGGCGATCCGCGGACCGTTATCGAGGTCCGATGTGACGTAGTGCACCGTGGCGCCGTGCCAGGGGTCGCCGGCTTTCAGCACCCGGCGATAGGTGTGCAGTCCCGGATACCGCGGCAGCAGCGAAGGGTGAATGTTAAGTGCGCGGCCCCTGTATTCCTCGCACAAGTCCGACGGAAGGATCCTCATGAACCCGGCCAGCACCAGCAAATCGGCGGCCATGGAACGCAGGCGTCCGCCAATGGCGTCCCACCAGGATCGCGGATCGTGAAAGTCGGACCGGGGAATGCCGATTGCCGTCAGGCCGGCCTTGCGCGCGCGTTCCAGGCCCTGGGCATGGGGACGATCGCTGAGCGCCGCAACTACCTCAAGATTCAGGCCTCCGGAGGCCACCCGGTCGAGAATCGCTTGAAAATTGGTTCCCGTTCCCGACAACAGAACAACGGTTCGCAAGCTCACGACGCCAGGGCCCTTGTCCTTGTCAGGTAAGCGCCACGCCGCTGCCGCTTTCAACAGCACCGATTTTCCAGACCTGCTCGCCGGCCTCCGCCAGGCTTTCCATGACTCCGGCCGCTGCCTCAGGCGAGGTCGCCAGCACCATCCCGATGCCGCAATTGAAGGTGCGCAGCATCTCCTCGCGCTTAACCGGCCCCGTGCGGCTCAACCAGCCAAACACTTCAGGCCAGGGCCATGCACCGGTGTCGATTCGGGCGCCAAGGCCCCGGGGAAGAATTCGGGCCACGTTTTCCGGCAGGCCGCCACCGGTGATATGGGCAACGGCATTGAGCCGGCCCGATTGCGCCGGCGCGAGTACTGAGCGGACGTAGATCCGCGTCGGCTCGCACAGGGCGTCGATGAGCTCGCGTTGCAGCGCCTGCAATCCGCCGGCGCGCGCAATCACGCTATTGACGATGGAAAAGCCGTTGGAATGTGGACCGGACGATGCCAGACCCAGCAGCACATCGCCTTCTTTCACGGCGCTTGTGTCCACCAGGCGGTCCCGCTCGGCCACGCCGACGCAGAAGCCCACCAGTTCCAACCGATCGTCGACATAGGTATTGGGCAGTTCCGCCGTTTCGCCCCCCAGCAAAGCGGCGCCGGCTTCCTTGCAGCCCTCGGCGATCCCCTTGATCACCTGTTCCAGGCGGTCCGGATCAAGCCGGTTGGCGGCACAGTAATCGAGAAAAAACAACGGCTCGGCCCCTTGGGCAAGCACGTCATTCACGCACATTGCAACCAGGTCCACCCCCGGCGCGTCCAGGCGGCCTGCGTCCAGGCACAGCTTCAGCTTGGTCCCCACGCCATCGGTACCCGCCACCAGCACCGGGTTCCGGTAGCGGTCAATCGGCGCCTCGAATAATCCGCCGAATCCGCCGATCCCGCCCAGCACCCCCGGGCGATGGGTGGCGCGCGCAAGCGGAGCGATTCGGCGCACGACATCCGCGCCCCGCTCGAGGTCCACTCCGGCTGCCCGATAGGTGATCGGCTTGCTCAATTTCGTTGCTTCTCCTGGCATCGCCGTGCGAAACTGCGCATCCTATAATGCCTTTTTCCATGCTCCCGCGCATCGTGCCACAGGCTTTGGCTTTGACGCTGCTTCTTGCGTCCGGTGCTTTTGCAACCGAGGCCCCGTTTCGGTCCACGGCGCCGCTGCGCGATTCGAGTCAGGCCAGCCTTGAGACTGCCGCGCAGGACGCGCTGGAACGCTTGCTGGTGCGCGTGACCGGACGCCGCAGCGCCGCTGATCTCACGGAGCGCTTTCCGCCGGCGTTGAGTATCGTGCGGCAGTATGTCATTGACGGCGCCCGCCTGGAAGTGGAATTCGACGACGCCGTGGTGCGCCAGGTCCTGGAGCAAGCCGGAGAGAGCATCTGGGAAGGCGAGCGCCCGCGGCTTGCGCTGTGGCTGGTGATTAACGATGGCCAGCGCTGGCTGTTCAGGCCGGCCCAAACCGTCGTAGCCTCAAAGACAACGGTGGATCTGCGTATTGTGTTGAGCGACGCTCTTGAACAGACCCTGGAGGAAGTATCGGCTTTGCGCGGCATTGAGATCTACTTTCCGCCCGGAACCGATGGGTTCGCAGCGGAAGAATGCGCCGAGGACCTGTGGACCGGTTTCGCGCAGTGCCTGCCGCAAGTGGACGATGAATTGTTCATACTGGGCCGGGTGGCGGTTCCCGGCACACTGGACGGCATCGAGTGGAGCTTGCGCGATCAAGGGCTGTGGCGCAGGGTGTGGGTGAGCGACATAGCCGAAGCCGCGCACCTTGCAACCGACATGCTGGCGGCGCGCTTCATGGCTACCCAGGGACCGATCCGTTCGTATCTGCTGGTGGTGGCTCCAGTCGGCGATGTGCAGGCCTATGAGGATCTTCAGTCAAGGCTGGATGCTCTGCAGGCGGTGCGCGAGTGGAGGGTGGACAGCGCGACTCGGGATTCGCTGACTTTACGAATCACTTCCCGAACCGCAGAAGCGCCTTTGCGGGCCGCCCTGGGCTCGCTGGGGATACCTTTCAAGCTGGCCAGGACCGGATCATGAGTGTTACCAGGCACATTCCGAACCTGATCTGCGTGTTTCGGCTGCTGCTTGCGCCGGTCATCGTGGTGGCCTTGGTGGGCGGCCGCTACGGCCAGGCCCTGCTGCTGCTGGCTGTTGCCGCACTATCCGACTGGCTGGACGGTTACCTGGCCAAACGGCTGAGCCTGGACAGCTACCTTGGGTCGGTCCTGGATCCGATGGCGGACAAGGTCTTGCTGGCCAGTGTCTACGTGACGCTGGCGGCGCTTTCCCACATTCCCGCCTGGTTGGCCGCGGTGGTCATCGCCCGCGACCTGGTAATCGTCGGGGGCTGGCAGGCCTTCCGCTTGCTCCGGGGCGAATTGCGCCCGCGTCCGTCCACGGTAAGCCGGATGAACACGGTTCTGCAGATCTGCCTGGGGGTTGCGGTGATTGCCGCGCAGGCATTCCCTGGAATTCTGCCGGTGGACGGGATTCAAATCGGCGGCGCCCTGGCCCTGTTGCTGGCGGTACTCAGCGGGGTGGACTACGTTCTCTCGGGCGCCAGGCTGGCCGCCCAGCGCAAGATTGAAGACACCGTCGCCGACAGCGCAGACAAGCGGCAATTGGAATTGGAGGTGAGCCGCGAGGACCCCTGCGTATTCGAGAACTTCTACAACGGCAGCAACGCCGATGTGGTGTCGGCGCTGCGGGGCTTCATCGATCAGGATGGCGGACCGCCTTTCTGGTTGTGGGGCGCGCCGGCCACCGGCAAGACCCATTTGCTGCTGGCGACGATGAGAGCGGCGACCGACGGTGGGCTATCCTCGGCCTACCTGCCCGCGCACGCAGGATTCAAACCCGACGCTCTGGATGCCTTGGGCAAGATTGAATTCTTGTGCATTGACGATGCCGGCCGGCTGGCGGGAACGCCGGCACTGGAAGAGTCCATGGGCGTTCTTTGCCGGGAGTTGGAGAGACGCGGCGCGCGCCTGGTGTTGGCTGCGGCCGGCACTCCGGCGGGTGCGGGATTCCAGCGTGACGACCTGCGCACGCGATTGGCCTCGGGGCAGATCTGGAAGCTGTTGCCACTGACCGATGAAGAGCGGCTGGAGGCGGTGCAGTTACGGATGCGCAGCCGGGGAATTGCCCTGCCCGAGGCTACCGCGCGTTTTCTGATGCGGCGCGTTAAGCGCAACCCCAGCGATGTATTCAACCTGGTGGACCGGCTGGCGGCGCTGGCGGCCAGCCGCAGCAAGCAGTTGACCGTGCCCTTCGTGCGCCTGGCATTGCGCAACGGTATGGTGGACAGCCGCCTCGCCCGCTAGCCCGGAACGAGGGCTCCCAGCTTGTTCCTGGGAACGAGGGCATCCTGCTCTCGTCGAGGGCTGGAAGCCCTCGTTCCCAGGGTGTTTCCTGCGTGTCAGCGTAGGGGCGCCTCGCCCGCTAGCCGGCATCCTGCGAATTGGCGTCCTGAAGTTCGGCGGTCAGTGCCGCCAGCAGCGCATCCCGCTCTTGTTCCGACAGCGGCTTGCGATCGGCATTGGTCAGGTGAAACACATCCTCGGCGCGCTCCCCGATCGTGGCGATTTTCGCGGTACGCACCCCGATGTGGCGGCGTGACAGGATGCCGCCCACCAGGCCGAGAAGCCCGGGCCAATCGCTGGTGACCAGTTCCATCACCGTATGGCGCTTGCGCGGGTCGCTGCGGAAGCTGACCTTGACGCCGACATCGAAGGCACGCAAGCGTCGCGGCAACTTGCGGCGCGCCGGCCGCGCCGGCGGTTTCGCCCGGGCCAGCGACTTACGCACTGCATCACAGATCAGATCAAGCTGCTGCTGGTCGCGCAGCGGAGCGCCGTCTCGCTGCACCACCAGGTACTGGGCAAGGCTGAGATTACCGCCGGAGGGCAGGATGCGCGCATCACGAATGTTGAGTCCGCGGGCGTCCAGCACGGAACAGGTAATGAAGAACCGGTGCACGGCGGCCGGGCCATGCACCAGTATCGCCGTGTTTCCATCCGGAGAATCGGCCCTGGATGCGACCAGAAAGTCGCCGGCTTCCTTGCCGGCCGACTGCAGGGCCTGGGTGTGCCACACGATTTCGTCGTCGCGAAAAAGCCAGAAATAGTCTTCCGGGAACCGGCTCCAGAGCGTCCGCACTTCATCGTCATTCAACCCCCGGCAGCGTAATTCCAGTAGCGCGGCCTGCTCGCGTTCCGCCAGCAGCTCCTCGGTCCCGCTGGGGTGCTCGATGTTCATCCGCAGCGCCTGCTCCGTCTGGCGGTACAGATCTTCGAACACCCGCGCCTTCCAGGCTGTCCACAGGCTCGGGTTGGTGCCGCGCACGTCGGCAACCGTAAGCAGGTACAGGTGATCGAGATGGACCTGATCGCCCACCATGCGGGCGAACTCACGAACAACGGCCGGATCGTACACGTCCTTCTTTTGCGCGGTCATTGACAGTTCCAGGTGATGGCGCACCAGCCACGCCGCCAACGCCGACTCGCGAGGGTTCAAGCCGTGCCTGGAGCAGAACCGCTGGGCGTCGGTAGCGCCCAGTTCCGAGTGATCGCCATCGCGCCCCTTGGCGATATCGTGAAACAGCCCGGCGATGAACAAGACCGCCGGATTGCCAATGCCTTGCATGATTTTCGCCAGCCGCGGATCCTGCTTCTGGCCTTGCGGAAGGCCGAAACGGCGAACATTTCCGACCACCCGCAGAATGTGCGCATCCACCGTATAGCTGTGAAAGAGGTCATACTGCATCCGGCCCGTAATCAACCCGAATTCCGGGATGTAGGCGCCCAGGACGCCATAGCGGTTCATGGCCTCAAGCTGGCTCGGAGCGTCCGGCGCCGCCGACAGGATCTGCATGAACATGCGGCGGATCTTCGGGTCTTCCCGGAACCCCGCATCGATCTTCGGCACGGCTTCGATCAGGCGCTCGATCAGCGCGGCGCTTAAGCCGCGGATTTCCGGTTGCCGCTGGCGCAGGAGAAACGGTTCCAGCACCGCCCGCCGCGAGGCGCTGAAGAGGTCCTCCCGGCGCGTGTCCAGGTAGCCGTTGCGCAGCACAAAGCGGGCGTTCAGGCGCCTGGCCCCGGCGCGCGGCGGTGTGATGACGTCGCCCAGACGTTGAGTCGCGATCTCGCTGAACAGGGAAATGCTGCGGGTAGTTCGGTAATAGCGCTGCATGAATTGCTCTACGGCGCGGTTGCCGGTCTGATCCAGGTATCCGAAACTGGCGGCAAGCTGCTTTTGGTGTTCGAACAGCAGCCGGTCTTCCATGCGGCCGGAGACAAGGTGCAGGGCAAAGCGCACGCGCGAGAGAAAATCCCCGGCCCGGCGCAGGCCTTCGAACTTGTCGGCGGATATCAGCTTCCGTTCCGCCAGTGTTTCCAGCGTTGCCGACCCGAAACGCCGCAGCATGATCCAGTTCACGGTGTGCAGGTCCCGTAGTCCGCCCGGCCCGTTCTTGACATCGGGTTCCAGGATGGAAGCGGTATCGCCATGCTCGCGCCGCCGGTCTCTTTGCTCCCTGGCCTTGGCGCGGTAAAACTGCCAGGAGGGCCACACGCTGCGCGCATTGATCGCTTTCTTCAGTTGAGCGAACAGCCGCTCGGAGCCGGTCAGAAGCCGGGCTTCCAGCAGTGCCGTCATGATCGTTACGTCGGCACGGGCGTGGTCACGCGACTCGCCCACGGTGCGGGCGCCATGACCGGGCTTGAGTCCCATGTCCCACAGAAACGCCAGGAAACCGCCGACTTCGGTTCTCGCGCTGCGTGAATAGCCATGCGGCAACAGCACCAGCACGTCCACGTCGGAGGCCGGGTACATTTCCTCACGCCCGTAACCCCCGACCGCCAGCAGGGCGGCCGACCGCAATGCCACACCGGCGTGCAGCCGCCATGCCTCGCACAGTAATTCGTCCAGCAAGGTAGAGCGTAACTGCAGTAGCTGGGTAGTGCTCTTTTCGCCCGCTTCGAACCAGCCGCTTATGCGGGCAGCCTGCTCCCTTAAGCGTTCGCGATACGCGTCCAGCTCGCCGGCCCGCAAACCCGCGCTGAGCGCGGCGTTTTGGTCGACGGTTACTTGCTCAGGGTTCAACCGGCCCCGCTCCCAGCGTAAGGACTTCGTATCCGCCGGAGGTAACCAGCACGGTATGCTCCCATTGCGCCGACAGTTTCCGGTCACGGGTCACCACCGTCCAACCGTCCGGCAGTAACCGGGTCTCCGGGCGGCCTTCGTTAAGCATCGGCTCCACCGTAATGGTCATGCCTTCGCGCAAGGTCAAGCCGGTGCCCGGCTTGCCGTGGTGCAGCACGTTGGGGGGTTCGTGAAATACGCGCCCGATGCCGTGGCCGCAGTATTCGCGCACCACGCTCAGGCCCCGGGACTCGGCCAGCGTCTGGATTGCATGGCCGATGTCTCCCAGGTGCTTGCCCGGTGCGATCTGGCGAATTCCCACCCACATGGCTTCGAAAGTTATTCCTGCCAGTCGCCGCGCCTTTATGCTCGGCCGGCCGACATGAAATATGCGGCTGGTGTCGCCATGGAAGCCGTCCTTGATCACCGTGATATCGATGTTGAGCATGTCGCCGTCCCGCAGCTTGCGGTCGCTGGGTATCCCGTGGCAAACGACCTGGTTCAAGGAGGTGCAGATGGAACGGGGAAACCCACGGTAATCGAGCGGGGCCGGGATGGCCTGCTGTTGCTCGGTAATGTATTGATGACAGGTCCGGTTCAGCTCGTCGGTGGTAACGCCCGGTCGCACATGCGCTGCGATCATGTCCAGCACTTCGGCTGCAAGCCGGCCTGCCACGCGCATGCGCTGCTGCTCTTCGGCGGACTTGATTGTGACCTGCATGGCGCTCTGTCATGACCCGGATGTGCCCTTGCCAATAGTAGCGCGCATCCGGTCCGATGTGCCCGCGGCGAGCTGGGCGAGACCCGCTGAAGTTCCGCTGGGCCCCTGCAGCGCGAATGGCTGTTGTTATAGAATTGCGGGTTCGCTTCGGCGAGTCGATAACCGGCGGCTGAATGTCCCGGTTGTTGCGATTCGGCTCTCCGGAGGTACTTGAGATTCACAGGAGCAAACTCTTGGCGGAAATTACCGTACATGAAATGTTGAATGCGGGCGTGCACTTCGGGCATCGGGCCAGGCACTGGAACCCGAAAATGGCGCCGTTTATCTACGGCGAACGCAACCAGCTCCACATAATCGACCTGGAGCAGACCGTGCCGCTCTACAAGAAGACCTGTGAATTCGTGCGCTCGGTGGCGGCCCAGCGCGGCACCGTGCTGTTTGTAGGTACCAAGCGGGCCGCTCAACATGCAATACGCAATGAAGCCACGCGTTGCGGCATGCCGTACGTCAGTCATCGCTGGCTGGGCGGCACGCTCACCAATCTGAAGACCATCAAGAAGTCGATCGCGCGCCTGGAGGAGCTGGAAGCCCTCGAAGAAGGGACCTTGCGCGAGAGGTTCACCAAGAAGGAAGCGCTGGGACTCAAGCGCGAGCTGGCAAAGCTGAAGCGCTCCCTCGGCGGAATCCGCGCCATGGCCTCGCTGCCGGATGCGGTGTTCATCATCGACCTGGAGCACGAGCACATTGCCCTGAACGAGGCCAAGAAGCTCGGCATTCCGGTGGCCGCCGTGGTGGACACCAACTGTTCGCCGCAGGACGTGGACTACATGATTCCCGGCAACGATGACGCCATTCGAGCCGCCGAGCTGTACGCGCGCGGTATCGCCGATGCAATCATGCAGGGGCGCGAGGAGATGCCCGAGGTTTCCCTGGGCGACGACGAATTCGTGGAGCTGGACGAATCCGGCAAGCCGATTGCCAAATCAGATCGTCCCCGGTCGCGGGCCAAGACGCCGGCCCGTTTGCGGGGCGTGACGCGGCGTATGCCGCGGCGTACGGCTGCGGTAGCCCGCGAGCGGGAGGACCGGGACGCCAGACCTGCAGAAGCCGCGGCGCCGGCGGCGCCGAAGGCTCCTTCGGCCGAGGCCGGCGAGGCTCCTTCCCCCGCGCCCGCCGAGGCTCCTTCCCCCGCGCCCGCCGCCGAGGAAGCTCCGGCGCCGGCCGAAAAGGCGGACTAGCTCATGGCGATCACTGCCGCCCAGGTTAAGGCCCTGCGGGAATCGACCGGCGCGGGAATGATGGACTGCAAGCGGGCGTTGGCCGAAACCAATGGCGACGCGGAGGCCGCGCGCAACCTGTTGCGCATGAAAGGCGCCGCGGCGGCCGAGAAGAAGGCCGGCCGGGCTGCCGCGGAAGGAGTGATTGCGGTGGCCGAAGATTCGGGCGCGGTCGCTATCGCCGAGGTGAATTGCGAAACTGATTTCGTGGCCCGGCGCCAGGACTTTCGCGAGTATGCGGCTTGCGTGGCCCGAATCGTGCTGGATGAGGCGCCCGAGGACCTCGATGCCCTGCTGGCGCTGGAAGTGGACGGACGGTCCCTGGAACAGACCCGGCAGGATGCGGTGGCGCGGATCGGCGAGAACATCAGCGTGCGCCGATTTCGGCGCATGGAGCCACAGGGCGGTGCATCCATTTACGTCCACAACGAACGGATCGGCGTGGTGGTGGACATGGAGGGCGGCGACCCTGAGCTGGGCAGGAACATAGCCATGCATGTCGCGGCGATGCGCCCGCAGCATGTTTCGCCCGACAATGTCCCGGCTGAAGTCGTGGAGCGTGAGCGCGCTTTTCTTACCGACCAGGCGGCCGACTCCGGCAAGCCGCCGGAAATTCTGGCGCGCATGGTGGAGGGCCGCTTGCGGAAGTTTCTCGACGGCATCTGCTTAAGCGGGCAGATCTTTGTGCGCGACAGCAAGCTCAAGGTAGGCGCGCTGCTCAATTCCCACAAGGCCCGGGTGCATGGATTTGTGCGCTTTGAAGTGGGCGAGGGCATGGAACGCCCCGTCAGCGATCTTGCCGAAGAGGTCGAAGCCCAGCTACGGGAGCATCGGTGAGGGTAGCGCTACGCCGTATTTTGCTGAAGCTGAGCGGCGAGGCCCTGATGGGCCGGCAGCCGTACGGCATCGACATGTCGATGCTTGGGCGCATCGCGGGCGAGGTTAAGGAACTTTCCGACCTGGGTGTGCAGACCGCGGTCGTTGTGGGCGGCGGCAACATTTTTCGTGGCGAGGGGCTGGCCCGGGCGGGCATGGATCGCGTTACCGGCGATCACATGGGGATGCTTGCCACGGTCATCAACGCCCTTGCGCTTCAGGACGCGCTGGAGCGCCTGGGAGCGGGTGTCCGGGTAATGTCCTCGATGCCGGTGCGGGCGGTGTGCGAAGACTACATAAGGCGGCGCGCGCTACGCCACCTGGAGAAGGGGCGGGTATGCATATTCGCCGCCGGCACCGGGAATCCCTATCTTTCCACGGATACCGCCGCCAGCCTGCGCGCGGTGGAAATCGGCGCCGAGCTTCTTATCAAGGGGACCCAGGTGGACGGCGTTTATTCCGCGGACCCCAATCTGGAACCGGACGCCACGCGCTACGAGCGTATATCGCACGACCAGTTGATCGGGGGCCGGCTGGGTGTCATGGACTCCACAGCGGCGGTGATGTGCCGCGACAACGACCTGCCGATTCGCGTTTATGATGTCGGCCTGCCCGGTGTTCTTTTGCGGATTGTGCGCGGTGAGAATGTCGGCACGCTGGTAACCAGCGCCGCGGAGTAACCGAGGGGCGGCCCGAAACGGCAAGGGGACGCACATGATTGACGAGCTTAAGGATGACGCAATCACACGCATGGACAAGAGCGTCGCGGCCCTGCGCTCGAATCTCTCCCGCCTGCGGACCGGACGCGCCCACGCAGGACTGATCGATCACCTGACGGCGCCCTATTACGGCGTCGACACGCCGCTGCGCCAGGTGGCCAGCATCACGATAGAGGACTCCCGGACGCTTGCGGTTGCTCCGTGGGAGGCAAACATGGTTCAGCCGATCGAAAAGGCCATCCGCGAGTCCGGCCTGGGATTCAACCCGGTCACCGCCGGGACCGTGATCCGGGTGCCGATTCCCGAGCTGACCGAAGAGCGCCGCCACGAGTTGGTGCGCGTAGCGCGTCACGAAACGGAAATGGGACGGGTGGCGGTGCGCAACATCCGGCGCGACGTGCTGGCCGATACAAAGCAGCTGGTAAAGGAAAAGATGGCAACCGAGGACGAGGAGCGGCGGGCGGCGGATGAGATCCAGAAGCTTACCGACAAGCACATCGCGAGTATGGATGCGATGCTGCAGGAAAAAGAACAGGACATCATGTCAATCTAGCCAAATGCGTGTTGTTAATCATAGGAATCAATGGAGTCTCTGCAGCATTTGGCGATCATCATGGACGGCAATGGCCGCTGGGCCTCCCGGCGTGGCCAACCGCGCACCGACGGGCATCGCGCCGGTGTTGAGGCGGCCCGGAACATCGTAGAGCTTTGCGCCCGGCGCGGCCTGCCCGTGCTCACACTGTTCGGCCTGAGCAGCGAGAACTGGAGTCGGCCCCGGAACGAAGTCAGCGAGCTGATGAGCTTGCTGACCGACCGGCTGCGCCGGCACATGGGACTGCTCAACGACAACGGCATTCGGCTACGCTGTATCGGTGACCGCAGCCTGTTTTCGCAAGGTATCAGGACCGCTCTGGACAAGGCGGAGGAAAACACCCGCGACAATGACCGAATGCAGCTGGTTATCGCCCTGTCCTACGGGGGCCAGCAGGAAATCGCCGGAGTGGCCAGGGAGCTGGCCGTGGAGGCGGCGCGCGGGGAACTGGACCCCGAGCGGATTTCAGTGGAGACGTTTGCCCGGCGCACCGGGCTTGGCGGATTACCGCCGCCCGATCTGATGATTCGCAGCGGGGGCGAGCGCAGAATCAGCAATTTCCTGCTCTGGCACCTCGCTTATACGGAGTTGTACTTCACTCCGGCGCTGTGGCCCGACTTCGGCGCCGATGATCTTGAAGCGGCCCTGAGTGACTATGCCGCCAGGCAGAGACGGTTCGGGATCGCATGAGTAAGTTCGTGCCAACCCGGTTGCTGACGGCTGCCGCGCTCACGGCGGCGGTGGTGGCCACCAGCCTTGTGCCCGTAAGCGTGAAACTGGCCCTGATTGGCCTGGTGCTGCTGCTTTGCTGGCGTGAATGGTTGCGGATGGCCGGCATCGAAGGAATGCTGCCCAGGTCTGTCGCAATCATCCTGTTCGCCCTGGCGCTGGCCTTGCCGGTGGCCAAACCGCCGCCTTATCCTGCCGTCTATGCGGTCATGGCCCTGGGCGTGGCCTGGTGGTGCCTGGCGTTAGTCGTGGTGCGCAATTCGGGCGCATCAATGAGCAACGGCACGGTTGCGGTATGCGGTCTGCTGGGATTGGCGCCTGCCTGGTTGGCGGTTCTTGCACTGATCCAAGCCGGCCGGGCCGACCTGCTGCTGATTCTGTTGCTGTTGGTCGCCGCCGCCGACACCGGCGCCTTCGTTATCGGCAAATTGCTGGGCCGGCGGCCGCTGGCGCCGGTGCTCAGCAGCGGCAAGACCGTCGAAGGCGCGTGGGGAGGCCTGGCGACGGCGACCATTGCGGGACTTGGCGCATCCTTTTACCTGGGGCAATCGGCGCTGTACTGGACCTTGACGGGCCTGGCGGTAGGAGGTGTATCAATGCTCGGAGATTTGACCGTAAGCCTGTTCAAGCGGCGTGCGGGGCTTAAGGACAGCGGCCGAATGCTGCCCGGTCACGGTGGCATGCTCGACCGCATGGACAGCAGCCTGGCCACTGCGCCCTTGCTGGCGCTGCTGACATTCGAGCCGCTCGGATGGCTGACCCTTTAGCAATATGTGGAAAAACCTGCCCCCTGGGAACGAGGGCTTCCAGCCCTCGACGAGGGCAGGATGCCCTCGTTCCCAAGGAGACGCCCTCGTTCCCAAGGAGACGCCCTCGTTCCCAAGGAGACGCCCTCGTTCCCAAGGAGACGCCCTCGTTCCCAAGGAGACGCCCTCGTTCCCAAGGGGATGCGCTCGCTCCCAAGTGCCTGTTTTGCTAGCATAGCGGTTTCCGTCAGCGTAGCGGTTACCGAAAGCACACCCGGTCTGAGAATATTATTGACATCCTGATCGCAATTGGCGCGTTTGCGCTGGCCATCAGCTTGCTGGTGGCCGTGCATGAATGGGGGCATTACATCGCGGCCCGCGCGTCCGGCGTGAAGGTGCTGGAGTTCTCGATCGGCTTCGGGCCGGCGATCTGGCGCCGGAAGGCCGGAGTCGATGCCACCGAGTACCAGTTGCGCGCGCTTCCCATCGGCGGGTACGTACGGCTTTTAGACGAGCGCGAGGGCCCGGTTGCCGAGGACGAGCTGCATCGCAGCTTCAATCGCCGTCCCTACTGGCAACGCATATTCGTGCTTGCGGCCGGGCCCGGCATGAACTTTCTGTTTGCTATCGTGGCCTACTGGGCGATCTTCATGGTAGGCATTCAGGCGTTCGCGCCTCTGGTTGGAGGAGTTGTGCCCGGCAGCGTGGCGGAACAGGCCGGCCTGCGCGCCGGCGACCGCATTGTGGCGATTGAGGATCGCGAGTCTCCCACCTGGCAGGCCACCGTGATGGCGATCGTAGATCAGATCCTGGGCGAGCCTTTGGTACGGGTTACGGTGGAAGACGATCAGGGCGCCCGCCGCGACCTGGTCCTGGACCTTTCGGATCAGAAAAGGGCCATTCTTGAGCAAGGCAATCTGTTTGCCGCCGCGGGACTTGAGCCGATGACGGCGGGACGGCCCATCCTGGGCGAGATAGTCCCGGGCAGTCCGGCCCAAATGGCCGGCCTTGCTGAAGGCGACCATATTCTGGCGGCCGGCGGCGAAGTCATATCCACCTGGCGGCAATGGGTCGAATACATTCGGGCGCGACCGGGCGAGAGCGTGCCGATGACCGTGGCAAGGGACGGGATCGAGCAGCGTCTGTACGTGGAAATCGGAAGTCGCCGGGAGACCCCGCCCCAAGGGGCTTCCGGCCCTGCAACCATCGGTTTTGTCGGCGTGATGCAGTCGCCCGAATCGGATTCTCACCTTCGTGTGACCCAGCGTTTCGGGCCACTTGAGGCACTGGTGCGGGGCGCCAGGGAGACCGGCCGCATTACCAGCCTTACTTTCCGGGTGCTAGGCAACATGTTTACCGGGGACGTGTCGCTACGCACGCTGAACGGTCCCGTGGGAATCGCCCGCTACGCCGGAGAAGCCGTCCAGATAAGCGCGGTCGCGTTTGTGACCTTTCTGGCGCTGGTAAGCGTGAGCCTGGGCATCCTCAACCTGTTGCCGATTCCGATGCTGGATGGCGGGCAGATCGTGAACCAGACCATTGAACAATTGCGTGGACGGCCCATCGCGGAACGGACCCAACTGGCCGTGCAGAGGGTCGGCCTGGCGCTGGTGTTGACCATCATGGCCGTAGCCTTGTTCAACGACATCAGCGGATTCTTCCGCACCGGAGGCTGAGCCTATGAAGCGGCTAATGATCCTGGCGGCGGCCCTGCTGCTGGCTTTCCCCGCGACGCAGGCCGCGGCGCAGGAGGATGGGTTCGTGGTGCGGGACATACGAATCGAAGGCCTGCAGAGGATTTCCGAGGGCGCCGTGTTGAACTATCTGCCGGTGAACATCGGCGACACGCTGGATGCAGGCTCGATCCGGCAATTGCTGCGCGGCCTGTACGGGTCGGGTTTTTTCGCCGATGTTGAATTCCGGCGTGACGGCGACGCACTGGTAGTGGCGGTACGTGAGCAGCCGACAATCGAATCCCTGCTGATTGAGGGCAACAAGGATGTCAAGACCGAGGATCTCACCAAGACCCTGTCGGGCAACGGCATCTCGACCGGCAGCCTGGTCAAGCCTTCGGTTCTGGAGGAGGTCGAGCTGTCCCTGACGGATCTCTATTTCGGTCGCGGCAAGTACGGCGCCCAGGTCAATGTGGACGTGACCGAGTTGCCCGACAACAAGGTCGACGTGGTAATCGACATCACGGAGGGCGACCGCTCGCGAATTCGCCAGATCAACATCGTGGGCAATGAGCTGTTCACCGACAAGGAACTCAAGAAGGACTTCGAACTGAAGACGCCGAACTGGCTGTCTTTCATCCGCCAGGACGACCGCTACTCGCGCGAAGCCCTGCAGGGGGACCTGGAGAAGCTCCGCTCCTACTACCTCGATCGGGGGTACGCGGATTTCGACCTGGAATCCACCCAGGTGACCCTGTCGCCCGATCTGAAGGACGTATTCATCACCATCAATATTCGCGAGGGCAGCAACTACATCGTGTCCGACGTGAAGCTGGCCGGCGATTTCGTGGTGGACGAGGCGGAGTTGAACCGCTACGTGCTGCTCAAGCCCGGCATGCGCTTTTCCCAGCAGCTCATCACCCAGAGCAGTGAACTGATCCGGCTGCGCCTGGGGCAGGAGGGCTATGGGTTCGCCGAGGTCACACCGATCCCCGAGATCGACGAAGACAGCGGCGAGGTTGCCGTCACGCTGCTGATCAGCGCCGAGCGCCGGGTTTACGTGCGGCGCATCAGTTTCGACGGCGCCTTGTCCGTTGAAGACGAGGTCTTGCGCCGCGAGCTGCGCCAATTCGAGGGCTCCTACCTGTCCAACGATCTTCTGGAGCGCTCCAAGGTGCGCCTGCAGCGGCTGCCGTACCTGGAGGAAGTGGACTTTGAGACGCTCCGGGTGCAGGGCTCGCAGGACCAGGTGGACGTAGTCTTCAGCCTGACTGAAAGGCAGCCGGGCGAATTTCAGGGTTCGGTAGGCTACTCGGGCTATTACAAGCTCCAATTGAGCGGAAGCGCCGTGCACACCAACCTTTTCGGGCGCGGCAATCGGCTCGCCCTTGGATTAACCGGCACCAACTATTCACGCTTGTACAACCTGTCGTACACCGACCCGTACGCAACCATGAACGGGGTGAGCATTACCGGATCGCTCACCTACCAGAACTACAGTCAATTCTTCAGCGCCGGGTCGGACCTCGATACCACCACCGCTTCGGCATCCACCGAACTGAGCTATCCGATCAGCGAGTTCCAGAGCCTGATCCTTGGCGTGACCTTGCAACAGGCCGATCTCATTACCACCCAGTTCAGCAACGAACAGTCCCGCCAGTGGGTGCAAGTCAATGGCAAACCCTACGAGCGCGAGGTCCGCAATGCGATTACGGGAGAGCCCCAGCTGTACTACGGGTCCAAGTTCAACAGCCTGGAATTGCTGATGGGCTGGCTCTACGACAGCCGCAACCGGGTGCTTTTCCCGACCCGCGGCATGCGCCACCGGCTATCGCTCTCGGCCACGGTTCCCGGCAGCGACGTTGAGTACGCGACCGCGCGCTATCAATACACGCACTATCTACCGGTGCCGGGCTTGAGCTGGTTCGGCGTGCGCCTGAACGCGGATGTCGGGTACTCCAAGGAGTTGGGCGATACCACGGCGGTTCCGCCGTACAAACACTATTACGGTGGCGGACCGGAATCGGTGCGCGGATTCAAGGAATACCGGCTGGGTCCCAAGGACCGCTTCGGCAATGCCTACGGTGGCAATCTCCTGGTGACCGGCCAGTTGGAATTGATACTGCCCCTGCCGCAGCGATTCCGGCAAAGCGCGCGCCTGGCCGCGTTCGTGGATTTCGGCAATGTGTTCTCCACTTCCGACCTGACGTTCTTTGATCGTATGGGCGATCCGTTGAGTTACGACTTCGACACAAGTAAACTTAAGCGTTCCGTCGGAATAGGCGCGGAATGGCTGGCGCCCCTGGGTCTGTTGAGATTCAGCTTCGCCGCGCCGCTTAACGCCGATCCCGAGACTGATCGCTTTTGGGGGGACGAAGTGGAACGCTTCCAGTTTTCGCTGGGCGGTGCGTTCTGATTGTTTGCCCCGCCCCAACCCCATTGCAGGAAAGAGGCTTGTCATAGGCTATGAAAATCGTACAAAAAATCATGTTGGCTGCTGCCGTGGGCGTGTTCGCCGCCGGAGGCTTGATGGCCCAGGAAACCGTCTTGAAGATCGGTTACGTCAACCTGGACGCTTTGACCGTGGAGTCTCCCCAGGGACGAGCGACCCAGGAGGCGATCAGCGAAATGTTCAGTTCCCGGCAGCGCGATCTCAGCGCCAAGCAGACCGAACTGGAGGAGCTGCAGACAAACTACGAACGAGACAGGGAAACCATGGGCACTGAGCAGTTGCGCAGCACCGAACGACAAATAGTGGCGCTGCGCCGCGAAATTCAGCAAATGGCCCAGGCTTTTGAGGAAGACGCGCAGTTGGAGCAGAACAACAGGTTCGGTGACTTGAGGGCCATTTTCCTGTCCCACGTCAGGCAGGTATCGGTGGACAACGGCTACGACCTGGTGTTGACCGGCAACGTCAACGTCGTGATGTATTTCAGCGACGCCGTCAACGTTACCCCGCAGGTTCTGGGCGCCCTTCAGGAAACCTACAGCAGCGAGCAGCAGGACTGATTCTCAGGCAGTGGCCGGCGGCTGTGGAAACGCAACAGACTGCGCGCGGCCGCACGCCTGATGGAAAGGCGTTCGCAGCACGAACGGGGGTTGACCCTTAGCGAACTGGCCCGGCGTCACGATTGCACCCTGCGTGGAAAGCCCGGCACTCGCGTTCATCGCGCCGCTTCGCTGGCCCGGGCCGATTCGGCCAGCATTGCGTTCTTTCTTCACCGGGCCTATTTGAGCGACCTGCGTTCGACCTCTGCCGGTGCAGTGATCTTGAGCGAACGGGATTCCGGTGAATGTCCCGTGCCGGCCCTGATCACGGCCGATCCGTATCGCGTCTATGCCTGCGTGGCCGACGATCTGCACCAGCTTCTCCCGCTGGAGCCGGGGGTCCATCCGGACGCCTCGGTATCGCCCGGGGCCAGCCTTGATGAGGCTTGCGAAGTGGCCGCGGGCGCGCGGGTGGCCGCGGGCGCCGTACTGGCGCGAGGCGTACGGGTCGGGCCCAATGTAACGGTGGGCCCAGAGGCTCGAATCGGTGCGGACACGCGTCTGTTGGCGAACGTCACCGTTTGCGAACGGGTTCGGATCGGGCGGCGCTGCCTGGTGCATCCCGGCGCCGTGCTCGGCTCCGACGGTTTCGGCCAGGCGCCTGACAAGGACGGAAGCTGGCGCAAGATTCCTCAGCTCGGCTCGGTGCGCATCGACGACGATGTGGAGATCGGCGCCAATACCGTAATCGACCGTGGAGCGCTGGACGACACCGTAATCGCCTCAGGCGTCCGCCTGGATAACCTGATCCAGATCGGCCACAACGTGCATATCGGCGAGCACACGGCGATGGCGGCCGGATGCATGATTGCCGGCAGCGCCAGGATAGGCCGCAGGTGTCGGATCGCCGGCCATGTGGGCGTGGCGGGGCACCTGGAAATCTGCGACGACGTGGTTCTGCTGGCCCGAACCGTAGTTACCCGTTCTATCAGCAAACCAGGCGCCTACGCCGGCTCCATGACCCCCATGGAAGAGGTCTCAAGCTGGCGCCGGAATGCGGCGCGATTCCGCCATCTCGACGAGCTGCACCGGAGAGTCCGGCGGTTGGAGCGCAGCGAATGACCTCGGTCCATCCTGCGGCGATCGTCTCTTCGCGGGCCGAGTTGGCGCCGGACGTGGAAGTAGGGCCATACGCGGTTATCGGCCCGGAGGTGGAAATCGGCCCGGGCTGCAAGGTCGGATCGCATGCCGTGGTGGAAGGGCCTACCCGCATGGGCGAGAGAAACGTCATTCATCCCCATGCTGCCATTGGGCGAGATCCGCAGGACAAGAAATTTCGCCCGGGAGAGCCAAGCCGCCTTGAGATCGGCGACGACAATACGATTCGCGAGTTCGTCACGATCAATCGCGGCACGCAAGAAGGGGGTGGCGTTACCCGGGTGGGGAACGACTGCTGGCTGATGGCCAGCGTGCACATCGCGCACGACTGCACCCTGGCCGACGGAGTGATTATGGCGAACTTCGCCAGCTTGGCGGGCCATGTGCATATCGGCAATCACGTGACGATGGCCGGATTTTCCGGAGCGCACCAGTTCTGCCGGATCGGCGATTACAGTTTCGTCGGGATTTACGCCGGTATTACCCGGGACGTGCCGCCCTGCGTGCTGGTGGCCGGGCAGCCGCCGAAGCCGCGCGGAGTGAATGTCATCGGTTTGCGGCGCCACGGTTTCAGCGCCGAGCAGCGGGCCAACATCGAACGAGCGTATCGAACGCTGTATCGCAAGGAGCTCAGCCGCGCCAAGGCAACCGAGATCATCGCCGAGGCGGCGCGGGCGCAGCCCGAACTGGTGCTGATGGCCGAGTTTCTCGCCGAAACCGGGCGCGGCCTCTTGCGTTGAGGACGCCGGACCGGGCCCTCCGAATCGCGGTGGTCGCCGGCGAGTCCTCCGGCGACCGGTTGGCCGCAGGGCTGATTCGTTCCTTGCGTGCCGGCCCGGTCGAAATCGAAGTGGCCGGAGTGGCCGGCCCGGAAATGCGCGCGGCGGGCTGCAGGCAAATGCTGGATGCATCGGAGTTTGCGGTCATGGGCCTGGCCGAAATCGTCCGCCACCTGCCCAGGCTGTGGGTGCTTCGCCGCCGGCTCTTAAGCGAGCTTGCCGAGTTTCGCCCGGACGTATTTGTGGGAGTGGATGCCCCGGAGCTCAACCTTGGCCTGGCGGGGCGCATGAAGCGGCGGGGCGTGCGCACCGTGCAATACGTATGCCCCTCCATATGGGCCTGGCGCGCGGGTCGGGCGCGGCGCATCCGGCGCTGCTGCGACCAGGTCTTGTGCCTGCTGCCGTTTGAACCCGGCCTGTTGCGCGAAAAGGGCATTGCAGCCGAGTTTGTAGGCCATCCGATGGCCGACGAACTGGCCGATGTCCCGGCGTCGGCCGGCGATGGCAGGGAAGGCGACCTGCTGGTTGCGCTGCTGCCGGGCTCACGGAGCTCCGAGGTCGCCCGCATCGGCCCTCCGGTCGCCAGGGCGGCGGCCTGGCTGGCCGCCCGCCGGCCCGGCGCGCGGTTTGCAACGGCTGCCGCCTCTCTCCCGCGCGAGGCGGAGTTTTCTGCGATTCTCAAGCGCCTTGCGCCGGGAGTTGAGGTAGCCCGGATCCACGAAAATGCCCGCGACTTGCTGCAAGAGGCCGATCTGGCGCTGGCCGCTTCCGGCACGGTTACGATGGAGGCCATGCTGTGTGGCTGTCCGCTTGTGGTGGCGTACCGGGTTGCCCCCCTTACGGCCTGGATTGCAGGGGTATTCCGCCTGCTGAAAACACCCTGGGTGGCTTTGCCCAATGTGCTTGCCGGCCGTGAGTTGGCGCCTGAATTCCTGCAGGGCCGGGCCCGCGGTGCGCTGCTCGGAGCGGCGCTGTTGGACCTGTACGACGACGCCGGAGCACGCCGGGCGATGCGCGATGAATTTGTGCGGCTTTCGGGGTTGCTGGGGCGCGGCGTCAGCGATGCGGCGGCCCGCGCGGTGTTGAGCCTGGCGCGAGCCGCCTGAGCTATGGGAGGCTTGCAAGCGGGCGTGGATGAAGCCGGCCGGGGGGCGCTGGCCGGGCCGGTGGTGGCCGCGGCGGTTGCTTTTCATGCCGGGCGGAGGGTGATCGGAGTGCGCGATTCCAAGCAGTTATCGCCCAAACAGCGCGCGCCGCTGGAAAGGAAAATACGGTCCGCTTGCGTGGCCTGGGCGGTGGGGCTGGCTACGGTCGAGGAGATCGATCGGCTGAACGTGCTGCAGGCAAGCCTCCTGGCCATGCGCCGGGCGGTGCTCGCATTGCCCCAAAAGCCGGCGCTGGTTCAGGTGGACGGTCCGTACTTGCCCGATCTGCCTTGGGAGTGGCGGCGGAACGTGGAGCTTGAGGCCGTTATTCGCGGAGACAGCCGTTACCACGCAATCGCGGCCGCTTCGATCCTGGCCAAGGAATGGCGTGATCGCATGATGCGGCGCCTGGACCTGGAATGGCCGGGATATCACCTGGCGGACCATAAGGGATATGCCGTGCCGGTGCATCGCGCCGCACTTGAGCGGTTGGGCGCCTGCCCGGCCCACCGGCGCAGTTTCCGCCCGGTTCGTGCGTGTATGGGAGGCTGAAGAAGTAGTGGAGAAGACCGCGCAATTCGTACATCTGCGCCTGCATTCGGAGTATTCCCTGGTGGACTCGGTACTGCGAATCAGCGATGGCGAAGGCGGTTTTTGCCGGGTGGTGCGCGAACGGGGCATGCCGGCCGTGGCGCTTACGGACCTGAACAACATGTTCGGCGCGGTGCGCTTTTACCGGGCAGCGCTGAGCGCCGGCGTCAAGCCGATACTCGGCGCTGATTTGCACCTGGCGCCGGAGGGGCCGGAGGCCCGGCCGGGCCGGATCACGCTCCTGTGCCGTAATGCCGCAGGTTACCGGAATCTCCTGCGCCTGCTTTCGCGCATGCACCTGGAAATGGAGGCTCGCGAGGCGCCTGGTTTGCGCCGGCAGTGGCTGAACGCCGAGGCGCTTGGGGGCCTGATTGGCCTGATTGCCTTGAACAGCCCCTCCGGGGAAGGACCCCAGGCGGGCCGCGAGCGTGAACTGGTGCTGGCGCTCAGAAGCATGATCGGCGAGGGCCTGTTTCTTGAGGTAAGCAGGCTGGGTCGCCCGGGTGAGACGGAATTGGCGCAGCGCACGGTGGAACTGGCCAACGATGAAGGCATTCCGCTGGTGGCAGTCAATGACGTGCGGTTCCTGGATAGCAGCGAGTTCAGGGCCCACGAAGCCCGCGTGTGCATTCATTTGGGAGAGACACTGAACGACCCCAGCCGCATCAGCCGCTACACCTCGCAGCAGTACTTAAGGCCCCCGGGGGAAATGGCCGAGCTGTTTGCCGACTTGCCGGAGGCCTTGAGCAATACGCTGGCGATCGCGCGCGCATGCAACGTGGAAATGAAGCTCGGCAAACCCATGTTGCCGAAGGCGCGGGTCCCCGCAGGCCGCGGCGAAGGGGAGTTTCTCGAATCGGAGGCGCGCGCGGGTCTGATTCGGCAACTCGGCCTCAAAGACGCCGGGGATGCGGAAGTGGCACTTCCGGAGAAATACGAGAATCGCTTGCAGGCCGAGTTGGAAGTGGTCCGGCGCATGGACTATCCCGGCTATTTCCTGATTGTCGCGGACATCGTGCGCTGGGCGCGCGACAACGATGTCCCGGTGGGGCCGGGCCGGGGTTCGGCGGCCGGTTCGCTCATCATTTACGCCCTGGGCATCACCACCATCGACCCGCTGCATTACGGATTGATCTTTGAGCGCTTCCTGAATCCCGAGCGGATATCCATGCCCGATATCGATATCGATTTCTGCGCCGAGCGGCGCGAGAGCGTGCTGGAGCACGTGGCTGCGGAATACGGCAAGGACCGGGTGGCCCAGATCATCACCTTCAATCGACTGGCGGCGCGCGCCGCAATCAAGGATACGACGCGGGTGTTGGGGTTGCCACTGGGATTGGGCGAGCAGATCGCCGGACTGATCCCGCCCCTGCCGGTGGGAGTGACCATCGAGCAGGCCATGAAGGACGACCGTGAGCTGCGCCATCTGTACACCACCGACACCGAGGCACGCGAAGTTATCGACCTGGCGCTGCAGTTGGAGGGCTTGCCGCGCAATTCCAGCACCCACGCGGGCGGCGTGGTTATCGCTCCCTCCGATCTGGAGCATTTCACGCCCTTGTACCGCCAGGAACACGGCTCGCCCACGGTGACCCAGTTCGATAAGGATGACATCGAGTCGGTCGGCCTGGTGAAATTCGATTTCCTGGCGTTGAATGATCTCACCACCATTACCCGCACGGTGGAAGAGGTCAACCGGGCGCGGGAAGCAAACGGCGAGCAGCCCCTGGACATCGAACGCATCCCGCTTGACGATCCCAAGGTGTTTGAGTTGCTTGGCAATCTGCGCACCCGCGCCGTTTTTCAGCTCGAGTCCAGGGGCATGCGCGACCTTATTCGCGATCTCAGGCCTGACCGATTCAGCGACATGATCGCCTTAGTGGCGCTGTTCCGCCCCGGCCCCTTGCAGACCGGCATGGCCGATTCCTACATCAAGCGCAAGCACGGCCAGGAGCGTGTCGACTACCTGCACGAGGACTTGCGTGAGCTGCTGAGCGAGACCTATGGCGTGATCCTGTACCAGGAGCAGGTCATGGAGATTGCCCGCCGGGTCGCAGGCTACAGCTTCGCCCAGGCCGATGTGCTGCGCCGGGCCATGGGCAAGAAGCTGAAAGAGGAAATGGCCGACCAGCGCTCGGTGTTCGTCGACGGCGCGCTGGAGCATGGGCTGACAAGAGGCAAGGCCGAGCACATTTTCAACCTGATGGAGACTTTCGCCGGCTACGGTTTCAACAAGTCGCACTCCACCGCCTACGCCACGGTCGCGTACCGGACGGCCTGGCTGAAGGCGCATTACCCGGCCGAGTACATGGCCTCCACCATGACCACCGATATGGGCGCCCATGATCGCCTGTACTGGATGACCCAGGAATGCCTGGCGCTGGGACTTGCGGTGCTGGCCCCGGACGTGAATCAATCGCAGGTTGGATTCAGCGCCGTTGACGATAAAACCGTTCGCTGCGGGCTCGGCGCCATTCGTGGTCTGGGGCAGGCCGCGGCCCAAGCCATCTTTGCCGAGCGCGAGAGTGGCGGACCTTATTCTGGACTCACCGACTTCTTCTCCCGCATCAGCAGCAGCGGATTGCATCAACGCCAGGCGGAGACCCTGGTGAGGTCCGGGGCCCTGGACGGCCTTTGTCCGAATCGCGCCGCGGTGATCCAGGTTCTGCCCGCCGCCCTGGCCGCCGCCGCTCAGGCGGCCAGGGACGCCGAGAACGGCCAGGATGGCCTGTTCGATGACGGCGGCGGGCAACCCATGCGGATTGAGGTTCCCGACATTCCGGCCTGGGGCCTGCGCGAATGCCTGGACGGCGAACGCCGCAGCCTGGGATTCTGTCTGAGCGGTCATCCCTTCGACGAATGGCGTGACGAAGCGCGCAGTCTTAGCGGTGGAAGCCTGCGCGAGATTCTGGACCGCGCACAGCCTGGCAGGCCGGAGGAGCGCAACGATTCGGTCATCGTGGTGGCCGGGAGCGTGTTACGCAAATGGCGCAGAGCCGGGGCCAACTACTTTGACCTGGACGACGGGCAAACGCGCCTGCCGGTGCGCCTGCCGCGCTGGGATTCGGGCGCGCCGCCCGCCCGCCTCATTACCCCGCATTCACTGGTGGTGGTGAAGGGTCGTGTATCCCGCATGCAGCGCGGCTCGATCAGTATGCACGCGGATTCGGTCGAGTCGCTGGAAGAGGTAATGGAAGCGCGCGCCCGCCTGTTGCTGCTGTGCTGCGCAGCCGAATCGGACCCGGCCGAGATCTTCGAGGAATTGAGGGAGTTGTTGCAGGGTCACATGCCCGGCGCCACGCAGGTGGTCATCGAGTACGCGGGCAAGAAAGCGGCAGGCAGGCTGCGGCTGGGTGCCAACTGGACCGTCCGGGCCGGCAGCGACCTGCGACATGCGCTGAAACAATCATCCTTCGTAGGTGATTTTCGGTTCGTGTACGCCAAGAGTGGCTGAAAGAGGTCTGACCACCTCGTGATATAGCCAAGAGTCAGCCGGGGCGCATTCGTAGCTTACGCTCCCTATCAGCAATTTTGGAGCACCGCTACGATCATTGAGGAAGCCGTGGTCCTGGCGCGTGCTACAAGAGGGGACATTTCTATGCGTTCGATTTTGTCGAGCCGCTGGCTGGCGGCATTTATTCTGGTCTTCGCCGTTCCGGCGATTGGGGTGGGGTAGGACGCCGACACCGAAGAAGAGACAGCCACGGACGAATCCGCGCCGAGCGCGGTTGAAGAACCGATCGAGCTGGAGGCCCAGACGGTCACCGGCTCCCGATTGGCCATGGGTGACGCTACAGCGCGCGTCTACAGCATCACGGCGGAAGATATCAAGCGTCTCGGCGTGTCGAACGTAGAAGATCTGATGCGCACCCTGCCCTGGACCTATGCGTCGATTACGCAGCAAACCAGCGCGCTTGAAAACTCCGCTCTCGCTCCCCCCGATGTGGATAAGAACCTGAGGGCCGTCGATAATCTTTCGACCGGGCTCCTCCTTTTCGAGGTCATAACGGGTTTCGGCACTTCCACGGCCAACTTGCGCGCCCTGGGCTCGGCCAACACGCTGGTGCTGATCAACGGGCGGCGTATCTCCGGACGGGCCGGGGATGAGGAAGGCTACGCCAACCTTTTGAATGTGCCTCTTTCGGCCATTGAAAGGATCGACATTCAGTTGGATGGCGGCTCGGCGGTGTATGGCGCCGACGCCATTGGCGGGATAATCAACTTCATTACCAAGAGGAACTACACCGGCGCCGCCGTGACGCTGCGCAAGGACTTCAGCTCCACCGACGCCGACAGAATCAATGCCAGCATTCAGGGCGGCTACGGTTGGGGGAGCGGCCAGATCACAGGAACGCTGCAGCGGACCTCGCAAGATCCCATTTCCAACGCCAAGACCGGATGGACCACCAAAGACTTTCGCAGCTTGTTCGGTCCGGAATTCGATGATCGCAGTATCACGACGGGCCAGCCGGGCGTATTGCGGAGGCTTTGCACAGCCTCCTGGGGGCAATATGCATGCGGTAGCGCGCTTCAGCTTCCCGCCGGGCACAGCGGCGAGGGGGCAACCGTCGACGACTTCACGACAGACATCATTCCCGTCGACTACGTGCCGCCACAAAACGGCGAGGAAGCCACAAATACGTCGCTGACTTTGTTTGTCGAACAATACGTCTCCGAGGACTTTCGGGTTTTCGTGGATTTGCTGTATTCCGAGCACGAGGCCTACCAGGAATCTCGTACCGAGCTGCAAAATTTCCAGGTGCCGGCAAGCAATGCCTTCAACCCCTTCGGCCAGACCGTCAGGGTGAGCTACCTGCCCACCGGCGAGGTGAATGCCGGCGCGTTGCCCGGCGCGTACAAGGAATCGAAGAACGAACAACGCAATATCAATGCCGGGTTTATCTGGGACTTCGCGGACAAGCACCAGTTGGAATTCCAGATGGTACGCTCCAAATCGGAGAACTTCGGCTGGCAGGTTAACTACTTGAGAAGACCAGACTCCTTTTCCGATTTCGATCCGGCGAAAGAGCGGCTACAGGAATTGTTTGCCAGCTCCGATCCCGCCGTGGCAATCAACCTGTTCGGCGATGGCTCAAGGCAGAGTCCTGAGTTCGGAGAACTGGCCTCGCCGTGGATAGGGCCGCATAGAGGCTCCACCGAGACGGACACCTACGAGTTGCTGGCGCGCGGAGAGTTCTTCCAGTTGCCGGGCGGCCCGGTCAGCTACGCGGTCGGTACGGAGATGCGCGAGAAACGCATACGCCAGGAGCAGGAAGACCAATCACAGGTTTCGGCGGGCACCGTTACCAAGGGGCTGGAGGTATTGTTCGGCCTGGAAACTCCCGAAGAGGATCTGACGGCGTTGTTTGCCGAATTCGCATTCCCCATTGTTGGCCCGGGCAACGCTCGCCCGGGCTTGCAAGCGTTAGTTCTGAACTTGCAGGCGCGCTACGACAGCTACGAAGCCACCGGCGCCTTTGGCGGCATCAACTATGTGCGTAATGCGAACGGCGGGCGTGTGCGGGGACCGGACGGCGCCTGGCTTCTTGAAGGTGAGCCCAACATCATTGGCGTCAAGCAGAGCAACACAAGCCCACGGATCGGCTTGCGCTATGAGCCCACGGAGAACCTGGCGTTTCTCGCCTCCTGGTCGGAATCGTTTCGCCCACCGGTGTTCAGCGATATCTTTCATGTGCGGGATCCTCACGCGGACACCGTTTACGTGCGGGATCCCTATGATGTTCCCGGCGGTCCCGTCTGCCTCGCTTTCGGGTGCCAGGTCCGCAGGCATGTAATCTACAGCGTTGGGGACGACTTGAAGCCCGAATCTTCGGATACCTACTCATTGAGCTTCGACTGGACGCCCGCTGCGTTGCCGGGCTTGCGTTGGACCGTGCATTGGTCAAAGGTCGATTACACGGACAAGATAGAGTATTCCTATACCCTGCTTTTCAACGAACCGGAAGTTGCGTTCTTGCTTCCCCAGATCGTCGAGCGTGACGCGGATGGAAACGCGATCAAGGTATTCCCCAGGCAACTCAATCTCTCGGATAAAGTAAGTGAAATCGTCACTACCGAACTGGAATACAGCTTTACCAGCGCCTGGGGCGCCTTCAGGCCGGGAATCAGTTACATGCGGACGCTCGACGAGTATTTCACAATCGTCCCGGGAGCGGAACCGATTCACCGCGCAGGCACTACCTGGGGCAGCAACGAGTACGAGCTGGTGGGATCGCTGGCCTGGACGGCTGGTAGGTACGGCGCCGATCTGTTCGTGCGCTATACGCCCAGCTACGAGAATGATCGCACCGGTTCATGTCCGGCAGCGGTTGGCCGCTGTGCATTCAGGTTCCAGGCTCGGCCCGCATTGAAAGTGGATTCTTATGTCAGTGTTGATCTGACCGTGAGCTATCGCTTCGACAATGGCCTGCAGCTGCGTGGCGGCGGACGTAACGTGCTGGACGCCGACCCGCCGGCTACGCCGTGGGGCGGCCGGCCTTACGATCTCACTCGCTACGACGCGCGCGGCCAGGTGCTGTTCATGGAGGCCAACTGGGAGTTCTGAGCGAAGTTCGAGCGGCGCCGGCGCGCAAGGAACACGCTCGGAGCCAGGGCATTTTGCCCTCGCCGAGGGCTGGAAGCCCTCGCTCCCGGCGTTGTTCCCTGCCAACGGCTCCCAGGTTTTTGCTTGCAGGTTTTGGCGTGGGTTTGGCCGGTTCTCGGGAGCGCGCCGGAGCAATTCGGGTCCCGTAGGGCTTACAATCGCAGGCCCGGCCAGGTCGGACCCGCTGCATATGGAATCGTTTCTTGACTTCGAACAGCCCATCGCGGAGCTGGAGAGCAAGATCGAGCAACTGAGGTTTCTCGACAACGACTCCGGCGTGGACGTGGCTGCCGAGATCCAGCGCCTGCAGCGCAGCAGCCAGTCGCTGACGCGCGGCATTTACCGCAAGCTGACGCCCTGGCAGACCGCGCTGGTGGCCCGTCACCCCAAGCGCCCTTACTCGCTGGACTACATCGCCGCCATGACCGCGGAATTCCAGGAACTGCACGGCGATCGCATGTATGCCGACGACTACGCTCTGGTGGGCGGCCTGGCGCGGATCGACGGCACGCCGGTGATGCTGATCGGTCACCAGAAAGGACGCGATACCACCTCGAGGGTGCGGCGCAACTATGGAATGACCCGCCCGGAGGGCTATCGCAAAGCCCAGCGCCTCATGCTTCTTGCCGAGAAGTTCGGCCTGCCGGTGGTGACGCTGATCGATACACCCGGCGCCTACCCGGGAATCGGCGCCGAGGAGCGCGGCCAGAGCGAAGCCATCGCCTCGAGCCTGAGTTGCATGGTGGGACTGAAGACCCCGATCATCAGCGCCATCATCGGCGAGGGCGGTTCGGGCGGCGCGCTGGCCATCGGCGTTGCGGACGTCGTGATCATGATGCAGTACAGCATTTACTCGGTGATTTCACCGGAGGGCTGCGCCAGCATTCTGTGGAAGAGCGCCGACCATGCAACCGAGGCGGCACAGGCCATGGGGATTACCGCCAATCGGCTGCTGAAGCTGAAACTCGTGGACGAAGTATTGGAAGAACCGCTTGGAGGCGCCCACCGTGACCCGGCCGCCTCCATAGCCAGCCTGAAAAAGTCGATCGCCAAGCACCTGCTGAGCCTGACCCGCCTGGAACCCACGCAACTGCTCGAATGCCGTCATAAGCGCCTGCTCAACTACGGCGTCTACCGCGAAGCCTGAACCTTGCACCGCGGAGAAAACTTGCATGGAACAACCTGGGAACGAGGGCTTCCAGCCCTCGCCGAGGGCAGGATGCCCTCGCTCCATTGTTCCCTGCGCGCCAACGCAGCGGCGCCTGCTGCGAAAACTCCTGGCCTGAAAGCAGGGAGCAGGGCCGTATGTCACCTCGCCCGCGGAGGAAGAGCGGTAGGGGTATTTCTCAACTGCCGGTGACGCTTTGATCTGTTCAAGGAGGCTCCAGGGTCAGGCAAAATGCGCAGAATCGTTAAGGAGGAACAAATGAGCGGACATTTGAATCGGCGGTCGGTGCTGGCCGGTGCGCTGGCAGCGCCGCTGCTGGCGAGCCTGCCGGCCGAGGCACAGGAAAGACCGGGTCTCGTCGACCTCGAAATGAGTGACGAGGAAATGCTGCGGATGTTCGTCAAGCTGCGCTCCAGCCTGGACGACCGTGTGACCATGGGCTGGGTGGATGCGGTGAACTACGCTTTCGTGCAGGGTGTGACCTACCCGCTTTATCGGCTGTTGTCGACGACCATGCGGCAGGTGCGGCGCGTGGACGAAGGCCTGTACGAGGGCGTATCCCTGGAAGTCGCCATGTATGTGGATATCTCAACGGGTGAGTTGCTGGATAAACTCACAATGCCCATTACAGGTCGGATCGTGGACGTGCCCCTCTACCGGTCCGGCCCGTCGGCCAACGACATTACGGTTCGAGCCGAAGAGACGCGGGAGTTCACCATGGACGACGAGACTCGCGACGGTGGCGCCTTTTTCGCCTCCGGCCGGGTGGAAAGCCGGCGGTTCTTAAGCCAGCCGCAGCGGCGCGGCGATGATTTCTACATACGCCAGGATGTCAGCGCCCAGGTTTTCTCCGGCGATGACCCCAAGCCGAGTTTTTTCTATCGCGAGTGGACGACCAACCAGGGAAGCTGGACCAAGCTGTCGGATCCGTCTCTGGTCTGGGCGCCCTGCGATGTGTCGTATGTGGCCAACACGGCTTTTCGCCCCTGGATGCTAATGGGAGATACGCCGGGACATACGGTGCAGAACGGGCGGGGCGGCCGGGCGGCGTCAATGGCGGAATTGCCGGTCGAATTGCGGCGCCTGGTAGAGCTCCATCACCCGGACCTGGCCCGAGACCCGCAAGCGGTGCTGGCCGGTGAAGCCGGATAGTCCCGGCAGCCGGTTGCGGCAACGGGACGGAACCGCAACGATGGTGATGTGAACTCCCACCCGGTCCCGCAAGCACTCGAGGCCGCGCTGGATCGCTCGCGGCCGGATTGGCGGGAGCGAAGGCTGCTGGTTGCGTTCAGCGGCGGGGCGGATTCCACGGCCTTGCTGCTGGCCTTGCATGAGCTGCTGGGGGAGTCCGGGCGCGGGCGCCTGCGGGCCGCCCATATCAATCACGGGCTGCAGAACGAGGCTACCGATTGGGCTGCGCATTGTGCGGCGGTAGCTCGGTCACTGAATGTTCCCTTGCAGGTTTGCGAGGTACGGGTCGCAGAAGACGGGCGAGGGCTGGAGGCAGCGGCGCGCCGGGCCCGCTATCGGGCCCTGGGCACGCTGATGGAGCCGGGCGAATGCCTGCTCACCGCGCACCACCAGGACGACCAGTGGGAAACGCTGCTGTTGCGAATGTTGCGTGGCGCCGGCGTGAGCGGCCTGGCCGGTATCCGCGAGAGCCGGCGTTGCGGTGACGGGTGGCTGCTGCGGCCGTTGCTGGACGTGCCGCGGCACGAACTCAAGGCCTGGCTGGAAAGCAGGGGTACAACCTATGTGGAGGACCCCTCCAATCGTGATACCGGTTTCGACCGCTCGTTTCTGCGCGACAAGGTGCTGCCGCTGTTACGCGAGCGATGGCCGGGCGCAGGCGCCACGGCCGGGCGCCTGGCCCGCCTGGCCGGTGACACCGGGGAATTGCTGCGCGCGCTGGCTGAGCTCGATGGGGAGGGTATCGTTCACGCGGACAGTGTTGTGTGTTCCGGCCTGCTGAAATTGCCGCCGACGCGACGGGCCAATCTGATCCGGGCGCGATTGACCGCCCTGGGTATTGCGCCGCCCTCCGAGGCGCGCCTGACCGCGGCGCTGGACATGCTACTCAACGCGGCGGCCGACCGGCATCCGGAAGCCCGCTGGCGCGGCGCGCGCCTCACGCGCCGCCGGGGCCGCATTTACATTGCCGCGGTTGCGCCCCCGGACCCCGAATGAAAGGCGTCCCTGGGAACGAGGGCTTCCAGCCCTCGACGAGGGCAGGATGCCCTCGCTCCCAGCGTCTCGCCCTCGTCGAGGGCAGGATGCCCTCGTTCCCAGCGTGCTTGGCCTCGCTCCCGGGGCGGCGCGGGGTTTATCCACGGATCGAGAGGGTGTTCGGTGGTAGTCTGTGATATCTTAGTTGTCCGATCAAATACTGTGGTCGGAGTGGGATGACACGCTACATTTTCGTTACCGGCGGCGTAGTTTCCTCGCTTGGAAAAGGAATCACCGCCGCCTCGCTGGGCGCGATTCTTGAGGCCCGCGGACTGACCGTCAGCATGATCAAGCTGGATCCCTACCTCAACGTGGATCCGGGCACCATGAGCCCCTTTCAACATGGCGAAGTTTTCGTTACCGCCGACGGTGCCGAAGCCGACCTGGATTTGGGACACTACGAGCGATTCGTGCGTTGCAGCAAGCCCGGGCGGGACTCCAATTTCACCACCGGGCGCATTTACAACGCGGTCATCGCCCGTGAGCGCCGTGGAGGATATTTAGGCGCCACCGTGCAGGTGATTCCACACATTACCGACGAAATCCGCCATTCCGTGTTCCTGGGGGCGGGCGACGCCGATGTTTGCATCACCGAAGTCGGCGGCACCGTCGGCGACATCGAGTCGTTGCCGTTCCTTGAGGCAATCCGCCAGATCGGCCTGGAGAAGGGCCGCGAGAACGTGGCCTTCGTGCATGCCACGCTGGTGCCGTACGTGGCCACTTCGCAGGAAATCAAGACCAAACCCACTCAGCACTCGGTCAAGGAATTGCGTTCGATCGGGATTCAGCCTGACGCTCTGGTGTGCCGCTCGGAGCTGGCGCTGCCGGACGAACAGCGGCGCAAGATTGCGCTGTTCACCAACGTCAAGGAATCGGCGGTCTTTTCCGCCCGCGATATGGACGACCTGTATCAGATTCCCATCGAGCTCAGAAACCAGGGCCTGGACGAGGTGGTGGTGCGGCAATTCGGTATGGATCTGCCTCCGTCCGACCTGACGGAGTGGGAGCAGGTAGTGGAGGCGGGCCGCAACTGCGAGGGCGAGGTCACGATAGCCATGGTGGGCAAATACATGGACTTGCGCGACTCCTATATCTCGCTCAACGAAGCCCTGGGGCATGCCGGCCGCCGCGTCGGAGTCAATGTGCGGTTGCGGCATATTGAATCGGAGGAGGTCCAGGATAGCGGGGCTGGTTGCCTGGCCGGTGTGCACGCGATCCTGGTGCCGGGGGGATTCGGGCAGCGCGGAATCGAGGGGATGGTGAGCGCCGTCACCCATGCCCGCGAGAAGGAGATTCCGTACCTCGGCATTTGCCTTGGGATGCAGGTGGCGGTGATCGAGTTTGCCCGCAACGTGGCGGGCTTGAAGGGCGCCAACAGCACCGAGTTTGACCAGGCCACTCCGCATCCGGTGGTGGCGCTGGTTACCGAGTGGGTGGATGAGTCCGGCCAGGTGGAGCGGCGCAGCGGCGACTCCGACAAGGGTGGAACCATGCGCCTGGGGGCTCAGGCCTGTCACCTTGCGGAGGGTAGCCTGGCGCACCGGGAGTACGGCAGCAAGACCGTGCACGAGCGGCATCGGCATCGCTACGAGTTCAACAACCACTACCTTGGATCCCTAAGGGAAGCCGGGCTGGGATTCTCCGGCCGGTCCGGCGACGGTCTGGTAGAAGTGATGGAGCTTCCATCGCACCCCTGGTTTCTGGCCAGCCAGTTTCATCCGGAGTTCACCTCCACGCCACGCGACGGGCACCGGCTCTTCGACGGTTTCATCACCGCTGCCTTGAGTTACCGGCAGCGCGGTGATCTGCCCGCCAAGGCGGCCCGCGCCGCCGGCGCGTAGCACACCGGTGGCGACGCGTGACTTGCCGGCGGCGGCCGAAGCCGGTCCCGGCAGGGTGGAGGTGGCGGGTTTTTCCGCCGGACTGGATCAGCCGCTGTTCCTGATTGCCGGAACCTGCGTAATCGAGTCCAGGGAATCCGCCCTGGAGACCGCGGGGCTACTTGCGGAAATCAGCCGCGAGCTTGAGTTCCCGTTGGTGTACAAGTCCTCCTTCGACAAGGCCAACCGTTCTTCGCTATCCAGTTTCCGCGGTCACGGGCTGGAGCGCGGATTGCGGATACTTCAGGACGTCAAGCAACAGATCGGCGTGCCGGTGTTGACCGACGTCCACGAGAACACTCCCATGGACGAAGTGGCCGCGGTTGCGGATGTGCTGCAGACGCCGGCGCTGCTATGCCGGCAGACGGATTTCATTCTGCGGGCCGCCGGCGCGGGCCGGCCGGTAAATATCAAGAAAGGCCAGTTTCTCTCCCCGGCCGAAATGACCAACGTCGTGGAGAAGGCGCGGTCCACCGGAAACAATTCCATCCTGGTGTGCGAACGGGGCTATTCCTTCGGCTACAACAACCTGGTGGTGGATATGCGCTCGCTGGCCCAGTTGCGTGCTACCGGCTGTCCGGTGGTGTTCGATTGCACCCACTCCGTGCAGTTGCCGGGCGCCAAGGGCACGTCGTCGGGCGGACAGCGGGAATTTGTGCCGGTACTGGCCCGCGCGGCGGTCGGCGCAGGCGTGGCGGGACTGTTCATGGAAACCCACCCCCGGCCCGAGGAGGCGTTGAGCGATGGCCCCAACGCCTGGCCTCTGCATCGCGTCCGCGAGTTGATGGAGTCATTGCTGGAGTTGGACCGGCTGGTGAAATCCCGCCCCCTGGCCGAGGGATCGTGTCTGTAATAGCCCGAATTCACGCCCGCGAAATTCTCGATTCGCGCGGCAATCCGACGCTGGAGGCCGAGGTCGCCTTGAGTTGCGGCGCAAGCGGCCGGGCGGCGGTGCCCTCGGGGGCCTCAACCGGCGCGCGCGAAGCCGTGGAGTTACGGGATGGGCAAGCGGAGCGCTACGGCGGCCGCGGAGTGCGGCGCGCTGTCGGCCACGTGAACGTCGAGATACGTGAAGCCTTGCTCGGCAGGGAAGCTCTCGGGCAGGAAGAACTGGACGCGCGCATGGTGGCCCTGGACGGCACCTCAAACCGTTCGCGCCTCGGCGCCAACGCAATCCTGGCCGTCTCGCTGGCCTACGCCCGCGCGGCGGCTGCCGCTGCAAGGATCCCGCTTTACCAAAGTCTCGGCAAGGGATCGCCACTGATGCCCACGCCGATGATGAACGTCGTCAACGGCGGAGCGCACGCCGACAACCGCCTGGACGTGCAGGAATTCATGATCCTGCCGGTGGGCGCGAACGACTTTTCCGAAGCCTTGCGCTGGGGTGTGGAGGTGTACCACATGCTCAAGCGGGTCCTGCGCAGCTCCGGGCGCTCCACGGCGGTCGGCGATGAAGGGGGCTTCGCGCCGGACCTTCCGTCCAACTCCGCGGCCCTGGAGGAACTGATCGAGGCGATCCAACGCGCCGGTTTTTCGGTGCCGGGAGACTTCCTCCTGGGCCTGGATGTGGCTGCCAGTGAGTTGTATGCCGACGGTGTGTATCGCCTGGCGTCGGAAGACCGCACTTTCGATCCCGATGATTTCGCCGGTTGGCTCAAGGATCTGGCGGACAAGTATCCCGTGGTGAGTATCGAAGACGGCATGGCGGAGGACGACTGGGCGGGCTGGGAAGCACTGTCACGAGCCCTGGACGGCAAGGTGCAGCTGGTGGGCGATGATGTGTTCGTTACCCAAACGGCGATTCTTGCCGAGGGCATCGCGCGCAAGGTGGGCAACGCAATCCTGATCAAGCCGAACCAGGTAGGCACGCTCACGGAAACTCTGGCTGCGGTGGATGCCGCGGTGGCCGCGGACTATGCGGCGGTCATCTCGCATCGCTCGGGCGAAACAGCAGATACCTTCATCGCCGACCTGGCGGTGGGCTCCGCGGCCACCCAGATCAAGACCGGCGCGCCGTGCCGTTCGGATCGCACCGAGAAATACAATCGCCTGCTTAGAATCTCCGAAGATCTGGGCGAGCAAGCGCCATACGCCGGACTCAGTGCCTTCCCGGCTTCAGTAGTGCATCACCATGCGGACTAAGACGGTCGGCATACTGGCGGCCTGCGTGGCATTGGCCGCGTTGCAATATCCCTTGTGGTTCGCCGACGATGGATTGGCGGGCCTGTTCCGGGCCCAGAACGATGTGGCCGAACAGGATCGCAAGAACGCCGAGTTACGGGAGCGCAACCGCCGACTGGTTGCGGAAGTCGAGGACCTCAAGCAGGGCGATGAGGAAATTGAACGGCTGGCGCGTTCCGAGCTGGGCATGATCGGCCCGGGCGAGAAGATTTACCTGCTGGTCCAGGAACAGGCTGAGCCTGAGAGCACCGAGCCGGGCGACCCGCCTGGCGGTGCACGGGAATAGGCGCTTCCATGCGGGTGCTGCTTTCCAACGACGACGGCTACCGCGCGGAGGGTCTCCAGGCCCTGGAGCGGGCACTGCTGGGACTGGCGGAAATCATGATTGTCGCGCCCGAGCGCAATCACAGCGGGGCCAGCAATTCACTCACGCTGTTTGAGCCGCTGCGGGTAACGCAGCTGGGGAACAACCGCTGGTACTGCTCGGGCACTCCTACCGACTGTGTGCATATCGCCATCACCGGACTACTGCCGGAGGATCCCGACATGGTGTTTTCCGGCATCAACCATGGTCCCAATCTGGGCGATGACGTGCTCTACTCGGGTACCGTGGCTGCCGCGATGGAAGCACGGGTCCTGGACGTGCCGGCGGTGGCCGTATCGGTCGCCGGCTATCCGCCCAGGAACTTCGACTCGGCCGAGCGCGCCGTCAGCGAACTGTTCGAGCGGCTGAGCAGGAATCGACCGCCCGGGAACATGCTCTTGAACGTGAATGTCCCGGACCTGCCATGGGACGAAATCCGCGGCTTCAAGCTGACCCGCATGGGCCATCGCCACAAGGCGGCGCGGGTGAAGATCTCCGCCGATCCTTACGGCGGCAAGCTCTATTGGATGGGCCTTCCCGGCCATGGGCTGGACGCGGGTCCCGGAACAGACTTTTTCGCCCTGCGCGACGGCTGGATATCGGTGACTCCGCTGCATTCCGATCTCACCGATCACAACCGTCTTGAGGCCACCCGCGACTGGTTGGAGCTATGACCGGCGCCCAATCGACGCAACGCCGGCAGAGCGGCATCGGCCTGACTTCCGCAAGGGCCCGCGAGCGGCTGGCCGAGTCGCTGCGGGATCGCGGAATTCAGAGCGCCGAGGTGCTCGAGCAGATACGCCGCACTCCGCGCCACCTGTTTATCGATGAGGCCCTGGAGCGTTATGCCTACAACGACAACGCGCTGCCGATCGGATCCGGCCAGACTATTTCCCAGCCCTACGTTGTGGCGCTGATGACCCAAGCGCTGTTGATGGAAGACGACGGCAGGATGCGGCGGCCGCAAAAAGTCCTGGAAGTGGGTTGCGGCTCGGGCTATCAGACCGCCATCCTCGCGCCGCTGGTTCAAAGTCTGTTCAGCATTGAACGGATCGGGTCGCTGCTGGCGGCTGCTCGCCCGCTGCTGGCCGAGCTGCGCTGCAACAATGTGCGCTTCCGCCATGGCGACGGGATGTTGGGATGGCTGGGGCAGGCCCCTTTCGACGCGATCCTGGTGGCCGCTGGAGCAGTGGCCGTGCCCCGGGCGCTGCTCGAACAACTTGCGCCGGGTGGGCGGCTTGTCATTCCCGTCGGTGACCATGGCCACCAGGAGTTGGTGCGCATAGAGCGCGGCGAAGACGGCGACCTCAGCGAAAGCCTGGCTCCGGTAGCGTTCGTGCCGCTATTGCCGGGCCGGGGCTGAATTCCCAACGTCCCGCCATGCATGTGTTTGCGCCGCTCGCCGATCGTGTTCTGGCCTGGGCTCGAATGCGGCAGGCGCCGGCCGTGTTGTGCGCGGTCAGCTTTGCCGAGTCGATTTTCTTTCCAATCGCGGTTGACGTGATGCTGGTTCCGATGTGCGCCGCGGCCCCGAACAGAATGCTGCGGCTGGCCACCTTGACCCTGGTTTTCTCCGTGGCCGGGGGATTGGTTGGACTGCTGCTGGGTTACCTCGCGATTGACGCGCTGCTGCCCTGGATCGAAGAGCTGGGCTGGGGTGATGAATACTCACAGGTGCAGGGCTGGTATCAGCGCTGGGGCTATTGGGCGCTGGTTCTGGCGGCCTTCACACCGTTGCCGTACAAGGTCTTCGCGATTTCCGCCGGCGCCCTGAGCATGGACGTGGGTACTTTTCTGGCTGCCTCGCTGCTGGGACGTGGCTTGCGCTTCTTTCTGGTGGGCGGGCTGGCTGCCTGGATCGGACCCAAGGCGCTCAATGCCCTTCGATATTCGGATACGGTCGGCTGGGTGCTTGTGGGTCTTGCTGTATTGACCGTTGGGTTATGGTGGTACCTGTGAAGTTCTTTCCTCGTTTGCGATCGGTGCGTGCGCACTGTTTGCTTGTCGTCGGCGGTTTGCTCTTGTCCGGCTGTTGGGGCTGGATTCCTGAGACTCCTGGTCCCACCGGGCAGACTCCGGTCAGGGCGCCTGCGGCTTCGCCGGCTGCCTCAAGGCCGGCAGAAGCGAGTGCGGCGGAGCCTGCTTCGGGCATGGCCGAGGAGTGGTACACGGTGGAGTCCGGCGATACGCTGTTCTCGATTGCCTGGCGCTCCCGCTTGCGGGTGGCCGACCTGGCGGCGTGGAACAAGCTGGGGGACGGCAGCCTGATTCTTGTGGGTCAGCGGCTCAGGCTCACGCCCCCGCCCGGCTACGCGGTTGCCGAACAGGGCGGTTCTACTGCCGGTTCCGCAACCGCCGGCGGCGTAGCTTCTCCGGCGCCAGGCGCGGCCGCCGGGGGCGTTGGGCAGGCCAAGCCGGTGGCCTCAGGGGCCGGGTCCGGCGCAAAGGCGGCGGTTGGGGGGCGGTCTGCTCCGGCCAGGGCCGGCCCTGCCGCTTCCAGACCCGCCTCGTCGGCCGGCGTCGCAGCGGGCAAGGGCAAGGGCAAGTGGCGATGGCCCACGCAAGGGAGCGTAGACGCCAAGAGTGCAAGGGTGCGCGCGGGCGATTTCGGCATCCGCATCATGGGCGAGCGCGGGCAGGAAATTGTGGCTGCCGACAGCGGCAAAGTCATGTACGCAGGGGATGGCCTGAAGGCGTACGGGCTGCTGGTGATCGTGCAGCACACTCCCCAATGGCTCAGTGCCTATGGCCACAACGAGAAGATTCTGGTGAAAGAGGGCGACGAGGTGCCCGCCGGGCAACCGATCGCTACCATGGGCGTAGGATCAGGCAATGCCGCCATGCTGCATTTCGAGATTCGCCAAAACGGCAAGCCGGTTGAACCCATCGGCCTGCTACCGCCCCGGAACTGAGGCATGCCTGGACTATTCCCGCCAATGCGGGTAACCAGGCTTCGAGCGCCGGCGATGAGCGGGAATTCGGCTCGTGCACGCTGCAAACCGGCTCGCCGGATTCATGCTGAAGGTGTGCTACATTTTCAACCAGGAAGGAATACTGCGGAGGTGCGAGAACCATGCAGGGATTGATGATGGAATACTCCCTCACGGTCACCAGCCTGATGCGCCACGCGGAGGCGCAGCACGGCGGATCGGAGGTTTATTCGCTTACGGTTGAGAACCCGGCGCACCGCACGACTTACGCCGGGGTTTTTCGCCGTTGCGCGCAACTGGCCAACGCGCTCAAGCGCCTGGGCCTGAACCAGGGCGACCGGGTGGCGACGCTGGCCTGGAACGACTACCGCCACATGGAGCTGTACTACGGGATTTCCTGTATGGGCGGGGTCCTCCACACCGTCAATCCCAGGCTGTTCCCCGAGCAGCTTCAATACATCGTCAACCACGCCGAAGACCGCTTTCTTTTTGCCGACCCTCTGCTTTTGCCGTTACTGGAAAAGCTGCACAAGGCCTTTCCCACCGTGCAGACCTTCGTTCTGTTGTGCTCGAAGGAGGCCATGCCGGAGTCCTCCGTGCCGGGCCTGGTCTGTTATGAGGAATTGATTGAGGGCGAGAGCGATACATTCGACTGGCCGGACCTGGATGAGAACACGGCCAGCTCGATGTGCTACACCTCGGGCACCACCGGCAATCCCAAGGGTGTCCTGTACTCGCACCGCTCGACCATCCTGCACACCTACGCGAGCGGTTTGTGCGACGCGATCAGCATCAGGGGCGCCGACAGCATCCTGCCGGTTGTTCCCATGTTTCACGCCAATGCCTGGGGGGTGGTCTACTGCGCCCCCATGGTGGGCGCCAAGCTGGTGCTTCCGGGACCCAAGGCCGGTGATCCGGAGGCGCTGGCGGCGATGATGAACAACGAGCGCGTGATCACGGCGCTGGGCGTGCCCACGGTGTGGCTGGGTTTGCTGAATTACCTGGACGCAACCGGTGGGCGCCTGGAAACCGTAAAGAAGCTGGTTGTAGGTGGCGCGGCCTGCCCGCGCTCGATGATGGAAGATTTTGAAACGCGCTACGGCATTCAGGTTTGCCATGCGTGGGGAATGACCGAGATGAGCCCGCTGGGCAGCGTGAATGCAGCCACGGCCGGCACCGCGAAGCTTGATGCCGAAGCCCGGCTGGCTCAGCGGCTGACCCAGGGCCGTGCGCCCTACGGTGTGGAAATGCGCTTGGTGGATGACGACGGGAACGAATTGCCCAGGGACGGCAAGGCCGTGGGACGCCTGCAGGTTCGCGGGCCGTGGATCGCCAGCCGCTACTACCGGGCGAAGGGGTCCGCGCTTGAGAACGGATGGTTCGACACCGGGGACGTTGCGCGCATCGATCCGGAAGGATTCATGCATATCACCGACCGCACCAAGGACCTGATCAAGTCCGGGGGCGAGTGGATCAGTTCCATCGAGTTGGAAGACGTGGCCATGGCGCATCCGGCCGTAAGCGAAGCGGCGGTAATCGCCGTGCCGCATGAGAAATGGACTGAACGGCCCTTGCTGGTGGTATGCCTTAAGGAAGGCGCTTCGGTGGATGCGGCCGAATTGCTGGCCTGGTTCCAGGGCAAGGTGGCCACGTGGTGGATTCCCGATGCGGTGCAATTCGTCGATGAGCTGCCCCATACCGCCACCGGCAAGGTCAGCAAGCTAAGGCTGCGCGAGCAGCTGTCCGCGGCCACGTGAAGCTGCAACTGGAGACCGCGGGGTCGCTCACCGTGCGTTGGTGGCGGCCGGGAGAATTGCGCATCGGCAGCGACGTATGGCGCGAGGCGGTATTGGTCAGTCCACGGGAAGTGCGCCCCTGGTCCGTTGGCGAGGATGATCCGGTTACGTTGGATCACCTCATGCCGCTTATCGAGGAACAGCCGGACGTCATCATTCTGGGCACCGGCGAGCGCCAGCGTTTCCCGCCACAGGAACTCGGCATGCTGCTGCTGAACCGGGGGATCGGACTGGAGGTTATGGATACCGGCGCGGCCTGCCGCACCTACAACGTGTTGGTATCCGAAGGCCGCGCTGTCGGCGCCGCGCTGCGCGTCCGGTAAAGGCCTGGGAACGAGGGCATCCTGCCCTCGCCGGTAGCCAAATGATGGGAACGAGGGCGTTCCGCCCTCGTCGAGGGCAAGATGCCCTCGGTCCCAGGGGTGCCCTCGGTCCCAGGGGTGCCCTCGGTCCCAGGGGGCTTGTGTTGCGTTGCGTGGGGAATTTGCCGTACGCTTGCGCGGCCATGGAACTATCACAACTCAAGCCGGTTCTTGCCGATCTGGGCGCCCGTCTGGAAGCGCTTAGGGGGTATCTTTGATTACGCCGGCAAGGCCCGGCGCTTAAGCGAGGTAGAAACCGAGCTCGCTGACCCTTCCGTGTGGTCCGATTCACAGCGCGCCGGAGCGCTGGGCCGCGAACGTGCTTCACTCAAGTCGGTCACCGAAGCCCTGGATCGCCTGACGTCGGACGCCGCCGAATTGGGCGAATTGCTGGAATTGGCGCTGGAAGAGCAGGATGAGGCCACGCTCGAGGATATCGGGCAGGGCGTAGAGGATCTGGCCACTGAGGTGGAGCAGCTCGAATTTCGCCGCATGTTCGGCGGCGCCATGGACAGGGCCCACGCGTTTCTTGAAGTGACGGCAGGTTCCGGCGGTCACGATGCGCAGGACTTCGCCGAGATGCTGCTGCGCATGTACCTGAAATTCTGTGAGCAGAACCGGTTCAAAACTGAGTTGATCGAGGCCTCCGACGGTGAAGTGGCCGGCGTCAAGAGCGCCACTGTGCACGTTCGAGGCGACTACGCCTACGGCTGGTTGCGGACCGAGACCGGCGTTCACCGCCTGGTGCGCAAGTCGCCGTTCGATTCCGGCGCCCGCCGGCACACCTCCTTCGCCAGCGTATTCGTATCACCCGAGATTGAAGAGGACACGGAAGTCGAAGTCGATCCCGGCGATCTCCGGGTTGACGTGTATCGTGCCAGCGGCGCCGGCGGCCAGCACGTCAATCGCACCGAGTCGGCGGTGCGTATCACCCATTTGCCCACCGGGGTTGTGGTGCAATGCCAGAACGAGCGGTCGCAGCACAAGAACCGCGCCACGGCCATGAAGCAGCTGCGCGCCAAACTGTTCGAGATTGCCGAGCGCGAGCGCCGCGCCGAGCAGCAGGCGCTGGAGGACAGCAAGGTCGATATCGGCTGGGGCAACCAGATCCGCTCGTATGTGCTGGATCAGTCGCGGGTCAAGGACCTGCGAACCGGTGTTGAGTCAAGCAATCCGACCGCGGTGCTGAACGGCGCTCTTAATCCATTTATCGAGGCCGGTCTGAAGCAGGGCGTCTAGCAGTCCGCGGGAAAGCCGGCTTTGGGAACGAGGGCATCCCTGGGAACGAGGGCTTCCAGCCCTCGACGAGGGCAGGATGCCCTCGTTCCCAGGGAGGAAGGCGTCAGGCCCTCGACGAGGGCAGGATGCCCTCGTTCCCAACGCTTACCAGCCGTAGACCGCGCGCAGATACCAGGAGCCGCCTTCGAAATTGGCCGCGGTGCGGCGGGGGTAGGGCAGGCCTACGCTTCTACGATTGGCGTAGGGCGGGCCGACTTCATCCACATACTCGTCGAATGCGTTGGACGCCCCCATGGTGACCCGAAGGGCGTCCGAGACCTGATAGCCGAACTCCAGGTCCACGAACACGGTCGAGCCCACCCTTTTCGTGGGCGGTCCACCGTCCACTCCATCGATCCGTCCCCGTTCGTCGTAGTGGCCGCCGTAGAAGTTGACACGCACCAGCAGCTCCCAGTTGCTGCCCGCGGAAGTCGTCGCAGTCAGTGTCGCTCGATCCTCCGGATAACTTCGCTCGATGTCTTCCACGCTGGCGGCGGGAACCGGCAGGACGCCGTTGATTTCGCTCTGGCCATGCACCCTGACCCTGTTGTGGCTATAGGCTGCCGTCAAGGCCGTGTGCCAGCCGCTGCCGCCCCAGTCGAAGGCCGTAGTCAGCACGACGTCGAAGCCGGTGACATTAAGGTCCAGCGCGTTGGTGAAGAATTGGATGTTGGAGCCGACACCGGTTACCGGATCGATGGTCGGCAGGTTTTGGTTCTTGAATATCCGGTCGTCGATCTCAATTCGATACAAGTCTGCCGTAAGGGTCGTAGCATCGCCGATGCTGGCGGCAAATCCCATGCTTGCGTTGATGCTTTTCTCCTCGCGCAACGGCGAGCCCCCGGCCGCCAGGGCCAGCGGATGGGTCGGCGGGACTGTGCCGGACTCCACCTGCAGCCCCAGGTCGTTATCGAACGTGGTCGTAATCTTCTGGATATTGGCCTGCCCCGGCTTGGGGGCGTGAAATCCGGTGGACAGTGCGCCGCGCAGGGCGAAAGTGTCCGTCACGTCATAGCGGGCGGCGATCTTGCCGTTGATGGTGTCGCCGAAATCGGAAAAATCCTCGTAACGCAATGCATATTGGGCCACGAAGTCTGCGGACAGGTCCTGTTCGACTTCGGCATACAAAGCGTAGTTGTCGCGCGAGAATTCACCCGCGTTCTGCGGCTCGAACCCCTTGAAACCGCTGCTTCCGGCGCCGAACCAGGATGAGGGCTCACCGGCAATCACGACAAAGGTCTCTTCGCGCCATTCCGTCCCGAAGGCCAGATGGACCGTATCGGTGAACTGGCGGGAGAAATCCACGTTGAGCGTGGTTTCCTGCTGCTCCAGGTCGCCCACGTCGAAGTCGCGCTGCGCCGGGTGCCATCCGCGCCCAGGCCAAGGCTTTGGTTGATAGTGTTGTTAAGAATGAAGTCGATCCGGTTCTGGCCGTAGCCGGCGCTCACGTCGAACAGTATTCCGTTGGAGAATTCGCCCTTGACGCCCGCCACGAAGCTTAAGTCCCTCTGGTCACCGTCAAAGATTGGCGTGAACCCGGCGGGAAGGCCCGTGAAACCGAATTCGTTGCGCAAAGTACGCAAGGTAATGTGGTCCGGCGCCCGAAAAAAGAACCGGTAGCGGTTGAAGGTGTCGGAGTAGTTCCCTTGCGCATAGGCCGTGGTGTTGGCGTCGATCTCGAAACCGGTATTGAGAAACAGCCTTAGGTTCTCGCCGCGGGCCCGTCCCCAGGTCTGCACGAAAGGCGCGTCATCGAACGGCGTGTCGGACCCCACGCCGGGAACGCCGGCGTCGATCAGCGCCTGGGCGTTGGTGCGCTGAATGCCGCGCGACAGGCCCTCGTTGTCTGCGTACTCCGCGCTGAAATTCATAAAGCCGCCTTCGCCCACGGGCAAGCCGATGTTGCCGGCCAGCTTGAAGGACTGTTCGCCTTCGTAGAACTGGCCGTATTGCACCCGCAACTCACCGCCTTGGGCGGCATCACGGGTCACGAAATTGATCACCCCGGCGATTGCGTCGGCGCCGTATTGAGCCGAGGCGCCGTCACGCAATACTTCGACCCGTTTGAACGCTATGCCCGGCAGCATCCCGATGTTGGGGCCGTGCGCTCCTTTCCCGGCGGACGGCACGAATTCCGCAATCAGCGCCGCGCGGTGGCGGCGCTTGCCGTTCACCAGGACCAGTGTTTGATCGGGGGCCAGGCCGCGCAAGGACGTGGGGCGAACAAAGGTATCGCCGTCACCGGAAGCGATGCTGGCGTTGAAGGAGGGCACGTTGACCCGCAGGTTGTCGGTGATATCCGCCGAATTGCCGATCAATCCAAAATCTTCCCCGGAAATCACATCGATCGGCGCCATGGACTCGGCCGCCGAGCGCCCCGGCTTGCGCGACCCGATCACCACTATTTCTTCAATCAATTCTTCGGCCGCTGTTTCGGACTGGGCGTAAACGGTGGCCGGCGCCAGGGTCAGGACCGAGAACGGCGCAAGGCAGGCCATGACGATATTTCTGCTCCTGGGCGATTGCCCCAAGCGCTCTATCACGTAGTTCACTGAACGTATTCCTTCGATGAATTGCGTCGGTGCTTCGTGCCGGCGCTGTCAAGCCCTGCCGCGGGTCAGCCACACGAGCAGACCCACCGCGCTCCAGGCGAGCACCATCCCCCATTCCTGGGGCCAGGCCAGCGCTGAAGGGCTGAACGGCATGTACAAGCAGAGAAGCCCCAGCCCCAATGCGATTGCGGAGATGCCGACAAAGCGCGGGTATCGTAACCGATAGGGCCTGGGCAACTGGGGCTGCTTTCGACGCAGCGCCAGGAATGCGATGGGAACGAAGAGATAGGCTGCAACTACGGCAAAGCTGCCGGAGTTGATCAGCCATACCAGGATCGTGCGTCCGAACAACGGCGAGATGCAACTAAGGGCGCCGATGACCAGCACCGCGAGGTAGGGCGTCCTGTAACGGGGATGAAGGCGGGCGAAAGCCCCCGGAAGCGTGCCGGATTCCGCGAGCGCGAACACTACCCGGCTGCCGCCGATCAGAAAGGCGTTCCAACTCGTCAATATTCCGCCGATGCCGCCCAGAGTCAGGGCCACGCCCGCCCATGATCAGCACGCTGAGAATTCCGGTGGCGGGGACGGCAATCGGTGGACTGGCCATTTCCGGCGAGCCGAAGCCCACGGCGCCGCTGAACAACACCACTCCGGAGACAAAGATCATTGTGGTTACGATGCCCTGCACAATGGCAGCCGTGCGTATGCCCAACAGGTTGATCGCCGTCATCGTTACGGCGCCGGCCAGACCCACCAGAACAAATCCGCCGTCCACGGGCGCTCCCGCGACCTGCCACAGTTCGCCCATCCGGATCGCGGGGATCAGGTATTCGACCGCCGTCGGCAAAGCCACCGACTCGAACACGCAAACCGTGACGTACGCCATCAGCAATGCCCAGGTGCACACGAATGACCAGCCCGGCCCCAGTGCGGCGTGGGTGTACACATGCTCTCCGCCCGCCCGGGGCATGGCCGAGGCCAGTTCCGCATAGGTCAATGCTATAAACCCGATGACCAGGCCGCCGGCTGCGAATGCCAGCAGGGTTCCAACACTGCCTGCGTTGCCGACCCAATAGCCGGTCATCAGCACCCAGCTCCAGCCGATCATCGCGCCGAAGGCCAGCGTCAGGACATGGCGCGTCTTGAGCACGCGTGCAAAGCGATCCCCCCCGGCCGCATTGGAGAAGCGCTCAAGCCCCGGGTTCGCTTTCCTTCGGGGGCTTGTCCAGCGCACGGGAAAGTATCGCCTGAATGAAGGCGTCGCGGTCGCGCAGGGTTTCGTCTTGCTGGCGATTATCCGGTTGCCACTGATCGAGTTCTTCGCGGTTGAGCGCGCCGCGGCCCTCCAGCACCTGCTCCATCACCCGTAGCCGGTCGCGGGTGACGTACAACTCCTCGGCCAGCCCCATGATGACGTTCATCATGCGGTCCAGCATCGGATCGCCCAGCCAGTCGTTTCTCTTCGCCATGATGTTCTATCCGCTCAGCAAGGCAGGTGAATCAGTTCGCGCGGCATATCGCACATGTACTCCGGGCCGTCGTGACCGATCAGCAGCGTGTTCTCGTAATAGATTCCCCCAAAACCGATCTCGCACACCTCCATGTCCATGTTTACCACCATGCCTTCTTCCAGCTCAAAGCCGCTCAAGCCCGGCGCGGCGCCGGGCAGTTCCAGGTGCTCCAATCCCAGCCCGTGAATGAAGGCGTGCCGGAACCCCTTGATCCCGCCGCGCCGGCCGACATCCAGCGCCAGGCTGCGCAACTCGATGGTGCTCACTCCGGGCCGCATGGCCTCGAACACGGCCTCGGCAGCGGCGTAGGCGGCCTTCCAGTAGCGCTGCAGCTTGGCGCTGGGCGAGCCCATTACGCAAGTGCGCTGCATATCGCCGAAGTAGCGATTCCAGGTCAGCATGGAGTCGAAGCACAGTTGGTCCCCTCTGCGAATAGGGTAGTCGTGATCGTGCCACAGGCCCATGCTCTTGTGGCCGGCGCCCACGTAGATGCACCAGGGCATGCAGTCCTGTTCCGCCACTGAGCGGTGCCATGCGCGGCGAATCTCCGACCACTGCACTCCCACTCCGGCGGCATCGATGGCAACGCGCAGGGCATGCTGGTTCCGCTGGCCTGCCTCGCGCATCAAATCGAGTTCGGCGGGGGTCTTGACCGCGCGAATCTGTGTCATCAAATCGGGCCGATCAAGGCATTCAACATCGGAAAGACGCTCAGCGCAAAGCGCGGCCAGGCGCGCGTCATCGAAACCAAGTCGCCGGTAGCCGCCCTCGGTCAGCGCCTTGAGTACAGCGTCCACTACGCCCACGCTGGCCGTTGCCCGCGTGGACTCCATGAGTGCCAGGGTCTTGCGGTCGGATTCCTCCAGCTCGGCTTCCTCATCCACGGTGTAGTGGCAGAAGATGTCTTCGCCGACCTGGGTTTCGTAGATGCGCAATTCGGGCATCCAACTGGGATGCTCGGCGAGATTGGTGAGTTCGACATCGTGGACGATGAGCGTGGCGGGGCGGTCCTCGGCCAGGGGAAGGATGGCGCAGCCGGCCCATTGGTAGTCGAACAGCCAGTCAGATTCGTAGCCGCTTGAGTAATAGACGTTGACGGGTTGCACGCACACCATGGCTTCGAGGCCGGCCTCCTCCATTTTGGCGCGCGCGCGATCGAGGTTTACCAGCATCGGCGTTCGGAACTCAGGCTGGCGTCCCGCTTGCGTTTCCCCCTGGGAACGAGGGCTTCCAGCCCTCGACGAGGGCAAGATGCCCTCGTTCCCAGGAGGGCATGGGGGTCAGGTCCAGGGGTGTTCCCGCAGGTGCTTTTGGATGATGTCCATGGCGCGGGGGTTTTGGGTGTAATCAATGCCCAGCAGGCCGTGGGTGTAGCAGAGATTGACGTTGCCGTTCTTGCTTACCAGCGGGCCGTGAGTGATTCCCGCGGGGCGGCACAGATAGCTGCCGACCACCATTGTGTAGCCTGTTTCTCCGCCGACCTCGCCGATGCGCACGTCGCCCTGCAGGCAATAGTTTTCTTCACAAACAGGGTGCTCTTCCATGCCTTCCGCGTACCAGCCGGGCATCAGGCCGGCCAGGTGCGTGCTGGCCTGAGTTTCCGGGTCTACGTGCAGGATCTTTACGAATATTCCCGGCCGGAAACTCTCGGTGGGATCGCAAGCATCCAGGGGGTTGTGCCAATTCATGGCCCAAGAGTCCAAGACTGCGACCGCCGCAGGGTCCGGAGAGCCCGCATCACCTTGTTCCGCTCGAAATTCGGGGGCCTCCAGGAAAACCGAGAACACGCGCGCGCCGTGCGGTGAGCGCCACCGGCCATGCCCGGAACCTGCGGGGTGGTAGCAGAAACCACCGGGCCCCAGGCGGTGCTCGCCCATCCGCAACTCGCCGTCGATTACGAACAGGCGCATAGCCGTATTGCAACTTATCGCCGATCCGCCGTCATAGCCCGCGGGCAGGTCAATAAGGCCAGTAAAAGCGCCGTTATCCGGATCGCTGGCAAGCCGACGAAGTTGCGCACCGGGGGCCAGCCCCTCCGGATTCCAGGGAGCGGGAGTGACTTCAAGAGCGGCCAGGTTTTCTACGTGTTCTTTTTTCATAAGGTGCTCTTGACTGAAAGCATCGCGGTTTTCCCGCCGAGGGCAGGATGCCCTCGTTCCCAGCGTCGTTCGGGCGGTAGGAATGCAGCCATGTGCGTTTAGATGTCGATTTGCAGCTGTATGCCGTGCTGCTTGAGCAAGTCCTGCTTGTGGATGTCGGGGCCGCGGACCTCGCCCGAAGCGGGATCCGTGTCCAAAAGGCTCTGGGTGGCCTCTCGCCTTAAAATTACGATGATATCGGCCTCGTCCTCTACGGCGAAAGGAAACTCGTGCCATGTCCCCAACTTCATGGTAAAGCCCGCCGAACCATCGAAGCGATAGGCCCGCATCTGGTTCAGGTCCGGCAGGTCACCGTGGGTAGGCGGTGCCAGAACGGCGATGAAGGGCGCGCCATTCAGTGGAATAAAGGTCTGCGTGTGCTTGAAATGGCGTTCGATCCAACGCACCTCGAAGGGCCGGCGCCGAACGTGCGCCAGGCTGAGCTCGGTCTGCTCGTCGGAACGGAAATCCACTGTCCGGTAGGTCTGTACCGAACCCTCGTAGAACTTGATCGGCAACGGTTCGGCGCCGGCGTGACGGCCCAAAATCTGCCCACAGGAAGCCACGTTTTCAGGCGTGGCTTCCACCAGGGGCAGAAGGCGGGTTTCCATTGGCGCGCCGATACGGATGCGGGTGATGCGCCGCGCTAGAACTCGATCGCCGCCCGGAAACCGAAGGTGCGCTTGTCTTGCGGCAGCAGCGTCAGACCCAGCCTGTTGAAGTTGAAACCGACGCTGAGTACCCGTGAGAAGTCGGTGTATTCCTGACCGGAGCGCCAGTAGTCTTCGTCCAGGGCGTTCTTTACGTAGGCCTCCAACCTCAGGTTGTCACGTTCGACCGAAAACCGAAAATTCAACAGCGAGTAGCTCTGCAGCGTGGCCAGGTTGGTCAGGCCGGCGAAGGACTCGCCCATGTAGGTGAGATCGGCGCGCGCCGACCAATCCCAGCCGTTCTCGAAGGTACCGCTATAGGTGGAGGAGATATTGCCGGACCACTCGGGGAAGCGGCTGGAGCGGTGCCCCTTGACGTTGCGGGTGCCCAGCGCATATTCGGCGGACGCCAGTGGGATGAGGAAGTTGGTGAACTCGTTGTCATTAAATGACCAGTTAAAGCTCAGGTCCCAGTCTTCGGTGATCAGGAAATCCACTTCCAGTTCCACGCCGGAGTACTCCGAACTGCCCGGTGTATTGACCGGGAAGAAGTTGGGGTTGGTATTGGGGACCCCGTCGCCGTCGTCGTCACGGTAGATGGTCAGGAAGGTCGGGAAGGGCGCATTCGCCCATTCCTGCCAGTAGGCCGCCACGTTGGCCACCAGCCGTCCGTCCATCCAGGTGGACTTGACGCCGATCTCATAGGCGTCAAGTTCCTGCACCGGCGTCACGTCCACCGCGTCGGTGCCCAGCGCCTGGGCATACTGCTCGCACATCGAGGCTGTGCTGGGCTGACCGGTGCGCGGATCGATGAAGGGCGAAGTGTAAGGGGTCGGATCGCAGTTGATGATATTGGAATTGATGACGCCGGGAAGAATGCCGCTCGATACTGTGACATAGGCCGTGATGTCTTCGGTAAAGCGATACCGGAGAGAAATCCGGGGCAGGAAATCCTTGAAAGCGATCTCGAAATCGGCGATACCGTCGCTGCGCGTGTCGTCCTGCCAGCGCGCTTCCAGGTCCACGGTGAACTGCTCCGTGATGTCGTAGGACAGCGAACCGTAAAAGGCCCGCACGTCCACGAAATCGCCGCCGTCAACGCCCACCGGAATGCGTGCCGGATTGTCGCACTGCGCGGGCGAGCCGAAAGCTCCCAGGTTGCCGCAGGCCACCACGAACACGCCGCCGTTCGAACTGGTCAGGAATTCCTGGGTGTAATAGTTGAACCCGCCCAGCCAGCGCCATTTCGCATCGGGCGCCGACGAAACACGTATGTCGATGCCCTCATCCTCGCCTGCCTGCGGATTGGATACATACCAGGCCTCGTCGGAGGTCATGTCCCAGTCGCGCAGATTGGCGGCGGCGTTTTCGTTATAGGCGCCGGTGGCGACCAGCGACATGCCGTTGGCGAACTCGTAGTCCAGCACCAGGCTGATACGGGTAATCTCGCGCTCGATTCCGAAGTGGTCGAGGTACGGGACACCTTCGACCTGCGAGGGCGAATCGATGAGCGAGTCCCGGATGAAGTTGGTGAATCCGCTTGGGAAACTGGACGGAGTCAAGGACACGCTCGGGTTGGGGAAACCGATCATCCCGCCGGGGCCCGGAATGGTCCCGCAAAGGTATTCTCTGGGCATCAGCGTAGTGGGCTGACCGTCGGTGGTCAGGCCGGGGAAGGTCTTGCCGGTGCAGCTGTCGTTCAGCCGGGCCTTGTAGAAAGTTACGCCCGACGGCCCGTCGCTGTCGTCCTGCTGGTAATAGCGCAGTTTGATACTGACATTGTCCGCAGCCTGAACGAACAGCGTTGCGAACAAGGAATCGGACCGCTGTTCTCCTACAGCGCTGCCATCAGCGTTGTGATACATGGCCCCCTTGTTGTAGTAGCGCCCTCCGGCGCGCAAGGCCAGAATCCCGGGCGCGATGGGTATGTCCGCGATGATATCCAGCTCCTGCTGATCGAAGCGACCGGCGTCGGCCTTGATCCTGGCCGAGAATTCCTCCATGTTCGGCGCGCGGGTGATGTAGTTGATCGCACCGGCAAAGGAGTTGCGGCCGAATGCCGCGGATTGCGGGCCCTTGATGACCTCTACCCGTTCCAGGTCGCTCAGCGCCAGGGTCTGCGCGCCCTGCAGGGCAAAGATGCCGTCGACGAAGAGAGAAGCCGTCTGGAGTGTGGAGTATTCGCTGCCCTCGACGCCCCGGAACCGGATGTTGCTGAACAGACGCCCGGGGCGCGTGCCGGCGAGCTCGTTGTTGAACTGCATACCGGCGGTCTGGAAGGAAATATCCTCCAGATCGGCGAACCCCCCACGCTCCAGTTCCTCGCCGGTGAACGCGGTGATGGACAGCGGTACGTCCTGGATGCTTTCCTCGCGTTTTCGGGCGGTCACCACGATTTCTTCCAACTCGGCAGCCTGAACCCCGGCCGCCGGCGCAAGAAAGCCTGCCAGCGGGAGGATCAGGAATGACGCAATGGCGCCGCAAGTAAAGGAGCGAGACAGATTCATGGTGTCCTCCAGTCTGTAGTCGTTGCCAGCAAAAACGGCGCAGTATCCCATGCGCCGAATCTAGAACGTATTTGCACACGCCTCTCTATAATATAGTCCAACTCCAGGGGTTCTCGCATGACTGCCAATCTCGACATTCAACGCAGCCGCGCGGAGCAGGCGCGGCTGGACTTTGTGGGGGGGCTGATGGCCTTCAATTCGACCGGTTTCGGCCCCGCCATGGGCCGCTACTACCACGAGAACAAAGCCGGACTTGACGACCTGACCGACATTCGCGCGCTGGGCGAGTTGATGGAGCGGGCTCCAGCTTATCGTTTAGGCGCTTTCTTCGAGCGCCACAACCATGCGCAGATGTTTCGCGCCATTCTCGCCATCCTTGAGCGTCAGGGCGATGCGGTTCGCGCCTGGCTTGACGAGTGCAACCAGCCGGGGGCCCTGGGAGCCCTGGAATTGGACCCGGAACTTCAAACGCCGCGCTACTACCGCAAGATCGAGATTCACACTCAGCCGGGCAACTATCACGCCGAGTTCGCCGGCATCCTGTATCACTGGATGATCAGCCCTTTCCTGGTGGGACGCGATGACGGCGACGAAATGGGCTGGAACCTGGCACGCGCTGTGCCCAAGGGGGACTACAAGCGGATACTGGATCTCGGCTGCGGAGTGGGCAAGAGCAGCTTTCCCTATTGCGAGTTGTATCCCGAAGCTGAAGTGGTGGGTCTGGACTACGCCGCCTCCATGCTCAAGTACGGCCACAAGTTGGCCGAATCGCGCGGCTTGAAGGTTCATTTCACCCAGCGCCTGGCCGAGGACAGCGGCTACCCCGACGGGAGTTTCGACGTGGTCAGTGCCGTGTGGCTGTTTCACGAGCTTCCGGGCAAGGTGCGCGCACAAGTCGTGCGCGAGGCGCACCGCCTGCTGCGTCCGGGCGGCATTTTCGCGATCATGGAATCGCCGCCGTTCAAGGTCCTGCAGGAGGACTACAGTCCCCTGTCGGCGTTCCTGCTTGATTCCACCGGCCGGCGCATGGAAGATCCCTTCCTGCCCGGGTTCCTGACCGAAGACCGGGTGCAGATGTTTGAACAGGGCGGATTCACCGAGGTGCGCGACGTGCCCCTCCCTAACGAACTGACCGGCTGGGGGCATGGCGCGGAGTATTTCTTCGGTTCCTACCCTTGGTGGGCCACGATTGGAGTGAGACCATGAGTAACGACCTGGAAAGCCGGTTTCGCGCCATTTGCCTCAAGCTTTGGGGCGACCAGCAGGGTGAGGAGATTTACGAGTGGATTCGCACGTCCCGACCGCCCTTGTTCCATGCCAAGGTGCGCGAGGTCATGGTGCCGATCTGGGAGATGAACGGGGTGGATCTGCGCACCAAGATCCTATGCAGCATCGCCATGTTTACCGCCCAGCACAAGCAGGAAGTGGAATTCTTCATGAAGATGGCGGCCCACCACAAAATACCGCGCGAAGAGGTAGAGGAAATCCTGCTGCTGGTGGGCCTGGAGTGCGGCTTTCCCGCGGCTGAAATGGCCGTCGATATCCTTACGCGCGTCTACGCCGAACACGAAGCCCGCTTCGGCTCAAGCTAGATTTGTGACTTCGCAGGTATTCCTGGGAGTTTTCGTAGCGGGCGCCACCGCGCTGACGCGCAGGGAACAATGGAACGAGGGCTTCCAGCCCTCGACGAGAGCAAGATGCCCTCGTTCCCAGGTTGTTCGCTGCAAGCGAGGGCATCCTGCCCGCGTGGCAGCAAGTGAATCAGAGCAATCGTATCGAGGGCTGGAAGCCCTCGTTCCCAGCGGTTTGTTCCAGGCAGGTAGCCATGTCGCGCGGGCGCGTTGAGTTTCGGCGGCTGGACGAAGTGTTGCTGGCGCCCTTTGCGCCGGCCGGTTTCGGCCACGGCTTGCGGGCCGCCGGCCTAAGCGCCGAAATCGATCCGCCAGGCGCCTCAAGCCTGCTGGTATGCGGCGAATCCTATTGGTGTTGCCGGGATGGCGGACACTTAAGCAGCGACCTTGAAATATTCCTTCTGCAGGGCGACCTTCGTCTGGGGGAGAACCAGTTAAGGCGTGGCAGCTATGCCTTTCTTCCGAAGGGCCTGGTGCTGGACACCGCGGAATCCAACGATGGATTCACCGCACTGTGGATGAGCGCGGGGGCCTGCGACCTGTCCTCCGATCCGGAATTGGCGGCGGCCTGCCGCAGCGAACGCCGCGTCGGGCCGGTGAACGTGAACACGGTCGAATGGCAGCCCACGCCGGACTATCCCGGTCGTCCCCGCGAAGAGGCCATGCCCGGGCTGCATGTGCGGATTCTGCGCACCGATCCCGACACCGGCGCCTATACCCTGATGACACACCATGAATCCGGCTGGAGCGATCCGCGCCTGGAAGCGCACGAAACCTGGGAGGAGCTGGTGCTGCTACAGGGCGACTACCTGATGGGCGAGACTGGCATGCTCACTTCCGGATCGTATATCTTTCGCCCCGGGGAGAAGCCCCATGGGCCGCAAGCTACCCGCGGAGGCGCGGTCTGGTTTTGCCGAGGAGAACGCGAAATCGATTTTCAATTCACGCTACCCGACTGGGCCCCGTCGCGCTGCGAAGAATATCTGGCCCGCCCGGCGCCCGACTCGACGCCCGCCCTTTGGGGCCTCTGGACGTAAGGTCTGGAGTGAACAGACCGTAGAGAATGGCCGGTTACACGCGTCCCTTCACCCCCTCCGGGGAGGCTTCCATGCTGGCGGCGCTGCCGTGGCGATTTGCCGGCAACCTTCTGCTTTTTCACTTTCGGGCCGACCCGGAGGCAATCGCGGCCTACCTGCCTGCTCCCCTGACGCCGTCGGATCCGCCCGATGAAGCGTATGTATGGAGCCCGCACCTGGTGTGCTACCCGCAGGGCGTTGCGCCGGAGAACTGGCCGGCGGCGCGCAGTCACTACGACGTTGCGGTGGTCGGCTTGCCGTGCATGCTGAACGGCGAGCGCACGATGTTCTCCACCTTTCAGTGGTGCAACCGCGACTGGCTGGTCATTCTCAGCTGGTTTCTGGGCGCCTGTTCCAAGCAGGCGGAGATCGAAACCAGCGGAACGCATCCTTTGCTTTCCGGAATGAGTCAGAACGCTGGTGTGGGTACGCGGCTCAAGCGCGTCGTCAGCCGCAACGGCGAGGCCGTGATGCGCATGGAGTTTGCGCCCGAGCGCGTCATTGACCCGGCCGATCTCGGGTTCTACACGCGCAACCTGCCGCTGACCTGCATGCGCCACGTGCCCGACTGCCACGTACCGCCTTTGGGCAAGCCGTTGGTGCATGACCTGACGCAAATGGTCATGAGCGGGTTGCAGCAGGGTGAAACGCTGGCCGGCGAGGGCTGTCTTGAGTTCTGCAAGGCCGACAACGAAGAGTTGATGCCGCTGGCGCCGAGGGAAACGCTGGGCGCCTACTGGATGCCGATGGGATTCATCCTGGAAGGCGTGCGTATCGTGCATCAATACGACGCCGCGATTTCTCACGGCTAGGGAGGATAGGAATGCCGAAGGTCAGGGCGGATGGCGCCAATTTGTGGTACGAACTCCGCGGACAGGGCGAGCTTCCGCTTACCCTCATTGGCGGCTTCGCGCTGGTGGACAAGCAGTACGAATTCTGCGAGCCGTTTCTCACCCCGCATCACCCTATCCTGCAGTGGCATTACCGGGGCGTGGGCAAGTCGGACTGGACCCAGACACAACCGTACTCGGTGGAGCGCTGGGTGGACGATCTGGCCGCGATTCTCGACCACGCGGGCATCGAGAAAACGGCGCTGTGGTGCACCTCCACCGGCTCGTCGATCGGATTGCGCTTCGCGGCCAAGTATCCCGAACGTATGCACGCGCTGATCGCCTATCCGTTCATCCGCGTCGACGCCACCTGGCGCAATATCTACGAAGCTTCCTGGTGGGTGGGCAGGGTGTTCGGCATTGAACAGCTCTCGCGCCTGTACGCCGGCGTGGTGCTGCCGCCGGACGTGCTGTATTCCGCCGAAGGCATACGCTACGAGCAATGGGCCAAGAAGCAGTATGCGGCCAATGTCAACATGGCCACGCTGAAGTCCGTGCTCCAGGCCTACACGAACGTGGACCTCACCGCGGATATCCGCAATATCGAATGCCCCACGCTGCTGCTGATGGGCGACGACAGTGCCCTGAACGAGAACGAGCGCATGAACTCGGCAAGCCATGACACCTTGATGCGTGAGTTTCTCGCCATCAAGTCGGACGTGGACACCGCGGAGATCTCCGGCGCGGGTTCGACCTATTGCATGATTACCAAGCCCAGGGAGTGCTGTGAGGCCGTGGTGGCCTGGCTGGCCGGGCTCAACCTTTAGACACACCGAAAGGAGCAATGCCATGCCAATGCGCAGAGAAGATTGCCTGGACGTAAACAAGGTTCAGCCCAGAGCGCTGAACAGCGGGTTTGCGCCGGGCGCCATGGCGCGCAATTTAAGCACCGAGAGCAAGACCGGGGGCGAGCACCTGGTACTGGAACTGCCGGCGGGGTGGAGCCTTCCGCGCGGGCGGAACGAAGCCGACATCGACCTGTACGTCCTGGAAGGCGCGCTGGACATCGCCGATCAGACCTGGATGCAGGGCTGCTACGGCTACTTCCCGGCCGGCATGGCCTGGGGTCCGCTGAGCACGTCCGCGGGCTGCCGGCTACTGCTGTTCACCAGCGGCCCGCTGGCCTTTGAGGAGGCGGGAGCATCCCTGGCCGATGCCTATGTAGAACGGCACATCGCCCGCACCAATACCTGGCACCTTCCCTGGGTGGACCCGATGGTGGACATCGTCAAGCGCTCCACCTGGAAAGACCCGAACACGGGCCAGGAAGCCCGCCCGCCGGGCGTGCTGACCAAGGGCCTGCGCAAGGACGATGGCACCAGGGAAGTCATAGCGCTGACGGCGCTGGCGCCGGGCTTCGTCGATCCGGGCACCGAGCACCATCCGCACAACGAATGCCTGTACCTGATTGCCGGCGACTGCTACATCGGTTACACCTACGACCACAAGCGCGAAGACGTGAAGGAAGACCTGGTCCTGACCAGGGACCACTACATCGGCCGCCCGCCCGGTGTGCGGCACGGCCCCGTGTGCAGCATCAGCGGGGCGTTCTGGCTGATTTACCTGGCGGACTACTACACCGGCATCTTCGGCAAAGTGGACGACTGGGAACAGCGCGTCAACAACTACTTCGCCAACGCCTCCTTCCGCTAGTGTGGATCCGACTTTCTATCTCGTTTGCCGCGAAGCCGGCGCCGCCGGACCGTTCCCCCTCCCTGCCGGGAGACGCATGAATCCATCCATGGAGCTTGGCGTCGCCATCCCTGGCTCCGACACTCCCGGCAGGGAGGGGAAACGGTCCGGCAATAGCCCCATCGCGCGGATTGATAGCAGGTCCGGCGTGGGAAGGTTATTGCCATGCTGGTGAATCGCGAGCGGGCGATGGAGGTGATGGAGCGCGAAGGGCTGGACGCGCTGATCGCGGTCACCCCCAACAACGTGCTTTACTTAAGCGATTTCGACACCGATTTTCTTTATGACGTGCCCTGGGTGGCTTGCGCCATCCTGCCGCGCGACCCGGATATCCCGCCTTGCCTGGTGGCCACCGAGATCGAGGCCGCAGTGCTGGTGCAGAGGCCCACATGGATGCCGGACACGCGCCTCTATTACTTCGGGGTCTACGGCGGCGTGCTCAAAGTGCACACGTTTGCGGAGGATACCCAACTCAAGGGTGAAGACCTTGAGATACGCCGGATGGTGGCTGAACTGGAAAAAAAGCCGTATGCCGGGATTGCCGGCGCCGTTTGCGCCATGCTCAGCGAGACCGGCCTCGATGCGGGCAGGCTGGGATTCGACGACACGCGATTCGCCGAAATATTGGGCGATACGGTGGAAAGCGCCACCATCGTAGACGCCGGCAATCTCCTGATCGAGATCCGCATGGTGAAGACGCCGGACGAAATCGCGATCCTCAAACAAGCGGCGATCAAGAACGAAGCGGCGTTGCGTGTGGCGCTGGCTGCGATCAAGGACGGCGCCACCTGGAACGATGTGTATACCGCCTACGAGGTGCGGGTGGTGGAGCAGGGCGCACGGCCGTTTGCGACCTTCAACGGCGCCGGGCCCATGAGCGCCGGCGCCGGCCGTCCCCAGCGAGACTACGTGATTCGCCCGGGCGACCAGGTGTGCTTCGACAGCATGCTGAAATGGCGCCGCTACATGGGCGATTGCCAGCGCACGGCGGTTCTGGGCGAGCCTTCCGCCAAGCTGGCGCGCTATTGGAAGGCCTACATGGCCGGCATCGACGAGGCCTACTCCAACCTGCGCCCGGGCGTGCAGACCGGGGAACTGCGTGAGCGGGTCATAAGGGCGGTGCGGGCCAGTGGCCTACCCAGCTTTGAACTGGCGTTCACCCACGGCATCGGCCTGGACCACATCGAGGTACCGTTCATCGCCGGCGGAAACCTGGGCGATTTCCGGGTGGAGGAGAACATGGTGCTGAATATCGACATGGAATTGCATGAAATCGGCTGGGGCGGGATGTTTTTCGAGGAATCCATGCGCGTTACGGCCACCGGCTCCGAACGCCTCTACACCCTCGAACGCGACCTGATCCGCGTGTAATAGCTCTTGATGTCCTACAAGCCCTTCAGCGAAGATGAGCTCGCCCGCGGACGGGCCATGTTCCTGCGCATCTTCGGGCCCGACTACGGCGCAGAGTTATGCGAGCAGCTCGAGCAGAACGACTTCAACCGCCAGTTGATGACCCGGATCGCGCCGGAGGTCTGGGACCAGGACGTGGTCGATCTCAAGACCATGATCCTGTGCGCGATCGCCGTGACCACCGCCGCCCGTCACGACGTGGCGTATTTTGTGCGCGCCGGCATCTATCACGGGATCACCCGCGAGGAGATGGAAGCGGTGATCCTGTTGGCCGGGCTGGAGGCGGGCTTTCCGTCCGCAGGTGAAGCGCGGCGGCGCATGGACGACGCCTACGCAGAGCATCAGGCGATGCTGGACCGGCTGAGAGTCGTCTCGTAACGTGGTGCGGGCGGGTGTTGGGTTAGGATGGGGAAATGACGGCAGGATGAACTGGCGATTCGCACCAAAACCCCTATGACCCGATATAGCGTTCCGCAACCCATTCCATACCAGGGAAGCAAGCGCCAGATTGCTCCAGCCATTTTGCAGTGCTTGCCCCGGATTGAGTCTCGCCTTGTGGAGCCATTCGCTGGCTCTGCTGCTCTCTCAATGGCGGTTGCGGCTCGCGCGCCTTGGGTTCGGTTCTGGCTTAATGACGCGCATCAGGCGCTGATGGATTTGTGGCGGGAGATAATTTTTCAACCTGATTCACTTGCGGCTGCATACGCGCAACTATGGAATAATCAACTCGGGTGTGAGCGCGAGTATTTCAACAAGATCCGCGATCGCTTTAATTTGAGTGGCCAGCCTTGCGATTTTTTGTACTTGCTTGCTCGGTGCGTCAAGGCCGCCGTTCGTTACAACGCCAGCGGACAGTTCAACAACACACCGGACAACAGGCGCCGGGGTGCAATGCCAAACGAAATGCGGCGCCGGATATTCACTGCTTCAGCCTTGCTTAAAGGCAAGACTGAACTCACCGCTTGGGACTACAAGAAGGTTCTCGCCGCTTGCGGAGATCGCGATATCGTCTATATGGATCCTCCCTATCAGGGTGTCTGTAACGGACGTGATAATCGCTATCTTCCCAAGGTTGATCATCAAGAGTTGTGCAATGAGCTTCATAAGCTGAACGAGCGCAGTGTTATGTTTGCGGTTTCGTACGATGGCCGGACCGGATCAAGAAGTTACGGAAAGCCATTGCCTGAGTCTTTGAGTTTGAAGCAAGTGGAAATACGTGTGGGACGATCCGCTCAATCCACGCTGCTCGGACGAAGCGAAATTACATTTGAATCTCTTTACTTGTCTCCCGCTCTTCGGGCAAGACTTGGTGCAAGAGGGGGTTCAACCGCGGACGCAGATGTCATGCAAGCGGCATTGTTGTGAAGTGATGGCGTATGGACCAAGCAGACAAACCGCAACTTCCTAAATTTTTCATCGAGATATTGCAAAAGGTCACTGCAAAGCGGGCGCGCACGGTTATCGACCATATCTTGGAACATGGCCACATTACTACGGAGGAGCTTAGTGAAAAGTATGGCTATGATCATCCCCCGCGGGCAGCTCGTGATGTCAGAGAATTAGGGATACCTCTTGAGACTTTTCGCGTTTCGGATTCTCGGGGGAGAAAGATTGGAGCATACAGGTTCGGCAATCCGGAAGAAGCACGTGACTGGCGTATTGGAGGGCGCAGAGCTTTGCCGAAACAGCTAAAGAAGGAACTTGCGGAGCGGGAGAATTCGCGGTGCCAAGTGTGCCTAACACGCTTGGATGGCCGATACTTGCAGATTGACCACCGCGTTCCTTATGAAATAGGAGGAGAGCCAACTGGTGAACTGCAGGCGTCTGATTTCATGCTTCTTTGTGGCTCTTGCAATCGAGCAAAATCCTGGTCTTGCGAACATTGTGAAAATTGGACCGGGATTCGCGCCCCGGAACTCTGCAAGACCTGCTATTGGGGAGATCCAGCAGATTATTCTCATATAGCTTTGCTTGTAATTCGCCGCTTGGACCTGACTTGGACCCAGGAGGAAGTATCCGACTATGATCAAATCGTACGTAGTTCGGAAGGCACCAAGGAAGAACTTGCGGATTTCGTCAAGAGCGTGTTACGCCGTGCGGTTCTTCACAAGAAGAAATAATCCGCAATTTGATGCAGCGCGCGCGGATGCGCGTTGGACCTTCCGGGTGCATCGGGCGCGCCTTCGGGAACAATGCCGGATGCTCGCTGGTTGGAGTAACTTGAACCCTCTGGAGTTGGTGGAGGGGCACAGCTCATACAAGCTAATTGTGGCGGAAACGCAAGGATTTGAACGATTGCTGGCAGATGTGTATTCAAGGAGTCTTTTGACTCGCCGCTGCACAAAGTCTCGCCGAATTTGGATGCCACGGATGGTCCGGTGCGCCGGGGTCAGGAGGGGCAGTTTCTTCATGGATATTGCCGGTGTTACTGCTATTAGCCGTTGCATGTCTTCTGTGCGGAGAATTGCGCTGTGTACCGCCGTCACCGTTACTCCGATATCCTGAAGTCTGATTTTCCTCGCGTGCCGCTACCCGCCAACTGTGCTCTGTTCGTCGATCTCATCCGCTCCGGTAAGAGCTTCGTCAGACTGTGCACGCTGACCCCCGAGGCCTGGGCGGCTTCCTCGACGCGAAGTCCGTCCTCCACAATACGGCGCACCAGAATCTCTCGACCTTTGGGCGTCAATCGGGCATTCTTGTGAATGTTCATTCGGGTCTCTCCTTAGCTATCAGTTTCAACATCCCTAATAGCTTCGGGCATGAGGCCCGAATGAACAATCTACTGAGAGATCACAACTAGTCGACTGCTACGTTATCTGCGTGCTATTCATCGACCTGCAAGCGGCTGCCGGTGCCTTTGGCCACCCACACGCCATTAGCGATTCGAATGGCTTCGAGTGGGTCGCTATCGACTCTCACCACCGCCTCCGTACCGGCATGTTCGTTGCTCAAGTCATTGGCAAGTCGATGGAACTCGCCTTCCTCGATGGTTCCTGCTGCCTGTTCCGCCCCCCAGTGGAAGGGACGCGGCAAGGCAAAGTTGTCCTCGTTCAATTTCGCGACGCTATCGACCCCGAATCGGATCAACGTTCTACCGTCAAGCGTTATGAGAGCGAGAAAGCGACCCGCTACGACTCTTGGCAACACTCGCGCATTATTCTGAAGCCCGCTAATCCGGATTTTGAACCCATCGTACTCACCGGTGCCGATGACGGTGAACTTCAGGTCATCGCGGAACTGCTCAAGGTGCTTAGGGGCAAGGCGTGATCCCGCGGGTTCTAAGTCCAAGTCTCGATCTTCTGCGACAGGAGTACGTTCTCGTCCAGGCGTGGAAGAAAACCGCCTCTCACATTCGCTACCACAACTGGTACTCCGATACGCTTAAACTGGATTGGACTACGGTAAATCTACCCACGTTCATTGCGGATATGGCAAAGCGTCTTGAGTCGCCGCATGACTGGAAGGGCGATCCGTTGCGACTTGTGCCGGCGCCAAAACGCCAGCGTTGGGTAGTGCGAAAAGAGCCTGGAAAATGGGAGCCAAAGCAAAAGGGTGCCGGCGCAACTCCACTGCGCCCGCTGGCCCATGTGAGTATTAGAGATCAAGTCGTAGCGACGGCGCTGATGCTGTGTCTCGCCAACCGAGTTGAGACGAAGCAGGGTGATTCACGAAGTCCAGTCGAAGACGCGGAATCCCGCAAGAAGGTTAGTTCTTACGGGAATCGCCTTTTTTGCGATGTGGACAAAGAGAAAAAATTGCACCATCGTTGGGGTTCCTCAAAGCTCTATCGCTCTTATTCTCAAGACTACCGATCATTCATATCTCGACCGGCATTGGTTGCGGAAACTACTAAGCGGAAGACCAATCAGCGTGTATTCATTGTCGAGTCCGACCTGAGTCAGTTCTACGACCGTGTACGTCCAGACTTATTGATGCAGGCCCTCCGCAGCCTGAAGCGCGGAAGTGACGATCCGGTTTTCTTCGATTTGGCCGCAAGGATTTTGAATTGGCGGTGGCATGAACGCGACGCCAAAGATGTTGCCGACTACGCGAAATCAACGAAACCTGAACTAACGGACTTTACTTGCGTAGCACTGCCCCAAGGCTTGGTTTCCGCGGGATTCTTTGCCAACGTAGTGCTTCTCGCGTTCGACGAAAGCCTGCGAAGCGATTTCAACAAGGAAATCGTGGCGGGTATTCGCATTTATGACGCGTGTCGATATGTTGACGACCTGCGCGTTGTCGTAACAGCGGATCAGTCTTGTGACCTGGAGAGGGTCGAGCAGGAAGTCGCTAAATGGCTTCTACATCATTTGAGCTCCGATGCCCATGGATTTCTGCTATCGAGAACAAAGACCAAGGCCGCTGAATTCGGCAGAGACACACGGCCATTTGTTCGTCAGAGTATCCGAATGAAACGTATTCAATCCGCCGTGTCTGGCGGATTCGATGCTATCGCCGGTCAGGAGATTTTGGATGGGATCCAAGGACTGATGCGCTCACAAAGGGCATTAAGCCGCGAGTCAGACGAGAGTGGTTGGCAATTCTCTCCTGTTCCAGATGTTCGAGACGAGACTGTCGCAAGATTTTCTGCCGCACGATTTCGGACGACATTTCGCTCCATTAGACCCCTTCTCGAAGACGCTCTGCCCCTTGATAAAACGACACATGAGATTGAGCGCACAAATGGAATGCAACCGCCTCGAAGCAAGCAGGATCTTGATGAAGACGCACGAGCTTTTTCCCTTGGCCTGATTGAGCGCTGGGTCGAAGACCCATCGAATGTTCGGCTTCTCCGTATCGGGTTCGATATTTGGCCGGATGCTGCGGTGCTTAAGGCAGTTCTAGGACTGCTAAGACCATTCACGGAAAAGGGCATGCGACGCGGCGCACCAAGACGAGTTGCCTGGTATTGCCTTGCAGAACTGTTGCGAGCAGGAGCCACGGAAACTGGTCTTGTTGAAGATTGCGAGCGGTTGCCAGAAAATGTCGATGTCCAGAAGTACCGAGAGGCGCTGCGCGATGAAGCAACTCGACTTATCGGACCCTCGTCATCGAACATCCCGTGGTATCTCCAGCAGCAAGCTCTTCTATTCCTTGCTGTCTTCGATCCGTGCACAAACCGTGTTGAGCGAGTTGGGAGGACTACAGAGACGCGGGAATATCAGCAACTGATCCTATATATGAAGGGGCAGCACCCTAATCTCCCTGCCTCAGATTTAGCAACCTTGGCGGTGCTGTCGCGCCGCAGCTTTTCCGATGGCAAGAGAGCTATAGAACTAGCACGGTCGAACTTGAAGCTGGCAGCTGACCGAAAGGGGGAAGTTGCAGTCAGAGACCCTTCGTTTGCCCTAGAACTTGGCAAGGCTGATGAGCGCTTCTTAAACCACTTGCCAAGTCGAATTCGGGAAGAACTTTGCGTGGAGCGTGAAGGAGTCCAAGATGGACTCGAAAACTTGGTGGATATCGTATTGGATGGCGGTCCTGAGAACCCGCTAAGGAATGAACTGTCTCTTTTGCGCTTCGCAGCGGCGTTCTTGAAGAAACAGTGGGAATCGGATGCGCCAAAGTGCAAGGTCATTGCACCGGGACAGGTATCGCTTAGGTTCGAAATGGACGCAGGAGTCGCGAAGATCGGGGCACTGGAAATTGGACCCCGTCAGGTTGCACTAGACGGATCTCTTTATGACCCTCCCAAATGGTGTGATTCCAAAGACTTGTGGCGATTCCAGTTGGGCTTTTTGTTGCGGTTTATTCTTTCGGGGCGACCAGATTTCACAATGATAGTGCGTCCCGAGTACTGGAAGGATGAATCGAGCGCTTATCGACCGACAAGGAGTCACTGGTATCTGCGGCTCTACGGGTTGTTCAATGGCCAGCAAGCGTTTGGTGATGACTGGGTCCCCATAACCGAATGGATAGAAGAACTCCTGCTCGCCTTGTTGCGCTGGCCGGGCTGTCGGCTTCCCAACGATTTCCATTGGGTTGCAGGCGGCGTAGAGATTGCTTTGGAGAAGATAGAGGAGCGAATTCAGTTTATTAGAAGGAAGCAGGGGCCCGGGACCGGCGTTCTTGTACTTCCAATGATGTCCGGTCGGCCCGATTCAGACAGTTCACCTCGTCCGTTAAGAGCCTGCGTGGTACAGACAATCATCCCGGACAAAGTTGACCCTGGGGATTTGACGTCTTCAGCACCGGGAATTCGTCGCAAGCATCGCAATCACCTCTCCGCGGCCATCGAAGCCGTGCGGAGAATGCTTAATCTGCGCTATACGCATAAAGGAGGCACCCCGCGTCTGGACTGGCTTATCCTACCGGAGTTGGCCGTGCATCCGGAGGACGTAAGAACCCATCTTGAGCCGTTTGCGCGACAGCATAAGACGTTGATATTGGCCGGATTGACCTATCAGGAGGTTTTCCCTGGCAAGCCTGCTATCAATTCGGCCCTTTGGATCGTGCCGGAATGGACCAAGAACCAGAGCCTTCAGATACGAACGCGTCGCCAATGCAAAAAGAATCTTGCTCCTGATGAGCGGCAGTTCAATGTGCAGGGCTTTCGCCCCTGCCAATGGCTGGTGGGCTACCCGTGGTCCAAAAACCGTGAGCCACTGTGGCTCACGGGTTCAGTTTGTTACGACGCAACAGATCTTCGGCTGGTGTCAGACTTGCGGGACCAATCCGATGTATTCGCCATTCCAGCCTTCAACAAGGATGTTAAGACGTTTGATCAGATGACCTTGGCTCTGCATTACCACATGTTTCAACTCGTTGTGGTTGCGAACAACGGTAAATTTGGAGGAAGCAACGCCTACTGGCCGATTACAGATTCCCATAAGAGGCAGGTGTTCCACCTACATGGGCAACCGCAGGCATCCATTGCGTTTTTAGAGATTGAAGATATTGCGGACTTTCTGAAACGTGGGACTGGTTCGGCTGGATGGAAATATCCACCCGCAGGTTGGAGCGGTTTGAATATGGGGCGCATCGGACCTTGACGATATTCTCCGATAATCAACTTGATGGAGAGATGTGCGATGCCAAGAACCGAAATTCGTATAGAGCTGAATGCCGGCGTGCCGAAGCGCCTTTTCTTGCTCACTATCACGATTACTGAATGAAAGCAGTGCCAAGGTACAAACAGGCCGATTCCACTCAAGCGCTGGGGAATTGACCGAGAGTTGGATCGACGTTATTTCACGCGGCGCACGCGGATGCGCGCGTTGAGTCCTTCAAGGCGCATCAGGTAGCTGTTCATGAACCCTTCCTTGATCTCCACCTTGGGATTGGTGGCTCGGTAGTTGCGGTTGGTCTTTTCAGTTTGCTGCCAGACCTGGCCGTTTTCCAGCGTGAACCGCGTGCCGCCCCGCAAGTTCTTCACTTCGCCGGCGACCCGGGACTCGATCTTGTTGACGTCGCCACCGCCGGGAAGCATGCCGAAGAAGCGCTCAGTCAGCGATCGATCCGATTCCGGTTTTTCTCCGCCGCTCCCCGAAGGCGCCGCGGACGTCACGGGCGCAGGTTCAGGGGTGCGGGGAAGCCCCTCGCCCGTTGGGGATTCATCATCGGAAATTGCTTTTCGGTCACCAGACGCGCTTACGGCCGCGAGTGCGTCGTAGCAGGCCAGGCGCACCTGCGGGTCCCTTAGCTGTGCACAACGCAACATTTCGTCACGCAGGTCATCTGCTCCGGCAGTTACCGGCAGCACAATGGCCACCGCAAGGAACATTGCCTTTCCCGTCTTCATCACGCCTGGCTCCGCTTATCTTTCCTGGCGCTGATTATGGCGCAAGAAATCCCCCGGTTGCTTCGCCGGGAACGCCGGTAATGATGGCACGCTGCCGAATACAGTTTTCCAGCATGAAGCTTCCTGGGAGCGAAGGCATCCTGTTTTCCACCCAAGACCGGGTCGCTCCTGTTGCGGAACAACGTTTCCGTAACGAGGGCAGGATGCCCTCGCCCCCAAGGGTCAGCGGAAGACGACGGTGCGGCGCCCGTTGATAAGGACGCGCTTCTGGGCGTGGTATTGCACTGCTCGGGCCAGGACCACCCGTTCGATGTCCTTGCCGACGGCAGCCAGCTCTTCCGGCGTCATGCGGTGGCCTGCCGGCTGGACGTCCTGCTCGATGATGGGGCCGTCGTCCAGGTGGGCGGTCACGTAGTGCGCCGTTGCGCCGATCAGTTTCACGCCGCGCCGGTACGCCTGATGATAGGGCTTGGCGCCCTTGAACCCCGGAAGGAACGAGTGGTGGATATTGATGATGCGTTCGGGCAGCCTTTCGCAAAGGGTCGGTGAAAGAACCTGCATGTAACGCGCCAATACCACGAAGTCAATGTCGTGCTTTTCGATTTCCCGCACCACGCGCTGTTCCTGTTCCGCTTTGGTGGCGGCTGTGACCGGCAGGTGCAGGTAATCGATGTTGGCGGCTTTGGCCAGCCACTCTGCGTCCTCGTGGTTGGAAACGATCAGCGGAATATCCAGCGCCATTTGGCCCAGGCGGACCCGGTTGAGCAGCTCCAGCAGGCAATGCAGGTGGCGTGAGACCATGATGAGAATGCGGGGGCGGGTATCAGCCCGTGACAACTCCCAACGCATCTGCAATTGCTGCGCTTCGGGAGTAAAGGACCGTCGGAGGTCGGCAAGGGAAATGTCACCGCAAAAGTGAACGCGCATGAAGAACCTTTCGCGAAAGGGGTCCTTGTAGGTGTCGCTGTCCATCACGTTGCAGCCGTGCTGCAACAGCCAGCGGGTTACCGCGTAGATCAACCCTGTCCGGTCCGGGCACGACAGGGCAAGGAGATATTCGGTCAAGGTTTTCCCCGCAAGGCCAGCGGTGCGTATTATGCGGGTTTCTTCCCAACAGTCAGCATGCTGCGCGAGTCGCCGGACACCAACAGTGCAGTGGAAACCGCCAATCCTCGCAAAACGCAGAGCATCATTTCAGTCCGAAGGCTTCCAGGACAATGCGCGGACATATGCATATTCAGACCGATGCTCTAAGTACCGGCATTGCGCTCATATGCGAGTTTCGACAATTCCCTCAGTACATCAGCCCTGGACTTGATGTCGCGACTGGTCAAGCGCAGCCGGCAATAACTCCCCTTCCGGCCATGCTCGAGTGTGCTGAGTCCGGCCGTGTCAACCTTTGTGCTCAATTCGTCGGTCAGGGGAAGTCTTATTTCAAAGCCAAGCTGGCTCTTGCACGGTATGAACTTGACGAAATTTACCGGCTGACCATCCCTTTCCAAACCGATGAACGATGTATTGTATTTCAGGTTCAGGGTCGGGTCGATGTCATGGACCAACTCCAACATCTGATCTACCAAGGCGACGGTTTCCTTGGACGCATGTGTCTCCCAATACGCTGGATCCGCGGGCGTTGTTTCGACATCTTCATCCGCGTCAACCGAGCTCCGCAAGCGTTTTCCAATCACCTTCGAAAACAGGAGTGTTATGTATTCGCCAACTTGAACGGTCTGCATCTGAATGGCGATGAAGGGGACTGATCCGTTGATCAGGGAGATAACGTTCAGGTGCCGGCCTGCGATGTTTTCGGCAATTAGAACAGCGCGGTATTCGTATTGTGGGAGACTTTGTTTTTGCGCACCGTAGGACTCGATCGCACGAATGATTTGAGCTTCATCGGAAGCGCCGAGTTGCAAGTGGACTGCGTATCTCCTCACTTTCTCGGAATCCTGAAGCAGCAGGTCCGGCCATCCGGCATGGGTGTTTGTTCGGTCGATGTCGCTCACAACCAGATCGCCAAGTTCCAGAATGGAAGGGTCATCGGCAATTTTTTGCTTAACCCAACTCTTGTCCAGCTGGGTATTCTTCTCAAGGCTTATGCGCTGAGACTTAAGGTAGCGGTTGTTCATGGTCGATTTTCCTGGGGCCTATGTTTGTTCTTCGATTGGGGTACGGATTGGCAATGCAGGCCTGGATGGAAGCAATGTGCTCCTGGGCAATCAACGGTTCTTCGTTGTCTCACAAACTCAATGCCTGCGCCAACGGGAAACCTGTTCTCCACGCGTCGAAGGTATTCGGGCCGAGCAAATTCCACACGCCGGCGAGCATAAGGAACGGACCGAACGGAAGCTCCTCCTGCGGGACAGTTCGCTTCGACAGTGCACGCAGCGTAGCGTAGAGCGCGCCCGTTACGGCTGCTGCGCCAAAGACTCCGAACGCTCCGTAAGGGCCGAACCACGCGCCCAGCGCGGCCAGAAGTTTGAGGTCGCCTCCGCCGAAGGCCGACCGCTTGCGTAGGAGCCGCCACAAGAAATCGGTCAGCGCCAGCAATCCGTAACCTGCGACTGCGCCCATGATCGCTTGCGGGGGCGGCACGAACGGTGTTTCCGGCCGCGTCAGGCTGAAAAGCAGGCCCAGCCAGAGCAGAGGAAGCGTGAGGCGGTCGGGAAGAAGCCGGCGTTCCATATCGATTACCGACAGCAGTACCAGAACGCAGCAGAGCGCAGTTCCCGCCGGCAGGCTCCAGTCCATCCCAAACTCGCGCCAGCAGGCCCAGGCGAGCAGGCCGCAGAGTGCTTCGCTGACCGGATAGCGCCAATGGATGGGACCCTTGCACGCGATGCACCGTCCTTTCTGAAGGGCATAACTGACCAGGGGTATGTTTCGCCATGCTGGGATCTTGATACCGCAACCCGGACAAAAGGATCGCTTTCTGACGATGCTTTCGTTGCGAGGCAGGCGGTAGGCGTACATTCCGACAAAACTGCCGAAGGCCAGGCCGAACATCGCGGCGAAAACGCCAGCCAATGTGGGCGGCAGTGCGACGAAATTCATTGTTGCGGGGCGAGGCGGAGCCTGGGGGAATTCGTCAGTTCCAGTTCGCGGGTGTCGCCGAACCTAGTGTCGTGTCACGCCTGTATCGTCGCAGGGACGAAGAGCCGCGGCGATACCGCCGCGCCGCGCCGCTGAAGTTGAACGCCTGATCAGCGACAGGAAAGCGGGTCACCGGCCCAACGAGGAACTCCCGTCGACCGAGATTCCCGCCAGTGTTCCATAGAGCGCAGCGCCACATCTCTAGGACCCCCGTGAGGTGATAGCCGCGGTACAGCCGAAGGCCGAAATGCCTGACGCGGACCGATGTTCCGTGCCCGGCCTGAACAAGTCCTGGGCGGACGGGATGAAAGTTCCAGGTATGGAAGATGAGTGGGTAAATTGTTTGTTCATCGGATTTCTTTTCTTCGTTGTGTTTGTAGATTCCCCAGCGGTATACGCACCCGCAGCGACATCTGCCGAGCGGTATGCGGCATCAGGTGGATTTTCTGTCCGGCGACATCCAGCCGGCCGCTAAGGCCACCCTGATATTGCGCTTGCAGTTCCGCCCTTATACGGCTCGATTGATAAGCCAGCGACGCGCTTGCGCGCAACTCCGATAACTGCGCGCCCGCCCAAAGGCTGCGTGGCTGGGTGTTCAGCGTCATCCAGTAATTGCCTTGTATGTGCAGGGACAGTTTCTGCGTGAAGCTATGTTGGAACGCTACCGAAATCGCGCTGGACAGCGTCACGGGCGCGCGGAACACGCGCTCGCCGGTCAATGATCCTGTGCCCTCGGGTTGAACGGCGAAACCACCGCGCAGAGTCCACAGTCCCGTCCCCTTTGAGAACCCGCCGGTGCGCCACTGCGCGGCAGCGCCGAGGGCATCGCCTGCCGCTGCGAAGCCGGCGGTGAAGCCACCCCTTGCGAACAGTGCTGTGCCGAGGCCTTGCGTCCGTCCGAATCCATCCGGTAAATAAACCGCCTGAGATCCGCCGAGATTGCCTGTTGCAACCAGGAGCGCGTGGTTCTCCCGGTGTGACCAACGCATCAGCGGGTAGGCGAAGTCCCGACCGGTGGTATCCAAACCCGGGATTGAGCCACCGGCGATGACCGGCGCGTCCAGTACCCCGCCGTATAAACCCGCCAGAGGGCCGTAGATTCCGCCCGAGAGGATGGCATCGGTGCGCGGATCCCGCAACTCGCCCTGGGCTGTGAACAGGCAGTTGAACGACAAGGCTCCCCGCCCCCACATCGCATCAGGGCCTTCATCGCCCAGATCTTCAGCGCAGCCGAGCACCAGGTCGCGTAATTCCAGCAAATCGTAGTCCGGCCAAAGCAGCAGCACGTTGTCGAGCGCAGCGGCCACCTGGGCGGCGGCGACCGCCGTCCCCGAAGCAGTCTGTGCTTCCCCCTCCTCATCCGTGTACTGGTACTCCCAGGGGGCGAACAGGCACAACTCCTTGGCTTCGCCGCAGACGGCGGAATTCGGATGAATTCGGCGACCGCTGCCCTGTCCCGTGTAGCCGCCCACCAGGAGCCACAGCGAGCTGTCGGCGTTGGCGAGCATCCTGAGCCCTTCGCCGGTTCGCTCCTGTATGCTCGGAAGTCGCCAACCGTAATCCCGTGCGGTATCCGTCCAGGCCGACATATCGGAGCCTGCCGCGTTCCATTCACTGAGTTGCGAGCGCCATTCGGAGGAACTTTCGTAGCCCCAGTCGCCCAAAGGCTGCAGATGGAGGAATTTCAGCCCGTCGCCGTCCCTTGTATAGGTCGGATACCAGCCGCTTCCGGCATCGGACCACACATACTGCGGATCCGCGTGCCGGGCCCCGTTCGTGTGCTCGCCTACCACCGGCGTGCTTATGTCCAGCAGTACGATCCGGGAGTCGGCGCCGCGCGGCAAGTCGGCGAATTCAGCCGGCTCGTCGAGCATGGCGTCGGCCAGGATATCGGTGGTCAGCGTGCGTTTGTCATCGGTGCAGTCGTTGAACGCGCGCAAGGTCGCCCCGTTGGAGTCGTGGCCATCGGTCGTATGCCGCCACACGCGTGAATCAGTTACGTCGAGGTAATGTCCCCGCTGCGCAAGCCAGCCACCGAATTCTTCAAACCCGGGGGTCTGTTGCTGGCAGTCATTGGCGTACCAGGCCGGTGGGCGTGGCGGCATCGGGTCCCCTCCTTCCATTTCTCTCGCCATTGCCTGACGAAAGAGAATCGGCTGTGGAGACGTGGCGTCTGTAGCGTTTACGCTGAAGCTGAAGGAACGCTCATCGCCAGGGTTGGCATCCACCTGGATGCGAATGACGGCGGTGCCGTTACCGTCGATCTCTCCGTCGATGGCGCCTTCCAGGTGCGCCCAATCGACATCCACGTCTGCCGCCCAGTAAATGAGTCCGCCGCTGGAAGCACTCACGTGCACTTCCACAGTCTCACCCCCGGCGCCGATGTGGCGGCTCGAGGTCCAAATCATCAGGCGTTGTTCAGCGTCACGATTCTGACTGAAGTGCAGTGTCTGATCGAGTTCCGGGGCATCCTGAAACCGGATGAAAAGGCTGAAGCTCCAGCGCAGCGCAACCGGGTTCTCGTCAACCTGTAACTCCAGCGTTCCCGACCCGGTCCCGCTGGAGGGTCCAAGCATTCGTACCCATTCGCCACGGTCGCGAGTGTCTTCCATGGTTTGTCCGGTGAGCATGCCTTCCTCGTCGCGTTCCGGCACGATTACTACATAGGTAGAGTCCGCGTGACGGATTTCTGCTGTCCAGTTCAGTTGCGCCTCAGCCGTGACGTTGATGTTGACAGTCACCGTTTCGCCCAAATGGGTGAGCGCGTACTTGTTGGCGTGAATTCGTGCCGAATCTCTGAGCTGCTCGGGTGCCGCCGCCTGCGCAAACCTCACGGTGCGGGGGGAGTTTTCGGCTCCCGCGGACTGGACCGTCACCGTGAACGAGCGGGCCTTGCCTGAGTTTTCCAGCACAGAGATCACGACGCTGCCTTTATCTGTCCCAGAAGCTGTTCCGGCGACGGATGCCCAGCCGACATCCGTCGATGCGGTCCAATTCAGTCGTCCTCCACCGCTGTTGCTTATGTCCAATCGCACCGTGCCGCCTGTATGCGGGATCGAGCGGTCTGCGGGATGAGCAGTGACGGCGATCACCGCCGACACGCTGGCGCCCTGAACGAAATTAAGCGTTTTGGAGGTCTTCTGGTCTCCTTCGGCGGTCACGGTCAGCGCGAACGAACGGGATTCTTGTGCTGTATTGCTTTGTATCCGGACGGTAATGCTGCCGTTGCCGGTTCCGTTGGATGGTCCCGAGAAGTGAATCCAATCGGCGTTTCCGCCAAAGGCCGCAGACCATTGCACGCCTGCGGCGGCGGTTACCGTTACCCGAACAGAGCCGCCTTCGGAGCCGACCTCGTAGCTGGCGGCTGAGATTTCGAATGAAACGCCCACCGGCTCTGCTCCGCCTTCCTGGGTGAAATGCAGTGTCTGGGGCGACTGCTCCGAGCTTTCGGCGGTCACGGTCAGCGCGAACGAACGGGTTTCTCTTGCCGTGTTGCCTTGAACCCGGACCGTGACGCTGCCGTTGCCGGTTCCGCTGGATGGTCCCGAGAAGTGGATCCAGTCGGCGTTTCCGCCAAAGGCCGCAGACCATTGCACGCCTGCGGCGGCGGTCACCGTTACCCGAACAGAGCCGCCTTCGGAGCCGACCTTGTAGCTGACGGCCGAGATTTCGAATGAATCTGCCGCCGGCTCTGCTCCGCCTTCCTGGGTGAAATGCAGTGTCTGGGGCGACTGCTCCGAGCTTTCGGCGGTCACGGTCAGCGCGAACGAACGGGATTCTTGTGCTGTATTGCTTTGTATCCGGACGGTAATGCTGCCGTTGCCGGTTCCGTTGGATGGTCCCGAGAAGTGGATCCAGTCGGCGTTTCCGCCAAAGGCCGCAGACCATTGCACGCCTGCGGCGGCGGTCACCGTTACCCGAACAGAGCCGCCTTCGGAGCCGACCTTGTAGCTGACGGCCGAGATTTCGAATGAATCTGCCGCTGGCTCTGCTCCGCCTTCCTGGGTGAAATGCAGTGTCTGGGGCGCCTGCTCCGAGCTTTCAGCGGTCACGGTCAGCGCGAACGAACGGGATTCTTGTGCTGTATTGCTTTGTATCCGGACGGTAATGCTGCCGTTGCCGGTTCCGCTGGATGGTCCCGAGAAGTGGATCCAGTCGGAGTTTCCGCCAAAGGCCGCAGACCATTGCACGCCTGCGGCGGCGGTCACCGTTACCCGAACAGAGCCGCCTTCGGAGCCGACCTCGTAGCTGACGGCCGAGATTTCGAATGAATCTGCCGCCGGCTCTGCTCCGCCTTCCTGGGTGAAATGCAGTGTTTGAGGCGACTGCCCCGCGCTATCGGCGGTTACGGTCAGCGTGAACGAACGCCGTTCCTTGGTGGAATTGGAATCCACCTCTATCTGAATGTTACTGGGGCCTAGCCCGGAGCTTTTTCCGATAAACCGCACCCACGAGGCGTCAGAGGGAAGCGAAGCGGACCATTCCAGTTCCCCTCCGCCATCATTGGCCAAGGTGACGGCAATCCTGCCGCCGCCAGCCTCCAGAGCGTAGTTGTCCGCTGAAGCATTCAAGACCGGCTTGGGCTCCGGTTCAGCTCCGGCCTGGGTGAAGACCACGGTTTGCGGTGAGTTGGATGCCTCCCGAGAACTGATTGACAGGGTTATGGTGCGATCCTCGGTCTCGGTATTGGCCTTGAAGGCTACAGTGAGCGTTCCGGTTCCATCGCCTTTCGATTCTCCTTCGAACTTTGCCCAGTTCGCGCTTAGCGAAGCCGACCAATTCATCTCGCCCCCGCCGGCGTTGGAGACCTCCACCGAGATTTTTCCGCCTTCGGCCTCAACATTCGTAAGAGCCGCGTCAATTCGCACTTTCGCTGCATCCGCTCCGCCAATGACTTGGCCTGTAACGAGATCGCCGGTCAGCCCGCCGCCCGAACAGCCGGCAAGAGAAAGGACGCAAGCGGCGAGGACAACGGCCGCGCGACCCAAGAATAGAAATCGGTTCAAGATGGCAGTACTCCCGTGGTTCGGATCTTCAGGATGTGGTACACCCGAAATATTTTAACGGACAGGAGTAGTATAAACTAATAATCAATAAAACTGGACATAATACACAGTTAAATTACCTGTTTTCTAACGTTACATGGTGCCTGATCCGCTCATCTTCATAGGCATCCTTCCCGCCGCCCGGCATCGCCGCGCCTTTAGGAAAACGCCGCTACGACCGTGGCTATCCGATCTCTTGGGGTGGCGCCTGGATTTCAGCCAGTTTCGCCCTCTACTTCAGTAATGAAAGAACGCTCGCGCCAAGCTTTGAGGGGATGAATATCGGATCACGAACTGACCGGTTGTGCCGGCCCTACCCACATCGGCGACACTGATGCGTAGCGCGCCGTTAGTTAATCCCTGAGCTGGTCAGAGCCGTGGCACAGGTTTCGCAAGCATTGTATTATACTCTTCTGCAGAACGGAATGAATCACCAATGAAACCGGATTTATAGAGCATTGAATGATATACTTGGATGTTGAATGAAAGCGACGCTGCAAAGCGCAGGTCTGTCCGGCGCGGGGACCGCGAAGTTGCGATGCCGGTCAGGTAGTATCCGAGCCGGGCTGCCGTGTCGGGAGCCCATGTTGCTCGTCGTGCTCCCGCAGCGTCTTCTTGAACTTAAGGGAGGGCTGGAACAATATGCCCAGTCGTACCGGCACCGTGAAGACGGCGTCCTTGTCGTCCGGGTGCGCTCCCGGCAACCGCCCCGTCATCGGCTTGTAGCGCCGGGGGACAAAGTTGCCGAATCCTCTCAGTTTTACCGTCCGGCTCTGCGACAGCGCTTCGCCGACGACATCAATGAATTCGTTGACTGCCGCCATGGCGAGTTCGTAGTGCGGGACGGTCCTCCGCCGCTGGCGCACGATCATCTTGGGTTCCGGCGGTCGAGGATCAAGCCTCTCGCGAAATTCAACCGCCACTGCCTGAACCATCGCACGGCGGCGAAGTTTCTTGCTTTTTTCTCTTTGTTTGGGTCTCATAAGCACCTAATATTGTGCGGTCCCGTCGCTTGATGCAAGTCTACATTCCCTGGAACAAAAATCTCGTCAAGAGGGTAACGCGAAAATGAAAAAGACCGTATCCCGGATTCCCAACGCTCCCGTCCTGCGAGCGGAGATCGAAGAACGCTTCCGGCACAAACTGAACATGACGATATTCGGCGCCAACGCAATGGCCTCGGCGATCCTTGCAGTGTTTCGCCGTCATCTGATCGCCGGCAACACGATTGAATTGCGCACCGTAGGAAAGATCGAAACGCAGCTCAGGGCTCCCAGGCGGCACCACATGGTCACCGAAACCCCCGAAACCCGCGGGACCAAAAGTCGCATGAAGATGACACCGGCCCGCCGGGTGTTGCGCTTCTCGCCCTCGCAGAAGTTGCGAGCCCGCATGCTGGAGCACCACAACGCGAACACTCCCGACGGGCAGTAAGGAAGGGAATCCTTGAGCGGAAGCCTCTGGCTTTCAATGGCGGAGGCGCATTCCGGTCAAAATCCCGGGCCGCTGATCGAAATTGCCAGCGGACCGTAGATTCCCGCGATCATGAACACTCCGATAACCACCATCGAAACAGTGCGCATCAGACCGCCCTGGCGCGCGGCCCTGGAGGCAAGACGGCGCATCTCTCGCGCGCTGAGCAGCATCAGACTGCTCAGGTGTTTTTGTCCGGCCTCTTGATCCATATCGGCCATTACGACGATGGCTTCGTGCATTCCCCCGGGAATCGAGTCGGGATGCACCGCCGCCGCGGTCGCCAGGGAATCGGCTTCGCCGCTCTTGACGTCGCGCAGCAGCAAGGCGAATGCCGCCGCCAAAGGTCCGGACTTGAACGCGTGGGCGCCGGCGCGCACGAAATCCGAGAATGGCAGATTCGCCGCGTAGAACGGGATGTACATGCTCAGCCAGGCGGTCAGTCGCTCCTGCTCCCCCAATTGGCCCAGTGGGCCCAAAAGCGGCAGGCGGTTACGGATTGGACCCTTAATTTGAAACAGCGCGAAGCAACCCCCCATCAGGCCCCCGCAGAGCAAGCCCAAGGCCACATACGGAGTGAGCGGCTCGTAAAAGGTGGCATAAGCGCTGACCAGGAACTGCGACACCGGCGTATGTTGCAGTGTGACGTATTCGTCGGGGAGTTGTTCAAACATGCTGTTTGCGATCACCGGCATCACGAACAATATCACCAGAATCGCCCCCGAGAAAAAACACTGCTTCTTTACCGGATTGATGAACTCATCGTTGCGCTTTTCGCGTGCCGCCAGCCAGTCGGCCGCCCGGTCAGCGCCGTCTCCGGATTGTCCGGCGGTCTCCGCCCCGGATAGGATCGCACATGCCACCGGATGGATTCCCGAGCGGGCGAAGGCGCTGGACGCCGGTTCGCCCGCCTTGCGAGCCACGACCCGCTCGCCCAAACGTTCATACGCGGCTTCCAGCGGGGTTCTCGATGCCAGAAGCCGTGAATAGGTCATCAGCACTTCCATCTGGGCATCGGGCTTCATGCCTCCGATATTGGCTTTCATCTTGAGTGCCCATCGCACGCGCACGGAAGAGCCGTGGCCCAGGCCCAATACCGCCCGGCCCTTGCGGCGGGCCACTGCGGCCGAACGGGCCGTGACCATCGCGCTGCGGCCGTTAGCAGCCGTGACCCTGTAGCGTAACTTCATCGGACTTTCCTCCTCCTAAGGTGTCGGTTGCCGCGCATCCTTAGAGGCCCGGGGAGCTTTGGCCCATGCCGACCGCCAGGCGTAATCCGGCCTGCACCAGCTTGGCGCCCTCTTCAGGGCCGGCCTTTTGGTCGGCGATATTGTCAAGCCATTCCTCCAGGAACTTAGTGTATTTCGGGCTGAGAATGGGATCGCCCCCCCCCGAGAGCGTGCTCAGCAATTCCAGTCCCTGTTGGGTTGGAATCAGTCCTTCGCGCTCGTGGGGGACCACCAACTCGCGTTCGATTAATTTACGCACGCATGGCGCGTAGGTCGAAGGCCGGCCAACCCGATTCTTTTCCATCCAGTCCAGCAGCCACGCCACGGTGGGGGCATCCGGAGGTACGGCCCTCAGGTACTGAACCGACGGAACGGCTTCAACCGGATCGCCTTCCTGCAGCGGCCAGAGGATCGGATCGGGCAGCCCGGGACGGCCGGACTCATGGTTCAACTCGTAGTGGCGCCAGCCGTCAATGTCCTCGCGGATCAATGTGGCGGTCGCTCGGTTGTCGAGCGAAAGCGTTACGACCGTTTCTATCGCCTGCTTTGAACAAGCGCCGTGCGCGCGGCGCGCAATGTAGTCATACACGTCCCGCTCCAGAGGGTCGCGATCCTCATGACCCCCCGGGGTGCTCGTGCTCGCCGACGTTGGACGAATCGCTTCGAGCGCCATTGCCGCCCTGGTGGTGGTCCAGGCTTCGGGAGGCTGCGCCATGCCGGCGTTCGCTCCTAATTCCGATCGCACCTTCTCGACCCAGTCCTGGTCCAGGCTTCGGGAGTCCGTCTTGGGAAAAGTAATGAGCGCGTTCACGAACAGATTCTGCATGGCGGCGATTGTGCAATTGATGCCGGCCTCGTTGGCAAATGTCTTGAGCACATCGGTCGTCGTGCAGGCCGGCGGCGGTGAAACGCGCTTCCGCTCCTGCTTGCGCGACACCACCCGGCGAGCGGGCATGGATTGCGCTGCCCGCAAAGCGGCGGACTCGGTCGACATGGGATCCTGCGGTAACCCGAAGAACGTTGTATTCACCATGAAGCCGGCCTGGTAGCGCGTCGAGGGTCTGAAGTTTCTTCGGGCTGCCGACTGATCGGCGCAGGCTTTCAGTATGGGCGCCTGCACCCGGCTGATCGGCTTCTTGAGCCGCCTCGACAGCCCGTAGCCTACCGCCCGGTCCAGGCCGCGGCGAGCTTCCTGGGAGTTCACTATGCCGCTGTCCAGTCTCTTGGGCCTGGCTATGGCGTGTTCGACCGCCGCGGGATCCAGCGAATGGAACATTACCCGCGGAGTTGTCGGCTCGGGCAGCCGCAGTATCCGCATCACGTGGGCTGCAAGGGTCTCGCCTTCGCGGTCGGGGGCGGTTCCCACATAGATCTGCCCACCGGACTTGCGCACGGTCCTGACGGCCGTGCGCAGCCGGCTCAACTGTTTTCTTCCATTTCTGGTCGTCTTCCAATACAGCTTGAGTTGCCCGTTTGCGATCCCGAGCCCCAGTTTTCGGCTCGGCAGATCCATGAGATGACCGTAGGTCGCGACCACCAGCCAACCGTCTTCGGGACTCAGGATTCCTGCGAGTTTTTTCGCCTTGGCAGGGGATTCGACAATCAGTAGATTAGCACTCACGCTTGCTCCTTGGACCAGATCAGTTGTGGCTTCAACCCGGCTTCGCGAAGGAGGTATTCGCGCAGCCGGTTTGCATTGTCCTCGTCCACCAAACCCAGGTGTGGCGGCTCCGAAGAGAACTTGTCGATGAACGACCCCACGGACACTTCCCGGCGCAGCAGGCGACTGACCGCCCGGTACCACATGGGAACCAGCTTGCCCACGCCCAGAGCTTCGTTCCACCATTCGTTCTCGGGGCGGGAGGTCGCCCTCGGAGGTAGCGACGACCAGTTAAGGGTTTCGATGATCAACCGTCTGGGCGCGTAGCGCCCCTGGCATTTGCGGCAAGCGGGGTCCGCGTCCGGCTGTTCAAACACTACCTCGGGAAGATCGTCCAAGCCCGTAACGCTACAGATGGTTTCGAACAGCGGACCGTGGGCATCGCTACGTTGCTTCGGGGGTGGCCTTCTGGGCGAACACTCCGGACAGCAGCCGGTCAGCAGCCGCTGTGAGGTGGACCAGCGCAGCGTCGCCGCCAAGTGGTCGGGGTGCATTTTCATGGATTGCATGCGCAACGCTACAGTGGCTGCGTAACTGGCGTGGCAAGTGGTATAAACCGTATGGCCCGACACCGCCAGCCGGCTGGCGATGTCCGCTACTTTCGAGTCGCGCACTTCGCCGACCAGAAGAATGTCGGGGTCCTGCCGCAACAAACTGCGCAGGATCATGTCAAAATCGAGCTTCTGCCGCTCCTCCACGGCAAACTGCACGGACCCGGAGATGGGAATCTCGACCGGATCCTCGACGGTGAGCAACCGCTGCCCGGGGCGTTCGATATACGCGGCCGAGAGCAGCGAGGCGAGCAGGGTGGTCTTGCCTGAACCGGTCGGCCCGGAAACAATCACCATGCCGGCATCGACATCCAGAAGATCGCGTGCACGGTCAACATCCTCTGGTTCGACAACCTGATCGAGGGTCTTGATTTCTTCCTTGGAGGTCAGGACTCGAATCACCGTCGAGTACCACGCAACGCTGGGATCGTCCGGGTCCCAGTAGTACGGAACCATCGAGAGCCGTCCGCTGAATTCGTCGCCGTTGGGCAGATCCACTTTTACCTGCCGGTCGTATGGAACATACAGGGTCTCCGTGTCGGTTCGCTTCGCCAGGACAAGCAGATAGCGTTGCGCTGCAAGGAACTGCTCGATGGGAATGTCGGGCAGGTCCTTTACGGTCATCCCCAGATGACGGAAGGTTACCTGCCCGACTGGCTTGTTGTCCGTGAGCTGGATCCGAATATGGATATCGGAAACGCCGCCTTTTATCCGGGACTCCAACAACCAACCGAGGACCCGGTCCTTTCCGGACATTGCCCTATGGGCATCCGGATCGAAGTCAAACTGCGGGGTCGGGCGGGCTTTTTCCAGTTCATGGGCCAGGCACCGAAGCCAGATGCTTTTTTCTTCGGTCCGGGTTGTTTCCTTTAGCCATCGCCACATCTTCAGCGACAGTGGATTGCCGGCGGCCGCCCACTGCCGCCCTTCCCGGTCTTTCCACAAGAGCACGCTGTGGCGCTCGAACTCCTGCCATTGCGGCGGCTCGGGGCACTCCGCCCGAGTGGGCATCTTGTCTAGCGGCCAGGTGGGGAGCTCCAGGGGGGCATTCGCCCGCAAAGCCTGCAAGCCCTGCAAGGTGCCCGACAATATCCGCCGGCAAAGCCTGGGATCCCGCAACTGAGTACCCAGCCAGACCTCCACCTGATTGAAGGGGTCAAGTGCGGAAATTTCTCCTGAGCGGCTGTCGCGCATCAAGTAGTTGACCTGATCCTTGCTGGCGCCGCAGATGCGCATGACACCGACCAGCGTGCGCAACCCGGTCGCTGTAACCAATTCGCCCCAGCGGTGGCGGATGTAAGGGTTTTTCAGCCTCACCACTTTCGCGGATGCAGGCGCCTGAGACGGTTGCCTTTCCAGAGGAGCAATTTTTTTCCGCGTTTTCATGCCATTCGCTCCGTCAGGCGACTCGCCTTCACTTGGCCATCTGGCCCGCCAGCACGGAACTGGGCGGGGCCGACACGGCCGCTAGGGCTGCATTGCTTACGGAAACTCCCAAAGCCGAACGACTGGCGACTGCGACACGATTGTGTTTTGCGACCGGGCCGTCTCCAAACAGGATGACCGGAAGGGTCTCCGCCTCAAGGGGACATTGCCCCGGCCAGGCGTCGGGATCGGGCAGCAGCGCCATCTGCCGCAGCCACGCTTCGCGCCCGTCATTCATCAGATCGGCGCGAGAGGCGGTCAGGCACAGATTTTTCAGGAGTATCTGCAGCCCCGCTTGCGAGCCGTCGCCGACTCTCGAAGCCTGTTCGTCAAGTTCGGCCAAAGCTTGGTTTGCGCCCTTGGTTTCGCCTCGGCAAATCGCATGGGCCACCTTTTCGGCTGTCGCGAAGTGATGGGCTTCGATCCGGCATTCGGAGATCCTGGTCCACGGATTGGACCTGGCCTTCGGCTCGATGGGTGGATGGGGTTCAGGGGGAAGCCAGGTGTGGGATGTCTGCTGAAATGCCTCGCGGATGGACTGAAACGAAAGCAGATCCCCGTCGCGCCCGCATAGTCGCTGCAAGCGCTCGTCAGCCGCCGCATCCCAGCCATGCTCCGAAGCCAGCATATCCAGTCTCCCCAGCGCCGCCGACCTATTGACCGGTCCGGGCAGTGGCCGTCCGTCCGGCAGAGAGTACAGGTACGGACCGGTTGCGCTTTGCCTGTCGCCGGGTAGCGCCTGGACAACCGGGAACCAATCGCCCTCGTGCAACAACAGGCCCACTTCAGAAGGTGTAAATTCAACTTGGTTTCCCCCCGGCCTGAGGAGCCGCTGGGGCCACTTCCCTGCGTCGCCAACTGACTCACGACTGGCCGGGATTCCTACTATTTCCTCTAAATGGGCAAGGGTTCCACCCAACGCCTTGAGAGCGCCAAGCCCGCCGGGCTGCTGCTTGGATTCTGTCGCGTCGGCCGGAGCGTGCTGCGCCTCGCGCGCGGCGATAACCAATCGAAGGAGCGCCGAGGATTCCGAGCCTTCGCTCGGTGTTGGCACGCCGTAGAGGCCACAAAGCTGCACTGCGCTGAGTTTCCGGGCGTCCAGATCGAGATCCCGCAGCTCCTTCGGCAGGCTGTGCTCGAAACCCATCGTGCGGCTGATGCCGGCGATGATCATGAGGGCATGGCGCACGTCGATGATCTTCAGCGGTGAGTGATTGCCCTCCGCCTGCTGCCAGTTGTAGCCTTCGCGCCAGAGAAAGTTGCGGATTAACAGCATGTCTCCTTCGGCATTCAGCGAATAGCGCACCAGACGCTGCTCCCCTGGCTCGGTGTGCCCGCAAAGGGACTTCAAGATTGCATTCAGCCGCTCGGCGCCCTCTCCTTCGGTCAAGGCGTTCTTATGCTCAAAGAAGCTCGCATAGAAATCGTCGGACACGTACTCAGGGTTCATCAGCCGGGCAACGTCCGGGTTGATGCGAACGAGACGTGTGGCAATCCGGCCTTGCTTATCGGAGTGTTGTTCCCCGAACCGCATCAAGGAGATGGAAATGTTCAGCGGAATGTCGCAGAAATCGTTGTTGCCGCTGCCTTGAACGCAAAGTGCGTGGACGTTGCGGACAGCGCGCAAGGCCGATTCCTGAGGTAATGTCGACATGGATAGGTTCGTTTTCTGCAGCGAGTCGTGGAATACCGAAAAATGATCCTAGCATTGTAATAGTAATTTTACAAGAGGTTAAAAAAGGCCAGTTTATATGTAGAATATTTAGTTTTATAGATGCGATAAAACGATTACTTCAGCGACCTGGAGCAGCAAGGTGACTGTTCCGATTGCATCGAGCCCCTCTGCTGGCTTGCGCAACAAGGTCCATTTGAGCGACGGCGCTTGGCGTCCTTGAGGGAGGATTGGGCGGACAATAAAGAATAGAACATAACATTACAATGTATAAAAACCAATAAAACTGGTAGTATATGACATGAGTAATAACTATTGACAACACATATTGTGGTGTTAGGATCACTGCCGAACCGTAGCAATTCTTCCCTTTTTGGGAGGCCGGTCCCCCGTGGCGTATCGGGGGTTACCTGGAACTGACCTGTCTCGTCAAGCGCAAGGAGCCTTAGGCTCCGCATCCCTGTAATCCGATGATCCCCAGGGCGCCATCGGGGCAGGGGTTTATGTTTTTTCTGCGCCCCAAAAAGAGGAATTTGTCAAGATGAAACTTCAAACTGTCTCAGGGACCTCCCCTGCTGTGCGTAAGCAAGACGAGAAAGGCTACACGTTCGTGGAAGTCTTGATCGTCGTGGCCGTGATTGCGGCGCTGGCTATCGGGGGCTTCGCCTTGTATACCGGCCGGGGCAAGACCACGGAGATGACCTCCATGGCCCAGCAAGTCGGCCAGACGATCCAATCACAGCAGCAACTGATCTACAAGGGATTGCGCAACGGCAAGATTTCGGCCCCAGAGGTTGCGGGATCACTGAACTCGCTGCTGGCCGGGCATCGGTTCGTCACTTCGGTGACCTCCAACCAAAGTGCCTGCACTGCGCCCAGCGCCACCAAGAGCGGTCTGGTGTTCAACTTGAACGCCGAGGAGTTCGACACATCGGAAGAGGCCGGTGAAGTTCAGAGCATCATCCAAGCGGCCGTCTCCAACGTGTTCGTCGACGAGAACGGCATCCCCTACACGGATAAGCGGAGCTTCCACGACGTGATCAACATATCGTCGCCGGGCACCACGAACACCGCCCGTGCCTACATGGACACGTCCGCAGCCGCAACCTATGCGGCGGGACCGCCCGCGACCGCGATCGCGAACGCGTGTCTGGACAATACCTAAGCCTTCACGCAAGGGCCGGGTTTCGACCCGGCCCTTCACACCGTCATCCATGCTGATGGGATCCCCGGCCAGCCCATGCGAGCATCCGGCGGCGCCCATCCGTTCTGCCAGGCGGAGCATGCTCGTTGCATACCTGCAAATGAGACCGCCGGCGCCCCCCACCCTCCTGCGGCCTGGGCTAAGCGCGGGAGTACGGGGCGCTTGTCCCCGCAAATCAGCCTCCAGGTAATCCAAAATCTATTGAGGTCCATAAGCCGGATTTGCGAGCTTCCATTGGGATGGCTTAAACACATTCGTGCGTCGACCCCCCCAATCTTGGGGGTTTTCTTTCGGTTCTTGAGTCCGAACACTAGGGTTGCCCTGGGGCAACTGGAAGAAAAATGTCGCAAAAGATGATCTGCGGCCGCATGCAACGGCGAGAGTATTAAACATCATGAGCGAACGAGACTTGTTCGGCCGCATTGTGGCCTCCTTGCACGAAGCCACAATCGACGACTCTCACTGGCCCGCCACCTCTGCTTTGATCGATCAAGCCTGTGGGGCGAAGGGCAATAATCTGTTGTTTGGCGATGGCAGTTCGCGGAAAGACGTGCAAGTGTTCCTCGCGCGATTCTGCTTGGGTGGGGAACGGCGCACGGACTTCGAGGAAAATTATTTCAACACCTACTACCCTGTGGACGAACGCGTGCCGCGCATCCGGAGTCTCCCCGACAGCCAACTGGTTCACGTAGCGGATCTCTACACGGAGCAGGAGAAGAAGATTTCCCTGGCCTACAACGAGTGTCTGCCGCGTACGCACACGCAGAACAGCCTCCTTGTCCGCCTGGACGGGCCGGGCGGCTCACGCATCGTCTGGAACATCGCCGACCCGATCGAAAGCGGCGGCTGGCGATCCGATCAGGTCGAGATGATCAAACGGATTCTGCCGCATTTGCGCCATTTCGTGAGCCTGCGGCAGGCGCTTGCCGATGCCGAGGCTGTTGGTTTTTCGTTGTCCAGGCTGCTCGACAACAAGTGTTGCGGCGTCATCCAGCTGGACCCGCAAGGCCGGATCGTGGAGACGAACGATTTTGCCGCCGCCCTGCTGCGCGAGCGAGATGGGTTGTCCGAACGGGGCGGCTTTCTGGCGGCTCGCAATTCATCCGATAACGCCCGTCTGCAGAAGCTCCTGGAGGGCGCGGGGCCGAAGCTGGGAGGCCCGGCAACCGGCGGTTCGGTGACGATCGAGCGCTCGTTCAAGTATCCTCGGCTTGTGCTGCATGTCAGTCCCGCGCAAGAAAGGCAAAGGGTCTCCGGTATTACCGGCGTTGCCGTGATGGTGCTAATCGTGGATCCCGGAGTAAAGGAACAGATTGATCCGGGCCTCGTGGAGGAAGCCCTGTGTCTTACCCGGGCGGAGAGTCTGGTGGCGGTGTCATTGGCCTCCGGCCTTTCCATCCGCGATATCGCTCTGTCGACCGGCCGCGAGGAAAGCACTGTCCGCTGGCACATAAAGCATATCTTTCAAAAGCAGGGCATATCCCGGCAGGCGCAACTGGTGCGACGCGTACAGGCGCTGGGCGGCTTCTCGCACAAGAGCCCGTCAATGTCGTTTTAACGCCGTCTGCAAGGGCGCTTTTCTAATTCGTTCAAGCCTTTCCGGGGTAATCCCCCCAATTTGGGGGGTTGTCGCCATGCTCACACAAACCTAGATTCAAAACTGAATGAAAGCAGGCTCAGTGTGAAACGGAAGAGTTGGCGCCTTTGTCATGGACGATGGCGTGAAGTTACGTGTTGCTACTGGGCCACGGGCGGCGCACACGCGTTGTTGAGTGGGGGAATGGGAGGGATAAGGGCTCCATGAGCCGGCAAGACCTGTTTGCGCGCGCCCTTGCGGCGCTGGATGCGGCTGCGCTCGACGATTCGCAGTGGCCTGCAATTGCCGGGCTGCTCGATGAGGTCTGCGGTACGAGCGGAAACTCGCTTGCATTCACTTCAGGCCGTTCGAGAAAGGAAGCGAAGATATTCTTCGCAAGAATCTGCCTGGGTGGTGAACGACGCGAAGATCTGGAACGGGAGTACTTCGACGTCTACTACCCCCAGGATGAAGCCGTGCCACGCCTAAGGGCGCTGCCTGACGGCAGTCTGGTCCACACTCCCGACCTCTACACCGAGAAGGAAAAAAGGACCTCCCGTACCTACAATGAGTTCCTGCTTGCCAACGGCGTCCAGAACAGCGTGAACGTGCGCATGACGGTTCCCCAGGAATCACGCGTCTACTGGACTGTTTTGCGCCGCAAGGATTCCGGTGGCTGGAAATCCGATCAGATCCAGATGATTGAACGCCTTCTGCCCTACGTGGGCCGATTCGTGCAACTCAGGCAAATGCTGTTCGATGCCCGCGCATCGCGAACATCGCTCTCCCAACTGCTCGACAATTCAAGATGCGGCATCATTCAACTGGACTGGCGCGGCCGGATCGTGCAGTTGAACGATTACGCGCGGAATCTTCTGCGCGAGGGCGATGGGCTGTTCGACAAGAGCGGTTTTTTACGTGCCCGGGTGCCTGCGGACAATGAGAATCTCAAGAGGGTCCTGGAGAACGCGCTGCCCGAGTTGGGCGATCCGGGTGTGAGCGGTTCTGTTACGGTCGGTCGTACGTCGGTTGCGCAGCGGCTCCTTTTGTACGCTCTGTCCGTGGGCGAGCGGCAGAGGAACTTTGAGATCGCACGCGATGCCGTGCTGGTTCTGGTGGTGGATCCGGCAACCAAGGCCGCCATTGATCCGGCGGTGGTGGCGGCAGCTCTGGATCTCACGCCTTCGGAAAGTCAGATTGCGAGCCTTTTGGCTGAAGGCAACAGCATCCGCAACATTGCCCATTCGACCGGCCGGGAGGAAAGCACCATTCGCTGGCACATCAAGCATATCTTCACCAAGCAGGGCATTACCCGGCAGGCCGAGTTAATTCGCCTTGTCCTTGAGCTGGCCGGATATCGTCTTTGAGAGCGTAATCATTCGCCTGCTTTGGAACCGGGCCCCGCCACCCCCAGGAATGTCCTATTGGGTCGCCCCCCCCCAACTTTGGGGGTATGCGATCGCTTCCATAGCCCATAGATTGTGATTCAAATATAACTTTGGGCAAAAAGACATGAATTGCACCGTCCTGCCGGCGCGTGAGTCTAGTAGATTGTCTTTCCGGGGCAGGCTTCTAGGCGCAATGCCAGCGCACGCCAAAGGGTGTGCCAGCCCTTGAATCGGTTCGGTAAGCCAAGAGTTCGAGTTGCATACGAGGAACGCGCCCGGTAGCAACGTGTTGCTCGATCCGGGAGATAGCGGATTCCGCGGGTGCCCGGAACACAAGAAAGGAAAATCGTTGTGAGCGAACGACATCTGTTCGACCGCATTTTAGTGTCTTTGCACGAGGCCATAATCGATGCGTCTCGATGGCCTGTCACGTCCGCCCTGATCGATGAAGCCTGCGGGACGAAGGGCAGTTATTTGCTGTTTGGTCATGGGAAGTCGCAAAGTGATGTGTTTTTCTTCTCCAAGGAATTCTGCTTGGGTGGGGAACGGCGCACAGACATCGAGGAAGACTATTTCAACACCTACTACCTGGTGGACGAGCGCGTGCCGCGCATCCGGAGTCTCCCCGACAGCCAACTGGTTCACGTAGCGGATCTCTACACGGAGCAGGAGAAGAAGATTTCCCTGGCCTACAACGAGTGTCTGCCGATTACGAGCACGCAGAACAGCATCCTTGCCCGCCTGGATGGACCGGGCGCATCACAAATCGTCTGGAACATCGCCGACCCGATCGAAAGCGGCGGCTGGCGATCCGATCAGGTCGAGATGATCAAACGGATTCTGCCGCATTTGCGCCATTTCGTGAGCCTGCGGCAGGCGCTTGCCGATGCCGAGGCTGTTGGTTTTTCGTTGTCCAGGCTGCTCGACAACAAGCGTTGCGGCGTCATCCAGCTGGACCCGCAAGGCCGGATCGTGGAGACGAACGATTTTGCCGCCGCCCTGCTGCGCGAGCGAGATGGGTTGTCCGAACGGGGCGGCTTTCTGGCGGCTCGCAATTCATCCGATAACGCCCGTCTGCAGAAGCTCCTGGAGGGCGCGAGGCCGAAGCTGGTAGGCCCGGCAACCGGTGGTTCGGTGACGACCGAGCGCTTGTCCAAGGGTCCGCGGCTTGTGCTGCACGTCAGTCCCGTAGATAGAAGGCGGACGGACTGCAACACCCGGAGCATCGCCGCAATCGTGCTGATTGTGGATCCCGGGGCAAGGGAACAGATTGATCCGGGCCTCGTGGAGGAAGCCCTGTGTCTTACCCGGGCGGAGAGTCTGGTGGCGGTGTCATTGGCCTCCGGCCTTTCCATCCGCGATATCGCTCTGTCGACCGGCCGCGAGGAAAGCACTGTCCGCTGGCACATGAAGCATATCTTTCAAAAGCAGGGTATATCCCGGCAGGCGCAACTGGTGCGGCGCGTACAGGCGCTCAGCGGCCTGCCGCACTAAGGGCCGCCCACGTCGTTTCAACGCCGTTTGGAGGGCCGCCTCTCCTGGCACATCTTGCAATCCAGGCAATCCAGAGGCTGGAGCTCCGATCAGATTCAGATGATCGAGCGCCTTATGCCCCACGCCTCCTTTTTTGCGGGAATTTTCTTGAAATGAGATCTCTCCGCAGTTGGCCACCCGACTCCCCTTGCCGTATGATTGATAATACACATATATATAAATATATAATAATCAATCAATCGGGTAATATAGAACATATTGACAACACGTATTGTGGTGTTAGGATCACTGCCGAACCGTAGCAATTCTTCCCTTTTTGGGAGGCCGGTCCCCCGTGGCGTATCGGGGGTTACCTGGAACTGACCTGTCTCGTCAAGCGCAAGGAGCCTTAGGCTCCGCATCCCTGTAATCCGATGATCCCCAGGGCGCCATCGGGGCAGGGGTTTATGTTTTTTCTGCGCCCCTAAAAAGGAATCTGTCAAGATGAAACTTCAAACTGTCTCAGGGACCTCCCCTGCTGTGCGTAGGCAAGACGAGAAAGGCTACACGTTCGTGGAAGTCTTGATCGTCGTGGCCGTGATTGCGGCGCTGGCTATCGGGGGCTTCGCCTTGTATACCGGTCGGGGCAAGACCACGGAGATGACCTCCATGGCCCAGCAAGTCGGCCAGACGATCCAATCACAGCAGCAACTGATCTACAAGGGATTGCGCAACGGCAAGATTTCGGCCCCAGAGGTTGCGGGATCACTGAACTCGCTGCTGGCCGGGCATCGGTTCGTCACTTCGGTGACCTCCAACCAAAGTGCCTGCACTGCGCCCAGCGCCACCAAGAGCGGTCTGGTGTTCAACTTGAACGCCGAGGAGTTCGACACATCGGAAGAGGCCGGTGAAGTTCAGAGCATCATCCAAGCGGCCGTCTCCAACGTGTTCGTCGACGAGAACGGCATCCCCTACACGGATAAGCGGAGCTTCCACGACGTGATCAACATATCGTCGCCGGGCACCACGAACACCGCCCGTGCCTACATGGACACGTCCGCAGCCGCAACCTATGCGGCGGGACCGCCCGCGACCGCGATCGCGAACGCGTGTCTGGACAATACCTAAGCCTTCACGCAAGGGCCGGGTTTCGACCCGGCCCTTCACACCGTCATCCATGCTGATGGAATCCCCGGCCAGCCCATGCGAGCATCCGGCGGCGCCCATCCGTTCTGCCAGGCGGAGCATGCTCGTTGCATACCTGCAAATGAGACCGCCGGCGCGCCCCACCCCCTTCTGCGGCCTGGGCTTGGTGCGGGAGGACGGGGCGCTTTTTCAATCGAACAAGCACGAAGAGGCAAGTTACTGACATGACCCAGGACAAGACCAAGCGCATCGCGGAGAAAGGCGCATTCGACAGCACTGCCTTATGGGGGCTGGCTCTGGCCACCGGAATCACCTACGCATCGCTGATCGGCGTTGGGATCTCGCGCGAGGAGATCCGCACCCGGGCCCTGATCTCGGAAGCCCACGACCTCCTGGAGGGGGTTCGCGCCTGGCAAGCCGACCACGCAGCCCCATTGAGTACCTACTCCGGAGCCGTGGAGGTCGGCTGGCCCGACGCCGAGCCCGATCCGGGGGATCTCACCGATTTCCCTTGCCGGGACGCTTTGGCGGTTATGGCCGGCGATACCGACGCCGACGGCACGGCGAATCCCGGCGAGCCCAACTACATTTCCGCGGGGTTTGTGGGCTCCACACGCTCCCTTTCCGACCCGAGATTGCGTTGGGTTACGCGCTGTATAGGGATCGGCGGGCAGCAGTTAAGCCTGCAGCTGACCAGCTTCGGCGCCGACCCGGCATGCTCCGCATCTCCAGGTGTTCTCGCGCAGGAATGCCCGGGCGTGGACATCGCACAAGTATTAGCCGGCTCCACCGGCGGCCAGGTGCGGCTGGAGGGAACCGGCACGCCTTCCTCGTTTGCAGCCGGCAACCGCTACGTGGATTGGTCGGTCTGGCGCGGAGCCGCCTATCCGGCGCTCAATCGGCTGGGTGAGATGCTCGTCTGGAGGGACTACAACGAGGCCCGATCTTTCGGGCTCGACAATTCCACGGTCGCGTATTCGGGAATCCAGTTGGGCGGCTGGAGCGACACTTCGGTGTCGCCGCCCGTTCGCCACTTCGCCGAAAATCCTGCCTCACTGGCGCGCTGGATAACCGGCATCGATAGCGCTACCCCGGACGTCGACGTACGACCCCTGACCCGGGCGTCAACAACCCGCCTGGATGGGCGCTCGTTTGCGGTTTTTCACCGTGCCGTTCGTTATGATGTTTTCGACGGCCCAGAGAATTTGTTCACTTTGCCGCCCACCAGTCCCTGCGACGGCGGCGCCAATCCACGCTGGATTGCCGCAGTGGAAGCGGTGCAGATCACCTTCGGCGGGTTCACGAATACCGCTACCCCTACGATCGGAGTTGGCGCCGCAAACGGAACCCAGACGCTCGTGCCTACCGGCTGGCAGGTCTATGACGACGGCGGCGCATCGACCTATAGCCCGGAGATTCGCATCGGAGTCTTTGCGATTCTGGAGGCATTCACCGACACATTCAGCACCTTGCCGCCGTTGGATCGCGGGATTTGCCGTGCCCGGGTGATCCACGGCGAAGTCGACAGCGGGACTACCGCTGCAAACGTTGCAGTCTTCAAAGATATGGACGCCAACCTGGGCACTCTCCAAATCGAGATCGAGCGCGCCTGTGTGCAATCCGACGGAATCACGGATTACACCGTCGAGCAGCTACTGGCTCCGATTCCCAGGGAGCATCTGGCCAATCTCGACGCTTCTCCGAGTCCGCCACCGGCCGTGCGCTTGTCGGTGATGGCGCATTGCGCCGCTCCGGGCAGCGATGTGTAGGCCGCCCTGCGTTGCGCGCCGTCGCGCGGAAGGTGGGTTCACCTTCACCGAAACGATCGTGGTGATCGCGGTGATCACGGCCATGGCGTCCGCTGCCATGGTGTTCTTCCTCGGCCGCTACGACTTGGCTCGCCAGCACGTCGTGACGATTCAACTGGCTGAAGCGTTCCGAACCGTGCAGTCACTGCCGGACGGCAATCCGCAAACCTGGGAGGTGGCCGCCCAGAAAGTACTCGCCGATGTGATGGATGCAGCACCCTCCACGGCCGCAATACCGGCCGGAACCAATGCCGATAGGCTGCCCGGTGGCTTGCACGTGGGTCGCGCGCTCTTGAGCGGGCAGGCGCTGATGCGAGACAAGAACGGTGCGGTCGTAAACATCGCCGGATGCAACGTCGACGATATCCAGTTTACGATCCATCCCGCGTCGTTGCCGGCCGACAACGACTTACGGGAGATCGATGCGGAATGGTTGAAAGTCAAATTGGAAATCGGTCTGCCCGACGTGATGATCACAGTGCAGGAGCAGGCGCTGTTTTGCTGCCTGCCGCCGCGATAATGACGCTTCACTGTACCCATGGCAGGCGCCGGTTGTGCCGCGAGGATTCCGATCAGAACGGTTGGTTGTCCATTGAGTTGCTTATGACGGTGGCTGCCAGCATCGCTCTTTCGGCGCTGGCCTGGAGCTACTACGGGGACTGGATGCAGCGGGCCGAAAATCGCCAGAAAGCCATAGTTGTGGTTTGGGAGATCTCGGCTTTCGGAGCCCGGGCCGAAGCCGGGCCCCGCGACATTCCCGACGTGATACAGGACGGCCAGGGATATGATCTGCCCGGGGATCAGTTCGTCGGCCGCGGAGGCGCCTGCCTTCTTGACAGCGGCGACACGGCATTTGTCCCCGCAACGAGCCCCTACCAGGGCGTGGTCCGCACCTGCGTTCCGTGCACCGATTCCGGTGGTGGCTTCATACCCGTTGCCTCCTTGGGCGCCGTGACCTGCACTACAGGGGCGGGGCTGCCAAAACGATGCGCGACCCAGACCGGACTGCGCTCGTCCTTGCCGGTGCTCATCGGAACGCAGCGGGCCGCCGCCCCAGCGAACACGCAACTCATGCAGGGTATCTGGATCCCTGCCGACTCGATGCAAGACGCTATCGAGATTCAACACTATCTCGAATCCGATCCGCAGTTCTCGCGGCTACCGGAAATTGCGATCAGCCGAATCGGCGATCCCGCCGATAACACGGTGCCGGCCGGGCTTTTCCTCTGTACCTGACACGACGGGGCCCGATGAAGGGCCCGGCTCTCCGCTCCGCTTGCCCGTCAGTGCCCTCCGTAATATGGGCCTTGCGAGACACTTCCGCGCTGCTGATCGCAGTCCGCCCTGCGCGGCTCGTTATTCCGCCCGAAGTCGCTGCCTACGCCCAATTTTTGCTTGGCCAGCGCCAAGGCTGCTTCGCGTTCGGTCGCGGTACGAATGGCCCAGTCGGGATCGGCGACGGCCGGGTTCAGCGCCGCCCAGTCCTTTCTCCACCGGCTTGCCGCGACGAGATTATCGACCTTTCCGTCGGTGTCTGCATCGACTGCCGACCCTTCGGTCTGGCGGCAGGGCCGAAAAATTCCCGAGCGCGCCGGGCTCGTGTATTTCCAGCCCAAAGGCTCCCGGCGGAAAGCGTTGCGGGCCGCAAGTGTGTTGCGTATCTCGTCTCGCACCTCAGCGGGCTGGCTAGAGGGCACTACATAGGTATTCGAACTGGAATCCAGGTTCGTGGTGAGTGTCGGCAGCGTCATGGTGAGCAGGTACATTGCCACTAGGCTCGCCGCCGCCACACCCAAGGCGTTTTGCATCATGGCCGTTTGATCATGGTGTGGGCGATGTGGCGATCGCGCTGACCTGTTCCACAAGGGAAATACCCGGCAGCCGCTAGTAGGCCGATGCGTAGTAGATTATTTTTCACAACTTTATGATACTATGTAACTCACAATGGAAATGGTAGTTTATAGCATAAAGACATGCTATATAATAATCAAATTATGGTTACCCCAAATTCACCGGTTTCCGTTCGTGGCTGCAATTCGGGAAAGGCAAGCAGCGCTCCGGCGCAGCGGGCTGGAAAGGCAGCGGCAGCGGCAGCAGGCCGGGTAGCCGGCTTCGGCAGCCTTGCTTTGCGGGCAGTGCTTACGGCTCTGCTTACGTCCTGGGCCTGCGTTTCGCCGGCGGAAGTCCCCAGCCTGCCCGCAACGAATCCTGAGAGCGCCCGTGAGCGGGCGCTACAGCGCGTGGCATACGTGCTCGAGGAGATTCGAGTCTTAAGCGGGCAAGCACCTAAGCCCGGGGAGAAGCGCACCTGCGGATTGCTGAAACGCTCGGAGAAGTGGCTGCATGTTCTCGGGAAGGCGCCGCAGCGCCCAATGAGCGTCGCCGCTGGCGTATCGGCGGCCGCGGATGTATTTGGGTGGAGCTGGTCGCATGCATTGCCTGCGGACCTTTTGTACCTGGAGTTGGATTTCGCTCCGACACGCCGGCGTATGACCGGAGCCGAATGGTTGTGCGCCGCCGACCGCTTGACCGGTGGGGTATTGCGTTTTCAGATGTATCCTGCCTCACGACACTTGTTCGTCGGCCAGCGGATATTTGACGATGAGCAGCTGTAGAGCAATGCTGGCGATGCCGACCCGCGCTCCCGGCGCCTGGCCCCTGCTCAAGGCAATGTGCGTGCTCGCGTGCGCGTGGGGACTGCTGGCCGGCTGCGGGACACAGGGTTTGGTCGGGCAGTCCCTCGAAGTTCCGGAAACGGTGTGGACCGAAATAGGAGCCGCCGACGGAGCAGTGGCGGGAAAACGCGACGGCTGGGCCTGGTGGAATCGTATGATTGCCGAATACGATGGTGCATTCGCACGTTTGACCGCGCGCCCCAGCGCGCAGATCCATCCCGCCGGATCGTATCTCTCCGGGCCGTATTTGCGGGACTCAAGCCGCCGCGACGCTGACCTGGAAATGCACGACTTGCTCGTGGACCAGCCCCGCTTGGCGCCTTACGGCGCCGGAGGGTTCGCCGAGTCGCTCTCGGTACGTTACTTGCCTCCCGGGAAGCCGATGGGGTTGAAGAGGCGTCCGGCGGCCTATCACGGGGCGTTTGGCCGGGCTTGGGCGGTTTCCTATGCGGCCGCACTGCATGAGCGCGAAATTGCTCTTGAAAGGTGGATCAGGGAACGTCACGCGTTTTACCGCGCCGATGAACTGATTGCCGACAGCCGCGTGGGCGGTCCCAAGGTGAGCCGCTTGGCAGAGAAGGTTGATCCCGAGCCCCATCGCCGCAACAACAAGCGCGAGGTGTGGATTCTTTCCGGAGGGGTTTTCTCTTCCGACACGTTACCCGACCGAGATTCAAGAAGATGAGCTTTCCCAATTTCACCCGCAGCGCGCCGACACGGGCGATCCAACGCTGCCCGCTCAGGAAACGGCGGGGTATTTCTGTTTGGCTTTTGCGATGGGTAACGGTGGGTTTGTCATTGGTTTTGGGCAACGCGGTGGCCGGAGACGACGATACCGACTACCTGGAAGATCCCTGTGCAGGGGAGAATCCACCGGCGTGGTGCCAGGACTACGAACCGCCGACAACCGTGTATCCCCCAGGCACAATGCAGCCTGACATCGCCATGGTCGCAGAGTCTCCGCCAAAGGAAGGCCCACCCTTGTTTCTGGTAGGCAGCACCATCGTTGCGCCGCCGCCGGTGTTGTGGCTGAACGGCCGCCCGGAGGATTCCAGCAGGGTGTACGGGGTCGGAGAGGCTGCGGCGTTCGTCAAGGCGATGGAGCTGATCCTGCCGGCCGGCTGGACCATCTGGACCACCGAAGATCTTGCAAAGCTGAACCACGTGGTCGGGGACAGGGTCCTCTGGGACGGGAATGGACAACCCTGGCCGGAGGTCCTGGAGGCTCTGGCCCAACAGTACGGCGTTGAGATTACCGCCGATGTCTTGAGTCGCCGCGCGGTTGTTCGTCTGGCTCCGCGCCCCGAGGCGGCAGGGACGGCTGCATCCCGATACCAAACTTCAACAGGCGCCGGTACGGAGCCTGAACCGTACCCTGGAGGGCGTGTCCTGATCGGGCCCAAAGGAACACCCTCGTCGGCACGGGGTTCTGATCATCCCCTTTACCGTCAGTACTCCTCGCCCACGAAACTTTCCGCCGAACCGCTTCCCGACACAATCGGCCGCGTCGCCTGGCGCTTTGCGCCGGTCGGCGTGCAGATTGATCTTACGGCGCTGGGCGCATACATCAACGCTCCAGTTTTCCAATGGGATTTCACCGGCAGTTTCGTTTCGCCGAAAGCTGCGCTTGCGGCGCTGATGCCGACCGGCTATTGCGTCGAGGAAAGCGAGTTTCCAATCGTCCGGGCAGTGGTCTGCGACGACGGGAATTCAACCGGAGACGACCCTGCGGGGGAGGAAAACGATGCAGTGGCGCCCTAAAATTTCAGCCGCGCTATGCGCGGCGCTGACCGTTGCGGGGGCCGGATGTTCGGCGATAAGCGACGGGGAGGCGGGTTTGGCCGATGGGAATTCAGCGGAACCCTATGAGGCCGGCCTGCGCGAGAGCGCCGAAAAGGAGCGCCCCGAGCAACTGTCCGATTTTGTGCCGGCGCCTGTGGTGGGCCGGCCGGAGACACTGCCGCTGCGAGTTGAACCGGTTCCGGAAGTGGAACTGACGCTCCGGCAATGCGTAGACTACATACTTCCGGGCTGGGATTTGAGCGTGGTGCTCGCTCATCCGTCCGATCCCGATCTGACGATCGATGAAGCCCGCCTGGTTCGTTTTCGCGGCGGATCGCTCGATCAGTTCTTGTCGGCCCTGTCCGATTCCTGGGACGTGGACGTGACCTCGCCCAACGTCGGCGGAATACACATTGCATCCAGGAGACTTGAGCCCTGGTTGGTGACCCACTGGATGAAGCCGCCTGCCGCCCCGGGCGGCGGCGGCGGCTTGCAACGGGGGACGGAGCAACAGGGAAGCGGGTCACAACAGTCCCAGCAGCAAGGCAACTCAACCGGCGGGGGCAGTGCGGCGGCTGAATTGGTGGCGGAACCCAGCAAGGGCCTGGAAACTCTGATGGACCGGCTGCGGGAATTGGCGGGTCATGACCCCGAAAAGAGCGCAGATTCCGTTTGGCTGAACGCCGAGTCAGGGCTGCTGTACATTTGGGCGCCGCCGGCGGCGCGCCGAGCCATGCGGCCCTTGCTGCTGCAATATGGAGCACGGCCGGTAGCGGCAGACCCTGAGTTGCTCGCCATGATGACTCGCGGACAGTTCCGCCTGCGTATGGTACTGGTGCGTCTTTCCTCAAGCCGCAACCGCAACGTAGGACTGCAGTGGGAGGAGGGTTTGCAGGCCATCTTCCCGTCGGGACGCAGCGTTCTGGGCGTCCCGGACATTGGATACGGGGGGCCGGCTCGCGAAGACCGCGTGACGGGCGGCGGTAGCCTGTCTCTAGGTGCGGGCGGGCTGCAGATCGGCGGTATGGCGGGCTACGACCGGGATGCCGTGACGTTTCCGTTCGGTTCGCGCTGGGAACTGGCCACCGAGCGGTCCCGCCGGGCCGCGATGGAGCGGGTAATCGAATTGGAGCGGGAACGCACCCAGGCGGATCTCAGCCGCGTCGACACTCGAATCACGGAGCTGGAAAGAAAACGCGAGGCCGCGAGTGACCGAGAGTCCGGCGAAGCATTCAACGCCGCGGAAGCCGGTGAACTGAGTGCCTTGCTCCGGGAGCGACGGGTGATCGGCGAGTCGATTCTTGACCTGTCTCAGGAACTAGGCTTGGCGGGATTGCGCACGGCCCACGCCCGGGAGTGGCTTGACCGAGTGACGGGAGGCGCGGAGCGCGACCTGACGCGTTCGCTCAGCCTGCTTGCAAGCCTCGGTTCCGCGCACGGGCAGACTCAGGTCGCCCACACGATCTCGATCGATGCTCGCCACGGCCGGCCGCTGCCCTTGCGCATCGGATCGGAGCGCACTTATCTGGCAAGCATCAGCGAAACGGTCTCACAGTCTTTCTTGACGACCTCAGCGCAACCGGAGACCCGGCTGGAGGGCCTGGATCTGATCATGCGGCCGTGGCTGGAAGGCCGCCGTTGCGTGCGGGTGGGTCTGGCGCTAACCAGTTCGGGCATTACCTCCGTGGCTTCATTCTCGGTTTCGGGAACGGAGCTGTCAATTCCGCAGATGGCGGTTCAGACATGGGTCTCGGAGCGCCGTCTGTGCGATTCGCGGCCGGCTTTGCTGGGCCGCTTCAAACTGGAGTCATCGGTGAAAACCCGTTCGGGACTTCCATTCTTCGGGGGCCGTGAGGTTCCGCTCAGTGCCGACAATCAGGGTAGCGCCGAAGAATACCTGCTGCTGTTGCAGGTGTTGCTGCCTCCGGAGTGGGGTTGGCGATGAAGACCGGCTATCCGGAAGTCCACTACGGTGGCTTCGCTGGCGAAGCAGGCTGGGAGGAGTTGCTGTCGGCCAAGAGTTACGGCGATCATCCGCCCTGGTTTGCCTCGGCCGAAGAATATAAGACCTACCGGGGCCAGACCGCTTTAATCCCATGGCTGCTCTTCAACCGGCGTTTGTGGGTGGCGCGCGCCGAAGAGTTGCCGGGCGGGGTCGAGGATTTGAATGTGCTGGTTCCGCATGCAGCCAATGCCGGCGAGAACGCGCATGGATGGTACGTGCGGCTCAAGGTGTCCGAAGATGAGGAGATTCTGGGTCTGGAGGCGGTGGCGATGGACGACGAATCCGCGCCCTCGTCGGAAGGGTTCTATGTGCTTCCGCCGGGACCGTTGCCACCGCCTGTTGCTGCTCCCGCGCGCATAAGGCGCATTCGGCGGCTGCTCGCCAGCGCCGCGTTGATCGCGTTCTCGGCAATACTTGCCGCCTGCGCGGGTTTCCTGTTCGGTGTCAGCGAAGTGCAGGAAATGCGGCATAGCGCATTGCAATCGGATTGGTCGGCACTGAGGGCGCAGGAGGCCGCCCTGCGCGCCGAGTGGGACGCAAAACAGGAGTTGGGGCTGTCGTCGCGGCGGGCCGCGCAACTCTTGATGGATGCCGTATGGTTCGATGCAGAGCTCGATTTGCAGGGCCAGGACGTGCAATGGCTTGGTGGAGACGGCCATCCTCTGGGGTTGGCCTGTGATCCGCCGCAGACCGAGGGTGACAGGCTGGGCTGGCGTAATTGCCGGTGGGAGGAGACGTAAGTATGCGTCAGTTGCTATGGCGTTTGGGGTCTTATGCGCCGCTGTCGGTGTGGGGGCTTTCGTTAGTGCTGCCCCTTGCTTACGGCATCTGGACGCTGCGGCATGCCACAAGCGTTGATCTGGAGACATTGCAACAGCAAACCGCTCTTGCGACCGAATCGGTACTGGAGTTACGGCGGCAACTGGAGTCCTTGCAATCACGTCAGAGCGGAGAGGACCGATTGGAAGTGGCATCGGAGAGTTTCCTTGAGATGCTGCTGCGTTACCGGTGTGGCCTCAGCAAAGGCTTCGAATTCAGCCTCACGGGCGGGCGTGCGACGCTCGTGTTTAACGGCAATTCGCTCGAAACCCTGTGCGCGCTGCGGATGGTCTGGAAGTTTCCGGGGGGTGTTCAGCGGCTACGGCGTGACTCTACCGGACACGCGAGTTTTTCTTGGGAGGGCACGCAGCAATGAGTCCGATTGGAAGATTTCGTGGATTGTTGGCTTTCGCAGGAATCGTGCTGGTGGCAGCGCCAGCCTGGGCGCAGGAGGAGGAGGAGGTCGCTAGCGCGCCATCGCCCGAATCCCCGGATACCGGCTCTGCGTACCAGGAACTGCAAATGCGCGAGCAGGTTGAGGCGACCCGGCGGCTGGACATCATCGAAATGCGCGGTGAAGCCGCGCGGCTCATGGCGAATACCGAAGAGTTGAACGCTCAGGCGCAAAACTGTCAGGCACGACGGGCGGCCTACAAGGCCGGAGCGCCGGTCGAACTATGCCAGAACGACCAAGTCGTCCCGGGGCCGCAGGCATCCTTGACAAGCGGGAGCGGAAATGCACCGGCCGCGACTTTGCTAGCCCACATCGAGGCGCGGATGGCGGCGCTGGAGCGGGAACTGCGCAAAGGGCCCGTCACGGTTTCGAATGCGCCTCAAGCCGAGCAGCCCGGCAACTCGCGCGTGGAGACCTGGGGGGCGGTGCTGTTGCTGGCAGGTCCAGCTCGGGCAGTGGTGAGGCTTCCCGGCAAGGCAGGAGATATTTTGTACCGGATGCCGTTCGATGCCCGCCGCGATGGCGGCAAATGTATAGAGACGGTAAGGGAGCGTAGCGGGATCCCGGCCGGTACCCGGATATGTCGCGCGGAAATCGGGCAGTGAGAGTCACGCTCGCTGCTTGCCTCACCGTTACGGCGACCCGCCGGCCGACTGACGGGCTAGTCGACAATGCCATTGGAGAATTACGACATGGGTAACGGTAACGGTAAGGATCAATCTGCCGACACGCGGATGGAGCATGGATTCGAAGAGGACGAGGAGGAATTCAACTTGCCCGACAGCGTCGGCAATTACAATGAGGATGAGGAAGTCATCCCGATGAGAGCGGCCTCACCTCTTTCCGTCGCGGAGCCCGCGGGCGCGGGACCCAAGCATGGGCCAATCTCAGAACCGGCGCCGGGCGGCTCGCATGCGCGAGGCGGCATGCAGGCGCCGGTCAAAGAGGTTCAACTGTCGGGCGTTCAAGAACGTAACTCCGTGCATGCCGAATTGGGGCCGGACACAGAGATTGGCGCCGTCGGCTCCAAGCCGTCCGAGACGCAGGCCGGAAGCAGCGGGGAGCAGGCGGACCTTGCGCAAGAGCCGCGTAGGCGAAGGAGATGGCCGCGGAACGTTCTGATTGCGGCAATCCTGATGGCGGCGGCAGGAGCGGGATATTGGTTCTGGCCGTTTGGCGAACTCGCGCCTGCTCTGGCGGGTGTTTTTTTTCAGCAACCCGAGCCCGGGACCACCAACTTGACGGAAGCCGAATGGGCGCCAACGCCCGACCAGCCTCCCTTGGGAATTTTGGGCAAACGGCTCGATGCCTTAAGCAGGGACATTGCAGCCCTGGAAAGCGACGGCGCGCCAGAAGATATTAACGCTTTCCTTGGGGACCAAGCCCTCGGGAACTTCCATCCGGCAACGCAGCCATCCGCGGAGTTGGCCTCGCTACCGCCTGAACCCGCCGATTTGTCGCCCGGGGAGGCAGGCGCTACTGGGGTAGCGAACGCCAGATTGGAAGAGATTGAGTCATTACTGGCCGGACTCACTGAACGGTTGATTTTTCTGGAAGAGGAACGGCGGGAGATACCGAAAAGCGCCCCAGCTCCTGCTGACATCTCCACCCCTGTGATGCAAGAGCCGGAGGATGCTGCGGCGCTGGCTACGACAATCTTGCCGGAGGTACGCGCCACTTTGCCGGAGATTCAACCTGCCTTGCTGGCGGAGAGTGAGCCCGCGCGGGCAAGTATTGCGGAATGCGGCGCCGATGAACGAGCAGTTGTCGAGCCGCTGGGAGTCTTGCAAGTTGCGGCCCACGAAGGCGCCGACGGTCGTCGCTGGGCGCGAGTGATCGGGCCGCGCTGGAGGCGCGATCTGGTCTCGGGGGAACGTTTGCCGATAGGTAACCCGGGAGAGGCCCGCATGTGGGTCGACGAAGTCGGAGTATTCGGTGTCGTGGAACTGCCTGGACGCGCGCCCTGCCGGGTTCTGTGGGAGGGCAACAAATAAGGAGTTGGCCGAGTCAGCCCTGGTGTCGTGTCCCGCAAATAACTTCACTAATCTGCGGTCCTTTTTCCTCCCCGGCGGCGTTGCTCCTCCTTATGTGGGGCCTACCACACTGCGTCGTCGCGCCTTGCCGGGAAGGAAAAATGCCTCGCATCTTAAGCAAAGCTATTTGTGGGACACGACACCAGGTGGCAAGCATCCGTAGCGAAAGTTCATCAGACCAAGAACGCCGATCACCAGATACGCCGTAGAGTGGCGCCCAGGAGAGGTCAATCCGATCAAGGGTGCTTGACAGGCCCTTGAGCGGCCCAGGGGTTGTTGCCGCTTTCCTGCGGCCTCGGCCGTCAAATGGGGCCCCGACGAATCGAACTGCAAATACTTCACAGACTGCCGCGTGCAGTTCCACCCATGCCCCCAGTCCGACAGACTGCCAGCCAAGCAACTTCCTTTCCAATTCATTTCCCGGCGGCAAACGGATTGCCCCGCCCGATGCCCGAAGCATGGACGATGGTATGGATTTCCCCCACATACGGGGGTGTTCTTGCTTCTATTGCGTGAATATTATGAAAGCCAATCAGACATCTATAGATTTCATAGAGTTTCAAAACAACGGTCTGAGAGGGTTATGCGGATGCATCAATCAATTAAAAATTTGGTGCAATTTCTATTAGCGAAGGTGGCGGAACGACCGTCTATGGGAGAACAAGAATGAAAATGCAAGCTGAGGCAAGTGTTGCCGTCGAGACACACGAAACATCTTTCCATGCAAGCGCCGACATCTTGCGATTTGATCAGCCGTCGGAGGCGAACGCCCGTCAAGCGGCTTCTCAAGCCACGCCGGCCGTAGTCGTGCCCATGCTGCAGCCTGTGCGGGTTCATGCGACGAAGCGCGCCAGGCGGGGCAGGGACAACACTTGTGATCTGCGCGAAGCGGCAGCCTTGTATGAAACGGCGATCGGTGAGGCGCCGCACGAAGTGTCGCCCGCGGGACGCGCGGTGCTGATCGAGACCGGGGTGGCGGGAAGCTACGACGACTTCCCGAACGGTTATGTGCAGATTCTGATGAGCCCCACTGCGAACGGATGGGTGGTGTTTGATACGGGTCAGACGGCGACGGAAGCGGACATCGAACCAGATGACGTGCTGCGCGATGCGAATATGCTGTACGTGAAGACGGGAAAGGATTCCGATGAGGTGCGGCGTGGCATCCGAACTCTGGTGAGCACTCTGCAAGAATTGAACCGGAACCGGTAGTCTGCACTCACAAAAAATAACACTATATAACAATGTTAAAAGATCAATGCACATGGGTAAAATACGCATTTAATAAAAGTATTGACAACACTATTTGTCCGTGCTAGGATTGCCGGCAAACCGTAGCATTCCTCCTCTACTGGGAGGACAAATTCCCGATGCGCATTCGGGGATTCTTTGAACTGGCCTGTCTCGCCATGCGCAAGGAGCCTTGTTGCTCCCCACGCCTCAAGCTCGGTGATTTCCCAAGCGCCATTGCGAGAGGACTTTGTTAGCCTTTCTATAGGAGAAAATGTAATGAAAACTATTCGCTTCGTCAGATCATCCCAGCGCTGGACACACTGCGCCGGCGTTTTGACCGTGCTCGCGCTCTGGAGCGGAGCAGCCCTGTCCTTGCCGGATAACCCCAAGGACCCGCCGCTGCCGCCGTCCACTATGGGAGAATTGTACGGGGATTCACACTCTTCGCATCGGGCCCGCAACTCAATGGTAGGCTGCGACGATAGCACGGGGACTGACCAGGAGCGGAAGAACGCGATTCGTTTGCAGGACGGCAGTGCGCCGAACGAAGGTCGTGTGGAAATCTGCATAGATTTTCCTTATGATGATGCCGGTCCGATGTGGAGCAAAGTGTGCGACGACAACTGGTCGGACGAAGACGCGTTGGTGGCGTGCCGACAGTTGGGCCATGACCCCAAGAACGGCGGAAGGTTGCGCGCAGAAAGTTTCAGCAGCTCGCACTTTGGCGCGGGTACGGTTCCATATTCGCTGAATAATTTCCTATGCTCGGGCAGTGAACTATACCTGCGGGGCTGCATCACCGCAGGCGGCAGGAACATTGGATTCGACGCGCAACATTGCACCGACAATGACGCAGCGGGCGTGCGCTGCCTGCTGGATACCACCAGCGGCGATGCAACGCTGCAGAACCTGTATGTGCAGGAGACCGCCACCGGCGATGCGATCACCATCGAGTCGGGCACCCTGAACAACCCGCATGAGGGCTTCGTGTCCCGCCTGTTCGGATACTTCACGGTACCGGAGGTGCCTCGGGCGATATCGGAAATCACGATCTACGCGACCAAGACTGACGCCGGAGCGACCGTGGAATACTACGACAGTTCCAGCAATCTGCTGGGATCCGGTCCGAGTCTGGCCGTTCAGAGTCTTGCCGTGGGCTGGACCGAGATCGGCGTGCAGGTTACGGCCGACGATGGAACGGTCCGGGTCTATGAAGTGAACATCGAGCGAGACTAGCCGCATCGGGTTTCGGGCCAGTTGCGGTCTGGCGCCAAGCGTGGGCGCGGCATGCGTGAGCGGACGCCACTCTCCATTGGCTTCCGGGGAGTGCCCAGGGGCGGCAACGCCGCCCCGCGTCCGCGCCTTTTGCTTTTTGAGCGCATTGAGCGCTTGGCGAATTGACGGGTAACCCAGGTGCTTGGCCGAATCCGTCAGGGAGACCATCGCGGGAGGGGGCAAACCCGGGATGCTGCTGCTGGCGGTGTCGGGAGCAGCTGTCAAGCTGCGCAAGGCCTGAGGGCCCCCGCTATGCCGCCCGGAGTTGCGCGGCGGTGCGTCGTATCGCCTCGACTATGCGGCCATACCCGCGGGCGATGAAGAACGTTCCGCGATCGGCCGGCGTGCGGCCAGATAGGCCAGGAGTTCGTGGCGAGATTTCTCGAAAGCCGCTGCTTGCCATGCGGTTCGGCCCCTGGCGTCTTTCAGGTTCAGGCGCGAGCCTTGCAACAGCAGCATGCGGATGGTTGCGGTCAGTCGGTCCCGGGCGAAAATGCGGCGAAAGCCGTAATCGCTGGCGCATGCGTAATGAAGTGGGGTGCGGTTGGCGGCATCCCGCGCGTTCACGCGAGCGCCTGCCGCTGCAAGCAGCCGAATCCCTTCCGGGTGTTTGACCAGGGCCGCGAGATGCAGCGGAGAGTGGCCTTTCTCATCCTTGCGATTGGGATCCGCGTTCGCGGCTAATAGCAAGCGGATATGGTCCTCGCGGGCTCTGAAGGCTGCGGCATGCAGTGGCCCGGTTGCGCCATCGGGGCATCGATCTCCGCGCCCTGCTCGATCAGTTGCGCCAGCGAATGGCTTGAACACTTGCCCGCAACCATACGCAACACCGCCTGCCTCGGGTCGGTTCCCAAACGAAGCAGCAATTCATTGAACAACTCCTCCTCATCGTAGCCTAATGCCTTCTGCTCGTTGGCGCGCAGGCGGGCAACCTGCCGCAGCGCCTGTCGGACAGCTGGCATCCGCTCGCTCGAGCTTAAGGCTTACATTGGGCTGTCGGCCCTGCCGCTCCGCGCCGTGCGGCTTGTCGGAGATGGAATCACAATAGATCTTTGCTTGGTCATGACTGTTTCCTCCATTCCTGCCTGGTACTCTGGAATAATATCTTCTACTAAACCCAATGCCTCTTCATGCCGCCGTCCGCACCCGGGGGGTTGGGTCGATGCCTTCAATTGATTGGACTGCCTCCGGGAATCGAGACTTCTCAGCGGTTGCGGCGCTAGGCGCTGGTGCAGATGAACGTGCAATTGGACAACGCGCTCAGCGACGTCATGGGCAAGACCGGTCAAGGGATCGTGCGCGCCATTGTGGCGGGCGAGCGGGACGGGTGGGTTCTGGCGAAGCATCGGGATGGGCGTTGCAAAGTGGACGAGGCGACCTTGGCGGCGAGTCTTGAAGGCAACTGGCGCGACGAGCATTTGTTCGCCTTGGAGCAGGCGCTAGGGCGCTATGACCTGCTGCAAGGGCAGATAGAGACGTGCGAGCGGCGCATCGGCGCGGAACTCGACGCCCTCTCGGGGGACGGGACGGATGAGCCACCCGATTCGGACAGCGGCGGCGGGATGGCGGTTCGGCGCCGCGACCGGGTTTTGCGCCAGCGGCTGCGGGGGTTGTTGGGGGTGGACTTGACCGCCATTCCGACCATTGGGATTGAGACGGCCCTTATGGTGGCGGCGGAATTGGGCGCGGATTTGTCGCGCTTCCCTTCGGCGGGGCATTTTTGCTCGTGGCTGGGTCTGGCGCCGGGGACGCGCATCAGCGGCGATAAACGTCTGGCCGCCCCGCCGGCGCGTCAAACCAACCGCGTCGGCCAAGCGCTACGGATGGCGGCCACCACCGCGCGCAACAGCAAGACGGCCCTTGGCGCGGCGCATCGCCGGCGCCTGAGTCGAATGGACACCGCCAAGGCCATTAAGGCCACCGCGCATCAACTGGCGCGGCTGATCTACGCCATGCTGACGTGGGGGGAGGAATACGTCGGGCGCGACTTGGCCGAGTGGGAGGCCGAGCGCCGCGAGCGCCAACTGAGAAACCTCACCCGCCAAGCGAGGCGCTTTGACTTGACGCTGGCACCGCTCGAACAAGCCGCCTGAACAGGGAAAAACATTCCCTGTGAATCAATGAGTTGTAGTTTGTTCCATGCAAGATAATGCAATGAAATCTATTCGCTTCGTCAGACTGTCCCGGCGCTGGACACACTGCGCCGGCGTTTTGACCGTGCTCGCGCTCTGGAGCGGAGCAGCCCTGTCCTTGCCGGATAACCCCAGGGATCCGCCGCTGCCGCCGTCCACTATGGGTGAAATGCACGAGGACTCAAACGTTCGCTGGAACGTTCGCAGGGTTGCCAAAGGGCCGAAATGCCCCGGTATGGTGGGCCTTCTGCGCTTGCAGGACGGCGCAACGCCTAACGAGGGCCGCCTTGAGATATGCGCCGACCTTCCGGATGACGCCGAAGGTCCTGTGTGGGGGGTGATCTGCGACGATTACTGGACCGATGTGGAATCGGGAGTCGCCTGCCGCCAGTTGGGCTACAAGCGCGAGGATTCCCCCACGGCGCGATTCGAGAGATCGTTTTTCGGGGCAGGAACCGGCCCGTTCATGCTGGATGACATGATGTGCGAAGGGACAGAAACGCAGTTACTTGACTGCTTGGTGTTTAATGGCCCGGTAGCCAGCGAAAGGATCGGAGTGCATAACTGCCGGAAAGACCGTGTTCAGGGCATCCGCTGCCTGGACACCACCGGCGACGCGACACTGAGCGACCTAAACGTACAGGACGGCGGCGATAATGTACTCACCATCTTCCCAAGCACCTTCCAGCCTGGTCGTTTTGGCTACTCTATCCTGAATCCGGTGCCGACCTCTATTTCGGAACTCACGGTGTATGCACAAAAGAATGACCCTAATGCAAGCGTAGAGTACTTTGACGATTCTCGGAATTCCCTGGGGGTCGGACCCAGCCTGAATCTTATGAAGCTTCGCATGGGCTGGACCACGATCACCATTGATGTCACGGCCGACGATGGAACGGTTATGACCTATTCCCTGGGTTTCGACCGGCGCTAAGCCGTTCGCAATCCGCATCTTGCCTGCTGCGGCCGCCTGGTCCTTGAGGCCGGCGGCCGCAGCACTGAGCCCTGAGCGTAGCACTTGCAGTATTAAAGCCCAATGCGCGTGAGCAAGACCGCAGCAATGATGCAAGCTCCCGGCCATGTGGCGCTTGACTTCAACGGCAGCCGCGAACCCTCTCGCGGGCCGCGGCGCGGCTTAGTTTCCGGCTGCTTGCGTTCTTACGCTGGCTGGGGACGAAACATGAGTAAGCGGACGCCAGACACCGTTTGTTGTCGGGGAGTGGCCTTTTGTGGCCGCCTCCCGGTCTTGCTGCGCCGTGTATTTCTTAAGCGAATTGAGCGCCTGCGCCACCGACTCGTAACCCATGTGTTTGGCGGCATCCGTGAGCGAGACCATCGCGGCCAATGCGGACATCGCGGTCTCGTATCCCGACAGCGCGGCCAGGATGCACTCGGCTTCTCTACGTTTCATTGCGTTCTCCAGAGCTGTAAGGACCCAGGCCGAAAACTGTTCGCTGTGCGCCAAGGTGCGCCCGGCCACTTTCTCGCGCACGGAGCACATGCAAAGAGAGCATGCTCTGCTCATTGCGGGTCATTAGTTTAAAAATAGACATGAGAACTGTTATTTTATATCAAAGTGATTGACAGTTACAACTATTTCATTACTATAGATAAAACTCTTCTACATGGATCGTCTCAGGCTTGGCGTGGACTCTAGGCGCCTCACTTGGACCGACTATTCCTTCACTAGGTTCATGAGGATCAGACTGATGCAGGTAACACTATTCACTCGCGCCGCCGGATTCCTGGCGACTGCCTTGCTGTTGCTCCCTTCGGCCGGCGACGGGTCTCCACAAGACAATGTGGAAAAGCTGACAAGACTTTTTCCTGAGGCGGCGGCGGTCCGCGCCACGCCGGTAGCGGGGATCTTTGAGTTGCAACTGGGCTACCAACTGCGCTATGTGGATGCTGAAGCCAAGCACGGATTCGTATCCGACCTGATCGACCTGACAACCGGGGAGAACTTATCGGAGATGCGCCGGCGAGCCATTCGTGCGGCCTTGGTCGAGACTCTCGGTGACTGGGACCCGATCGATTTCGTGCCTGAGGGCGCCGAGCACCAGATCTTGGTGTTCACCGATGTGGACTGCGGCTATTGTCGCCAGTTTCACAGTCAAATGTCGAAATACAACGAAGCGGGGATCGGCATCCGCTATCTTGCGTACCCCCGCGCCGGCAAGGATTCGGACACCTGGAAAAAGATGGAGGCCATCTGGTGCGCGGAGGATCGGCAATTGGCCCTGACGGAATCGAAGGCGGGCATGCACGCCAGAGAGATTGATTGCACGTCCGATTCGGTGGACCGCCACGCACGCCTGGGCAGCGATCTGGGTTTGCGTGGCACGCCGATGATGCTGACTTCTGACGGCCGGATCATTCCGGGTTATGTGCCGCCAGCAGAACTGAAGAGCATTCTGGCGGCCGACGGAGCAACCACTCGATGATTCGCTGGGAGCACTTGTCCACGACGCCGGAAATTCCAGGGCACTCAATTGCCCGGAACTGCGGGGTGATCGCTGCGGAGTGCGTAATGGGTATCAATGTGTTGCGTGACATTGCCGGCGCCTTTCGTGATTTTGTCGGTGGCCGCAGCAAGACTCACCAGAACGTGCTGAATGACGCCAGGAAGGCATGCTTCATTGAATTGATCAAGGCGGCTCAAGCCCGCGGTGGCGATGCCGTTACCGGCATACGTCTGGATTACGAGGAAATCGCCGGCGGCGGCAAGTCCGGCATGCTGCTGCTGGCGGTATCCGGGACCGCGGTCAAGCTGCGGAAGCCCGAGGGTGGAGATCGGGTTGGGCTACCGGCAGGCACGAGACCATGATTTATCGAGAAGAGTTGTTTCGCGGATTGATTGCCTTGCGGTTGCGGCGAGTGGCGGGACTGCGGAGGAAACAAGTTGACGGGCGGCTTGCCGCAGGACCTGCCGAGCGGCGTGCTCCAGCGCGTCAGCGAAGTAATTCTCCATGGAGTGGTCCGCCGGACCGCCTGGCGCCGTCCCACCCACTTGAAGATTCGCTTGAACGCTCTTGTGGTTGATCACAATGCTTTCCTTTCCCAAGCCCGGGGAAGGCAATACGCTCAACATAGTAGATATTTAATTATTGTAATTAACTGCGTATAAAGTCCAATTTTATTGTGATATACTATATAATAAGCATGTCATTTATGAAATCAATCGACTACAGTTCGCATCTCCGCGATGCCTCCGGCCCGCACCGTTTCGCGCTGATGCCTATCAATCCGATTAAACGGTTTGCCGCAGAGAATCGAGACTTTTCTGTGGCTGCGGCGCTTGGGGGAACTACGGTTTGCTTCCTCAAGCGCCGCGACTGCTCCATGGGGAACCGGCTTAGTTCCTCCCTCTTACACAAATGCCGGTTTGCCATTGCCGGTTGCGAATTCCCCTTTCCAAATCAAGGACGCCTTTTGGATCGCAACTGCGCCCGCAGCACTGTGCGCCCGCTGAGCACTGCATTGGCTTGCGGTACAGTAGTGGCGCCAGTGCTGCATCTTTTTCTCCCGGGGCTCCCGGGCTCGCAAAGGGTTACGGTCGTCCCCGCCCGGGTTGCTCCGCCGCCGGGCGGCTGTTCGGGGCAGATTTCCGTCGAAAGGGCAGGTTGAACGATCTGCTTGAACAAGCTGGACAAGCCAGCCCTGATTGGAACACAGAGACCGAGTTGCCCCATGAGTGATTCGCCGCCCATATCGGTAGGAGAACCGCTGCCCGGCTTAGCGTCAGCGCGCTCCGCACCGGCGGGGACACGGTCAGGCGAGCTTTACGATTTCGGCGAAGGTCCGGTGGCCGCCCGGCAGCATCCAAGAGGAGGCGGCTGGGTGGCGGACACGGTGGACATGGATCCCGAGGCCTTTGTGGAGAAGGAATCGCTGGTGTTCGGCCGGACCCGCGTTCGCGGGCCGGTGCGGATCGCGGGGGTATCTGTTGTTTGCGGTGATGCCTGGGTCTGGGGCAACGCGCGAATCGAGAATGGTTCGCGAGTGTGCGAACACGCCATGGTTTCGGAACAGGCCTGGATTGACGGAGGCTCGGTAGTCATGGGGCGGGCGTGGGTTACCGGCAGCGCCTACCTTGGAGGACGTTCAGTCGCGAGGGACCATGCACTCGTCGCCCAGGATGCCAGGGTGGATGAGGAATGCGAGGTTGCCGGTAATGCTCAGATTTACGGCGCTGCCCAGTTGCGCCTGGGCGCACGACTATTCGGCGATGAGAAACTCTACGGTGAAGTGAAGAGAGTTGGAATGAAAGGAGAATAGCGGGCCACGTTTTTCCGCCGGCTTGTGATCGAACTTCTAACGGCAGTTTCCCTGAAATGGCGGCAGGGCGGATTGAATTGGCGTTGAAGCTGAGGGCGTTTCGCACGCTGTATGCCAGGCCGTACAATCCGGGACATGCCAGCGCCGCCCGAAAACCCGGATTCCGGCGCCCCATTCGAACACCGGCTCATCGCCGAGCGCCGTCGAAAGCTTGAGGCCCTGCGCAGAACGGGCTGGGCGTTTCCCAACCATCATCGGCCTGACGCCCGATCCGCGCAATTGCACGCGGAATGCGCGGAACTCGATGCCGTGGCGCTCACGGAACTGGGCCGCGAGGTGCAAGTGGCTGGACGGCTGGTGTCGCTGCGCCGGATGGGCCGATTGAGTTTCGCCTCGATCCAGGACGGCAGCGGGCGGATTCAGTTGATGCTCTCGCGCGCCGCGATGGGAGAGGATCCGTTCGCGCAGACCGCCGGGATGGACCTGGGAGACATCCTGTGGGCGCGGGGCGTCATGATGCGGACCCGCACCGGGGAATTGAGCGTGGAAGTCAGCGAAATAGCCTTGCTCACCAAGGCCCTGCGCCCGTTGCCGGAGAAATTTCATGGGCTTACCGATCGCGAGCAGCGTTATCGGCGCCGCTACGTCGATCTGATCGTCAACCGTGATTCGCGTGTAGTGTTCGAGCGCCGCGCGCGTATCACCTCGGCGCTCCGGGAGTTTCTGGGCAGCCGGGGCTTTCTTGAAGTGGAAACACCGGTCATGCAGCCGATACCCGGCGGCGCCGTGGCGCGCCCCTTCGCCACCCGCCATCATGCGCTGGATCGGGACCTGTACCTGCGCGTGGCCCTGGAGTTGCATCTCAAGCGGCTGGTCGTGGGCGGCATGGAGCGGGTGTTCGAGCTCAATCGCTGCTTTCGCAACGAGGGGCTGTCCACCCAGCACAATCCCGAGTTCACCATGCTGGAGGTTTACCAGGCTTACGCCGATTACAACGATTTCATGCAGATGACCCAGGAGATGATTTGTGCTGCCGCGGAGTCGGTGCTGAGCGGAACCCGGGTGACTTACCAGGGCGCGGAGTATGAACTGGGCGGTGACTGGCCGCGCCTGAGCATGGAACAGGCGGTGCTCGTGCACAATCCCGGAATGGACGGGGCGCGGTTGCGCGATGCCGGCTACCTGCTGGAGTGCTTCAAGAACCTCGGTCTGGACACCGAGCCGCCGGTCAACGCGGGCTGGGGCAAGCTGCTGGCCGAACTGTTCGATCGCACGGTGGAAGACAAGCTGGCCGGCCCGGTGTTCATTACCGCGCACCCGGCGGAAGTCTCGCCGCTTTCACGCGCCAGCGACGACGACCCGGAGATTACCGACCGCTACGAGTTGTACATTGCCGGCCGCGAACTGGTGAACGGCTTCTCGGAGCTCAACGACGCCGAAGATCAGGCGCGCCGTTTCCGCGACCAGGTCCGCTTGCGCGAGGGCGGCGATGATGAGGCGATGCTCTACGACGAGGACTTTGTTACTGCGCTGGAATACGGCCTGCCGCCCACCGCCGGTCTGGGCCTGGGCGTGGACCGCCTGGTGATGTTCCTTACCGATCAGCCGGCGATCCGCGACGTTCTGCTGTTTCCGCAACTGCGCAGCTGACTGGTTCCAAGCCGATGAAAAAGTCCGATTCGACGCCACGCGAGAGCCGCATTGCTGTCGATCGCGTTCTGTTCTGGGCCACGATTCTTATCATCCTGGCCTGGGGCGTCCCCCTGCTGGCCTTCCCGGACGCCTCCGCGGCCGCCATCGAGAGCGTCTATAACTGGATCGCCTACGAGATCGGCGTTCTTTACCAGTGGGCCGTAGCGGGTGCAATCGTGGTGCTGGCGGTCATTGCGTTGAGCAAGTACGGGCGTTATCGCCTGGGGGGCGAAGACGCCGAAAGGGCTTATCCCACCTTTTCCTGGGTTTCCATGCTGTTTTGCGCCGGTATCGGCGGTGGTCTGGTGTATTGGGCGCCTATCGAGTGGGCCTTCTACGTGGACACGCCGCCCTTCGGACTGGCGCCGGAATCTCCGGCAGCCCTGGAGTGGGCGGCTGCCTACGGAATATTTCACTGGGGCGTTTCGGCATGGGCCTTGTACGCGTTCGGCACCGTCGCCATCGCGTATCCCTACTACCAACGCAAGATGCCCTACCTCAGGCTCTCGACTTCCCTGATCGGTTTGTTCGGCCGCGAGGTCGTCAATCGCCCGCTTGGACGGGTGGTGGATTTCGTGTTCATCGTGGCGATGGTGGGCGGCACCGCCACCTCGCTGAGCCTGGTAACGCCCATGGTGGGCGCATGTATCAGCGCACTGTTCGGGATCGGCGAATCGTTCGTGATCGACGTCGGCGTGATCGCGATATCGGTGGCGCTGTTTGCCACCAGCGTGTATCTGGGCATCGACAAGGGCATTCGACGATTCAGCGAAATCAACGCCATCGCCGCGATCATTTTCGCCCTCTACGTCTTGTTGACCGGCCCGACCGGGTTTGCGCTGAAGCTCGGCACCAACAGCTTGGGCCTGGTGATCCAGGAGTTCGTGCGTTTGAATACCTGGACCGACCCCATCCTGGCCACCCGGTTCGTGGAGGACTGGAGTATTTTCTATTGGGCCTGGTGGCTGGCCTACGCGCCATTCGTGGGCCTGTTCGTTACCCGAATTTCGCGCGGCCGCACGCTGCGCGAGGTGATTGGCGGGATGCTGCTGTACGGCACGCTGGGCTGCACCCTGTTCTACGTTTGCATCGGTAACACCGCACAGTGGATGGATACCAGCGGAGCGCTGGCGATACGTGACGTGTTGCATACGCAGGGGCCGGAGACGGCAATTGCCCAGTTCATCGCCGCGCTCAAGCTGTTTCCGTTACCTTTGATTGCCTATATCGCGCTGTCGTTCATCTTCATCGCTACCACCTACGACTCTGCTTCCTACGCCATTGCCGCCTCGGCCACCAAGGGGCTCACCCAGGGGCGGAACCCGCAACGCTGGCATCGCGTGTTCTGGGCTTTCGCCATCGCGGTGCTGCCTGTTTCCCTGATCTTCGTGGGCGGGCTGCCTGCGGCGAAGTCCGCAACGCTGGTAGTATCGCTGCCTTTGCTGGTGATCGGCGTTGCCATGGCCGTGTCGCTCTTCCGGTTGCTGCGTGAAGATCGGGACCAGGCATCACCGGGTAGCGGGCAGGATTCTAAGGACGCTTAGAGGGGCAGGTATGGGAGGACAGCGATGACGGATTGGGCAGCGCGCCTTCTGAATTTCAAGCGGGGCGAACTACGCTTGGCGCTGCTCGCGGCGCTGTTCTATTTCTGCGTACTCAGCGGCTACTTCTGCTTGCGCCCGCTACGCGAATCGTTTGGCGTGTCCCGGGGCATGGACGGACTTTACTGGTTGTTCGCGGTTACATGTGTTGTCTCGTTGATTGTCGTGTTGCTGTTTGGCGGCACGGTGGCCCGAATGGACCGGCGCCGCTTCATTCCCATCGGCTACGCCTTTGTCGCGGTTTGCCTTGTTGGATTCGCCACGCTGCTGGTCGTGAATGAGCAAGCTGGCGGCGGCTTTGTCGGAAGCGATGCCGAGACGAGTCTGGCCCGGGGCGTGGCCTATACCTACTACACTTGGCTGAGCGTCACCAATCTGTTCATCAACAGCCTGTTCTGGGCGTTCATGGTGGATATTTTCAACGTCGATCAGGGCAAACGCATGTTTGCGTTTATCGGCATAGGCGGCACACTTGGAGGAATGGTCAGTACCGGGGCCACCACCCTGCTCAGCGGAATGATCAGCAAGTTTCACATGTCGGTGGGACTGATGCTGACCGGAGCGGGACTCTTCGTTGCGGCGATCCTGGTGATGCTGACCCTCGATCGGGCGGCCGTCAGATCCAGTCACTCGCACCTGGGCGATCACCCGACCGCGCCCGCGCCCGTTCCAGGCGAGCCACTCGGAGGCAAATTCTGGGACGGGGCCACTGCCATTGCTCGTTCGCCGTACCTGGTGGGAATTGCTCTGTTCATCATTTTCATGGCCATCTCCAATACGCTGATCTACTTCACTCAAGCCAACATTATTGTGGATAGAAGCGACGAATTCAGTCAGCGGTTGGCCAGTTTTGCCTACTTCGATTGGTTGGCTCAAACCGCGACCCTTTTTACACAGATATTCATTACTACGCGGATCATCCGGCGGCTGGGCATCGGATGGACGCTGGCGATTTTGCCGCTGGTGACGCTGGCAGGATTCGCAGTCCTGGCTATATGGCCGTTGTACGGCGTAATGGCCATTTTTCAGGCGGTGCATCGCGCCACCCGCTACGCGATCTCGCGCCCGGCCCGCGAAACCCTGTTCAGCGTGGTGCCGCGGTCCGAGCGTTACAAGGCCAAGCCCATGATCGACGTGTTCCTCTACCGTGGCGGCGATCTGGCCGGCACGGGCACGCATGTCGTACTCAGTGCGTTGGGCAGCCTGGGGTTTTTGGTGGCCGCGACCGCTCCTTTCGTCGCTGTCTGGTGTGTGCTCTCCGTGGCGCTGGGCCGCGCTCAAACCCGCCGCGACCCCGCTCAGCAAGCTACGGCCGCCGGAATGCCTCCAAAACCGCAGGCCGAGACTGCGAGCTGATCGCTGCACCCCTGGGAACGAGGGCGTCCCCGCCCTCGTTGCAGGCGCTACCCTCCTGCACCTTCGTCGCACGCGTTGGTGATCAACGAGTTCAGATGGGGCGGTTATCCGCCGGTTTGGGCGATGCGGCGCGCCATCCATTCCACGTAGGCCGTTCGAGTCATGCGCCGCCGGCGCGCTTCGGTGTTAATGAATTCAGCCACGCCCTCGTCCAGGGTCAAGTTGGCCCGCACGCGGCGGCCGGAAAGCCGAATCAGCGGTATGGCGACTAGCGCCGAACCGGATGGAGGCTTCACGGACTCAATTGCGCTGGGCGGCACAATGGCATCTTCGTCCCGTTCGGCTTCCAACGCGTAGTCGCGCAGAGCCTCTTCCGCATTGATCATGGCTTCGTCCATTGAAGCCCCCATGGCTACTATTCCAGGCAAGTCGGGGAAAGTGACGCCGTAAGCGCCGGACTCGCCGTCAATCAGTGCTGGATAACGCAACATTTGTACACCTCACTATTCATTCATGTTGGTATTGGGCTGCGTCCTTCCGGCCTTTCCTGCAATTGAGCGAGCTACGGCCGGCGACACTTTGCGGTGCCGAGGCACAATCAGGATTCCTTCAAAGGATGGATGACGAAAAAGATCATGTGCTGACCCATGGCGCAGCAGATACCATCCTTCCCGCTCAAGCCTGCTCCTTAACCGCCGAGTGTTGGTTTCCACAGTGCATATATTTGCACGAACAAAGAATACCTCAAGTACACTAATCTATGGTCTTTCGCTGCTTTTGCGGGCAGCCTTGAAATCTTGAGGGGCGAGATATGAATCGTTACACCTTGGGCACGGCAGTTCTTACGGCGTGGTTGGTGCTCGCCGGCGCTGCAACGGAATTGGCGCAAGCGCAGGAAACTTCAGAATACGCACGATCCATGGCCCAGTGGCGCGCGGAACGGGAGGAAGCCCTGAAAGGGCCGGATGGCTGGTTGAATCTGGCTGGCCTGTACTGGCTGGATCCGGGCGTTACGAGCTTGGGGTCGGCGCCCGGCAACGATATCGTGCTCGCGGACCTGCCGGCGCCACCGAGATTGGGCGAGTTTCTGCTGGAGGAAGGAGATATAAGGTTTCGGGCGGAACCCGGGGCCGGCGTCTTCAGTAGCGGAGAACCGGTCACGGAACTGCGTTTGGTGCATGACGAGGCGGGTGAGCCGACCATCCTGACCCACGGTACGCTGGCCTGGCATGCGATTGGCCGCATGGAGCGGGTCGGCGTGCGGCTGCGCGACTTGAGCCACCCGGCCGTGACCGATTTCCCAGGAATCAAATCTTATCCCGCGGATCCGTCCTGGCGAGTGGAAGCGCGTTTCGAGGCATACGAAGAGCCGCAGGAGCGCATCCTGAGTACAGTCGTGGAAGGACTCGGCTGGAAGCCCATGGCCCCGGGAACGCTGGAGTTTGAAGTTCGAGGCGAGCCTATGTCACTGGAAGCCTACGCTGCGGGACCAGGATTCCTCCTTATCTTCGCCGATCTCACCACGGGGAAGACCACCTATCCTGCGGGCCGATACCTGTACGCGTACGCGCCCGGTCCCGATGGAATCACGATCGTGGACTTCAACAAGGCCCAGAACCCGCCCTGCGCCTTCACCGACTTCGCGACCTGCCCACTGCCCACCCGGCGAAACCGCCTGCCGGTTGCTATCGAGGCGGGAGAGCAATACGCCAAGGGAAAGTAGGCCCTATTGCCGTGTGGTGATGGCCCTGGCGTTGTACGGATTGCCTCAGTGGAATTAACTATCCGCAACCTGCCCAAGCTGTGAAATAGCCATTCGCGATTCCGGCGAAGGAGCGAAGGTATTTCTGCCACTATCCTCTAACGCCTAGAATATCGATCCGCCACAAGCGATTTCTTGTTTCCGATGTCTGTCCCCGGTTTTCAAATGCTCATGCTTCCTGCCCTGAGGGCGCTGTCCGATGGCGCTGAAAGGCTGATTTCCGAAGTACGCGAGCACGTTGCTGCCTCTGAAGGGCGAGTTTTCCGTCGCCCACACCCGAGTCCGAATGCAGATAAGGGTTTGATTCAAAGCATTCGCGAATGGCTGCAGCAGAATGGGGTGACGCCGTGAAGATTTCCATGGGTGGCTATTTGGCCGAAATTCAATATGACGATGAAATCCAAGTGTACCGAGGCGAATTTATTGGCCCGGATGGAGGAGCGGACTTTTACGCGAAAGACATTGAAGGTCTGGAGCGCGAGGCAAAAGCGTCCCTCAAGGTATTTCAGCAAATGTGCGAAGAGGATGGCGTCAGACCTCGAGCCGAGCTAAGCGTCTCTATCCAAGCGGATTTGCTCACAGCCCTTGTGAATACCGCCGCGAGCGCAGGCCAGAGCCTCGATCAATGGGTCGAACATGCGTTGCATTCCGACCTTGCGGCAATGCGCGCAGCAGCTAATTCTGAAGAGGAAATCAGTCCGGGGCTTTGAGGGCGGGTACGAATTGGGTAGGCGCATAGCCCGCAGGATCGACGTCAAGCAGTGCATGTGGGAGTGGAAATGGTGATCGAGTGCTGGCTCCCGTTTGGGGGTAATGCTTAATGGCGCCAAGCGAGATGCGTCGGCGACGCCATGCTATGGTCATGGGCAGTTCTTGGTCACGAGCCCGGAAAGGTTTGGGAACGCGGCGCCCGTAAGGATTGGTCCATGGAAACGCAAATCAAGATCGTCGTAAGAAAGCATTCTGACGGATACGTCGCGCATGCACGAGGTATGGATGGTGTGGTGGTCGGCCAAGGTGACGCGTATGAGGAAGCACTCGCCGACGTGCGTTCCGCCATTGCTTTCCATAAGCAGGAATTCGCTAACGAAGCAGTCGTTAACCCCGAAGAGCCGCCAGCAATAAGAACAAGCGGGGACGAGCCAAGCATTTCCTTGCTTTAGCCGGTTACCAGTAATCCGATACGCTGTTGGTTGTAAGAGTATCTCTAAGGGTATTGCGAAAATACCTCTGTAATTCTTTCTAAGTTCTCCTTGGAGAGGCTATTTGTGGTCGAGAACGCACGTCCGTTCGCGCTGCACTTGCGTTCACGCGCCAAGTTGCGCAAGGCGCCAAAACGTCACTTTGTCGATCCGTCCCTTGCGCTGGCCGCGCTCCGAACCGGTCCTCAGCGGGTTCGCCGCGATCTTGAGTACCTGGACCTGCTCTTCGAGTCTCTTGTTGTACGGGATTTGCGCATTTACGCGGCCTCTCACGACGCGGAAGTAACCCACTACCGGGAAAACACGGGGCTCGAGGTGGACGCCGTGGTGGAGACGGTGGCCGGGGCATGGTTGCCGGTGGAAATCAAGCTGGGCGGCGAGGAAGGGATCGAGGACGCCGCCACAAGTCTCCTGAGGCTGAAGGATCGAGTGGACCTGAAGAGGATGGGCGCCCCGTCGAAGCTGCTGGTCGTTACCGCGAAGGGCTACGCATACGAGCGTCCGGACGGAGTTACCGTGGCGCCGGTGGGCGCGCTGGGGCCGTAACGAAAATCGCCGGGAGTGACGGCGTCCCCGCCTTCGGCGGAGGGCAGGATGCCCTCGTTCCCAGCGTGTTCCCAGCGTGTCAGCGTAACGGCGCCTGCTGCGAAAATTCCCCGGGGCAACGGATCTGGAGGTGGTCTTCCGGCTGCGCGGGTGGATCCTTTATTTTGGGGAAATCCACGTCCAGACTAGATAGTGAGCCCAATACTTCGGACAGAGGCGGAGAACATTCCATGGGCACTATTATCAATCGGTCGTTTTCGTGATAAAGGACTACTTCGTTGGCGGTCAACTCAAATTCACGGGGAATCCGAACCGCTTGGTTACGGCCGTGGAGTTGTATTGCCGTTCAGTCCTCGCCGATCCTCGCGCCGGCGGCCTGCAGCGCCGAAATGACGTCGGCAAACCGCCGCAGCTTTTCCTGGCGCCGCTCTTGTTCGAGCTCATCGGCTTCGCTGTCCAGCTCCTCCAGGTGGTCTCTTCTCCACTCGGCCATGTCCAGCGGCGTCTTGCCGCGGTTGTCCCGCGTGTTAGCGTTTGCGCCGGCTTCCAGAAGGGAGGCCACGGGATCGATTTGAGCGTAGAGCACTGCTTCATGCAGCGGGCTTTGGCCGGAATTGTCCTGCGTGTTCACGTTTGCGCCGGCACTTATCAGGGCCAGCAACACCTTGGTGTTACTGCAAGCTACTGCCACGTGAAGCGGCAACTTCAAGCAATCCGCCGCCTCGTTTAGCGGCGTATCGCCGAGCTTGTTGCGACGATTCAGGTCCGCGCCTGCCGCCACCAGAGCAGCTACGGCCTCGGCCTCTCTAACCTGCGCCGCCAGATGCAGCGCGGTATTGTCGAACTTGCTCCGGGCGTTCACGTCGGCGCCAGCCTGCACGAGAGCAGCCACGACCTTGGGGCGTCTTGCCCAGGCCGCCAGATGCAGTGCCGTATGGCCATTGCTATCCCGCGCATCTACGTCTGTTCCTGCATTCACCAGCGCCGCCACACCTTCGACGTTGCTGAATTCCACCATACTAAACAGCGGGGTATAGCCATTCTTGGCTCGAGCACTCACGTCCGCGCCCGCATGCACCAGCGCTTCTACTACGCCATCCCCCTGGGCCCAATGCAGGGGGGTATCGCCATTATTGGCTGGAGCGCTCGGGTCCGCGCCTGCATTCACCAGCGCCTCCACTACGGCAGTGTTGTTGGCTGAATGCAGGGGGGTATGGCCATTGTTGGCTTGAGCGCTTGCGTCCGCGCCCGCATTCACGAGCGCCTCCGCTACGGCAGCGTTGCTTACATAATGCAGGGGGGTATGGCCATTGTTGGCTTGAGCGCTTGCGTCCGCGCCCGCGTTTACGAGCGCGTCCACTATGGCAGCATTGCTCGCAAGATGCAGCGGAGTATAGCCATCGTTGGTCTTAACGCTCGCGTCCGCCCCCGCATTCAACAGCGCCTCCATCAGGGCAGTGTTTCCCAGGAAATACAGTGCCGTATAGCCATCGATGCTCCGGGCGTTCACGTCCGCGCCGGCATCCAGCAGCACCTTTGCTACCGTAGTGCTATGCGCAAAATGCAGCGGTGTCTTGCCCGAGTAATCCTGCGCGTTCACGTCCGCACCGGCGTCCAGGAGGACGGCTATGGCATCAATTGCGTAAGGCGAAGATGCAATGTGCAGCGGCGTTTCGCCCTTATTGTTCCGGGCGTCTACGCGCGCGCCCGCAGTGAGCAGGATCGCTGCAAGATCAGCGGCGCTTACGTCTTTTCGCGGATGAAGCGACCCCATGCGTACCGATTCATGCAGCGGCGTACCACCGAACTTATTCCGAGCGCTCAGGTCTGCGCCAGCATTTACCAGAGCAGCGGCGGTCTCTGCGTTCTTTCGCCTCGCCGCCAGATGCAGTGGAGTGTTGTAATGGCGATTCCGCACATTGATGTCCTCGCCGGCATCCAGCAATGCGGTTACGGTCTCGACATTCATGCCTTCCCCCGCCCCATGCAGCGGAGTTTCGCCACGATCGTTCCGCGTGCTTAGGTTCGCGCCTGCATCCAGAAGCGCCTCCACCATAGCAGCGCCACGTGCAAAATGCAGAGGGGTAGAGCCGTTGTTGGTTCGAGCATTCACGTCCGCCCCCGCTTTAAGCAGCGCCTCCACTTGGGCCGCGCTGCGTGCAAAATGCAACGGGGTGTTGCCACCCATGGTTCGAGCGCTCACGTCCGCCCTGGCATTCAGCAAAGCCTCCGTTACGGTAGCGTTCCCCGCCAAGTGCAGCGGCGTTCGGTCGTCGTTATTCCGAGCGCTCACGTCCGAGCCTGCTTTAAGCAGCGCCTCCACTTGGGCCGCGCTGCGTGCAAAATGCAACGGGGTGTTGCCACCCATGGTTCGAGCGCTCACGTCCGCCCTGGCATTCAGCAAAGCCTCCGTTACGGTAGCGTTCCCCGCCAAGTGCAGCGGCGTTCGGTCGTCGTTATTCCGAGCGCTCACGTCCGAGCCTGCTTTAAGCAGCGCCTCCACCTGGGCCGCGCTGCGTGCAAAATGCAGCGGGGAGTTCCCTGAGTTGTCCCGGGCGCTTACCTTGGCCCCCGCTGCCAGGAGAACTTCCATCACATCAGCGCTATTCGCTCGATGCAGTGGGGTGACGCCGCGTTCGTCGCGCGCGTTAGGATCCGCGCCGCCGTCCAGGCAGCGCGTTACGTCCGCAGTCGTAGCGGCATTGAAAAAGCCGTATGTATTCCAGCCTTCACAGCTTATCCGGGCCGCGTCCGTCCGGTCCGCCGCCAAGCCCTCTGCATGACGGCCCATGACCATCAGAAAAACCAGCGCGATCACTGCCGCCCGGTACGTATTCGACCTAAGCATCGTGGACCTCTCCAGGACATCCTGTCGTCCCGAAAGCTTACACGAGGCGCCATCCCGGCGCTCGCGGACAGCTTTGTCAGGCGAACCAGGCAGCAGCTGCGTTACCCTCGTTGCAAGAGCGGCGCCAGAGTCAAGGAAAGTGATCCAATCGTATCCAGCAAGGACCCGGGAGCGAGGGCGTCTTCTTGGCGAGTACGTTCGAGCGCAATTGCTTTCGGATGACGGCGTCTTCATCTGCCGTCACTTCAAGGAGTGCCGGGCGAGCCGCAGCGGGTTTCCGTTTCATCCGGGGCAGATGAATCATGTCGGCAGGCATTACGACTTGGAGCTGGATGGACAGGCGATGCGCATCGTGGTCCTGGGTCAGGAGTACGGGCAGGCCCGCGAGTACGTTGACCTTGCCGGGCGGTCCGAAATGATTGCGCTATCGGCGCAGGCAGGTTTTCGGGGCCGTAATCCGCACATGAAGGGTGTGACATCGACTTTGCGGCTGCTATTGGGACGCGAGCTCGGCGATGACGAGGCCGGCGAGCGCCTGCTTGATGGGCATATCTTCGATGGCTTTGCCCAGGTGAACTACCTGCTGTGCACGGCCCTGACGACGCCCAGGAGCAAGGACGCGCACGGGGGCGGCCGCGGCCATTCAAGCATTGCAATGCAGCGCAATTGCGGGCGGCATTTTCTGCGCACGATGGAGATTCTGGAACCGACGGTGATTGTGGTGCACGGCTTGGCGCTGCGCCGTTGGATGACCAATGCGCTGCCGCTTCCCCAGGTAGGCAGCACCGCGGAAGTGGTGGAGATTGCCGGGAAGCGGGCTGACCTGCTTACTTTCACGCATCCCTCGGCGGGCGGTCATTCGGGCTGGTGGGGCACTACGCCCCGGACGCGCTATCTACGCGAGGCTGTAGCGCCTGCGATTAGGGCGTTTCTGGATCGGAAATAACCGGCAGCTCGTGGCTTGAACCGCCTTGGCATCAGGGTCGAGGTTCTTCGCCGGCTGCCCGCAATGCGGAAATGATGGGCTCATATCGATCGCGCCATAACTGCCGTAATTCTTCGCTTTCCATCAGCGTGTCTCTCATCGACACTGCGGTCTCAAGCGGCGTGCCCCCATAGGTGCTGCGGGCAATCACGTCCGCTCCGGCTTCCAGCAATATGGACACGACCTCAATTTCGCCGGATCGCGCTGCGCCATGCAGCGCAGTTTCGCCGGAATTGGCTTGAGAGTTCACCTCTGCGCCGGCGTTCAACAGGATCATAACAATCCGGGCTTCGCTTCTTTTTGCTGTGTGCGTCGGGCCAAAGCCCAGTGCAGCATGCAAGGGCGCTTCGCCGTCCGCGTTCTTGGTATTCACGTCCGCTCCTGACTTCACGAGATAAGCCACGGTTGGCACGCTCCTTCGCCGTGCCGCCCAATGCAGCGGGGTATGGCCGTCATTTGCCAGAGCGTTTACCTGGGCGCCGGCATTCACCAGCACCTCCGCGACGGCCGCACTGTTGGCTGAATGCAGCGGAGTCGATCCGTAGTTGTCCCGCGCGTTGACATCCGCTCCCGCCTCCAGCAATGCCAGCGCAACGGCTGCGTCATATGCTGTATGCAGCGGGGTCCTTCCGTTGTTGTTGCGCACGCTTACAGTCGCGCCTGCCTCAAGCAGGGCGGCCACCGCCAATCGGTCGGGCGCCGCATGCAATTTGGTTGCACCTGCGTTGTCTCGTGCATTGACGCCTGCGCCAGCGTCCAGAAGCGCCTTTACGATCGCCCCGTTGCTGGCCCGGTGTAGCGGAGTTCTGCCGGCGGAATCCCTTGAGTCCATGCTCGCGCCCGCGTTAACCAACACTTGTGCGATGCCGGCGTTGTCTGCTTTATGCAGGGGGGTGGACTCGTCGTCGCCTCGTGCGTGTACGTCGGCGCCGGCTCTTACCAGGAACCGCGCGCCTTCGGCGGTCCAAACGGTGTGCAGCGGGGTCATGCCTCTTTTCGTGCGCGCCTTCAACGTAGCGCCCGCTTGCAGCAGTGCTTGCAAGGCGCCGGCGTCCTGTATGGAATGCAGCGGAGTGAAATTGAAAATGGCCCTCGCGTTGACATCTGCACCCGCACTCAACAGCACTCTTACAATTTCGGCGCTTTGCGCCCCGTGCAATGGCGTGCTATCACCGTTATCCCGCGCCTGGGCGCTAGCCCCTGCTTTCAACAGCAGCTTCACGATGGCGGCGCTCTTAGCCGTATGCATTGCGGTTCGGCCGCCGGCGTCTTTCACATTCGGCGAGACGCCAGCGTCCAGCAATACTTCTGCCATGGCAGCGCTGTGAGCCCTATGCAACGGAGTGTCGTAGAAAGAACTTAAGGCCGTTGGATCGGCGCCGGCGTCCAGCAAGGCCTTTGCAACTTCGGCGTTTCTGGCCCGGTGCAGCGGTGGGTTTCCGAGCTTGTCCCAAGTGTTCACGTCGGCGCCTGCTTTCACCAGCAGTCGCACGGCGCTGCGGCTGTTGGCCGAATGCAAGGGCGTGGTGTCATACCTGTCTCTCGCGTTTGGATCCGCTCCGGCTTGCAGGCATCTCCTGATGTCCCCGGGCCTGGCAGCCTCAAAGAACTCTTTCGTGTTCCAGTCCTGGCAACTCAGGCGGGTTGTGGCTCGGCTGGACGAGGACTGGCCCTGGGACTGACAGGCGGCAACGGTTAGGCAGGCCAGCAGCACTGCAGGTGTTCGGACGGAGCTGAAGCCGGGCATTGGAGTTGGCGAACGATCTTTAGCCAGGATGTAAGTTTACAGGATGAGCTTCTTGGGGGCCTTGGGTATTGACGCCGGGTGAAGTGGGTTTGTCGAGGGCAGGATGCCCTCGTTCCCGAGGGCGGTGCGCTTGCGGGGTGGGCGTGTCGAGGGCAGGATGCCCTCGTTCCCAGGGGAGGGCAAGCGTTATGCAAGTCCTTGATTCGTGCGGAAATCCAGGGTGCGGTTTACGTATTCCCGGGGTTCTTCGAGTTGCAGGAAGTGGGTTGTTTCGGGTACGAAGTCGTAGTCCAGCGCCACCATGTCGCTCAGGTCCACGCTGGGCAGGAACGACAAGGGGATGACCGGGTCGGCGCCGATCACTTTAGTGGGGCATGGCAGATTCCGGATGTCGGAGGCTACCGCCGAGTCGTAAAGTTGGTCGTAGATGTGTGCTTCGTATTCGCGGGGACAACGAAGAACGTAGCCGCCGCCGCCATCGGCTGGGCGGCGGAGAGTGGTGCGGGCTATCAGGTCCGCGCCGTCGGGCATGCGGACTTGGTGCACGGCAAGTGGCGGAGGGATTTCCCAGCGGGCGGGATCTGCGAGGTTTCCGCACGAATTTGCCGGCATCCGAGATGAGCCCAAAAACAACCTCCCCTTTGTTTCCGGCGCCGAACGGGCCGGGGTTCAACCCGAGTTTACCCCGCCCGGGTATTGGTAGCGGATGCCATCCCGGCTAGATATAGCGCAACAGCCCCGTCCTGGGATGGCAGCACAGGTATTCGAATTCGCAGCCCTGGTTGGGCAAGGCGGTTACCTCGTGCCAGAGGCGCAGCTGCATGTCTTGGGGTCCAAAGGTGTCGACCATCTTGAAGAAGTGGCGAAAGATGGCCAAGTGAGTGGGATGGCTCTTGGCCCATTTCTCAAAGGCGTGCACGTCCACCGAGTATCCAAGTCCGAAGCTCTGTTCGGTGGCGCCCCAGGAGTCGTCCATCTTGTTCACGAACCGGAGTGAGTAACAGTTGGATTCGGCGGGGTTTTCCCTCAGATAACGCATTCCTTCCAAAAGCACGGGATGCAGCTTCTCCAGGTAGTAGGCTTTCTCCTCGCCGGCGCAATAGGACCAGTTCTGCCCGGAGCGGATCACGCACATGTTCTCCGGCGGCTTGACCACAACCCGCTTGCCGGCGCCGGCGGTTCGGGCCTCCAGGCGGGTATCGAAGCTTCCAACGGCGCGCAGGTCATGGAAATCGGATAACGGGATACGGTCGCGCATTCCCCCGGGGTAGCCGTGTTCCTTGATCGGACCGTCCATTCCGTCGGCCGACGCGCTGATGCCGTGGGGCGATTCGGTGGAATGCAGGGTTTCGAAGCGGTCGAAGGGCATGGTGATGATTTCCCGCCAGTAGCCCACCCCCTCGCGCAGCCTTCTGCCATCGTTCCACCAGGCTTGGGCGCGTTCCCACCATTGAAGGTATTTCGATCTGCGCCAATATGCGATATACAGGTAATCGCTCGTTTCGCCGTGCCCCGTGTGGAGGCCGCGCTCCACCCGGAAGGGCGCGTGCTCCCCCGAAAAGGCGGTCGCGGTCCACGAATCCAGCAGCGCGGGCTGTTCCGCCTGGACGCCGAAATAGCCTGCGACCAGCGGGTCCGCTTTTTCCTGCCAGTAAGACTGCCAGGCCGGCGCCGGCGGCTCCCAATTGGGTGGCATGTTGTGGCTGGGCATAGATTGCTTGCTCCTTCGTCGTCTGCGCATCAAGGCGCCACGGGGGATTCACTTGGACTCTCGCCTTCGCTCCCCGCGATGACTTCTTCCATGGCCTCCGCTACAAAGTTCTCCACCCTCGGCTGCGCGCTGCGATTCAGCAGCAGGCGGGTCACGTCCGGACGGGAATAGTGGCCGACGGGGTCGGCGAAGGACTTGGCTACGGCGATGGCGCCCAAGTCGATATCCGCGAACAGCAGGCCCTCTTCGGTTTCCGGCAGGGGTTCGCACATCGGGCTGCCGTCGGGTGCGTAGATCCGGGCAAAGCCGCCGCCCACGTTGATCAGCGCCGCCTGCTCCTCGCTGTTCACCATCCGATCGTACATTTCCTGGGAGAATACTCCGCACGGCGCCAGAACGAAACATTGTCCTTCCAGGGCGTAGACTTGAGATATCGCTCCATTGGCCTCAGGCCCCAGTGAGTAGGCCTGGGGATAGCAACTGAACGATGGCCAGGCGGCCACGTGGACCTGTTCGTGCATGCTGTACATGGCGTACTTGGTGAGTGGTTGCATGTGCTCCCAGCAGCACAACTGGCCGATCCGGCCCAAATCCGTGTCCAGCACCTGGAAATCGCTGCCGTTGCCTTCGCCGAACACGGTTCTTTCCATGTGCGTGGGCTTGAGTTTCCGGCGCGCATGCAGCAGTTCGCCCTGGTCGTCGAACAGGAACTGCGCGATATACAAGGAGCCGTAGTCCCTTTCGCTGGCGCCGGTGGAAACATAGATCTCATTGTCCTTGGCGGCCTTGCTCAGCCGGTTGAAGGCGTCGCTTCCCACTGCCAGGCTGTTTTCATGGTATTGCTGAAAGTACTGGACGTTGTAGGCGGTGGCCGAGAGCCAGATCCACCAGGGATAGCCGGGGAACCAGCACTCGGAAAATGCGATCAGCCGGGCGCCGTTGCGCGCTGCCTCCTCGATCAATCCGACGGCCTTTTCCACGCAGCCATCCAGGTCCATGAATACCGGCGCCGCCTGAACCACGGCCGCCTTGAATCTTACGCTCATTGCATAGTCTCCAGAATTAGAAGCGATACCGGATGGTGACGCCGTATTCTCTTGGCCGGTTGTAATTGGCTTCATGGAAGCCCAGGCCGAAGTTGGAGTCGCCGCTCTCGATAAAGCGTTCATCGGTGAGGTTGTCTACGAACACCACCACGTCAAATGATTCTCCGATCGACAATCGAATCGATGCGTTCAAGGTGTCATAAGCTTCCTGGAACAGAAAGGGAGAATTCTGGGAGTCGTTGAAGACATCGTCCTTATAGGAATAGTCCACGCGCGCGGCCAATTCCCTGGCGCCAATAGGCAGGCTGTATTCGAGGCCGATGTTGAAGGTGTTTTGCGGTGTGTTGACCAGCCTGGCGGATTCGTCGAGGGTCAGGGACAGGCCGGAAATGGGGTTGATTGTGGTGTAGCCGGCGTCGGCGTAGCCATAACCCACGTCCAGCAGCAGGCGGTCGCTTACCAAAGCGGTCAGTTCCACCTCCAGACCCTTGATTTCGACGGTGCCTGCATTGGCCGTGACCGGCCCGCCCAGGCTGTCGAAGAAAGTCACCTGCACCTCTTCATAGTCGGAATAGAAGGCGGCGGCGTTGAGCCGAACGCGATCATCGAAACCCTGCCACTTGAAGCCGATCTCATGGGAGTCGACCAGTTCCGGTTGGAAGGTTCGGATGTCGGGCACGGATTCAACGTAGCGCAGCACAAAGCCGCCGCTCTTGAAACCCTGGGAAAAGCTGTAGTAGAGCAGGGTGTTGTCCGCGAGGCTGGCGTCCACGCCTAACTTGAAGGTGGTCTCCGAGAACGAATCCGAAGCGGCGCCGCTGCCGTTACCCACCAGGGGAAGGAGACCGGGCGTGAACACGCCGTCTTTGTTGACCGCGCCCGGGAAGAAAGGCAGGGGATTGCCATGGATGTCGGCGCCGATGTACTGGGTGTAGACGAAGTCCTTTACGTCTTTGGTCTGGCGAACTCCCGCGGTTGCGGAAAGGATTGCGGAGAGTGCCCAGGTTGCCTGGAAGTAGGCTGCCTTGCTGTTGTTGTCAACGGCGGCACGGTTCGTGATCGCCGCCGGGAAGCCCACGGCCAGGTCGGGCGATGGCAGGAACACGGGCACGAACACGTTGTCGGTTCCGTCCTCCTGGAAGTAATACAGGCCCGCCACGTATTTCAGCCGCTGGTCAAACCCCGCACCGGTAAGTTGCAGCTCGTGGCTGGTCTGGCGGTGCTCGTAGTCGGGGTTCAACGTCTCGGTAATCGCGTGCGGCGAGTTGTCGGGGTCGCGATAGAAACCACCCTCGGTCTTGCGCTGCGCAACCGTGTACTTGAGGTCGAAACTGGATCCTCGATAGGCGCCATGCAGGGACAGGCCGTTGATGTCCAGTTCCGTCCCGGTCGCACCGGTCGCGTAGCTGATGTCGTCCGCCCCGTCGGTAATGTATTGGCTCAAATCGGCGAGGCCCGCGGGTATGTCTCCATACGTGGCCAGGCCGTAGCCTACGGTGCCTGCGCCGGCGGTAAAGCCTGCCAGTGTCGAACCTGCGCTTTGTTCGTCAATTTTGGTGTAGTCGTAGCTGAACTGAAAATCCAGGTTCTCTCTGGGTTCGAATACTGCCGAAGCCCGCAAGGCGAACTTGTTTTCGTCGCCCAGCTTGTCGCCCACCAGCACACGATCGACAAATCCGTCGCGATTCTTTTCCGACACCGCGAACGTGGCTCGAAGAGCTTCCGAAAACGGCACGTCGACGGACGCGCGCACGTCCAGCCGGCTGAAGTCGCCCGCCGTGAGTTCCGCTTTTCCCTGGAACTCATCGGCGGGCTTGTGCGAAGTAACGCTGATGGCGCCGCCCATCGTGTTGCGGCCGAACAGCGTTCCTTGGGGGCCTCGCAAAACCTCGATGCGTTCAACATCCAGAACATCCAGTACGCCGCCCGCTGAGCGCGACATGTAGACGCCGTCCACGTAAGTGCCGACTCCGGGATCGGTAGTGAGGCTGAAATCGGTGTTGCCGATTCCGCGGATAAAAACCACGGCGCCCGAGGACAGGCCGCTGACCGGCGAGGTCGTGTCAAACACCAGGTTGGGGGTGAACGACGCCACCTCGGAAATGTCGTCGATTCTCTTGGTCTCGATCGCGTCGGCGGTAAAGGCGGACACGGCCACCGGCGTGTCCTGAAGACTCTCTTCGCGCTTTTGCGCCGTGACCACGATTTCTTCCAGCGCTGCGTTCTGGGCAAAAGCCTGCCCGGAGCCAAGGAGCACTACCCCGGCCGACGCAAGCACCATTGACTTCAGCCGCATACTGCAATGACTCATTCCCGTCTCCTTGCGGTCGAACCCATCGACCGCCTCTATTGGTCTGGAAAAACACTAAGACAGGGCAGGCGACGGCGTCCATGCAGCCAAGCGCACAATACCTTGCACTTTCAGGCACTGGCGGTGCGCAAGCCGGCGCGGATCGCCGCAGCAGCGCGGGTTGCGCCACCCCTTAGCGGGCGTCGCTGGGATTCAGTCCGAAGTGCTTCTTGAAGGACCGCGAGAAATGCGGATGCTGTGCGATCTGCCGGCGTAGGCGGGATCGATCGCGCAACAGCTCACGGGCTTTTTCGAGGCGCTTGCGGAGAATCAGGGCGTGAATGGTTTCCGCTTCATTCTCGAACAGCTTGTACAAATAGCGAACGGAAATGCCCACCGCGTGCGCGATCTGGCTATTGGACAACAGGGGGTCGCAAAAGTTGTGGTCGATGTAGTGGCGTATGCGCGTGTGTAAGGACTTGCGAACGATGGAATGGGTTCCGACCTGCTCCAGCATCATGGAAGAACTGAACGCCATCGCGATCATTTCCACCAGGTTCTCGGACAATTCCTCCGGCGCCTGGCGGACGTTTCGCAGTTCCCTGGCCAGAGAGAAAATGAAGTTGCTCAACACCGCGCCCAACCCTGAACGCCCGGAAATTGGAATCGCCGTGTATCGCTCCGGATTGATCAGATGCCGGGATAACACGTCCTTGGGCATCTGCAGTACGAATTGATGAAAGCGCTCCTTGAAGGTGAGCGAGTACGGCTGAGTGCTGTCGTACAACGCAAAGCTGCCGGGTGTGAGCAGGGCCTCGCGGCCACTCTGGCGGATCAGGCCACGTTGCTCTATCTGGAAACTGATCAGGAAATCCGCTTCCGTTGACTTGGCGATCTGGCGCCGGGAGCGCACGACGTATTGCGGATCCGCAATGACCTCGGAGAAGTGCAGATCGGAAATGCCTATGCCGCCGTGCAGCTCACCGCGGAAATCGCCCTTCTGTACTTTTTGGCAGTCGAGTTGCACGAACTCATCGCAGATGATGTCGCGCCAAAAGTCCAGGCGATCCCGCTCGCGTAACGCTGAAGTCTTCTTTCGGTAACCGCTGGAAATCAAGTTCGCCATTTTTTGCCAAGCCCGGGGGTTGCACAATTTCTAAGCCCCAGCCGGCTGCTCCGTACCGGCTCGGAGCGTTTCCCAGTCTAACCCCTACGATCGATAACCCGTATTGCCTTGCCCTGGGAACGCGGCAGTTCGCCAGGGTTCCTGATTTGCACGGAAGTCGAAATGCCCAGCATGGCCTTGATGTTGTGGCGCAACTCGCTTCCCAGGGCCGCAGCGTCTTGCGGCGCGTCGGGGCGCCGCTCCACCGACACCGTGACCACGTCGAGGTAACCGCTCTTGTCCACTTCGATGAGGTAGTGCGGCGATAGGCCTTCAACGCTCAAGACCTGTTCTTCGATTGCGGTGGGGAACACGTTCACTCCGCGAATGATCAGCATGTCATCGCTGCGCCCGGTAATCCGGGTCATGCGCCGCATGCTCCGGGATGTGCCCGGCAGCAGGAGGGTAAGGTCCCGCGTGCGGTAGCGAATGACTGGCATGGCCTCCTTGGTAAGGGTGGTGAATACCAGTTCGCCTTCCTCGCCATCGGGCAAGACGGCGCCGGTCTCGGGGTCGATGATCTCCGGGAAGAAGTGATCTTCCCAAATGGTCGAGCCGTCCTTGCCCTCCACGCACTCCTGCGCCACGCCCGGGCCCATCACTTCGGAAAGACCGTAAATGTCCACGGCATCCATGCCCATGCGCGTTTCCAGCTCCTCGCGCATCGATTCGGTCCATGGCTCGGCCCCCAATATTCCCACTCGCAGCGCCAGGTTTTCCGGATCGACGCCCTGATGCGTGAGTTCATCGCAGATGTTGAGCAGGTAGGAGGGAGTAACCATGATGATTTCGGGATCGAAATCATGAATGAGCTGCGCCTGCTTCTCGGTTTGACCGCCGGACATTGGAATGACGGTGCAGCCCAAGTGCTCGGCGCCGTAGTGGGCGCCGAGCCCGCCGGTAAACAGGCCGTAGCCGTACGAAACCTGCACCTTGTCGCCGGGCCGCCCGCCGGCCGCGTATATGGAGCGCGCGCAAACTTGCGCCCACACTTCAATGTCTGCGCGTGAATAACACACCACGGTGGGTCGGCCGGTTGTGCCGCTGGAAGCGTGAATCCGCACCACCCGCTCCATGGGGATGCAGCACAGTCCGAAGGGGTAGTTGTTGCGGAGGTCCGCCTTGGTGGTGAACGGGAATTTACTCAAATCCCCGAGGCACTGCAGGTCGTCCGGCCGCACGCCATGATCGTCGAATTTTTGCTTGTAAACGGGAGAATTCCGATAGACGCGCCGCAAGGTGCTCTTGAGGCGTTGTGTCTGCAAGCTCCGAATCTCATCGATGCTGGCGTTCTCGATCGCCTCGTACGCGATTCCTGAATCCGACATGGTCTAGCTATTTCATCCGAGCGGGCTGGAGAAATATAACACAATAATTAACTTGAAAATATATAAAGTGAGTTATAAACTACCAAAAATGTCGGAGGAAGGAAATGGCGCCGGATAGAAATGTAATAAAGAATTTGAAAACAAGTAGTTATGTATATGGATCCTGGGTCCCAGGGGAAAAAGAAGGGACACAGATATTACATTCTGTTACGGGAGAGTGTATCGCAACTACGTGCAGTTCAGGAGTGGACTTCGAGCGGGTGCTGGAATACGGACGTTCTTCGGGCGGTCCCGCGCTGCGCGCATTGACCATTCACGAGCGGGCGCTGGCCCTGAAGGCGTTGGCCAAACACCTGCTGTCCCGCAAGGGAGATTTCTACCGGATATCCGCCTGTACCGGAGCGACCAAGGCGGACAGTTGGGTGGATATCGAGGGCGGCATCGCCACGCTGTTCAGCTTTTCCAGCATCGCGCGACGCGAATTTCCCAATGAGCCGTTTGTCGTCGAGGGTGGTCCCGAGCGGCTTTCAGCCAACAACACTTTTTCGGCCCGCCACATTCTCACGCCCCGACGCGGAGTTTCGGTGCATATCAACGCCTTCAACTTTCCCTGCTGGGGCATGCTGGAGAAGATCGCCCCCAGCTTGATTGCGGGCGTGCCCGCGGTGGTGAAGCCGGCCACCGGTTCGGCCTATCTGACTGAGGCGATGGTGCGGGAAATCATCGCCTCTGGGATTCTGCCGGAGGGGTCGCTGCAGTTGATCTGCGGTAGCACCGGCGATCTGCTCGATCACCTGACCGAGCAGGACGTGGTGACGTTTACCGGTTCAGCCGCCACCGGTCAGATGCTCAAGACGCACCCCAACATCATTGAGAAGAGCATTCCGTTCAACCAGGAAGCGGACTCACTGAATTGTTGCATCCTGGGTAAATCGGTGGCCCCCGGCGACCCGGAATTCGACCTCTTCGTCAAGGAAGTCGCACGCGAGATGACCTCCAAGGCCGGTCAGAAGTGCACTGCCATCCGGCGCATCCTGGTTCCTGCCGCGCGGGTCGAGCCGGTGGCCGCCGCCCTCCGTGCGCGGCTTGCCAAAGTGACGGTCGGCGACCCGGCGGCGGACGGCGTGCGCATGGGCCCGCTGCTTGGCGCGGCGCAGAAAGCCGAAGTGCACGGCAACGTGATGGCGCTGGCCGAGAATTCGGAGCTGCTTATGGGCGGGGACGACGATTTCGAGCTGGTCGGCGAGCGCGCGGTGCGCGACGCCTTCTATCCGCCAACCCTGCTGTATTGCGATGATCCACTGGAAACCGAAGCACCGCATTGCGTGGAGGCCTTCGGGCCGGTGGCCACCCTCATGCCTTACAAGGGGTCCGACGAGGCAATCCATCTGGCCGGACTTGGTCGGGGGAGCCTGGTGGGTTCGCTGGTAAGCCATGACGATAGTGAAGCGGCTCAGATCATCCTCGGGACCGCGGCCTGGCACGGCCGGATGCTGGTGCTGAACCGCGACTGCGCCGCAGAGTCCACCGGTCACGGCTCACCGCTGCCGATGCTGGTGCACGGGGGCCCGGGACGCGCCGGCGGCGGCGAGGAACTGGGCGGCGCCCGCGCCATCAAGCACTATATGCAGCGCACCTCGATTCAGGGCTCGCCCACAACGCTGATGGCGATAACCCGAGAGTACCAATCAGGCGCCCGCACGCTGGAAACGCAAGTGCACCCGTTCAGAAAGCACTTCGAGGACTTGCGTGTAGGCGAGAGACTCACAACCCATCGAAGAACCGTCACCGAGGCCGACATCGTTCTGTTCGGATGCGTTTCGGGCGATCATTTCTACGCGCATTTCGACGAACTGGCGGCAAAGGACTCGCTGTTCGGCAAGCGGGTGGCTCACGGTTACTTCATTATTTCGGCTGCCGCGGGCCTGTTCGTGGACCCTTCGCCCGGTCCGGTATTGGCCAATTACGGTTTGGAGAACCTGCGATTCATTGAGCCGGTGGGGATCGGTGACACCATTCAGGCGCGGGTTACCGTCAAGAAGAAGATCAGCAAGGAGAAACGCCCCAACGAAGATCGGGCAACCGGCGTGGTGGTATGGGATGTCGAAATCATCAACCAAAAGGACCAGGTGGTGGCGCTGTACGACGTGCTCACGCTGGTGGCCAGGAAAGAGGCATGACGGAATACCGGTTGAATGCTGCGGAGCTGGAGGCGGCGTTCCAGCGCCGAGTTGACGACGAGCGCAAGATTGAGCCCAAGGACTGGATGCCGGAGGCCTACCGCAACAACCTGATCCGCCAGATCTCCCAGCACGCGCATTCGGAAATCATCGGCATGCAGCCGGAGGGCAACTGGATAACCCGGGCGCCCACGCTCAAGCGCAAGATGATCCTGCTGGCCAAGGTCCAGGACGAGGGCGGTCACGGGCTATATCTGTACAGCTCAGCCGAAACCCTCGGGGCGACCCGCGAGGAAATGATCGAGGCCCTGCACGAAGGCCGCGCCAAGTACGCTTCGATCTTCAACTATCCCACACTCACCTGGGCGGACATCGGAATGATCGGCTGGCTGGTGGACGGTGCGGCCATCGTCAACCAGATTTCGCTGCAGCGCACTTCGTACGGACCGTATTCGCGGGCGATGATCCGTATCTGCAAGGAAGAGAGCTTTCACCAGCGCCAGGGCTTTGAAATCCTGATGACGCTGACGGCCGGCAGCGAAGAGCAGAAGGCCATGGCCCAGGACGCGCTCAACCGCTGGTGGTGGCCCACGCTGATGATGTTTGGTCCGCACGACTCGGAATCGGTGCACAGCGCCAGGTCGATGCAGTGGAAGATCAAGCGCAAGAGCAATGACGAACTGCGCCGGAACTTCGTCGATCAGACCGTGCCGCAGGCGGAGTTCCTGGGGCTTGAGATCCCGGACCCGCAACTGAAGTGGAACGAGGAGCGCGGCCACTACGACTTCGGTGAAATCGACTGGGACGAGTTCTGGGCGGTCATCAAGGGTAACGGGATGTGCAATCGGCAGCGCCTTGAACGGCACAGGAAGGCGCACGAGGAAGGCAAGTGGGTGGGCGAGGCAATGCACGCTTACGAAGAGAAGCGGCGCGCACGCAAGGCGCGGGTCGCATGACCTGGGACCGAGGGCATCCTGGGACCGAGGGCATCCTGCGCACGCAAGGCGCGCATCCTGCCCTCGTAAAGAAACACTGGAAAGATGGCCGTATGACGACGCCTGGGACCGAGGGCATCCTGCCCTCGTAAAGAAAAACAACCGGACGGAGGAAAACACATGAAACTGCCGCTCTACGAAGTCTTTGTGCGTTCCAAGCGGGGGCTGGACCACAAGCACGTCGGCAGCCTGCACGCCGAAGACGGCGCCCAGGCGCTGAAGTACGCGCGCGACTGCTACACCCGGCGCAGCGAAGGGGTAAGCATCTGGGTGGTCAAATCCAGCGACATCGTCGCCTCGCAGGAGGAAGACGCGGCCAGTTTCTTTGATCCTTCCGACGACAAGCCGTACCGCCACGCCACCCATTACCGGCTTCCTTCGGCCGTCAAGAACCTGTGATCCATCGGCAGGTAAACCCCGGAAGCGAGGGCATCCCTGGGAACGAGGGCATCCTGCCCTCGACGAGGGCAGGATGCCCTCGCTCCAATGTTCCCCCTCCCAAGGCGCTGATCAATTTTGTCGTGGGACTTGGGGATGATGCGATGGTGCTCGGCCAGCGGCTGTCGGAGTGGTGCGGGAACGCGCCGTTTCTCGAAGAGGACCTGGCGATTGCCAACGTCGCCCTGGATTACATTGGCCGGGCGGACCTGTTCTACCGCTATGCCGCCGAGCTGGAGGGCGGTCAACGCAGTGCCGACGAAATCGCCTTTCTGCGCGACAGCCGCGAGTATCGAAACCTGCTGATCTGTGAACTTCCGGTGGGTGATTTCGCCTGCACCATGGCCCGGCAAGTCCTGTTCGACAGCTTCACCCGGCCCTATCTGGAAAGGCTGGCGAAGTCCTCCGACCTCAGGATTGCCGCGATTGCCTCCAAGGCGGTCAAGGAAAGCCGCTATCACCTTGCGCGCAGCCGCGAATGGGTTCTCCGCCTGGGAGACGGTAGCGAGGAGAGCCACGCGAAGATCCAGCAGGCATTCGACGCCTTGTGGGGCTACACCGCGGAAATGTTCCGGATGAGCGACGATGAGAAGGCGTTGCTGGCAAGCGGAATAACGGTGGATCGAAGCGCGCTTCGGGGCGATTGGGAGGCTGAGATGAGCGGATTGCTGACCGAGGCCACCCTTACGCCCCCGGCCGGGGAATGGACGATTAGTGGCGGTCGCGAGGGCGTGCATACGGAGTTTCACGGACGCCTGCTGGCGGAAATGCAGTTCATGCAGCGCGCTTATCCCGGCCTCGACTGGTAAGCGGGGCCGGCAGTGAGCGAGGCCCGTTTCTATCCCTTGCGCGTGGCCGAGGTGCGCCCGGAGACCGACAGCGCCGTGTGTGTAGTCTTCGACCTTCCGGAAGAACTGCGTAAGACCTTCCGCTTCATTCAGGGTCAATACCTCACATTGAGTGCCGAGATCGATGGCCAAGGGGTCAGCCGCTCGTATTCGATCTGCTCGGGAATCGATGACGCCTATCTGAGGGTGGGAATCAAGAAGATGGATGGCGGGGTGTTCTCTACCTATGCCAATGAACAGCTGCGCGCCGGCGACGAGATCCGGGTCAGGCCGCCGGAAGGACGGTTCCATACCCCACTGTCGAGGGACAACGCCGGGAACTACATGTGCATCTGCATCGGCAGCGGTATTACGCCGGTGCTTTCGATCGTAAAGTCAATCCTGGCGCGCGAGCCGCAGAGCTTCGTGACACTGCTGTATGGCAACCGGAATTCCGCCACGGTCATGTTCAGGAATGAACTGAGCTTCCTCAAGAACCGCTACATGACGCGCTTTAGCTGGATCAATATCCTGAGCCGCGAACAGCAGGACGCCGAAGTGCTATACGGCCGCCTGGACAACCGCAAGGGCGGCGAGCTCATGAGAAAGCGGCTGATCGATATCGCCGCGGTGGACGAATTCTTCCTGTGCGGGCCGCAGTCCATGATCTCGGAAGTGTCGCGCGGCCTGCGCGGCACGGGCGTGGATGAGGCGCATATCCACTACGAACTGTTCTCCTCATCCGCGGAAGATGCCCGCGCGGTGGTCGAAAAACACCTTGTGCGCGCGCAGCAATATGCTGGCCGGGTCAGCGATGTCACCGTAACCGTGGCGGGCCGCTCATCAAGGTTCGCCCTGTCCACTGACGGCGAAAGCATCCTGGACGGGGCCTTGAGAAACGGCGCCGATTTGCCTTTCTCCTGCAAGGACGGCGTTTGCGCAACCTGCAAGGCCCGGTTGCTTGAGGGCGATGTGGAGATGGACATCAACCACGCGCTGAGCAGGCAGGAAGTGGCCGAAGGCATGGTCCTGACCTGCCAGTCGCACCCGATCTCCGAACAGGTCGTGGTGGACTTCGACCAGCTATGACCGCCCCCTGGGAACGAGGGCATCCTGCCCTCGAATCTGGGGCCGAGGGCGTCCCGCCCTCGGAGGGCAGGATGCCCTCCCTCCCAGCGTCTTCCCTCCCAGCATCCTCCACTAACCCATGGCTGATCCCCGTATAACCCAGGATACGGTTGCCCGGCGCGTGGCCGAGCGCTCGATCAGCGGTAATTCCATGGTGGTCACCGTGTTCGGCGACTGTGTGTCTCAGCACGGCGGCTGGATTGGATTGGGCAGCCTGATCAGCGCGCTGGCGCCGTTAGGCTTCGGCGAGCGCCTGGTGCGCACCGCAGTATTCCGCTTGGCGAAACAGGATTGGCTCAAGGCGCAAAAGGTGGGGCGGCGAAGCTACTACTGTTTCACCGACGACGCCCAGGCCCAATACGAACGTGCCGCCAAGCGCATTTATTCCGCCGGCCAGCAGGAATGGGACGGCTATTGGACGCTGGTTCTGCCGTCGGCGGTGCCCGAGCACAAGCGCGACCGTTTCTTCAAGAGCCTGTCCTGGCAGGGCTTCAGTCCCCTGGCGAGCGGAGTTTACGCTCGCCCTTCCGCCGACCGGGAGGCGCTTGACGAGACGATCATCGAGCTTGATCTGGCCGGCCGGGTTGTTGTGCTACAGGCATCAACGAAAGACCCGCAATCGCAATCGGCCCTCAAGGAGTTGTCGCAGAAGAAATGGAACCTTGATGAACTCAAGGCGCTGTATGAGGAATTCCTCGAATTCTATCGGCCGCTGACGAGGCATTTGAGCTCCAAAGCCCTAAGCCCTGAGCGGAGCTTCTGGCTGAGGACGCTGATGATTCACGACTATCGGCGAGTCCTGCTCCGCGACCCCGAATTTCCGGATGTCGTGCTGCCCACCGGCTGGATCGGCTTTTTGGCCCATCGCCTGGTCAAACGGACCTACCGCAATCTCGCTCCCGCCTCCCTTGAGTACATTCAGAGCAACCTGGAAAACGCCGACGGACCGCTGCCCCGGGCCGGCCGCCAGTTCTACCGCCGCTTCGCCGGCCTGGAAGCCTGAAGCTCTAGCCGCTCTGGGCGCCCAGGAAGACCTTGCTGCAGAACTCGGTTCTGCTGTTCACCGAGAGCTTGTCGAACAAGTGTTGAATGTGGCTGCGCAGCGTGGGCAGGGAGATGTGCAGTGTCCTGCTGATGCTCTTGTCCGAGCCGCCTTCCAGCACCGCGCAAGCCACGTCGAGTTCCCGCGGCGTCAAACCGAACTGGTCGGACAGGTTCTTGCGGATCTCCTCCATATCCAGCGTCGGGACCTGGTGCTTGGCGAACAGGATGTTGCGCATGGCATTTCTGAAGTGCGGGGCGATCATGTCCAGAATCTCAAGTTCCCGGCGGTTGAAGTTGTCCCGGTTGCGTGATCGCCAGACACGAAAATCACCGATGTTGCGGTTTCCGTTGTCGTAAACATAAATGTTGATGCCGTAGTACAGCCCGTCCACCGAGAGAAAGTCGTTGAAGAACTCGGTCTTGATCAATTCGCGCTGCTTCATCACCTCGTTGGCGGAAACCGCGCGGCGGTAAGGCTGCATCTTGTAGGTAATGGGGTCGTGGAACTGGTAGTACTGTTCGTACAGCTTCAGGTTGTCCGGCGACATGTTCAGGAACACCGGTTTGGAAAAAACACCGGCATGCTCATCCCACACAAAGGAGGCAAAATAGTCCGCCTCCAGCAGGTCCAGCAAATCCCTCCCGGCGCGCCGTCGAATGACTTGATCGTCGAGGCTGTCATTCAGATGCCGGATGACTGACAGCAGCTTGCGCCACTCTTTTTGGGTCAGATCCACACGATTACTCTACTCCAGCCGGTGGGAGCGAGGGCACGCAGCCCCTGGGAGCGAGGGCATCTTGCCCTCGTCGAGGGCTGGAAGCCCTCGTTCCCAGGGAGGGCTGGAAGCCCTCGTTCCCAGGGAGGGCTGGAAGCCCTCGTTCCCAGGGAGGGCTGGGACGCCCTCGTTCCCAGGGAGGGCTGGGACGCCCTCGTTCCCAGGGGGTGACTCAGGGACACCTAGAATCGGTACGTGAGCGTCGCGCCGTACATTCTCGGGTCGCCGAACACCGCAACCACGCTGGAGGCGATGGTGTAGACGTGGCCGATGTACTCCTCGTTCGCCAGATTCTTGCCCCAGACCGCCAGTTCCAGTGCCCCGCTGCTGCCGGTCCAACTGACCCGGGCGTCGAACAGATCGAACGCCGGCTGGATCGCCCAGGGCTCCAGTTCGCCACGCTGGTCGTCGGTGTAGCGCCAGCTTAGGTTGATCCTCATTTCCGAGCCGTTGGCCAGCGCCATGCCGTAGTCGGCGTTGATATTGAACTTGTTCTCGGGGGCCCGAATCAATTCCTGCCCGGACTGGTCGGGAAACGCGGTGCCGGGAATGTTGGTGTCCCCGAATTCGCTGTCCTGGAAGGCGTAGAAACCCGACAGCGTGAGTCGTTCCGTCACCACCCAGGTGGCTTCCAATTCGATTCCCTGGATCTGCGCGTCACCGGCATTGAACGTCTGGAAGGTTCCGAACGCCGCCGCGGCCGAGAGAGGACCGAAGGTCTGGATTTGCAGATCCTTGTAGTCTGTGAAGAACAAGGCCGCATTCAAGCGAAAATTGCTTGCCAGGTCTGCCTTGAGGCCCAGCTCATAATTCAGCGCCTCTTCCTGGTCCAGGGGTTCGGTGAATTCGATGCCCTGAGGGGCCGCGGCAAACCCGCCGCTCTTGAAGCCCCACGAGACGGCTGCGTATATCGTGGTGTCGTCATTCGGCATGTAGGCGAGCGATAGTTTGGGCGTGAACGCGCTCCAGTTCTCGCTTACGGAGTTTGAGAAGGTCTGGTTGATGACCACGAAATCACCGGCTATGGCGTCGTTTTCGATCTCCTTCTTGTCGGCGCTGTAACGACCGCCCACGGTAAGTTCCCAGCTGTTCGCCAGGGACCAGTCGAACTGGCCGAAGGCCGCGTAGCTGGTGGTTTGGTTCACCTGGCGATACCAGTCGGTGGCGCCGTTATCCGCGGTAGGAGTGCAGTCGCTGGTCAGCACGTCGTTGTCGAAGCACTCGGTCCGGTCGGTTTCTTCCCTCAAGTACCAGAGCCCCGCCACATAGTCGATGTGGTCGCCGATGCTTGATACCCAACGGAATTCCTGGGTGAACTGGTCGGTCAAATCGAAGATGTCGTCGTTGATCTGGTTGAACAGTGGCGGCAGAGGGGACCGCGGGGTGCCGCTGGAATCCATGTTCCAGTCCGCCTCGTTCTCCCGATAGGCCGTAATCGAAATCAGTTCGCCATCCTCAAGACTCCAGTTGAGCTTCGCGCTCAAACCCCACGCGTCCCTTTTCGCGTAGCCGTCGATCGGTCCCGCCGAACAGTCCGCGCCCCGCCCCATGCAGAGCACCGCGTAGCTGCCGGGAACCGGTGCGGCCCAGAAGGCCGGGTCGCCGGCTTCGCCGGTCGCCACCGGAATGCGAGCCATGTCCTCGATGTCCAGCCGGTTGAAATCGGCGCTGAGCAGCGCTTCGAAATCGTCGCCGCCGTACAGCAACTGCCCTCGAAACGCCAGTACGTCGTCGTCCTTCAGTTTCTTGTTCAGGTAGACGTTGTCCACCCAGCCATCGCGCTTGCGCATACTGAAAGACGCCTTGCCGGCCCAGCCACCGCCCAGGGGCCCGGTAATCAAAGCCGCGATGTCGCGGCGCTTGTAGTTGCCGAAGTTCACTCGGACCTTGCCTTCGATTGCTTCGCTGTTCGGCCTGGTGGACACCACGTTGATGGCGCCGCCGATGGTGTTCTTGCCGTACAGGGTCCCCTGCGGGCCGCGCAGGACCTCGACTCGCTCCAGGTCGAACATTTCCGGATTGATATTGGATACCCGGCCAAGGTAAACGTCGTCGACGAAAACCGCCACCGAGTTGTCGGTGCCCGCGCCGTCGTCGTTCGAGGACGCTCCCCGCAGGGCCACGATGTTCTGCCCCGGCGAGAAGGGCGAGAACGTCAGCCCCGGGATGCGGGTGGCGACATCCGTCAGATCGTGGATGTCCGCCCGCTCAAGAGTGGGGCTGCTCAAGGCCGTAATGGCATTGGGAACCTCCTGGAGGTTTTCCGCCCGCCGTTCCGCGGTGATGACGATTTCCTCAAGTTCCTGGGCCTGAATTGCGCCCGCATTCAGACCTGCAACCGCCAATACGGTAACCAGATTGCGGTGAATAGACATAATTGCTCTCCTGATCTCAAACCTGTGCGTGCGCAGGTTCGCTATGGGCTGTCCCCCTGAATCAGCCCCTGAATGGCTGCTCCAATGGCCAGCAGCTGACGGTCGCTGTCCTGGGGTCCGTCGATTTCGACCCCGACCGGCATTTCGCCCGTGGCGACCGGCAGCGGAATGGATAAACCGGGTATCCCGGCATTGCTGCCGGGATCGGTGTTGCGGATATAGGTGGGGAAGGTGGGCACCTGCACGCCGTTCAGTTCGACGGTTTCTCCGGTGTCGGCGATGCGCCTGGCCGTAAGCGGCGTAGTGGGGAAAAGCATGGCTGACACGCGATGCCTTGCGAAATATTCCGAGTATGCGGCCTTGAGGCGCGGTCGATCATGGTCGATCGCCTGCCGGTAGGTGGATTCCGGCGTGTCGCCGTTGACGACGCCCGCGAGTATGTTCTTGACGTCCGGGCTGGCGATCGCATCCGCCAGGCCCTCCAGGTTCTGGGCCGGCAGGTATTTGGCCAGGTACTCGCGCAACAAGTAGCCGGTTTCGAACAGTACGACCGGAAAACTTACGGCTTGATTCAAAGAGGCGATGCCCGGGAGGTCCTCTTCCACGAACACAACTCCCGCGGCACTCAAGTCGTCCAGCAACGCTTCAATCCGGCCTGCGACCAGCGGCTCCAGCCCTTCAAAAAAATATTCTCTCGGTACGCCCAGGCGCAGGCCCGACAGGTCTATCGTGGGAAGCGTCTGCTTTTCTTCCGCCAGTACCGCGTCGAGCAGGGCAACGTCGGCGACACTGCGGCCCATGGGCCCGACCGTGTCCCGGGTACTGGAGATCAGGGTCAGGCCCGCGGTCGGATATCGTCCCACGGTAGGCCGGAAACCCACGATCCCATTGAGAGCGGCGGGGATGCGGCTGCTGCCGCCGGTATCGGTGCCCAGTCCGGCAACTGCCATCCCGGTCGCCACTGCCACCGCTGTTCCGCCACTGCTGCCCCCGGCGATAAAGTCCGGGTCGCAAGCATTTCCCACTGCGCCGAACGCCATATTCTTGCTGGTGATGCCGAAGGCCAGCTCGTGCATATTGGTTTTTCCCAGCACGATGGCGCCGGCCGCCTTGAGGCGAGCTACGACCGGCGCGTCCTCAACGGGAACAAAAGACTTGAGCGCCGGCGTCCCCGCCGTGTTCGGCATGCCTGCTACGTGAATGTTGTCCTTGATCGCAACCGGGATGCCGTGCAGGGGACCGAGAGTCTGATCCTGCCCGCGTTGCCGGTCCGCCTCCCGGGCCTGCGCCAGCGCGCCGTGGCGATCCACGGAAATGAAGGCGTTCAAATTTTCCCGCTGATCAATGGTGTTCAGGGCCTGGGCGATAAGCTGCTCGCTCGACTGCGCGCCCTCGGCCATCAGTTGCTGCAGCCTGGGAATGGACGGTTGCGCAACGGCGTCGGCCATCGACGAATGTGCCCCAAGGCCGACGAGCGCCAGGATGACTACAACGCGCCGAATGGAATGCTTTCCCACGATGCCCCCAAACTATCAAGCAGGGAGCCGAAAAGAAATCATCAAGATTGATGATTTCTCGTGCTGCTGCCGGTCGGCCCGGCTGCCGCATGTCTTCGCTTTTCATTGGCTCTTGTTCGAGCTAGAGTGGCGTGTGGCCCCGATCGCGCGATAAATCCGCGGCCCGGACGCGTGTCCGGCCGGCGATGTGTCAGCCGTAAATTTCCCGGAACGAATTCGCCAACGGAAGACAGAGGAAAACCAGATGTCTCACGAACAGATTCTCGAAGCCGCCGGCTTGACTGCAAGCGACCTCAATGGCGGAACGCTGGCTGTCTACTCACCTATTGACGGCGCCAAAGTGGCGTGCGCGACGAAAACAGGCTCCGCCGAAATGGCGGCGATCATCGCAAAGTCGCAGGAGGCTTTCATGATCTGGCGCGAGGTTCCGGCGCCCAGCCGTGGCGAACTTGTGCGCTTGCTGGGTGAAGAATTGCGCGCTTCCAAGGAAACGCTCGGCGCGCTGGTCACGCTTGAGACCGGCAAGATCGTTTCCGAAGGCCTGGGCGAAGTGCAGGAAATGATCGATATCTGCGACTTCGCCGTTGGTCTTTCGCGCCAGCTTACCGGCAAGACTATCGCGTCGGAGCGCCCCGGTCACAAGATGGCCGAGACCTGGCACCCGATGGGCCCGTGCGGGGTCATATCCGCGTTCAATTTCCCGGTTGCCGTGTGGTCATGGAACGCTGCGCTCGCGCTGGTGTGCGGCGCCCCGGTGATCTGGAAACCGTCCGAGAAGACGCCGCTCGCCGCGATGGCGACAATGAAGATCATGGCGCGCGCCCTCAGGCGTTTCGGCAATGACGCTCCTGATGGGCTAGTGCAGCTTGCCATAGGTGGCGCCGAGACCGGTGCGGCGCTGGTGTCGTCCCGGGACGTGCCCATCCTTTCGGCCACCGGCTCGACCCGCATGGGCTCCATGGTCGGCCCCAGGGTCGTGGCGCGTTGGGGCCGCCCGATACTCGAGCTCGGCGGCAATAACGCGATGATCGTCGCTCCATCCGCCGATCTCCGCATGGCGGTTCGCGCCATTGTTTTCTCCGCTGTAGGGACCGCCGGGCAGCGCTGCACGTCGCTGCGGCGGTTGATCGTGCACGAATCGATAAAGGGACAGCTGCTTGAGCAAGTTGCCAAGGCCTATGCGGGACTGAAGATCGGCGATCCGCGCGACGAAGGCGTACTGGTAGGACCGCTGATCGACCCGGGTGCGCGCGAGACCATGATGCGGGCGATCGAGCGGGCGCGCAGCGAAGGCGGTGTCGTTACCGGGGGCAAGGAGGTAACGGACGGTGTCCCCGCGGGCGGCGCCTATGTCAGTCCCGCAATAGTCGACATGCCCGACCAGACAGACACGGTCAAGTCCGAGACCTTTGCGCCAATTCTCTATGTTCTGGAGTACGAGTCCCTGGAAGAAGCGCTCGCCATACATAACGACGTACCGCAGGGACTGTCCTCGTGCATTTTCACGCTCGACATCCGCGAAGCTGAGACCTTCCTGTCCGCGGTCGGTTCCGATTGCGGCATCGCCAATGTCAATATCGGCCCATCGGGCGCGGAAATCGGCGGCGCCTTCGGCGGCGAAAAGGAAACTGGCGGCGGGCGCGAATCCGGCTCGGACGCCTGGAAGGGCTATATGCGCCGCCAGACCAGCACGGTGAACTATTCGACCGCAATGCCGCTTGCACAGGGAGTGGAGTTCGACATCTGACCCATTCGCCCTTTTGCGTTACGGGGAGCCTGGGAACGAGGGCTTCCAGCCCTCGCCGAGGGCAGGATGCCCTCGTTCCCAGCGTTGATTCCCTGCGCGTCCTCCCAGCGCGCCCGCTACGAAAACTCCTGGTTGGGTGGTAACCGCCCCCAAGGGAGCGGCTCCCCGGGTCAGATTCGGAATCGTAGGAAGAGCGCGGCGATGCCGGCAATGAACAGGGGCACGGAGAAAAGGAGGTACAGCTCCGGGCCGGTCCAGTTGGCGTCCAGCAACAGCCCGGCTACCGTCGGGGAGGCCACGCCGCCCCATCGTCCCAGCCCAATCGCCACCCCGGTGCCGGTAGTGCGAACCTCGGCAGGGTAGAGCTGCGGCACGGCGGCATAGGCGCCGATGACGCAGCCGGTACCGAACAGGCCCACCAGGAAGGCCAGCGCCAGGGCGGCATACAGTTCCCCCGACCAGGCGCCGAAGGCAATCAGAAATATGCCGCCCAACAAGGCGTAGCTGGATTGCAGCCAGTTCAGCCGGATGCTCGAGGCCATCAGTCCCAGGGCAATGCCGCCGACGATCGCTCCCGCATTCAGGACGATTCCGCCGGACAACCCGGCTTGCTGCGACAGGCCGGCGTCGATCAGCAATTTGGGCGTCCACGACATGAAGAAATAGAACGCCAGCAGTCCGCAGAAGAAGCACACCCATATCAGCAGCGTGTTGCGCGCCCGGCCGTGCTCGAACAGGCTGCTCAGTTTGGCGCGGCGCGGCCTCCCCTGCGTTCGGGCATCCAGTTCCTCAACGGCTGACTTCCCCATCCTCCTAAGCAGCCGGTTCACTTTGTCGAGCGCGCCCGGGGGCCTGCTGGTGAGCAGGTAATCAAGGGACTCGGGCAGGGCGGCCATCGCCACCGGGATCATCATTCCGGAAAGAAGGCCTCCGAAGACGAACGCCCAGCGCCAGCCGAAGTCAAGAATAATCGGGGCGGCGACGATGCCCCAGATCATGGCGCCGGCGGGAAAGCCGGCCTGCAGGATGCTCAGCGCCAGGGTGCGGCGCCGCTTGGAGGAATATTCCGCGACCACCACCGTGAGGCTGGCCAGCATCGCTCCGATGCCCAGTCCGGTAAAGAACCGCAGGGCGATCAGCTGCGGGTAGTCGGCCGCCATCGCCGAGGCCAGCATTCCCGCGGTAACGGCGGTTAGCGACCATAGCGTCATCCGCCGCCGGCCGAAGATGTCGGCCAGCGGCCCGAGGAACAGCGAACCCAGGGCCATTCCGATCGGGCTGGCCGACAGCAGCCAGCCGGTGACCGTCTGGCTGATCGCCCATTCCCTGGCAACGAACGGCGCCGCGAAGGACATGACCAGCACGTCGTAGCCGTCGAGCATGTTGATTACCAGGCATACGGCTACCGCGAGCACCTGAAAGCGGCTCATATCGGTGTTGTTGATTTGATCCTGAACCGATTTCATTCCGTTGCCTTGTCGCGTGTCTGGTCAGGCGCAAGCCGCACTTCGGCCAAGGTTTCAATAGAGTCGCCAGCTGGGGCTGCCGATATCACCGTGATCTTTCCGAGGTCCGGGTGCGCCACCTTTGCGCCGGCCTTCACGCCGGCGTCCGCAGCCAGCCGCACGCGCCGCATCCGGCGTTTGGGCGTGCCGCGGTATTTCATGCGAGCAATGATCTCCTGCCCTACATAGCATCCCTTGCTGAAGCTGACCGCGCCGGAAAGGTCGAGGTTCAGCGAATGCGCCAGGAACTGCCCGGAGGTCTCCGCCCCCAGCCACGGTATTTCCGCCTCGATATCCGCCAGGCGCCAGCGCTCCGGTGTCCAGCTGGATTCGGGGGCAGCGGTGATTCCGGCGGGCGGATCGCCGAGCAACAGTGCCCGGCGCCCATCTCCCGGCAGCCGCACGGCGCAATACCCGGGCCCGCTGGAACACGTCCAGGCTACGCTGGGAACGAGGGCATCCTGCCCTCGACGAGGGCTGGAAGCCCTCGCTCCCAGTGGAAACAACTCTTCTACGCCCACGCAGCCAAACACAGGCTCGTCGGACAGCTCAATCTTCACTTTGGCCCGCATGATGTATCGGCCCAGGCCGGTGGCGCAGGTCTCGGCCAATTCGGCGGGCAAGAGCAAAAAGAGCGCGCCGTCCCAATCCACCACCGTCATCAGGCAAAGCACCCGTCCCTGGCGGTTGCACCAGGCAGCCTGTGAAGCGCGTTCAGGAGTGATTGCCGCCATATCCTGACTGAGTTGGCCCTGCAGGAAATCGCGCCGATCCTCGCCGCTGACCTTCAGCGCAGCGAAGTCTTCCAGGCGCAGCAACGCGGGCCCGCCGGCCTTTTCGGTCGAAGTCTCAGCGCCCATCAAGCCATGCCCACTTTGCGATCTGCGGGCTACAATTGCACACCCTCACATTCATCTCCAATACATTCAGTAAATGCCTCCCGCCGCCCAACGGCCATTGTCTCCCTACCTGTCGGTGTATCGCTGGCAGTACACAATGGCCCTTTCTATTCTGCACCGCTTCACCGGCCTTGTGCTATCCATAGGCGCGGTGGCGATGGTCGCCTGCCTTGTCGCGCTGGCGGCGGGGCCGGAATGGTTTTACGGCTGGGAGAGAATTTTCGGCATACCGATCGTCCGCTTGGCCGCGTTGGGCTGGACCTATTGCTTGTGCTATCACTTCGCCAATGGAATCCGGCACCTGGTCTGGGACACGGGGAGGGGATTCGGATTGAAACAGGCCCGTTTGTCGGGCTGGTTTGTGTTCCTGCTTTCACTGGCTGCCACCGCCGCCTACTGGTGGTGGGGACCGTTTGAGGGCCGCTTGCTGTGAGTCTGCGCACCCCCTTAGGCCGCGTTGCCGGCCTCGGCTCCGCCGGCCACGGCACCGCGCACTGGTGGGCGCAGCGGATCAGCGCGGTGGCGCTTATTCCGCTGGCCCCATGGTTCCTGTTGCGGCTGGCGTTTCTGCCGTCCCTGCACCACGAGTCCCTCCTGTTCTGCTTTCAGGGATTGGGCGATGCAACCCTCCTTACCGCATTCCTGCTGGCGTTGTTGTATCACTCCGAGCTCGGCGTTCGCGTGGTCCTTGAGGACTACGTGGGCGGAGGATTGCGGCTGGCCTGTCTGATTGCCTCGAAGCTGGCGCACATCGGCCTGGCGCTGGCCGGCCTGCTCGCGATTGTCCGAATCGTTACCCAGGTCTGAACCAGGAAGGCCCACCAGAATGACCGGCGATTATTCCGTAATCGATCACACTTTCGACGTGGTGGTCGTAGGCGCGGGCGGCGCCGGCTTGCGGGCCACCTTCGGACTGGCTGAAGCCGGGCTGGCCACGGCCTGCATCACCAAGGTATTTCCCACCCGCAGCCACACGGTGTCCGCCCAGGGCGGCATCAGCGCGGCGCTCGGCAATATGGGCGAGGACGACTGGCGCTGGCACATGTACGACACGGTGAAGGGCTCGGATTGGCTGGGCGATCAGGACGCCATCGAGTACATGTGCAAGGAGGCGCCGCGGGCGATCATCGAATTGGAGCACTACGGCCTGCCGTTTTCGCGCACCGAGGACGGGCGCATCTACCAGCGCGCTTTCGGCGGCATGACCACTCATTACGGCGAGGGCCAGGCGGTTCGCACCTGCGCGGCCGCCGACCGTACCGGCCACGCCATGCTGCACACGCTCTATCAGCAGTCGCTACGCCACGAGGCGCAGTTTTTCGTCGAATATTTCGCCATCGACCTGATCATGGTTAACGGCGTTTGCCGTGGCGTGGTGGCCATGGATCTCGCCACCGGTGATCTGCACCGATTCAATGCTCACCGCGTCATCCTCGCCACCGGCGGATACGGCCGCGCCTATTACACCTGCACCTCGGCGCATACCTGCACCGGCGACGGCAACGGCATGGTGTTGCGCGCCGGCCTGCCGCTGATGGACATGGAGTTCGTGCAATTTCATCCCACCGGTATTCCCGGGGCGGGCTGCCTGATTAGCGAGGGCGTGCGCGGCGAGGGCGGCTATCTCACCAATTCGGAGGGCGAGCGCTTCATGGAGCGCTACGCTCCATCGGCCAAGGACCTGGCGTCGCGCGACGTGGTCAGCCGCGCGATCACCATCGAGTTGCGGGAGGGCCGGGGACTGGGTCCAGGAAAGGACTACGTGCATCTCAACATCATGAACCTCGATCCGGAGGTGATCGCCGAGCGGTTGCCGGGGATTGCCGAGACCGCCAGGATATTCGCCAATGTTGATGTCACGAAGGAGCCGATTCCCGTGGTGCCCACCGTTCACTACAACATGGGTGGCATTCCCACCAACTATCACGGCGAGGCGCTCAAGGACAAGGACAACATCGCGCCTGGTTTGATGGCGGTGGGCGAGTCGGCCTGCGTATCGGTGCATGGCGCCAATCGCCTGGGCTCCAATTCGCTGCTGGATCTGGTCATATTCGGGCGCGCCGCCGCCCGCCGATGCGCCGAGACTCTGCGCGGCGTGGGTTCTCCGGCCCCGCTGCCCGCCGGCGCCGGCGAACAGGCGATCGCGCACCTGGATCGGGTTCGCCATGCCGACGGTTCACGCCCCACCGCCGAGATTCGCGTCGAAATGCAACAGCTCATGCGGGACCACGCGGCGGTCTTCCGTACCGGTGAGGTATTAGTCGAAGGCGTTGCCAAGCTGAAGGACACGCTGCAGAGCTTCAGCGATGTGAAGATTTCCGATCGATCGCTGATCTGGAACACCGACCTGATCGAGTCGCTGGAGCTTGAAAACCTCCTGAGCCAGGCGATGGCCACGCTGGTCTCGGCCGCCGTCCGCGAGGAAAGCCGGGGCGCCCATGCGCGTGAGGACTTTCCCGATCGCGACGACGACAACTGGCTCAAGCACAGCATGGCCTGGGTGGACGATGCCGGAGACGCTCGCCTGGCCTATCGCCCGGTGCGTCTCGAAACCATGACCGACGAAGTAGAAACCGTCGCGCTCAAACAACGCGTCTACTAGCCCTGACCCGCGCCATCAATCTGAACCACCGCACCTGCCGCATGAAGCGTTAGCAGTGGGAGCGTGCTTTGGAAGCCGCCTTGCCGCCGGCTGGTTCGCTGGCGCGGAGGCGCAAACCGGAGGCATCAAAGGACAAATGAATTACAACTACGAGATCATTCTGAATTGGAGTGACGATGACAACGTGTTCGTGGCTACAGTGCCTGAACTCCCCGGATGCATGGCTCACGGCGATACCGAAGAGGAAGCTCGGAGGCAAATCAATTTGGCGATGGAACTCTGGGTTGATACGGCGAGAGAATTCCGCCGCCCGATACCGGAACCCAAGGTGAGCGCATAATGCTGGGGCAACAGGGGATCCAGAAATCGGCGGACTCTCATCAGGCGCCCGTTGAAGATCGAGAGCAAAGCGCCGACTCTTACGGCGGAAGTGACCCATCCCCATAAGGTCCATAGACTGGACGATTCTGGCCAGCGGTGTGTTGTATTGATTTCAGGCCAGCGGCGAGCTACTGTTCGCCGGAAGTTGGTTCAGCCGGCGCGCGGCGCCGAAACGCGTTTATTGCGCGTTCTGATTCACCTTGGCGGCGTCAGGCTGCGCCGTTTGCGCAAGGCTGATGTCCCGTTCCACTTCATGCTTTAGCTGAAAGGCCCATCACCCGTCTGCCAATCGCAGACCCGATTCCTCAAAGCGGCGGAAATCCGCCTCGTTTGCGGTGGCAATAAGCGCGCTGTCCGCCAGCGCCGCCGCCGCAATCATGCAGTCGATCAATGATCCACGGCGCCTTCCCGACTCATTGAATAGACGGGCTGCAATTGGGGCGTGCTCTGGTGTGAAGTCATGGCGCTGCTGAACAATCCCGGCGGCTAATTCCATTTCGGGCGGTGTGAGCGGACCGCACAATAACTCCGCCCAGGCAACAGCGCTTATGCCCAATATTTCGCCTTCCTGCAACCAGCTTCTCAGTTTCCGATCCTCAGGCGATCCCAGGTCCAGCGCCCGTATCAGAAAGCTCGTATCCAAATGGATCACTTGGGTTTGTCCGGCCCGCGAAGGGCATTGGCCTGGCGTTCGGACTTCACGTCCCGCGCCCATTTCTCAAGATCAATCCTGCGCTCACGCACTGACGACTGCAATTGATCAAGAGCCTCCAGCGTCGTGCCCCTTTCGGGGTAGTCGCCGTTTGCAGCAATCCGAATGGCGCGACGCAAGACTTCGGACTTTGAAACTTTCCAGCGTTGAGCCAGGGCCTCCAGCACACGCACGGATTCGACATCCAATGAATAGGTCGATTTGATATTAGGTATGGCCACACCAATACTATATGGCCATACTCTTGCTGCTGCAACGGGGTGTGTTCGTGTACGTGGGCAAGGGCGCAACCTATAATCCGATACCGTGCCTGCCGCCGCCTTAAAAAGCGAAGCAGGCAATTTTGTCAAGAATCTACGCAATCTCCTGCTGGAATTTCGGTCTTTCCACCTCCAAACCGTAACGGACGTCGTCGATACAGGCACCCACGAGCACCGCGTTTGCTGACACGAATCAGGTTGCGGCGGCGCTTTGTTCGCTTTAGCCACTGCTGGTTTTCCCAATGAGACATTCTCCCGCTTTTGACGAGTTCGCGTCCCGCTATCAGGGCGGCCAGGGCCAGGTCGTGTGGACGACGCTGGTGGCCGATATGGAGACTCCGGTGTCGGCATTACTCAAACTTGCCGGCGGCGTGCCAAACAGTTTCTTGCTCGAGTCCGTTGAGGGCGGTGCGGTGCGGGGCCGTTATTCGATCATCGGCATGAAGCCCGATCTGATCTGGCGCTGCCGTGGCCCGCAGGCCGAGATCAACCGCAATGCGTTGGAAGGGGCCGAGGACTATAAGCCTTGTGCGGAGGGCGCCCTTAAGTCCCTTCGCGCACTGATTGAAGCATCAAGGATCGAATTGCCGGAGCATCTGCCGCCGATGGCAGCCGGATTGGTCGGCTATATGGCATACGACACCGTGCGCCTGATGGAGCGCCTGCCGCAGCCGAATCCCGACCCGCTTGGCCTGCCTGACGGCGTTTTCCTACGCCCCACCGTGATGGCGATATTCGACTCGGTACGAGACGTCGTGACATTCGTGACACCCGTGCGCCCGGCCGATGGCGTAAACGCCGAGCGCGCCTACCGTGGCGCCATTGATGTGTTGTCCGAGGCCACATCCCGTCTGGAGACCCGCCAGCCGCATATGCACGGACTCAAACGGCGCCCGCCGAATCTTCCCGAACCTGCCTCAAATATGAGCCGGGAAGGTTTTTGCGCGATGGTCGAGAAGGCCAAGGAATACATAGCCGCCGGCGACATTTTTCAAGCCGTCTTGTCACAACGCTTCAGCCTGCCGTTTGAGCTTCCGCCTTTCGCCCTGTACCGCGCGTTGCGCCGAACGAACCCTTCGCCGTTCATGTATTTCCTGAACCTTGAGGGCTTCGCCATCGTGGGATCCAGCCCCGAAATTCTGGTGCGGCTGCGGGACGGGGTCGTTACCGTGCGGCCGATCGCCGGAACCCGCCCGCGCGGGGCGAACCGCAAAGAAGACGAAGCACTGGCAAAGGAACTTCTGGCCGATCCCAAGGAACTGGCCGAGCACCTGATGCTGCTGGACCTGGGGCGTAATGACGTCGGAAGGGTGGCGAAGATCGGCACAGTCAAGGTGACCGAACAGATGGTGATTGAGCACTATTCGCACGTCATGCACATTGTTTCCAACGTGCAGGGCCGAATCGACGAGCGCTACGACGCCATGGATGCTCTGTGCGGCGCGTTTCCGGCCGGCACCGTAAGTGGCGCTCCCAAGGTGCGTGCCATGCAGATCATCGACGAACTGGAGCCTGACAAGCGCGGCGTATATGCCGGCGCGATCGGATATATCTCCGCCAACGGCAGCATGGACACCTGTATTGCGTTGCGAACGGCCGTGGTCAAGGACGGAACCATGCACGTGCAGGCCGGCAGTGGAATCGTGGCCGACAGCAGCCCCCCCGCCGAGTTTGAAGAAAGCTGCAACAAGGCCAACGCCCTGATCAGGGCGGCCGAGGAAGCCATGCGCTTTGCCGCCCTGGACTCGTGAAATGCTGATCATCATCGACAACTACGACAGCTTCACCTACAACCTGGTTCATTATCTGGGCGAGCTGGGTGAAGAATCGCGGGTTTTCCGCAACGATGTGATCGAACCGGACGAAGTGCTGGCGCTTGAACCTCGGGCGATCGTCCTGTCGCCGGGCCCCGGCTATCCGGATAGCGCCGGCATCTGCCTGGAACTGGTTGAGAAAGCCGCGGGCAATATTCCGATTCTCGGCGTATGTCTTGGCCATCAAGCCATCGGTCAGGCGTTCGGCGGCCGGATCGTCAACGCGCCCCGCATCATGCACGGCAAGCTCAGCGCAGTCCGGCATGGTGGCGCGGGCCTTTTTGCGGGGCTGCCCCCGGTATTTCAGGCCACTCGCTACCACTCGCTCGTAGTGGATCGCGAGTCGCTGCCGCACTGCTTGCAGGTAACGGCGGAAACCGACGGCGGGCTCATCATGGCCCTGGCCCACCGCGAGCACGCCGTGTTCGGCGTTCAATTCCACCCCGAGAGCATCGCCTCGGAACACGGCCATGCTTTATTGGAAAACTTTCTGCGAATATGCTTGAGGAACAAGCTTGGCGGTTGAAGCGTAAAATGCCGTAAGGTATTCGCGGATGAGTCGGCGCCAAAAGATTTTGTATCGAGTGCTCAAGGGCCGCTCCGATGCTAGTATTCGGTTTGACGACTTGCGTAACTTGCTCAGGAATCTGGGATTTGCCGAGCGCATAGAGGGAAGCCACCACGTTTTCAGGAAATCCGGCGTCGCTCGGAAAATCAATCTGCAACGCGACGACGCTCATGCGAAGCCCTATCAGGTTGGGCAGGTGCGTCAGGTTATCCGGGAATACGAAATGGATAGGGACAATTGATGAGCAAATACAAAGTCATTGTCCGCTGGAGTGACGCCGACGGCGCTTACGTGGCTGAAGTGCCCGAGCTTCCCGGTTGCATGGCGCATGGTCCTACGGAAGAAGCCGCTCGCAGGGAAGCCGGGCAAGCGATGAACCTTTGGATTGCGACGGCCGCAGAATTTGGCGATCCGATACCGGAAACCGGGGGTGAGCGCCTGGTTTTGGCGCAGTCAGGCACTGGCGAGCAAGCGGACACGCAGCAGGCGCCTGTTGAAGAACCTGAGCCAGAATCCAACCCATCCCCATAGGCGGCGTTTTCCTGTCCGAGAGCGAGATCGCCAGAATCGGCATGAACGGTAGGCTGCTGGAAATCTGCTTTCGGGGTCAAGCCATTGAGCGTGGCAGGTTGCCGATAGCCCACCTCTCCAGTTTCCTCGGCAGTTGGCGCAAAGTGCTGCAGCGGACCGGGCGGGTCTTGCGTGGCGAGACCAGGAGCGTCCGTCCGGGACAGCCGCCTCAGGATCTCAAGTCGGAACTTGAGTTCGAATTGGTGTCTTTTTCCGGTGAAGGGGAGACGGCGATTCTTGAACTTGACCGCCGGCAGGAAAATGCGTCATTCCCGGAAATGGACTTCGGGCTCAAGGTTCTGCAAAGCGCAATAGGAGGTTTGAAGGACCTTGAGAGCGAGAACCCCGGGAAGGAATTGCCAAATGGCATGGACGCCGGAGTGCTCAGAGCCTGGCGGGATGCCGGGGTGCTGTTCGGTCAGGACATCGACGCGATCCGGTTTTCCTTGAATGGACTGGATGGTCCGGCATTGGCCGTGTTGACACCCTCGCTTCTCGAACGGATACGCGAGCGGCTCGCTACAGCCCAAATAGACATCCGCAAGATTCAAGGCCGCTTGCTGATGGTCGATTTCACCCGCGACGAAACCCGCTGTCAGATCCATCCGGATGACGGAGAGCCGATCCTCTGCCTGGTCGATGAGGAACGAAAGGGCGCAGTGCTCGCAAACATGCTGCAAGATGTCGTCATCACCGGCGAAGTTCAGAACGACTCCGCCACCGGCAAAATGACCGCAATCACCATCAAGGACATCGAACGCCTGAGCGATCCCGCCGCCCCGGAGCCCGAGAGAACTTCCGAGCCCTCACAGCTATGGGACCCCCCGGATACCGACGCCTAGCCTGGGAGCGAGGGCATCCTGCCCTCGTGCAAATCCGTCCATCCTCTATGCCGGATGCCTCGCATCCAACAACCCTGGGAACGAGGGCGTCTCGCCCTCGACGAGGGCAGGATGCCCTCGCTCCCAGCGTGTTCCCCGCGGCCAGCGCCGCCGGAACGGGGGGGTGAAAACTCGCATCCAATATCCGACCAATAAGTCCCTGAGGTGGTCCCCTTTCATTGAACAACTTGGACCTGCATCCAGTGTTTTGTCCATTGTCATTCACCACATTGGTAAATATAATTCTAAATTCTTAAATTAGAACCCTTTACTATTATGGTAATTGAAAACGTGATGGAGATCCGGAATGGAAGTTGCCTTCGCAAACCGGAATCTCCAAAAAATCTGTGAAGACGCGCGAGAGGCCAAACGGCAGTTGGGGCAGGCTTCAGCCAGGAAACTTCGATCGCGGCTCGCCGACATTGTGGCGGCATCTCGGTTAGGAGATATCCCTGCTGGTCGGCCTCATCCCCTCAGGGGGTCTCGCGCAGGTCAATTTGCGGTGAGCCTTTCGGGCGGCGATAGGCTCGCATTTGAAGCGAACGACAACCCGGTCCCCACGACGCATGATGGCGCTAGGGATTGGAAGCACGTCGCTTCAATTCGGATTGTAGTTATTGGAGATCACCATGATTGAAGGCGCTGTTCAGTTTGAGCCGAACTGGGTATCTCCACCTGGGGATACTATCCTGGATCTCCTGGAGGAACGTGGTTGGCCGCAAAACGAATTTGCGGAGCGAGTTGGCTATACGTCAAAACACGTTAGCCTCCTCGTGAACGGCAAAGCACCAATAACGGAAGAGACTGCTTTTCGCCTCGAAAGAGTCCTCGGAGGCACGGTTCGTTTTTGGCTCTCGAGACAAGCGAGGTTTCGCGAGTCCATCGCTCGTGAAGACGAGCAAGCGTCGCTTCGTGCGCAAGAAGACTGGCTTTGTGAGATCCCGCTAGCACACATGATCAAGTACAAGTGGGTTGCGAAGGCCTCTGATAAAGCGAAGCAGGTGTCTGAGTGCCTATCGTTTTTCGGCGTGGCATCCGCGGATGCCTGGCGCACAAGGTATGCGGAACCACTGGCACTGGCCGCGTACAAGTCGTCGCTCGAGCACGAAAAGAAGGTCGCTGCAGTTGCAGCGTGGCTCCGGTACGGCGAGAGAGTGGCCACGGAGCTCGAGTGTGGCCGATTCGACAAGAACATGTTCAAGGCTGAACTCCACAATCTGAGAAGTCTCACGAACGAAACTGATCCAAATAAATTCGTTCCAGTTCTTACTGAGGCTTGTGCGCGAGTTGGAATTGCGGTGGTATTCGCACCCGCGCCCGCAGGTTGCCCTGTAATTGGAGCTACGAAATGGCTCACGAAAGGTAAAGCGCTTCTCATGCTTAGCCTGCGCTACAGGTCCAACGATCACCTTTGGTTCGCGTTCTTTCACGAGGCTGCCCACATCCTGCTACATGGCAAGAAGATGTTGTTTCTGGAGTTGGTGGGCGGACTGGACGGGAAGAGCGAAGAAGAAGCTGATGTATTCGCTCGTGATTTCCTGATTAGTCCCGGAGATGCTGCGGCACTGCCTTTTCTGGCTCACAGAGTTGCCGAGGTAACCGCATTCTCCAGAAAGATAGATGTGGCTCCCGGAATTGTCGTTGGGAGGATGCAGCATGATGGGCTTCTTCCCCTGAATTACTTGAATAAGCTGAAAGTTCGATATAGCTGGAAGGAAGAATGACTAACGCCGGATACGCTGGAGATGCCCTTGTGATTCGTACGCTTGGCCCAGCAAACATCCAATGAACGGTCCCGCGGCCGTGCGCCTTGCTCGGTCGCGCATCCGGCGATCTCCTGCGGCAAACATCGGAGAGTCTCGCCGGGCGTAGGGAGCGGGTGCCGCTGGGAGGATTCACTCTCGGCGAAGTGGCCCTCCATGGTGAGGGTGATGCGCCCGCGCAGGCAGAGCTTTGGCGGCGGGGCGGGTTGCCTCCCTCCTTTCTCGCGAAGTCTGAGCAGGATAGCGTGACCTGGCGGCAGGAGTTTATTCAGGCGCTGCTGGAGAGGGACTTCCCGCAGTGGGGAGTCAGAGCGCCGGCAATGGCAATGAGCCGGTTCTGGGCGATGCTGGCTCATTACCACGGCCAGACCTGGAACGCGGCGGAGCCTGCGCGTGCCTTGGGGGTGGGTCCCTTGGTCAAGCGTCGTTATCTGGATACGCTGACCGACGCCATGATGGTTCGGCAGTTGCAGCCATGGTTCGCCAACAATCGAAAACGGCAGGTGAAGGCGCCGAAGATCTACATTCGCGACACGGGATTGCTTCATCAATTGTTCGGGATTCGAGATGAGAGGCAATTGCTGACGCATCCCAAGGTCGGCGCTTCCTGGGAAGGCTTCGTCATCGAGCAGGTGTTATCGGTGGAGCCTCACGATGAAGCGTTCTTCTGGGCCACCCACCAGGGAGCGGAGATCGATTTACTTCTGCGGTGCGGTGGGGCGCTTTGCGGTGTGGAGTGCAAATTCGCCGATGCGCCTCGCATTACGCCGTCAATGCGCAACGCGCTTGCGGACGTGGGTTTAGCCAAGGTGGCCGTGGTGTATCCCGGCAGCCGCCGCTTCCCGCTCTCCGATCAGGTGGAGGCTGTGCCGTTGTCGTCGCTCGCAAGGCGCGAACCACTATTTGCCGATAGTTGATTGGAGGCATTGGCCTCGATTTTCGCTATGCGAACGCACTGGGACGACCCGCTGGGAACGAGGGCTTCCAGCCCTCGACGAGGGCAAGATGCCCTCGTTCCCAGGGGCAGCTACATACCCGGGGTAGAGTCGGCGAGGCGTTGCTGCATGGCGGTGCAGGCGCCCACGGATTGCTCTTCTGCGTGTTCGGCGCAGATGGCGGAGATGCCGCTGTCCAGCGCGGCCAGCGACAGGCCGTCATGGTGCTCGGCGCGCCATGCGGTAAGCGCGTCGGTCAGCCATCCGAAGGAGCGCAGGTTGCGGTTGGCCAGGGCGTCCGGCTGGCCGCGCATCTCGGCGAAGACTTCCTCGGAGACGTTGATGATGGTCTCGGCGTCTTCGGGGGTCCATAACATCAGCCGCCGGGCATAGTTCACGCCGTGCTGCAAGCGCGTGGCGGGGCCGTGCGCTTCGCGATAGTAGCGCTCCATCCAGCGCACCGCGGCGTCGATATCGCCGGCCTCATAGCTCAGCGTGGCAAGCGGTGACATGAAATAGTAGGGCTCCTCGGAAATGCCCAGTTCCTTCTCCAGCAACATACGCGCCCGCTCGCTCTCGCCCGCGTTGTGCAAAATTCTGTAGGTGTAGTAGATGACGCCCTGGCGCTCCTGCTGGGTTTCAGAGGAGGCATCGGCCTGCTCGGCCGCAGCCACGATGCGCTCAAGCAATTCCGGGCCGGGAGCAGCTTCGGAGTCGTCGAGGCGCTCCAGTTCAAGCAGCAAGCTTAAGGAAAAAATCGGCGCGGTCTTGTTACCCGTGGGGTTGGCGAGAACGGTTTCGATTGCCTCGGCGAACGCGTCGCGCAGCTCGTCCTGCTGCAGTTCGGCGGGCGCCATTGAGGCGAACGTGTCCGAGAGTCTGCCGGAGAACATCATCAGGTTGTCGAGGTCCGGCTGTTCCGCCGCCAGGACGTTCATGAGTTCCGTATAGCGGCTTGGGTCTGCGTCGCCGGCGCCCACCGCCTCCGATAGGCTCAGGGCCTGGACCCTGCGGGCAAGCGCCAGATCAGTGCTGGGCGCCTGGTCGGCAAGCCGGTTAAACAGCGCCAGGTATTGTTCGGGAGGGAGGGTTCGGCGGTCCTGGTACCAGGAGTGATAGGCCAGCCTGCGGAATTCCGGGTCGGTCAGCGTCCTTTCGCCGTTCAGCGCCACCTGCACCAGTTCGCTGACCGGCGCCAGATCGGACTGGGCGTCGACGAGCGCCGCCATGAACGACTCCGCGGTCAGGGTGCCGGGCAGCCGGGTCAGTTCGCGGCCGGCGGCATCGAAGACGATGACCGACGGGTAGCCCACCGCGTCGTGTTTCTCGCCCCAGACCTGCGCGCGCTCGGTATCGCCGTCCAGGTACACAGCCACGAAGTTACGCGTTTTGGCGATGAATTCCGGCTGCAGAAACAAGGTGCTCTTCATGGCATTGCAGGGCGGACACCAAACCGCGCCCCAATACAGGAAAAGAGGTTTCGCGGAGCGTTCGGCCTCCTCGAATGCTTCTTCCACGCTGCCCGGGTACCATGCAATCGCATCGTAGTCATCGGTGTTCGCGCCAGCCTGGGCAACCGGCGCCTCCGCTTCCGGCTGACAGGCGCTAATCGCGAGAGTGGACGATATGGCTATTGCGGCCAGAAAAACGGGAGTTTGCACGCAAAACAACGAACGGAGCGAGGGCGTCTCCGTCCTCGACGAGGGCAGGTTGCCTTCGCTCTCATGCCCTGCGGGAGCACAATGCAGGAATCTCGAAGCAGGAATCATGGCGGTCCTCCAGTAAGAAATACGCGGCCTGATGACGCGCGCGCAACTTTGCGGGCGAGTGTAGCAGTACCATTCAAGCACATCGCAGCTGGTTTTTGCTAACATTTCCGCAACCGGCAGCGCCGGACATTGATACCACACAGGACAATCCCGAATGGCGCAATTTCTGCTGCCCAAGAACTCGCGAGTAAAGCGCGGCCGTAATCACGTCCTGCCGAAAGGCTCCCCCGGCAACGGCCAAAGCAGGATTCGGCGCTTCAAGGTGTACCGCTACGACCCGGATTCCGGCGAGAATCCGCGGGTGGACAGCTACGAAGTGGATATGGCCAACTGCGCTCCGATGGTTCTGGATGCGCTGATAAACATCAAGGACGAAGTCGATTCCACGTTGACTTTTCGCCGCTCCTGCCGCGAGGGCATCTGCGGCTCCTGCGCCATGAACATCAACGGGATCAACACCCTGGCCTGCACCCAGGCAGTCGGCGACCTGAAGGGCCACGTGTCCATATATCCGCTACCGCATTTGCCGGTGGTAAAGGACCTGGTTCCGGACCTGACGCACTTCTACGCCCAGTACGCTTCCGTGGAACCGTGGCTGAAGACCAAAACGCCGCCGCCGCCGGATGGCGAGCGTCTGCAGTCTCGCGAGGACCAGGAAAAGATCAACTCGCCCGCGGCCTGCATCCTGTGCGCCTGCTGTTCCACGAGTTGCCCCAGTTATTGGTGGAACGAGGATCGCTACCTGGGCCCGGCGGCCTTGCTGGCCGCATACCGCTGGCTGGAAGACAGCCGCGACGAGGCCGCCGGCGAGCGGCTCGATCAGCTCGAAGATCCTTTCCGGCTGTATCGATGCCACACCATCATGAATTGCGCCGAGGCCTGCCCCAAGGACCTGAACCCCGCGCGCGCCATCGCGGAGACCAAGAAAAGGCTCCTGGAGCGGCGCGCCTGAACAACGCGTCGCCGAGCCCCTGCTCGCGAGCCGGGAGCGAGGGCATCCTGCCCTCGACGAGGGCAGGATGCCCTCGCTCCATTGTTCCTTGCGCATGAGCCGGACGGCAAAACTACGTTGGCGTTGCCGTCGCGGGAAACGTGAACTGGACCTGCTGCTTGAGCGTTATCTCAACAGCCGTTACCAACACGCGGATCCTGCTGAGCGGGCCGGCTTTGAGGCTCTGCTCGAACGCAGCGATCCGGACCTGGAAGACCTGCTGAACGGGCGCAGCCCGCCCGAATACCCGGACCAGGCGCGCGTAATTGAGCGGATTCGCGGCCACAATTGAGATTCGCTCGGGCCGCCCGCCCTGGGCGCTGCCGGTGCTTGCAATCGGCCTGCTGCTTGCTTGCGTCGCCGTGCTTGTCGCGGATCTGCCGATCTGGCTCGGCGTCGCGCTGGTGTTGGGAATAGTGCTGGCCGGAGTGCGCGAATGGCGCTCGGCGCGGCGCGGCGGGATTGCGCCGGGAGTGGCGGCCTTGTGGCTTGCACCGGGTGGCGAATGGCGCCTGGTGAGGGATACGGGTGAACTCGAGAAGGCCAGACTGCTCTACCGGCAGGGATTTGTCACCCGCCGACTCGTGGGTTTGACGCTACTTTCCGTGGGTACCGCCCAAGGGCGCGGATCGAAGGTAAGGGTCTGGCTTACGCCGGGCATGCTGGGCCGCACCGGCTGGCGCCGGCTTCAGGTTCGGCTGCGAAATCCCTGAGCCAGCCGGTTAAAATCGCGCTCTTATGGATTTTTCTCTGATTCTGGTTGCAATTACCGGCCTGGCGCTGGTCCTCTGGCTGTTTGATCGGTTTGTGGTTACACCGCGTGACAAGCGCCTTGCCGCCGACGGCCGTGAAGCGCCGCCGAAGTCCAAGGTGTTCGAATACGCTGCCGCGTTTCTTCCGGTGCTCGCGGTGGTGCTTTGCGCACGTTCGTTTCTCTATGAGCCGTACCGGATACCTTCGGGTTCCATGAAGCCCACCCTTGAGATCGGCGATTTCATCTTCGTCAACAAGTTCGCTTATGGCCTGCGTGAACCGGTCACCAATACCCGCTTCATTGATATCGGTTCCCCCAAACGGGGCGACGTGGTGGTTTTCAAGCTGCCTTCCGATTCTTCCGCCAACTTCATCAAGCGGCTGGTAGGCTTGCCAGGCGACGTCATCGATTACCGGGGCAAAAGGCTGCGGATCAATGGGGAGCTGGTCCAGATGAGCAATCCTGTGCCTTTGGATTCCGATTCCCCATATTCGGTCCGCAAGGCCGAAGAGATTCTGGGCCGCGCAAAGCACGACGTTTATTTCATTCCCGGCCAGCGCGGACGAGAGGACATCTATACCGTTCCCCAAGGGCATTATTTCGTGATGGGAGACAACCGCGACAACAGCAGGGATAGCCGTTACCCGGGTGTGGGCTTTATTCCGGAGGATCGCCTTGTAGGTCGCGCCGAGCGCATCTGGTTCAATTGGGACATTGGCAACATGCCTATGTGGGGCCGGATCGGCGACGCGATTCGTTGACCGAAAGTCGGCGGCTATCCGAATGGGCCGGCCGTACGCTGGGGCATGAGTTTGCCCACCTGGAATTGCTCAAGCTGGCGCTTACTCACCCGAGTGAGGGCGAAAACAACAACAGGCGCCTGGAGTTTCTCGGCGATGCGGTGTTGGAACTGGTGTGTTCGGACTATCTGTACCGGCACTACGTGGACGCCCTGGAAGGTGGTTTGACCCAGCTGCGCCAACGGTTGGTGCAACGGGCCACGCTCGCCGCGGTCGCCCGGGAAGTGAACCTCGGTTTTCACCTCAGCTACACAGGCGCCGACCTGGCCCCCGGGGGCGCGGCCCATGACGCCATGCTGGCGGACGCGCTGGAGGCCCTGTTTGCCGCGGTGTGGCTGGACGGCGGGATCAAGCCGGCCGCCGCGTGTTTCGAGCAACTCTTCGGCGAGCGCCTCAAATGGGTCGAGGAGCAACCTCGCGACGCCAAGAGCGTGCTCCAGGAGACCCTGCAGGGGCGCGGCCTCAAGCCGCCCGATTACCGGCTGGACAAGGCGGGTGATGACTCACAGGCGCCGTTCTTCCGCTCCGTTTGCAGCGTCCCCGACATGTCGCTTTGCGCCGCCGGCGAAGGCCGCACCATACAGGCATCGGAAATCGAGGCTGCCGCCGCGGTACTGGTTTTGATCGGGGAGGCATCGTGAAGTTCCGCACCGGACTGGCGCCAATATTCGGCCGGCCCAACGTCGGCAAGTCCACTCTTTTGAACCGGCTGCTGAGAGAGAAAGTCAGCATTGAGGCCCGCAAGCCGCAAACCACGCGGCACGCGATTACCGGCGTGCGCAGCACCGAACGGGCGCAGCTGGTGCTGGTGGATACTCCGGGACTGCACGCTCCGGGGACACGGTTGCTGTCGCGTAGCATGAATCGCGCCGCCGTGGGTGCGCTGGCCGGCGCCGACCTGCTGTTGATGATGGTTGAGGCCAATCGGTGGTTCAAGGCGGATGACCGGGTGCTAATGGAAGCGGAGAAGTCGGGACTGAAATGCATACTGGTGGTCAACAAGATCGATCGCCTCAAGCGGCGGGAAGACCTGTTTCCCTTTCTGCAGCAATGCGCCACAAAGGGTGAGTTTGCCGAGATCGTTCCAATATCCGCGTTGCGCGGACAAAACCTTGAGCGGCTCGAACAAGTCATATCGGAATACCTGCCGGAGGGCAGTCCCCTGTTTCCTTCCGAAACGGTGACCGACCGCGACATGAGCTTTCGCATAGCGGAAATGCTGCGCGAGAAACTCACGCTGAACACCCACCGCGAGGTGCCGTACGACCTGGATGTAGTCGTTACCTCCCTGGAGACGGAAGGCAAGGCGGTGGTGGCCGAATTGGAGATACGGGTCAACCGCGCCTCGCAGCGCGGAATCGTGATCGGCAAGGGCGGTTTGCGGCTGAAGGCCGCCGGCCGCCAGGCGCGGATGGAATTGCAGCGCACTTTCAAGCGCCCGTTTCATCTCCGGACTTTCGTTCGGGTGCGCAAGAACTGGTTCAACAACCCTCGCTTTTTGCAGTGAGTACACCGCGGCGAGTGGAACTGGCGGAGGCCTGGGTGCTCCACAGCCGCCCGTTCGGAGAAACCAGCCTGATCGTGGAGGCTTTCTCGCGCGACCATGGCCGCATCGGCCTGGTAGCGCGTGGGGGCAGGCGACCGCGTTCGTCCCTGGCGCTGGCGGCGCAACCGTTTCGGCGCTTGTACCTCTCCTGGACCGGGCGCGGTGAACTCGCCACCCTGACCGGCGCCGAGAACGCGCCGCAGGATACCGGCTACGCTCGGCCGGCCGGCGACGCTGTGCTGGCGGCGATGTACGTAAACGAACTGCTGCTGCGCATGACCCGCCGGGAGGACCCGCACCCGGAGTTGTTCAGTCACTATTGCGGCACGCTGGCGGGGTTGTTTGCGAGCGGGCCCCTGGATACGGTCTTGAGGCAGTTCGAATTGGACCTTCTTGCGTCGCTTGGTTATGGGCTCAACCTTCAGCGGGATACGCAGGGCCGGGCGCTGGCGTCGGAAACGGCCTACTGCTACCGTATGGAGCATGGCGCCGAGGTCTTACCTGTCGGGGCCCGGGTTGGAGAGGCGATGAATTTCTCCGGCGCTGAACTATTGGCAATCGCTCGCCGGGATTGGGCCGGCAGGGAGGCGCGCCGGGCCGCGCGCCGCCTGCTCACTTCGGCGATCGATTTCTACCTGGAGGGACGACCGCTCAACACCCGCAAGGTTTTCGCGGCGATGCAATGACGATTCAACTGCTTCCGGATCACCTGGTCAACCAGATCGCCGCGGGCGAAGTGGTGGAGCGCCCGGCCTCGGTGGTAAAGGAACTGACGGAGAACAGCCTCGACGCGGGCGCGCGGCGGATCGTGGTGCAGGTGGAACAGGGCGGCTCGCGATTGTGCCGGGTCCGCGACGACGGCGTAGGGATTTCGGCGGCTGAGCTGGCGCTGGCGCTGAAACGGCATGCCACCAGCAAGATCTCCAGCCTGGATGACTTGCGGACGGTGGCCACGCTGGGTTTTCGTGGCGAAGCGCTGCCCAGCATTGCGGCGGTTGCGAAGCTCTCCCTGACCTCGCGGGTAGCCGGGGAGCGTAGCGCCTGGACCGTAAGCAGTTCCGGCGGCGCCTCCTCGGAACCGCAACCGGCGGCGCATCCCAGGGGCACCACGGTGGAGGTGCGCGATCTGTTCTACAACACTCCGGCTCGCCGCACCTTCCTGCGCAAACCGGTTACCGAAGCGCGCCATATTGATCGGGCCGTGCTGCGCCTGGCGCTCAGCCGCTACTCCACCGGATTGCGCTACGAAAAAGACGGGCGGCTGAGCTATGACCTGCCGGCCGCTTCGGAGCGAGCGGAGCAGGAGGAACGTCTGGCCCGGCTGCTGGGCGCCGAATTCGTCGAACATGCCTTGTATTTTGAGCAGCAGCAGGAGGGCATTCACTTGTGGGGCTGGCTGGCTCGCTCGAAATATTCGCGCAGCCAGGGTGATATGCAGCACCTGTTCCTGAACGGACGGGCGATATTCGACCGCACGGTTGCGCACGCGGTGCGCCGGGCCTACGAGGATGTGATGTTTCACGGCCGCCATCCCGCCTGGCTGCTGTACCTGGAAATGGATCCGGCGGCGGTGGACGTCAACGCGCATCCGGCCAAGCTCGAAGTTCGGTTTCGCGAAGGGCGGCGGGTTCATGACGTCGTCCGGCGCACGCTGGAGGCTGTGCTGGCGGATACCCGGCCCAGCGCGGCGTCCGCAGGGGAAATGACCGCGGACCAGGTGGCGGCGGCACGAGGTTTCGGTGTGCAAGGGAATCGTCTCGGAGCCGGCCACGGAACGGCCGCCGACCTGGCTTCGTTGCTGGGCGCATCACCGCTGCCCCTGGGCCCGGCGCAGAGCTTTGGTCCGGTGCGAGAGGCGCAGGCACAAGCACAACTACCGGCAGGCAATATGCCGCCTTTGGGCTATGCGCTGGCCCAGCTTGGCGGGGTGTATATCCTGGCCGAGAACCGTGACGGGTTGATCATCGTGGACGCGCACGCCGCCCATGAACGGGTGGTGTACGAGCGTATGAAGGCGCAGCTGGGTGAGCAGGGACTTGGATCGCAGCTCCTGCTGGAGCCGATACGCCTGCGGGTGGGCGCCGAGGAAATCGACACGGCCAAACAGCAGCGCGAGGCGTGGAAGCAGCTGGGTTTCGTGGTGGACCAGGTGGGACCGGACACCCTGGCGGTGCGTGAAATACCCGCGCTGCTGGCGGGCGGCGACGCGCAAGCCATGCTGCGCGACTTGCTGTCGGGTGCTCAGGCGCGGCAGGAGGCCGAAAGCGAGGATACCGGCGAGGAACTCACGGGCCGGGTTCACCATATCCTTGCGACCTTGGCCTGCCATACCTCGGTGCGCGCCAATCGGCGGCTGACGCTTGAGGAAATGAACGCCTTGCTGCGCGACATGGAACGGACCCCGCGCGCCGACCAGTGCAATCATGGACGCCCGACCTGGCGGGCTTTCAGTATCACGGAACTGGATCGCATGTTCCTGCGCGGCAGGTAGCAGGCGTCAGCTTGGAGGCGGTGTTCTTGAAGGGGCCCACTTGCGTGGGCAAGACCCGGCTGGTGGTGGATCTGGCCTCGCGGCTGCCGTTGCGGATCATCAGCGTGGATTCAGCCAGTGTCTATCGGGGGTTGGACATCGGCACCGCCAAGCCCGGATCGGACGAACGACGGGTGGCGCCGCACTCCTTGATAGACGTGTGCTCGCCGGATGAGCGTTACTCGGCGGCGCGTTTTGCCCGGGATGCCGGTGAAGAGATCGCGCTGGCCCGCGAGTCGGGACAGCTTCCCCTGCTTGTGGGCGGCGCCATGCTGTATTTCCGGGCGCTGGAGCAGGGCTTTGCGGAAATGCCCAGCGCCGATGCCGCGCTGCGCACCGAGATACAAATGCGGGCGGCGGCTGAAGGCTGGCCGGCGCTGCATGCGCAACTGGAAAGGCTTGATCCCGAGGCGGCAGCGCGGATATCGCCCAATGACGCCGCCCGAATTGAGCGGGCGCTGGAAGTCCTGCAGCTGACCGGGCGGCCGATCAGCCGGTTATGGAAGGATGCACCGGCCCTGGAGGCGAATCCGCATCGCTACCTCAAGTTCGCGTTGGTCCCGGAAGAACGGCATGCCTGGCGTGGCCGAATTGAGGAGCGGTTCTACGCCATGCTGAAGCGCGGCTGGTTGGACGAGGTGCGGGCGCTGAACGCCCTGGGTCTCGATCCCGGACTGCCTGCCACGCGGATTGCCGGCTATCGCCAACTCCTGGCTCATATCAACGGAGAGTATTCTCTCGATGAGGCGACAGTGCGCGGCATCCGGGCCACCAAGGCGTTGGGACGCCGGCAACTGACCTGGTTGCGCGCGGAGGAGGGAATCACCCGCATTGCGGCGGAGGGTTCGGACTGCGCGGCGCAACTCGAACAGGCAATCCGAGCCAATTGGGACATTGGCCGGCGGCCCGCGACCGGCCGGCCCTGCTGAAAATGAGCGGAAACGGCGGCCAATTCAACGGCATGGACGAAACAGCACAAACAAGGCCTTTTTTCGCGCTTGGCGCTCGACGGAAAATGGCCCATTTTGCCCGGGTCAATCCGCAACCCGCCGAGGGCCATGGCCTGTGCGCCCGGCGTTCGGAGCGCGAAAAGGAATGCCTGATGGACAGCCGACAAGACTTGCAAAACCAATTTCTTAACGCTCTGCGGCGGAGCCGCGCGCGGGTCTACGTGTTCCTGGTGAACGGAATCAAGCTCAAGGGCGTGATTGGCGGTTTTGATATGTTCGTGATCCTGCTGCACAATGGCGTAAGCCAGATTGTGTACAAGCACGCCATATCCGCCATCGTTCCCGTCCGCCAGCAAGACCTGGAGAGCATTTTGCGCGAGCCACAGGCCGAAGCGCTTGACTAACCGCGAGCGCGCCATACTGCTGGCGCCTGCGGGCGACAAGGCCCGTCAGAAGGAATTCGAGTCGCTGGTCGAGTCAGCCGGCGCCGAAGTCTTGCATACGCTCAAGGTCGCGCTGCGCAGGCCGGATCCCCGTACCCTGATACGCAGCGGAAAACTGCAGGAATTGGGCCTGCTTTGCACCCAAACCGCGCCCGATCTGGTGGTCGTGGACTTTGCCTTGAGCCCATCGCAGGAGCGCAACCTGGCGCGCGCGCTGCAGTGCCGGGTGGTGGACCGCACCAGCGTAATTCTGGACATCTTTGCCTTGAGGGCGAGAAGCCGCGAGGGAAAACTGCAGGTCGAACTGGCCCAGTTACGGCACCTTTCTACGCGACTGGTGGGCGGCTGGACCCATTTGGAACGGCAGAAGGGTGGTATCGGAATGCGGGGTCCCGGTGAAACACAGTTGGAAACCGACCGGCGGCTCGTCGCCGGGCGAATCCGTCGCCTTGAAACGCAGCTTGCCGGGGTAGCGGCGCGCCGCCGCCTGGAAAGAGCCCGCCGCCGCCGTTCCGACGCCATGCTGGTTTCGCTGGCCGGATATACCAATGTCGGGAAGTCCACGCTGTTCAACCGCCTGGCAGGCGCCAGCGTCACCGTCCACGACCGGCCCTTCGATACCCTTGATCCGACGATACGCCGCGTGTCGCTGCCTCACGGGCAGGAAGCCCTGCTCTCCGATACCGTAGGCTTCATTCGAGACTTGCCGCATGAATTGGTTGCGGCGTTCAATTCCACGCTTGAGGAGATCGCATCCGCGGACCTGATTCTGCACGTGATTGACGGTTCCTCGCCCGATCAGATAGAGCGGATCGAGGAGGTAGAGCAGGTGCTGGAGCAGATCGGGGCAGGCGATACGCCAAGCATGCGCGTATTCAACAAGGCGGATATAATCTCCGGTGGACTGCAGGCGGTCGATAAGGCCTCCGGCGCAGTCTGGATTTCGGCGCTCAGCGGCGCCGGCGTCGAAGAGTTGCTTGCAAGGGTTGCAAAGCGATTGCCGGCAGGGCGGTTACGCCGCACGGTTCGGCTAAGCGCAGGTCAGGGAAGACTCAGGGCATTGCTTTACCGCCGCGGCCGCGTACTCCGTGAACACTTGTTGCCCGGCGGCGGTTGGACATTGGATTTGGAAATAAACCGCCGAGCTTATGAAAAACTGGCCAGCCGTGAGGACATCGGCGCGGCCTGAGCGTTTTTTGCACTACACAATACGGGAAAATTAATATGGCTTGGAACGAACCGGGCGGCGGCAACGATTCCTGGAATCGGGGCGGCCGCCAGCAGCCCGACCTGGAAGATGTCGTTCGCGATACGCTACAGAAAATACTCGGTGTATTCGGCGGCGGCGGCGGTGGCGGCGGCGGCAAACGACCCTTCCGGCGCGTGCTTCTATGGGCGCTCGCGATCGTGGTGGGCTTGTGGTGCCTGACCGGCCTGTATCGCGTGGATGAAGCCGAGCGCGCGGTGGTGCTGCGCTTCGGTGACTATACGGCCACCAAGGGGCCCGGACTACGGTGGCATCTCCCCTGGCCGATTGAATCCGCCGAGAAAGTCAATATCGCGGCAGTGAACAATTTCAGCCAGCAAACAAGAATGCTGACTGCTGATGAGAACATCGTGGTGGTGGACCTGGTCGTGCAGTACCAGCGCCTGAATCCGGTAGACTTTCTGTTCAAGGTGCGCGCTCCCGAAGAAACCCTGGGCGACATAAGCGAGAGCGCAATCCGCGAAGTTATCGGCAAGAACAAGATGGATTACATCCTGGGTGAGGGACGAGGCGATATAGCTCAGCGCACCGAGGATTTGATTCAGCAAACTCTGGACGACTACCAGACCGGCATAGGCGTAACTCAGGTCAATTTGCGCGACGCGAACTATCCGCAGCAAGTCGAGGCAGCGGTGCAGGACGCCATCAAGGCGCGCGAGGACAAGGAGCGGCTGGCCTTTGAGGCCCAGGCCTTCGCCAATGACGTGGTGCCCAGGGCGCGAGGCGAAGCCGCCCGGCGCCTGCAGGATTCAGAGGGCTACAAGGCCCGGGTCGTCGCCGACGCGGAAGGTGAGGCGCAGCGCTTTGAAAAACTGCTGGCGGAATACCAGAAGGCGCCCGGGGTGACCAGGGAACGCCTCTACATTGAGGCCATGGAGGCGTTTTACAGCAATACCGGCAAGGTTCTGCTGGAGGCGGAGGGCAGCGGCAATCTGTTGTATCTGCCGGTGGATCAGCTGATCAAGCGTGGTACAGCGTCGGGCGCTACGTCCTCTCAAACGCCGGACCGGGGCTCGCAGGGCTCGGAATCCGACGACACACTCCGCCGCAGGGGAGGTTCAGGATCATGAAAACCAGAGGCATATTCCTGCTCGCGCTGGCAGGCGCTTTCGTGCTGTACAGCAGCGTTTTTGTATTGGATGAGCGTGAATACGCCGCGCGCTTCCGCTTTGGAGAAATCGTCGAGACCTATGACGAGGCGGGGCTGCATTTCAAGTTGCCCTTCGTCAACAACGTGGATAAATTTCCCCGACAGATCCTGACCATCAACAACCCGCAGGAAGCATTTCTTACGGCCGAGAAGAAAAACCTGCTGGTGGACTTTTTCGTCAAATGGAAGGTCGTTGACGTTTTCGGCTACTACACCACGCTGGGCAATGAGCTGCGCGCGCAGCAACGCCTGCTGGAAATCATCAAGGATGACATACGCGCTGAGTTTGCCAAGCGCACGGTGCCCGAAGTGGTAACGGCGGAGCGCCGTGAACTGATGTTCGAGATGCTCACCAATGCCCGGCGCGCGGCCTTGGAGTTCGGGATCCACGTGGTTGATGTGCGAGTCAAGCGAATCGAGTTCCGGGACGAAGTAAGCGAGTCGGTATTCCAGCGCATGCGCCAGGAGCGCGCCCGGGTGGCGTCGCAACTGCGCGCCGAGGGAGCCGAAACAGCCGAGCAGATTCGGGCCGACGCCGACCGGCAACGAGTGGTGATCCTGGCCGACGCCTACCGGGATGCGGAAATCATGCGTGGCGAGGGCGACGCGATCGCCGCGGCGATTTACGCCAACGCCTACACCAAGGATCCCGAGTTCTATTCCTTCTCCCGCAGCATTAATGCGTACCGCAACTCTTTCGGGGAGGACGATATTCTGGTGCTGGATTCCGAGAGCGATTTCTTTCGGTACTTGAACGAATCGGAAAACAAGAAATAGCCCCGCCACCGTTGTCCCGTGGCCCTGCCGCGTACGCAAGAACCCCCTGGGAACGAGGGCTTCCAGCCCTCGGAGGGCAGGATGCCCTCCCGCCCATGCAACAACCCTGGGAACGAGGGCTTCCAGCCCTCGACGAGGGCAGGATGCCCTCGCTCCATTGTTCCCTGCGCGTCAGCGCAGCGGCGCCCGCTACGAAAACTCCCAGCGCCCTTTCCAGCAAAAAAGGGGCTTCCAGCCCGCCACTGAAGCCGTATGCCTGATAGCGCAGCTAAAGCCCGCGGCATAGTCCTGATCGGCGCCCAGTGGGGCGACGAGGGCAAGGGCAAGGTAGTGGACCTGCTGGCAGGCCGCTGCGATGCCGTGGTGCGTTTTCAGGGCGGTCACAACGCCGGACACACGGTGATTCACGAAGGCGAGACGCTGGTCCTTCACCTGCTGCCCAGCGGCATCCTGAGTCCCGGCGTGGAATGTCTGATCGGCAACGGTGTCGCGCTTTATCTTCCCCAGCTCTTCGAGGAGCTTAAGTCCATTGCGGAGCATGGGGCAGATCCCGCAGGAAGGCTTTTCCTAAGCCCAAACTGCCCGCTGATTCTTCCGTCGCACATGGCGCTGGACCGGGCCCGTGAGCGCCATGCAGGGAGCGGGCGCATAGGAACTACCGGCCGCGGAATTGGACCGGCCTATGAAGACAAGGCGGCGCGCAGGGCCGTGCGGGCCGGTGAGCTGTTCTCCGCGGAACCCTTCCGGGAGCGGCTCGCGGCGGCAATGGACTTGCACAACTTCATGCTTGAGAAGTATTACGGCGCCGCCGCGGTGGATGCGGGCCGGGTGGCCGATGAATGGTTGGCCATGGCCGAGAAGGTGCGCCCCATGGTTGTGGATGTCTCCGACCGCTTGCGCCGGCTGCATGCCGAGGGCAGGGCAGTGCTGTTTGAAGGCGCCCAGGGGGTAATGCTCGATATCGACCACGGCACTTATCCGTATGTGACCTCGTCCAGCACCGTGGCGGCCGGGGCGCTGGCCGGCGCCGGCGCGCGCCTTGAGCAGTTGACCGAGGTGGTCGGCGTAGCCAAGGCCTACACCACTCGGGTAGGAGAGGGGCCGTTTCCGACCGAATTGCATGATGACGTGGGCGCAAGGCTGGCTCAGGATGGCGCGGAGAGGGGCGCCACCACCGGACGCCCGCGGCGTTGCGGATGGTTCGACGCCGTTGCGGTGCGGTCGGCGGCGCAACGAGCTTCGATCAACAGCCTGTGCATTACCAAGCTGGATGTGCTGGACGGCGTGGACCCGATCCGCATATGCACGGGTTACCGGATGGACGGACGGGAGATCGACAAACTCCCCGAATGCATGAATCGCTACGCAGAATGTGAACCCTGCTACGAGCAGTTCGAAGGCTGGGCGGAATCAACCCGCGGCTTGACCCGCTGGGAAGATCTGCCGCTGCGCGCCCGCGCCTATATCGAGCGGCTGGAAACTCTGGTGGGTATTGACGCCTGCATCGTTTCAACCGGACCTGCCGGCGAGGACACGATCATTCGCCGCCACCCCTTCGGTTCTCATGGTGACTAGCTGGGAACAAGCACATCCCCGCTGGGAACGAGGGCATCCTGCCCTCGACGAGGGCGGGACGCCCTCGTTCCCAGCGTCAGCCGCTGCCTACCCACTCCCCCCCTATGGTGCGGCTGTAGCCTCTGAACTCGGCCACCTTGACGCCTTGATCGTCCACCACGGCTACGTCGAAGATGCCGTTTCGGCCATAAACGGCGCGTTCGGAGGCATGCGCGGTGAGGCGGCGTCCGACCTGGACTTTCTCAATGAATGAAATCGAGCAATGCATCGCCACCGACTGCCGGTTCAGACTGTTGCAGGCAAATGCGAAGGCCGTGTCGGCAAGGGCGAAAATCAGCCCGCCATGGCACACGCCGTGGCCGTTCAGCATTTCAGGCTCGACGATGAGATGCACGCTGGCCTCACCCGGCGTGACATCGCCGAGTTCCAGGCCCATTTCGCGTGAGCCGTGGTCATTGGCCCACATCAACTCGGCGCAGGCCTGCGCCACTTCAAGTTCGGTCTTGCTCATCTGCCGTCGGAATCGTTGCGGATTGGTGCCGAGAAGAGGACTCGAACCTCCACGGGGTTACCCCCACTGGCACCTGAAGCCAGCGCGTCTGCCAATTCCGCCACCTCGGCACGATGTTGCCTTGCGTTCCTGTTGCGAACAATCGCTGCAGGCGCGCCAAGGCGCTTGGAATACCGGGAAATTTAGCGTTTTGCGGCCCTGCCTGTCAATCATTCACCCTCAGGAACGAGGGCATCTTGCCCTCGACGAGGACAGGATGTCCTCGCGCCACGAGGTGGCGTAGCCTGTGCCGACGTCGATTGAGCAACGAGTCATTGCCGAGGCGGGCTTGAGAGAGATCTGGCCTGGCCGGGTTCGCGCCCGGGCCAACGAGATTGCGGCGCGTCCGCCGGCGGCCGGAGAAGGCAAGGATCTGCGCGAATTGCCGCTGGTGACGATTGACGGAGCCAATGCCAAGGATTTCGACGATGCGGTTTATGCAACGCCAAGAGGCGATGGTTGGCGGGTTATCGTGGCCATTGCCGACGTATCTCACTATGTGCGACCCGGCGACCCGCTGGACCGCGAGGCGGCCCAGCGCGGCGTATCCGCGTATTTCCCGAGCTGCGTGCTCCCGATGCTGCCGGAAGTCCTGTCCAACGAACTGTGTTCGCTCAAACCGGACGTGGACCGCTTGTGCCTGGCCTGTGAGATGGACCTTGACTCCGGCGGTAATCTCAAGTCCTGGCATTTCTTTCGCGCCATCATGCGTTCGGCGGCCCGGCTGACCTATTCGGGTGTGCACGCGGCGGTGGAGAAAGGTGATGCGAAGGCTCGCCGCAGGCTGGGCCCGTTGCTTGGCCCGGTGGAGAATCTCTACGGGGCCTGGCGCTCGCTTGCGGTGGCGCGCCGCCGCCGTGGAGCCCTGGAGTTGGACCTGCCGGAGACCCTGGTGCGCCTCGGCGCCAACGGCAGGGTTACGGCGCTGGCGCAGAGCGAGCGCCATGATGCACACCGGGTCATTGAAGAGTTGATGATCGCCGCCAACGTGGCGATGGCACGATTCCTGAGCCGCGCCCGCATGCCCGCTCTGCACCGGGTGCATGCGCCGCCGGACGGCGAAGGCATCGAAGAGCTACGCAACCTGTTTGCCGGCGTGGGCGGTTCGCTTTCCGATGCCGTAAACCGCAGTCCCCATGAAATCAACGCCGCGCTGCGCCGCCTGGTGGGCCATCCGGCGTATGAAATGGTGGCGGTAGGCATGCTGCGATGTATGCAGCAGGCCTGTTACCAGCCGGCCAACATCGGCCATTACGGCCTCGCTCTCAAGTCGTACTCGCATTTCACCTCGCCGATTCGCCGATACCCCGACTTGCTGGCGCATCGCGCGATCAAGCACCTTTTAGACGGCGGCAGGGGAGAGAATGCCCCGCTACGTGGCGGCGAACTGGCCAAGGCCGGCATTTCCTGCTCGGAACTGGATCGGCAGGCGGAGGGGGCGATGCGTTCCGCCGTAAAGATATACAAGCTCCAATACCTGTCCGGCCGCCTGGGCGACACGCTTGATGCCGTGGTCTCCCATGGAACCGGCAAAGGCCTGTTCGTGCGGCTGCCCGAAGCGGGCTTAAGCGGCCTGATTCCCCGCCGGCGTCTACCGCCGCAAAAGAGCCGCCGCCGCGATCGCGAAAGAGGCGGCAAGCAGCTTTTGCATGGCTTTACGCTGGGTGCGCCGGTTACCGTGCGCGTAGCGCGGATCGATGAAGATCGAGGCCATGTCGACCTCGACCTGGTCTAGCGGCCCTGGGAGTTTTCGCAGCAGGCGCCGCTGCGCTGACGCGCAGGGAACACGCTTGGGAACGAGGGCATCTTGCCCTCGTCGAGGGCTGGAAGCCCTCGTTCCCAGTTAGTTCCATGCAAGGGAGGGCATCCTGCCCTCCGCGAGAGCCTGTCCCCGACCCTGATCGGGGAGCTGGAAGCCCTCGTTCCCAGGAGGGCAGGATGCCCTGCCTCCCAGGATCAGGGGCTGCGGTTCCAGCCGCCGCCGAGCGCCTGGTAGAGGCCCAAGATGGCGTTCAGGTAAGCGCGCTTGTTGCTCAAGACGGCGTTTCGCGCGGCATACAGGAAGTCCTGCGCGGTCAGCACCCGCTGGTAATCGATCACCCCCTCGCGGTAGCGAACTTCCGCAATCCTCAAGGACTCCTCGGCCCGGTGCAGGTCCACCAGGGCAACCTGGCTTAGCGAGTTCAGCAATTCGATGTTGCCCAACGCGATCTCAATGTCGTTGAAAGCGCGGATCACGGTCTCGCGGTAACCGGCCAGAGAGGACTCCATCCGGAGCCGGGCGCTTTCCTTCGCGCGCCCGCGCCGGCCGAAGTCGAATACGTTCTGCAGCAGGTTGGCCCCCAAGGAAACCGACAGGCTGTTGCCCGAGGTCAGTTCCCGAAGCGAGTCGCTGGCGGTATTGGTCGAAGCGGTCAGTGAAATACTGGGCAAAAGCGCATTGCGCGCGATTGACACATTGGCGCGCGCACTGCGGAGGTTCTGTTCCGCCTGCACGATGTCGGGGCGCCGCTGCAGCAGTTGTGAAGGCAGGCCGGGCGCCACTGAAGGTGTCTCAAGGTCTGCAAGCGTCGTGGCCTTGACGTCAAAGTCTCGAACCGGTTGTGCCAGCAATAGCGCCAGTGCCGCGCGGGCCGCGTATTCGTCCTGGCGCAACTGCATCACTGCGCTGCGCTGACGCTGGACCGCGATCTGCTGTTGTAGCGCATCAATGGGCGTAAGTACCCCCGCCTCAACCCTTGCCCGCGTGATGCGCTCAATGAACTCGGCCGTTTGCAGGTTGCGCTTGGCGACCTCGATCTGATCGCGCGCGAACAGAATACGGAAATAGGTGGACGCGGCCAGGACCTGGATATTCAAACGCGCGCCGGCGAGCTGGGCGGCGGCGGAATCGTAGGACGCCTCCGCCAGGTCGTAGCGGTACGGCTTGCTCAGAATATCCGCGTAGCCCACGCTCAAGCTGAGCTGGGCGGATTCCGAACCCCGATCGGAAAAGTTCCCGCCCGGCGGCTCCGTTCCGCTGTAGCTGCCGCCGGCGTTGAAGTCCACGATCGGCGTGGGATACAGGTCGAAGCCTGCATCGATCAGCGCCAGTTGTGCCTGCCGGAAGCTGCGCTCGGCATTTTGCAATCCCAGGTTCCGCTCGTGGACGCGCGCCATGAGCTGGCTCAGCTCGTCGCTGCCGAAGGCGTCCCACCACTGTTCGCCGGGCCACTCGCCGGGCGCCGTTTCGCCCCAGTCCGGCGGCACGTCCGTATCGAGCGCCGGCATGGAAGTGCTGCCGCAGGCGGTCAGCGCCACTGCCGCTATTGCAGGGAAGATGCGAATCTTCGCAGCAGTTTGCGCTACGCTGGCGCGCAGGGAACACGCTGGGGACGAGGGCATCTTGCCCTCGCCGAGGGCTGGAAGCCCTCGTTCCCCGGGTTGTTCCATGCGAGTCAAGGATTTCATGGGTTGATTATGGGTTATTGCGCCGCCAGAGCCGCTACCGGGTCCAGGCGGGCCGCTCGCCGTGCGGGCGCAAAACCGAACAGCAGGCCCGTCAGGGTGGCGCAGGAAAGGCCGATCAGCAGAATCGGCGCCGTAAACACTACTTCCACCACGTCAAAGGAACTCACCAGGGCGCCCAGGCCAACAGCAAGCAGCAGTCCAACCAGGCCACCCAGCCCGGACACGACAACCGCCTCGCAGACGAACTGCATCAATATATCCCGCTGCCGCGCTCCGGTCGCCATGCGCACCCCGATCTCCCGGGTGCGCTCGGCAACCGTGGCAAGCATGATGTTCATTACTCCGATGCCGGCTACGATCAGCGAGATGCCGCCGATGGCGCCGAACAATAGCCTCAGGATGTTTCCCACGTTGTTTTGTGTCTCGATGAGTTCCGCCTGATTCTGGATCTCGAAGTCCGGGGTTCCATGGCGCCGCGTAAGCAGGGCGGCGATCTCCTCCTGCGCAGTCTCGACATGTTCCGTTTCCGTGACCAGAATCTCCAGGGAGGTTAGATTCTCTCGGTTGAACAACCGGACGGCCCCCGTCATGAGCGGCACGTAGGCGGCCCGCGCCCAGAAGTTGAAGGCCGCAAATTGTCCCTGTGGACGTTGCAGGACTCCAATCACCTGGTACGGCGCTCCGTTGATCTGGACGTATTCGCCTACCGGGTCAACATCTCGTGCGAACAGGCTGCCCGCCAGATTCCCGCCGAGGACTACGACCGGTTCATAGTCCTCGTCCTGCTGCTCGCTAAAGAACACGCCTTGCGCCAATTTGCTGCTGCCCTCCGCCATGGCGCGGCTGGTAGTGCCGATAATGGTCGCATAGTCTTCCTCTCCTCTCGCAACTATCCCGCCCCCTCCTGTCATTTGCGGCGCGACCGAAATCAGGTTGGCTACCTGATCGCGGATCGCATCGCCATCCTGAATCGTCAGAAAAGCGGTCTGCTCATTCTGGCTGTTGGACGGCGAAACCGTAAGGCGCGCCCCACCGAGATCGCTGAAATTGTCCATGATGGAGCGCCTTACACCCTCCGCGACACCCAGCATGGCGGTAACCGAAAGCACACCGATGATGATGCCCAGCAAGGTGAGCGCGGTGCGGAACTTGTTGCCGCGTAGCGCCCGCAAGGCGGTGCGCGAACTTTCCTGCAGCGCCAGCGCCGGCGCCCGCACGCCGCTTCTCGGACCCGATGCCATGTCGATCGATTCGGCCTGCGTCCGGGGGCCAGGTCTGGCCTTTGTGCCGGTATCCGCAATCAAGCGGCCATCCAGTAGTTCGATCCTGCGTCTTGCGTGCGCCGCCACCGTGGGGTCATGCGTCACCACGATAACCGTATGCCCCGCTCGGCGAGCGATTCCAGCTGCGCCATGATTTCCTGGCCGCTGCGGGAGTCCAGGGAACCGGTTGGTTCATCCGCCAGAACAACACGCCCGCCGTTCATCAGCGCCCGCGCGATGGCGACACGCTGCTGCTCGCCGCCGGAAAGTTCCGCCGGCTGATGTCCGAGGCGCCGCGCCAGCCCGAGGCCCGAAAGCAACTCCGTGGCCCGCCTCAGGCGGGCGCGCTTGCGGGTCCCCGCGTAGATCGCAGGGATTTCGACGTTCTCGCGGGCGGTTGCCATGCCCAGCAGGTTGTAGTTCTGAAAAACGAAGCCGAAGACTTCGCGGCGCAGCCGGGCACGCTGGTCCGTGCCGGGCCGTATGCGCGGGCCAACCCTGGTAGTAGTACTCCCCGCCGGTAGGCCGATCCAGGCAGCCGATGATATTCATCAGCGTGGTCTTGCCGGATCCCGAAGGGCCCATGATGGCAAGGAACTCGCCGCAGTGAATGTCCAGCGTCACGCCGTCCAGCGCGCCCACTTCGGCGCCGCCGGTGCGATAGCGGCGGCTGACATTCCGCAACTGGATCAATGGCTCTGTTGTTGGTTCTGGCATATCCGGTTTACCTACGCGCGCTACCAGGGGTTTTTGCTTGGCTGTCGGAATGGGCTGCCCTGGGGCGCCTCGCAGACGGCGCTTACCATCGCATGCGGCGTCCAAAGCCCCCGAACTGCATGTCCGGGCTGTCCGGTTGCCGCGCGCCGCTGACTACCCATTCGCCTTCCGCAAGGCCGGAAACGACTTCTGCTTCGATGTTGTTGCTGAAACCAATTTGCACCTCCCTGGTTTCCACTACGCCTTCCGAATCCATTACCTGCACTGTGGCGGACCGTGCGGGCTCGCCTGCGTTTCGGTTGCCACCCCGGAACCGCCCCGTGAGCCCGGATGCGTCCCCTCTCGGTGAATTGTTGCCTCGTCCAAATTGCCACGCGCCGCCGCTTCCCCTGCGCCATCGTCTACCCGAGGCCTCGGAACCCTGGGCATTGCCCATTGCGAATTGTCCGGCCGCGCTCATGGGGCCGTCTCCCGGTCCGAAAGTGAGCGCCCCCAGCGGAACCTTCAGGACGTTGCGGGCCGAGCCGAGGAGAAAGAACACCTTGGCCCCCATTCCAGGCAACAGCGCGCCGTCGGCATTGTCCACCTCCAGCAGCGCGTCAAAATAGGTCAGCCCGCCCAGTCCGCCGGACGCTTCCGGGATGGGCGATATCTCCAGGAGGCTGGCCTGCCAGCGGCGCCCGCCACCGCTAACGGTCGTGAAGTAGGCCTTCATTCCGGCAGTCAGTCGGGCCACGTCCGCTTCCGGGATCTTGGCTATGACCCGGATCGTGCCGAGATTGCCGATCCGCAATATGATCGGCGTAATTTGCAAGGCATTGAGCGTTTGACCTTCCTGCGCCAGCACACCTACGATCGTGCCGGTTGAAGGCGCGGTAATGCGCGTGTAGTTCAAAAGCTGCCGCGCTTCTTCCAGGGAGGCGTGGGCCTGTTCGATCTGCAGAAAGTGCCGGGTCAGCGATGCCTCCGACTGAGTCAGTTGGACGACGGCGCGTTCGTATTCCACCTCGGTCGTGGCCTGGGCCTCCATCAGCCGCTTCTGGCGCGCCAGGTCTGCCCGCGCCAACTGCAGGTTGGCTTCCACCCATGGCGTATTGGCCTCCAGCGCTTCCAGGTTGGCCTCCTGCGAGGCGACGCGCTGTCTCTGTATGAAGCTGTCAATTTCCGCCAGCAAATCGCCTTCGGACACGATGTCGCCCAACTTCGCGTGCAGCCTGTTTAATTGCCCCGTAACCCGGGCGCCTACGTCAACCGAGCTGCCGGCCTGAAGGGTCCCTGACGCGGCAACGGAGCTCTCTATATCGCCTCGTACGACCGGCACGGTGGCCGGAGCCTGGGGTGATTCTTTGTCCCCGGGCCAGGCGAACCATGCGATCAGCACGGCGAGCACTACCGCGATTGCGGACTTGCCCCGGTTGCGCCGCAACCAGCCCAACAGGCCGGTTCTCTGTCCTGCCGCTTCGAAATTTACATCGTCTGTCATGCTTCTGCCGCTTACCGCCGGTGACAATTGACTCCACCAGAATACTCGAAAATCTTACTTGATTTGATGCCGTCTTACACCGGGCAGGCATGCCTGCCGGAAGTGTCGGCAGGGCTTACTGCAACCGGGACAAGACAGCCACGATTCTGTTTTAGTAACAGATCGAAATATAAAATAATACAAAAAACTTGTATAAGCTTTTAATATACTTTCATATGGTGTTACAAAGCATGCTCTACACCTGAGGAGGTAACTATGAATATTCCCCAAAAACTAAGGCATTGCGCTCCAGTCGCATTTGTGTTGTTGCTCCCGTTTCTCGTAGGTGCTTGTAAGGTCAGTGGAGGGTGCGAGGGTGGCGAAAACGGTGGTGTCGAATATTGGAAATGTGACATACGAGGTGAGATTGAATTCTGGGTCTGGGATGGTTCAGGCTCACCTTACGTTATCGAGGGCCCACGTGATCAATTGCTAGCAGAGTATGGCTATTTATTGCAGTTAGGTCTCATCGATTTGACCGTGGACGGGGAACCAGTCATTTACAATGCCCCACGGTGATTTTTGCTTGCTTGGCTAAGGTGCCTTGTTTTTTGGACAGTGAGATTAATATCGGCCTTGCCTAGTTTTGTCCGACTTGCGCCCAACGGTGCACCGCCGAGTTTGAGGACGCCTGCCAAGCGCTCCACCGCCCCTTGGCCGTCCTGCCCCCAAAAAGCCCTCAACTCAACGGCGTCGTAGAACGCGCCAAGGATAGTTCACGAACCGAGTTCCGGATCCTCTACGATGGCCAACTCACCGTACAGAACGCTAGCCCCGCACTGGCCGAATACCAACACTCCTACAACCACGTACGGCCCCACTACGCACTGGACTTGATGACCCCATGGAATACCTTTTCTCAAACAGGCCAGCTGAATCCGGCCAGCGTCATATGTAGTGAACCCGCATAATCCCGACACACTTCGCATACTAGCTTTTCACAATACGCAACGATGATTGACGGTATTCACGATGACTCGGTGGCCATGAATTCAGCGTGTTCAACCGCACTCGACGCACGGCGACAGCTCGCAAATTATGCGGCCAGCGCGGGCGCACCCACGATGCGGTCGTCACTGCAATGGTTTTGTCAAGAAGGGCGCGCAATTGCTGCCGCTATAGTTTTTGTCTTCTTGTCCGGATGTTCGTTCCAGGTTCCCGCGCCGGTCGCCGATTCGCTCGCCTCCAAGAAGGCAGAAAGCCTTGCGGGCTGGGAGACTGTGGTGGTGGACGAAAAGTCGTTGCTGAAGACCCTTCCGCAACGAACCCCACTGATCTTCCGCAACTTCACCTCAGTGTCTGCGGAGGCGATCAGTCCTACATCTGTCTCCATGGCGATCAAGGGAGTAGGACGAGGCTCAATAGGTGTGGCTGCGGTCGTCGCGAGCGACGGCTATTTCCTCACAGCGGGCCATGTCATAAGAGATGCGGACTCCCTAACCTTGATCTTGATGGCGCCGCAGGAAGATGGTGACCTGCAAGTAAGGCAGTCACCCGCCCGTATTGTTTGGGCACCAAACGAACGTGAGATGGAACCGGACATAGCCGTTATCCACGCGGACACCGGGCCGTTGGAACCGTTTGGACTAGCCACCAAACCTCCACAATTCGACGACCGGATCTTAAGCGCAGCGTGGCAACGAAAGACCGCTAGCTCGAATGTCCTTGTTCCTACCTTCGCGGGGGGGCGAATCCTGTCCGCCACCAAGCACAACACGCTCACAACGTCCCCTGTGTTCACGGTCGTTCATCACGACGCTCCAATGGTTCCGGGAGACAGCGGGGGACCGATTGTCGATCGTGACGGCAACCTGATTGGCGTCAATTCCACCTTGAGCTTTCCCTTCTCCTTTTGGCAATGGCTTTCCCTTCGCCTTTCTCTGACACCGAAACAGGTTGACGTGCGCAATTTCTACGCGGAGGCGATCATGCCCGACCCGCACTGGCTGCGGGAGGTTATCAAACGTGATCGCCAGCGCAGAGCCCTCCTCCATTCTTCAACCCCCGTTCAGGATTTCGCACTTCCGACAATGTACCCCACTGCGCCCTAATCCGTACCAAAGTTACGAGTTCACTACATTTGAGACTGGCTGGATTCGGCTGGTCTGTTTTCAAGAAGGTATTCCAAAGGGGTCATCAAGCCCAGGACGTAGTGGCGCCGGATGTGGTTGTAGTCTGCACGCCGCGCCTCCCATTTGGACCGTGCGTCTGCAAGGCTCAAGAACCAAGAGACATTCACGTATTCCGCCCGAAACGAGCGGTTGAACCACTCAAAAAAGGCATGGTTTTTGGGCTTTTCCTGCCTCGATAAGTCCAAAGTGACACAGTTCAGATAGGCTCAAAGATCCAGTGCCTTGCTGACTTACCCCGGTCCACGCGCATAGTCTTCAGCTTGCCATACTAGCCGGCTCATCGACCCGCGTAGGCGCTGGTCGATGAGTACCTCCCGGTAGTGCGCCGATGCGTGCTGGTTACCGAGGTCGGTGCGATGGCGCGATCCCGTTCATCCTCATCGTGCCGCTCTGCGTTCGAAGGCTTCGGCGATGTCCCGCCGGATCATCCGGTTCCAGGGATGATCCACAGAGGGCTTGTAGCGAGGCTGGGCGCGGGTGCGGTAATTGCCGCGTTCAGGCGGCCACGAACTTGCGGATAGCGATCTCTTCCCGATTCTGCTGTGCGTGCCAGAGATCGTATTGAATCTGCTGCTGCAGCCAACTCTCGGGGCTGCCGCCAAACGCCTCGGACAGCCGTATGGCCATTTCGGGGGATATTCCGAGGCGGCCGTTGAGCAGCGTGGAGAGCGTGTTGCGCGATATGGCGAGCCCTTTTGCGGCTTCCGTTACCGTCAATCCAAGTGGTTCAAGGCACTGACGCCGAATGAACGCGCCGGGATGGGGCGGATTGTGCACAAGCATGGCGGAATCTCTCTAGTGATAATCCAGATAGTCTACATCGACGGTATGACCGTCCTCGAACCGGAAAATGATGCGCCAGAATGTCGCGCACGGTCTTACGATGTTCGCTGCGGACGCGGCTTTCGTCGCCCCGTTCCATGAAGCGCTTGAGCGCCCTGCTTCTGATGCTCCGTATCATGAACGACAGCAGTATGCGCTATGGCGGTTGCCAAAGCACGATCCTTAACCAGGTTGAGCGGATGGCAGCTCTGGCGGCTGCGGCGCGACAGCAAGGGCTTGCGGCGCGCCGCCGCCGGTCCCGCTGCGTCGGGCGGTAGCGGCATATACTTTCGGTATGCAGAGTATCGGCGGTGCGCGGCGTTTGTGGAACCTGGTTCTAGCTGCCGTGCTCTGCTTTTCGGCCGCGACAATTGCTGGAGCGGTGTATGAGCCGCCGGTTCTTGAGATCACACGCATTTCGATCGCCGAGAGCCAGATTGTCATCGAGTTCAACCGGGCCGTGGTCCCGTTGGGACGCATGGAGCGGCGGGCCGAGGAACTGCCGATCAAAATCGAGCCGCAGGTGAACTGCAATTGGCGCTGGATCAGCACCCAGGCGTTGGCATGCAACCTCGATCAGAAGGACTACTTGAAGCCGGCTCACGAATACGTCGTAACCGTAGAGCCCGGAATTCAGGCAACTGACGGCGCCACCACCAGCGAGACCTTGGTCCGCAAGCGTGAGACCGAAAGACCGGATGTCTACAGAGCCTGGATACAAGCGTGGGAGCATCCTGGCGTGCCGGTGTTGAGAGTGCGCTTCAATCAGCCGGTCACGCGCGAATCCGTTGCCGCCAGCCTTTACTTCAAATCCAACAGCCTGGACGATCCCGTGGCCGTAACCGCGGAGCCTGATCCCTATGATCGTAATCCACCGCTCTACGTCATGCCGGAATCGTCAGGCGCGAGCGAGGGTAGTGTTTTTGCACCGGCACAAGGTGCAATCAACGAAGAGCGCACGGTTGAAAAACGCGACGGCGGGGATGCCAGCGCCGGGAAGGAGGGCATCCTGCCCTCCGAGGGCGGGGCGCCCTCGCCCCAAGGCCGGGAGGCTCGCTGGCTTTGGATAGTGAAGCCGGTCGCGGAGTTGCCTCTTGGCCGCCGGGGCAGCCTGAATGCCCGCGCCGGCCTGGTGTCGGCGCTCGGACCGTTGCGGGGCCGGGAACGCCGCAGCCTGAGCCGTGTCGTGACGTTCGGCGAGTTCCGGTTTGCGGGCGTTACCTGCAGGAACAATGCTGGCGACCAGATTCGCTACTTGCCCGACGGCAGGGTTGTTCTTATTCAGCGATACAGGCAATGGGACAGTGCAAGCCGGGAGAGGCAAGTGGCGATCTCGAGCGAACAGGCCCGCTGCAACCCGCTGTCCCGAGTGGCGCTTGCGTTTACATCCCCTGTTCTGGCGTCGCAAATTGCTCGCGAGGTGGTGTTCGCCCCGGGGCTGGCCGGTAAGCGCGAAGACTACGATCCGTGGTCGCAGGTACGCGACTACTCGAATCTTGGCTGGACGGACGGCTCAGGGTTGTTCCACGTAAATCTGCCCGAGCGCCTGCAGGCATTTCAGGAATACCGCATAAGCAGCCGCCCTGCGAACAACGGGGATGGGACTGTTCAGACCGCAATCCGCGACGAATTCGGTCGGCTCATGAATTTGAAGATTGATCTCTCATTTGCGACCGCCCATCGATTGCCGAACATCAGGTTGCCCTACCGCGACGCCGTGCTTGAGTCCGGCGTGGACAGCGAGTATCCGCTGTACGTCACCAACCTGGAGGAGGTGCGGCTCAACTACCGGTTGCTGAATCAGGATAGCAGGCAAGGCGGGCTGTCCCGCGTGATTGCGCCACCGCAGGTCAAGGACGTTGCATTTGCGTTGCCGCTGGGCGTTCGGCAAATGACCGGGGGAAAGAGCGGCGCGGTGCTGGGCCGCATTCGCTCTACGCCTTCCACAAGATACGGTTCAAGTGGCTGGGCGTATTTTGCACAGGTCACGCCCTACCAGGTTCACGCAAAGGCAGGCCACTACAACACTCTGGTTTGGGTCACCAGCCTGCGAACCGGTAAACCTGTCAGAGGCGCTGAGGTCGAAATCTTTCGGGATAGTTTCGCCGGAATGATGGGTGGCCGGCAGTGGGCCACGCCAGTCGCGGAACAGGTGCGCACGAACCGCCACGGCGTCGCCATGCTGCCAGGTATCGAAGCACTCGATCCCGCGCTGGATACTTTTGGGTGGTGCAGCCGGGAAAAAGAGAATTGCGAACGGCTCTTCGTGTTGGTAAACGGACGCGAGGGCATGGCCCTGCTGCCGCTGGAGTATCCGTTTCTTGCCCGGGCCGGCGAAGCGTCGCAAGGGCAGGTGAGGAACCGGCAGCGGGAGAGATATGGCCACGCTCGCGCCTGGGGGACGACGGCGCAGGGTGTGTATCGCGCCGGCGACACGATTCAGTACAAGTTCTACGTGCGGGATCAGGATGCCAGAGCGCTGGTGGGGCCCCGATCCAGCTCCTATGCGCTGCGAATCGAGGATCCGTCGGGCAAGACGGTCCACGAAATCAGGAATATTCGGCTGAATGAGTTTGGCGCGGCGCATGGCGAATTTACCGTCCCCGATACGGCTCTCATGGGTTGGTACAAGTTTGTACTGACTTTTCTTTATCCCAAGAGAGAGTGGCAGCCCATGCGGGTGCTGGTGACGGACTTTACTCCTGCTCCCTTTAAGGTGAACAACGAACTGAACGGCGACGTGTTCGGTCCCGGCGATACGGTAACGGTGGATACCTCCGCCTCCTTGCATTCCGGCGGCGCATACACGCAGTCCGAAGCCCGCGTTGTGATCGATTTGGCGAAGAGGCCGTTTAGATCTTCGCATCCTCAAGCGTCCACCTTTGCGTTCGACACTTCAACTCATCCGAGCCGGCTGCCGGTTCACCAGGAAATGGGCGACCTCAATGACGCGGGCGCCTACAGCGCAAGCGTTGAATTGGCTGAATCGCCCATCATCTATGGCCGGTTGCGCGCCGAGAGTGCCGTTCGCGATGATCGGGGCAAGTACGTATCGGCCACCTCCTACGCCGATTACGCGGGCGTGGACCGGCTGGTTGGGCTGCGCAAGGACCAGTGGGTATTCAAACAGAACGAAGCCGGGGAGGTGCGCTACATAGTGGTGGACGAGCGCGGCCAACCGGTTGACGACACCGGGGTTGCGCTGCGCATCGAGCGCCAGGAGCGCAAGGTGGCGCAGGTCAAGGGCGCTGGCAATGCCTATCTGCCGAGATTTACCGAAGAGTGGATTGACGCCGGGGAATGTTCCGGCACGCCGCCGGGTGAGCCGCTGAGCTGCGCCTTTACTCCCGCCAAGGCGGGGACGCATCGCATATCGGCGGTCGTCGAGGATACGCAGGGCCGTTCGCACCAGACCGTCATGCGCCTGTGGGTCGTCGGCGAAGGAAGAGTCGTGTGGTGGGAGCGGCCGGGCTACGGCATTGAACTGATCTCGGAAGCCACCGAGTACGAGGTGGGGGACACGGCTCGCTACCTGGTCAAGAACCCGTTTCCCGGCGCCACCGCATTGGTGTCTATAGAACGTTACGGGGTCATTGACCAGTGGCAGCTCAAGTTGCAGGGAAGCACGCCCGTAGTCGAGTTCCCCATCAAGCCGGATTACGTTCCGGGCGCCTACCTTTCGGTGGTGATCGTTTCGCCCAGAGTGGAGAGCCCGCCTCCTGCAACCCACCAGGGCCTGGACTATGTCGACCTGGGTAAGCCGGCTTTCCGTATGGGCTATGCGCGGGTGCCTGTGGTTGATCCCTACAAGCAACTCGAAGTTCGGGTGGATACCGACCGCACGGTTTACAAACCGCGCGAGAAGGTTTCGGTGAAGCTGCGCGCGAAGCCCCGTCACGGCCCGCGCAAACCGGTGGAATTTGCGGTAGCGGTACTGGACGAGGCGGTTTTCGACCTGATCGGGCAGGGCAAGGACTACTTCGACCCCTACAAGGGGTTTTACTGGCTGGATGAGCCGGACGTAGCGAACTACAGCCTGCTGATGCGCATTATCGGCCGGCAGAAATTCGAGAAGAAGGGGGCCAACGCCGGCGGCGACGGCGGGGGTGGTCCGGACATGCGCACGCTGTTCAAGTACGTCGCGCACTGGGAGCCTTCGCTGCCGGCGAACCGCCGGGGTGAAGCGGAATTCGAGTTTGAATTGCCGGAGAACCTGACCGGCTGGCGGGTATTGGCGATGGCGGTCACGCCCACCGACCGGCTGGGTCTGGGGGAGGCCAGTTTCAAGACCAATCTGCCTACCGAGATTCGTCCCGTCATGCCCAACCAGGTTACCGAAGGCGATGCTTTCGCGGCGGGCTTCTCGGTAATGAATCGCACCGGTGAAGCGCGCTTGATTGACGTGGTTATCGAGGCCGAAGGTGATGTTGACGCCAAAGTCCCGGGCCGGGTAGCAAGCAAACTATCACTGGGGCCCTACCGGCGTGAGACCGTCTACCTGCCGTTGCGCGCCGCACGGATCAAGGCGGATCGCGACCGGCCATCGGGCGAAGTTCGTTTCAGAGTGCAGGCCGGCGATGCGTCCGACGGCGACGCGTTGGCGCATCAGTTGCCTGTTCTGAAGAATCGCAATTTCGAGGTCGCGGCCGAGTACGGGTCGGTTACCGACGAGCCGGCTACCGAGGAAGTTTTGTTCCCCCCGGACATCTACACGGATACCGGCGACGTATCGGTTGTGCTTTCGCCCACGGTAATCGGCAATCTCGAAGGCGCCTTCCGTTACATGCGCGACTACCCGTACGCCTGTTGGGAGCAGAAGCTCAGCAAGGCCCTGCAGGCGTCCCAATTCAACCTGTTGAAGGCCCACATGGAGGACTCGGTGGATTGGGATGCAAGCGTGGGTCTGCCGGCGCAGACTCTCAAGCAAGCGGCCAACCACCAGGCGCCGAACGGTGGCATGACCTACTGGATTGCCGACGACCTCCATGCAAGCCCCTACCTTTCGGCCTACACGGCGCTTGGGTTCGCCTGGCTGCGCGACGCGGGCTACGAGGTTCCCGAAGCGGTGGAAAGCAAGCTGCTTGCTTACCTGCAGCGCTTGCTACGGCGCGACGTCATGCCCGAATATTTTTCCCGTGGCATGGCATCTTCGGTGCGCGCGGTGGCGCTGGCGGCGTTGGCGAGACGCGGTTTGCTGAGCCTGGATGAGTTGATGCGCTACGCCGATCACGCGCAGTACATGAGCCTGTTCGGCAAGGCGCATTTCATGGATGCCGCGCTGCATGTGCCCGGCGCCTCGTCGGCGGTCACCCCGATATTGACCGACGTCATGGATCGTTCAGTGGCCAGCGCCGGCAAGGTGCTGTTCAACGAGCAATTGGATAGAGCGTATTCGCGCATCCTGGCGAGTCCCCTGCGGGCGAATTGCGCGCTGCTGTCGGCCTTTTCCCGGATTGATGATGCAGCCCGGCTGGGGCTGAACGAGAAAATGGCGATGCGCATGGTTCGCGCGCTGACCCAAACGCGCGGCGCCCGCACGCACTGGGAGAGCACCCAGGAAAACGTCTTCTGCATGAATGCGCTGGTGGACTACGCCCGTCGCTGGGAAGCGGTAGAGCCTGCCATGCGGGCCACCGCCACCCTGGACGGCAAGCCCATCGGCGAGACCCGGTTTGACGATTTTCGCGATACGGCGGTAACCCTGTCGCTGCCGATCCTTCCTGAGCATCCGGGCAAGAGCGCACAAATTCACGTTAGCCGTGAAGGTGAAGGACGCCTGTACTACACGGCGCGGCTCATGTATTCGCCGCTTGAGACATCCGCCGAGCGGGTCAACGCGGGTATCGACGTCCGCCGCGAGTATTCCGTCAAGCGCGACGGGGAATGGACACTGCTGGAAAGCGGCGAGGCGATTCGGCGCGGCGACCTGGTGCGGGTGGACCTGTTCGTGAACCTGCCGGCGGCGCGGAATTTTGTGGTGGTCGACGACCCTGTGCCCGGGGGCCTGGAGCCCGTCAACCGCGACCTGGCCACAGCCTCGGGAGTGGATGCCGAGCAAGGGGACTTCAAGGCGGCCGACGGTTCCTGGTGGTACGATTTCGACGACTGGACTTACTTTCGGGCACAGCGCTGGAGTTTCTATCACCGCGAACTGCGCCACGACTCGGTTCGTTTCTATTCCGACTACCTGCCGCCAGGACGCTACCACCTCTCGTACACCGCCCAGGCGATAGCTGCGGGCGATTACCAGGTGCGTCCTACTCACGCCGGCGAAATGTACGACCTCGATATTTACGGAAAGTCCGCTCCCTTGAGGCTTGAAGTCGGTGACTAGACCCCGGACCCCCTTGGGAACGAGGGCTTCCAGCCCTCGGCGAGGGCAAGATGCCCTCGCTCCATGGTTCCCTGCACGTCAGCGTAGCGGCGCCCACTGCGAAAACTCCCACGTAGGCGATCCGCATTGAAGATCAAGCGCCTTCCACTGCTGCTGCTCGTCCCGCTCCTGGCTTTGTCGGCGGGGTTGGCGGTCCTGGTATGGAGCACGCGGGCCGCCATGGGCCCACCTCCGCAAGGCCTGGAAAACCTGAACGGAACCGTCCGCCGGCTGGAAGTCGTTGACCGCAACGGTATTCCGCTGAACGTCAGCTATGCCAACGATTGGAATCTGCACGCCCGGGCGGCCCTGGCGGAGATTCCGGAGTTTTTGGCAACGGCCTTTGTCTATGCGGAGGACACCCGGTTCTTTCGCCATTCCGGGCAGGACTGGCGCGCGCGGCTCGCGGCGCTGGCACAAAACCTGTTCGCCGGAGAAGCGGTGCGCGGGGCGAGCACCGTCACCGAACAGGTCATCCGGATGCTTCGCCCGCGCCCACGCACGTTCTGGTCGCGTTGGGTGGAAGGTTGGGAGGCTCAGAGGCTGGAGCAGCTCTACCCGAAACAGCAGATTCTGGAGTTTTACTTAAACCAGGTGCCGTACGCGGCCAACCGGCGCGGCGTGGTGCAGGCGGCGCGCTACTACTTCGACCGGGACTTGAGCGCCTTGAATCGGCATGAAATGCTGGCGCTGGCGGTGCTGGTACGGGCGCCGTCGCGTCTGGATATCTGGCGTGGAGACCGGCGCGCGCTGGATGCGGCTATAGAGCAGGTGGCGGAGCGCCTGGAGGATGCCGGCGCTCTGTCGCCGGATCGTGCGCCCTGGGCTGAATTCGACTTGCAGGCACCGGTGGCGCCGGTGAACGCGGAGCACTTCCTGCGTTTTGTCAACGAGCGGCGCTCCCCCGGCCTGGACCCTGAGCAGGGCGCCCGCCTCCGCGTAACGCTGGACGGCAGCCTGCAGGGGCGCTTGCAGTCCTTGCTGAACCGGAGATTGGAAACCTTGATGCGCAGCGGCGTCAACAACGCCGCTCTACTGGCGGCCGATCACAGGAGTGGGGAGATTCTGGCATGGGTGGTAGGCGCCGCGGATCAGGATACGCCCGCGCGCATGATCGACGCGGTCCGAAGCCCGCGCCAGCCGGGGTCTTCGCTCAAGCCTTTCCTGTATGCGCTGGCGCTGGAGCAAGGCTGGACCGCCGCCACGCTGATCGACGACGCGCCGCTTACCGACATGGTCGGCATGGGGCTGCACAGCTACCGCAACTATTCCGGCGTTTTTCATGGCCCCATCACACTTCGCAACGCACTGGGCAATTCGCTGAATACACCGGCGGTTCGAACCGTTACCTTCACCGGCGTAGGACCATACCTGGACCACTTGCGGCGGCTGGGTTTCAGCACGCTGACCCGCAATACCGATCACTACGGTCCGGGACTCGCCCTGGGGAATGGCGAAGTCACCCTGCTGGAACTGACCCAGGCTTACGCGGCCCTGGCGAACCGGGGCCGCTACCGGGAATTCTCGGTACTGGCAGGCGAACCGGGCCGGTGGGCGGTGCGGCGAGCGGTATCGCCCGAGGTCGCGTCCCTGATCGCGGATATTCTTTCCGATCCTGGGGCCCGGCGCCGTGAGTTTTCCGGCGGGCTATTGAATTTTCCGGTGCAAACGGCGGTGAAAACCGGTACCTCCAACGACTACCGCGATAGCTGGGCGGTGGGTTTCAACGATCGCTTTGTGGTGGGTGTGTGGATGGGCAACCTGGATCAGCGGCCCATGCGTAACGTAACCGGATCCACCGGACCGGCGCTGGTGTTGCGCGCCGCATTCGATCTTCTTTCACGTAACGCCGAGACTGCGCCCCTGTGGCTGAGCCCCCGTCTGGCCCGGCATGAGATATGCGCCGACACAGGTGCGGCCTGGCGCACGGGTATGAAATGTCCCCGCCGTGCCGAGTATTTCCTTCCCGGCTCCGCTCCGGCGGAGTCCGCTACCGCTGCCGCCCATAACCCGGCCGTGGCGCTGCACCAGCCCACCGAGGGGTTGTTGCTGGCATACGACCCGCGCCTGCCTCAGGAGTACCAGGCGTTTGAGTTCCTGCTGCAAGGTGTCGCCGATGATGACCAGGTGGACTGGCGCGTCGACGGCGGCCCACCGCTAAGGCGCAAGGGCGGCCGCTACGCCTGGCCCCTTGAGCGGGGCGAACATCGGGTAAGCGCCACTGTCTGGCGGCAGGGCCAGGTAATGGCTCAACTGCAAGAAACCCGCTTTACGGTTCGTTGAATCGCAACATGAGCGTATAATTCTCGGCCCAGACCGCAAGTTCTGTCTTGCGTATCTCCTTAGCCGCATCGTGCAAGCGGGCGGCCTTAGACCATTGAGGGGTTTCCTTGCGACATTACGAAATCATGCTTCTGATCCATCCGGATCAGAGTGAGCGCGCCCGGGTGATGATGGATCGTTACGCCGGCATTATTGAAGGCGGCCAGGGCCAGCTGCACCGCCGCGAAGACCTGGGCAGGCGCATGCTTGCCTACCCCATCGCCAAGGTGCAAAAGGCGCACTACATGCTGATGAACGTGGAGTGCGGGCAGGAAACCCTGGATGAACTGGTGGGCGCGCTGCATTTCAGCGATGCGGTCCTACGCCACCTGGTGGTCCGTCGCGACGAAGCGATCAGCGACCAATCGGTATTGGCGAAGGCGGTCGAAAAGGAAGCCGCGCGCGAGAATCGGGAGTTTCCGTACGACCGCGAGTTGGCCCATGGGAAGCGCCCCGAGCACGGTGAGGAAGGCGCGGCCACCGCGGACGCAGCGGCCAAAGACGCACCGGCCGAAGGCGACGCACCGGCCGTAGAGGACGCACCAGCCGTAGAGGACGCACCAGCCGTAGAGGACGCACCAGCCGTAGAGGACGCACCAGCCGTAGAGGACGCACCAGCCGTAGAGGACGCACCAGCCGTAGAGGACGCACCAGCCGTAGAGGACGCACCCACCGAAGAGGACGCGCCTGCCGAAGAAGACGCACCCGTCGTAGAGGACGCACCTGCCGTAGAGGACGCTCCTGGCGAAGAAAATGCGTCGGCCGACGAAGATGCGTCGGCCGCAGAGGACGCGCAGGAAGCCGCAGTTGAAGTCGCGGATACCACTGCGGAAGAGGAAAGCCCGGATACGGCCGAGGCCGGCGAAGAAGCCGCCGAGGACGAAGCGCCCGCAACCGAACCGGAAGAGGAATCTCCGGACACGCCGGAGGCGGACGAGGAGCCTTCGGATGCCGCTGATGCCGACGACGAGTCGAAGGAGCAGAAGGAATGAATCGCTACAACCGCCGCCGCCGTTATTGCAAGTTCACGGCTGAAGGAATTGAGGAGATCGACTACAAGGATGTCGGCCTGCTGCGCCAGTTCGTAACCGAAACGGGCAAGATTATGCCGGCCCGAACCACCGGCACTTCGGCCAAGTATCAGCGGCAGTTGGCCCTGGCCGTAAAGCGGGCCCGATATCTGGCCCTGCTGCCGTATACGGATCAGCAGAGGTAAGGCGCCATCATGCGGATCATACTGCTGGAAAGCGTGGAGAGCCTGGGCGGAATCGGCGAAATTGTGGACGTGCGCGCGGGCTACGGGCGCAACTACCTGCTGCCGCAGGGAAAGGCGGTGCCGGCCACCAAAAAACAGATCGCCGCGTTCGGGGAACGTCGCACCGAACTCATGGCGCTGGAGAAAAAGCGTATGGCTGCCACGGCGGCGCGCGTCGAGCAGGTGCAAAGTGTGCTGCCGCTAACCATCGTTGCCAACTCCGGTCCGGTCGGAAAGCTGTACGGGTCGGTAGGCCCAGCGGAGATTTCAGCCTCTTTCGAGGAGGCGGGTGTGGAAGTCTCGCGCTCGGAAGTGCAGATGCCCGACGGCCCGATCAAGGAGTTGGGCGAGCATATGGTCGTGCTGAAGCTGCACGCCGACGTGAAGAAGGATGTCACCATCCGTGTGGTCGGATTGGCCGGAGAGACCGGAGAGGCCGAGGTGCTGCCGGGTGCGGAGCCGTTGCCTGCAGACGAGGATGACCAAGAAGAAGAGATGGAGCTGGCGGACGAAGCGGCGCCCGCAAGCGCCGAGTCCGAGGCGCAGGAAGAAGCCGTGGATTCCGCCGGGGATGGCTGAAAGCGAACTTCTTCCGTCTTCGGTCGACGCCGAGAGGGCCTTGCTCGGCGGTCTCATGCTGGATAACGAGGCCTGGGATGAAGTTGCCGATCTGCTGGCAGGCGGCGATTTTTCACGCGATGATCACCGGCTGATTTTCTGCACGATTCGCGATCTCATCAACAATGGCAAGCATTGCGACAATCTGACCGTTTGCGAGAATCTCCGCTCGCGCGAACAACTGGACGACGCCGGCGGCGCGGGATATGTGGGCAATCTCCTTATCGGCACGCCCAGCGCGGCCAACGTACAAACCTACGCACAAATCGTCCGTGACATGTCTATCCTGCGCCAATTGGCGCGCGCGGGAAGGCGGATTACCGGCAAGGTGTTGAAGACCGGCGGCAGGGAAGCACAGGAATTGCTCGAAGAGGCGGAGCGGGAGATCTTCCTGATCAACGAGCAGAGTTTTCGGGGTGACCTCGAAGAACTGGGAATGGGAGACACGTTTCGCGCCGAGCTGGTCGATTGGCTGCGCGAGCTGGAGCGCAGCGGCGAGGCGGTAACCGGCGTGGCTACCGGACTGAGCGTTTTCGACAACCTGACTGCCGGGTTGCAGAACGGGGACCTGGTCATCGTGGCCGGGCGCCCCTCGCTGGGCAAGACTTCGCTCGCGCTGACGATTGCGCAATCGGCGGTGCTGAGCCAGAAACGGGTTTCGGCCCTGCTGTTCAGCCTCGAAATGCCCAAGAAGCAGATCGTCCTCAGGTTGCTTTCCTCGCTGGGAGAGATCGACCACAGCAAACTGCGCATCGGGCAGATCGGCCGCAACTGGAGCAAGGTAAACAGTGCCTTGAACATGCTCAAGGACGCGCCGCTTTTGATCGACGATTCACAGTTGCTGACTCCCGACCGGATCCGCTCCCGGGCCCGGCGCGTGGCCCGTGCGGAGCAGCGCGCAGGCCGGCGGCTGGGCTTGATTCTGGTGGACTATCTGCAACTCGTAGACGCGGCGCCCACCGAGCGGCGGGACATGAATCGCGCCACGGAGCTGGGGTCGATTTCCAAGTCGCTCAAGGCGCTGGCGCGCGAGTTGAGTGTGCCGGTGGTGGTTCTTTCGCAACTCAACCGCGAGGTGGAACGCCGTCCTGACCGCCGTGTGCAACTTTCGGATTTGCGCGATTCCGGCGCGATCGAACAGGACGCTGACGTTGTGGCTTTCGTGACCCTGCCCGATGACCCGGAAAAGAAGGAACTCCATGAAGTCAACAAACGCCTGATACGCGTGGCCAAGCAGCGCAACGGCCCGACCGGGGATTGCGAGGTGTATTTCGAGAGCGAATACATGCGCTTTCGCGATCTGCAGCCCGGCGACGAGGAAGAGCTCGCGCCCGCACCATCGGTCGAGTACTAACCCCCTGGGACCGAGGGCATCTTGCCTCCCTGGGAGCGAGGGCATCTTGCCCTCGTCGAGGGCTGGAAGCCCTCGTTCCCAGGTTGTTCCACGCAAACGAGGGCATCCTGCCCTCGCAAAGAACGCGAACACCCTCACGCCCAGCCTTGCCAGCCGGCGTGCTTTAACCGCTTTCTGCAGGCTCGATGCAGCGTGGGTCTTCATGCGCGGCGTTGTTGACCCAGGGGCTCACGGTACAAGCCGTCATGGTTCTGGGCGGGTAGGGGTCCAGCGCCACTTCTTCTCCATCCAGCCATGGCGAAAACGCGTCCGGAGGCAGGATCACAGGCATGCGATGGTGAATGGGTTTCATCAGTTCGTTGGCCTCGGTGGTCAGCACCGTGCAGGTCTCGATCACGTCGCCCGGCGCAGAGTCCTGCAGAGAGCGCGGCAGGACGACGTTCTCCGGAATCCGCCAGCGCTCCCACAGGCCGGCGAAGCCCATCAGCATTCCATCGCCGAGCTCGATCAGGAATGGCTGCTTGACCGCACCGTGGCGCACCCATTCGTAGAACCCGTCGGCCGGAATCAGGCACCGCCGTGCCCGGTAGGCGGCCCGGAAAGCCGGCTTGCCGGCTACCGTCTCGGCCCGGGCGTTGATCATTCGATAGCCGATGTTGGGATCCTTGGCCCAGCTTGGCAAGAGCCCCCAACGCAACATCGTCAGCCGTCGGCCGTCCGGGTGCGCGCGGATCGCCGCGATGTTCTGGCCGGGAGCAACGTTGAAGCGCGGCCGCAGCTCCAAGGGCGGACCGAGCAGGTTCATGTAGTCGTGAACCTGCTGCCAGGAGAATCGCTGGGTGAAACGCCCGCACATATCTACAGCCTACCGCGGTGCGAAGTCTAAAATACCTGAATGAGTCCGCCGGCCGCGGTGTGAACCTCGCCGCGGCAGGAAGATTCCTTCAGGCGATTGCCCTTGAGCGCTGCTTTGGCGCCGATTGAGGCACAGGAGGGCGCTATCAGCAACACAGCCGCTCAAGTATGGGAAGCGTTCGCCGCCAACGGGCCGTTGGCCCAGGTCATCGACGGCTACGTGCTGCGCGAGGGACAGCGGGAGATGGCGCAGGCGGTGGCCGAAACACTGGCCGACGGTGGCTGCCTTATCGCTGAGGCGGGGCCCGGCGCCGGCAAGACGGCCGCCTACCTGGTTCCGTTGCTGCTGGCGGGCCGCCGGGCGGTGATTTCCACCCACTCGCGTAACCTTCAGGATCAGCTGTTCGGGCGCGACCTTCCCCTGGTCAGCGAGGCGCTGGGACGCCCGGTCAGGATTCGCATGCTGAAGGGTCGCAGCAATTACCTGTGCCGCTACCGTCTCGCCCAAACCGCCGAAAGAGCGGGCGAGCTGGCAGATGTGGAGAAAGCTGAACTGGCCAGTGTTCAATTGTGGGCCGAACACACGGTAACGGGCGATCTGGCCGAGTGCGCGGACTTGCCGGAAAACACCCGGCTGGGGCGCCACATCACGTCAACGAGAGACAACTGCCTTGGAAGGGAGTGCCCGGAGTTTGAGTCCTGCTACGTGTTTCGTGCCCGTGAACGGGCAGTTCGTGCGGAGATTGTGATCGTCAACCACCACGTGCTGATGGCGCACTTGCAGTTAAGAGCGGCGGGCGCGGACGGATTGCTGCCGAAGTTCGATTGCGTGGTGGTGGACGAAGCGCACGCATTGCCGGAGGTGGCTCGCGAGAGTCTCGCACTCAGCCTGAGCACCCGGCAGATCGCCGACGCCTTGAAGGACGTGCAGAACGAAGCTCTTGCCACAGGAAGGTGGGACGAGTTGGAAGAAGCTCACCATGCATTGGAAATGGCGCTGCGGGACTTGCGGCTGGCCTGTCCGCGCGAGCCCGGCGAACGGGATTGGACGCCGGAAATGCTGCGCCGGGAGATTTCGGTGCTTGAGTTCGCCATGGATGAGTTGATCGAGTGTTGTGAGGATGCAGCGGAGGAGAAAACGGATGCGCCGCTGCTTGCTGCCGCCGGACTGGTCGAGTTGCGCGAGCGGCTCCAGGTGATGTGCCGCTCGCTGGAAGCATTGAGTCCTGCGCAAGGACCCGGTCACCCGGAATACGACTTTCCCGGTTCATGCCCTCAGGATCAGGAGTCGCCCGGCAGTGTGCGTGCGGGGTGGATACGCATCACCCGCGGCAACGCAAGCCTGAACCTTACGCCGGTGGAGGTTGCCGAGGACTTCCAGAGAATGGCCGGCGAGGCCGAGGCCTCCTGGGTGTTCTGCTCCGCCACGCTGAGTATGGGCGAAGACCTGCATCATTTTGCCGGGCGCCTCGGCCTGGAGGACGCCCGGGAGTTGATCGTGCCCAGTCCCTACGATTACGCCCGCAACACCCGGCTCTTCGTGCCGCAAGACCTGCCCGTTCCGGGCCGGGCGGCGGACGGCTTTACCAGGGCGGTGCTGGACGCCGCGCTGCCGCTGGCCGCCGCTGCCGGCGGCCGGGCATTTCTCCTGTTCACGAGCTATCGCGCGTTGGGCGAAGCACGCGACTTACTCAGCCGGAATCCTGCCTGGAGGGACCGCTTCGTCGCCCAGGGCGAGGGCAAGCCGCGCAACCTTTTGCTGGAAGAGTTTCGGCGCCGCGGGGATGCCCTGTTGCTGGGGACGCGGAGTTTCTGGCAGGGCGTGGACGTTCGGGGGCGCAACCTGATCCTGGTTGTCATCGACCGCCTTCCGTTCGAGTCACCGGGCAATCCGGTCTACCGGGCGCGCCAGCAGGCGGTTCGGGCGCGCGGCGGCGATCCGTTCAACGAAATATCGCTTCCCGATGCGGTGCTGGCGCTCAAACAGGGCGTTGGTAGGCTGATACGCGGCGAAGATGACCGGGGCGTGGTGATGATCTGCGACCAGCGTTTATTTACCAAGCCCTACGGGCGCCGATTCAGGGACAGTCTGCCGCCCATGCCGCTGACGCGCGACGCCGATGAGGCGGTTAAGTTCATGGCCGCTGTTGCGGCTCCTGAGGGTGGGGCAAGGGCGTGACAGGATTTCGCTGCCTGGCCCTGGAGACCGGAGTGCCTGTTCCATCGGTGGCCGCATGCAACGGCGATCAGCAATGTGAATTGCCGCTGCCGGGTGGCAGGAAGGCTGCCGCGGCTTTGTTTGAAGCGATCGATGAAGTACTGGCGAGAGTGAAGCTTACTCAGGCAAGTCTTGACTGCATTGCATTTGGTCGCGGGCCGGGATCGTTTACGGGGCTGCGGGTTGCGGCGTCGGCGGCGCAGGGACTGGGCATCGGGTTGAATGTAAAGCTGTGCGCCGTATCGAGCCTGGCCGCCTTGGCTCAGGAAGCGCTTGATCATGGCGGCTTGCGGAAGGTGCCGCAAGGATCCTGGGTTGCGCCGTGCCTGTCCGCGGGACGAGAGCAGGTGTACCTGGGCTGGTACCGGACCGGCGAATCAGGCCTCGTGGCCGCCGGTGCTGAAGACTGGCTGGCGCCAGTGGAGGACTGCCGCGTGCCTGGAGATGAGCGGTTTGTAGCGGCCGGTGGCCTCTGGCGACAGTCGTCAGCTCTGCAATCCGCGCACGCTCATAGAATTATCGAAGTTGTGGAAGGCGCTGCGCCGCGCGCCCGAGCGGTGCTACGGCTCGCCCATCGGGAGTTTCTCGAAGGCAGGTTGGTCGCACCGATAGAAGCACAGCCCGTCTATCTTAGAAGTGCCGTCTGAAAGGCAGGTACTCAAGAAAAACGCCTGGGAACGAGGGCATCTTGCCCTCGACGCTGGGAGCGAGGACATATATGGTCCGCCCCGCGTTTGCAACCGGTGAAGTCTTGTGCTGGTCAAGCTGGGATTGGTTGCTGGCATATATCCGGCCTCTTTTGTGGGAATCATCGATTCCCGGGCCCTGATGGGATCCGCACACGCCCGCCTCAACATCCTGGCGGTCTCGAAGACCAATGCCCTCGCAGGCTCTTGGCGTGGGGGTCCGACCCGTTTTGCCATCACTTCTCTTCACTTCGCGCAACCGGGGGCAGCCGTTACTGCCCGGAAAAAGGTTCGGTGTAGGATGCGGCCCATCGTCGGCTCAGGCCGCCTTGGGCCGTCCGCTGGTTTGAAAGTCCACGTTCCTGGCCAGCACCGCCCAGGCGGTCCGGGCGTTCTTGTTGGCCAGCGCCACGCCGGCGACGTTGCGCCCGCGGCGATGCTCCACGGCCTGGGCCCACTTCCGTCTTCGATCGGTATGCTTTCCCGCGCACCGCAGCACCGAGCGCGCGCCGTGGATGAGCAGCCACCTGAGATACTTGTCGCCGCGTTTACTGATCCCCAACAGCACCGGACGGCCGCCGGTGGTGCGCTGGCGGGGAACCAGGCCCAAATAGGCCGCCAGCTCCCTCCCGTTGCGAAACTGCTTCGCGTCGCCCACCGCCGCCACCAGCGCGGTGGAAGTCATCGGCCCAATGCCGGGGATCTTCTCCAGCCGCCGGCACGCCGGCGTCGCACGCCCGATCGCCTCGATCCGGGCATCAAACGCCTGGACCCGCTCATGAAGACGCTTCAGTTCTTCCGCCAAGTCCGATACCAACGCCCGGCCTTGAACCGGCAACTCGTTCTCGCCATCCTCCAAGACCGCCTCAAGACGCTGGAGCATCGCATTCAGTCCCTTCGGCAAGGCCACCCCATACTCCAGCACAAATCCATGAATCTGGTTGCCGTGCGCCGTGCGGTCCTTGACCGCCAACTGCCGCGCACGATGCAACTGCTGAAGATGCTGCGAAGCCACCGCCTTGACCCCCACAAATCGCATCGAGGGACGGCCCGCCGCCTCGGCGATCGCATCGGCGTCGTTGACGTCGTTCTTGTTCGACTTGACATACGGCAACACAAACTGCGGACTCATCAGCCGAACCGTATGACCGAGTCCTTGCGCCACACGGCCCCAGTGATGGGCGCTGCCGCAGGCCTCCAGCGCCACCTCGCAGGGAACCGGAAGCTTCGCCAGGTAGGCGCGCAATTCCGCCCGGCCGAAGCGCTTGCGTTCCACCACCTCATCGGTTGCATCCAAAGCCGTAACGTGAAACACCCGCTTGCCCAAATCAATGCCTATTCGTGTAATCTTGTCCATGGTCCGCTCCTTTCGCGTGAATGAAAAAACTTCATTCTGGCCTACGAGGCCGATGAAATGAAAGGGGCGGACCATCCCATTATCCTGTCCTCGTCGAGGGCAAGATGCCCTCGTTCCCAGGGGGCGCTGCCGATAATTCCGGACTAGGCGATTCAGGAAGTCGGTCAATCCGGTTACACTTTGAAATTGGCCGGGCAGCCGGCTTTTTCTGTGACTACAGTCCTTCGGGGGGAGTCCCGACAACTCATGCATATGCCTGAAACGTACTCTATGCGCCCACACATTCGCCTGGCTCGGCAACTTCCGGCTCTTGCTCTGATGCTGGCGGCCTGGCCGTTGGCAGCCCAGCAGCCGGCGTTGGAAGAAATCGTCGTGACCGCGCAGAAGCGGGCGCAATCGCTGCTTGACGTGCCAATCTCAGTATCAGTGATCGGTGCGGAAGCTCTGGACGCAAACCTTGTGACCGATATCTATGACTTGCAGGCAGCGATACCCGCCTTGCAGGTGCATGCGGTCGATCCTCCTTCTCAGGGCACCGCATTTGCATTGCGGGGCCTGGGCAACTCGGTTTTCAACATGGGGTTTGATCCGGCAGTGGCCACCTTTGTGGACGGTGTGTACCGCAGCCGCTCCGGGTTGCTGACCGCGTCGGATTTTCTGGATCTCGAGCGTGTTGAAGTTCTCAAGGGTCCGCAGGGCACCTTGTTCGGCAAGAACACTACGGCCGGCGTCATCCACTTCGTCAGCCGGCGGCCGGATTTCGAGGGCAACAGCGGCACGCTGGAGGCGGGTCTTGAGGAATACGGCCGCTATCGTCTGAAGGGCTCAGTGAATCTGGTGGCCAGTGATAGAGCGGCGTTTCGCGTAGCCGCGACCTATGCCCAGGGCGACGGCTGGCTTGAACTGATCAACTCGGGAGAGGAGATACACGATCTGGACCGGTTCGCCATCAAGGCGCAGGCGCTGTTCAATCTTTCCGAAACGTTTGCAGTGCACGTAACTGCCGACTACGCAACGCTTTCGGAGATTTGCTGCTCGCCACTGCGCAACGTCAACGATCCTCTAAGCCCCTTCGTTAACGGCGCCGCTGCTGCCGCCGTCGGTTCGGGCATCGTCAATCCTCCCAATCTTGACGCGCTGGTTGCGGAGTCCAATCTCCCGCCGGCCTACGATGCCGATGATTCGGGAATCAGCGTGGAGGCCACGCTTCAACTGGGCGAAATGACGCTTACTTCAATTACGGGTTGGCGTAACTTCGAGGATACAAACGTAAAGGACAACGATTTCTCGGGCGTGGACGCACTGCGCAGTAATCAAAGCCTGCCGGAAGTGAGCCTGTTTTCCGAAGAACTTCGGTTGGCGGGCGCCGCCGGCAATATCGACTGGCTGGTGGGCGGTTTTGTCTCGAGCGAGAACATCGAGTTGATCAACGAGTTCATCTGGGGGCCGCAGATCACGCTGTGGCCGTTTTTCGCGCCGGGCCTGTTCGGCACCCTGCCGGGCCGCGCCTTCCACCACACCTTTGAGCAGGAGATCAGCAGCAGCGCGCTGTTTGCGCATGCCCGGGTGGCGCTGAATGAACAATGGTCCGTGACCCTGGGCGCGCGCTATTCACGGGACGAAAAGGACGGCACGCTGGTCAGCGACCATCCACTTACCAACGCCTTTGGCATTTTCAACTCGCTGCCGCTGGCGGTGGTCTATGACTATGACGTGAGTCAGGACGAAAGCGAGCCCACATATACCGCCAGCCTGGACTTTCGGCCGGCCGAAAACATCATGCTGTTTGCGACCTACAGCCGTGGCTACAAGTCGGGGGGTATCAGCATGACCCGCGACGCCGCAGGCAACGCCGCCGCGCTTGGGCACCCCGTGTTCGGGTGCGCCCCGGGCACCACACCGCTGTTTGGCCCACTTTGCGCGGGCCCGATGTTCTCGCCCACGTTTGAACCGGAAACCGCGGATCACGTCGAAGTGGGCTTGAAGTCGGAGCTTCTCGACCGGCGCCTGCGCCTTAACCTGTCAGCCTGGAACACCGACTTCGACAACCTGCAAACCCAGACGCTGCGTGCGGATGGCGCGTTCGCCGTGGTCAACGTCGAAGGCGCCCGTTCCCGGGGCCTGGAAATGGAATCCACCCTGATCGTGAACGAGTACATGAGCGTGAACGCCTCGCTGCAATGGCTGGACGCCACCTTCGCCGAAGGGCTGCCGCCGCTGACGCCGGGATTCCTGCCCCTGGGCGGTGAGGACATTCCGTTCTCTTCCAACCTTACCGGTACGGTGGGCATGGACGCGGAGCGCGAACTCATGCAAGGCTGGATCCTGTTCTTTTCGGGCAATGCCTATTTCCGTGGTGACTACTACAACTTCACCGAGCCGGTCGCCGACCGGGTGCAGGAGGGTTACGTGCTGTACAACGCACGGGTGGGGATCCGTAACGACAACTGGGAGTTGTCCGTGTGGTGCCGCAATTGCCGTGACGAGCGCGTGACCTGGAGCAATTTCCAGATTCCCTTCGACGGCTTGGTGATCGCGCCTCCTCCGGGCATTCACGGCACCCAGTGGTCGCATGTGGCCGAGCCGGGTATGGCCGGGGCCACGGCCACCTACCGCTTCTAACCCCCTGGGACCGAGGGCATCCTGCCCTCGAAACAAAGGCGGTGGAATTCGCGGTGCTCGGAGACATGCTGGGGCCGAGGGCATCCTGCCCTCGCAGGAAAAGCCGATGAAAATCGCGGTGGTGGGGGGAGGCGCAGGCTGTTACGCCGCCGCCGCCGACTTGTCCGAGCAGGGTCACGCGGTACGGCTTTGGCGCCGGAATGCCCAAGCCCTGGCGCCGGTCATCGAGCACGACGCAATAGTCCTCAAGGACTCCGCCGGCAGCCGCGAGGTTTCGCTGGCGCTGGCCACGGCGGACATGGCGGCGGCGGTCAGCGGGGTGGAGCTGATCCTGATTCCCCTGCCTGCATTCGCCCAGCCCGCCATCGCCGCGGAGTTATGCCCGCTTCTTCGTGAAGGACAAGTGGTGTTTCTGCCACCGGGCGCCTTCGGCAGTTACCTGCTGGCGGACGCGACCCGGCGCGCGAGCAATTTCGCTCAAGTCATGTTCGCGGAGACCGGCACGCTTCCTTACCTGACACGCAAGCACGGTGCGCGTGAGATCGCCATTACGGTGCGCGCAAAGCGCCTGCCTACGGGCGTTTTTCCGGCGGTCCGCACGCTGGAAGCGTTGGAAGTTCTGCATCGAGCCTACCCTTCGGTCGAGCCGGTCGAAGATGTCCTTTCCGGCGCGCTCATGAACGCCGGCCCCATCATTCATCCGCCGCTGATTCTGATGAATGCCGGACCGCTTGAGCACTTCCCGGAATGGGACATTCACAACGAAGGAACGCAAGAATCGGTGCGGCGCGTGACCGATGCGCTCGACAATGAGCGCATCGCAATCCGTCAAGCGCTGGGTTACGCGCCCAATCACTTCCCGCTGCGCGATCACTACGAGAACGATCAATGGATGTATGGCGACGCACACCAGGCGCTGGTGGACAGTGGAGACTGGCGCGAGCACATCGACCTCAGGACCCACCGCTATATGCGCGAGGACGTTGCGCTTGGCCTTGCATTCCTGGTGTCGGTGGCCGACTGGGCCGGCGTTGACGCGCCGGTGGCGCGGGGCTTGCTGGCGATGGGTTCGGCCGTCTGCGAGGATGCCTTTCGGGCTGGCCCGCGGACCCTCGAAGCGCTGGGCCTGGCTGCTCTCGACCAAAGCGAGCTGCAGCAACTGCTTCAGGAAGGTTTCGCGGATTGAGCGACGCGCGCTCCGTATCGGCGATACTTCCCTGTGAACGAGGGCATTCCGCCCTTGGAGGGCAAGATGCCCCCCCTCCCAGCCCTGGGAACGAGGGCATCCTGCCCTCGAAAAAGGTCGCGGATTGAGTAAAGCACGCAAAGTGACTGGAAAACGCGACGCCACCGTGATCGCCGCACTGGGCGCCGGGCGCATGGGCCGTGGCATTGCGCAGGCCTTCGCGTTTGCCGGTCACAGTGTGCTGCTGATCGACATGAAGGACCGGCGGCCAGACGAAACGGAGGCTCTCGAGCAGTCAGCGTTGACGGAAATCCGCTCCAACCTGGCGGCATTGGCGGAACTTGAGGCATTTGACGACGCGCTGATTGACGGCGTTATGGACCGCATCCGTTTTGTTTCCGCGCCGGGTGCCGCCGAAGCGCTGCAAGGCGCCAGTCTGGCGTTCGAGTGTGTGCCCGAGATCATGGACGCCAAGCAAGCAGTACTCGCCTTCGCCGGGCGGCGCCTCCCAAAGCAGGCGGTGCTGGCTTCGACCACCTCAACCTTTCTTTCCAGCGAACTGGCCGAACACACACCGCGGCCGGAACGGTTCCTGAACGCTCACTGGCTGAATCCGGCCTATCTGATTCCGCTGGTCGAGCTATCGCCGCACCCGCAAACATCCGCCGAATCTCTGGCGCTTGTCCGCAACACGCTTGCCGGAATCGGCAAGACTCCTGTGGTGTGCGCGTCTTCGCCCGGTTACATCGTTCCCCGTCTTCAGGTGCTGGTGATGAACGAGGTCGCGCGCATGATCGAACAGGGCGTGGCAACAGCCGAAGAAATCGACCGCGCTACCCGGCACGGCTTCGGGGTGCGTTATGCCGGCATGGGGGTGGCTGAGTTTATCGACTACGGTGGCAACGAGACACTCTACTACGCCAGCCGTTACCTGTCGGAGGCACTCCAGGACGATCGCTACGCTGCGCCCAGGATCGTGCGCGAAAACATGAACTCCGGCCGGAATGGCCTCCGCGAGGGCATCGGCCTGTATGACTGGAGCCAAGTCAACAAGGACGCCTACCGCCGCGACGTGCTGGCCCGCTTGGTCGAGCAATTGAAAAACCAGAAACTGCTTCCGAAGCCCGCCCGAATCAATCCTGAATCGAAGTAACCCGGTTAGTCCTTACCGTGCGTAATTGCGGGCTTGTGCGCCACCGGAAAATTGACCGATCTCGCAACGAAACACATCGCATTGGCCCGTTCGTGAAGCCGTTCAGCCGTTGCCGGGTCGCTTTGGGGCGTGATCGTAACGTGCGGCTTGAGTGTGACGCTTGTGAATTGTCCGGAGCCGTTAGCATTGACCTCCATAACGCCTTCGGCATGGTCCTCATAGGCTGTGACTACGACCTTGCGTAGCGCGCATAGATGCCAGATACCAGAGCATGTGACATGCCGACAGCGACGCCAGCAGCATGTCCTCGGGATTGTGGCGCGATGCGTCGCCAAAGTAGTTGCGGTGGGCTGAGCCTTTGAGGATCGGCTTACCCTCGCAGTCAATGTCGTAGTCGCGAGTGTAGGCCTTGTAGGTTGCCGTGCCCTGGCCCTGATTGCCCGTCCACGTCAGGCGCGCCGAGTATCGATGCTGTTTCTGCACAATGAACTCCGTTCATTCGCTTCCGCAAGACACTTGGTGGCGGCGGCATAAGAAGAGCTTAATCATAGGCTCACATTTCGGCCGAGGCAGACGGTGTGTTGCGTCGATTGCCGATGTATTCTGCAGCGTGAACCCTATTTCGAACGAAGGCTCAAGAAGGCTGCGGGAGTGACAATCGGGATTTCTCGAAAAGGCGACATCACAATGAGATCCCGGTCTCCGGTAATCAGAAAGTCTGCCTCTCCAACCAGCGCCGTCTCCAGGAACTTGTCGTCATCCCGGTCACGGCATCCGAGTTTGGCGTTTGCTATCGACATCCATTCCGAGACGGCTTCCAGTTGAGCCGGAAAAAGCAATCGTGCCTTGCGGCTTACGTATGCGTCGAACTTTGAGCGAAGAAAGCGATTGCGAAGCTCGGAATACGTTTCGGCGGAGAACAGCAGCACACCATTTTCGGATCGAATCGCGCTCATAACCTCCCGAGGGCGCCCCTTTGGATTCAGCGCCGCACTGATCAGGACGTTGCTGTCGACAACGATCCGTTCAGCTTTCATCCGTCAAGAGCGCATCCAGCGTGGTGTCCGTCAAGCCTTTAGCGGATGCTTCCCTGCCCAACGTATCCCAGGGTGTTGACAATGTTAATTTACAACTTGTAAATTGAATAGTCTCGTGTTGTCCCGACATGTGGTAAAAAATGATTCAAGACAGCCCCAGCGGGTTGGCTAACAAGCCAATTCACGCGCAAGTCCTCGCCGAGGCGCAGCAACTCTGCAGCCCTTTGGACTGGACGTTCAGACTCGTGGAGGTCGTGGGTGCCTTGCCACACCTAAACGAGAGTTCCATTCGCACCCATGTCGTGAGTCGATGTTGCGTGAATGCGCCCCAAAATCATGCGCACCGCTGGCCGTATTTTCGTCGCGTGGGTCGGGGTGTATATGAGATCCTGCCCGAGTTCCGCCGGACTGCGCCTGCCGGCGCGCCGGTTCGTGAAGGCGCCGACGCCGCCAGTCAAGCCTACGAGGCGATGCCGGGGCGCAACGAGGAACACGCCGCCACGCGGATGGTGATTCACGCCGCGGTGGTGGAAAGTGAAGGGTGGTACGTGGCCGAATGTCTGGAAGCCGCCGTGATTACTCAGGGTCGAACCCTGGATGAAGTATTGGCAAATCTGCGAACCGCGCTGGAACTGCATCTTGACCGCCAGGAGCTTGCGCGCTTGGGCCTGGCGCCGGCGCCGCGCCTTGTCGTCAGTTACGAAACTCCGGCCTTCATGCACTGATGCCCAGGCTGAGACGGCTCAGGTTGCGAGAGATAGTGGGGATACTGGAAGGTCTTGGATTCAGGGTTGCCACATCCCGCGGCAGCCATGCCAAGCTGGTCAGAGCGCTGGCTTCCGGACAAAGGCAGGTGGTGACGATTCCGCTGCATTCGCAGCTTGCGATTGGCACGGTACGCGCAATTTACCGGCAGGCCTCGCGCTTTATCTCACCGAATGATCTACGGCCAAAATTCTTCTCCGACTGACGGCGCGGCGGGACCAGGCGTGGCGATCCGGACACAGGCAGGCATACCATGACTGAGTACGTTCATGATCGAGATGCCCTGAAGAATTCACTGTATTGGCCCGTATAACAGGTTGACGCTGTGGCAAGCCCGCACCACAATTCGGAGGTGAGCTTGCGCCCACAAATGATCCAGTTTCCTACTGCCGTGACCTAATGGCCCTTAAGAACGATTTCGCCCCCGCTCTCGGCGACCAAGAACACCCGGCGCTTGCCACGCTTACGCTGGAGCAGCGGGTCGATCGCAAGGTGCTAGCCAGTTTTGGGGTAGTTCCAAGTCTGGGATGCGGCGCATGAGATACTTACAAGTCGCCTAACGCACAATGGCAGGGCACAACTGACTGCGGCGAGAGTGAACTGAGCGATGCCTGACCATAGCTACTTCGCGAACCTGATCTGGCAGATCGCCGACCTACTGCGGGGTCCGTACCGGCCGCCGCAGTATGAGCGCGTCATGCTGCCAATGACGGTTCTGCGCCGGTTCGACTGCGTGCTTGCGTCGTCTAAGCGGGACGTACTAGCCGAATACACGAAGCGCAAGGGTGGCAAACTCAAGGGCGAAGCCTTGGAACTCAGGCTGAACAGGGCCGCCGGCGAGCGCTTTCACAATCAATCGCACCTCGACTTTGAGAAGCTCAAGGGCGATCCCGACAACATCCAGACACACCTTGTCGGCTACATTAGGGGCTTCTCAAAGAATGTGCTGAACATTTTCGAGTTCTTCAATTTTGAGAACGAGATCGAGCGTATGCACGAGGAGAACATCCTCTACCTAGTCTTTTCGAAGTTCTGCGATGTGGACTTGCACCCGAGCAACGTACCCAATGAGCAGATGGGGCTCATCTTCGAGAACCTGATCCGTCGCTTCAACGAATTAGCCAACGAGTCCGCAGGTGACCACTTTACGCCGCGCGACGTCATTCGATTGATGGTGAACATTCTGTTCATGGAGGACGACGAACTGCTTGCCACGCCGGGTGCCGTCCGCAAGCTGCTCGACCCCGCCTGCGGCACTGGCGGCATGCTGGCGGAAGCACAGAACTACCTGCGTGAGCACCATGACGAGGCAAAGCTCTACGTTTACGGGCAGGACTACAACAAGCGCGCCTTCGCTACTGCCGCATCCGACATGCTGATGAAGCAGGTGGACCACAATGGCGCCGACAACAACGTCAGGTTCGGCGATAGCCTAACGGAAGATCGTTTCGGTAACCAGACATACGACTACTTCCTGACCAATCCACCCTTCGGAGTGGCTTGGAAGAAACAGCGGAAGGAAGTCATGCATGAGCACAAAATCCTTGGTTTAGACGGTCGCTTCGGCGCCGGTCTACCACGCGTGAACGACGGTTCGTTGCTCTTCCTTCAGCACATGTGGAGCAAACGCGAACCCTGTCAGCCGGCGAAGCACAAGCACGGCTCGCGGCTCGCCATCCTCTTTAGCGGCTCGCCCCTCTTTACCGGCGGCGCGGGCTCAGGCGAGAGCAATATCCGCAAGTGGGTTATCGAGAATGACTGGCTTGAGGCCATCATCGCGCTGCCCGAGCAGATGTTCTACAACACCGTGATCGGCACCTATGTTTGGATCGTCACCAACCGTAAGGAGATGCGGCGCAAGGGCAAGATTCAGCTTTTGGACGCGCGCGATCTGTGGACCGCGGGCGGCAGCGAGGAAAACAGGCGCAGTCTCGGCGACAAGCGCCGCCACATGACCGAAAGCCAAATCCACGGGATCGTGCAGGTCTACGGTCGGCAGATTGATGGCGAGACCTCCAAGACCTTCGACAATGCGGACTTCGGCTACACCCGAGTAACCGTTGAGCGGCCCCTGCGCCTGCGTTACCAGATGACGCTGGAAGACAAGGCCCGCTTCTTGGACACCTGCCCGCACCTGCTCGACGACGTGCAGGCCATCGACAAGGTGCTGGGCCGCGAGCCGCAACGCGATTGGAATGCGGTGTGGAGCCGTATCGAGGACATGCTGCACTCGCGCAAATCACGGTGGAAGGCAACCGAACATAAGCTTTTCCGCAGCGTCTTCACACAGAAGGACCCTAGAGCCAAACCGGTCGTAAGGGGTGGGGGGGACATTGGGTATGAGCCGGATTCCAATTTGCGGGATTTCGAGAACGTACCGCTTAAGGACGACATCGATACCTACTTTGAAAGAGAGGTGCATCCCCACGTGCCAGACGCTTGGATGGACCGCGGTAAGGACAAGGTCGGCTACGAGATCAACTTCAACCGCCACTTTTACAAGTACACACCGCTGCGTTCGCTCAAAGTGATTAATGCTGAGTTAAAGCAAGCGGAAGAAGAGATCATGCGATTGCTGCGGGAGGTGACGGAGTGATCTTGACCGCAAACGCGCAAATAGCCACGAGAGACTGGGCGGAAGTCCGTTTTCGGTATTTGGCAGATGTCCGTAAAGGGCGCTTGCCGTCTACAGGTGGTGAGGCAGATCCCGACGCTGAAAGCGCTCCGTATCTCACTATGGAGTACCTTCGTGGAGAGAATACTGAACCAACTCTCGTCTCCATCGATCCGGCCCTCCTCATGGCCTCCGCTGAGTCCGTCCTGCTCTTATGGGATGGCTCAAATGCAGGGGAGTTCCTGCGTGCAAAACCAGGCGTGGTTTCTTCTACATCCGCCCTAGTTACCCCGAAATGCGTCGTTCCCAAGTTCTTCTTCTGGGCTTGTAAAGCACAGGAAAATCGAATCAGAGCCGAAACTGTGGGGATGGGAATTCCTCATGTGAACGGAGAGTTTCTTGCAAACCTCCGCATTCGGTTGCCAACTGTAGTTCAGCAACGCGCCATCGCCGACTACCTCGACCGCGAGACGGCGCGACTGGATGCGCTGGTGGCGGAGAAGGAGCGGGTGCTTGGGTTGTTGGCCGAAAAGCGCCGGGCACTTATTACCTGCGCCGTTACGCGAGGTCTCGATCCTCGCGCTCCCCTCCGCGACTCCGGCGTCCCTTGGCTCGGCGAGATTCCGTCACACTGGTTCCGGGTGCAGCTTCGTCGTTTTACAAACTTCATCACAAGTGGATCGCGCGGCTGGGCCGAGCACTACTCCGACTCGGGCTCATTTTTTGTCCGCATTGGAAATCTAACCCGGGATTCAATCCAACTGGATCTTGCAGATGCTCAGTACGTCGATCCCCCGGAAGGTACGGAAGGTGAACGGACAAGAATCCAGCCGGGAGATCTGCTATTTTCGATAACGGCTTATCTGGGATCAATCGCGGTCGCGCCTGTTGGATTTGAGAATGCCTTTGTTAGCCAGCACATAGCCTTGGTGCGATTAGCGAGGGGAAAAGGACTAGACCCTGTTTACGCTGGATACACCGCCCTTAGTGAGATCGGGCAATCACAGCTTGTGGGACAGGGATATGGAGGAACCAAGACGCAGCTTGCTCTCGACGACATAAGGGAGCTTTGGTTTCCGGTACCTCCACTGCCCGAGCAGATCGCAATTGTCCGCCGAATAGAGAGAGCGACCTCGGTCATTGACGGGCTCTATTCCGCCACGACGCGGACGCTCGCCTTGCTCAGGGAGCGTCGCGACTCTCTCATCGCTGCTGCCGTGACCGGGCAATTGCAGGTAACGTGACACGATGAGGATTCGTAAGCTCACTCTTCGCAACTACCGAGTCTATGCTGAACAACCGCCGTTCGAATTCGAAGCCCGGTTCACTGTCGTTGCTGGTATCAACGGTAGAGGCAAGACCGCACTACTTGATGGGCTCGCCCTCTTGTGTTCCCGATTCCTTCCGCAAGTCTCGTCTGCGCGCGGCGGCTATCGCACCATCACTCCTCGAGAGGTGCACGTAGGCGCGGTGACAGCAGATCTGGGCATGAAGGTCAACTGCGCCAAGATTCCGCTCGAGTACCAGCTTACTTATAACAAGGAGAACCGGCGGATCAAGACAACCAGGTTTTCAGCGGTTGTCAAGCAAGAGGTGAAGAAAGCATACGGCGATCCCGCACGCGCTGGCGACGCAACGCCACTTGCAGTGTACTACACGACAGAAAGAGCAGGCTACCGTCTGCCAAAGACGCTTCCACAAGAGGTGCCGCGCGGTCAGGCAGCGGCGTACTTGGGTGCGCTCTTCAATCGCACTGTGAATTTTCGCGATTTCATGTCCCGATACCGGAGCGCGATCACGGTCGAGCGCACCGAACAGGTCTCCAACCCTAACTATCTCGGTGATCGTGTCGTTGCAGCGATCTCTCACGCTCTCACGACCTTTCTGGGCGGTTTTGGGAACCTGCGTGTCCAAGAGGAGCCCCTTCGCCTGCTGGTCGAAAAGGCTGGAGTGGCCTTGGACTTGTCACAGTTGTCGGATGGGGAGCGGTCCTTCTTGGCGATGATCTGCGACCTCGGCCGCCGGCTGGCGCTGGCGAATCCTCTGCTCAGTAACCCGCTTCACGGCGCTGGCGTGGTCCTAATCGACGAGTTGGAGTTGCACCTGCATCCGAAATGGCAGCGCGAGGTAATCAGTAAACTCCGAAGCACCTTTCCGAACATACAGTTTATTGCTACGACGCATTCGCCCTTTGTGATCCAAGCGCTCAAGCCTGGAGAACTGATCAACCTCGATCCCGAGGAGTTTGGCGAGTACGCGGGCAAGAGTATTGAAGACATCGCCGAGAACGTGATGGGTGTCGAGCTGCCGCAAAGAAGCGCGCGATACAGCAAGATGATGAGAGCAGCTGAAGAGTATTTTCGCCTCCTTCGAACGCCAGACGCACTCCCTGGGGACGTAGATGCTGCAAAGCAGCGGCTCAACGAGCTAAGCGAGCCTTTTAGCGATGACCCGGCGTTTCAGGCTCTACTCAAGCTTGAGCGCACCATCTGGCAGGGCGGCGAAGACGCGAAGGGAGCGGACTTGCTGCAGAGGAGCAGGCATTACCGCGAAATGACTAGTGTGGCTGAGAGCTATATCCGACTCCTTAGAACACCAGGCGCGCCGCGTCGCGACGTTGATGCTTTGGAGCAGCGGCTCAACGAACTAAGCGAGCCCTTCAGGGATGATCCCGCGTTTCAAGCGCTACTCAGGCTAGGGCGCGAGACGCAGCAGGAAGGAGGAAGCGGTGCGACCGATTGATAAAGGTGCTGCGCCTGCTGCCTACACGACGTACCAGGATGCCGGCCCTGAACTTCGCAAACGTCTCGGCGACTATTGCAGCTATTGCGAGCGACGGATTGAGACCCATCTGGCCGTTGAGCATGTTCAGCCAAAAGTCCGGCGTACGGAGCTTCGGAATTCGTGGGCCAACTTCCTTCTTTGCTGCGTGAACTGCAATTCAAGTAAGGGAAAGAAACGTGTGGCCCTCCGCGATTACTTCTGGCCGGACCGGGACAATACCCTTCGGGCTATCGAATATGTTGATGGCGGATTAGTGCACCCCGTTGCCGACCTTGCCGTCCCTCATCAAGCCCGAGCTCAAGACACGATCTCCTTGACTGGTCTGGACAAATTCCCTGGAAACAAAGGCCGCGAACCCACCCCTGCGGATCAGCGCTGGCTGCGCCGACAGGAGACTTGGCAGTTAGCAAGTGACAACCGCTCCCGTCTAAGATCTCAAGACACCGCCCTTGTGCGCGAGCTGATCGTCGAAAATGCCATTGCGCGGGGAATGTTCTCAATTTGGTGGACGGTGTTTGCTGACGATGTCGATATGCGTCGAAGGTTGCGGCAGGCATTTGTCGGTACGCACAAGGGATCGTTCGACATCAACGAGAACTTGGTTCCCCGTGCCGGAGGCCAGTTGTAGACGTGAACACATCCAGATTCTACGAGGCTGCCTTTGAGACCTTTATCGAGTCACACCTGCTTGATAACGGTTACGTATCCGTCGCCGGAGATGGCTTCGACCGCGAACGTGCGATTTTTCCCGAGACGATGCTGACCTTCATCCGCGAGACGCAGCCGAAGGAGTGGGCCAAGCTGGAAGCGTTGCACGGCCACAAGACCGGCGAGCAAGTGCTAAGCGACCTGTGCAAATGGATGGAGATTCACGGCTCGCTCGCGACGCTGCGGCACGGTTTCAAGTGCTACGGTCGAACGCTCCGTGCAGCGTACTTCAAGGCGGCGCACGAGTTGAATCCGGAACTTGAGTCTCGCTACGCGGCCAACCGTGTGGGGCTTACCCGCCAGTTCCACTACTCAACGCGCTCCGAGAAGTCGCTGGATGTCACGCTGAGCCTGAACGGCATTCCGGTGGCCACGGTGGAACTGAAGAATCCGCTTACCGGCCAGCGGGTCGAGGATGCGCGTCGGCAGTACAAGCAGGACCGCGACCCGCGCGAAATGATCTTCGAGTTCAAGCGCCGCACATTGGTGCATTTTGCCGTGGACACTGAGTCCGTGCTCATGACCACCCGCCTGGCAGGCACAGCGACGCACTTCCTTCCCTTCAACAAGGGTTGCGCCGGAGCAGCCGGGAACCCGCCTGATCCATCCGGCGGAACCTACCGCACAGCATACCTGTGGGAAGAAGTGCTCCAGCGCGACAGCCTGCTCGATATTCTTGCCCGCTTCATCCACTTGCAGATCGACGAGAAACGCGATTACAAAGGCCGCAAAGTCAAGACGGAGACCATGATCTTCCCCCGCTACCATCAGCTTGAGGCCGTGCGCGTTCTGGTGGATGCCGCGCGTAGCGAAGGTGTAGGGAATAACTATCTCGTCGAGCATTCCGCGGGCAGCGGTAAGAGCAACACCATCGGTTGGCTGACTCATAGGCTCGCGTCCCTGCACAATGCCGCCAACGAGCGGGTTTTCGACAGCGTGATTGTGGTCACCGATCGCGTCGTGCTTGATCAGCAGCTTCAGGACACGATCTACCAGTTCGAGCACAAGCGTGGCGTCGTACAACGTATCGACGCAAGTTCCCGACAGCTCGCCCAAGCGCTCGAAAATGCAGTGCCGGTGATCATCACTACATTGCAGAAGTTCCCTTTCGTCTCTCGCCAGTTGCTCAAGATGGCCGAGGATCGCGGCACGGCCGGCACAGGAGCGCTCCCCACCCGGCGTTGCGCCGTCGTGGTTGACGAGGCCCACAGCTCCCAAGGCGGTGAGGCTGCAACCGATCTCAAGGAGGTGTTGGGCGGCGAGGGGCTTCGGGAAGAAGCCAGGAAGCGCGCCGCCGAGGAAGGCCGCGAAGACATGCAAGAACTCTTTCGCAGCATGGCCAAGCGCGGCAAGCAGGCGAACCTGAGTTTCTTCGCTTTCACCGCCACGCCCAAGCACAAAACGTTCGCCGTGTTTGGCCGCGATGGGCAGCCCGCGCACCGGTACACAATGCGACAAGCGATTGAGGAGAAGTTCATCCTCGATGTGCTAAAGCACTACACCACGTACGGGACGTACTTCGGGCTGCTCAAAGCCTGCGAGGATGATCCCAATGTAGAGCGCAAAAGGGCCGCGCTCGCGCTGGCCCGTTTTATGAAGCTGCATCCGCACAATATCGCCCAGAAGACCGAGGTGATCGTCGAGCACTTCCAGGCGGTGACGCGGCACAAGATCGGCGGCCGGGCCAAGGCGATGGTGGTGACAGGATCGCGCCTGGAAGCGGTTCGCTACAAGCAGAGCTTTGATCGCTACATCCAGGAGAAAGGTTACGCCATCAAGTCCTTGGTAGCCTTTTCCGGCAAGGTGGTGGACGACAAGCTGGCGGACAAAACGTACACGGAGCCCGGCATGAACCACGGGATCTCCGAGAAAGAGCTGCCCGAGAAGTTTGCGACCCAGGAGTATCAGGTACTGCTCGTTGCGGAAAAGTACCAGACCGGGTTCGATCAACCGCTACTGCACACGATGTACGTGGACAAGCGGCTCGCGGGCATCCAGGCCGTTCAGACCTTATCTCGGTTGAACCGGGTTCATCCGTTTAAGGAAGACACTTTCGTTCTCGACTTCGTGAACGACAGGGAGGAGATTCGCGAGGACTTCAAGACGTACTACGAAGGCGCTGAGATGGGCGAGGAAGTGGACCCCGCTCGCATGTACGCAATCAAGAACGAGTTGGATGCTTCCGGGATTTACCTCGACGAGGAGGTTGAGCAGTTCAGCGCGGTCTATTTCAAGCCGAAGAGACGGCAGAGTGCGTTGGATCACCAGAGCATGAACGCCACTCTCGATCCGGCAGTGTTGCGCTTCGAAGCCCTCCAGGACGACAACGAGGAAGAGGCGGAAGACTGGCGCGGCAAGGTCCAGGCATTCTTGAATCTCTATGGATTCCTGAGCCAAGTAATTCCGTACCAGGACTCAGATCTTGAGCGACTGTACGTATTTCTCCGCCATCTCGCGGCGAAATTGCCACATCGCAAGAGTGGTCCGGCGTACCAGTTCGATGACGAGGTGCGACTCGAGTATTACCGCCTGCAAAAGATCAGCGAGGGGTCGATCTCGCTGACGCACGGCGAAGCCAGGCCCCTTGATGGCCCCACGGAGGTCGGTAGCGGCATGGCGCGGCCGCAGCCGTTGCCGCTCTCGCAACTCATTGATGTCGTGAACGAGCGCTTCGGCACCGACTTCAACCAGGCCGATCAACTCTTCTTCGATCAGATAGTTGAAGCCGCGATGGCCGATGATGGTCTGCGACAGACAGCCGTGGTCAATCCCGGCGACAAGTTCGAACTGGTGTTCAAGAACCTGTTGGAAAATCTGTTCGCCGAGCGCATGGATCAGAACGAGGAAATCTACGTCCGGTTCATGAACGACGCGCCCTTCCAGAAGATCGTAACGGGTTGGATGGCATCGGAAGCGTATCGGCGGTTGCGGAGCGACGACGTTCGCGGAGGAGGAGAGTACGCAGAATTTGACGCGCTGCCGTCCCGCCTGCGGCTCGTGGAACCCGAGCCAGAGGAGCGCTACTTGACCTGCGTGCCGCTTGTTCCTCTCAAGGCCGCCGCGGGCGCATTCAGCGACCCTCAGCACATCGATGACCATGACTGTGCATGGGCCGCGGTCGAGACCAGGCGCCGCCTCCGTCGCGGCATGTTCGTTGCCCAGGTGGTTGGCAAGTCCATGGAACCAGCGATCCCCGACGGCGCTTTCTGCCTCTTCGCGGCGCCTGTTGAGGGCACGCGCCAGGGCAAGACAGTACTTGTGCAGATGCGTGACACCGCCGACCCGGAGAGCGGACAGCGCTACACCGTCAAGCGATACGAGAGCGAGAAAGCAGGCGACGGAGATTCCTGGCAGCACACGAAGATCACACTCAAACCGGTTAACGCGGACTTCGAGTCGATCATCCTGACTGGCGCAGACGAGGGCGAGTTGCAGGTGGTCGCTGAGGTCGTCGAGGTTCTCAGCAGGGGAACGTGAGTGCCCCAACCTGCCCGGAGCAATAATGAACTACCCATTGAGACACATCTCAATCCGTGTTCCCTGGCACGACACCGGATGGGATGGGCGCGTTTGTGCCTCGCCACGCTTGAACGGCGCTTGCCTTAAGCTGAAGCGCATCGCGGAAGAGCGGACTGATGACGCAGAGGAATCCGTCGCGGGAAGGAGCATCAAGGACCTCCAGCAGGCGCAGTGGCCACCGTGTATTGCCGAGCGCTCCGGTTTTATGGCGCCCTTTGAGTATGTTCGCGAGGCTGATCACCCTTACAACCGTGGTCCGCACACAAAGCACGGCCATTTCAAGCGAACCCCGCTACGCCATCCGCCCTACTCCGCGCCAGCAGTACCCTTTGCCTGGATGCTTCGCGAGAGCATGGAGACCCTTGGCGAGGAACACGCGCTAGATGTCCATGCCCAGCGCGAACCCGACTTGGGCTTCAAGACCCAGTGGGTTCAGGAGCGCCTGAACCAAACCGCACTGCTCGACTGCTTTGCCAGTCACGTCAAGCCAGAACACTCCCTCTGCTTCTTCTACGCCAAACAGATCCCGTTCGTAGAGGATTCAGCCGGTGCCCGCATCCTAATCGGCGTCGGACGCGTGCTGAATGTCGGTCCTGCGCAGGAGTACGCGTACGCCACGAAGGATCTCAAAGGAAAGCTACGCGCGATGTTGTGGGAGCGCATGGTGCAGCATTCCATTCGCCCCGACTTCAAGGATGGCTTCTTGCTGCCGTATCACGCGGCTATTAACAAGGCGGCTGAAGACGTAGAGTTTGATCCGGCAAGTATCGCCGCTTTTTCACCCGCCGACCGGCTCCTTGAATTCTCCCACGCATCGCAGTTAGTCAGCCACGATGGCGCAATTGCATCTTTGCTGGCATGCGCCGAATCGCTTCGCAAGGCGAAGGGCGTCTTGCCAGGGCCGTGGGACCAGTGCCTGCAGTGGATCGACGCGCGGCTCGGTGAACTATGGAAGGCGCGAGGCCCATGCCCCGGGCTCGGCTCGGCGCTGTCCGCGTTCGGATTGCAGTTCGGTACTTTCGTTGCCCGCGCCCTCGCCGAGAAGGCGGGCGACAACACGGATCCCTGGTCGTTGGTCAACAGGATGTTTGCCAACCCCAAGGAGCACCTGCCAGAACCGCTGGCCAAGAGCGTTGGCAAGACGCTGTGCAGCAAATGGTCCCGGCTACCCGATGATCGCCGCACGCTGCTCAAACTCGTCAGCCGTTTCGAGATCACTCGGGAGCAGGCGACCAAACTCTATGTCCCTGAGGAGCGCGCCAAGGCTGGAATCGACACGCGCGACGCGGCCATTCTCGCCAACCCGTACCTGCTCTACGAACTGACGCGCTTGACCGCCGATCCCATCAGCGTCTGGACCGTCGACCGGGGGGTCTTTCCGGTCGAGGTCGTTCGCGACAAGCACCCGCTCCCTGCACCGACCGCCTTGGATGCTGGAACGGACGCCCGCCGGGTCCGCGCGTTTACGGTCAAGTTTTTGGAAGATGCGGCGGGCAGCGGCAATACACTCCTTCCCCAAGATCAGGTGGTCCTCGGCATCCGTGCGCTCCCTCTCCAGCCACCTTGTGAAGTGGACGCCGATCTGATGAATGTCGCCAAAGACGACTTTGAGGATGTTGTCGGCGAACTCTCGATGGCCAATGGATCTCCGGCTCTCCAGTTGGGCAGGCTAACCGAGGTGGGAGCGATTATCCGTCGGGCGATCAGCAAGCGCGTCCAGGGCAAGCGCATGACGGTCGCGGCCGATTGGCGAGAGCTCCTCGCCGCACACCCCGCCGCCCAGTCGGCTGGAGGCCCCGCCGAACTGAAAGAAGATGCCCGGAAAGAGCAGATCGCCGCGCTGGCGGAACTTGCGGAGTCGCGGCTTTCCGTGCTGATCGGTCCCGCCGGAACCGGCAAGACCACCTTGCTGTCAGTTCTCTGTTCGCACCCGGAAATCGAGGCAGGTGGAATATTACTGCTCGCACCCACGGGAAAGGCCCGCGTCCGCATGGAGCAGTCCGCCAAGAACCTCAACCTCACGGGTTACACCATTGCCCAGTTCCTGAGTCCGCACCGCTACGACGGCGCGACCGGTCGCTATCGGCTCTTGGACAAACCAGCCGAGGCCGGCGCGCGCACGGTCATCATTGACGAGGCTTCGATGCTGACCGAGGAGATGCTCGCGGCGCTGATCCAGGCGCTGAAGGGCGTGCAGCGGCTTATTCTCATCGGTGACCCGCGCCAACTTCCACCGATCGGCGCGGGGCGCCCTTTCGTGGACATCGTCAAGCATCTTGCTCCAGAAGGCGTTACTGAGAAGGCCCGTGGTTACGCTGAATTGACTATCCGCCACCGCCAAGCGGGCGAGGAGCGCGAAGACCTGCAGCTTGCCGAGTGGTTCAGCGGCTCGCCTATCGCGCCGGGCGAGGATGATGTGTTCGAAAAAGTGGCGGGCACTGGCCAAAGTCGGCATATCCACTTTGTGCAGTGGGAGACAGCTGATGATATGCGCTCGCGCCTCATCGACGTATTAGTGCGTGAATTGAGCCTTTCCGACGGAATGCCGGCTCTCAAAGGACCCGATGACATCGCTGGCTTTAACGCTTCCCTCGGAGGCGAGGCCTGGAACGACATACACTTCTTCAACCCTCGCAAGGGCGAGCAACTTGGTGCAGCAGAGAGGGCTGAGAGTTGGCAGATCCTCTCGCCGGTACGGTCAGCAGCCCATGGTGTGCCTGATCTGAATCGCTTGATCCACAAGCAGTTCCGGCAGCCGATGATTGATGCCGCACGCAAAGAGGGATGGCGGCGCAAGTATCCCAAGCCTATGGGGTCTGAGGAGATCGTCTACGGTGACAAGGTCATCAACCTTGTCAACACCAACCCCGCACTCTCGCGAAATAGGCATCGCAAGGTTTACCCAGCGAAGGATGACGCCTATATTGCCAATGGTGAAATCGGCATGGCCGTCGGTTTCTTCAGAAAGAAGGGATTGCCGGATCTACGCTGGAAACTTGAGGTCGAATTCTCTTCTCAACCGGGCTTTAAGTACGACTTCACCAGCCGAGACTTTGGGGAAGAGAGCAATGCGGTCCTTGAACTCGCCTACGCGCTGACGGTGCATAAGTCCCAGGGCAGTGATTTCGAAACGGTCATCCTTGTGTTGCCTAGTCCTTGCCGCCTGCTCTCGCGAGAGTTGCTCTATACGGCACTCACGCGCCAGAAAAATCGCATTGTCATCTTGCATCAGGGTCCGCGCTCGGAGCTACGTAAGTATTCCTCGGACGACCGTTCCGAGACTGCGCGGCGCTTGACCAACCTTTTCGTCACGCCGTCACCCGTCGAGATCAATGGCCGATTGTTTGAGAAATATCTGATTCACCGTACAGCGCGCGGCGAAATGGTGCGCTCCAAGTCCGAAGTAATCATCGCGGACCACCTTGCCAACCATGACATCGAGTACGGCTACGAACAACCACTGACCATCGAAGGCGTCACCAAGTACCCCGATTTCACTATTGAGGACATGGAGTCAGGGTTGACGTTCTATTGGGAGCACTGCGGGATGCTGCATGTGCCCAGCTACCTCCGCAGGTGGGAAGAGAAGCTCGGGTGGTACCGAGTCCAGGGCATTCTGCCGCAGGAAGAGGGGGGTGGCGAGAGCGGCACATTGATCATTACGCGCGACGAGGCAAATGGAAGCATCGACTCCGCGAAAATCACCACTCTCATCGCGGATGTACTGTGTTGATTCTTACAGACTACGAGGTGGGCGTGTTGAACAAACGAATTCTTGGAAATCAATCGGCTATCGGGAGCAGGAAAATAGCCGCAATTTGGCCCGAATAGCAGGTTGACGCTGTGGCAAACTGCAGCTTCATGAATATGCCGGGTAGTTACCAAAACTGAGCAAGTGTATTTTGGCACCGTGAAATTGATGAGTGTGCCTTTGAGAACTGAAGGAAAGACTATCCGAATCCCCAGAGCGGACCGTCATCCCCGTCGCAAGTATAGAGTTACTTTCGCACCATTGTGAGGCCGTGTGTCGAGCGATGATGCGCCGCCCTCCCTCCTCTTGAAAACTGCTAACCGGGTTATTATTTGCAAAAGGCAGGATACCGATACAAAGGGTCCTGGAAGCTTGTATCAGGGCTGTGCTATAAGGCCATTACTTAGGAAGAGGGTTACGCAAAATGGGAGTTGATTGGAACGTAGTTGCCACAATAGCGGCTCCCTTGATCGCATTGGTGATTGGTGCTGCGCTAAGTCATGCAATAGAAGAGCGTGCACGACTTGTAACATATCTGGGTCATGTTTCAGCCCATAAGGTGCAGCAAAAGAGCGGGGCGCCTCTCGATGTCTTTACCCATTCCGTCGTTCTAAGAAACTCTGGTCGGAAACCGGCCAATAATGTCAAGCTTACGCATTCCGTCCTACCGAGTTTTAACGTTATTCCAAGCGTAAATTATCAAATTGAACAGTTGCCGGACGGAGGCGCGAATATTGTTCTTCCGACTCTGGTCCCAAATGAGCAAGTAACTATTTCTTACTTATACTTCCCACCTACGACATGGGACAAGATCAATGGACCCATAAAATCGGATGCAGGATTCGCTAGAGTAATGAACGTCTTGCCAACCGTGCAATTCCCGAAATGGCTGACACGAATTCTTGCGGGCTTTGTGCTTCTTGGTTTGACTGCATTGCTATACGTCGTCATTAAAGTTGTGTCGCACTACATTTGAGGAGCTTGTGGTGCGCCGTGGCACAGGTGCTAGTGTCGTGTCCCGCAAATAACTTCACTAATCTGCGGACCTTTTTCCTCCCCGGCGGCGTTGCTCCTCCTTATGTGGGGCCTACCACACTGCGTCGTCGCGCCTTGCCGGGAAGAAAAAATGCCTCGCATCTCAAGCAAAGTTATTTGCGGGACACGACACTAGTTGCTTTGTTAAAAAAGCCATGCCAGGCGAATGGGGGATACAAAATGAGCTTGCTTCGCGGGATTCAGGAATCCCTATTGCAAGAAAACTGCGACATCGGTCCAGTCTTATTGAAACTGCGTTTTCTTGCCTCTCGGCTTGGCAGCGATTTGCTGGAAGAGTGGGTAAGACATGAGATGGACGGGTACCCTCCCGGCAGCGCTGTTCCTGACTATCGGCAGATGGCTGTGTCATACAAGGGAACATTCAGCGGAAGTTTCGGAGCTGTTCTCAATAGTGTGCCCATACCACCCTACCTCATCGCGAAGCATGCTGGTGAAAAATGGCTCAAATATGAAATGAGACAGAGTATTGCTGCTGTCGACGATCTGAATAGATCCCATAAGGGAAACGGTGGAGCACTGCGAATTGAGGCGGCCAATCTCATTCTTCTTCTCCAAGGCCATGTTTACGAGGATATGGCGTGCAATAGCATCACAGGAACCATCTCTAGCGCTGCGCTCGCAGAACTGCAATTCTCGGTTCGAAACCGGGTGTTGGAGTTGACAATCGAACTCGAAGAAACAATACCGGATTCCGCGCATATCGTCGTTGAATCGCAAACGACCGTACTCTCGGCAAGAGACATTGACACCGTTACAAATATCACAAACCAAGTAATTCACGGCAACTACACCGCGATCTCTAGCAGCGGGTCGGACGCGCAGTTTGTGTTCGACATTGGGAAGGGGGATGTTGGCGCATTAGCAATGGCACTCACGAGAAACGGTATACCTAAGCCTGAAGCAGATGAGTTTGCGAAGATAGTTGCTGAAGAGGAACCACAAAGTCCTGAGGAGCCGTTTGGTGTGCAAGCAAAGGAGTGGCTCACTAAGAACGTTGGCAAGCTTGTAGACGGAAGTTGGCAAGTTGGTTTATCTGTGGGGACGAGACTGCTAAGTGAAGCCGCGATGCGGTACTACGGCTTGAAATAGATCAGCTACGTGATTAGGAACTTGCTTCTTGTTAGCAGGCTACTCCTGCCAGCGCGGGGCGATGAGGCGGCGTTTGCCGTCTCTTGAGAGCTTGATGTCATTTTCCTTGAGGTTCTCGCGGTCCCATAATTCGCAGGTGACCTGGCGGTGGCGCTGGTCGAGCGCCTCGCAATAGTTGGTGTAGATGCACAGGCGCACCTCGCCGCCGTGGCCGGTTCGGACCTTTTCGAACCAGTCGGGATCGGCCAGGGCCTGACGGGCCAGCCCGGCGATGTCTCCTTCGCCGTCCGCCAGCACCTTCTCGGCCTGCTCGAAGTTGTGGATGCCACCCACGGCAACCGTGGGCGTGTCGAGACCGGCGGCGCGAATCGTGGCGCGCACCTGTGCGGCAGGCTGCAGATTGCGACCGAAAGGTCCTTTGGCATCCGAGTAGTAGGAGGGCATGCACTCGTAACCGCTGGGGCCCGTGTAGGGGTAGGCCGCCCAGCCGACCTTCGGTTGTTTCGCGTCTTCGAATTTGCCTCCGCGCGACAGCGAGATGAAGTCCATTCCGCGCTCGGCCAGCCGGTTTGCGAAGAACGCGGCCTCGCTGGTTTCCATGCCGCCGTTCAAGCAGTCCTCGGTGAGCATCCGGCAACCCACCACGTAGTCGTCGCCCACCCGGCGGCGCACCGCCTCAAATACCTCGACCGGCAGGCGCACGCGACCTTCCAGGCCGCCCCCATAGCCATCCTCGCGCGTGTTGATCGCCGAAAGGAAGGAAGCCATGGTGTAAGCATGCGCGTAATGCAGCTCAACCCCGTCGAATCCCGCCTTCCGGGCGCGTTCCGCGGCGTCGGCAAACAGACCCGGCAGTTTCCGCGGAAGCTCGCGGATGTGGGGCAGGTAAGTGTCGGTGACGCGCTCGCGGGCCCCGTATTGCAGGGCTTCCCATTCCCTTTGGTCAAGCACTTCGATCAGTTCTTCGTCGGTCAAATCCACCAAAGCTGCGCGCACTTCGGCTTCCGGCTTGTTCGGCGTCTTACCCAGGCGCTCGCGGTGGCGCGGCGTGATCTTGAGAAACTCCTTCAGGTAGCGGTCGCGACGCGGGCGGCGGCGAATGCTTAAGAAATCGATGACCTGTATGAACAAGCGCGTGTAGCCGCCGCTTGCTTCGCGCACGGTTTCCGTCAGCGCCCGCAATCCGGGAAGGAAGCGGTCATGGCCAATGCGCAGCAACGGCCCGGATGGAATGTCGCGGATGCCCGTGGCTTCCACCACGATGACGCCGGGGCGGCCCTGGGCAAAGCGCCGATACCAATCCAGAACGTCGGGCGTGACATTCCCGTCTTCGGTGGCCCGCCAGGGCACCATGGCCGGCACCCAGGTGCGGTCGTTGAGTTGGCAGTGACCGTTGCGGCCCAGCGCCAGCGGCTGAAACAAGCGCGCTTGTTTCGCTTCCTTAAGGGTCGGCGAGCGGCCGGGCTCCGCAACATACTTGATGCGCTCGGCTGGCCGCCACATCGCCATTGGATCGTTCTCGTCCGGGTCAGTCCGGGATGACGGCGGTGGCTTCGATTTCCACCAGCGCCTGAGGCTCAACAAGGCCCGATACCTGCACCACGCTCATCGCCGGATAATGCTTGCCCAGAACGCGCCGGTAGGCCGCGCCGACTTCGCGCTGGCCGTCAACATACGCCTGCCGGTCGATAACGAACCACGTAAGCCGCACCAAATGCTCTGACCTGGCGCCGGCCTCGGCCAGGGTCGCTACCACGTTCAGAAGAGCCTGCTCGACCTGCTCGGCCAGTGAGCCTGGGAAATTACCTTCCGTGTCCCACCCGACCTGTCCCGCCGTGAACACCAGTTTGCCGCGCGCCGCCATGCCGTTGGCATAGCCCTTGGGGCGCGGCCAGCCCGGCGGTTGGAGAATCTCGCTCATTGCGCCGTACTTTAGCAGTGCATGGCTGGGGTGGCATTCGCACCGGCGCCTGTTGACGGAATAGAGGCCCGCCGGTATACGATTCCGCCGGGAGCGTGAATCCGGGACAAGCCATGACTTCAACCGTAATGATTACCGGCGCCAATCGCGGCTTGGGGCTGGAGTTTGCAAAGCAATACGCGGCCGACGGTTGGCGTGTCCTGCCCACGTATCGCAATGCCGCGGATGCCGGCGAGTTGCTGGCGATGGCCGATCGGGGCAGCGTGCAGGCTTTCAAGTTGGACGTGTCGGACTTCGACGCCATCTCGGCGCTGGCGGAGGAGTTGAGCGGCGAAGCGATCGACGTTTTCCTGAATAACGCGGGCCTGTTCGGACCCAAGCCCGGCGCGGAGTCTGATCTACGCCAATCCTTCGGTCACATCGATTACGAGATCGTCCGGAATGTGCTTACCGTCAACACGCTGGCGCCTCTGAAATGCGCCGAAGCCTTCGTGGAGCACATCGCGCGCAGCAAGCAGCGCAAGTTCGTCGCGCTTTCGTCCATCGAAGGCTCGATCAGCCGGGCGAAACGCGACTTGTACGCCTATCGCACCAGCAAGGCCGCACTGAACATGGTCACGCGGCTTCTGTCCGGCGATCTTGCTCCGCGCGGCATTACGGTCGCGAGCATTTGCCCGGGCTGGGTGAAGACCCGCATGGGCGGAGAGTTCGCCAAGTTGGAACTTAAGCCTGCTATTGCCAATTTCCGCGGTTTGGTCGCCCGCCTCAGCATTGAGGACAGCGGCTCCTTTATCGAATCTCCCGGCAATCCGCTGCCGTACTAGCGTCTGAGCATAGCTTGAAGAACTGGATAGAAGATGCGGCAATGTTTGCCGCTTCGCTTCCGGCCAAGTGACCATCGCAGCGCCCGTAGCGCTGACGCGCTGGGAACACGCCCTGGGAACGAGGACATCCTGTCCTCGTGGAGGGCTGGAAGCCCTCCTTCCCAGCGTTGTTCCGGCCAAGTGACCGCTATGCGCCCCGAGTGGGTCTCCGAACAACTGTTTCCTTTCGAGAGCCGATTCTTCACGACGCCGTCCGGGCATGCGATGCACTATGTGGACGAAGGGGAGGGCGAGCCGGTCGTCTTCGTGCACGGCAATCCGTCATGGTCGTTTGAGTTCGGGCACTTGATTGCCGGGCTTCGGTCCGATTACCGGTGTATTGCGCCCGACCATATCGGTTTCGGCCTATCGGCGCGCAGCGAGTGGCCTGAGGACCACCATATCGAGGCCCATGCCAAGGCGTTTGCTGCGCTGCTGGATCATCTGGAACTGCGGGACATCACCCTGTTCATGACCGATTGGGGCGGGCCGATCGGACTGGATTTTGCCCGCAAGCACCCCGATCGCTTAAACAGCCTTGTGATCGCGAACAGCTGGTGCTGGCCGGTCGCCGACGACTTTCATTTCAAGGCTTTCAGCTTCTTCATGTCGAGCCGGCTGGGCCAATACCTCATCAAGCGCCGCAACTTTTTCGTGAACCGGGTAATGCCAATGGCGGTAGGCGACCGTAGCATCCTGACACCGGCCCTGATGGCGCACTACCGCAACGCGTTGCCGTCGCCGGAAGCGCGATCGGCCTGCGCCGCGCTCCCGGGCCATATCGTGGGCGCCACCGACTGGCTTGGGTCAATCTGGGGCGACAGGGCGGCATTTGCCGACAAGCCCGCCCTCATTTTCTGGGGCTTCAAGGATGTCGCTTTTCGCAAGAAAGAGCTGGAGCGCTGGAAGTCGGCGCTTACCGACTTCGAAGTGCACGAGATGAAGGATTGCGGCCACTTCCTGGCCGAGGAAGCCCCGGAAAGGCTACTTCCGCAGCTGAGGAGGTTCATGGCCGCTGACCGATCCCACTGGCCCAATCCGAAGCGGAGAGCACAAGTTGGCTTGGAACTGTCGTGAAGGAGCAGGGAACATGACAAAGACGAGGGTGTACTACAACAGCGCCTGCCCCGTCTGCGATGCCGGAATCCGAAGGCAACGCCGCAAGCTCGATGGCTGCGGCCAGCCGGTGGAATGGATCGATGTGCACGAGAACAACGAGGCCGTGGGCGAGATCGGGGCGAATCTGGAGTTCGTTCGCGAACGGCTGCACGTGGTCGATCGCAACGGCGATGTCCATGTCGGCGCCGATGCGATTGCGGAGTTGATGGCCGAGACCCCGTCGCAACGTGGAACCGCCCGTTTTGCTCGGCTCCCGGGCTTGCGCTTGCTCCTTCGTGGGGCATACAACGCTTTTGCGGCATTGCTCTACATGTGGAATCGGCGCGCCGGACACTGGTAGAACTGCAGCCAAGCGATTCGCGCCGATGGTGAGAGACGCCATAGGTGGCGCATTCATGCCTACGGCACGTTACATTGGGCAGATGAAATTGCGAAACCGACAACACCGGATTGCGCCGGAGGACGACCCATGACCGAATCATCATCCGTGCGCGCCAGGAAAGTCGTTCTGGCGTATTCCGGTGGGCTGGATACTTCGGTCATTTGCCGGTGGCTTCAGGAAACCTATCAGGCCGAGGTAGTGACCTTCACGGCCGATATCGGCCAGGGTGAAGAGGTGGAGCCGGCGCGCGTCAAGGCGCAAGCGCTTGGAGTCACGGATATCCATATCGAAGACTTAAGGGAGGCATTCGCCCGGGACTACGTGTTCCCCATGTTTCGCGCAAATGCGCTATATGAAGGCGCATACCTGCTCGGCACCAGCATAGCCCGCCCCCTGATCGCCAAGCGCCTGGTGGAGATCGCGGCGGAAACGGGGGCGGACGCCATCGCCCACGGCGCCACCGGCAAAGGCAACGACCAGGTGCGTTTCGAGTTGGGGGCCTACGCGCTCAATCCGGACATCCAGGTGATCGCTCCCTGGCGGGAGTGGGATCTGAACTCCCGGGAAGCGCTCCTGGACTACTGCCGGAGCCGGAAGATTCCGGTGGACTACGAACGCAAAGGCGACTCGCCCTACTCGATGGACGCCAACCTGTTGCACATCTCTTATGAGGGCGGCGATCTGGAGAACCCCTGGAACGAACCGGACGAGAACATGTGGCGCTGGACCGTGGCGCCGGAAGCCGCGCCGGATGAGCCGGGTGTTGTCGAGCTTGGGTTTGCGGGCGGCGATGCCATGGCGTTGGACGGGGAACTGATGAACCCGGCGGTGCTGCTCGCCCGCTTGAACGAGTTGGGCGGTGCGCACGGCGTCGGCCGGCAGGACCTGGTCGAGAATCGCTACGTCGGCATGAAATCCCGCGGCTGCTACGAAACTCCGGGCGGCGCCATCCTATTGAAGGCGCATCGGGCAATGGAGTCTCTGACCCTCGATCGCGAGGTGGCGCACCTCAAGGACGAGCTGATGCCCCGTTACGCCAAGCTCATCTACAACGGCTACTGGTGGTCCCCCGAACGCAAGGCGCTCCAGGCGCTGATCGACGAGACCCAGAAGCCGGTCAACGGAACCGTTCGGCTGAAGCTCTACAAGGGCTCCGTGACCGTGCTGGGCCGCCGCTCGCCCGACAGCCTCTACGATGAGGGCATGGCCACGTTTGAAGACGACCGTGGCGCCTACAGCCAGCAAGATGCGTCGGGCTTCATTCGCCTGAACGCGCTGCGGCTGCGAATGGCCGCGAAACTCGGACGCAAGTTATAAGGGGAATCGAAGCCCCGCCGCTATTCGTAGGTTTCCAGTAGCTCCGCCGTGTGGGTCGAGGTCCAGCTGGGGTTGTAGGAGTAGCCCCGGATAATTTCCACGGGTTTGAGTGGCAGAAGTTCCTCGTTGTCGGAATCGCCGAACTCGAGATTGGCCTCGCCGGAAAACACGTTGATTGATCGGGGATCCTTGATCCGATTGCGAATCAGCTGCTTCACCCCAGGCAAAGTTGGGCCGATTCCCGGGTAGTAGCGGACCGCATAGAGCCAGCCGAACTGTGGCGCCGCGGAGTCCTCTTCCCGGGTATCCAGCCGCACCGATACGTCCAGGATCCGATAGCCTTCCCGCGCGACGACACCCCGCAAATTCGAGCCCACCCCGATGGGCTTCAAGGTCGGGTGATTCGGCGGGACACAGGTCAGATGGATGTTCGCGATTTTCTTCGGCCAGCCCATGAAATTCCCGAACAGCATTGACCAGTCCTTCGAGACCCACATTGCGTTCATGAACGTGCCGGGAGTGCCTTTGTAACTGCATCGCAATCCGACCACGCCCTCCGTGTATCGAGTTCGTTCCGGATTGCTGTACACCAACTCCGAATTGTCGCCGGGCACGCAGACCAGTTCATCCACGATCGCAAATGCGCGGCCTTCCGGGTCGGGCTCAAGGGGCGCGGGCAGGTAACGCGCCACCACATCCACATCGACGCGATATTCCACAAAGATGAAGTGCCCGCCGTAATGGTGCGGCGTCGGAGTTACCAGCGCAGCTTTGCCGCCCGGAGAGAGGGGGTTGCTGTAGCCCTTGAGGTTGAGTTGTCGGTTTCCGGTCATTTGGTGTTCTCCCTGGCAAACAGGCGGATGATCTTGGCGGTAGGGCTGGGCACTGCTAACGGTGTGCCATCCCACTCGCATCGAACGTTAATATAGCAATCGTCGACTTACTCATGAGCCGATCAGGGGCTTTCTTTCAATGACGAGGAAATACCGGCCACGACCGGCTCGTGGGTGGACTCAATGCTCTGAAGGCCATCCACCCTGAGAAAGGTCTCATCAGCCGCCCCCTCAAATCCAACCCGCCCCTTTTCGAGAAACGGACGGCGATTTGCGAGTTGGTTACAGTCAGCCGATTTCTCCGCTAACTGAGAGTTGCAATCAGCCGTAGATGCACCGCCGTGAGAGCAAGATGCGCTTTGCTGGACCAACCAACGATAACTGCGACCTCTTGGCGTATCGCGGAGATCTAGTCTCTTGCGCCGGCGTTTAACAGTAACTTGACCATTTCCGCGTCTTCCTTGGCCGTTGCGATGCGCAGCGCGGTCAGCCCTGCCGTCTCGGGGTTCTTGCCGAAAGGCCGTTCACCCGGCACCTCGTAGTTCACGTCCGCGCCGCCGTCCAACAAGACGCGAACCATTTCCGCGTAGCCTTTATCTACGGCAAGCATAAGCGCCGCCACTCCTCCCGTGGCGTCTCCGGCCCTGGACGTCTGCTCCGGGAGGGTTTGGTTTACGTTGGCGCCGGCCTCAATGAGCAAACGCGCCATTTCCGGCTGGTCGTTTGTGACCGTAAGCAGCAAAGCGGTGAGCCCAGCCGTTTCCGGATTGGATCCAAAGGGTCGCTCGCCGGGGATCTGATAATTCAGGTCTGCGCCTGCCTCAATCAGAATGCGCGCCAGCCCCTCATTGCTCTTGTTCGTCGCAATCATGAGCGCCGATATTCCTCCCGTGGCTTCTCCGGCCCTGGACGTCTGCTCCGGGAGGGTTGCGTTCACTTCGGCGCCGGCGCCAATCAGTATTCTTGCTATTTCCTCGTTCTCGTTTGCTACAGCGCGCAAGAGAGCTGAGATTCCGCCCGTCGAACCGACATCCTGGTCATTTTGTTCAGCAGTCTCAGCCCTGGCCCCCGCGTCAACCAACATACTGACGATCTCAGTATTTCCGACACCCGCAGCCAGCGATAGGGCTGTGGTGCCCGGCGCGAAAATTCCTGAGTTTGATCGGAAGGCATTGGCCGGCTGCTCATCGGTGCTATTGAGCGCGTGGTTAATGTCAGCGCCCGCATCCACCAGCAGGCGAACAGTACCAACGCGCTCCTCCGCAACCGCCATCATGAGCGGAGAAACTCCACTCGGAAGCTTTCTGTCCCCACTCGTCACACCTGTATTGACGTCCGCTCCGGCTTCTATCATCAGAGCCACGGCCTCGTCCTGTCCTGCCACGGCGGCAAAGGCGACCGCGCTCAAGGATTTATCGTCAACTTCAACTGACTCGTTGACGCTTGCGCCGGAATTGATCGCATGGACAACTTCGCTCCAGTCTTCGATCCTCACAGATTCCCGGAAGTGATCTTGCAGGGCGCGCGCACTATCCAATTGGGGCCTGCTGCGTGTGACATTAATCGTATATGTACTGCTCTCCTGGGCGTCTTTTTCGCCGGCAACCTTGATCCTGACGAGAGTTTCGCCAACCCTTAACGGCTTTAGGATTCGCATGAATTCGGCATCTTGCTCGGTCACTTTAGTCAAGTCGGCGCCATCGAGAATCAGTTCTGTCTGAGACGTTTTCGTTCCATCAGGCGAAGTCGAGGACCGAAAGCTCATATGGTCGGCCACAAAGGTCGTCGTGATTTCCTTTTCCTCACCCTCGGGCATGATCTGCGTGGCGAGAATCGACGCGGGGGGAAGACTCGCCCAGGCCAATATGTGCAAGCTCTTTACGCCGTAACCCACTTCCGCTTCATATTTACCTTTGCTGCCCCTGAAAGCAGGCTTGAGTGGCAATTCGGCAAATTCCGGCGGAGTGGAATCGCTCATCGTATCAACCGCCCACAATGACAATTTGCCTAAACGAGGGCCATTGATTGAGTCCTGGTCACCCGAACAGGAATAAACCACCACCGCGGCAAGGGCTATTGTGATTAGCAATCTGGCTTTCGTCATACTCGGTTATTCTCTTATCGCCGACAGCCCATTCTACGCGGGCGGAATTGGATCTCCGGCGTTGTTCGGGCGGCTGATGATCTTGCGGGTGAACTGGATACCGCCGTCATACGTACTGACGTAAGCGGGCTGGATGCGTTTGATTTGGCCTTTGCCGCTTGCGTCCATGAGCGGAGTAAGATTGCCGCAAGACAAACACTTGCAGGACGTTCGCAATCATGTACCGTTACTTCTTATTCGTTTTCGCCGCCATCGCCCTTGGGGACGGGATCGATGATGCAGGCGCCGCAACGGAAGCCGTCGGCACGAATCGCTATGCGATCACGGGCGACGTGTCCGCGGCCTATTCCAACGGCGAGTTCGTTGTGTGGGAGTCGAAAAAGAGTTCCAGCGGGAGCGGTGGCATGGCGGCAGCTTCTCCAATGTCCGGCGCCGGCGGTTCACAGTCCAGCCTGAAGGACGGTTTGAACATCGTGGCCGAAGCGCCGATTGTTGACGGCAAGTTCTTCCTTGAAGGAACGGTGGATGCGCCGCACGAAGCCAACTTCTACGTCTTGAACGCGATCGGCAAGGACGGACAACCCCTTTCGGCAATAAAGGGCCAGTCCTTTATTCTGGAGCCGGGTGAACTGACACTGGTAATGGACAGCCGGGCCAAGTTCGTAGTTCACGGCGGCCGCTATAACGACATCGTGGTCAATTCCTGGAGGCTCTCGCCGGAGTTTCTGGAGTCGATGGAAAACCATCGCCGGATGTCAAAACCCGTCGCGGGCGAGACCGAGAACGAGCGCCGCTCCAGGGTGGACAAAGCCTCGGAGATGTATAGCGAGATGCTCAGGCTTGAGAGCCGCGGGCGCAGCAGGCTGGCCCTGAATCATGAGGATCTGATTGCCCGCAAGCTCACTCTTCAAACCGCATGGCTCTGGAATGCCTCGATGACGCAGGCCGTGCGGGAACTGGCGAAATTGATGCCGGATGATCCCTGGGTTATGCAAAGGCTCGCGTCCTTAGAGGCATCCGCCGCCAGCAGGTCCAAGGAAACCGCGATGAACGTAGGCAGGGAGATCAAGGACTTCGAGGCCGAGACCCTGGACGGTCAAGTCGTGAGCCTGTCCGGCGCCCTTGAAGGCAAGCAGATCGTGCTGCTGGACTTCTGGGCGTCCTGGTGCGGACCTTGCCGGGCGGAATTCCCCCACATGCAGCAGGCCTATTCCGAGTACGGACCGCGCGGCTTTGAAGTTTTTTCTTTCTCGGTTGATGATGAACGCGAAGACTGGGTCGAGGCCTCCGAGGAGGAAGACTTGCCCTGGATCGACTCCGGCATGGGATGGGAGCACCCCGCCACCGAGGCATACGGCATAACAGGCGTGCCGGCCAGCTTTCTCGTCGATGCCGCCACCGGCGAGATCGTAGCCAGGGACTTAAGGGGGCACAAGCTGGACGAAGCGCTCAAGGAACGCCTGGGCGCACCCGGCGACGACTAGCTGTCCAATCCCGACAAGCGAAACGATACCTGGTCTTGGTATGCAGGGATGGAAAACAACAGGACTACGCAGGCCGCGTAGCGGCAATAGTCTGATTCTCGCAGCCGGAGCCCGAGAAACCCAAGGTGATTCCATGAGAATCATCCCTGTTCTTATCCTCTCCGCACTGGTGCTGAGCGCCTGCGGCGCTTCCGGCGGCGCCTCCACACCGCCCGCGCCGCCTACTCTCGTAACACCTCCACCTCCACCTCCGCCACCGGAGCCGGCCTTCGAGCGACGGTTGGCGGATTGGGCGGAACACGATCCAAACGCCTGCCGGGCGCTGACGCCGGGATTCGAGGCTTTGGGCGGGTGGCTCAAGAATGATGGCCGCGAACCAGGAACCTCGCGGGTATGGATCTCCGATGTGGGCGAGCTGTCCGACGGCTCCAGCCACGGCGCGAAAGTGTGGGCGACGTTCACGGCCTGCGCGGTGCGCTCGGCGGAAGATCACTACTTCACGGACACCGCGGCGAGGGCCCAGGCCCGCATGGAGGATGGCCGAGACGCAATATACTCGCTTTCCGCTGGCGCCCTCCGCCCTTCGAGGGAATCCAGGGCCTATCCGACACCGACGCGTTTGCCCATGGATTTCGACGGGGAACGCGACGGACAGCGGGTACTCCAATTTCAGAGCGCGGGCAATGATGATGGCCTGGTAACCGCATTGCTGTGGATTTCGTCTTTCCAGGCCGCCCTGGAGGCAAAGGACACCGCCCTGTGGGTATTGGTGGCCGGCTACACCGGCGCCGGCAACGACCGCTCGCCGGACCCGGATAGTTCGATCTGTGGCGACGCCGATCCCTTGTGCCTGTTTGCTCCGTTTGAGCACGATGGCACGCGGGGCACGTCGATCGCCGCCCCCCAGGCGGCGGCCGCCCTCGACACCGTGTGGGCCGTATGGCCCGACATGGACATTCTCGACTTGCGTAATTTGGCCTTCGACTGCGCGGAAAACATGCCCGCGCCGGCGGGCGAAGAGCCGGTGACGCGCAGCTACTCGTACAAGAACGGACGCACGTTCAGCAGCAACACCAATTCCCGGTGGGGCCACGGCATCTTAAGCCTCACCTGCCTGTTCACCCCCAACGGGGGCTTACAGAACCCGGTAACAGGCAACCTGATCTCCGGGGGCATCTACGGCCCGGTGGCGGGGCCCGTGGCCGGCGCTTCGATCACGGGGGTGGACTACACGGGCCGGGATTTCGCCTACGGGTTCGCCTACCCGGTGGCCCGCGAGAATTGGGCGCTTACCGCTACGGTCAACTTACGGCCCGTACAGGCGATTTCCGGAGTTTACGGCCTGACACACACCCGAGGCGCTTACAGCGGCAGGCTATGGGAAAGCAGGTCGCTGACGGTCGATTTAACCGCCGCAGGCAACGCGATCGGTGCGACCGCCGGCTGGCAGGTCGGCGGGCTGACGCTCCGTGGTGGCATGGCTTTGCAGCCCGAAGGTGTGGGTTCGCTGACCGGATCGCGCGCGTTCCGGGCACCGGCCGCTGCATCGGCAGCCCTCACCGCAGCCTACGGCAAGGCCTTGCCGCACGGCTTCAGCGCTCACTTGCAGGCCGACCATTGGCGCACCCTGGCCACCCGGGGACGGTCGCTGTGGGAAAGCGCGGAGCTTCGCGAATCCAGGTTGTCCGCGGCGCTGGTCAAGCGTATTGGATCGCATGAGGTGTCCCTGCAGGGCGTGTTGCGGTCCGGGCTGTCGGGATCGCTGGATGTGAGCGGTAGAGCCTGGGCGCTTGCGCCGCGGCGCGAGCGGGGCGTGTGGCTGACGTGGCGCTTGGCACAATAGCCGCCGCACGGTTCGACCGGCCTATGGGATGATTCCCGGGCAAAGGGTGCTTATTCATTTCCATGGCCGCCCGCCCCTGGGGTGGCTTGGATCGGGGGGAACGTTCAATCTATGATGCCTTTCTCGGCAAGCAACAAGCAGACGAACGATGACAGATACCAAATCTCCTGACCCAAGACGGACGATTTGGCAGCGGTATTATCGCCCGCCGTTTATCGGGGTGATTGCCTTTTTCGCCGTTCTTCTTGCCTTGCCGGTGGCTCATTCCTTTGTAATCGTCGTGCGGGACCTCATTGGCTACGAGGATGCCGGCGGATTGTTTATCAGCGTCGGCGCCGTAGCCGCAGTTCTTTTGCTGATCGGCGCCAAACGTAACGAAGAAGTCAGTGGCACTTTGCTCGGGTTTGCGGCCGGGATGCTGATCTGGATCGGCTGGGCCTCTTATGCCTTCAAGTTCAATGAGATTACGCTTCATCTACCCATGCCGGAGGTGGCGCCTGGCGTGAAGTGGCCCGCACATCTGCTCTACATTCAAGGATCCATCGGCATTTGCGTGGCGACGCTGCTTTTCTTTGTGTTCAATAAGAACAGCCGGTGTAATGCCTTTCGCTGGATTCAGAAAACCGGCCGTCTCAATCTCGGCGATCGCGAGCCGGGGCAAGGGCGGAATGTCTGCCGTATTACGTTCCTGGAAACACTCTATGTGACCTGGTTCTTCTATGGTGCTTCGCTGTTTCTTGGAGACGCCCGGTTACTCGGTTATAGCCATCCCGTGACTTACGGCATTGTCGCCGTCTTGGCGGTTTGGGGATGTTATCTGCTGTGGCGGCTGATGAAATTCACGCGAGTGATGGCGGCCATTCGTTATGCCATTCCCACCAAAGCCATTTTTTGGATTCCCTTCGGCGAGCTGGCGCCGCGCTATGGGTTTTACGAAGAGATTTGGCTCAAACCATTGGAGTACTCGGCGGCCATGTGGACAGTTCTTATCGTCTTTGTCGTTGTCTTCCTGGCGACCGGATTTCTGCCTCAGCGCCGGCAGCACTGAATCTCAAGCTCAAGCCGCAGCCGACATATTCTCAATGTAAGGGGCCCCCATAGACTGGGCCATGGAGGATGCAATTTTTGACAAACCTGGGCTCGCTCCGACCTCACCCGCCGGGCGCTGTAGGTCAGCGTCGTTTGACGTTGAGGGGGAGCGCGGCGAGGCCTCGTATGACAGTTGATCGCCGGTAGCGGGGCACGTCCGTAGCGAGTTCGATCGCGTCGAGCGTGCGGAGCGCCTCGGTAAAGACGGCGCTTGCTTCCATGCGCGCAAGTTCGGCGCCGATGCACTGGTGGACGCCGTGTCCGAACGATGTGTGCCGCAGGCCTTGGCGCGCGATGTCGAAGGTGTCAGCATGTTCGAACGCCGCCTCGTCGCGATTGGCCGATCCAGTAAGCAGTATGACGCCATCGCCCGGCTGGATCGTGTGTCCGCGCAGGGTGATCTCCGCCTTCGCGATGCGGAAGTCCGTCTGCACCGGACTGTCGAAGCGCAGCATCTCATTCACCGCGTCGCGGGTCCGGCCCGGCTCCTCGCGCAAGAGCTGCATCTGCTCGCGATGGCGAGCGAGCGCGAGCATGCCGTTGCCGATGAGGTTAGTGGTGGTCTCGTTGCCCGCAATCATCAGCACGCTCAGCATGTCGCAAGCTTCCATCGAACTGATCGCGTCGCCTGCGTCTACTTGCCTCGCGAGCGTGCTCACTGCATCGGTCTCGCTCGACTGCATCCGGTTGTTCAGCAGCGTTTTGAAGTAGCGTCGGATCTCGGCGCCTGCGAAGTGTGCGGTCTTGCGCTGCGGGCGCGTGGCGATCATTTCAAGCAGCCGGGCGCGTTCGCGCGACCAAGTCTCCCAGCGGCCGCGGTCGTGCTCGGGGATCCCCATCATCGCGAGCATCACGCGCATGGCAAGGGGCTCAGCGACCTCGGCGATCCAGTCGACCGTCCGGCGTCGTGCCGCGCGCTCGATGAGTTCGGCCGCGGTGTGCGTGATGGTCTCGCCGAGCGTCTTGAGCGTCGCCTTGGTGAAGGCCTTGGCGGCGACCTTGCGCAGGCGCGTATGCTCGGGAGGGTCTACGAGCAGGATGCTGTAGTCATCGGGGGCGGGCGGCAGCACGCTCGTCGTCGTGCCGCGCCACCGAGGATCGTTGGAGAAGCGCTCGTGGTCCTTTGCGGCCGCGAGCACATCCTCGTGCCGCGTGAGCACCCAGCTTCCGAGGATCGCGCTTCGGTGCACGGGGCTTCGTCGGCGGAGCCGTGCATAGGTTTTGTAAGGGTTCTGGATGAGGCCGGGTGACAGGGGGTTGTAGGTGGCGCCGCGGCTCGCCGTCTCCCAGAGGCCGACGGCGTGCGCACCGATGCTCTTCCATCGTTCGCGGTTCATATCGGCCCACGTTTTATTGCTGTTTGGGTGTCTAGCCTGCTGGGATGGGAATGTAACAATTCTGTGTGTGAGCCGATTTTCATCATTTAAGCCGCCAGCACGAACCGATCTCCGAACTGGATCGCGAACTGCGCTTTGGCAGCATGCCACTCCTTGGGTGGTGTTTCCACTTCGCCGTGATATTTCTCGGCGCCAGGAAAACCAGTTTGGTGGACGCAGCATCGCTGGGGAAGTGCCCCTTCTTGCGGATCACCCTGCGGACCTGGCTGTGCAAGCTCTCGGACGAGCATCCAATCGTGCTCGCGAGCGACGATCTGTCGGACGGCCTCGTCCTTGAATTCTGGATTGTATCTTTGGTTGCTCATGGCACTTCCTCCTATGCTCAGGTCATAGCCCGGACAATCATCTTCTCTACCATCTATATCTTGGAATTTGGTTGTGCACAGCCGCGCTCAGTCACCGCCTTACGCGGCGCTGGTGTAGAGGGCTGGGCTAGGCCATACTCATGCGAAGATTTGCGGCTTGCCTGGCCTTGGGCTTGCTAGCTGCGTGCGCGCCGCCGCAGGAACCTATCGAGGTAAAGGTTGCCGAACCAGGAATCCAAAGCCTAAACGATGCACTTGAGCGCGGGGAGGTGGAAATTGTGGCGGTGTCCGGTACTGGCGCGTCGTCGGGAGATTCTTAATGGGACCTTACAGTAGATTCTTGTTCTGCCTGTTACCGTTCCCTTGGATCGGCGCCATGTTGGGTGTGTGATCAGCAACGGCGTGCGAGCTGCATCAGTCGAGCGTTTTGGTATCTCTAAATAAATTTGTAGATAGTAAAAAGACTGCGCCATCGGACAGCATTTCCAGCTTTTCCTGTCTATCAATATGGCCGGGCAGCGGCTACTCCGGACCACCCGCGGTGTGCGCTCTTTCGGTGAGCTGATCTCCTCAATCGCTCCGTTGCTGAATCGCATAGCGCGCTCGCGCTTTCCCGGCGGCTGGCTGCCGGCTCATCCGAGCGCGCAGCCGGCGACTATCCCATATCCGGAATCCCAACGTACGATCAGCATGCTTGCCCCAGGCGCAATCACCTCCCGCAACCGAAGGCCAATGCCGGCGATAGCCGACCGTTTCAATCCGCGCAGCGGCGCCTGCCGTTTTCATCCTCGCATCTCCACATCCCAATGCCCCTCAGTTATCCATATGCCAAAAACCTTCTCTCCGGACCCCTATTCTCAAAACCCCTCCGCCAACGCTTCAATTATTCGGCCCCATCTCGGTGAGTTCCACTCATAGCGGCCATCCGCTCGAACAAATGCCCGACTTGTGCGGCATAACGAGATACTGAAATAAGAGCTGGCGGCTGCTCGCCATGCGCTCGGTGGAGATGGGGACTCTGCGAGCATGGCCTGGATTGACAATGGCTGCGTTGCAGGCTCAGGTGCCGGACCTGCGGAAACCAAGCCTGATCCCTCCCACATCAAGGGGGCTCGGGCCGACTGGGTGACGGATTGCCTGCCTTCGCCTTTGGATTCGGTTAATCGGTGATGGCGCGCTCGCGCAGATGGGTTGGCATGCGAAGCAGCCACTCGGCGGCGTCGGCAAAGCTCGATAAGCGCCCGAGCAGCGCGTTGTACTCGAAGTGGTCGCCGCCGGCGTGGCGCACGGCCGCGTACAACGCAAGATTGGGCGCAGTGATGTAATCGGCGGCCTGGGGAATGGTCAAGCCGATCTCCCGCAGCCGCTCTGCTGCCAGGGCAACGAGCAAGGCCTCAATGGTGCGCTCACCGCGATCGAGCGCCGCAATGCCGGCCTCGATAAGATCGGCGCCAGGCAGATTGGGAGGAAGCTCGTCGACCTGGAAGTTACGGCGAAGACATGTGGTCGTTGTCATGGTTCCCACTCTCCCCTGTCAGCCATGCCACTGCGGCATTGACCTTCTCACGGAAGCGGAGGGGGTCGATTGCCGGGTAGCGTTCGAGATCCGGCTCAATGGCCTCGAACAGGGCGAGGAGCGTGTCCGGCTCGATCAGTTCAAGGCGGTGCATGGCCTCGACATCGCTGCGATCGGGGCCATAGCCTCGCGCAATCTTGGCGAGCGCCTGGGCGTAAAAATCGTAGTGGAAGAAATCGGTCGTACCGTGCCGGGCGATGAATTCGCTTCGCTCGCGCCAAGCTGGCAGCTCCGGAATGAAATTGTCGGGCGCGGCGAGCTCCACATTCATGTCGAGCACTTCCTTGGCGCGAGCGATACACGCGAACGCGCCGGCCGGCTCGGGATCCAGCTTGAGGTCGACGTCGACCGTAAGGTCGCGCCACCCGACGATCACAGCGGACGTCCCGCCGGTGAGGTACACGCGCCCGCCTTTTGCGTGCGCACCGAGAAACTGCATGAAATCATGCACCTTGTGACTGTTGCTCGGTCCGCGGGACATTACCGCTCAGTATCGCACGGTGCCGCAAGGCCGGCAACGACCGGTGGCCGCCTTGGACTACTTGGCTTCTGGTTTTGTCCAGCGCCCTGGAAAGCCCGTACAACGCGGTCCTTCATCGACTGCTTCGTGCTCACGACCGCGTATCACGGGCCTATCGACTGGTTCCCAGGGTCCAGGCACGAAGGCTTGGTCAATGTAGCGCGGTTTGGGGAAGCGAAGCAGGCCCAGGCAATTGATCGAAGACTGGCGGCGCGAGTACAACCAGGAATGACCCCACCGATCAGTGGGCAAAATGCCCCCTTCGGTGTTCGCCAAGAAGGTGGCCTGATATGCTGTTTCTCCCACATCAAGGGTGGCTCGGGTCGGGGGGAACGGTCAATACGGCAGCGAAAGATCGATCAATGTTGAATGCAACTAGAAGAATGTTGGGAAAAATTCCATACTCGGCCAGCATTCAATCCGGCATTACGCTGGAGAAAAAAGAGAACTACAGAATTACGAAATCGAGCCCAAGCATTCGCGTAGAATTGCGCAGCCTAGATCGCATATTCCGCATCGACATACAGGCCGTCAAGCCATGGATCCGATACCACGGCCCAGGTTGGCGGATAGAAGACAATGAAGTGTCTCTATGCTGGACCGTGAGTGAAGGGTGGTGGATAGAAGGCGTACAAAGTGGCCGGAGGACTCGACCTATGCCAAGGTTAGTTGGAGCATTACTATGTGGGACGGCGTTGTCAAACTAACTGGATTGGACCTATTGAAGCTTCAATCGAGGGCTCTCAGGCTGCGAGTTGGCGGCACTCGGCCAGGGCAGCGGTCCGGTGCTGTTTGAAAACGTCGCGGCGGGTGAGATGGCGTTGGTGGTTGAAGTGGTTATGGATCGAGGCATGGACAGCGGCGAATTTTTGCAGGGTCTTGATGTCCCTGAACCGCGCCATCGCCGCTTCCCGCCTTCGAAACGGTTGATGCGAGTTCTCCGCTCTATTGTTGAGCCAGCGCCGGCATTCCTGCCGCCCAGGATTTCCGAGCCCCTTCATCGCAGCTTGATAAGATCGAAGCCGGTCGGTAACGATTGACGACGGTCGTCCATACCGTTTCATCGTGCGCTTCAGGAACTTCAGTGCGGCTCGGCGATCCCGCCGCTTCGTGACAAAAACCTCAAGCACCTCGCCTTCGTGGTCGACAGCGCGCCATAGGTAATGTGTCTCACCGTTGATGCGAACAAACCCCTCATCAAGGTTCCAGCACCAGTTCGACCCATTGCGGCCGTGGGCGCGCCTCCTCCTTATTTCAGCGGCAAACATCGGGCCGAAACGGTTCCACCAGAAACGCACCGTCTCGTGACAGATGCCGATGCCGCGTTCGAACAGGATGTCTTCGACCTGGCGCAACGACAACGGATAGCGGATGTACATCATCACTGCGAGGCGGATGACCTCGGGCGAACGGTTGAAATAACGAAAGGGATTGTTCATTGCCGCAGGCTACGAGAGCTTGGATTCCGGTTCAAGCCGGTTTTCTCTGACAGTGCCCTTAATCCCTATAGGGACAGAAAAAGGCATGGAGCCGATGGGGTTCGAACCCACGACCTTCGCATTGCGAACGCGACGCTCTCCCAACTGAGCTACGGCCCCATGGTGTCCTAGGGCATAAAAAATGCCCCACGGAGAAAACTTATTTTATCTCGCCCTGGAATCAATCAGACGGCAAGTATGCGTACCCCTTCTTTCGCGGCAGCACTCCCTAAGGCAGTGTCCAATGTGGCTAATTCTGCGGACATGCGCAGCGCTAATTCCAGGTAAAGCGCGTCGTAGAAGGACATGCCGTGACTGCGTGCAAGATCCATGGCTCGGTGGAATTTGGGCTCATGGTCGGTTTGAATGGGCAAATCCGCCAACGCGCCCAATCTCTCATCAACCATGCGCCGAGTAAGACGTCGGCGCCGCTCGGCTACCAGAAGGCCATTGCGCATTTCCAGATGCCAAATTGCTGGAACAAACGCATCATCGGTTGTGAGCCGATGCCGTGCCGCTTCCGCTTCGGGTGCTTTCTCGTCGTCCATCAGCCATGCCAGAGACACGGACGCAGCAATGACCAGAGTGCTCAAAAGCGATGATCCTCGTGCCTCCAGGCAAGAATCTCCGCGCGCGATGCCTTCACACGCTTCCAGCGCTCACGGCGCTTCTCAAAGCGCTCAAGGGCAGTCTGCCGAGCGCTTCGTTCGAGGGAATTGGCGGGCACCAAATGGGCAATCGTTTTTCCGTGGCGGGTAATGGCAATGGTTTCCCCGGACTCGACGGTGCGCAAGAGATCCGCAAGGTGAGCTTTTGCTTCGGTAGCGGTAATTTGGTTCATTGGTTTAATAGATAACCAGTTGAAAAAACCGGTCATATTGTAAACCAGGCAAGAGGGCAGGATGCCCTCGTTACCAGCGGAGGCTGCCCTCCTTCCTATGTGGAGGGTAGGGTGAGGGCGATGAGTTGGGCGGGGAGACCGGCGCCGCCTATGGGGATCACGATGAAAGGTATGCCGTCGATCTCGTAGGCGATGGGCGCGCCGGTGGCGTTGCCGGGCAAAGCAACCTCGCCGATCAGGTCGCCGTTGTCGAGATCGTAGGCTTTGAGAGAAGGCATGTACGGGCTGGCCTGGTATCGGGCCGCGTTGCGTTCGGGGGAGGTGCCAACCACCAGGTTGATTCCTTCCTGCGCCGCAAGGAGTAGATTAGAAGTTGCGACCACGAAGGTGCGGTTGGGAATGCCCATGGCGGGCATTTCTCTGCCCTTGAGCTCTGGGAGTTGCTCATATCCGCGGCCTACGGGCGTCATCCAGGCGTGTTCGCCGGTTTCCATGTCGATGGCGGTAATGCGGCCGTACGGAGGCTTGACCATGGGCATGCCGTTGGACAGGAACGGCGCGGGTGTGGGCACGGTTCCGATCCAGTATTCCTGGTTGCGGCCGATGGGAATGACCTTCGCGATCATGGCCAGCGTGATGGACGGCACATACAGGTAGCGGCGGCTGGGTTCGAATGCGGCGCCGGACCAGGACGCGGCGACTCCCGGAAGCATCAGCCGGCCACGCGCTGTAGGCGGCGAATACAGAGGCCCGCCATCCATGGAATTGAATATGGCCATCGCCTCGTTCAAGAGTTCGGGCGCCAGATTATTCAGATCGTCCCTGGTGAAACCCTGCCGGTCGAAGTGGGCAGGGCGCGTCGGGACCGGCTGGGTCGCGGCAGCCCGTTCGCCGGGCACGTCAGAGGCGGGCACAGGTATATTTTCGATCGGCCAAACGGGTTCGCCGGTTAGTCGATCGAAAACGAACAGGAAAGCCTGCTTGGTGACTTGCGCGGCCAGCTTGCGCCCGTCGGGCATATCCAGAAGGACCGGCGCGGCAGGCAGATCGTAGTCCCACAGGCCGTGGCGCGTGGTCTGGAAGTGCCAGCGGCGTTCTCCGGTGTTCATGTCCACGGCCACCAGCGATTCTCCGAACAGGTTGTCGCCGGGCCGATTGCCGCCCCAGAAGTCGTTGACTGGCGTGCCGAAAGGGAGGTAGGCAAGGCCTGCTTCTTCGTCGCAGCTCATGTAGGTCCAGACGTTTGCGGCGGCATTGCGATTGTTGGAGCCATCCTCCCAGGTGTCCGCGCCGAATTCACCGTCCTCTGGAATGCTGTGGAACTGCCACATCAGTTCGCCAGTACGCGCGTTGAAGGCGCGCACATCGCCGGGCGGCGTGTCGGGACGGGGCGGGAATTCCAGGATGGAAGAGCCTACGATTACGGCTTCGCCACATACCAGGGGAGGGGAGGAAACGCCGTACAGCTCGTTGGACACTTCAAGGCCGAGGCCTTCCAGCAGGTTCACTTCTCCGCCGTGCGCCCAGTTTGCAATTGGCCGGCCGTCGGCCGCGTTGAGGGCCATCAGGCGGCTGTCGCCGGTGGCGAGGAATATCCTCTTCTCGGTTGCGTTCGACCACAGGGCCAGTCCGCGATTGATGAACCCGAAGTTCGGCGGCGTGCCGGCTTGATAGCTCTTGGGGTCGAATACCCACAAGAGTTTGCCGGTCGCGGCGTCGAGTGCGTAGGCCTGGCTGAAGGAAGTGCTGTTGTAGAGCAGGCCGCCGGCCATGATCGGGGTGGACTCGTGTTTTCCGGCCCACAGTTCGTCGCTGCCGGCGCCGGGGATTTGCGCGTCCGGAGAGGTTCGCAGCCAGGCCGTTTCCAGCGAAGCAAAGTTTTCGCGGGTAATGCTGGCCAGCGGCGTGTAGCGCTGTGCGCCGGGGTCGCCGGCGTAGTGCTGCCAGTCAGTGGCGCTTGGCGCATCGGTGGGGTGTGCTTCCTGGACTTGGGCAGCGGCGGCGATTGGGGAAAACAGTGCCAGCGCGGTGAGAAATAGCGCCGGGCGCTTGCGGTGTTGCGGCGAAATGGAGGGCAGGATAATGGGATGGTCCGCCCCTTTCATTTCATCGGCCTCGTAGGCCAGAATGAAGTTTTTTCATTCACGCGAAAGGAGCGGACCATGGACAAGATTACACGAATAGGCATTGATTTGGGCAAGCGGGTGTTTCACGTTACGGCTTTGGATGCAACCGATGAGGTGGTGGAACGCAAGCGCTTCGGCCGGGCGGAATTGCGCGCCTACCTGGCGAAGCTTCCGGTTCCCTGCGAGGTGGCGCTGGAGGCCTGCGGCAGCGCCCATCACTGGGGCCGTGTGGCGCAAGGACTCGGTCATACGGTTCGGCTGATGAGTCCGCAGTTTGTGTTGCCGTATGTCAAGTCGAACAAGAACGACGTCAACGACGCCGATGCGATCGCCGAGGCGGCGGGCCGTCCCTCGATGCGATTTGTGGGGGTCAAGGCGGTGGCTTCGCAGCATCTTCAGCAGTTGCATCGTGCGCGGCAGTTGGCGGTCAAGGACCGCACGGCGCACGGCAACCAGATTCATGGATTTGTGCTGGAGTATGGGGTGGCCTTGCCGAAGGGACTGAATGCGATGCTCCAGCGTCTTGAGGCGGTCTTGGAGGATGGCGAGAACGAGTTGCCGGTTCAAGGCCGGGCGTTGGTATCGGACTTGGCGGAAGAACTGAAGCGTCTTCATGAGCGGGTCCAGGCGTTTGATGCCCGGATCGAGGCGATCGGGCGTGCGACGCCGGCGTGCCGGCGGCTGGAGAAGATCCCCGGCATTGGGCCGATGACTTCCACCGCGCTGGTGGCGGCGGTGGGCGACGCGAAGCAGTTTCGCAACGGGAGGGAGCTGGCGGCCTATTTGGGCCTGGTTCCCCGCCAGCGCACCACCGGCGGCCGTCCGGTGCTGTTGGGGATCAGTAAACGCGGCGACAAGTATCTCAGGTGGCTGCTCATCCACGGCGCGCGCTCGGTGCTGCGGTGCGCGGGAAAGCATACCGATCGAAGACGGAAGTGGGCCCAGGCCGTGGAGCATCGCCGCGGGCGCAACGTCGCCGGCGTGGCGCTGGCCAACAAGAACGCCCGGACCGCCTGGGCGGTGCTGGCCAGGAACGTGGACTTTCAAACCAGCGGACGGCCCAAGGCGGCCTGAGCCGACGATGGGCCGCATCCTACACCGAACCTTTTTCCGGGCAGTAACGGCTGCCCCCGGTTGCGCGAAGTGAAGAGAAGTGATGGCAAAACGGGTCGGACCCCCACGCCAAGAGCCTGCGAGGGCATTGGTCTTCGAGACCGCCAGGATGTTGAGGCGGGCGTGTGCGGATCCCATCAGGGCCCGGGAATCGATGATTCCCACAAAAGAGGCCGGATATATGCCAGCAACCAATCCCAGCTTGACCAGCACAAGACTTCACCGGTTGCAAACGCGGGGCGGACCATATATGCCCTCCTTCCTATGGAACAACCTGGGAACGAGGGCTTCCAGCCCTCGACGAGGGCAAGATGCCCTCGTTCCCAAGCGTGTTCCCTGCGCGTCAGCGCAGCGGCGCCTGCTGCAAAAACTCCCAGGCGGGGTGGCCTCCCGCCCAGGCGAGGTAGCCTCCTTCCGGGGCGTGTTAGCGGTCAAGGCCGCCCACGCACAGGTACTTGATGTCCAGGTAGTCGTCCATGCCGTAGCGGGAGCCCTCACGCCCCCAGCCGCTGGCTTTCACGCCGCCGAAGGGCGCCATTTCGCTGGAAATGATGCCCTCGTTCATGCCCACCATGCCGTATTCCAGCGCTTCGGCCACGCGCCATACGCGGCCGATATCGCGGCTGTAGACATAGGCGCACAAGCCGGCCTCGGTGTCGTTGGCCAGGGCGATGGCGTCAACCTCGTCGCTGAACCGGGTCAGTGCCGCCACCGGGCCGAAAATCTCGTGTCGGAAAACGGGCATGTCCGGGGTGACGTCACGCAGGATCGTGTGGGGATAGAAGCACCCACCGAGATCGGCGGGCTGGCCGCCCATAACGCATTCGGCGCCCGCTTCGATGGAGGCTTCCACCAGACCGGAGACCTTCTCGATTGCCTGGGTATTGATCAACGGCCCCTGGGTCACGCCGTCGTCGGCGCCGTTACCCAGCACCAGCTTGCTTGAGGCGGCCACCAGCCGTTCGCAGAACTCATCGTAGATGCTGTCCTGGATCAGGAAGCGGTTGGCGCAAACGCAGGTCTGGCCGCTGTTTCGATACTTGGATACCAGCGCGCCGGTCACTGCCGCGTCCAGGTCGGCGTCGTCGAACACGATGAAAGGCGCGTTGCCCCCGAGCTCCATGGTGGTGCGCTTGAGCGTGGCGGCGCATTGCTCTTCCAAGAGCTTGCCGACTATGGTGCTGCCGGTAAAGCTGAGCTTGCGCACCAACGGACTGCCGGTGAGTTCTGCGCCGATTTCCTTCGGATCACCTACCACTACGTTGAAACAGCCAGGCGGAAAACCGGCCCGTTCCGCCAATTCCGCCATCGCCAGCGCCGAGAGCGGCGTATCCTCGGCCGGCTTGACCACGATGGTGCAGCCTGCGGCCAGCGCCGGCGCGGCCTTGCGGGCGATCATGGCGTTCGGGAAGTTCCACGGCGTGATGGCCGCCACCACCCCGACGGGCTGGCGTATGCAGATTGCGCGGGTGTGTGGCGTAGCGCCCGGAAACACGTCGCCGTCGGCGCGTTTGGCCTGTTCGGAGAACCATTCCAGGAACGATGCCCCATATTGGACCTCGCCTCGGGCCTCGACTAAGGTCTTGCCTTGTTCGGCGGTCATCAGAGCGGCCAAATCTTCGGCTGCATCCAGCATCAACTCGTACCACCGCCTCAAGACCGCCGAGCGCTCCTTGGCCGTCTTGCGGCTCCATAGCTTGAAGGCGTCGTGGGCAGCGCCAATGGCGCGGCGCGTATCAGCCGCGTCGGCCTTCGCGACTTCCGCGACTATTGCGCCCGTCGCCGGATTTCGTACCGTCAGGGCTTCGCGCCCGTTGCCGGCTTCCCAGGCGCCTGCGATATACGAACTGCTGCGCAAGAGTGCGGGGTCTTCAAGCGCGAGTTTGTGGTGCTGGTTCGGCATGATTCAGTGGTGGGGTTGCGGACAATGCGGTTGCAGGTCGGCACCGTGCAAGTCACTATATTCTAGAATACGCAGCCACTATGATGTTTTCGAATCGCCGCGGATTTCTTCAAGGGGCCGGTATTGCGGTCATGGGCGCGGTAACCGGAACCATTTCACCAATTCGAAGCTGGGGCTCGTATGGCTTGATACCGAGCGCTGCTGCCGCCGAGGCCCCGCCAATTGACGGCAAGGAAGGGCTGACGGTGCTGAACGATCGGCCCCTGAACGCCGAGACTCCGCCGCATTTGCTCGACGACGAAGTCACACCGGTCGCGCGCCACTTCGTCCGGAATAACGGGATTGTTCCGCAAGACATGAATCCCCACGCCTGGGAGCTGCGGATTGACGGCCTGGTCGAGCGTCCGATGACGCTCAGCATCAGTCAATTGCGTGATCGCTTCGAGGTTGTGACTCACCGGCTCGTGATTGAATGCGGGGGTAACGGACGGGCCGGATTCGAGCCCCCTGCGCGGGGCAACCAGTGGACCTACGGCGCGGTGGGCTGTTCCGAATGGACCGGCGTTCGTCTGGCCGACGTGCTTGAGGCCGCGGGAGCCAGGGAATCGGCGATTTACACCGCGCACGAGGGCGCCGACCTGCATCTTTCGGGCACCCCCGGCAAGCTGCCCATTTCTCGCGGCGTGCCGCTGGCCAAGGCGATGGATCCCTACAACCTGATCGCCTTTGCTATGAACGGCGGGCCGATGCATCCCATGAACGGCGCGCCGCTGCGGCTGGTCATTCCCGGCTGGCCGGGATCCTGTTCTCAGAAGTGGCTTACCCGCATCTGGCTAAGGGACGTGGTCCACGACGGGCCCAAGATGACCGGTTCCTCTTATAGGGTGCCGCCGAACCCGGTTGCGCCGGGTGAGTCGGTGCCGTACGAAGATATGCAAATCATCCATGCCATGCCGGTCAAAGCGCTCATCACGCGCCCGGAAACCGGCCTGACGCTCGCCGGGCGTGAGTTGGAGGTCGCAGGGCACGCCTGGGCCGGCGATACTGAAGTGGCGCGCGTGGATCTCTCCACAGACTTTGGCGCGACCTGGCAGCCAGCCGGACTGGCCGCGCCCCATAATCCGCACGCTTGGCAGCGTTTTTCCGCCCGGGTCAGGTTTCCGAAGGTCGGCTACTACCAGGTGTGGGCGCGGGCCACGGACCGCGAGGGCGTAAGCCAGCCCTTTACGCCGGCCTGGAATCCCAAGGGCTATCTGAACAACGCCTTGCACTCGATTTCAGTGCGCGTGACCTAGTGTCGTGTCCCGCAAATACCTTCATCATTCTGCGGTCCTTTTTCCTCCCCGGCGGCGTTGCTCCTCCTTATGTGGGGCCTGCCACACTGCGTCGTCGCGCCTTGCCGGGAAGAAAAAATCCCTCGCATCTTAATGAAGTTATTTGCGGGACACGACACTATTGTGCTGTCGATTCGCCGGATAGCCGGCGCGTCGGTGTGCGCCGTACTCGCAGCAGCCTTGGTCGTGTCCGATGCAACGGCCGATGACGAACCGGATCCCGGCGCCGAAGGTGAACAGGAACAGGTAATGTTTCGCGGAATGCCGGCGGACGAGGGCAGGGTGGAAGTGTTCGGTTTTTGCGGTTCCTGTCATTCCATCGATCTGGTCCTGCAGCAGGGGCTGTCGCGGAAAACTTGGGACGAGGTGCTGATCGAAATGGTTGAAGAGCAGGAAATGGTGGCGCTTCAGCCGGAAATCCGGGAGAAAATTCTCGACTACCTGGAAAAATACTATGGCCCCGGCCGCCGCGCCCGCAAGGAGTCGGGCGGCTAGAGCCCCACTCGCTGGGAGCGAGGGCGTCCCCGCCCTCGACGAGGGCAGGATGCCCTCGCCCCCAGGTCGGGCGGCTAGAGCCCCACTCGCTGGGAGCGAGGGCGTCCCCGCCCTCGACGAGGGCAGGATGCCCTCGCCCCCAGGTTCCGCTCCCGGAGCATGAGGACCTAGAGGAGTTTCGGCAAGGCGGTCTTGATCACTTTGCCCATTGAGTTTCTGGGCAGGGAATCCAGGATTTTCAGGCGCTTCGGAATCTTGTAGGCGGACATCTTGCCGGCGCACCATTTCTTCAGGTCGGCAATGTCGAGACTGGCTCCCTCGTGCACGGTAGCAAAGGCTGCCACGCACTCTCCCCAGGTATCGTCAGGCACGCCGACTACGGCGACTTCGCAGATGTCACGGTGGTTCAGGAGAACGTCTTCGACCTCCAGTGCCGATAGCTTGTAGCCGCCGGACTTGATGATGTCCACGGACGAGCGGCCCATGATGCGGTAGGAGCCCTCTTCAATGACGGCGATATCGCCGGTGCAGAACCAGCTGTCCCTGAAACTCTCGCGGGTAGCTGCTTTGTTGCCCCAGTACTCCTTGAAAACCCCGTCGCCCATGATTCGAATCTCTCCCTGTGCCCCATCCCCTGTAATGCGTTCATCGCCGTCATCGAATAGCTGCACGGTCACGCCGGGCAGCGCCTGGCCGACATAACCAGCGCGCCTTTCTCCGCAATACGGATTGGAGATCGCCATGCCGGTTTCCGTCGTCCCGTAGCGTTCCAGTAGCATCTGACCGGTTAGCTCCCGCCACTTCTTGAATACCTTGACCGGACAGGCCGCGGAGCCCGAAACATTCAGGCGCATTCGACCAAAGCCCGCGCAGACCGCCTCGCGCTCTAAGGCGTCAAGTTGCTCGAAATAGCCTGCAAGTTTTACGTAAATGGTGGGCACCGCCATGAATACGGTGTAGGTTCCGCGGGCGACCTGCTCGCAAAGCCTTGCGAGGTCCAGTTTCGGCATTGCGTGCACAGTGGCGCCACACCAGAGCGCGCAACTCAACACGTTGATGATGCCGTGCATGTGATGCAGCGGCAGGAACAAGGGGATGACATCGGTCTCGCTCCACTGCCAGGCTTCAATCAACGAGACAATCTGAGCATGAATCGCCTTGTGTGTAACAACAACACCCTTAGGCTTGCCGGTCGTGCCGCTGGTAAAAACGATCATGGCGCGCCTTGAGGTCTCAATTGCCGGCAGCTCCCCGGGCTCGTCGGCCAGCAGGCTCTCTACTTCCAACACATCGATGTTGGGCATTTGCCCTAAGCGCCGCTGCGCTGACGCGAAGGGAACCCCTTGGGAACGAGGGCATCCTGCCCTCGACGAGGGCGGGGACGCCCTCGGTCCCGGGTTGTTGAATGCAAGGCGGCTTGCTGCAACCGGGTCCTTGTGACTGGCAACCACACGAGTTACGCTGGCGTTGGCCAGGAAATGCTCGAGTTCCGGCCCGGCTGCAGCGACGTTAAGCGGAATCGCGATGCCGCCGGCACGCCAGATGCCGTGCAACGCGGTCACATAGTCGAGGCCGGCCGGGATGAGAACGGCGATGCGTTCTTCTTCCAGATCCTTCTTGGTGTTGAGCAGGCCGGCGGCGAACCGGTCAATGCGCGCATTTGCCTGGCTATAGGAATACTGCGTGTCGCCCTCGACCAGCGCGGTTCTTTCGTTGCTGTCGGAAAGTCCGGGAAAAGCGGTGCGCGTCACTGTCTTTGCTCTTGGCGGCAGTGCGGAGGATAACCTGCTTGGTTTAATCCCCGGTTTGGGAGGGCTCACGCTGGTGTCGGTGGCGGCCAGTCGAAGGGGCAACAAAACTCCCCTACAATGTGCCGCTCAATGTGGTCAACCTTTCAAGGGGAGCTTATGAAACGCAAGCTGTTAGGTCTTTTCGCTGTTGTCGCGGGCACACTGGCCACTGCAGGAGTATTCGCGGACGACGACCTCACGGGCGTCGCGAAACAACGTCACGACTTGATGGAGTCGATGGCGGACGCAATGCAGTCGATGGCCGGCATGGCCCGGGGCATTCAGCCCTATGACGCGGAGAAGGTGCGTGAATTGGCTGACAAAATCGCCAACTCCGGGGGGGACAATCTCACTTCGCTGTTTCCCGAGGGCAGCCTGACCGCGGGTAGCCACGCGCTACCGGCCATCTGGGAGGATTGGGATCGGTTTGCTTCTTTGGCGAGCAACCTTTCGGAAGCTGCCAATACCCTGGCGGAAGCAGCCGATATTCCGCCGGCGCCGCCCAGCGCCGCGCCGCCCGATCCTGCGGCAGCGGATGCCGATGAAGAACCGGCCATGGACGCCGGCACGGCGATGTTCAACGTGGGGATGAGTTGCAAGGCATGCCACGATGATTTCCGTGAGGAGGAAGATCACTGATCGCGCGCTTGCGTATTCCTTTCGGCAAGGGCACTGTTCTTGCCGCCGCTGCACTTCTTGCAGGCGGTCTTTGCGCCGCGCAGGAGGACAACGGACTCAAGGAGCGGGACTACACGGCACTGACCGGGGACAAGAACCGGGGCTACTACGTCGCCCGTCTGGCCGGGTGCGTTACCTGCCACCGGGATCCACAAGACGGCGGTTCGCTTTTTTCGGGCGGCCTGGGGATTGAATCGCGGGCCGGAACCTACTTTGCGCCCAACATTACGCCGCACCCCGACGACGGTATCGGGAACTGGACGCTGGAAGAGTTCGTCCGCTCTCTGACGGAAGGACTGACCCCGGAAGGGAAGCACTACTTTCCGGTGTACCCTTATCCGTTCTATACGCGGCTGAGCAGCCAGGACATCGTGGATTTGTGGGCTGCCTTGCAGTCCGCGCCGCCGGTGGCCGGCCAGGCGCCGAAACACAAGCTGAAGCTGTTTTACCGTTTGCGGTCTTCGGTAGGGGTCTGGAAGAACCGTTTTTTTGAGCAGGGCGAGTTGACTCCCGACGCGACAAAATCAGCCGACTGGAATCGCGGCCGCTACCTGGCGGAAGGCCCGGCGCACTGTGCCGCTTGCCACACCCCGCGCGGGCGCATGGGCGGTCGTGATCCGAAGAGGCCTTACCAGGGAGGGGTGGAGAAGGCGGGCGCCAACGGCCCGGACATTACCACCGACGCGCTAGAGGCGAACGGCTGGACCGAGGGTGACCTGGCCTGGTCCTTGCGCAGCGGCATCATGCATGACGGCGATGCCTACGGCAGCGAGATGGCCGAAGTGGTGCACCACGGTACGCGCTACTGGAGCAACGCCGATCTGGCCGCGATCGCCAATTACTTCTTCGATCTACCTCCGGCCGAATAACCCGAAAGCTCTGTAGCGACCACAAAGGAACGAGGGCATCCTGCCCTCGACGAGGGCGAGACGCCCTCGTTCCCAGGGGAGGCACAGGAACGAGGGCATCCTGCCCTCGACGAGGGCGAGACGCCCTTGCTCCCAGGGGAGAGCGGGACGCCCTCGTTCCCAGGGGAGGGCATGCCGTGTCCGCCTGGTGTTAGTCGACCGCGCCGATGGTGCGCGCAAATAGCGTATAGGGCCGTGGCTCGTCGCGCATCGCCGTATGACGTTCGCGCTGCGCATCGCGGATAGCAGGGTTGGACTTCACGCCGCAGCCCTCGACGATGCGGTTCATGAAGTTGAAGATCGCGCAAACGGAAATTGCATGGTAGAGCGCCTCTTCGCTCCAGCCGGCGTCGAATACCCGCTGTGCGTCGGTGTCGGTCAGGCGCGCCGGCGTTTCCGTCAATTTGCGTACGTAGTCCAGGATCGGGAGCATTCGCGCTTCCACTCCGGCCCCGGACGGATCGCGCACAACGTTTTCGAGCAGGTCCGCATCAATGCCGTGTACTTCGGCGATGATGCTGTGGGCGCCGTGGCAGTAGCGGCAGGCGTTGATCCCCGAGACATAGGCGGCGATGAACTCGCGTTCGCCTACGCTGAACGGCGACGGGCCGCGCAGCAGGTCGTCGGTGTATTCGCACAGCGACTTCACGCCCATGGGAAAACGCCGAAAAACGTCGGTCAGATCGGAATTTTCGGGCAGGGAAGGGAAGCGGGCCATAGGTCTTAGCTGGTCTCTGGTTCCGGCGGCGCGGACACTGCGCCGTCGGTCAGCGATTTCAGGTCGCGCAATATATCGTGGGTAAAGCGCTCGCGGCGAGCCTTGAGCGCGACCGCGCGTTCCGCATCCGGCTTGTAGCTGTGCAGGTCGGCGGCGCTCACGACACCTTGCCGCGACAGCAGGTCTTCCAGGGCATGCAGGCGATCGATGTTGATCCAAAGCTGTGCACTCAGCTCCAGGATCATGTTCATCATCGCGTCCTGCACCGGGTCGTTGAAATAGACCGGATAGTCGCCGACCAGCGGCGCGCCGCCTTCAGGTGTTTGCCCCGCAGGCCCGTCGGGGTTGCGCTCGTTCATGTCATGCCCGGGAAGGAGGGCGTCCCCGCCTTCCCTGGGAGTATTCGCCGCGGGTACCGCTGCGCTGACGCGCAGGGAACACGCTAGGGCGGAGGGCATCTTGCCCTCGTCGAGGGCTGGAAGCCCTCGGTCCCAGTTTCTTCCATGCAAGCGAGGGCGTTCCCACCCTCGACGAGAGCAGGATGCCCTCTTTCCCAGGGAGGGAAGGATGCCCTCTCTCCCGGGGAAGGGCACTCGTTCCCGGAACGTAGGGTTTATCCACGGGCTACTGCGCGGCGGGGACCGTCGCGTACCAGACTTGGGTGGTGCCCATGGTCTTGCCGGGCGTGGCCTCCACAAAGCCGTGTTTCTTCAGCAGGCTGCCGAAGTCCGAGTAGCAGAAGTCGTCGCCGTAGGGTTCGCCGTTGTTGCGCGAATCAAAGTGACGGTGATACAGCTGAGACGCGGTCATCTTGCGCGCCATGATGAAGTCATAGACCGCAAACACGCCGCCTGGGCGCAGCACCCGGCGCACTTCGTCCAGGGTCTCCCGGATGACCCGCATGGGCAGCTCGTGGAACAGGATGAACGAAAAAACGATGTCGAAGCTGTTGTCCTCGTAGCCGGTGTTTTCCACCAAACGCTGGGAGAAACACACATCCACGCCCAATTCCACGGCGCGGTTGTGGGCGCAGCGCAGCATTGGCTCGGAATGGTCGATGCCGGTTACGTCCGCTTGCCCGAACCGCTGCTTCAGCGCAGTCGTGCTTTGCCCCACCGAACAGGCCAGGTCGAGAATCCGCCGCACCGAGCCGTCGGCCGGCTCCGGCAGATGGTCTTGAACCAGCGTGGCGTGCAACTGGTCCTTGTCGTTATCGCCAACGAAAAAGATCTTGGTGCCGTAGTGGTAGCGGAATCCCGCCAGCGCATCCTTGTGGTAGCCGTTGGGCTGCAGATGGAAATGTACGTTGGAGTATTCAGGGGCGACAAAACCGGGACTCAGCTCCAATCGCGCCGGTCCGCGCCGATCCGCCTGCTCAAGCCGCTCAAGGTATATCTCGCGGCGGGCATCCAGCGAACGGCAAATCCGCCTCCATTTCATTTCCTGCTGCGAGCGCATCAGTCGATTACGGACTCGCGCAATGGGCATGTTTTCGGCCACCCGGCGCACCTTCTCGAGCCGTTCGGCCGGCGCTTCGGAGGTGTCTTCCAGGTCGCTGGTTCGGGTCGCAAGCTGGTCGTCAAAGCGCATCCCATCCAGCACGAAGGAGCGCAGGCTCTCCACGTAATCCAGGTAACTCTCATCTTCGCGACTGGCGAGTTCCGGCAGAACCGTGGCCAATTTGCGCTGCAGCGCTTCGCTGGTATCGACTTCAATCAATGGCATAGTTTTCCCCTTATTGAGCCGCCATGCCCCCGTCTATGGACAACTCGGCCCCGGTGATGTGGCGCGAATCGTCGCTGGAAAGGTAGCAGACCAGCTCGCCCACGTCACGCGGATGGCCGATTTTGTGCATCGGCACGTTGGCTTCCATCTTGGCTCTCAGTTCTTCCGCTCGTCCCTTCAGCACACGCTCCACGCTCTCGGTCCACACCAGGCCCGGATGCACCGAGTTTACGCGTATCCCCGTGCCCATGGCCGCGGCTTCGACCGCCACGACCTTGGTGAGCGCGGTCAGCGCACCCTTGGCGGAGGTGTACGCGGCGCCGTGCGGAAATCCGCGCAGGCCGGCCCGCGATGACATCACGATGATGCTGCCGCCCGGAGCCATCAGCGGCAGCCCATCGCGCAGGCCCAGGAATTGTCCTTCCACATTGACCTTGAGCAGAAAATCCAGGTCTTCGGCCCTCACGTCTTCCAGCGGTCCCAGCTTTGCGTCGCCGGCGTTGCTGAGCAACACGTCCATCGCGCCCCATAGCTCGTGTACCCGGTCATAGAGCCGGGTCCATTCCGACTCGAGGGTTACGTCCTGGCGCATGAATTCCACTTCCGCGTCCGGGGCGGCTTCCTTCACCATTCGAAGCGTTTCGGCAGCCCCCTGTTCGTTGCGGCCGGTGAACAGGATCCGTGCGCCTTCTTCGGCCATGTGCATCGCGCAGCCACGGCCGATTCCGGAAGTGGCGCCGGTAATGACAACCCGTTTGCCCGCAAGGCGCCCCGGCTCGCCGTGCTTGGTGGTGGCGTTCAAGAAATCCATAAGCCCCCGTCCAGGGCAACCGTAGAGCCGTGGGTATAGGTGGCGGCGTCCCCGGCCAACTGCACCACCAACGCGGCGACCTCGTCGGCGCTGATCCGCTCGCCAAGCAGGCCGTTGCCGCCATGGGGAAGTGCCGGAGATCCCTCGTAACGGCTTGTCAGCACCGCGTGTATATGGATGCCGTCGCCCGCCTCCGCGCAAGCCAGCGCCGCCGACTTGCTGAGCGAACGAATCCCGCCGGCGCTGGCGGCGTAGGCGGCAGTGCCGGGCAGGGCGCGATCGGCAAACACCGAACTCAAGTTGATGATGGCTCCTTTTCGCCCGGCCGCGCGCAGCCGAACCACCGCAGTCTGGGTGCCGAAAAAGGCCGCCGTCAGATTACTGGCCAGAGCCTGGCGGAATTGTTCGAGCGAAGTCTCCGCCAGGGTCCCGGCGTGATGCGCATGACATCCATTGACCAATACGTCGGGCAGCAGCGACTTGGCTTCCAGGCGGTCATAAAGCTTGGGCCACGCGCCCGGGTCCGCTCGGTTGTGCGCTATCAGGCTTGCGCCGGTTCCCGCCAGCGCGTGCTCCGCGGCAGCTTGAGAATCCGGATCGTGCGCCACGATAACCGCTGTCGCGGCATATTCGAGGGCGCGCCGCGCAATGGCTGCGGAAACTACCGGACCGGCCCCGCTGATCAACATGACCTTGTTTGCAAGGCGTTCGGACATAACGCGGCGATTCTACAGGACAGCGCCGATTCTCGTGATTTTGCGCTCGATTTTCGGCACACTTCAGTGCCAGGAAGTGAAATAATCAGGTTATTGAATCCAACGGAGAAAGATTGATGAGAAAGACGATCAGTTTGTTGGGACTATTGATGGTTGCCGCGTTCTGGGCGCCGGCGTCGATGGGTCAGGATCAGGACGAGGTGCTGACGAATGCCGACATCGTCATGCTCACGGATGCCGGTGTGCCCGCAAAGGCGATTGTCAACAAGATCAATTCCACACCGACAGACTTTGACACTTCGGTGGAGCAACTCGTGGCGCTGTCGAAGGCAGGGGTGGATGCAAGCGTTCTGGCCGCCATGACAAACCAGGACTCGAATGCAAATTCGAAACCGGAAGCAGCCCCTGAACCGGAAACCGACCCGCAGCAAGCGGCCAAGCCGGATCCGGTCGAGCCGGTTTACGAGCAGACCGCGGCGGCTCCACCCGCGGTGTCCAGGCAACCCCTGGCGTCCGGTGAGCAAACGGCAACTGCGCGGATGGTGAACACAGGCAATACGTTCTCGGACGCACTGCGATCCGGTGGTTTCGGTCCCGAAATGGTGGTCGTGCCGGCGGGCCGATTCCGAATGGGTTGCGCAAAGCGTCGTGATTGCTTTCCGGATGAACGGCCGGTCCACCGGGTCACCATTGCCCGGGACCTGGCGGTTTCGAAATATGCGGTGACTTTTGACGACTATGACCGCTTTGCCGGGGCCAGGAAACCTCTTGACGAAGGATGGGGCCGGGGGCGCCGGCCGGTAATCAACGTCTCGTGGGAAAACGCGACGGCATATGCAGCCTGGCTTGCGGCGGAAACCGGTGAGCACTACCGGCTGCTGACTGAGGCGGAGTGGGAATACGCGGCACGCTCGGGCTCGGCGAAGAAATTCCATTTCGGCGACGACGCATCGCAACTGTGCCGGTATGGGAATCACGCCGATGCGAGCACGGATTACGAATGGAGCAACACGGACTGTTCAGATGGTGTCGGAAAGCGCACGTCGGTCGTTGGGCGCTATGCTCCCAACGCGTTCGGCCTCTACGACATACACGGCAACGTCTGGGAATGGGTCCAGGACTGCTGGAACGACCATTACCGGCGTGCTCCCAAGGACGGTTCCTCCTGGCTTGAGGGCGATTGCTCCAAGCGCGTGCTGCGAGGCGGCGCGTGGGGCTATGAACCGGAGTCCCTGCGCTCGGCGTTCCGGACCTCGCTGAACGCCCGGCAGCGCAGCTCCGACATTGGATTCCGCGTGGCCCGTGTGCTCAGTCCCTGAGGGTCCCGCCCGAGGCTGCCACCAGGCCTCGTAGTGGCTTGAATGTGGGGGATTTTGCCCCCATTACATGCTCACGAGTAGCTCCCCTGGCGGGAGCCAGTCAGCAAGCCACAACGCATAGGAGAAAAGCAATGAGAAGTCTTGTGCTGAGAACACGCCCCAGGGCCTATGTAACGGCCTGGACCATCGGTTCCCTGAACCGGCAATTGGAAAGCTGGGTGGATCGTGCCTTCGGCGGCTCGGCCGTTGCGGACCTGGAACCGCGCCTGGCCCTGACCCCGAGAATCGACTTCGCAGAGACCGAGACGGGCTATGAGCTCACGGCGGACCTGCCGGGGATGGACGAAGACAGCGTGGATGTTTCCGTTGCCGATGACGTGCTGATCATCAAGGGTGAGCGCAACTACGAGCAGGAAAGCGATGGCCGAAACGTCCACTTAAGCGAACGCGGCTTCGGATCTTTCAAGCGGTCCTTCAGCCTGCCCGACAACGTCGATCAGGACGACATCAAAGCCAGGCTCAAGAACGGTGTGCTTGAGATTCACCTCCCGAAATCCAGGGAAGTGACCTCTCCGTCACGCCGGATAAAGGTGCATACGAGCTGAGTCCAGCTCCCAGCCCTGCCGGTCGCCTCATCCCCCTCCCAGCTTGGCGGCCGGCAGGCTCTCACCGGTAGCAGCCATGCGCGCGATGATTCTCAACCGCCCGCGAGCGTCGCTTGAATCGGCTACCGTAGATCTCAAGGCGCCGTCCCGCGATGAAGTCCTGGGCCGCGTGCTGGCCTGCGGCGTTTGCCGTACCGACCTGCACCTGCTCGACGGCGATTTACCCGAACCCAGCCTGCCGGTCATTCCGGGGCACGAAGCCGTGGCGGTCGCGGAGGCGGTTGGCGCCGGTGTCGAGCACATCCGCCCCGGTCAACGCTTCGGTGTGCCGTGGCTGGGCTGGACCTGCGGCCGGTGCCGCTATTGCCGCGCCGGACAGGAGAATCTTTGCGATAGCGCCGAGTTCACCGGCTATCACCGGCACGGAGGCTTTGCTGAGAAAATTCTGGCTGAGGCGCGCTACTGCGTGCCCATCCCCGATGGCTATTCCCCGGAACACGCTGCGCCGCTGCTGTGCGCCGGGCTGATCGGCTATCGCACCTGGAAGCTGGCCGGCCCGTCGCAACGCCTGGGCATTTACGGCTTCGGCGCCGCCGCGCACATCGTCGCCCAGATCGCCGTTGCACAGGGCCAGGAAGTCTATGCATTCGTTCGCCCCGGTGACCAGAAGGGCGAGGAATTTGCTCGGGAGCACGGAGTGACCTGGGCAGGGACGTCGGATCGACGACCGCCCAGGGAGCTGGACGCGGCGCTGATCTTCGCACCGGTGGGCGGGCTGGTCCCGGCGGCGCTGGAGGCGGTTCGCAAGGGCGGCTCGGTGGTGTGCGGGGGGATCCACATGAGCGACATTCCCGCTTTTGCCTACGAATTGCTATGGGGTGAACGGGTGTTACGTTCCGTGGCAAACCTCACCCGCGACGACGCTCAGGAATTCATGTCGCTGGCGGAAACCACGCCGATCCGCACACATATAAGCTGTTATCCGCTCAGTGCGGCCAACAGCGCGCTTGAAGACCTGCGCGCCGGCAAGCTCAACGGCGCCGCAGTCCTCATCCCCTAATCACCCTGGGAACGAGGGCTTCCAGCCCTCGTCGAGGGCAAGATGCCCTCGTTCCCGGCAGGATGATTCCTTAGGGCTTCTCCTGGGGGCGAGGGCTTCCAGCCCTCGTCGAGGGCAGGATGCCCTCGTTCCCAGGGGGGTGCGCTGCCTCCCAGGCAGCGGCGATCTGCAGCCGGGTGGCGGCCCACACGCCGGGCCGGGTCAGCGCCCGGGCCAGGAAGGCATCCAGCGCCGCTGCTCTGCCCGGCCGACCGGCAATGCGAGCGTGAATCCCAACTGACATCATCCGGGCCTCGCTACGGCTTTCCTTGAGCAGCCGGTCCAGGCTGTCGTTCAAGTAGCCGAGCCAGGCCCGCGGCGTATACGCGGGAGCGTTCCACATCTTCATGTCGTTGGTGTCCAGCGCATACGGCAATACCAATATCGGCGGCTCATTGCTGACATCCCACCACGGAAGGTCGGCGCTGAAATCGTCCATGTGATAGCGAAAACCCTGTTCCGCCAGGAGGCCCCGCGTGTTCTCGGTAAACAGGTAGCGCGACAGCCAGCCTTGCGGGCGGCGTCCGGTGGAGCCCTCGATGCTGTCGGCGGCCTTGCGGATGAACTCACGTTCTTCGGGTTCCGCCATGCGATGCTGGAACGACCAGCGGTAGCCGTGGGCGCAGACTTCGTGTTCGCTAGCCGCTATCCGTTCGGCCAGTTGCGGTGCGCGCTCAAGCGCCAGGGCGGCTGCGGCCACCGTACATGGGGCGCCGTAATGATCCAGCAGGTCGAGAAGGCGGGGCGCACCGGCCCGCACTCCGTATTGATAATTGCTTTCATTGGGCAGGTTGCGGCCCGAGCCGCGCAGGGCCACGCCCAATTCGTCGACGGGATCGGCGCGCGAATCGCCGTCCACGGGACTGGCTTCCGCGCCCTCCTCAATGTTCAGAACCACGGAGAGGGCGACCCCGCCCCCGCCGGGCCAGCGAAATTTCTTGTTCATTTCTGACACGACACTAGTGTCGTGTCACGCCTGTATCGTCGCATCAGCGTGTCTCCCCTGGTTCGTGGCAAGGCGCGTCCCGCCGGCAATGGCGCCTCCCATTGCCCAGGGGCGCAACGCGGCCACGGGCCAGGGGAGACGCGCCCTTCGGGAGCGGGCGTAGCGTGCCCCTGCAGCGTTGCAGCCGTTCGCAATACAGCGAGTATTCCGTGCCGGCTGCGCCTTGCAGGGACACGCTACGCTCGCTCTGATGCGACAATACAGGCGTGACACGACACTAGGCCTTCTTGCCGGCAAAACTGCGCTGCACGGCCTCCCAATGTTCGGGATCCGTCCAGGCATTGACCATGTGCTGCTCCTCGGCTTCCCCCAGGGCATCCTGAAGGCGCCGCCTCGCGATCACCGCCAAGGCCTTGTGCCCGCGCAGGACCGCTGCGCTGCGGTCCGCCATCAGGGCGCTCCATGATTTCGCCAGTTGCTCAATGGTCTGGCCTTCCTCGCACACTATGTCGATCAGGCCGGCCTGAAGCGCTTCGGTCGCCGTCAGTCGCTTCGCCTCAAGCAGCAGCGCCAGCCCCGTTGCGCTCCCGCAGCGTGCAATCACGTCGGCCGCGCCGCCCCAGGCGGTCATCAGGTTCAAGCGCGCCTGCACCAGGCCCAGCTGCGCATGCGGCGCGGCCAAACAGGTGTCGCAGGCGAGCGCCAACTCGGCTCCGCCTCCCAGCGCAGCGCCGTTCAGCGCCGCAGCCACGGGTACCGGAAAATACCGCACGGCATCCAGTGCCCGCCGGCCGATGCGCGAGATTTCCCGCGCCTGCTCAAGGGATCGCATCGCATCCAGTTCGTGCAAGTCGCCGCCCGCGCAAAACGACTTGTCGCCGGCCCCGGTTATGACCACGCACTTGAGCGCTGCGTCCCTTGCGTAGCTCTCAAGGCAGGCCCGTAATTCCTCCAGCATGGCAAAACTCAGGGCGTTGTGCTGGCGCGGGCGGTTGAGCGTCAGCCGCAGCAGGCCGCCAGCGCATTCTTCGACGTGCAGAATTCCGGCCATGACTAGCGGCTCGGGCGCACCAGCGGACGCAGGTAGCGCAAGCGCTCCAGGGGATCCTGGAGTTCCAGGCAGTGCTGCTTGTGCTCCAGTCCGATCGGCAGAATCTCCGCAAGCCGAAGGCTGACCCAGCTGGCATCTTCGTAGCGTGGTTCTATCCCCTGGTACAGGCGGTCCAGCTTCTGAATCAGGTGTTGCAGAGCGGTGCTCATGGACAGGTATTCCGGCGGCAGCGGAACTTCGGGTTCCGGGGCCAGTTCTTCGATGTCGCCGGTGCGCAATCCGTCAGGCTGGACTGCCGTGGCGTGCAACTGGAATCTGAGCGAGCCGATCGCCAATATGCCCAGGAGTCCTCCTTCACTCTGGAACCAGTCCGCGATGATCGCCAGCGTCCCGATCTTGCAGAGTTTCACGTCCGAGGACGACTTGGCGTCCTCCTGGATGCGAATCACGCCAAAGGGCTCGTCATCGCGCATGCACCTTCCCACCATGTCCACATATCGGGGCTCAAAGACACGCAGGGGCAGCGGCCCCTCCGGGAACAGTACGGTGGGCAGGGGGAACAGGGGTGTCCCGGTGCGCATCCCGCAATAATATGCGGAGCGCGCACGTTTATTGCAAACTGCCTGCGTGCTAAAATCCCCGGCTTTCGTGGATCCCTTCGGCAACCGTTTCGATCTGCCTTTTCGCCACCCTGTACCGCCTTGCCCTTCAGCCTATTTCCCCCTCTGCGGCCGAGCACACCGGCGCCAAGGAGCACAACATGCTAATGGGTCCGCCTCCCTGCGATTTCGGCGCTTCGGCTCCCCGTTTCAGGCTGCCTGATCCGACCGGGCGTGAATACAGTCTTGAGGACTGCTCGGGCGAGAACGGCACCCTGGTGATGTTCATTTGCAACCATTGCCCTTATGTACAGGCCATCCTGGCCAAGCTGTCGCGCGACACCGACGAGCTGCGCGAACAGGGTATCGGCAGTGTCGCGATCATGCCCAACGACATCATTCGCTATCCGGCTGATTCTCCACCCCGAATGGCGGCGCTGGCGGCACAGGCCGGTTTTACGTTTCCGTATCTGCTTGACGAATCGCAGGACGTTGCACGCAGTTATGGTGCGGTCTGCACCCCTGACTTCTTCGGCTACAACGCCGATCTCGAGTTGCAATACCGCGGGCGGCTCGATGCCAGCACTTCCCGCGCCGCGCCCGCGGACGCGCCGCGCGACTTGTTCGACGCCATGGTTGCGATCGCCCGCACGGGACGCGGCCCGCGCAGCCAGAACTCCAGTCAGGGTTGTTCCATAAAGTGGCGGGACTAGTGTCGCGTGACACGACACTAGCGGTTAGGCGAAAGCACGCCAACGCCTTGCGGGCATTGGCTATGGACGCCGTGCAGCGCGCCAATTCCGGTCATCCCGGCATGCCCATGGGCATGGCGGACATCGCCGAGATTCTTTATTCCGACTACCTGAATGTCGCGCCCCGCCATCCACACTGGGTGGATCGCGACCGGCTGGTGCTTTCCAATGGACACGGCTCCATGCTGTTGTACGCTGCGGCCCACCTGGCCGGCTACGCCCTGGACCGCGAGCAGCTCATGGCCTTCCGGCAGCTGGGCTCACATACCGCAGGCCATCCGGAGTTGAATGTAGAGATCGGTGTGGAGACCACAACCGGTCCGCTGGGGCAGGGCCTGGCGAATGCGGTCGGCATGGCGCTGGCCGAGCGCCTGCTGGCGGCCGAATTCAACCGCCCGAAGCACGAAATCGTCAATCACAGGACCTGGGTGTTGCTCGGCGACGGGTGCCTGATGGAAGGCATCTCGCATGAGGCCTGCTCGCTGGCCGGCGTCCTGCGCCTGGGCAAGTTGATCTGCATTTACGACGATAACGGGATTTCGATCGACGGAGAGGTGCGGGGCTGGTTCCGCGACGATACGCCGGCAAGGTTCGAGGCTTATGGCTGGCATGTTGTTCGCGATGTGGACGGGCACGACCCCCAGGCTCTGCGCCACGCGCTGGATCAGGCTTGCGCCGACCACAACCGTCCCAGCCTGGTATGCGCCCGGACCATCATCGGATTCGGCGCGCCCAACAAGCAGGGGACCGCCGATACGCACGGCGCACCGCTGGGCGAGGCGGAGATCGAGGCCGCGCGCAAGGAACTGAACTGGCCGCATGCACCGTTTGAGGTGCCGGAAGATGTCCGCCACGGTTGGGATATCCGTGACCGGGGTGATCGGGAGGTCAACAGCTGGCATGAACGCTTTGCGACTTATCGCCAGGCGTTTCCGGCATTGGCTTCGGAGTTTGAGCGGCGCATGGAAGGCAGGCTTCCGAAGGATTGGGAAGCGCTTTCGGCTGCGGCGATCGAAACAATCGCCGCGGAGCATAAATCTCAGGCCACGCGCAAGTCCTCACTGGGCGCCCTGGAGGCTTTCGCGCCGATGCTTCCGGAGCTGACCGGCGGCTCGGCGGACCTCACCGGCTCGAATTGCACCCGCCATTCGGGTTCCGTGGACATTTCAGGCGATGGCGGTGGCAACTACCTGTATTTCGGTGTGCGCGAGTTCGCCATGGGCGCCATGCTCAACGGCCTGGCGCTGCATGGGGGCTTCATTCCGTACGGCGGCACGTTCCTCACCTTCTCCGATTACCAGCGCAACGCACTGCGCATGGCCGCGCTCATGCGCCTGCCTTGCATATTTGTCTATACCCACGACTCCATCGGATTGGGCGAAGACGGTCCCACCCACCAGCCCATCGAGCACCTTGAGTCGCTGCGGATCATTCCCAATATGCGTGTCTGGCGCCCATGCGATGCGGTGGAGACGGCGGTGGCCTGGCGTGAGGCGATCCAGCGCCAGGATGGCCCTACCAGCCTGGTTTTCTCGCGACAGGGTTTACCGGCGCAGACGCGTAGCGCCGAGCAGTTTGCACAAGTGGCTCGTGGCGGCTACGTGCTGAAGCTGGAAGCCTCGGATGGCGCCGACGTAGTGTTGATTGCGACCGGCTCGGAAGTACAACTGGCGATGTCCGCGGCAGCCGAACTTCAAGCCGAGGGCGTTGCCGCACGGGTAGTCTCAATGCCTTGCGTGTACGTTTTCATGCAGCAGGATGCCGGCTACCGCGAGTCCGTGTTGCCGCACGGCCTGCGGGCGCGGGTAACGGTGGAAGCCGGCGTTCCCAGGGGCTGGGCCGGTATTGCCGGCCCCTACGGGCGGGTGCTGGGGATAAGCAGGTACGGCGCGTCTGCGCCCGGCGACCGCTTGTTCGAACACTTTGGGTTTACGGCGGAGGCGGTGACGGCATTGGCGCGCGAATCCATGGCTTTGGCGAAAGATTCACACAATGGGTGAGGAGCGAAGGTGACTGCAAGAATTGCAATTAACGGCTACGGAAGAATCGGGCGCTGCATCCTGCGCGCCTTGTACGAGGGCTCCCACCGTGGCGCCATGCAAATCGTCGCGATCAATGATCTGGGCGATACCCCCACCAATGCGTATTTGACCCAATACGACACTGCTCACGGCCGCTTCCCCCTGGACGTCGAAGTGGACGGCGACGACCTTGTGGTGGCGGGAGACCGTATCCGCGTATTGGCCGAGCGTGACCCGGCGCGGTTGCCCTGGGGAGAACTGGGGGTGGACGCGGTACTGGAATGCACCGGGCTGTTCGGGACGCGTGAGAAGAGCGGCGCGCACTTGCAGGCAGGCGCCGGGCGGGTGGTGATTTCGGCGCCGGCCGGCAAGGAAGTGGACGCAACCGTGGTGTACGGAGTAAACCATGATGTGCTGCGGTCGAGTCACACCATCATTTCCAATGCCTCCTGCACCACCAACTGTCTCGCTCCGCTCGCCAAGGTCTTGCACGCGGCGGTGGGCATAGAGCAGGGGATCATGAACACCGTGCACAGCTATACCAATGACCAGGTACTTACGGATGTGTACCACAAGGACCTCCGTCGCGCGCGTTCGGCCACGCAGTCGATGATTCCGACCAAGACCGGCGCCGCGGCCGCCGTGGGGTTGGTGCTGCCTGAATTGGACGGCCGCCTGGACGGGTTCTCGGTGCGGGTGCCCACCATCAATGTCTCGCTTGTGGATCTGACGTTTCGCTCCTCCCGCGCTACAACGGTGGAGGAAATTCACGCCGCCATGCGGGCCGCCGCCGACGGCGAGTTGAATGGCGTCCTTACGGTCAATGACGAACCGTTGGTGTCGTCCGATTTCAATCACTGCCCCTACTCGTCGGTGTATGACTCCAGCATGACCAAGGTGCTTGGCGGCGATCTCGTCAAGGTGTGTTCCTGGTACGACAACGAGTGGGGATTCGCCAACCGCATGCTGGACACCACCGGGGCCCTGCTCAACGCTCCGTGATGGCGCTACCCGCGCTGAGTTCCGCCGTCGTGACCGGGCGGCGGGTGATGATACGCGCGGACCTGAATGTCCCCATTGAAGGGGGGCGGGTCGCAAACGACCAGCGCATACGCGCAGCATTGCCGGCGATACGTCATTGCCTGGATGAGCGCGCGGCCGTGATTCTGCTCTCGCACCTCGGGCGCCCCGAGGCGGGGTCGTTCGATGAGCGGTTTTCCCTGGCGCCGGTGGCTGCGGAACTCTCCCGCGCCCTGGGCATGGCGGTGCCGCTCAAGCGCGATTGGCTCAATGGCGTGACCGTTTCCCCCGGGCAGGTAGTCCTTTGCGAGAACGTACGTTTCAATCCTGGAGAGAAGAATGATTCGCCGGCACTCGGGGGGCGGATGGCGGCCTTGTGCGACCTGTTCGTGATGGACGCTTTCGGCAGTGCGCACCGAGCCCACGCCAGCGTTTGTGCAGTGGCGCTGGCCGCGCCTGAAGCCTGCGCGGGTCCCTTGCTGTTGCGGGAACTCGAGGCGCTGGAGAGCGCATTTTCCGATCCTCCGCGCCCGCTGGTAGCAATCGTCGGCGGCGCCAAGGTATCCGGCAAGCTGGGTGTGCTGCGTTCGCTGGCAGCCAAGGCGGACGTGCTCATACCCGGAGGCGGGATCGCCAACACCCTGCTGGGCGCAACCGGCGTGGAGCTTGGCGCATCGCTGGCCGAGCCCACTCTCTATCCTCAGGCGCAGGAAGTGTTGGAAGGCGGCGCGCAAGTGCTGTTGCCGGTGGACGTGGTGTTGGCGCCTTCTCCCGGCCAACCGGAAGCCGCCCGGGTGGCGAGCGTGGACCAGGTGGGCCCGCGCGACATGATTCTGGACATCGGGCCGCAAACGGCAGAACGCTACGCTCACGCCATTGCAGGCGCCGGAGCGGTTGTCTGGAACGGCCCGGTGGGCCTTTTCGAGGTTGAGGCCTTCGCCGGCGGGACCCGGCGCGTGGCCGAAGCAGTGGCGGCCAGCAGCGCTTATCGGCTGGCCGGGGGTGGCGATACCTTGCGAGCCCTGGACGAGTTCAGATTGGGCTCGGGCCTTGATCACCTGTGCACCGGCGGGGGCGCGATGCTGGCCTGGCTGGAGGGCAGCGAACTGCCCGCTATCGCCGCTCTGGAGAGCCGTTCCGCCCGGTCGTCCTGAAACTTCCCCCCTGGGAACGAGGGCATCCTGCCCTCGTGGAGGGCTGGAAGCCCTCCTTGCCAGCCTTTCCCGTGGGCGAGGACATCCTGCCCTCGTGGAGGGCAGGATGTCCTGCTTCCCAAGCCGGCGCCTGCGTAATACGGGCGATAACGCCGCCGTGTATGATGCAGCGGTCATGCGCCGCACCAAAATTATTGCGACTCTGGGGCCGGCAACGGACCGGCCTGAAGTCCTGCGCGGCGTGATCGAGAACGGCGCCGACGCGCTGCGTTTGAACTTCTCGCACGGCGATTGGGAGCTCCGCTACCAGCGAATAGCCCAGGTGCGCAAGATGGCCGCGGAATTGGGCCGCTGCGTGGCTTTGCTGGGTGACCTGCAGGGTCCGAAGATTCGTATCGCCAGCTTCAGCAACGGCCCGGTGCGCCTGGTGAATGGCGAGGATTTCTTCATTGACTCCGATCTGGATGCGAACGCCGGCGATGTTCACGGGGTGGGCGTGAACATTACGACGCTCAGCGAAGATTTGGTGCCGGGAGACACGCTGTTGCTCGACGACGGAAACGTGGAGCTCACAGTGCAACAAATCCGGGGTCGGCGGGTGAGCTGCCGGGTCGTGCACGGCGGAGTGGTGTCGGATCACAAGGGTGTGAACAAGCGTGGAGGCGGCCTGCTGGCAGTACCTGCGCTTACCGAGGAGGACCGCGTAGACCTGAAGCTGGCCGCGGAAGCAGGTGTCGATTGGATCGCCTTGTCTTTCGTCCGCGATGGCGCCGACATCGAAACCGCCCGCCGGCTGATTGCAGAGGCTGGAAGCTCAGCGCACATCATTGCCAAGATCGAGCGCCGGGAAGCCCTGGATAATCTCGACGAAATTCTGGATTCCTCCGACGCCGTTATGGTGGCGCGTGGCGACCTGGGGGTGGAAACAGGCTACGAGGGCTTGATCGGACTACAAAAATCCATCATTCGCCGCTCGCGCCACCGGCACCGGGTGGTGATCACCGCTACGCAGATGATGGAGTCGATGATCGACCGGCCCATGCCCACGCGAGCCGAGGTTTCCGATGTCTCCAACGCGGTAATGGACGGCACCGATGCAGTCATGCTTTCAGCCGAAACCGCCGTTGGCCAGTATGCGGCCGAAGCGGTGGCCGCCATGGCATCGATCTGCCAGGGGGCGGAGGCCTGGATGCCGGCCCGCATGGAGACCAGCCCGGTAACGGAGGGTGCTTTTGAGCGGGTGGACGAGGGCATCGCAAAGGCGGCAATGTATGCTGCCAACCACATGGATGTTTGCGCTATTGCGGCGCTGACGGAATCCGGGGCGACTGCCCTTTGGATGTCGCGGATCCGCTCGGATCTTCCGATTTTTGCCTTGACCCGGCACCCCGCCACCCAGCGCCGCGTTACGCTTTACCGCGGCGTGGTGCCGGTGGCCTTTGACGTAACCGAGACCCAGGCGGACAAGCTGTTTCGCGCAATCTTCGAGCGCCTGCGGGATGTCGGAGGGTTGAAGGCAGGCGACCTGGCAATCATTACCAAGGGCGCCATCATGGGTGTATCAGGACACACCGATTCCCTTACCATCCTGCCCATAGAAGCCTGAAACGACGAAGTTCGCTACAATGACGCCTGCTATGAACGAGACAGGCGACCAGAGATGCTTGAGCACGCGCGCGATTCTTCCCAGCGCGAAGCGCTGCGTGCCTTGCTGGCGGCGGACACCGAGCCGCGCCTGCGCCGTCTTGTACACGCCCTAAGCCCGCGCGAAGCTGCAATCCTTCTTGAGTCGCTGCCTCCGGGCAAGCGCTCGCTTGCCTGGGAACTGGTTGACGAGGAGGACGAGGGCGAGATCCTCGTTGAACTCAATGACGAGGTCCGCGCCCAGATCATGCAAGGCATGGAGTCCGCAGCGCTGGTGGATGCCGCCGAGGGATTGGCGCTGGACGACCTCGCCGACCTTGTGGCGGACCTGCCGGACGATATTACCGAGCGTATTATTCGCTCGCTCGACGAGGACGACCAGCAGCTCCTGCGCTCGGTTCTCACTTTTCCGCCGGATTCGGCCGGCGGACTCATGGTGCCGGAGACAGTGTCGGTGCGCGCCGACATCACCCTGGAAGGCGTGTTGCGCTCCCTGCGTGCGCGCCCGGAACTGCCCGAAGACCTGTATTGCGTGTATGTCGTGGACCGCCGGCAACGCTACCGGGGCGTGCTGACGGTACGTGATCTGCTGGGCGGTTCGCCGGATGCCTCGGTGGGCGAGCTGATGGACTCGGAAGCGCGGCCGATCCATTGCAACGCTTCCGCGTCCGATGTGATACATCAGTTTCAGAATCTCGACAGTTCGGTTGCAGCGGTGGTGGACGATGAAGGAATTCTGGTGGGCCAGATTACCGCCGACGACGTGGTGGATGCCTTGCAGGAGCAGACCGACCACGAAATCCTCGGCTCCGTGGGGCTGGATGAAGAAGACGATATGTTCGCCGGGGTGGCGGTAAGCACCGGCCGCCGGACGCTGTGGCTGGGACTGAACCTGGTGACGGCGCTGGTTGCTGCCGGAGTCATAGCGTGGTTCGAACCGGCGGTGGAACGCCTGCCGCTGCTGGCGGTGCTCTTGCCGGTCGTGGCCAGCATGGGCGGTATCGCAGGTTACCAGACGCTAACGCTCATGGTGCGGGGGCTTTCCCAGGGAAGGGTTCAGAATTCCAACGTTCGCTGGCTGTTGGGGAAAGAACTTGCGGTTGGTTTTCTCAACGGTTTGGGATGGGCCACCGTAGTGGCGCTAATCACGCTGGCGGTTTTCGGCAACCTTCAGGTAGCCCTGATCGCCGGCGCGGCAATCGCCATCAACGTACTGGCGGCTGCGGCTTCCGGAGTCCTGGTGCCGTTGATATTGCGGCGGATCAACATCGACCCGGCGCTTGCGGGCGGTGTTGTGCTGACGACGATCACCGACGTGGTCGGATTCGCCGCCTTCCTCGGATTGGCCAGTCTTCTCTTGCTTTAGGCTGCTGTCACGAGACGGGCGGCGCGTGCAGCGGCTCAAGGTGATCAGCCGAGGCCGTGATGCGGTGCTTCACGCGCGTGATGGTCGTGAAGCTTTTCCTTGTGCCGCCGTACCTGGCGGTCCAGTTTGTCCACCAGTTCATCCACCGCAGCCGTCAGGTCGTGCCGGACGGACTCGGCGTGCAGGCGCCCCTGGCTCAAGTGAACCGTGGCTTCAGCTCTGTATTGCGACTTCTCGGCAGATAGAACGCAGTTGATTTGCGTCACTCGGCTGAAATGTCGCTGAATTCGTTTGAACTTGCTGCTTGCATATTCTCTGGTTCGGGGTGTGATCTCAAGGTGATGGCCACTTAAGTTAAGCTGCATGCCGTATCTCCATCGACTCACTGCAAATGTCGTCACGTTCATTATGCACTTGGCGCCCAGTGCAGCCAAATGTCCAGGGCCCGTGGCATGCTCCGTACTCGCTGGGAACGAGGGCAGCGCTGGGAACGAGGGCATCCAGCCCTCGACGAGAGCCTGTCCCCGACCCCGATCGGGGAGCAGGATGCCCTCGTTCCAAAGGGTGATAAGGATTGAGTAATGGAAAAAATCTGTGTAGCTGCCGGAGTCATTCAACGCCATGACGGACGCGTCCTGGTGGCCCGCCGGCAACCCGGCAAACACATGGCCGGCGCATGGGAGTTCCCCGGCGGCAAGATCAAGCCGCCGGAATCTCCGCGGCAGGCGCTGGATCGCGAGCTGCACGAAGAGCTTGGTTTGAAAGTGCGTCAGGCCCGGGAACTCATGAGCTACGAACAGCAGTACCCGGACCGGCTGATCGAGCTCCATTTCTTTGCGGTGGAGGAATACCGGGGTGCGCCTCGCTCACGGGAAGACCAGGAACTGGCCTGGAAATTTCCCGAACGCCTGGGTGAATTGGGTTTTCTGCCGGCCGACCGGCCGCTGGTGGATTTGCTGATTCAGCAGACCGCGAGTTTGAAAGGAAAATCGACCCGATAGGGCTCGGGCGCTTCCTTTCCGGACGGCGCCTGCATGAAACGGACGTGAACCTTGCCGCTGTCGGACGCGCCACTGACCTGCGGGAAGCAGGGAGTGTCGGCAGGCACGGCAATGCGCACCATCCACAGCTCATGGCCGAGGGTTATGGATGCGGTAAAGGCGCCCTGACTGGCTTCGCAATCCCGATACTCGCCCCGTTGCCGCAGCAGCGCAAGAAACTTCCCGTTGGCGTCCATTAGCGGCTGGAACGCTTCCGTCCAGCGTTTGATATCCTCACGGCGCCGTTCGTCGCCCGCTTGCAGCCACCACTGGTACAGCGGCATGTCTACCGCCATTGCAGCATCCGTTACCGAGCCGCGCTGACGCAGAGCGTTGATCAGGGGGTCAAAACGTAAAGTCCTGACTTCATTGGACTTAAGCGCTACAAGTTCCAGCCGGAACTGTTCGAGTTCGGCAAGAATGGCCTTCAGGCCTTCCTGGCGGATATCCTCGCGTGCGCGCAGGATTTCATAGTTGCGTTGCAAGTGATAGATCTGCTGCAGCAAGTGGGCGCGCAAGTCTTCGCGAAACACCAGATCCAGCGCACTCAGGACCGCGTGGGCGGCGGCACGGTTTCGCTCGGGGCGGCGATGCCCGTTGGCTTGCTTGAGTTGTCGGCCCAGAACCTCAAGGCGAAGGAAAAGCTTGGCGCTGTCCCGCAACGGAAATTCATAGAGGATGCCCGATGTGTTCCTCGGGCCGGCAAAGTCATTCATGCGGCGTGTGGCGGCTGAAACCCCGGGTATCTTATCGCGCAATCTGCGCGCCGTTGCGCACGTATGATTCCGACTTTCGAAGGTACGAGTGGTGAAGAATTTCGATGCCTTTCTGCAACTGCTCTCTGGCGCCGTCGTTCAGGAGCAGATCGTCGGCCACAGCCCGCCGCTGCCGCCGGGTTGCCTGGGCTGCGACTATGGCCCGGGCCTGGCGGAAAGTGGCGCTGTCTCGCTCCCGCAAGCGCTTCAATTGCAGTTCGCGCGGCGCATCAATGACCAGCACGCGATCAATTCCACCGGTAAAACCCGTTTCCACCAGCAAGGGTATGACCATTACCAGGTAGCTACCCCGGGTTTGCGTGGCACGCTCCCAGGCCGCCGTTCGAATGCGGGGGTGGAGGATGGCTTCCAGCCGCTTGCGCGCCCCGGAGTCCGAGAACACCAGCGCACGGAGTCTTGCCCGGTCCAGTCCTCCGTCTTCCGCGGCCAGGTCCTGGCCGAACTCGCGGACAATGTCCCCGAGGGCCGGCATCCCGGCCGCCGTCTGCTCGCGCGAAATCACGTCGGTGTCCACCACCGCCGCCCCCAAAGTCGCCAGCCGGTCGGAGACCAGGCTCTTGCCGCTGGCGATTCCGCCGGTAAGTCCTACCGTGAATCGCTTGTTCATAATCCCGCCCAGCCCAAAGCGCCCGCCGGATCCAGCAGGTTCACCGCCTGCGGCCCCCATAGCAGCGTAAACGCACCGCCGGCCGCCAAGAACGGGCCGAACGGAATTTCGTCGGAGAGGGAGGCTCGGCCCAAAGCGATCAGGATCAGACCCACCGCCGCGCCCACGATGGCGGCCGGCGCCACCACCAGCGGCAATCCCTTCAGTCCGACCCAGGCCCCCAAAGCCGCCAGCAGCTTGAAGTCCCCCCCACCGAGGCCATCTCGCTTGCGCAATCGGCGCCAAATAATGTTGACGGCCCAGAGAAACGCGTATCCGCCGATCGCCCCGGCGACCGCTTCGCCGGGGTCGGGGAAGGCCGGTCCGAGCAGGGCGCCCGCGGCTGCCGATTTCGGCGCCAGGCTGTAGCCTAGCCCCAGCCACAACAGGCCCAGCGTCAAGCGGTCGGGCAGAAGGCCGTGCTCAAGATCGATCACCGCCAGCGTCATGAGCGTAATGCAAACCAGTAGCGCCGCTATTGCGTCCAATCCTGCGCCGAACACATACCAGCAGGCAAGCGCCAGCAGTCCGCCCAGCGCCTCGCTTAGCGGATATCGCCAATGAATACGCGCGCCGCAATGCGCGCAACGCCCGCGCTTAACCAGAAAACTGACCAAGGGGATGTTGTTCCTCCAACCGAGGGCCGCCCGGCAGGAGGGGCAAAATGAATCGGGTTTGTCCAGGGCCATGCCCCGGGGCAGGCGGTAGGCAAGCATTCCGGCGAAACTACCCAAGACAAGTCCGATCAGCACCGCCAGTGCTCCGGTCCATGCAGGTAAGTCCTGTCCGCCGTTCAGTTCCCAAAACAAGCTTGTGCTCCAGTCCTTCCTGCTCTCGCTTGCTTTAACACCAGCGGCAGGCAGTTATAGCGGGTGCGCTCGGCGGGTGTCAAGCAAGGCGTTTTGGGGTTGCAGGGTCACGTCGGCATTATTCGACACTAGATGACGGAGCCCATGCGGAAGATCGGAAGATACATCGCTAGTACCAGGCCGCCTATCAGCACTCCCAGAATCGCCATCAGCAGAGGCTCGAGCAGCGCGCCCAAGCGGTCGGCAGCGGTCTGCAGTTCATCGTCGTAGCGGTCGGCCAGGTGCGAGCACATTTCGCTGAGACGCCCGGTTTCTTCCCCAACGCCGATCATCTGGACAAGGGTGGGCGGCAGCGCCTCAAGGTAGCTCATCGCCCGCCGCAGGCCCTGGCCGGTAGCTACGTCGTCACGGACCTGGCGGATCGCTGCTTCGTAGATTCGGTTTCCGCAGGCTCCAGCGGCGCCGTCCAGTGCCTCGATGGCGGGCAGTCCAGCCTCCAGCAGCGTTGCCAGGGTGCGCATGAAGCGAGCCAGTGCGGCGCGTGCAAACAGGCTTCCCAGCATCGGCAGGCGCAGTTTCACACGGTCCTCCAGGTCGCGCACCGCCGGTAGCCGGCGGCGTGCCCACCACAGCGCGCCGGCCACGCCGGCCAAAGCACCCAACCATGCCATGCCATCGTTCCGCAAACTCTCCGACAGACCTACGACAATCCGGGTCAGCGGCGGGAGTTCGGCCCCGTAGCCGGAGAACATGCGCTCGAATTCCGGAACTACGTATATCAGCATCAGGCCCACCACTACCACGGCGATTCCCAGCACCGCGAGAGGGTAACTCAGCGAGGACGAGACCTTTTTGCGAATCTTCTCGCGGCGCTCCAGCCAGGAAGCCAGACTGGCAAGCAATTCCGACAGGCGCCCGGAGCTCTCCCCCGCCGCCACCAGGCTTACATGAAGCCCGCCGAAGTACTTGGGATGGCGCCTGAGCGCTTCGCTGAGGGAGCTACCGGCAGCTACTTCGCGCGAAAGCGCTTCCAACACATCCTGCATCCGCGCCTGGTGCTGGCTTTCGGCGGTGATCTGCAAGGCCTGGACCACCGGCAGGCCGGCCTCGAGCACGGTCGCCAGCTCACGCGTCATGAACGCCACATCAGCCGGTTTGATTGCGCGTCTCTGACTGCGGCGCAGCCGTTTCAGGCGCACCTTGAGCGGCGTGATGCCGTCGCGTTGAAGGTCGGCGCGGACCTTGGCGGCACTCGCCTCGCGTCGCGAGCCCCTGAGTAACCGGCCATCCCTGGAGCGGCCTTCCCAGGAGTAGCCTCTCAAGGCCAATTCAATCCCCTCCGCCACTCACGCCCGAGGAGGTAATCCGATTGATCTCCTCCAGGCTGGTAACGCCCTCGCGAACCTTCCTCAGCCCGGAGGCGCGCAGCCCGCTTATCCGCTCGCACCGGGCTTGCGACTCGATGGCGGTGACCGGTGCTTCTTTCAGGATCAATTCGCGTTGTTCCAGGGAAACCGGCATGACCTGAAAAATGCCTACCCGCCCGCGATACCCGTCGGCGCATTGCCGGCAAGCGCCGGCCTGGCCAGGCCGGTACAGCCGCATTGTCTCGCGCGTCGCAGCGTCGCCGAAACCCTGTTCATGCAGCAGCGTCTCATCCGGCGTGAACCCTTGCCGGCACTCCGGACATAATCGCCGCGCGAGGCGCTGGGCCAGGATCAGGTGCACCGAAGCGGCAGCGTAGGGCGGAACTTCAAGGTCGCGCAGCCGCGCCAACGACGCGGGAGCATTCTCCGTGTGCAGGGTGGAAAGCACCAGGTGACCGGTTTGGGCGGCGCGGGTTGCAATCGCGGCGGTCTCCGCATCGCGAATTTCGCCCACCATGATCACGTCCGGGTCCTGGCGCAGGAATGCGCGAAGGGCCTTTGCGAAGGTAAGCCCGGCGCCCCGGTTGACGTTCACCTGGTTTATGCCGGCAAGCTGAATCTCGCAGGGGTCTTCGACCGTGCTGATGTTGCGTTCCAGGACGTTGAGGCGCGCAAGCGCCGCGTACAGCGTCACTGTCTTGCCGCTGCCGGTGGGGCCGGTGACCAGGATCATTCCCTGCGGCCGGCTCAGTGCCGAGCTGAAGTCGCGCCGCTGGCGAGCGGTCATGCCCAATTCGTCCAGGCCGGGCAGGGCGGCGCCGGAGTCGAGAATGCGCACCACGACTTTCTCGCCATACAGCGTTGGCAGCGTGTTCATGCGCAAGTCCACCTTGCGTCGATCCGAAAGGCGCAGCCGCAGTCGTCCGTCCTGGGGCGTGCGCCGCTCGGCGATGTCAAGGCGGGCAAGAACCTTGAGCCGTGCGCAGACCTTCGCCGCCAGACCTGTGGGAGGCTGTGCCGCAACCCTCAGCAGGCCGTCAATCCGTACCCGCACGCGGTAGCTGCCCTCGTAGAGCTCGAAGTGGATGTCGGATGCGCCCTGGCGGATGGCGTTAAGCAGAATCCCGTTGACGAAACGCACCACGGGCGCTTCCTCAACCGACGTGACGAGAGCCGTGTCTTCCTCCTGGGGAACCTCGGCCTCGAATTCCATCGGCGGCAGATCGTCTTCCAACAACCCGTCGGCTACCAGTCCCGTGTCCGGCGACCTCAAACGTGCCGCCAGCTTGTGAAATTCCACCACAATGGCGCACGGCTCAAGTCCGGATTGCTGGCGCGCTTCTTCCAGCAACGTAATCCGGGCCGGATCGGCCAATCCCACGGCAAGCCGCCGCTCGTCGGCGGCCAGCGCAATCAACCCGCGAGAAGCGAAAAAATCAGCATTCAGCCCGGTGGCCGCCGGTGGAAGATCAGCCAGGCGGTTCAGGTCGAGCAAGGGCAAACCAAACTCGTGCGCAATTGCTCCAGCCAGCCGCGCAGGGTCAACTTCCTTGCGTTCCGCCAGCCAGGCGATGAGGCTCGCGCCCGGCGATTTCAGTTCCCGTTGCGCCAGCGTCAGCGTAGCTGCGGGGACAATGCCATCGGCGGCCAGGCGCTGGGCCAGCGTGCCGGAAAGCGCCCGAGGTTGCATGCTGTGACGCGCGCTTGCGTGCGCCGGCAACTACGAGCGACAAGTTTGCGGCAGGTAGGCGTTCTCCAGGTCGGTTGCAGCTTCTTCCCCCCCGAGAGCTTCGCCATCGGGAGCGGCGGCGTTGCCGCAGCGCCAGATCAGGGTGGTTCCGTCCTCCGCCAGGTACGGCGTCAGGTACAGCACCTTGTCGGTAATGATGCGATTGGCTTCATTGCCGAACGTAATCACCACTTCACTATCGACAATGTCCACCGACTTGACGTAGCGTCCTTGCGTATCGTCGGCATCCGCGCTCAAACCGGCTTCCGTGCGGCTGGCCGGCCCATTGCCGCTGCTCATGTAGGCTTCGGTGACGGCGTTGCGCGTCTGTACGGAAAGTGATACGCCCTCCTGAACCTGTGCGCGGATGGTGTAGTCCTGGTAGGCCGGTATGGCGAGGGCCGCCAAAATACCGATGATGGCGATGACGATCATCAACTCCACCAGAGTGAATCCTTGTGACATCTTTTGCATGGCATCCAGCCCTTTCTCGCGCAACGCCGCCACAATATTTTAGGCGCCGGCCGGGCGCAAGCCGGAATCCATGTGCGTTCGCCTGCAAATTGCGGCGGCTTGCGAAATGCGCCGTTGCGGCCCTGGACAATACGGTAGTATTCCCTGCGGGCCGCGCCTTGCATTGGCACGTTCCGCCCACTCTGAACCGAATTGATATGGGTGACACGACACTAGAGTGAACCTGCATGAGTACCAAGCCAAGGCGCTGCTGAGCCGCTACGGCGTGCCGATCGCGGCCGGTGAAGTCGCGGCCTCGCCGGAGCAGGCCGAGGCCGCCGCCCGGACCCTGGGTGGCGGTCGCTGGGCGGTAAAGGCGCAAGTCCACGCCGGCGGCCGCGGAAAGGGCGGCGGCGTGGCCCTTTGCGATTCGTTTGAAGCGGTCCGTGATGCCGCGGGGCGTCTGCTCGGTACGCGCCTGGTCACGCCGCAGACCGGCCCCGAAGGGCTTCCGGTGGACAAGGTATACGTCGAGCAGGCCAGTGCCATTGCGCGCGAGTTGTACTTGAGCCTGCTGATCGACAGGGATGCGGAATGCGCCTGCTTTGTGGGTTCGGCAGCCGGCGGAATGGACATTGAACAGGTCGCCTGCGAAACTCCGGAAAATATTGCCCGGGTGAAGGTACAGGCAGCCCTCGGCGTCATGCCCTATGCGGGCCGCCGCCTGGCCAGGATCTTCGCGCTGGGAGGCGAGACAGCCCGCGAGATGCACGCTATCGCGGTCGCTCTTTACCGCATGTTCGACGAGTGCGATGCAAGTCTTGTTGAGATCAACCCGTTGGTAGTTACCGGGGAAGGGAATCTCCTGGCCCTGGATGCCAAGATAGCGGTCGAGGACAACGCCCTTTTTCGCCAGGTGGAATTGGCCGCGCAGCGTGACCCGGGCCAGGAGGACGAACTGGAGCGCCGTGCCCAGGAAGTCGGCTTGAGCTACGTTTCTCTGGACGGCTCGATCGCCTGCATGGTGAACGGCGCCGGACTGGCCATGGCGACCATGGACCTGATCAAGCTTCAGGGCGGCGAGCCGGCCAATTTTCTGGACGTGGGCGGGGCCGCGGATGCGTCGCGGGTTGCCGCCGGTTTCCGCCTGATCCTTTCCAACCCGAATGTCCGCGCCATCCTGGTCAACATATTCGGCGGTATCGTGCGCTGCGATGTTATTGCCGAGGGGATTCTTCAGGCGGTGCGGGAGGCCAGCGTGGATGTGCCCGTGGTCGCCCGCCTGGAGGGCACCAACGCCGGCCAGGCCCGGGCTATGCTGGAGGCAAGCGAACTTACCGTAACCGCGGCCTCCGACCTGGCCGCAGCTGCTCGAATCGCGGTGGAGATGGCGGCATGAGTATTCTCGTAAACGCCCAGACCCGCGCGATCTGCCAGGGCCTGACGGGCCGCCAGGGGCGGTTTCACGCCGAGCAGTGTCTGGAGTACGGCGCGAAGATACTGGCAGGCGCCACTCCCGGGCGCGGCGGCCAGGAATGTCTGGGCCTGCCGGTATACGACACCGCCGAGGAGGCCGTGCATGCGACCGGCGCCGATACCAGCCTCATGTTCGTGCCGGCGCCGGCCGCCGCCGACGCCATCATGGCCGCCGCCGATGCCGGTATTCGCCTGATCATTTGTATTACCGAGGGAGTTCCGGTGCTCGACATGGTGCGGGTAAAGGCCGCGCTCAAGTCGTACGACTGCCGGCTGATCGGTCCGAATTGCCCCGGCGTAATCACTCCCGGCGAGTGCAAGCTGGGCATCATGCCCGGATTTATCCACCAGCCCGGCCGCGTGGGCATTATTTCCCGTTCCGGCACGCTCACCTACGAGGTAGTGCACCAGACTACGGCCTGCGGGCTTGGCCAGACGAGTTGCATAGGAATAGGCGGAGACCCGGTGCGGGGCCTGAATTTCATCGACTGCCTGGAGATGTTCGAGCGCGATCCGGCCACGGAGGGGATCGTGATGGTGGGCGAGATTGGCGGCGCCGACGAGGAAAAGGCCGCCGAGTACATACGCAGCGAGGTGTCCAAGCCGGTGGTCGCCTATATCGCCGGCGTCACCGCGCCACCGGGCAAACGCATGGGCCATGCGGGCGCCATCGTGGCCGGCGGTCAGGGCACGGCCGAAGCCAAGTATGAGGCCCTGCAGGCCGCAGGGGCGGCAGTGACTCGCTCGCCCGCGGAGATAGGCGCAACGATGGCCCAAGCGCTTTCCTAGCAGTCCGTGGATAAACCCCTGGTCGCGCCGGGAGCGAGAGAATGGAGCGAGGGCAACCTGCCCTCGTCGAGGGCGAGACGCCCTCGCTCCACTGCGTTTAACCGGGGAGCCGCTGGATGAAGATCGCACTGGCGCAGCTGAACCTGCTGGTGGGCGACGTGCCCGGCAACGTGGCCCGAATTCTGCGCGCAATCGACCAGGCGCGCGCCGCAGGCGCCGGACTGGTGGCATTCTCGGAACTGGCCCTGTGCGGCTATCCGCCCGAAGACCTGCTGTTTCATGCCGGGCTGCGCCGTGACCTGAGCGCCGGTTTCATGCAGGTTCGCCAAGCCTCAGAGGGTATCGCCGTGGTGTTGGGATACCCGCACTGGGAGCAAGACCATTGGTACAACGCCGTGGCGCTTCTGGCTGAAGGCCGGCTGCTGCATCTGCACCGCAAGATCGTGCTGCCCAACTACAGGGTATTCGACGAGCGCCGCTACTTTGCGCCCGGGACGGATGCGAAATGCGTCGACCTGGATCAGCTCAGACTGGGCCTGGCGGTGTGCGAAGACGTGTGGGAAGCGGACGTCCCCGGACAGCTTGCGGCGGACGGTGCGCAACTGATTGTCGTGACCAATGGCTCACCGTACGAGTTGGGCAAGCAGGCGCGCCGCGAAGCGCTGCTCGCCGAGCGGGTCAAAGAGACCGGCGTGCCGATCTTCTACGTCAACCAGGTGGGCGGGCAGGACGAACTTGTCTTCGACGGGGGATCCTGCGTGATCGATAACTCCGGGGGCACCTGCGTGCGCGGAGAGGCTTTTGAGGAAGGCTTGTACTACTGCGAGGTCGAAACTTCTGAAGGAAAGCCCGCGCGGCCCCGGCCTGGTAGCGTGGAGCCCTTGCTGGCGGAGGATGCCGAGGTCTATCGGGCGCTGGTGTGCGGAATCCGTGATTACGTGCAAAAGAGCGGTTTCGAGAGTGTCGTCCTGGGGCTGTCCGGAGGAATTGATTCGGCTGTGACGCTGGCGCTGGCGGGAGACGCCCTGGGAGCGGAACGGGTGCTTGCCGTGATGATGCCGTACCGCTACACCCTGCCGATGAGCGTAGAGGACGCCGCGCGGCAGGCGAGCGCTCTCGGAGCCCAATACCAGGTGCTGCCCATCACCACAATGGTCGAGGCCATGCAGGAGACCTTGGCTGAAGTATTTGCCGGGCTCCCCGAGGATGTCACCGAGGAGAATATTCAGTCGCGCTGCCGCGGCATGCTGCTGATGGCCATCTCCAACAAGCAGGGACGCATGGTGCTGGCTACCGGCAACAAGAGCGAGTACGCGGTGGGCTACGCGACGCTCTATGGCGACATGGCCGGCGGCTTCGCGCCACTCAAGGACTGCACCAAGACCCGCGTGTATCGCCTTGCTCGCTACCGGAATACGATCTCGCCGGTCATACCGCAGCGGGTAATCGAACGCTCACCCACGGCGGAACTGCGCCCCGGACAGCTCGACAGCGACTCCTTGCCGCCTTACGAAGTGCTCGACGAGGTGTTGGATGCCCTGATGTTTGAAGATCTCTCGGTGGAGCACATCGCCGGGCGAGGCATAGACCCTGGCGTAGTGCGGCAGGTGCTGGACCGGGTGCGTTTGAGCGAGTACAAACGCCGCCAGGCGCCGCCCGGTGTGCGCGTTACCCAGCGCGCTTTCGGCCGCGACTGGCGCTACCCCATCATCTCCGGCTACCGCCCCTCCCGCTAAGCGCTGAAACACTGGAATTCCGCCGCAGCCGTGCGGCGATTGGACTGGGAACGAGGGCTTCCAGCCCTCGACCTGGGAGGGAGGGCTTCCAGCCCTCGACTTGGGAGGGAGGGCTTCCAGCCCTCGACTTGGGAGGGAGGGCTTCCAGCCCTCGACTTGGGAGGGAGGGCTTCCAGCCCTCCGACGAGGGCAGGATGCCCTCGTTCCCAGCGTAGGGCAGGATGCCCTCGTTCCCACTTGCTATTGAGGGCCGAGGGGGAGAACCGTAGCCAGCCACAGCATGGGCAGGCCGATAATTGCGCTGGGATCCGAGTTCTCCAGCGATTCGAGGAGCAACCCGGCTGCGCCTTCGGCGCGCAATGCCGCGGTGCAGTCGTACGGCGACTCCAGCGCCAGGTAGCGCTCGACCTGATAGGTATCCAGTTGCCGGAACCGGGCCACCGTAAGGTCCACGTGCGAGCGCACATCACCCTGGGGAGTAAGAACGCAAACGGCCGTGTGGAAGTCAAGGCGCCGGCCCGAAAAAGACATGAGCGTCGCTCGGGCCTGATCTTTGTCGGGCTGCTTTCCTACCGGCCGGCCGCGGAATTCGGCCAATTGGTCCGCGCCGATCACCCATGCTCCGCCGTGGCGTGGCGCGACCTCGCGGGCTTTTTCTTCCGCCAGGCGCGCCGCCTGGTCCCGCGGCTGTTCGCCTTCAAGCATGCTTTCGTCGATGCCTGGGGCGTCGGTCGTGAAATCGCTGACCAGCCGCGCGAGCAAGCGGCGCTTGTACTGTGATTGGGTCGCCAACACGATTTCCGGAGACATTGCCTGGCAGGCTCCAAGCCGCTGAATTGACAGCATAAAGACAGCTTCCTATGATAGCGGCCCCTGAGCAAGCGCAAGGGTGGATTGTGATTGAGCGTAACGCCGTAGCAATTCGTAGGTTGCGTGAGTGGGCCGGTCGTCGACACGTCGTACAAGCCTCTTTCGCCGTGGGCGAGTCTGCGCGCCTGGCGGAGCTGTGCGGGAAAGCCGGGTTGGCCGAGCGGCTGGAAGCGCGCTGGTCCTTTGAGTCCGGCATCGAGGGTTTTCCGATCGTGACGGTCTGGGCGCGGGGAGCGCTGCAGCTGAAGTGTCAGCGCTGCCTCTCCCCGGTAGTCTGGCCGATTGAGGTGGACTGCCGGCTAACCGTTGTACGCAGCGAAAGCGAGACCCGGGAGGTAGCATCGCCGTTTGACACGGTCGTGGCGGGACCGGACGGGCTGGTGCTGGGTACAATACTGGAAGATGAAATCCTGACCAGCTTGCCCATGGCGCCGGCTCACGAGCAATGTCCGGTGACGGGGCAAGCGGAAGCGCGCTCTTCACCGGATGCCTCTCGGCCGCTGGCGGGCTTGGGAGCCCTGCTGCGGCAGGGACGTAGTGAAGGGGCTTCTTGACCGGTTCCAAGGGGGACTATGATGGCAGTACAACAGAATCGCAAATCGCGCTCGCGCCGCAACATGCGCCGGTCGCATGACGCCCTGGGGCGTCCCACACTCTCGGTGGATAAGGAAACCGGCGAGTTGCATCGCCGGCACCATATCGGACCCGACGGCTACTATCGCGGCCGTGAAATCATTCCACCGCCTCCGGAGGTGGACGAGGAGGAGATGGAAGGCTGATCCCTGCGCTCGTGCGCCGGATTCACCTCGTGTCAATGAAGCCAGCCGGCCGGGTTGGACCGCGCTGAGGGCGGTCTCAACGGTATGAGCAAGCTGACAACCATTGCGGTGGACGCCATGAGCGGCGACCTGGGTCCTGCCGTGGCGATCCAGGCCAGCCTGGAGATGCTGCGAAATCGCGAGGAGTTGCGGCTGATCCTGGTAGGGGACGCGGACATCGTGCGTGAGAATCTGGGTCGGCTGGGCAAGGAGGCGAACCGGGTGGAAATCCACCACGCCGACCAGGTCGTGTCGATGGACGACACCCCCTCAGAGGCCCTGCGCCGCAAGAAGCGGTCGTCGATGCGCATAGCGGTGGAACTTGCTCGCTCCGGAGAAGCGCAAGCCTGCGTGAGCGCCGGGAATACCGGCGCGCTGATGGCCACCGGCCGCCTGCTGCTCAAGATGCTTCCGGGCATCGACCGCCCGGCCATCCTGGTTGCCCTGCCCACCCTGGCAGGCTCCTGCTACATGCTGGATCTGGGCGCCAACCCCGTCTGCACTCCCACCCACCTGTTGCAGTTCGCCGTCATGGGCTCGGTGATCGCCTCAATCAATAACGTGCAAAACCCGGCTATTCGTCTTCTGAATACCGGCGAGGAAGAAATCAAGGGCATAGCGACGGTGAAGGCCGCCAACGCCTTGCTTAGCGACAGCCACCTCAATTACCAGGGCTTTGTCGAGCCCAACGACGTATTCAAGCATCGGGCCGACGTGGTCGTTTGCGACGGCTTTACCGGAAATATAGCGCTAAAGACCATGGAAGGGTCGGCGCATTTCGTTTACCAGCAGATGGTTTCGTATTTCCGCAGCGGGTGGATCAGCCGGGCCTATGGCCTGGCCTGCTGGCCGTTCCTGTACGCGATCAAGAAGCGGCTGGATCCGAACCGTCACAACGGAGCCGCGCTTGTGGGCCTTAATGGCATTGTGATCAAGAGCCACGGCGCCAGCAACGAAGTTGCCTGGCAGCAGGCAATACATCTGGCCATGCGCGAGGTGGAGAAAGGTTTGAACGAGCGGATTCAGGGAGTATGGAGCAACCTGGCAGCGTAGCCGGCGGGATCGCGGGCTTGCGGCATTCGCGCATCGCCGGCACCGGCCGATATCTTCCCGAACGGGTGCTCACCAACCGGGACCTGGAGCAGTTGGTGGACACCACCGACGAGTGGATCCGAACTCGAACCGGCATGGAACGCCGCCACATGGCTGCAGCCGAACAGGCAAGTTCCGATCTGGCCATACCGGCGGCCCGCGCCGCGCTTGAATCGGCCAATTGCGCGCCCGAGGAAATCGACCTGGTGGTGGTTGGAACCACCACGCCCGACCTGGTGTTTCCCAATGTGGGCTGCATGGTTCAGGACGCTTTGGGCATCCCGCCCTGCGGGGCGTTCAGTTGCGAAGCGGCCTGTACCGGCTGGCTGTATGCCTTAAGCCTCGCGGACGGGCTGATACGCCTGGGGCGCGTGAACAAGGCCCTGGTGGTGGGCGTTGAAGTGCTGTCTCGGATTACCGACTGGAGTGACCGCTCGACCTGCGTTCTGTTTGGCGACGGCGCCGGTGCAGTGGTGCTGGAACCCGCGGAGGAGCCTGGAATGATGAGCTTCATCCTGGGCGCCGACGGATCGTATGTGGACATACTGCGCAGCCGGGCGGGCGTATCGCGCAATCCGGAAGAATTGAGCAACGGCGGCCTGGCGGTCCGAATGAAAGGCAGCGAAGTTTTCAAGATTGCCGTTCGCACCATGGGCAGTACGGTGGACCGGCTGTTGGAGCAACACGGACTTGGCCGCGACGATATCGATTGGCTGATCCCGCATCAGGCGAATATCCGCATTATTCAGGCAATCGGCAAGCGGCTGAGCCTGCCCGACGAGAAGGTGGTGCTGACCTTGCAGGATCACGGCAATACCGGGGCCGCGTCCATCCCGCTGGCGCTGGATGTGGCGGTGAGGGATGGACGAATCAAGCGTGGACAGCGCATAATGATGGTGTCCTTTGGTGGAGGATTGACCTGGGCCGCCGGAATGATGCAGTTTTAGATGACTAGTGTGAGATTCCGAACTGCGCGTTGCGCGCTGATTCTCCTGGCTGCCGGGATTTTCACCGGTCTCCCGGTTCAGGCCGAGAACTTTCTATTGCCCACGCCAACTACCACCGTGGTTGGCGAGTCCCACTGGGTGGCCGCCGATCGCCGCGAGTCTTTGCTGGATGTAGCGCGCCGCAACGGCCTGGGCTTTACCGACATGAAGCAGGCAAATCCCGACGTGGACATGTGGGTGCCAAAAGACGGCGCGCAGGTATTGCTGCCTACTTCGTTTGTCCTGCCCAACGCACAACGCAAGGGCGTGGTCGTGAACATTGCCGAGTACCGGCTGTATTTCTTCTTCCAGCAGGCCGGTCAGGACATGGTGGCGACTTTTCCCATCAGCATTGGCCGCATGGACTGGAAGACTCCGCTGGGCGACTGGAAGGTAACGCGCAAGCGGGTCCGGCCCACCTGGCGTCCCCCCAAGTCCATCATTGCCGAATACGCGGCCGACGGCGAAGTCCTGCCGAGAGTGGTGGGTCCCGGCCCGGACAACCCCCTGGGCGACTACGCCATCAACCTGTCGGCCCCCGGATACCTGATTCACGGCACCAACAAGCCGCGCGGAGTGGGCATGCAGGTAACCCACGGCTGCCTGCGCATGTTGCCGGAGGACATCGAGTGGCTTTTCCCCGAGGTTCCGGTGGGCTTGCCGGTGAATATCGTCAATCAGCCGGTCAAGGTGGGTTGGCGTGACGGCCGGCTTTACGTCGAGGCGCATGAGCCGCTGGAGGAACAGTCGCCCGAAGCGATGGATGCCCTGATCAACCAACTGAAGTTCTCGGCGCAAGCGGGCCGCGTCGAACTGGATATCCAGGCTGTGCGCCGCGCCCTGATCGAACGCCTTGGCGTTCCCTTGCCGATTTCACCCGCGCCGGAGCAAGTTCGAACCGCCTCCAGATAGCGCTGCGCATCAATGGAAAAGAATGGCCCGGGGCAGGCGATTTCACCGTTGGGGCCCCGCAAATGCCTTGCTTTTTTCCGGGAGCTGGGCGAAGATATAGGGTGCGCTTGATTCAGGCGCGATTTACATGGCGAGGATCCGAGGACCTTCATGAAAAAGACCAGACTTTTTATTGCTCTACTTGGAGCACCGGCGGTAGCCGTGGCTCTTTCCGGCTGTTGCACCACGGGCATGGACGAAATGGCCGCCAAGATGGACGCCGCTGCTGCTTCCATGGGCAGCGGAATGTCCGCTCTGGAGGGCAGGATAGGCGATCTTGAAGCGGCTCAGCGCCAGACCACTGCCGAAGTGGAGCGCGCGCGCATGACAGCCGAACGTGCGGCGGAGGCGGCGGCGGAGGCCAAGGCCGCCGCGGATGCCAACAAGGAAAGCATGGAACGGATGTTCGAAGATACGCAGAAGAAATAGTCTCCCCAAGTAAGGCGGCCGCGATTTTCATATCGCGGCCGCTTTACCCTTCTCGGCGCCATCGGGGGGCGTGGCCGGGTTCTCCCGCAAGCCCCAACTACCCTGCGTAATCTGAGCAGCGGCGCAAGTCCCAATCCCTCTCATTCCCGGCACCGCGCGCCGGCAGCCGGATTTCCGGCCTTGAAGGCTATTGGCCGATAAGACGATTCATTTCAAAAATCGGCATCAGGATGGCCAGCACGATTACCAGTACGAAACCGCCTACCAGCAGGATCAGCAGGGGTTGGAGCAAGGATGTCATGGTTTCGATCCGAGCCGACAGGTCGCGTTCCTGGGTTTCCGCCGCCCGGCCCAGGAGTTGGTGAAGCTCCCCGCTGGCTTCCCCGCTGGCGATGAGCTGAATGCAAAGCGGTGGAAACAGTCCGCTGCGATCCAGCGCCGCCGCCGCCGGTTTGCCTTCACTGACTTCTTCGGCCGCCGCCAGCGCGGCCTGGCGCATTGGCAGGTTGGTCAGCATTCGCGCGGCTACCCGCAGCGACTCCCAAACCGAGACGCCCGCATCGGTCAACGTCGCCAGCGACTGCATCAGGCGGGCCGAATTCAACTCCCTTGTCAGGGCGCCGAAGAGCGGTGTTCGAAGCACCAGCCGGTGGAGTTCCAGCCGCGCCGCCGGCAGGCGCATCCCGCGCGAGATCAACACGGCGCCGCCGGCCAGGATCAGCAGCGCAAGCCAGCCATAGACGCGGGCGAAGTCGCTGATCGCAACCAGAACTCGCGTCAACAGGGGTAGCTCCACTCCGCTGTCAACGAACACGGGTGTCACTTGCGGCACGACATATACCAGCATCAGGCTCACGATGCCCAAGCTGATTACGGTCAGCACCATGGGATAAGCCAGCGCCGAGCGCACCTGCTGGCGCAGCGCCTGACGCTTTTCGAAGTGTTCCGCCAGCCGCTCCAGCACCTCTTCGAGGCGGCCGATCCGCTCACCGGCGCCGACCGTGGCTACCAGCAGCTCCGGGAACTTGCGCCGGGACGCACCCAGTGCTTCAGCGAAGCTGTAGCCCTCCTGCACCCGGGCGCGAACTCCCATCAGCACTTCGCTGTGGCGTCCGCGCTGCGCGACGAGGGCTTTGAGCGCCGTGTCCAGAGGCAGGCCGCCGCGCAATAAAGTGGCCAGTTGCCGTATAAGCTGCGCGAGCGCCTGGCTGCTCAACGCGGGCCGCCTGCCCGGCAAAAGGCGATTTAAGATTCCGGCCGGCTGGGCGGGGCGAACGTTTAGCGGGCGCAGCCCCTGCTCGCGCAGCAGACCGCGCACATGCCGTGGGTTATCGCCATCAAGCGTGCCGCGCTTGCGGCGTCCGTGGGAGTCTTGCGCGGTGAAATTCCACTGAGGCAATAGTTGATCTACTCCTTGCTGGTCACGCGCAGCACCTCTTCGAGCGAAGTCAGGCCGCTGCGCACCTTGTCCACTCCATTAGCCCGCAACGACGGGGTGTCGGCTCGAACCTCGGCCTCCAGTTGCTGCTCGGGCGCGCCATCGTGAATCAGACTGCGGAGCGGGTCGCCGACACTGATCAGTTCATAAATGCCGGTCCGCCCACGGTAGCCGCCACCCTCGGCTGCCGCCACCGAGCCGGGCCGGTAGAGAGCAGGGGCTTCGCCGGGATTCAAGTCCAATAGCGCGCTTTCGTATTCTCCGGGTGAATAGGCCTCCCGCGTAGCCGGATCCAGCTTCCGCACCAGGCGCTGGGCCAGAATACCCTGCAGGCTGGATGAAATCAGGAAAGGCTCCAGGCCCATATCACGCAACCGGGTAACCGCGCCCACCGCGGAGTTGGTGTGCAGGGTGGAAAACACCAGGTGGCCGGTCAGGCTGGCGCGCACGGCGATTTCGGCGGTCTCCAGGTCGCGGATTTCACCCACCATCACTACGTCGGGATCCTGGCGAAGGATGGCGCGCAGACCACGGGCGAAGGTCAGGCCCACGCGGTTGTTGACCTGGGTCTGGCCCACGCCTTCCAGGTAGTACTCCACCGGATCCTCCACCGTCATGATATTGCGCGTGCTGTCGTTTATCTTCTCAAGGGCGGCATACAGGGTGGTGGTCTTGCCCGACCCGGTCGGTCCGGTGACCAGAAAAATGCCGTGCGGGCGTTGAATCAGCCGTTCCATGCGCTTTAAGGTGCCCGGGTCCATTCCCAGCGATTGCAGGTCCAGACGTCCGGACTGTTTGTCCAGTAGGCGCATGACCACACGCTCGCCGTGGATTCCGGGAAGGGTGGAAATGCGCACGTCTACGGCCCGTCCCGCGATCCTCAGCGAAATGCGCCCGTCCTGCGGCAGGCGCTTTTCGGCGATATCGAGGTCGGCCATTACTTTGGCGCGGGAAATGACCAGCGGGCCCAAGCCCCGACGGAGTTTCAGGGTCTCGCGAAGCGCGCCGTCAACGCGGAACCGCACGTTGAGGTTGAACTCGCCCGGCTCCAGGTGCACATCCGAGGCGCCGGTGCGGATCGCCGAGGCCAGGACCGCGTTCAGCAGCCGGATAATCGGCGCGTCATTGTCGCTGTCAAGCAGGTCTGACGGGGCCGGCAGCTCGCGGGCCAGCGCGCCCAGTTCAAGGTCTTCGTCCAGATCTTCGGCAATAGACAGAGCGCTGTCGGCGCCCATCTCGTAGCGCGCCCGCAAGCGGCGATCAAAGTCCTCGGCGTTGATGAGCTGCGGTCGAACCGGGCGTCCGGCCATGCGTCCGGCCTCTGCCAGGCCCGCCAGCCCGGCGCCGGCCCGCACCAGCGCGATCAGTTCGCCGTTCGGTCCCGGCGCAAGCAGCACGCCGTGGCGCTGGGCAAAGTTGAAGGGAAGCGAATTCAATCCGGCGCTGATGTCTCACCGCCAGTTTGTCCCGCGCCCTCGTCGGGATCGGAGTCGCCGGTTCCATTCCCCAAATCGAACGCATCTTCCAGTTCCGGGAGCATCGGGCCCTTGCCGGAATAGGATTGAACGAGCTGTTGGCGCCTGAGGTAGTTGTACTTGGCATTGGTGGCGGCATTGGCCTGGGCCGAATCACGCAGGATGGTTGGCCGGATAAACAGCATCAGGTTGGTTTTCTCGCGGCTTTCGCTGGTGGCGCGGAATAAGGCGCCGATCAGCGGCAGTCGGCCCAGCAGCGGCACCGCCTGGCGGTTTTGCCGGACCTTTTCCTGAATCAGCCCCCCCAGGACCAGAGTGCCCCCATCTTCAACGATCACCGCGGTGCTCAAAGCGCGGGTGTTGGTCACCAGGTCCACGGCGCCGGCCACCGAGGGAGCGAGTTCGGAGAGTGTTTGTTCAATTTCCAGTCGCACAGCGTCGCCCTGATTGATTTGCGGCGTAATCACCAGGGTCAGTCCGACGTCTCCCCGGTCCACGGTGGTGAAGGGCCGGATCTGACCGTCGGCGCTACTGGGGTTGATTCCCGAACTGGCGTAGCTGCCGGTGATGAACGGAACGGTCTGGCCGACGCTGAACTCGGCCTTCTGGTTGTCCAGCGTAACCAGCATGGGCGTGCCCAGAATATTGGCGCCGGCGGTGTTCTCCACCGCGCTGATCAAGGCCGCAAAGCTTAAGCCCTCGTCGCGCACCCGTCCTACCGCGAAACCCGCTCCCGGCCCCAGGGCCTGGCCCGCCACGGCCCGCCCCTGGTCGCTGTCCGACAGAGAACCGGCTACAAGTTCGCGCAGGCTGGACCCCGATGCCGGGAAATCGGTGCTGCCGAGCACCCTTTTCGGGTCGTAGGCGGCCCAATTCACGCCCAGCTGGTTGGCCCGCTCGGCGTTGATCTCCGCAATCAGGACTTCCACCAGCACCTGCGCGCGCCGGATATCAAGCTGATCGACCACCGAAAGCATGCGCCGCAGGGTGTCGGGCGGCGCGTCGATGATGAGAGCGTTGGTGTCTTCGTCGGATGAAACCTTCACCTTGTTTTCGGTGTTGCCTTCATCGGCAAACTGAACAAACAGCTTTGCCGCCAGGTTCTCGGCATTGGCGTAATTCAAATAACGCACCCGGGTGCTGGCGCCTTCCACCAGTGGCGTATCCAGATGCGCGAGCAGCGCGCGCATTTCGAGGCGACGGTTCTTCTCGCCGCTTAGCAGAATGCTGTTGGTTCGGTCGTCCGCTACGGCCACGCCGTAACTCGCTCCGGAGACTTGGCCGATGTCGCCGAGCACGGCAACCAGGTCCCGGGCGCTGGCGTGCTCAAGCGGTATGACCTCGATCGGCTGGTCGTTCCTGAGATCAATGCGCTTGACCACCCGTTCGACCCGGTCCAGGTTGGACCCGCGGTCGGACAGGATCACCACGTTGGTTGGCGCATGGGCGGCCAGGTGCGCGCCCGGAGACAGCAGCGGGCGAAGTATCGGAACCAGGGTCTGGGCATCGACGTTGGCAACCGGCAGAACCCGGGTCTGAAGTTCATTGCTGCGCAGCTCACCCTCGGGGACCTCGGCCAGGATGCGCAGGGTCCGGTCCGGCGACAGCTTGATCACGGGGCCCGAAGGAACCGCGACGATGCCGTGGACGCTGAGCAGCGACAGAAACGCCTGGTAAAACGCCTCCGTGGACAGGTCGCGGGACCCAACCAAAGTAACCTTCTGATCCAAGCCGACCGCCGGGTCGATCACGAAATTCTTTCCGGTCGCCTTGCCCACGCCCTCCACGACATCTTCCAGGGGGGCGTCCCGAAAATTGAGTTTGACCGTATCCTGCTGGGCGTGGGCGTGGGCGGGGTTGGCCAGCATGAAGACAGCCAGTAGCACCCATGGCCAACTCAATCTTGCGCGGTTCAGACTCATCTTCATATCCTCACATGGCCAGCAGGCCGAAATTCGCGCTTTCTACGGTTATCTCAATTTGCTCGCCGTCACGCAATATGCTCAGCATCATATCTCCCCCGCTATTCATCTGGTCCAATGCTTGTGCGATATTGTCCTTGTCGAAGGGAATGCCGTTGATCGCAACGAGCGGATCGCCGGAAACCAGCCCCAGGCTGTCGAACAAGGCGCGCCGTGCGCGCGGGAAGATACGATAGCCCTCCATTCTGCCGTCCGCATCCATGATCGGCTCCATGCGCAGGAATTGTGACAGCGTCATTTGCGGGGGCGCGGCCAGGATGTCCGCCATATTGCCCGGGACGGGGGCTGCGCCGCGGTCTGGTGGGATCCGGCTGCCGCTGCCGGGACTCAAGCCAAGCAGCGGCAGGCGGAGTACTTCGCCGCCCCGCCTGAGCAGCACTTCGTTCGCACGCACCTCCTGGAGGCTCAGGCCGTTTGCCACGCTGTCCCCGGGAAAGTAGGCGCCGGAAACCCCGCCGGACTCGATGATGGCGTGCGCGATGCGCTTGTTGCCCGACGCCACCACGCCGCGCAGATGAAAGTCCCCGCCACTGAGCAGGCCAGGAGTTCCGCCGGGCTCGTTTTGCCTGGGCGGCGATCCGAAGAGAGTACTTCCCGGAGCGTTTGTGGTCTCGACACCAGTAGTTACAGCAGACCGTCGCGCGGTCGGATTCGGCGGCTCGATCCGGGTCATTTCCCAGGCGGTCAATCCGATCCGCGCCAGCAGCCAGGCGGCAACCAGCATCAGCGCCAGCGCGGGCAAGCCTTTAAGCAGTCTGCTCCAATTCACCGAATTCATGCCAAATATCCACGTTTACATCACAATGACGCCGGCAGGTTGTGATAATTTAAGGCATCATCGCGTCTGCTCAAAATGAACAAGCCCACGGACAACGAATATCTGCACAAACCCGACGGCGCCCTGTCAACCGAAACCGCTCCGCCGGAAGTTGACCGCCCATCGTTGTTTCGGGTGGTGCTTCTCAACGATGACTATACGCCGATGGAGTTTGTCGTGCAGATGTTACAGAACCTTTTCGGTTACGGACGCGAGAAGGCCACTCGCATCATGCTGGAAGTGCACATGAAGGGGCGCGGCGTGTGTGGTGTGTTTGCGTTTGAGATCGCCGAAACCCGGGCTGCCCAGGTGTTGGAATACGCGCGCCGTCACGAACATCCGCTTGCTTGCGTGGTTGAGAAAGCATAGTGTTAAAAGGCCCTGAAGACACACGACACCCATGCTAAGCCGCGAACTTGAAATCTGCCTGTCCAACGCGCTGGTGCGCGCCAGGGAAAGCCGCCACGAATTCCTCACCGCGGAGCACCTGCTGCTGGCGTTGACCAGTAGCCCCGTGGTGGCCGAAATCCTGGCGGCCTGCGAAGCCGATGTGGATGAATTGGCGAGCGCGCTGGAAGACCATCTCGAGGAAACAATGCCGACGCTGGGCGTTGAGGCGGACCGGCAGACACGGCCCACGCGGGCCTTCGACCGGATACTCAAGCGGGCCATGGCGCATGTGCAGAACAGCGGAGTCAAGGAAGTCGGCTCCGCAAACGTGCTGGTGGCGTTGTTTGCAGAGAACCAGACATTTGCGGTTAGTGAGCTCAACCGCCAGGGCGTCACCCGCCTGGATGTGGTTAACTATATTTCCCACGGCATCGCACGCTCCAGACCGGCCCCGACCGGAGATGCACTTACCGAGGACGAATCGGGCGCGCGCACCGAGCGGGCCCTGGAAGCGTATGCCGCCAATCTCAACGAGCGCGCCAGGGACGGGCGCATTGATCCGCTGGTGGGGCGCTTGAAGGAGATTGAGCGCGCCATGCAGGTGCTGAGCCGCCGGCGCAAGAACAACCCCCTGTTTGTGGGCGACGCAGGAGTCGGCAAGACCGCCCTGGCCGAGGGCCTGGCGCTGATGATGGTCCGCGAGGACGCGCCGTCCGCGCTGGCCGGGTGCACCCTTTATGCGCTCGACATGGGCGCGTTGCTGGCCGGCACGCGCTACCGGGGCGACTTCGAGAAGCGCCTCAAGGCGCTGGTGAACGAGTTGGCGGCAGAGGAGGGCGCGATTCTGTTCATTGATGAAATCCACACGGTGATTGGCGCCGGCGCCGCTTCCGGCGGAATGCTGGACGCCTCCAACATCATCAAACCGGTGCTTGCCAACGGTGACTTGCGCTGCATCGGATCCACCACCTTCAAGGAATATCGCGGTGTCTTCGAGCGCGATCGCGCATTGGCGCGGCGCTTCCAGAAAATCGACGTGCCGGAGCCGAGCGTGGAGGAAACCTACGAGATTCTGTGCGGGCTCAAAAGCCGTTTCGAGGAGCATCACCATACCGCCTACAGCGATGAAGCCCTGCGCGCAGCCGCCGAGTTGTCGGCCCGCCACATCGGCGACCGCTGCCTGCCGGACAAGGCCATCGACGTCGTCGACGAGGCCGGAGCGCGTCTGAAGCTCAGGGCCGGCGCGGACGAGGAACTTACCGTGGACGTGGCCCAGGTCGAGGCCGTAGTCGCGCAGATGGCCGGCATTCCGCCACGCAGCGTTTCGGCCTCCGATCGCGAGTTGCTGGCGCAGCTGGCCGGTAACCTCAATAGGGTGATTTTCGGCCAGGATCCCGCCATCGAGGCACTGTCCTCGGCGATCCGGATGGCCCGCTCGGGATTGCGCGAACCGGAGAAACCGGTCGGCAGCTTCCTGTTCTCCGGCCCCACCGGCGTCGGCAAGACCGAGGTGACCCGGCAACTGGCCTATTGCCTGGGCCTGGAACTCTTGCGCTTCGACATGTCGGAATACATGGAGCGGCATACGGCCTCGCGGCTGATCGGCGCCCCGCCCGGTTACGTGGGGTTCGATCAGGGCGGGCAGCTGACCGAGGCCGTCACTCGCCATCCTCATTCGGTATTGCTGCTGGACGAAATAGAAAAAGCCCATCCGGACGTGTTCAATCTTCTGCTGCAGGTGATGGATCACGGCACGCTGACCGACAACAACGGCCGCAAGGCGGACTTCAGTCATGTGATCGTGGTCATGACCACCAACGCAGGCGCGCGCGAGGCTGCCCGCAGCTCCATTGGCTTTGTCTCGCAGGATCATTCCAGCGATTCCATGACGGCGATCGAAAAGGCCTTCTCGCCGGAATTCCGCAACCGACTGGATGGCGTGATCCAATTCGATCCGCTGGAGCATGACTCAGTCCTTCGGGTGGTTGAGAAACTGGTGCTGGAGCTGGAGGCGCAATTGCAGGGCCGCAACGTGACGCTGGTGCTCGAAGATTCCGCAAGGGAGTGGATTGCCAGGCGCGGGTATGACCGTAGAATGGGCGCCAGACCGATGGCGCGCGTAATTCAGGAACACATAAAGAAGCCGCTGGCAGAGCGAATGCTGTTCGGCGATCTCCAGAATGGAGGCCGCCTGCTGGTGGTGCTTGATGAGTCGGGCGACGGACTGGCTCTTGAGGTGGATGAGCGCCAGATGGCCGAGGAGAAACAATGAGGCCTCCTGGGAACGAGGGCATCCTGCCCTCGACGAGAGCGGGGACGCCCTCGTTACCAGTAAGGGCGGGACGCCCTCGCCGCCGTTGTTCCATTCGAGGGTAGCTTTCCGGTGACAAAACAGGAACCGATTCAATTTCAAGGGATAGTCACCGAGACTTTGCCCAACACGAATTTTCGCGTCACGCTGGACAACGGCCACGCGGTGATGGCGCATATCTCCGGAAAGATGCGCAAGCACTACATTCGCATCCTCACCGGCGACCGGGTCACGGTGGAATTGACCCCCTACGATTTGAGCAAAGGGCGCATCGTTTATAGAGAAAGGTGAGTGCCGACCCGGGCGCTCGGCGCGCGCCGCGGGCCGCATCCCAACGATTCTTCGGGAGTGAGAGCATGCCAAGGGTATACATGCCGGTCTATGCGCTGGCACTTCTGATGATTACCGGCGCCCTTGCGGCGGACGCGCAACAGCCGGAAGCGGAACAGCAGTTGGATCAGTTGTTTGCCGACGAGTGGGCCGCGAGGCTGCGCGAGAACCCCCTGCTGGCTACCTCAATGGGAGTCGACGACTACAACGGCCGGCTGCCCGGCGTGTCGTTTGACGATATCGAACGCCGCAAGCGTCAGGCCACCGGATTCATGGATCGCCTGCAGCGGCTGGATATCGCCGCGCTACCGGCAGCGCGGCACATGGACTATGAATTGTTTGAATGGATGCTGCGCAACCGGATCGAGTCCGCCGCCCACTTTCCCGAGCGCATTCCATTTATCGCCGACAGTGGCTTCCATTCTCAATTGTTGCGGGCTACCGACGGCGTGAGTTTCCGGAATACGCAGGCCTATGAGGACTATCTCCAGCGTTTGCGGACAATTCCCGAATACGTGGAGCAGCACATTCAGAATATGCGCGCCGGCATCACGGATGGCTTTGTGGCTCCGATGGTGGTCCTCGACAGTGTGCTGCCCACGGTCGCAGCGCCAGCCGCCGAGGCGGTCGAGGAAAGCGCGTTCTTCGAGCCGTTTACCCGCATGCCGGCCTCCATGCCCTCTGCCGACCGGGCCCGGCTTGAAGCCGATGCCAAGGAAATCATCGGCCTGCAGGCGCTACCGGCGCTGTCCAGGCTGGCGGAATTTTTGGACGAGGAATACCGGCTGCACGCGCGCGAGAGCCTCGGAGCTTCGCAACTGCCGGGGGGCGCGGATTACTACCGGCAGAGAATCCGGGCAATGACCACGCTGGATCTGTCTCCGGATGACATTCATGCCATAGGGCTGGCGGAAGTGGCGCGCATCCGCTTGGAAATGCTGGATATTGTGGACGAACTTCAGTTTGAGGGCGGTATTGAGGCGTTCGTTACGTTTCTCCGCACCGACCCACGCTTTTACGCCCGGACCGAGGAAGAACTCCTGAGCCGGGCGTCCCTTATCGCCAAGAAGGTGGACGGTCTGCTGCCGGGTTGGTTCGGCCTGCTGCCGCGAACGCCGTATGGAATCATGCCGATGCCTGCGGAGATGGCGCCCACCGGAACCACCGCTCGCTACTGGGCGCCGCCCCGAGGCGGCAACCGGGGCGGGTATTACTGGCTGAATACCTATGCTCTGGACCAGCGCCCGCTCTACGAGCTTCCGGCGCTGACCGTGCATGAGGCGGTGCCGGGTCATCACCTGCAGATAGCGCTGGCGCGGGAGCTGGAAGGCGTCCCGGAATTCCGCCGCACTTTGGGGTTCACTGCCTTTGTCGAGGGATGGGCGCTGTATACGGAGTGGCTGGGAGTGGAAATGGGCATCTACACCACGCCATACGAGCATTTTGGACGTCTGAGTTACGAGATGTGGCGCGCCTGCCGGCTGGTCATCGATACCGGCATCCATTCCAGGGGCTGGACTCGCGACCAGGCCGTGGCCTACCTGGCGGACAATACATCGCTGAGCCTTACCAACGTCGAAAACGAAATCAACCGCTACATCGCCTGGCCGGGCCAGGCCCTGGGATACAAGCTCGGTGAACTGAAGATAAAGGAGCTGCGGCGGCGGACCGAGGAGGCCCTGGGTGATACGTTTGACGTGCGGGCGTTCCACGATGCCGTGCTGGTTAACGGCGCCCTGCCGCTTCCGTTGCTGGAACGCGAGGTGGATCTCTTTATAGCGCGTTCGATCGATGGCGGGTAGAGCAACGCCCCTGTTGGACCAGCATCGCGCCGCCGGGGCGCGGATGGTGGAGTTTGGCGGCTGGGAGATGCCGCTGCATTACGGATCGCAAGTCTCGGAGCATCACGCGGTGCGCAACTCCGCTGGCGTCTTCGACGTTTCGCACCTGGCGCTGACGCAGGTTTCGGGCCGGGGCGCAAAGTCGTACTTGCGCCGCCTGCTGGCCAACGATGTCGATCGGCTGGGTGACCGGGTTGCGGGGCTTTATACATGCCTTCTCAACGACTCCGGATGCGTGATCGACGATCTGATCGCCTATCGCCTGGCGGATGATCGATACCGGGTAGTGAGCAACGCCGCGACCGTCGAGGCCGTGCGCGAGCAGATGCGAAGGGTCGCACGCGCGTTTCCCATGCAGCTTGCGCCCGAGGAAAACCGGGTAACGCTGGCGGTGCAAGGCCCCGGGGCCATGGGATCAGGCGCCGCGGTGGCCGCAAGGGTCATCAGCGCGGAATATGCGGCCGGCCTGGCGTTCCTAAAGACCTTTGGCGCCATGGACCAGGAAGGAATTCTGGCTGCGCGAACCGGCTATACCGGTGAAGACGGCTTCGAAATCTATCTCGATGCGGCGATGGGACAGGCGTTCTGGCAGGCCCTGCTGGAATCCGGGGTAACCCCCTGCGGGTTGGGTGCGCGCGACACGCTCAGGCTTGAGGCCGGCCTGTGCCTGTACGGCCAGGATATGGATACCACAGTGACCCCGCTGCACTGCGGGCTCAAGTGGACCTTGGCAATGGACCCTGCGCAACGGGATTTTGTCGGCCGGCGCGCCCTGGAAGGCATTATGGAAGATCCGGATCTTCCGGTTTTCAAGGGCCTGGTTGTGCAAAATAGAGGTATGCTTCGCGCCGGTCAGAAAGTGCTCACCGTCAACGGCCCCGGAGTGGTGACCAGCGGTGGTTATTCGCCTACTATGGGTGGTTCAATCGGCCTGGCGCGAGTGCCTCTCGGACCCTACACGGAGTGTGAAGTGGATATTCGTGGTGCGGGAACGCCCTGCGCCGTTGTAAAAACTCCTTTCGTGCGCCGCGGCCGGATTCTGGTTGAGCGGGGACGCCAGCAAGGGGACTAGCGAGGTAGCTTAAGTGTCAGAAATACCGACGGAGCTGAAATACACCAACGACCACGAGTGGGTGCGTATGGAAGACGGCGGAACATTGGTCGTGGGTCTGACCGACTACGCCCAGGAGCAGCTCGGCGACCTGGTTTACGTGGACACTCCGGAGGTGGGAGCGGCGTTTGTAGCCGGTGACGTATGTGCGGTCGTGGAATCGGTCAAGGCGGCCAGCGACGTGTATGCGCCGGTGGTGGGCGAGGTGGTCGCGGTGAATGAAGCCATCAAGGAGTCCCCGGAACTGATTTCGCAGGACCCGTATGGCGCGGGCTGGCTGTTTGAGTTAAGCCCCGAAGACTCTGCCGACTGGGAGGATTTGCTGGACTCGGAAGAGTACGAAGAATTACTGGACTCCTGACCCGAAATGCCGTTTGTCCCGCACACGTCCTCGCAGGTTCAGGACATGCTGCGGCGCCTTGGCGCCGGCGCGATCGGCGAACTGTACGACGAGATTCCGGACCAGCTGCTGTGTGCCGAGCCGCCGTCAATTGCGCCGGGCCTGGACGAAGCGGGAGTGGGGCGGATCGCCAGGCAGCGCGCCCAGCGCAACGAGCCATTGCTGTGCTTTGCAGGCGGCGGCGCGTATGAGCACCACATTCCGGCGGCGATCTGGGATATCGCATCGCGCGGCGAGTTCTACAGCAACTACACGCCCTACCAGGCCGAAGCGGCCCAGGGCTCGCTGCAGCTGACCTACGAGTATCAGACCATGATTGCCGGGCTTACCGGCATGGACGTGGCTAATGCTTCGCTGTACGACGGCGCCACCGCCTTTGCCGAAGCCTGCCTTATGGCGGTGCGCTGCAACAGGCAGTCGGGCTCGCGCCGAATCGCCGTGGCCCGTTCCTTGCATCCGGCCTGGCGGGCCGTAGCGAGCACCCTGTTGCGCGGGCAGGGGATTGAGCTGGTGGAAGTGCCCATGGATTCATCGGGCCGGGCCGATTTTGGAGCGGTGGACCATGCTGCCGGTGGCGGTTTTACCGCGCTGGCGGTGGCTCTGCCGAATTATCTGGGCGGCCTGCCCGTCATCGATGCCTGGCGTGCCCGTGCCGACCAGGAGCGGGCTCTGCTGATTGTGGGTGCGAATCCGGTATCGCTGGGACTGTTGCAGCCGCCGGGGGAATGGGGGGCCGACATCGTATGCGGCGAAGGCCAGCCGCTGGGTATCCCCATGTCCGGGGGCGGTCCATACCTGGGCCTGTTGGCCTGCAAGGCGAGATACCTGCGCCAGATGCCCGGGCGGCTGGCCGGGCGAACCGTCGATGCGGCAGGCGATCCGGCCTACGTGCTGACGCTGCAGGCGCGCGAACAGCACATCCGCCGGAGCCGGGCGACCTCAAACATCTGCACCAACCAGGGACTGATGGTTACCGCGGCCACCCTGTACATGGCCCTGCTGGGCGGCGAGGGCCTGCGCCGGGTAGCTGCCGCCTGCCATGCCCGAGCGAGTGAACTGGTCGCGGCGCTGACGGCCGTCAGGGGTGTGCAAAGAGCCTTCGATGTGCCGTTTTTCCACGAAGATGTCTTGATCCTGGATCGCCCCGTGGCGCCGGTCCTTGCCGCGCTGGCCGAGAAGGGGATCCTGGGAGGCATCGACATTTCGTCCCAATACCCTGAGCTGGGCAACGCATTGCTGGTGTGCGCAACCGAAATGCGCACGCGAGAGGAACTCTCTTGCTACGCATCCGCCTTGCGCGAGATCATGCAACAAATCCGGCCTGCCGAGAGTAGTCGAGATGCAGCGTAAGCTGATTTTCGAGATTTCACGCCCTGGGCGTCGGGCCCGGGCGCAGGCGCCTGAGATCGAGAAAGCAAGTCTTGCCGATTTGCCGGCCGGGGTCTTGAGGAACCGGGTCGCACCGCTTCCGGAAGTTTCGGAACTGGACGTGGTGCGCCACTACACCCGCCTCTCACAGCTGAACTTCTCGATCGACACCAACAGCTATCCGCTGGGTTCCTGCAGCATGAAATACAACCCCCGGGCCTGCCACCGCCTGGCGTCGCTACCGGGGTTTCTGGAGGTGCATCCCTCAGCTCCGGACTCGGCCACACAGGGCCTTCTTGCGTGTCTCCATGAATTGCAGGAATTGCTGGCCGCGGTTACCGGCATGGAAGCAATTTCCCTGGCGCCGATGGCCGGCGCCCAGGGAGAGTTTGCCGGAGTGGCAATGTTCAACGCCTACCATAAGGCGCGCGGAGACTTTGGCCGCGACGAGATCATCGTTCCCGACGCTGCCCATGGCACCAACCCGGCTACAGCCGCCATGTGCGGCCTGAAGGTGCACGAAATCGCCACCGGCAAGGACGGCGACATTGATCTTGCCGCGCTCGATGCCGCGCTCGGACCGCGGACTGCGGGCATCATGCTCACCAACCCGTCCACCCTGGGCGTGTTTGAGCGGCGTATTCTGGAAATCTCCAAGCGCGTCCACGCCGCCGGCGGCCTGTTGTATTACGACGGCGCCAATCTCAATGCCCTGCTGGGGCGTGTGCTGCCCGGCGACATGGGGTTTGATGCCGTGCATCTGAATCTGCACAAGACTTTCTCCACGCCGCACGGCGGAGGAGGTCCCGGCGCCGGAGCGGTAGGTGTGGCGAATTGTCTGAAGCCGTTTCTTCCCGTCCCGTTCGTGGAAAAGGCCGATGGCGCGTACCGCTGGCAAAGCAACAGCCCTCAGAGCATCGGCCGCTTGTCGGCCGGCGGCGGCAACATCGGCGTGTTGCTGCGCGCCTGGGTGTACATCCGGATGCTCGGACGCGAAGGGCTGCAGAGGGTGGCGGATCACGCCGTTCTGAACGCCAACTACCTGGCATTCCGCCTTGCGGAAGAAGGCTTTGATCTGGCCTATCCACAGCGCCGCGCCGGCCACGAATTCGTGATCAGCCTGAAGCGCTTGCGCGACTCCACCGGAGTGAGCGCGGCCGATTTCGCCAAGGCCATGCTGGACGAAGGCTTTCATGCGCCCACGGTTTACTTCCCGCTGCTGGTTCCCGAGTGCCTCCTGATCGAACCGACCGAAACCGAATCCCCCGAGGCGCTGGATGCCCTGATCGAAGCAATGGTGCGCATCCGCGATACGGCGCTCAAGGATCCGGAGGCGGTACGTTCGGCACCCCACCGCATGCCGATCCGCCGCCCCGACGAGGTGCGCGCGGCCCGCAAACCCGACCTCGTGTACGCCCCGGCGCTCGCCCGGGAGTGAAACACTTGTCCGGTGCGCGGCGCGCGGGGGCCACTAGCCGTTTTCTATGAGACGCGCCTACGTAACAACCAGGTTCGGCCAGATTCACCTGCGCTTCCTTGATCCCCGGGAGCGAGGGCTTCCAGCCCTCGACGAGGGCAGGAAGCCCTCGCTCCCGGAGCAACCACCGCTCGTATGCTTGCATCCATTTCCCTACAGCGGGTCCTTTTTTGAAACGATTGCGCCGCTGCTGGGCGAGCAGAGGCTGGTCTGCGCCCCGGACTCTCCCGGTTTCGGGGGATCGGATCCTCCGGCCCGCATGCTCTCGATGGAAGAACTGGCAATGGCGATACATGAGGTGCTGGAAGCCTGCGGTGATCCCCTCGGTAAGCCCTTTGATCTGATGGGCTTTCACAGCGGCTGCCTGCTGGCGGTGGAGATGGCGCGGTTGCAGCCGAACCGGGTGCGGAAGCTGGCGCTGATCGACGTTCCCTACTTCACCCCCGAAGAGCAGGCCGGCAGGTATCCGAAGTCCACGTCCGCCACTCGCTACACGGAACAAATGGACAGCCTCGCGGACGCCTGGGAATTCAGCGTGACCAGGCGCCTTGGAGGCGTGCCTTTCCATCGGGCCTTCAGTAATTTCGTGGAACTCCTGCGTGCCGCGGAGCGCGCTAACTGGGGCTACCACGCCACGCTGACCTACCAGTGCCGCCCCCGGTTTCGGGCCGTAAAGCACGACGCCCTGGTTATCGCCACCCAGTACATGCTCAAGGACCGCACGCGGAAGGCGGCGGCCGACATTCCCGGCGCCCGGTTCGTGCAGCGCGAGGACGTTACCCGGGCGGTCATGGAAGAGGGAGCGGGCGCAATCGCCGAGGAAGTGCTTGCCTTTCTGAGCCCCGGCAGAGCAGCATCGCATAGTGGTAACAGGCCCTGAATCATCCACGGTTCGAAACCGGCTCTGCCTGCAGTACCGAGAAACGGGCGCCGTGCGGCCGCGCGGCATTCGCCAGCCAGCGGCACAGGTAGTCGGAGAAGCTCCGGCGAACGATGATGGCGTAGGTTGATGGGTCACCGGCGGCGGCCAGCAGGACAGCCGCCCTGCCCAGGCCTGTCTGCGCGCATTGCCCCGGGGCGAACTCCCGCGGATGCAGATCCAGGGCGCAGCCCTTCGCCAGTACCGGGCGCGCGTCCACGCCGCTGACAAGCAGCTCCACATTGCCGCCGCTTACATCGTTGACCGCGGCGTGGAACTCGGCGAGCGCCTCGGCGAGTTCGCTGCCCAGACCGGAGACGCACTCTGCGCCGGTTACGATCAGCCACTCGTCCGGCCCCAGCCAATAGACGTTTTGCTCGCCGGCCGTGAACGTATTCGCGGCCAGCGGCATGGGTTGGCCCAGGATCCGCTCGGCGGCCTCAAGGGCCTGCCCGCGGCGCGGATTCAGCCTGAGGTTGAGGAACCTGCGGCCGGCCCGGACGCTGATGGCGACACGCGCCTTCGGCACGGATTCCACCGAGGCGAAAAAGGGCTCCAGGCCGCAGCGGCCGTAGAGGCCATGGCTGGCCTCAGACATGCTGACGCCGTCCCTTGGGGTCGTAAAAGGCCGGCGACACGATCTGCACCGGCAGGGAGTCGCGCCCGGGCCGCGCCGCGTAGATAGTTTCGCCCTTGCGCCCCCGCCCGCCGGCAACCAGGGCCAGCGCGATCGGGTGACCCAGGCAGGCGCTGAAGTAGCTGGACGTGACATGACCGCACATCGCTGTGGGCTTGCCGGTTTCGCCGATGAGCTGCGTACCTTCCGGGAGCACGGTCCGGCCGTCGCGCGACAGCAAGCCAACCCATTGCTTGCGGTCCTCGCGCAGGCAGTCCGGGCGATTAAGGGAACGCTTGCCGAGAAAGTCCTTCTCCTTTGATAGCAGCCAGTTCATGCCGAGGTCCACGGGCGTCACGGAGCCGTCGGTGTCCTGGCCTGCGATGACGAATCCCTTCTCGGCGCGGAGCACGTGCATCGTTTCCGTTCCGTAGGGAGCGATGTCGAATTTCATGCCGGCCTCCATGACCCTTCGCCACATGGCATGCGCGTGGTTGCTGTCGATGTTGATCTCAAACGCCAGCTCGCCGGAAAAGCTCACCCGGAACAGCATCACGCGCATGCCCGCCAGCACCGCCGGCTTCATGGTCATGAACGGAAACCTCTCCTTGTCCAGCGGGATATCGCAGCCCAGCTTTTCCAGCAACTTGCGGCTGTTGGGCCCGGCCGCCGCAATCGTCGAATAGTGATCGGTGAGCGATGTCAGGTAAACCTCAAGCTCCGGCCACTCGGTCTGCAGCCACCTTTCCATCCAGCCCAGCACCGTCGCCGCGCCGCCGGTCGTCGTGGTCAGGTAGAACCGGCGCTCGCCGGTTCGCGCCATCACGCCGTCGTCCATGAGCATGCCATCCTCGCCCAGAATGACGCCGTAGGCGCAGCGCCCGACTTTCATCCTGCCGACGTTGTGCGTGTAAATCCGCTCCAGGAATTCGACGACATCGGGTCCGCAGGCGTCGATCTTGCCCAGAGTGGAGGCGTCCATGACGCCGAGCGAGTTGCGCACCGCCAGACATTCGCGCGCCACCGCGGCGCGCAGGTCTTCGCCGCCTCGCGGAAAGTACCACGGTCGGCGCCACTGGCCGACGGTCTCCATGGGCGCGCCCGCAGCCGCGTGCCACTCGTGGATCGCGGTCATGCGAACCGGATCGTAGAGCTCGCCGACGCTTTCGCCGGCGCAGACGCCGAAACTCACCGGCGTGTAGGCCGGTCGGAACGTGGTCGTCCCAACCTCAGGAATCGCCTTACCGAGGATGTCTGCGAGCACCGCCATGCCGTTGATGTTGCCGAGCTTGCCCTGATCAGTGCCGAAGCCGAGCGCCGTGTATCGCTTGACATGCTCCACGTTGCGATAGCCCTCGCGCGCGGCGAGGCGAATGTCGGCGACGCTGGTGTCGTTCTGGAAGTCGATGAACTGCCTGGGGCAGCGATCCGCATCTCTGGCCGCCGGCGCCCGCCACAAGGGTTCGATCGGATTTTCCCCGGCATCGTCGGCGGCGCTCGGCGCCCTGATGGCCGCTGTTTTCAGCCCCAGCCTCGACACGGCTTCAGCGCCGGCGCGCAGCCCGTCGGCCAGGCATTCGCCCAGGGACCATTTGCCGTTGCCTGCGCCGGCCGAAACATTGGCCTGGCGCGCCTCCGCGGGCAGGAAACAAAGCCGCGAATCGTCCCAGGCAAGCCGTCCGCCCGCCTGGGAGTGCAGATGAACCGCAGGGCTCCAGCCGCCGGACACGGCCACGAGGTCGCAGTCGATGCGGATCGTGCTCCTGACGTTCTCCCAACTGTCGCCGTTCCACCGGGCGATGCTGGCGCCTGTGACCCGGCGCCGGCCGGCTACATCGCACACAACGTGCCCCGCCAGCACCGGAATCCCCAGAGCTTGCGCCCGCACGCCCAGTTCCCCGGCCCCCCCGGGGCGGCTGTCAACGATGGCGGCAACCTCGGCGCCGGCCCTGGCCAGGCTGATCGCCGCCCGGTACGCGGAATCGTTGTTGGTGAAGACCACCGCGCGGCGGCCCGGCAGGACCGCATACCGGTCGATGTAGGTCGAGACGGCCGAGGCCAGCATTACGCCGGGGCGGTCGTTGTTGCAGAACACCAGCGGCCGCTCCAGACTGCCCTGCGCCAGCACCACCTGCCTGGCCCGCACCCGCCAGAGCCGCTCCCGAACGCCTCCGCCGCCCGAGCTGTCCGGACGGCTGGCGCAACGCTCCGAAATGGTCAGAAAGTTGTGATCGTAGTAACCGAAAACCGTGCTTCCGGGCAGCAGGACGCAGTCTTCCCGGCCGCGCAGCTCCGCAGCCGCGGCGTCGGCCCACTCCGCGGCCGGAGCCCCTTCGATGCTCGCGGCGGAAGTGAGCAAACTGCCGCCGAGTTCGTTCTGCTCGTCGGCGAGAATCACCCGGGCGCCCGACTTGGCCGCCGCGAGCGCCGCGATAAGGCCGGCCGGTCCGCCGCCGGCGACAAGCACGTCGCAGTGCGCGTTCATGTGCTCGTAGCGGTCGGGATCGGGTCCTTCCGGCGCCTGGCCGAAGCCGGCCGACTTGCGGATCGCGAGCTCATAGTGCTTCCACCATGAGCGCGGCCACATGAATGTCTTGTAGTAGAAGCCCGCGCCCAGCACTCGGCCGAATACATCATTGATCGCGCCGATATCGAATCGAACGCTCGGCCAGCCCCTGGTGGAGCGCGCGGTCAGGCCGCCGCGGAGCTCGACCTGCGTCGCCGGCAGGTTGGGCTGAGCTGCGGCGCCTTCGCCAATCTGCATGATCGCGTTCGGTTCCTCCGCGCCACTGCCGACAATCCCGCGCGGGCGCCGCAACTTGAAGCTGCGTCCCACCAGCGATACGCCACCGGCCATCAGCGCCGACGCAAGCGTGTCGCCCGCAAAACCCTCGCAGGCCTTGCCGTCAAAGGAGAATGCCAACGGCCGGGAACGGTCTATCCGCCCGCCGCGCGGCAAACGATTCGGCTGGGCGGCGGCCATCGTCAGCGGCGCTTCCCGGCCCCGGCTTCAACATTGGCGGCGGCGCCGGCCGGCCGGCTGTTACCGGCGCCGCTCAAGCTGTAGCTCTTCTCAATGCGGTAGCTGACCGTGTCGCGCTCGACACCAAACCACCGCCGACAGCCCTGGGCGTGATTCCACAACTCCCGGTGCGCCCCCCGCAGGTTGCGGCGGTAGAACAGGTAGTCGGCCCATTCCGCGTCGCTCAGCGCATACGGGTCGGCGGGGCGCGCGATTTCGGCTTCCCCGCCGTAGCTGAACTCGGTCTCAGCCCGGGGTCCGCACCATGGACATTCGATCAGCAGCATGGCCGGGGACCCTAATGCGCCACCGCCGCGGCGCCGTGTTCATCGATCAGCGCGCCCGAAGCGAACCGGTCCAGGCTGAAGGGCGCATTGAGTTCGTGGGGCTGATCGTGGGCGAGCGTATGTGCAAACACCCACCCGGAGCCCGGCGTCGCCTTGAAGCCGCCGGTGCCCCAGCCACAGTTGAAGTACAGGCCCTGCACCGGTGTCTTCGACACGATCGGACAGGCGTCCGGGCAAATATCGACGATGCCGCCCCACAGCCTCAGCATGCGCACGCGGCTGAACGCCGGGAACAATTCGATGATCGCCTGCATCGCATGCTCGATGACCGGGAAGCTGCCGCGCTGGCCGTAGCCGTTGTACGCGTCGATTCCGGCGCCGATCACCAGCTCGCCCTTGTCGGACTGGCTGATGTATCCATGCACCGCGCCGGACATGACGACGGTGTCCAGCACCGGCCTGATGGGCTCGGACACGAACGCCTGCAAGGGGTGGCTCTCGATCGGCAGACGCAGGCCGGCCATTTTTGCCAGCACGCTGGCGTTGCCGGCAACCACCACGCCGATGCGATCGGCCGCGATCGGGCCGCGCGTGGTCGCGACCCCCACGGCCCTGCCTGCCCGGACATCGACGCCGGTGACCTCGCACTGTTCGATAATGTCCACACCGAGCGCGTCGGCTGCCCGCGCGAAGCCCCAGGCGACGGCATCGTGGCGCGCCACGCCGCCGCGGCGCTGCAGCGACGCGCCGAGTATCGGATAACGCGCACCGGGCGAGGCGTTGATGCATGGAATCGCCTTTTTGACCTCGGCCGCGCCAAGCACCTCGGCGTCAATCCCGTTGTGCCGGTTGGCGTTAACGCGCCGCTCAATGTCCCGCATGTCCTGCAGCGAGTGGCCGAGGTTGTAAACGCCGCGCTGGCTGAACATGACGTTGTAGTTCAGGTCCCGGCTCAGCCCTTCCCAGAGCTGCAGCGATTTCTCGTACAGCAGCGACGCCTCGGTCCACAGGTAGTTGGAGCGAACGATGGAAGTATTGCGCCCGGTGTTGCCTCCGCCTATCCAGCCCTTCTCAAGCACGGCGACGTTCTTGAGGCCGTGATTCCTGGCCAGGTAGTAGGCGGTCGCCAGACCGTGACCGCCGCCGCCGACGATGAGCACGTCATAGCTTTTCTTCGGCTCGGGACTGCGCCACGCGGCCGGCCAGTTCCTGTTGTAGCTAAGCGCGTTGCGCAGCAGGCTCAGCGCCGAGTATCGTTTCATTGGCCGTTGGCCCCATTGACGTCGCGCAGCCTTTCGTTGGCCGGATCGAACGGGCTGTCCGCAATTACCGTCGCCGGGAGGGTCCTGTCAAGAACCTCGATCTCGACCTCGGCGCCCGGAACCGCCAGTTCGGGGGGCAGCATGCCCAGCGCCAGTGACTTGCCGACGCGGAAACCGTAATTTCCGCTGGTGGCGCGGCCGACGGTTTCTCCGTCCTTGAGCAGCGCGTTGTTGCCCAGCGCGTCGGCGTCTTCGGCATCGTGAACCTCGAGCGTAACGAGCACTTGCTTGAGACCTGTCTGACTTGTCGCCAGCAACCTGTCGCGTCCGAGGAAGTCACCCTTGTCGAGCTTGACGAAGCGATCCAGCGCCGACTCGAAAGCGGAGTACTCGATCGACAGTTCCGTGCCCACCAGCCGGTAGGATTTCTCCATCCGCATGGAGTCCATGGCGCGAATTCCGAACGGTGCCAGTCCCAGGTCTTCGCCGGCCTCGAACAGCGCATCGAAGATGTGGTTCTGGTATTCCATCGGGTGGTGCAGTTCCCAGCCGAGTTCGCCGACGAAGTTCACCCGCATGGCGTTGACCGGCGCCGAACCGACCACGATATTGCGGGCGGTCAGCCAGCGGAAGGCCTCGTTGGACAGGTCGGCGCGCGTCACGCGCGACAGCAACTCCCTCGCCCTGGGGCCGGCCAGGACCAGCACGCCGGCGGCATTCGTCAGGGGCGTGAAGGCAACCGACCCGTCGCGCGGTATGTACTTGCACAGGTAGTCATGGTCCAGCCGCTGAAAGGCCCCGGCCGACACCAGGTAGAAGGAATCGGCCGACTCGCGCCGGATCGTGAACTCCGAATGCACGCCGCCGCTGCGGTTCAGGGCGTGCGCCAGGCACAATCGCCCGGCATGTTCGGGTACGCGGTTGGCGACAAGCCAGTTGAGGAAGTCTTCCGCGCCCGGGCCTGACACACGGCACTTGGCGAACGCCGTCATGTCGAGCAGCCCGACATTGCGGGTCACGTTGTTGACTTCCCTGCGCACCGCCTCGAACCAGCTCGAACGGCGGAAAGACCAGTCGTCTTCCTGGGGCATGCCGTTGGTGGCAAAGAAATTGGGCCGCTCCCAGCCGAACTTTTGCCCGAACACGGCGCCGCGCGCCTTCATGCGCCCGTAGCAGGGTGCAGTGCGCAGCGGTCGCGCGGCCGGTCGCTCCTCGTCCGGATAGTGGATGATGAACACGTGCGCGTACGCTTCCTCGGTTTTCTCGACCAGGTAGTCTTTGGTCGCGTATTCCCCGAAACGGCGGGGCTCCACTCCAAGCATGTCGATGGTCGGCTCGCCCTCGACGATCCACTCGGCGAGTTGCCAGCCGGCGCCGCCCGCCGCCGTGATTCCGAAGCTGTGTCCCTCGGACAGCCAGAAATTGTCGACGCCCCACGCCGGCCCGATGATCGGATTGCCGTCCGGCGTGTAGGCGATGGCTCCGTTGTAGACCTTCTTGATCCCGACCTCGGCGAACGCCGGCACCCGCGCCATGGCGGCCTCGATGTGCGGCATCAGGCGCTCGATATCTTCCTGGAACAGCTCGTACTCGGCTTGCGGATCCGGGCCGTCGACGTAACAGCAGGGCGCATCTTTCTCGTAGGGACCGAGGATGAAGCCGCTGCTTTCCTCGCGCAGGTACCACGAACCGTCCGATTCGCGGAGCACGCCGAGTTCCGGCAGGTCCTGCTGCTTGCGCTTCTCAAGGTCGGGATGTGGTTCGGTAACGATGTACTGGTGCTCCACCGGCATCACGGGGATGTCCAGTCCAACCATCTCACCGGTTCGGCGGGCGTAATTTCCGGTCGCCGAGACCACGTGATCGCAGGTGAAGTCGCCCTTGTCCGTGTGCACGATCCAGCCGCCGGAGGTCGCCTGGGTGATCCCGACTACCGCGGTCTTGCGGTAGATCGCGGCACCGCGCGCGCGCGCGCCCCTGGCCAGTGCCTGGGTCAGGTCGGCAGGCTGGATGTAGCCATCCTCCGGATGAAAGATGCCTCCGACCAGTCCGTCGATGTTGCACAGGGGCCACAGCACCTTGATCTCCGCCGGCGTCAGGAAGCGCACGTCGACCCCGATGGTCTTGGCCGTCGCCGCGTACTGATAGTACTCGTCCATGCGGTCATCGTTCATGGCCAGCCGCAGGTTGCCGACCTGGCTGAACCCGACCTGCTGCCCCGTCTCTTTCTCGAGCTGCCGGTAGAGGTTGACCGAGTACTTGTGTACCTGGCCCACTGAATAACTCATGTTGAACAGCGGCAGCAGACCCGCGGCGTGCCAGGTCGAGCCAGACGTCAGCTCGCCCTTCTCGACCAGCACCACTTCTTCGCCCCAGCCCTTCCTGGCCAGGTGATACAACGTGCCGCATCCGACGACGCCGCCTCCGATGACGACAACTCTCGCTCGCGATTTCATCGCTTAAGGGTTCGGTCTCAAAGGAATGTCCGCGCCGTGGCGTTCCGCCCTTGTGGCGGTCTACAGCGCGTGCTCCAGACGGCTGATCCGATAGGGCGAGTCGCCGTCCATGGAGCGCAGCCAGGCCAGCACCCGGTCGGCGAGTTCGGCCGCGTTGCGCGCGTCGTGAGCCTTCACCAGATCGTATTCCTCGCGGGTACCGTGATCCATCGCCGTGAACGAAACCTTGCGATTCATGCTTTGCCTCCCACGGATTCCGCCCTCCGGCGCCGGCGCCGGCCGGCGCCGGCGGAACCCGGCCCCGCGGCCGGCCTGTCAACCACCGAGAACAGCCTTGGAAAGGCGTCTCGCTTGTTCGGGATCGCCATGGCGTCCACGAAGTATTCCTGGAACTTCGGTTCCATCGCCGTCTCGATCTTCTCGATCCCGCGCACCGTGGCCTCGATCTCGGCGCGGGCAGGTACGTGAAGCAACGCGATCAGCGCCCCCATGCCCGCAGCGTTGCCGGCCGACTCGACCCGGTTGAGGTCGCAGTCGGGAATCAGCCCCAGGACCATGGCGTATTTCGGATCGATGTGGGAACCGAACGCTCCGGCCAGCCGGATGCGGTCGATCCCGTCGAAGCCGGCGCGGTCCTGGAGCAACCGGACGCCTGCGTAAAGCGCCGCCTTGGCGAGTTGTACCTGGCGGACGTCATTCTGGGTGACGAGGATTTGCCGCGGGCCGTCGTGCAGCAGGTAGGAGAAGGTGCGCCCGTCCGCGACGATACGTTCGCTGCGGGCAGCCAGCGAGCCGTCGACGACGCCATCTTCGTTGATGATTCCGGCCAGGTACATCTCGGCGACGACCTCGATGATGCCGGATCCGCAGATGCCCGTAACTCCGGACGCCCCCGCGGCTTCCTCAAACCCCGGATCGTCTGACCAAAGCTCCGAACCGATGACGCTGAAACGCGGCTCGAGGTTCTCCGCATCGATGCGCACGCGCTCGATGGCGCCGGGCGTGGCGCGCTGGCCGGCGGAAATCTGCGCGCCCTCGAAGGCGGGGCCGGTGGGACTGGAGCAGGCCAGCAGCCGGTCGCGGTTGCCGAGCACGGTCTCCGCGTTGGTGCCCACGTCCACCACCAGCGAAACCTCCTCCAGCAGGTGCGGCTCCTCGGCCAGCACCATGCCGGCCGCGTCGGCGCCCACGTGCCCGGCGATGCATGGCAGCACGTAGACATTGGCGCCGGGATGGATCCCGATGCCGATGTCGCGGGCCTTGAGATCGAGCGCGGTATCGACAGCCAGCGCAAAGGGGGCGCCACCGAGTTCGCGGGGATCGAGCCCCAGGAACAGGTGGTGCATGATCGGATTGCCGACGATCGTCAGCTCGACGATGTCCGCTGCGTCCATGCCGCCCCGGCTGCAAACATCGCCGATGAGGTCGTTCACGCCCTGACGAACGGCGTGCGTCAGTTCGGCGGCGCCTTCCGGGTGCATCATCACGTAGGAAACCCGGCTCATCAGGTCCTCGCCGAAGCGAATCTGCGGATTCATGATGCCGTCGGTAGCCAGCACGTTGCCGGTTGTCAGATTCACGAGGTGGGCGGCAATCGTCGTCGAACCGATGTCGAGCGCGACGCCATGGACGCTGGACTTAAAGCCGGGCCAGACGGCGACGACAGTGGATTGCCGGTGCACCGCCACGGTGACTCGCCATTCACCATCCCGCAGTGCAGTCTGCAATCCCGGCAGAATGACGGGATCGCACGCCAGGTCGGCCAGGTGCCATTCCCAGGCCAGGGCGTCGCAGAGACGCTGCAGGTCACTGGTCGATTCAAGCAGATCGGCGGGCTGCACCTCGACGTGGTAAGGGCGCGTAGCCGGATCGAGCTTGATTTCACGGTGGTCGGCATCCTTGCGCACCACCTGGCGATGCATCTGGCTCTCCGGCGGCACATCGATGACCAGATCGCCCCGGATCACCGCCTGGCAGCTCAGGCGGTGGTTGTGGGCCAGTTCCTGGCGGCGCTCGCTGTACCTCTCCTCGATCTCGTTGATCGCCGAAAGGTGCGTCGGGCGGGAAATGATCGCGTGCTTGGCGAAGTCGCCGTTCATGCAGACGATGCGGCAGCGGCCGCACAGCCCGCGGCCGCCGCACACCGAGTCCACGTCGACGCCGATGCTGCGGGCGGCATCCAGCAGGCGCGTGCCCCGCGGGAACGTGCCGCGGCGCCCGGAGGGCGTGAACACAATCTTGGCGTCCTTGCTGGCCACGTCAGTTCCTCGTGCGGGGCGCTCGGGCGGCCGGCGTGCTCAGGCGACGGCCTCGACCCGGCTGTAATCACCCCGCGCCATCTCCTCGGCGAGGATCTTGCGCCCGGTGGGATTGATGCGCTCGCCGATGATCACGAACGGCCGGTCGAAACCGGTCCGCACTTCCCTGGCGGGCGAAGCAACGACTGTTTCCGTCATGAGACTTTCTCCATTGCCTGCCTGGTCGGCGCGTTCGGTACCGCGGGGTGACCCTGATCCCACGCGGCGTTCTTCCAGTCCAGGGCGGGCTGATACGGCCGGCGGCCGCCCAGCACGCCGGACCGCTCGACGATTTCCGCGACCCGGTGCTCTTGGCGGTAGGCCATGATGTGAATACCGTGCACGCCCTCGATTTCCCTGATCCGGTGAATCATGTCGATGCAAATATTCACCCCTTCCCGCTGCTGATTCACCGCGCCCCTCAACCGCCGGACGACCGCATCGGGAATATGGATACCCGGTACGTTGCCGCGAATCCATTCGGCCGAACCGGCCGAAGCCAGCGGGCCCACACCGGGCAGGATGAAGACCTTCTCGTGGGTTCCGGCGTCGCGCACCGCCGCCATGTAGCGTCTGAACGCGTCGATGTCGAAACAGTACTGGGTCTGCGCGAACTGCGCGCCGGCCGCGATCTTCTTCGCCAGCCGGAGCGGGCGGTAGTCCAGCGGCGGTGCGAACGGGTTCGCGGCGGCGCCAAGGAACACCCGCGGCGGCTCGGTCAGGATGCGTCCGCTCAGGAACCGCGACTCGTCGCGCATGCGGCGGATCATGCTCAGCATCGACAGGCTGTCCAGGTCGAATACGGGCTTGGCCTGCGGGTGATCGCCCACATCCACGCCATCGCCGGTCAGGCACAGAATGCTGGCCACGCCCATGGCCGCCGCGCCGAGCACGTCGCCCTGGATGGCGATCCTGTTGCGGTCCCGGGCCGATACCTGCATCACCATGGCGTAGCCGCGCCGGCACAGCAGCGAACACATGCTGACGCTGGACATGTGGCAGTTGGCGCCCGAGCCGTCGGTGGCGTTCATCGCATCCACGTAGCCGTCGTACAGCGCCGCGCGCTCGTAGACTTCGGCCGGATTGGCCGAATCGGGTGGCGCGATCTCTGCCGTCACCGCGAACCCACCGGCCCGCAGCACGCGCTCGAACCGGCCGAACGAGGAGTGCCCGGGCCTGATCGGCAGCGGATCGCCGGGTACCAGCGGTTCGTCTTCAAACTGCATGGCTGGAGTTCTCGACCTTGATGCGCACCTCGCGCAGCCACGCCGACCGGCCGATCAACCGGTGGTCGACGGGCGGCTGCACGACCTGGAGCGGAATTTCCTCTTCGCGCAACCGCTGGTTGCCTTCCCACGCGAGCACCCAGACGCAGGGCATCTCGGGCTCGACCTCGCAGTTGCCGTCGGCACGAACGCCGCCGCAGGGGCCATTGCGCATCTTCTTCGGGCAGTTCATCGGGCACGACAGCCCGGTGAAGCCGACGATGCACTGGCCGCAATTCTGCGAGTCCAGCAGAAAACCCTTGGTGACCGACTCGATATTCATGAACGGCTTGTCCAGCCGCGCGTAGCCGATGCGCCGCAACAGCGGGTGGCACAAGACCAGGATCCGCTCGATGGCGGCGTAGAGTTTCTTGAGACCGCGCGCGTTGCGCACCGACCATCGCCGCATTCGGTACATCTCGACCCGCTTCGTGGCGGAAACGGCGCCCATCCTTCGCTAGGTCCCGTTAGCGCCTTCAGCGGCAATGCCGTGACTGCGGATCAATGCCTTGAGCCGCTCCTGCGTAAACGCCTGCTCGAAGCGGCCCGCCTCGGCGAGCGCGATCTCCCGCAGCTCGCCGTCCGTGTCCATCGTCGTCGTCTCGCGGCGCCATTCCGCGAGGTACGCCGCGCTGCCGCCCTTGCCGGCGCGCAAGGCGGCGCGGTCGATCGCCTCCTGGAAGCGGGCGCTCAGCAAGACCTTCTCGCGCCGCCGGCCGCGCTGCACGATGACCTGCGAGGGAATGTCACGCCAGAAGATGACGACTTTCTTGACCATTTTCCTGGACCCCGAAGCGTGCCGCCAGACCGGTTTCAAGTTCGCCGTAACCGTAGCGCACCTGCTCGAAGTCCAGTTCGAGGCGTGCGGCGGCCCGGGCGGCGGAGTCGAGCAGTCGCGCCTCTTCCGTTTGCGAGAGGTATACGAGCTTGCGGTAATGGCCGAAATAGGCGTCGCGCAGTTCCGGATGCTGGTCCAGGCCCAGCAGCTTGATCACGAACCGGTCGAAGTGGCGCGCCAGGAAGTCGGTCAGGTAGAACGTGCCGGGCTCCGCCGTGGCAAGCTCGGCGGGAAGGCACTTCAGGTGCAGGTGGCTCCAGCCCCAGCGCCGCCTGAGCGCGTCGATCTCGCGCGCCAGCGCGCCGCAGGCGATGACCAGGATCGACTCAGGCATGGCCGGCCGCTCTCGCACGACGCGCCCGCTTGGATGTTCGCCGGCCATCAGTAGTCGCGGTCCTCGAACTGAGACTTGCGCCGTTGGATAAACTCTACCAGCGCCTCGTCGATGGCCGGATCGAGCGGCGGCGCCTCGTACTCCTGCAGCATCCGCTTCCAGATCCTGTTGGCGCGCTGTGCGGCGTCGAGCGAGCCATCCTGCTGCCATTGCTCGAAGCTGTTGTTGTCCGCGACGGTGGAACGGTAAAACGCGGTCTTGAAGTTTGCCTGGGTATGCGCGGCGCCAAGAAAATGCGAGCCGGGCCCGACCTCGCGCAGCGCATCCATGGCCTGGCCGTTCTCTGACATATCCACCCCCTTCAACAGCACTGCGATCATATTGGCCTGGTCGGCGTCGAGGATGAACTTCTCGTAGCCCATCGACAGACCGCCCTCGAGCCAGCCAGCCGCGTGAAGCATGAAGTTCACGCCCGCCAGCGCTGCCGTCTGCAGCGTGTTGGCCGACTCGTAAGCCGCCTGGGCGTCGGGAATCTTCGACGCGCACAACCCGCCGCCGCTGCGGAAGGGCACGCCCAAGCGGCGCGCCAACTGCCCCGCGCCGTACAGAATCAGGCTGGGTTCCGGGACGCCGAAGGTCGGTGCTCCCGACTGCATGGAAACGGCCGACGCGAACGAACCAAACACCACGGGAGCCCCGGGGCGCACGAGCTGAATGTAGGCCATCCCGGCCAGTGCCTCGGCCAGGATCTGGGTTAGCGTGCCAGCCGCGGTCACCGGCGACATCGCTCCGGCGAGCAGGAACGGCGAAATGACCGTCGCCTGGTTGTTTTCGGCGTAAACCGTCGCCGCCCCGAGCATGGTCGCATCGAAGGTAAGCGGCGAATTCGCGTTGATCAGGCTCGTCAACACCGTTTTACGCGGTACAAAGTCTTCGCCAAACAGAATCCTTGCCATGGCCAGGGTGTCTTCGGCACGCTCGGGATGCGTGACGGAACCCATGAACGGCTTGTCGGTGTACTTGATATGGCTGTAGATCATGTCGAAGTGACGCTTGTTGACCGGCAAGTCGACAGGCTCGCAGATCGTGCCGCCGGAGTGGTGCAATCCCGGGCTCATATAGGCCAGCTTTACGAAGTTGCGGAAATCCTCGATTGTCGCGTAGCGGCGCCCCTGGTCAAGATCCTGCACGAACGGCGATCCGTAGGCGGGAACCAGCACAGTGCGCGCTCCGCCGATGATCGTGGAGCGCCTCGGGTTGCGGGCATGCTGCTTGTACTCGCGCGGCGTCGTGGCCTGGACCAGCGACCGGCACATGCCGCGTGGAAACCGCACACGCTCGCCGTCCACGTCCGCGCCTGCATCCTTCCACAGTTTGAGTGCTCGCGGGAAATCGCGGAACTCGATGCCGATCTCCTCGAGCACGGTGTCGGCGTTGTACTCGATCAACTCCAGCGCTTCGGTATCGAGAACCTCGAAACAGGGAATCCTGCGATCGATCCAGGTCGCGAGCTCGTCCACGGTTCCGCGCCGGCGCGCGGTGAGCTTCGCGGCGCGGCCGCCGCGCCTCCTTCGGCCGGCGGGTCGCCTATCTTGCGGGTGGCTGCTCATGCACGGCGCGCCGCCGAACGGGGATCGTCAAGTATCTTGGCGCTCTGGTTATGATCGGATACCAAGGGATTGAGATGGAGCGGCTGAACGGCAAGCAGCATAACAGCTTTTGTTGCATGCGCGCGCTGGCAAACGCCCTGGTAGCTCATCAACACCCTGGCAACACGATGACCCGTCGGTCGCCGGAATCGTTCCGACGACCCGGGGCGGGCGGTCCCGTATTGGAATCCCTACCTGCTCGGGGCTGCGGCATTGACCTCGAGCGCTTCCCTTGCGACCCGGCGGGCTTCCGCCAGTGTCACGACGATCCGGTCGGCCGGTACCTCGGCGAAGATGTCCAGACCCGCCTTCATTGAGCCCGGTTTGCCCTGGGAGAACGGGTACACTGAGAGCATCAGCGCGTGAATGCGCGACGAGTTGTTCCACGGGGAGGTCTTCTACACTCGTGAGAAGCCCATCTCCTGATCGAGGCTTGGCGGCGTCACTACAACACCGTTCGCCTTCCCGGCAGCCTTGGGTACCGGCCGCCGGCCCCAGAGTCGATCGTGCTCTCAAGCGGGCTGCCCGGCTCCACTACGCCCCTCCGGGCAGCCAGCTTGTCCCATCAACCACCAATCCACTAACATTCCAACTGGTGGAGGTTGGTCAACAATGGCACGGGTTCGCGGCGGCCGCGGGACTTGAGCAGGGCGATCGACTCGAGTCGGCGGGAGCGGGCGTATGAGCGACAAGGGCAAAGTACGAAGCGACATCGAGATAGCGCGCGCGGCGCGCACCCTTCCGATCGGCGAGATCGGGGCGAAGATCGACATTCCGAGAGAGCACCTATTCCCCTACGGCCACGACAAGGCCAAGATCGGGCTCGACTACCTTGACTTGGTCGTCCACCGCCCGGACGGCAAGCTCATCCTCGTGACCGCGATCAACCCGACCCCTGCCGGGGAGGGCAAGACCACGACCGCGGTGGGGCTTGGCGACGGCTTGAACCGCATCGGCAAGCGAACCGCCATCTGCTTGAGGGAGCCGAGCCTTGGCCCATGCTTCGGGATCAAGGGCGGCGCGGCGGGGGGTGGCTACGCCCAGGTCGTTCCGATGGAGAGCATCAACCTCCATTTCACCGGCGACTTCCACGCCATCGGCGCCGCCCACAACCTGCTTTCGGCGATGGTGGACAACCACATCCACTGGGGGAACGCGCTCGGGATCGACACGCGGCGCGTCACCTGGGGGCGAGTGGTGGACATGAACGACCGTGCGCTCCGGAGCGTATCGATCGCGCTCGGCGGGGTCGGGAACGGCTACCCGCGCGAGTCCGGTTTCGACATCACAGCCGCGTCCGAGGTGATGGCGATCTTCTGCCTGGCGGAAGGACTCGCGGACTTGGAGCGCCGGCTCGGCAACATCGTGGTCGGGCAGACCCGCGAGCGCGAGGCCCGCTATTCGAGCGAGCTCGAGGCGGATGGTGCGATGACCGTGCTCTTGAAGGACGCGCTCATGCCGAATCTCGTCCAGACTCTCGAGAACAACCCCGCGTTCATCCACGGCGGGCCGTTCGCGAACATCGCTCATGGCTGCAACTCGGTGATGGCAACCCGGTTGGGACTCAAGCTCGCCGACTACACGGTGACCGAGGCTGGGTTCGGGGCGGATCTCGGGGCGGAGAAGTTCTTCGACATCAAGTGCCGGAAGGCGGGCCTGCGGCCGAACGCGGCGGTAGTGGTCGCGACCATCCGTGCCCTCAAGATGCACGGCGGGGTCGCGATCGGCGACCTCGGTTCCGAGAACGTCGACGCGGTCCGCGCCGGTCTCGCCAACCTTGGCCGCCATCTCGACAACATCGCCCGCTTCGGCGTGCCCGCAGTCGTCGGCATCAACCGCTTCACCGCGGACACCGACGCCGAACTCGTCGCGGTTCGCGAGTACTGCGAGAGGCGGGGCGCGGTCGCCATCGAGTGCACCCACTGGGCGAACGGAAGCGCCGGTACCGAGGAGCTCGCACGAAAGGTGGTGGAAGTGGCGGACAGTGGCGCGGCCGACTTCCGCCCCCTCTATCCGGATGACATGGGGCTGTGGGAGAAGATCGAGACCATCGCCCGGAAAATCTACGGCGCGGCGGAAGTGACCGCCCCCGCCATCGTTCGAACCCAGATCGCCAAATTCGAGGCGGACGGCTTCGGCCACTACCCGGTCTGCATGGCGAAGACGCAGTACAGCTTCTCGACCGACCCCAACGCGAAGGGCGCCCCCTCCGGCCACTCCATCCCCGTCCGCGAGGTGCGCCTCTCCTCCGGCGCCGAGTTCCTCGTCGCCATCTGCGGCGACATGATGACCATGCCCGGCCTCCCCCGAGTCCCCGCCGCCAACAGTATCCGCCTCAACCAGGCAGGCGAAATCGAGGGCCTCTTCTGACGGTGGGGATGTTAGCCGTCGGTTGGCGGGGGTGCGTAACCCCATTCCGTTGCGGCGAATCCCCACTTCCGATCCACCTTGTCGATGAGGTCGCGGTCCAACCCGTGGACATTCCGGCGGTAGCCTTGCGGCGCTGTCCAGCACCCCGAACTCGTAATTCACGCTCAGGCCGCTCCGGGCTTGTCCTTGCTCGCCGCGTCGAACCACGTGGCCACGTCCTCGGGGCCGATTCGGTCAAGTGGCATCTTGCCGAACGCGGGCAGGATGCGGGTCCATTGAAACGCGATATTGTCGATGGGTCGCGTCGGCGGGCGGCCCGGAAACAGGTAAGGGCAATCGGTGCTGAATCGCGGAATGGCGTCGATCACGGCGCGCGCGGCGCTCGATAGCCAGACCGTGCGCGGGCCGGACTTCGAATCGGGCAGGGGCATGCGCGTTCCGTTGATCCAGCCCCATTCGAGGGACAGGATTTCTCCCACACGGCAGCCGGTCAGCATCAACAGGCGGACAATGGCGACAGCATTCGGGCGCCAAAACTCGTCGCGGGTCAGTACGGCGTTGAGCCGGGCCATTTCCTCCGCAGACAAGTATCGCTCCATCGGCTTCATCTTGTAGCGGCGGGTCCGCTTGCAGGGGTTGGTGCTGTGGGCGCGGTAGCCCCAAAGCTCGGCCATGCGCATCATCATCGACAGCACCGGCATGGCGCGGTTGGCGACACCGGGCCGGTCACTCAGGGACGCAAACCAGTCCTTGACCTGTTCGACCGTGATGGCGTCCACAGTCAGTTCGCCGAAGGCGGGCAGGATGTCCTTGTGCACAGGGTGGCGTAGCGGATGCGCCCGCGCACGGTGCGGCGAAGGAAAAACGAACGGTGTCCGCGTGTGCCGACGCGCACGGCCAGGCCGCTAATCACGTCGTCCCAGATGTCATACCTTTTGGCGCGGGGCTTGGCGGCGCGTACGCGCCGGGCGAAGGTGGATTTCGTGCTCATGGTCGCGGCTTCTATTTTGGGCCGCGCGACCGGTGGTCGAAATAGGAAGCGGTCGCGGCGGTGTTTTTCCGTGGAAGCCGCGAGGCGGAGCGGGACGCGTAAGCCGTAAGGCTCTGACGCCACGGCAGTTTCCGCCGATTCATGCGAAGGCAGGCGCCAGCGGTGCGATGATTGTGACGTAAACTTCTACATACACAAACACAAGGCAGGATTCCTGAACTGCGCGGAGGATACGGGCGTCGGCAAAATGATCCATCGGATATTACCTCGGAGCCGCTGTTGAGCACGCAGAGTGCAGGCAGCGGCACAGGTGTGCATGAAGCGCTGGTCTCCAGGATCGCCGGGCGCCATGTTGCTCGCCCCGGAGGATTGCTGCCAGCTCTGCATGCTATTCAGGACGAACTCGGCTATGTACCTCCGGAGGCAGTCCCAACCGTGGCCGAGGTGTTCAACATCTCCCGCGCTGAAGTGCATGGCGTCATCAGCTTCTACCACCTGTTCAGAACCACCCCACCGGGCCGCAGGACGCTGTACCTGTGTCGGGCCGAGGCCTGTCAGGCCATGGGGGCTCGAGCACTGGAAAAACACACGAAGGAGCGGCTGGGTATCGGTTTCCACGAAACCACCGCCGACCGGAGGATCAGCCTGGAACCGATCTACTGCCTCGGCAACTGCGCCTGTTCGCCGGCGGTCATGATCGATGACTTCGTGCACGGGCGGGTAACCGCGGAACGCCTCGACGCGTTGCTGGAGGAGGGCTGAGGGATGCCGGCGGGCGCCCACAGGGTTTTCGTTCCCCTGGATACCACGGCGCGCTCCATGGGTGCCGACGATGTGGCCGGGGCGATCGCCGCGGAGGCCACTCGGCGCGGCGAATCCGTCACCGTGGTGCGCAACGGTTCCCGTGGGCTGTACTGGCTGGAACCCATGATCGAGGTCGAGTCCGATGGCGTCCGCCACGCTTACGGTCCGGTCCGGTCCGCCGACGTTCCGGCACTTTTCGATGCGGCGTTCCTCGCCGCGCGCGAGCATGCCCTTGGCCTGGGTCCCACCGAGGAGATCCCTTACCTCGCAGAGCAATCGCGGCTTACATTCGCCCGGGTCGGCATCACGGACCCGCTGTCGCTGGACGACTACCGCGCCCACGGCGGCTACGAGGGCCTTGCCAGGACGGTAATCCTGTCGCGTGAGGAAATCGTTGAGATCGTCACCGAATCGGGCTTGCGGGGCCGCGGTGGCGCCGCCTTTCCGACCGGCATCAAGTGGCGCACCGTGCTGAACGCGGAAGGCGCGCAGAAATACGTCACCTGCAATGCCGACGAGGGCGATTCCGGCACCTACGCCGACCGGATGATCATGGAGAGCGATCCGTTTGTGTTGATCGAGGGCATGACCATCGCCGGACTGGCAGTGGGCGCGACCATGGGTTACGTGTACCTGCGCGCCGAATACCCGCTGGCGATCAGGATCATGAATGAGGCCATCGCGACCGCCGAGGCGGCGGGCCTGCTGGGCGATAACGTCATGGACAGCGGCCAGGCCTTTGACCTGGAGGTTCGCGAAGCCGCCGGCGCCTATATCTGCGGCGAAGAGACCTCCATGCTGGAAAGCCTGGAGGGCAAGCGCGGCATGATCCGGTACCGGCCGCCGTTGCCGGCGATCAAGGGCCTGTTCGGGGCGCCGACCCTCGTCAACAACGTCATTACGCTGGCGTCCGTGCCGATCATCCTGGCCAGCGGCGCCGAGTATTACCGGGATTACGGTATAGGTCGTTCGAGAGGGACGCTGACCGTGCAGCTGGCCGGCAACGTCAGGCGGGGCGGGTTGGTGGAGATCGGATTCGGCCGCACCTTGCGCGAACTGCTGGAGGATTTCGGCGGGGGCACGGCCACTGGGCGGCCGATCCGGGCGGTGCAGGCAGGCGGGCCGCTGGGTGCCTACATTCACCCGTCCCAGTTCGATACGCCGCTGGATTACGAAGCGTTCTCGGCGATCGGGGGCATGATAGGCCACGGCGGCCTGGTCGTGTTCGACGATACCGTGGACATGGGCGAACAGGCCCGTTTCGCCATGGAATTCTGCGCCATCGAGTCCTGCGGCAAGTGTACGCCCTGCCGGATCGGCGCGGTGCGGGGCGTGGAAGTCATCGACCGAATCCTGGGCGGTGTCGATGAGTCCGACAACCTGCTATTGTTAAGGGACCTCTGCGATACGATGGTCGCAGGTTCGCTGTGCGCGTTGGGCGGGATGGCCCCGTTCCCCGTGTTGAGCGTTCTGGATCAGTTTCCCGAGGATCTGCGGGCACGCTGATGCTCCGGGGGAACGATGGAGATGAGTCATGAGTCAAGTCTACGAGGCCTACAGGCGCCCTGAAGACTTGGGCGCGCCGCCCAGCGAGTCCGCGACGATGGTGCAACTCACCATCGACGGCAAGACGGTGACGGTACCCGAGGGCACCAAGGTCATCCGTGCGGCAGCACTTGCGGGCATCAATATCCCCAAGCTTTGCGCCAGCGACATGCTCGAGCCGTTCGGTTCCTGCCGGTTGTGCCTGGTGGAAATCGTTGGCGCCAAGGGTCTGCCGGCCTCATGCACCACCGAAGTGGCCGACGGTATGCAAGTCACCACGCAGAACCCGCGGCTGGCGGAAGTGCGGCGTAACGTCATGGAACTGTACATCTCCGATCATCCGCTTGACTGCCTGACGTGCCCGACCAACGGCGACTGCGAGTTGCAGGATATGGCGGGCGCCGTAGGTCTGCGCGACGTGCGTTACGGATATGCGGGCGAAAACCATCTGGATGCCGAGAAGGATGAGAGCAACCCCTATTTCACTTTCGACCCCAGCAAGTGCATTGTCTGTTCGCGTTGCGTGCGCGCCTGCGAGGAGGTTCAGGGTACCTACGCGCTGACCATCGACGGCCGGGGCTTCGAATCCAAGGTGGCCGCCAGCCAGGATCAGCCGTTCCTCGATTCCGAATGCGTTTCCTGCGGCGCCTGCGTGCAGGCCTGTCCGACGGCCACGCTGACGGAAACCTCGCTGATCCAAATGGGTCAGCCCGAGCATTCCGTAATCACCACCTGCGCCTACTGCGGTGTCGGCTGTTCGTTCCGCGCCGAGATGAAGGGCGAGGAAGTGGTGAAGATGATTCCCAACAAGGAAGGTCACGCCAATCACGGTCATTCCTGTGTGAAGGGGCGATTCGCGTTCGGCTATGCCACGCACAAGGACCGCATCACCGCGCCGCTGATCCGCGAATCCATCCGCGGTCCGTGGCGGGAAGTGTCCTGGGAGGAGGCGATCGGCTTCGCGGCCGGCAAGCTCAAGAAGATTCGGGAGAAATACGGGCCCAACTCCATCGGCGGCATTACTTCGTCGCGGTGCACCAACGAGGAAACCTACCTCGTGCAGAAGACGGTCCGCGCCGCGTTTGGAAACAACAACGTGGACACCTGCGCCCGGGTTTGTCATTCGCCTACCGGTTATGGCCTCAAGACCACACTGGGCGAATCGGCGGGGACGCAAGCCTTCGATTCCGTGCTCAAGGCCGACGTGATCATGGTGATCGGCGCCAATCCCACCGTTGCGCATCCGGTATTCGCTTCGCAAATGAAACGCCGGCTGCAGGAGGGGGCCAGGCTCATCGTGATTGATCCCCGGCGTATCGATCTGGTGCGGTCCGCGCATGTGGAGGCGGATTACCATCTGCCGCTGCGGCCGGGGACCAACGTGGCCATCATCAATGCGCTGGCCCATGTGGTGCTTTCCGAGGGCCTGGAAGACAAGCCCTATATCGAGGATCGCTGCGAACGGGACGCCTACGGGGATTGGCGCCAGTTCATACTTGACAAGGGCAATACTCCCGAAGCCATGGCCGAGGTGACCGGCGTGCCCGCGGAGGACATCCGCGGCGCCGCGCGACTCTACGCGGCCGGCCCCAACGGCGCCATCTATTACGGACTCGGCGTCTCCGAGCACAGCCAGGGTTCAACGATGGTCATGGGCATCGCCAATCTCGCCATGGCCACGGGCAACCTGGGCCGCGAAGGGGGCGGGGTATGTCCGCTGCGAGGGCAGAACAACGTTCAGGGCGCTTGCGACATGGGTTCCTTCCCGCACGAGCTGCCGGGTTATCGTCATATCTCCGACGCCGAGACCCGCGCGCTGTTCGAGCGCGAATGGGGCGTGGAGTTGTTGTCTACGCCGGGATTCCGTATCCCTAACATGTTCGATGCGGCAGTGGCGGGAGAATTCAAGGGGCTCTATGTGCAGGGCGAGGACATGGCTCAGTCCGACCCGGATACCCAGCACATAACCAAGGCGCTGTCTTCGCTGGAATGCATGATCGTCCAGGACCTGTTCCTGAACGAGACGGCCAAGTTTGCTCACGTATTCCTGCCCGGCGCGTCGTTTTTGGAGAAAAACGGCACCTTCACCAATGCCGAGCGCCGCATATCGCGGGTGCGCAAGGTCATGAAGCCCCTGGCCGGGTATGAGGACTGGGAGGTCACCCAGTTGCTCGCCAACGCCATGGGCTACCCCATGAACTACGGCCATGCCAGCGAGATCATGGACGAGGTCGCGCGGCTCACACCGACCTTCCATGGCGTGAGCTACGAGAAACTCGACCGACTTGGTTCCATTCAATGGCCCTGCAACGAGAATGCCGAGCAGGGCACGCCGACCATGCACGTGGACGCCTTCGTGCGCGGCAAAGGGCTGTTCCGGGTGACGCCCTACGTAGCGACCAGTGAGCGCTCCAACTCCAGGTACCCACTGCTGCTCACCACCGGGCGTATCCTCAGCCAGTACAACGTCGGCTCCCAGACGCGCCGAACCGAGAACATGCAGTTGCACGACGAGGATATCCTCGAAATCCATCCCCACGACGCCGAGCAGCGCGGTATTGAACACGGCGACTGGGTGGGCCTGAAGAGCCGGGCCGGCGATACGGTATTGCGCGCGGACATCACCGAGCGGGTTCAACCCGGGGTGGTCTATACGACCTTCCATCACCCTGAATCCGGCGCCAACGTCGTGACCACGGACAATTCCGATTGGGCGACCAACTGCCCGGAGTACAAGGTCACGGCGGTCCAGGCGTACAAGGTCACCCGGCTCTCGGACTGGCAGCAACAGTTCGAGGAATTCACCGAAACGCAGTTGGAGTTCCTGCGCAAGGCGAGGACCTCCGTGTCCTCCTGAACTGTCCGCGGTTTAGATGCAAATTGGAGGCGACGCAGCCGATGAATCCGGCCAAGCTGGTACGCATGGCCAACGATATCGCGGCGAACTTCGACTGCGGACTCGATCGTGCCAGGGAGGTGGCCGGTGTAGTGGACCATGTCCGCCGATTCTGGAGTCCCTACATGCTCGACGAGATGGCCGAACACATGCAGTCAGGCGACACCGGGCTGTCCGACTTGGCCGAGCAGGCGCTCAAGGAACTGATCGAAGAGCGGCAAGACCGATGACGCACGCGCTGTGGCGCAGGCAGCCGACCGCGCCGGTAGATTGTATTCGCTGTTGTCCATCTCTACAGTCAGCATCTGGAAACCGCGGAGGCAACCAATGGGCCGGAACTTGGCCGAAGTGAATTCGGATCGAATTCGGCGGGCCGAGCATTGAGCGTTGGCGACCTTGCGGCGCTGACGAGCGTCAAGCGTGTGCAGATTCAGCGTTTTGGCGCTGATGCGGGGACTTGCAATGATGTAGTTGCGACGGAAGAACCATTGGAGATTCGCCTGTCCTACACGCACCCCGACGGCCGGCGCGCGCAGCAGAGCATTTCAGTCACCATGCGCACGCCGGGCCACGATGAGGAACTGGCGGCCGGTTTCCTGTTTACCGAGGGAATTATCGCAGGCCCCGCGGCGCTCGAAGCTATCGGGCCGTGTGGGCCGCCAGCGGCGAACGGGCTGATCAACGTGATACGAGTGGCCCTGGCGCCCGGCGTGGAGGTGGACCTCGCACGCCTCGAGCGCCACTTCTACACGTCCTCCAGTTGTGGCGTCTGTGGCAAGGCATCGCTGGATGCAGTCGCGGTTCAGGGGCGTTACGACCTCCGCGGCAACCCATTGCTAATCAATGCGGAGAGCCTCGGCACACTGCCTGACCGGTTGCGGGCGTTGCAGAGCGTTTTCGAGCGGACCGGAGGTCTGCACGCGTCCGGGCTGTTCGACGCCGCCGGGCAGGTGAGTGTCAGCCGCGAGGATGTGGGCCGGCACAATGCACTCGACAAACTCATCGGCCAGGCGCTCCTTAAGGACGAATTACCCATGAGTGACTACGGAGTCGTGGTTAGCGGCAGGGCAAGTTTTGAGTTGATGCAAAAGGCCATGATGGCCGGTATTCCGATGATGGCTGCCGTCGGCGCGCCGTCATCTTTGGCGGTGGAATTCGCCGAGGAGTTCGGCATGACGCTGGTGGGCTTTCTAACGGCGAACCGGTTCAACGTTTATTCACGTCTCGATCGAATCGCTTAGGGCGTGTAACGCAATTCGAGCTGCAGTGCGCGGCCGAACTCGCCTTTCATCACCGAAACCACGGACCCTGCCGTCAAAGTCGATTTTGCGGACGTTCGGGCTGCTTTGTTTCGGGACATTAGCGGTTGCCCCGCCTACACTTGCCGGTCTGATGGCGGACTTCGGCGTAATCGTGATCGGCGGCGGGGTGAACGGCCTGGCCTGTGCCGGCACTCCGACGCGCGAGGGCTTGAGCTGCTGCGTGCTGGAGCTGACGCAGGCTGCGTCATTCCGTTGGTGGGAGTGTTTAGAGTAGGTGTCGAGGTTTTCATGGCTGTGTCCTCGACCTCCGCGCGGGTCGCCATGTCGTCGGAAAGGTCGAACAACTGCCGGCGCGCCGTCACGGGAACCAGCACGATAGACGCTCCCTTCTCGACTGCGGTCTCAACTACGCCAACGGGATTTGCCAGCGGTTCTATCGATCCGCCCAGGTTTAGGGCGCCCACGAGGATCAGACCGCCCTTGGGCGGACACGGCGTCTCTCACCCGCTTTTGAACTTCCGCCGCTACGTAAGGGTCGCCTTCGGCGAGCCGCTGGAGCAGCATTGTCCTTTCGGTTTCGGGAATTGCCATGAGTGTGGCGCGGACGGCTTCGGACGATGGTTGTCCCGCCGCGGAATTGGCCCGCGCTTCGGCGCCCATCTCCAGGAACTCGGCCAACGTTTTGAGCCCGCCGGACAGCGGGCCGATACCCGGAAGTGGCTCCTGTTCGTCATCCGGCACGCGGCCGCTCTCCACCTCCCATAGCCAGAGCATGTAGGCTATCCGCAGGTTGCGCGCCAGCAATTCGCCCCTGAGGGGCGCCAGCGCTGCCATCCACCCCGCGGCGGCGCGCCGTTCACTTCATCGTAGGCATCGAGAATTCGGGGTCGGCGGACGGCCCCGCGGGCCAGCGTGCAGTGACCGATTTCATGCGCGTATAGAACCGCACTCCGTCCGGGCCATGCATGTGCAGCGGGCCGAACAGGGATCGTTTCCAGCCACCGAAGCTGTGAAATGCCATCGGCACCGGGATCGGCACATTGACTCCAACCATTCCGACCTGTATCTCCTCGCAGAAACGGCGTGCGCTGTCCCCGTCACGCGTGAAGATAGCGGTGCCGTTGCCGTATTCATGCTCATTGATCAGGCGGACCGCTTCATCGCGGCTGCCCACGCGCACGACGCTGAGCACAGGTCCGAAAATTTCCTCCTCGTAGATGCGCATGCCGCGCTGCACGTGATCGAACAGCGTCGCGCCAACAAAGAAACCCAGATTCTTCTCGGAATATTCAAAATTACGGCCATCCCGCCGAAGCGTGGCGCCTTCCTCAACACCGCTGTCGATGTATGCGCGCACCCTGGCTGCATGCTGCGCTGAAATCAGCGGTCCCATGTGGGCTTCGTGTTCAAGGCCGTAGCCCGGGCCCACCCGCAGCGAGTCGATCTCCTGCTCCAGTCGGCTGACGAGCCGGTCGGCCACATCATCCCCAACGCAGACTGCCACCGAAATCGCCATGCAGCGTTCGCCGGCCGAGCCATAGGCAGCACCCATCAGCGAATGCACGACCTGGTCGGGGTCAGCGTCGGGCATGATGAGCATGTGGTTCTTTGCGCCGCCCAGCGCCTGCACGCGTTTCTCGCAGGCGCCCGCCGTTGCGTACACGTACTTCGCGACAGGCGTTGACCCCACGAAGCTGACGGCGTGGACACGTTCATCCGTCAGCAGAACGTCAACCGCGACCTTGTCGCCGTTGACAATATTAAGGACACCATCCGGAAGGCCTGCCTGGGTGAGAAGTTCGGCCAGCCGCAACGTCACCGATGGGTCTTTCTCCGACGGTTTCATCACGAAGGTGTTGCCGCAGGCGATGGCGACCGGAAACATCCACATGGGCACCATCGCCGGAAAATTGAACGGGCTGATCCCGGCGCAAACGCCAAGCGGTTGCATGAGGCTGTAGCCGTCCACCCCGCGCCCCACGTTCATGCTGTGCTCACCCTTGAGCAGATGCGGGATTCCCGCCGCGAACTCCACAACCTCGAGTCCGCGCGCCAGTTCATTGCGCGCATCGGAGAGCACCTTGCCGTGTTCCATCGTAATGAGTTCGGCCAGCTCTTGGCGATGTTCCTCGACGAGCGCCTTGAAGGCGAACATCACCCGGGCCCGGTTCAGTGGCGTGACCGCCTTCCAGGACGCAAAGGCCTGCTGTGCCGCTGCAATGGCGGCCCGTGTCTCGTTGTCGCTCGAAAGCGCGACGTTGAGACGCCACTCTCCGGTGGCCGGGTTGAAAACTGTTGCGACCCGCCCGGAGGTGCTCGCGGCCCGTGTCCCCTGAATATAGTTTCCAATCGTCTCCATATTCCTGTACCTGGTAAGTACTAGTGTGCTGTCCCGCAAGTAGCTGCAATAGTCTGCGGGTCTTTTCCCTCCCCGGCGGCGTTGCGCTAACGCGCAGGGAACCCGCTGGGAACGAGGGCTTCCAGCCCTCGCCGGAGGGCAGGAAGCCCTCCTTCCCAAGTCGTTCCATGCAAGTACCACTCTACAGCGTCCGGGAGATCGACGCGGCGCCGGCTGTTCTTGTACGGGTAGTGGCCTCGGTCGCGTAGTCCGGCATCAGCAGCGGATGCGCCTGCTTTTTGGGTCGTACATCGGGATTGAAGAAACCTCTGCCGGTATTCGTTCGCCGGCCACTTCGATGCGGAAGCCCCCTTCAACCGGGTTTGGCGCCTTGGCTGTATCGACGTAGCCGAGCCCGATGGCGCCGCCGAGCGTATGGCCGTAGGCGCCGGAGGTGACGTGACCGACCAGGGCGTCATCGCGCCAGATGGGTTCGTTGTGGTAGAGCAGCGGATGCGGGTCCAGCAGCCGGAACTGCAACAACCGCTTCACCGGCCCCGCAGCCTTGTCCTTCAGCAGCGCCTCCCGCCCGATGAACCCGCCCGGCTTGTCGAACTTCACGGCAAAGCTTAAGCCCGCTTCCAGCGGGGTGTCCTCGTCGCTGATGTCGTGGCCCCAATGACGATAGGCTTTTTCGATGCGAAGCGAGTCCAGCGCGTGGTAGCCGGCGTGGGTCAGGCCGAACGGTGCGCCCGCGGCGACGATGGTGTCATAGACGCCGGCCACAAACTCGGTGGGGATGTAGAGTTCCCAGCCGAGTTCGCCGACGTAGGTAATCCGGGAGGCTCGCACCAAGGCGTAACCCAGCTCAATTTCCCGGCTGTGCGCGAACGGAAAGGCCTCGTGCGATAGATCGTCCGGAGTCAGGGACTGCAACAGCGGCCGGGCGTTCGGACCCATGATCGAAATCACTCCCATGGCCGAAGTTACATTGGTCGGCACGCAGTGGGCGTCGGCCGGAATGTGCCGTTGCAACCAGTTGAAGTCCCGCACTTCGGTGGCCGCGGCGGTCACGATCAGGAAGCAGTCTTCGGCCAGCCGGGTCACGGTGAGATCCGCTTCGATGCCGCCCCGCTCGTTCAGCCATTGGGTGTAGACGATACGGCCGGGGCGCACGTCGACATCGTTTCCGCACACGAAATTGAGCACCCGGGCGGCATCACCGCCCTGGAGCCGGAATTTGGCGAAAGAGGACAGGTCGAACAGACCCGCCTTCTCGCGCACCGCCCGGTGTTCCGACGCGGAATGTTCGAACCAATTCTGCCGCCCGTAACTGTACTCGTAACTGGCCAGGGCCGGCTCCGGCGCGTACCAGTTGGGCCGCTCCCAGCCCGCAACCTCGCCGTGGCACGCTCCGATGGCTTGCAGGCGATCGTAGAGCGGCGATTTGCGAACCCCCCGAGCGGTGTCGTACTGACGATAGGGGTAGTGCGTGGCGTACAGCAGGCCGAGGCTCTCGGATACGCGTTCGCGCAGGTACTTCCGATTGCGTTGAAAGGGCTGATTGCGGCGCACGTCCACTTCCCACAGGTCCGTCGGCGGGTGTCCGAGGCGAATCCACTGGGAGATCACCTTGCCGATTCCGCCGGCGGACTGCAGGCCGATGGAATTGAGTCCCGCCGCTACAAAACAATTGTCGAGTTCGGGCGCCCGGCCGATGTGGTAGCGCACGTCCGGCGTAAAACTCTCCGGGCCACAGAAGAAATTGTGCAGCCCGGCGGATGCCAGCGCCGGTACGCGCACCATGGCCTGCTCAAGGATGGGTTCGAAGTGCTCGAAACTGCCGGCGAGCTCGTCGAAACAGAAGTCCTGGGGGATGCCCGCTGTGGCCCAGGGGCGGGCCCGGGGTTCGAAGGCGCCGACCAGCAGCTTGCCCGCGTCATACTTGTAGTAGGTGCAGGCGTCGTAGTCACGCACGACCGGGAAGTTCGAATCCAGCCCTGCCACCGATTCGAACAGGGCGTAGTAGTGCTCGCAAGCATGCAGGGGCACGTTCACACCGACTGTCGCCGCCAGTTCCCGCGTCCACATGCCGGCGCATAGAACCACGCAATCCGTGTCGATATCGCCGTGCTCGGTGGCCACGCCGGTTACGCCGCCGTGCCCTGTACGGATGGCCGTTACCGGCAGGTTCTGAAAGATGTGCGCGCCGGCGGCGGTGGCGCCCCTGGCCAGCGCGTTGGTGATGTCAACCGCGTTGGCATAGCCGTCGGAAGGAATGTGGATGCCGCCGAGCAGATCCCCGGAATGCAGCAGGGGTACCCGTCTCTTGATGGCCGTGGGCGTGACCACCTCCACTTCCAGCCCGAATACCTTCGCCATCGACGCGCTGCGCTTGAGCTCCTCGAACCGCTCCTCGTTGGTGGCGACGGAAAAGGAACCGCAGCGCCGGTAGCCGGTCGCCTGGCCGGTTTCCGCCTCCAGGCGCCGGTAGAGCGTGCTCGTGTAGCGCGCCAGCCGGGTCATGTTGATGGACGTGCGCAGCTGCCCGACCAGTCCCGCCGCGTGCCAGGTGGTGCCCGAAGTGAGCTGCCTGCGCTCCAGCAGCGTTACGTCGGAGACCCCGTCTCGCGCCAGGTGATACGCTACCGAGCAGCCGATCACGCCGCCGCCGATCACGATCACGCTGGCGCTGCGCGGCAGGTCGGCAGAGCGGTCGGGCCGGGTCGTCACTAGTGTCGTGTCACGAGACTAGCCGTCAGGCGCGTAAACGGACGTTGGCCGGGTCGTGCACGGGCTCATTCAGCACCGTCGCCCGGCGCCGTTGTCCGAGTACTTCGACCGTCAACGCCGTGCCGGAAGCGGCCAGGGACGGCGGCACGTAGCCGAAGCCGAGGCTCCGCCGGACAAAGTGGCCATAGCCGCCGGAGGTGGTCACCCCCACGCACCGCTCACCGGCGAAGATCGGCTCCCCGCCCTGCACATCCGCATTGCCGGGGTCCAGGGTGAAGTAGATCAGTTGCAGCGTGCGGTCCCGCTGCTGCAGGGTCGCTTCCCGGCCGATGAAGTCGCCCTTGTCGAACTTGATGAAGCGCTCCATGGCCGCGTCGATCATGGTGACTTCGTTGGTCAGTTCCACACCCCAACTGCGATAGGCTTTTTCCAGTCGCAGGCTGTTGACCGCATAGAGGCCGAAATTGCGGATGCCGAATTCCGCTCCTGCCGCCACCAGCGCGTCATACAGCGCCTCCAGATGTTCCATGGCCGGGTGCAGTTCCCAGCCGAGTTCGCCCACGTAATTCACTCGCAAGGCCCGCACCGGCATCCCGGCGATATCGATTTCCTTAGCCGTCAGCCAGCGAAAAGCGCTGCTGTCCAGGGGCGAATCCGTCACCTGGGCCAGCACTTCCCGGGCGCGTGGTCCGGCCAGCACCAGAACCCCCCGCCGGTCGGTGACATTGGCGACGCGCGCCGGCTCTGCGGGGCGCCGGCCCTGTTGCAGGTGGTCCAGATCGCGCAGTTCGGCGCCGGCGGCGGAAAGCACATAGAAGGTCTCATCGTCAAGGTGGGTGATGGTCAGTTCCGCGCCGATGCGCCCACCCTCGGAGAGCAGATGAGTAAGCGCCATACCGCCACCCGTCGGCACTCGGTTGGCGCAGAGTCGATTCAGCATCGTGCGGGCATCGGGGCCCGTCACGTCGTACTTGGCAAATCCGGAGAGATCCAGGATGCCGACCCGCTCGCGCACGGCCAGGCACTCTTCGCGCACCACCTCGAACACGTTGTTGTGGCGAAAGCTGTATTGCTCCTCCCGGCCGTCGGGCGAGAACCACTTGGGCCGCTCCCAGCCAAAGGTATCGGTAAACACGCAGCCCTGAGCCTTGAGCTTGTCGTACAGGGGGCTCGTCCGGCATCGGCGGGCCGCCGGCAGTTCTTCCCCCGGAGGCGGCGTGGCGTAGGTCCTGGCGTAGTCCTGGCGGCCCCTGTCGCCCATGTAGCCAGCATCGGCAAACACCCCGAAGCGCCGCGGATCGAACCCGGTCATGTTGATTTCGGAGTCGCCATGCAACATCCACTGAGCCAGGTACTTGCCACAGCCGGCGCCTTGGGCGATGCCGAAGGACGAGCCGCAGCAGAGCCAGAAATTGCGCAGCCCGGCCACCGGCCCGAGCAGTGGCAGACCGTCGGGGCTGTGGGAGATGGCGCCGTTGACGATTTGCTTGATGCCTGCCGACTCGAAGATCGGCATGCGCTCCATGGCGCGCTCCAGCCAGGGCATCAGCCTCTCGAGATCGTCCTCGAACAGTTCGCTGTCGGATTCCCAGGGCGGCAGTCCGCCCGGCTGCCAGGCTTCGCTTAAGCCCTCGGACTCGTAGATGCCGATCAGGCCGGACTCCTGCTCCTGGCGCAGGTAGGCGGAGGCATGGGGGTCGCGGGTCACGGGGAGTTCTTCACTTCTGCCAGCCAGTTCCGGCACCGGGCCGGTGACAAGATAGTGGTGTTGCAGGTTGCAGATGGGAAGGTCCGCGCCCACCATCCCCGCCACTTGCCGGGCGAAGCAGCCGGCGGCGTTGACCACGGTTTCGGCGATAACCGGCCCCTGTTGCGTCATTACTCTCCATTCGCCGCCCGGCAGGGCGTCAATACCGGTCACCCGATTGTGCCGAATAATCCTGGCGCCCAGGTCGCGCGCCCCTCGGGCCATCGCCTGGCAAAGCCCGAACGGGTCGGCATGGCCGTCGTTGCGGGTCCAGGCGCCGGCCAGCACCCCTTCGGTTGAGACAAAGGGATTCAACTTGCCGATCTTTGCTACGTCGACGATCTCCATGTGGTAACCGACATTTGCAGCGATACCGCGCAGGTAGCGGAACCAGTCCAGATCCTGCTCGGTGAGGGCCAAGCGGACGCTGCCGCAGGCGTGCCAGGTGACCGACTGTCCGGTCAGTTGCTCCAGTTTCCGGTACAGGGAAATGCTGTATTCGTGGATCTTGGCGAGGTTGTAGTTGCCGACCAGATTGGGGCATTGACCGGCCGCGTGCCAGGTCGAGCCCGAAGTCAACTCGCCTTTCTCGATCAGCAGGACATCGCCGCACCCCTCGGCCGCCAGATGGTACAGCAAGCCGACGCCCATAATGCCGCCGCCGACAATAACAATTCGAGCCTGTTTCTGCATGGCGTTCTCCGGGCTTGGATGGCCGCCGCTCAAATTCTCAGGGAAGTTGGGGTCAACTTGCAATATGGATTGCGATATCAGCCGGCGTTCCGGTAAACGGCGGGCCGCAGCAGGCGGAACCGGCGGCCACAGCGCCCATGTCGGCATCGCAATCTCGTTGGTCATCGAAAAACGCCTTTTCCCATTGCGGATGTCAATTCATGACTGCTAATATGCCGCTACGGGCCGCTGGATCGGCCGTGAGATGGAGCAGCCGGGCAGGAACGCGCGCCGGGCCGGTTCGGCCCGTAGCACAGCCGTTCGCCACAAGCGTCTGCCTGCCCCATAATCGCGCCCCGACCAGATTCCCGGTCAGGAACTGCTGATCTTTCGAGGCAGGAGTTTTGGTGGTTGGAGGCAGTTGGCATGAACGACGACGTGGACGGCAAGGACATGGCTGCGGAGCAGCCGGACGATCTCGTCCTCTCTGAACTCGCCGACGATGAACTGGTCGAGCAAATTCACGACGATCTGTACGACGGTCTCAGGGATGAAATCGTTGAAGCCACGGAGATTCTGCTGCAGCGGGGCTGGGCGCCGGAAAAGGTGCTCAGCGATGCTCTGGTGGGCGGCATGCAGATTGTCGGTGTCGACTTTCGCGACGGCATCCTGTTCGTGCCGGAGGTGCTGCTGGCGGCCAACGCCATGAAGGGCGGCATGGCCGTGCTGCGGCCGTTGCTGGCGGAGACGGGCGCGAAGCCGGTCGGCAAGATGGTGATCGGTACGGTCAAGGGCGACATTCACGACATCGGCAAGAACCTGGTGGGAATGATGATGGAGGGCGCCGGTTATGAGGTGGTCGATATCGGCATCAACAACAGCGTTGAAAGCTACCTGGAAGCGCTGCACAAACACCGCCCGGACATTCTCGGCATGTCGGCCCTGCTGACCACCACCATGCCCTACATGAAGGTGGTCATCGACGAACTGGTGGCCCAATCCATCCGCGAGGACTACATTGTGCTGGTCGGCGGCGCGCCCCTGAACGAGGAATTCGGCATGGCGGTGGGCGCGGACGCCTATTGCCGCGATGCCGCCACCGCGGTGGACACCGCCGCCCTCCTGATGCGCAAGAGGCACAACGACAGATGACACGGGACTCTGCGGACGGGATAGGGGCCCGCCGAGGGGACGCGGGCGAGGCGCAACTGCCGATGAAACGGGATCCGGTGCTGGTGATCGCGTGCGGCGCTCTCGGCCGGGAGCTGCACGCGATTCGGCACGCCAACGGCTGGAACCACCTTCGCATCCGTTGCCTGGATCCGCAATTGCACATTCGCCCGGAGCAGATCGCGCCCCGGCTGCGCGCCGAGATCAAGCGCGCGAGCGGGCAGTACCACCGCATCTTCATCGGCTATGCGGATTGCGGCAGCTATGGCGAGATCGACCGGGTGCTGGAGGACTACCCCGGTGTGGAACGCCTGCCGGGCCTGCACTGCTATGAGTTGTTCGCCAGCCCCGAGGTCTTCCAACGCCTGGCCGATGAAGAGCCGGGCACGTTCTACCTCACCGATTTCCTGGTGCGCTTCTTTGACCGGCTGGTCGTGCAGACGCTGCAACTGGACCGCCATCCTGAACTATCTGAGGCCTTCTTCGGCAACTACCGGCGCCTGGTCTATCTGTCCCAGACCCCCAACGCGGAACTGCTCGCCGCGGCCCGGGCGGCCGCGGCCCGCCTGGGCCTTGAATTTGCCCACCTTCACACCGGCTACGGCGCTTTGCAAGACCGTGTCGCCCGGACGGCCGCAGGCTGACGCCATGGACGCGATCCTGGTGAGGTGGCGTGATATTCCCTCACAGGTTATCGTCAGGCAGGGCAGAAAGCGCGCAAGGGCGCGTTTGAGCGGGCGCTTTCAGAACGCCATCGATCGCGCCGCCATGCGGGCGAAGAAGCGTAGCGCCGATGCCTACATCAATGAATGGGCGCGGGAGCCGATCAAGCCTGGGGCGGATGATGCGGCGGCGGATTTGCAGGTGGTCGCCGGCCGGCTTGCGGCCCGGATCGAAACGCGCTACTCGGACGAACGCCTGTTGGCGCTCGTCCGCAATCACGGTTTGACGGAGGATTGAAGGGATGTACCGGATGCGTCTGTTGGTAGCCGAGGCATGACGGACACGGTAATCGCTTCCCATCGCCGGGAGGTGGCGATCGGTTTCGATCGGCCCTTTGTGATCATAGGCGAGCGCATCAATCCCACCGGGCGCAAGATCCTCGCGGCGGAAATGAAGGCGGGAGACTACCACCGCGTGGCCGCGGACGCGGTCGCCCAGGTTGAGGCCGGCGCCCACATGCTGGACGTGAACGCCGGAATCCCGCTGGCGGACGAACCCGCCATTCTGGCCGAGGCCATCAAGCTGGTGCAGTCGGTAACCGATGTCCCCCTGTGCATCGATTCCTCCATCGTCGCTGCGCTGGAATCCGGCCTGGCAGCCTATCGCGGCAAGGCGCTGGTCAACTCGGTCACGGGCGAAGAGGACAGGCTGGAAACGGTGCTGCCGCTGGTAGCCCGGCACGGCGCCGCGGTGGTGGCCATTTCCAACGACGAAACCGGCATCTCCGAGGATCCGGACGTGCGCTTTGAAGTGGCCAGGAAGATCGTCGAACGAGCACAGGACCACGGCATTTCCCGCAGCGACGTTGTGGTCGATCCGTTGGTTATGCCGATCGGCGCGATCAACTCCGCCGGCCGGCAGGTCATGCACCTGGTCAGCCGATTGCGCAGGGAACTAAAGGTCAATACCACCTGCGGTGCGTCCAATGTGAGTTTCGGCCTGCCAAATCGAAACGGTATCAACAGCGCATTTCTCACCATGGCGATCGGAGCCGGCATGACTTCCGCGATCACCAACCCGCTGCACGGCGAGGTCATGCAGGCGGTCCTCGGCGCCGATGTCATGATGGGCAAGGATCCCGATTGCGCGCGCTGGATCGGCAAGTACCGCGATCCCGGTGCGCCGGCGGGAGCCCGAGGGAACCGGCGGGACCGCCGCCGTAGGGGCTGACCCTATGGAAAGAGCTATGCTGTCAGCGTCTTTCAACTCGCATGTCAGGGAGAGCGGCCATGCCTCGACGATCAGGTGGTAGAAGAGCCCGAATGGCCGAGCGCGCAGCGCCCCTTGCCGAAGCGATCAAACCGGTTCGGCCGGGGCATACCGGCGGCCAATACCGGCCCTTGTCCGCTGCCGGCGTTGCGGCCATCGCGGACAATGCCTTGAAGATTCTCGACCAAGTGGGATTCGCGGACGCCACCCCTCACTGCATCGAAACCTGCACGGCGGCCGGCGCCGTGCTCGGCGAGGACGGGCGTTTGCGCATGCCGGGAAGTCTGATCGAGCGGACCCTGCAGCAAGCTCGGCGGAATCTGGTGCTGCACGGTCAGGATTCGCACAGAGACCTGGATTTGAGCGGCGCCAGAGTGCACTTCTCCACCGCCGGCGCCGCGGTCATGGTCGCTGACACGGAGCAAGGACTCTATCGGCATTCCAAGGCGCAAGACCTGTACGACATGGCGCGTATCGCCGACACCTGCGAGCACATTCACATGTTTCAGCGCACCTGCGTCCCTCGGGACATTCCCGACAACTATGCGATGGACATCAATACCCTCTACTGCGCGGTGATGGGCACCAGCAAGCACGTCGGTTCCAGCTGGACGGTATCCCAGCACGTAGAGAAGAGCCTTGAGATGCTGCATCTCATCGCCGGCGGCGAGGCCGAGTGGCGGGCGCGTCCCTTCGTCAGCCAGTCCAACTGCTTTGTGGTCCCGCCGATGAAGTTCGCCACCGATGCCCTCGAGTGCCTGCGGGTAGCAGTGCAGGGCGGCATGCCGGTGCTGCTGTTATCGGCGGGCCAGGCCGGCGCGACGACCCCCGCCTATCTGGCCGGGGCGGTTTCCCAAGCCTGGGCGGAGTGCCTCGGCGGGCTGGTCTATGTCAACGCGATCAAGCCCGGCGCACCGGCGATTCTCGGCGCCTGGCCGTTTGTTTCGGATCTGCGTACCGGGGCGATGAGCGGCGGCTCCCCGGAGCAGGGCCTGCTGTCCGCCGCCTGCGCCCAGCTCGGCAACCATTTCAACCTTCCCTTCGGCACCGCCTGCGGCATGAGCGACGCCAAGTTTCCGGACTTTCAGGCTGGCGCGGAACGTGCTGCAACGGTGCTGTCTGCTGCCTTGTCCGGGGCGAACATCGTTTATGAATCCGCCGGCATGTACGCCAGTCTGTTGAGCACATGCCCGGAGAGCCTGCTGCTGGACAACGACATCCTGGGCGCCGTCGGGCGCGTTACCCGGGGGATCGAAGTCAACTCCGAAACGCTAAGCTTTGCCGAGATCGAACAGATCTGCGCCAGTGGCGAAGGACATTACCTGGGTTCGGGGAGCACCTTGCAGGTGATGCAAAGCGAGTACATTTATCCGGACTTCAGCGACCGCACCAGCCCGAACGTCTGGGAGGAACAAGGCAAGCCGGTGCTGCTGCATCGGGCCGTCGAAAAGAAACGGGAAATTCTCGCTCATCACGCGCCGCGCCACGTCAGCGACGAAATCGACGCCCGCGTGCGGTCCGAGTTCCCGATTCTTCTCTCCCGGGCAGCCATGGGGCGATGACCGGCTGATTTGTCTCTTCCAATAGGCCCGATTTGACTTTGGCATGGGCGCCCCCCGAGCGCAACGGATGCCGCCGCAACAACGCACATCAGGCTGGCCCTCGTTGTCGCCGGAAATGTATCGCACCAGTCGGCCGAAGCCGAGCCGACTGGCGGAATCAAAAGGTGGTGAGACCACCGTTTCCGCCACCGCGCAGGTGTCGTATTCACGAACCTGGAAATCGCCGTGCTCAATGACGACACGGTGCGCCGATAGCGGAAACGCGAGGCTGGCTTGCAGCCAACAGTAGCTCATCAACACTGGAAAACGCCCTGGCCGGGAGGCCCTCCTGCACTCCTGGGAAACGGGCGGCGCAACGATTGGTTATGATAGGTGTCGGGGGTCAAGATTGAGCCGCCAGGGGAGTTGACGCTATGCCTGTTCATTTGCAACCGAAACATACCGTGCTATCCGTCGCCGTCGCGGCTGCGCTGGCTGGCGCGCCGGTCGCGGCGCAGGAGGATGTCGGCGGGCGGGTGCTCGATGAGATTGTGGTTACCGCGAGGCGCGTTCAGGAATCGCTACAGGATGTTCCTCTGGCGGTGACCGCCCTGGACTCCCGCGAGATCACTGAACTCGGAGTCACCAATTTCTCGGATTACGTGCTGCATTTGCCAAGCGTGACCGCCGGCGGCAGCGGACCGGGTCAAAACACCATCTATATTCGCGGAGTCGCATCGACCACGCCGAACCTGACGGTGGCCGGCGTGGCCGGCCTCGCACCCAACGTCGCCTTTTACCTGGACGAGCAGCCTTTGGCGCACCCGGGCCGCAATCTCGACGTGTACGCGGCCGATCTCGCGCGCATCGAAGTGCTCTCGGGTCCCCAGGGCACATTGTTCGGCGCCAGTTCCCAGGCCGGCAATGTCCGCCTGATCACGAACAAGCCGGATCTGACCGGGTTCTACGGCTCGCTGAAGCTCGGCGCGAACACGATCAGCGGCGGCGATGGCGGTGGAAACGTCGAACTTATGCTGAATATGCCCTTGAGTGAAAATCTCGGCCTGCGCGGCGTCGTGTACTCCGACAGCAAGGGCGGGTGGATAGACAATGTCGCCGGCACAAGGGACGCAAGCGGGAGCGCACGGTGGAGGCCCGAGGGCACGGTTCGCACGAACGGCGTGCCCGTCGCCAGTTTCCGCGCCGGATTCCGTGCGGGAGCCGATCTCTCCGGCATAGAGTTCATTTCGGAAGACAACAGCAACATCGCGGACGAAAATATCAACGATGTCAAGTACACGGGAGCGCGGTTCTCGGGCCATTGGGACATCAACGATAACTGGTCGCTGCTTCTCGCCCGCACGACGCAGGAAACCGAGGCGGACGGCGTGTTCTTCGCGGATCCCGAGGTCGGCGACCTCGAAATCACCCGCTTCGTGGACGAAGGCATCTTCGACACGTTCGACAACACGGCGTGGACGCTGCGGGCCATGTTCGATCAGCTTGAGGTCATCTACACCGGTGCGTTCACGGATCGGGAGTCGGACCAGATCGTCGACTACACCGACTACCTGTTCGTGGGCCAGTACCTGCCGTACTACATCTGCGATTACTACAACGTTTATTACGCGAGCACAACGGTTCCTGGGTCCGGCAGGTGCCATACGCCCCTGATGTACGTGGACAGCAGCAACAAACTCGACGTCAAGACCCACGAGATCCGGTTCGCCACCGACCAGTCGAGGCGCTGGCGGCTGCAGGGCGGTGTATTCTCCAGCGAACTGGAACTCCTTGAGCTCAATGATTTCACCTATCCCGGTTCCGTCCATGCCGTCGGATTTTCGGGGGTCCCGGGATTCGTACCGAACTACCCGCTGACCAACCCGGAGGCGGCCCCGGGTAACCCCGCCGGATCTGCCTTCGGCGCCGGCCCCGGTTATTACACCTACGCGGGACCGTTTCCGGAGGACGTTATCTTCCGCAACGACATCAGGCGCACGGACAATCAGTTCGGCGTCTTTGCCGAGCTCGGTTTCGACCTGAACGAGCAGTTCGCGCTGACACTCGGCGCCCGCAACTACGAAATAGAGGTTGATCTCGAGGGCAGCGCGAATTCATCGTTCGGCAATTCTGCCGGCCCGGGGAGAACCGACGGGCAGCGTTTCGGCACCAACATTTCGCAGAAGTTCGGGCCGGACAACCCGAATGACGCGCCCGACAAGGCCGTGGCCGACGGCACGATTTTCAAGGCGACGCTCGGCTGGCGGCCGGCTCCTGCGCAACTCTATTACTTTACGTTCTCTGAGGGCTTCCGGCCCGGCCTGCTGAATCGGCCGGGCGGTGCGCCGAGCGCCGACGGCAGCGGTTTCGTAGTGCCCAACGTGCTGGGAACCGACGAGGTCGTCAATTTCGAGGTGGGCATGAAGGCCGATTTCGGCAACGCCTTCCGGTTGAACGCGGCGCTGTTCCGCATCGATATCAAAAACCTGCAGACCACGATCTTCGATACCAGCATCGTCAACCTGTTCTTCTCGGATAACGCGGCCGACGCCGAGGTGAGCGGCCTGGAGGCGGACTTCACCTGGCTGCCGCCCTGGGCCGACGGGCTCACGATCGCCGGCGCCGTGTCGTTCCTCAACTCGGAGATCACGCGAAAGATCACCCCGACCAACGACGTGCGTGTCGGGGACGACCTTGCGTTCGCTCCAGGTTCCCAGGGCAACCTGCGGGCGCGGTATGAGTGGAGACTGCAGGCCAACGGGTGGACGGCGCACATCATGCCCATGATTACCTGGTCTGCGGATTCGTACAGCGACATCATCACCATCAACCGCGACCTGGTCGAAGGCTGGACAATGCTCGGCGTGACGGCGGGCGTGGCCAGCGATCGCTGGGCAGTGACGTTTTACGGCAACAACCTGACCGATGAACGTGCCGAGGTGTCGCGCTCTTTCATATTCGACAGGCAGAACGTAACCTACGCGCAACCCAGGACATTCGGCCTGCGCGCGAGCGTGAACTTCTGACCGACCCGGGGCCGGCAACAGGAACTGAGACTGCATCCCCTCCGGGGGATGCGGTTGTTGCGTCCGGCCGTTCCGAACAGGTTCGCCAGCCGATATTCAAGTCGGGGCTGGACTACTGGCGCAACTACGAGCCCTGGCTCGATCCGCTGAAGGACGCGCTGGCATCGACCCCGCCGACACCGACGCCGCCCGCGCCGTGGGCATGTCCGCCGCGATTATGCATTGGGGCCTGCACGCATGGGCGATCTACGCGGTGGCCGGCTTGTCGCTGGCTTTCTTCTGTTTCAATCGCGGCATGCCTCTCACGTTGCGTTCAGCGTTCTACCCGCTGATCGGCAAGTCGGTGTGGGGCCCCTTTGGTCACGTGGTGGACATCGTCGCGGTACTGGCCACCCTGTTCGGGCTCGCGGGCCTGCTGTGGCTGTTCGTTCTGACCGCGGGGCCGACGCTGGCCATTCTCGGGGCGATAGCCAAAGCGCCCGTCGATTACCTCTACTACCTGCCGGTATTGAGCCACTGGATCGGCCGCGAAGACCTGGCTTTTCTGCATGACTGGACGACTTTCTACTGGGCCTGGTGGATTGCCTGGGCGCCGGCATGACCGCGATTGCGCTGATGCTTGGCGGCGGCATGGCGTCGCTGCAGGCACTGACCTTTTCGGTGGGCCTGCCCTTCACCGTGGTGTTGCTGTGCATGTGCGTCGGTCTCTTCAAGGGGCTGCGCGAGGAAATGGCCTAATCTGGAGGGAGGGCGTTCCGCCCTCCTCGAAGGCGGGGGCGTGGGAGTTCATTGCCACCAGGCTTGAGGCGGAACATCCCGTTGAGATTGTGGAATTGAGAAAACCACCCGGAGCCAAAGGTTACGTGATGAAAATTGACATCGAGCCCGGTCAGCCGCGGCTTTACGTAAAGCTGCAATTGCAGTCCGGAAAGATAATCGGACGTAGCTTTCATTATTCCACCCGCGTGGACTGAAGGAGTTGATAGATGAACAAGAAAAATGAAATGCCTCGGCTGGTGGAAGTACAACTGGAGTTTTCGTGTGTGATGTGCGGCAAAGCTACGGCCACGACCTCTTGGGTTCAGCATACGTTCAAATACGGGGCTGGAAAGTCGGCTGTGGAGCTGACGGCGAAAGTGCCGGTGCGATCCTGCGCGCACTGTGAGTTCGAATGGCTGGATGAGGTTGGCGAGCGCCTGCAGCACGAAGCGGTATGCCGGCATTTTGGGGTTCTGCCTCCGGAAGATATACGTCAGATCAGGAAGGGTCACGGCATGACCAGAGCAAGATTTGCGGAAGTCACAGGGCTTGGTGAGGCATCCCTGAACCGCTGGGAAAATGGCATCAACATTCAGACGCACGCGAACGACCGCTACCTTCGTCTACTGGCGATTCCTCACACCATGGAAGAACTTGAGCGGCTCGTTGTTGGCAGTGTTTCTTCTGTAACCGACGCGGAGCCAACCGCCAATCCATTTCCGCATCTGGTGGAGCTGGATGCTGTCAGGCAACAACAGCAAGCCTTTTGCTTGCGCAAGGCTGCATGAGCGGATGTACATCGCGACCTTCTATTCCTTCAAGGGAGGCGTGGGCCGCACGATGGCCCTGGTCAACGTAGCGGTGTCACTCGCGCTCCGCGGTCGCCGCGTACTTGTCGTGGACTTCGACGTTGAAGCGCCGGGCCTGGATACCTTCGACGTGCTGCGGCCGCAAGAGGAGGTTTCCGGGGTCATAGACTTTGTGATGCAATATCTGGAGTCCGGCAGCGCCCCAGATGCCTCGGGCTTTATCGGCCAGTGTGATCCCATAGGCGAGAAGGGCGGTGGGCTGTGGATCATGCCGTCGGGCAAGGCCGAAACATACTCTGCCAATTTCAAGCAACTGGATTGGGGCGAACTATACGAAAGGCATGATGGCTTTCTGCTATTTGAAGATCTCAAAGAGCAATGGAACCAGGTTGTGAAGCCCGACTACGTGCTGATCGATTCCCGCACCGGACACACGGATACCAGCGGCATCTGCACGCGCCATCTTCCCGACTCCGTCGCCGTATTCTTTTTCCCGAACGAGCAAAATCTGCGTGGACTTACCGAAGTGGTGAGCGACATACGAGCCGAGGAGAAGGAGCCTCGCAACAAAGCCATCGATCTTCACTTTGTGATGTCGAACGTGCCGGACCTGGATGACGAGGATCGCATACTGGAACACCAAATCAGAGCTTTTCGGGATCAACTGAGATTTAGCAGGCAACTTATGATTGTGCACAGGTACGACAGTCTTTCTCTCTTGAATCAGGTTGTCTTCTCAAAGGATCGTCCGAGAAGTCGGCTCGCGAAAGAGTACAAGAACATTGTCCGGGAGATCTCCGCGCGCAACCCGAAAGATCGCGATGGCGCGCTCGAATACATTCAGCGTTCTCGCTACCGCGGACGACTCCGATCCATGCGCAGTGATTCCCCCCAAGCACGGGAGCAAATGCTAGAGAAGATCGAAGAGGCACATCCTAAAGATGGGGAAGTTTTGTTTTCCCTTGCCGAGGTTAGGGATGCCGAAAGTCAACCAGAGTTGGCGGCTGCCCTGATCGATCAAGCGATTGCGGCGGGATATGACGGCCCCGATGTTTACCTTCGACGTTCGCGGTTTCGCATGAACCAAGAGGACAGGGATGGCGCTAAGGAGGACCTGCGGCGTGTGCTGGATTACGACAATGCCGACCCGCCAGTTGTAAGGGAAGCCATTGGACGGCTGGCAATGCTCGATGTTGGTGTCCCGGAGGACATTGCCGCGTCGGCCGCCGTCCAATCGCTCAATCTCGAAGATAGATTCTGGATTGCCGAGCCTCTTGATCGCACTACGAAGGAAATAGGCATTGCTGTGGCTTTGTGGGAGGACATTCTGGAGACTAGCGAACTGTCAGTGGCCAGACGCAATGAAGCCAAGCGCAAGCTTGGCCTATCTTATATTGGGTGCGGCCGATTCGCGGAGGCCGCAAAGGTGTTTCGGGAAAAAGGTCAAAATATGGAGGACTTGGAGATTGCCAATGCGTTCAACTACGGTATGGCGAAGTGGGGTGAAGATGAAGCGGTGGATGCAGATATATTTGGATGCGTTGTGACGCTTGATTACTTGGATCGCAATAAGGATAAGAACCTTAACTACCTCCAATGCATGGCGATTGCTTACTGGGCATCGGGCGATGACAGTGCGGCCCTCAATTTCCTCCATCATGCCCGGAAGGCTCTTGGGGCCAGGCGCAGCCGCATAGAGTTCAGTTGCTGGCGTTACCGGCGGGCAAGCGCCATAGCGTTTTCATCCGCTTGATGCGCAACTCGCGCAGCCGAACCCCCACCTTCGGCTCCCACTCCTCGCGCAGCTTCGGCAACCGGGCCTGGAGCTTGCGCCGGTACCAGCGATGCATTGCGGCTTCCCGCGCGCTCCGGCTGGCGCTCTGCGGTACGCGGAACTCGATGAATCCGCGGTTGGGCAGCCGCACACCCGATCGGCGGCCGACTTCGATCACGTCCAGCCGATAGGGCCTGCCTTCAAAGTAGTGTGTTTCGCCCGACACGAACTCCCGCTCTGACTGGCGTCGCTGTTTCAGCATTCGCGCTTGCCGCCTGCGAATCCACGGCAGCCTTGACACCACCGCCAGGCGCACCGCGTCTTCGCTGAGTTCGGCCAGCGTATAGAACTGCCGCTTGCTCTTGCCGGACTCGGTCGCGAAGTTGCGCATCAGGTACTCGTAGGCGTCGCCCAAGAGATCGTCGCCGCCGGCGCGGTTTGTGCTGAAGTCCAGCCCTTAAAGGATGGCGACGAGCATTGACAGCCGATCCTGCATCTTCTTGCCACGCCCGAGTTTGTTCTCGTCATTGCAATCGGCTTGGTCGATGCCGGTCCTTGCTCATTTCAAGCATGAAATCGCGATAGAAGTCGCCCGACACCGCAGTCGGATGAAAGCACATCAAGGGTGTATTTGCCGCTGATCCGTCGACAGCTTGAGCGATATACAAGTGTATCTGGCCGAAGCGCCCGTCCACGTATCGCCGCCGGATGCAGGGATGCCGGACAGTTGCAGTTGCCGAATCGGCTCGGGCTCGTATTGCCGCCGGCCCGGCCCAGGCAAGAGCCACCCGCGCCGCCAGTAGTCCTTGCAACAGCCTCCGGCGATCCCGCCGTATAGTCTTTCCGCTTGCCATGTTTTTTGTTACCCCTGTCCCGGCAATTTCGAAATGCGTGTAGCGCGACAACCAGGATGAGAAGACGTGTTGCCTCATTCAAAAATGTTCCCGAGTTCTCGGATTGTCGCTGCAGAAAATGCGGGCGATTGCATCTTATCAGGCAGTCGGGCGTTCAGATAAGAGCAGCTAACCCACCGGAAAGACGCATTGTTTGCTACCCTGAATGGTTGTCGTGTGGAATGGGCGGTGTACCCGTTGGCGAGAAAACTAGGAGTTCTGGTTGCGCTACTGGCGCTCGCCTCTGCGTGTTTCGCCCAAGAGCAATCGACGCCGCCCGACAGCGCCGGCATCACGGTTTTTCCGGCCTCCTTTTTCGCGGATGGCGAACCAGTAAGCGCACGGGACGTCGTTAACCGAACGCCAGGATTCGCCTTTGACCGCGGGAATAACAGGATGCGCGGTCTTGAGAGTGCCGCCGGTAACGTGCTGATTGACGGTCGTTGGCCGACGGTTAAAGCCAATTCGCTTGGGGAAGTGCTCTCGAGTATTCCGTTTGCCGTCATCGAACGCGTCGAACTGATTCGTGCTGAGGCTGCGAACTTCGACATGATGGGACGCCAGGTCGTCCTGAACATCGTTCGCAAGGTAGGTGGCGCGGCGACGGTAGTAACGGAAGCCGCCTTGAGGAAGTACTCGGACAATGACCGTGATCCGGGTGGTTCCGCGCGAGTCGAATACACAAGGAGTTCGGGTCGGCTGAACCTGGATGCGGGATTGGTATACAAGAGCGAGCAATTCATGTACGGCGCGGGGGAGGGACCTTACACCCGTACCGCTGCGGACTCCGAATCGTCGCGCAGTGGTTGGTTCGACCGTGACGACTGGCAGGAGAGCTTGCAGGCCACTGCCAACGGCAGCTACACATGGGGCCGCTTCGATATCGGGCTGAATCTAACGGCAAAAAACACCGAGTTGGTTCTCGACCAGGTTGGTGATTACGAGACTTCAGAAGGTGAGTCGCACGACGAAGTCGTCGATATCGTGCGACAGAGTGACGTATTTGAGATCGGCTCGGACATGAGCTTCAATCTGGCCCCGAATCGGCGTCTGAACGCCAAATTGCTGCACCGGATCGAGTCGCAGGGCGGTGACGCATCGCTGCAGGTTCGGGACTTGCAGACTCTGGCTGACGACGAGTTCGATTGGTCGGAGACGGCAGCACGCGCAACTTTTCACTGGGACCTGTCCACTCCACTGAGCCTGGAACTCGGCGCCGAAGTCGCCTTCAACCAGCTCGACAGCTTTGTTGAGCTCAGTGTAGGCGGCGCCCGCCTCGGCCTGCCCAATGACAGTATCAAGGTGGAGGAGAACCGCTATCAGGGTTTCGCCAAGGCCATCGCCCGTTTCAGTTCGAACTTGTCATTCGAGGCCGGCGTGGAGTTCGAGAAATCGACCTTGAAGCAGAGCGGTGACGCAAATCTCACCAAGGAATTCGATTACGCCAAGCCGCGGCTCACGGCGACCTGGGCCGTTGATGGCGTAACGGACGTGCGGTTTCGCTTCGAGAAAGTCGTGGGACAACTGGATTTCAATTCGTTCGCGGCGTCGCCATCGCTTGAGTCCGGTATTTTTTCCGCCGGCAATGCCGGTCTGGAGCCGGAAGAATTTCAACAATATGAGTTGCAGCTGGAACGCAGATTCTGGAGCGATGGATCGGCCATAGTGACCTACACGCATGGCAGACTGAAGAATGCGCTCGACTACATTCCTGTCGGATCCGGCTTCGATGCTCTGGGAAATGCAGGCAAGGCGACGCGTGACAAGTGGATACTGGATTTTAATTTGCCCCTGGATCGTCTGGGGTGGGCCGGAGCCACACTCAGGGGGAGAGTCGTTCACTTCGATTCAGAGATAGCCGATCCTTTTACCGGCGCCACCAGGGTAAGAACGGGTCGCGATTCACTGTTGGGCTTTGTCGGTTTCACCTGGGAATTGCCCGAATGGAATTCGGTCCTGGGGTTCGATGGGTTCCTGGGCTTCAAGGAGCGCGCCTACCGGATTTCGGAGGAGCGGCGTGAGCGGGAATTCCCGTTTCCCCTGAACGTCTGGTGGGACCGAACGTTTCGCAACGATCTCACCCTGCGCGTTGCGATCGAAAATCTGATAACCGCGCGCCGCACGCGAATACGGGACATCTACGCGGCCGGCCGTTCCGAGGGTGAGATTTCAGCGATAGAAATCCGCAAGACCGAGCAGGCGCCTCACCTCATGCTGAGAGTACGCAAGAGTTTCTAGCGGGCTCAGCCGGTCAGCTCCAGGAGTTCCTCGTTGGCGCCGGCTGGCAGCGCCACCCGCTGACTTCATTGTGAGCCTATTGATCCCGGAATTCGCGCGAAACACCGGACCTGCCAGCGCCGCGAGAACCTGCGTGCGATGCTTGGCAACAACACACGAGTTTCCAAAGGTAGTGCAAATGGTACCAATTGGGGGATAATACGTGCTCACAGATTAGCGCACAGGTGTCTTCATGGCCCGAACCGTACAAATGCAGATCAGGCTGGAACCGGAGCTGAAGGCGCAGTCCGAGGCAGTTCTTTCCGAGCTTGGGCTGAAGCCCACGGAATACGTCCGCATGGCTTTGCGTCAACTGATCATGCGCAAAGGGTTGCCGTTCGACGCGCGCATCCCGAATGCCGAAACCATAGCGGCATTAGAGGAATCGGTGGACAGTATGGAGCGATTTCCATCGGCCAGGACGGCCCTTTCCTTTCTCGACAAGTCCAAGAATAGCAAGCGAAAGGCGCGATGAGGGAAATCGCGTATGCCAAACGCTTTCGCCAAGACTACAAACGAATCAGGAAACGAGGCTGGGACATTGGAAAGCTTGAAGTGCTGGTGGACGCTCTGGCCAGCGGTGGGCCACTGCCGCGTGGCGCCCGTCCACACAGGCTGTCAGGAGTTTTCCGGCATGCCTGGGATATTCATCTGGCCGGCGACTGGATATTGATCTATGAGATCACCGACGAACTCCTGATCCTCCGCCGAACAGGAACCCACACCGACCTTTTTCAGAGCTGACGGCTGATTCGCGCGAGACGGCCTATGGGGCTGTCATGTTGGATTACTTCAATCGCCGGGCTTCAGTATTACTGGGTCAGCTCCAGGAGTTCCTCGTTGGCGCCGAGCAGCAACGCGACGCGCTGATCGCCAACTTCGCAGGGGCCGCGTAGCAGCGTGGCGCCGGACTTGCACGCCTTCTCCAGAGTGGTGTCCAGGTCGCTTGCGGTATAGCTGAAGAGATTGACGCCAAGCTTTCCGGGGCGCATGCGCCCGGTCAGGCGCTTGCCCGGCACGCCCTTGAAGTGCACGAAGAGTAGCTTGCCGCTGGGTTCCCCCGGTGCGGCAACCAGCAGGAAATGCATACCGGCGGCGTCCTTGACGCCTGTAAGACGGCGGGCCAGGCCCAGGTTTTCATCGGGTACCCAGGCGTCGGTTCCCGCTTCCATGCCGAGCGCGTCGCAGTACAGGCGACGGGCGGCGTTGGGATCGGAACACACAACCGATGTGGTGGCGATTTCAGAAAAACGAACATCCCGAGGCAGCGCGCGCATCGACTCCGGCGGATGGCGATGGCCGATCATCAGCAGGGAGGGCACGCCGTCGGGGCCGGAGAACAGGCATTCCTCGCTCTCGACATCACCGACCTCGTAGCGAATCGGCTCCGAACGGAAGATGTAGCCGGCGCCGGTAATGGCCTCGACGGCTGCGCTCATCGGCGGCGGCACGTAGAAGTCGATCGCCTTGGGCCCGATGTCGGTGGAAGAATCGACCGCGCCCGCGCCATGATCCAGGCGCACGGCCTCGGTTGCGGCCGGGGTGTACTGGACCAGCCGCAGGTGGCCGGCCGGGTAGCCGCGGCAGGCTAGTTCGACCAGCCGGGCTGACACGCTTGCCGGCAAGCCCCAGGCGTCCAGCAGAGCGCGCGGCGCGTCAGCGTCGCTGTCCACTTGCAGATTCATGACGTCGCGGAACAGGCCCAGCGACTCATCGATGCTGCTGACACCCACCGTGACCGAAGTCATTCCATATACGCTCATGCGCTCGCCTCCAGCAAGACCTGCAACGCGCCGCTGCCGGGCGCGCGAACCAGCATGGCGGGAACGGCGCCGGCGCCCGGCCATGTGACTTCCTGCGGACCGCTAACCACCTCGACCTTGAGATCCGCGCACTTTAGCCGTGTGTCTTCCAAATTTTTGACCGCGAATGCCTGAGCGAGGTAACCGATATTCGGCGGCTTCGCCCGGTCGATCAGCGAGGCACATTCGTAGTTGAGCGGCTGCGACAGGACCACCTTGCCGAACATGTGCGCGCCCTGCATAAACACAACCCGGGTCTTTGCGTCTTGGGGAAGGTTCAAGAGCCGGTTGGACTCCGGCGTTCCCAGAACCTCGTCGATCAGCGGTCCCATATTCAGCACCTGGCCGTACCAGGCCATGGCCCGTTCGCAGGAATCCACGCCGTGCGAGCTGGTAACGATGGGCGTGAATCCGGCCGGCGTATAACCGCGCTCCTCAACGTAGGCGCGCATCTGGCCTACGCGGGTGGCCGGATCGCGGGTGGCCAGCTCCACCAGGTTGATCGGCACGCGGTCCGGCCCTTCAAAGATGCCTTCAATCGGATCGCCCACCTCGGCGCCGAAGAAATGCTGCACCGGCTCGGACCAGAGCACAAAACCGTCTTTCTTGAGGCCCTTGAAGACGCTGTGTATGTCCGCGGTGTAGAAATTGAGATTGAACACACCGTAGGCGCGCACAATGCTGCGGTCGCGCACCTCAACGGGCCGGGCGCTCCCTTCCGGCAGGTGAAAGTCAAGCAGCAGCACCTGGCCCACGGCTTCCTCCCCCTGCCCGAGAAGAACCGCGCGGGCGGAGGCTGCGCCATTCAGGTTCCAGAACCGCCGGAACTCAGGACCACTCAGCTCTTCGTCGGCCAGCACCGACAAGCCGATACGTTCCTCGTAAAAGGCTCTTGATTTATCGATGTCACGGCAGCCTATAACGGCGGCCCGCAGCGGCGATCCATTCGGCGCAATGATTTCCTCGGCCACGAATTCCCCCTCTTTGCTTAGCTTGGTCCGGCTGGCGGCGGACTAGTCTAAACCGGATCGGGCGCGCTCATCGTCGGCCGCTTGCCGGCCCGTTCCCATAAAACGGGACGAGCCCCCTCTTGAGATCATGTTCGTTGTGGCTGATTGGCTTGGGCCAAAGCAAGAAGGTCTCGATAAAGGCGGTCAAAGATGTAGGCGCCCAACTCCAAGCCCTGGAGAATGAAATAACGTTTTTGCTTGTTCGACCATAACGGTTCGATGATCGCGAAGAATTCCGCGGCGTGACGCTCGTCAATTTCAGCGTGCAGCTTGTAATGAACCAAGTCCTCAGCCGCAATCCAGCCGTTGGCGACAACGGCCTTGCCGATCAACGATGAAATGCCCGCAAAGGCGTACTCGATTATTCCAATGCAGGCCACGCCCACCTCCACCTCGTCCAAAAGGCATGAAGTCGTCAGTACGCTATTGAACGCTCGCAACTGTGGCGCGAGAAACATATCGTTGAGCCGATTGGGATCACTTCCGATGGAACCGAGAAATTTCTTGAAGGTGGTGTGATGGAAGGCGGCCTCATCGAACTCCCCGTGCTCTTCGACCAGGTTATGAAGAATGTCCAGGCGCTGTCCCGGATCGGGGATCCGCGCCAGCAGCGCGGCCATCGGCCGCGGGAAAAAAGTCACGGCAAAAAAGAACTGTTCCTGCGTCTTTCGAAAGGCTTCCAAAGACATGGAGCCGTCTTGCAAAGCTTTGAAATACGGATTTCCCAGGATGCCGAAGCGGTCCAACACCTTATCTGCGCATGCAATGATGTTAGGCGCGCACTTTTCTTGTGTCATGGTTCATATCTCCGCGGTGTTCAGATTCCAGTTCAAGCCGGCGTTCAGGCCGTAGCCGTAAACGTTGGCATACGCTTGGGTGATTCCGGGAAAATCCAGGCCGGAGACTATTTTCTTCGCTTCCCGATAATTGACGGCCAGGAACATTTCATCAAATCCATGGGCCGCAGAGCAAAATAATGCCTGTCTGATAAGAGTCAGCGCTTCCCCGTGGCCTTCCCAGGCGCAGAACGAGAGGTGAGATCGATTCATTTCCCTGCCGTCTTCTGCGATCAGGCGCTTTGCGAGCCGGGTGTCCTCCAGTAATCCTGCCGCCTTCAAAGAAGGGGCCACAAGCCAGCGTGGTTTCACCATGGACCGAATATTCGGATCTCCGTCCAGGCATTTCGCGGAATTGCGGCTCAGGCTGGCATAGCATCTGCGGCCCGTTTCCTCGTCGCCATCCCAGAGGCCGTCGTGGTTTACTTCCGCGCCGTGCGTGGGAATGCTGAGAATCATTACTCTACCGAGCCTTGTGAACGGCTCGATACCCAGGCGCCCGGTATAGCGCGTTGGCGTCATCGGCGTACCTTCCATGACCACGGAATAAGCCGCTTCCGCAAACGGGACTGCCCAACTTCGCAGGCCAAGGATCAAGCGCAAAAGCACTCGTCCGCTTAGCGTGCCCGGGGGAACCTTCATGTCGCCGACGTACGCCACTTCCTTTCGAGTGCCGGAGGGCAGGCTCAGCGTTCGCCGGACTGCGCTGATCACACCCAGGATCTTTCCATTGCGCTCTGCAACAAAGCACGCATTGGTTCCCATTGCGCGAAAGAACCTCGGATAGTCCCGGCCATGGCTGATGCGAAAGAAACTGCCCGGACCCAGCGGGTATTGGAACTGCTTCTCGAACTCGGTCAAGGCCGCGACCAGATCCGGCGGCGGTTCGCCGCTTATGGCGTGGATATTCAACGCTTGCGGCCGAGGAGTATCGCCCTGTAGAAGAAACTGCGGTCGCGCCGCAGCAATTCATCCGACGCACGATCCAACCACTCAAACATCCTGCCCTCTTGCCGAATGTCCAGCACGGAGTTCAATTGCCTTATCAGCACTCTTCCGTTTGGCCGCAAGGCTTGCGCCGCCAATTCCAATGTTCGTTTTGCATCGTCGGGAGTCAGCCAATCGAGGATATTGGATAGATGAATGAAATCGTAAGCAGCCGTTTCCAATTGAAGCGCTTGCTCCATATAGCTGCAAGACTCGATGGTAACGGGATGAGTTTTCGGCGCCGGACGAGTTAACCACGGTGCGAAGTGGTTTCTTGGGTAGCTTCCCTTTAGCATCTGCCAAAGATAGGGGTTGGTGGCGGCCGGCCCCTGACCCATAACCCAACGAATACGGTCGGCAAAGTGGCGGTGAAATGGCTGTAGCCGATTGTTTGTCGCATCCTCACCAAAACATCGAACCAGATTGGACAAGGACATTACCTGTTCCAACGCTCCGTCCAGTACTCCACCCAGCCGAGTTTCGGGCGCAAGTGCGCGGGTCTGCGCCTTGACGTCGGTCAAGCGAAGCACTGAATCAACTTCCCGCGCATATCCGCAAAAGGCTCGGCGCACCGCTCGAAAGACTCCCTCGTAGCGTCCCACGTAATCGGGCCCCAATGCGGCCACTTCACGCAAGGGTCCGAGCACTTCATGAGATAGCCCCAATTCTGAAAAAGCCTTTATGAGTCTGGAGCGTCTTTCTTCCCCGGAAAGTCTCCGGTGTCCCAGCAACTCCAGCCTTTGAGCTGAATCCGAATCCGCGAGCAGTCGGAGCTTGAGCCGGGTCAGGGCCAATTGCGCCGGATTGGGATCAACCACATGAAGTCGCCTGACTTCAGGCAGTGAAGCCAAAAGCGCGGCAGTGCAACCACCCGAGGCAACCATCAGGACATCCACCTCTTTGCCCAGATCGGCCACCACGGATTCGTCCAGCAGGGCGTCTTCTCGTACCTGCGAGAAGGCCACAGGCATTCGCGCGACTTTATCGACCCAGCTCAAGCCTGTCCTGCCTTCTTCGCAACCAGGACTCGTGTCTGGCGGGGGTGGTCATACTCTGGCGCGTCGACATCGGGTACTCGGCAATACAGTATCCTATGGCGGGCTCATCTTAACTTGCTCCGGAGTGCCGCCATGACCGAGTACGTGCGCCATGGTTTGAGAATCGAACCGACTCGTGACGAGTTGTCGCGGCAGCGATTCGTGTCCGAAATGCGCCGCCACGTTCTGGGAGATCTCGCGCGTGAAATGCGTTCCGAGTATGTCCGGCGGGTGGAGCCGGCGATCAGGCGGGAACAGGGCGCGCCGCCGGAGGACGGTGTGCAGGTTCACAAGGCTATGCGCGGCGCGCGTGCCTATCGCTTCTATTCGGCGATGCGGGTGAATTGCCAGAAACTGGTATGGCGGTCGGTCATTCCCACGGTCGAGCGCAATCTCGAAGATCTGAACCGTAAGGTTAGCGCTGCCGACTCCAACGGCAACGGATGCGGGGGAACCGTGAGGCTCAATCCGGATCTGGAAACGCCGCCGTACGTGACTGATTTCGACGTGCACCTGATGCCGGGCTGCTATCACACCGAGTACGGCGAAGACGATGTGGCGGCCGGCGCTGTTTACGACAACGGGACGGCTGTGCACAGCATGGGGCTGTTCGGCAGCGGCCGTGACGACATCGGCGGCTCCATCGCGCGGTTCATTTCGCTCAAATTCCCGGACTTTCGGCCGCGCCGCATCCTGGATATGGGTTGCACCATCGGGTCCAACACGCTGCCTTGGGCGCGCACCTACCCGGATGCGGAGGTCTATGCGGTGGACGTGGCCGCGCCGCTTTTGCGTTACGCCCATGCGCGGGCGGAATCCCTGGGCTCGCGGGTGCACTTCCGGCAAATGGACGCGACCCGTTGCGATTTTGACGGCGAGGAAGGCTTCGACCTCGTGTGGTCTTCCATGTTCCTGCACGAATTACCGCCCAAGGGCGTACGCTCCGTGTTCAGCGAGGCCCACCGGCTGTTGCGCAAGGGTGGGCTGATGCTGCACATGGAACTGCCGCCGAACTGCCGCACTCAGCCTTACGAGAGCTTTTACTTTGATTGGGACAGCTACTACAACCAGGAGCCGTACTACAAGGCTTTTCGGGACATGCGCCCGGCCGATTGCTGCGCAGGGGCGGGATTCGACGAATCCGCCTTCGTGGAATTCACCATTCCCAGCCTCGCTCGCAACGGCGAGACGGAACTTAAGGACTACGTGTCCGGCAAGGGCGTAACGGTGGATGAAAACACCGGACGGCTAGCCCCCTCCATCCGCTGGTATTGTTTCGGCGCCTGGAAATAGGGCCGGACCCTTGCCCAAGGATTCCCCGAAGACACGGCTTAGGGACTTGACGCGCGGCAAGACGCCGCGTTTCTTCAACGTGCAGGGCGTGGACGAGCTGGTGTCCATCACTATGGGACTGGCCCAAGAGCTGTGGGCGGTGAAGGAACGGCTGGCAGCGATCGAGGCGTTGGGCAAGGACGGGATCAGCGCCGCCGCAGTGGAAGCCTACGAGTTCAGCGAGTCCGAGCGCGCGGCGCTCGACCGTGACCGCGCCGAGTTCATCGATCGAATCTACTTCGTCTTGCGCGAAGGCGAACAGTAAAACCGCTCCAGATCGGAGCAACCGCAAGCTACGTGTTCCGATTCACGCTGGGAACGAGGGCAGGATGCCCTCGTTACACCCGGTGGCTGTACGCCCAGGGCAGGATGCCCTCGTTCCCAGGGGCGTCTAGCCAGGCAGCGTCATTCCCGGCCGGCGCTTCGAGCTTCTGTCCATGCAGTCAGGTTGCGACCTGGGGGTGGGAGCAGGATTGAGTTCATTTCATGCTTCGGGTTGGCCTGCCAGGGGCCACGAATGTCTGTTCTTGACGCTGCCGCGTTTGCGCCTTGACACTCAAGACTGGCTTGGCCTATAAGTGGGCCTGACAGGACGGGCTGGGTGGCCTGTCCAGGGAACCTTCAGGGAGGACGGAAATGAACCAGGTTTCATTCGACACCCACGCGGCGATGCGAAGGCTTGGGCAAGCGGGGGCCTCAACCCCGCTGGCGGAGGCGGTGGTGGATATCGTGACCGAAGCGACGAGTTTGAACATGCAGATGGTCGAGGACCTGGCGTACGTCAAGTCGCAGATTGAGACGAACATGGCCACCAAGGCCGACATTGCAAGCTTGCGAGGCGACTCCGCAACCCTGCGCGCCGAAACCAAGGCCGACATCGCAGGCTTGCGCGCCGACCTGTTCCGCGCGTTATGGATTCAAGGCGGGGTGCTGGCTGGATTGATCCTGGCGCTTGCCGGGGTGATGCTGGGTTTTGCCGGAGTTGTTCTTACGGGTTCCTGACGCCGCGCTTGCACGAACAGCGAAGCTTTGTGCAAGGTGGAAGCCTGCGAGTTCAGCGAGTCCGAGCGTGCCGCGCTCGGCCGGGGGCGTAGCGAGTTCATCGATCGAATCTACTTCGTGTTACGCGAGAGCGAACGATAAGACCGCGCCAGATCGGAGTAACCGCACGCTACGCCTTCTGATTCACGCTGGGAACGAGGGCATCCTGCCCTCGACACCCCCGGTGACTGTCCGCCGAGGGCAGGATGCCCTCGTTCCCAGGGGGGCAGGATGCCCTCTTTCCCAGGGGGAGGATGGAAGGCTCTCGCCCCAGTTCGTTGTTCCATGCCAGTCGTTTCAGGCGGGTAATCAAATGCGTATCCAAGGAACCAATCGGCGCTCAGAGGCGATTGCAGGGTTGGCGGTAAACGGCCTCGGCGTGGGCAGCGTAGTCTATTATGATCTGTCCGCAAGTCGTTCGCCGACCGGCGAAAACAGGGGAGTTCCCATGCCGGACAATAGAGCCCAGGAGATGCCGGAGCCGGGAACTGCTGCGGGGGTTTCCCGCCGCCTCTTTCTGCGCGCGGTCGCGGCCGGTTCGGCTGGCGCTGTTTTCGCGGGCTCCGCACGCCTGGGCGACGCGCGGACTGCTATCAACGCCATTCAGGATGCGCAGGCTGAAGGCTTGTCCGAGGCCGAGTTCTGGACGCAAGTGCGCCGCGAGTTCCTGATCTCCGACGAATTCGCCTATATGAACAGCGGGACCCTGGGTCCGATGCCCAAACCCGTGTACTACACCGTTGTCGACGGCTATCGCGCTCTTTCCAGCGATCCGGGCCGGGAGAATTCCCGGCAGTTGAAGGGACAGCAAGACTTGCGTGACAAGCTGGCGGCATTCGTCAATGCCGATCCCGGCGAGGTCGCGCTGACGCGCAACACCACGGAAGGGATGAACTTCATCGCCAACGGCCTGGATCTCAAGAAAGGCGATGAGGTGCTGTGCTCCTTCCACGAGCATCCCGGCGGATTGGAGCCCTGGAAGATCAAGGCGCAGCGGCAGGGCATCGTGGTCAAGGAGCTGCCGTTCCCGATCCCGACCTCGGACCCGGCCGACATCCTGAACCTGTTCGAGGATGCAATCACTCCGCGCACCAAGGTAATCAGCGTCAGCCACATCACCTTTCCCACCGGCTGCATGCTTCCCGTGAAGGGGCTTGCCGGGCGGCTGCGGGACAGGCTTGAGGAAATCCCGCAGGTGAAGGTGCATACCTCGGCCCATCCGCAACTGTGCTGCGGTTTGACCGGTTTTACGGTGGAAGGATTCGAGCGGAAAGCGGTCGTCGATGCCTTGTGGCGCCGTCATCAGGTTTGGGTGCGCGAAACCGACTTCGGTCTTAACACGGTGCGCGCTTCAACTCACCACTACAACACGGAATCGCAGGTGGACCGGTTGGCGGAGGGGCTTGCCGATATCGTGACAAGGGGCACATCATGACGAAACCGATTACCCACACCATTGAACGCCGCGATTTCTTTGCCGGGCTTGCCGGCGGGGCTGCAATCGCGCTTGGCGGCGCCACTCTCGGCGCCCGGCACGCTTACGCCAACTGGGGTTTGATCGCTCCAGGGCCGTCTCCCGGTGACAACTTCGACGGACGTAGCCTGGTCAACAAGCCCCGCGCGTACGAAGTGATGGAGAAAGAGGGCGTAGACGGAATTGTGGCCCTCAACCCCGTCAACGTGTTCTACCTCGGCAACTATTTTTCGTACGAGGTGCAGAAGCTGCGCACCATTCCCAGTTTCGCGGTAATGCCGCGGGATCCCGGCAAGCCTTCTTTCCTGGTTGTGGCTTCGACTGACTTGTGGTTCATCGCCAACGCCGAGCGGGAGTATCCCGAGATTATTCCGTACAGCGCGCCGGTGGCATGGGAGCAATACCGCGATCCGGATACCTGGAATCAGACCCCCCAAGCGTATGGCGGTAGCCTCCGGCCGATCCGTGAGGAGAGCCTGACCGACATCGAGCGCGGCTGGGTGGAGATGGAGCGCCGCTTTGAGAACCGGAAGGCGGCCACACCGGAATGGGCGCTGGTTCGCGCGCTTGAGGAAGCGGGGCTGGCGAAAGGCCGGGTTGCGGTCGACGACATGCGCATCGCCCACATCCTCGGCACTCTCGGACAGGATGCGGTTACCTGCGTGCCGGGCGATAACACCTTCCGCAAGATTCGCATGATCAAGTCGGAGGTGGAACTCGCGCACATGCGCGCCGCGGCGCGCGCCAACCAGGACGCTTGCATGGCGATGCTGCGGCAGATCGAAGTTGGCATGACCAAGGCGGACATAGACCAGCTATTCCTGCTGGAGGCAGCCAAACGCGCAGCGAAAGCGATTTGGATTGCAGTCGGCACCATCGGCGGCTTTCCCGAGGGGGAGGTTGTGCCGGGGCGTCCGATGATGGTCGACGCCGTGAGCCAGATCAATTTCTATCACGGCGACTTCGGCCGCACCTGGTGCGTCGGCGAACCCCGCAAGGATGTGCTGGATCGGGTCGGCATTCTTCGAACGGGTTACGGCGCGGCTCTGGATGCGCTACGGCCGGGTCTGAAGTATTCAGAGCTTAGGGCGCAGGCAGGCGAAGCCATGCGAAAGGCCAACAAAGTGCTCAGCGAGGCGGTATTCGGAGCCTCGCCGCATTCCGTTGGGCTGCAGCATACCGATCAGCCGTATCGGGACGGGCTGCCGTTCATGGTTTCGGATGATCTGACCTTTCAGGAAAACATGACGCTGACGATCGACATGCCTTCCCTGGAAATCGGCTGGGGCGGCGCCCACCTTGAGGACCTGATTGTGGTTACGAAGGATGGGTTTGAACCGCTGGCCATCATGGACGACCCGCTGGTCGTGATCTAGGGATTTTCACCGCGGTTCCCGCTGGGAACGAGGGCATCCTGCCCTCGTCGAGGGCTGGAAGCCCTCGTTCCCAGGGCGGGTGGCGACGCCTTCGTTCCCAGGGCGGGTGGCGACGCCTTCGTTCCCAGGGCGGGTGGCGACGCCTTCGTTCCCGGGGCGGGCGGGGGCACCCTCGGTCCATTTGTCTAATGCAAGTGGGCAGATGGCGCGGAAACGTCTATAATTCCGCGCCGTCAAAGGTTGGAGTTGATCGTGTCAATCTCGGTGTTTGAGGCCGCCAGGCCGGTGTTCAAAGGGCTGATTATTGCCGTGATGGTGATTCTCGGCGCTTTCATCGGCCATTGGGCGCACGGCGCCTGGTTGAACGACTACACCCCGGTCCAGCCGATCGAGTTCAGTCACCAGATTCATGCCGGTGACAACGAGATCCCCTGCCAGTATTGTCATTCCTGGGCCGACCGCTCGGCGACCGCCGGGGTACCCAGCGTAGAGACCTGCGTGGGCTGCCACAAGGGCCTGAGCGAGGTCCGCAACAAGCCTGATGTCGAGAAGCTGTTCGACTACTGGGAGCAGGGCAAAGGGATTCCCTGGGTCAAGGTGCACGACACGCCGGACTTTGTCCATTTCCGCCACAAGCCGCACATTCGCGCCGAGGTGGAGTGCCAGACCTGCCATGGGCCGGTGGAGGAAATGGCCCGCGTTACCCGCCGCGTGGACCTGAACGAGAACCTGCGCATGCCCTGGTGCATCGATTGCCACACCAAGGAAGAGGTCGCCAACGGCCGCGACTGCCTCACCTGTCACTATTGATGTCATGGTAAGCCGAAGGGACATATTCAAGTATGTGGGCGCCGGCGGTGTCGGCGTTGGCGCCGGCCTGTTACTCGGAGAAATAAATCAGCGGCCGCTGGAGACACTGCTCTCCACCCATATTCCCCCGGAGGATTTCTCACCGGGCATAGACACCTGGTACAACACCGTTTGCCGCATGTGTCCGGCCGGCTGTGGGATCTCGGTGCGGGTACGCGAGGGACAGGTCAAGAAGATCGAGGGCAACCCCAACCACCCGGTAAGCCGCGGTGGGACCTGCGCCCTGGGGCAGGCCAGCCCTAATGCCTTGTACAACCCCGACCGGATACGTTCTCCCATGCACACGGACGGGCAAGGCGGTTTCAGCGAGTCTTCCTGGGACGAAGCCTTCGAAGAGTTGGCCTCGCGGCTGGGCGCCTTGCAAACAGCCGGGATGGGCAAGCGTGTCTGGCTGCTGACCGGAGGCGCTCTGAGTTCCGGTGAGGAAGCGCTGGATCGTTTCGCCGGCGCCCTGAACGCCAGGGTGTTGAGGCTTGGTCTGGATACGCCTGCCACCGAACTGGCCGCGGCGAAAGCCATGTACGGTTTTGGCGGGCTCCCGCACTACGATATCGCGCAGGCCGACCTTGTCGTTTCCTTTGGCGCCGACTTCCTCGGTACCTGGCGCTCGCCAACCGCGTATTCCAAGGCCTACGGGGAATTTCGCCAGGGTGGCGATGGCCGTCGGGGTTATCTCATCCAGATTGAACCGCGCATGTCGCTGACCGGCGCAAACGCCGACCAATGGCTGCCGGCGCGGCCGGGAACCGAGGGCGCCCTCGCGCTTGCCCTGGCTGCTGAGCTGCTGCGCCGTGGCCACGGTGATGAGCCATTGGAGTCCTGGGGCCATTTGAACGACGCCATGAGTCTCGGCGAAGCGGCGCAGGCAGCGGATATTCCGGTGCAGCGGCTGCAGGCGATTGCCGAGCGGATGGCAGCAGCCGAGGCGCCCCTGGTCCTGGGTGGCGGGGCGGTTTCGGGCGGTGTGAACGCCACCGAGGCCCTGACCTGCGTGGCGGCTCTCAACCGGGTTCTCGGCACGACTGGAAAAACCGTGCGGCCGAACCTGGCGCATGCGCCCCGATACTCCAGCGTCGATGAGATTGAGGCCTTCGTTGCGGCCGCGGCCAATGGGGACGTTTCCCTGGTGCTGGTGGCCGGCGTCGACCCGCTCCACGACTTGCCTGGCTCCCTGGGCCTGCGCGGCGCGCTTGAGCGCGCCGAACTGGTGGTGGCGCTGGATAGTTTCCCCAGCGACACGGCCGCCGCCGCCGACTGGATTCTGGCCACCGACACATTCCTCGAAACCTGGAACGATGACATTTCCTTTCCGGGAGCCGGCCAGCTATCGGTTACCTTGCAGCAGCCGGCGCAGAAGCGCCTGTACGACACGCTTTCGGTTACCGACATCATTCTTGAACTGGCGCGCCGCGCAGGCGGGGCGCTGGCCGAGGCATTGCCCTACCAGGACGCGCAAGCGTTTACCCGAGCAGAATGGGCCAAGGCCTGGAATTCAATGGGTCTTTCCGGAGACTTCGACGCCGGGTTCCGGCAGGTGCAGCAGGACGGCGTGTGGATCGCGGAACTGACGGAGGGATTGGCCGATCAATTCTCCACCGACGTGCCGGCGCCCACCAAAGCGCCCGAAGCAGAGTTTGCCGGCAACGAGTCCGAACAACCTTTCATCCTGCATCCCTACCAGACCCAGGGCTTCCGCGAGGGCGTAGGCGCCAACCTGCCGTGGATACAGGAGTTGCCGGACCCCTTGACCAGCGTTGCCTACGGCAGTTGGGCGGAGTTGAACCCCGCCACGGCCGAGGAACTCGACCTCAAGAACGGCGACCTGGTCGAATTGAGCTCTCAGGTCGGCTCGGTGACGGTTCCGGTGTTCGTCTACCTGGGCGTGCGTCCGGACGTCATCGCAATGCCGCTGGGACACGGCCACCAGGACAACGGACGCTATGCCCAGGGGCGGGGAGCCAACGCCGCTTCGCTGCTGGCGCCGGAACGCGACCGGAAAACCGGGGCGCTGGCCTGGGCGGCCACTCGAGTTGTGCTGCGCAAGACCGGCAAGCGCGTCCGTTTGACGAAGACCAGCGGCTTGAGTCGCACCCTGAACAGGCAAATCCTCGGACCCGCATAAGGCCATGAGCAAGATCACCGACAAACTGCGCGAGTACCGCACCCCCGGCTACTACAAGCAATTCGAATACCACTGGACGATGACCGTGGACCTGGACAGCTGCACCGGCTGCGAGGCCTGTGTGGTGGCCTGCCAGGCGGAAAACAACCTGCCGATCGTGGGCGAGAAGCGCATGCGCCAGGGCCGCGAGATGAAATGGATACGGATCGAGCGCTACTGGGATGACAGTGACTATCCCAACGTGCGGCTGAATTTCATCCCGATGCTGTGCCAGCACTGCGATGAGGCGCCCTGTGAAATCGCCTGCCCGGTGTTTGCCACTTACCACAACCAGGACGGTCTTAACGCGCAGGTCTACAACCGCTGCATCGGCACCCGCACCTGTGCGGTGTACTGCCCCTACGAGGTGCGCTTCTTCAACTGGTTCACCTACACCTGGGACGAGCCGCTGGAGCAGCAGCTCAATCCCGACGTGACCGTGCGTGAGAAGGGCGTCATGGAAAAGTGCACTTTCTGCGTGCAGCGCATCAATCGCGCCAAGGACCTGGCCCGCGACGAGGATCGGAAAGTGGCCGATGGCGAGGTTCAACCCGCCTGCGCCCAGGCCTGTCCCACCGATGCGATCGTGTTCGGCGACCGTAACGACCCGGATAGCGCGGTGTCGCGCAAGATGCAGGATCCCCGTGCTTACGAGGTGCTCAAGGAACTGAATACCGCGCCCAGCGTCATCTACTTGCAGAATGCGCGCGCGCCGCTCGAAGGCGCAGGCGGGGCGGAAGAGCACGGCGGCGAGCCCGTGGAACATGCCTCAACCGGCGAGCCCCGGTATGCGGATGCCGGCAAAGCGGTGGCCTGACCATGTTGGCAACACGCGAGCAAATGTTCGATCACGGAGAGCCGAGTTACGCGGAGGTCAACCATGACGTAATCAAGGCGCTGACCACCACGACCTGGCGCTACTGGGTAACCCTGGGTATATCCGCCGGCACGGCGCTGCTGTTCTTCATGGCTCCCTGGATGTACCAGATCATGGTAGGCGTGGGCGCCGCGGGCATGAACCGCAACGCCATGTGGGGCACCTATCTGTCCAACTTCATTTTCTGGATCGGCTTGAGCCATTCCGGAACACTGCTGTCCGCCGTGCTGCACATTACCCAGTCGGATTGGCGCAAATCCATCTACCGCAGCGCCGAGGCGATGACGCTGTTTTCGCTCATGACGGCGGCCATGTTTGTCATGGTGCATGTAGGAAGGGTCTGGTTCGTGCACTGGACCTTCCCGGTCCCCAATCCGATGGAGCTGTGGCCGAACTTCCGCTCGCCGCTGATGTTCGACGTGATGGCCATCATGACCTATCTCACCGCCAGCAGCGTATTCATCTACATGGGTTCGCTGCCGGATTTCGCCGCGGTGCGGGACGCTTCCACCGGCCTGCGGCGGCGCATCTACGCGATCCTGTGCTTCGGCTGGCGCGGGACCGGCCATGAATGGCACACACTGGGCTGGGCCTACACCTTCTTCGCCGTGCTGGTGATCCCGCTGGCGGTTTCGGTGCACTCCATCGTGTCCTGGGACTTCGCCCTGTCCATGGTTCCAGGCCTGCACCAGACGATATTCGCGCCGTATTTCGTGTGCGGGGCGATCTACTCCGGCACGGCCGGCATCGTGACCGTGATGTGGATGCTCCGGCGGTTCATGGGATTCGGCCGCTATATCGGGCAGCTCCACATCGACAACCTTTCCAAGCTGCTATTGGTCCTGTCGCTGATCTGGACCTACATCAACATCTGCGAGATGTTCACCGGCTGGTACAGCGGCACTTCGTACGAATACGAAGCGATCCTCTACAAAATCAAGGATGGCCCGTTCGCCTGGCTGTACTGGGAGATGATCACGTTCTGCGCGCTGGTTCCCCTGGCGCTGTTCTCACGCCGGGTGCGGACCAACTGGAACAGGATGCTGGTGGTTTCGATCCTGATCAACATCGGCATGCTTACCGAGCGTTTCATCATTGTGGCCAGTTCGCTGCCGCGCAAGTTCCTTCCCGACGTGTTCGGCGTGTATATCCCCAGCCTGGTTGAGATTTCCATAACCGTCGGCTCTTTTGCGATCTTCACGACTCTGTTCCTCTTGTTCGTTAAGATTTTCCCGGCCGTGTCCATCTACGAGGTCAAGGAAACGCTGATTCCGCTGCGCAAGAGGGAGGCTCATTCATGACTTTGCTGGCCTCGTTCGTGCACGAAGACACCGCCCTTGAGGCCGCCCGGGCCCTGCGCGAGAAGGGTGTAGGCAGCTTCGAGCTGTTCTCGCCGATACCCCTGCATGGGGCCGAAGAGGCCCTGGGGCTGGGCAAATCCATGGTGCGCGTGTTCACCTTGCTGGGGACGATATTCGGAGCGATAGGCGGTTTTGCACTGTGTGTCTGGACCGCAACGAGGTTTATTCTTCCGACTGCCGGGCGGGCGGTGATCACGCTGCCCCCGTACCTTCTGATTACCTACGAGAGCACCATCCTCCTGGGTGTGGTCGCGACTCTGCTGGGTTTTTTCGTGGTAGGCCGATTCCCGGCCTGGAAAGACCGTGTATACCGGTCCTCCAGCAACGTGGACCGCTTCGTCATTGCCGTATCCGGTCCCGATAGCGGTCAGGCGGAGCAAATCTTAAGCGCCGCCGGCGCCGAGTCCATCGAAAAGGAGGGCGCCGCATGAACCGATTCGCCGCCCTGCTGCGAACCAGCGCACCCCTCCTGGGAACGAGCGCACCCCCCCTGGGAACCAGCGCACCCGCCCTGGGAACGAGGACATCCTCCCTGCGAACCAGCGCATCCTCCCTGGGAACCAGCGCATCCTCCCTGGGAACCAGCGCATCCTCCCTGGGAACGAGGGCATCCTCCCTGGGAACCAGCGCATCCTGCCCTCGAATTCGACCGGAAGGGTTCCAAACCCCCCGTCTTGCCGCCATGCTCCTCTGCGCCGCCCTTGCCGCTCCCAGCGCCCTGCAGGCCCTGCCCTGGAACGACGACATGAAGGACCAGCCCAGCGTGAAGGCCCAGGCGACCGAGGTGGAGCTGCCGGACGAGTCCGTTCCCAGCGACGGCGGTGAACTGGACGGGCCGGTGGACCTTCCCGAACTGGTGCGCGCCCGGCTGACCGCCGGTGAGCGGCTCAGCGACCCCCTACCCGCAGACGATGGGGACGAAAATCGCGGGCCGCTGATGTACGAGACCTACTGCCAGGTCTGCCATGGCTTGTCCGGTTCGGGCGACGGCAGCGTCGGTCAGAAATACAACCCCCAGCCCATGGATTTGACCTTGCCTTACGTGCAGAACCAGCCGGACGGTCAGCTCTTCTACACGATCACGCACGGCGGAGTGGTGATGCCCGGCTACCGTTTTGCAATGTCGCAGGAAGACCGCTGGCGGATCGTGCGCTATCTGCGGACCGGCCTGCTTGAAGAAGCCGCGAAAGTTGCGGATGCCGCCGAAAACGATTCGGGCGGCGAGACGGCAGCGGAATGAACGCGCAAGGCGGCAAGGCCGCGATGGGCGGCAAGGCTTTCCTGGCGACGCTGGGCTTCTTGGCCGGCCTGGCGGCTACGGCCTTTGTATTGCTTCTGACCATGGGCGGGGACGGCGAATTCCCCTGGGGTTTCGCCGTGGTGATGTGGATGTTCGTGCTGGGCCTGAGCCAGGCGGGCATTTGCTTTACCGCCGTCATGCGCTTGTGCAAGGCCGAATTTGCCCGGGTCTTCTATCGATTGGGTGAGGTAATGACCCTTGCCTTCCTGCCGTTCGCCTTTATCGGCTTTGCCCTGATATTCGCGTGCGGCCGCGAATCACTGTTCTATTGGCTGCATGGCGGCAGCCACGGGCATATGAGCCCGTGGCTGAACGAGGACCTGTTGCTGTGGCGCAACCTGGTGGCGCTGGCGGCCTTTTACGGTCTGTCGGTGATGTATTTCCTTTGGGGCCTGCTGCCGGACGTGAGCGACGAGCGGGCCGAGAGCGGGAATCCGGTTTGCCGGGCCTGTTGGCGGGCGCTGGCTTCCTGGCGCGCCCGCGTGGACATGTTTTCGCTGCAGCGCCGTTTGTATTTCTCGTCCTTCTTCATCCTGTTCTTCTACGTGGTGTCCAACTCCTTTATTGCCTGGGATTTCGGGATGATGCTGGTGGAGCACTATCACAGCAGCGTGTTCCCGATGTACTTCATCCAGGGCATCAACCTTGCGGGCTCCGCCGCGGTGTTGTTGATGAGCGCGGTGCTGTGGCGCTGCGAAGGCCTGAAAGAGTCGTTCGACAGCGGCCGGCTCAAGCAGATGGGTATCCTCATTACCTCGTTCTGCCTGCTCTGGCTGTACATGTTCTGGGCGCAGTTCTTCGTATCCTGGTTTGGTAACCTGCCGCACGAGTTCGAGCCGGTCTGGAAGCAGATGTACGGGCACTACCAGCCGTTCTTCTGGATCATGGTGAGCTGCATGTTCTTCGCTCCCCTGCTTTGCGGTATATTCGCGTGGTTCAAGCGTTCCTGGCCGGCCATGCTGGTCCTGTCCGGCCTTATCGTCGTCGGTTTCTGGATCAACCGCTACCTGATCGTGATGCCGGTGTTTGAAGACGCCCATATTCCGTTCGCGGCGGTGTCCGAATGGTTCATTGCGCTGGCCGCCCTGGCCTCGTATTTCTTCCTTGTCCTGCTGATGTTCCGCAGCCTGCCCATGATCTCGCAATGGCAGGTCCGGCATTACGCCACCGAAGAGCAACTCGAAGCCGCCTCCTGACCTAAAAAGGATTGGGAGCGAGGGCATCCTGCCCTCGTCGAGGGCTGGAAGCCCTCGTTCCCAGGGCCGGGGGTCAGGAAAGGCTGCGGATCAGGGCCTCGATTTCGCTGTCGGTTGGCGCCGGGGCGGTGGCGGGCGGGGCGCCGGATATGCAGGCTTCAGCACGGTCGCCGAGGGCGGCGAGGCGTTGTTTTCGGGCGCGGAAGCGGCGCTTCGCCGTTGTCCCCAAGCGGCGCAGCTTATTGCGCTGCACCTCTTCTTCCTCTGCTGCGGCAGGCGCTCCGCTGAAGCGCGGCTCGATAGCGATGCAGTCCACAGGGCAGGCCGGCAGGCACAGGCCGCAACCCACGCACTCGTCGTGGATGATCGTGTGAGTGAAGTTGCGGCTGCCGATGATTGCGTCCACCGGACAGGCGGGGAGGCAGCGTGCACAGCCCACGCACAGCGCTTCGTCGATTCGTGCTACTTGGGGCTGCATGAGTTACGGTTTACGCGGCTTGGGTTCCCGCTGTCGCGGGAATGACGTGTTTTTGCTTGTGGCGTGCTCTTGAGGGCGCTGCGGACGCACGTTGTCAGCGGACTCGCATACCGGGTTCCGCGCCCTCGTCGGGAGACAGAAGAAACACGCGCGTTTCGCCTTCACCGGCGGCCAGCACCATCCCTTCGGACATGCCGAAACGCATCTTGCGCGGCTTCAGGTTCGCTACCAGAACCACCTTGCGCCCAACCAATATGGCTGGAGCATAGGCGCCGGCAATCCCGGCAAACACCGTGCGGCCCTTGCCGCCGTCGTCGAGTGTGAGGCGTAGCAACCGGTCGGCGCCGGGCACCCGTTCGGCTTTGGTGATGCGCGCAACGCGCAGATCGGTGCGCAGGAATTCCTCGATTTCGATCGGTTCCGCACGCTCGGCGGCTATGGTGGCAGGCTCACCGCGGTTGGCTTCTACCAGCGCCTTCAGCGTCTTGATTGCCACGCGTCCAGCCAGAGGCTTGAATTTCCCAATACCTGTGCCAAGCAGCGGCTGATCCACGTTCTGCCATGGGAGTTCCGAGCGCAGGAATTCCGCTGCTTTGGACGCCATTCTCGGCAGCACCGGCGTGATAAATGTCATCAGTACCCGAAACAGGTTGACGCCCTGGGTGGCCACGGCCTGCAATTCATCCCGCCGGGCCGGGTCCTTGGCCAGTTCCCACGGCTTGTGCTCGTTAATCCACACGTTGGCTCGATCCGCCAGGGCCATGATCAATCGCATTGCCTTTCCATATGCACGCGATTCGTACAACTCGCCGATCCGGTCCCGCTTCGCGGCAAATTCCTCGTACAGCGCCGGGTCATGCAGCCTGGGGCCGAGATTGCCGTCAAAGCTGCGTTCGATGAAGCTGGCGCAACGGCTGGCGATATTCACCAGCTTGCCCACCAGATCGGAGTTGATGCGCGCGGCGAAGTCTTCCAGCTGCAGGTCGATGTCATCCAGGCCGGGGCCCAGCTTGGCGGCGTAGTAGTAGCGCAAGTACTCCGGATCCAGCTCGGCTGCCAGGTATTCGGCCGCGGTAATGAAGGTGCCGCGAGATTTGGACATTTTCTGCCCGTCCACGGTAAGAAACCCGTGCACGAACACGCCGCTGGGCGTGCGCATGCCCGCGCCCAGCAGCACCGCCGGCCAGAACAGCGCGTGGAAGTACAGGATGTCCTTGCCGATGAAGTGATACAGCTCGGTGTCGCTTTCGGCCCCGAAGTGGCGTTCAAAGCGCTGCTCGCCTTCTTCGCCCGGGCCGCACAGGTTCCTGAAGCTGGCCATGTAGCCCACCGGCGCGTCCAGCCAGACGTAGAAATACTTGCCCTTTTCGCCCGGCACTTCAAAGCCGAAATAGGGTTCGTCGCGGGTAATGTCCCAGTCCTTCAAGCCTTCCTTGAACCATTCGGCCAGCTTGTTGCGGGCGCCGCGATCCAGGTTGCTGGCCTGCATCCAGGTTTTCAGCAGCGCCTCGAACTCGCCCAGCTTGAAGAATTTGTGTTCCGACTCCCGCGTCACCGGGGCGCGACCGCTCAGGATTGAGCGCGGGTTGACCAGTTCCGAGGGCGAATAGGTGGCGCCGCAAGCTACGCAGCTGTCTCCGTACTGGTCTTCCGCCCCGCAGGAGGGACACTCGCCGCGCAGGTAGCGGTCGGGAAGAAACATGCCGGCTTGCTCATCGTAGGCCTGCTGAATGGTGCGGGTGCGAATAAAGCCGCGCTCGACCAGGCGCTTGTAGATCCGCTCTACCAGGGCGCGGTTCTCCGGCGAATGGGTGGTGTAGTAGTTGTCGAACTCAATGCCGAAGCCCTCAAAATCGCGCAGATGGGCTACCCGGCAGGACTCGGCCAGTTCCTCCGGACTTACGCCTTCTTCGCGCGCTTTCAGCATCGTTGGCGTGCCGTGCGCATCCGTGGCGCACACGAACGCACATTCGGAGCCCGACAACCGCTGATAGCGCACCCAGATGTCGGTCTGCACCATCTCCAGCAGGTTGCCGAGGTGAATCTGTCCGCTGGCGTACGGAAGCGCCGCGGTAACGAGGATTTTGCGAGACATCGGGCGAATTATCCCGCAAGTGTCAGCCGGGCGTTACCAGCCGCAGGACTGGCCCTGGTTTTCGACCTCCAGCCAATCCATCAGCGGCTGAAAGTAGGCGATGATCGCCGAGGCGTCCATCTCGCGCTGCCCGGTCACGGCTTCCAGCGAGTCCTGCCACGGCTTGCGCGAGCCCTGCTCGAGCATTTTCCACAGCAGTGCGCCGGCATCCTTGTTCCCGTATATCGAGCACTCGTGCAGCGGTCCCTCAAAGCCGGCAGCGTCGCACAGCGCGCGCTGGAACTGGAATTGCAGCACGAACGCCAGGAAGTAGCGCGTATAGGGCGTATTACCCGGAATGTGATACTTCGCTCCCGGATCGAAATTGTCTTCGTTGCGCTCGACCGGCGGGCGTATCCCCTGGTAGCGGGTGCGCAGGTCCCACCACGCTGCGTTGTAGTCCTCCGGCGCGATTTCGCCGGAGAAAACGCCCCAGCGCCACTGGTCCATCAGCTTGCCGAACGGCAGGAAAGCGATCTTGTCCAGCGCCAGCTTCATCTGGGTATTGATCAGCGCCTCGTGGTTGTCCTTGACTTCTTCGACCAGTCCCAGGTTCTTCAGAAATGCGGGCGTCATCGACAGCGTGACCGTGTCGCCCACCGCCTCGTGAAAGCCGTCATGGGCCCCGGACTGGAAGATGATGGGCTGATCCCGGTAGGCGAGATAGTAAAAGATGTGCCCCAATTCGTGGTAGATCGTAATCAGGTTCTCCTGGGTGGGCTCGATGCACATCTTGATGCGCACGTCGTCCTTGCCGTCCATGCTCCAGGCGCTGGCGTGGCAAACCACCTCCCGATCCTGCGGCTTGACCAGCAGGGAACGCTCCCAGAAGCTCGCCGGCAACTCGGGCATTCCAAGCGACACGAAGAAATCCTCGGCCAGCTCCGTCATGTGAACCGCGCCGTACTCCTGGTCCTGCATGGCCTGGGTAACGTCCAGTTCCGCGACTCCCGCGTACGGTTCGGCCAGGTCGTAGATTTCACTCCAGGTTTGCGACCACATATTGCCCAGCAAATGTGCCGGGATGGGCTGACCGGTGGGCACCTGCTCCTCGCCGTAAGCCTGGCGCAGCTTGTTCGCGGTGTAGCAATGGACCTGTTCGTACAGCGGCTCGACCTGCCCCCACAGTCTTTCCACTTCCCCGCGGAAGTCGGCGACCGGCATGTCGTAGCCGGAGCGCCACAACTCGCCCATGTCGTTGAATCCCAGTTCCTTGGCCCCTTCGTTGCCCAATTCCACGAACCGCTGATAGTCGCCACGGAACGGCGGCGAGATGGTGCGCCAGCCGCGCCAGGCATTCAGCAGTTGGTCGTAGTCCCGGCTGTTGGCCATGATTTCGCTGAGTTCTTCGAGATCCTGGCAGCTTTCCGGGCCATCCGGGCAATACTTCCCGCTCCCGTAAGCCCCTTCCATGCGCGTCATGATTTCGGAAAGCTCGCGGCGCTTGGCGTCATCGTTGGGCGCCGGCAGCGTCGTGCCCCACTTGATCGAGTTGATGGCACGCTGGGTGACTGGATCCAGTTCCATACCGTCGAAACGCTTTGCGCCTTCAACCGCGGAACTCTGGAATTTAAGGCTGCGTTCCTGCGCCCGTGAAGCCAGCAGCGCAGTGTCCTGGTTGATGTAGGTCTGGTATGCCCAGCCCGCCGCGGCCCCTTCCAGGCGCATTTCCTCGTATTTTGCGCTGGTCTCCTCAACGAATTGCTCCGCGCTCTGCTCGGGCTCGCAGCCCGCGAGTAGGCCTGCGGAAACGGTCAGAGCCAACGCCGATACGAATGCTCGAGTTCTCACTGTTAATTTTCCTCCGGGGTTGTCATGCATTTCTTCAATGGTTTGATGAATACGGCCAGAATCAGCCCGCTACCTGCGGTGGTCAGCACGATTTGCCAGTACAGGCCAGGCATGTCGCTTAAGGCGTTCGGATCGAATTCTCCGGCCACCAGCCCTGCGATCAGATTGCCCAGCGCTGCGCCCAGGAACCAGATACCCATCATCTGCCCCACGAACTTCTTGGGCGCCAGGCGGGTTACCGCCGACAGGCCCACCGGGCTCAAGCACAGCTCGCCTGTGGTGTGCAGCAGGTAGGTGAAGAACAACCAGGTGGGAAGCACCGGATTACCCTCCGCCACCAGGGTAGCCGCACCTATCATCACCACGAAGCCGAGTCCCAGTTGTATAAGGCCGAGCGCAAACTTCAGCGGTGTCGACGGGTCGAGATTGCGCCGCGCCAAGGCCGTCCAGAGCATCGCGAAAAGTGGTCCTAAGACGATGATGAAGAAAGGATTGAGCGACTGGAACCACTCGGCAGGGAAGCTGAAGGCGCCAAATTCGCGGATCGTGTAACGCTCGGCGAACAGGTTGAGCGACGAGCCGGACTGCTCGAACCCGGCCCAGAACATGGCGGCCCCGAAGAACAGCACGATAATGCCGATTACCCGGTAGCGTTCATCGCGCGTAAGGCCGCCGAACAACAGCACAAACAGGAAGTAAATAGCCGCCACTCCCACGATTACAAAAGTGCCGGCCTCCGCGATTGCGCGGGCGTTCAGTTCAATCGCGCCGCTCAAGGCGCCGACATATATCGAGGCCAGGGCGACCAATGCGGCAGCCACGCCCAGCCATACCCGCTTGCGGTACGCTGCCGATGCGGCATTCTCAGGACGCGCTCCCGCGAGGCCCAGGTAATGCTTGGTGTAGTAGAACTGGACCAGGCCCAGCAGCATGCCCACGCCCGCGGCCGCGAAGCCGTAGTGCCAGTTGTAATCGGCCAGCATTCCGCACACCAGCGGGCCCAGGAACGCGCCGACATTGATGCCCAGGTAATAGATCGTGAAACCGCCGTCGCGGCGCGGGTCGTTGGGCGCGTAGAGCTGGCCCACCATTGCGCTGATGTTGGGCTTGAGCAGGCCAGTACCCAAAACCACCAGAATCAGGCCGAGATAAAAGGAGGCCACGCTGGGTATGGCCAGCACGAAGTGGCCGAACATGATGATGATGCCGCCAATCCATACGGCGCGCTGTCCACCGAGCAGGCGGTCCGCCAACCAGCCTCCCGGCAACGCCACCAGGTAAACGGCGGCCGTGTAGACGCCGTAAATTGCGGTGGCGATTTCGTCGGTCAGGCCCATGCCGCCTCTCCGGATCTGGTCGACCATGAACAGAACCAGCAGGGCGCGCATGCCGTAATAGCTCATGCGCTCCCACATTTCGGTAAAGAACAGAGTGGCCAGGCCACGCGGATGGTTGAAGATTGTTCGCATCGGCGCATTATATGCAGCGCGCTGTCATCGGGAACGGAGATTTGGCCTTGCTCCCTGTGGATTAGCTGCCGATCGGCGTTAACCTCTGGTACCAGGCGCGTAGGCCGGTGCAGCCAATTGTGTCTGTTTTAGCCAACGCTGGAGGATGTTGCGTGCTCTCATCACATTTTGCTAGCATTATGTGAAACCTACGCCATTTCAAGAAGGAGCAGCTTGATGAGTTCCACGACGATCACGGTGCGCGACATGGATCCGAAGGACAAATCCTGGATTAAACGCGAGGCGCGGCAGGTCGGTGTATCGATGGAGGAGTTCGTCCGCCGGCTCATTCACGACAAACGCGAGAAAGCAGAGCACTGCACGAAGCCTTCCGAAGCCTTCAAGCACTATTTCGGGCCAGACCACGGGGTTGAGTTACCGTCGCCTGAGCGCTACGGCTACCGGCCGGTTGATTTCACCGACGCGAGCGAGGCGTGACGGTCCCTCTAACCTGGCTTCTTGATACGAACGTTGTTTCGGAGATGATGCGGCCGAATCCGGCGCCGCCGGTCGCCGGTTTTCTCGATTCGATCGCGGCGGGGGGAATCGGTCTGGCTGCCATTACCGTTTGGGAAATCCTCAACGGTATCGGGCGTCTCGACCCTGGGCGGCGCCGAGAGGACTTGGCGCGGCGGTTTCAGGATATCCTGGATGATTTCTTCGACGATCGGGTGCTTGATTGGACGGCTGCCGATGCCCGGATGTGCGCGCGCATCATGGAAGACAAGCGGCGGCGGGGCGAATCGCTCGATGGCCACCTGCCGGATGCCATGCTCGCGGGAACTGCGGTCAGTCGCGAGCTTGCCATTGTCACGCGAAACGCACGCGAGTTCCGCAACACCGGCGTTGAAGTGGTCAATCCTTGGACGACCGCGTGGGCCGAGCGTTGAGTTTCGATATGGGGGCCGTCCACTGGCTGGTGCTCGGCAACGAATAGACGCGCCCACGATTGCATCGGCGCCACGCTACATCCGCGCTATCATTTCCGCCGCCATGCATGTATTACTGGATTTTTTCTTTCTCCTACCGTTTCTGGTCGCCTATTGGCTGTGGGGATTGATTCCCGCGGTCTGGGTGCTGATGGGCGCCGTGATTGTGCAGGTGGGAGCGCAATGGCTGATCGGCGGTTCGTACAAGCCCAAGCCGATAACGCTGGGGTCCGCGGTGCTGGTCCTCGTGTTCGGGACCCTGACGGTGGTTCTCAAGGATCCGGTGTTCATCATGTGGAAACCAACTGCGGTGTACTGGATGATGAGTCTTGCGCTGGTGATCGCGCGACTATGGAAACGCAAAGGCGTGGTTCACGCCCTGCTGGCGTCACAGGCGGAAGGCCTCTCGACACTGCCGGCCCGCGCAGCGTCAAAGCTGGACTGGGCGTGGTTGGCGTTTTTGATGCTGATGAGTGGTCTTAACCTTTGGGTGGCGTACAACTTCAGCGAGTCCACCTGGGTGTATTTCAAGATATTCGGCCTTACCGGGCTTGCGCTCGTGTTCGGTTTGTTACAAGCCTTCTGGATGGTGCGATCACTGAAAGCGGAAGACAGCGAATGAGCGCCGAGCGCCCCGCGCTGATTCGCACAAGACTGCTGGAAGCCTTTGAACCTTGCGAGGTGGAGGTTCAAGACGACTCGCACCTGCACGCCGGGCATGTCGGCGCTCGCGGGGGCGGCGGACACTACTCGGTGCGGATCGTTAGCGAAGAGTTTGGCGGACTGGCGCTACTGGCGCGCCATCGCCGCGTCTACGCGGCGCTTGGAGACATGATGAACGGGCCGATTCACGCTCTGGTGATCACGGCGCTTACGCCTGAGGAGACGGGGTGAGCGGCACAGCTTAGCCGGAGTGTGCCCGCCTGGGAACGAGGGCATCCTGCCCTCGTCGAGGGCTGGAAGCCCTCGTTCCCAGGGTTGGAAGCCCTCGTTCCCAGGGTTGGAAGCCCTCGTTCCCAGGCCTCTATGTCTCTGTCGATTTCTGAGAATCGCCCGCGTCCAGTGCAGCAACAGGATCGGTGATCCCGAGCCGGCAGTCCTGACGTGAACGAATCCCGAGGGCGTCTCAACCAGCGTGCGGCGAATGGTCAAACTAGTGTCGTGTCACGCCTGTATCGTCGCATCAGCGTGTCTCCCCTGGCCTGTGGCAAGGCGCGTCCCGCCGGGAATGGCGCCTCCCATTGCCCAGGGGCGCAACGCGGCCACGGGCCAGGGGAGACGCGCCCTTCGGGAGCGGGCGTAGCGTGCCCCTGCAGCGTTGCAGCCGTTCGCAATACAGCGAGTATTCCGTGCCGGCTGCGCCTTGCATGGACACGCTACGCTCGCTCTGATGCGACGCTACAGGCGTGACACGACACTAGGCAGCCGCTTGTTGCGACATTCGCCGCCAGGTTACGGGAATGACCGAATCAGGAATGCGTTCGCCTTCTCTTAACCGCTCGCTGCCCTCGAATGGATTTCTTGCGGCCGTGGGATTGAACTGGTAGCGGATGTCGCTGCCGATCCACCGCAACGAGAACCCGAGGCGGCGTCCGGTGTGGTCGGCGGTGCGGGGCTTGGACGCGTGAATCGTCTTCGGATGAATGATCAGCATGTCGCCGGCGCGGGCTTCCCAGACGCGGATGTCCGCGTCGGGAGCACTGACTCGTTCCAGCAGTTCCGACCACGGGTGAAAATTGGGCGGCGCTTCCACGCCCTTGATCGCCCACGAACTGACATAGCGATGAGGGTCCTGATTGGAGCGCGCGAGCGTAAGCAGTGGCGCATTGTCGCGGCCCATATCGGTCAGAGCCACCCACATGGACGGGCTGTGCTCGCCTGAAAAGGGAAACAGGCACTCGTCGTTGTGCCAGGGCGTGGCCGTTTCCTCCTTGTTGCCCTCTTTCAGGAAGGCGCCGTCCACCCAGGCGCGCATTTCACTGGATCCGATCACATCGGCAACGATCTCGGCGCAGTCGCACTCTTCGACCAGCGCGCGCATTTCCGGGACCCGCCAATAGGCGTTGACCAGCCGCACATAGCCGCCATGGTCTTCGAACTCCACATCGCGCATGACCTTGTGGGGTCCATAGGTGATCGAGCCATCGCGGAGCCCGGAAACCACCGTGTCGATGACTTCGGTCATCCGTCCAACCCAATCCCGCGAAAATACTCCCGGGACATGAGCCACGCCCACGTCGTTGTAGGTCTCGATAATTTCTCGGGTTACTTTTGGATGCACGGCGCCATTGTCCTCGCAAACTTTGCTCAGGCTCTTGAAGCGTCTGGAACAGGTCCGGCGGCCACGGATCGAGCCCAACGGCTGTTCCTCCTGGCTGCATTGAGTTTTTCTTCGGTCAGATCGTATTTGAACAGGAAGATGAGGCTGAGTCCGTAGAGAGCGGCGGGCGCCAAACCCGCGCCTATGTAGATTGCCGTGATGGCGCTGGCCGGTTGCTCGATCTGCATACCCTCCGTCCCCGATTGATAGCCGAACCAGCCCAGCAGGTAGAGCGACAGAGCCGGGCCGATCGCGAAGGAGAGTTTCTCGACTGTTGTGTAGAAGGCGGACATTGTTGCCTCGCGGCGCAATCCGGTTTTCAAGTAGTCGTACTCGACGGCATCCGGCAACAGGGAAGGTCCCATTACCAACACTCCACTGGCAAAAACGCCGAGAAAAACAGCCCGGATAAAGACGTAAGACAGGGGATCATCCGCCGTTGCCAGCAGCCAGGTCAGCATTACAAGTGCGTAGCAGGCGGTGCAAACCATGTAAATGAAACGCTTGCCGCGCTTCCTGGAGGCCAGGTTCCAAAGTGGAATGAAGGCAATGACTACGGCCGTAATCACTACGAGGTACAAAGTGGTCAGCTTGTAGCTGAGCCCGAGTATTACGACCTTGAAGTAGACCGCCGTCGAGGAAGTGGTAGCCAACCCGAGTAGCTGACAGAATTTGGCGCCCAGCAGAAGTTTCAGCGGGCGGTTGTCGAACGCGGTACTGATTTGCTTCCTGATCGAGTACGCATGCTTCTTCCGGGTGGTCTGTCTTGCCGGGGCGGTGCCGAGAAAACAATAGGCCGACCCCAGGGCAATGACGATTGCAAACATCCAGCCCATCGTGCCGTGTGCGCTGCGATCGTTGCCCAACTGTTCGACCAGCCAAAATGAAGAAACCGCGACCAGGCCACCGACGTTGACGAAGGCAATTCGATGCGACATGAGGTTTGTGCGCTCGTGATAGCTGGTGGTCATCTCCGCCGGCATGGCGAGATAGGGGATATTGAAAACGGTGTAACCGGTATAGGTCACCAGCAGCGCTCCCAGCATGTAGGCGATCAGCAGCGTCTGGTTGCCAAGGGTGGGTGGGTTAAACGCCAGGGCAAAGCCGGCAGCGCCAATGATCCCTCCAAGCAGGAGAAAAGGGCGCCGGCGGCCCCAGCGGGTTTGCGTCCGATCACTGATCACGCCCATGAGAGGATCGGTCACCATGTCGTACAACTTGGATACCAGAAAAAGCGTGGCTACCGTGCCTGCGCCGATCCCTAAGAAGTTGGTCATGAACGGCGCCAGGATTCCGGCCGGCGTGTTCAGCACAATGGCCATGCCCATTGCGCCGGTGCCGAAGTTAATGCTCAAGCTCCTTGAAACGGAGCGCTCGGTTTGCGCGGCGTCACCCGGCCGCGAAACTCCGGCTATTGTGGGGCTATTCATGAATTGCGCTCATAGGTAGCGGAAGTACTGTGAGCATTGGCCGCTCCGGCGCATAAAATCAGACCAAGCATTTTAGGGGACAAATGTCCGGGGATATCGAAAAGGCGGTGCTGAGCGTCGAGGCTCCGTTCGGGGGCATAAGCCTGGGTGAGGCGGGTGCTCGCGTGCGCGCGACGCACGGCGGTCGCAGCGTTGAATTGACGGTTGGCTTTCCCTGCGAAGGGTTCAGCGGTCAACTGATCGCGGCGGTGTGTGACGCGGTCGATGTCGATGAGGTCGTGGTCAACACGGATATTGCCGCGCACGTAGTGCCAGCTCAGTTGCAACGGCTGGAGGGAGTCAAGAACATCATCGCGGTGGCTTCCGCCAAGGGTGGAGTGGGCAAGTCCACGGTGGCCGCCAACCTTGCGGTAGGACTGGCTATGGACGGGGCACAGACCGGCATCCTGGACGCCGACATCTACGGTCCCAGCGTGCCGCGGATGATGGGACTCGAAGGCGAGCGCCCGCGCAGCGCCGATGGCAAGAGCTTCGAACCGCTGCGCGCTCACGGCCTGCAGGCCAGTTCCATCGGCTTTCTGGTGGACACGCGCAGCCCGGTAGTGTGGCGTGGCCCCATGGTGACGCAGGCGCTTATGCAGTTGCTCGGCCAGACCCGCTGGAGCAACCTCGATTACCTGGTAGTGGACATGCCGCCCGGGACCGGCGATATCCAGTTGACGCTTTCCCAGCGTGTGCCGCTTGCCGGCGCGGTGGTCGTAACCACGCCGCAGGAATTGGCTGTGGCCGATGCGCGCAAGGGCATCGCCATGTTCCGCAAAGTCAACGTGCCGGTGCTGGGGGTGGTGGAAAACATGAGCGCCTATGTCTGTCCTCATTGCGGCCACACCGAGGCGCTATTCGGAGAAGGTGGCGGGGAACGGCTGGCCGAAGAATTCAGCGTGCCGCTGCTGGCGCGCTTGCCGTTGTCGTCCGGCGTGCGGGCGGCTACCGACGACGGGCGGCTGGTGGCGCCCGGCGAACCGGATGAAGGCGGCCACTACCGGGCGCTTTCGCGGGCCACGGCTGCGCGTCTGGCCGGCCGCGCTCGCGGCGCGCGAACAGCGTTCCCTAAAATAGTAGTAGAGTCTGATTGATTGGCCATGGCTGACAAACAACGCTGGGAACGAGAGCTTCCAGCTCTCGACGAGGGCAGGATGCCCTCGTTCCCATCCCAGGGGGGACCATTGTGATGGCTGACAAACAACAACTCTTCGAAGACCCCGGTCGCGAGGCGAGCCTGGCGATAGTGTCCGGCGAGCCGTACGTGGAGGCGCCGGCGGACCTGTTCATCCCGCCGGAAGCCTTACGGGTGTTTCTGCAGTCCTTTGAGGGGCCGCTGGATCTGTTGCTGTACCTGATTCGCCGCCACGATCTCGACATCATGGCAGTGCCGATGACGGATATCTGCGAGCAATATGCGCAATACATCGAGTTGATGCAGGAGATGGAACTTGATTTGGCCGGCGAGTATCTCGTCATGGCCGCAACGCTGGCGGAGATCAAATCGCGCATGTTGCTGCCGCAATTGCCGTTGGAGGATGAGGACGAAGAGGACCCGCGCGCGCGGCTGTTCGAGCGGCTGTTGGAGTACGAGCGCCTGAAACAGCTGGCGACAAAGCTGGATGAGCTTCCCCGCCTGGAAAGGGATGCGATGCAGGCCAGCGCGGATGCCCTGGAACAGCAAAGTCCGCGGGAGTTGCCGCAGGCAACGCTTAATGAACTGGCGGTGGCCTACGCACGCATTATCGAGCGCGTTCGCTTCCGGGTGGGCTGGGCGGTGCAGACCGAGCAATTGTCGGTGCGGGAGCGCATGTCGGACATACTCAAGCAGGTGTCCGGCCGGGAATTCAGCGAATTCACCGAATTGTTCGATAGCGCCGAGGGGCGTATGGGCGCGGCCGTTACCTTTTCGGCGCTGCTGGAACTGGTTCGCGACAATGGAGTGCAGGCGGTCCAGAACAGGCCGTACGCGCCGATCTACATCAGCGCGCCGGCCCAGCGGAAGGACGCGGGCAAGTGAGCTCCGTGGATACGCGGAATCTGGTCGAGGCGGCGCTGCTGGGGGCCGGCCGGCCGCTCAGCATGGACCAGTTGCTGACCCTTTTCGATCCCATTGAGGAGGTTGGTAAAGACGATGTTCTGAAGGCCCTGGGAGACATGGAGCGGGACTATGCGGGCCGCGAAATCCAATTGAAGGAAGTGGCCGGCGGCTGGCGGGTTCAGGCCGGCCTCGCCGCTGCCGAGCGGCTGGCGCGCCTGGAACGCTTCCGTCCGCCCAGGTTCTCGCGCGCGCTGCTTGAGAGTCTGGCTGCAATCGCCTACCGGCAGCCGATCACGCGCGCGGAAATCGAGGAATTGCGCGGTGTGCGTTTAAGCGGACACATTGTGCGAACGCTAATGGAGCGCAACTGGATAGAGGTAGTGGGTCATCGCGAAACGCCCGGACGCCCGGCTTTGTACGGCACGACCAGGGACTTTATGCACTACTTCGGCCTCAAGCGTCTGGATGACCTGCCTCCCGCGGGCGAGTTCGCCTCGCCGAACGATGCGCCAACCGCCGGTCCGCCAGGCGGCAGAAACGGCGTGCATACGGACAACGAGCGCGAACAGAGGTCCGGCCTCTTCGACGGTGAGCCCACTGCCGGCGAATCATCCTTCGACTCCGGTTGATCCGGGTTCAGAAATTCCTGGCCGCCGCCGGCATAGCCTCCCGGCGCAAAGTGGAAGGCTGGATTGCTGAGGGACGCTTGAGCGTCAACGGCCGGCGCGCGATTCCTGGTCTTCGTGTCGTGGGCGGCGAGCAGTTTCGCCTGGACGGTCGTCTGCTGGCCATCGCGCAAACCAGGAATGTTCAGCCCCGGGTTATCGTCTATAACAAGCCAGAGGGCGAGTTGGTTACGCGTGAACGGAGCGCCACACACCGCTCCGTATTCGCTGCTTTGCCCCGGCTCAAGGGACAGCGCTGGGTGGCGGTTGGGCGCCTTGACCTCAATTCCAGCGGATTGTTGCTGTTGACTACCGACGGTGAATTGGCGCACCGGCTTATGCATCCATCGTTCGGCATGGATCGCGAGTACCTGGTGCGAGTGCTTGGGCGGGCGAGCGCGAAGACGCTTCTCCGCCTCGCCGAGGGCGTCATGCTTGAGGACGGTATGGCCCGATTCAACGAACTTGCGGAGCAGGGAGGCGGCGGAATCAACTGCTGGTACCGGGTAAGCCTGCGCGAGGGCCGCAACCGCATCGTGCGGCGCCTGTGGAGCTCGCAGGGTCATGCCGTGAGCCGCCTTATCCGGATTCGTTATGGTCCGGTGCGTCTGCCTCGCGACCTGCCTCAGGGTAAGTGGCGCGAAATCGCCGCCAAGCAAGTAGCCAACCTATAGGCTGCCCTCGCAAGCAAGGGCGTCGGAACGAGGGCATCCTGCCCTCGACGAGGGCTGGAAGCCCTCGCACCCAGGGCGTCGGAACGAGGGCATCCTGCCCTCGACGAGGGCTGGAAGCCCTCGCACCCAGGCGCGCGCGCGATTTACGTGCTGCCGGCAGGCTCCTGCTTCGTTTCGGGCGGGCTCTTGTTTACAGCGAACCTCGGGGCGCAACCCACTCTACATCCTGTTTCGTAACAGCCGCGATGGTATCGAAGTCTGAATCGTAGTGAAGTACGATCATGCCGTCTGCTTCCCCCGCGGCCGCGATGATCAAGTCCGGTATGGGTAGACGGTGAAGCCCTCGACCGGCGAGCAATCCCTGCACCTCGATCGCCCGCTCGAATATGGCCTCGTTTAATTCGATGCGCCGGTAGGCAAGCTCTCGCCGGAGGCGCGTGCGCGAATGGTCATGCCTGTTGCGAGTTGAGAAGAGAACCTCAAGATCAATGATTGCACATGTTGCTGCTTCGCCGGCCTCGATAATGGGTCCGATACGGGCCTGAACCCGAGGGTGCTCCATCCGTGCCAGCGCGCTCTTGTCGATCAGGTAAGGCATGGCGGATAACAGCTATCGAGTCAGGAGCGCCACGCTTTCGCCATGACCTCCCCATTGGAAAGATCGAGCCCGTCCATTTCCGCGAGCGCCCGAATTTCCTGACGCCGCGCATCTCTGCGGACGACTTCTCGCAAGGCGCCGTCGATCGTCTCCTTGATAGACGCAGTGCCAAGCAAACTCTTCGCTTGTTCGATGAGTCGTTCATCGATGTCCACGCTAGTCTTCCTCATGCCATGCCTCCAAAGTAACCGCAGTTCGATTATATCTTTACAAAATAAAAATGATATCTCCAATAACTAGGGAAAGATATCGTCACCTCTGCCTGCATGGAACAAACCTGGGAAGGAGGACATCCTGTCCTCCCGCGAGGGCTGGAAGCCCTCGTTCCCAGCGGGTGTTCTCTGCGGCCAGCGCCGCGGGAACCGCGGAGAAAACTTGCATGGAACAACCTGGGAACGAGGGCTTCCAGCCCTCGTCGAGGGCAAGATGCCCTCGTTCCCGGCCGTTCCCAGCGTGTTCGCTGCGCGTCAGCACAGCGGCGCCCGCTGCCAAAACTCCTGGCAAACCGGGTATCTCAATGTATGGGTTGTTCCTCAGACTTCTCTGTCCATCTCCACCAACGCTGAAGACATGCGTTGGCGACGCTGCCCCCTAAGTCGTTGGCCGCCGGGGTGGCCAACGAAAGAAGCCGCAATTCGCTCTCGGCGAGAATCGGGCGCTCGTCAAGATACTGATGTTCGGCGAAATAATTTCGTAGCCGCTCGACGCTTTCCGTACGAAAACCCTTCAACCGCGGGTCCTGGCGTCCGGCCAGCACGGCAAGTAGCTGCTCAGGGTCTCCAGCAAGTTCCTTGGCAATGGCAACCACAACGTCCACGAAACGTGTGGTCAGGATGCCGCTGTCATGCAATGTGTCGATATCAACGGGCCGCCCTCGCCCCTGTTTCCACAGCTCGCAAAAGACATCGAGCAGGTCCAGCCGCAAGCTGATCTCTTCGGCGGCAATCGATCGGGAGCCCAGCCTTTCAGCGAGCAGAGTGTCCGAAACCGTTTTCCACTGTCCGGCTCGCTCGATTCCGTTGGTCAGAAAATCGTGCAGCAATTCCATGTCGTCCCACAGAATGTAAAACATGTGCTGCTGCGCAAAACCGAGGGCAGGACGAAATGCCGGCACGGCCAGCGCCGCGCCATATTCCTCGGACGATCGCCCGCCAGGCGCGGGAATCGCCGGCGGGGGATCGACGGTGAGCGTCTGCGGGCCGCTGACTGCTTCCACGCCGGTGCGTATCCGGCCCAGGTCGATCGCGGCGGCGATATCGCAACCCTCCTTGTCAAGCGCGCTGCGAATCCGGTCGGCATCGAGCGGGTCGCTGGTGAGATAAAAGATCTGGCGGCCCTGGTCTCGCGCGACGCGCCCAAGACTTCGTACGATAGCTTCAAATCGCTGCGGGTCGCTCTGGTCGAGCGCCTCGTCGAGAAACAGTGGAAGAACCTTGCCCTGTTCCACCTCCTCGGCGAATGCGATACGCGCCGCCAGCAACAACTGCGCCCGAGTGCCGTCCGAGAGTTCGTCGAGTTCACGTTTTTTCTCGTGGACCAAATCCGTGGCGAAAAGCCGCGGCGTGCCGTCACCCTTCTCCAGCCGCAATTCGTAGTTTTGGAATGTGAATACGGAGAAATGTTCCCGGGCCCGTTCGAAGACGCGGGGCATCCGGGTCTGTTCGTATTCCTGTTCGACGTCGCCGACCAGAAAGTCCCCTGCCGTTGCAAACAGCGCTTCGTCGCGGAGGTCCCGCAAGTTTGCGCGGGCTTCTTCGCCGGCAGCAATCAGATTCCGCATGTCGCTGCTGCGCCTTGCCTGCTTCGTCAGGGCGGTTACGTCAGCGATGTCGTGACGCAAGTCGTTTGCCTGCGACGCGGTTTCGGTCAATGCCTCTTTGAGTTGTTTGAGGGACTGGCTATCCAGATTGGAGAGTCCCGACTCGCCGGCTTGCTTGAGCTCGGAGAGATTGAGGCCGATCTGGCTTTCAAGGCCGATTCTTTGCTTCGTCATGTCGTGATATTGAGGCAATGCTTCGAGCAGCGATTCGAGGCCGTGCAAATCGCCGTCGCCCAATCCCGCGTCCGCGTAGATCCGGCTGATCGAAGCGAGAGTTGAATCGCGATCGGCGGCGTTTTGCTCAAGTTGTCTGTTCGCCCTTCGTTTGCCGGCGAGTGCCTTTTGCAGCCGCGAGTTCCGATCCAAGAGGTTGTTCAGACGAGCCTTGGCTGCCGCGGCGCCGTCAGGCTGTGGTTCGCCGTGCGATTCCAGAATCTTCGCCAGTTTCGTCAGGTTCGCTGTGTGGCTATCTTCGAGGCGCTGCACCTTGCCGGTTGCAGCCTCGTATGCGCCCCGAGCCAGCCGCAACGCGTCGAGCGCCCGCGCATAATCGACCAGCTCCGCGTCGGCCGGGAGCCGTCTTAGGCCGAGGGTGGCTTGCAACTCCTGTCGACGGATTTCCAGCGTGTTCTTGTCATCGCCCAGACCCTCCAGCTGGTTCTCCAGCGACTTCCTTTCGACGTCGCGATCGCGCGCCCGCTCCATGGACGCTTCCCGCCTTGCGATCTTGCTCTCCAGGTTGCGCAATGCGGATTCCACGGAGGGAACATCCCAGTGGGCCGGCTCTTCAAGTCCCAGGTCCTCATGGGCAGCCTGTGCGGCCGGTCCCCCGCGAAGCGAGCCGCTTTCCTTGACCAGAAACAATGACGCCAGGCCGATCCCGGCGCCCATGCCTGCGATTGCAGCCAGTAACGGATCGATGAGATAGGCCAGCCCGGCGCCCGCCGACAGCAACGCGAAAGCCGCCAGGAACCAGGGCCACCGGCTTGCACGGGGTTCGCGTTGAGGCGCGCGCAGCCAGGAGCGGAGAGCGTCGGCCGCTTGCCGGAACTTCTCAAGATCCTGTTCGGCTTCCTCGGGTGGTTTGAAGCCCTCAAAGAGACGCAGTCGTTCTCTAATTGCGGCAGCGCGAGTTTGATGCTTTTGGCTAGCGCGAAGGAATTCAAAGAGTTCGCCGTGGTCGGGAAGGCTCAGCGCCGGGTTGTCGATATTGTCGCCCCCGATAGCGGCCAAAGCCGAGGCAAGCTTGTTCCGGGCAGCCTTATGGTCGGTTCTTGCGGCCTCGCGCGCGTGTTCAATTCTTCCCAACTCGTCCGCCTCTTCGCGCCACGTCGCAAGGTCGGCCTCGTCCAGAGGACTGACAAGCCCGGACTTCTCCTGTTCAGCGCGGGCCTCATCCAACTCGTTTTCAAGCTCGCGGGCACGCTCCTTAAGTCTGTTCAATTGTTTCTGGTGCTGCTCGACGTCATCGCGCTCTTTGCCCGTCAGTTTCGCCAACGCGCCGGACAGCGCCCCGAGTTGCTCCTCGATGCGGGCTAGTTCGTTTCGGCGTTTTGCAAGTCCGATTGCGCGATCGACATGCGCCAGGCGGCTGGCGGCGCTCTCCGCCTCGTCGAGTTGCGCTTTCAACTCTTCTAGCTGATCAACTCGCTGCTGGAGACTGGATTGTTCGGCCTCCGCCCTCTGGACGCCGGTCAGCGCAACATTGAACCTGTTCCGTTCGCGGCGGCTGCGGTTGCGCGTGACAGGGGGGAACAGCTCAGAGGCGATCCCGTCCAGGTCGAACCCGCCCGACATCTGGCGCCGAATTTCAGAGGCGATGTCGACCGTGCTCTCCAGCGACGGATCGACCAGATCCCGGAGGTGCAGAAAGAAGCAGTGGTAGTTGTGCGATGAGGGAAGACTTGGCGAGACGTTGCCTTCATCGCCCCGGCTCCAGCGAATGGTCGATCCTTCGCGCTCCCCCCGCCAGGTTTCTCCGTCCCATTCGAATTCGCCGTTTACCGACGTTTTCCGGGAGGATCCCCGATCGCCCCAGTACAGTCCCTCGACCGCGCGGCAAATGCTTGATTTGCCGATGCCGTTCGGCCCGAAAATGACGTGGATACCTGGTTCAGCCGCCTCGATTTCAAACGGTTGGCTTATACCGGGCAGCCGGTTGATGGCCAGTCGTTTGAGTATCACGATTGATTACCTGAATCCCGGCCGGAGAGCATCTCGCTCAAGGCTGCCTTCCCTGACCGCAAGAGCAGGTCGCGCAATGCGCCATCCGACAGGGGATCGGTCGCATTACGGTGTTCCTGAACCGGGTTCCAGATGTCCTGCCGGGCAATCTCGCTCAATTGCTCGCGCGCCCGCCCGAGAAGTTCCCTGGATTGCTCATTGTTCTGCCTGAGCAACAGCAGACGGCGCGCCAGCAGGCCGGCGGGATCGTCGCCGGACGCGATGTTCTCGAGGTCCAGGCGCAATTCCATGGCGTCGACGATCCTGTTGAAGAAAATGACTGTGCCGTCAATGACCCGGACCATGGAATTCCAATCGCCGGCCGTGATCCGTTTCCGGATGTCTTCAAATGCGTAGCTCGCGCCAGTAAGCGTTACCCGAAGGCCGAGGGCGCGGGGAACCGGCCCGAGTTCCGCAAGCGCCCGGAGGTGCTCGTGCGCTTTAGCCAGCAGCCGGTCGGGTACATCCTCGACATAATCGATTCCGCTCATCGATACGGCGACGTTCTCCCACCGCAAAGGCGCGAGGGGAATCTGCTCCAGGCCGATGCTGCTTTCCTTTGATACCGTAACAAGCCAAGGTCCATGCGGCCCCGTTTCCGAAGGATCGAGCCCGACCAGTGAACCGAGATAACCAGACGGTCGGGAGCCGCCCGGCGCCGACAGCCCTTCGATCGACGGCTTGTGAATATGACCCAAGAGCCAGACGTCGTAGCCGGTATCGTCCAGTTCGGTCTGCCGGATGGGCGCATAGCGCCCCCCGGATGCGCCGAGATCCCCGTGCAGCAGACCGATCCTCGGAACGGGAGGCGAGGGCGCTGGCAGCGGCTCGCCAAGCAGCAGCGCCACCGGGCTCTGGCGCACGTGGGTCTCTCCAAACGACCAGCCAACCACCTGGGCAAAAGGACTGTCATCCTTCGAAAGGGTGATCGCTTCCCAACGGCCACCCGCGCCCAGCAGCGTGAAATCGTCGATGAGCGCTGCGAGCCTCGGCAGCGCCTCGACATCATGGTTGCCGGCAACGGCGATAACTTCGATTCCCGAGTCCAGCAGACGCCGCGCGCTTTCCTCCAGAGGCGCCATGGCCTCGAACCGGGCATTGGTACTTTCCACGACATCGCCTGCGAATAGCACCGCATCCACTTGCCGCTCGATCGCATAATCCACGGCGAGCCTTAGCGCCGTGGCGGGTGTCAGGTCGGCAGGGTCGATGCCCAAGGATGAAATCGCATCCGGCAGCCCCGAACAGGACGTGCCGAGGTGAACGTCACCGATCGCAAGAATCAATGCCCCATCGTTCATGCGGATTGGTCAGGGCTGGATCGCGAAATCGCAGCTAAGGTAGCGCGCCAGTCCGGTCCGATCATCCGAAGCGTCTCGACAGATGCACCCAACTGACAGCGGTTTCAGCGTCACTATTCGCCAAGACAAGAATTGCGCCGGAGCCGTTCATGCCGCTTGCGGGGACGCAGGCCCGACCCTGCCTGAAGCATCGCGGTCGGCGAGCCAGGCCACGAGATCCGCGGGCGCCTCCAGGGTGGCGTCCGCACCCCAGCTGCTCAAGTCTTCGTCCGGCGGGAAATAGCCCCAGGATGCCGCCAGACCCGTCATGCCCGCGGCATGTGCTGCCTGAATGTCGCGCGCGTCGTCACCGATCATGACGCAATTCGCCGGGTCCACCCCCAGCCGGCCGGACGCGTAAAGCATGGGTTCGGGATGCGGTTTGGTGTTTTCGGTGGTTCCGCCCGCCACGGCAACGGCGCACTCTTCCGCCAGGCTGAGTGCTTCAAGGAGAGGTAGAGTGAGGTATTCCGGCTTGTTGGTGACCACGCCCCAGCGGATGCCTTGTCGCGCAAGATTGTCCAGCACCCGGCGCATGCCCGGAAACAGCCGCGACCGTTCCGCCAGGCGCGCCGCGTATAACTTGAGGCAGTGCTCCTGTACGTCGGGATATTCCTCGCTCGAAATGAAATCGTCGCCGTAGGCTGCCGTCAGCAGTCCCCGCATGCCCTTTGAAACATAAGCGCGCAGCGTCTTGAAAGGCAGCGGCCGCCGGCCCCGCGCCCGCATCACGTCCTGGACGCAGCCCACCAGGTCGGGCGCTGTGTCCACCAGCGTTCCGTCCAGATCGAACAGCACCGCCTGGACCTTGCTTGAGGCGGCGCTCATGCTTCGGCAGCCCGCGTGAAGTGCGCGATGTAGTTCACGTAGAGATTGCCGCCGCGCCGGAAACTGCCATGCAGGGGATTGTATTGAAGCCCGGTAAAGTCTTCTGCGCTCAGCCCGGCCGCTCGCGCCCAGGCTTCGAGCTCCGAGGGACGGATGAACTTCTCGTAGCGGTGCGTTCCGCGCGGCAACAGCCCGAGCACGTATTCCGCTCCGACAATTCCCAGCGCGAACGCGTTGAATGTACGGTTCAGCGTGGAGATCAGCACATGGCCGCCCGGACGTGTCAGCCGGCCCAACGCACTCATGAGTTGAGCGGGCCGTGGCACGTGCTCAAGCACTTCCAGGCAACAGACCACGTCGAATTGATCGTCGAGTTCCTCCGCCGTGCCGAGTTGGTATTCAAGATTGGAGAAATCGCCGCCCGCGGCGTGCAGGCGCGCCACTTCCAGCATCTCTTCGGTAGCATCCACACCGAGCACCGAATCCGCGCCCTCGGCCGCCAGGGATTCGCTAAGCAGGCCTCCTCCGCAGCCCACGTCCAGGCATCGCGTGCCCTTTAGCCCCCCGACGCGCTCGGAAATGTATTGGACCCGCACCGGGTTCATCGCGTGCAGTGGACGGTTCGGACCTTTTGGGTCCCACCATTGCGCGGCCATCGCGGCAAAGTGCTCCAGCTCGGCCGCGTCGGCGTTTCGTTGTGCGTTCGATTGCGTCATTGTCCTCCCGCTGGCGCCGAATGACCCTTCCCCCGGGCGCCGATTCGAACTCCCCATTCCCGCGCCGCGGCCAGGATGCGGTCCTCATCGCCCCATGTGAGCCCGCCGTCCTGCAACAGCCGCTTCCCTCGCACCCAGACATCGCTGACTTGAGAGGACTTGCAAGCGTAGGCTACTTGCGAGATCGCATCATAGACCGGCTGGGTGTTGGAGGGCGACAAATCCAACGAGACAATGTCCGCTGACTTGCCGGGCCGCAGCGAACCGATCTCGCCGTCCAGGCCGAGCGCTTGGGCTCCTGCGAGCGTTGCCATTTCAAGCGCCTGGGTCGCGGACAGGGCCTCGGCATTGCCTGCCACCGCTTTGGCAAGTAGCGCGGCAGTTCGCATTTCGCCGAGCAGGTCAAGATCATTATTGCTTGCCGCGCTGTCGGTGCCTATCGCCACGTTGACGCCGGCCTCAAGCAGCGAGTGCACCGGGCAGAACCCGCTGGCCAGCTTGAGGTTTGATTGCGGGCAGTGCACCACCGTGCTGCCGCGCTCGGCAAGCAGCCGGATTTCCCCTTCCTCAAGCTGGGTAGCGTGGACCGCCATCAGCCGTTCATTGACTACGCCCAATTTATCCAGACGGGAGAGGGGCCGGCAGTCGTGGCGCTCAAGTGATTCAGCGACCTCGGAGGCGGTTTCGTGCACATGAATGTGAATGGGAATATCACGCTCTTCCGCCAAATCCGCGCAAAGCGCAAGACCCGCGTCATCGACGGAGTAGGGCGCATGCGGTGCGATCGTGAACGAAACGCCCGGCTCGCCGCAGTATCGCCGGTAGAGTTGCTCGTTCTTGTCCAGAGACTCTTCGCGGTTCGCTGCCCAGTGGGTTGGAAAATCGATCATGGGCAGCCCGGCCGCAATCCGAATACCGCGGCGCAGCGCGACTTCCACGCCAATCTCAGGGAAGAAGTACATATCGGCAAAGCAGGTCGTGCCCGAGCGCACCATCTCCATGATCGCCAGGTCCGTTCCGGCGCGCACATAGTCCTCACACAGATGCTCCGCTTCTGCGGGCCAAATATGCTGTTCAAGCCAGGCCTGCAACGCCAGGTCGTCCGCGTAACCGCGTAGCAGGGTCAATCCCGCGTGGGTGTGGGCATTGACCAGGCCGGGAATGAGTATGTGGCTCGGCCTGTCTATTCGTGGCGTTTGCGGCCATCGGGATTCGGCTTCCGCGCGCGGAAGCAGGCCGGTGATTGTTTCGCCGCGCACCGCCAGTGCGTGGTCCTCAAGCACCACTGCGGACGGCTCAACGGGAGCAATCCAGCGGGCAAGAATCAGGAAATCTGGTGCAGGCATGCGGGGCAGCGGCAGGCAAGAAACAACGTAGCGAAATTGTACTGTCGGCCCGGCCGGATAAGCGAGCCTGCAGGACGCTTATCCGGGCAGGCTTGCCGCGCCGCCCCACAGTGAACGCGCTCGGAGCGAGGGCATCTTGCCCTCGTCGAGGGCTGGAAGCCCTCGTTCCCGGTTTGTTCCAAGCAAGCGTGCCTGGCCTGCAGCCAACGGCCTGGCCCCGGACTGCTAGACTACCGATAGCGCCACGAAAGGGCAGGGCTAATGTGGATTCGTAAGAGCGACAAGGACCGGCGAGAAGACCGGTGCACACCTATCCCCACGCAGGTTGTCTCCAACGAGGAGTACATTCCCATGCCGCAGACGGAGGACCAGCGGCGGGTGGAGCAGCGAATCTACGAGCTGGCGGACGGCTTGGCCGCAAAGCGCAATATGAGCCGCAGGCAGTACTTAAGGAGCGCCGGCGGCATGGCAGCTGCTTTCCTGGCGTTGAATGAGGTCTTTGGCCGGTATTTTCTGGTCGATTGGGCGGAGGCCGCGGACGCCGATATCCAGGGCGATTCCTGGCCTGAATTCATCTTCGACGCGCAATTGCACCACGTCAAGGACGAAATATCCGGGCCGCTGGCGTTCCGCCGCCTGGCCGGCATGTTCAACCTCAATCCGGAACTCGTTGGTGTCAAGCCGAAGCGCGGTGACTTGCACCTGGAGAATTTCACCAAGGAGGTGTTTCTCGATAGCGATACGGCGATGGGAATCATCAGCGGCGCCCCGATCGGCGAAGACAGGCACAATATTCTGCCTGTGGACCTGATGGTCAGGACGCGCCGGAAGATCAACGATCTGGCCGGGTCCCGGCGCATGCTGAGTCACGGTTTGGCGGCGCCCAACATGCCGGGCAGCCTGGAGGAGATCGAGCGCCAGGCCACCGAGCTCAAGGTGGACGGCTGGAAGTGCTATACGGGCGTTCCGATCAATCCCTGGCGTATGGATGATGAAGAAGTGGCCTATCCGTTCTACGAGCTCGCTCTCAAGCTCGGAATTACGAATATTTCGGTGCACAAGGGCCTGCCGATTACCGGAACCGATCCGGACTATTGCCGGCCCTGGGACATCCGCAAGGCGGCGCTGGACTGGCCCGATCTCAACTTTATCGTTTATCACTCGGGCTTCAAGAACCTTACCAATGAGCTCTCGGCCGGCGCCACGGGCATCGACGAAAACGGCTACCTTACTTGGACCACGGACATCGTGAAGGACCGCCTGGAAACGCCCGAAATGACCAATGTCTATATGGAGCTGGGCAGCGTTTTCGGCCACACGGCAATTACCCACCCGGAGATCTGCGGCCACCTCATGGGTCAGATCCTCAAGGCGTTCGGCAGCGATCGGGTGATCTGGGGCACCGATTCAATCTGGTGGGGCTCGCCGCAGTGGCAGATTGAGGCGTTCCGGCGGTTTGAGATACCCGAAGCGTTGCAGGAAAAGCACGGATATCCCGCCCTGAGCCGTCAGGACAAGGAGATGATCCTGGGCCTGAACGCCGCGAGGCTGTATGACATCGATGTGTACGCCGCCCTGCGGAACCTGCCGGGCGATACCTTGAGTCGTCTGAAGGCAGCCTATCGTGAACAGGGCGCCGAGCCCAGCAATACGCAGTACGGTTGGGTGCACGAAGGGCCGTTGGAAAACGAGTTGGAACTACCCTGGAACGCAGCCATATGACCTACACCGCTGGGACCGAGGGCGTCCCCGCCCTCGACGAGGGCAGGATGCCCTCGCTCCCGGCAATTCTGTTGCGCGCCAGCTCTGGGGAAACGCATTGAGGAATTACAAGCACATCACAGTCAGCCCCGTGACCGGGACGCTCGGCGCGGCGGTAGCAGGCGTGGACCTGTCCCGGCCCCTGGACGACCAGATGCTGGCGGAAATTCGCACTGCCTGGCTGGAACATCAGGTACTGTTCTTCCGCGATCAGGAATTGACCCCGCAACAGCATGAAGCCTTTGCCGGCAATTTCGGCGAACTCACCAAGGCCGGGTTCATGCCCACGCTTGAGGGCACTTCGCACGTTTTCGTGCAGGAATATCCAGGCCTTTATAGCCGCGACGTGACCGACATCACCTGGCATTGCGACGCGGCGTTTCTGCCGGTTCCCACGCGTGGCTCCGCTCTCTATGCGCTGGATGTGCCGGAGGGCGCCGGGGACACGGTCTGGGCCAACATGTACGCCGCCTACGAGGACCTCTCGGACAGCATGCAGTCGTTCCTGTCGGGCCTGACGGCAGTGCATGACAACGCCTATCGGAACCTTGAAACCCTGATGAACAGGCTCGGCCCGGAGCAGTTTCTGAAAATGCGCAAGATGTTGCCGCCCTCGGAACATCCCGTGGTTCGCACCCACCCGGAGACCGGGCGCAAATGCCTGTTCGTCAGTGAACTGATGACCTCACATCTCAAGGGGATGAAGCCGGAAGAAAGCCGTTTGCTGCTGGATTTCCTGTTTCGCCACAGCACCCAGCCCGAGTTTCAGTGCCGGTTTACCTGGCAGAAACATTCCGTGGCGTTCTGGGACAACCGCTGCACCATCCACAGGGGCGTATTCGACTTCGGCGACCGCCACCGCCTGATGCACCGCGTTTCCATCAACGACGACCGCCCGCCCGCCTGATAGGCGCTGGGGAGGGAGCGCGTCCCTCCCCCCTGGGAACGAGGGCTTCCAGCCCTCGTCGAGGGCAGGATGCCCTCGCTCCACGTCCTTGCTCCAATAGCGCTTGGCGTTGCGTGGTTAGTTGAGGGAGGGGAGGGCGACGAAGGTGCCGCAGTTGCGCTCGCAAAGCACGCGCATCAGGTTGGCGAAACGGCTGGCCTGCTCGAACCACCCGCCCAGCATCAGCACGGGGAACCCCACCGCGTGGATCCGGACGAGGCAGTTTCCGAACTGGTCAGCCTCGTTGATCCGCTCCACGTAACGCACCAGGGATTCGGCCGAGCCCTTCGAGAAGTCGTCGCCGAACACGTAGATACTCACCTTCTTGGTCTCGTCATAAAAGGTGGTGATGGCTTCGACTATCCCTTCGGCCGGGTCGGAATCCGAATAGGCCTGCCAATTTGCGATCGCCCTGATGATGGATTGGCGGCGCACGGCTGAATCGGGAATCCACTTGCGGGCGAAGGAGGAAAACAGGTACTGGCCCTCGTCGTTGAGAACCTGCACGCCCTTGACCGTGGGATAAACCCTTAGGGTCTCGGCCACCACCCGCTGGACCGCTGGCCACGCGTTCGTCGTCATGCTGCCAGAGGTGTCGATTACGAAAATGATGTATTCGCTATCCACCGGGATGCCGCCCACAGTCGTTTCGTTGGGCGCCGGCCTGTAGTCGGCCAGCAGGCGCTCCATCTCCTCCGTAAGGCTCTGGCGGGCGGCCAGCAGATTGCCGGCTTCGTCGCTGCCTGCGGCTGCCGTTTCGCGGGCGGCGAAATGGCGGTCCTCGGCTTCCTCGACTTCGCGGCGGGTCACATCCACGCGTCGCACGCGCTCGGAAGTCTCCGCGCGCAGCGGCTCCAGATCGCGCTTGAGCACCGAGGATTCGCCCCGGATCTCAAACAGCTCGCGCTCCAGCATCAGGATCAGTCCTTCCAGTTCTTCCCGGCTGCGTTCGATGATGACCGGTTCGTGAATCTTGGTGATGACCAGCAGCAGGATCACGGCGCCAAAACCGCAGCACACCACGTCAAGAAACGACAGGTTGAGGCCCTGTTCTTCGCGCTTGGTCCGTTTGCCCAACATGGTCAGTCCGGCTTTTTGGGCGGCAGGGGGAAGAACATGCTGGTGCGCCGCATGTAATCCTCGTAGCCGGGACGGGTGGCGGCCAGGTGTTTCTCAAGAATCGGCACGCCGGAGAATTTCAGCAACGCCCAGGTCATCAAGGCCGGGCCGAAGAATGCCCAGGCCGCGGCATCAACTTCCGAGGCGCATAGCCAGATGCCCCACCACAAACAGGCGTTGCCGAAGTAGTTGGGGTGGCGGGTGTAGCGCCACAGCCCGCTTTGCAGAACCTTGCCGCGGTTGTCAGGGTCGGCCCTGAAGCGTGTGAGTTGCCGGTCGCCCACTGCCTCGAACAGCACCCCCGCGATCCATAGCGCAAGCCCGGCGATCACCGGCCAGCCGAGCGTGATCGGGTCCTGGTACAGCTGTCCAAACTGAACCGGAAGAGAAACCAGCCACATGATGACGCCCTGCAGCAAGAAAACGACGAACAGGCTGCGCAGACCCCACGATTGGCCGCTCTCCTCGGCTTTCTTGCGCATCGCGACGTAGCGGTAGTCCTCGCCGTGGCCGATGTTGCGCCGCCAGACATGCCAGCTGTAGCGCAGCGACCAGACCGTGGTGAGCAGAGCCAGCAGAAAGGCGCGTGGCGAAACGCCGCCGGTGCGCCACAGGGTGGCCACCGCGATAAGCGCGAATCCCAGGCCCCAGAAAAGGTCCACGATGCTGGTGTCGCGCAGGCGCAGGCTGACCAGCCAGAGCACCAGCATGATCCCAAGCACCAGCGCCAGGTTGCCCAGCAGAATCGTGGTAACGGTATCGGTCATGCGGTTATTCTATACAGCCGCTGCCGCATCGCAGGCGGTGGTTGTATTTGCATAGAAGGGAGGGTCCGATGAGATCGGTAATTCGAATTTGCGCGCCGCTGGTGGCCGGCGTTGTCCTTGTTGGCATGGCGCAGGCGGACACTGCTCCGGAAGACGAAATCCTGCGGATCATGGACCGCCTGCTTGGCACAGTGACCGAATCTGATGCAGACGAGGGCACGGGAGCCACCGCAGGTCTGGACACTGCCGCGGGGCGGCTGGCGGCCTACCGCAAGATTCAATGTTCGCTCAATGACGGCAAGGAATCGTTTTTCTGGTGGACCGGCTCGGCCTATGGCCATGTACCCGGGCAGCGGGACATCAAGCTGTTTCGCGTGGAGGGCATCAACGTGCGGCAGTGCGAGACTGTCCAGGACTACGAACGGGGAACGGGTTTTCGCATGGTCAGCCGAGAGATCCTGATCTACCAGGACCCGAACAGCGGCGAATTGATCGATAGTTGGGAAAATCCCTATACCGGCGACACGGTCGAAGTGATTCATGTGGAGAACGATCCGGTAAACCAGCCGGCTCAATTCCCGCTGAGGAGAGACGGTTCCGAATATCAGCTTCCGATAGTGCGCCAGGGCGATAACTGGTGGTGGTCGGCTGCGGTTCCTCTCTTCTATACCAATCCATTGGCGGGCGATTTCCAGAAATACATCGGCGGTACCTATCACGCCACCGAGATGTTCAATTTCAAGGGCAGCCTGAGCGACCTGCTCGATGCCGAGAGCGACTCCGCAAACATTTTTGTGGGTTGGGTGCGCCTGGCGCAGTGGCTGCCCTGGATGGAAATGGGCTCACGCGCCGGCAAGATGTATTTCCACGCCGGCGGCGCGAAGGTGGGCGGCTACGAAAACGTACCGGCGAGTCTTCGCGCCATCATGGAGGAGCGTTTTCGCCTGTATCGAAACGCCCCGCCTCTGGACGACGACCGGCCCAACGAGACCAGCTGGACCTACTTCAAGAAAGTCCTCGAAGCACGCGAGAAGTAACAGCGGATCGAGGGCATCCTGCCCTCGTCGAGGGCTGGAAGCCCTCGTTCCCAGGTGTCGAGGGCTGGAAGCCCTCGTTCCCAGGTGGAGGGCTGGAAGCCCTCGTTCCCAGGTGTGGAGGGCGAGATGCCCTCCTTCCCGGGTCAGGTCAGAGCTGGCTTGCGTGTTCCAGGGCGTTGGCCTCGACCCATTTGGCAAAGTCCGGATGGGATGACAGGCCTTTCTCGTTGAAGGTGAACTCAAGACCGGCGAAATCCTCCGGGATCTTGTGCTGAATGCCGCGCGTGGCAAGCAGGTAGCCCACCATGATCACGTTGAGTCCGGCAGCGTTTGCCTCTTCGATCCAGCCCCGCATGGTATTCACGTTTGCGCCACGGACCTCCGGCGGCGCGTCATCCTGGAAGTTGTAGGCCTTAACGTCGGCAAAGCCGCCATTAGCCTTTACCCGTTCCGCGTGTTTCGAAATCACCTTTAGTTCGGCCACGTTGTCCTCCGGCTCGGAGGGGCCGTGACCCACGATCAGCACGAATTCGTTTTTCGGATTCGTGCTGATTTCCTGCGCGTGATCCAACAGCATTTGCGAAGCCATTGGGTGGTCCCTCATCGGCTCGGCGAGCGTCATGGGTACGTTCGAAGTCATGCGCGGCGCATCCAGATAGACCGCATCCTCGCGCTCGCCGAAATAAAAGGCCCATTGCTCGTAGACGGTTCCATTGGCGGAGAGCGCCGCGGGGACACAAACGATCTTCTTGGCGCCGGCGGCTTCCAGGTTATCGATCGCCGATTGGATATGGTTGCCGTTCATCATCGCCATGCCGTATCCAACTGATACCGGGTGCTGTTGGGCGAGTCCCATCAAGGAATTGGCGAAGTAGGTGTCGCCCGGTTCGAATGCTCCATGTGTCAGCACGATGATACCGAGATCGCCCTTCAGCTCCTTGGCGCTGATATAGCGATCGTAGGTGGGCGGCATGGCCATCATGTTGTCCATGATCTGCTTGTTGGTCCAAGTCCGATAGGTGAGAATCCTCTCGCGCAGAGTGTCGTACTCCTCCTGGCTAATGTCGTGGTCCATCCCGTCATGGTCCATCCCGTCATGGTCCATCCCGTCATGGTCCATCCCGTCATGGTCCATCCCGTCATGGTCCATCCCGTCGTGGTCCATCCCGTCATGGTCCATCTCCTGATGGTCCATGTCCTGCGCTTGAGCCGCGCCAAAAACGACCAGGGTGCACACGCAAAATGCAGCGAGGCGCAAATTCCATCGGTTCATTTCCTAACTCCTTTGATTAAAGCCAAAAAGTCATGAACGAGGCGAAAAGCATATCACTCTTGCCGTGTGTACGCTCATGCCTGCATCTTGGCAATCATCCGGTCGCCGAATTCGCTGCACTTGACCTTGGTGGCGCCTTCCATAAGGCGGTGAAAGTCATAAGTCACGGTGCGCTCGGCGATGACCGCGTTCATCGCGCCGATGATCTTCCCGGCAGCTTCGTTCCAGCCCAGATGCCGCAGCATCATTTCGCCGGAGAGAATCAGTGAGCCCGGATTGACCATGTCCTTGTCGGCGTACTTGGGCGCGGTTCCGTGGGTGGCCTCGAACACCGCATGCCCGGTGTCGGTATTGATATTGCCGCCGGGCGCGATTCCGATGCCGCCGACTTGCGCCGCCAGCGCGTCGGACAGGTAGTCGCCGTTCAAGTTGGTGGTGGCGATTACGTCAAAGCTGTGGGCCCGGGTAAGCACCTGCTGCAGGGCGATGTCGGCGATCGCGTCCTTCACCAGGACAGCGCCGCCGTCCAGGGCCGCCTTTTGTTCTTTGTTCGCCGCTTCCTCTCCCTGGCTCTCCTTGGTCCGATCCCACTGCCTCCAGGTGTAGAAGCGCTCGCCGTATTCGTTCTCGGCCAGGTCGTAGGCCCAGTTGCGGAACGCACCCTCGGTGTACTTCATGATGTTGCCCTTGTGCACCAGGGTCACGCTGCGCCGGTTTTGCGCCAGGGCGTATTCCAGGGCCGCGCGCACCAGGCGCTGGGAGCCTTCACGCGAAACGGGCTTCAGACCCACGCCGGAAGAATCAGGAAAGCGCACTTTTGCATAACGCTCGGGGAAATGTTCCTTCAGCAACTCAAGAAAACGCTGCGTATCCGCCTGGCCCTCCTCGAATTCCGCACCGGCGTAAATGTCTTCGGTGTTCTCGCGGAAGATCACCATGTCCACCGCTCCGGGATCACGCACCGGCGAGGGCACCCCCTCGAACCAGCGCACCGGACGCTGGCAGACGTATAGATCCAGAAGCTGCCGGATGGCCACGTTGAGCGACCGAATACCGCCGCCCACCGGCGTGGTCAGTGGTCCCTTGATTGCGACCCTGTACTCGCGGATCGCATCGATCGTGGCGTCAGGCAGCCAGGAATTGAATTTCTTCTGCGCCGCTTCCCCAGCATAGATCTCCATCCACATCAAGCGGCGCTTGCCGCCGTATGCCGCCGATACCGCCGCGTCCAACACCCGCACCGTGGCGCGCCAGATGTCCCGTCCTGTCCCGTCTCCCCGGATGAAGGGAATGATGGGTCGGTCCGGCACCCCAAGGCCGGCGCCGCTCATTGTGATTTTTTCGCCTCGTTCCGGGATTTGCATTCCGCGAGTCCTTCTTTATAGACTTGATGCGCGCGCATTATCCGCGCCGGGCCGGGCAACGGCAACCTTCGGAGTTCCCAGTCCAGCAATTTGACGTAAGGTCCTGGTAAGCACAGGAGGAAATAATGCACTTGTACTATCCAACTTCCAGGTCCCAAGGATCGTGGGTGGTTGGAGACTTGCCTGGAGGGGCTGAATGAAAAGGATCTGCGTGGCAATTGCCGGGTGTTTGGTGCCGGCCGTCGTCTTGGCCGGCGGTATCCAATTCTTCGAGGGTAGCTTTGAAGAGGCGTTGGCGCGAGCCGGTGTAGAGGGAAAGCACGTCTTTGTGGACGTCTACACTACGTGGTGCGGTCCCTGCAAGATCATGGACGCGGTGGTGTTCCCGCGCGACGAAGTGGGCGAGTACTACAATGCCCGCTTCATCAACGTGAAGCTGGACGCTGAGGATCAGTCCATCAGCGGGCCGGCCATTTCCGAGCGATACGAGGTGGGCGCCTACCCCACCTACCTGTACCTCAATCCCGACGGCACGCAGGTTGGGCGCGCCCTGGGAGCGCTGCCGCCGAGCCTGTTCGTGCAGGTGGCCGGGCAGTTGACCGAGGGCGTGGACTCCGGCTTTTCCGGCCTTGAGGCCCGCTACGAGCAGGGTGACCGCGATCCTGCGTTTGTTCAGGATTACCTGTGGGCGGCGCAAGTGGACCTGGCGCTGTTCGAAGGCGACAGGATGCAGCGCTACGTGCGCAAGGATGCGCTCGACAAGGCGGCCGATGAGTACTTCAGCGAGCGCGACTATGCCGAGCTGCTCAACTCGCGGGACTTCGCGCTGATTGCGCACTACAAGGAAAAGAAACCGCGCGGCGATCCAGTCGTGGAGTTCGTCATTGACCACTACGACGCGTTTCTTGAGGCGGCGCCGGAGATCACGCTGGCTCGGCTGGTGCTGGAGATGAACTATTACTCAATACTGGACGCAGCGCAGCAGGGCGATGAACAGTACCTGTCCTATCTCGATGACTTGAACGGATCGCTCAAGCTTGCAGCGGACTACATCGGTGGTCTTGAGCCGAACAGCGAGCTGTTGTACGACTCAATGGCCGACCGGTCGCGGGGCGAGTACCTTTCGGCTGCCGGCCTCTGGAATGAACTGCAAAGCTATGTCCAGGAGAGACTCGCCCGACCGGACGTGAACCGGGCTGGGGCACTGCGGTCGGCGGCCAGGTATCTTCAGCAGTCCCCCGAGCAGGAACAGCAGGACCTGGCGTTGGAATACGCCCGCGAAGCCTACCAACTGGAGCCGGGCAATTGGGGGGCCGCGTTGAGCTATTCCTCGCTGCTGGCGGCACGGGGTGATGCGCAGGAAGCCGAGAAAGTGCTGCAAGCAACTCTCGACAGTCTGGAGGGCAAAGAGGGCGTCACGCGATTCCGGGAGATCCTGCAGGGCCAAATGGACCGTATCCGGTAGTAGTGCGGGCACGCCATCGGGCGAGGCGTATCCGAAGTCAATAGGCTGTACACTTCGCAGCCACCAGTCGCAAGTTTCTTGGTGACCTATGCGGGCTGCAAATTGGAAACACGTCGGGGAGCGCGTGAGATCAGGGGGAGAGCAAATTTCCGGCCGCACGCTGTCCCGATCTATCGCATGTTTGGCGCTTCTGGCGGCATGCATAGCGCCGTCTGCACAGGCGGCCGACCTGGGCGCAGCGATTGCCGGCGGCAAGACCTCGCTCGGTTTTCGCTACCGTCTAGAGACCGTCTCACAAGACGGGATCGATAAAGACGCCCTGGCCTCCACGGCCCGCGCCCGCCTGACCTGGGATTCGGCTGAGACGGACTCCCTGTCGTTCGGCATTGAGACCGACTACTCGCTGATTCTGGGAATCGAGGACTTCAATTCGACCACCAACGGCAAGACCGCTTATCCAGTCGTGGCCGATCCGGACGGTTTTGACCTCAACCAGGCGTTCGTCAAGTACAAGCAGGACAATCTCACGCTTACCGTGGGCCGCCAGCGGATAAATCACGGCTCGCAACGGTTCATCGGCGGCGTGGCCTACCGTCAGAACGAGCAAACCTACGACGGCCTGCGACTACAGACTTCCGCCGGTGCGCTGAACCTGGACTACGCCTATATCCATAACATCAACCGGATATTCGGTCCCGACGACGGAGTGCAACCCGGCGACTGGTACGGCAACTCGCATGCTTTCCGCGCGTCATTCGAGGCAGTTCCGGGACATACTCTGTCCGGGTACGCCTACCTGTGGGACTTCGAGAACGCCAATGGTCCCGCCAATTCCAATGCCACCTACGGTATTGAGTATCAGGGAGTGTTTGATCCGTTAACCGTTACCGCTATGGTGTCGAGCCAGAGCGACTACGGTGACAATCCGGTGTCGTACGACGCCATGCACTATCTAATTCAGGCCGACCTGAAGCTGAGCGCAATTACCTTGACGGCCGCCTATGAACTGTTGGGCAATGACGATGACGATATCTTGGCCCATTTCCGTTTCCCGGCCGCAACGCTGCATAAATTTCAAGGCTGGACGGATAAGTTTCTTATTCCGCCCGGAACAGGGGTCAAGGATGCCTGGGTCAGCGTTTCGGGCAAGGTGGCCGGAGCCACGGTGACCGGCGTTTACCACAAGTTTGATGCCTTCCAGCCTCTGTTAATTCAATATGACTTTGGCGGCGGCATAGTGCCTGGACCGGTATACAGGGATTTCGGTAGCGAAATCGGGCTTGCGATTACCTATCCGCTACGGGATAACCTGGGGCTGTTGTTCAAGATCGCCCATTATTCGGCGGAGGACTACGCCAGCGACACCACCAAAGCGTGGCTGATGTTCGACTGGAAGTGGTGAGCCGGTGGGAACGAGGGCTTCCCTGGGACCGAGGGCTTCCCTGGGACCGAGGGCTTCCAGCCCTCGTCGAGGGCTGGAAGCCCTCGGTCCCAGGCGAGTTAGTCGCCGCTGCCTGAGGGCACCCGGATCCGGCGAACGAGCGCCCGTACCGGCTCAGGCGGCGCCGGGGTCAGGGAACTGACAACCATGGTTACCGCGAAATTGAGAGCGGCGCCCACCGCACCGATGCCCTCGGGGGAGATACCGAACAGCCAGTTCTCCGGCACGTTGGCGGCGAACGGTTCAATGAAAACGCCCTTGAAATAGATGATGTAGCCCATCGTGAAGAGCAAACCGGAGAGCATTCCCGCGATCGCTCCCTGCTTGTTGACGCGCAGCGACAGAATTCCCAGCAGGATGGCGGGGAAGAGAGATGCGGCGGCCAGGCCGAATGCCAGCGCGACCACTTCTGCCACGAATCCTGGAGGGTTGTAGCCCAGGTAGCCGGCAAGAAGCACCGCCAGGCCCGCGCTGATCCGGCCCGCTCGCAGTTCCGCCCGGTCGGAGATGTTGCGCACGAATACGCTCTTGATCAGGTCGTGCGACACGGCCGCGGATATAACCAGCAGCAGTCCCGCGGCGGTGGAAAGCGCGGCCGCAATACCGCCGGCGGCCACCAGCGCGATGACCCAGTCCGGCAGACCGGCGATTTCGGGGTTGGCGAGCACCACGATGTCCCGGTCCACCGTCAGTTCGTTGCCGCGCCAGCCGTTCGCCTTGGCCCGCTCGGCAAACTCCGGATTCGCGTCGTTGTAGTACTGAATGCGGCCATCGCCGTTCTTGTCCTCGAAACGCAACAGGCCGGTGTCCTCCCAGGTGCGAAACCAGGCCGGCCGGTCTTCGTAAAGAAGGTTGGCGGTTTCCTCGAACACCGGCCCGGTCTGAATGGTCGTCGTAAGGTTGAGCCGGGCCAGCGCGCCCACGGCCGGCGCCGTCGTATAGAGAATGGCGATAAACAACAGCGCATAGCCTGCGGAAGCCCGCGCATGGCGCACCTTTCTAACGGTAAAGAAACGCACCAGGACGTGAGGAAGCCCGGCAGTGCCGATCATCAGCGCCAGCGTGATGAAGAAGATGTCCACGGTGCTTTTCGACCCGCTGGTATAGGCGGAAAAGCCCAGATCGGTAACGATGCGGTCCAGCGTCGCCAGCAAGCTGCCGCTGCCGTTGACGACCTCGCTGCCGAATGCTATCTGAGGCACTGCCACCCCAGTGACCTGCAGGGAGATAAATACCGCTGGCACCGTGTAAGCGAAGATCAGCACACAGTACTGAGCCACCTGCGTGTAGGTGATGCCTTTCATGCCGCCCAGCACCGCATAAAGAAAGACTACGGCCATACCCACCGCAAGCCCGACGCTGATGTCCACGTTCAGAAAACGCGAGAACACGATACCCACGCCGCGCATCTGTCCGGCCACGTAAGTGAACGAGATCACGATCAGGCAAATCACGGCTACCACCCGGGCCGCATCGGAGTAATAGCGCTCGCCGATAAACTCCGGAATCGTGAACTTGCCGAAACGGCGCAGGTAGGGCGCGAGCAGCAGCGCCAGCAACACATACCCTCCGGTCCAGCCCATCAGGTACACGGCACTGTCGTAGCCCAGGAACGCGATCAACCCGGCCATGGAAATGAACGAGGCCGCCGACATCCAGTCGGCCGCCGTAGCCATGCCGTTGGCCACCGGGTGCACGTGCTTGCCGGCCACGTAGAAGTCACCGGTAGTGCGCGCCTTGGACCAGAAAGCGATGCCGATATACAGCGCGAAAGAAAGCCCTACAACGATGTAGGTGAGCGTTTGCAGGTCCATCAGTCTTCGCGTACGCCGTGTTTCCTGTCGATACGCCCCATCAGAATGACGTAAACGAAGATCAGCACCAGAAATCCGTAAATGCTGCCCTGCTGTGCGAACCAGAACCCGAGTTTGAATCCACCCAGCGAAAACTGGTTGAGGAAATCGACCAGCAGTACGCCACAACCGAACGAAATGGCGAACCACACCGCCAGCAGTATCGCCACCAGCCGCATGTTCTCCCCCCAATACGACAGCTTCTTCATCCCTTCACCTTGCTACCCCGGCTCGCTAGTTTACCGGCCCTGGGAGCGAGGGCGTCCCGCCCTCGTCGAGGGCAGGATGCCCTCGTTCCCAGGGGACGCCGTCGGCGATTGGCAGTAGTTCGCGGTACACAGCGGTGTGCAACGGTGTAGGCACTCCGGTCTGCCTGCCCATTTGGTGTATCGCTCCGGACAGCCATTCGATTTCCAGCCGGTTGCCTCGCTCCAGGTCGGTCAGCAAGGAAGCCTTGCCTCCGTGAGCGAATACACGCTTGAGGGTATTGCGTGTGTCGGTCTCGATTCGCCGCGGTAGCGGAACGTCCAGTACGCGGGCCACCGCCAGCGCTTCCTGCATCGCGATCTCCAGCAGCCAGTGAAAGGCCGGGTTGTTTGCCAGGGCGTAAAAGCCCTGGCGGGTGGCCGCGTTGATCGAACTGGAGCAGGCCACCATCAGGAACTTGAGCCACAGCATGGTTGCCATTTCGGCATGCATCTCGGCGCCGATTATTGACCGGGAAAGCGCCGCATGCAGTTGTTGCAGACGCTCGCTGACGCCACCGCCCGGCTCAGCCAGGTTGATCTGCAGCGTGTCGCCCTCGCGCAGGATTACGCCCGGCTCCAGCAGTTTTGCGATTACCTGCACGGTTCCGGCAACCACCTTTCCGGAAGGCAGCATCCGGGCCGCGGTGCGTGGTGCGTCCAGGCCATTCTGCAGCGTGATGACGCAACCGCAGGAGGCCAACCAGCCGGCGTGAGCTTCTATTGCATTCACGAGGTCGTAGCGCTTGATGCACAGCAATACGGCGTCGGATGGCGCCTGGTCGGACGGATCGGAGGTCACTGCGATTCGCTCGGCGCGGAAAGGGGCGGTCGCGTGCCTTACGGTCAGTCCGCTTCTCTCCAGGGCGCGCCGGCTCTCGCCTCGCGCCACGAACAATACGTCGTGGCCGGCGCCCAACAGAGCCGCTCCCAGGCTGCCTCCCACGCCGCCGGCGCCGATGATTGCAAACCGCATGCGGGCTATACTGCCGGTTTGCCCGGCAAGGAACAACCACCCGCAAGAATGCCGACGGAAGATGCTCGAACAGCGCCGCGAAAGCTGCCTCCGGAATGGGCGGACCGAGCTCAAAAAGAGCTAAAGGGCGCCGATGCCGCCAGCCTGATCTGGGAAACGCCCGAAGGCATCCCGGTGAAACCGCTGTACACGGCCGAGGATCTTGCGGGGCTGGAGCACACCCATGCCTTGCCCGGCGCGCCACCTTTCGTGCGGGGTCCGCGAGCCACCATGTACGCGGGCCGGCCATGGACGGTGCGTCAATACGCCGGCTTTTCCACCGCAGCGGACTCCAACGCGTTTTACAAGCGCAACATCGCCGCCGGCCAGACCGGCTTGAGCGTTGCCTTCGACCTGCCGACTCATCGCGGCTATGACTCGGACCACCCCCGCGCGCTGGGGGATGCAGGCAAGGCTGGGGTGGCGATCGATACCGTGGAGGACATGAAGCTTCTGTTCGACGGCATTTCGCTGGAACAAATGTCGGTATCCATGACCATGAACGGCGCCGTATTGCCGGTCCTGGCCATGTACATCGTGGCGGCGGAAGAGCAAGGCGCTCAGCTCAACCAACTCTCCGGGACCATGCAGAACGACATCCTGAAGGAATTCATGGTCCGCAATACCTACATCTATCCTCCCGCGCCCTCGATGCGGATCGTCGGCGACATCATCGCTTTCAGCGCCAAAAACATGCCGCGCTTCAACCCGATTTCCATTTCCGGCTACCACATGCTCGAGGCCGGCGCCACGGCGGTGCAGGAATTGGGCTACACGCTGGCCGACGGGCTGGAATACGTGCGCGCGGCAATGAACGCCGGCCTGGAAGTGGACGAATTCGCCCCGCGCTTGAGTTTCTTCTTCGGCATCGGCATGAATTTCTTCATGGAGGTAGCCAAGCTGCGGGCCGCGCGGCTGCTGTGGGCGGAGCTGATGCGCGAGCAGTTTGCGCCGCGCAATCCCCGATCGCTGATGTTGCGCACGCACTGCCAGACGTCCGGAGTGAGCCTGACCAGCCAGGATCCGTATAACAACGTTATTCGCACCACGGTTGAAGCGCTGGCCGCGGTACTGGGCGGTACCCAGTCCCTGCACACCAACAGTTTCGACGAGGCCCTGGCGCTGCCGACGGAACACTCGGCGCACATCGCGCGAAATACGCAGCTGGTATTGCGCGAGGAAACCGGCGTTACCCGTGTTGCCGACCCGCTGGGAGGCTCATACTATGTGGAGAGCCTCACCGCTTCGCTGGCGGCGGGCGCCCGCGAACTGATCCGCGAAGTGGAAGATCTGGGCGGGATGACACGCGCGATCGAGGCGGGCGTTCCCAAGCTCCGCATCGAGGAGGCGGCGGCCCGCCGTCAGGCGCGGGTCGAACGTGGCGAGGACGTGGTGGTGGGCGTCAACCGTTATCGGGTTGCAGATGATGCCGAGGTTGAATTGCTTGATATCGACAATCGCAAAGTGCGGGAGAGCCAGGTTCAGCGGATTGCCGAAGTCCGCGCCCAGCGGGACGATGCCGCTTACCGTGCGGCCATCGAAGACCTTCGCAACGCGGCCTCGCAGGACGGGAACGATCTGGTTCCACCGGCGCTTCAGGCAGCACGGCGGCGCGCTACGGTCGGGGAGATCTCCGATGCGATGGAAGAGGTGTTCGGCCGCCATCGGGCCGTGTCGCCAACGGTGAGCGGTGTGTATGCAGGCGCTTACGAGGGCGATGCCACTTTCGCCGCCCTGCAGGAAAGGGTGCGCGAGTTCGGCGAGCGGGAAGGACGCCGCCCCAGGATACTGGTAGCCAAGCTCGGTCAGGACGGGCATGACCGCGGCGCTCGCGTAGTGGCCTCGGCGCTTGCCGATCTGGGCTTCGACGTGGACATCGGGCCGCTGTTCCAGACCCCGCAGGAAGTCGCACGGCAGGCCGTCGAGAACGATGTGCACCTGGTGGGCATCTCCTCGCAGGCCGCAGGGCACCGGGAGCTGGCGCCGCGCATGATTGAGGCGCTGCGTGCGGAGGGCGCCGACGATGTCCGGGTTGTAATCGGCGGCATTATTCCGAAGCAGGACCGCAAGGCCCTGTTTGAGGCCGGCGTTGCGCTGATTTTCGAGCCCGGCGCCAACATTACCGCGGCGGCAGAGGACATGCTGGCGCTGCTGGAGGGAGATCTCAAGTGAGCGATCGCAAGCGGATGCTACAGCGGCTGGAGGAGATGCGGGCCGCGTCACGCGCGGGCGGCGGCGAGGCGCGGGTGGAGCGGCAGCACAAGCGTGGAAAACTCACCGCGAGCGAGCGTCTGGACGTGCTGCTGGACTCCGGAAGTTTTGAGGAATGGGACGCCTTTGTAGAGCATCGCTGCAGCGATTTCGGCATGGAAGAGCAGCGCATTCCGGGGGATGGCGTGATATCCGGCCACGGTCGGATCAATGGCCGCCTGGTGTTCGTCTTCAGCCAGGATTTCACCGTGTTCGGAGGATCCCTGTCGGAAACCAATGCCCGCAAGATATGCAAGGTGATGGAGCAGGCCATCAAGGTCGGCGCGCCGATCATCGGCCTGAATGATTCCGGCGGCGCCCGTATTCAGGAGGGGGTGGCCTCCCTGGGCGGCTATGCCGACGTCTTTCAGCGCAACGTGCTGGCTTCCGGCGTGGTGCCCCAGCTGTCGCTGGTGATGGGGCCCTGCGCGGGCGGCGCCGTGTATTCGCCGGCCATAACGGACTTTATTTTCATGGTGCGCGGAACGTCGTATATGTTCGTCACCGGCCCGGACGTGGTGAAGACAGTCACGGCCGAAGAGATTAGCGCCGAGGAACTGGGCGGAGCGGATACCCACAATTCCCGTTCCGGAGTGGCCGATCGTGCGTTCGATGACGATGTTGAAACCCTGCGCATGGCCCGCACGCTGATGGGTTACCTGCCGTCCAGCAATCGTGAACGCCCGCCGGCGCGGCCGACCGAGGATCCCGAAGACCGGGAAGAGCCTTCACTGAACAGCCTGGTTCCCACCGACCCGGCCAAGCCTTACGACATCAAGGAACTGATCCACAAGGTGTCCGACGAGGGCGAGTTCTTTGAAATACAACCCGACTACGCGCGTAACATCGTTACCGGCTTTGTGCGCATCGGCGGCGAGACGATCGGAGTAGTTGCCAATCAGCCGGCGGTGCTGGCTGGCTGCCTGGACATCGAGGCTTCCGTCAAGGGCGCCCGTTTTGTTCGCTTCTGCGACGCTTTCTCGATCCCGCTGCTGACCCTGGTGGACGTTCCGGGGTTCATGCCCGGATCCCAGCAGGAATACGGCGGCATCATCCGCCACGGCGCCAAGCTGTTGTACGCGTACGCGGAAGCCACCGTACCCAAGGTCACGGTGATTACCCGCAAGGCCTATGGCGGCGCCTATGACGTGATGTCGTCCAAGCACTTGCGCGGTGACGTGAATCTCGCCTGGCCAAGCGCCGAGATTGCCGTGATGGGACCCAAAGGCGCGGTCGAAATCATCTTTCGCCAGGACCTGGGGGATGCGGAGAAGATTGCCGCGCGCACCGAGGAATACCGGCGCAAGTTTGCCCATCCCTATGTGGCGGCGGCACGCGGATACATCGATGACGTAATCGAGCCGCGGGTAACCCGCGCGCATCTTTGCCGGTCCTTCGCCATGCTCCGCAACAAGCGCATCAAGGACCCCTGGCGCAAGCACGGCAACATCCCCCTGTAGACCCATGCGCCTTCGGTTCCAGGAAGCTGCGTGGAAGACCCTGGGAACGAGGGCGTCCCCGCCCTCGCGGAGGGCAGGATGCCCTCTCTCCCAGGCGGAGGGCAGGATGCCCTCTCTCCCAGGGAACAAGCCTGGGAACGAGGGCTGCCAGCCCTCGACGAGGGCAAGATGCCCTCGCTCCATTGTTCCCTGCGCGTCAGCGCAGCGGCGCCTGCTGCCAACACTCCCAGGATGAGGGCAGGATGCTCTCGCTTCTGGCGTTATCTCTAAAGAACGAATGCGGATTACGAAGCTGCTGATTGCCAACCGCGGAGAGATCGCCTGCCGCGTGATGCACGCCGCCAAGGCGCTCGGCATCCCCAGCGTGGCCGTTTATTCCGACGCCGATGCCGACGCATTGCATACACGCACTGCCGACGAGGCCGTGTGCATCGGCGGTCTGACCGCTGTCGAAAGCTACCTCGACGCCGACAAGATCATTGCCGCATGCAAACGATCGGGGGCGGATGCGCTGCATCCGGGTTACGGCTTTCTCTCGGAAAACGCCGCATTCGCCGCGGCCGTCACAGAAGCCGGGATTACATTCGTGGGCCCGCCTGCCGAATCGATTCGGCTGATGGGCGACAAGCTCGAGGCCAAGCGCATTGCCGCCAAGGCCGGGGTTCCCACAATACCCGGCCGCCCGGAAGCGCTGGACAGCGCCGATGCCGCCGCCGAAGCGGCCGGCGCCATCGGCTACCCGGTGTTGCTCAAGGCCCAGGCGGGTGGCGGTGGCCGCGGCATGCGCATAGCGCGTGACGAGGCCGAGTGCCGCGCCGGCTTCGAGCAGGCCGTGCGCGAGGCGCAGGCCGCCTTCGGCGACGGCCGCGTGTTCGTGGAGAAATACGTCGAACGCCCGCGCCACATCGAAGTGCAGATTCTTGCCGACAACCACGGCACAGTTGTGTACCTGGGCGAGCGCGAATGCTCGATCCAGCGGCGCCACCAGAAGATCATCGAAGAAGCGCCTTCGCCGTTTGTAACGCCCCAACTGCGTGCCGCTATGGGGGAAGCCTCGGTCTCGCTGGCGAAGGCAATCGACTACCGGTCGGCCGGCACTGTGGAATTCGTCGTGGACGCTGAGGGCAGTTTTCATTTGCTGGAAATGAATACCCGCCTGCAGGTTGAGCACCCCGTCACCGAGTGGGTCGCCGGTATCGACCTGGTCCAATGGATGCTTCGCATTGCGGCCGGCGAGGCGCTGGACTTCGGCCAGGATGACGTGCGCCTGGAAGGCTGGGCCATGGAGGGGAGAATCTGTGCGGAAGATCCCGAGCGTGGCTTTCTACCTTCTGCGGGGCGACTGGTCCGCTGGCTGCCGCCTTCGGAGGGCAGGATGCCCTCCATCCCGGGTTTGTGCCATGGGAGCGCATCGGCGCCCGGCAACCCGGACTCCGGCGCTTCTCCATACGTGCGGCTGGATAGCGGAGTGGAAGAGGGCGACGAGGCCTCCGTGTACTACGATTCCTTGATCGCCAAGCTGGTCGTATACGGCGATACGCGGGAGCAGGCCGCCGCTCGCCTGGCCTCAGCCCTGGACGGCTTTGCCGCCGAGGGCCCCGCCACCAATCTTCTGTTCCTCTCCTCCCTGGTCAGCCATCCAAGGTTCAAGGCCGGCCAACTCTCCACCGTTTTCATCGCCGAGGAATATCCGGATGGATTTGATCCGGCCGCGGCCTGTTCCAAGGAGATGGCTGAATTGCTGGGGGCCGTGGCGGTGCTGGCGCAGGACCGTTGCGGCCGTACTCTGCCGGGGGACTGGACCGAGGCCGTGTTGATTTCCGGCGGCGATGAGACGCCGCTGGCCAGAAAGTGGGCGGACGGTGGCGTGAGCGTGCGCTTTGAGGAGCGCGTGTATGAATTGCGTAGCGGTTGGCGCCCGGGCCAGCCCATTGTTCACTGTGAAATTCGATTGCCGGACGGCGCCGGCCTGACGGGAGGGCATCAGCATTTTCGCGTGCAGCACACTGGAATAAGCATTAGCGTGAGCCATGCGGGCGCGAAGCGCAGCTTCATTTTCCTGCCCCCGAGGTCGGCCCGAATGAAACGGCGGATGGCGCAGCGGCCGTCAAGAACCGGCATTCCCGCGCTCAACGCCCCCATGCCCGGCGTTCTGACCAAGTTGCGGGTAGAGGAAGGAGAACACGTAAAGACCGGCGAGGAGATCGGGGTAATCGAAGCAATGAAAATGGAGAACAGTCTGCGCTCGCCTCGTGACGGGCGAATCCTGAGTATTGCCGTATCTCAGGGCGACAACCTTGAGACCAACCAGTTGATCCTGCGTTACGAATGAACGAAGACGTCGGAGCGTTGGCTGCGGGGGTGCTTGCCGGAGAGCGGCGAAGTCTGGCGCGGGCGCTCACCCTGGTGGAATCGGAGCGCGAGCAGGACCGCCGCACCGCGCAGGAGTTGCTTGCCCGGCTGGATGGTGCGGCGACTCCGGCTGTGCGGATTGGAATTACCGGTCCTCCCGGCGTCGGTAAATCGACTCTGATCGAGCAACTCGGCCTGCGATACGTCGAGGCGGGCAAGCGGGTGTGCGTTCTGGCGGTGGATCCGACTTCCTCGCGCACCGGCGGCTCCATCCTCGGCGACAAGACGCGTATGTCCGAGCTGGCCCGCAGCGCCGGTGTGTTTATTCGGCCCTCACCCACCGGGGACGGTAGCGGAGCGCTCAGCGCCCGCACCAGCCAGGCCCTCAAGGTGTTGGGTCATGGGCCCTTCGACTACCTGATACTGGAAACGGCCGGCTCGGGACAGGCCGACACCCAGGTTTCGGAGCTGGTGGACGTGTTGGTGCTGGTGCTGGCGCCGGGAGGCGGAGACGAGTTGCAGGGGATGAAGCGCGGAGTGCGGGAGCTGGCCGATCTGATCGTCGTCAACAAGGCCGATGGAGACATGCGGCCACTGGCGAAGGCCACCGCGGCCGACTATTCGCGTTCGATCCCGGCGGTTGCCCGTGATGCGGGGGCGGTGACGTATTGCTCGGCGCTGGAGGGCACGGGCGTTGACGAACTGGCGGGTCGAATCAGCGCCCTGGCCGACGCAGCGCCGCGCGCGCACACCGAGCGGGATGAGCCGGCGCGAGACGCCGCAAGCGCGATCGGCCGGCTCAACCATGTTGCGCTGGCCACCTCCGATCTTGAGAAAGCCACGGCGTTCTATCGTGATGTTCTTGGCGCCGAGGTATCAGCGCCCAGGCCGATGCCGGAGCATGGTGTCACAACCGTCTTTGTGCGCCTGCCCAACGGGGCGCTGGAATTATTGGAGCCGTTGGGCGAAGACTCGCCGGTGAGCGCTTTTCTGAAGCGCACGCCGGCGGGCGGTATGCATCACATCTGTTGCGAGGTGGATGACATTCTTGCGGCCCGCGATCGGCTGCGGGGCCATGGCGTTCGTATTCTCGGCGATGGCGAACCGAGCATCGGCGCGCATGGATTACCGGTACTGTTTCTGCACCCCAAGGATTGCTTCGGGGTGCTCATCGAATTGGAGCAACGCTCCAGCTAAGGAGGCTGTTATGCCGTTTGTATTTGTGATTGTCGGAACCTTGCTGCTGGCATCGTCGGTGTTTCTGGGCGCCTACGGAACCCACGGACTCTATGAGGCCGGCGCCGCCGCCAGCGAGGTACGCGGCTGGGACTGGGCCAACCAGATGCACGTCGCGCACTCCCTGGGGCTGGTGGTGATTGGGCTGATGCTGCGGCGCGAGCCGGGCATCCTGTTCTACAAGCTGGCGGGCTGGCTGCTGATTGCGGGCGTGGTGCTGTTTTCGTTCAGCATTTATCTGAAGACGCTGGGAGGCCCTGATCTGGCTGCGCTGACGCCCTATGGTGGAATGACGCTGGCGCTGGCGTGGCTGTGCGCCACCATCGGCGCCTGGTTCGACTTCCGATCCTGATCCATCCCCTGGGAACGAGGCTGGGAGCGAGGGCATCCTGCCCTCGACGAGGGCTGGAAGCCCTCGTTCCCAGGGCGTTCCCGTAGGCCCTCGACGAGGGCAGGAAGCCCTTGTTCCCAGGGGTACGAACCGCAAAAAATCTAAGTGGCGAGTGCTTGGGCGGAGGCTTCGTTGATGACGGCCTGGATTTCGGCTTCGTGGCCGGCGAGGCGGCAGTATTTCTTCAGGATGCCTTGCAGGTTGGGACGTTTCTCGGCGGGTGTCTCGCCACGCCCGATGCCGCCGCCCAGTTCCAGGAAGGAAGTGACACCGTTGTCCACCGCCCACTGCATGCAACCCACCCAGTTCACCGGATTGATGAGCTGAAAGAACAGCCGGGTGCGAATGGCTTCGGGTGCGGGATCGTGCGGTCGGGCGGTGTAGTTGGCAAGCACCGGGTATGTTGGAGCAGCAAACTCCGTCTTACCAAGCACTCCCCGGAACTCTCGTGCTGCCTTGACCATCAGATAGGTATGAAAGGCTCCTTCGGTGGCGAGCGGCGTGCCTCGCTTGCGCGGGTAGTTGGCCGCCAGGTCCTCCGCGAGTTGCTCAAGATCCGCGTGGGTGCCGCCCACAACCGTCTGGGTCGGTAGATTCAAGCCGGATACCTGGCAGCAATGCCGATCGGCCAGTAGCCGTGCTTCTTCGGCGTCCATGGCCAGCGCCAGCATGCCGCCTTCGCCGTGTTCGCCCATAAGCCGTCCCCGCTCGCTTACCAGGCGTAGTCCGTCCTCGAAGCGCAACGCACCCGCGGCCACCAGCGCACTGTATTCACCGAGGCTGTGGCCACCCGCTGCCAGCGGAGTCAAGCTTCCTCCCGTTTGTGCCTCCACGACCCGCAGGCATGCGATGGAATGGGTCAGCAAAGCGGGCTGCGTATAACGGGTAAGGCCGATCTTTTCCTCAGGGTCCCTGAAGCTCAGCTCTCGCATGTCATAACTGAGGATGTCGCAGGCCTGGTCATAAACTTTGCGCGCGGCTGCAAAGGCCTGGTAGAGATCGCTGCCCATACCGGCGTACTGGGCGCCTTGGCCGGGGAAGACCAGCATCTTCTCTCCCATGGGGTTTCTGCTCAGGCGGCTTTGGCCTGCAAGCGCGAGGCTTCATCGCCGATGATTCTCAAGCCTTCAAACACCGAATCGGCATTTCCGCACACGTTCACCCGTATGCACTCGCGGGAGTGGTTCCAGGGCGTGCGCAAGCCCGGGAAAAACTCGTGGCCCGAAAGAACCATTACGCCACGTGCCTTCAGGCGCCGGTACAAAGCATGATTATCGTTGAGCCCGGGGAACCAGAGCCAAAGGAACATTGAGCCTTCGGGTTTGTGGATGTAATAGTCGCAAGCGGTCAAGGTCTCGTGGCAGAAACCCACCGCTTCGGAAATCTTGCCCTGGTAGAAGGGCTTGATCAGATCGCGGCTGATCCGGAGCAGTTCGCGGTTCTCAAGCAAGGGCGCCACCATGGCAGCGCCCGCCGCGCCCACCGCCAACTGGCTCAGCGCATTGATCCGCCCCAGGATCTCTATCACTTCTTCGTTCGCCACCACAATGCCCGTGCGCAACGCGGGTAAGCCGATTTTCGACAGGCTCATGGTGAGTATGGTGTTTTCGTTCCAGCTCGGCTGCTCATTCACATAGATCATGCCGGGGAAGGGGAATCCGTAGGCGTTGTCCAGGATCAGGGGTACTTGGCGCTGCTGCGCCACGGCATCCAGGCGGGCGAGCTCGGACTGACGGATCACGTTGCCGGTGGGGTTGGTGGGACGCGACACGACGATCGCTCCCATATCCTCGACCTCATCCAGCCCTTCCATGCGCAGGCCGTACTTGAATTGACGATTCGGCAGCTTGCGGATTAACGAGCGCCTTGACGCCACGTCCGCGTCATTGGCAAGCAGGCCCTTGTAGCCGATGTACTCGGGACATAGCGGAATGATGATCCTGCGCCTCTTGCCGCCGGGACCCACACCGCCGAAAAGGTTGAAGAGAAAGTAGAAGCCGAGTTGGCTGCCCGGCGTTAGCGCTATATTTTTCACAGTCAGCGGCCAGCCGTATTCGTCTCGCAACAGGTCCGCCAAGGCCTCCCGGAAACGCGGGTCACCCAGAGGCTCGGAGTAAATCGAGGCGAAATTGTCGAAACGCTCCGGATCGCCTGCGATCTCTGCCAGTTCGGTGCGGAACAATTCGGCCACTTCGGGAATAATGGCGGGGTTGCCGCCGCCGAGGCGATACACGGTGTCGAGCCCCGGAATGTTGCACGACATGTCTTCCATCAATTCCTTCGCGCCGCTGTGGGCATTGAAGGTCCTGACAAAATTGGAGTACTTCATTAAAACACCTTCTCAGTGCTTTGGCGGGTTGCGGAAATCCAGCGAAGCTTTCTTATCTACTTAACAGAAATGGGCGTACTCAAGGGGAATTCAAGCATAGCACAGCGGCGCGATTGTGCGCTTGTCCTGGTCTTTCGTCGGCCCCGCGAAGGGCACGGCAAACGGCGCCTGGCCGCGTCCCTCGGCGAGGGAACTGCGAAGGAATTCTGCCACCTCATGTTGCAGTGCGCGCTGGAGGATATTCGGACCTGGCGAGGCCCTGTGGTCCTGGCTCCGGAACACGATGAAGACTTGGCGTGGGCTCGAGAGTTACTCCTTTCGCGGCCGGCAGGCGCCGGTGGCGCAAAGTTTCTGGCCCAGGGCAACGGCAACCTGGGCACGCGCCTTGAGCGATTGGACCGCGCCTTGCGTGGCATGAATTTCCGCCGCCGCATCTATATCGGTAGTGATGCGCCGGCCCTTGGCCAAAGGCATTTTCGGCGCGTCGTCGGGGGTCTCCGCACCCATGACGCAGTATTGGCGGACGCCCGCGACGGGGGGGTAACGATGATGGCGACCGCACGGGCCTGGACTGGCCTGGCGGCCTTGCCGTGGGGCGCCCCGGGTCTGGCGGCAGCATTGAGCGCCGCCTGCCGCAAGGCCGGGCGTTCGGTCCTGCGTTTCCCCGGGGGATTTGACGTCGACCGCGCGGCGAACCTGCCGCGTCTGCGCCGGGCGCTGGATGGCGACCCGCGCCCGGCGCGCGTAACTCTGTTGCAGTGGCTTGCACGCAACGGGTTTGACTGATGGAAGTATCCGTGGTCATCCCGGTATTTCGTGACCGGCAAGCGCTTGCCCGGATGCTGGGTGTAATCAAGGCGCTCACCCCGCAACCGTCGGAAGTCATCGTTGTGGAAGGCGATGGCGGGGACGAGGGCAGGGCGTTGTGCGCAACCGCGGGTTGCCGCTATCTGGTCTCTCCGCCTCGCCGGGGTGAGCAGATGGACCGGGGCGCGCGAGCAGCGCGCGGCGAGGTCTTGTGGTTCCTGCACGCGGACGCCGACCCGCACCCGGAGTCTATTGCCGTGATCCGGGCTCATCTTTCAGAAGGCGCGGTGGGTGGCTGGTTCCGCTTCGCGTTTCGTAACGAGCGGTGCTGGCAGGCGGATCTGCTGGCTTTTCTGATTAACCTGCGCGCGCGGATCGGGACGCCGTACGGGGATCAGGGAATGTTTATGCTGAGCGAGGCATACCGGCAGGCCGGCGGCTTTCCCCCGCGGGCGTTGTTCGAGGAGCCTCCGTTGGTGCGGGGATTGCGGAAACTAGGCCGGTTTACCCCGGTGACTGCCGAGTTGGGCGTATCCGCGCGCCGCTGGAAGCGCGATGGATGGTTCAAGCGCAGCCTGGCGAATCGCCTGCTGGCAGTGGCCTATATGCTGGGTCTTTCTCCAGAGAACCTGGCCCGGCGGTATTTTCGACGCGGCTGAGAGCCCTGTCTTTGCCTGTCTGCTTTGTTCAGGACCCCGGTTCGCAGATTCCCCCAAGTCGGTCGGATTGCCGCCATTCCTCAGGCCATTCCGATGGCGCCGGAGGTCCCGTGATGTCCGAACCTGGAGCGTTTGCCACCGCAGGCAGTGAATCGGGTGAGCGAGAAGTCAGCTGATAGTCCGATTCAAGGGGCTCTACCCATTCGCCGTTGTTGGCCGCACTGATCGCCGGTCTGTCGGGACGCCTTGGAGGCGGAGCCGGAGCCTTTTTCCCCGAGACAACGCTGCTTGCCAGATCTCCGCCTACCTTTGCTGCAAGCTTGGCGCCCTGTGCCTCCGGTCTGTTCCGAATTGAGTCTATGGCTAATTCCGTGGCCACGTCCAATGCCGCGTCGGCTAACTTTCCGGTGATCCTGCTCGCCAGGCCGGGCCCGGAGGATTGACCACGCTCCGATTCAGTTTCGCTCGGCGGCAGGTCTTCGCCTTGGGGAGTAACCCACGTTGCGGCCACGGGGGCGTTGCCCGTGGAAAGGCGATCGGCGGCCCCGGCCATTTGGCCGGTAGCCGTTCGCCCCGCGTCTGCCGAGGGCAATTCCAGGCCGTCCGGAGTAACCCAGCTTCCCTGTGTGGCCGCGTTTCCCGAGGATACGGCGCCTGGCGCACTTGCTATTGCCCGGGAAGGAGGTTGAGTAAGATCAATAGTGGAATCTGCCGCGCTGGAATTGGTCTGCGAGGCGCCGCTTGCCTTCGGGCTGGAGGGATCAAGCGGCGCGGACTCTGCCGCCTGGCGCCGTTCTTCGTCGTCAGCGAAGCGCAAGTTGTCCGTGTCCCTGATCTTGCTCAAAGGGGCGGCTTCGTCTGAAAGCGCCGGTACGGATTCGTCCAGAACAATCAGGAAGTGCTGCGCAATGGTCGGCAATTCCACCTCGGTGTCCTCAAGCAGCGTCCGGCCGTCCAGTCCTATTGCGTCGTTGTAGAACTCCACGTTGGAGTCCTTTTCGATTCTCAGCACGCCGCCTTCCAGCGCTACTCCGGCGAACAGGCCCTTGGAGCGGGACATCGCCACGATTTGGTTCTCCAGCTTGTTGTCGGTGGCTGCGCCTGCGCTGCCGCCCAGTTCACCGGCGGCGTAGCCGGCATCGGCGCCGACTGTGAATTGTCCACCGGAAATTGCGTCAACGGCCTTGGGGTCCTTGAACACGATCAGCAGCTGTGACATGGAAACGCCAAACTGCAAGCCAAAACTGCCGCTGGTGATACGCACGAATGCCGGCTTGCTCCAGTCTCCGGACGCAAGGCGCGCTGCCAATACGCCTCGTCCATGCTTCACGCCGCCGAACAGCCCCACCTTCAGAAACTCGGGGAAAATAGCCACCGCGTAAGCGTTTTTCAATATGCCGGGTGGGTCTTCGTCCAGCGCCCCACGGATTTCCTGAAGAATCGATGCGGAGTGCATCATTCTGTCGTCCAGCTTCTTGTCGGCGAGCAGCGGAGTCGCCAACAGAAACACGATCAGTCCAACAACTGATTTGCGCATCATCTTTGCCCTGATAGTGGCGTTGTTGGTTCAGCAAATATACAGGATTTCATGGGTTTGTCAACGTTTATTACATCGCTTCTCAAGCAATCGGGCGTGTACAGCACACCAGGTTCTTACAGCTTTGCCGAGCGTGCCGAAGAGGAAGGTAAGTTGGTCGGGGTGACTGGATTTGAACCAGCGACTCCTGCCACCCGAGGACAGTGCTCTACCAGGCTGAGCTACACCCCGACCACAGGGTTGAACCGTTGGAATGCTAGTAGCCGCGTTCCGCCGCGAACCGCGCCAGTGACGTCAAGATGTCACGGAAACCGTTCTTTGGCAGGACCGACAAGGCATCCACGGCGCGCTGCGAAGCTTCGCGCGCGCGCTCCGCTGCGTATTCTAGCGCTCCCGTGGCTTCGATCGCCTTCATCACCTCCGGCAGATTGTCCAGACCGCCGGTACGCAAGGCGTTGCGCAGCACTATCTGTTGGTCCGGAGACCCTTCTCGCATGGCATACAGCAGCGGCAGAGTGGTTTTTCCTTCCTTCAGGTCGGTGCCGACATTCTTGCCGAACGCTTCCTCTCCGCCCGAGTAGTCCAGCGCGTCGTCGGTGATCTGGTAAGCCATGCCCAGCTCCAGGCCGTAGCGGGCGGCCGCCTCTTCAACGTCACGATCGGAATGCGCCAGGATTGCACCGATGCGCGCGCAGGCCTCGAACAGGGAGGCGGTCTTGCGCCGAATTACTTCCAGGTATTGCTCTTCGGTAACGGCCAACTGATTCAAGTTCATCAGTTGCATGATTTCGCCTTCCGCAATCTGGTTGGTCGTGGATGCGAGCACTTCCACCGCGCGCCGTTCGTCGAGCAGTTCGACGATAAGCTGAAACGCACGCGAATAAAGGAAATCGCCAACCAGCACGCTGGCCGCGGGTCCGTGGAGGACATTGGCGGCGGATTGGCCGCGGCGCATTTCGGCCTCGTCAACGACGTCGTCGTGCAGCAGCGTGGCCGAATGGATGTATTCCACGATGACGCCGGCTCGCACCTGCGGTCCACCGGGAGCGCAGCCCAGGGCGCGGGCCACCAGTATCAGCAGCATGGGCCGAATGCGCTTGCCGCCGGAATTCAGAAGATACTGGGCCACCCTGCCTACCAGCGGCACGTCGCTGCGCAAATGGCCGTAGATCAGCCGATTGAGGAGGTTCCAGTCCTTCCCCACCAGCCGCAAGGCCTGCCGGAATACGTCCGAATTGGACACCGGGCCAATGATATCAATTCGGCGTGCACGGAGCACCTCCGGCTAGAATGCACACTCGCCAGGTTTGGAGTTATTGGAAATGCGTAGATGTCATCCATTACTAGCGGTTGCCCTGCTTGCCGCGAGTTGCGCGCCGCCGGCAAATGTCGGTGTCGAATATCCGTCCGCCACGCGTTCCGAACAGATGGACGAATATTTCGGTGTTCAGGTTGCCGATCCCTACCGGTGGATGGAAACGTTGGACGGAGAACAGACTTTCGCCTGGGTCGAGGCCCAGAATGAGCTGTCCGTACCGCACCTGGAGGGGCTGCCGCTCAGGGAGCGTCTGCGGGCGAGACTGACCGAGGTCTGGAACTATCCGCGCCGGTCAGCGCCATGGCGCAGCGGTCCCTGGTACTTCGAGTTTCGCAACGACGGTTTGCAGAACCATAGCGTGCTGTTCGTGCAAGAGGGATACCAGGGTGAAGCGAGGGTGCTGCTCGATCCCAATTCTTGGACCGAGGACGGAACCGTGAGTCTGGCGAGCAATTCCGTAAGCCCTGATGGTCGCTACATTGCTTATGCCAAATCGGACGGAGGGTCTGATTGGCGCGACTGGTACGTGCGCGAAATTGCGACCGGTGTGGATTTGCCGGACCACCTGACGTTTACCAAGTTCACCGGTGTTTCCTGGAACGCCGATGAGAGCGGCTTCTATTACAGCCGCTACCCGGCGGATGAGCAGGGCAGGGGCGACGATCAGAAGGCCGTTTCGGTTTATTTTCACGCCCTTGGAACGGACCAGGCCGACGACCGGCTGGTCCATGCAATGCCGCCGGATGAAGGACGCAACGCCTATGCGTCCGTAACCGAGGATGGCGAATACCTTGTGGTGGTTCTCCAGGAGGGCTACTTGAGCAACGCAGTGCATTACCGGCGCATGGACGAGCCGGATTCTGCCATCCGGCCGCTGTTCAATGAATGGGACGCCATTTACGGATACCTTGCCAACGAAGGCGAAACGTTCTATTTCTCCACCAATAGGGACGCGCCCCGCCGCAAAGTGATTTCGGTGAACATCAATCGCCCGGATGAGTGGACCGAAGTGATTCCACAGGGCGACAACGTTCTGCAGAGAATCAGCGCGGTGGGCGGCCGCCTGATTGCTTCCTACCTCAAAGACGTGCAGCCGCTGGTGCGGGTGCTTGAGCCCGACGGCGCCCTGGTGGAGGAGATCGAACTGCCTGGGGTCGGCGCCGTGCGGGGCTTCGGCGGACGCTGGGATGATCCGGAGACCTTCTACAGTTTTTCCGGCTTTACCAATCCCGGAGTCGTCTACCGCTACGACGTTGGCAGCGGTGAGAGCACCCTGCATTACCGCACCGAAACACGGATCGATGGCTCGCAGTTTGTTACCCGGCAAGTCTTCTATGAGAGCAAGGACGGCACCCGCATCCCCATGTTCCTGGTGCATCACAAGGACCAGGAAGCGACCGGAGATCAGCCCACACTCTTGTATGGGTACGGCGGATTCAACATCTCGCTTACGCCCAACTACAGCAGTTCCCGGCTTGTATGGCTCGAACTGGGCGGCATGGTTGCCATACCCAACCTGCGGGGCGGAGGCGAGTACGGGCGCGAGTGGCACCTGGCGGGAACTCGCCAACGCAAGCAGAACGTATTCGATGACTTTATCGCCGCGGCCGAGTGGCTCATCGACGAGGGCTACACCACGCCTTCCCGCGTGGTGATCCAGGGCCGCAGCAACGGCGGCTTGCTGGTTGGCGCCGTGATGACGCAGCGCCCTGACCTGTTCGGGGCCGCCCTGCCGGGCGTGGGAGTGCTGGATATGCTTCGCTACCACACGCCCAGCGCCAACGCGCGAGCCTGGGCCGACGACTATGGTCTTTCCGAAAACGAGGCGGATTTCCAGGCACAGCACGCCTACTCGCCGGTGCATCGCGTGGTTGAGGGCGCTTGCTATCCGCCCACACTGGTTACGACGGGCGACCACGATGATCGCGTGGCCCCCTGGCATAGCTACAAGTTTGCCGCGGAGCTTCAGCATGCCCAAGGCTGCGCCAACCCGGTCCTTATCCGTATTGAGACCCGGGCCGGGCATGGCGCCGGCACCCCGATCTGGATGCGGATCGAGGACGTGGCCAATCAATTTGCGTTTGCCGCGGAGGCGGTTGACCTCTCTGGAGAGCAGGACGGTGACTAATTTCTTGTCCACCTCACCTGGGGTCGAGGGCATCCTGCCCTCGTCGAGAGCCTGTCCCCGACCTTGATCGGGGAGCTGGAAGCCCTCGACCCCAGGTTGTTCCATGCAAACGAGGGCATCCTGCCCTCGCGCGGCCCTGCGAGCGGATATAATCGCGCCCCGGCAAGTCAAGGTTCTGGAGAATCCGGATGTTTGCGGTGATCAACACCGGCGGCAAGCAATATTGCGTAACCGAAGGTGAGCGAGTACGCGTCGAGCGCCTCAGCGCTGATGTAGGCGACGAACTTGAGTTCGATGCCATGCTCATCGGTGGCGAAGAGGGGCAGGAGTCCCGGATCGGGACTAACCAGGCGCCGGTGGGGCTGGTGCGCGCAACCGTTTGTGAACATGGGCGGGCGCGCAAGATCGAGGTCATCAAGTTCAAGCGGCGCAAGGACTATCGCCGGACGCTTGGGCACCGCCAGCATCGAGCCGATAGCCGGGGCCTCAGGCGAGAAGACGCCCGACAAGCAGGAAGGAAAGGAGAGTTGACGGATGGCACATAAAAAAGCCGCGGGCAGTTCCCGCAACGGGCGTGATTCCGAATCCAAACGGCTGGGGATCAAGAAATACGGCGGCGAGAAAGTGCTGGCCGGCAATATTCTCGTGCGGCAGCGTGGAACCGCCTTTCATCCGGGCGTCAACGTAGGCCTGGGACGCGACCACACCCTGTTTGCGATCACCGACGGAATCGTCAAGTACGGGCGAAAAGGCCGCGAAAACCGCCGCTTTGTGTCCATAGTCCCTTCCTAGAAACTCTTCTCCCCTGGGAACGAGGGCTCCTCCCCTGGGAACGAGGGCATCCTGCCCTCGCAAAGACTTAGAAGCTCTCACTCCAACCCGCACCAAACCAAGGTTTCCCCAAACTGCATCTCCTACAGCCCTCCCGCGTGGTAGTTTCTCGTGTTGCGAGCCAACCTTCTCCCAAAATGAGATTCTCCGACGAAGCCAAGATTCGCGTTCGCGCCGGCGGCGGCGGGGACGGCTGTGTGAGCTTCCGGCGCGAAAAGTTTTTGCCGCGCGGCGGTCCTGACGGCGGCGACGGGGGAGACGGCGGCAACGTCACGCTGGTGTTGGAGGCCGGAATCAACACCTTGGCTGATTTCCGTGCCCGCAAGGTGTTTCGAGCCGGCAATGGAAGAGGCGGAGCAGGACGTGAACGCAGCGGCGCGGCCGGAGCCGACCTTGAGATTCCGGTGCCCGCCGGAACCCGCGTGACCGAGGCCGACACCCGCGAAATCCTGGGCGAATTGAGTGCGGATCTGACCGAGTTGCTGGTGGCGCGGGGAGGCCGCGGAGGCCGTGGGAATGTCCGTTTCAAATCCAGCGTAAACCGCGCCCCTCGTCAGCACACACCGGGCACCAAGGGCGAAGCGCGCAGCCTTGAACTGGAGTTGACGCTGCTGGCTGATGTGGGACTGCTGGGAATGCCCAATGCCGGCAAATCCACTTTGCTTCGGGCAGTCTCCGAGGCGCGTCCCAAGGTTGCCGATTACCCCTTCACGACTCTGCATCCGCAACTCGGCGTGGTGGCGGTGGGACCGATGCAGAGTTTCGTGATGGCCGACATTCCCGGCCTGGTGCCGGGCGCAGCCTCCGGAATCGGCCTTGGGTCCCGCTTTCTTCGACATTTGCGCCGCACGCGGCTCCTTTTACACTTGGTCGACCTGTCAACTCCCGAAGGTGGAGTGGCCTCTACAGGAGCGCTGGCCGACTCGGTGACCATGATTGCAGGCGAATTGGCCGCATTCGACGACCACCTGGCTCGCCTGGAGCGCTGGTTGGTAATCAATAAAGCAGACCTTGTGGCGCCGGACGATGCCGACCGTCTCAGTGCGGAACTGGTGCGGCAGCTGGATTGGAAAGCGCCGGCATTTACGATTTCCGCATTGACCCGCGCAGGGACTAAAGCGCTGGCAGCGTCCGCCATGCAAAGACTCGAAGAACTGGAGAAAGACAATGATTCTGACGACCACACCGACAATTGAAGGCAAGACCATTCGCGAGTATCGGGGCATCGTTAGCGGCGAGGCGATTGTGGGCGCCAACATTTTCAAGGACCTGTTCGCCGGCATCCGGGACATCGTGGGCGGGCGATCAGCCGCCTACGAGAAGGAATTGCGCCGGGCCCGTGAGACTGCGCTGGCCGAAATGTCCGAGGATGCCCGCATGAAGGGTGCAGAGGCCGTAGTCGGTATCGATCTCGACTACGAAGTCGTCGGCGCCGGTGGCAGCATGCTCATGGTAGCCGCCAGCGGCACCGCCGTAACTCTAAGCGCGCTACGCTGACCGCGCCCCCGGGAACGAGTGCATCCCGCCCTCGTTCCCGCCCTCGTTCCCGGCCTGTACACGCTTGCTAACGCGCCCGCCAGGGAACTTCCCCACGCCAATTTGAATAGAATCAGGGAGTTTATGATTCCAGCATAAACTTCCTGATTTTTCTATAAACGCCCATGGATCCCAGGTAATTCAGGCAATCAAGATTGTGGGTGATTCATGCGTTTCGGAAAAAATCCAGGATCGGGATCAAAACTTCGAGAACTGAAATGAAACTGGTACGGGCAAGGCTGATCCAATTGAATAAGGAGCTGCTGCAATGAAAGAAAATGACTTCAAGCTGGTTCAAGGGAGTGGGAACGTTTTTCGCGACTTGGATGATCCCGAGGCAGATCTGAAACAGGCAAAAGCGATTCTCGCGGCACGAATTATTGCGGTGCTTGATGCCCGGGAGCTCACGGTACGAAAAGCTGCGGGCATGACCGGATTCGCCGCCGCTGATTTCTCCCGGATACGCAACGCGAATCTCGGACGCTTCACTCTGGACCGATTGATGAAAATGCTCTCCGCCCTGGACCGCCGTATCAAAGTGACGGTTCATGTCAACCCAGAGCAACTTATGAGTCCGTCGCCCGGCTGATTCAACTATCAAGCAGCTCAGGCGTGGTATAGAGAGTGGCGAAAGCCTCGGGTAACGAAGTCTTCGAAGACCTCTTCCATGGGAAACAGCAAGAACAGATTCACATGCCGCCCGGCGAAAGTCGTCAATCCCCGGTTGAACAGGAACAGGCCCACCCATTGCATCACCGGCTCGTAGTGATGCATTGAGCGGTCCAGGCGATGCCTTCGCCAGTCGTCTTGCAGACTGGTCGCGCCTGGGACAACGGAAAAGGCAGCTGTGAGTTCCTGTAGCAATTGCCGGTTTTCGGCGCCTCGAACCTGCGGTCTCAGTCGGGCCAGGGCGCTGTGAATCAGACGGTTAGCTGGCCGGTTGACGCTCAATTCGTCATGCGAGACATAGAACCGCGCGAATCTTCGGCCAGTCGTCGAAGAAGTGCTCCTGCAGCAACGGGAAAACCTTGTTCTGGAAGGCTCTTAAGAGCTGTTCCGTGTCATTTACATCAAACAGATAGGTGTGCCCGATCTGGTGTTCCCGATCCAGCAAAGCGCAATGCATTCGTTCATCGCCCGGAGCATTTTCCGGCACTTCACTCCGTCAACATCTTCCGGAGTGAGTTCGTGATCCGTGTCCGCCGGCCACGGCAGAGCCTATTCTGCGGTAAGGGCTTTCAGACGCTTGTTGAGGCGGTGCTTGTGGCGAGCGGCCTTGTTCTGACTGATGATGCCCTTGCCGGCCATGGAATCGATGACAGGCTTGGCTTCCTGGTAGGCGGCTGTGGCCTGCTCGGCGTCGCCGGAATCCAGTGCGCGCACGGTCTTGGCGACGGCTGAGCGCAATTTGGAGCGCATCGACATGTTGCGCGAGCGGCGATCGACGGCCTGGCGCGCACGTTTGGCGGCTTGTGCTGAGTTTGCCATGGGCGCGAATTGTGTCCGAAGGCCCTGGGGCTGTCAACATGATGTACGAGATCACTGCATCCGGGACCGTGCTGGCAGCCATAGGTGGCTCATCCACAGTTCAGGCGGCCGTTCAGGTATGGCCCGCCTCCCGGCACAGTGCGTCGATTGCGATGTTGTAGTCCATGCGCTCGCCACCCCAGCCGCAGCGGGCGGTGTGGGCGTTGATGGCCAGGCCGCGCGCCGCATTGAACGCCGCCAGCCGCCGTGCCCCGCTGGCTGCACAGGTGTTTCCGCGGAAACACCCGCTGTGCGTTCGGCCCGCCGGCGGAATCACCCGGCCATCCGGACGCGTGAATTCGATCGCACCCTGGCGCACGCGAACGCCATAACCCCCCTCGTGCACCTGCCGGTGATGTTGAGAGCACAGGGTGACCAGGTTGCTCAGGGCGGTCTCGCCGCCATCGGCCCAATGCCGGATGTGATGGGCGTGCAAATGGCGGGAACGATCGCAGCCCGGGAAGCGGCAGCCGCCGTCGCGAACGCGCAGCGCGCGACGGATGGCCGGCGGTACCGCCCGGGTCCGGCGCCCGACCGCCAGCGGCTCGCCCTGCGCGCCTTTGACCACTCCCAGCAAGGCCCCGTCGCAACCCAGCCGCCGCGCCGTCTCCACCGCCACCCGGCCGCCGTGTTCAAACGACGCGCCCGTGCTCTCCGGCACGTCACGCAGCGCATCGTGCGCAATGTGTACCACCAGCTCGTGAGCACTGGCCGCCGAACCCGAACACTTCCCGGCCAGAAACCGCTCGAGGATGTGCTCCAGCGCATCCGCACGCCGCTGACTGGCGCTCCGAGGAGGTGTTTCCGCGGAAGCGCCGCCCGGCGCCGCACCTCGCCATTGCCGCAGCACCGGTCGAGGGCCGGGTGTTTCCGCGGAAACACTTCCGCATACCGAATGCGCAGACTCGGCCGCTTCGGCGCGCTCGATGCCCCCGGGCTTGCCATTGCTTCGCGCCCCGGTTCCCTCGGTATCCGCGCCCGGCTCCTCAAGTTGCGCTTCCGCAGCTTCCAGCGCCTTGAGCAGCATCTCGCCCACCTCCGGAGCCAGACGGGCCTCAAGCCTGACGCTGCCGTCGCTTTCCCGCCGGTAGTCCAGGTAGCGCCGCTCGTGCATGGCTTCGGCCTCGTCACGCTCGATATCACGCTGCACCCGCCGAAACCCCCGCACCGTGCGCTCCACATGCTCCGCCGTGCCGTTCAAGGCAATGTGCAGCAAGGTGTCCTCCGTCGCCGCCGTGGCTACCCGCGTGAGCGCGCGCACCTTCGAATACGACAGCCGGCCCTCGCCGAAGGCTTCCGCGATCTTCGGCAGCGATTCCAGGGCCCGCGCCGTGCGCACCTTCTCGCGCGCCGCCACCGAGCCGATGCCGCATTGCCAGCTCAGCCAATGGGCGCAACTCGCCATGCCGTGCTGGGCCCAGCCTTCCTTGCGGTCGAACTCCGTCAGCAGGGCCAGAAACTGCGCCGTGGCTGAGTTGATGTGCCCCCACAATCGGGTGATCTGTGCTTCCAGGGTATTGAGGGGCCCCTCTTCGCGAGCCCCAGCAGCCATCCGGACGTCAGCATCCGGGTGGGCAAACTGTGCAGCGCTGGCTGCCGGCAACTCAAAAGCGCCACTCGGAGGACGCTCAGCGTCGCAAACCGGGGCGCGGGAGGAAGTGCGGTGAAGGTCCATTTCGAGGCTCCGTTCAGTCCGTTGAGATGCCCGGATTATAGCACGAAATACCAACAACATCAATCCTTTACAGGACTATACCGGTTCACTCAGAGCCATCCACAAAGGCTGCGCCAGGTGTGTGATTGGTTCGCTACGCTCCCTTCGGGACAAAGGTGCGAAAGTCCCCCAATCCCAGTCCCACTTGTATCTGAACCCGGACACATGAGATAAGTCTTGACCCTCAGGATTGCGCAGGGTCGCGGCGGCCTGTTATCGTGCCGCTTGTGCGGGCGGCAGCAGGCAGGCTGATCCCGTAGCGTCCAATTCGCGCCGTCGTAATCGCAAGAAACCGCCATACGTTCCGAACTCCTAAGCCGCAATATCGCGATCCTGGTCCTTGCGCAGGCCGCCTCGGTTACGGGAACGGTCGCCGTCGTCACGATCGGCGGGATACTTGGCCGAAGTCTGGCGGCAAACCCGGCGCTGGCGACCTTGCCTTTGTCGCTGTTGATCGTCGCCACGGCGGTCTCGACAGTCATCGCGTCGTGGACCATGTCCCGCATTGGCCGGCCGCGTGGTTTTGCCGTAGGCGCAGCGATGGGCGCTGTGGGCGCCGCGTGCGTCATCGTCGCCGCCGCGGTCCACAGCTTCGCCTTGTTCTGTGCCGCCTCGATGTGTGTCGGTTGCGCTGCCGCTTTTTCTCAGCAGTACCGGTTTGCCGCCACGGAGAGCGTCAGTGCGGGGGCTGCGCCCAAGGCCATCTCGATCGTGCTGGCCGGCTCTCTGGCTGGGGCCATTCTGGGTCCCGAGCTGGTGGCCGAAGGTGGGTCCTGGATTTCCAGCATCCGGTTCGGCGGCACTTTCGCGGTGATCGCCCTCTGCTATCTTGTCGCAAGCGTTGCTCTTTTGGCCCTGCGTTCCGTGCCTGCCGCGTCGAAGCACGAACCGAACGGCAGTGCCCGACCCCTACGGGCCATTGCGCGCGGCCGCCTCTTCGTCGCCGCCGTTGCAGGAGCCGCGATCGGACAGGGGGTCATGGCCTTCATGATGACGGCCGCGCCGCTGGCCATGCACGTCGTGGACCAGTACTCCGTCGAGGCAACGGTAGACATCATCAAGTACCACATGCTGGCCATGTATATCCCCTCGCTCCTTACCGGATTCCTTATCGGGCGCTTCGGTGTTGGACGCATCATGATGGTCGGCACCGTTTTGCTCGGCGCAACGCTCGCGGCAGGGCTGGCCGGGCGGCACATCCTGCACTACGGTGGCGCCATGGTGGCGCTGGGGGTTGGCTGGAACTTCCTGTATGTCGGCGGCACAACGCTATTGGCGCGGACCCATCGTCCCGCGGAGCGCTTTCGCGTTCAGGCGCTGAACGATTTCACCATTTTCGGTACGGCGGCTATCGGATCGTTGAGCGCGGGGGTGGTCATGCAGCTCCTCGGCTGGGACGCGGTGCTTTACGCGTCACTGGCGCCCATACTGATTGCGGTAGCTGCCATACTTTGGGCAAGGCCGGACCGCGAGGCCGCGGTCGCTCGTTGATATACTCCGCCCGCCGAAACCGAAGGGACCCCGTCCGGATGCGCTACCGACTGCTAATGGCTGCGGCCATCTCCTCAGGCACTCTGGCACTGTTATGTGCTTGCTCCCCAATGGCGGCCCGCTCCCCAGCGGCTCCGCTGACTACGCCGCCCGCAGCAGAAATCCCGGCCGCCGGCCTGGTGCGCTATACGGAACAGCGCGAGCCCTGCGTGAACCGCAACCCATACCGCAACGCGTACTTCGGCGATCTGCATATACACACGTCCTATTCCTACGATGCGCTTCCCCTGGGTGTTACAACCATTCCGGCCGATGCTTACCGGTACGCCCGAGGAGAAAAAATCGCTCTGCCACCTCACCAGGCGGGCGGTCCGGAGACAACGGTGCAGAAAATCGGCCCACCACTGGATTTCGCGGCGGTCACGGACCACTCGGAGTTTCTGGGCGAACTTGAACTTTGTGCGGACGAAAACAGTGCAGCGTACGGAAGTCGGAGTTGTGAGACATACCGCAAGGGCGGACCTCCTGCGATCCTGGTCATGGCCAGGGGATTAAGCCAGGATTTGCCGTCCCGGAATGCCGATATCTGCGGCGAGGACGGCCGCCTGTGTCTGGAGGCGTCGGCAAGCCGGTGGCGCCTCATCGGGCGGATGGCGGAAGAAGCCTACGATCGCTCATCCCGCTGTGAGTTCACGACCTTCGTAGCGTACGAGCACAGCGGCACGCCTGACAACAACCCGTATCACCGCAACGTGATCTTTCGTAACGGCCAGGTTCCCCGATTGCCGACTTCTTATTTCGAGGCGCCCACGGATATCGAACTATGGGACCGGCTGACCAGCGACTGCCTGGAAGGCTTGCAAGGCTGCGACGTGCTGGCGATCCCGCACAGCTCGAATCTCAGTTCCGGCACCTTGTTTTCTTCCCGTGTGGCCGGTTCCGATTCCCGTCAGGCAGCTGGTGAGTTGGCAGCCAGGCGCAACAGGCTGGAGCCCGTGATGGAGATCATTCAACACAAGGGGAGTTCGGAGTGCTTCAATGGTTTTCCGGACATTCTCGGCGAGCCCGATTTGTTGTGTGAAATGGAGCAGCTCCGCCGGTACTATCGCGGCCTGCCGGCCGAAGGCAACGCGCCCCCGATTTGCGATGAGGGCGAGACCGGCCGTGGCGGCGCTTTGAATTTGGGATGCGTCTCGAAGAACGATTTCTTTCGCAGCGTCCTGCTGACCGGCTTGCAGAACAAGCAGACGTCGGGCGTGAATCCGTTCAAGTTCGGCGTCATCGGTTCCACCGATAACCATGTTTCCACTGCGGGCGCCGTGGATGAATCCGGCTGGCAGGGGCATACCGTTTCGGAAATCGATTCTGCCGAGCGCCTGACGGCCAGCAGGGTGCATGCCAGCGGGCTCTACACCAACCCGGGCGGTTTGGCGGGAGTCTGGGCGGTGGAGAATTCGCGCGACGCGCTGTTCGACGCGCTGCAGCGGCGCGAAGTGTTCGGTACATCGGGCCCCCGCATCCGGCCACGGCTGTTTGGAGGCTGGGATTTCCCGGAATCGGCGTGCGCATCGCCGGTGCGGGCCGGCTATGCGGGCGGAATTCCGATGGGAGCAGACTTGCCGGAGCGAGCCTCGAAGAGGGCCCCGCGATTCATCGCCATGGCCGAGCGTGACGCGGCCAGCGCGCCCCTGCTGCGCCTGCAGGTCATCAAGGGCTGGGTCGACGAGAGCGACCAGGCTCATTACAAGGTATTCGACGTGGCGGGTGATGCTGAGTCTGCCGGCTCCATGGACCTTGATACAGGGGAATGGAACGGGCCCGGCCACGATTCGCTCTGCGCTGTGTTTGAAGACCCCGAATTTGATCCTGCGCAGCCCAGCTACTACTACATGCGAGCGGTGGAAGCACCGTCGCTACGCTGGAGCTGGCGTCAGTGCCTGGAAATACCGCCCGAGCAGCGGCCGGCGGAGTGCGAGAACAGCGCGCCCAAGGTGATTCAGGAACTCGCCTGGACTTCCCCCATCTGGTACCTGCCGGAAACGCATTAGAAGTGTGCAGTTGACGGTTGCCATTGACAGCGCATGGATTCAGGGCGCTCTCGCGCTCTTGTTTGGCACCCTCACCAAGCCGACGGGTTGACACGTCATGACTGGTCTTTCATGCTGGTCAGATGGAAATTATGACCGCATCCGACTTCAAGGCCCGCTGTCTGGCGATACTGGATCGCGTCCAGCAAACGGGTGAGCGCATAGTCATCTCAAAACGGGGTTTGCCTGTTGCCGAACTGGGACCCGTCACCAAGGCCAACGAAAAATACCCGCAGTTCGACCTGAAAAACTCGGTGACCGTGCTGGACGATATCGTGGGGCCGGCCGTTCCGGAACACCTTTGGGAAAGCCTGGAACGGTAAAATCGCCCGATGCCTTACGCAATTCAAGTAGACCGGGCCGGCGGCCCGGAAGTCATGGAGTGGCGCGCCGTGGATACGGGCGCTCCCGGTGCGGGTCAGGTGCTGCTGCGCAACCGGGCCGTAGGTTTCAATTTCATCGACATTTATTTCCGAACCGGGGTGTATCCCCTGGAGTATCCCAGCGGACTGGGATCGGAGGGAGCCGGTGACGTCCTGGCCGTGGGCGAGGGCGTAAACGATATCAATCCCGGCGATCGGGTGGCTTATTGCACGCCGCCCGTGGGGGCGTACGCCGAAGAGCGGGTTTATCCGGCCGACCGCCTGGTGCCGCTACCTGGCGAAGTCAGCTACGAACAGGCGGCGGCGATGATGCTGAAGGGGCTGACGAGCTGGTATCTGCTTCATCACAGCTATCCCGTGCAGGACGGCGACACGGTGCTCCTGTACGCCGCCGCGGGAGGAGTAGGGCAGATCGCCGCTCGATGGGCGGCCTTGCTGGGCGCCCGCGTGATCGGCGTGGTGGGCAGCAGCGACAAGGTCGAGACCGCCCGTAACGCCGGCTGTGCCGAGGTGGTGCTGGGCGACGATCCCGACTTTGTCGAAAAGGTCCGCGAACTGAGCGGCGGTGGCGTGGCCGCGGTCTACGACTCGCTGGGCAAGGACTCGTTCATGCAGTCGCTGGACTGCCTGCGTCCGCTGGGCACGATGGTGACGTTCGGCAACGCGACCGGACTGGTGGAGCCGATAGCGCCGATTGAACTGGCGCGCCGGGGTTCGTTGAAGCTCACGCGGCCGATTCTGTTTGACTTCGTCTCTACTCGGGAGAAACTGCGCGCTGCCGCGGCGACGCTGTTCGAACAGGTGGGCTCAGGAGGGCTCTCGATTCGGATCGGGCGGCGCTTTGCTCTGCAGGATGCCGCACAAGCACACCGCGATGCCGCGGCGCGCCGCACCATGGGCTCGACAATCCTTCTGCCCTGACCCGAGAAACACTGGGGCCGAGGGCTTCCAGCCCTCATTGAGCAAAAAGAAAGGGACTTATATGCTCGGGTTGACAGCGTCTCGGACGCATAGGCCATGTTACATAAATCATTGTATAATAAGAATAAATTCCCGTAACTCGCAGCCTGAAATTGAACAACTTGAACACCGCGCCGTACTGGGACATTTTGCCCAAAGCGCAGCGAACGCTGTGGGCGCGGCTTGTGAGCCTGCCGGAGCATTTCGTGTTGTACGGTGGTACGGCCCTGGCGCTACAGCTGGGACATCGCGCCAGCATCGATTTTGATTTTTTCAGCGCACAGCCAATCGATCCCCGGCAGTTGTATGAAACGCTGGATTTTCTGGCGCAAGGCCGGATTACTCAGGAAGAGCGCAACACACTGACGGTGCAGGCCGAAACGGAAGACCGCCAACTTCTTGCCCAAACGGTGGAAGCGATCCGGAAGGTGCCCGCTGTAGCGGTTGCGCCGCTCGGACGCATTGGCGAAATTGCGCCCGGCAACCCTGTTTTGGACCCGAAGTAGGAGCGCTAATGCCCGCCCGTTCTTCCCGTCTGCTTCGTCTCGCGCGCCACATCAACTGGTACGAACCACCGGAAACGGTGGCGGCGGACACACGCAAGCTCTTGAACGAGACCATGGCGCGCGGGTCCGACGTGGATATTGAAGAGGCCTGGGCGCTGTTTTCAAAGGAACAGTTCATCAACGCCTACCGCCATGCAGCACCGGGATTGTTCTCACGCCGTCATTGGGCATACTGGGGTCTGATGCTGCTTGGAAATCCGGAAGCGCTGCCGTATCCGGTGCGGTATCCGGAGGTCGAATGGGAGTGGCCTGCATCCTTTCAGGACAGACATCCGCCCAAACCCGCGACAGCCGCTGACATCAACTGGATCGCGCCAGCTTGAGAATAGTCCCGGCGGCTTAGCCGTCTACCCTGCGTGGAGGGCGGGTCGCCCTGGTTCCCAGGGAAAATACCTTGCTCCCGCGATCGTGCGGGAGCAAGGTACAAGTCGGTATTACCAGGTGAACTCCTTCTTGACGTCCAGCACGACAACCCGGCGGCGGAAGTCCACCCGCGACGAGTCCACTCCCTGGAAGTTGTCCACAAACGGGAATTCCTTGTCGAACAGGTTCTCAATGCCAAGCGTGACGCGCCAACCCGCGTCGTACAGGTGGTAAGTGCCCTGGACGTCCACTGTGGTGTAGCTGCTCACATCGCGGCGCAGTGCCTGTTCGTCGGTATTCTCGTAATCTGACGAATGTCGGATGGTTACGCCCGCCTGCCAGTTCTGCCAATCCCAGTCCAGATAAAAATTGGCTCGCATTTCCGGCGGGCCCAGGTGCGTTCCTTGCCGGCTCAGTGGTTCCACTCCTGGCGCGGCAGTTTCCTCAAGGGTAAGAGTTCGCGTTGCCTGCATGCCCGCCACGAAGTCGCCGTAGCTGGAGCTGAAGTTCATCCGCACTTCGACATCCACAGACTCGTTGAGGCTACCCGAAAGGTTGCCGTCCTGGTCCGAAAGTAGAATGAGCACGCCTTCAGCATTGCGCTCCACCAGCCCGGGGAACAGATGCGAATTTTCGAGCGCAAAAGTTCCCGGGTAGCCCAGGGCGCCCCAAATGCTGCCGATCTTGTCGGTGAAATCAGTCCGGTTGTAGTTCGCGGACAGGAAAAGGCCCGGCACGCCCGGAGGCGAAACCTCAAAGCCAACGCTGATGTTGTCGGAAACCTGCGAATTCAGGTCCGGGTTGCCTCCCAGCCCGATAACTGGGAATACCGGGACAAAGGCGCCGCCATTGGCTGCCGGGTTCAGCGGATCGAAAATCGCGAAGAACGGTGGCGTATGAGGTGGGTTGAGAAAGTTGGGAGGGCTGAACAGTGCCTGCAGCGTGGGCGCCTGAAAGGCTTCGCCCCAGGTTCCGCGAATCTTCAGGTACTCCACCGGATACCAAACCAGACCGACTTTCGGCACGAAGTCACTGAAAGTGCGGGTTCTGGCGGGATTTCCGGCGCCGTCGAACGGACCGTCAATCTCGTACTTGTCATAGCGCCCGTTCAGGTTCAGGTTGAGCTGATGAATGCCGGGTCTTCCCTGTGCAATCGGAATGGAGAATTCGGCAAACAACGCTGTGTTGTCCGATTCCGGAACGATGTCCGGCGCGCCCGGAATCCGGAAGGTGAAGGGATTGAGACCGAAGTCCTCGAAATCCAGGGTGTCGGTGCGCAGTTCGCCGCCCAGGGCAAAGCGTAGCTCGCCCGCGGGCAATTCAAACAAGGCGCCGTCCGCATTCAAGGAAATGACTTCTTGTGATTGCGAGCGGTTGCCCCTGTCGTCATCCCCTTGAAACTGCATGAGGTCGTCCAGTTGGACGGAGCCGTCGCCAAACGGGTTGAAGGCTGTAGCCTGATCCGGACTGGCAAGCGCCTCCAGAAATTTCAATCCCTCCGGCGATCTCGTGTCGGTGTTGAAGGTTCCGAAGTAGGTGTTGTAAAGGCTTTGCTCGCCTGTACTGAAGCCCAGGCGAGCCTGCCAATCGCGAACCGGCAAATCCCAGGTGATGCGGGCTGACAGGTCCCAGCGGTCCGACTTGGTGTAGCGCACAAAAGGACGCAATTTGCCCTCGGCGATTTCGCGCGCCAGGCTGTAGGCGGAGTGAACGACCTGGCCGAAGTTGTTGTAGTAGTTGCTGACGGGCACGTTGCCTCTGAAGGATTGCCCGTGGGAAGACTGCGAGTCGTCTTGGTCACTGTAAATGCCGCTGAAGTCAATGGAAAGGTTGCTGGTCAGCTGTTGCGTCAGATTCAGGTAGGCAGCCAGATGGTCACCGGAAGGGGTGGCCTGGTCGGGGCCCAGCAGCGAAGGGCTTGCTGGGACTTTTTCGTAGTTTCCGGTTCGTGTTTGCCATTCCTGATTGCTTACGTAGACGATGTCGTCAATGTTGATGTTGGTGCCGTCTCCGGGAGGGAGAATTCCCACGCGGGTTCCGGGAGGCGCGTTGGGAGGGAAAGGCCCAAACCTCAGGAGCAGGGCAGGCTGGCCATAGGTGGAGGGGAAACGCCTTCCGCCCTGCTCGCGGTAGTCGCCATCGACGTCAATGCCGGCATCGGCGGCCACCACCGCGTCCTCTTGCGAAAAGTTGGCCGATGCGGTAAGCGAGCCGGAGTCCCAATTCAGCCCCAGAGTCTGTTCCACCACCTTGCGGTGGCCTCCCGAGCTGCTGTTCTCGTAGCGCACGGTGGATTCCGCTCCGCGATAGTCCTTTCGCAGAATAAAGTTCACCACGCCGCCCACGGCATCGGAGCCGTACACGGCGCTGGCGCCGTCCGTAAGAACCTCAACGCGCTCAATCGCACTGAAGGGGATCGTGGAAACGTCGGTGAATGTGCCGAATTCGGCCGGCGCCGCTGCGATGCGATTGCCGTTTACCAGCACCAGCGTTGATCCCTCGCCCAGGCCCCGCAAATTGATGGTCACCAATCCTTGTGCGAACCTCGGCGAGTGGTTGTCAAAACTGCCCCCGGCGGTCATGGTCGAATAGTTCTGCGGAATATAGCGGACGATGTCCTCGATGTCCCGCAGGCCCCGCCGGTCGATTTCCTCCCGGGTAAGCACAAATACCGGGGAGGCGCTCACGCCGCCACGCAATCGGCTGCCGGTTACGGTTTGCACCTGCAGCTCAAGCGCCTCGTCTTCGTCGGCGTCTTCGCTGTCCTGGGCCATGACCATGGCTGGTGTGGCAATAATCAGTAGTAGCGCCATCAGCCAGCGCACGGAAATTGGATTCGACATCGTGTGTCCCCTCAGGAAATGACCAAAGTCAGGCGCAATGATGGCCAGACTCCCCTCAGCCGACGATTATTGCACCGGTTTCTTACCATAACCTTACGGCTATGGACGCGCAATAACAGGGGGCGGCGTTCGCCGCGTTGTTCGAGGGCAAGAAGCCCTCTTTCTCAGGGGAAAGTGGACATGCTCTTTCTCAGGCGGGACGCCCTCATTCCCAGGGGAAATACCTTGCTCCCGCGATCGTGCGGGAGCAAGGTACAGGTCGGTATCACCAGGAGAACTCCTTGGAGATATCCACGAAGGCGACCCGGCGGCGGAAGTCCACGTGCGAGGAATCGACACCTGCGTAGGAGTCGAAGAACGGGAAATCGGCGTCAAAAATATTCTGCACGCCCGCCGTAATGCGCCAGCCGGATTCAGGTCGAGAGTACGTACCCTGGAGGTCAACCGACGTGTAGCCGTCCACATCGGTTCGCGTTACACCGGGAGTGATGTTCTCATAGCTGCCTGCGCGGTTGATCGTCAGGTTGGCGCCCCATGATCCGAGTGACCAGTCCACGTATGCGCTGCCTTTCAGCTCGACAGGGCCCTGGTGCGTGCCTTCCTGTTGAACGGGATCAACGCCGGGCACCGGCACCGTTTCCAGTTTCAGCGTGCGCGTGCCGAGAATCCCTGCCGCGAATTCGCCAAGCGTCGTGTCGAATGCATACCGCGCAGCGAAGTCCACCGCCTCACTGGTCCTGGCGGACAAGTTGAAGCTCTGGTAGGACAGGTAGGTCAGAACACCGTTCGCATCACGCCGGACCAGATCCGGGAACAGTTGCCAGTTCTCGAGGGCGTACACCGGCGGATTGCCAAGAACGGTCCTTATATTCCCGATCAGCCCCTCGAACTCCGTCTTGCTGTAAGTCGCGGAGAGAGACAGCCCGGGCATTCCGGCGGGAGTGAACTCAAAACCCAACGTGGTGGTCTCGGAAGTCTGCGGTTGCAGGTCTGGGTTGCCACTGCCAACCCAAACAGTGCGCGGAATAACCCGCGAAAACGGCCCACCATTCTCAATGGGGTTGAATGGATCGAACAAACTGATATGCGTCAACTCGCGTTTTGGCGCGAACAATTCCACCAATGATGCCGCCACGAAAGCCTGACCCCAGGTGGCGCGAAGCTTGAGGTCCTCCACCGGATAATAGACCATGCCGAGCTTCGTCACGAAGTCGTCATAGTTACCTGTGCTCGACGGCTGCAGAACACCCTCGAATGGTCCTTCGATCTCGTATTCGTCATAACGGCCGGCCGCATACAACGTCAATCGATGGATGCCGGGGCGGGAATTGGCGTCCCCGATTATCGGCGCCGAAAGCTCGAAGAACCAAGCCGTGTTTTCTGACGCTGGAAAGATTTCAAAATCAGCATCGGGAGTATAGAACCTGAACGGGTCCAACACGAACGAATTGAAGTTGACCTTATCCGTCCGGGTTTCAGCCCCCAGCGCCAGTTCGACAGGACCGCCGGAAATATCAAAAAGCGAACCGGCCAAACTCAAGCCGAAGACGTCCTGACTGCTGTCTCGTGCACCCCGGGTGGCGTACGTCACAAACTCATCAAGCGTGGCCCGCTGTACGGTGCCGTCGCCGAACGGATTGATTGCTTCCGCCGGATCGCTGCTGGCAAGCGCCGCTTGAAATTCGGGGCCCCTGTAGTTGAAGGAACCTGGATAACCGCCGTAAGGATTATCCGTGCCGTGATTGGCGGAAAAGGTCGCTGTCCAACCCTCAATGGGTGTCTCCCAGGTTAGCGAGGCGCTCAGATTCAAGCGCTCCAGGTCCGTCGTTCTGGCAAAAGGTATAACTTTGCCATCGGCGATTTCACGACTAAATACGTAGCCCATCCACACGTCCTCGCCAAATGGGTTGTAGTAGTTACTTGCAGGAACGGTACCGCTGAACGAAACGCCGGTGCCGTTATGATAGGAGCCTTGCCGCGCGAAAGATCCAGACAAACTCAGCGTCAAGCTTTCGCCGAATTCTTGCGTCAGGCTTAAGTACGCAGACAGGTGCTCCGAAGCTGGAATCGCCTTGCCGGGAGCGGTAGCCCCACGCCCCTTGCGAAGCAGATTGAAGTTACCCGATTGGGTCACAAACTCCTCATTGGACACCCATATGATATCCTCCAGATTGATATTGGTGCCGTCGCCAGCGGGCAGGTTTGCACCCTTAGCGTGGTACCTATTCCAGGGTGTATTCGTCGTGGTTAGTGCATGAACACGTGTGATTTCGCGAGATTCTTGAACGCAAAGCCATGTAGACTTGGAGGATGGACTGGATCGGGCAGATCGCCTTGGCCACACTTATCGTCGGCCTGTTTGCCTGGCTTCGCGCCGACCTGACGTCAACCCGAAAGGAGTTGCGCGGTGACATATCGCTCCTGGGCAAGGAGGTGGCTGGGCTGCGCGAGCGGATGGCGCACATGGAAGGGCTACTTGAGGGATTGCGGGAGGCGGTGGCAGGCAAGCGAGTCGCCTGAAAGGCCTTGCGGCGCGTTCGGCAGCCCGGCGCACCCAGGGGACTACGGTCCTCCTTCCGTAAGCGTGAGAGGGAGGCCGTCCCGGCCTCCGGAGGGCGGGACGGCCTCGCTCCCGGGATCAGCCGTTGGGGCGGACGATGATTTTGCCGTCGCGGGCCGAACCGGTGCGTCCGGCGTGCGCGAACGCTTCCCTCCACTGATCGAGGCCGTAGCGGGCTGCGATCTTGGCGCTCAGGCGGCCGTCCGCGGCCATTAGCGCGATTTCGTTTTGTAGCTGGTCGATTTCTTCTTCGCTGCGGCTCGCGAAGCAGCGCGTTGTGGACATGCCGCAAAGGCGGATGTCGTGCAGGAACATCTGCCAGAAATCGATCTGGCAGGGCTGGTCGGTCAGGGTCCCGTAGTTCACGATCAGGCCGCCGTCGGCCAGGCAGTTGGCCATGCGCATGACCGCTTCGCCTGCGATTGCATCGATCCCCAATCGAATCTCCGCGCCGCCCGTCGCCTCGCGAATTCGCTCCGGCAGGTCCGGCCCGTCCAAAATGACCGCATCGGCGCCCAGGTCCATCAGTTCACCGCGGACTTCTTCACGGCGCACCAGGTTGACAGTGCGAAAACCCCATTTCGCCGCAAGCACGATCAGGTAGCGGCCGACGTTGGAATTCGCCGCGTCCTGCAGCACCCATTCGCCTTCGCCCAGTACGACGAAATCCTCCAGTAGCGTCCAGGCGGTGGCGCCGTTGATGTTGGACAGCACAAGCTGCTCGGCATCGCCGTCGGGGGCGCGGCGCATGCCCATGTCGTTCCTGTGCACGCGCACCAGTTCGGAAAACGTGCCGCAACCCAGCGGAAGGAACACGCGGTCTCCGACTTCGTAACCGGCATCCGGGCCGGTCGCCACGACGTGGCCCACGCCCTCGAAGCCCGGTGTTACCGGCAGGGGACGACGCAATGCGTCGATCCCCTGCACCAGCTTGATGTCGGCGATGTGCATCGCGCTGGCCTCGGTACGGGCGATTACCTCGCCGGTACCGGGATCGCCCAGCTCGACCTCTTCGAGACGAACTACATCGGCCGGTTCGCCGCAGCGGTCGAACCTAAGCCGGCGTGTCCGCATCGGCGTCGGATCTCTCAAATCGTTCGAATAGTTCTTCGCTGATACCGAATTCCTGGCCCAGAGCCTGGAACAGTGCTCCCGTGACCATCTTCTCGCCGCGTTCGCGCAGCGCACTCTCCACCTGGCCCGTGACCATCTTGTGCAGCGTCTTCGGCACCGCCTCAAGCATTCTCTTCGCGTCCCCGTCCCATTCCATCGCATCTGCCGCGGCAACTTCCTGCTCCGCTTCTTCCTCCACCGGCGGCACTTCGATATCTGGAGCATCGCCCAACACGTGCATTACCACGTCGCGCGTGGAGGTATGGAAGTAGTACTTGCGCTTCTCGTCGCCCAAGCCCACCGGCAGGTTCATGGCCGGCAGGCGTTCGGCGCGCGGCAGCGCGGCGAGGCCCTTGTCCATGACGATGGCCTGGATGGAGCCGATCACGTGACCCTGGGTGCGGTTGAGTTCATACACCTGGTCGACGGTGCACTCGATGATCTGCGGGCACTCGGCGATGCTGGGCGGCTTTACCTTGCGCGAGGGAATCATTGTGTAGCCGGTGTAGTCCAGCTCATTGGCGCCCTCGGGGTAGAAACGTGCGGTTTCCATCATGTCGTCCAGCGTGTCGTACTTAGGGCAGTTGATGACGAACTCGCCCGTGTCGCGGATGTTGAGGAAGGTGTCGGACGTATTGCGGAAACCAAGCAGGATTCGCGGCGTCTTGTGCATTACGTCGTATTGCATGATGTGCGAATATGCTCCGGCGTTTATGCGGCCGTGCTTGTCCAGCGTGGTGACGATGGTGATGAGCTTGGGGAAGATGAAGTAGTCCGAATACCAGAACGGCCGGACCCGCACCTCCTCCTTCTCGGGCAGGTTCTTGGCTTCTGTGTTCATGCCGGGGGAGTATAGCCGTCCTCGCACGCGTGCGCTTTGAACTCAATATGGCCCGTTAGATTGCCCGGAATGCTATTTCGAGGGTGAGAATTCGTTTACGAATTGGCGTGTCGAAATCACCGACGTGCCGCTTGGTGGTCTCGCGTGAAGAAGCTGATCTCCGGTGACGAGGCGGCTGTGCGGATGGCTCGCCAGCAGGGTCCACAGGTGCTGGTCGCCGGTATCGGGAGCGTCACTTGCCGCGGTGGGCTTGCGCCACATGGCATTGGCGACCAGATCGGCAAGCAGTCGATCAAGATCCTGGCTGCTCAGGCCATGCAGCCTGACCACGTTTGCGCGGCGCAGAACCGACGAATACTCAATCAGCAAATCTTCCGACATCAGGTAGACGAGATCACCATCAAGCATGGCGTCCAGGATCCGGGCCGGCGGGCTCTCTTTGTCCATACCGATCAAACCGGAGACGACTACGTTAGTGTCAACCACACAAACCGGGGGAGTTATCGGGGCCTGCCGCATTTTCCATCCATGGGCTACAGACGCTCGGCAGCGCTAGCGTCCTTGCCGATAGCTCCTGGTTTCCTTGACGGCCACGGCCATCGCCTGACTCGAGTCCAGACCGGCTTTCTCCCGTGCCCTTGCCACGATCTCCCTGGCGCTTTCGAGCGGTTGTATTCCTCTCAGCCTCAGGCTTTCCTCGATGATCGCCGCCATCGAGCGATTCTGGCGTGCCGCCGCCTCTTTCAATGCACGGTGTGTCCGCTCGGCCAGACTGATAGTCAGACGCACCATGGCGCAGATTTCCAAATTTCACGCAATTCTTGCTGTTGATGCACCATAGCACCAAAGCACAACTATCACAAGATGTTGCGCCGGTTCACTCAGGGCGATCCCAAAGTCGGTATCCGGCGCGGTCTTGCCATCAGATGTTTTTTGGCAACACTCGGCGTAATGTTGTCGCTTGCGAGTTCCCGGAAAGGGTATGATGGTTCCCGATATGGGAATTAAAAGTACGGAACGGATATCTGCAAGCGGTCTGGCCGGGGCCTTGTTCACGCCTGTGCAGCAGCGTGTGCTGGGTTTGCTCTTCGGCCAGCCGGAGCGCAAGTTCCAAAGCGCTGATCTCATTAGATTGGCGAGTTCCGGCACTGGCGCGACGCACCGCCTGGCGAAAAGGCTAGCGGCGTCGGGCCTGGTGCGGATGAGCCAAGACGGTCGCCAGATCTACTATCAGGCTAATTCCCAGTCTCCCGTATTCGGGGAACTCGTCGGGTTGGTTCAAAAGACGGTTGGCCTGGTGGGCCCTTTGCGTCAGGCCCTGCAAGCCATGGCAATCCACATACATGCCGCCTTCGTGTTCGGTTCCGTCGCTGCGGGCCGGGATCGAGGTGACAGCGACATCGACCTGATGGTGGTAGCAGGCGATGCGCTCAGCTATGCGGATCTGTACGCGGCGGTGCAAACCGCAGAGTCGGAGTTGGGGCGAACTGTCAATCCGACAATAGTTACCCCCGCGCAATGGTGGGAAAAACGGGCGAGGGCCGACGGGTTCCTGGCGCGAGTTGTCGGCCGGCCGCGCTTGCCGATAATTGGGAACGAAGGTGACATCCCCGTCCCTTGAGAATCTGGTCCGCATTGGCAGGCTCACGAAGGAAACTCCGAGGGCCGACGAACTCAAGGGCTTGCTCACACCGGCGATCATCGCGCGGGAGAGGGCCTGGAAAAAATAGTTCCTCTCTCATGCATCCATAACGGGGGAGTAGCGCGCTCGTCATGGCGCGGCCGCCGTTAAACTGCCGGCTTTAATGGTGAATGTAAACAACAAGCAGGGGTTGCTGGGGTCCTGGTCTCTGGTGGCGGGGTTGACCACCGTATCCAGGGTGCTCGGTCTGGCCCGTGAGATCGCTTTTGCACGCTTTCTCGGGGCCGGTGTGGTCATGGACGCCTTCATCGTGGCGTTTCGCATTCCCAGCCTGTTCCGGCACTTCTTCGCCGAGGGCGCGCTGACGCAGAGTTTTGTCCCGGTTTATTCCGAACGGATGCAAACCGGGAGCAAGGAAGAATTGCGGATTCTGCTGGGCCGGGTTGTCGGCACTGTGGGTACTGTAGTGGCTCTGGTCTCGCTGGCCGGCGTGTTGTTTGCTCCCGTATTCGTGTGGATTTTCGCCCCGGGGTTCGCGCTTGAAGGTGGTGAAGCCTACGAGCTCTCGGTGACGATGTTGCGCCGCACCTTCCCGTACCTGTTCTTCATCTCGATTGCCGCGATGCTGGCGGCGGCGCTGAACTCCCACCGCAAGTTTGCCGCAGCGGCATTTACTCCGGTGCTGATGAACGTGAGCCTGATTGCTGCAGCCAGTCTGTACGCAATGCAAACCCAACCGCAGGGCGCGGTGCTTGGCTGGGGTGTTTTCGTGGCTGGATTGGCGCAAATGCTGTTTCTGCTTGTGTTCGCACGCCGTACCTGCGGGGCGATCTTTCCGCGCTGGGGCTGGCGCGATTCAAGCGTGCGGCGGATCGCGAAGCTGATGGTTCCGGTCATCATCGGCTCGTCGGCGGCCCAGATAGGTGTGCTTCTCGACACGGTGCTGGCCACGTTTCTGGCGTCCGGCAGCATCAGCTGGCTGAACTACTCCCAGCGTTTGATGGAGTTTCCGCTGGGCGTGTTCGGGGTGGCGCTGGCCACCGTGGCGCTGCCCAGGCTGTCGCAATTGCATGCCGCCGGAGAGAGGGAGGAATACCTGGCTTCCACCGGCTGGGCGATCCGCTCGGGGCTGGCAATCTCGCTGCCTTGCGCCGCCGGCCTGTTTATTCTGGCGGAACCGATCATGGCCACGCTGTTCTTCGGCGGCAAGTTCAGTCTCGTGGACGTGGAGATGGCCGCGCTGAGCCTTAAGGCCTATGCTCTGGGCCTGCCCGGCCTGATCGGGATCAAGACGCTGGTGCCTTCGTACTTCGCCCGCCAGGACATGAAGACGCCGGTCCGGGTCGCGATTCTTGCGCTGGTCTGCAAGTTTGCCGTGACGCTGCCGCTTCTGTGGTTCTGGGTCGGACAGAGCCTGCCTGCGCCGCACGTGCTTTTGGCCGGCGGCACGGCCTTGGCTGCCACCATCAACGGGGCGGCTTTGTGGTTGCTGTTCCGGCGCCAGGACCCGGATGGCAAGCGAGGGGCGATATTCAAGCCGCTGCTGCGTATCGTGGTCGCGGCGGCGGTGATCTGCCTGCTGCTGGTGGAGTTTGCCCCGGATGCGGCCCGCTGGACCGAGGTCTCGTTCACGACCCGCTGTCTGTGGATGCTGGCCTGCGCAGGCGGCGCAGCGGTGGCGTATTTCGTGTGCCTTTCCGTGACCGGTCACCGTTGGCGCAACGCGACCTGACGCCGGTTCGCGCCAGCCTTCTATAATTCGCGCCACCCAAGGAATTCAGCCCCGCGAGCGATGCTTCTACTTCGCCGTATCTCCAGCCTGCCGGCCCCACTTGACCACGGTTGCGTCGTTACGGTGGGCGGCTTCGACGGCATGCACCTGGGACACCTCGAAGTCCTGCGCCGGGTCCTTGAGGCCGCTGCCGAGCGGCAGTTGGCCGCGGTCGTGTGCAGCTTCGATCCCTCGCCCAAGGAATACCTGGCTGAGGGAGCGCCTCCGCCGCGGCTGATGACATTGCGAGAGAAATATGCTGCGCTCCGCTTTGCGGGAATCGATGCCTTGTACTGCCCGCCATTCAACGAAACGATCCGACGGCTTTCTCCGGATGAGTTCATGCGCGGCGTGCTGGTTGATTTGCTGCGGGTGCGCTACGTGATCCAGGGCCCCAATTTTCGGTTTGGCTATCAGCGTCGCGGCGGAATGGATACGCTGCGGGAAGGCGGTGTGGAACACGGTTTCGGCGTGGAACAGGCGCCGCCGATTCGAGTGGACGGCAAGCGCGTCTCCAGCAGTGGCGTGCGGCAGGCGTTGGCGGATTCCGACATGGGTCTGGCGGCGAGGCTCCTGGGACGTCCCTATTGCATGGGCGGGCGCGTCGTCAGAGGTCTGAATATCGGCGCCGCGCGGCTTGGATATCCCACCGCCAACATTCTGCTCAAGCGCCGCGTCAGTCCGTTGGACGGGATATTCGCCGTGCGCGTGCATGGCGCGGCGGAGCAGCCCCTCGACGGGGTGGCAAGCATCGGCTACCGGCCCACGGTGGGCGGCAAGGAGAAGATCCTGGAGGCGCATATTTTCGATTTCAGCGGAGATCTGTACGGCCGCTTCCTGGATGTCGAGCTGGTGGCGAAGCTGCGTGATGAAGTGCGTTTCGACAATCTGGACGAATTGCGTGCGCAGATGGACCGGGACGCGGATCAGGCCCGCGAACTCTTGCGCGCGGCCTAAGGGTTCGTCACACTTCCGTCTCAAGCACTCCCCGTTGTCATGGCTGACTACCGAGAAACTCTGAACCTGCCGCGTACGGCCTTTCCGATGCGGGCGAATCTTGCCCGCCGCGAGCCGGAGATGTTGCGCGAATGGGAGAGCAGCGGGCGCTACCAGCGCATCCGCGAGAACATGGCGGGGCGGAGGAAATTCACGCTTCTGGACGGGCCGCCGTACGCCAACGGGTCGATTCATATCGGCCATGCCTACAACAAGATCCTCAAGGACATCATCGTCAAGTCCAGGATCCTGGACGGGTATGACGCGCCATACGTGCCGGGATGGGATTGCCATGGTCTGCCCATCGAGGTGCGGGTGGAACGGCAACTTGGCCACAAGGCCGCTGCACTGGATGGGGCGCGTTTCCGGGAAGCATGCCGGCGCTACGCCGCCGGGCAAATCGAAGGCCAGCGCAAGGACTTCCGTCGCCTGGGTGTTCTGGGTGAATGGGAGCGGCCGTATCTGACCATGGCGCCCGGCTACGAAGCCAACCAGATTCGCGCCTTTGCGGAGATCTACGCCCGTGGCCATGTTTATCGCGGCCATAAACCGGTTCACTGGTGCCTTGACTGCGGTTCGGCCCTGGCGGAAGCGGAGGTTGAGTACGAGAACAAGACCTCGATTGCCGTTGATGTGCGTTTCATGGCGCACGATGCCGCCGACTTCTACCGGCGGATTGATGGTGTGGAGGATAACGGCGCGCCTTTGTACATTCCCATCTGGACCACAACGCCCTGGACGCTGCCCGCCAATCGGGCGGTGGTCTTGAGCGACACTTTCGACTACCTGCTGCTGGAGGCCGTAATCGACGGCCGGGCCGAGCGCCTGGTGGTGGCGCGGGGGCTGTCCGAGGAGGTGCTGCAGCGCTACCGGGCAGAGGGGGAAGTGCGCGAATTGGCGTCGCTGAAGGGCGAGCAACTGGCGGGAGTCGACTTGCGCCATCCCTTCTACGACCGGCTGTCGCCCGTGCTGACGGCCGACTACGTCACGCTTGATGCCGGGACCGGAGCGGTCCATACGGCGCCTGCGCATGGAATTGACGACTTTGCGCTGTGCCGGAAAGCCGGGCTGCCGCTCGACAATCCGCTCGGAACGGACGGCTTTTTCCTCCCCGGCGCCGAACTGGTGGGGGGACTGCACGTAGAGGCAGCCGACAAGCTGATCCCCGACTTCCTGGCGGAGAGGGGCATGCTGCTCAACCGGGAGAACTATGAGCACAGCTATCCGCATTGCTGGCGTCACCACCGCCCGCTGCTGTTTACGGCCACGCCGCAGTGGTTTGTGGGCCTCGACCGGGCCGGCTTGCGCGAGGCGGCGGCCAGCGCTATCGAAGATGTCAATTGGTATCCGGGCTGGGCGCAGCAGCGGATAGCCGGAATGGTCGAGACGCGGCCTGACTGGTGCATTTCCCGCAGCCGCTCCTGGGGCGTTCCGCTACCCCTGTTCGTGGACCGCGAGACCGGCGAGCCGCACCCGGAAGCGGCCCGGCTAATGGCGGATATCGCCACGCGCATGGACGAGAAAGGCATCGAAGCGTGGTTCGAGCTCGATCCGGCGGAGTTGCTGGGGGGCGACGCGCAACGCTACCGCAAAGTCACCGACGTTATGGACGTGTGGATGGATTCCGGGCTTGTGCATCGTTGCGTCGGCGCGGAGCATCCGGAAATCGAGAACCCCGCGGACCTGTACGTGGAGGGCTCGGACCAGCATCGCGGCTGGTTTCAGTCGTCGCTGTTGACCTCCGTGGCCATGCACGGCCGGGCGCCGTATTACTCGGTCCTGACGCATGGCTTCGCGGTGGATGAGCACGGACGCAAGCAGTCCAAGTCCCTGGGCAATGTCGTGGACCCGCGGAAAGTGACCGACAAGCTCGGGGCGGACGTTCTGCGCCTGTGGGTATTGACCACCGACTACCGGCGCGAAATGAGCATTTCGCCTGACATCCTTACACGGGTTTCGGAGGCCTACCGTCGGCTGCGCAACACGGCGCGATTCCTGCTCGGCAATCTGCGTGGGTTCGACCCCGAGAAGCATGCGCTGGCGCCCGGCAAGCTGGTGGATCTGGACCTGTGGGCGCTGCGGCGGGCCGCGGAGCTGGACGAGGCCGTGTGGAAGCATTATCGCAATTACGAGTTTCACCCGATTTTCCAGATGGTGCATAACTTCTGCGTCGTCGACCTGGGCAATTTCTACCTGGACGTGATCAAGGATCGGCTCTACACCATGCCGGAAGACAGCTCAGGCCGGCGCTCCGCTCAGACTACCCTTTGGCACCTGGCCGAATGCCTGGCGCGCTGGTTGGCTCCGGTGCTCAGCTTTACCGCCGAGGAGTTCTGGCGCGAGATACCGGGAGATCGCCCCGAGTCGGTATTCATGTCCGATCCGTACGATCTGCCGGGGCTGCCCGAGTGCCGGGCCGACTGGGACACTCTCCGGGAAGCCCGCTCGCGGGTGCTGGGGGTGGTGGAAGACGCGCGCCAGGCCGGCGAGCTGGGGTCCTCGCTGGAAGCGGAACTTGCCGTGCCTGCGGATGCCGCCGCCTTGCCCGCCCTGGAGCAACTCGGAGACGAATTGCGTTTCGTGTTCATATCCGCGGCCGTGAAACTTGAGCCGGGAGAGGCGGATCAGGCGCCGGTGTGCCGCTCCAGCGGGCATTCCAAGTGTGAGCGCTGCTGGCACCGGGTTCCCATCCGCCCCGAAGGCGATAGCCAGGCGGGACTTTGCGACCGCTGCGTGCTGAATCTCGGCGGTGCAGGCGAGTTCCGCGAATGGGCATGAGACCACTGCGATTTGGCTGGCTGCTTGCGATATCCGCAGGAGTGGTGGCGCTGGACCAGTTGGCAAAATGGCTGATCGCTGCGCGCCTGTTCAAATATGAGAGCATCGCTGTTCTTCCGTTCTTCGACTTGGTGCGCTGGCACAACACCGGCGCAGCTTTCGGTCTTCTTTCCGGCGCATCGGGATGGCAGAACGGGCTGTTCCTGGTCCTGGGTCTGGCCCTGGTCGTGTACCTGGGATCGCTCATGCGCCAGGCCACGACCGGCGGCGACGCGTCCTGGGCGCTGGGCCTGGCGCTGATGACCGGTGGTGCGGTGGGCAATATCATCGATCGGGTAGCGCGCGGCTACGTACTCGATTTCGTGTCGCTGCATTACGGAGGCTGGGCCTTTCCGGCCTTCAACATCGCTGATTCGGCGATTACCGCCGGCGTCATTCTGGTGCTGTTCCACTTGCTGTTCCAGGGCCGCGCTGCTCCGAAGAAATAGCGCTACGCCTCCTGGGAAGGAGGGCTTCCAGCCCTCCACGAGGGCAGGATGCCCTCGGTCCCAGGTTCGAGGGCAGGATGCCCTCGGTCCCAGGTTCGAGGTCCCAGACGCTTACGGCCAGCATTCGCTGCTGCTGTCTTCTCCATCGGCAGTTTCGCTTGAGCGGCGGCCGGTAGAGTCCAAAGCAAAGACCCGGCACTGTTCGTCGCCCGCTTGAGCGTTATCCGGTTCGGCAAGCGCCCGCACCTCATATCCGACCGTCAAGTCGCCGCCAAGCGCGCGCAGGTCGAGCCGGTAGTAGCCTCGCTCCGTGCCGCTGACGCCCAGGCCCGAGGGGGCCGGCGTCCCCAAATCTCCGCTGCCGGCGTAGCGGCTGTTCTCGAAGTAGAAACGCTCCTGCAGCACGGCAATCCGCATAAGCGCCTCGGTTGCGTCCAGACGCCGCGTTCGTTCCACCTGCCGGTTCCACAGAGGTATGGCGGTCGCCGCCAGCAATCCCAGGATGGCCAGCACTACCAACAGCTCGGTCAAGCTGAACCCGCGCCTTGCCGGCATCAGGTGGCCTCCTCGCGCCAATAGCGCCGGATTGGAGGACCAGCGGTCCCGTCCGGGCAACTATCCTCCTTCGCGCATATCTCAATTGCTTCCGGTAACGGGTCGTCCGTTGCGCCGGACGTCAACAACACAAAGCCAACCACTATCGGCGCCCGAGCCCGGTTCCCGGCGCGCCCTTCGGCGCTGATTTCGAAATGCAGGGCGCGTTGATGCTCCGGGCGCTTGTCCAAACCTGCCGGCACCGGAGTTGTCTCGACATGGGTTACGGTCCACTCGACGCAGCGTGAAGCGATCCGGCAGTAGCGGCCGGATTGCGCCGCGGCGATATTGAATCGGTCGTCGGCCAGCGCCATTCCGATTCCGGTGTGGGCCAATTGAACCGCCTCCGCGTACTCTCGGGAGTTGCGGACCTGTAGCCATTGCAGGGCGGCGTCGCCCTTGCCGGTCACCGCCATCAGGGACAGTGCCGCAAGCACCATGAGCACTGCGGCAAGCACAACGCCCCGCTCGGACTTGGCAGCTTCAACGGACATTGGCCACCACTTCACTGCCGCTGACCAGCAGGCGGCGGCGGGCATCGCTAAAGCGCCGGGCCGCACGGTCGGCGTACGCGTAGTTCCTGGCGTCCTGGTAGCCGGGCTCAATAGTGTCGCTGCGCAGTAGCACCCAGAACCGCACGGCCACAACACGCCCCGGCGACCCCGGATCCATCACCCGGTCGGCCAGGCCGTCGCCGTCGGTATCCACGGCAAGCCGGACTTGAAGGTCCTCGACGCCCGAGAGGATTTCCTCGTCGCGCAGCAGCTTGCCGCTGATCAAGGTCTTGCGCCGCAGCGACGGCGTCCCGGAGCCATGGCTAGAACGAGCTGAAACGTACCAGGCGTGGACCACCAGGTTACGCAGTTCGGTGCGGCCTTCCAATGCAGGCGGCGTGCTTGCCGCAAACACCAACGCTTCGCGCCTTGATGAAAGCACCTGAAGCTTGCGCCCATTCACGCCGGAGGTGCTCAGGTCGGCCCGGCGAATCTCAAGCAGGTCGGCGCCCGGTTGCCGCCGGTTCTGATAGGGAGGGCAGGGCAAGGTCCACTCGTCATTGCCGGCGGCCACGTAGTGATCCAGACGCAAGGCCCAGTCCGTGGCATCGGCGCCCCCGCAGCGCACCGTCGCTCCCACCCCCAGGCGAATGGCTGCCGAATCGGCATGCAGTCCCCAGTAGCCCGCGGAGCGAATATCGGCGCGCAGCAGATCCAGCACGAATCTTGCCTTTTCCTCCAGCTTGTGCAGGTTCTCGGCCGCTTGCGCAGCCTGGCGGAATTGCTGGGCCGAGGCGAATACGCCCAGCAACAACATGCTGGAAATCGCCAGGGAAACCAGCAACTCCGTCAGGCTGACGCCCCGCTGCCCTTTGGAAGCCTCGCTCATTGCCCTAGCCACATGACCAGTCGACCGGACTCGCCTGAACTCAGCGGCCACAGCAGTTCCACCCGGTACGCAGGCGGGGAGCCGCCCAGGGCCGCCGCCTCGGATTGCAGGCCAGGCAGCATGTCTGTAGCCTGCCGTTGCCACGCCCGGAAGTCGTCTTCGCCGAGCGCCCGGGGGTTTGCTTCAATGCGCGCTGCCAGGTCCTGCGCCAGCATGTCCGCCAGGAAATGGCTGTGTGCGGCACGGCTTTCGCGCAGGCGTTCGGTTATCAGGGCGCTGGCGCCCAGCAAGCCCAGGCTGAACAGAGCCAAGGCCAGCAGACATTCGGCGAGGCTGAACCCGCCTTGGCGTTCAGCCGGGCGGGCAGGGCAGCGGGTCGCCATCGGTAGCCGTCGGGGATAGGCGCGGACGGCCCATGTTGTTGACGATAACGGCCCGCGCCTCGCCGCTTCCGCGGCGGTCGCACAGGATCAGGGTGCCGTTGGTGGAGCGCCCGCGGAACGGCCGGAACACGAACTGGGTGCGGTTTGCGCTGATGGTCAAACCGGTCCGGCCTCGTAATCGGTACAGGACCGCGCCTGGCGGCGGCGCGTAGGGCCCCGTTCGGCGAGGGCCGTCATGCACGATCCATCCGGCGCTCCAATCATCTTCGCCGCTGCACCGCCAACCGTCGGGGCTGGCGCACAGTGTTGTGTCGCTGCCTCTTTCGGCGGCTGTGCGGCGTGCGAAGTGCAGGCTGCGAATCAATCCGTTGATCGTTGTGCTCCGCTGTAGATTGAGCATTCCGGTTGCGAGAACGGGCTGGGTCAGGAGAACAGCAATGGCGCTTAGAGTCAGTGCGACCAGAATTTCCAAGAGCGTATAGCCACGCATCATGCGATCCCTTGCTACGCCGTTCCAGCAGGCGCGAACACAACAATAGGCGGCGGCCTCGCCGCGATGAACGGGCCAATTGCTCGCATTCGTGGACAAATCCCGCAAACCGTGATTGCGATACAATCCGCCCGTTCAAGCGTAGCGGCGAGCGCTTACGTGCAAGGATTTGCACGGGGCGCCAGCCGCCGGCCGGACTCGCCGGAATAGCTCAGCTGGTAGAGCAACGCATTCGTAATGCGTAGGTCGTCAGTTCGAATCTGACTTCCGGCACCACCTACATTTTCTGTCCTCGCACTCTTGCTTTGTGTATATGCATGTATATGCTTTTGTAAGAAACAAGGTTATAGATAGATAGACAAATGAGTGCAAAGGAAGCTGCCAGAAGGCAATACGCTCGAATCATTGATGGTTCGGCCGAAAAAATCGGCGGCCTGAAATTGCCGAGTGAAGGATGGCTTACCTCCATGCGCAAGGCGCTTGGCATGTCCGCGCCGCAGCTTGCCCTCCGGGTGGGAGTGACCAAGGCCGCCATCTATCAAGCGGAGCGCAAAGAGCGTGAGGGTGGTGTCACTATCAGGCAGATGAAAAAACTTGCCGACTCGCTTGGCGGGCGCTTTGTTTACGCGATAGTGCCGAATGAAGGCAACGTAAGTGCGTGTGTGCGCGCTCAAGCGCGCGCTGTGGCCGCAAGAATCATTCGCCGGGCCAGTTCACACATGGCCTTGGAAGAGCAATCTTTGCCGGACGGCCAGGTTTTGCGGGAGATAGAGCGGTTGGCAGACAAGCTTGCCCACGAAATGCCGCGCAATTTTTGGGATGAGGCATGACGTTCGAAGAGCCTGCTTAGGCGGCTTGAAACGCGCCGATCGGGGTGAATTTGATCCTCTCCTGGAATTTGTCGGATTACGATAGGCGCAGTTTCTCAGGAGTAGACCTTAGTGCGGCTAATCATTGGAATTTCGGGCGCCAGCGGCGTGATCTACGGCATTCGCTTGCTCGAGGCCCTGCGTGAAGCCCCGGAGGTGGAAACCCACCTGGTGCTGAGCAATGGCGGCAAGGTCAACATAGCGCTGGAAACGGACTGGAAGGTCCGGGATGTGGAGGCGCTGGCCGATGTGGTCTATTCCGACAGCGATGTGGCGGCCACTATTGCGAGCGGGTCGTTTCACACCGGCGGCATGATCGTGGCGCCTTGCTCGATGAAGACGCTGTCCGCCATTGCCAACTCCTATGCGGCGAACCTCCTGGTCCGCGCCGCGGATGTGACGCTGAAGGAGAATCGCAAGCTGGTGCTTGTGCCTCGCGAGACTCCGCTGCACGCGGGACATTTGCGTCTGATGCGCGAGGTGGCGCTGATGGGCGCCGTGGTGGCGCCGCCGGTTCCTGGTTTCTACGCCAAGCCGGAAACGGTGGATGACATCATCAACCACACCGTCGGCAGGATCATGGACCTGTTCGGTCTGGATACCGGCCTGGTGAGACGCTGGCCCGGCGGTAAGCACGCCGCAAAGGGCTAACCTGGGAAGTGCCGCGAGCGAGGTCATCCTGACCTCGTCGAGGGCAGGATGCCCTCGTTCCCAGGGGTTAGGCTCGTTCCCAGGGGTTAGGCTAGTGGCTCGGCGGCTTTCGCGAGCAAGTGGCCCAGTGGCGGATGCGCCACTCGCCATTAATGCGCTCGGCAACCAGAGTGCCCATTCCCTCTACGCTGCGCCTGTTTCCATCACGTGAGCCGGCGGCGTGATAAGTGAATACGCCATATGACAGACTGTCGTTGCCGTAAGCGTGCACCAGTTTTGCGCTGTATTCCACGTCGTCAATCACCCCGAGCTCAAGGCTGAGATGGTTCTGGTAGTAGTCCTCCCAACCGTAATTTGGATAGGTGGATTCGACGATCAGGAATTCCTCATCGGTGCGCATGCAAGCCTCGACTTCCGAAAGCTCGGCGTTCTCGAGTCCCTTTGAGTAGCGGTCGAGAAGTTCCTGTAATTCCTTTTGCACGCCGCTAAGCGACTCCGCGGGGCCGAGTACGGGCATATCGGATATTGGACGCTTCACCCACGCCGGCATTTCTCTTCCTGTCGGGGCGGCCATGATTCTTTCTCCTGTGGTAATGAGGCGGCGCCAACTTTACCGCAGCCTCGGCGGCCAGACCAGCCTGCAGATTGCGGGCTAGAATTGCGCGCCATGAACGAACGCAAGACTGCCATCGTGACCGGCTCGGCCACCGGTGTTGGCGCAGCTACGGCCGAACTCTTGGCGGCTCGCGGGTGCAACGTAGTAGTGAACTACACCCGCAGCGAGAAGGAGGCGTTCGCTACCGCCGCGCGCTGCAGCGCCGCCGGCGTAGAGACGCGGGTAGTGCAGGCAGACGTGTCCGAAGACGCCGATTGCCGTGCCCTGGCGGCGGCTGCGATGGAAGCCTGGGGGCGCATTGACTACCTGGTCAACAACGCCGGCAGGACCAAATTCAACCCGTACTTCAAATTGGACGGCATCAGCAAGCAGGATTTCCTGGACATATACGCGGTCAACGTCGTGGGTGCCTACCAGATGATCCGCGCAGTGGAACCGCATATGCGGGCGCTGGGCAGCGGCGCCGTGGTCAACAACTCATCCATTGGGGGCATCACGGGCATCGCGTCGTCGATTCCCTACGCTGCCTCCAAGGCCGCGCTGAACCTGATGACCAAGTCCCTGGCCCATGTGCTCGGGCCGGAAATCCGCATCAACAGTGTGGCTCCCGGCATGATCCAGACCCGCTGGCTGCAAGGAGGAATGGGCGATGAGGCCTACCAGGCCATGCTCGATATGGCCCGCAACGTCCTGCCGCTAAAGGAGATTGCGGAGCCACATCATGTCGCCGAGGTCATCGTATGGTTCCTGGAAGGCGCCCCGCTGATTACCGGGGAAACCCTGATTGCCGATAGCGGAGTGCACCTCGGCCAACTGCCGCCTCTGGCCAGCGGCGAGCCCGACTAGCAACCGGGACGAACCTCATTGCGGTGGCTTCAAGCCCGGAAACCGGCGCAAGTCTGACGCAATTGAAGGAGCGGCTGCGGCTGCCGATGTTTGCCGCGCCCATGTTTCTGGTTTCCGGACCGGAACTGGTTATCGAGGCCTGCAAGGGGGGTGTGATCGGGGCGTTTCCTTCACTCAACGCACGGCCATTGAAAGCCCTGGAAGAATGGCTGCAACGCATCTGCAGCGAATTGGCTGCCGCAGAACAGGATGATCCGGGAAAGATCGCGCCCTGGGCCGTCAATCTGATCGTGCACCGCAGCAATAAACGGCTGGCCGACGATCTCAATCTCACCGTCAAATACCAGGCGCCCATGGTGATCAGCTCCCTGGGAAGCCCAAGGTTGGTGCGCGAGGAGGTGCATTCGTACGGCGGCCTGTTGTTTTGCGACGTCAACAGCCTCTTTTACGCGCGCAAGGCCGCCGACGCCGGGGCGGACGGCCTGATCCTGGTGGCGTCCGGCGCGGGTGGGCACACGGGCATGATCACGCCGTTTGCGTTTCTCGCCGAGGTCCGCAAGTTCTTTGACGGGCCAATCGTTCTGGCCGGCGGTATCTCAACCGGAGCGGACATCGCGGCTGCAATCGCCATGGGCGCCGATTTCGCGTATGTCGGCACGCGCTTCATCGCCGCCCGCGAAAGCCTGGCGTCGGACTCCTACAAGCAGATGCTGGTGGACAGCGGCGTGGACGACCTGGTGCTTACCGCGTACTTCACCGGCGTCCCGGCCAACTACTTAAAGACCAGTGTCGAACAGGCCGGAATTGATCCCGCCGAATTGGGTCGGGCCAACCCCGACATCCAGTTCGACAACGAGGAAAAGCGCTCGCGCGCCTGGCGCGACATCTGGTCGGCAGGGCAGGGGGTGGGCTCAGTCGAACGCGTGCTGTCTACTGCCGAGCTCATTGCGGAACTGGAAGACGGCTACTGCAAGGCCATTACCCGGCTGACCGGGCGTTGAAGCGCCCAAGAATTGCGAGGATTTCTTCGCTCTTTGCGACGGACTCCCGGTAATACTCACGTGACTGCTCCTCGACCTCCCGGCCGTACGCGTCGACTCCGTCTTCCAGCGCCTTTGCCGTGCGGTCGCGCTTTGCGCGAACCATGTCGGCTGCCGTTTCGCCCTCTTGGTTCGTGGCGTCGATGTCCATCCCGTGATCGACGAGCAGCGCTACGATATCGACGTATCCGTAATTCGCCGCCCAATGCAACACGTTCCAGCCGTTCTGGTCGGTTTGCTCGGGATCCAAGCCGCGATCGAGAAACTCACCGAGCAAGGCAGAATCTCTCAGGAGTACAACCCCGCGGACCAGAGTAAAGCGCTGGCTTGTGTTCGCCCGCAGGTCCGCGCCGGCTTCAAGCAGGGCGCGTACGCAACCGCCATCTTCAAGCCTGTACGAACGGGCAACCGAAAGATACATCGGCGTGGCGCCGTCCGGGTCAGGCCGGTTCAGAGCCTCCGGATCGTCCACCAGGGCGGCAAGGAAATCGTCGCATTGGCCCAGGCCGACCAGGTCTCGCGTCGTGGGTTGAGCGCCGTGTGCCAGCGCGAGTTCTATTTGGTCGTCTTGCCGGTAGTTCGGGCTGTTGAGTATCAGCGACAAGGGTGTCTGGCCGTTCTCGAGGGGATCGGTCAACAGGCTCGGGTATGCCGCCAGCGCTGTGTTCATGTCCTCAATGCGTCTGGAAAGGATGAAATGGCGACGAAACGGGTCTTCTTTCATGAGTTGAAGCGAAACTTCCAGCGTTGATCTTCCTTCAATCATGGCCTCGAGGTATTGCACGTAGATTTCCCTCGGCTGCGGGCTGACGATACGGTCCTGCTCCTGGCCATTGTTGAAGAAGAGGATGTGCGGCACACCGTTTACGCCCAGCCGTTGGTAGATTTCAAGGTCTTCATCGATGTCCAGCTTGAAGACTCTCGCGCGTCCGGCCATCTCCGGATAGAGGCTCATGATGATCGGATCCACCACCTTGCAGGGCACACACCAGGTGGCGGTGAAATCAACCAGAACCGGAACGTCGGAGCGCAGCACTTCTTCGTCGAAGGTCTCAGCCGTGACGTAGGTGACCGTGGGGCCTGAATCGGCAGGACTTGAGTCGACCGTTCCGACCACGTCGCCGCTGCCGCCGCGGGCGACCAGGAGGAGCGACAAGCAGATTAGTAGGTTTGCGGTGCTGCGCATGATCGTTTTCCAGGAAATTCAAGAGAGAGCATCGAAGGCAGGTGTTTATTTCGACAATGCATCAAGAGAACCATAGCCCACTATCCTGACGGTAACCTGACATCAGGCTGGCCGACGGAACGGTTCAGAACCCGGCTCGGCGGACTTGCCGGAAAATCGTGGCTGCTTCGCCTAGGCTCCGGGCCAGCGCGGATGGTGCAGGTCGATTACGTAGTCGTGGGAATGCCGCATGGGCTCGTGGCGGTGGGTATGGCTATGCGGTTCCGGGCCGCCGTCGCGGTCGTGGGAGTGCTGGTGGTGCGCATCGTGGGAGTGCTGGTGCGTGTGTTTGATGGCGGTATGGTCATGGGTGATTTCCTGTTTGTCCTTTTTCGGCCACAACCTGGCGCCCGTCACCGCCAGCACGATGCAGGTCAGCCCCAGGATCAGGCCGGCGGTCGGTAGCCCCAAGGCTGATCCCAGCCAGCCCGCAAGCGGGTAGCCCACCAGCCAGGCCGCGTGCGAAAGCGAGAAGTGAGCCGAGAAATAAGCCGGCAGATCGGCCGGGTTGCAGGACCGATTAATCACCCGTCCGGCGGGTGTGTAGACCCAGGATCCGCCCATTCCCATGAATACCCACACCACCAGTAAAGGAGCCAGCCCCGGCGCCAGGATCAGAAACAGGGCGGCGGAGCCTGCCAGAAGCGCTCCCCGCGTAATCAGCTGCCGGCTGGCGATGCGGCGCAGGATCAGCGGAGTTGTAAGCGCCGCAAGCATCGACCCGGCCCCGTAGGCCAGCATGGTTACGGCAACCAGAAAGTCCTCGCCGCCAAGCTCGGTGCGTACGTAGTCGACGTTATTGACCAGCACCGCGCCGCTGACCATGGCGGCGGCGAAGTAAAGCACCAGCAGGGCGCGCAGCCTGGGAGTGGCCAGGTACGACCGGATCCCGAAGGTAACCTCATCCATCATTCCGCCGGTGCGTTCCACCGGAGCGACGGACGGAAGACGAGTCACGATGATCAGTAACGCCGAAATCAGGAAGGCGGCCGAGTTCAGCTCGAATAACAGTTCAAAGCCGCCGCCGGCGGCCATCAGGGTGATGGCCAGCATCATGCTGCCGACCGTTTCCAGGTCGTAGGCCATGCGGGTATATGAAAGCGCCCGAGTGTAGGTTGCCGTATCGGGCAGCACGGTCGGGATGATCGCCTGAAACACGGGCTTGAACGCCGCCGCCAGCGCTTGCACCGCAAAGATCAGCAGATAGATCTGCCACTCCTGCGTAACCAAAGGCAGCAGCAAAACCAGCCCGGCGCGCAGCACATCGCTGGTCACCAGTATCGACTTGCGTGACGCCCGGTGGGCCAGGCCGCCGCAAATCGGGGCCAGGAACACGTAGGCGACCATTTTGATCGAAAGCGCGGTGGCCAGCACCGGCGCAGCCTGTCCGCCGGTCATCCGGTAGGCCAAAAGCTGCAGTCCGACGGTGCTCAGACCCGTTCCGATCAGGGCGATGACCTGGGCCGCGAACAACCGCCGGAAACCTGCTGATCGAAACGGGTTGTCATTCATTGGGAGGGTGTTCTTGTTCACTGTCGCTAGCCTTCAACCCTGGGAACGGGGGCGTCCCCGCTCCCCGATCAGCGTCGGGGACAGGCTCTCGTCGCCGGGAGCGAGGGCATCCCCGCTCTCGACGCTGGGAGCGAGGGCTTCCCCGCTCTCGACGCTGGGAGCGAGGGCATCCTGCCCTCGGCGAGGGCTGGAAGCCCTCGTTCCCAAGGGTCCCGCATAGCGTCGGCGAAGCTCCGTCTTCAGCACCTTGCCCTGCGGGCTTATGGGCAACTCGTCAACGATCTTCACCTGTTTGGGAATCTTGTAACGGGCCAGGTTGGCCCGGCACTGCTCAAGCACCTCGTCGGCGGTCACTTGCATGTCCTTGCGGGGCAGGACCAGCGCCATTCCGACTTGGCCCCACTTGGGATCGGGCACCCCGATCACGCCCACCATGCTTACCGCCGGCATCTTTACCACCACGTGCTCAATTTCGGCCGGGTAGATGTTCTCGCCCCCGGAAATGAACATGTCCTTGAGCCGGTCCACGATTGTGAGCGTGCCCTTCGCGTCCATGTGGGCTGCGTCGCCGGTCTTGAACCAGCCGTTCACCCAGGACGCGGCGGTCAGTTCCGGATCACGCCAATAGCCTGGAGTAACGCCGGGGCCGCGAATCTGGATCTCGCCCACTTCGCCGCGCGGCAGTTCGTTTCCTTGCTCGTCACCCACTTGCACGTCCACATGCATCAGTGCTTGCCCGGCCGAGCCCAGCATCTCGTGGGCGCGATGCGGCGGAGTGAGCGCCACGCTGAAGCATTCGGTCAGGCCGTAAGACTGCGCCAGGGCAACGCCTTTCGCCTCCCAGGTTCGCAGCAATTCCATCGAAACCGGGGCGCTTCCCACGCCCAGGTGGATCAGGGTGGGGAAGCGGGCGTTGGCGAACTCGGGCAGCTCGCTCATCATCACGTAGTGCGTGGGCACGCCGATGCAGTGGGTAATCCCCATGTCCGCGTCCATCAGGTAGCCGAGGCATTTTTCGGCGTCCCATCCGGGCATGACATACAGGCAGCCGCCGTAATGGAACAACGGCGTGGCAGCCGCGTTCAGGCCGGCGGTGTGGAACAGCGGCGCGTAGGTAAGGGTCGCGGTCTCGCGCGACACGCTTCCGTGCAAAGCCGCATGCAGCACGAAGTTGTAGGTCATGCTGTAGTTGTACATCACCCCCTTGGGGCGGCCGGTGGTGCCGGAGGTGTACATCAGGCAATTCGGGTCCTCGCCCGTGAGGTGTGGCATTACCGCTTCCGGCAAGTGATCCGTAATCAGCTTCTCGTGGTCGGACTCGTTATCAGTGCGGCGGATCAGCAAGGCGCCCTTGTCCCAGCTCTCGGCCAGGGCAAGGAATGGCTCGTCGCAAAACACGACCTTCGGCTCACCGTGGGCCAGCAGCGCGGAGATTTCCACCGGGTGCAGGCGCCAGTTCAATGGCATGAAGAGCGCGCCCAGCTTCCAGCAGGCGAACATGAGTTCAAAGAAATCGGTGCTGTTGGTGGCGATGATTGCTACCCGGTCGCCCTTGCCGACGCCGTGTTCCATGGCCAGCCCGGTAGCCAGGCGCGTGCTGCGCTCATTGATTTGGGCGTAGGTGAATCGACGCCCGGTGCCCAGGTCCACGCAGGCCGGTGAATCGGCGTTGCAGCGGGCGTGATAGGCCAGCCAGTCGTAAATCCTGTCGCCCGCGTTGCTCAAATGACGCACCTTGTGCTTCGCCCGGGCTTTGCCCGTGGAAAGAAACGGTAAATTGCATTAGGCTGCGCGTTTACGCAAGTGCCGATGGGAGGAATGTTCATGGCATATGACGATTTTCGGGCTTTCCTGAACCTGCTTGATGAGCGCGGGGACCTGCGCCGCATAACGCATCCCCTGTCGGCGGCACTGGGTAACAAAGACCTGCAGCCGCTCATGGCGCTTCTGCACGCCGGCTCCAACCGCGCGCTGATGCTGGAGAATCTTACCGGCTACAACACGCCGGAAGTGCCCGTGGCGTTCAATCCCTACGGCTCGCGCGAGCGCACCGCCCTTTGCATCGACGAGGAGGATGTGCTTGAAGCCAAGCGCAAGCTCGCTCGCGTGCTCGCCGACCCCGCAAACTGGCACAAGCCGGTGATGGTGGACCGGGAGAACGCACCGTGCAAGGAGGTGGTGATTCCAGAGGACGAGGTGTCGCTGGGCAAGCACATTCCGCACGTGTGGTTCGGAAAGGAGGGGCCGGCCTACATCACCAACGGCATCGCGATCACCAAGGACCCCGAAACCGGCGCCCGCAACGTGGGCTGGTACCGCCATACCCAACTCTGGAACGCCCAGCATCCGGCCGGCGGCAAGTATTCGCAGCACAACCAGGACCGCTCCCTGGCGGTGTTCGTCTACTGGAACCCGCCGATGAACCACGGCGGCCTGCACCTGGCCAAGGCGATAGCCGCCGGCAAGACCCTGGAAATAGCAATTGCCTGCAATTGCGACCCGGCCGTGCATCTGGCGTCGGCCACCGGCCTGCCGTTTGGCCAGGACGAGTACGACTTTGCCGGCGGGCTGCGCGGCAGCCCTGTGGAACTTGTCAAATGCGACACGGTGGACATCGAAGTTCCGGCCACCGCCGAGTACGTGCTTGAAGGCGAGTTCCTGCCTGGTCAGCAGGAGCAAATCGGCTGGCATTCCAACCCGTTGGGCTATTACGACAAGGTGCAGGTGTTCCCGCTCATGCAGGTAAACCACATCACTCATCGCAACAACCCGATCTGGCACTCGACCATGGAGATGGTCCCACCGTTCGATCACAACTACCTGGCGCTGCTGCCGGTGGAAGGCGAGGTCCTGAGCGACCTGGGCCGCAAGATTCCCGAGGTCAAGGATGTGGTAGTGACGCCCAACATGACCTATATCGTGCAACTGAGTGTCGACGGCGCCACCAAGCCGCACTCGGAATTCGGTAAGTATGTGCTGCACGCTGTGTGGGGAGCCGCGGGCCGCTGGGGCCGCACCGCCAAGCTGGTGATCGTGGTGGGCCCCGACGTCAATCCGTATGACATGAATTCGGTCGAGTGGGCGATCCAGAGCCGCGTGCAGCCGGTCTCCGATATCATCATGAACAAATCGGGGCAGGCGTTCGTGCTCGATCCATCGGCGCCGAAGTCGGCCCAGGGCGTTCCGGTGCAGTCCGAGCAGATGGGCATCGACGCCACGATCAAGATTCCCGAGCGCTTCACGGATTACCCGGAGGTCAGCAAGGCCGATCCGCAGGATGTGGCGGACCTTGGCGCGCGCCTGGGCGACGCGCTGGACTGATCGTTGGCCGACCCCGTTGATATCGCCAGACTGCCGCGGCTTACCAGCCGCGAGGCGGTTGGCGGCGAATTGGTATCCGTGGATGCGCAGCAAGGCCGGGTAAGCGCACGCTACAAGCCGCCGCCCGAACTGGCCAATCCCATCGGTTCGCTGCAGGGCGGTTACGCGCTGGCCATACTGGACGACGTGAGCGGCTCCACCACCTGGTTCGGATGCGGCGAGCGACCGTTCACCACCGCCCAGATTTCCGCCAATTTCCTTAAGGCGGTGCCGATGGGCGAGCCGCTGCTGGGGGAGGGCCGGATCGTCCACAAAGGGCGCCGCCAGGCGGTGGTCGAGGCGGAACTGAAGCGCGAAAAGGACCAGGTCGTGCTGGTACGCGCCACGGTGATGAACGTATTTCTGAGTAAGTAGGCAGGCGCTGCCCTTCCTAAGGCAATGGGAAACGTAATCGCCGGCCCACCTATGGATACGGTGCGCCAGGATGTGCACCGGGCGCTGCGCGAGGACATCGGCGGAGGTGATGTCTCCGCAGAGCTGTTGGCGGAATCCGCCGTTGCGACCGCAGTCGTGGTTGCGCGCGAGGAGTGCGTGCTGTGCGGGCGCGATTGGTTCGACGAGGTGTTTCGTTCCCTGGATGAGCGCATCGACATTCGCTGGCGCGTCACCGAAGGCGGGCTTGCCACACCCGGCGAGGCGGTATGCGAGTTAAGCGGCCCGGTTCAGGGTCTGCTAAGCGGAGAACGATCGGCCCTGAATTTCCTGCAGCTCCTCTCCGCGGTCGCGACGAGCGCCCGCAGGATGACCGAAGCTCTAGCCGGGTCGAGCGCGGTCCTGCTGGATACCCGCAAGACCATTCCAGGATTGCGGCAGGCGCAGAAGTACGCGGTACGGGTGGGTGGAGGCAGCAATCACCGTATGGGCCTGTACGACGCGGTACTGTTGAAGGAAAACCACATCGCCGCCGCCGGGGGCGTGCGTGAGGCGCTGCAGCTGGCTTCACGGCGGGGCGGCAACTTACCCGTTACCGTGGAAGTGCAGGGCATGAACGAACTGATGGAAGCGCTGGACGCCGGCGCACGCTGGGTAATGCTGGACAACTTCTCCCTGAATCAGCTTGCCGCCGCGGTCGAAGAGCGCGACCGCCGGGGTAGGGAGGTACTGCTGGAAGCCTCGGGCGGAATCGGACCGGACAATCTGGCGGCGGTTGCGGCTACCGGCGTGGATCGCATCTCCTGCGGGGCCCTGACCAAGAACATCCGCGCCTGCGATTTCTCGATGCGCATCACGACCTGACACCCCTGGGAACGAGGGCTTCCAGCCCTCGACGAGGGCAAGATGCCCTCGTTCCCAACGTCAGGAGGGCAAGATGCCCTCGTTCCCAACGTCAGGAGGGCAAGATGCCCTCGTTCCCAACGTCAGGAGGGCAAGATGCCCTCCTCGCCAGGGGAACTAGAACATCATGCCGTGGCCCGCGCCCACCATGCTGGCCAGCATCGGGATCGACAACAGCGTGTTGGTCCGCGAGGCCAGAAACGCGGTGCGGCGGGACCTGTTGATCTCCTCGGCGCTGGCTTCCACCATCCCGAGAACCCGTTTCTGATTGGGCCAGATAATGAGCCACACGTTCAGCGCCATGATGGTGCCCAGCCAGGCGCCAATACCGATCGTGAGGCCATACGTGGCATCCCCGCCGCCTGGTAGTAAACCCAGGGTGAAGGCGTTATTGAAATCGCCGCGGTGCAGCAGGAAGGTGGCGCCGGCCAGCCAGGTGACCACTGCGCCCCACCGGAACCACCACAGCGCGCGCGGCGCTACGTAGCGGGTAATGGCCGCGCCGCTGGGGCCGCCGTCATCCGAAGCGGCCTCCGACAAGGCCGGAACCTGCACAAAGTTGAAGTAGTACAGCAATCCGATCCAGGTAATACCGGCGAACACATGCAGCCAGATCAGAAACGCGTTGACCGCATTGGCGCCGGCCATCGAACTGCCGGTGGCCGCCGCGATAAACATGATGACCAGAGAAATTACGAGGCCGCCAACCAGCGTGCCGGTAATGGTATTCAACGGGTTCATAACGACCCCTTTACGTTAATTCCGAAGCGCTGATTTTGCCACAAGTGAAGACCGGCGAAACATCTATGGACATTACCGCGATACAGGCGTGTAGCAAACAGGTGACGGATAGCGTCGCCATGGCATCGTGGGCCGGTATCATCTCCGCACTTTTCTACACCAGCGAAACGGGAGAACAACACGTAAAAGTCATTCAACGCATCCTGGGCGCCTATTCCCTGGTCATCGCCGTGTTGGTCGGCGTTTTCTTCTTTATTACCCCGCTCTTTGACGACGGCAGTACCGGCTACCCCACCTGGGTGATCCTGAACTGGTTCATGGCGCCGGGCGTGGCTATCGCCTGCGCTGCGAGCCTGAGGTGGAAGCTGGCCCTGAGTACAGGCGGCGAGCCGGATATCAGGAACTACATCGGGGACAACGTGCTGTTCTACAGTGCGCTGGTGCTCGCCCTGTGGTACTTGTCGAACTGGTTGGGCGACATGGTCGGCGAGGAGGTCCCGCTGCTGTGGTCATTCATCGACCCCCTCTATGTTGCGGTCACCGGCGCCTGCGGCGTGCGCCTTTGGCGTGCTGGCGATACGCCTTAAGCGAAGCCAATTGCGTCAAATTCGACAATCGCTGAACAAGTGTCGCGTGCTGCAACGTGAGCGCGGTGAGGCGCGGCCCGCGAAACGTGCACCATGACGATGGTGCATGAGCAGCCCCAGGTTGAAGGCCGCGGCGTGAACCAGCAATCGTTTGCGGATCTTCTTTCGCCACACGGCTCTGTCCACGTTAACGCCCCTCACCTCTCGTGAGAACGCCAGAATCGACCAACCTCTTCCGCGTACAGAGGCCAGCAATGGGTGCGCTGCGGATTGAAGAGCCCGAAGTTGTTGGGGAGGTAGGTCTGAAGCCAGAGGCATGTCTTCGAGTCCGGCTTGAGTTCGATAAGGCCGGTCTCGTAGCGAGCATCAAACCGGAAGCGAGAATCACTTTCTACGGTCCGCACATCACGCCGTCGGACCTCGAAGCTCTTGAGAATCGCGTCTTTCGCCCGGCCGCCTTGCGTCACTATGACATCCGGATTCAGGATGCGTAGCTCTCCCGGGATGAAGCGGCGGCAGTTCTCGAACAAGGTCCAGTCAGCCGTCTCCCTCCCAGACTTGTTTTGGCAGCACTTCGCGCTGTTGACGTGGGCAAAGTAGAGTCGGGTATCGGCGACCTGGAGTTGCGCGGCGACTCGTCGTGTTTCCGTGATGCACCGTGCATCAACTCTGAGCCTTCCTCATCAAGCGCAAGCGGGTCAAAGGGAAATTCTTGGCGCCTAAGGCGCTATGACGTGTTGTTTACGACTTCAGATGTGGCTGATTGCGATTTGGCGCCTGTCGGCGGCTCTGGCTGGGAGCGGCTCGACACCTTGCCGGACAGGACACCTTCAATGCGCGCCACGCGTTCGCTTAGCGTGCTCACGCGCTCGTCAAGGACGGTAATTCGCTCGCTTAAGGTTCTCAATTCCGCACGCATCTCGGTGCGCAAATCCACAAACTCAAGGCGCGTGGAGTTCCACGTACCGAGAATCGCCAAGACAATGACGATGAAAGGAATATGCTTCTTCAATTCCATTTCCGCTCTCCGTAGCGTGCGCGCACTTTATCACGAAACTTGGGCTTCCCACTCACTCTCACGCTCTAGCAATGCGGGCAGCAGCGGGTTCCCGTGCGCAATGCATGAACGTGTCGGAGCGCAACGACGCGGGGTCTGCTATCGTTACTCCGAAGGCGTGGCACGCGTCGATTTGACCGTTTATCCGCAAGTCATGGCGCATTTGGCGGTAGCGTGTTGATTCCGCAGCGGGCAGCGGCCCGGATGAGTGGCTTGTCCAGCGTCGCGAGTTCCATCCCGCGCCGCAGGGCTAGTTCAAGGTACGCGGCGTCATAGGTCGTAAGGTTCTCGGAGCGGGCAAGCGCCAGTATCTCGCGCAAGGCGCGGTTCTCCGTTTCGGCGTCTGTGACAATCGGTAAACGATCCAGAAGGCCGAGGCATGCGGAAACCTGTGCAGGGGTGATGCGATTGCGCCGTTCCGCCGATGCCAGAACGTTGCCGATGTCCAGCCGCCAGAGACCGGGAACGTGCGCGCTGTCCTTCTTTAGCCGGTCCAGCAAGGCATCGGTCTGAGGTTTCGCTTCGTCTTCAAACAGCCAGGCGACGGCGATGGAGCAGTCGAGAACGAACGCGCTCATTGCCGTCCTTCGTCGCGCAGTTGCTTCCAGTTCAGGCCACGAAGCTTCAGACCGCGACGAAGTTTCAGCAACTCCTCGATAACGCTTTCCGCGCTCGCCCGCTCGGCTTGCTCGGCGGGGACGAGCCGCGCGACGGGCCGGCCGCGTCTGGTGATGAGGACTTCTTCCCCAAGCGTGACTTTGTCAAGCAGCGAGGACAAATGTGTCTTCGCGTCGAACGCGCCGACCTCGATCATGTCTTGCGTTCCTATTCAACTAGTTGAATAAACTAGTATATAAAAAGGCAAGGCTCTTGCAGCCCTCGGCTGGCCCACGGCCCGCCCGGGCGGCCAGGCTCATTACCGTTTGACCGTACACCGCGCCGCCCAACGTGCAGGTATCGAAGACGCTAAAGCGATGAAACGGATTGCGCTTGATGCCGCTGCGCTTGATCGCTGCATTTAGCACGGCCAGGTCGAAATGCGCGTTGTGACCCACCAATATGGCGCGTGAGCAACCAGTCGCTTTCAGTTCCCTTCGCACGACGCGGAATACGCGCCGCAAGGCTTCCCGTTCCGGCGCCGTCGGCCGTAGCGGGTGGTGCGGCTTAATGCGATTTATTTCCAGCGCTTTGTCTTCAATTACGGAGCCTTCGAAGGGCAGCACGTGGAGCCAGATGTGCTCGGACGGCGCCCGCTGGCCTACGAGGCCTGGATCGATTACCGCGTCCTCGGCGCCCGCCTGGCGGCCGGCGAACGCACCGCGCTTGCGGAGCTGGTCCGGCCGGACAACAATGCGCTACGTTCCAGCGGTGATTCACTGGGCGCCGAACAGCTGGCCGCGCATGGCTTGAGCCCGCGGGAAATCCGCGAACTTCCCGGCAAGCTGACGACACCGGAGCGCCCGGACTTCAGCCTCGACCTGTCTGCGATGCGTCGCGGCGAGGACGTCCGCCTCGAAATGAACGCGGCGGCGCCGACGATCGAGTCCGCGACACCGACAGACTAAGCCCGAACCGGGCTCCTGCGACCTCTAGGCCGCCGCCCTTAACCGGCTTTCCTGCCCGACGCGCCCGCACAGGAACGCCATCTGATCGGCCAGGATCTTCCGATTGTGCAGAATCAGTCCTTCCGCTGCGTTCGGCGCGTACGGCAACGCCAATAGCTTCCAGCCGATCTCCTCGGGCAGGCGGTTGTCCTTCCGCTGGTTACAGGCGCGGCAGGCCGTCACCGCGTTCTCCCAGCAGTCCGCGCCGCCGCGTGAAAGCGGTCGGACGTGGTCGCGCGTCAACAACCGCGACTTGAACTCCTCGCCGCAGTACATGCACATGAATTCATCGCGCCGGAACAGCCCGGGGTTGGTCAGCCCCGGCATCTTCGCCGCCGCCAGTGTCGGATCCAGCGAACGCACCGCCACAATCGAGTTGACATCCCGGACCGTACGCAGCCCGGTGCGCCGGTTGGTACCGCCCCGCAAGCGGATGACCTCGCTGCCCTGCTCCCAGGCAACTTGGTCGCGGCAGTACAAGAGCAGCCCTTCATAACGCGACACCCAACGGATCGGGCGGCCGGCGCGGTCGAGTTTCAAGATCATTGCGTTCATCAGTTTTTCTTTAATTGGATGTTCTGCAACAACGAGGATTGTGTGAAATGCTTGGTACGCGACCCTGGACTCGAACCAGGAAACGGATGGGTTTGAGCCATCCAGGTATGCCAATTCCCGTCAGCCGCGCTTGGTGCGGACCCTCGGATTCGAACCGAGAATCACCTGCTTCTAAGGCAGGTAGGTATGCCTGTTCCCATCAGATCCGCATGGGCTTGGTGGCCGCCCTCGGACTCGAACCGAGATGCGCCTGGTTTTAAGGCAGGCAGGTATACCCGTTCCCGTCACACGGCCGCCGGGGCCCAGCGTTCCCGCCGGGCCCGATTCGTGGTAGCCGCCCCTGGAGTCGAACCAGGAAACACCTGTATCTGAGACAGGTAGGTATGCCAATTCCCGTCAGACGGCCATGATATGAAGTGGCGTCCCCGGCAGGACTCGAACCTGCAACCATCGGGTTAGAAGCCCGGCGCTCTGGATCCATTGAGCTACGAGGACATCGTGCCCCAGGCAGGATTCGAACCGACGACCTCCGCTTTGTAAGAGCGGCGTTCTTGCCACAGAACTATCAGGCTATGGAGGGACCGGATGCATGAACATGCCGATTCTGTGGGATACTTGGCACAGTGCCCGGAGAGCCCAGCAGCGCCGAAAAGGTGCAGCGATTCATGCCGCGGCCGCGATCGAGAATCCCAATCTTGCGTTGTACGCCGCGGTGTGCGAAGCGGGCGGCGGGCATTCGCATTACAACGCCCTGCTACGGAGGCTGGTCAGCTTCATGCGGGCGGCCGAGCAAGTGCTGCCAAGGCGAGAGTTGGTTGAGAGGGCCGGATTTGAACCGGCGAAAGCGGGCTTATGAGACCCGCCTGAGAGCCTGCCTCCCTCTCAATCCGGTCCCCCCTGAGAAATTCGAACTCCCGTCTCCGGATTAAGAGTCCGGTGCTCCGCCACTAAGCCAAGGAGGGGAAAATTGTGATCCGCCCCCGAGGAATCGAACCTCGCTCTCCAGGTTAAAAGCCTGGTGCTCAGCCACTAAGCCAGAGGCGGCAAAACCTACGACGCGCAACATTAGGGAAACTTTGGCCCGCCCGGAGAGACTCGAACTCCCGACCTGCAGGTTCGAAGCCTGCCGCTCTTCCATCTGAGCTACGGGCGGATAGATTGACAGAGAGGGCCGGATTTGAACCCGCGATACGAAGTGTTGTCCCGTATACCTGATCTCCAGCCAAGCGCCTTAGACCAGACTCGGCCACCTCTCCACATGGGGTGAGCCACCGGGATCGAACCGGCATCGTCCAGGGTCACATCCTGGGGCTTTCCCGATTAAGCTACGCTCACCATCGTTTGGCGGAGGCTGAGGGGATCGAACCCCCACGTCGTTTCCGACATCACGGTTTTCAGGACCGATAAGCACGCCAACCTTGCGAGCCTCCTGAATGTGGAGCGGCCGGCCGGCCTCGAACCGGCAACACCCAGCTTGGAAGGCTGGCACTCTACCCACTTGAGTTACGTCCGCGAAATGTGGTCTGGGAGGCAGGATTTGAACCTGCGACATCCTGGTTCCAAACCAGGGACTCTTGGCCAGACTGAGCTACTCCCAGATGGTGGACCGAGGCTGACTCGAACAGCCGTCCTCACGCTTATCAGGCGTGCGCTCTCGCCAATTGAGCTACCGGTCCAAGGGGTGGAGATCCGGACGGGATTCGAACCCGCAATCTCAAGGGTGAAAGCCTTGTGACATAACCATTAGTCCACCGGATCATTGAAAGCATGGCGATGCGAACCGGGGTCGAACCGGCGCCTCCTGGCTCGACAGGCCAGCGCTCTACCGAATTAAGCTACCGCACCGAAAACCGCGTGATTCCCATTTCGTTTGCCACAATGGGTCTCGTTTTGATCTGCGATCGTCACAGCAAGCACCGGTGACATTCTGCCAATGCCTGACGTGCGCCACGTGGAAAGTCGAGCTAATCGCTATGCTCGCCGTATGGCCCGTCAAACCAAGGGAAGCAATCGCGGGGCGGCGACCGCCGGAAAGTTGGCCTGAACCGACGATCTCTGGATCATGAGCCCAGCGGGGACGGCCAACTCCCCCACCCCGCAACTGGCTGGCACGGCTGGACTCGAACCAGCACCATTCGGCTTAACAGGCCGACGTTCTACCATTGAACTACATGCCATGTCTGGCGGATCGGGGCCGAATCGAACGGCCGCCGCGCGGGTCTTCAGCCCGCCGCTCTACCTGCTGAGCTACCGATCCGAAACTGGTGGAGGGAGCTGGAGTCGAACCAGCACGGCACTGAGGCGCCTGGTTTACAGCCAGGGGTACCCGCCAATGTTCAGCCCCTCCGGAAACTGGAGCCGGCGACAAGGAATCGAACCTGCAACCACCTGCTTACAAGGCAGGAGCTCTCCCATTTGAGCTACGCCGGCAAAGGGTGTCGGGGACAGGCGCGCTCGCGCACCGCCGATAGGCGGCCGCCTCGTCTTCGACGAAGCGCTGCCCCGACATTCACACAATCCCCGTTGTTAAAGATCATTTACCGGGGAAACAAAAAACCCCGGTAGGTTCTTGAACCGACCAGGGCCTTTGGGGGGTGATCTGGAAGGTTCGTTTTGCAAAACCTTCCGACACTAATGTTGAGGAAGGCTTAGCGCATGGGTTCTCCATCATTGAAGCGATAGGAATCCACACTCAGGCGCATCGTCCGCAAACGCCATGCGTGCGCAGCCGCGCCGCCAGCTATCGCCGCGGTCGGTTGTCCGACCGATAAGGCGCCGGCGGCCAATCTGAGCAGTGTTGATTTCCCGTTCATCGTGCTGGGTACTTTACACCGGGCCGGGCTCGCGTTCAACAACTTGTACCGGTTCACTACATCTGAGACTGGCCGGATTCGGCTGGCCTGTTTTGGAGAAGGTATTCCATAGGGGTCATCAAGTCCAGTGCGTAGTGGGGCCGTACGTGATTGTAGAAGCGTTGGTATTCGGCCAGTGCGGGGCCGGCGTTTTTGACGGTGAGGTTGCCGTCGTAGAGGTTCCAGAACTCGGTTCGTGAGCGGTCGTTTGCCGTTTCGACGACGCCGTTGAGTTGAGGGCTTTTTGGGGGCAGGACGGCCAGGGGGAGGTTCAGCGCCTGGCAGGCGTCCTCGAACTCGGCGCGGAACTCGCTGCCGCCATCGACCCCCGCATTCGCGAGGGCAGGCTCTGGATGGAGCGCACCGGATACGGCAGGTCCTCGCGCAGCGCTTGTAGAAAGCGCCGGGCGTTGCCGGCGGTGGCTCTGGAATAAGACCCGCACCACCAGCTGTTTGCCGATCGCACAGGTGGCTGTACGAGATCACTACATCCGGGACTGTGCTGGAACCATAGGTGGCTCATCCACAGTTCAGGCGGCCGTTCAGGTATGGCCCGCCTCCCGGCACAGTGCGTCGATGGCGATGTTGTAGTCCATGCGCTCGCCACCCCAGCCGCAGCGGGCGGTGTGGGCGTTGATGGCCAGGCCGCGCGCCGCATTGAACGCCGCCAGCCGCCGTGCCCCGCTGGCTGCACAGGTGTTTCCGCGGAAACAGTCCCTGTGCGTTCGGCCCGCCAGCGGGATCACCCGGCCATCCGGACGCGTGAATTCGATCGCACCCTGGCGCACGCGAACGCCATAACCCCCCTCGTGCACCTGCCGGTGATGAAACGAACACAAAGTGACCAGATTGCCCAGAGCGGTCTCGCCACCATCGGCCCAATGCCGGATGTGATGGGCGTGCAAATGGCGGGCGCGATCGCAGCCCGGGAAGCGGCAGCCGCCGTCGCGAACGCGCAGCGCGCGACGGATGGCCGGCGGTACCGCCCGGGTCCGGCGCCCGACCGCCAGCGGCTCGCCCTGCGCGCCTTTGACCACTCCCAGCAAGGCCCCGTCGCAGCCCAGCCGCCGCGCCGTCTCCACGGCCACCCGGCCGCCGTGTTCAAACGACGCGCCCGTGCTCTCCGGCACGTCACGCAGCGCATCGTGCGCAATGTGCATCACCAGTTCGTGAGCACTGGCCGCCGAACCCGAACACTTCCCGGCCAGAAACCGCTCGACCATGTGCTCCAGCGCATCCGCGCGCCGCTGACTGGCGCTCCGAGGAGGTGTTTCCGCGGAAGCGCCGCCCGGCGCCGCACCTCGCCATTGCCGCAGCACCGGTCGAGGGCCGGGTGTTTCCGCGGAAACACTTCCGCATACCGAATGCGCAGACTCGGCCGCTTCGGCGCGCTCGATGCCCCCGGGCTTGCCATTGCTTCGCGCCCCGGTTCCCTCGGTATCCGCGCCCGGCTCCTCAAGTTGCGCTTCCGCAGCTTCCAGCGCCTTGAGCAGCATCTCGCCCACCTCCGGAGCCAGACGGGCCTCAAGCCTGACGCTGCCGTCGCTTTCCCGCCGGCAATCCAGGTAGCGCCGCTCGTGCATGGCTTCGGCCTCGTTGCGCTCATTCTCGCGCTGCACCCGCCGAAACCCCCGCACCGTGCGCTCCACATGCTCCGCCGTGCCGTTCAAGGCAATGTGCAGCAAGGTGTCCTCCGTCGCCGCTGTCGCCACCCGCGTGAGCGCGCGCACCTTCGAATACGACAGCCGGCCCTCGCCGAAGGCTTCCGCGATCTTCGGCAGCGATTCCAGGGCCCGCGCCGTGCGCACCTTCTCACGCGCCGCCACCGAGCCGATGCCGCATTGCCAGCTGAGCCAATGGGCGCAACTCGCCATGCCGTGCTGGGCCCAGCCTTCCTTGCGGTCGAACTCCGTCAGCAGGGCCAGAAACTGCGCCGTGGCCGCGTTGATGTTCCCCCACAATCGGGTGATCTGTGCTTCCAGGGTATTGAGGGCCCCCTCTTCGCGAGCCCCAGCAGCCATCCGGACGTCAGCATCCGGGTGGGCAAACTGTGCAGCGCTGGCTGCCGGCAACTCAAAAGCGCCACTCGGAGGACGCTCAGCGTCGCAAACAGGGGCGCGGGAGGAAGTGCGGTGAAGGTCCATTTCGAGGCTCCGTTCAGTCCGTTGACGTGATCGGAACTATAGCACGAATCACCAGTCAAATCAAGCCTTTATGGGCCTATACCGGTTCACTCAGAGCCATCCACAAAGGCTGAGCCGGGTGTGTGATTGGTTCGCTACGCTCCCTTCGGGACAAAGGTGCGAAAGTCCCCCAATCCCAGTCCCACTTGTATCTGAACCCGGACACAACTTGTGCCGGTTTGTGTCAGGAACAAATAAACTGTCCGCACTTGTAACAAATGATCTGTCCGGTTCTGATACCGCCCATTTTGAGCGGAGGGCGGCAGGCGTCGACCGGATGTCACGCCGGAGAAATCAACTCTGCGGCTATCCAGGTCTTCGCGGCCGATGCTCATGGATTTCTTGCTTCTCTCCATGGTAGTCAACCAGGTAGATACCTCAAGCACACTTTGCGTAGGTTCGATTTCCTTTCCAAAGAAGCAACAGAAATCGTATTCAATCATGCTTGCCGCGAGGAAAGCAACGCTCGCTTTACTGCGTCAGGTTCCCTTTGAATTACGCGCAAAAGGATCGCGGCCGGACCACTTACCTGTCGCGCTCCCTGTTCCCATTTGCAATAGCCTGACAAGCTCATGCCCATAAGCGGCGCCATCTGCGCCTGCGTTAACTTCACGCTTTCACGCACCTCGCGGGGCGCCACCCGCGTATGCAGGATTGCCGGGCCTTCCCCCCTTGCGTGCGCAAGGGCTTCGTTAAGAGATTGGATCAGATCATCTGCAAAAGTGCTCATTTCATTTCCTTCCAGGTGTTCCTGATCGTCGCCGCCAGCCCCGAGACCGCTCGTTTTTCCTTGTGTGTCAGATCGATCTTTGTGGACTTTGCGTAAGCGAGCAGCAGGTAAATGGGTATGCTGTCATCCAGAAAGAAATAGATCACCCTCACGCCGCCACGCTTACCTTGGCCAGAGGCTGCGAATCGAAATTTACGCACACCGCCGGTTCCTGGAATCCTGTCGCCTGCCAATGGATTCTCAGCCAGGAAATCAATCAGTTCGCTCCTTTCCTCCTCGTTGAAGAGCTTGTTCGCTACACGAGAGAACGTCGGGGTCTCCGCTACGGTCTGCAACGGCATATTATATACCCCATTGGGTTATTTGGGACAAGTCACCATGGAGGCGCAGGATCTGTGACAATTGCCGTATTGCTACTTTCAATGGCAATCAACTTACGGCGCCGTGTTGATTCCTAAACGGGCAGCGGCCCGGGTTCGCGGTTGGCCTATAATTGCAGCGTTTCTTCCAAGATCACACCAAGCCCATGCAAGACAAGCAGTTAGAGCAGCGTATCAGCACGCAGATCGGCGAGTTTCCCCTGCTGCTGTACATGAAAGGGTCGCCGGATTTTCCCCAATGCGGGTTCTCCGCGCAGGTCGTGGCGGCGCTCAGGCAATGCGGAAAACGTTTTGCCTACGTTGACATACTGCAGGACGGCGAGCTTCGGCACGGCCTCAAGGAATTTTCGAACTGGCCCACTTTTCCGCAGCTGTATGTGAGCGGAGAACTGGTGGGCGGCGCCGATATCGTCACGCAGATGGCCCGCAGCGGGGAGCTGCAGGGCCTTGTCCAGGACCTGGACTAGCGGCCGTTCTCAGCGCAACGCAGGGTTGGATTGATCGTTGATCCGGTTGACCGCCTCGCAGAACAGTTGCGCGCAGACCTGGGCGTCGTAAAGAGCCGAATGGGCGCGTTCCTCGTTCCATTCCAGGCCGGCGGCCTGGACGGCCAGGCTCATCACGGTCTGACCGAACATCGCCCCTCCCAGCGTGCAGGTGTCGAACACGCTGAACGAATGAAACGGGTTGCGCTTGATGCCGCTGCGCTTGATTGCCGCATTTAGCACGCCAAGGTCGAAATGCGCGTTGTGACCCACCAGAATGGCGCGTGAGCAACCTGTCGACTTCAGTTCCCTGCGAACCACGCGGAACACGCGCCGCAAGGCTTCGCGCTCCGGCACCGCCGGGCGCAAGGGGTGGTGTGGTTTGATGTGGTTAATGCGCAGCGCCGCGTCGTCGATGACAGCGCCCTCGAAGGGCAGCACGTGGAGCCAGATGTGCTCGGACGGCGCCAGCTGGCCGTCATCGCCAACCGTGAACAGCACCGCGGAGATTTCCAGCAGCGCATGGATATCGGGCTGGACGCCGCCGGTCTCGACATCTACCGCTACCGGCATGAAGCCGCGAAAGCGTTTTTTCAGGGACCAGGGAGTTTGCATGACACACGCCGGTTGGAGCCGGCCCAACTACTTGAAACAATGATCTTGTCAGCCTGATTTTATGCCAGACGAACCTCAACTACGCGCCAATCCGTTCCACGACAGTGACCCGCTGGAAACCCGGGAGTGGCTGGAATCCCTCGACTCGGTCCTGCGCACCCAGGGCCCCGAGCGCGCGGAATTCCTGCTTAATCGGATAATCGACCGGGCCCACCGCTCCGGCGCGCATATGGCCTATGGCGCCAACACCGCGTACCTCAACACCATCGACCGGCCCGATCAGCCCGAGTACCCGGGGGATGTGGCGTTGGAGCGCCGGATCGAGAACTACATCCGCTGGAACGCGATGGCGATGGTGGTGCACACCAATCGCAAGAGTTCGGAATACGGCGGCCACATCGCCACCTATGCGTCCGCGGCCACCTTGTACGAAGTGGGCTTCAATCATTTCTGGCGGGCGCCGACCAAGGAGAACCGGGGCGATCTGGTGTATTTCCAGGGTCACTCCTCGCCCGGGATTTACGCCCGCGCCTTCATGGAAGGGCGGCTTACCCGCGAGCAGCTCGCGCGTTTTCGCCAGGAAGTGGGCGGCGGCGGTTTGTCCTCCTACCCGCATCCCTGGCTGATGCCGGATTTCTGGCAGTTTCCTACCGTGTCCATGGGCCTGGGCGCAATGATGGCGATCTTCCAGGCGCGCTTCATGCGCTACCTGGAGCATCGCGGCCTGGCGGACATGAGCGGCCGGAGGGTCTGGTGCATGCTCGGCGATGGCGAGATGGACGAGCCCGAATCCCTGGGCGCGATCACGGTGCCGGTGCGCGAGCGCCTGGACAACCTGGTGTTTGTGGTGAATTGCAACCTGCAGCGGCTGGACGGGCCGGTGCGGGGCAACGGCAAGATCATCCAGGAGCTGGAAGCGGCGTTCCTGGGAGCCGGCTGGAATGTAATCAAGGCGATCTGGGGATCACGCTGGGATCCCCTGCTGGCCCGCGATCACAATGGCCTGTTGCGCCGCCGCATGGAAGAGTGCGTGGACGGCGAGTACCAGAACTGCAAGGCCTTTGGGGGCGAGTACACCCGCGAGAATTTCTTCGGCGGTATCGAAGGGCTCAAGGACCTGGCGGCGCACCTGTCCACCGAGGACATCGAGCTGCTGAACCGGGGCGGCCACGACCGGATGAAAATCTACGCCGCCTACGAGAGGGCAACGAAGCAGCAGGGCCGCCCGACGGTCATTCTGGCCAAGACCGTGAAAGGGTTCGGCATGGGCGAGGGCGGCGAGAGCCGCATGACCGCCCACCAGGCCAAGAAACTGGACCTGGCGGCGCTGCGGGAGTTTCGCGACCGGTTCAATATTCCGGTCAGCGACGAGGCGCTAAAGCGCGGCGAGATTCCATTCCGCATGCCCGAAGAAGATAGCGAGGAAATGCGCTATCTCAAGGAGCGTCGCCGCCGGCTGGGCGGCTTCCTGCCGCAGCGGGTTACGAAGGCGCGCCGTCTCAAGGCGCCTGCGCTAAGTACCTTCAAGTCCGTTACCGGGGGAAGCGGCGCCCGCGAAATCTCCACCACCATGGCGCTGGTTCGCCTGTTGCAGATGCTGGTCAGGGACAAGGAACTGGGCAAGCACATCGTTCCCATCGTGCCCGACGAGGCCCGAACCTTCGGCATGGAGGGCATGTTCAAGCAGCTCGGGATTTACTCGTCGTTGGGCCAGCTTTATACGCCGCAGGATTCCGAGCAGCTGATGGGCTACCGGGAAGACCGCAAGGGGCAGATTCTCGAAGAGGGCATCAACGAGGCCGGTTCGTTCTGCTCCTGGTTGGCCGCGGGCACGTCGTATTCCAACCATGGCCTGCCGATGATTCCGTTCTACGTCTTCTATTCGATGTTCGGATTTCAGCGGATCGGTGATTTCATCTGGGCCGGCGGCGATGCGCAGTCGCGGGGTTTTCTGATCGGCGGCACCGCGGGACGCACCACCCTGGCCGGCGAGGGTCTGCAGCATCAGGACGGCCACAGTCACCTGGCGGCGGCCACCGTCCCGAACTGCTTGTCGTACGACCCTGCCTACGCCTACGAATTGGCGGTGATCATCCAGGACGGGCTGCGGCGTATGGCCGAGCGGCAGGAAAACATCTTCTACTACGTCACCACGATGAACGACAACTACCGGCAGCCCGCCATGCCGCGGGGTGCGCGCGAAGGCATTCTCAAGGGCATTTACCGGCTGCCTCCCGTGAAGGGCGCTTCGGATGAGGGCGAACGAGTGCAGTTGTTTGGATCCGGCGCAATTCTCAACGAGGCGGTTGGAGCCGCTGCCTTGCTGCGCAAGGACTGCGGCATCGAGGCCGATGTCTGGTCGGTGACCAGCTACAACCAGCTGCGCCGCGACGGGATGGCCTGCGAACGCCACAACCGCCTCAACCCGGGCAAGGAGCCACGCCGCCCGTACCTGGTCGAGGCGCTTGACGGCGCCAGCGGACCTTTTATCGCGGCGAGCGACTACATGGCGGCCTTGCCCGACTCGATTCGGCAGTGGGTTCCAGGTACTTATGTGACGCTGGGGACCGACGGCTTTGGCCGCAGCGATGCCCGTTCGGCCTTGCGCAACCATTTTGAGGTGGACTCGCGCTACATCGCCGCCGCCGCGCTCTACGCCCTGGCGGAAGACGGCCGGATGACGGCGAAAAAGGTCGCCGAGGCGATCAAGGCCTGGGATATCGACCCCGAGCGGGCTGATCCGGTTACCTTGTGATGAGTCAGGATAAGCGAAGTTAGCGCTATATAGCACTTAATTAGCACCATATTAGAAGACGTTAGCAACACTTCCCTCGACTGAACCATGCCCGAAGCAACCCAAGTTCGCGTACCCGGCCTGGGTGAGTTCTCCGACGTGGAAGTCGTGGAGATCCAAGCCTCGGCCGGCGACGAAGTGGCGGCCGGCGACCCGCTGATCACCCTGGAGACCGACAAGGCGGCCATGGATGTGCCGTCTCCGGTCGCAGGGCAGATCCTGGCCTTGAAGGTTGCCGTGGGCGATAAGGTCAACGAGGGTGACGTCATCGCGGAGCTTGAAGGCTCCGGCGAACCGCAGGCAGCGGAGGCTGAAGCTGCCGCGGACAAGGCCGAAGCACCGGCTGCCGCCGCGGCTCCAGGCGCTCCTGCCCGAACCGCCCCGGCCGCGCAGGCGCCGGCTGCCGCCCAGCAGCTCCCTGCCACTGCCGGCACGCTGCCTCCGATCGATGAAGAGAGCTTTTCCAAGGCCCATGCTTCTCCCGCGGTGCGCAAGTTCGCGCGCGAACTGGGCGTGAATCTGGCAGCAGTCAAGGGCTCAGGCGACAAGGGCCGGATTCGCAAGGCCGATGTAAAGGCCTGGGTCAAGCTGGCGCTGCAACAGGGAGCGCCGGGCGCGGGCTTGCCGCAGGTTCCCGAGGTGGACTTCTCCGCCCACGGCGAAATAGAAGTCGTGCCCCTGGGCCGGGTGCAAAAAATATCCGGGCCGCGCCTGTGGGCGAGCTGGGTGAATCTGCCGCACGTGACCCAACATGACGAGGCCGACATCACCGAGGTGGAGCAGCGACGCAAGGCGCTGAAGGCCGAACTGGCGGCCGACGGGGTGCGCCTGACCCTGCTGGCGTTCGTGGCCCGCGCAACGGTGCTGTGCCTGAAGGAATTCCCGGTGGTGAACTCCTCGCTAACCGAGGGCGGCGCTTCGCTGGCGATGAAGAAATTCGTGCATCTGGGATTCGCGGCCGACACCGAGCGCGGATTGCTGGTTCCGGTGATCCGCAACGCCGACAAGCTGGACGTCACGGAACTGGCGCGCGCCTTTCAGGAGCTTTCCGCCAAGGCCCGCGAAGGCAAGCTGAAGCCCGACGAAATGCAGGGCGGGTCGTTCACGATTTCCAGCCTGGGCGGAATCGGCGGCACCGCGTTTACGCCCATCATCAACGCGCCGGAAGTGGCGATTCTGGGCGTTTCACGGGCCCGAATGGCGCCCGTTTACAGTGACGGCGAGTTCAAGCCCCGACTGATGGCGCCGATGTCGCTGTCCTACGATCACCGCGTAATCGACGGAGCTACGGCCGTGCGTTTCACGACGCGCTTGTGCGCCTTGCTGGCGGATGCGGAGCAGCTTCTCGCGCCGGTCGGCGACCCAGACGATACGGGGAGCGAAGAGTGAAGACCCGACTGGCCGTGCTCGGCTCCGGCCCCGGCGGCTACACGGCGGCCTTCCGCGCCGCTGATCTCGGCCTTGAAGTCACCCTTGTAGAGCGGTATCCCACTTTGGGCGGCGTGTGCCTGAACGTCGGCTGTATTCCCTCCAAGGCCCTGCTGCACCTGGCGCGGGTGATGGGCGAGGCCGAACATCTGAAAGAAGCCGGGATCGAGTATCCAGCCCCGCGGGTGGATCCCTCGGCTTCACGTGCCTGGGTGGAGCGCGTGGTCGGGCGGCTGACCGGCGGATTGGCGGGCATGGCTTCAAAGCGCAAGGTAACGGTGCTTGAAGGGACCGGACGGTTTGCAGGGCCGAAAGAGCTGGCGGTGGAAACCGCCGAAGGCACGGAAAGCCTCGCATTCGAGCAGTGCATCATCGCCGCCGGCTCCCAGAGTCGCGCCCTGCCGAACCTGCCTGACGACCCGCGCATCATGGATTCGACCGGCGCACTGCTGCTGGACGACATTCCCGCGCGGTTGCTGGTCATAGGCGGCGGCATCATCGGTCTGGAAATGGCCACGGTCTATCAAGCGCTGGGCAGCGAAATCACCGTGGTGGAAGCGCTGGACCGTCTAATGCCGGGACCGGACGCGGACCTGCTCAAGCCTCTGGAACGGCGTATCCGCAAGAGCTACGCGGCCATTCATACCGGCGTCATGGTGGCGTCCGCAAAGTCCACGAGCAAAGGAATCAAAGTGTCTTTCGAAGGCGAGAAGGCCCCTGAAGCTGAAACCTTCGACGGCGTCCTGGTATCCGTGGGGCGAGTTCCGAACGGCGACAAGATCGACGCGGACAAGGCCGGCGTTACGGTCGACGAGCACGGTTTCATCCCCGTGGACAAGCAACTCCGCACCAACCAGCCGCATATCTTCGCCATTGGCGACATCGTTGGCCACCCCATGCTGGCCCACAAGGCCACCCACGAAGGCAAGGTCGCGGCCGAGGCCGCCGCCGGCATGAAAGTCGCCTTCGACGCCCGCGTGGTGCCGTCGGTGGCCTACACCGACCCCGAAATCGCCTGGGTGGGCCTGACCGAAGCCGAAGCCCGTGAACAGGGCGTGGACTACGGCAAGGGCGTGTTCCCCTGGGCCGCCAGCGGCAGGGCCATCTCCATGCAACGCTCCGAAGGCATGACCAAGCTGTTGTTCGACGCCGAAGACGGCCGCATCATTGGTGGCGGCATCGTGGGCGTTAACGCCGGCGACCTCATTTCCGAGGTCGCCCACGCCATCGAAATGGGCGCCGAAGCCGAAGACCTGGCGCTCACCATCCACCCGCACCCGACCCTGTCCGAGTCCGTAGGCATGGCCGCCGAAGCCTACCTGGGCGTAATCACCGACCTCTACCTCCCACGCCGCGCTCCGAACAAGGCATAACCGCCAAGTGCCCCCTGGGAACGAGGGCGTCTCGCCCTCGTCACTGGCGGGAAGCCCTTGTCCGGGATCAGAAACAAATGGGACTGGGATTGGGGGACTTTAGCACCTTTGTCCCGAAGGGAGCGTAGCGAACCAATCACACACCCGGCTCAGCCTTTGTGGATGGCTCTGAGTGAACCGGTATAGGCCCATAAGGGCTTGATTTGACTGGTGATTCGTGCTATAGTTCCAATCACGTCAACGGACTGAACGGAGCCTCGAAATGGACCTTCACCGCACTTCCTCCCGCGCCCCTGTTTGCGACGCTGAGCGTCCTCCGAGTGGCGCTTTTGAGTTGCCGGCAGCCAGCGCTGCACAGTTTGCCCACCCGGATGCTGACGTCCGGATGGCTGCTGGGGCTCGCGAAGAGGGCCCCCTCAATACCCTGGAAGCACAGATCACCCGATTGTGGGGGAACATCAACGCGGCCACGGCGCAGTTTCTGGCCCTGCTGGCGGAGTTCGACCGCAAGGAAGGCTGGGCCCAGCACGGCATGGCGAGTTGCGCTCATTGGCTGAGCTGGCAATGCGGCATCGGCCCGGTGGCGGCGCGCGAGAAGATGCGCACGGCGCGGGCCCTGGAATCGCTGCCGAAGATCGCGGAAGCCTTCGGCGAGGGCCGGCTGTCGTATTCGAAGGTGCGCGCGCTCACGCGGGTGGCGACAGCGGCGACGGAGGACACCTTGCTGCACATTGCCTTGAACGGCACGGCGGAGCATGTGGAGCGCACGGTGCGGGGGTTTCGGCGGGTGCAGCGCGAGAATGAGCGCAACGAGGCCGAAGCCATGCACGAGCGGCGCTACCTGGATTGCCGGCGGGAAAGCGACGGCAGCGTCAGGCTTGAGGCCCGTCTGGCTCCGGAGGTGGGCGAGATGCTGCTCAAGGCGCTGGAAGCTGCGGAAGCGCAACTTGAGGAGCCGGGCGCGGATACCGAGGGAACCGGGGCGCGAAGCAATGGCAAGCCCGGGGGCATCGAGCGCGCCGAAGCGGCCGAGTCTGCGCATTCGGTATGCGGAAGTGTTTCCGCGGAAACACCCGGCCCTCGACCGGTGCTGCGGCAATGGCGAGGTGCGGCGCCGGGCGGCGCTTCCGCGGAAACACCTCCTCGGAGCGCCAGTCAGCGGCGTGCGGACGCGCTGAAGCACATGGTCGAGCGGTTTCTGGCCGGGAAGTGTTCGGGTTCGGCGGCCAGTGCTCACGAACTGGTGGTGCACATTGCGCACGATGCGCTGCGTGACGTGCCGGAGAGCACCGGCGCGTCGTTTGAACACGGCGGCCGGGTGGCGGTGGAGACGGCGCGGCGGCTGGGTTGCGACGGGGCCTTGCTGGGAGTGGTCAAAGGCGCGCAGGGCGAGCCGCTGGCGGTCGGGCGCCGGACCCGGGCGGTACCGCCGGCCATCCGTCGCGCGCTGCGCGTTCGCGACGGCGGCTGCCGCTTCCCGGGCTGCGATCGCGCCCGCCATGTGCACGCCCATCACATCCGGCATTGGGCCGATGGCGGCGAGACCGCCCTGGGCAATCTGGTCACTTTGTGTTCGTTTCATCACCGGCAGGTGCACGAGGGGGGTTATGGCGTTCGCGTGCGCCAGGGTGCGATCGAATTCACGCGTCCGGACGGCCGGGTGATCCCGCCGGCGGGCCTGCCGCATGGCGGGTGTTTCCGCGGAAACACCTCCGCAGCCGACGGCGCGCAGAGGCTGGCGGCGTTTGATGCGGCGCGCGGCCTGGCCATCAACGCCCGCACCGCCCGCTGCGGCTGGGGTGGCGAGCGCATGGACTACAACATCGCAATCGACGCACTGTGCCGGGAGGCGGGCCATACCTGAACGGCCGCCTGAACTGTGGATGAGCCACCTATGGTTCCAGCACAGTCCCGGATGGAGTGAGCTCGTACAGCCCTTTGCGCGCCAAGGGCGCATAGAATGAATTGGCTGTGAATCGACTCTCGGGAGCATGCTTAAAGAGGCTCTGGCCTCTTGCCTGCATCGCATCCGTAGGCCTGTTGCAGGCGTGCTCCCAAATCACCCCGGCGGCGCAAGCGGATTGCGCAGACTGGAACACCAGGAATTTCTTCGACAGCGCGAACGCTGACAGAATTCGTGCATGTCTGGCTGCTGGAGCGGACCCCAATGCCAGGGGCAATAACGGCTACACGCCCCTGCATCGGGCAGCGGCTTCCCAGGAGAAAACGCCCGCGATATTTGGCATGCTGATCGATTCCGGCGCCAACGTAAACGCAGTAAATAACGAAGGCGGCACGCCGCTGCATATGGTGGTGTGGTACGCGGGTGCTTCTCCTGTGGTGGCGATGCTGATTGCCGCCGGCGCGGACCCGAACATTAGAGACGAATTAGGCCGAATGCCCCTGCACTGGGTGGCGGCGTCCAATGCCGAGATCGCGATTGCCGATATGCTCATAGATGCAGGCGCCGAGACGAGTGCGAGGGACGGATTCGGAAGTACGCCACTGCATCGGGCAGTTCGGGACGGAAGGGTTGTAGGGATGGCGGTTGCATTGATTCAGGCCGGCGCAGACCTGAATGCGGCCAACCAAAGGGGCGTGACGCCTTTACATCGGGCGGTGGAGAGGCACGAGCCGGAATTTGTTGCGGCTTTGATCGATGCCGGTGCCCACCTGAATGGCGCGGATCGGGAAGGGGCTACTCCTCTTCACTGGGCGGCGCGATTGGTTGACAAGCTGGCGGTGATTGAGGCGCTAATTGCGGCGGGGGCTGACGTAAGGGCTCGGGACAGGTTGGGCGCCACGCCGCTGCACACTGCTGCAAGAAATCTCGGGACCGGCCCGGCGACGCTCGCGCTGCTGATGGAGGCAGGCGTTGATCCCATGGCCAGGGACGAACAGGGACGAACCGTACTCCATTCCGCCGCGAGCGAGAACAACCGCGAGGTGCTGGCATTGCTGATCGATTCCGGCGTCGGCCTCGATGTTCGGGACAGCTTCGGGAATACACCGCTGCATGCGGCAGCGCAAAGCAATGGCATTTCGGTGGTGCAGGCTCTGCTTGCGGCTGGTGCGGACCTTCGTGCCCGGAATGAAAATGGCGAAACGCCCATTCTTGTGGCGGCTGAACACAATGACAATCCGGCTGTGATCGAGGCTCTCATTGACGCTGGCGCGGACCCTGGCTCGCGAAATGAGTACGGCAAAACGCTTCTCCACCGTGCAGTGATTAACAGCGGAAACCGGGACATTGTTGAATTGCTGATTCGAAGAGGCGCGGACCCCAACGCACGGGACAATGAAGGCGGCACGCCCCTGCACACGGAGGCCCGGCTCGGCGACAAACCTGAAGAGATTACCATCTTGCTGGAAGCCGGCGCGGATCCTATGGCACGGGATAGTGAAGGTGCGACGCCGCTTCATAGCGCCGGGTGGGGAGGGCATTTTCCGAGGAATGTCGCCAGGCTGATAGAAGAGGGGGCCGATCCCAACGCTTCGGACATTTATTCCAGAACGCCACTTCATGCCGCGGCCACCTATGGCTCCGCTACTTTTGTATTGAAGTTGCTGGAGTTGGGTGCAGACCCAGGCGCACGCGACCTCCAGGGTGAGATTCCCTTGCACTATGCGGCAAATTGGAACGACGAACCTGCCGTGATCTCCGTATTGGTTCAAGCCGGCAGCGATCCGAACGCCCGTGACAGGAAAGGCGCCACACCATTGGACATGGCCGTTCGGGAGAACGGCAATCCCGACGTGGCGGCAGAGTTACGTGCAGCCGGCGCCGAAATGACCGCGCGGGAGAAGGACGGTAAGGCATCCCGGAACGACCAGCAGGACGAACTCAGCGCGAAAGAGTCTGGCGCCTCGGAGTCCGACCGTTCGGATCGGCAGGGAACAGGATCGACTGCCGGCGAATCAGCAGAAGCCGTAACTGACATGGCGGCTGCGGCGGCATGCACGAACTGGAATACGCCCCAGTTCTTTCACAAGGCGCAGGCAGCACAGGTTCGCGAATGTCTGGACGCCGGCGCGGACCCCATGGCGCGCGCCGATCGCGGTATTACTCCCCTGCATCTTGCGGCCTCGGTCAGTCAGGATCCTGCGGTATTCGACGCGCTGCTTAGTGCCGGCGCCGACATTCACGCACGTGGCGATTTCGGCTATACGCCACTGCATTTTGCGGTATGGGGCAAGGTCCGATCGATGGCGGTTGCAGTGCTATTGGATGCCGGCGCTGATCCGAAGGTCCGGACCGATGACCGCGCGAGCCCTTTGCATTGGGTGGCGGCGACCCACGGTGATGTCGGCATTGCGACCGCACTGCTGAATGCCGGCGCCGATCCGAACGCACGGGACCGAAAGCAGTCCACTCCCCTGCATCAGTCGGCGAAGAATGGCAAGAATGCGGACCTTGCCATCGCTCTGATAAAAGCCGGTGCTGAGCCGATGGCACGGGACCAAGGCGGCTCCACCCCCCTGCATGAGGCGGCAGCGAATGGCAATCTCGCAATAATGACCGCGCTCATTGAAGCCGGCGCTGATCCGGTCGCAGAGAACCTGGGGCGCGATACGCCTCTCCATCGGGCTGCTGGCGGGGCCGCCGACCCCGCCGCTCTGGACGCGTTGATTGCAGCGGGTGCAGATCTTCATGCTCGCAACGAAACTGGCTACACGCCTCTGCACAATGCAGCTGCGACCAATGAGAACCCGGCTATCGCGGCCGCTCTGATAGACGAGGGCCTCTCACCCATGGACCGGGATGAGTGGGAGCGCACGCCCTTGCATCTTGCAGCTGCCTACAATACGGCAGCCGTAGCGGCGATACTCATAAAAGCAGGCGCCGATCCGAACCGGCGGAATAACCGAGGCGCCACACCGCTTCATGAGGCGGCGATGCGCGATTCACGGGCCAGCGCAGTAGTTCGGGACGCCGATCCGGAAACGGTGGCCACGCGCTACGCTGTGATTCGCCAGCTTCTCGAAATGGGCGCAGACCCTGGGGCCAGGGACGAAAGAGGCGACACGCCGGTGCACAATGCGGCGGAGTACACGGACGACGGTGCGCTTATTTCTGCACTGATTGATGCCGGCGGCGAGCCTGGCGCCCGCAACGACCGGGGCCATCGACCGCTTGACCTGGCCGCCCGGCACAGTGGAAACCATACGTTGGTCGCCGCGCTGCTGGAAAGTGGCGCCGACCCCAATGCTCGCGGGCATGGCGAGTCCAGCCCCCTGCATAACGCGGCCGAGGGCGACGGAGATCTGGAAAATGTGCTGTTGCTGCTTGATGCGGGCGCTGACCCGATGGCCAGGGACCAACGCGGCAAGACACCGCTGCATCGGCTGAAGCGCGCGAACAGCCCCGAGGTTGTTACTGTTCTCATAGGCCGGGGCGCCGACCTCAACGCGCGCGATCAAGGAGGCGAAACACCTCTGCACAGTATCGCCAGGTCCAACGGCAATCTCTCCGTCTTCGCCGCCCTGATCGATGCAGGGGCTGATCCCAAGGCCCTGAGCGACTTCAAGACTACAGTCCTGCACAGCGCCGCTACGAATAGAAATTCCCAGGTGGTCAGCTTCCTACTCACGGCCGGCGCAGATGCGTCCGCGCGGGACCACTGGGAAGGTACGCCGTTGCACATAGCTGCGGCTTACAACCCGGACCCTGCCGCAATCAGGATTCTGATCGATGCAGGGGCTGATCCCAACGCCCGGGAAGAAAGGGGCATTACGCCGCTGCACAAAGCGGTTATCCACGACAACGATCCTGCTGTGATCGCGGCACTGGTTGAAGCCGGGGCTGATCCCAACGGCTCGGGAGAGGAAGGTTCCTTGCCTTTGCATATCGCTGCAAGGACAGGGCGCGATCCTGCCGTGATCACCGCGCTGCTGGAGGGCGGGGCCGATCCGAAATTGCGGGACAGCAACGGCGCACTTGCGTACGAGTTAGCGCAAGAGAATGAGCAGCTTGCAGGTACCGACGTGCTGGAGGCGCTGAGAGTGGTCTCTGAACTCCCAGACCGCTAGCGCAAACCGAAATTGCGCATACCGCGTGCCTTCCTGATTTGCGTAACGTTTACAATCGGTTTGCTATGAAACTCCTGCTCGACGGGTTGCGTTGCTTTCCGGCGATCGCCGTTCCAATCGTTGCCGGCGTCCTGTTGATCCTGTCGCCGGGTTCGGTGCATGCCGCCGATGAGGAGTGTGCGGGTTGGAACACCAGGGAATTCTTCGAGAACGCTACACGATCGCAAGTCGCGGAATGTCTCGAGTCGGGCGCGGAAAGCGACTCGCAGAACCGGGAAGGCGCGACGCCGTTGCACCTGGCGTCGGCGCATGGCGGCGACCCGGCAGTCATCGCTCTCCTGATCGAAGCTGGGGCAGACCCGAACGCGCGCGGTGATTTTGGCGATACGCCCCTACATGGCGCAACGCGCCACAACGACAATGCTGACATAGTCGCCGCCGTGCTTGCCGCCGGCGCCGATCTGCACGCGCGCGACGATTTCGGTGAAACCCCACTGCATGACGCAGCCAGAAGAAACGAGAATCCTGCGGTGATCCAGGCGCTGCTGGCTGCTGGCGCTGATCCCAAGGCGCGCGATGAGTTCGGCGAGACTCCGTTGCACAGGGCAGCCAGGAACAGCAATCCTTCCATAACGCAAATCCTGATGGACGCCGGCGCTGATGTCGGCGCCAAGACCAATATGGGCGCAACGCCCCTGCATTGGGCGGCAAAGGTCAACGGGAATCCTGACATCGCCCGCATGCTGCTGGAGGCCGGCGCCGACCCCAATGCCCGCGACGAGAGCGGGGAAACCCCTCTTATCCGGGCTGTTCGCAAGAACACACGGGAGATGCTTTCCGTACTGCTTCAGGCCGGCGCCGACCCCCACGCACAATCCTGGTCGAGAGAAACCCCGTTGCATACTGCGGCGCGCCGCGGAAGTGTTGATATGGTCGCCGAACTACTCGAGGTTGGCGCCGATCCGCGAGCGCAAACGGCGAGCGGCGAAACGCCACTTCATTGGGCGGCGGAATTCAATGGTGATTCTGCCATGATTGGCCTTCTGCTGGATGCGGGCGCCGATCTTCACTCGCTTGATGAGTATGCCAACACGCCCTTGCACAGTGCGATGCGGAACAGGAATCCGGCTGTCGCGCGAGAGCTTCTCAATGCCGGCGCCGATCCGAAAGCCAGCAATCAGGGGAATACAACTCCCCTTCAGGCAGCAGCCGACCGGGAAGACCCAAGCTTTGCATCCATGCTCCTGGCTGTTGGCGCCGATCCTTCCAGTTTGTCTGTCTGGAACCGGACCCCTCTGCGTTGGGCGGCTCGCTCGAACTCCAATCCTGTCGTTCTGACCCGGCTGCTGGAGGCTGTGACCGAACTCAAGGCTCGCAAGGAGCTTGCAACAAAGCTCTTGTACTCGGCTGCGCATAACCCCAACCCTGCGGTGGCGCGCGTGCTTCTGGATGCCGGGGCGGATCCGAGCGGGTCAAAGGAATTCACTGGAACTGCATTACACGTCGCTGCGAGAAGTGACAACGCCGGAGTCGTGGCCATGCTCCTGGATGCCGGCGCCGATGTGAGTGCAAGAGACAGAGGTGACGGAACAGCATTGCACGCGGCCGCGGATTCAATTGGCGATAGTGCAATTGTCGGAATGTTGCTGGATGCCGGGGTGGACCCGAATGCGCGCGATGATTTGAGCAATACTGCCCTGCACTTGGCAGCCAGAAGTTCTACCCCCTCTGTGGTGGCTACCCTGATTGACCGGGGCGCCGATCCGAACCTGCGCAACTTTGAGGGCGCAACGCCCTTGCACAAGATTGATTCGGACCATGGCGCCGCGATGGCCACGGTCCTGCTGGAACGAGGCGCGGATCCGAATGCCCGGGACGATTCCGGAAAGACACCTCTTCATCGCGCTTCTCACAAGGGATCGGTCATTAACGGCGGTCGGATTCCGGACCGACGCGTGTTTCCCGTGGCGAATGTGCTGCTTCGTTTTGGCGCTGATCCGCTGGCTAAGGACAATTCCGGAGCAACACCCCGTTTTCGGGTCGTGAACGAAAGTGATCCGCCGATGGCCGCTTTACTGTTGAACCATGGCGCCAATCCGAACGTGCGCGATGAGAACGGTCGAACGGTCCTTCACCAAGCCGCATTGAGCCGGGAACCTGCGTTCATTACGGCACTGTTGCGCGCCGGCGCCGACCCGAATCTACGCGATGATCGCCAACGTACTGCGCTTCACCTGGCGGCGATGGACAACGACCATCCGAGTGTGATTACCATGCTGATCGATGCAGGGGCCGATCCCGGAGCGAAGGATTCCAGCGGCAGGACTTCGTTGCACTACGTGCGGCGAAACCCTTGGCTGAATGCGACTGAAGTTGTGCGGCATTTGCAGCCGGCAGCGGAGCCAACCCAGGGCGGGCAAGGAGGCTCATGAATGACTCCAGTGCATAGAGCGCGCGCATTTGTCTTTCTGTTCTTGCCGCTGGCCGGCTCCGCGTCGGGCACGCCGCTCGACTGCGCATACTGGAACACCAGGGGGTTTTTTGAGCGCGCGGACGCCGCTCTGGTGCGTGAATGCCTTGCCGCCGGCTACGATCCCAATCAAACTGCCTATCGGGGCAGAACTGCCTTCGCTACGGCGGCGGCGGACCTGGCAGATCCCGCGGCATTGCAATCGCTGATCGACGCAGGAGCGGATGTCAATGCCCGGGACCAGGACGGCGAAGCTCCCATCCATAGTGCGGCCCGTTTCAATTCCAACCCCGCCGTTATCGCCGTTCTCCTTCGAGCTGGAGCCGACCCGAACGAACGCGACGGGTCCGGCAGTACTCCACTCCATTTCGCCGCGCGCAATGAAAACCCTTCGATAGCCAGGGCACTCCTGCAGGCCGGCGCCGATCCGAAAGCGCATGAAGACTACGGCATAACCCCGTTGCATGAGGCGGCGGAAAACAATATTCCCGAAATGACGCTCATGCTGCTTGCCGCCGGCGCCGATCCGAATGCCCGGGGCCATCTGGGCCAAACCCCATTGCACGACGCGGCCGAAGATAACCCCGATTCCGATGTGGTCCAGGCTCTCCTCAATGCCGGCGCCGACCCGAACGCACGTGACGAGAGAGGCGCTACTCCTCTTATGAGGGCAGCAGGCAAGAAGACTCACGAGGTGATTGCAATGTTGCTGGATGCCGGCGCCAACCCGGATATCCGGAACGATGAAGGCGAGACCGCGTTGCACCATGCGGCGACACAAAACGAATTTGCGGAAGTTTCCGCGACGCTTCTGGAGGCCGGCGCCGATCTGAATGCCCGGGATTCACGCCCCTGCACGGTGCGGCCGAAAGCAACAAGAACGTGGCCGTGCTCGCCGTGCTCCTTGAGGCCGGCGCCGATCCGAATTCGCAGAATCCCGACGGAGATACCGCCCTGCACGCGGCGGCGCGCGGCGACGGGAATGCTGCCGTAATTGTCGAACTGCTGGATACCGGCGCCGATCTGAGCCTGGTGAACGATCAGGGCAATACACCCTTGCATGAGGCCGCAAAGGCGGACAACCACTCGGGGGTGCGCACGCTATTGTCTGCAGGCGCCGACCCGAACCTGCGCAACGACACCGGAAATACGCCCCTGCATTGGGCGGTAAGGGAGCGCGGGGGAAGCTCTGTTACTGCCCTGCTTTTTTTCGGCGCTGATCCGAACAGTGCCGATTTCCAGGGTGTCAGGCCCTTGCATCTCGCGGCCAGGAACAGAGATTCGCCAGCTTCTGTGCGTGTTCTGCTGGATGCGGGCGCTGAGCTTGAGGCGCGGGACAACTTCGGTGACACCGCCTTGCACTACGCGATTCCTCGCGGCGAAATCTCCCGACCAGATCTTGCGCTCCTGAAAGCCGGCGCCGACCCGAACGCGCGCAACGATAGCGGCGCTACTCCATTGCATAGGGCGGTGACCCAGAACAATCTAAAGGTGGCTCGAGCGCTGCTGAATGCGGGCGCTGACCCGAATCTCACGGACACGTCCGGTGAAACCGCTTTGCACAAGGCCGCAGGAAATGTTCGTGGTGTTGATTCGCTCCTCTCGCCAAATATTCTTGAACTTGAAATGATCGAAACGCTTGTGGATGCTGGAGCAGACATTCACGCCCGCGATGACTATGGCGGCACGCCCTTGCATTTGGCGGTGAGGCACAGCAATTGGACTGTGGCTGCTTCATTGCTGAATCGCGGCGCCGACGTCAATGCCCGGGACGAATTCGGAGAAACGCCGCTGTTCAGGGCCGCATACGACCAGTACCACTTTGCGCCAGTGCCCGCGGTACCCCTGGACACCATCGGAAATTTGAAGGAAAGACGTGAAGACGGGCCGTCCGTCCCGCGCAAGGCTGCAGCTCATTTGCATCCTGCCGTAATCGAATTGTTGCTGGATTCCGGTGCAGATTTCAATGCGTGGCATGGCTGGGCGACGCTGCTTTACCTCGCCGCGGAGAGCAATCCTTATCCGGCCGTTATATCAGTTTTGGTCAATGCGGGTGCCGACCCGAATGCCCGGGGACATAGGAAATTTACTCCATTACATATGGCGGTGAGGAGCAACCCTAACACTGCCGTTATTACTGCGCTGCTGGATGCAGGCGCTGATCCCAAAGCGCGGGATCAACTCGGCAAGATTCCCTGGGACTACGCGCAGACTAACGGCTTCATTCAGGGAAGCGATGCCTGGAATCGGCTGAAAGCTGCCAGCGAATAAGGGCACTCAGAACAGGTTTGTCGTGAATCCCACCAAGTCCAGGCATGACTGCATTGATCGAATCGCCGGCGTTGCCGTCTTCGCGTTGCTGATCCTTGCGAGTTCCGGCGCCGCTCTCGCCGAAAAAGCGGATTGCCACAAATGGAGCACCCGGGAATTTTTTGCAGAGGCGGACGCGACCAAAGTCCGTGAGTGCCTGGCCGCCGGCGCGGACCCCAATGCGCGAGACGAGCGCGGTACTACGCCCCTGCATCACGTGATGGCGACCAGCGAGGACCTGGCCGTAGGTCGGGCACTGATTGACGCCGGCGCCGAAATTAGTGCAAGAAATAACGACGGCCACGCGCCGCTGCATTATGCGGCTTCTCGTGCGGCTGAAACTTCTGCGGTCTCATTCCTCTTAGGTGCCGGCGCCGACCCAAACGCACCTAACGACTCTGGCGATAGGCCCCTGCACTGGGCGGTGCGATTCGACAGTGATCTTGCGGTTTCCGCCATACTACTGGATGCCGGGGCGGACCCCAATGCAAGGAATAAATTGGGTGTAACACCCCTGCACGATGCCGTAAGGGGCGAAAATGCCGCCACCTTGTCCACCACGCTGATTTCCGCGGGTGCCGACCCGAACGCGCGCGATGAATTCGGCGACACGCCATTGCATTGGGCTACGGAAAAGGAAGAGTCGGGTCTGATCCAGTGGCTGATATCCACCGGCGCTGACCCGAACGCACGGGATCGGTGGGGCATCACCCCCTTGGCAGCGGCGGCTTACTATGGAAATCCTGCTGCGACGGTGGCGCTGCTGGATGCCGGCGCTGATCCCGACGCGAAGGACATTCAAGGTGCTACTCCTCTGCATCAGGTTGCGAGGTATAGCCGGAACCCGGCCGTGATAGCCGCATTACTGGAGGCTGGCGCGGATGCTGCAGTGCGAGATGCGGATGCGTCTACACCCTTGCACAATGCAACGGCCGGCAATCATGGCGACATGTTCATCATGGGCACCGGCGCTCGCGGCGATCGCTACAGGAAAGACGGCAGGATCATCGATTACTGGGCGGACATCATGCATGCGACCAAGCGGCACAGCCTGGATCCCGGCATGCTTGCCAGGCTATTGGACGCGGGCGCGAATCTTGAGGCTCGCGACGAGAATGGCCGTACTCCCCTTATCAGGGCGGCAGGTTGGAACCGCAATGCCACGGTTATCGTCACGTTGCTCGAAGCCGGCGCCGATCCTGGAGCGCGCGATGACCGGGGCAACGAGCCGCTGCATGAAGCGGCGAGATACGGAAGCGAAGCTGTTGTGCTGACTCTGCTTGATGCCGGCGCCGATGCGAATGTCCGAAACGAGGACGGCGAGACCCCACTTCACAAGGCGGCGTTCGACAGTGACAATCCGTCTGTTATTCGCGCGCTCGTTGATGCCGGCGCCGACCCGAATTCGCGAGACGATCATGGCGCAACGCCCCTGCATGAAGCAATGATTCCTAGCGGGAACGGGGACATTGTTGACGCCCTATTGGGACACGGTGCGAACCCGAACGCTCGAGATAAGCGAGGCCGCACGCCGCTGCACATAGAGGCATGGGCTAGCGACGAGACTGAGGAGGTAGCCGTGCTGCTGGACGCCGGCGCTGATCCGCACGCGCGCGACGATGAGGGCTCGACGCCGCTGCATGGAGCCGCGTGGGGAGGACGCAATCTCAAGACCATCGCCAGACTGATAGAAGAGGGCGCAGACCCCAACGCTCAAAACAAGCATCTGACAACGCCCCTGCACGCGGCGGCAAGCAACAGTATTCCTTCAGTCGTAGCCAAGCTCCTGGAATCCGGCGCCGATCCGAACGCCCGGGACAACCAGGGGGCCGTTCCTCTGCACAACGCCGCAAAGCGCAACAAGAATCCTGGTGTAATTCCGCTGCTGATTGAAGCCGGCGCCGACCCGAACGCGCGTGATCGGCATGGCGCTACGCCTTTGGATATTTCTTTGCGTGAAAACGGCAATCCCGCAGTAGCGACAGCCCTGCGTGAAGCCGGCGGAGACCTCAGCGCCAAAGAAGAGAATGGCACTTTAGCGGGAGACAACAATCAGGGTCAGGTCAGCAACGGAGACTCCGATCAAAGTGGGCAGGCGCAATCAACTCCACCCAAAGGGAAATCAAGTCTGCGCGCAACGGATGGAGCGGACACCAACCTGGACGCTTTGGCGGCCTGCGCTGACTGGAACACGCCCGAGTTCTTCCTCAGAGCTGAGGTTGTACAGGTTCACGATTGTCTGGACTCCGGCGCGGACCCTATGGCGCGTGCCGAGCGCGAAATCACTCCTTTGCATTACGCGGCCTCTGTCAGCGAGGATGCCGGGGTATTCGACGCGTTGCTGAATGCCGGAGCCGACCTTCACGGACGCAGTCAGTACGGCTACACACCGTTGCATTTCGCGGTATGGGGAAAGGTCCGACCAGTGGCCGTCGCCGTGCTTCTGGATGCCGGCGCCAATCCCAAGGCCGAGACTGAGTTTGGAGCAACCCCATTGCATTGGGTGGCGCAGACTCACGGTGATGTCGGTATTGCCTCCGCGCTGCTGGAAGCTGGCGCTGATCCGAACGCGCAAGACCGGGAGGGATCTGCGCCCCTCCATCAGTTGGTCGAGAAAGGCGAGAATCCTGCCTTGGCAGTTGCGTTAATTGAGGCTGGCGCGGACCCCAACGCCAAAGAACAGACATTTGGGGATACGCCCCTGCATAAAGCGGCAGCGAAGAGCAGCATCGCCATGATCAACGCTCTCTTGGATGCCGGCGCGGACCCGAACGCACGCAATGCGAGACGCAAAACACCCATGCATCGCGCCGCGGGCGGGGCCGGCGACCCGGCCGTGCTGGCCACTCTGATAGCCGCCGGGGCAGTAGTGGGAGTTCGCGACGAGAACGATATGACCCCACTGCACAGTGCGGCATTGGGCAATAGGAACCCGGAAGTCGCGGCTGCGCTTATCGACGCCGGTCTTTCCCCTGAAGAACGTGACCACTCGGGCTATACGCCGCTACATCTGGCAGCCGCCTGGAATAGCGCGGCCGTTACGGCATTTCTGATTGAGGCGGGCGCCGATCCCGATGCGATAGATGATTACGGGCATACCCCCTTGCACTCTTTGGCCGACAACAACTTCGAGCCTGACATGCTCGCTACGATTGACGTGCTGCACAAAGTGGGCGCCGATCCAAATACACACGAAGAAATATTCGGATCGACGCCGCTTCATGACGCGGTGAGCCGGGATTCACGTCCAAGAGGGTTACCTCGCGACGCTGATCCCACAACGATTGAAGCGGAGCGAGCGAAGAACGTGGCATTGCGCCTGGCCCTGGTCGGCGCGCTCCTCGACATCGGTGCCGATCCCGGCGCCCGGGACGATGCAGGCAATATGCCGCTGCACAAGGCCGCCGAGAAAACGAACGATGAAGCGGTGATTTCATCGCTGATTGAAGCTGGCGCTGATATTCAAGTGCTCAACAACCAGGACCAGAGGCCACTCGATCTGGCCGCTGGCGGCAGCGGCAACTCTGCCGTTGTCGCCGCGCTGCTGGAACGCGGCGCCGACGTGAATGCCGTTGGTCCGGCTGGATCAACCCCGCTGCATCACGCTCTTTCGGGCTCTGCGGACCTTGCGAATGTTCTCGCGCTTCTGGATGCGGGCGCCGATCCGATGGCCAGGGACCGCATCGGCAATACGCCGCTGCATCGCCTGGTACGCGCCAACAGCCCCGATGTGGTCTCGGCACTTGTGGACCGTGGCGCCGACCCGAACGCGCGCAATCAGCGTGGCTCCACGCCTCTGCACGGAGTAGCCTCATTGAATAACAATGCTTCCGTTGTCTCCGCCTTGATCGAAGCGGGCGCGGACCCCCATGTGCGCAATGACTTCAAGTCAACACCTCTGCACTCCGCCGCTCCCAACGTGAATTCCGCCGTAATCCGTGTGCTCCTGGATGCCGGCGCCGAGCCGAACGCACTTGAGATTTCCGGCGATGCACCCTTGCACAACGCAGCGTCCCACAACCCGGATCCCGCCGTAATCAGCGCACTGATTGCCGCCGGCGCCGATCCCAACGTGTGGGGAAGGGAGAACACTGCACCGCTGCACATTGCGGCCCGATGGGGGCGCTATCCAGCTGTGATTGGCGCACTGCTGGACGGCGGCGCTGATCCGATGGCGCTCGACGGTGAAGGTGAACTTCCCTATGAGAAGGCCCTGGAGAACGAGCGCCTCGAAGGAACCGAGGCGCTGCAGCGACTGAAATCCGCCACGTACCCAAAGAGCGCCAGCTCAACCCGATAGCGCAAATCACGAATTGCCTTCGTGATCCAGGTAAACCCGGCAGGAACAAGAAAGCGGTAGATCATCGATGGAATGGCGCCCCACTATTGCACCGAAATGAGGCTTAGAATCACCCCTTCATGACGCAACCAAACTTGAATCCGCGTTCAGCTCAGAGGCGACCGCCATGGGCGCTTTCTTCTGCCTTGATTCTGCTGTCTTGTGGTAGCGCGCTCGGGTGGGCTGCCGACTGCGAGCAATGGAACACCCAGGAATTCTTCGAGCAGGCGGACGCGGAGCAAGTGCGTGAGTGCCTGGATTCCGGCGCCGACGCCAGTGCCGCGAACGAGAACGGCGCCACGCCGCTACATTGGGTGGTGGCCCATAGCTCGGATGCCGCCGTTGTGGACATGCTGATTGCGGCTGGGGCGGACCCGGGCGCGGCTGATCGAGGGCACATGACACCCCTTCACTTGTGGGCATCGGCTAACGGTGATCCTGTCGTGGTGTCGTCGCTGATCGAAGCCGGGGCCGATCCGGACGCAGCGAATCGCCTTGGCGACACCCCACTGCATTGGGCGGTTGCTGGAGACGTCGATCCTGCCGCTATTGTTGGGCTACTTGATGCCGGTGCTGACGTGCATGCATTGGGTTGGCGGGGCCTCACGCCATTGCAAAGGGCGGCGAGTTCCAGCAGCAACCTTGAGGTTTTCGCAGCCCTGCTCGAGGCGGGCGCCGATGTGAGCGATCAGGGTGCAGATGGATTGACGCCGCTACATCTGGCGGCGCAGGACATCGATAGCCCTTCGGTATTGGCTTTGTTGATTGAAGCCGGGGGCGATCCGAACGTGAAGGACAGGTATGGACGGACACCCCTGCACTTTGCCGCACAGTCAAACAGCAATCCCGCCATCACCGCCGCGCTCATTGCCGCGGGGTCAGATACAGGGGCTCGTAATGAAAGCGGCTCCACGCCGCTGCATGCTTCATCGCAGAATGAGAATCCTAAAGTGGCCGTGGAGTTGCTGGCCGCTGGAGCGGATCCGAATACTCGGGACGAGCGGGGAAACACCCCCCTTCACTTTGCGGCGCGGGGAAATGTAGAGGCCATTTCAGCATTATTGGATGCCGGCGCTATCGTTGACGCGCGCAACGAATTCGGCGATACGCCTCTGCATAACGCCGCAAGCCGGCAACAGCCGGCCGTGGCTGCAGCGCTGCTTGAGGCGGGGGCTGATCCCGATGCGCGCAATGAACGCGATGATACGCCGTTGCACCTGGCCTTTCGGCGAGCTGAAGACGCTGCCATTGCTCGAATACTGTTAGATGCCGGTGCTGACCTTCATGCGCGGGATCGTCAGGGCAGATCGCCCTTGCATGCGGCAGCGATTGGCAGTCAGGTCCCAGCCGTAATCAATTTGCTGCTTGAATTGGGCGCCGAGATTGGTGATCGGGATAATAATGGCAGAACACCCTTGCACGCTGCGGCCGCGCGAAATGAGAATACCGACATTCTTGCTGCCCTGCTGGATGCTGGCGCCGATCCCAAGGCGCTGGACGAATCCGGCCAGATTCCCGTGCATGCAGCGGCAACGAATAACGGCAATCCGGATGTAGTCGCGATGCTCTTGGATGCCGGCGCCGATCCGGACGTCAGGACCGCCAGCGGGGAGACGCCCCTGCACCTGGCCAGTCAGAGAAACAGAAATGTTGCCGTCGTCGAGACCTTGCTGGATGCCGGCGCCGATGTGCTGGCTTCGAATGACTATGGAGAGACACCCCTGCATGCGGCCGTTTACAACAGCCCGTCCGTCGCTTCGTCGCTGATTGCCGCAGGCGCTGACCTGCAGGCCCGCGACAATTCGGACGACACGCCTTTACACAGACTTGCCCACGTCCGCGAACCCGCGGCTGCGCCTGTGTTTCTTGCAGCGGATGTTGATCTTGATGCTCGGAACCACCACGGCGACACGCCCCTGCATCTGGCGGCATATAACAACCTCCATGTCGCCGTAAAGCTGTTGGACGCCGGCGCCGATCCAAATGTCAGGAACGACACCAATACGACACCCCTTCACCGTGCGGCGAAGAATAGTTCTGAACCGGCCCTGGTTGCCGTGCTGCTTGATGCCGGAGCGGACCCTGCCGCGCAGGACAACGAGGGGAATACTCCCTGGGATAGCGCCCAGGGAAACGAGTTCATTCGGGGGACCGACGCCTGGCAGCGGCTCAAGGCCGCAAGTGAATGAATGAGCCTGGTGAGTGCCAGGCGGCCTGCTCAATCTGCCAGCCAGCGGAGCAGGGGCAGGATAACGATGGCCAGTGTGGCTGCCGCCAGGAAAGTCATGGAACGCACGGCGGAACGGAGGTAATCGGCAGCCAGGTCCGTTGCTTCACCCAGCCAGGCGGGTAGTGCGTCCATCACGCTCATATCTATGCCGCCAATGGCGGCGCTGATTTCCCACAGGGCCGGTGCGGCGAGAATGGCCGCGATCAGGCCGCAGCCGCCCAAAACCAGCCACCGGATACGTTCCTGCCGGCGGATGCGCTTCATAACGCCTCTCACAAACTGGTCGTCTTGCTCCGGAGCCGCAACTGTCGCGGTGAGCAGTTGCGCCAACTCGCGATCCCTTTCCTGTTCGTTGTCAGACCCGTGCATCGAACTGCTCCCGCACCTTTTGGCTGCCGCGGTGGATCAGTGACTTGACCGTACCCAGCGGTAGGCCGGTCAATTCGCTGACCTCGCCATGAGAATATCCGTAAGCATAATTCAGGACCACCACTGCCCGCTCACGCTCGGAAAGAACGGCAAGAACCCGCTGTAGCTCAAGGGCTTTGTACGGCCTTTCCGACTCGTCATTGGATGTGAGTATTTCCTGTTCCGTTGCGTGCCGGTCCATCAAACGCTCGCGTCGGAGCGAAGTGCGCCGTTTTTGCAGGAACTCGCTATACGCAATCTTCATGAGCCAAGGGGCGAAGCGAGTCGTGTCCTTAAGGTCTACGATGCGGTTCCAGGCACGAACGAAGGCGTCCTGAGCCAGGTCATCCGCCTCGGCATGCTCTCCGCAGAGTTGGCGCAGCCAGCCGCGCACTCGTCCCTGGTGGCGCGCAACGAGTTCCCCGTACGCTTCACGGTCGCCGAACCGAGCGCGCAGCACGAGCTGCGGGTCGCTTTCGCGCACGACGCGCTCCGTAGCGTTCCTACTGGTCGTGGCGCGACCGCAATACCCACAAGAGAGTCAGCCCCAATCCGATCAGCAACGGAATGGACCCGATGCCCATCATGGGTCCGAATGCGTCCTCCTCTCCAATAAGGTAGCCGAATGCGCCAATGCCAAGGCCCACCGCAATAAGGACGACGCCGCGGCGCAGGTCCTGGTCCTTCTTGGGTTCGGGTTTCTTGGGTTGGCTGATGGCCTCCAGAGCTTCCATTGGAAGTTCCTGGCCCTTCTCGATTGCGGCCCGGATGGTAGCTTGCAAGGCCTGGTTTCTTCGATAGCGAAAGTACTGTATGACAGCCACAATGCCGAAGGTTGTGAGCAACGCCGTAATGGGAACTAGCCTATCCGCCAACATACCAAATTCATGCACGCCCATAGAAATCTCCAGATTCAATTTGCCTTTACATACTAACGATGCTCTCCAAGCTTCGTTTGGATGCATTTGCGTGCGTCTGAAACGCATGTGCAAGCGGACTGAAGGATAAACTTGGCGAAGCTTGAACTTGGCAGCAATATAGTAGAAAGAGGGAGCTATCCCGCGTTGGTTTCCGCATTGATTGACCTCGGCGCCGAAGTCAATTTCGCGGATATACGCGGCCGAACGCCGTTGCATTTTGGAGCCGGGAACAAGGATCCCGCTGTCGTCGCCAGGTTGCTGGATGCCGGCGCCGATCCGAATGCGACGGACACACGTGGCGATACGCCGCTGCATTTGGCCGTCGCACGCAATCAGAAATCTGAGGAAATCTCCCTATTGCTGGATGCCGGCGCCGATCTGCACGCACAGAACGAGCGGGGCGGGACTCCCCTGCACGCGGCCGCGATGATGAATCCGAATCCCGCGATTTTCAATTTCCTCTTAGTTGCCGGCGCCGATCTCAACACGCGCAATGACGATGGCGAGACTCCTCTGCACGCGGCGTCGGAACGCAACAATGCTGATGCCGTCGATGCGCTCATGAAATTGGGCGCCGATCCCGATGCGCGCAATGACGATGATGAAACACCGCTATTCCGGGCTGCAGCTCGTAACCGTGATCCGGACGTGCTAACGATGCTGTTGGAGGGCGGGAGCGACGTGGCAGCCCGTGATGATTCCGGCAACACACCACTGCACCTTGCATCCATGCGAAACAGGAATGCGGGTGTGATTGGCGCACTCGTGAGGGCGGATGCCGACGTCAGTGCCCTGAACGATAGGGGTGAAACACCCTTGCATCTGGTATCCCGCAACTATGTGGAGATTGCCGCTGTGCAAATTGCCGCCGCACTGATCGAGCACGGCGCGGACCCGAACGCCCAAGCCAGTAATGGCGATACGCCTTTGCACGCGTTGGCGTTTCGTGGCAGCCCCGTGGTGGCCAAAGTGCTTACCGCGGCGGGCGCTGATGTCAACCTGGGAGAGCAGATGGGCAATACGCCACTCCATAGGGCTGCCTTTTTCGGCCGGGCGGAATTGATAGAGGTGCTGATTGAGGCCGGCGCTGATCCTAACGTCAGGAGCGGGATTGAAGGGACCCCTCTACATAGCGCCGCGTCCGGTAGTCAAGGCGCCGCAGCGATCCGCGCCTTGCTGGAAGCCGGCGCCGATCCGACTCTGCAGGACATAGGGGGCCGGACACCCTGGGATGCGGCTCAGGAAAACGAGGACCTCAAAGGGGCCGAAGTATTGGACCTTTTGAAACCGGGAGGTTTCTGAGCTCCGATGGCGCCGTATGGGTGCAAACCGAGGCGCGTAAGATCGACAGAAGTTTGATTGAACAAGTTGAGACGCAGTGTGGGGCCGGAACGGGTGTTGGAGGTAAGAGCTCAGATGACAACACATCGAAATGAACTGTGCGGTAATAGGTGTTTTGCAGCGTTATCTGTTGCAGGCCTTGTTCTCGCATTTTCTTCATGGAACGCGCTGGCTGAACCGGCCGATTGCGCCAACTGGAACACCCAAGATTTTTTTGAACAAGCAAACGCAAAGCAAGTAAGGGATTGTCTGGTTTCCGGCGCCGATCCGAACGCCACGGACGAGCAGGGCCTTGCGTCGTTACATCTGGCGGCTGCTTTCAGCAAAGATCCAGCCGTTTTGGATGCACTTCTTGACGCGGGGGCAGAACTGGATGAGCCGGCCGGGGCAGGCTTGAGTCGGCTGCACCTGGCAGCAATGTATAACGACAACCCCGCAATCATCGCTAGCCTGATTGGCATGGGCGCCGACCCGAACACACGGGACAAATCCGGCAGAACGCCCTTGCATTGGTCTGTAATGAAGGACGGCAATCACGCAATTGTTACAGCGCTGATTGATGCCGGCGCAAATGTAAATTCGGGGATCGAACCCCGCTCACCAGCTTTGCTTTCCGCAGCAGCTGTCGGCAACGCCGCGGTGATCGCCGTGCTCCTGGAGGCCGGCGCCGATCCGACTGGGGCCTATAGAGATGGTAAGACCCCATTGCATCTTGCCGCGGAGCGCTTGGATGATGCTGCCGTTGTACGCTCACTGCTTGCTGCAGGCGCCGACCTTCACGCACGAGAGGAGTACAACCGTACGGCTCTGCATTTCGCCGCAGAAAGCGCGAATCCAGCCTTTGTCACGGCATTGGTTGAGGCCGGCGCTGATCCGGATGCGCGCGATTTTGATCGCTCAACTCCGCTGCATGCGGCGGTTGCGGCTTGGCCGAGGCAGCGAGAATCCGCTTCGCGCGCCAGGACTGGTGATGTAGTTGCTGCACTACTCAACGCCCGGGCGAATCCAGATGCTCGCAATGAGTGGGGTAGGACAGTTCTGCATGTTGCGGCCATGGAAAACGACAATCGTGTGATTATTGACGCGCTCCTCATTGCCGGCGCCAACCCTAATACGCACGATAGAAGAGGTAAGTCCCCTCTGCATGCGGCGGCTCGCAGCACACTTGAAGTGGTCAACTTGCTTTTGGCCGCGGGGGCGGACCTCGAAGCGAAAGACGACTACGGCGTGACGGTGCTGCACGATGCAGCGGGTCGTTACGGCAGTCAAGCGATTGCTGATGCGCTTATCAAGGCCGGCGCCGAAGTCAACGCGCTCAACAATACCGGCCTCTCGCCTCTGCATACCGCGGCAGAGCAAAGCGGGCTAGAGGTGGTCAACTTGTTATTGAGTGCTGGGGCCGATCCGCTTGCGAAGAGTTACGACGGCAAGACGGTTCTGCATAGCGCGGCGTATAACGCGAATCCGGATGTTGCCGCTCGTTTGATCGATGCCGGCAACAGTCCGCTGGCGCGTAATGATCGCGGTGTAACCCCCCCTTCATCTCGCAGCCAGGCGCAGTAAGGGTTCTGCCGTTATTAGAGTGCTGCTGCAGGCGGGAGCGGACCTGCACGCGGTGGATGACCGCGGTAAGACGGCCTTGCACGGCGCCGCTTCAGGCGCACGAGATGGGGACGTGGCCACGATGTTGATCGAGCTTGGCGCCGATTCTGGCGCGCGAGACGATTGGGGGATAGCTCCTCTGCATGAGTTGGCGGCAGAAGGAACGCCAGCGGCGGTAGCCGCGTGTTTGGAAGCTGGTGTTGATCCAAATTTGCGGGGAAGCGGGAAACAGACGCCTCTGCATTTGGCTGCAAGCAACAGCAGATATTCTGAAATAATTGCAATGCTGCTGGATGCGGGCGCCGATCCGCTGGCTCGCAATCGTGACGGTGTGATTCCCTGGTATTACGCCGAACAAAATGACGACCTCAAAGAAACGGAGGGGTGGCGGCGGCTGAGAGACGCGAGTTTCTGATTATCCCGTAAGCGTTGTCATTCAGCGCATTGATCAGCCGGAGGCGAGTTTGTGGGCCTGGCGGGTGGGCTCGGGGATGCGGTAGCGGGGCGCGCAGTTCAGTGCGAGCGCCACGGCTGTTTCCAGGCTTACGCGGTGGCCGACGGAAACGTAGATCGGGCGCACGTTGGTTCGGGTTCGGACGACTGCCCCGATTTGTTCTTCGGCGTCAAAGAGTGGCGCCTGTGAACCGCGCTTGGCCGCCGGTTCGTCGTGACTACCGATGAGCCGAGACTTCGCCGCCCCGATGGCCGGGAGGTCCAGCAGTAGGCCCAAGTGGCAGGCGATGCCGAAGCGTCTTGGGTGCGCCAGACCCTGTCCGTCGCAGAGCAGCAGATCGGGGCGTTGCGGTAGGGCGCGCAGGGCGGCCAGCGCCGGAGGGCATTCGCGGAACGAGAGGAGCCCCGGGACGTATGGGAAACGGAGTTCGGCCGTGATTACTACGTAGTCCCTTACCGCGAGGGAAGGAAAATCCAGCAGGACAGCGGCAGCGCGGCCAAGTCCCTTCTTGATGCCGATGTCCACGCCGGCAACGGTGCGGATTTCTCCGAAGCGGTCTTCGGTTACGACGCGTTCACGAAGCGATTCCTGGATGGCGCGGGCTTCGGCTGGCGAGACGTCCCACGCGTGGGCCGGTGTGGTGTCGGCCCAGTTTCTGAAGTGTGGGCGTTGCATATTGGTGTTTGAGTGCCTTGGGGATTGTCCTTATCTGATGAGGGCAGGATGCCCTCAATGCCCCTCAATCCCAGGGAGGACTGGAAGCGCTCGTTCCCAGGGAGGGCAGGATGCCCTCTTACCCAGCGGGGAGGGGCTATTATTGGCGGTGGCGCCAGGCTTGGGCGATGTAGTGGTCCAGGCTCACGTAGCGGCCGCCGCCCAGGTAGAACAGCGCCAGCAGCATCACGAAGTAGGTCACGCCCAGCACAACGCCATTGTTCAGAATGGTCAGGCTGCCGAATTCCGTGAACCAGCCCGAGTCGCCGTGCAGCGCCTCTCCCTGATCGCGCAGAATCCGGCCGGCCTCACTAAGGCGCTCCCGCGCGGCGTCCACGTCTTCGCTGGGGAACGGGCTGCGCGGGTCGGCGGTGATCTGCCAGCCGTTCTTCCAGTGAACCGTAGTCACGGCCACGGCCATGACCCCCATCAGCGGGATGCAGGTCAGCCGCGTGGCCAGCCCGAGAAGCAGCATCACGGCGCCCACGATTTCGGTCGCCGAGGCGAGAAACGCCATCAGTTCCGGCAGGGGATAGCCTAATCTGTCGAAATACCGGGCCGTGAATTCAAGGCCCTTCTCCGAATGCCACTTGTTTGTCCCGGCAACCCAGAAGACCGGCACCAGGTACGAACGAATCGCCAGCGGCGCCAGCCATTCGGCAAGCTGCAGGCGCTTCATCACGCTACAGGCCACTCGGGCCACATCATTGAGAAAATTACGCATAGCGGGGCACAATAGCACAGCGTCCCGGGAGTGGATTGGACGGAATAAGGAACGAGAGCATGTCGCAAACCAAGTCAGTCTCGGAAGGCATTCGTGCGCAGATCGACTTGCCGGCGCCGGTGGCGGTATGGGTGCTGGCGGCGCTGGTACTGAAGCCGCGCCTGGAACAACTCGCCGCGACACCGCGCCCACCGCGATTGTGCGGGGAGGGCGCTTAGCGGTAGGCGCCGAGGAGGACGCCGATTTGGTGGAAGCGGCGGAGTCCTGCCTCGCCCTGCCGCTTCAGGGTCGGGCGAGAGTCCGGTGGCGCCTGTTCCAACATTTTCTCAAGCAGTTCGCGGCCGGTCCGGCCGCCCTGGTCCAGAATTATTGCCAGAAGTCCGGCGGCGAGAACGCCGATTTCGTCCGTCTGCATGCGTCCGGCCCGGTCGCGTCGCAGAAGCAGGAAAGTCGGGCCTTCGGGGGGCAGATCATTCAGCTTGCCGTCTTTGCTGGTGTGGACCGGGTGCCGGAGCGTAAGCAGGCGAAGCAGGGGCGAGGGAGCCGGAACACCTGATACCACGTCGCCTTTCGGATCGATCTCCGGGTTTGGCGCTGGATCTGCCAGGTTACGCAGTCTGCGCTTCTCCGATTCATACAGGATCAACTCCCCCAGCCATGGCGGGTCATCCTCACGGCTCGGCTGCGTAGCCTGATACCACCGCTGAAATTCGCCGGCCAAGCGCGGAAAGTAGGGCGTTGCGGCACGGTGCTCGCGCAGGAAACTCCGTATCAGGGCCGCATACGCCTGCTTGCCCAATTGCTTTCGCGCAAACGGAAAGTTGGCTTCCAACAGGCGCGACACGTTGCCGAATACGAGTCGGCGGTAGATTCCGATGCGCCGGTCTTCCGGGCCTTCCGGCGGTGGATGGGCTTCCGGGTCGCGCAGATGGGCGGTGAGCTGGCGCTGCAGCTGCTGGAAGTCAGCCTTCATTTTGCGTCCCCTGGGAGCGAAGGCGTCTCGCCCTCGTCGAGGGCAGGATGCCCTCGTTCCCGGGAGACGGCAGGATGCCCTCGTTCCCGGGGGAGGGCAGGATGCCCTCTTCCCCAGCGTCGAGGGCAGGGTGCCCTCGCTCCCAGGCGCGTTGGACGGCTTTGATGCGGGTGACTTCGCTCAGCAGCTCGGGCAGGGGCGGCTGGTTGAAGTCTCGCTCGAGGACGGTGGGGCGGGGGCCGATGCGCTGGTATGCGTATTCGAGCAATTGCCAGACTTCCTCCTTGACGGTGGCGCCATGGGTATCGATCAGCAGGTCGGGAGCTTCGTCGTAATGTCCTGCGGTGTGCAGGTACATGACTCGATCCGCAGGGACCGTGTCCAGAAACGTGAAGGGGTCAAATCCGTGGTTGATGCTGTTGACGTAGACGTTGTTGACGTCCAGCAGCAAACCGCAGTCCGCTTCGTTCAGCACCGCCGCCAGAAACTCCGCGTCGTCCATTTCCGCACCCATGGAGGCGTAGTAGGACACGTTCTCCACCGCGATCCGCCTTCCCAGGATGTCCTGCACGCGGCGTATCCGTTCGGCCACGTAGTGAACTGCCTCGCCGGTATACGGAATCGGCAGCAGATCGTAGAGCTGGCCGTCGTCGCTGGTGTAGCTCAGGTGTTCGGAATAGAGCCGTACGCCGTACTCGTCCATCCAGGCGCCCACGTCGCGTACCAGGGATTCGTTGAGTGGGTGGGGGCCGCCTATTGATAGCGACAGGCCATGGGCGATCACCGGCCACCGTTCGGTAAAGAACGCCAGCCGTTTGCCCAATGCGCCGCCGACGCCGATCCAGTTTTCGGGGGCCAACTCGAAGAAATCGACTTCTTCGGGCGGTTCAGCGGTAAACGGCTTGAGGTAGGGGCGGCGAAGGCCCAAGCCGGCTCCGGCGATTCCGTTGATTGTGGGGGTCATTTGTTAGTCACGCTGTGCTGGGAACGAGGGCTTCCAGCCCTCGAAACCTGGGAGCGAGGACGTCCCGTCCTCGACGAGGGCAGGATGCCCTCGCAACCCAGGGGAGGGCAGGATGCCCTCTTTCCCAGGGGAGGGCAGGATGCCCTCTTTCCCAGGGGAGGGCAGGATGCCCTCTTTCCCAGGGGAGGGCAGGATGCCCTCTTTCCCGGGGGAGGGCAGGATGCCTTCGTTGCCAAGGATTCTACTCTTTGGGCCGTTTACTTATGGGGTATTCGCACAGGTCGGCGATGGCGCATTCGCTGCAGCGGGGTTTGCGCGCCTGGCATATGTAGCGGCCGTGCAGGATCAGCCAGTGGTGGGCGTGCTGGAGATACTCCGAAGGGGTAAGCCGCATCAGCCGCTTTTCCACTTCCCCGACGTTCTTTCCGGGGGCGATGCGGGTGCGGTTGGACAGGCGGAAGACGTGGGTATCCACGGCGATGACTGGTTCGCCGAACGCGGTGTTGAGGATTACGTTGGCAGTCTTGCGCCCAACGCCAGGCAAGGCCTCAAGCGCTTCGCGCTCGCGCGGCACTTGCCCGCCGTGCTGCTCAAGAAGCATCCGGCAGCAGGCCGCCAGGTTGGCGGCCTTGGCGTTGTAGAGTCCGATGCGCTGTATGTGCTTGCGGATGCCCGCTTCACCCAGGGCCAGCATGGCGTGCGGCGTGTCGGCCTCGGCGAATAGCGTCTCGGTGGCCTTGTTTACGCTGACGTCGGTGGCCTGGGCCGACAAGACCACGGCCACCAGCAGTTCGAACGGCGAACCGTAGTCAAGCTCCGTTGTCGGGCGCGGATTTGCCCGGCTCAGACGCCGGAAGATCTCCGCTCGCTTTGCGGCGTTCAGCGCTTCGCCGTGACCAGTCCCGGCTGGCTGGCGTAGAACTCGGACATTTCGTTCAATTGCTCTTCGGTTAGCAAATTGAGGAAGGCGGCCATGGAAGGGTCGCTTCGTTCGCCTTCCAGGTACTGACGAATTGTCTCATTCAAGTAGTCGGCGTGCTGTCCGGCCAGGTGCGGAAATTCTGTAGTGGGGCCGACACCGGTTGGACCATGGCAGGACGCGCAATAAATGCCGGATTCGGGCGGTGTGACCTCCGCATCCGCCTCAACCTCGGCCTCGTTCGCGAAGAAGGCGCCGATGTCCTGGAGGTCCTGTTCGCTCAGGTCGGCGGCCTGGGCGTGCATTCCGTCATGCTCGCGATCTTCGGCCGCGTAGCCCTTGAGCGCCTTGACAATGTAATTGGTGTTTTGCCCGCCCAGCCGTGGCACGTGATACGGCGGATAGGTCGTCATGTTGCCTTCGATGCCGTGGCAACCCAGGCAGGGATCGGCCATTATCCGGCCACGCTCCGGATCACCCTCGGCGGCCAGTTGCGAAGAAAGGGCCGCGGTCAGCAGGAAGGCCGCCAGTTGCAGTTTGTTTTTCATGCTCACAGATGCCTCCGCTACAGCACGTATACGAAAAGGAACAGGCACACCCACACCACGTCAACGAAGTGCCAGTACCAGGACACGGCCTGGAAACCGAAGTGTTCGTTGGGGGTGAAATGCCCGCGCAGAATCCGGAACCAGGTCACGGTCAGCATGATCGCGCCCAGGGTCACATGCGCACCGTGGAAACCGGTCAGCATGAAGAAAGTGGAGCCGTAAATTCCGGTGCTGAGGCGCAGGTCGAGATCCTGGTAGGCCTGTAGGTATTCTTCAACCTGGAAGAATATGAAGGCGCCGCCCAGGAGGACTGTCAGCAGGGTGCCGATATTGAGCAGTCTCCGGTTGTTGTTCTTCAGCGCGTGGTGGGCAATGGTGATCGTTACGCTGGATGTGAGCAGCAGGGCGGTATTCAGAAGCGGTACGCCGCCCCAGCCCATGGGCTGGAAATTGCCTTCCACATCGCCGCCCCACGGTCCGGGGCCGTTGGTGGGCCAATCGGACTCGTATCCCGGCCACAGCAGGCTGTTGGTGGCTTCTCCGATGCCGTCGCCGCCCAGCCAGGGCACCGCCAGCGTCCGGGCGTAGAACAGCGCCCCGAAGAAGCAGACAAAAAACATGACTTCGGAAAAGATGAACCAGGCCATCCCCTGGCGGAACGAACGGTCAACCCAGCCGCTGTAGAGGCCGGCAATGTTCTCCCGGATCACGGTTCCCAGCCAGCCGAACATCATCACCGTCAGCCCGGCCAGGCCCAGGAACAGCACCGGCCTGCCCGGCGCCGCTCCGTTCAGCCATAGGGCGCCACCCAAAGCCATGGTGAACATGGACACTGAGGCCACGATCGGCCAGGGGCTGCCGTGCGGTAAGTAGTATTCCGCCTTGGTCTTGGCCATTAATTCCTCCTTAACCGGGCTCCGCGGTAAACAGGGTGTATGCCAGCGTCACGGTGTCGATGTGCGCCGGCAATTCAGGATCAATCGTGAAACGAAGCGGCAGTTCGCGTTCCTCATTGGCCGCGAACGGCTGCGCTTCGAAACAGAAGCAGACCTGCTTGCTGACGTGGCTCACGGCTTCCATCGGCCGCACGCTGGGGAGAGTCACCGAGACGACGTCCAGAGCAAGCAGGTTGCGGGCCACGAAGTGGGTCTGCGCGGTGCGCCCGGGCGTAACCTCAATACGCAATTCGCCGGGCTCGAATTCCCAGGCCGCCTCATTTGGCGTGGTGGCGACGAATTCCACTTTCACCACCCGGTCTTCGTCTATCACTGAAGCGTGGGCAACGCCGCCCGGCTCGGTGGCCCGGCTGAGACGCTCCGAATCCAGTCCGGTTAGTTCGCAGAACACCTCATACAGGGGCACCAGTAAGAAGGCGAAGGCGAACATGCACGCCACCGCCCCGCCCAGGGTCAGCACCAGGCGCGGGTTGCCGCCGGCCCGCTTCATGCCCCGCTCCTCAGCCACTGGGCCAGGATGAAGCCGCCGTAGAACATTGCTGCCAGCAACACCAGCAGGACGGCGTGGACGCGTTTGCGGGCTGTGGGATGCATATGTCTTCTAAACGATCCGGTTAGACCTTGGGCGCTGTCTCGAAAGTGTGGTACGGCGCCGGCGAGGGAACCGTCCATTCCAGCCCCTGCGGATTGTCCCAGACCTCGGTGGTGGCCTTTTGGCCGCCGCGCACGCACTTGACGATCATTATCACAAGCAGCAGTTGCGAAAGGCCGAACCCGAAAGCGCCGATCGTCGAGATCATGTTGAACTCGGTAAATTGCACGGCGTAGTCCGGAATGCGCCGCGGCATGCTGGCCAGCCCCAGGAAATGCTGCGGGAAGAACAATACGTTCACGAACACGGCCGATAGCCAGAAGTGCCACTTGCCCAGGGTCTCGTTGTACATGTAGCCCGTCCACTTGGGCAGCCAGTAGTAGACCCCGGAAATCACCCCGAAAATGGCGCCCGGGACCAGTACGTAGTGGAAATGCGCCACCACGAAATAGGTGTCGTGGTACTCGATGTCGGCCGGGACCAGGGCCAGCATCAGGCCGGAGAACCCGCCGATGGTAAAGAGGATTACGAAGGCCAGGGCGAACAGCATCGGCGTCTCGAAACTGATTGATCCGCGCCATAGCGTCGCCACCCAGTTGAAGATCTTCACTCCGGTGGGCACCGCGATGAACATGGTGGAGATCATGAAGAACAGCAGGCCCGCCTGCGGCATGCCCACGGTAAACATGTGGTGCGCCCAGACGATGTAGGAAAGAAACGCAATCGCCGAAGTCGCGATCACCATGGAGGTATAGCCGAACAGCGGCTTGCGCGCAAAGGTGGGAATGACCTGCGAAATGATGCCGAACGCCGGAAGGATGAGGATGTACACCTCCGGATGGCCGAAGAACCAGAAGATGTGCTGGAACATCACCGGGTCGCCGCCGCCCGCCGCCAGGAAGAAACTGGTGTCGAAATAGCGGTCCGTCAGCAGCATGGTGATGGCGCCGGCCAGCACCGGCATGGCGCCGATCAGCAGGTAGGCGGTAATCAGCCAGGTCCACACGAACAGCGGCATCTTCATAAAGCCCATGCCGGGCGCGCGCATATTGGTGATGGTCACGATGATGTTGATCGCACCCAGGATCGAGGACGCGCCCAGCATGTGGAGCGAAAACACCACGAAGGGGAAGGCGTCTCCCGTCTGCAGGACCAGCGGCGGATACAGCGTCCAGCCGCCCGCCGGACCGCCCCCCGGCATGAACAGCGTCGACAGCAGCAGCAGGAAAGCCGGCGGCAGGATCCAGAAGCTCCAGTTGTTCATGCGTGGCAGCGCCATGTCGGGCGCACCCACCATCAGCGGGATCTGCCAGTTGGCCAGCCCCACGAAGGCCGGCATCAGGGCGCCGAAAATCATCACCAGCGCGTGCATGGTAGTCATCTGGTTGAAGAAATGCGGGTCCACCAGCTGCAGGCCCGGCTGGAACAGCTCCGTGCGGATGATCAGCGCCATGGCGCCGCCCACCAGGAACATGATCAGGCTGAATACCAGGTACAGCGTGCCGATGTCCTTGTGATTGGTGGTGGTCAGCCACCGCCAGATTCCCGAGGCGTGCGGGCCGTCGTGATGTTCTTGTGCGTGGGTTGTATCGCTCATTTTCAGTAATACCCCGGTTATCGGGCGGTTGCGCCGCTGCCGGCAGGCAAAGCGGCCTGGCTCATGATTGCTTCAGGTTGTTCCTCGTCGGATTGCGCGGCCACCCATGCGGCAAACTCTTCTTCCGGCAGGGCTTCCACCACGATCGGCATGAATCCGTGTCCGCGCCCGCAAAGTTCCGCGCACTGTCCGCGATATACACCCGGTTCCCTGATCCTGAACCAGGTCTCGTTGATCGTGCCGGGGACCGCATCGCGCTTGACGTAAAGCTCCGGCACCCACCAGCCGTGAATGACGTCGTTGGAAGTCAGCTGCAGCTTCACCTTGCGGTTGACCGGCACCACCATCCGCTTGTCCACGTTGCGCAGGTAGTGCTCGGTTTCATGCACGCTACGGTCCGAGTGCAATATCGCCGCTGCCTTGCTCGCCTCGTCGATGTTGCTGAAAAAGTCGATGCCGTGATCCAGATACTCGTAGCGCCATTTCCATTGATAGCCGGTTACCAGGATTCTCAAGTCGGCTGATTGGGTGTCCTCCATTTCTATCAGCACCCGCGCGGTTGGAATCGCCAGGCCGACCAGGATCAGGACGGGAATCACGGTCCAGATGATTTCCGCCTTGGTGCTGTGGCTGAACTTGGCCGCCTGCGCGCCCTGCGACTTGCGGAACTTCACCAGCGAGTAGCCGATCGCCCCGAACACGATCACGCCCATAACGACGCAAACGATCAGGGCCATGTGGTGCAGGCCGCGTACCTTGTCTCCGAGTTCCGTGGCGCTGGCCGGAAAATCCAGAGCCCAATCCGCGGCTGCCGGACCGGCCGCTACCAGCGCGGCGCCCGCCATTGCCAGGATCAGCCAGCCCCTGTGTGCCTTGCTGCGTTTCATCAAACAGTCGCTCCTTGTTTTTTCGGGGGTACCGGGTCGCGGGTCAGTTCGCGCAAACGCCGGCACAACGATTGCCTTTCTTCCTCCGTCAGGCAGGCAGCCAGCTCGCAAGACGAGCCGCCTGCGCCTAAAAAAAGGCGTCCTGGCAAGGCAGGACGCGGGCCGGGTTCAATCCAGGCTCGAGTCCGGGGCCGGGGAAATTCTACATGCTCTTGACGACCGGCATAACCCCGCCGGACTCTCACGAAGCGTGTGCCGAAACCAATGACTTCACGGTAGCCGCCCCGATGCACGGTAATCGCCAGGGCGATGCCCAAAACCACCAGTTCCAGGCCCGCAAACGGCAGGATCAGCCAGTAGCCTCGCAGCGCCCAGGCGACCGCCACTGGGAGCACCGGAAGCGTCATTGCGAGGAAAAGCAATACCGCGCCACGACCGGTGAAATTGCAGTTGGGGCGGATGACGATGCGGGGGGCAGGCTTGCCGATTTTCATCGCCTTGCAATTCTACCGGGATTGTCCTCTCTGCGGGAACGCGAGACCCTGGGAAGGAGGGCGCCCTGGGAGGGAGGGCGCCCTGGGAGGGAGGGCTTCCAGCCCTCCACGAGGGCGAGACGCCCTAGGTCCCAGGCGGTTGCTCCCAGGCCCTCGCGCCCTGGGAGGGAGGGCTTCCAGCCCTCCACGAGGGCAGGATGCCCTCGGTCCCAGGCGGTTGCTCCTATGGCCTCGCTCGCTGGGAGGGAGGGCTTCCAGCCCTCCACGAGGGCAGGATGCCCTCGGTCCCAGGCCCTCGGTCCCAGGCCCTCGGTCCCAGGCCCTCGGTCCCAGGCGGTTGCTCCTATGGCCTCGCTCGCTGGGAGGGAGGGCTTCCAGCCCTCCACGAGGGCAGGATGCCCTCGGTCCCAGGGAGGGGGCGCACCTGGCGTGGCGCAGGGTCCTTTGAATGCTCTATCCTTGCGGCCCCCACGTCACCTTTCCTGACTATGAAACTACGTATTGCCGCCGCCTTGCTTTTTATTGCCGCGGGCCTTCAGGCCGCCCAGCCGAATTTCTCTCCGCAAGACGTGTTCGCACTGGCCTATGCCAGCGATCCCCAGGTGAGTCCCGACGGCTCTTTCGTGGTCTATACGCACAACTTCATGGACATCATGGAGGACCGCCGCCGCTCCAATTTGTGGCGCATGGATATCGACGGCGAAAATGCGCGCCCACTGACCACCGGCGCGGTGAACGATCGCGGCGCGCGCATCGCGCCGGACAACCAGCGGGTGGCGTACCTGTCCAGCGACGGTCGGGGCGTGCAGATTTTCGTGCGCTGGATCGACAGCGGCGAAACGCTGCAGCTTACCCGCCTGGATCGGGCGCCGCGCAGCCTCGCCTGGTCGCCCGACGGCAAGTGGCTGGCGTTTGCGCTGCTGGTACCTTCCAAGCCCCCGGTGATGGGCAAGCTGCCCGAAAAGCCCAGGGGAGCGAACTGGGCCGAGCCGCCGGTGGTTGTGGAGCGCGCAGTGTTTCGCATCGACGGGGCAGGGGTCTTGCCGCACGGACATACCCACGTATTCGTGGTCTCGGCACAGGGCGGTGCGCCTCGCCAACTCACGTCCGGTGACTACAATCAAGGTGGCTCTATTGCCTGGTCGTCGGATAGCCAGAGCATTTATTTCACCGGCAACCGCCACGAGGATGCTGAACTCAAACCCTCCAATACGGAAATCTATCGCGTAGGCATGGACGGCGGTGAGATCGTTGCCCTGACGGATCGCGAAGGACCGGACAATCTCGTGTCCGTATCGCCCCACGGCGGGATGCTGGCCTGGACCGGCTATGACGACCGGATGCGCAGCTATCAGATTACCCGCATGTACACGATGAACAGCGACGGCAGCGAGCGGCGGGAATTGCTGCCGGAGCTGGACCGGGACGTATCCAGGCCCCGCTGGTCGGCCGACGGCAAGGGCTTGTACTTTGCCTACGACGACCAGGGACTGACCAAACTGGCGTATGCGGACTTGCGCGGCAATCTCACGGAAATCAGCAGCGAATTGGGCGGTCTGGCGCTGACGCGGCCCTACACGGGCGCGCAATTCTCGGTGGGTGGCGGCAATGCCTACGCGATTACCCGGGGCGATGCGCTGTCGCCTGCCGATATCGCAGCCGGCCGGGGGCTGGCCGCGCCGAAACGCCTGACCCGGCTCAACGCCAATCTTCTTGACTACCGTGAACTCGGGAAAGTCGAGGAGTTCCGGTTCAAGTCGAAATTCGACGGCCAAGAGATTCATACCTGGGTGGTGTGGCCTCCCGGCTTCGACGCCTCAAGGAAATATCCGTTGCTGCTGGAGATTCACGGCGGCCCGCATGCCGCTTACGGGCCGCATTTCTCCGTGGAAGTGCAGCTGTACGCCGCCGCCGGTTACGTGGTCGTATATGCCAACCCCAGGGGCAGCACCAGCTACGGCGATGAATTCGGCAGCTATATCCACCACAACTATCCCAGCGAAGACTACGACGACCTGATGTCGGTGGTGGATGCGGTGATCGACCGCGGTGTCATCGACAGCGATCAGCTCTACGTGACCGGCGGTAGCGGCGGCGGGGTGCTGACCGCCTGGATTGTCGGCAAGACCGACCGTTTCCGGGCGGCGGTGGTGGCCAAGCCGGTGATCAACTGGATCAGCTTCGCCTTGAGCGCGGACCTGGCGCTGATGTTCTCGCAATACTGGTTTCCCGCCATGCCCTGGGAGGATCCCATGGGCTATTGGAAGCGTTCGCCGCTGTCGCTGGCCGGCAATGTCACTACGCCCACCATGCTGCTGACGGGCGAACAGGACTGGCGAACCCCCATGTGGGAGTCGGAGCAGTACTACCAGGCGCTCAAGCTGCAAGGCGTGGAAACCGCGCTGGTGCGGATTCCGGGCGCTTCGCACAGCATCGCCGCGCGGCCCAGCCAGTTGGCGGCCAAGGTCAGCGCGGTGCTGGAATGGTTCGACCGGCACAGTGGCAAGGAAAACGAGGAATAGGCAGCGTTACACCGCCTTTTTGTTGAAGCTGACACCTTTGCACAGCGCGCCGCATTTGGTACAGTTCGCGCCTGTCGCTGAAAGTGGCGGGAATCAAGTTTCGAACCATGAAAAGAGTCTTAGTGCTGTGCCTTTTGGCGTGGACCGCCCCGCTGCAATCTTTCGGGGCCGAGCCGGACCTTGAGCGCGGCAAGCAGTTGTATTTCTTCTGTGGCACCTGCCACGGTCAGGAAGGCGAGGGCAACTCCCTCTTGAATACGCCTGCCGCCGGCAAGCAGGACTCCTGGTATGTCGAGCGGCAGCTTCAAAATTACCGAGCCAACCTGCGCGGGTATTTGAGCCCGGCTGAAGACATTTACGGTTTCCAGATGAAAAACATGGCGATCGCGCAGGTTCCGGATGAACAGTCGATTATCGATATGGCGGCCTATATGCAGTCCATGGCGCCGCCCGAGTCGCTGCCCACTACGGTGAATGGCGATCCGGAAGAAGGACGCAAGGTCTATGAGGCCACTTGCATTGCCTGCCATGGCGAGAATGGCGAAGGCTCGACCGTCCTGGGTGCGCCGCGGCTCTCCAACCAGCACGACTGGTATCTGCTGCGGCAGTTGAAGGACTTCTTGAGCGGCGCCCGCGGCTGGGAGCGCGACGACATTTTCGGCACCCAGATGCGCTACATGGCTCAGTTGCTGGATACCGAGCAGAAGCAAAAGGACGTGATCGCGTACATCGCCACGTTCAAATTCACCGAGCAGCGCGACTAACCCCCGGGAGCGAGCGCATCCTCCTGGGAGCGAGGGCATCTTCCTGGGAAGGAGGGCATCTTGCCCTCCAGCGAGGGCTGGAAGCCCTCGCCCCCAGGGGAGGGCAGGATGCCCTCTTTCCCAGCGTCCTTCTCAGCAGCTACCTGAGCGCTTCGTAGACGAATTGCGCCGCCGCCAGGTCCTGGGCGGTGTTGCCCAGGCTCACGTAGAGCGTGATTTCGCGTTCATCACGCCGTCCGTCGATCCGTCCGTCGATCACGGCGCCGATTTCACCGCAGAGGTCGTTTTCCGACATCCGTCCTTCCTCTATTGCGAGCAGGATGTCGCCGGCTTCCTGCATGGCGAAGCTGGTTATCTCGGTGAACACCCGCGCACGGCCCAGCGTCTCCCCGTTCGCTTCGCGTGTCTTGGGAGTATGCGAGCCAACCAGGTTGACGTGACAGCCCGGCGCCAGCCAACGGCCTTCGATAATGGGCTCCGTGGCGCTGCTCACGGCACAGACGATATCCGCGCCGCGTAGCGCTTCACGGGCCGTATCAACGGCGACAACGGTCAGCTGGTTGCCCGCATGGCGGCCGGCAAAGCGCCTGGCTGTTTCAATACTCGGCCCCCACACGCGCACTTCACACACGGGCCGCACGCAACACATCGCCTCAAGGTGGGTCTCGGCCTGCACGCCGTAGCCCAGCAGCGCCAGGACCCGGGAATCCGGGCGGGCCAGCTCGCGGGTGGCGGCTCCGCTGGCGGCGGCGGTGCGTATGGCAGTGATTGAAGCGCCATCGATCACGGCGCCCGGCGTACCTGTATCCCGGTCGAACAGCACGATGCAGCCTTGTATTGCCGGCAGGTCGCGGCTTGGATTGTCGGGGTACAGGCTTATCAGTTTGGCGCCGAAGGCGGACGGAATTTCGCCGGGCATCAGACCCAGGGCGCCCCGGCCGTCGGCAACCGGCACAAAGGACCGCAACGGCAGTGTTATCTCGCCGCGCGAAATCGCACTCTGCGTATCCCCCATCAAGTCAATGCACGCGTCCATGCCAAGAACGCGGCGCACAGTCGGCGCGTCGATGAAGGGTATGCCGCTCAACCGACCGGGCTGTCCGGCGCTTTGCCCAGGTATAGCGAGGGTCCGTAGCTGTGCGCGCCGTCAACGTCCAGACGAACGCGGTAGCGGCCCGGCTCCGGAAAGGTCACGTCTTCCAGCGGCAAATTGAGTTGCGTTCGGGGCGGGGCTGCGGATCCCGGCGTTTCTTCCACTTCGCTGAATCCCTGGACGGTAAAGATCACCTTGTCGCCGGGATCCAGCAGTTCAATGAGAAACGGCACGCGCCCGCGTTCGCCCTCATTCCAGCTCAGCAGGCCGGAGAGGCGCATGCGCGGCTGGCGCGCCGGAAACGAAGGTGCGCGCAGTTCGTCGAATATGCCGCCGATTTCGAGTTGGCCGGACTTATCGGAACCGGCCCGGTGGCAGAAAAAAAGTGTGCTCTCCATATGCGCAGTGTACCCAGTGTGCTGTCGCTCAAATACCCTCGTTAATCTGCGGGTAATTTGCGGGCAGCACACTACGAAACCGCATAAAATAGGCAGGTCGATAGCGTGCGACTCTTGTGTCGGCCAGTGGAAACAGATACCGTTCGCGCCGGTTTGCCAGTGAAGTAGAGGAACAGAATGAAGCGTATTGGCTATTTAGTAATCAGTGCCGCCGCCATGGTCGCGGCGGGAACCGCCCAGGCCGCCGGTGACGCCACCCGCGGACAGGCCGAATTTGAAGTATGCACCGTGTGCCACGGTGAGAACGGCGAGGGCTTCGAGAAGTACGGCGCCCCCAGCATCGGCGGCCAGGAAGACTGGTACGTGATCACCACATTGAAGAATTTCCGCGCTGGCCTGCGCGCCAAGGACAACTGCGGCGTGGCCGATGTGGCCGGAACCCTGGAAAGGGCCAAGGCGCAGTCTCCCTCGTATGCCGACATCGAGAGTGAATTGGCAAGCCATTTCGACGGCACGCTGCCCGCCGGTGGCGACTGCAGCCAGCCTTCGGCCGACGTTTACGGGCCGTTAATGCGGGCCATCTCCCTGACGCTGGCCGACGATCAGGCCGTTGAAGACCTGGCCGCCTACGTAAGCTCCCTGTCACCGCCGATGCCGGCCGCGACTATCGAAGGCGACGTCACTGCCGGCACCACCGGCTACGCCACTTGCATTGCCTGCCACGGAGTGAACGGCGAGGGCAACCAGTTGCTCAACGCGCCGGCCGTAGCAGGGCAGCATGACTGGTACACCGTGCGGCAGTTGGAGAACTACATCTCGGGAATTCGCGGCAGCAATCCGGCCAATATCTTTGACACACAGATGCGGCCCATGGCTATGGTTCTGCCCACGCCGGCAGCAATCACCAACGTAACCGCCTACATCAACACCCTTACCCCGGCCCCATAGGCCAGCCCGCTTCGGCGGGTCCGGGTCGCAACAGGTTTGCTGCTGTCAGCGTGCTTGTAGTACGTATTAAGTATTCGCGTTATCCTCCTGTAAAAGAAGGTTTTTAATCTTCCTGAAACGCGCAGCCTGAGCCCATCCAGGCACAGGAAGTATGATCACGAGTCCAGCTTATTTCTTTAGGAGAAGGACTTATGGAAAGTGCGGCAATCTTCAACCTGGTCATCGCCGTAGTTGTGGCGCTGGTGATGTCGAAGGCGCTCAAGGTGGTGACGCGTGAAGGCGATATCTGGACATTGCTTGCCCGGATCGCCCTTTGCTATGCCGGAGCCGTCTGCGGCGGCCAAATGCTCGGGCTAGAGTTGGTCTCGTTTATGGGCGTCAATGTGGTGTCCTCCGTGCTCGGCGCCGCGGGCTTGTATCTCATCGTGGTCGAAGGGATCAAGAGCATCCGGGGCGATTCGTAACGCTGGTAAGCCGTCAAGGCATTACTGAGTAACACCGGGGCGCCGGGGCCGCCCGGCGCTTTCTTCCCTAGCCCGCCTGCTTGAAGGGCGTGTGCTCGCCGGCGATTTCGGCGTAGCGCGCAACCTGTTTGCGTTCATCGGAGAGGAAGCCGGTCAGCGCGTCGGCGAATCCGGCGTGGCGTACCCAGTGCGTCGAGTATGACGTTTCAGGGCTGAATCCGCGCGCCAGTTTGTGTTCCCCCTGAACGCCGGGGTCGAAGACTTTTAGGCCTTCGCGGATGCAGTACTCGATCCCCTGGTAGTAGCAGGTCTCGAAGTGCAGGCTGTGATAATACCCCGTGCTGCCCCAGTAGCGCCCGTACAAGGCGTTATCGCTGCGGAAGCAAATCGCCAGGGCGACCGCCTCACCTTCGAGACGCGCCAGGAAGATCACCAGCGACTCGGGCAGGTCGCGCGCCACGCGTTCGAAGAAATCGTGGTTCAGGTACGGGTACTGTCCTCGTTTCAGATAGCTTGCCGCATACAGGGGATAGAGGCTCTCCCAGAGTTCCGGCGTCAGGTCGCCGCCGTGGAGTGTTGCAAATCGAATTCCGGCTTCCCGCACCCGCCGCCGTTCGCGATTGACCTTTTTGCGCTTGGCTGAACTGAAGGTCGCCAGGAAATCCGAGAAGTCCTTGTAGCCATCGTCTTTCCAGTGAAACTGGCAATCCGTGCGCAGCATCATCCCCTTCTCCTCCATCCATTCGGCGTCTTGCGCGGAGGGGAACAGGCAATGCATCGAACTGGCTTCCAGGCGCTCGGCGAGTTCCACGGCGCCGGCCAGCAACATGGACCGTGTCTCTGCCAGATGCTCGGCAGAGCCCTTGCCAAGAAAGCGTGGTCCGGTCACCGGCGTGAAGGGCACCGCGTTGAGCAACTTGGGGTAGTAATCGTAGCCGGCCCGCTGGTAGGCGGCCGCCCACGCCCAGTCGAACACGAACTCGCCCCTTGAATGACTCTTGAGGTAAAGGGGCATGGCGCCGGTGGGCTTGTCCTTGCTGTTCAGCAACAAGAGATGGCAGGGTTGCCAACCGGTTTTCGGAGCGGCGCATCCTGAGGCCTCCAGAGCGTGGAGGAACTCGTGGCGCAGGAACGGGTGCCGGCCGCCGGCCAAGGCATTCCAATCGCCGGCCGAGACCTCTTCGATCCTGTCAAGCACCCGTATCCGCATGGGCTAAAGAGTAGCGCCTAACTCGCGTCGAGAGAACCCTGGGAACGAGGGCCTGGGAGGGAGAGCCTGGGAGGGAGAGCCTGGGAGGGAGAGCCTGGGAGGGAGAGCCTGGGAGGGAGGACATCCTGTCCTCCGAGGGCTGGAAGCCCTCTTTCCCAGGTTAGAGCGGGAAGCCCTCTCTCCCAGAGGAGGGCTGGAAGCCCTCTTTCCCAGGTTAGAGCGGGTTGGCGTCGCAGAACTTCTCCGCGTCCAGCGCCGCCATGCAGCCCGTGCCCGCCGATGTGATGGCCTGGCGGTAGACTGAATCGGCAACGTCACCCGCAGCGAAGACGCCGGGCACGCTGGTGGCCGTGGCGCCCCCCGCGTCGCCGCCGCGCACGGTCAGATAGCCGCCATTGTGCTGCAGCGAGTCCACGAACAATTCCGTAGTGGGGTCATGGCCGATGGCGATGAACACGCCGTCCACCTTGATTTCCTCGAATACGCCGTCTTCCAGCGTGCTCTTGATCTTGAGGGCCGTTACCTGGTTGCCGTCGCCCAGGACTTCTTCCACCACCCGGTCCCATGCGATCGAGATCAGCCCGTCCGGCCCGGCCCGTTCCATAAGCTGCTGCTGCATCATCTTTTCTGCGCGCAGCGCATCGCGCCTGTGCACCAGGGTAACGCTTGAGCAGATATTGGACAGGTAGAGCGCCTCCTCGACGGCCGCGTTGCCGCCGCCGACCACCGCCACCGGCCGGCCCTTGAAGAAGAAGCCGTCGCAAGTGGCACACGCCGACACACCCTTGCCGCGGTAATGCTGTTCGCTGTCAAGGCCCAGGTAGCGCGCCGTGGCGCCGGTTGCGATGATCAGCGATTCGCTCCGATATTCGTCCAGCCCCCCTTTAAGCCTGAATGGCCGGCGGGACAGGTCCACCTCCTCGATATGGTCGTATATCACCTCGGTGCCCAGGCGTTCGGCGTGCTGACGCAACTCTTCCATGAGCTGCGGCCCCAGCAGCCCTTCCGCTCCCCCGGGCCAGTTGTCGACGTCGGTGGTGGTCATCAGCTGCCCGCCGGGCTCGCTGCCGGTGATCAGCACCGGAGTCATGTTGGCGCGCGCCCCGTAAACCGCGGCGGAATAGCCGGCTGGCCCGGAACCCAGAATCAGGAGTCGGGAGATGGAATTCGACATGCGCGCAAGTTTATCCGGGTTTGTATTCGGCGGACACCCGAATAACATTAGGCGCGACGTGAAACGCAAGGAACGAACCTGGGTGGAGCGCGCGCTGCGCGAGGGTGGCCTGTGGCTTAGCCTGGGCCTGGGCCTGCTGATGTTCGCAGCCTTGCTCAGCAATGTGCCGGAAGCCGCGTCAGCCGGACTTCCAGGCGGCAACCTGGTTGGCTCGGCCGGCACTTGGTTTGCCAACTTCGCGTTCGACCTGGCCGGGCAGGCGTCCTATCTCTTTCCGGCGGCCATAATCGGTTTCAGCGCCTGGTACCTGGCCCCTGCAAGGGCTCGCGAAGATTGGTCCTGGCCCGACGCCGGGGTACGCGCCGGTGGCCTGGTGCTGGTGGTGGTTTGCGGCTGCGGCCTGCTGGAGTTGTCGGCCCGCGCGGATCTTGGCGGCGGCATCGTCGGAACCTGGCTCACGGACGCACTGAATCCTGTTCTGGACAGCATGGGCTCCGTCGTGGTCTTGCTGGCCCTTTGGATGACCGGCGTTACGCTGGTTACCAGCCTTTCCTGGGTGCGGCTGGCGGAAGTCACCGGGCGTTTGACCATGCGAGGCTTCGCGCTGTTGTGGCGGAGCCTGTGCGCGGGAATCAGAGCGCTGATGTCGCGGTTTGGCGCGGACGATTACCGCAGGCCAACCACTCGACGGCGCGCGAAAATCACTCGGCCCGCCAGGAAGAGTCCCGCCGCCGGGCAGGCCCGGCGCGCGCGACAGGAACGCGAGAGCGCGGAGGTGGAACTTCCTTCCGGCGTTCGTCTGCCCTCGCTCAGCCTGCTTTCGGACCCCCCGCCCGACGCTTCGACGCAGTCGCAGGACTATCTGCGCGCCCAGGCCAAGCGGCTGGAGGAGAAACTCCAGGAGTTCGGCGTGGGTGTGACGGTAGTCGCAGTATCGCCCGGGCCCGTCGTGACGCTGTTTGAAGTGCAGCCGGCCGCGGGCATCCGCGCCAGCCGGATTACCAGCCTTGCGCGAGATTTGTCGCGCTCACTGATGGCGCATAGCGTGCGGGTGGTCGAATCCATGCCGGGCAAGTCAACAGTCGGGCTTGAAATAGCCAACAACGAGCGGATGCTGGTCACGCTGGGGGAGATTCTTCGGTCGCGTATCTATGCCAATGCCCAATCGATGCTGACGCTGGGCCTGGGCAAGGACATCGCCGGCGATCCGGTGGTGGCCGACCTGCTCAAGATGCCGCACCTGCTGGTGGCCGGCGCCACCGGCTCAGGCAAATCGGTGGCGATCAACGCGATGGTCTTGAGCCTGCTCTACAAGTCAACGCCCGAAACGGTGCGCCTGATCATGATCGATCCCAAGATGCTGGAGCTGTCTGTCTATGAGGGCATTCCACACCTTCTGTGCCCGGTGGTCACCGACGTTACCCAGGCCGCCAACGCTTTACGTTGGTGCGTAGCCGAGATGGACCGCCGCTACCGCTTGATGTCCTGGGTCAAGACGCGCAGCGTAGAGGGCTACAACAACCGCTTGCAGGTGGCCCGTGACGCCGGCGCGCCGTTATGCGGACCGCCGGAGAACGACGAGGACGAACAGGGGCCGGTGCTGGAGCCGCTGCCGCGCATCGTGGTGGTGATCGATGAGCTGGCCGACCTGATGATGGTGGTCGGCAAGAAGCTCGAACACCTGATCGCGCGCCTTACTCAGAAGGCACGGGCTGCGGGACTGCACCTGATCGTGGCCACCCAACGTCCCTCAGTGGACGTGATTACCGGCCTCATCAAGGCCAATATTCCGGCGCGGATCGCGTTTCGCGTTTCAGCGCAGGTCGATTCGCGCACCATCCTGGACCAGATGGGCGCCGAAACTCTGCTCGGCAAGGGGGACATGCTCTACCTGGCGTCGGGTTCCAGTAACCTGACCCGGGTCCACGGCGCATTCGTGGACGACGGGGAAGTGCTGAAAGTGGTCGCCGCCCTGAAACGCACCGGCGGTCCCAGCTACGACGAACAAGTCACCCTCGGCCCCGTGGAAACAGACGAGGCCGACGGCGCCGCCGCAGACGGCGGCGAGGTAGACGAACTCTACTCCCAGGCCCGGGAAATCGTCACCGAAACCGGCCGGGCATCAATCTCCTACGTACAGCGGCGCCTCCGCGTAGGCTACAACCGCGCCGCCCGCCTAATCGAAGAACTCGAACGCGCCGGCGTAGTCTCCGAACCAGACGGCCGCGGCGAACGCCGCGTCACAATCGGCGGCCCAGAATAATGCACCCCTCCACACGGCTCCCACCCTCCCTGGGAAAGAGGACTTCCAGCCCTCACCAATACCCACCCCCCCTGGGAAAGAAGGCTTCCAGCCCTCACCAACACCCACCCCCCCTGGGAAAGAGGACTTCCAGCCCTCACCAATGCCCACCCCCCCTGGGAACGAGGGCTTCCAGCCCTCGAACCCCAAAACCACCCCACACCCGAAAATGGCTAGCACTAGCCTTCCTGCTCCCCACAACCCTAACCCTGGCACAGAACCCCCCACCCGACACTTCCCCCACCGCGCAACAACCCGACGCCAGCACCCTTCTGCAACAATTCTTCTTCGAGATCCAGCACCTGCAAGCCGACTTCACGCAACTCGAATTCGATGTAGAAGGAGGGTTTCGCCGCCAGAGCACCGGGCGCCTCTACCTCTCCCGCCCCGGCCGCTTTCGCATCGACTACCTCGAGCCGGACGAAGTGATGATCTGGGCGGACGGAGAAAGCCTTTCGATGTTCGACCCGGAACTGGAACAGGTCACCGTGTGGAAACAATCCACTCGGCTCAGAGAATCAGCTGCCGCGCTGTTGGCCGGAGACGCCTCGGTCCTGGAGAACTACCGGGTAAACGTGGCCGAATTCGAGGACGGCCTGCAATGGTTTGACCTGGCCACCACGACTGCGGAGGAGGGGGACCTGCGCCTGGCTTTGCGGGACAAAGCGCCCGCGATCATCGAGTATTCCGACGAGCTTGGCAGCCGTGTGCAAATGCAGCTTTTTCGCCTGGACCTCAAGAGCAAGCTCGACGACAAGCTGTTCGATCCCGAGATACCACCCGGCGTAGATATATTCGAGGCCGTGGAATCGTGATCGATCCCAAGTTATTGCGCGAGCAGCCCGAGGCCGTGGCGAGCGGTCTGACCCGGCGAGGGGCGCCCTTCGATGTGGCTGCCTACCGGGAACTGGACGCGAAGCGCAAGACGCTTCAAGTACATTCGGAAAAACTGCGCGCGGAACGCAACCGTCTTTCCAAGCAGATCGGCGCCGCCGCACGGCAGGGCGCGGACGTCCAGCCGCTCAAGAACCAGGTAGCCGAAGCTGCGCAAGGACTGCCCCAGGCCGAAAACGAACTCAAGACGGTCCAGGAGGACTTGCGGGAGATTGAACTGGGCCTGCCCAATCTGCTCGACGAGGCCGTCCCAGACGGCGCCGACGAAAGCGCCAATCACGAGATTAAGGCCTGGGGCAAACCGCGTGCAGCGGGCGATGCTGTTCTTGATCATGTGGCCCTCGGCGAAGCGCTGGGGCAGATGGACTTCGCCGCCGCCGCACGCGTAGCCGGCGCCCGCTACACCGTACTGCTGGGCGATCTGGCGCGGCTGCATCGCGCCCTGATCCAGTTCATGCTGGATATGCACCTCAACGAGCACGGCTACACCGAGGCCTACGTGCCTTACATCGTCAACGCCAAGTCGCTGGTAGGCACCGGCCAACTCCCCAAGTTCGAGGAAGACCTGTTCGCCGTTCAGTCCGAACGGCCGTCCTACCTCGTGCCCACAGCCGAAGTTCCACTGACCAACCTGGTGGCCGGTCAAATCGTGGACATAGCCAAATTGCCGCTGAAATTCACCGCACACACACCTTGTTTCCGCTCCGAAGCCGGCTCCTACGGCAAAGACACGCGCGGAATGTTGCGCCAGCACCAGTTCGAAAAGGTGGAACTGGTGCAAATCACCCATCCCGACCAATCAGCCGCAGCGCTTGAGGAACTTACCGGGCACGCCGAAGCCGTGCTGGAGCGGCTGGAGTTGCCCTATCGCAGGGTCGTCCTTTGCGCCGGCGATACCGGCTTCGCATCCGCCATGACCTACGATCTCGAAGTCTGGCTGCCCGGACAGAACCGCTACCGCGAAATCTCCTCCTGCAGCAACTGCAGGGACTTCCAGGCCCGGCGCATGAGCGCCCGCTGGCGCGGCAAGGACTCACGCGGCTTCCTACACACGCTGAACGGCTCCGGCGTAGCCGCCGGCCGCGCCCTGATCGCCGTGCTCGAAAACTACCAGCAGCCCGACGGCAGCATCGTCATTCCCGAAGCCCTACGCCCCTGGATGGGCGGCGCGGATAGAATCTCAGCCTGATCTGATCCCTCAATCATCGGAGAGGTGGCAGAGTGGTCGAATGCGGAGGTCTTGAAAACCTCTGACGGTTTACGCCGTCCGTGGGTTCGAATCCCACCCTCTCCGTAATAGGCGTTCCTAATTTTGGGGCAAAAATGGCGATTCTTCAGCGATCGGTAAGAGAGTGAAGAGAAAGGAATTCAGAGACACTGCTGCCAATAGCGTGCCTGTGCAGCAAAACAATGAGGTAGAGAATGAAACTCGGGCCTGGTGATTGTGACGGTCTACCCACATCAAGGGTGGCTCGGGTCGAGGGGAACGGTCAGGTGGGCACACACTACGAGAAAGCGTCTCCCAACCAAGTACGGAAAATCCATACTTACGCAACGGACTGCAATTGGTCCGACCTTGACTAATGAGAAACCAACCTAATGAAGACTAGCGTACTAGAGAAAAGAGAAGCAGGCTTGTGGCCATCATTAATCATTGCCATTGCCTGCTTGACGTTCTCCGATGGGTGTCTGGCTGATGGCCGATCGGACGACCTGTCCTGGCTTGAAGATGAGCCGAGTTTGCTTAAAGAACAGCAACACTTGGTTTTCGAACCAAAGTTGGTTTGGCAGTTGCTCAAAGAATGGCAGAAGCCAAGCATGCAAGAAGCGATGAAAGAACACTGGAATAATCCAAAGCTGAGCGAATATCTGAGTAAGGTCGACTTACACGCAGAGCCTTTGTCAACTCAAGTCCAAGCGGTCATGGACGGTTTGCCTTTAGTTCCTCCAGAAGTGAGGGACGTCATGCCATTAACAGGTGTGCTTTATAGCCTTCTCTACGAAGATTACGCTCCTTGGCTCTTGAAGCATCGCTCTTCACCGCGAATCCAAGATGAATTTCGCAAAATGCTTGGCGAGAAATATCCCCTGTTGCCACCGGAAACACGCAGTTTGCTGCAAGATAACATCAGAATTGCTGGATTTTCTCTCTCCAATGGCAAGTTCGTCGCGGATAACTCAGTTGAGACTAGACCAAATGATCGTTATTCCGAATGGGAAGTACTCGGGGCTCTGGAACCTGAGGAGCAACTAGCTTTGGCGGATCGGGTGCATTTGCTTGGAAAGCCTTACGCGCTGGCTAGAAGCATGCACACTGCGGCACCAGAAACAAAGGCTGCAATTGCCACGTTTCTCATTGAGGCGTTACGTGATCATCAAGAAGTCGTGTTTTTTGAAGAAGACCGGAAGAGTCACGAGGAGGCTAAGTTGCGTGGGTATTTCACCGATTCCAGGCCAACTCCGGAAGTGATTGAACTATTGGGAATAGCGCAAGACCTTATGCGCAACATAGAAGCAACGGATCATTACGCAGATACTGAGCGAGGTGGCATGGTATCGATTAAAGAGCCGGGGGTATTTCTGCTGGAAGAATTTGAGCGTGATTACCCAACCCAAATGCAGAAACTGAGGCCAGTTCCGAATTATGCGGTCTTACGCCATTCTCGCAACTACGTGTTTCCCGGTTCAAGGAGCACCTTCCGTATTTTCTCTGAATCATCTTTTGGCGGCGCATTACTTGTAGAAGAAAGTGCAGTTTCAAAAGTGTATCAACTTGGGCCTAATCTAGAAATAGCTGGACATCCGGCGTCAGTGTCGGTTGTAAGCTACACGGGAGATGTTTGGAGTACCGTTATTACCGCATACGATGGAGACAAGGCGTACAAGATTGAGGTTAGCGCCAGATTGGAGGGAGAAGACAGGGACCGTTTTGTTGGATTTGCACGTGATCTGATTGAATGAAATTGATCTAGCCGCTTACTTTTTTGCTGCAGGATCAACCCTAACTATTTGATATGCTGGTAACAACTGACTCAAGTAAGATGGCGAAAGGAAAACCTCCGGCCCCCTTCTCATATTCCCTCAACACTGCGCCTACGTTGGGCTAATAGTTGGGGGTTTAGACGCCCGGGCCCATGATCCCGCCGAGTGTATTGCGCATTCCGTTGGCACGGGATTCAACGTAGTCCATTAAGCTGGGAATGCCGGAAAGATAGCCCTCAGCAGCGTCACCCCAGATGTATCCCAGCTGAACCAGGCGGGTCAGAGATTCAGTGCTGTTAGGCTCTCCGCCAACAGCGTGGGGGCCGGAGTGAATCGACCCGGGTTTATCGGAGGCTCCGGATATTGAGAGGATTGGAGCATGAACCAAGCGAAGCGTTATTCCCCGGAGGTTGTCACCGGCGCTGGTAAAAGTCCTCTAATCGGCTTTCTCTTCCCGAAATTGCTGACTTTCTTGCTGTCCCAGCAATGAAGGACACCGTGTGCCCAAATAAAGCCCGGCCAGCGAGATTGATACTACTCGCGTCCCGCCGAGGCCTCGGCACAAGTCTTTGTTGTCGCGCTCATGATCTTATTTGGCGTATATATCAGTGCAACAAATCTTCTAGCGCGTCTCGTTGTTCTGCATGTTTTTTGGGATTGTGTTTCTTCAGCCTTTCCAGATTGAGCAGCTTCCACCGGACCGCTGGAAGATCCAACTGGTATTTTTCGTGGTTAATGCGAGCGTTCGGCGCGAGCAGCTCATGCATTGGTCGGCCTGAGCTTGCCACATAGACCATGAACACGCGGAACAGTTCGTCGGGCAGACCTTCGTTCTCATACAGAAGTTTGACATCGAAGTGGCGATATCCGGCAGGACGCTCAGCAGCAGCCGAACCTGATCGACATAGCGCTTATCCATCGATGCTGGCCGTGTCTCCGTCCGTTGGCACAAAGTCCTTGGGCACGTAGATTCTGTACGTCCGGTGGAGCCTGCCCCCTTCCACAAGCGCGCGTGGCCCCGAGCCGAAGCCGATCCTGGACGCATCCAGATACTTGCGCCACGGATGCCGGTATCTGTCCGCGAAGACGAAAAATAACCGTCGCACCTTGACGCTCCTGGAAATCGCAAGCAGTGCCATGAGGCGCTTCGGTCTCAACCTCGCCAGTCCCTCGAAGATCTTGCCGAGGCTGCGAAAGGGCTACACCGAGGCCTACGTGCCTTACATCATTAACGCCAATTCGCTGGTGGGCCCCGGCCAGCTCCCCAAATTCGAGGAAGACCTGTTCGCCGTTCAGTCCGAACGGCCGTCCTACCTTGTGCCCACAGCCGAAGTGCCCCTGACCAACCTGGTGGCCAGTCAAATCGTGGACGAAGCCGAACTACCACTGAAATTCACCGCGCACACCCCCTGTTTCCGCTCCGAAGCCGGCTCCTACGGCAAAGACACGCGCGGAATGTTGCGCCAGCACCAATTCGAGAAGGTGGAACTGGTGCAAATCACCCATCCCGACCAATCGGCAGCGGCGCTAGGGAAGGTCTGATCAAGTCCTTTCTGGGATAATAGCGGTATGGTTTGGGCGGTGAGGTTGTTGAGATGGGACAGGCGACGTTTTTGGAGTTGGAGCATGATTTGAAGAAGCGGCGCACGCGCCGCGAGAAGTTTCTGGCGAAGATGGACCGGCTGATTCCCTGGGAGCGGCTGGAGCGGCGCATCGAGCCGTTTTATCCGAAGGCGGGACGGGGTCGGCGGCCGTATCCGCTGGGAACGATGCTTCGAGTTCACTGCGTGCAGTTGTTCTACAACCCCCGCTTGCGCGGGGGCAGGCTCTGAGCGATCCGGGGATGGAGGACCTGTTGTATGAGGTGGAGTCGGTGCGTCGCTTTGCGGGGTTGCGGCTGACGGGCGCGCTGCCGGACGAGACGACGATCCTGAACTTTCGGCATCTGCTGGAGCGTCACGGTCTGGGGGAGGGGTTGTTCGGGGAGATCAACGCGCACCTGGCGTCGCAAGGTCACCGGCTCAAGACGGGCACGATCGTGGACGCGAGCCTCATTGACGCGCCCTCGTCGACGAACAACAAGAAGGGTGAGCGGGACCCGGAAATGCACCCCACGAAGAAGGGCAACCGTTGGTACTTCGGGATGAAGGCGCACATCGGTGTGGACTCGGAGTCGGGTCTGACCCACGGGTTGGCGACGACGGCGGCGAACGGCGCGGACGTGACGCACGCGCACTTGGTATTGCACGGCGGCGAATCCGAGGTGCGGGGCGACGCCGGCTACCAGGGCGTGCACAAGCGTCCGGAGCACCAGGGTCGGGAAGTGGACTGGCAGGTGGCCATGAGGCCGGGCCGGCGCCGGCGGCTCGACAAGGCGAGTGCCGAGGAAGCGGCTGAGAAGCGCAAAGCGTCGATTCGGGCGAAGGTGGAGCACCCGTTCCTGTATGTGAAGCGCCACTTCGGCTATTCCAAGGTGCGCTACCGGGGCTTGGCGAAGAACACGCAGCGCATCGCGATGCTGCTTGGCTTCACCAATCTTCTCATCGCGGGCCGCTATGCGGCCGCCTGACATGGGGTTGGTGTCTGTGGAAACCGCAGCGGGCGTCGGGAACGCCCCGCAAACCCCCGTTTTTACGTCGAATCGGCGCCAATACCGGGATCTCACCGCAAACGGCGAGGGCGCTAACCGCATCACGGCCCATGTAGGCCGTTATTCAGACCTTCCCTAGTTTTTGGGGGGCAAGTCCAGGTCAAGCCACGGGTAGACTGGGATTGAATTGGATTTAGGGTGCACGGAATGGAACACGGAAACCACGCTCCAATAGGAGCGAAGCTGGCTGCCTTGTTAGCTGGCGTCATCGCCATAAACGGATGCGAAAGTATGGGCAATGTAGGTATGGGCAATGTACTGGTGGGCGCAGCAGCGGGTGCGGCCTTAGGGGCAGCAGTCGCAGCCAACCGCGATGAGCCAGCGGTCCAAGTGGCGGCCGGACTAAACCTCAGCACGCAACAGCGGGTCCTCATCAATATAGGTAGCGAAGACAGAATGGTGGAGTCCGTGGTGGCCGGAGCTGCTATCGGAGCATTGGTCGGCATGTTGTTCGGCAAAGACGCGACCGACGCGATGGGTGGTCAAGCGCGAGAGGTGCCCACAGCAGCCGAAACAAGGCGTTCTGCGACGCTCAATAGGGACGCAGAGGAACGCGAAGCACTACAGCGATTGACCCAGATTCTTCAGCGAGCGCGCGATGAGCAGGCTGTTCAAGAGGCCAGCGAGGCACAAGCGGCTCAAGCCCTAGAGGAGCGCAAGGCAAGGGACGCTGCTGAGATCGCGGCCAGCGTGTCAGCGAATTTCTGACCCTGCTAAGCGCCTGATCCTTTCGTAGCACCACCAAGGGAGGGACAGCTGGTATCGCGCGCCGGCAATTCACCCTCAGCTTCTCGGATGAGGTATACACAGCGAACTCTATCCTGCCGCAGCCGATACTTGGCGCGGTCCTCGTCACTGGCAAGCTTCGCCCGCATCGCCTCTACCCAAGGATTGTGGGTCTTGGCTTTCTGCTTCGGCGCCAGCGGCGGACGAAAGTCGTAGCGCCGACGGCGATCCTCAGCCCCCACCGACACCAGTACCTCCAGGCGCCGGCCCCGCAACCTCTTGACCCTCCAGGGTCCTCACCTGCTTCTCATTCGCATACCCGTTGTCCGCCACCACCGTCTGCGGTGAACCCAACGCGGCCGGGATCGACTCCGTATCGGGAACCAACTCGTTGTGGTCACTGGCGCAACGGCTCACCCGACTCCCCACAATCAACTGACTGCCCATGGCATCCACCACGCATTGCGCGTTATAACTCTGGTGATACGCCGAATGCTTGTTCTTGCGCGTCAAAGCACTGTCCGGATCCGTTAAATTGGTCTGCTCCTTGCCCCCCGGAGTCTCCTTCGGCGGCTGGATGTTCTTGCCCTTACGCCGCCCACTGCGCGCCTCACGCGCCGCCACCTTGCGCTCATACGACGCACGCTCCCGCTTGGCACGCGCTTTGGCCTGCGATTCCAGCCGATATCACGCCGCGTCCAAATGCGCTTTGAGCTTCTCGCGGCGCGCTAACGCCTCCGGCAGCGACTGACGATCCACACCGCCCTTGGCAATGGCCTGCTCAGCCTCCTTAAGCAAATCGGCAATGTCCCCTTCCAACCGCTTGACCAAAGCCTTGGCCCGGTCATAACGCACGCTGCGCCGCTTGCTCGCGTTGGCGTCCACCTTGGTCCTGTCCACACTCACCAAGCCCACCGGCAGTAGCAAAGGCTGCCGGGGATCCGATGCAATAAAATTCTCCATGGCCTACAAACTAACAGACTTGAACAACAAAGTCCGACAGACTGCTAGCCCAACGTCCGCACGGGAAGATCGCCTTTTTCCAGTACGTAGTCCATCCTTGGTTGCGTACTTTTGCAGTTGACGGAATTTGCGCCAATACCACGCCGGCGCCAAACAAGTCGCCACATGCCGCCGCCGCGTTGAAGATGGATACAAACGCAAGCCAGCCAGAACTTGACTGCACGATGATCGCCAACAGAAGAGGTGCGCCACTGATCACCAGCGTGGGCAGAAGCAAGATGGCAAGAAACCGATTTCGGCTCAATTCACCCGTATAGTGAGCATAGAATGCCAACCTGGAGGGCCAGCATCCGAGGACGGTGAACGGCTCGGCGCCGGACAGGCGCGGGATCACCCGGTTCTTGGCGATGGCGGCCAGATCGGCGAGCAGCGTTGGGAAGCTGTGGACGGGCAGGGAGCGTTCGACGTCGAAGGCTTCCTCGCGCCTGACGAGGGATTCGTTCTTCAGCAGCCGGCGCAGGTTCTCGATTTTCTCAGGCGGCCATTTGGAGAGGTTGGCCAGGGTGCGCTTTTTGACTTTTCCGCCTTCGCGCCAGCCTTCGCGCAAAAGGATGGCCGGCGGCGCCCGTTGCGTGATACAAATAGCGGAGAAAGGGGCCAATACCCAGCGCCGGGCGAAACCCCAATCGACTGCGCCTTGTGACACTGTGCAAATGTGGGCTCCACTTCTAGTTTCTGCTTTGGGTTGGCATAACCACAAGACAAAATGGAAGGTGGACGTTGTACGTACTCCATAAATCGTTATAATTTCCGAGTGATCCACAGCTTCCTGGACCGCGATACCCGCCGCCTGTTCGAGGGGCGCCGTGTTTCAGCCTTCCAGCAGTTTGCTGATCAGGCCAGACGCCGCCTTTTCATCCTTCATATGGCAACGTCGCTTAATGATCTTGCAGGTTTGCGCGGCAATCGGCTGAAGGTGATGAGAGGAGACAGAACCGGTCAACATAGCATCAGGATCAATGCGCAATGGCGAATCTGTTTTCGCTGGGAACAAGATGGACCACACGATGTTGAAATCGTTGATTACCACTAAGAGGGCAAAGTTATGAACGTGAGGAATGGTATGCGTCCCATACATCCAGGCGAGATTCTCAAGGACGAACTGGAAGAGCGCGGCCTGTCGGCCAACGCGCTATCGAAAGCGCTGGGGGTCCCGGCAAACCGTATCACGGCAATTTTGCGCGGGCAGCGGAGCGTGACGGCCGACACGGCTCTGCGGCTCGCGCGAGTGTTCGGCACCACTCCGCAATTCTGGCTGAACATGCAGCAATCTTACGAACTTCGGCGAGCCGAAATTGAGGCCGGCCGCGAAATCGCCAAATCCGTAAGACCGTTGCAAACCGCCGCTTAGACTGCACCCGCCAGGATTACCTCGGCAGCTTGAACCGCGCTCCGCGGCACCAGCTTCCTGGCTCAAGGACAGAAATTACAACGGCTGCGCGAACGGTATGCGCATACGGATGGAGACCTGACGGCGGACGTTCCGTTCAGGGAGGCGCTAAAGCAGTTCGCCGGTAGCGATCTGCACCGGAAGAAGCCTTACGGCGATCCGCCGACGCTGCTGGACCGGCAAGGCGCTGGCCGCGCTCGGCTTTCCCGCAGCGACGCTTTCCTGAACCTGGGGACGGAAATGCCCAGCCCGGGGATTCTGGCGCCCACGCCCCCAAGAAAGGCGACGGTCATTCACGCCCGCACGGAATATGAAGACATCGCGAACTTCCAGCCAACCGATATCGCCATCGCCGGCGGCGTCCGGGAAATCACCACGGCCCTGATCGACGCCATCGAAGGAATGGCAACGTCGGAGCGGCTTGCCAAGCTGCGCGAGCCGAGAATGGCGGCCGCCGAAGAGGACTTCGCGAGGCGCCTTGCCGATCAGCGCAAGGCGGCTGAAGAAGACTGGGACGCGGCGCCTATGAGCTGGGCGCGTATGGCCCGGGAATTGGATCAACACCTGGCCGAGGACGCGATTGTCGTTTCCGAACTGGACAACCGCCTGCCGTATCACTGGATGGATTTCGCTGCAGTCTCCAGGGCTTTCGGCGTGGACGCGGAAACGGTGGTCGAACCGGGCGGGATGGCAGGCGCTCTTGAGCGGGCCCGGCGGGCCAATCGTGACGGCGGCGCCTACCTGATCGACGCCAGAATCATCCAGCAGGGCCACGGCGCCAATTCCACCTGGCACCCCGGCATCTCCATTGCCGGGAACCGCAAGCGGCAGATCTAGTGTAATGTCCCATAAATACATTATATAATAGGGAGCATCTTCACTGACCGGAGTACGCTCATGCCCCGCGGCCGAACCCTCGCCCCCCTCGCCCTCGGCGAAAACGACAAAGGCCAGTTGCTGACCCTCGCCCATTCCCGCTCCCTCCCCCACGGCATCGTCCGCCGCGCGCAGATCGTTCTGGCCTGCGCCGAAGGCGAGACGAACGCCTCCATCGCGAAGCGCCTTCGGCTGAGTCAATTCACCGTCGGCAAATGGCGCCGGCGCTTCCTTACGCAGGGCCTTGAAGGATTGCACGACGAACTGCGCCCGGGACGTCCCCGCACCCACGAAGACGAACGCGTGGCCGAGGTCATCAACGCGGCGCTGCAATCGCCCCCGGCCAATGCGACCCACTGGACGGTCCGTTCCATGTCCGAGCACTGCGGCGTCTCCAAAAGCACCGTGGCGCGCTGGTTCGAGTTGTTCGGCGTGCAGCCGCACCGGCAGCGGACCTTCAAACTGTCCAACGACCCGTTCTTCATCGAGAAAGTGCGCGACATCGTCGGACTGTATCTGAATCCGCCGGATCACGCCGTGGTGCTGTGCGTCGACGAAAAAAGCCAGATCCAGGCGCTTGAGCGCACCCAGCCGATGCTGCCGATGGGACTGGGCTATGTCGAAGGCGTCACCCACGACTATGTCCGGCATGGAACCACCACCTTGTTCGCGGCCCTCGACGTGGCCACCGGTGAAGTGCTCAGCCAATGCAAACCGCGCCACCGGCATCAGGAGTTTCTGGCGTTCCTACGCCACATCGACCGCAACGTCCCCAAGACGCTGGACGTGCATCTGGTGGTGGACAACTACGCCACCCACAAACACGCCAAGGTGAAAGCCTGGCTGGCGAGGCGGCCCCGATACCACATTCATTACACGCCGACCTATGCGTCCTGGCTCAATCAGGTCGAGCGCTGGTTCGGCATCATCACCCAGCGAGCCATCCGCCGCGGCACTTTTTCCTCGGTCAAACAACTCACCCGCAAGATTGACCGCTTCGTCAACGATTACAACTCCACGAACCGCCCGTTCGTCTGGACCGCCACCGCCGATTCCATCCTCGCCAAAGTGGAACGACTAAGTAAACTTATTTGCGGGACAGCACACTAGCAGCGGTACATCTCTAAGGTGCAGGCCGGTTGTGCTGGCGCATTTTCGCGATAGACAAACGGCATCGTCGAAGGAGGCAACGATTTCGCTCATGTTCTTAATCTGTTCGGAGTAGACGCGAAAATAGAAGTCTTCCGGTGACACCTCGGCATCGCTGAGGGTCGTTGAGTAAATGTCCGGTTCGAACCGGCAGTAGTGGAGCAGCATCCCGAGCAGTTGCCGAAAATCAAGCTGGCCGCCTTGGCGAGGCTGAACCTGCTCGGACTTGAGGCGCCCTCCGAGTCTTTCGTCGATGCGTCTAGCAAGCACGGCCGTTGTTAGGACGTAGCTTTGGATCTTCTGCATGCGGAAGTCGGGGAGTTGATCGAGTTCCCGCGCCAAATGTTTGCGGAATAGGTTCAGCCTCATGTGGATTGGGGACTGCGTCTTGCTGTGGGTTGGCGTTCGGCAGAGGCGCGGCATATCCCTATAGAACAGGTTGATCGCTGTGCCACCCTTAAGCGCAAACGCGTCCTCCGTGGCGATATCCGGCAGGACGCTCAGCAGCAGCCGAACCTGATCGACATAGCGCTTATCCATCGATGCTGGCCGTATCTTCGTCCGTTGGCACAAAGTCCTTGGGCACGTAGATTCTGTACGTCCGGTGGAGCCTGCCCCCTTCCACAAGCGCGCGTGGCCCCGAGCCGAAGCCGATCCTTGACGCATCCAGATACTTGCGCCACGGATGCCGGTATCTGTCCGCGAAGACGAAAAATAACCGTCGCACCTTGACGCTCCTGGAAAGCGCAAGCAGTGCCATGAGGCGCTTCGGTCTCAACGTCGTCAGTCCCTCGAAGATCTTGCCGAAGCTGCGAAAGGGCTACACCGAGGCCTACGTGCCTTACATAATTAACGCCAAATCGCTGGTGGGCACCGGCCAGCTTCCCAAGTTCGAGGAAGACCTGTTCGCCGTTCAGTCCGAACGGCCCGCCTACCTCGTGCCCACGGCCGAAGTGCGGGTGTTCCCGCAGCCGTGGGTACACAGTTCGGCGCAACTTGCCAACGACTTCTTTGTGACCCGCTTTGGCGACAGAGCGCAGATCCCTTGAAATTGCTCGGTCTCGAAGATGCGGTATTCATCCAACGAATTGGCCCTTGCGCTGGCGAGCCTGCCGCCGCTTCACGGAACTCCGTGTACACGTCCTCTCCCAATCGCAAGGTAACGGACTTCGCCATTTTCGCTTCTCCTGTCGCTGAACTGCGCGGTGCGGGACTGCCGGTTACCGGTCGCCGTCACCCAATCGGCCTCAGCGATCACAGCGGCCCCTGACATCGAAACACCGGCAGATTTGCACGTACGCCGGATATTTTAGCGGGTCTCTGCGCGTAGCGCCCCGCTCAAAGGAATCTGCCGCCATAGATGGGTGGCGCGGATACAATTCACGTCTGACGGCCTGATCAGCGGACAAGCGCTGTCGTTCGGACGATCCCCCGTGCAGGCCAATGCTCCCGCGCGGTCGCCCGGACATCATCGGAGAGGTGGCAGAGTGGTCGAATGCGGAGGTCTTGAAAACCTCTGACGGTTTACGCCGTCCGTGGGTTCGAATCCCACCCTCTCCGTTTTATAGGCGTTCCGCTTTTTTGGGCAATTGGCAGCAGCTAGAACTTAAGTGTTGGAGAATCTTATGTTATCCAAAAAAGCAACGATCCTGATTGTCATTGGCTTGTTCTTGATGGCACCAGCGGGGATTTCTTCAATTGACTTTGAGACACAGCAATTCATAGATGATTTCCATGGGTATATTTTGCTAGGTATTCAGGAAGAGCAAATTGACGGCGATTGGGAGGGCTGCGAATATGGGGAGTCAGTTAAATTTCGTTCCGGTGATAGTGTTGTATGCAAGAGTTACGGATACGCCTATGCATACAGCCCTAGTGCTTCAATAATCATGGGAGCAACCTTTTTTCAGGGCGTGATTCTCTACAAATGCAATTTAATTGTGAACTCCGATTCCTACGATGTAGGTTGCGGAATCAAGGCGCGACAAGCATACGAGCAATGGGCCAAACTGCATCTTGGGGAAGGGGGAAAAATTCCTTCTCCTCCCCTGCCTTACTAGATATTGAATTGTTCGCAATTACTCAGAAGCGCCAATTTGGTCCGTAACAACTCGTTTCTTGTTCATCAATTCTCCTCGTGGCACGGAACGGCAACATCTACCAATAGTGAATAACGAAGTAACCATCGTTCATTCACAGCTATTCTCCTCAGTCCACGAGTGTTAGTTTTGGGTGGCTGGAGCCGATAATCCCACGTGAACGAATGCCGTATGTGACGTCTACTCCAAACGTCAACGACTCCAGATCCGCTCTGCTGATGCATAGGTCTTTGGCGATGTGGCTCTTTGTTAGTCCCTCGGATCGAAGTATGGCAAACATCTTGGCCAGTACTTGGGATGCTTCATGCCTCATCGGCTCGGGTTCTTTGCGCCGATATGGTGACATTTCGATGCACATTGAGCGGTATTGCCAATCCGAAAGAACCTTAAGCTTATGAAGTCGATAAGCGAGGGCCGCAACCGAAACCCCCCAATTCTTTTTTAGGAGAATTAGGCGCGAAAGGGTCACCACTTGACGCACGGCGCTGAGAACGCTTGGAGCAGGCATCAAGAAGGCTGCAGCAAAGGCGTTTGCTTGCGTTTCTGCGTCTTGCCCAATAGGACCACCATGCTTGTGAAGTACAAGGTGGCCGAGTTCGTGAGCCGCGTCAAATCGAATTCGCTCGGCAGACTTGCTTTGATCTAGAAACACGAAGGGAGTGTCGTTTCTCCAAAACGAAAACGCATCCACGTTTCGTGTATCACGTGTTAAGGAATATACACGTACGCCTTTGAGTTCAAGCAGGTGAATTAGGTTCGGAATAGGCTGGTATCCGAACCCCCATTCGGAGCGAACTACCTGCGCAGCCGCCTCAGGCTCTTCGGGTTGCAACTCAGGAATATCCGGCTTGGGGAGGACGAACTTGCAATCTAGCCAATCATTGAGAGAAAGTGCCAAGGCTCCCGCTCCCAGCGCGGCGTCCCGCTCGCCTGCCGTCATGCGCGAGAGCGCGCGAAAGCTTACTGAGCGTCTGCTGGGCAAATCCAGGGTTGGGCCGAAAAAGAAGCTAACCGGAAAGCGCAATTGTCTTGACAATTTCCGTAGCGTGTCGCCCGAAGGTTCAAACTCGCCCTTTTCGTACGCAGAAACTGTGCGGGGCTGGATGCCTACTTGCATAGCAAGCTTTGTCATTGTCATGCCGCGTCGTCGGCGAGCCAACGTCAATCGTTGTGGGTTTACTGCGTCCGAGGTCATGCCTTTCTGCGTACAGGGATATCAATGGGCTGTTTGCGTTCCCCTGGCTGAAATGATGCAAGCTGTTCAATGTCAATAGGTGGAAGGAGTAGCCGTTCCTTCCAACCACTCACTCGCAAGTTGTTATCGAAGCCTAGTGGGTGCGAAAGTTCCGCTCGTAACTCTTTATTGCTGCGATGAATCAAGAGTAGCCAAGTTGCGCGTTCCCCAAACGTCGCTGGATCGAGCAGTGGTGGTGTATTCCCGTCAGGAAACCTAAATTCGAATCCCAACTGCCTGTTGTTGGCGGCAAGTGCGTCCATTGTGCGTGGACCCTTGCTGGATTGTGTCGTCGGAAAGCCCTGGGCAATTCCGGTTCCTTCGTCACCAGTTGCCACAGCGATTGCGATGCGTCCGTCAGGCGAGATAGTAATACTGTAGTTTGCCTCATTCTTCGCCTGCCATTTCTCAGGCACCAAACCTAAGCGCAGATGACGTACAGCGACCGCCCATATTGTTAATCCGCGGTACATGCTTGGATCGAAATCGGTGCAGTTAGACCACGCTTGGTATGCGGCTATAACAGCATTTGTTAGGATTTCTTGGGTAAGCCCTAATTCCCCCAGCCGTCTTGTAACTGCTGACTCATCTGAGTGAACTATGGTATCCATTCTCGCTCCATGTTGGGAATAGTCGGACTTCCGGTTTTTTTACCACAAATGAGGGCGAAAATCCACCTGTGGCTGCTGCCCTCTGGACACACCTCGACGAGATTATCCCGTTCGGACTACGGGGGAGGGGCCAAGTCGGCGAGGCCGATCGCGCCGTTGGCGCGTGGGCCGTTTGAGTCTAGTCAAATGGGAATCTTGGTCCGGTAGCAATAGCATGGCGGGACAAGAGGACAGTCTTAAGCGAAGATACTAAATGCGGGTGCACCTGCGGGTAGGCGTGTAAAATAATGGGCTGAACGGCGGGAAGCCCCATTGAGGAACGGCGACGACTAGGGATTCGGAAAAAGTGCCTGTATTCATTAGCTACAGTCATGCGGACAAGATCTTGGCGGAAAGCCTCGCTCTGAATCTGGTGCAAGCGAAACAGAATGTTTGGATCGATAGGTGGGAACTTAGCGCTGGAGACTCGCTGATTGAAAAGATCGAGGGCGCACTTGGTGGCGCTGATGCGATACTGGTCCTACTCTCGGAGAGTTCGGTTAAATCGGAATGGTGCAGGAAGGAACTGCGGACGGGATTGCTTCGAGAGCTTGAGGAGCGAGCGGTCTTGGTGATACCGATTGTGATTGATAACTGTGATATTCCACTATTCTTACGGGAGAAGATGTACATCGACTTCCGAGGGGATCGGGACGAGGCGCTGGCATTTCTGTTGAAATCCCTTGCTGGAATCTCTAATCCCGCGCAGGCACGCACTGAGACACCGAGGTCTCTCGTTGACTGGTCAGTAAGCGGGATCAGCAACGAAGAATTAGATGCAGTTCAATGGACATTTGTCGACCACGATCACGAGCAACAATACGTGGTTCTGACGGAGGTGCGACTGGTTCCCACTGGTCGTGCGCAGATGGCGTTTGGTCGGGTGCGTAAAATCGAGGAGAGATACGTCTTCGTGGCCAAGTACATGGAAAGTCTTCTGCAGTCGGGACGGGATTTGCGCATTCTTATTTCTGATGCCGAGCCTATCGTCAAGTCGTTCACCGTGCCCGATGTCGAATATGACGGGTGCGCAGAAGTCGTTGTTATCGTGCGGCGGATGGGGCATGACGCTGGAATGGACACGCTTTTGGATATCGAAAGACACTTGCAGGCTGCGGTTAAACACACCTCTCAGACTCTAAGAACAGGGACTCCATGCCCATAGATGGCAACCTGAGCGCTGTCGGTCGGCTGCCATGTATTGGCCATGCGATTACTTCCATCAAGCACCTGTTTGTCCTTGACTCTTGGGTCAATTTCTGGAGTCACTATTGCCGTCAATTTCGCCTTCCGCATGGCAACCGAGATTTGCGTGCCATTTTTTCCCTTATGGCTTGAGAAGGGTCACGGTTGTATCCGGCTGCGAGGGGATTGGTATGTCAAGTTCACCGAGGGCGCAGGAGAGCTGGTCCCGGTCTTTAAGACAGAGAGATAAGTGTAGGCTTTGCCCTAAGGCGGGGGGACCGCCAAATGGAGCGAAGAAAGAGTGAGGAGACCGAGAAGGAACCACAGGCCCCAGTTCAAGGCGCGAGTGGCGCTGGCGGCAGTGAAGGGCGAGAAGACACTGGCGGAGTTGTCGTCGCAGTTCGACGTGCACCCGAACCAGATCACGCAATGGAAGAGTCAGCTCCTGGAGCAAGCGGCGTCGGTATTCAACGGCGGGAGATCTCGGACCGAGGAGCCGGTGGATCTGAAGGCTTTGCACGCGAAGATCGGGGAGTTGGCGCTGGAGAACGATTTTTTAGAAAGCGCGCTCATCAAGGCGGGCATGCTGGGCGCAAAGCGATGATCGATCCGTGTCACAAGCTATCAATCAGCCGACAGGCGAAGATCCTCGAGATCTCGCGTTCGTCGGTTTACTACACGCCCCGGCCCGTGTCGCCGGCGGACTTAGAACTGATGAAGGCGATCGACCGGCTGCATCTGGAGGCACCCTATGCCGGGAGCCGGATGAGGAAGAAACTCCTTCGCGCTGAAGGCTTCAAGGTCGGGCGCCGCCATGTCAGGACGCTGATGCGGACGATGGGCGTCGAGGCCTTGTATCGCAAGAAGAACACGTCGCGCCGACATCCGGGCCACGAAGTCTTTCCGTATCTGCTTAGAGGTCGAACGATCACCGAGGCCAATCAAGTCTGGGCGCTCGATATCACGTACATCCCGATGGCCCGCGGCTTCGTCTATTTCGTCGGCGTCATGGACTGGGCGACCCGGAGAATCTTGTCCTGGCGGCTCTCGACGACGCTGACGACGGACTTTTGTGTCGAGGCGCTGGAAGACGCGATTAGCCGTTATGGGAAGCCTGAGGTCGTCAACACCGACCAGGGCAGCCAGTTCACGAGTGCGGCGTTCGTCGAACTCGTGCACGGCCACGGAATCTCTCTCAGCATGGACGGCAAGGGGGCTTGGAAGGACAACGTCTTCATCGAGCGATTTTGGCGGACGCTGAAATACGAGGAAGTCTATTTGCGAGCCTATGAGAGCGTGTTGGCAGCGAGACAATCAATTACCCGGTATCTCGCGTTCTACAATGGCCGTCGTCCGCATACCGCGAATGACGACTTAACGCCGGATGCGGCGTACTTTGGCGTGCTGTCGATTAACCAGGTAGCATAATCATGAAACCGCAAGGCCCATCACTTATCGACGACTGAAAAACTGTCCGAAACAGCGGGACCCTCTCTCAGTCCGAACGGCCGTCCTACCTCGTGCCCACGGCTGAAGTGCCGCTGACCAACCTGGTGGCCGGCCAAATCGTGGACGAAGCCGACCTGCCGCTGAAATTCACCGCACACACACCCTGTTTTCGCTCCGAAGCCGGCTCCTACGGCAAAGACACGCGCGGAATGCTGCGCCAGCACCAGTTCGAAAAGGTGGAACTGGTGCAGATCACTCACCCTGACCAGTCAGCCGCAGCACTTGAGGAACTCACCGGGCACGCCGAAGCCGTGCTGGAACGGCTGGACTTACCCTACCGCAGGGTCGTCCTGTGCGCCGGCGACACCGGCTTCGCATCCGCCATGACCTACGACCTCGAAGTCTGGCTGCCCGGACAGAACCGCTACCGCGAAATCTCCTCCTGCAGCAACTGCAGAGACTTCCAGGCCCGGCGCATGAGCGCCCGCTGGCGCGGCAAGGAGTCACGCGGCTTCGTACACACGCTCAACGGCTCCGGCGTGGCCGCCGGCCGCGCCCTGATCGCCGTGCTGGAAAACTACCAACAACCCGACGGCAGCATCGTCATCCCCGAGGCCCTGCGCCCCTGGATGGGCGGCGCGGATAAAATCCCTGCCTGATCCTCGATCATCGGAGAGGTGGCAGAGTGGTCGAATGCGGAGGTCTTGAAAACCTCTGACGGTTTACGCCGTCCGTGGGTTCGAATCCCACCCCCCTTCCGCCCAATAGCCGGTTTGAGTTTTTTTCCATTTTCCAGGACAAGGGTTGAGTTGGATATAGCTATTCGGAGGCTGATCTGGACCAAACGATTCGCCCTCGTCGAAGGAAAAAGTGGCTTCGGCACCCTCTCTTCCGCCAGATTGATGGGTACAGCGTTACCGATCCGCTGAAATGTCGCCGAGCGCGCCAGCTTGGGGTGTCGTTGGTTACTAAACTTAGCTGGATGGTTTCCCCGCAGCCGCAGGGGCAAAGCAGGGCAGCAGCCCAAGGGCGCAGCTGCTCGCCGATCAAATACACACGTTGAGGAACGATAGCATCGGGTAGGTCCTCAACAACATCAGTAGCAAAGCCCGAGCGGAGCCCGGAACGCTCGACAAACCGCCACCAACGTTGGATAAGTATTGTCAAGCAGCCTGCCTCGGGAGACTAAGTTCGGCCCAATCAAGAAGCGGCGAGACATCTCCTCGCCCCACATGTCGGGCGAGGAGCGCGCAGGGCTCACCATCGCCCTCATGCTCGTAGATACCATGGCTAATACTCAGCCTATGGATTGCGTAATCAGCGTTGGGATCAATCCGGAACGGATGCAAGCGGGCAAGGAATTCGTTGACTGCCAGACTGGCGAGAAGCATGTTCAGCTGTACGACAGCGGGCCGATTCTCCTGCACGCCATGGATGTAGCCCTCGCCGACCTGCGCGCGGTAATTCTCCGGGTCAGTGCGATAAAGGCCGGCAGCGCGCACTTGGTCCATGGTGTAGACATGCCGGCTGAGGAGGCTCGATCCGCCCGGCCGAAGATAATGGACTGTGCCGCAGACCTGATCGACACCACCGAGGCCATCAGCTTCGAGCTTCACGCCAAGGTCGAAGTACGGAACCAAGTAAAAGGTAGCCAGCTTGTTGAGCAGATGCCGACCGTCAATAGAATCCATGCAACCAAAGACAACGTCGCAGCTGGCAATCGCATGGACAGCATCGGGATCGAATAGGCTACAGGGATGGGTCTCCACGCTCGTGTTAAGACCCATCGTGCGGATGGATCGGGCTGCGACATCGACTTTATGGGAGCCTTGCCGCGCATCCTCCATTGTGGCGTTAAGAATGCGGTTAAGGTTTTTCTCCTCGACCTGGTCCGGGTCGACAATTACAAGCTCGCCGACGCAGTTACGCGCCAGCTGCTCGATCAAAGGGCTGCCCGTTCCCGAGCAGCCCACGACCCCGATGCGCAACCTGCGCAGGCGGTCGTAGGTGCCAGCACCAAAGGTTTGTGCGACGCGTTGAGCGAATTCGGGAACGGTTGTCCTGCTGGACGCCGAAGGCCAAAAAGAAAGATCGTCGCCGACGACATTGATCGACGCAAGAGGGTGAAACCGGCCTCGTTCGTCCACCAGCCTGCCAATCATTCGGCCATCGCCAAACATGATGGCACTGCCGTGCGGCCCGCTGTCCGTCCATGAGTGAACCGAGGGGAAGAGATCGCGGTCAGCGCAATCGTCGACACTGGAAAACGGTGAAGGAAGACGGTGGCAGTGAATCTTGACGACGGCCAAGTCATGTCGTTCAGCCTCTGCAAGCAGCGGCAGCAGTAATTCGGTCGACCAAGTCACGCGGTAAGGCGTCCTTTCGGAACAGGCGTCGTATGGAATAGGCGTAAGTTTGCGGACCAGCAAGCGATGTCGGTTGGACCCTCTCCGGTGACCGCATAAAGCGATCGCGACCGCCTCACAACCGTCGCCCGGAAAGAGATGCGCGTGCAGGTCGTTGTGCTGCCGCCCGGTCAGGGAAAGCGAGACAATGTTAATGACGTTAGCCCGTCTTGATCTCGCGCGCAAACCAATACTCGACGAGGCCGAAATGGGTGGCGAGGTTATCGATACCCGGACGCCAGGGGTTGGCTTGAGTACGGTGGCGGCTCCATCGCTGCCATTGTTTGCCGTCGAAGCTGTCGCTGGAGATGCCGGCGATGGAGCCACCATCGGCTCGTTGCAGCGCGGGGTGGACGTAAACCATGTCGATCTGGCTGTCTGGATATCCGGGCTCGATCCGAACGTTGATGTCCGCACGGGGCTGCAGATAGCCGGAGGGAATCGGAAAATCATAGAGGACGACGCGCAAGACACCGCCCTCAGCGACGAGTTCGAACCGATGCGGGCTCAGGTCAAGCCACTCGATGTCCTCCTGAGGCAGGTCGAAGTCGCGGCGTCCTGAGAATCCCTCAGTCTGGTCCAGCGGTAAGGTGACGAACCGCTCGACGCCAGGGCGGCTCAGATCGATCTTCTCGTCAAGGTCGATCCGGTGCGGCTGGCTGCCTTTCACCTTTAGGTAAATGGCATAGTGGTCCGCCGGTTTCTTGTCCGCGAGTTCGAGGAGCTCGCGTCCGCTCATGCGGGGAACGGGCGCCTCAAAGAAGTCTTTGTCAATCTGGACTTTGTAATATTGGTCTGGAACGGTGATGGCTTCGGGCTTGTGGTTATCCGTGGTCATGGGGACATTAGCTCCTTCAGGCTGTTAACTATCTCGTTACCCTCTTATGCTGATGAGGAAGGTCCGCTCGGACATGCTGGCAATTGGAGGGGATGGGGTAGAAAATGTCCGCAACCCCCGAGTTGGCGAGCATTAGGGTGATAGAACTGAAAGTCACGCAGGCAGAGTAACGCTGGTGCAACGTAGAACAGCCACGAAAGAAGAGTGCAAAGAAGCCTTGCGGCAACTCAGTGACACCGATTGGCGGCGTCTGGACGAGATGGCGCGACTGCGCGCCACAGGATTGAAGACCGTGGAGGGCCGGGATTTGCTGCATGATGCGGTGGACCGAATGCTGGGAGGCAAGCGCAAGTGGCCTTTGGAAGTGCCCCTGATTGTCTTCCTGCGAGAAACGATGCGCAGCATCGCAAGCAACATGTGGCGTCGGCAAGAGGAGGCCGTAGTAGTCACGGAATCGGAAATCCGCCGGAATCCGGAAAAGGGCGAAGGTGTGATTGCGATGGCTGCAGACACGTCCATGGCCCCGGAGGCTAGAACTGAAGCAGCGCAAACCCTTGAGCGGATCGAAGAATTGTTCAAGGATGACAAAGACGCACAGGCAGTGATGGTCGGCATGACTAGCGGAAAGTCGCCCAGCGAAATCCAGGAGGAGAACGCGATGGATCGAGTGCAGTACGCGACGACGCAGCGCCGTATCCGGCGGCGCTTAAACCATTTTCGGAAAAAGGAGAAAGAGCATGAACAACACACGGAACGCGCACGAGCGTCTTGATGCACTGTTGTCCGCGTTGGAAGATGCAGTGCTGAACGGGGAAGGAGTCCTGGCAACGGACGTAAAGGCAATGCGCGCCGAAATTGAGGATCTTATAGAGCTGCATGCTGGCCGGAGTATTCAGGGAAATGCTGCGGTTACGGATGTAGGTGGCGTCAAGGATAAGAAGTCCACCGCAAAAGAACTGCTTGGCCGACTGGCCGGGGTTGGTCATCGCGCAGTACGCAGTAATGTTATGCCACGAGTGAGGATGGCTTTTTCGAGCAAGTCGAATCCGTCAGAGGATGGAGAACACTCCAAGTCAAGGAGGGAGGGCGGCAGTGGCAAGAAGGGCGGATAGATCTAAGCGACGAAGTCATGAACCGTTTGCGGATCAATTGTGACGGCTGAAGTTGTAGTAATGAATCGTGGTGGCGTGGCGCTTGCGGCAGACAGTGCGGTAACCATCCAAGCTGAGAGAAGCTCCAAGGTTCGAGTCTCGGCGTTGAAGCTGTTCATGCTTTCCAAGTATCGTCCGGTGGGGGTTATGGTCTACGATAATTCCTCGCTGCTAGGCGTGCCTTGGGAAACGATCATCAAGTTATTTCGGGAACAGCTTGGAAAGAAGCAATTCCCGAATCTGGTCGAGTATGGCGAGGCGCTGATCGCCTTTATCAAGGAACATGACTCGCTGTATCCGAGAGAGGTGCAGGACCAGTACTATCGACAAGCCTTAAAGGCGGAGTACCAGCAAATAGAGATCAGGGCACGGAAGGAATTGGCGGACAGTCGAGTGCACAGAATCGGCGATAGCCCTCCGCCGCAGGCGGATAAGGAGTTGGTCGAACGCGAGATCCGACGATCGGAGCGGTATTGGGCTGAAGCAGGGGAGGCGAGCTACTTCATGGAGGAGACCGCCAGGAAGGAAACGGCCCGAGAGATAGCAGGACGCAACTCTGGTGAGATCAGTCAGTTTATCCAAGAGTCTTTCGGGAGCTGGCAGATTGACTTGGAGCATCGGGACGCACTACTGCGAATCGCACAATACATAGTAGTCAAGGATCGGCCAGTTGGTGGCTTGTTTACTGGGCTCGTGATTTCGGGGTTCGGCGATCAAGAGCATTACCCGGTTGTTCAGCATCTAAGGTTGGGTGGCATATTCAATAATCGGTTGAAGATGCCACCCAGCGAGGTTCATGCAATTTCCGAGAATAACCCGTCGGAAGTGTTGGCGTTTGCCTATCAGGACATGGTTTACGGGTTTCTTGATGGTTTGTCCGCAAGAGTGTTCAGTCATCTAGGCGATGCCGCAGCTTTCATCCAAGAATTGCCAGTACGGACGCTGGATACTGTGGATGGTCTCACGCCGGAAGCCAAGAATAGAGTGGCGGATATCATACGGCGGGAGAGCAAAACGAAGGCGTCCGAGTTTGCGCGTCGTGTTCTTCGGGGAGCGGCCAAGAGGAGAAAACAGATCAAACATGCAGTGGAAGCTTTGTCACTGAGGGAGTTGGCACAAGTGGCTTCGACACTTGTGGGTCTGAGTTCATTCGAGCATCAAATGTTGCACGATCTGGAGACCGTAGGAGGACCTGTGGATGTGGCCGTTATCTCGAAGGGGGACGGATTCATTTGGATTGACCGCAAGCATTATTTCCAGCCGGAGCTAAACAGTCACTTCTTCCGCAACTATTTCGACGATGGGATGAAGGTCGACGATACGATAGCGGATGGCGACAACGAGAAGGAGGCACATGATGGGTAGTGACCAAGACAGGAGATCACGGGCTTCAGGAATGGCGGATCGGCGGACTGGAGGAGCAGAGAGTTCCTCGGGGGAGTTCACGAATCTAATTGGCCAGGCGCCGCAATTCAAGTCCTTAGCCATGGTGGCGCAAGGAGAAGAGCTGGAGCTTACGCAATCGCAACAGGAGTTCTTGGATGATTTCACCGCCGGGCTGACCCAAGGTGTAGCGGCAAGGGAGAAAGCCCTGAAGGATGCTGAGGGAAGCACTTTATAGCAACCACGCGTTCTTCAAGGTGGCCCCAATGCGTGCCACTTTTAGGATTGCATAAGTAGTTATTATATAATGACTTTTTAGGATACATGGAACGAAAATCGAACCGGCTAACTCTCCGTTCCAAGCGTTCCCAATTTTGGGGCATTTTCGCTGACGGGAAGAGAACAAATTTCCGACCAATCACACGTTACATTCCAATAGTTCTGCGAAACCAGAAAGAGACCTGATAGGCAACTCGAAGGAATTGAGCTTCTTTTGGGGAACTGCCGGGATCCAAACAAACCGGCTTTCTTTCTGGTATGCGTAACGGAATAGCTTGGTCATCGGCAAATGAACGTAAGGCACGTACGCTGGCCGTTGGTCGCAAAACAGCGACCTTAGGTCCGATGATCCGAACTTCCTTGGTGTAAAGGAATCGGAAAGTGAAGGCTACCGCATTCTGATTCAGAAATCGCAGGCAGAGATCGTTGGCGGACCTCACGAACTTAGCCCGGATATTGCATGAGTAAAGGGGGCAAGGCCTTTGATATTCGATATAATTCAGTTAGTTATGCTGATATCGAAAGAGACCTTGCCCATGACAAATTGTATCCAAGAACGGCTGCCGTTTCCACGCTGCAAAGGACGCCAGGTCCAGGCGAGTTTTTCCGGCGGCGACATCACCTCCAACGGCGGCGTTTTGCTGCTGCGTCAAGCGGACCGGGCGTTAGGTTTAACCGAGCAGGTGGCCAAGGCACTTATTGATCCGCGCCGCCTGGCCAGTTGCCGCCACGATGCCTTGGCGATCGTTCGCCAGCGGGTCTACTCTCTGGCGCTGGGGTATGAGGACCTGAACGATCACGATCAGTTGCGGCGCGATCTGGCGCTGCAGACGGCGGTGGAGAAGGATCGGGTATTGGCCAGCGCCTCGACCTTGTGCCGGTTTGAGAAGCGGGCCGGCCGGGAACAAGCGGTTCGCATGCACGAGGTTCTGGTGGAGCAGTTCATCGCGTCCTACCCGCGCCCGCCACGGCGTCTGATACTGGACTTCGACGCCACCGATGACCGGGTGCATGGGCAGCAGGAGAGGCGGTTTTATCACGGCTATTACGACGCCTACTGTTTTCTGCCCTTGTATGTGTTTTGCGGGGACCGGCTGCTGGTGAGCTACTTACGGCCGAGCAAGATTGATGGAGCCAAGCACTCCTGGGCGGTCTTGGCCTTGCTGGTCAAGCGGCTTCGGCGGGCCTGGCCGAAGGTGAAGATCGTGTTCCGCGGCGACAGTGGCTTTTGCCGCTGGCGGATGCTTCGCTGGTGCGAGCGTCATGGGGTGAACTACATCGTCGGGATCGCCCGCAACAAGCGGTTGAACGTGCTGTCCAAGCCCTTGCGCAACCAGGCACACGATGAGTTTGAGCAAAGCGGAGACAAGCAACGCCTGTTTGATGAGTTCTTCTATGCCGCCGGAACCTGGGAGAAACAAAGGCGGGTGATCGTCAAGGCCGAACACACCGCCCGGGGATCCAACCCGCGCTACATCGTGACCAATTTGGCGGGATCGCCGCAGCACTTATACGACGCGGTGTATTGCGCCCGCGGTGACATGGAAAACCGGATCAAAGAGCAGCAGCTGCATCTGTTCGCCGACCGCACCAGCTGCCACCAGTGGTGGCCCAACCAATATCGGGTGTTGTTGTCGGCCTTGGCCTATGTGCTGTTGAATACCATCCGCCGGATCGCACTGGCCGGCACCGAACTGGCTCGTGCCTATGTCGGCACCATCCGCCTTAAGCTGTTGAAGATCGGCGCTGTGGTGCTGCGTAACACCCGACGCGTTCAGTTGTTGCTGTCCAGCGCTCATCCGTATCAGGAGTTGTTCTTTCTGGCCGCTGCTCGGCTCAAGCCCGGATAACAACGTATCCAGTCCGTCTGTCGCCGAGCTTGCTCCAAGCTCCCGGTTCGCTCGCCCCGATGCCGCACAACGGCCTCATCCCGGGCAAAAACACAACGATCCAGCGCCTCTCGCGCCCCGTTCAAGACCTCTCCGGACTCGTCACGCCCAGGTAGCGCCGAAAAACCCCTTTTTCCGCGCGCCCTCTGCGCGCTCATGCAATATTGCGGCTAGGGCCTCCATTCGAAATGGGAATCTAGAGCCTATGGAGTTTCAGGGAATCAAGGCGATACAGTTTCCGCAGCACCTTTATCAGCCACTGCTTTAACTTGATCGGCGGGTCGTTAAGATTATCCCTCAGCCTCTAAATGACGGCGAGTATCAGTTTATTCGGGAGCTGCAGTCCTTCTACAACAAACAGACGGATTTTTCGAGACCCAAGAACTCTATTTAATCCGAAATCGCAGCGTGGGCCGCGGTGTGGGTTTCTCTGGAGCGGGCAATTTCTGTCCCGATTTCATCTTGTGGTTGCTAGAAGACAAGCGGCAGAAAATCATATTTGTGGATCCCAACGGAATTCGCAACCTTAGGTGGGACGATCCCAAAATACTGTTCTATCGAACGATCATAGGAATTCAAAAGCGCTTGGATGACAAGAGCGTGTGCCTGGAGTCCTATATCGTCTCCAACACCCCGCCTAAAGAATTGCACCGACTTTGGGGTGTTGGCAAGAAGGAGATGGAGGAACGGCACATCCTCTTCCAGGCAGAAGACAAGGACAGCTTCGTTGAGTCCCTGCTAATTGGGTCATCCGAGAGTTGATCTTCCCTCCCATCAACCAGAATCAGCGGTCAAGCAAACCGTCATACCAGTCGCAAAAGTCGTCGATTTGTTCTCGCAACTGTTCTCTATTTACGCTGACGGAATCTTGGTTAGTAGTAATTTCTCTAATGGCCTCATGATCTAGTTGGGCCGTTTGTATACTTGATAATGCTCGTTGTGCGGAACGAATTTCTCCACGAATTTGCTGAGCCTGGGCCATTATTCGCTTATATCGGATTGCAACTTGGTTCCATTTCTCGGCAACAGGGTGCGGCGCATGCAAAACGTTGATATTTGCGTCACCCATCAGGTAAGCCCGTTTAGAACGGAGAATGCCCACAGTTAGCTGGGTATCAACGGTTAGGCTCTGACTTGCGACCGCAAGGTAATTTTCTGCGGCGACCACTAAGTCAACCAAATCCTCGGGTTCCAAATGTAGTCCTAGTTCTTTATCTCTATCTAATGCCCCTTGAACAAACTCAGCTCCAGAACCAAGAGTTGCGTAGTTACCCTCCGAGACGAAGGACTCGAAAATTGAAGGCTGGAAGAGTTGGATTAGATTCTGGGTATCTGAATACGGATTGACAAGAATATAGCTGGTCATCGCTGCCGCTTGGCTGGTTACTTCAGTGTGCAGGTACTCGACAATATGTTCTGCAACTGTCGAGGCTTTTACGACGTAGTCTCCAGATGAGTGATCAACGAGTGAATTGAACACTCCCCGTATTACAGACCTGTGGCCTGCGGCACCCAGCAAAAAATCGTCGCCAACGAATTGCTTTTGGAAGCCGTGGTATTCCATTTTTCTTGTAGACACTTGACTGTCTGAGAACATGACAGAACTTGCTTTGTTCGACAATGCCAATTGACACGTCACTTAAGCGTGCTCCTGTTGCCTGTCCAAGAACCATTTGATCCAACGAGTGGAGTTTTCGTATTGGAAATCGTGGTCAAATTCCCAGCGTATTTTTCTTGCCTTCGCAAGTAGTTCAGATCGCTCGGTGGCAATGGTCGTCAAGAAACCATTAAAGAACGAAGAGATAAGAAGACTCGCGGGGAGACCCTTCAAATCAATGGCCAATTGATCCCAGTCCAAGTCCTTTTTCAGCAGTGCCCTCGCAAATTCGGAGCCTTCCTCGGGTGGAAAGCGATTACCAATAAACTCAGTACCCTTAATGAGGTTGGTCATTTTGGAACTCCTTTTTGAAATCTTAATACAATTACCGCAAGTGTTCCTTTCAGAATAGGTCGGTCTTGCGTGCCATTCAACTTTCGGCTGCTTATACGTCTATCTTTTACATAGGCGAGTCCGTTTCCCGACAGTATCAGCAACCGGCCATCGTTTTCCTTGACCGCTTGCACAATTCCAAAAAGTCCTGCGCCTTGGTTTTCCGAAACGGTGCGGGAAGTCACTCCGCGTTTGAGCGCGTGTGCGATTAGCCGTCCGTCGCCTCGAGCACAGATTTCTTGTGGTGTTACCTGCTCGATGACTCTCGGTATGCCTGCGCCCAAGTCGAGGACCCCCATTACGACCCTGCGTTCTTCCTCGTAGGCTTTGCCAGCTACCATATTCATTAGCTTGTCACGACTATCTTGATCCTTATCAAGTGCGGGTCCGTGTTGAAAGCCATTGGTGGTTAGTTCGCCGACCTGAGTTTCCCAAATTGCTACTTCCCTTTCCGAACTATATGACGCTTCCCTTAGGCCATCAGCGTATTGACTAATGTCTTGAACCATCTCTTCTCTATTCACGATTCTTCGGAGCAAGAATTCGTCCGAAGGCTGAGCGTCGCGCTCAGGGCGGGGTTCCCAGAAATGATCAAGGTTCTCGATCAAATAGGCTCTTACGGCGCCACTGCTGTGAATCCAGAGTGAAAGTTTCTCCCTCCTCCATATCTGCAAAAAGGCGTACATCGTCAATAGTAATCCACCGGGATCAATATCCTTGCACTTGCTTAGGTCAAGTAGAACATTGCCCTCCGACGCTTCTTGTTGAAGCCGTAAGACAGCTTTTTGCAACTTGCTGTGCGTGCGCAGCAAGCCGTCGGGATCATCAGATCGAAGAGTACCTATTACGGGCTCAATGTGCCGGAAGGACGGAATTTGCTTCCTAATCTTTCGTCTTGCCACGTTTCTATTGTGTTAATGCGGGATGCGAGATTGTAAATGCATCTCTGGTCAGGCCCAACGATCGCAAGACAGCAGATTCCATTGGGATTGCCCTCTTAACGTGCGCAATATCCAGGCTCATATGGCCTTTCTGTCAATCGGCATTGAATATTGACCCACTATCGGCGTCCAAAACTGATCCACCCGAACGGGTTTTTGGGGACGGCGTTGGGGTCTTGAGAAGCAGACTTATCGACCCCTTGTGCACCGCCCCGCCAATGTGTGTTGTCAGGATTCATCCTTATCTATAGCGGCAAACCCAAATACAATACGCCGTTGCATTGATCGACACTAATGAGTTCATTTGGAGATGTCTCGCCCATGCTAGCGATCACGCTTCCCGTCGCCAAGGTGCAGCAAGGTGACTTAACGCTGTTCTCGACAGCTATCAAGGTCAAGACCTTGATCCAAGAAGGCTTCTATTCTGTGGAGACACTGGACCCAAGCAGTTCAAGTGACTCGGGGTACCAGAGGCTATTGAATAAGGCGCGAGCTCGGAAACTGGCGGACTACATCGTGAGAGGGCAGCATCGTCAGGACGCGTTCCTGCCCACTTCCGTTTTCTTGGCGACTGACAAACCTCTATATTTCGACGCTGCCGCAAATGAGATTACTTTCAATCCGGACGAGGTTGGGCCTTTCAGCGTAGTCGACGGTCAACACCGCTTGGAGGGCCTAAAGATGGCGGCTAAGAAGGACGATCGAGTACTTGAGTTTGCATTGCCCGTCAACATCGCTGGCAGCCTGCCGAAACTTGACCAAATGTGCCATTTCTTGATCGTCAATACTACGCAGAAGAGTGTTGATAAGGCAGTGGAACAACGAATCGTTGCTCGCCTGCATGATCTAGTGGATGTCGAAGATATACCCAGTCTCCCAAAATGGATTCAGAACTTAGTGGAAAGGGGCGAGGTGAACAAGGCGGTCAAGATGGTGGACTTCCTTAGCGAGGTAGAGGGTTCTCCTTGGCGCGGCAAGATAGCAATGGCAAATGAACCGAGGCGCAATGCGATTAACCAGAGATCATTTGTCACAGCAATTGTCAAGTACGTGCTGACGGCCAACAATCCGCTAGAGGCTTTTAACGACGCAGACAAGGAAAGACGAGTATTCCTGAATTACTGGAAGGCAATTTCTGAGATTATCGATGTCGATGACGGGAGCCCTTCTGTTCTCTATAAGTACAACGGAGTCGAACTTTTTTGCCGGTTTTCGATCGCGTTTTTTGGCAAGCTATTTGGGGCCAAGAGATTTACCGTGCCTGCAATGAAAGAGCTTCTTAGGGATTGTCTAGACAATGTTGAAGGTGAGTTCGCAGGTGTTGGGCATGCACAATGGTGGGCACCGGGCGGCAAGGCAAGCGGGCTAAATGCAGCAGCCATAGCTCAAGTTGCGCGAGAAATGACCAAGGCACTTCACAAACCATCTATGTCTGACGAAATCGAAATATGAATGTTCAATTGCTGAACCCTTTGCCCACAAATCGCGAGAATTTCCGAAGGGATAGACAACGATTTGTACCCAGAAAGAGCGGGTGTTACGCGCTGGTATCTTTTCAAGGCGTCGTTCTCTATGTGGGGCTGACCGAAAACCTCGGCCGGCGATTTGGTGAACATCTTGATGATCCCAGGAAGACGTCAAATACCGCAGACGGGCGAGCCTTTTTCTTCTATTGGCACGAATGCGATGAACTGGAGAGAGTCGAGAGGACTTGGCAGAATGAGTGTGAGTTGGTCGACGGCAAACTCCCCATCCTTAACGGAATAAGGTCGCCCATTTCGATTTGAAGCCGCTTGCGCAGATAGAATCATCCGCTAGCCGCATTTTGCACGAGCGCGCCGAGATTGCGTTCCGGGAGTTGCAGGCTGGTTCACAGACCCGACGCGCGCCGCTGGGGTGGCCCGGTCGGCTTCATTGTCCAAACGGGCCGAAACTACCAGCGGTTCCATACAACTATTCCACAGCGCAAGCTCCTAGAAGAGTCTCTGGAGGATTTCCTCGCCTTCAATCGTGAGCAGGTTGTGTGGCTGATCCGGCAGGCTAGGGTGCTCCTATCAAGCCCAACTATCGATCTGGCTTCCCGCGTTGATGCTGTTGAAGGTGCCCCGCTTACATGATCGAGAGAAAGGACGATGCCTGATTCCAATGAAGAACTCTTCGACCTCAAACATCGGAAGGAGTTTCAAGACAAGGGACCGGCGGATGGTCCCGCGCCAGCCCCTGCCGTCGACGTGCGTGGGCGTTGCGGCGACTGCTGGGGCCAGGTTGCCGGTCACAAAGACGAGGCGGGCCGCTGGACGCGCTTGGAATGTCGAGTGTGCGGACGCGCCTGCGAGGGAAGAGCGGCGCATCGTGAAATGCAGCACATGTGGGGTGAGGCAACCGCGAACCTATCGGGGGCGCGGTTCGGAGAGCCTCCTCGATATCGCGCAGACGGACGTTTTTTTCTGAAGCTCCTCCCCGACATGGTCCGAGATGTCGCGAAGGTCGACGCCGTCATCACCGACCAATTGAAGGATGAGCAGAAATTAAAGGAGGCGCGCAAGCAGAGACAACGCACGCGCAGGGAATTCTCCAAGGGAGGCGCGGGCAACTTCTATCTGCAGGCTTGTGCGCTGATGGCGGGTCTTAGGTACCTTCCCTTTGATTTCGGCTTGATTCCTCCCCTGCATTTGGTGCTGGAGAGATTCCAAGCACGGGATGTCACAGAAGACAACCGGTTCGGAAGGCGAAAGCTACGCGTCCAGGGCGTATTGGAGGACGAGAAGCCCGATCTGGTCAAGAAAATGGGAGCAACCCTAATAGCCAAAATGATGGGCGCGCTCGCGTGCGAGCTGGCGATGAAGGCGATCCTTATGACGCGTGTCCACACATTCACAATGACGCATGATCTAAAGGACTTATTTGATGCGCTGCCGCCAGACTGCAGAAAAAGGTTGGTGGCAGACTTTCCTCAGATTACAGAGGTTCTGTCCTTGCAGCGAGAATCCTTCGATAAGTCGCGGTATTTCAATCCCACCGAGAACGAGAGGGCCATTGAAAACCTGATTGACAGTGATGGCGCGCTTGACCTGGCGAAAGCCGCGAGGGTACTAATCGACGAGGGTCTAATCGCGGGCTTGAACTACGAAGTCAAGGTGGGACCGGATATCCAGTACGAGGTTGACGAAGGCGGTCTGGAACGGCGGTTCGGCCAAGTGGAGATCACCGGCAGCGAGTCCTCGATAGACTGGGACCAGTTCGCACGCTGACCGAAGCGGCGCAGCATCGGAGCCGAGGTCAAACTGTCAAGTCGACAACTCTGTCGGCATTAGATTCGGAGCGGTGTTCTCGTCCTAAAGGGTGCCTTGATGTCCGTTACAAAGCCGTGTCCAATATACGCACTGTTCAAAATGGGATAGCGCGCATTTGAGGGCGCCCAGTTGAGCAGGATAGAAGTCGCTGTACAGTTAGCCATACGAGCGGGAAATCGCTGGGGTTCGCAAGAACGCCGCCCAGACGAAACCCGCGCCGTCTCAAAGACAGAGTCAGGCAGAGGGCCTGCAGAGAAAGGAAATGGAGGGAGCGGTGGCTAGGACGATCGTGGTCTGCAGCGACGGCACAAGCAACGAATACGGAACGCACAATTCCAACGTCGTAGGCGTTTTTGAGGCAATTGTCAGGGACGCGCGACAAATCGGCTTTTACGACCCGGGTGTCGGTACGTTCGACCCGTTGGGTCGTTTCATAGGGAAGAGAGTCGGCAAGCTGTTGGGCGACGCCTTCGGTTGGGGGCTGCAGCAGAACATCGAGGACGCTTACGAATACCTCATGAACCACTTCGAGGATGGGGACAGGCTTTTTCTCTTCGGGTTCAGCCGGGGTGCCTATACCGTACGCGCCCTGGGTGGGATGCTGCACAAGTGCGGGCTGCTGCAAAAGGGAAGCAAGAACCTAATTCCCTATGCATCCGAAATTTACAACACGCCGGAAAACGAAACTATTGCAAACGGGTTCAAGGACACATTCTGTCAACCTTGTAAGCCATATTTCATTGGAGTTTGGGACACCGTAGGATCGCTGGGCGACTTCTTCGGACAGCGTTTCTTCGACGCAAGGCTGCACCCTGAAACGCCCTATGGATATCACACTATTTCAATTGACGAGCAGAGGAGAAAGTTCCTGCGGAGCATCTGGGACGAGACCCGCAAGGGCAGCGGTCAGACGGTGGAGCAGGTGTGGTTCCCCGGTGTTCACAGCGACATCGGAGGCAGCTATCCAGAGCGTGGGCTTTCGGATGGTGCTTTCATTTGGATGATGCGGCACGCTGAAAAGGCGGGGCTTCGCTTTAAACCAAATTGGCAGCTAGGCCGTGCTCCCGATCCAGCAGCCAAGGATGCTCTGCATCAATCGCGAAAGGGATTTTGGAGGCTATGGCGCAAGGTCCACCGTGACATCCTCAATGGAGCCAAAATTCATCGCAGCGCGGAGGATCGCCTTAGAGCAGTCGTTGGCTACAGCCCGTCAAATTTTCCTGAACAATATGAAGTCGTCGAATAGCACGCTATGCCAAGAGCTAACCAAACTCCCGAGCAGGCAGCGCGCGACATCATTGACGGGATGTTGGAGCAGGCTGGCTGGAAGGTTCAGAAGAAGGACAGAATCGATTTCAGCGCTGGCCCCGGGGTTGCAGTGCGCGAGTATCAGACGGACATCGGCCCTGCCGATTACGTTCTCTTTGTCGGCAAGAAAGCCGTTGGGGTTATCGAGGCCAAGCCGGAGGATTGGGGTCAAAACATCACGAAGGTCGAAGCACAATCCGGCAGCTATGCCGCCGCCAAGCTCAAGTGGGTGAACAATCAGGAGCCATTGCCGTTCGTGTATGAAAGCACTGGCGTGCTGACACGTTTCACGGATACGCGCGATCCGAAACCCCGCTCCCGCGAGATATTCAGCTTCCCTCAGCCGAAAACCGTACAACAGTGGCGCAATCAGCCGGCTTCACTTCGCGCACGGCTCCAGAGGCTATCCGTCCTGGACCGCGTGGGACTCAGAAAATGTCAGTTCAAAGCAATCAAGAAGCTGGAAAAATCCTTCAAGGAGAACCGCCCGCGCGCCCTCATTCAAATGGCCACCGGCTCGGGCAAGACTCACGCGGCCATCACCTCGATCTACCGGCTACTCAAACATGCCGACGCCAAGCGCATCCTGTTTCTCGTGGACACCCGGAATCTGGGCGAACAGGCTGAGCAGGCGTTCATGGCCTACATGCCGAGTGACGACAACCGCAAGTTCACCGAGCTTTACAGCGTGCAGCGCCTCAAGTCGTCCTTTGTCAGCAGGGATAGCCAAGTCTGCATCAGCACCATCCAGCGCATGTACTCGCTACTGCGAAACCAGGAGTTGGACGAAGCCGCCGAAGAGGTCAATCCCGCAGAGCTGAAGGTTCGGCCCAAGAAACCGATACCGGTGGCCTATAGCGGCAAGATTCCACCAGAGTTTTTCGATTTCATCGTCATCGACGAATGTCATCGCTCGATTTACAACCTCTGGCGTCAGGTGCTGGAATACTTCGACGCCTTTCTCATCGGTCTGACCGCGACGCCGGACAATCGAACCTATGGTTTCTTCAAGAAGAACGTGGTCAGCGAGTACGGCCATGAGCAAGCCGTTGCCGACGGCGTCAACGTCGGTAACGAGATTTATTTGATCGAAACCGAGACGACCCAGCATGGCGGCCAACTCAACCTGAATCAGCAGGTCGAGAAGCGGGAGCGGTTGACGCGCCGCAGTCGCTGGGAGGCTCAGGATGCGGATGTCATCTACAGCGCTCGGGAACTCGACCGCGATGTCGTCAACCCCGATCAGATACGCACGGTAGTACGCACCTTCCGCGACAGGTTGCCGGCGATATTTCCGGGCCGCGGCGAAGTTCCGAAGACACTGGTCTTCGCCAAGACTGACAGCCACGCCGACGACATCATCCAGACTGTGCGTGAGGAATTCGGACAGGGCAACGAGTTTTGCAAGAAGATTACCTACAGGACCAAAGAAGACCCGAAATCCGTTCTGGCGCAGTTTCGCAACGACTACTATCCGCGCATTGCCGTGACGGTGGACATGATCGCCACGGGCACCGACGTGAAGCCGCTCGAATGCCTGCTGTTCATGCGCGACGTTAGGAGCCGCAACTATTTCGAACAGATGAAGGGCCGCGGCGCCCGCACCCTCGACCATGACGATCTGAAGAAAGTCTCGCCCTCCGCCGCCAGCGGCAAGACCCACTATGTGATCGTTGATGCTGTCGGCGTTACGAAATCGCTGAAGACCGCGAGCCAGCCGCTGGACTCCAAGCCCTCCGTGCCGCTCAAGGATCTTGCGATGGGCGTGATGATGGGCGCTTGCGACGAAGACACCGTGAGTTCCCTTGCCGGACGTCTGGCCCGGCTCAATCAGCAGCTCAATGCCACGGAGCAGGCGCGTGTCCAGGAAAAAGCCGGTGGGGTTGCGCTGACCACGATCATCGGCAATCTGCTGGCTGCCATCGATCCTGATCGCATTTACGAGAAGGCTCTTGAAATCGAGCGCGAATCCGCCGGCGACGAGGAATCGGCCGCAGCCTGCGACAGGGCGCGAGAACAAATGGTGGGCGAGGCCGCGCGGGTTTTCAACGGCGAATTGATCGAGCTGATTGATTCCATTCGCCGCGACAAGGAACAGACCATCGACCATGAGGGCCTGGACGACTTGACCCGCGCCGGATGGGCTGGCGACGCCCAAAAGAACGCAGAAGCGATGGCGAAGGACTTTCGGCAATACCTGGAAGACAACCGTGACGAGATCGAAGCACTGACCATCTTCTTTGGCCAACCGCACCGTCGGAGCCAACTGACCTACGCCATGATCCGGGAAGTGTTCGACAGACTAAGGAGCGACAGGCCTCGTCTGGCCCCGGTGCGAGTCTGGCAAGCCTACGCCCTGCTTGACGAGTACAAGGGCGATCAACCAGTCAGCGAGCTCACGGCGCTGGTGGCGTTGATCCGCCGCGTTTGCGGAATTGACGCAACGCTGTCGCCGTATCGGCAAACCGTCCGCCGCAATTTCCAGACCTGGATCATGGCGCGCCACAGCGGGAGCGGAGAGAAATTCAACGAGAATCAGATGGCATGGCTGCACATGATCCGCGACCACGTCATCACGTCCTTCCACCTCGACCGCAACGATCTCGACATGGCCCCGTTCGACAGCCAGGGCGGCTTGGGGCAGATGTACAAGCTGTTCGGCGAGCGGATGGATAGCGTGATTGACGAATTGAATGAGGCGCTGGCGGCATGAGTCTCACCGACGCTGAAGTTCAGCAACGCGATGTTGCGCTACCTAAAGGATGGACCAGAACAAAATTCGGTGAGATCTACGAGCTTGTGTATGGGAAGAGCTTAACCAAGGCGGCTCGTAACACCGATGGCCATTATCCTGTTTATGGCTCAAGTGGCATCGTCGATCACCACGACACGTTCCTGGTGGAGGGACCAGCAATCGTCGTAGGCAGAAAAGGGGCCGCAGGTGCTGTGACGTTTTCTACGGGACCATGCTGGCCCATTGATACCACGTACTATGTCCGCGATTGCAAACACCTTAGCCTTCGGTACTCCTTCTACTTCCTCACCAGTCTCCGTCTTGATCAGTTCGACCGATCCACCGCGATCCCAGGCCTTAACAGAGATGATGCATATGAGCTTGTAGTTCTTCTTCCGCCCTTGGCGGAGCAACGCCGCATCGTCGCCAAGATTGAGGAACTGTTTTCCGAACTGGACAAGGGCGTCGAGAATCTAGAGAAGGCGCGCAAGCAACTCAAAGTCTACCGTCAGGCCGTCCTGCAACACACTTTCGAAGGCAAGCTCACTGCGCAATGGCGCGAAGAGAACAAAAACCAGCTTGAGAACCCCGAGCAATTGCTCGCGCGATTAAAGCAGTCGCGGGAAGCCCGCTACGAGCAGCAAGTGGAGGAATGGAAAGCTCTCGTCATAGCATGGGAGGAAACTGGAAATCTGGGGAAAAAGCCATCAAGACCCAGAAAAAAGGGCGAATTGCCTCGACTGGTTTCCGGCGCGATCGCAAGTCTTCCAAAGTTACCCAATGGGTATGTTTATACGCATTTGTCTAACTTGGGTGAATTAGGTCGCGGCAAGTCGAAGCATAGACCGCGCAATGCACCGGAGTTGTTCGGGGGAGCATATCCCTTCGTCCAGACTGGAGAAGTCAAGGCAGCCGGTCGTGAAATAAAAAAATACTCAAAGACTTATAGCGATTTTGGCCTTGAGCAAAGCAAGCTTTGGCCGAAAGGGACACTGTGTGTCACTATTGCAGCGAATATTGCCGAGACAGCCTTTCTGGGATTTGACGGTTGTTTCCCTGATAGCGTTGTAGGATTCAAAGCCGCAGGTTCGCTGGTCTTACCTGCTTATGTAGAGTTTTTCATCAAGTCGGTTCGTGCAAGGATTGAAGCGTACGCACCAGCGACGGCACAGAAGAACATCAATCTGACCACACTTGAGAATCTTATTGTTCCTCTGTGTTCGCTGCCGGAGCAACAAGCAATTGTTACTCGTCTTGAGGCGTCTTTCTCTGCTATGGAGCAGCAGAAGGAGACGATTGACGAGCAACTGCGTAAGTCCGCCGCCCTCCGCCAGTCAATCCTGAAGAAAGCCTTCTCCGGTCAACTCGTCGCGCAGGATCCTAACGACGAACCCGCCTCGGCATTGCTCGACCGGATCAAAGCCCAAAAAGTAGCGCAGTCTCAAAGCGCCAAACTCCGTAAGACGCACCGCCGCGCCAAGGCAACGGCATGACGGGCAAACTTCCCATTAACCTTGACCATTTGCTTCGTCATCGCACCGTCGAGAGCGAACGCATCGAGTACAAGGCCGGGTGGAATCCGAAGAGTGTGTTGCATGCGATCTGCGCTTTTGCCAACGACTTCCATAACTTGGGCGGCGGCTATGTGATATTGGGTGTCAAAGAGAAAAACGGGCGCCCGGTTCTGCCCCCGAAAGGGATCAGCTCCAAACATATCGACGCGATCCAGAATGAATTGCTGGATCTTGGGCATTCCGCCATGCGGCCTCACTACCATCCGCTCACTGCGACTTACCGTGTCAAGGGCCGAAACATCCTCGTGCTGTGGGCGCCGGGCGGCGAAACCCGTCCGTACAAGGCCAGAGTGAGTCTGGCGAAAGGACAGTCGGACTGGGGCTACTTCATTCGCAAGCACAGCAGCACCGTGCGCGCCAGGGACGCCGACGAACGCGAATTGCTCAGTCTGGCGGCCACAGTACCTTTTGACGACCGCTATCGCCAGACCGCTTCGCTGGGTGACCTGTCCCATCGGCTGATCCGTGAGTTTCTCGGGGAAATCGGCAGCGAACTAGCATCGGAAGCAGAGAACCTATCTGTTGAGGACTTGGGCAAGCGCCTGAATATCGTCGGCGGCCCACCCGAGGCGATGTTTCCGAAGAATGTCGGTCTGCTGTTCTTCAATGAGCGTCCAGACAGGTTTTTTCCGGCCACCCAGATCGACGTCGTGTGGTTTCCCGATGGGCCGGGCGGCGATCAGTTTGAGGAGAAGGAGTTCCGCGGGCCGTTGTTCATCATTCTCAGTGAGGCGATCAGTTACATTGAGCGGAACTACCTGAAGGAAATCGTCGTCAAGTATCCCCACAGGCCGGAGGCCGAACGGTTCTGGAATTTTCCGATTGGCGCCATCGAAGAGGCGCTGGTGAACGCCATCTACCATCGCTCATACGAGGAGCGGGAGCCGGTTGAAGTTCGGATCACTCGCGAAGAGTTGCTGGTCTTGAGTTATCCCGGTGCAGACCGCTCTATCCGCATGGATGACTTCAAGAAGGGGCAGGCCGTGAGCAGGCGCTACCGGAACCGGCGTATTGGTGAATTCCTCAAAGAGCTGGGTCTTGCCGAGGGTCGGTCTACGGGAATTCCAAAGATTCTGCGCGCCATGCGGGAAAACGGCTCGCCGGCTCCGGTGTTCGAAAGCGATAAGGATCGCACGTCGTTTCTTGTCCGGCTGCCTGTGCATGAAAAGGTTGGTCAGGAGGCGTCCGGTCAGGTCGCCGTACAAGATACCCGGCAAGTTACCGTACATGACACCGTACATGACGCCGTACAAGACACCATGCAAGATACCGGGCAAGACACCGTGCAAGATACCGACCAAGTCACTGGCCAAGTCACCGATCAAGTCAAGCAACTGCTTGCGGTCCTGAGCGGGGAGATGGGGCGCAACGAGTTGCAGGCAGCCCTGAAACTTGTCAACCGGAGCCATTTCACTACCGCCTATCTGAAGCCTGCCCTTGCAGCCGGCTTGATTGAGATGACCCTGCCCGACAAACCTACCAGCAGGAATCAGCGCTATCGGCGCACGGCCGCCGGCCAGGCCCTGGCTGATAGAACGAAAGGGAAGGGCGTCTCTGCATGAACACCGCCCCCATCGTTTCCAAGGTCTGGAGCTTCTGTCATACGCTGCGCGACGACGGGGTGGGCTATGGCGACTACCTGGAGCAACTCACCTACCTGATCTTCCTCAAGATGGCGGATGAATACGCCAAGCCGCCCTACAACCGCGATGTAGGCATTCCCGCCGAACACAAGTGGACGATCCTGAAATCGAAGAAAGGCGCGGAGCTGGAAGACCACTATGTCGCCACGCTGCGCGCGCTCGGCGCCAGGAAGGGCATGCTGGGACAGATTTTCACCAGCGCCCAGAACAAGATTCAGGACCCGGCAAAACTGTATCGCCTCATCGCCATGGTTGACGACGCCGACTGGGTCACCATGGGCGCGGACATCAAGGGCGACATTTACGAGAGCCTGCTGGAAAGAAATGCCGAAGACACCAAGTCGGGCGCGGGCCAGTACTTCACGCCTCGCGCCCTCATTCGCGCCATGGTCGAATGCGTGCGGCCCGAACCCGGCAAGCGCATCGCCGATCCGGCCTGCGGCACCGGCGGCTTCTTTCTGGCGGCATACGATTTCATCACCAATCCGGACAACTTCAAGCTCGACAAGGAGCAGAAGGCATTCTTGAAGTACGAAGCGTTTCATGGCAACGAGATTGTGGCCAACACGCGACGCCTGTGCCTGATGAACATGTTCCTGCACAACATCGGCGAAATTGAGGGCGGCGCACCGATATCGGCGAATGACTCTCTGGTCGCCGATGCCGGTGAACGCTTCGATTACGTGCTGGCGAATCCGCCGTTCGGCAAGAAAAGTTCGATGAGCTTCACCAACGAGGAAGGTGAACAGGAAAAGGACGAACTGACCTACAACCGCCAGGATTTCTGGGCCACCACCTCAAACAAGCAACTCAATTTCGTGCAGCACATTCGCACGATGCTCAAGACCACCGGCCGCGCTGCCGTGGTCGTGCCCGACAACGTGCTGTTTGAAGGCGGCGCCGGCGAGACGATCCGCAAGAAGCTGCTGGAGAACACCGACCTGCACACTATTCTGCGTCTGCCGACCGGCGTGTTCTATGCGCAAGGCGTCAAGGCCAACGTGATCTTCTTCGACAACCACGAAGCCAGCCCGAATCCCTGGACGAAGCAGGTCTGGTACTACGACTACCGCACCAACATTCACCACACTTTGAAGAAAAAGCCGATGCGCTTCGAGCATCTGTCGGACTTCATCGATTGCTACAACCCGCGGAACCGGCACCAGCGTAAGGCCACTTGGGATCCGGGAAAAGCGCCTGACGGCCGCTGGCGCAGCTACAGCTACGACGAACTCACAGCTCGCGACAAGACCAGCCTTGACATCTTCTGGCTCAAGGACAAGAGCCTGACGGACCTCGACAACCTGCCCGAGCCCAACGAACTCGCCGCAGAAATCATCGAAAACCTGGAAGCGGGCCTCAGCAGCTTTCGGGAAGTGCTCGGAGTCTTAGAGCGTTCGCCTGATCGTTAGCGACTGCCGTGACAACGTCCGTCGCATTCTTTGGGCGGTCACGAGTGAATTCATGGTTGCAGTTATTGAATCTCGGTGTGCGCCATAGTCCTGTAATTGATTTTTGAATTGCAGAAAGATGGCAGCTTGGTCGTTATGACCATTTCCGCGTAATCCATGCCATGTTGGATGTGGGAGACCCTCAGATTACAGCCGACGCGGAAAGATGTAACGAGCCTTTCACCACGCATCGAAAGTGTAGGCTACGCAATGCGCTTAGTCCGCAACGGATGCGTGAGTTTTGTCTATCCAGCCCCTATTGGACAAAGTCTCGTGGGCGAGGCAAATGTGACGCTCGGAGAACTGCCGCTTCCGCGTGTTCCACTCGTAGGTCTGTCCAACGACATCATCAATACCGTGGACGCCGTCAACACTGGAAATCCAGTGCACGGTCGAGAGCAACTCCAGACCGAACGGCGACTCGAATCCGTCGACGAGATCGGCAACGCGGTCGAAGCGGGCCTTCGTTGCCCCTCGGCTGCTTAGCAATTCGCGAGCATCCTTGACCGCACCTGGGATCAGCGTCAATTCCTTACCGGGTTCGTCGCCTCCGTCAGAATAACCGGACAGCAGATGTCCCTCGATGGAATTTATAACGTGCCGCAAGTTTTCGGCGTACGGTCCATAGTGGCCTTTAGTGAACTTCAGCCTCAACGGCTCTCCAGCCACCTGCATGAAGTACATCAGCTTGTGCGCTTCCAGAAGTGTAACGAAAGGATCCAGTAGACCAGCGAGGTATCGATCGAGCAATCCGACAAGCGCTGCCCGGCCCGGGGTCATCTCCGGGACCTCCCTGGATCGGTTAGCTCGCCCGTCAGCGGGACCGCCGCCCGGCTCGAAAATGATGACCCTGACATCATCCAATCCGCTCAGCGCCTCTTGCATGCGAGACCGAACGTCGCACCAATTCAACCCTCCGAGTCCGCTACCCAGCGGCGGAATGGCAATGGATTTAATGCCGCGGTATCGAATCTCGTCGGCCAGCGATTCCAATCCTGATTCGATGTCTTCGATACGACTCTTGCCCCGCCAATGGCGCTTGGTCGGAAAGTTGATGATGAATCGCGGAGAGAGCATCTCGCCAGTGTCGAAGACGAACACTTTCCCAGGTCGAATCTCGTTGCGCTTGCAACGACCAGCGTAGGCCTTGAAGTTTTTTGGAAACGCGCGTTTGAATTGAAGTGCGACGCCGCGTCCCATTACACCGACGCAGTTGACGGTGTTGACCAGAGCTTCGGCGTCTTCTGCGAGGATGTCGCCCGTCTTGTATTTGATCATGACATCCCTCCTCTAGTCTCAGTAGTACCACCGTGGCCTGATCTTTACCGGCGGTCTGTGCTCGGCGCCTGCGAGTGCAGTCTTTGTCTGCTGATACACCGGTTGAGATAGTACACCAATCCTGGTAACCAAGCTCCAGGGGAACCGTCTTTCAATCAAAAACTCAGCCTGTTTCCCGTGCTTGTGATTGCGCCAGTCACGGGAAGCCACGGCTTCCCAATCGACTTCGTGCAAACTCTACAGGTCACAGAAGTCGTCGAAGTAAGAGCTGCCGGCATTGGATGAAGTGAACGCCCAGCGATACTGTCGCTCCTCAGCCCAATCCACTGTTCTCCGCAGGTCTGCTTCCAAGTGCATGATGGAGCCTTGGCCACCACGAAAGTTCAGCGATTCATGGTTTGCCCGGTGGATGACGTACAGCATGATCGAACGCGGACAGAAATAGAATGGCACACAGTTTCCGACGTGAAGACCCGGTCGGCTGTCCAGCGGCAAGCACAGCCGCCTTTGCTTGATGCTGGTCATCCCGATTGTCGTTCCTAATGGCGGTCGTTCGGCAATCTCAGCGTCACACAGAAGTCCGCCTTCGACAATAATCGACCGAAGACGATCGACATGGCAGATGTGAAATATCTTGGGATTTGCGGGAACAGGCATGGGTTACGAAGATCCAAGACAGATTAACGCGCGTCGAACCCGATCTTCGCTCTTACAGCAGAACTTCTCCCAAATCGGGATCCTGTAAGGAATCTTGTGCGTTAAGCCATTCTTCATCGTTCAATCCGCCACCACAATCCAGCCTCCGCACTGGATCGCGAACTGCGCTTTGGCAGCATGCCATGCTCTGTGCTGGTTTTTCCGCTTTGCCTTGGAACAGCCGGCCACTTTGAGCTGGACTGGGTGGCTACATTGCGCGTGGAATACGCATGGGTTCTCGCGTATTGGCCGCGTACCAACTTCCCATGATTGGACCAGTCGTCGGGCGGAGCGACGTTTCGCGCCATGCGATGCGATCCTCTTCGACTGTTGATGCAGCATGATCGTCGGTCATCCGCGTGACTTGATCGGGGCGCAACCAGCAGCCGGTTCCATGTAGCGCCCTGACATACAGCATGGTGAATACTGTCTTGGCGGCCATCTCCCGTATCAGAAAATTGCGGTGCGCCGTGCCTTCCGGGAAGATATCTCCTAGTCTTTCGTGGACTTCCGGGACCGGAAGTAGCGCTGGCAGCGCCATTATTTCGCCTTACCCTCGTACAGCCGCTCTACGGCTTGCTCCAGGATCTCCCGGCGTGCGCGCGTTTCAACCAACTTTTCTATGTCCTTGACGTCGTCCGGGGAGGGGAGTGGCAACGCTTGCAGTTCATAAGCCGACACGGCCACGCTGCCGTTGATGCAGCGGAATACCTGGTCAACGACATCGCTGTTCAACAGAGCTGCCAACGCCGCCGCCGATACTTTGGGAGTGCCGTTTAGCGGCTTGATCATATTCAGATGGTTTTCAACGACCACCGCGCCGTGTTTCCTGATGAACTGCTCGGGCAATTCAGCCGCAATCAGGCGCCGGCATTGTTCCTTGGCCGTTGTTCTTTGCAGCAGCACGCATGGGTGATTCGTGACCACCCATTGTTCCTTCTCTTCCGGTTCAAAGTACGGCTTGTGGTTGCGTTTTTGGGCACGGTATTCAAACACGCCGTTGGGGCGCACGGATTCGGCCCATAGCAATGGATAGCGCCCCTTGCCGGGTTCGTCACGCAGACCCGCCTTGTGCCGATTCCAGACCAGCGGTCCGGTGCTTACGGTGTAGCCGTAGTCCGCCAAGCGGTAGGGCAACCGCGAAACCCGGTCGACGAGTTCGCTTTGCTGGTCGCTCCTTGGGATGAGCCACGGCCTGTCCAGCTCCTCGGGCAAGCTGAAGGATCCTGCTCCGGTGATCTTGACCGAGCCATGCCGGTCTTGCGAAAGAAAATGCACGCTTGCCGAGCCGGGCTCGCAGCCTTGCTGATACGTCGCAAGCAGAGTCTCCTGGAGCACGTCTGCGAAGACACCCTTGCGCTCCGCAATGAAGTCGATTGATATCGGAGGCGCTTCCCAGCCCAGCAAGACGCGCAGGGCCTTGAAATATTCGCCGGAAAGGAAGCTAGTCGGGGTGACGTACGCGATCACCCCTTCCGGGCGCGTGAATCGCAGCGCCAGATCGGAGAACACGCCGTACAGGTTCGCGTGGCCAAAAAGGCTGCGCTGAAACTTCTGACGCAAACTCGGCGATAGCGTGATGCGGCCATAGGGCGGATTCCCGATGACCAGATCGAATCTATCGGCTCCGGGTTCCTGCTCCAGCGCATCGCAAACCTGCACAAGGGAGTTGAGCGGCCTGCCGGCCTTAAGGCAGAGCGCTGCCAGTGTCACATCCAGAAATACCTGGGACATCCAAGCGGCAAACGGATCGATTTCGTATCCTCGCAGCCGTTGCTCGATGCTGGTCAGCACTGCTTCCGCGGGTTGGTCCTTCAGGCTTGCCGCCATGCGGAGGGCCAGAGGAGACAGGAAAGCGCCGCCGCCGCACGCTGGATCAAGGACCCGTGCCGTGGCCCATTTGACCCCGGCCTCCTCTGCCATATCCAGTAACCGCTGGCAAAGCGCCCGCGGTGTGTAATGCGCCCCCAAGCGTGCCCGGCGCTCGTCGGGCATTAAGCCCGTATAAAGAACGCCGATCCTGTAACTGGCGTCCAGCACGTCCAGTTTGGCCACCTCGGTTCCCATTTTCCGAGCCAGTTCGCGAACTTCCGGCTCAAGCGGCGCAAGCGAGACTCCCGAAGGAAGTTCACGGAGCCTTGCGTGGCCTCCCAGAAGAGCCTGGGTTTCCTTCCAGTAGGCGAAAATGACCTGGCGGACCAGCGACCTGGTGATATCAAGGGAGTCCAGGGGTGTGACGGACGATTGAAGCGTTCGCGCGACTGACGCTTCGATTGCCGTGATTTCCCGCTGCGACATTGTTGCCAGTGGCGTTCTTGTTCTCACAGTCCTTGTAAGTTGCATTGTTCATCCCTGTTTCTAGTAGTTCCGTTTGGTGGTGCTAGTGTAGATCCCTCCCAGGTTCGAGATAGGACTTTCACCGATCTAGCACTCATATTTCGAATTGTAGACCGACCGGGTAATCTTCCGATCGACCTTCAGGCAAGTGACCGACCAAGGTGCCGTACAAGTCACCATACAAGTCACCGTGCAAGTCGAGCGGCTGGTGGCCATCCTGAGCGGGGCGATGGGCCGCACCCATCGTTTCCAAAGTCCGGAGCTTCTGTTATCGCCGAATGACTCTCTGGCCGCCGATACAGGCGATTGACGACTGCGCATGAGCGCAGTATGTTTCGCATTACGGTCGAGAGGGCTGTGGGATTCACGGTCCGCTGGGGACAGGTTCCCCACTCGGCTGTTCTTAGTTCAAGGGATTGAATGTGCCTTCTCTAATATTGACGGTTCGGGTTCGGTCAAGAACCCGAAAGAGCGCTATATCTAAATTGGCGAAAAGGGGACATTACTGCTTTGGGCTAACAAATAATTCGCAGGAGTTGACTAGGGACAAGTGGCAGGCTAGAGTGCTGTTTGAGGCGCTGGAAGATTCCTGCCCTCCTTCCGAGGCCCGTACGCGAGTGCGGGCTTTCGTGTGTTTGGATCTCTATTGACGCAGATCGCCTACCTTGACGAGTTCGGACACGTTGGGCCGTACGTTTCCCGAGACGACCCGAGGCACAACGACAGCCCGGTATTCGGATTAGCCGGATTCACTATGCCGGCGGATGAAGTGCGGGGCTTCGGGACTTGGTTCTTCCAGCGCAGGGGAAGCGATTAGACGGATCGACGCTTACTGCCGCGAAGACCACGCAAGCTCGGAGCGGTTTCTGCTGGCCCTGGACGAGCATCCGCAGCGCGCGGAACTTCTCACGGCTGCCGCCCGGGACATGTACGGCGGCGACGAACCGCGGCGGCAGTTGATCGAACCACCGTTGCAGTTGGAGAGTCATCGCTATCAGACACTTCAGGCTGCTGATTGGATAAGCTCCAAATAGGTATCCGGAGATTCGTGCAGAATCAACGGATGTTCCAGGCGCGTGCTTCCGGCCATTTCTCAAGATCAAGTCCCAAGCGAAAGGTTGTGGTCGGGTTAATTGAAGTGCTTAGCGCCGGTGAAATGTACTGCTTGTTACGAGTCAAGAGCGCCCCTAGTAGTGCTCGCGCGCCGGCGTTGTAATAGTTCACGGCAAACTGCTGCAACTTTCGCAGTTTGGCTGGTGCAAGCTCCTTCAAACGTTTGGTCAGCTCCTCCAATACATTATCGACTCGGGCATCCGGCACCTTCTTTGCGTCGCGAAAGACATCGAGGATTTCCAGCAATGGGACTGTTGAGTTACTGATCGGCGCTCGTCTTGGAACGATTTTGACTCGAATGGTGCCAAAGTCCTTGGTTTGCGCGGGGCGATTGGCGGCGACCGAGATCGTCTTCGGGACCTGAGTTGTAAGCCCCCAACGATTGTAGAGCGCGGGTCCAGTGATATACCCACGGCGCTTACCTTTGGAATACAACACGTTACGCAGGAGTTCACTGTCGCCGACGGGCACTTCTCCGAGTATCCCCTGCCTGGGTGTGTAGAAACGTCCTTTTTCGAGCCGCTTGAGTTGCTGGCGATCAACACGCCGGCCAACGGCGCGCACGACGGCCTCAGGAGCCTTCTGGTACTCCGGAAAGACTTCATAACCAAAGATCCGTCCCGGCGGGATTTGATCAATGGTCTTATTGACGGCCGCTGCAATGCTCATGGATCTTCTCCAGGAAAGACTATATGGACTGTTTTGAAATTATCAAGTTATTTATTATAAAAACATGACAAATAATAATGTATCTTCCCTAAGAATTGGGCCATTTAGGATACGATTTCCATTCGAGATGACATCTTTGAGGGCGCGTTCGCGGTACCATTTGGCAATCGACGCCGTTTTTCGCACGACAGCAGGATAATCGGGTTCAGGAGAAGGCATGGGAATTGTGACTGATGTCGTTCTGCCGATAGCGCTTGCTTTCATCATGCTGGCGCTTGGGCTGGGGCTTACCTTCGATGATTTTGTCCGGGTGGTGCGTCGCCCGCGCGATTTCGCGGTCGGCGCGGCGTCGCAGATCATCGTGCTGCCGGCAGTCGCCTTCCTCCTTGCCAGCATCTGGCCTATGGCGCCGGAACTCGCCCTGGGGCTGATGATCATTGCTGCTGCCCCGGGCGGAGTGACCTCCAATCTCCTGACGGCATTTGCGCGTGGCGATGTCGCGCTGTCGATCTCGCTGACGGCGGTGATCAGCCTGCTGAGCGTAATCACGATCCCGTTTGTGGTCGTCTTCGCCTATGGCCATTTCATCGGCGAGCAGGCGATGCAGGACATCACGGTCGGCGACACGGCGTTCAGCGTTTTCCTGATCGTCACCGTCCCGGTCTCGGTCGGCCTGCTGGTCCGACGTTTTGCCGAGAGGTTTGCATTGCGGATCGAACCGGCGGCGCGTGCCGTGTCCGCCGTGCTGTTCGTGTTGGTGCTCGCGGGTGCCATCTACCAGGAACGCAATAACCTCGCCACCTACTACGCCCAGGCCGGATTGGCTACTTTTGCCCTGAACCTGCTGATGATGGCGATCGCTTACCTGTTGGCGCGGCAGTTTGCCACCGGAGCGAAACAGCGCACGGCCATCGCGATTGAATGCGGGCTGCAGAACGGGACGCTTGCCATCACCATCGCAGTGCTCTTGTTCGGCGGCGGGCTTGCGACGGTGCCGGCTGCTACCTACAGCCTGACCATGTTCGTGACCGCACTGATCTATGTCGCGGTGCTGCGGCGCACCCAGGGGCCCCTTCAGCCCTGAGCGTCTATCCATCCGAAACGGCTCGGATTGCGGGGGAACGGTCAGCCTGGCGTGCGGAGTACGCTAACCTTTGACAATTGCGGTTGGGATCGGTCGCGCAAACATCATGACTGAATTGAGGAATCCATTGCATAAATGGCTTGGCTGCTTACTGCTGGTCGCGGCAGGCTTGTTGACTGCAATTAATCTGTACTTTGCAGCGAATCCGGTGGCGGCAACGCCGCTGTTCAACTACGTTGACGTAGTTGTGCTGGTTGGGTTTGTAGCGACTATTGCCGAGATCATTCGCTCTAAAGGCGGGGCGGTTCCACTTTGCACCTTCGCCATAGCGGCACATCTGTACGCCTATAACTTCATCGCCAAGGTTTCGGAAAGTGGGCTTGAGAACCCCACGATCTGGTTGCTGATTGACCCGGTCGTCGCCGCCTTGTTCCTCTACAAGGGGCTGCGGTATCTCAGAAATTCCTGATTGCCGCACGACCCGGTTTGTAGGGCTTTATCGACAGGCAGGGCCCCGCGCTTCTACTACGGCTCCCCGTTTTTTTGAGGGCAGGAGGCGGGGCTGCCCACCGATAACTGCTCGGATTACGGGGGAACGGTCAATGACAGAGCTGGATTCCGCCCTGGTAATGAAAGTGGGGGAGACGCTGACGGCGCTTGGGGTATCACCTGGGTTTCTGGAGACTCGGAGACTCCCAGTGTACGCCGATGCCGAGCGACTGGCCTTGGTGGAAATTGATGCCGCCGGTCGCGAGCTTTTGCTAACCCCACCAACCGTGACTGCGTGGCAGTTAATGAGCGAACGGGCAAGTCGTGATGGTGTAGAACTGTTCGTGGTGTCCGCGTTTCGAAGCTTTGATCGACAGCTCGAGATCGTCAAACGAAAACTCATCGCAGGCCAAAATTGGGAGGAGATCTTTCGTGTCTCTGCTCCTCCGGGTTGCAGTGAGCACCATACGGGTCGAGCAGTTGATATTGGAACACCACACTGCAAAGTCCTTGACGAGGAATTTGAGCAGACTGAGGCGTTCGATTGGCTGGTCAGGTTCGCAGGGAAGTTCGGTTTCAGACTCTCATACCCGAGAGGAAACAGCTGTGGCTATGCCTATGAACCTTGGCACTGGTGTTACGTGAAAGATTTCCCGAGTCGCCCGGGAGAAACGAGTGCGGGATGAGCGTGCTCGATCCAGCGGGTCCCTGCGCTTGGTCTCGTAGTACTCACACATGCCCGCCACTCCTCGCTCGGCGACCTCTACAGCGACCAGCCCATGAACCTCAAGCTGATTCTCCCACATCATGGGTGGCTCGGGTCGGAGGGAAAGGTCAACTGGTCGTTCCGCGCACTCATGATCTGAAAGTGTCGGCTCCGAAGGAACGCCTGTTTTTTGTCTCATCAGAAGGAATAGGGAAAGAAAAAAGAGGTTTAGCAAAAAGGAACGATATGATAAGTTACGTCAATAGTATGATTTTTATCACACACCCTTGGAGGCCGAAATGGGGAAGACAACCCGCAAAACCATCACCGTTACCGACCAGCAAGACGAATGGATTAAGGCGCAGATCGAGGGCGGGGACTTTACGAATAATAGTGAATATATCCGAGATCTGATCCGGCGAGACCAGGCCCGAAAATCTGAAATCGACGCTATTCGCGGCGAGTTAATCAAAGGCGAGCGGAGCGGAGAACCACAGCCGTTTGACGGCGGCCTGTTCAAAGAACAAATGGCTGCCAAACATGCCAGCAAAGGCCGCTGAATATCGGTTAGCACCGGAAGCCAATCGCGATATCGAATCTATTTGGCTTTACACGCTGGAAGAATGGGGTCTGGAACAGGCCAATCGTTACACGGACGAGTTGACTAAGGCGTTTGGTCAACTGGCCGCAGCACCGAATATGGCCACACCTTGCGATCACATTCGCAAAGGGTATCGGCGCAGCAGAGTAGGGCGGCACGCGGTCTACTTCCGGGTGACGGATTACGGAATTGCAGTGGTTCGAGTGCTGCATGATCGGATGTTATCAACGAGGCATTTGTAGGGAGACGGGGGCAGGGCGATGGACTGATCTTCGCCCCATGAGTCGGCCCATTCAAGCTGAGAATTTTCCCATTGTGACGGAGCTCGACTTTCGGGGGAACGGTCAACAACTCTTGAGGCCTGGTGTAGTCCGAATTGCTCAATCAGGGACTAAGTGGTCCGCTGGGAAATGGGCTATCAAGAAAATTCGAATAGCCTGGCCAGGCTGTGATGTGAGATCTGTCCAAGAACGATGGCACTGTTCGAACTGCTTGAGGATAAGTCCCGCTCAGAGCGTCTACGGTGTCATATTCATGTCGGGCGCCGGTGGGTCTTCAATAGGCCAGGGAGCGGGCACAGGGCGGGCCTCCATTCCGTCCCGGACCACACTCGCCATGAAATCCGCGTAAGTTTGTATGTGCTGATTCACACTGGCTGCTTCCAGCGCGTCCAAGTAGGCTTGTTTTCTTTCCGTGCGGATCACCGTCCAGGGGTATCCGCCGGACGCCAGCATTCCGTTCATGAGGAACCGCGCCATGCGGCCGTTGCCGTCCGGATAGGGATGGATGCAACCGAACAACCAGTGTCCGGCCGCCGCTCGCACGGCAGGCTCGGGCTCTTCCTCAAGCAGTTCGAACAATGCCATCATTGCCTGGGGTACGATTTCCGAGCGCGGCGGTACATGGCGTGATCCTTGCAGGAACACAGCCTGATTGCGGTAGCCCGCCAGGCTGGCCGGCTCAAATACACCGGCAACCACGAACGGCTGAAAGAGTTGCAGATACCACAGGAAATGATCGCTCTTGAACTGAGTTCCCGCCCGAGCACCCTGGAGAATGCGGTGCGTGGTTTCCTGTGCTGCCTGGAACGCCTGCCAATAGCCTCGCGCCGCCAAGGCATTCCGATCCTTGCGGTCGGACTCCACCGCCTCAGGATTCCAACTGCCCGTACGGACTCTTTGAATCAATTCCGGCGTTACTCGGTACCCCTCGATAGACAGTGAGTGATAGGCGTCTTCTACATACACCTCCTGCATGTGCTTGAGGTGCCTGCGTTGGGATTCCTCGTCCATTGGACGTCCCGGGGGCTTTGGGAATGAAGACAATACAGGTTCACGCGCCGCTTCCCACAACGCCTGCAGACGATGGGCGATTGCTGGTTTCTCGGAAAAGCCTGCCAAAATCTTGAGATTGGCCTCGCCCGCGTTCTTCCCGGCAAACGGATTGCTTTCCCGCAACCGGTGCTCGGTCTGACGCATCGCACGCACAATGTCGTCGGCAATGTTCTCCCTGCCGATGTGTCGAAACGCGCCCGTCAGGCGGCCAGCGATCACCGGGTTGGAGCCAGCCAAGAGGCGGCGGAGTATTGCGGAAGCCGTCTGTACTCCCGCAAGCACCGTTTGTGCCTCGACCGGGCAATCTCTAAAGAATGCAGTCGGCGCTCGCACCAAGGCGGCCTCGGGTGTGAACAGGCGAACCCCGTTCTTCTCGCACAAGTCTTCTGCGGCCGGCATCTGCGCCGTCCTTAAATCGAAGAACGAGCTCCTGAACGGTAGCTCTATTCGGTTATTGGCGCCTTGCGTAGCATGCATTATGACCTGCTTGGGCACGGTCGTGTTTTCGGCATGCAGCAGCAGGGACTGCTCCGGTGAAAGGTGCCATTGGTCTGTGAAGCGGTGGGTTCCATAGCGCGCGCAGAACTCCCAAAACGAGGCGTACCAGGGTGTTGTATCGTTCGGGGGCGTGGCCGGGTCGCCAAGCATGAGCCATCCCTTAATGATCGGGCGCAGAAAGCCGTTGCGCACCAGCCGCTCGCGGTGCTGGCGATCAAACTCTTCGGACCGGAAAACATGCCGGTCCTTCCCCTGCCGATCCTGCAAGATAGTCAGCGAGGCAGCCAGTTTTTCCTTGGGTGAAACCATGGGATTGCTCAAGTAAGAAATCAACTGGATTTCAGGAAGGCAGAATGCACGGAAAAGAGCATGTGGTTTGGCATGGAATCAAGTAAATAGTGTAACGCGACTTCAAGTATATCATGCATCGTAGCTTTGAAAATATTTCATATTGTCACATTAAGGGGATTGTATAGAATCACCTAAAGTATATCCTGTGGCACGATCTCAAGTATATCGTGTGGTATTACTGCAAGTAAATCTTGCTTGCCCTGAAGAAAGAATGCTCCTCGGGCGGGAGCGTTCATAGTGTCTTATGCTAAACGCTGAAAGCACGCTGCATCGGGTTGGCTGCCTGCCCTTGGCGAAGAAATTGCCAATGCCCATGACGATTGACGAAAGAAAGGAAAGAGTACAACTGAGGGTCTTCCTAACCACAATGGCTCGGATCTCGGGAGAATGGTCAACGCTCACTGAACGGCAAGATGCCTACCCCTAATCGGGCACTGTCGGTCTTGATTGTCAGCTCTCAATTGAGCAACTCTTCGAGCTTCTCGTCGAGCTTATGCCGGCGGAGATTCTTCGCGACGATCTCCCCCGTCTGCGAGTCCACCAGGTAGCTATTGGGCACGCCAACGACGTTGTAGGCCGTCGGCGCTTCCGCGTCTGGCCCCATCCCCAGATCAAACCACGGAAGGTCTTCCGTGGCGGACGCCTCTTCCCAATCCTCCCGTTCTTCGTCGATGGTGAACGAGGCGATCTCGAAGCCCTCGTCGAGGAAACGCTCGTAGGCTTGTTTCATATGTGGAAACTCCACCCGGCAGGAGCCACACCAAGACGCCCAGAACTCGATCAGCAAGTAGCGGCTGTTAGAACGCAAGTCGGCCAGGGTCACCGTCTCGCCGGAAAGTGTCTCGGCCGTGAAGTCCACGACGGTCTCACCGACGGTCAATTGCCTCTCCTCTTCTTCTTTCTTGAAGGAAGCCTCCGTAGCGGCAAGACGTCTTATAACCCAAGGGTCCTCCGGCGTCAGCTTCGCGAGTGCGCGCAGCGCTTCGAGCACCCACGGCCCAAATTGCCAGGTCGATTCAATCGTCAATCGTCTAACCAATGGGTCAGGGTGGGTGAGTGCGACCTTGGCCATGCCCTGGCCTTCCAGTCGCAAAACCCGCGCTTGAGCTTCCATCATGCGGTCCCAACGAAGCCGCTTGGCCTGTTCGGGCTCGTCTTCCACGTCGGCTTGCAACTGTACGTACTCCAACTGCTCGGCCTGATTCTTGTCTGAGAGGCGCCACGAGTTGTAGACGGCATCGTTGTAGTATCCACCCGTGATGACGAAGTAATGTTTTTGTGTTCCCCGGAACGTGAGTTCGCCCGGCTCCAGGATGAAGTTATTGCCCATCTTTACTGGGCCAAGGAGCATGCCTTCGGGGGTCCGTGCGTTGAGGACAGAAAAATAGACCGTTCGGGGCTCGTCCACGGCGACTTCCAGCCGGAACTTTCCGCCGGGACCGATCGGTGCCTGAGCGATACCGCCCAAGGCTTCCATGGGTGCCCATTCGCCCGGCTGCGCCGTCTTCTTCCATTCTGCGAGTTTTGCTTGGTCCCAGCGGAGCTTTGGATCAAAGACCATGAAATCGCCATTGTCGCGGGGCGCAACTGTAGTGCCTTCAAGCACCATGACCGATGCTTCCTCGGCAAGGGCAGGCGATGTTGCCAGCAAGAGAAGGACTAGCTGGGATACCCAGCTGCGGAGATGGATCGTTACGTTGTTCATAGGTGGATCCAGAAGCGTTGAATTGCTTGCGCCGACCCTACCACAACAGTTGCTGCAATTTGCAGAATGGAGTGCCCCGAGGTCTTCGAGGGAGACTCATTCTGAGGCCCGGCAGTGTCCACCATCCCCGGGGCACTCCACAAGATCCGGAACCTCCCGTAAACCCGGGTCGATTCAGCGCCGCTTGAGGAAAAGAACACCCTTCCTCCCTCGTTCGTAGGCTGTCCCTCTATCAGTTGAGTAAATAGCGCTTCGTGACCCCAGATTTCAGTCTCTTCGATCCGATCAATTGTGATTTCAAGCGATTCGTCCGCTCCGGTCAGATCTTGGTGGGCCTGCAACAGGTCCACCACGCTGTACGGGTTGCGGTCTTGCAGAACCGAATCCACGTCCACGTAGCCAATCTCTCCGTGGGTCAAAGAGAAAGTCGTTAGGTCCCCCTTCGTTTTGCTCTCCCATTCCGGCGGGCGCTCTTCAGCCGCCAGCGTTGCGCTGCTGCCGCTCTCTTGCGCGGCGCGCGCCGGTTGCGCTTCAAGCACCCCGCCGGCGCTCGCCCGCTCTGGCGCAGCATGCGCGGGCGCTGATTCGGCGGGAGCCTCCGGGCCTTCCGGGCCGCCTGCCAAGAATACGTAAGCCGCAACCGCCAGCGCCGCTGCCGCCGGAATAGCAATCAAAGCAGACTTTTTCATAACCCCAACCTCTCTACGGCCTGTTAACACTAACGCAGTGCCTCGAAGATGAGTGCGAAGAGGAGCGGCGAGTTTATTACCTCGTGTGCTAGCATTGGTTGAAGGTGGGAGTTTCCCCATTTGTTGCCCGGTCGACGCTTTCCCGCCCACAGGGAGGAGTGACATGAAAAAATATCTGCTCGCCTTCGCCGCCGTGGCGCTGTCCGGCTGCGCGTATTCGCAATACAAAGCGATCTCACTGCAGACATACGCCAGCTATGACTGCAGCAGTCTAAAAGCGGAACAGAGATATGTCGAAATGACAATTCAACAAGACCAGCAAACTAGACGAAGGAAACGTTCCCCGGATTTCATGGGGATCCAACCGATAGCACGAGTTTCGGACTTTTCCCTCTCCCCCGCGCAGAAACGTAGAATGCTTCACAGATTTCGAAATCACGCCAGACTACGCGCCATTGTTGAGCTCCAGGCCAGCCAGGGCTGCCAGAAGGGTTAGGTTGGGCCGAATGCCCGCGGCGTTGCGACTGCCAGGCGCAACTCACTTGAGGGGAGGGGTGTAAGGGCCTGTCAACACTAACGTTACGGCCGTTCGAGCATCCGCGGCAACCATATGAATCTTGGTGGTCCAGCCGCCGCGGGACTTGCCGATCGATTGCGGGCCGTTTTTTTTCGCGCCCCGGTTCCGTCCGGATGCACCTTGACCGCTGTGCTGTCCATCGACAACGCCTCCAGCTTGATGCGGACGATTCGCTCGCGCTGCAAATGCACCCCGTTCTTCGACCAGCGGTTCATCATCCGGGTGTAAATGGTGTGCCAGTTGCCAAACCGGGCCGGCAATCCGCGCCATTTGCAGCCGTGCTCCGCAACATACAAGATGGCGTTCAGCACCTCAAGATTCGAAAGACGGACATTGCCCCGCTGCAACGGAAGGCAGGGCGCAATGCTCTCGTATTGCTCAGGTGTGATTTCCATCCATGGACCGTACCATAATTAGGTCCATTAGTGTTAACAGGCCCTAGTTGAAGGCCCCTTAAATCTGAGGGTCTACCCAAGAACTGGGCCCCGCAGGATGTGGTTTTTAGCAAACTCCGGACAGAGAAGCAGGGAGAGAAATCGACTGTCAAGGTCCGCGGCTGCCTTGGCAAGTAGTTAGAGCAGTCAGTCGCGGTCCTTGTTCAGCATCTCGACGAATTCGCGGTCGATCTCGGTGACACCGCGCTCGCGGGCCTGCTTGATGATTCCCTTGAGTACCGTCTTGATAAAGGGCTTGGGCACACCGGTCAGTTGCTTGCAGGCTTCGCGGGTGAACTTCACTTCCGGGTCGATGCGATTGGCTTCGTAGAGCACCGATTCTTCCTTGGGTCCTTTATCGGTTGGCGTCGGGAACCAGAAGGCGTTTTTTCTTTCGGCGAACCAGAACTTCTCGCCGTCGCGAAACCCGAACGTGATGGGCATGTTCGGCATGCGCCGGGTGCCGTTCTCGATATTCTTCGCCCAGGTTTCCTTCAACAGGATATTTTCAAGCCGGAGCACCAGGTACTCGGGCGTCTTGCCATCGTCTTTAATCCTGAACGACTCATCCCAGTGTGCTTCGTGCACTTGAAATGCTTCTTTGATAATAAGTGGGCAACCATCCGCCGATCCGCGTCCGGGCGTCGGACTCTCGATCAGCGTAAACGGGCTATCCGCCATTTTTTCCTCGGTGGTCTGGCCGGGATAGCCCAAACCAACGATCTTGCCCAGCTGCTTCCGGTTAAACTCGATGAAGTTCAACGCACACTTGGGATTGCGATGCAGGTTCGTCTCGGTATTCGATCCCTTGCGGCTACAGACCAGGAATGAACGCTCTTTGATGACCTCAAGCGGAAGGGTCAGTTGATACGGACCGATATTGGTCGAACCATCTTCGCTGACGGTCGTAATCAATGAGAATGACGACGGCCAGTACGAGCTGGCCTGGTACCAGTTGTCGCGCATCGGGCTGTTGACGAACTTCTCATCGATCGTGTTTGGCCCAAATACCCGGTCCAGCAAACCCATGGAGTCTTCCCGCTTGTCAGAATTGATATCGCGGCAGTCGGCTGGCTAGCCAATGCGACGCGGCGCGAGTCTAGCAGAACGACAACTAACGCCCCAAAGGTATTTGTATCATCTCGTAACACAGGCGCGATGCTGGGCGCGGGCGACCGGTGTGCTGGTTTCCTTTGTTTGGAACGCGTTTGTTAAGAATTAATCGGCCCCGGCAATTCGTAAATTGAACAGTAGAACCAGAAGATCTCTCATTTATTGGCTGGGATTGCTGCTTTCCGCGATTGCCGGTTATTTTCTGATTCGAAACTCCGGCGTCAGTCGGTTCTCGATCAGCCCGGAAATGTTCTTGCTCGTGTTGGTCTTTTGTGCATGGCCAGCATGGTATTTCCTCACCGTTTTCAGCGTAAAACGAAAAGCCCTGTATGCGCTCATACCGATACCGATCGGTATCCTGATGGGCAGTTATTGGCTAAATCCGGGCGATAAGAATATTTGGCAGTACCTCGAATGGATTCGGTACGTGTTGATTCCGCTTGTCCTGTTGTTCGAGGGATATGTTCTGTACCTGGTCGTCAAAACTTACCGGCAATTCGTGCGGAAAGACTTTTCCGAAGATGAGTTGCAGCAGAGAATTCGCAAGCTCGTTGGCGAGGGTGTCCCAGCGGGTCTGCTCGGCAATACGAAAGTCAACTTGCGATCGTTAGAAAACGCACAAATGGCAGGCGGGCGGGTTCAAGTGCCGGCCGCGGGACCGGTGGATCGAAGCGCAGGCGGGCGGGTTCAAGTGCCGGCCGCGGGACCGGTGGATCGGTTGGTCGGGGAAGGAGCAGTTTCGTCGTCTGCACCTGATCGGCAACAACACGCGTTTTCTGGTTCTCGGCGCGCCGGGGGTGTTTCCCAATCTGGCCTCGCGGGCGCTGTCGGCGATGACCCGGCGTCTGAGCGCGGACTGGGCGGCCGAGCACGGTCATCCGCTGCTGATGGCGGAGACGTTCGTGGACCCGTCGCGTTTTTCCGGCGGGATGTACGCGGCGGCGAACTGGCGGCGGCTCGGGCGCACGCGGGGCTTTGCGCGGGCGAACGGCCGCTACACCGATCCGCACGGGGTGCCCAAGGAGCTGTACGTGCGGCCTTTGCGCCGGGATGCGAGGCGGCGTCTCGCCGCCCCGGGCCGGCTGCCGGACGCGCTGTCGCCGAACCCGATGGGCGGGGTGTCCGGCCGGCGTCCCCCGGAACTGCGTTCGCTGTACGAGGAGCTGATGCGGGTCCCGGACTTCCGTCGGGCCCAGGGCCGCAAGCATCGGATCGCCTCGGTGCTGGCCGTCTACATCGTGGCCCGGCTTGCGGGCATGGGCAACGGTGTGGCGGCGGTCCAGTACGCCCGGTCGCTGAGTCAGGCGGAGCTCGAGGCACTTGGGGCGTGGCGCAACCCGAACACGGGCCGGTATGAGCCGGTGTCGAAATCGGTCCTCTACCGGGTGATCGGCAACGCCGATCCGACGGCCATCGAGGCGGTGCTGAAGCGCTATGCGGCGCCGCGGCTACAACTGGGTGCGGCGCTGGCTTCCGACGGCAAGCGGATCCGCGGGGCGAACCGCCACGGGGAGACGCGCCACGAGACCGCGACGCTGGTCGAGCACGGCACCGGGATGCCGCTTGCGAGCCTCGGCTTCCACGACGAGAACGGCGAGCGGGCGGCGGTGCGGGCGCTGCTGGAGGAGGCGCCGCTCGCCGGCCGGGTGATCACGATCGACGCGCTGCACACGGTCCGGGACACCGCGCGGTCCATCGTCGAGAGCCGCGGCGCCGACTACCTGATGACGGTCAAGGGCAACGCACCCGAAACCTTCGCCACCCTGGCCGGCATCGACTGGGAACGGGACGCGACAGGCAGGCACGAGGAGGCATCCGCGAAGGCGCACGGGCGCATTGAGCGCCGCCGCATCCGCACCCTGACCCCGCTGCGGGGCACGGTGAACTACCCGCACCTCAAGCAAATCTTCCGCGTCGAGCGCCAGCGCATCGACGCCCGTTCCGGACACGAGAGCCGGGAGCTGGCCTACGGCATCACCTCCGTCCCGGAAGAACGGGGCTCCCCGGAACAACTGCTGGCCTGGAACCGCGGCCACTGGGCCGTGGAAAACCAGAACCACCGGACCCGGGATGTCCATTTCGCCGAAGACGCCTGCCTCGCCCGCAAGGCGCACGCGCCCGTCAACAACGCGCTGTGCAACTGTATCGCGCTCGCCATCATCCTCAGGCGCGGCAAAAGCGTCGCTGAAGCCACGCGCCACTTCGCTCTCCATCGCAACGACGCGCTCGACGCCGTGCTCTCGCCCGGCTAAACACCGTTCCCCTCGCGGCGCTTCGAAACCCCGCCGGCCGACCGGATCGCCCGGATGGCCCCAACCATCACCAACCAGACCGACATCGCGGAGAACGCGCGCCGCTGCCTGGAAGCGGGCGCCGACGGCCTGGCGGTGATCAACACGCTGATGGGAATGGCGATCGACCCGGTCAGCCGGCGACCCGTCATCGGCAACGTGCAAGGCGGCCTGTCCGGGCCTGCAATCAAGCCGCTGGCGCTGCTGAAGGTTTACCAGACGTACCAGGTTGCCAGGAAATACAACGCACCGATTATCGGCCAGGGGGGCGTCATGAACGCCGCCGACGCCATCGAGTTCCTGCTGGCCGGCGCCACCACCGTCGGAGTGGGGACCGCCTTGTTCTACGACCCCCTGGTGTGCAGGAAAATCAACGAGGGAATTGCCGACTATCTCGCCCGGCACAAACTCGCCGGCGTGAGCAAACTCACAGGGGCTTTGCAACTGCAGGCGGATGTGAAGGACAGTCCGCTCTCCGGCTGAACGGCCACCCTTGAGAGAGGGCCTGTCAACACCATGGGACGCGCTACGCTGTACGGCAAGAACGCAGGTGCTGGTGAGCCGCCCGATGCTGGCGGGCCTGCTTGTGCCCGGTCGGGCCGGCACCTATAATTTTCGCTTATTTCAGCGGGGCTAACGGATATGAACGCGACCATTTCAGGTATGCTGCGCGCGGGATTTGCACTTGCACTTTCCACTCAAGTAACTGTTGCGGGCGAGACCTACGTCTCGCTGGGGCTGGGCGCCGCTTCGGACGGAATCAACGCAAGCACGACCGGCGTCAATCACCCCACACGCTGCGACAGCCTGCTGTACGCGAACCCTGCCAATGCGCCGACAGGCGGAGCCTGCATGGACAATACCCCCAGGCGCTTCTTCGGCGATTCCTTTGACCTCGGCGCTGCCTTCTCCGGGGCCGTGAGCCTGGGATACGCCTGGGAACGGTTCCGGGTGGAAGCGGAGTTCTTCAGCCGCTCGCACAACGGTGAGACACGCCCTGGTATTGCCGATGCCGACAACCCGGCTCTGCAGGGCAAGGCTTCGGAATGGAGTTCCGATTCCCCGCCCTATCACCGGGTTGCCGACTTCAGGGCCCGTCAGCTGTTGGTGAACCTGTACTACACATTCGGTGAGGGTTCCGGGGTGACACCCTATGTCGGCCTGGGCGCGGGATTTGCGCAAGTCAAGTCCGGTTACGTCGGTTCCTATCTTCGCCGCACGGTCGCCGACGGCTACATCACCGCGGCGGGCGGTGACCCGGCGCAGCCTGAAGAATGGCAGCTCGCCGCCGCCGGCAGCCAAAGCCTGCTGGATACCGAGGTGAGCGGCGAGGCCTTCGGTTACCAGGTGGTGGCTGGGCTGGAACGGAAACTGGCGGACAGGACCTATGCCTTCCTGAGCCTGCGCTGGGCCGATTTCAACGACATAAGCAGCAGCGGCACCTGGTCGACCATTCGCAGCCACGCCCCCGTGCAGGCGGACGGTGTCACACCTTTCACCAGCGTCCAGGCCTTCGAGGATATCGGCGGATTGGCCGCCACGGTGGGAGTTCGCTACGCTTTCTAGTCCGAACTTCCAAGCCCCTACATGATTCAAGTAGTTGATTTACTTGCAAATCAATGGAATCGGGAAGGGGCGTTACTGGGTACGTTTCAGGCGGACTCCGAGCAGACGGAAGGCTTCTGATTGCAGCGCGGTGGGGCGGGTGACCACGGTGAACGGCTGGGCGCCGGGCAAGCGCGGGACCACTTGGTTCTTTGCGACGGTCGCCAGATCAGCGAGCAGCGTTCGGAAGCTGTGGACGGGCAGGCCGGCCGCCGTTCGTTGGCTCCGGGCCTTGCGTTTGGCCGATTCGGAGACTTGGGCCGGGGCCACGGCCGAGGCGCGGGCCGCCTCGGCGGCGTCCGGGTCCTCGTCGTCGAACAGCAGGGGCTTGAGCCATCCGCGCATGTGCCATTCGACGTAATAGGCGAGCATGCACAACAGGATATGGGCGCGCACCCGGCCCTCCGTATAGTGGAACACTGGCCGCACTTTCAGGTCCACCGTCTTGAGGCTTCTAAAGGCCCGCTCCACAGCGCTTAAGCGCTTGTAGGCGCGCACCGTCCCTTGCGCGTCGAGTTCCGCCGCCGGCAGGCTGGTTCGCACCACGTACAAGCCGTCCAGGGCCGCTTCGCGGGCGATGGATTCCGCATTGCGCCGGTACTCGGTCGTCCTCGCCCGCCTCTCCCAGACCCGGCGCCTCGCCGAGGGTGTCGCGGGCCGTTTCTTCGGCCAGTCCCCGGGCCGCGGCCAGCTTGGAGCCCGGATGCAGGATGCGGGCCGCGATCAGCGCTACGACCCGATCCCGCTGCGGCGAAGGCTGCGAGTCGATCAGGCGGGGAAGGCCCAGCCTCTCGAGGGCGCCGAGCGCCGCGGCGACATGGCCACCCGTTTTAGCCGCATGTATCAAGCAAATCAATATAAATAAATAACCACCTTCTACTGAAACATGGCTACATTCTCTCCTTCCCCAAACCCAAAAACATCCCCCAATCAATGACTTGGGCTAAAATCCAGCGGGATCTCAATCGGAAGTTCTGTCTAGTGTTGTGTCACGCCTCCAGGCTGCGGCTCGGCCGGCTGGGCTCAGGGCGAACCGGCCGGAGTCTTCATGGACGAAGGTTCGCGCTTGTAGAACAGGACCTCTTCGCTTGCGGCAAGTTCGCGGTTGTCTGCGTCCAGCAGGCGCGCCCGCAGCCGATGCTCACCTCGCCAGACCTGCGTGAGGCGCACCAGCGGGGGTGATCCCCGCCAAACTGCCTCGGCGCCGTCCAGTTCCAGCACCAGCCGGCTGCCGTCCTCCGGCGCCTCGCCCATGGCCAGAGCCACCTCAAGCTCGCCGCCCGCGCCCCATACGGTGGCCTCCGCCGCCGGCTGGGTAATCGCCAATGTCGGTGGCGGCCCCTCGAACGCCCCCCTGGCCGATAATCGGTGCGTTGTATTTCCTGGCAACCTGGTACGTCTGGTAAACCTTCAGCAGCGCCAGCGGCGCGCGTTCTCCGCGATGTCGGTCTGGTTGGTGATGGTTGGGGCCATCCGGCATCCCCGACCGTGCGTCATCCGCCGACAACTCAATCCGAACCCGACAACCCTTCAAGCCGGACTCCAAAACCACTCAATGCCACAAGCGTGGGAAAGTCCTGTCCAGATTGCAACTGTGATTGACTATTGTCGATAGACACCATACACTCTGCCGGTGATCAAATCGTTTCGGCATCGGAGTCTGAAAGAACTGTATGAGGGAGGACGCTCCGCGCGGGTGGCACCGGGAAACGTGGCGAAACTCCTGCGTATCTTGACAGCGCTGGACCGGAGCAGCAGCCCAACCGGGATGGATCTTCCCGGCTTTCGGCTCCATCCGCTCAAAGGCCGCTTGAACGGTCATTATGCGGTTTCCGTATCAGCCAACTGGCGGGTGACCTTTCGGTTCGAAGACGGACACGCAGTGGATGTCGACTATCTGGATTACCACTAGGAGGTCCTGACATGGCAATGACGAACCCGGTGCATCCTGGCGCCATCGTGCGAGAAGACTGCTTGAAACCATTGGCCTTATCGGTTTCCGAAGGAGCACGGCGGCTCGGTGTCGGGCGTCAGACCCTTTCCCATCTGGTCAATGAAAAGGCGTCTGTTTCCATCGAAATGGCTTACCGACTGTCAAAAGCATTCGGCTCTACACCCGAAACATGGCTTGGCATGCAGTTGGCCTTTGATCTTGCCCAGTCGCGCGACCTGGAACATAAGATCAAGGTCGAGCGCATCGTCGCCGCATAGATTGCGATCGATCAGCACACAAACCTTCTCAAACCCGCGCCGAGACTCCCTATTTATTCTGAAATGCAGGATACATCACAGTTGCAAAATGTCACAAACATGTAGAATATTGTGACACATTGACTATGCAAAGCAATCGAAATGTCTAGTGTCACTTCCCTCGTCCTCGAATGGGCCGAAGCTCTTCGTGAGGCAGCTCCTATTCGCCCGAACTCCCTGCTGCATCTAGGGAGCCCAACAGCTGTACGTCAGGCGCTGTCCCGGCTAGTGCGCCGCGGCCTGCTCATGCGAGTTTGCCAAGGCGTCTATATGCGAACCATTGAAACGCCTTACGGTCGCCGGGCTCCGTATGAAAACGAATTGATTCAAGCGCTCGCCCAATCCTGGGGCGAGGTCATCGCGCCGAATGGTGGCGCTGCGGCCAACATCCTGGGGATAAGCGAGCAAAATGTAATCTCCTCTGTCTATTGGACTTCGGGGCCCAGCCGGACGTTGCGGCACGGCAAGCGTTCGATCGTTTTGCGCCATGTGCCGCCATGGCAATTGTCGGCGGCGGACCGCCCCGCGGGGTTGTTGCTGCGGGCGCTGGTTTGGCTGGGGCCCGCGTTCCCGCAAGAGATTGAACAAGCGTTGGAAAAAGTGGTCCCTGGCCTTGCTGCGAATGATCGCGAGGAATTTGTGTCGCTGCAAGGAGTCATGCCTACGTGGCTGGCTTACCCAGTTAGCAAGTGCTTGGCTTATGGATAGGACAAGCTTCAACAACCTGTCGCCAAGACGCAGGCGCGAGGCCCTGGCGTTTGCTGAAGAACAAACGGGCCGGCCTGCCCATCTGCTTGAAAAAGACGTATGGGTGGTTCAAACCATGGGGATTCTGTTCGACGAATCCTTCGGAGGCCATCTCGTGCTGAAAGGCGGCACGTCTTTATCGAAGGCGTATCAGGTGATTCGCCGTTTTTCCGAAGATATTGATGTCACGTATGACATTTGCACTATCGCTCCCGATCTTGTGAGCCGCCCGGGCGTGGATAGTTCCGGTTACGACCCTTTGCCGAGCACGCGAAGTCAGGTCTAGCGCTGGTCGAAAGTCATCAGCTCACGGCTAACCTCCTGGATTGCAGAGAGGGCTGTTCCAGCGATCGAAGAAGGTATGCGGAGCGCGGGTTTTGATGTCGGCGTCGAGGTAGAGGCACATCGCCTTTATGTCACCTACAAGCCAGCATATGAAGGGCATTTCTTCGTCAAACCCCAAGTGTTGGTTGATTTCGGCGCGCGCAGCACCGGCAGACCCAACTGCAATTGCGAGATCGTTTGTGACGCCGCCGCTGGCCTTCCCGGACTTGCATTGCCAACTGCGCGCGCCGCTGTGATATCACCGCAACGCACTTTTTTGGAAAAAGCAACAGCGGTGCATGTGTTTTGCCTGCAAGAAAGAGTGAGAGGGGATCGATTCGCAAGGCATTGGTGCGATTTGGTCGAGATTGACCGGGCGGGATACGGTGCTTTGTCTGCACACTTCTTTTTTCTGAGTCGCGGTTGCGGAGTGACCGATCCTTCGTAATCCAAGGTGGCTCGGGTCGAGGGGAACGGTCAACACAGCAATTAGGTCTTTAGGGTGCCTGATCAACCGCACGGGCAGTGAACGCGCCTTGGGCTATCTAGTCGAAGGACTGACACCCAGGGTATGGAGAGAACGCAACGTGATGGGCGTCGTCCCGTATCGGGATTCAGCGCGGAATACGATCTGCTGCTGAGCACGTATGCGGTCTTCGGGTTGGCCGTGTCGGGGCATCCACGGGCTGGGGAAGCTCTCAGGACTCTTCAGCGGTCGCCGACGCCGGAGCAACTGCAATTTCAAGACTCGGAAGAAGACACAGTGACGCAGTGGCTTGAGGTTCATGACCTGGTCGCCGAGCGAGGAGTGGCCGGTATGGAAGAGTACTACGAGACCCAGCAAAGGCTCGAATTCGAGGAGGAAATAAGGGAGGTTCAGCGCTTGCGCGAGGCGGAAGAAGCGCGGCGCTAAGCCCCTACGGCAGGTATGGCAGGGAAGCGCAGCGCCGCCGACCCGCCGAAAGCCGTAGGTCTCGAACTCCTCGCAGATTGCCCGGATCCCAGCGACGGTCTCACTCTCTGCCAATATCGAATACGCATGCCATTGATCTTAAGAGAAAAATAGAACCAGGATCTTAGGACTATCATTGCGGAAGATTTCGACACGCGCACGCACCACAGGCTCGAAGCATCATGAAACTCTATTCGTTCTCACCGACACCCAACAACCGCAAGGTCGAAGCGTTCATCAAGCACTTCGATCTGCCCGTCGAGATCCACTCGATGGGGTTCCGCGAACAGGAGAACAGGACGGAGGCCTATCTACGCATGAACCCGATGGGTAAGGCCCCGCTTTTGGTCGACGGCGATTTCTACCTGTGGGAATCGAATGCGATCCTGTGCTATCTGGCAACGCTGCACCCGGCGACGGGCATGTTGCCCGACGACCCTCAGGGCCGGGCGGATTGTGACCGCTGGCTCTACTGGCAGGCGTTCCACCTGATCAATACGATCATCGCCACGCGCGCCAAGAGCAAGAGCAGCGATTCCAAGAGCGGCACTGCCGAGAAGGACATCGAACTCAATATCGGTGTCCTCAACGGTCAACTCGAGGGCCGGGAATTCGTACTCGGCGACCTGTCCATCGTGGATTTCGCCATCGCACCGTACCTGCTCGGTCGACACGGACAAGCGATCGACTACGATTCGTTTCCCAACGTGCGGGCCTGGCTGGACCGCTGCAACCAGCTCGACGGCATCGTCGCGACGGTGTTCAGACCAAAGAAGAAATGATCGCCAACGCGTTGCGTGAGGCGAGTATTGGAAAAAGGGGCCCCCTCATAACCGAGAAGTTTCTCGCTTCGAGTGGCCCAAAAATCGGGAAGCAGGTCGCGAGCGGCCTCTACGAGTTCCGAGCGAGCAAAACAAATGTCGGTCGATCCATCTTTGAAGTTGCGGCGGAACACCCACTTGATGATGTCCAGGTAGCGGTTCTGCGATGTGTCGCGGTTCTCAGGCATCGATTTCACCCGGGCCAACGCAAGAGCAGGACTTCTTCACGCAGCTGCTCGCCGGTTGCCGTTGCATGACGGGTACGGAACAGATCAATTCCCTCCAATTCGTATCCTTGCGACACCGCTACCTCCGCCAGCAACTTGCCCGTGCGGATCATCACGCGCAAATACGAAGCCTGATCGCCAACTACGTAGGCAAGACGCGCGCCAGGTCGAAGAGCTTTGGAAAGGCTCTGAAAGTGTCGGGCCATTCCGCCAAAATAGAGTTTGGTAACCCGGTGATAGGCCCTCTCAAATCCGGAGTCCTTGCCAAGGGCTATTCTTCGAGCCTCAATTTCCTCGGCAATCCTGGCGATGTTGCGGTTTGAACGGATCCACTTGTCGTCTTCGTCCCCCTTATAGACTCCCCGGGTATTCGAGCGCACCAAGCGCTGCTTCAGAGAACGTAGCTGAGGCTGATCCTCGATAAAACCCAGCAAGACGGACTCAAGGCGAACAATTCGCAAATAGTCCTTCTCGTTCGGGTAAGGGGGGAACAAATCACTGCGTCAACGCTCTGCGGGTCGAGCAGTGCGCCAATATCGCGCGCGTCGCCGGAAAGTGCATTCGCCGGGGTTTCGCTTGTCGCAGACAAGACGGGTAGGTCGTTCGCCATGTGCCAGACTTGGCTCAGCCAGGAACCAACTACAGGAGCGTCCTGCTTGATGACTCCAACGCCAACCTCTGGCCCGAATCGCAAATTTCCGATTTCCGACGGCAAGAGCTTGGCCAGCGCAAGCAACTCATGGCGGTAGTAGGGGGAGGACCGCTCCTGTTCCAAAACCTCAATGAGGGTGAGAACCTTGTGAAGTGGCAGCGGACTGATCGATCCTTTCAATAGCAGTTTTTGGGTCGTCTCCGGCAACGACCGAAGGTTCGCTTCACTACGAGTATCCTGGTTTGCGTGAGGGTTATCGCTGATGCCTTCACGCTCGAGTGATGCCAATACGCGCTCCGCCACGTGTTCGGCATGAGCTTTGAGGCGATCAGGATTCGGACTCCAATCCACCTTGATCTGCGATGCGAGCAAGGGCAATGGAACAGCCTCGATACCCACTGCGGGTATTCCGAGTTTCTTCCCTTCCACTATGGTCGTGCCGGTGCCGCAAAACGGGTCCAGGAGCAGCGAATCGGAACTCAGTTCAAACCGATCTGCGTAGTCGCGAACCAGGTGCGGCGGGAACGAAAGGACAAACCGGTACCAGTCATGTGCTGGTCGGTCACTTGGCAAAAGGTTGTTCTTTGCTCCATTTCGCTGCGGCGCAACCGAAGTGGCGGGCTGCCGGGGCATCCGTTGCCCTTCAAAGAGCTCCTGCTGGTTAGCGCGCATCCCTCAAGGACCGGTCGGGATGCTAGACACGCGTCGAGGCATGGGATTGATTCCAGACCAAACATCGCTCCGGCAGGAAGTAGAAATTCGCAGGTTTCCCTTAACCAATTGATCGAGTTGACCAGGCTAAGGAGCGTGAATATTCTTTCGACCAACGTAGTCTTTTGAAATGGCGCCCCAAACATGTTGCGCGCAGATATCGGTGTTTACGATCGGCATGGTCAACTAAGTGTGGTTGCCGAGATCAAGAACAGGCTTGGAACCTCTTGCGATTGGAGGGCGAGGCAAAGGAACTTGCCGAAAGTGGATTGCTTTTAGCCATCAAAGAAGGACGCATCGAATATGAAGTACCGATGTGAACGTCTACGTTGAGGCAAAGTTCGTGCATGAACTGGCCTGGCTAAAGTAGCAAAACTGTGCTGCTTGGCTTCGTGCCCGAAGGGCTTGAAAAACCTGCGCGCCACTGGCTATACAGACATCTCTTTCAGCGCCGAGGCCGGGCTCCGATCCTCGCGCAACTTCGCCGAGACGTTCCGCCTTCTCTGGGCCACCCGATCCGAGAAAATCTCGTCTTTGGTCATGGGCGTTGGCACAGTCTTAGTGATGCTGATCAGTTTTTCGGGCTCAATCCGAATATCTCCGATTTCCCTTGTGGCATTTGCAGCCGAATCCCCCGAAACTCGGCATCCGCGTCTGTCTCAAATGCATTGCAGGCGCGCAGTTGATCGAACGTCGGCTCCAATGCCTGCCACTGGACCGCGGCGGTGAACTGCTGTGCAAAGTCCAGCATGCGGATCTGCGGCTCCGCTGATGTTCGGTGGGATAAGGCGCGCAGCGCGGCAATGTAGTCGCCGCGATAAACCGTTGGGATCACGATGCGCTCTTCGCCCCCGGCGACCAACTCCGCATTCATCATTACGCGCGCCAACCGACCGTTACCGTCCGCGAAAGGATGAACCTCTGAGATCAAGAAATTCATGAATACGGCGCGATGGAAAGGGGATTGCAGGCTGGCGTAGATATCAAACCCCTGCCTGAGGGTTCCGATCACGGCGTCCGGTGCGACAAACACGGTTGAACCGGCCCGGTTAGTCTGAGACTTGAAGGAGCCGGGACTTGCTTCGGGGCGTGCTTGCATCGCTATGGCGTGGCGGTCCCTCAGAATCTCGATCAGCTCATCGGGCGTCTTCGGCGCCCGGCGCATTTCCGAGGGGTCGGACACAATTCGCCAAAGTCCCAGGATATCGTGCGCATCCGCAGGTCGCTGCTGCGGAATATGTCCGCGGAATACGATATTTGCCGCTTCCTCGACCTCAAACTCCGTGCCTTCGATGTAGTTGGAAAAATAGGCTTCGAAAAACGCCAGCGTTGCACTGCCAATCCCATCGCGCGGCGCCGGAATCCGCGCCCCTGCCGGGTTATGCTGCAACGCTGCATATAGGCTCTCGAACAGCAGCGCGCGCTCCGGATCGTACGCTTGCCCACGAGCCCCGGCCTGTGCGATCGGCGCGGTCAACTTGGCCTCACGGGTGCCGGCCAAGGCGCCGACGATCTGATTGAATTCGGCCCATTGCTGCATTCGGCCCAGGGCCTCGGCCTCCCGCCGGGCCTCATCACGCAGCCGGTTGCACGCCTCGACACCCCCGGCGGCAAGCAGGCGCTCCAAGCGTTCCTCGATGACCTTTCGCGACACGGTGCGCGACAGCTTGCCACCGCGCGCTCGCGAGGGGCACAGGTTGTCCAAATAGGTGCGCGCTGCCGAACTCATATGCAAGGGCTGACCCATATAGGGACGATCGTTCTCGCCGGGGGGCGCGCCGCGGCGCACACGCAAGGTGGCGCCGGGCAATTGGATCGTCCGGCCGTGTGGCGCAACCAGGCAAACGGAGCCATCGGCCGCCGGCTGGCCCTCGAATGCGGTTCGATCAGCCACTACGGCGTTGGGGAAATAACCGGCAACAATGCCCCACAGATTTCGGCGCACGATGGCTTCGAGCGAATCCTCAAGATTGCGGGTGTAAAGCCGCGTGGCCAGCTTGCGCAAGCGTCCGTCGGCTACGCGGCGCGAAACCTCGGTGCTGATTCGCGCATTGGACACGAACGCCTCGGGCATCGAATCGACAATGCGGGCTGGTTTTGGAGATGTATCAGGCATGATTAGGTCGGAAATGATGATAATCTGCGAATAGGACGCGAAATATGATGATTCTATAGCTTTACGGCAGCGGATGGGGTGCGATGCCACCACGCGCCTCGCCGCACCGGCGAGCCATCCCGGCGCCATAAGGACGTCGCATCGCATACTTCCTCAACCGCCCGTAGCCCAGGCGCTCGGCCAGCACAGGCTCGGCCGCATCGAACCCGTGGAAATAAACGCGCAATTCGTTCACGCTGATTTCTGATGGGTAGCCAACAGTTCGTCCATCGTCGCCGGGCCAGGTTCCGGTAGCAGCGACTCAACAGCCGCCAGATCTCCATAGGCCGAGGTCAGCATCAGGAACTGACGCAACGAAATCTCACCGCTCGTTTCGAACCGGCGAATCGTCGGCGCCGGCACGCCGCTGATCTCGCCGGCCTTTTGGCGGCTGTGCTTGCGGCTGCGGCGAAGCGTGCGCAGGCGCTTTGCCAGATCGATCTGCATTTCATGGGGAGTGCGGGGCAGATACATTGAGATATCAAATCTTCGCTTTGTAGCGCATTTATGAACATCGAACGATCATATTCACTGCGCAGGAGTCCGAGCGCGAACAGAATTTGTCACCTCAGGATGCGCATATCTACTCTGCGGTTGTCGGGCGCCTTAAGCAGACTCAAGGTCTTGCGAACTGCTTTCTGAACCAATCATCGCCCTGACGCGGGGAAGGCCTTTGTCAGCTCATGGTTGACGTGTTGTCGTTAGATCCTGCCTCCAATTCACCTTCGACCTTCAGACCTACTGCGCGCCCATGCATTCGTAACGCCGTGGTCATCTCCGAATGGTCAAAGGCTGGTTCGTATTCTTGACACTGCGCTTCGGTAATTCCGTTCTCAAGAAATCGTCCCCGCCAACGGTCTGATATCTCCGCGGCCATCGCCACTGCGGCATCGCGCGCCCGGTCTTCGGAAACCTCAAAGAACGGCGCGGCTTCGACCCATGCCTCTACTGAAGCCTCGAAGCCGCTGAGTTCGCTAATGCCGGTCTTTAGTTGATGATGCCGCAATGGTTGAGGATTGATGTCGAAAGCCGGGGAAAGCACCCAGCTCCCCTGACCCGCATAAAGCAGACCGTGGTTTTTTAGGTGGTCATCGTTGTTCGAGACCAATATGGTGAACAAAATGCGGCGATGCAGCTCCTCCAATTCGGCAAGCGCCTGTTCATCCGTGACACAAACTGCACGCAAGGCATCGGCGATATCAGTGTAGAAGCCAGGCTCTCCCCTGCGTGTTCCCACCAAGGATTGCGCCGACATGTAGTGCACACGCCCTTTGCCTCCCTCGCCTCGATCAAATCTCTTGATCAGCGCAATCGGCAACGGAGAATCGGGCATGACCAACATGGAGTTGACCGCACGGATACCCACGTCACGAGCCAGGGTGAGAGTGGCGACTTCGGCGCGTTCAACGGGCATGGTATCTCGCTGCATTGTGTATTTGGCGACGTGAAAGTCTCCATTTGGGTCTACTACGACGGACTTCGGGCGTGCTCCGCCAAGGCTTGCACTCGCTCCGCGCAATTCCTGGGCGATCTGCGCCAGATCTCCGGCCCCTTCCTGGAGCATTGCGGAGAGGCGCTGAAACCGTCCCAGGTCTATCAGACGTGGCGTAGGAGGCACGTCATTCTCCAATGGGACCCCGCTTTCATCAAGGAAACGTAGCGCGCCTTGGCGAGTCATGTCATCCACGGCCAGGAGATACTGCATTTCATTGAGTTCGGGGCCGACTGCGCGTTTGAGAATTGTTCTACCCCATGCGTCGGGTGCGCAGTCGGACACAACCCCAGGAAGGCAAGCACTCGCATCGTCAACATGGCTGGAAAAATGGACCCATTGTTCATGGAGCGGTAGCGAGGGCGCGATAGAAAACGCTTCGGGGTCTTGGAGCCATTCCTCAAGATAGCGAAACGACGAGACCTGTTTGTTTCGAATCATCCCAAACCGAATGATGCCAACGGGTTTCTTTTGCTCCCCAATAGCAACGACATTCTCGCTCATTGTTGGAGCATTCACAGCAACGCGCCCTGTTGGGAAGGCGTAACTCTCAGTCCGCCACCAACACGCCTGCGGCCCGTGCCCGGGCGCAAGCGGACACGCTTGGGCAGCGCGTCAACCTCCATCAACAGTCCAATATCATCTTGGCGGACGTCGGCCAGGTCGTCGAGCTTGGAAAGGTTGCCTAGCGCCAGTAACGCCATAGCCAAGTTGCCCATAGAAACGCCAGGCGCCCCGGCTTCGAGAGCGCGCAAAGTGCCAATGGACACGCCCATACGCGCCGCGAGGTCCCGTTGCCGGACGCGCCGCCTGATTCGTGCGACCTGAATCGATTGTCCCAGCCTCTGCAATGCCGCAATTGCGGAAGGAGAAATAGCTTTTTCTGACATAAGAGATATTATAATAAGTTTTATTCTAGAGATATAGCTAATATTATAGTTCTTAAATTTTTAGTCGAATTGCAATCCGATCCCGTAGCGTTTTGCTTAAGGATATCCACCTGGCCGAGCTTCTCCAGTTTCAAATGGCCTGAGCGCCCGAACACCGTATCGCGCCCGGCTCCCTTGGCGCGATAACCCGCGCCCCGCCGGCGCCGGTAAATTGAAGAGCGCAACGGCAATCCGGCGAGTCCGCCTGGGCGATTGGCGGGTGTGCTATGCGATCAAAGACGAGCAACTACTTGTGTTGGCGCCTGCAGCCGCCCGGCGAGGCAATGTCTATGAGCGGCTCCGCCAACGCCTGAGATAGAAGGGTGACCGCCAATACGTACGATTTGGTGCGCGGTCGTGGTGAGAGGCCCTCATTTTCCGGGCCAGTTCGTCAGCGAATTTCTGACCTTTTGGACTTAAGTTCTCTCTCATTTTGTGGTATATATCTTTGATATATATTTCTAGGGAAGAAGCAAATGTCAAAGACCGCAAAACTATTCTGGTCCGGGCGCTCTCAGGCCGTGCGGCTGCCCAAGGAATTTCGGATGAACGGCAGCGAGGTGAGGATACGGAAGCAAGGCGCCGGAGTACTACTTGAACCCATTTCATCCGATTGGGAATGGTTGGATGAGATCGCAGGCAAGTTCTCCGGCGATTTCTTTGCGGAGGGACGCGAGCAGCCCGAACTGCCGACCCGGCCGGGGCTTGATGGCGCATTCAAGTGATTCGCTATCTCCTCGATACGAACGCCTGTATTGCATTACTCAACAAGACTTCGCCGACTCTGCCAGCACGGGTTCGTCGTCATAAGCTGGAGGAAATTGGTCTTCCTGCGCCGGTTGCCTATGAGCTCTACTACGGAGCCTTCAAGAGCAGATACGCACACCGCAACCTTGAGCTCTTGGACCGAATAGGCTTTGAAATCCTTCCTTTCGATGCGGGGGACGCCCGTATGGCTGGTGCGATCCGAAGTCAATTGGAAGCGATCGGGCGCCCGATTGGCCCGTATGACTTGCTGATTGCCGGGCAGGCCTGCGCCCGGCAACTCGTATTGGTAACCGCCAATACCAGGGAATTCCAAAGAGTTCAGGGCCTTGATTGCGAAGATTGGTCGGTTGCTGATACCCGAGGTTGAGAAACGGAAGCGCCTGGCAAGAAACAGGGCTGATGCTTGTAGGATCGCCAACGGCTACCGCTTGTGTCCGCGAAGGAACTCGATATCGGGTATCAATTGATTGTCGCCCGCGCCTGACAGGAATCAACGCACTGTAGCGTGCATTACACACAATTGGAGAAACTTCAGATGACCCACGGCAAGCGCAACTCTTTCAGCATCCTGATCCTGTTGACGCTCTTCCTTGCGTATTCGGCTTCTTCAAGTCCGAGCATAGAAAGATGGTCCCCTGAACTTCAAGATAAGGAACCTTTCGAGTCTCCATTCGTCACATTCTTCTACTACGCGGAGAAACAACTCTGTTTTGTGGCGTCAAAGCATGATCCCCGACGTGATTCCCCAACCTCTCGAACCATAGGAGCAGTAATCCAGGAATGTGAACCAGACGTGCTGATTCTCGAGGGACTTCCCAATTACATTAGCGCAAGTGATCGGGAGGGGTTCGTTCGTGAAGCGGAGAAATGTGAAGACAATCCGACATCTCATCAATGTTCGGAGTTGTATTGGGCCATTGCTGAAGTCAAAGATGCGCAAACGGCCATATTGGGAGCCGAGCCTGGGCTTGAGGAGGAAATGAAGTTCATTTCCGAGCAAAGTAACGGGAAGGTGGGGCTTGAAGACTATGTTGGATACGATATTGCGAGGGCGATTATTCAAGCGAAGCGCTTGGAAGACTTTCGTCTTGAGGACGTTTCAGAGATTATTGCGGACAATTTGGAGTACCTACGATTATTCCTGCCGGGTATTGAGCAATACGATGAAGCCAGCTATCGGAGATGGCTGGAAGACGAGGTGGGTCTCAGTTATTCGGAACTGGACAACTCCTCATATGCACCGAGCAACGAAGAAGGAAGCAACCTGCTTCAACAGATGTCTTATCACTCAATGTTGACCCGCGATCACTTCTTGTTCGAGCGAATACAAGAGCTACTGAAAGATGTGGATAGCATCTTCGTAATGTATGGATCCTCTCACTTACCAACACTGCGCAAGGCACTGACCGAAGGCAGTACCCGAGTGGTCAACAAGAAGTATGAATAAAGACGTTTAGCCTCAGCCCGAATGGAGCGGTTTTTCGGGGAAAGATCGCATGGGATACTCTGGCAAGAGAACACCGAGGGGAAAGGACCACGCCATGACAATCACCCGCAGAGACACACTCAAGTACACAGGGGCCGCCATTGCGGTGATGTCCGGAGGCCGTACCGCCTCCGCCGGGACGCGGGCGGAAAGCAATGCCTATGCGGTCAGGTCCGGACCCATGCCCGTGCCCTATTTACCGAGGCGCGGCTATGCGGACGGACCCTTCGGACAGGTCCACTTCCGCGACACCGGTGAAGGAAGGCCGTTGGTTCTGTGCCCCCAGGCGCCCATGACCTCGCGCCAGTTCGAGAATGTCTACAAACCCCTCGCGCGCCGTGGAATCCGGGCCATCGGCGTTGATTCGCCTGGTTTCGGGGAATCGGACCCTACGCCGTTTGTGCCCACGGCTAGTGATTGGGCTGACGCGGTGCCTGCTGTGCTCGACCAACTGGGCATCGAAAAGGCCGACGTGCTCGGCCACCATACCGGGAGCATGGTGGCGACGGAAGTGGCGATCCTCTTTCCGGAAAGAGTGAACAAGCTCGTCATCAACGGTCCTTTGCCCATGGGCGAGGAAGAACGTAGCAATTTCCTTAAATCCGTCGAGAAAGGAGAGATCAACTTTGTTTACCAGACCGACGGCAGCCATTTACAGGACGCCTTCGCCAGCCGCTACCGCATGTACGTCAACGGCGGAGCAACTCCCGACCCGAAGATTATCACCCGTTATACAGTGGAGCGCTTCCAGGGTTACGCGCCGTTCTGGACTGGCCACCACGCCGCATTCATCTATGATCACAATGCAGCACTTATGAAGGTCCTGGTCCCCACCCTGATTCTCACCAACACAGGCGATCAGATCTACGAAAACGCCAAGCTGGCCGCGCAGATGCGTCCCGACTTCGCCTATGCAGAACTGCAGGGCGGCGGCATCGACATCGTCGATCAGATGCCCGATGAATGGGCCGACGCGGTGGTGAACTTTCTCGACGGCTCTGCCTGATCGATCAACCTTTTGTTCGGCAGGGCCCAAGGCGCAAGAGAATTTGACGGGAAAATGGAGCTGAAACGAGAATTGAGTACGATGGACGGATGAAGCTAAGGACGACACTGTTAAGGATTTAGCGTTGGCCCGATATGCGAGAGATTATTAACACTACCTCCCCTGGGTCTTCTCCCTAGGATTCGTCGGACCAAAAAAAAGACGTATTGCTGCGGGCCGATGCTGGTTCAGCAGGTTGCTTCAGTAAGCGCCCGCCGACCTTCTCGGGCATCGATTGATTGTCGCCCGCGCCTAGCAGGAATCAACGCATGGATACGTCTGGCGACGTGTGAGCCGGTGAGGGTCTACCCATTTCCCGGTCCGTCGAGTCAGCGAATTTCTGACCCTTGTTCGGCAGTTGCTGCCTCAATCGCGTCGTTCCCTTCGCGCGTGCGCAAATCAATGAATCCTACTGATGCAGCTGCGAGGATGAGCAATATGCCGGCCAGGTGGATTGCATTAGGGGCGCTGCCGCCCAGCCAGGTATCGAAGTAAAACGGTACCGAAAGGGCTTGGATGATCATGGGCACCACGATGAACATGTTGAAAATTCCCATGTAAATTCCGGTTTTTTCCTTCGGCAGGAAACTGGCCAGCATCACGTAGGTAATTCCCATCGTGCTCGCCCAATACAGGCCGACTCCCAGCATGGGGACATAGAGCAACGTGGTGTCCCCGATTAGCGGCACAAGGAATATCCCGATACCACCGCATGCGGTGCAGAAACCGTGGACCCGTTTCGGGCCCAGTTTGTTTGCGAAGGGCACCATGGCAAACCCTGCAATGAACGCCACCAGAAAATAGAAAGCCGCCATCCGGCCCCAAAGCAAGGATGCGTCGACAAGACTCGCTTCGAAGCTCTCCGCATCCGGGAATACCGAGGTCGCCAGGCACAGTGGCATGTACTGCAAGTAAACGAAATTTGCGTACCAACTCAAGAGCATCATTGGCCCCATCTGCCGCATCGGCCGCGGCATGGCCGATATGGCCTCTTTGAGATCCACAAATGCTGCCCCGACCCCCCTGGGCGAACTCAGAATATTGGCGCGCTCTTCGGCACTTAGCGGAATCTCCTTGGTGGTCCTCACCGTCCACAGGATGGACCCGATCATCACGATGGCGCCAACAAAGAACGCCAGAAAGGTCGTAATCGGAATCCCATTCGCGCCCACAGCCGACTTGTGGATGCCAAGAAGTATGAGCAGGGTAGGGGTCAGAAAGGCCAGGAAAGCGCCGAGGCCCGAAAAGGCGCTCTGCACCAGGTAGCCGAGATTGTGCTGCGATTTGTCGAGTTTGTCGCTTACAAAGGCCCGATAGGGCTCCATCGTTGTGTTGGCGCCCACATCGAGGATCCACAGAACGCTGGCCGCCATCCACAGAGCGGCGCTGAACGGCATGATGAAGAGGCAGACACTTGCCATGATGGCGCCGATAAGGAAATACGGCGTCCTGCGCCCCAAACGGCTGACGGTCTTGTCGCTCAGCGCCCCGACCAACGGTTGCACCACCAGTCCGGTAACCGGTCCCGCCAACCAGAGCAGGGGAATCTGGCTGGGTTCGGCACCCAGGAAGGAATAGATGGGCGTCATGTTGGCCGATTGCAGACCGAAAGCGTATTGGAGTCCGAAAAAGCCAACATTCATGTTGACAATCTGGAAAACGCTCAATCTCGGTTTTGCAACTAGCACATATGAGTCGCCCATGCAGCGAACTGGCGTTTCTTCACCCTAGAACTGGTATCTCAGGCTGAGCACACTGGACCTTCCGCTGATCACTCTGGCCCGAACGATATCACCCACACTGGCCGTGCTGTCCTCGGCCTCGGTTATCACGAATTCGTCGGTCAGATTATTGATGTTCAGAGAAATCGACAATGCATCATTGATTCGGTAAAGACCAAACAGGTTCATCAGCAAATAACCTCCCTGCTCGAGCTGGTTATTGTCCCCGATAAAGAAGCTCGTTGATCCCTGCAGAGTCGCTCCGATCGAGAACGCATCCCTTGAATATTCGGGCGTCAATGTATAAATCACATCTGCCTGTCGACGGGGGGTATTGCCAACAATCGATTGGTCATTTGCATCCGCCACAATTTCGGCGCCGGTCCAGGTCATGTTGCCGCTGATTCTGAAGTCTCCAATCCGGTACGCACCTTCCAGCTCAATGCCCTTGGCGGTGTATTCGCGAACGAACACCGAGCCGCTGGTGAACTCCGCCTGGGTCTCTTCCGTATCCGTGTTGAAGAAGGTGGCAAAGAAGTCAAAATTGTCCCAGATGGACTTATAACCCACTTCAATCTGCGTCACTTGATCATCGGGATCGTCCACCGGCGTACCGTCTGCTCTCAAGGCCCCCGGTATCTGCAAAAGGCGATCGGCAACGGCTCGATGCCCAACGCTGTAGCGTGCGAAAAAACTCTGGTTGTCCGCGTAGGCCCAGCTTCCTCCCAGGGAATAGGACAGGTAGCTGTGGTCATAATCGATGCGCTGCCCAGGGCCGACAGCCACTGCCAGCCCCATTGATTCAAACGGTTCAATCAAGTTGTTTCGATTCAAGTCGAAACCGCCGTCACTGCCGCAACAGGAGGCAACAAGCTGGCCGACCGCATCGACGGAATCCCGCCGGATACTGGCATCGAAGCTGAATTGATCGAAGTCGACACCGATGTTGGCATAGGGCGCCAGGATGTCGTACTCAAGGTCCCACGCGAACGACAGCAGTCCCGGCCACCAGACTCCGTTCTCGGCTACGGCGCGGTCATCAGCAGTCCCGGCCACGCCGTCGGGCCCGGGCGAGGAGACGTTCAGAAGGGACGCATCGCGACCGCCGAGTTCCTTCAGCCAGAATTGCCAGGCGCCCCAGTTGATCCTGATATCCTGCTTGGACGTGTAGACACCAAACGTTACGGTCGCATCATCATTGAGTTGTTTGGCCAATTTCAAGTCGTTCACGGTAATGTCCTGGCTTTGGATATCCGCATCAAACACCAACACGTTTGCTATGAGGCCCGAGTACGGCTGTCCCGCGTTGGAGCCATTGGCGAATGTTACGGAGGTTGCGCATGACTCAGCGGCGGGGATGGGGCGCCCGGCAGTGGTAGGGTCAGCTGGATTTACCTGAAATCCGCTACAAAGAGCGTCGCCCCGGGCTTGGGCGCCTATTGCTGACCCACCGTCAATGAATTCGGAAATCGTGCCGCCGCTGATCGCGGAGGTCCTGAACCTGTTGCTTATGTTCCAGCTATCGCCAAAGTCTGAAACGAATTCCACTCCGAAGCTGCTGACTTTGGACGCGACACCGTCACTGAAACTGCGCTCCAGGCGGTTCCCGAACGCATCAAAGGTTGTAAAGGTGCTGTTCAAGGATGACTCTATGGTCTGGCTGGAGCCGTCAAACGTGGATAAGGCGCCGAATTTTCCGCTACCGTCAAACCTTGCAGGGGCGGCGTGGTAAGTGATGACGTTGTCGTGGAGCCGCTTGGCATAGAACCGCAGGTAACCGTGGTCAAGATCCTTGGTTACATTGAGCTTGAGTTGATAGCCCGATTCGGCATTGAAGCCTGCGTCCCGAATACCCTCACCCTCGCGCACAAAGCCGCCGATATGAAACCGCAAGCTATCGCTTAATGGTTGCCCATAGTCGAAATCCACGCGTTGATGCTGGTAATCCAGGCCGTACGTCATACCAACGCTGCCGCCTGCCTCCTCGCCGGTCTTGCTGATCAGGTGGATGATCCCCCCGGGTGAATTGCTGGCGAAGGTTGACGCCGAACCCCCACGAATGGATTCGATGCGGTCGAGACTGAAATCCGCTCGAACGTATTGGTCGGCATTGCCGAAATTCACATCACCGAATTCCTGCACGGGCAGACCGTCTTCATGGATTTGCATGAACTTGGAACCACCCGTCGCCAAGGGGATGCCTCGAACGGTCATATTTGCGTTGGCCTGGCCACCCGAACTTTCCGAGCGAATACCCGGGATGCTGCGGAAGATTTCCGCGGTTGATCGAGGCGCAAGCTTATATGTTTCCGCCGCTTCGTAAGAGGTTACCGAAACACTGCTGTCCAGTTTTGCGGTGGGCCTTGCCACGCCGGTAACCAATATTTCTTCCAGGACGGGGCTGTCCCCTGTTTCTTGCGCATGAACACCAACACAACACGCCGCCATCACGAAATAAATTGGATGCAGAAACAGCCAGTGGCATTTTTTCCGGAAGTTTGGGTGACAAGACTCCATCACTATTTCCTCCACCTGTCGCTTTGCATGCCATCCTAGCAAAGTATGCAACCGGTTGCAAGCCGTATGGGATCGGCAAGTCTACAAGGCATTTCCGGTCGGTGCGCCCGGCTGGATTGGAGTCGCGTTACAATCCCTCGGCGTTGACCGACAAGTGTCAACCGGGGGTCAAAAGGGCACGTGCCACGCAATACATCACGCAGCCGCAAGCGGGCGATGCGCATGCAGGAGATCGCCGACCTTGCAGGCGTATCCAAGTCCACGGTATCGCGGGCATTGTCCGCAAGCCCCCTGATATCGGATCGCACCCGCGAGAGCATTGTTGAAATCGCGCGGCAACATCGCTACCGCGTCAACAAGAAGGCACGGGACTTTCAATCGAGCTCGGTTCTTACCATAGCCGTAGTCGTAGCCGAGCCCAACCCGACAGAATGGTCCTTTTCGGATCCATTCTTCCTGCAGCTTTTGGGATGCATTGCAAACGAGTTGGACCGACGCGGTCACGAACTGCTACTGGCCAACATACGCTTGAGTATTGACGAGTGGATCAAGCGACATGTGATCCGGGGTAAGTGCGACGGCGCAATCATTGTCGGCCAGGGACATAGCCATGAGCAGATCAATTCTCATGTCGATACCGCTGCGCCGTTCGTCGTATGGGGCGGAAAAATTGAGGGCCAGAACTACTGCACGGTCGGAAGTGACAACCGCTACGGCGGTTTCCTGGCCACTCAACACCTACTGGGCCAGGGTCGATCGAAGATCTGCTTTGTCGGTCAGCGCGAGATGCCTGAACTGAGGCTGAGGTATTCGGGTTATAAGGATGCCCATCTCGAGCAGGGCCTGGCCGTGGATCCGGCGCTTGCGGTTCGTACCGGTGTTTCGAGTTCGGTGGCGCAACACGTGTTTGGCGAGTTTCTCAAGGGCCGGCCGGATATTGATGCGGTGGTCGCGACGTCCGACGTTGTAGCGCTGGGTGTCATGCGGGCAATCCTGAAGACCGGACGGCGAATTCCTGAGGATGTCGCGGTCGTAGGCTACGACGATATTGACGTTGCGCAGTCAATGTCGCCTTCACTGTCCACTATTCGCCAGGACCAATCTGAGGGTGCAAGACAACTCGTGATGAAGCTGCTCAAGATGGTTGACGGGTTGAATGTTCGGCCGAAAATTATTCAGCCGGAGCTCGTTGTTCGCGAGTCCAGCCAACCGGGTCACGCCTCCCGCGAATAACTATTTCCGGCCGCGGCGCGGCCAAGGCGATCCTGTTATTTCGCTGCTGGCCCAGCAGCGGTCAGGTTTTCTATTCCATCAAAACCAGTCGCGACTTTTTGCCCGCCCTTCCGGGAACAGCGCAACTTGAATTCCCTGGAGGCCAGGTTGACATACATCTCCGCCCAGTGCGGCCCGTTCTCTCTTCGCAGGATCAATTCCTTGTCTGAGCAGTCGCCAAGGACAAATTCGCCGTCGAATGCCGGATGCGAGTTTCGAAATCGAATCAGATCAAGAAGCTTCGCAACCACCGGCTTCTCAAGATGCCGTCGAATCTCGGAAAGATCGTAGCGGCGGCGATTGACGTCGCGGCCGCTGCCGGTCCTCTTGAATTCCGCCATATCATTGTTTCCGGCCAATAGCCCGACGTAATAGACCTGCGGAATTCCTGGCGCAAAAAACTGGATGAGCCTGGATATCAGATAGTCGTTTTCTATGCCGCCCAACGCATCAAGAAACGTGCAATTGACCTGATAGCTGTCCAGATTGAATTTTCCTTCCCCGGTCGCGCGGCGACTCGCCCCCTTGCTGTTTAAGTGAATTGAATCTACCAGGCGTGCGATTGCCGATTGGGACAGGAGGCCGGCGAGCGATGGGTCCTGTGCGTCCGTTGCGACATCGATCATGCCAATCCCATCATGGGTATCGAGAACGCTGATGCAGTTCCGGGGACAGATCGAGAACCAGTGCTTGATTGCACGCGAGCTTTGATTGAACAGGGAGTGGAGTATGAGAGGCGGCAAGGCGAAGTCATATACCCAATCCGCGACTTTCGCGACTTCAATTTGCTTGCTGTAGTGGGAATGAACCTCGACTAAGACGTCCATGCCGAGTTCATGCGCATCGTCGGACAGTTGCCTGATGAGATCAAATGTTTCCGGAAGCATGAAGCAACTGGCGCCACGCCGTTTGATGGCGTAACCAATCGCATCCAGGCGAAGCACCGAAATTCCCGATGCCGCAAAGGTCTCTATGATGTTTCGGAGATACTCTCGACCTGCCGTTGTTTCGAGGTCGATGTCGATCTGGTCGGGTGTGAATGTTGTCCAAAGCAGCCGTTTGCTTCCATCCTTGAAAGACTTGATCGAGAACGGCAGCCGCGGCCGCGGGCTATAAATCGACAAGATTTCCTTACTTGTCGCCCCTTCCGGAAATATGCCGTCGAACGACACGAAAAGGTCCGCGTGTTCCGACTCGTCTCCAAAGGTCAGGTAATCCTGGAATTGCGGCGAGTCTGACGAAATATGATTCACGATCAAATCGGCAATTACGTTCGTGTGCCGTGAAATGGCCAAGACGTCGTCCCAATTGCCCAGCCGCTCGTCCACCCTTGTGTGGTCGATGGGATCGAAGCCGGTATCGGCGCCGTCGAAAGGGTAGAAAAAAGGCAACAGGTGAACGCCGCCGAACAGGCCTTGCAACTCCCCGGTCAGGAGATTGCCGAAATCTTGAAGCGCATCGGCGCCAAAGCGATCGACGTACGTGATCAACTGAACCTTGTTTTTCAACCCTACAAGTCCTCCCTTACGACCCGGCTGTAGCTCCGGGGCTAATGAGTTCCCGTTTTTCGTCTGCCGCTGATAGCGTTTCGATCCGCCCGGAGATCGTGCAAAATGCTATCGCATTATGCAATCGGTTGCAATTTGGTATTAGGATACTCTCCGGTAGGAGATGAACCGCCGCATAACCACGGGTATGCGGCGATTTGGGAGGCCAGAATTCTTACAGCACGCGACACCGATTGACGTTGATGCATCCTGCAAGTGACACATCGAACGTGATTCTGGGTATCGACCTTGGAACCACGACTATCAGTTTGCTGGCGCTGGACGCCGTTTCCGGAGAGGTCGTGGATGTGCGAACGGTTGCCAACACGGCCAACGGCTCAGCCCCGGTATCCGGCCGGCATGAACAAGACGCTTGCGTCATCATCGGTATCGCAAAGAAGCTGTTGGCCGGGACCGTGAGAACGCTACTGAGGAGCTGCTCCGATTCCATGCGCATTTGCGCAGTTGTCGTAACCGGCCAGATGCACGGAATTGTCCTGGTGAACTCGGAGAATGAACCGGTAAGTCGCCTCATTACATGGCGGGACCAGCGCGGAAAAGACGCAAAGGCGGTTTTGGCAGTTTCACGAAACAGGGTGATTTCGAAACGCTGCGGATGCCGACTGCAACCGGGTTACGGCTTCACGACCTTGCATCATTTGATCCTCGAAGAAAGAAAACTCTCCTCGCATCTCGAAGCCGGCGAAATTCGCATCTGCAGTATTTCGGATCTCCTTGTGGCCACGCTAAGCGATGTCCTTGTCACGGACATGAGCATGGCAGCGAGTTGGGGCGGCCTCAATTTGCAAAGTGGTTCCTGGGATCGTGACCTCCTGGAGCAGTTGCGGATTCCATTGGCCGCGCTTCCGCCCATAAGACAGTCCGCGGAACCGATACGCGTAGTAACAGCCGAAGTATCCAACGAATTGGGCATTGATGCGGGTGCTGTCGTGTGTGCTGGCATCGGGGATCATCAGGCAAGTGTGCTGGCGTGCCGACCCATTCAGCTCCGATCCTGCGTCATAAATATTGGGACGGGCAGCCAGTTGTCGATGATTTTCGAGCCATTTCAGGACCTTGCCGACCTGGAGACGCGGCCTCTCTTCGGGACCCGGAAGATGGTTACCGGCACCGGGCTTTGCGGGGGTTGGTCCTACGATTACCTGGCGGACTTCCTGGCCTCCGCAGTCGCCGAAACGGCCCAGGCCACGCCTTCGAAGGAGTCAATCTACAGGCTCATGAACGAGCTTGGCGGCAAAGCGCCGATGGACGCGGGTGGTCTTGTCGTCGACCCGCGGTTTCTGGGTAGTCGACACAACGGAGTACCGAGAGGCTCGATCTCGGGAATTGACGCCGGCAATCTGACGCCCGGAAACCTGGTCCGGGCCATGGCCAACGGAATCGTTTCCGAACTGCATGCCTACTATGCGCGGGCAGACCTGAAAGCGAAAACCTTGTATGCAACCGGCAACGCAATTCGTTTGAGCTCGTTGCTGGCCGAAGCCATCTTCGATCGGTGGGGGATTCAGCCGAAAATGATCGAACACACGGAAGAGGCGGCGTACGGCGCAACGTGCGCCGCGGCGGTTCAACTGGGCTACCAGCAGGAGGAATGGCTAATTGACTAGACGAAAGACCCTTTGCTTTCTCCGCCAAGCGGCGTTGCAAAATAGCTCGGATTACAGGGGCACGGTCGGGAGGACCTCGCTCGCAAAAGACTAATGGGAAAATCCTCAGCCCGAATGGAGCGGTTTATCGGGCAAAGATCGCATGGGATACTCTGGCGTGAGAACCCCGAGGGGAAAGGACCACGCCATGACAACCACCCGCAGAGACACACTCCAGTACACAGCGGCCGCCATTGCGGTGATGTCCGGATCCCGTGCCGCCTCCGCTGAGACGCGGGCGGAAAGCAACGCCTATGCGGTCAGGTCCGGGCCCATGCCCGTGCCTTATGTGCCGAGGCGCGGCTATGCGGACGGACCCTTCGGACAGGCTCACTTCCGCGACACAGGGGAAGGAAGGCCCTTGATTCTGTGCCCCCAGGCGCCCATGACCTCGCGCCAGTTCGAGAATGTCTACGAACCCCTCGCGCGCCGTGGAATCCGGGCCATCGGCGTTGATTCGCCTGGTTTCGGGGAATCGGACCCTACGCCCTTTGTGCCCACGGTCAGTGACTGGGCCGAGGCGGTGCCTGCTGTGCTCGACCATCTGGGCATCGAAAAGGCCGACGTGCTCGGCCACCATACCGGGAGCATGGTGGCGACGGAAGTGGCGATCCTCTTTCCGGAAAGAGTGAACAAGCTCGTCATCAACGGTCCTTTGCCCATGGGCGAGGAAGAACGTAGCAATTGAAAATACTGCCGCTAGCCATCGCGTTCGCGCTCTTGCTCGCGATTCCCGGCATGATAAACGCGGCCCCCTTCGACGGTTTGCACACCATCCAGGGCGTGATCACCAGCCGTAACGGCAAGTGGATCAGTATCTCAATCTCAACCGAAGAATTCCGCGCGAAGGTTCCTGGATACGAAGAGACGATCACCCGGGCAATGGGGCCGGATCACGACGCGATATTTCTCACCGTGACGTGCCGGGCAGGGCCGGCAACCGAACACGCCGCCCCGCAGCTCGCCAGGGCAGAGATTGCGATCCCTGATCACCCGGACCAACGACCCTACAACTGGTGGAGTCCGATGTTCTGGATTCTTGATCTTGCCGGGACTGCGGTGGAGGAGGCCCCTGTGAACGCGACGCTCGCCGATGTAAACGACCCAGGCGAAGTGTGGCATGCCGAAGCCGCAACGATTGAGCGCCTGCGGACAGAATATTCCGCGGCACGAACCATGCTCAGCGTGTGGATTGACGGCCCCGCAACACTCGCGGTGTTCGCAAGAGGCCAAGCGATACGGGTTCAGGTAAAGGGGAGTAACACCGATGTAAGGGGAACATTCCCCGCCGCCCCGCAGCTCGCCGAGGTTGCGCGCACAATGATGCGCCACTGCCCAAAGACACGGGCTGCGCCTAGCGATTGAATACCTACGAACTGGGGGTTTCAGAGCCCTGAGTGATGGCCCTGCAACTGAGGGGCCCCCTTCTTCCGGTCCACAGAGTCAGCGAATTTCTCAACAGTTGAACTTGCCCCATCCAAAATGGCTCGGATTACGGGGCAACGGTCACCCTGAGCGTCTGCTAGTCAGCCAATACGCACGATCAAGCGAGCTATTCTGTAATCTGATCGCCGCGCCGCCCATCATGATTTTTTCATAGTGCACCGATATACCTGCCTCATAGTGTCGTGTTCCCTGCCCGACCAGCCCGTTCCAAGGCCAGGTTTTATTGGGCCGTCGTAGCCCCACTGCCGGCACATTGACTCTGCCTGCTTCAACACGGCCCATTGCTCTTTGCCGTCAATGCACCGCCGGGAATTGCGGTAATCGCACCGAAACTTGATTTTCCCGTCCGCTTGAGACGATTCGACAACAAACCAGTAAGCGGGCGGCCCGGTGGGTGGCGGGACGGGAGGCACGCCGCGAGGCATAGTGCAGCCGGCCAGCGCAACGGCGGCAAGAGCACCTGCGGTGGGCGAAAACCCGATGCGCCTATTCATGATTCCGCCTAAGGTGTTGGTCTATTTCATAGGAAACATCGTACTCGGCATCGGCAAGGGCCACTGTTGCATAGCCGGTCGAAAATAAGGGGAGAATGGTAGCAACGACACATATGGCGCCACCAAGAAGCGGCATGCTGGCTCCTCGGAAGCCCTTGAACAGCGCGATGATCAAGCCCAGGCCGGCGAATAGCCCGCCAACCAATGCGATAGGGATAGCGAGAAGTCCAAGGAACGGGATCCAGCCGCCCAGCAGTGCCAGTGCACCGCAAACTACAGAGATGATGCCCAGGGTCGCCGATGCGGTGTTCCTGTTGATGACAATGACTTCTTGAGGCCTTTCTTTCATAGCCCTGTCTCCTTTCCGTAATCAACCAACGCACGCAATTCAGCGCAGCTCAGCGTAACCGCAGTCTTAGCGCAGAATCCAGGATATCAACATCCGAGGACTTGTAGCCCACAATTGCCACTCGCAACTGACCGCCTATGATTCAATGAGATAAGAAGTCTGAACGCGGCGATTGGGCCCTTAGCTTCGCGAACTTCAGATGAACGCGCCCGCCGACGGGCGGTCGTGCACCTGTGCGGTCAGGTGTGCGCGGAACCATTCGGCTAATTCTGTTTCTCTGATCCGGCCGGCGGCGACGCCTTCCATGAGCCGGACTGCGTCCATGCGGTCAAAGCGGAGGACTTCGCCGTTGTCCGCCAGGAACAGGCGGGCGACGACCCACGCGGTGCGTTTGTTGCCGTCCAGGAAGCCGTGGTTCTTGGCTATTCCGCAGGCGTAAGCGGCTGCGAGTCGGGCGGCGTCGGGGTCTTCGTAGTTTGCAATCTGCACAGGCCGATTCAACGCGGAGAGGATCGCCCCCTCGTCCCGCACGCCGTCCAGGCCTCCGTGCTCGGCAATTTGGCGGTCGTGCACGGCAAACGCGACGGCGTCGGATACCCAGCGCCAGGACGCTGGGTATCCTGTGCTCATTTGGCCAGCCGCCGCAGTACCTCGCGGTCGTCGTGCATGATTTGCTCGGCCTGCTCCATCTGGCGGGCGAATTCCGGGTCATAAGGCGTCAGGCGAAAGCCGCCCGGCGCTTCCGTCAGATAGAGCCGATCGCCTTTCTTGACACGAAGCCGGGCCATGGCTTCCTTGTTGAGGATGATGCCGGAAGAGGCGCCGACGGTCGTGATCTTGAAAACGGGCATGATCCCTCCTCTATATAATCGTTATTATATACCTGTTGATCTCGAGCGGGGTTTACCGACGACCAATCCCGCTGTTGCGCCAAGCGCCAATGGAGCGTTGGAGCAGAAAGAGGAATGACGGAACCGCAAACAGGATCGGAATCGCTGAATCTCCCTTGAAGGCGCCCCCTTGAATCAGGGTTGCTGCGGCGAGCAGCAACAGCACGTTGAGCGCAATAACACTTGTGGCGATTTGCGTTGGGCGACCCGGGGCGAGCTTCTTGAACCAGACCAGGATAATCAGCACGATGGAGACTGGGTGAAACAGGTAGAGCGTCAGCAGGAACACGATCAGTTCAAGGCTGAACTCGCCGACCACCTGCAGGGCAAACAGCGTGACGGGAAAAATGAGCGCGGCCAGCCCGGCCGTCGCCAGCGTCAATGCTCGTAGGACTTTCTCAACGAAGTACATAACAAGGGGCTCGTTCAGGCCTTCCTGAATCGCCAGCCGCACATGGTGCGCCCGTAAAATCGGATCATTGTCCGCTCGTAATCTTGCATCGTTGGCAGATTTCCGTTCTTAACGCGTTTCCCGCCAGTGGTGGCAGGCGACGCGATGTGCCGGCGAGATGTTCTCGGTCGGCGGTGTCTCGCGCGCGCATTCGGATGTGGCGATCGGGCAGCGGGTGCGGAATACGCAGCCCGAGGGCGGGTCCAGCGCCGAGGGTATTTCGCCCGGCAGGATGTCGGCCAATTCGGGTGGGCGCCGGTCGGGATCGGCGTCGGGAATAGCGTCGATCAGCGCCCGGCTGTAGGGGTGCCGGGCATTCTCAAACAGCTCGTCGCGCCGCCCGATTTCCATCAGCCTGCCGAGATACAGCACCATCACCCGATGCGACATGTAGCGCACGACCGAGAGGTCGTGGCTGATGAACAGTATGGCGATGCCTGTTTCCCGCTGCAGTCGGCGAAGCAGGTTGCAGATCTGCGCCTGTATCGAAACGTCGAGGGCGCTGACCGGTTCGTCGCACACGAGCAGCTTCGGCTCGGTAATCATGGCGCGTGCAATGCTGATGCGCTGGCATTGTCCGGAGCTGAACTCGTTCGGATAGCGTCGCATCATTTCGGGTCCCAAGCCCACTCGCTCGAACATGGCTGCTACCGCAACCTGGCGCTCTCCGGCGGACATGTCCGCCGCGTGCACACGCAGCGGCTCACCCACGATCTCGCCGACCGGCATTCGCGGGTTCAAAGCGGACAGCGGGTCCTGAAACACGATCTGAAGTTCGCTACGAAGTTTCATCATCGTTACTGCGTCTGCACGGGACAAATCAACGCCGCGCCAGACAACGCGTCCCGCTGAAGGCGTGATCAGTTGCAGGATCGCCTTCCCGAGCGAGGTCTTCCCGCAGCCAGTCTCGCCGACGATCCCCAGTGTTTCGCTCTCGGAAAGTTCGAAGCTGACATCGCTGACTGCGCGCAGTGTCCGGGCGCGCCTGCCGAATGCCCCGGTGCGTGGCCGTTCATAGTCGACGCACAGCGACTCGACTTTGAGCAGCGGCCCGCTCACGTTGTATTCAGGTGGCAGGCGGCTGCATGCCGCCCTTGGGTTGCGTCCAAGAGCGGACGCTCGCTCAGGCAGCGATTCATCACCTGCGGGCAGCGTTCGGCAAAAGCGCAGCCGGGCGGCATCGCATGCGCATCGGGCGGCTGCCCGGGAATCGCCGGCAAGTCGGTTGCGGGATCGGTGGCGAGGCTGGGCAGCGAGGCCAGAAGACCTACCGTGTAGGGGTGCTTCGGGGCCCTGAATACTTCGCGCGTGGTTCCGGTTTCCATCAGCCGGCCGTTGTACAGGATCATGATGCGATCGCTTAAGCCCGCGGCGACGGCGAGGTCGTGCGTGATCAGCACGATCGAGGTATTGGCGTCGCGTCTCAATTCCGCGAGCAGACCGAGTATCTGCGCCTGGATTGTCACGTCGAGCGCGGTGGTCGGTTCGTCGGCAATCAGCAGATCGGGACGACAGATCATTGCGAGCGCGATCATCACGCGCTGGCGCATGCCGCCCGACAATTCGAACGGATAAGCATCGATACAGCGCTCCGGATCGGGCATACGGACCGTTTCGAGCATTTCCAACGCTTTTGCGCGGGCTTTGCGCGCGTTCATGCCCAGATGTCGCCGCGCGGCCTCCTCGAGTTGCCGGCCGATGCGCATCGTGGGTGTGAGCCCGGACAGCGCGTCCTGGAACACCATCGCGATCCGCCTGCCGCGAAGCATGTCGAGTTCCCGGCGCGGCGCATCGAGAATTTCACGTCCACGATAGCGCACGGAACCCGCTGTTCGCGCGTTGTCCGCGAGTAGCCCCAGAATGGCGAGAAAGGTCTGGCTCTTGCCGGAGCCCGATTCGCCGACGACCCCGAGGCATTCGCCTTCGGCCATTTCGAAAGACAGGTTGCGAACGGCGGTCAGCTCCGCTCCTCCGACATCGAAGCGCACGCTTAAGTCGCGAATCTCGAGCAGCGAACTCATTGCCGGGCGCTAGCGGTAGGAGGGGTCGAGCGCATCGCGCAGCCCGTCGCCGATGAAGTTGAAGCAGAACATCGTGATCGCCAGAAGCGTCGCCGGAAACAGGATCAGCCATGGCGCCGTATCGAGCTGGCCGGCGGCCTGCGAGATCAGCAGCCCCCAGCTGGTCAGGGGCTCCTGGACGCCCAGCCCGATGAAGCTCAGGTAGCTTTCCACCAGGATATTGGTGGGAATCAGCAGCGTCACGTAGACCACGACCGGACCGGCGACGTTCGGAATGATGTAGCGCCGCAGGATCGCCGGTCTTGACAGCCCGATCGCGACCGCTGACTCCACGTACTCCTTTGTCTTGACGCTGAGTGTCTGTCCGCGAACGATGCGCGAAAGCGTCAGCCATTCGACCGCGCCGATGGCGACGAATATGAGGAAGATGTTGCGGCCGAACACGGTGACGAGAATGATGATGAAGAACAGCAGCGGCAGCGAATAAAGGACATCGACGATGCGCATCATGAACCCGTCGGTGCGCCCGCCGGCGAAGCCCGCGATGGCGCCGTAGCCGACCCCGATACCGAGCGCCACCAGCGTCGTCATCAGGCCGATCGTCAGCGAAATGCGGCCCGCGTAGAACACCCGCACGAAAATGTCCCGGCCGTTGGCGTCGGTACCGAACCAGTGCCAGTTGTCAAAACTCGGCGCCAGGAGGATATTTTCCCAGGAAGCGTCTTCGACCGCGTGCGGCCAAAATGCCGGTATCAGCGCCGAAGCGAGCGCAATGGCAAGCAGCACGCCGATGCTGCCCATCGCGGCGTGGTTACGCCGAAAACGCCGCCCGGCCTGGCGCCAGAGTGAACCGGACAGGCTGCCGGCCGCCGCCCGGCCGAGCTCCGGCGACTGCAACAGCCCGTCCACGCTCACCGGTAGGTCCTCCGCACACGCGGGTCCAGGGCCGCGTAGGCGAGATCCGACAGGAGATTCAGCAGGATGATCAGTGCACCGTAGACAATGACGATCGCCATTACGAGCGGGTAGTCGCGATTCAGCGCGCCCTGGATGAAGTAACGGCCAATGCCCGGCAGATCGAATATCAGCTCGATGACGAGCGACCCGGTCATGATGCCGGCCAGTGCCGGACCGAGGTAGCCGACCAGCGGTATCGCCGCCGACTGCAGCACGTGGTTCCATACGACCTGCCGTTCAGGCAGACCCTTCGCACGAGCCGTGCGTACAAAGTTCGCGCGCATTACCTCCAGCATTCCGCCGCGCATCAGCCGGGCGATGATCGCGAGCTGCGGTAAGGCCAGCGCGACGACCGGCAGCACCATGTTTGCGGCCGCGCCGTCGTTCCAGCCGGCGACGGGCAGAAGTCTCAGGTAGAGCCCGAAAAACAGCGCGAGTATGGGCGCCGTGACGAAAGAGGGTATTGCGATACCGGTCATCGCCAGCGTCATCGTCGCGTGATCGAAGAATCGATTGTGACGCAGGGCGGCCAGAATCCCGCACGGTCCGCCGATGAGCAGGGCGACGAGCATTGCAGTGAAGCCGAGTTTTGCGCTGACCGGCAGCCCTATTGCAATGAGCTCCGTTACATTGAAATCCTGGTAGACCAACGATGGCCCGAAATCGCCCTGCACAACGTTTGTGAGATAGGTTCGATATTGCTCCAGCAGCGGCCTGTCGAGCCCATAGGCTTGGCGCAGACTTTCGAGCACTACGGGCTCGAGGTCTGCTTGCGAATCGAATGGTCCGCCGGGCGCCGCGCGCATCAGGAAGAACGATGCGGTCGCAATGGCGAGCAGTGTCGGTATTGCAACGGCGAGCCGCCTGAGTGTGAATGCGAGCATCGAACGTAAGGATCAGCGCCGGGGTGCGTTCACCGGAGCATAGCAGGCGCTGGGAGGGAGGGCTTCCAGCCCTCAACCCTGGGAACGAGGGCATCCTGCCCTCAACCTTGGGAACGAGGGCTTCCAGCCCTCGCGGGAGGACAGGATGTCCTCCTTCCCAGGTCCTTCCTTCCCAGGATTACTCGCGCCAGGCGTAGCGGCTGGGTGTTACGCCGCTCGTGTTAGGCATAAAGCCATGAATGTCGCGTGCCACCAGGCGGCGGTGCACCGTGAAGAACAAGGGCAGCACGGGATAGTCTTCCAGCGCGCTCACTTCCGCTTCACGATATGCCGCTCGGCGCGCATCCGGATCGAGCAGCGTCTCCGCCCGGGCGATCAGCCGATCGACGCTGGCATTCCGGTAGCCCGAAAGATTGTTCGGATTGTCCGACTCGACCAGGCCAAGAAACGTTTCGGGGTCGTCCGTGGGGGAGTACCAGAAGAACCGCGAGGCGGTGTAATCTCCCGTGCGCACCGACCGGTGCAGCGTGCCGAAGTCCGTGTGCAGCAGTTCCACGTTGACGCCGATTTCACGCCAGGTCGCCTGGAGCGCAACTGCAAGGCGCCGTTCTTCTTCCAGCGGTTCATAGCGCAGTTCGAACGCCAGCGGCCGGTTGCTGTCGTAGCCGGCGGATTCGAGCAGGGCGCGCGCTTCGTCCAGTCGACCCGGCATCGGCTGATTGGCGTAATCGGGCGCCGGCGGGTCGTAGCCGGTGACCGTGGGCGGGGTCAGTGAGTAGGCGGGAGGGGCGCCGATCACCATGATCCGGTTTACGATCTGCCGCCGGTCGATGCTGATTGACAGCGCGCGGCGCACGCGAGCATCGTCGAACGGCGGCTTGCGATGATTCAGGAGGATATAGCTGATGCCGAGCGCGGGCCACACCTTCAGCTGACCGGGCAGGTTCGCTTCTATCCATTTCATGCGGTCGGGCGGGAACAGGAACAGAATGTCGATTTCGCCTGCCAGGTATCGACGCATGGCCGTTTCGGCGTTCGTCGTCGGGTAGTACTGGACGTTCTGCATTCGAACGCCATCGGCGGCGTAGAAGTGGGGATTTTTCTCGAGCGTCAGGTGCGACTGCGGCACCCATTCGACGAGACGGTAAGGTCCGCTGGAAAGCAGCCGTCCGGGACGGGACCAGCCGCGGCCGTGTTCCAGGATGACTTCACGCGGCACTGGCGCCGCGGCGAAGCTGCCCAGCTTTTGGAGCAATGACGCGTCGGGGTGCTCAAGCTCGAAAACGATCGTTCGCTGGTCCTCGGCACGGACACCGAGTTCCGCCGGGTCGAGGTCACCGCTCAAGATGCTTCTCGCATTCTTGACCGAATAGAAAAATGGCCCGTGTCGCGTGCCGGTGCCGGGAGTCAGAAGCCGGCGCATGGAGTAGACGAAATCGTTTGCGACGATCGGCGAACCGTCGGACCACTTGAGATTCTCGCGCAGGTGAAAACGATAGGTCAGGCCGTCCGGACTGATGTCCCAGGCTTCGGCGGCGCCGGTGATCAGGCGGCCGGCGGCATCGAGAGTGGTGAGCCCGGTGTTGAGGTCACGCAGAATCGACGACGCGTTACCGGATGCGACCTGGGGATCGAGACTGTTCGGTTCGCCGGCCGCGCCACGTCGCAGTGTGTCCGCCGTCACACCCGTTGCCAGTAGCAGCGCCCCGGCTGCAATCAGCGCTGTTCTGATGGTTGACAACGGCCGGCTCAGGCAGCGGCTGCCTGCCCGTCATTCACCAGGATCTTCGCGACGTCATCCTCCACGGCCGTGCCGACGAAGAATTCCGGATCCATGTTGGTGAAAAGACGCGCGGGATTGTGGAACACGAAATCGGCGAAATCGTCTTCGCTCATCAAGCCATCGTCGACGAGTTCATGCGCTTCGCTCAGTATGCCGGTCATGTCGGGGACATCCCAGTGGCCGAAGTCGGACGAGAAAATCGCATTGAGTTTCCGCCCGCCCGGCAACAGCCGCGTGTCGAACGCGGTCGCGTTCATCCGGTCATCAGCCTCGCAGCCATAGTAGAAGTTCGGCACCAGCCGATCGAGCAGTTCGTCGATGCTCTTGATGTTGGCTGCCGCGAAATCGTCGACGCCATCGCGCTCCTTTACGCTCCTTAAGATAGCGCCCTGCGGCAGGCGTCCGGACAGAAACTCGCCGCCGTACTGCTCGAACAGCGATTCCATAAGCTCGCGGTCGATCTTCTCGGGGTTGAACTGCTGGATTGCTTCGGCGCTGCGTTTTTCCCAACGTTCCTTGAGGTCGCAGACAAGACACGCGGCCCAGGCGACGCCGCATTCCAGGAATGCAAAATTCAGGTCCGGGAAGCGGTTGGTCACGCCACCGAAAAAAAGCGCCTTGGCAAACGCGTGACCGGCATCGGCGAAGTGCCCGGTCTGGTTGTACATGTAATTGCTTGGCGAACGGCGCATGTGCATGCCCTGTCCAACCGCGTGGGCCGTCACCGGAATCTTCAAGTCCATGCAGCGCTGCCAGAGCGGGTCGTAGTCGTAAATGCTGTCGATTGCCAGCGTGTCGATCCAGAACGCGTAAGGCCTGAGTGCCGGGTCTACCTCATCGACCGGGCCGATCGGGCGTCTCACAAGGTTGATGAACATCGGCACCTTGAAGTTCAGTTCCCCCATTGCGAAGTCGAGTTCCTCGATGGCTTCCTCGGGCGTGTGGCATGGGATAACCGCTGCCGGCGTGATGCGGTCCTCAAAGCCGCGGTAGATGTCCGCCATCATCAGGTTGTGGGCCCGGCAGGCCGCACGGCGAATCTCCGGGTCGGGGATATCCGGCAGCAGGAAACCGATCGTCGGGTAGACGACCGCGTAGTCGATTCCCATCTCAGGAAGCCGTTCGTGCATCAGCTTCGGCAGCATTGCGGTCGCCAGGTCGAGCGTATTCTCAGCGGGCGCCGCCCAGAAGGCGGGTCGAATGAGGTTGTGGTGCCGGCGCTGTGCGTGGTCCAGCTTGTACCAGTTCAGGTTGTCCCGGCGACGGAAGCTCGCGAAGGTCTTCTCGGACATTTCCGGCCCGCCCACCTGCTTCAAGTAATCGAAAATCACCGGAAACAGTTCAACCATGTGCCCGTCCGTGTCGATGACGGGGTGATTCAGACGCGCGCGAAGCTCGCTTGATCGTGAAGTTCTTGCTTTGCTCATGGCGTTGTACTCCATTCCGCTCCAGGTAACTTTACACGTTGCGTGGAAAGTAACACGTGTTGGGAACGAGGACATCCTGTCCTCGTGGAGGGCTGGAAGCCCTCCTTCCCAGCGTTGTTGCATGCTGACGCGCAGGGAACACGCGCTGGGAACGAGGACATCCTGTCCTCGTGGAGAGCCTGTCCCCGACCTCGATCGGGGAGCTGGAAGCCCTCCTTCCCAGGTTGTTGCCTGCGGCGGAGTTGAGCGTTCCGAGTCGCCCCATCCTCTTGTGTTTCCTGTGCGAGAATGGGTGGCACTTGACTACGGGGGTCTCGATCATGAAGAAGGTGTCGGCGCTGTGCGCTCTTACCGCTTTCGCAATGATTCTTGCGGAGATGGCGGCAGGGCAGGAATCGGGGGATACCTTCTCGGACGCTCTCCAGGCGGGCGCGCGCGGCCCCGAGATGGTGGTCATTCCCGCCGGCAAATTCGAGATGGGCTGCGTATCGGGTCAGGAATGCTACGAGGATGAGATGCCGGTGCACAGCGTAACGATCTCGCAGCCTTTTGCCGTTTCGAAGTATGAGATCACGTTTGAGGATTACGACCGCTTTAGGGATCCGAACCAAGTGGATGACGAGGGCTGGGGCCGCGGGCGACAGCCGATTATGAATGTGTCATGGAATGACACCAGGGAATATGTGGCCTGGTTGTCCTCGCAGACCGGACAGACCTACCGCCTGTTGACGGAGGCCGAATGGGAATATGCAGCCCGGGCGGGGTCGACGACCCAATTCAGTTGGGGTAAGGAAATTGGTCAGGAAAGAGCCAATTGTGGAGGCTGTAGCACGCAATGGGATTTTGTGCAGACCGCCCCGGTGGGATCGTTCGCGGCCAATCCGTTTGGCTTGCACGAGATGCATGGAAATGTATGGGAGTGGGTTGAGGACTGCTGGAATGACAGTTATTCGGGCGCTCCCGCGAATGGAGATGCGTGGCTCAGCGGCGATTGCTCGCAGCGCATTTTGCGTGGCGGCTCCTACGACGACTTTCCGTATGACCTGCGCTCCGCGATTCGCGTCGGGAACGCCGCCGGCGACCGCAGCAGCAGCCTCGGTTTCCGCGTTGCCCGGACACTCACCCCCTGAATCTTTACATCTTTACCTCAAACGGGGGTCCAACCGGCGCGTTCGCCCCCGTGGATAGCTACTCGAGCGCCGCCAGCCGCTTCTCGCTCTGGCGTCTTGAGTAGTTGATCCAGTTGCGTCCGTTGAAATTCTTCTCGCGCTTCCCCAGTTCCTTCAACACGGAAATACGCACCCGTAGGGCGCCCGGGTGATCAGGGCCGACAGCCAGCGCCGCATCGGCGAGATTCAGGCTTTCCACGAGCTGCCCCTTGCTTTCCAGCTCCAGGGCGCGCGACACAACCTCGTCGACGCCGCCGGCCAGCGCTACCAGTTCACGGGTTTTTACGTCGGGGGAATCCGACAGCAAGGTGGCCGGACTGCCATCGAACCAGCCCGCATAGCCGTGATAGATGCCGCGCACGCTCCATCCAACTGCGCCATAAGACTCCTCAATCTCGAACCTCTCCGGTAGTTGAACCTCGCGCATCACGGTATAGACATCCTTGCCCTCATTGAGTCCGCGCACGGTCGCGTCATGGACGTACTCAATCGCGTCACGATATTCCCCCAGGGTCTCTTGAATGTAATCCTTGCCCTTCAGCGGCGGCGCGTGCGCGACCAGCACCAGATCGGGGTCCAGCTCCAGAACCCTGTCGATGGACGTGACATAGTCGAGCGCAAATCGTGGTGGGGCGCCTCTCACCGCGGCGATGTTCGGAAAACTGCTGTAATAGTTGTCGCCGATGAAAGCCGCCTTCAGCTCCGGGATCCACACGGTCGAGTGGTCCCAGGTTTCTCCCGGCGTGTGCATCATTCGAAATGTCAGCCCGCCGAATTCGAATTCATACTCGTGATCGAAAAGGACTGTGGTGGGAATCTCGGCGGCGAAATTACCCTTGGACTTGATCTTTCTCGGCGGGGCGAGGAACTGGGCCTCGTTTCTGTATTGGAAGAAGCCCGCGAGCCGCTCGCGATAGTGCATGTATTCCGGGAATCTCCTCTGGGCGATGACTTCGGTACCCTCTTCTTTCCACAGATGGATGCCGCCCACGTGATCTTCGTGCGCGTGCGTCAGAAGGATGTACCTCACCGGCGCCGAACTCATCTTACGCAGTGCTTCATAGTGGCGCGGCGCGGCATCCCGCGTGGATGTGTCAATGACCACGTTGCCCTGTTCGGTGACGACCAGGAAAGTTCGACTCATGTCGGTCGCCATATAGATTTGGTCGGTGACTTTGACGGCCTTGACGGTTCGCGCCAGGCCGGCGGGACTAACCGAAATCAATAGAGCCAGCAAAGCACCACCGCAAATGGCGCGGCGACGAGCGGTCTTGCCCATGAGTTCAAGTTTCCAGAATGGTGTTTTCATGATATTTACTCCGGTGGGTCTCCACTTCATAAGCCCGATTCGACTCCACTATATACTCACTCTCATGTAGTGGCGGAGAGGCTGTTCCTTGCTTTATGGCCTTACACCATCCCATTCAGCCTCACCGGTCTCTCAATGAGTTCTCGCCCCTGGAATTCAGGGCTCGTTGGGCCGAACAAAGGTCAGAAATTCGCTGACTCGGTGGACCAGGAAAAGGGGGCCTTTCAGCTATGCCAATACACGTGGCCGCGGATCAGCCAGCTCTCCGCCAAAGCCAGTCCGAGTATTGTCTCAATTTTCCTCCTTTCTCGTTAGTGAGAAGGGAGTCGCTCGTCATTGTTCTGAAGGGAACGGCTCGCGAATGAAGGCAACTGCCTCATTCAATGCCTCTATGCCGACTCCTACCCACCCGCTTTGAGACATAAAGCCGTGCAAGACGCCGGGGTAGCAGGACAAGACCGTTGGAACATTGGCCTCCTGAAGCCGTCTTGCATAGTGTGCCCCTTCGTCTCGGAGGAGATCGTACTCTGCGACGATTACCAGTGCAGGTGGCAAATCGGAAAAGTCCTCTGCAAGAATGGGACTTAGGCGCAAATCCTGGTAGTCGTCTTCGCCCTCTGCATACATAGACAGGAATTGCCGCATCAGCACGTTTGAAAGACCGTACTCGTCCGTCTCTCCATAGAGCCGCTTGGACTCATATTCTGCGTCGTGTGCGGTTAGCGCAACGCTGGGGCAAAAGAGCAATTGCTTCCATACCTTGCGATCTGGATGCTGCTTCGCCAAGTGACACACCACGGCTGCTAAATTGCCCCCTGCGCTTTCCCCAGCTACACATATCTTCCCCGGTGCGCCACCCATTTCATGAGCATTGTCGATGGCCCAGCAGAATGCCGCGAATGCGTCTTCGACGGCTCCAGGGAACTCGTGTTCTGGCGCCAATCTGTAGTCAACGCTTACCACAATTGCTATCCCATACCGGCAAGCGTATCGACAGAAGTTGTCGTAGAGGTCAAGATCGCCAAGCACCCATCCACCTCCGTGAAATGCCACTACGACGGGCAGGTCACGCATTTGCTCGGACTCAGCTGGCCAGTAAATGCGTACCGGAATCGGACCATTCGGGCCGTCTATTGATTGATTTTTCTCCAGCCGAACATCAACCTGCGGGATATCCCAGGCAGCACTTGCCTCCTTTGACGCTTTACGAAGTTCGGCTATGTCAGCGACGCTCAAATCTATAGTGTCAAGCTGGCTCAGAAATCGTTGCGAAGCTTTGTCCAGAGGCATGTCATTCTCCAGGAATTTCGATCGCTGCTTCTTGTGAAATGCGCATAAGCACCTGCGCGCAAATTGCTGCCATTTGCATTACACGACAAAGCCCACCAGCGTGCCAGGGACAAAGCACACTGGTGGGCTTGTCTTACGAATAAATTGCGCGCGCGAGCTAGAAGCTGAAGCTAACCGTGACCCCATACTCTCGGGGTTCACTATAGCCGCCGGCCGCGTAGCCGGTAAACCCAGTGAAATCGAGAGACTGTTTGAGGTAGATCTCGTCCGTAAGGTTCCGGCCCCACAGCGCGATGCTCCAATCCTTGTCATATGGTTGGTAAACGATGCGCGCGTTCCAAAGCCCCAAGGCTTCCTGGAACGTGAACGGAGTTCGATCGGCGGTGAAATCAATGTCACTCCGATAGCTGTAATCGAGACGGGTCGTCAGTTGCCCGCTCTTGAGCGGCGCGCTGTGCTCCAGTGCCGCGGCCCCCGACCATTCGGGCGTGAATGTGTATGCACTGTCCAGGGTAATACTCGCGCCCGGAGCGATTTCCACGTATTTCGCATTTGTGTAGCCCACACTTGCCTCGGCAGAGAATCCGTTGCCTACAACGGCCTTGAATTCCACTTCCAGCCCGGAAATTTCCACTTCACCCGCGTTCTCAATAACACTGATGATGTCCCCTGATGCAAGAACTCTGACGGTGGTCAACTGCCTATCCTCGTAATTCGAGAAATAGATCGACGAATTCAGACGTACCCGGTTGTCCAGAAACTGGGATTTCCAACCAATTTCGTAGCTAGTGACATACTCCGGGGCATATGCGTTAAGGGAAGCGGGAGAGGAAGCTCGTCCGTTGATGCCGCCGCTTCTAAAACCGCGTGAGATGGATGCGTACAAAAAGCTGCTATCAGAAAGCTGGTAGTCCAATGCAATCGTTGGCGAAAGTGCGTCCCAATCATTCTTGGTATTCGTGAGAGGCAAGATCGAGAAAGTGCCCTCTGGATCCGCTAGCAGGTTCCGAATTCCCACGGAAACGTCCTTCTCGTCGTAGCTGTACCTCAGGCCACCCGACAGCCTGTACTGCTCCGAGACATCGAAGGATAGGTGCCCGAACGCGGCATACGACCGGGATTCCTGAAAGACGGTTTGACCGTTATTCAGACCGATAAACGGGATATACAAATCTTCTACATACTCTGACGATTCTTCAAAATAATAGGTGCCTGCAGTCCACTGAACCCGCTGATCCCACGAGGTTCCCTCAACACGAATTTCCTGGCTGAACTGATCCGACTCGATCGCAGCATCCAATCCCGCGATGTCGGCAGGTGAGGCGTCGCCGTCAAAAGAAAAAGTAGCTTCCATATCACGGTAGCCGCTGACACTTACCAGTCTCGTATCCTCATTGATTTGCCAGTCGAACTTCGCCGAATATCCGTTGACCGTGAGAGGCGCCGCTGTTGTGAATGTACCTTCCGTTTCGTACGGGTTGCTATTGGCAGCCGGCACATTCTCGTCGTACAGCGCGGCATCCGGACCCAGTTCACCCGACGTGACCATCGCATTGTGAATCGCTGCCAACGGGGCATCCGGATTCACATCCAATAGCGAGAATGGATAACTGCTGTCATTTCCGTCGGTAGCGTCGACAGTAAAGTCGATAGTTAAGGATTCTGAGGGCAACCAGCGCAGAACGCCTCGCGCAGCGACTGTGTCCTTTCCCGCTATGCAATCTCCGTTGTTTGCCAGCCTCGAAAGACAATCTCTCCTGAGGCTCGACAAACTACCTCGCACAAACAGTTTGTCATCCACTATTGGCCTGTCAATTGCCGCTCTGATCCCAACCCGTTCATCATTTCCATAGGTGAAAGACAGATCAGCCGACGGTTCAGTCGAAGGCGAGGCTGTAATGACGTTGATCGCCCCGCCTATCGTGTTTCGGCCAAACAACGTGCCTTGCGGTCCTCGAAGCACCTCAACACGTTCTACGTCAAGCAGATCAAAAACGCTGCCTTGCACTCGCCCCAAATAAATTCCGTCGACGTAGGTGCCCACCGCCGGATCAAGCGTATTGAATTGATCGGCCTCGCCAATACCCCGAATATAGACAATTCCCTGGCTCGGACTCACTCCAGCTGTATTGACCATCAGGTTTGGAGTGAATCGGGATAGATCCTGTATTGAGCTCACCAACTTCATTTCGAGCTCGTTCTTGCCAAATGCGGACACCGATATCGGTACGGACTGAAGGCTTTCTTCGCGTCTGCGCGCGACAACTACAATCTCATCGAGCCGTTCCACGGCGCCATCGCCCCGTTCGGTATCGCCTTGAGCAAATGCGCCACCCGCAATAAACCAGCACACGAGTCCGACGAGTGTGCGCGACATGACTATTGTTACGTGCTTCATTTCGTAGGCCTCCTGGAACGAATTGCGAGAGTGGTTGTGATCAAAAAAAAAGCACTGGTGCCTGACGCGTACGCAAGAACCATTTCACCGGAGACTAGCACAATATGCAACCGGTTGCAAGACGGATAATGCAACTGGTTGCAGTCGTCCGGGTTCCGCACTCTACCCCGACTAAACTGCCCGCCTGGTTACATTAGAATGTGATCGCAGGGGAGGATGTCGGCGACCGAAAAGTCAATGCAAGATTAGAAGACTCGTGACACGCAAACCACTATATGGCCGAAAACGGCCAATACGAATGCAGGATATCGCAGCCTTGGCCGGCGTTTCAAAATCCACCGTATCCCGGGCATTGTCCGCAAGCCCTTTGATCTCCGAGAGCGCGCGCGAATCCATTCTTCAAATCGCGCGGGAACAAGGCTACCGCCTAAACAAGAAAGCACGGGATTTTCGTTCGAGCTCGGCGCTTACCATAGCTGTCGTCGTGGCCGAGCCGAAACCCACGGAGTGGTCTTTCACTGATCCGTTCTTCTTGCAGCTCTTGGGATGCATCGCGAACGTGCTGGACAGACGCGGTCACGAGCTGCTGCTTGCCAACATTCGCGTGAGTATTGATGAGTGGATTCAGCGACATGTGGTTCGAGGCAAGTGCGACGGGGCAATAGTTATCGGCCAGGGCCATAGTCATGAGCAGATCAATTCCCTGGTCGATGCCGCTGCACCACTCGTTGTGTGGGGCGGCAAACTTGAAGACCAGAACTACTGTACCGTCGGTAGTGACAATCGGTATGGTGGGTACCTGGCAACTCAACACTTGCTGAGCCAGGGTCGATCGAAGATCTGTTTCGTCGGTCAGCGCGAGATGCCTGAGCTCAGACTCCGGTACTCCGGCTATCAGGACGCCCATTGTGAGAAGGGCGTGCTCCCAGATTCCTCGCTTGCGGTCCGTGCCGGAGTATCGAGTACGGTCGCGCAACTCGCGTTTGGCGAGCTTCTCGAGAAACGACCGGATGTTGATGCGGTAGCAGCGACGTCCGACGTTGTCGCGTTGGGCGTCATGCGGGCTATCCTAAAGACCGGGCGTCGAATTCCTGAGGATGTGGCTGTCGTAGGCTACGATGATATTGCTATTGCACAGTCGATGTCCCCTTCACTATCCACTGTTCGTCAAGACTATTCTGAGGGTGCAAAACATCTTGTTACAAAGTTACTCAAAATGATTGATGGAGGTAACGTTCGTCCAAAGATTATCCAGCCGCAGCTGGTTGTTCGTGAATCCAGCGATCCCGGTCATTCCCCCAGGAAATGACTTGTTGGGCATGCGGCACGACCGAAGCCATCCCCCCATTTCTTGACCATTCAAGCCGCCGTCACATTTCGTGATCCACTAAGACGATGGACGACTTTTCTCGCGCCGTCCCCGGAACAGCTCACAGTAAATTCTTTTGACGCCAAATCAACATGAAGTTCCGCCCAGTGTTGCGCATTTTCTCTTCTCAGAATCAACTCCTTCTCCAAGCTGTCTCGAAGGACAAACTTGCCGTCAAACGCGGGATGAGAATTGCGAAATCGAATAACATCAAGCAGCTTCGAAACCACAGGTTTCTTGAGATCCTGGCGAATCTCCGAAAGATCGAAGTTACGGCGATTGACGTCGCGGCCGCTTCCGGTTCTTCTGAACTCCGTCATATCATTCTCGCCCGCTAGTAGCCCGACGTAGTACACCTGTGGGATTCCTGGTGCGAAGAGCTGGATTAGCCTGGCTATCAAATAGTCGTTTTCAATGCCGCCCAACGCGTCAAAGTACGTGCAGTTGACCTGGTAGCTGTCCAAATTCAATTTGCCGTCGCCCGTCGCGCTGCGACTTGACCCGTTGCTGTTCAAGTGAATTGTCTCTACCAGACGTGCGGATTCCGTTGGAGACAAAAGGCCGCCTAGCGACGGGTCTTGTGCGTCCGCGGCGACATCAGTGATGCCTATCCCGTCATGCGTATCGAGGACGGTAACGCTATTTCCGGGACAAATGGACAACCATTTCTTGATAGCACGCGAACTTCCAGCGAAAAGGGAGTGGAGGATGAGGGGAGGCAAGGCGAAGTCGTACACCCAATCCGAAACTCTTGCGATTTCAATTTGTTTGCTGTAGTGGGAGTGAATTTCGACGAGAACCTCGATACCGAATTTGTGCGCTTGGTCCGAGATGTCCCTAATAAGTTCGAATGTTTCCGGGAGCATGAAGCAATTCGTGCCACGACGCTTTACGGCATACCCAATCGCGTCCAGACGAACCACCGACACGCCCGATACTGCAAACTTCTTCAGGATATTTTTGAGATACCGTCGACCTCGCGCTGTTTCCAGGTCAATATCGATTTGTTCGGACGTAAATGTTGTCCACAATAGTCGCTTGCTTCCATCCTTGAGTGTCTTTATCGAAAAGGGCAGCTGCGGCCGCGGACGATAAATTGACAAGAGGTCCTTACTGGTGGCCCCTCCCGGAAATACCCTGTCGTACGAGACGAACAACTCCCCGTGCTCTGATTCGTCGCCGCCAATCATGTAATCCTGGAATTGTGGCGAGCTTGACGAAATGTGATTGACGATCAGATCGGCCACTACGTTTGTGTGGTGTGAAATTGCCCGTACATCGTCCCAATTTCCCAGTCGTTCATCGACTCTCAAGTGGTCGATCGGATCGAAACCCGTATCGACGCCGTCAAACGCGTGGAAAAACGGCAATAGGTGAACACCAGCAAATAGCCCTTGCAACTCGCGGGTCAGAAGGCTATCCAGATCTCGAAGCGTGCCGGCGCCAAAGCAATCGACGTACGCAATCAACTGAACTTTATTCTTCAACCCCACGAATCCCTTAAGTTGCTAGACGCTTGTCTGCGTTTGTCATTTGGAATATTGGCGCGTATCGGCAGGCGACCGATACGTGAAATCCAACCCGGCGGTATTCGCATCGTCCGGCCCTTCGTAAGCACCACATTGCCCACCACTTTTTCGAGGCCTTGCGATTCATTCACGCATCAGTCAATATGCTATCGAATAATGCAACCGGTTGCAATAAGTGTTGGAAACCAGGCAAGATTTGCAATTGATGCATCCAAGAGATAAGACATCGAACATTATTCTGAGTATCGACCTCGGTACTACAACAATTGGTTCGGTGGCGCTGGATGCTGACTCCGGAGCCGTCGTCGATGTACGAACGGTTGCCAATACTGCCAACGGTTCACAGCAGAGGCCCGACCAACACGAGCAAGACGCTCGCCTCATAGTCAAAATCGCAAAGACACAACTTGCAGAAACGGTAAAGTCACTGCGGAAGAACTTCTCCCTTTCGATGTGTATTCGTGCAATTGTCGTCACGGGTCAGATGCATGGAATCGTCCTCGTCGACTCGGACAATAGACCTGCAAGTCGTCTTATGACCTGGCGAGACCAGCGTGCAAAAGGCGCAAGGGCCGTCTTGGGGGTCTCAAGAAATGCCGTGATTTCCAAGCGTTGCGGTAGTAGCCTTCAACCGGGTTACGGCTTCGCGACCCTGCACCAATTAATCCTTGAGGATAAGAGACTTTCCAGATATCTGGAAGCCGGCGAAATCCGTATTTGTGGCATCGCAGACCTGTTAGCGGCCGCTCTTTGCGATGTGCTTGTTACGGACATCACCATGGCGGCGAGTTGGGGCGGCCTTGATCTTCAGAGTCGATCTTGGGATAGGGTGATCCTGGAAAACTTGCAGATTCCGCCGGGCGCCCTTCCGCCACTAAAGCAGCCCGCAGAACCAATACGCCCAATAGGTTCAGGAGTTGCTGATGAATTGGGCATTGATCATGGTGCAGTCGTCTGTGCCAGCATTGGTGATCATCAGGCGAGTGTCCTGGCGTGCCGACCCATTGGGCGCCGTTCATGCGTCGTGAACATTGGGACGGGCAGCCAGGTATCCGTGATCGTCGAGCAATTAACGGAGATTGCCGGCTTGGAGACGCGCCCCCTTTTCGGAACTAGGGCAATGGTTGCGGGTACCGGTCTTTGCGGAGGTTGGTCGTACGACTACCTGGCGGACTTCTTGACGTCGGTTGTTACTGAAACCACCCGTGGGAAGCCCCCAAAGGAGTTGATTTACAGGGTCATGAATGAGGCTGGCGGCAAAGCGCCAATGGATGCCAGCGGCCTTGTCGTCGATCCGGGGTTCCTGGGTAGTCGACACAATGAAAGTCTAAAGGGCTCAATTTCAGGAGTTGACGCCAATAATCTGACGCCAGGGAACCTCGTCCGAGCCATGGCCAACGGAATAGTCGGCGAACTGCATGCTTACTATGCGCTTACAGGGCAAGAGACAAAAACCTTGTATGCAACCGGCAACGCAATTCGGTTAAGTCCGTTGCTGATCGAAGCAATTGTTGATCGATGGGGGATTCGGCCGGAAATTCTCCCGCACACGGAAGAAGCCGCCTATGGCGCCGCATGCGCCGCGGCGGTTCAACTGGGTTTCCAGCAAGAACAGTGGCTATTTGACTCGAAGTAAGGCTCTGTATCCGCCCTTCAACAGCAATATTCGATTTGATTGATGGTGCTCTGATGTCCAAAGAAAAAGCTGCAGTTGGTTCGTTGCCGAATCGAAACCGAGCCAAGGCGCCCCTGGGTAATCGGTTAATGCTGGTGTACGGCACAGGGCAAGTCATTGAAGTGCTCGTAACCGGTGTTGTCGGTATTTTTCTCCTTTTCTACTTGACTGCCGTTTGCGGTCTTTCCCCGGACGCCGCCGGCCTGGTTCTGTTTCTTTCATTGGCCATTGACGCAGTTGCCGACCCGGTAATTGGCGCCACCTCCGACGGCCTGAAATCACGTTGGGGACGACGCCATCCCCTCATGATCGGAGGGTTAATCGTTCTACCTGCTGCGATCCTTGCGATTTTCGTGATCCCGGTAGGGGTTCCTGCCCATTGGATGTTTGCCTACGTACTGGTCTTCAACATTCTAATGAGGGTTTCGACTTCCTTTTTCATCCTGCCTTATGCGGCGTTAATGGCCGAATTCTCCAGCGACTACCTGGAGCGGTCGCGAATGATGATATTCAGGCTGATATTTGCCGTAGTCGCTATGGCGATTGCTTTGGCGCTGTCCTTTGGCGTCTTCTTCAATAAAGAGGACGCATTGTCGCAAGCGTCACCGTATGTGCCCTTTGCTCTGCTGATCGCAGCTTTGGTTCTCGTGGCGGGCTTGACGTCGACTCTTGGAACCCTGTCCGCCGCAAAGCGGCTTCAGCGCCCAATCGAGACGCATCCGCCAATGACCCGGTTTTTCAAAGAGATCTTTCAGCTTTCCAAGAATCCATCGTTTTTGTTTCTGTTTCTTGGGGCATTGGTTTTCCTTACGGCAATGGGGTTTGTAAACGCCATAAACCTGCACGCATTGAGATACTTCTGGAATTTGACACCGGAACAAATACAAATGCCGATCGTGGCGCAACCGGTCGGAATGTTGATCAGTATCCCATTGTCCATGTGGTTTACCAAAATCCTCGAAAAGCGCTCGATCATGCTGGTTGTAATCGCATCTTTTTCGCTTGCCTACGGTTTGCCCTTACTGTTCGTCAACGCCGGAGTATTGCAGGTTACCGGGCCCGCGGCTATCTTGGTAGTTATCAATAGTGGTCTATTCGCAGGCGCTGGAGCGGGCCTTAGTTTTGTTGCATTCGGATCGATGGTTGCAGATGCAGTGGATGAGCATGACTTTCTCTTTAACATTCGGCGTGAAGGCCTATACTTTGCGGCGCTTATCTTTGGCGGCAAGACCGCCACGGGTCTTGGCGGGATGATGGCTGGAATTGGACTCAAGTTGATTGGTTTTCCAACTGATCCCGATAGTGCCGCGGGTGCTGCACAACTAACGCCACAAGTAATCGAATCGCTGGGGTTGCTGTGGGGGCCAGGTTTCGCCATTTGTATGGCGCTTTCCGCTCCGTTTTTTGTTGCCTACAAGCTTGACCGGGAGCAACATTTGCGAATTCTGGATGCCATCCGAACCAGAGATACTGCCGCAATATCCTAGACAGGATGATTGGCTAAGGCGCTGTATTGTTCCCAGGCGCATTCGGAGCAGATGTATTGGCGGTTTCGCCTCAAAGCCTGCTTTTCTTTGCTGCCCTACTTGGGAGGGGCGAGTTCAAGCTACCGGAATGATCCACGACTACGTAAAGAGAATTCTCACGTCGCACGTCTACGATGTTGCTCGGGAAACGCCGCTTGAGGCGGCGCCCAAACTCTCCGGGCGGCTCGCAAACCAGATTCTTCTCAAGCGCGAGGATCTTCAGCCCGTGTTCTCTTTCAAGGTGCGCGGCGCCTACAACAAGATTGCGGGCCTCACCGAAGCCGCAAGGGCACGTGGAGTGGTCGCGGCTTCTGCAGGCAACCACGCGCAGGGCGTCGCTCTTGCGGCAAGGCGGCTGCAAATTGAAGCACTCATCGTGATGCCCAGAACCACGCCGGAGATCAAAGTGGAATCGGTACGCGCCCTTGAGGCAACCGTCTTGCTGCGCGGAAACAACTACGACGAAGCTTGTGAGGTCGCAAAACGGAAGGCGCGGGAACTCGGCAGGACATTAATTCATCCCTATGACGACGTTGACGTGATCGCAGGCCAAGGCACGGTCGGCATGGAGATCCTGCGTCAAGGTCCCGAGCGCCTCGATGCAATTTTCGTTCCGGTCGGGGGTGGTGGTCTCATTGCCGGCATCGCCGTGTATGTCAAAGCATTGCGTCCTGCAGTTCGGATTGTTGGCGTGGAGCCTCAGGATTCGGCGTGCATGTATCACGCACTCCAGGCCGGCGAACGAGTGGTGCTGAATGAGGTTGGCCTGTTTACCGACGGCGTAGCTGTGCGCCAAGTCGGGCGGGAGCCATTTCGTATCGCGCGCGAGTGCGTCGATGAGGTCGTAACGGTCAGCATCGACGAGATATGTTCGGCCGTTAAGGACATATTTGACGACACTCGATCGATTGCCGAACCGGCCGGCGCGTTATCACTGGCAGGGCTAAAGCGTTACGTGGCCAGAGAGCGCGTAACAGGCGCAGCGCTGGTAGCCGTCGTCAGCGGCGCCAATGTCAACTTTGACCGTCTGCGACAGATTGGAGAACTGGCGGACATCGGCGAACAACGTGAGGCGCTTCTTGGGGTCACCATCCCGGAGCGTCCCGGGAGCTTTGGTGAGTTCTGTCAGGTCATCGGGCAGCGGTCGATCACCGAGTTCAACTATCGCTATGCAGATTCACAAGAGGCGCATGTGTTCGTGGGCGTTGAGTTGCGGAACGGTATGTCGGACAAGGCCGGATTGATAGCGCACCTGCGCAAGCATCACTACAAGGTTGCGGACCTGTCCGACAATGAGATGGCAAAGCTTCATGTGCGGTACATGGTCGGTGGAAGGGCATACGGCACGGGCAGCGAGCGGCTCTATCGTTTCGAGTTTCCCGAGCATCCAGGTGCGTTGCTGCGCTTTCTAACGCGCATGGGTAACCGCTGGAACATTAGCCTTTTCCATTATCGAAGTCACGGCGCCGCGTACGGAAAGGTGCTCGCGGGTATCCAGGTACCCGCTGAGGATGCGCATAAGTTGCACACGTTTCTTGGCGAACTCGGCTATCCGTTTCACGAGGAGGCGAACAATCCGGCTTACGAACTGTTCTTGGGCTCAGCCAGCCTCCAGGCCAAGGGTCCCCGATGAACTCAAGCGACAATAGGTCAGGCTGCTTCCAGGCCAGGTCGTCGGCGCGCGTCTATGATGCGCTGCCGGTTTCGCTGCGCGATGACGTGCGCACGCTTGGAACTGTGCTGGGCAAAGTCATCGCTGAGGATCGCGGGGCGGAGTTCTTGCACAAGATCGAGGAAATCCGCGCGTTGGCCAAACGCGCGCGAAGTGGCGGAGAAGAGAATTGGGAAGCATTGCGTGCCTGTCTGCGATCACTACCGGACGAATCACTGATTGATATAGCGCGGGCATTCAATCAGTTCCTCAATCTCGCAAACATTGCAGAGCAGCAATACCACGCCTTGCCCGAAGTGTATTCTCCGGTTCGCGAATGGGATGGGCTGATTCGCCGAACCGCTGGATTCAGATCGTCCTGCCTTGAGGGCTTGCGCGTTGAGCTCGTGCTTACGGCGCACCCCACCGAGGTCCTCCGCCGCACGATGATCCGCAAGTACGATGCGATCGCAAGTGCGCTGGCAGAGGAGCCCGAGAGCACGCGCAGCACAGCGCTTGAGCGATTGATTGCCGAAGTCTGGCATACCAACGAAGTCCGACGCCGTCGGCCTACGCCGCTTGATGAGGCCAAGTGGGGGTTTGCGGTCATAGAGAATTCTCTTTGGGACGCCGTTCCAATGGCGATGCGGGCCGCAGACGAGGCGCTTATCGGCCGCGGTCTGCCTCCTGCCGCTCCTGCGGTGATGCCGATTCGTTTTGCTTCCTGGATGGGCGGGGATCGGGACGGTAACCCCAACGTCACGGCGAGCGTAACGGCCGCAACACTCAAATTGGCCCGATGGATGGCGGCGGATCTGTTCATTCGCGATGTTCAGCATTTGGTCGGTACGCTTTCGATGAGCCGGGCAACACCGGAATTCAGGAAGGTCGCAGAACAATCCGAGGAGCCCTACCGGGCAGTGCTGAGGAAGTTGCGGGGGCGCCTGTACGCGACTCGGGACTGGGCCGAAGATCGCGCCAGCGGGTCCCAGGAAATCCTCAATACCAATGAAGACCTGCGGAGACCTCTGGATCAGTGTTACCAATCGCTATGCGCCTGCGGACTACACACCATCGCCAATGGCGCGCTGCTGGATACGCTGCGGCGCGCCCACTGCTTCGGCATCACGCTGATTGATCTGGACCTGCGGCAGCACGCGGATCGGCATACGCAAGTCTTCGATGAGCTGCACCGTTATTTTGACCCGCAATCCGTGCCGTTCCCCGAATGGGAAGAAAATGAGAAGCAGGCGTTTCTGTTGCGGGAACTTGCCAGTCAGCGCCCGCTTTTTCCGCGAGATTGGCCGATGTCCGAGGCGGTAGGAGAGGTGCTGGAAACGTTTCGGACCATAAGCCGCGCCGGCAGCACAGGCATCGGATCGTACATTATTTCCATGTCTGCGCGGCCCAGCGATGTCCTGCAGGTCGCGCTCCTGCTCCGCGCCCATGGTTGCGACAGGCCCCTTCGGATCACTCCGCTTTTTGAGACGCTCGACGATCTTCAACGGGCGCCCGCGGTTATCGACGAGCTGTTTTCAATTGGCTGGTACCGCGCAAGATTGCAGGCGTCCGGGAATCGTCAACAGGTCATGATCGGATATTCCGATTCAGCCAAGGACGCGGGACCATTGGCCGCTGCCTGGGCGCAATATCGCGCCCAGGAAGGTCTTGTGAAGGTGGCCCGCAAGCATGGCGTTGACATTACTCTCTTCCATGGACGGGGCGGCGCGGTCGGGCGTGGCGGAGGTCCCGCCCATCACGCAATCCGCGCGCAACCTCCGGGCTCCGTAAATGGATTTTTGCGCGTGACGGAACAAGGCGAGATGATCCGCTTCAAACTGGGCGCTCCCTTCATCGCTGTGGAAACGATCACGCGATACCTGGTGGCGACGCTGGAGGCAACGCTGGCGCCCCCCGGCGCGCCGCACGCGTTTGCACGGAAAGCGATGGACGAGATGGCGTCCCGCGCCCTTGGGACTTACCGAGAGATTGTGGAGGATACGCCGGAGTTCGTTCCAATGTTCCAGGCGCTGACGCCGGAACGCGAACTTGCCGAATTGGCCTTGGGGAGCCGGCCCAGCCGCCGGGAGCCCTCTACTGATATCGAAAGCTTGAGGGCCATTCCCTGGGTTTTTGCGTGGACACAGATTCGTTTGATGATCCCGGGCTGGTTGGGGAGCGAGGAGGCGCTCGGTTACCTGCTCAATCGCCGCGGCCTCTTTGACAAACTGATTGAATGGCCTTTCTTCCGCATGCAAATCGACCTGCTGGAGCTTATGGCGACCAAGGCGGAGCCAAAGCTGGTCGACTACTACGTATCGCGCCTGACAAACACGGTGCAACGCGAGTTGGCCCAGTCCCTGATTGAGCGACTGAGTCGGCTGCGGTCGACAATCCTGGAGCTTCGTGGAACGAATTCGTTGCTGGCGGACCAGCCGCAACTTAGGGATTCTCTTCAGGTACGTAACACCTACCTGGATCCGCTGCATCTGCTGCAAGCGGAATTGCTCTATCGAATAAGGGACAAGCGAGACAACAGCCAGGCGATTAAGCAATCGCTGAAGGTCACAATGGCGGGCATCGCCAGCGGACTGCGCAACAGCGGCTAGCTGTGATCTCTCAGTAGCTTGTTCATTCGGGCCAATGGGGCCGGATCACGACGCAATATTTCTCAGCGTGCCGTGCCGGGCAGGGCCGGCAACCGAATACTTCAAGCCGCAGCTCGCCGGGGTTGCGCGCACAATGATGCGCCACTGCCCAAAGACACAGGGAGCGACTATTGATTGAATACCTGCGAACCGGGCATTCGCTATGATGGAGGAATTGGAGGCGCTACCCACTGCCGCACCCGATTTTCCCCTTAATTGGAGAGGAAAGAATGAAGAAACTAACTGTTATTGCCGCGGTGCTGCCGGCGACGCTAGCTGTTGTGGCTTGTGTCGTGGTGGCTGGATGTTCCCCCGATTCGGGGGATACGAACGAAGCCGCACCCGCGCAAGAGCAGGAGGTTTCAGACGATTTGCCCGCTGCTGCAGCAAACCTGCCTCCCGCTCAAGCTGCCGGTGACGCCGTGCGTGGGGAGGCCGAGTTTGCTGTTTGCGCCGTATGCCACGGCGACCAGGGCGAAGGTTTCGAAGAGTACGGGGCGCCGCGCATTGGGGGTCAGGAAGACTGGTATGTGATCACCTCGCTGAAAAATTTCCGAAAAGGCCTGCGGGCCAGGGACAATTGCGATGTCGCGGACGTGGCAGGCACGCTGGAGCGGGCCATGGCGCTGTCACCGGCCTACGCGGACATCGAGTCCGAGCTGGCCGGCCATTTCGACGGCGGGCTGCCCGCCGGTGGGGCCTGCAGCCAGCCGTCTCCCGACGTCTACGGCCCGTTGATGCGCGCAATTGCCCTGACGCTGGCCGACGACCAGGCGGTTGAAGATTTGGCCGCCTACGTTACGACCCTGTCGCCGCCGCCCGCGCCGGCAACCCTAGAAGGTGACGCGACCGCCGGTCAGGGTGGCTACTTGACGTGCATTGCCTGCCACGGGGAGAAGGGTGACGGCCAGCCTGACGTGAATTCGCCCGGATTGGCGGGCCAGCACGACTGGTACACCGTGCGTCAGTTGCAGAATTACATCTCCGGCATTCGGGGCGCCGACCCGGCCAATGTTTTTGACACGCAGATGCGGCCCATGGCCATGGTTCTGCCGACGCCCAAGGCGCTGAACGACGTGGCTGCCCATATAAATACATTCAGTTCCGGCGAATAGTTTTGGCCGAGATTGACCGGCTCGGTCGGGATACGTAACCTTGCGAACATGAACCGGCTAACCCGCCGGCAAATTCTCCGCCATTCAATGCTGCATTTTCCTTCCCGATAACCTGCGCCCATGAGTTACCTGGTCCTGGCGCGCAAGTGGCGGCCGCGCAAGTTTTCCGAAGTGCGCGGGCAGCCGCATGCGGTGCGCGCGCTATCCAATGCGATTCGTGCTGAAAGGGTGCATCACGCCTGGCTGTTCGCGGGGACCCGGGGAGTGGGCAAGACCACGCTGGCGCGGATTCTTGCCGCGGCGCTGAACTGCGAGAAGGGTGCGGCGCCCGAACCCTGCGGGGAATGTCCGAGTTGCGAGAGTATCCAGGAAGGCCGCTTTGTGGACCTGATGGAAGTGGATGCGGCGTCGCGCACCAAGGTTGAGCAGACTCGCGAACTTCTGGAGAACGTGCAGTACGCGCCTACCTCGGGCCGCTACAAGATCTACCTGATCGACGAAGCGCACATGCTGAGTGCTTCGTCGTTCAACGCGCTGTTGAAGACGCTGGAGGAGCCGCCCCCGCACGTCAAATTCCTGCTCGCCACCACCGAGCCGCGGCGCCTTCCGGTGACGGTGCTGTCGCGCTGCCTGCAGATCAACCTGCGGTCCATGGACAGCGAGACGATTACCGATCAGCTTACGGCTATTTGCAAGGGCGAGGACGTTAGCGCTGAGCCGGGAGCTCTGGGCCGCCTGGCGCGGGCCGCCAACGGCAGCATGCGCGATGCCTTGAGCCTGCTCGACCAGGCTATCGCCTACGGCGCCAATGCGGTGCGCGAGACGGACGTGGCCGACATGCTCGGCGGCGCCGACCAGCCGAGCATTATTCATCTGCTCAATGCTCTTGCGGCCGGCGACGGTGAAGCGCTGCTAAGCGGTGCCGGGGAACTGCGCGAACGTCTGGCCGATCCGGCAAATATCCTGGCCGAGATGGCGGCGGCGCTGCAGCGCCTGGCGCTTTTGCAGGCGGTGGGAGCCGAGATTCTCGATGAAGACGACGAGTCGGAAATGCTTGTGCCGCTGGCGGACGCGCTTCCGGCCGACCAGGTGCAATTGTGGTATGAAATCGCGATTCAGGGCCGCAACACCTTGCCCCTGGCCCCTGATCCGGGCCTTGGGCTGGAAATGACGCTGCTTCGCATGCTTGCATTTCGCCCGGAATCGCCCTTGAACCAGACCGCCCGGCGGGACAAAGCGGATTCACCACGGCAGGCCGCGACGGAAGGGCCGGCGCCGAGGATGCGCCGGCCAGCGCCGATGGGAGAGTCGAAGGCGCGCAAGCCGGCCTCCGCACCTGCGGAACCACCGCAGGTTGCACCGGTCGAGAGCAGTGCGCCTCCTGTGCCGCCTCCCGCACCGGTCGAGAGCAGCGCGCCTCCTGCGCCGCCTCCCGAGCCGGTCAAGAGCAGCGCGCCGTCTGTGCCGTCTCCCGCACCGGTCGAGAGCAGCGCGCCTCCTGCGCCGCCTCCCGAGCCGGTCGAAAGCAGTGCGCCGTCCGGGCCGTCTCCTGAGCCGGTGGAACAGCAAGAGCTCGCAGAACAGTCGTCTCGGTCCACTAGAAGCGAACCATTGAGTCCACAAGATTGGCCGCAAACAGTGGCGAAGCTTGAGCTGGATGGCCTCTGTGGAGAAATCGCCGCCCACAGCGAGTTGGCGGAAGCCGCAGACGGGTGCATTCGCCTGCGTCTCGATGGCGAACATGAGAACCTGCTTACGACCGAGGCCCGCCACGAGTTGCGTGCCGCGCTGCTGGCAGCGCTGCCGGCCTTCAACGAGGTCGAGATTGAAATAGCCGGCGCCGGCCAAGGGGAAACTCTGGCTGGTAGGAACCGGGAGGCAGAGCGCCGGCGCCAGCAGCGAGCCGAACAGGAATTCGAGCAGGATCCCTTCGTTCAGGCATCGCTTAAGGGATTCGACGCGGAGATAGAATCTGGATCCGTTCGGCCGGTCGATTCCGCCGAGGCCCAGTCCAAGCTGTGACCGCGAATGTTTTTCCGCCTCGGCTTGCGGAACTGCTGGAAGCGCTGAAGTTCCTGCCGGGCGTGGGCCCGCGGTCGGCGGAGCGCATGGTCTTGCACATGTTCGCGCGCCAGCCGGAAGGCGCGCGGCGGCTGGCGAGAAGCCTGGCCGAAGCGCTGACCTCGGTGCGGCCCTGTTCGCGCTGCGGAATGTTGGCCGACGGGGACCTATGCCTGATCTGCCAGTCCACGGGCCGTGATCCTACCCAGTTGTGCGTGGTGGAATCACCCTCGGACCTGGCCGCGGTAGAGGCATCGGCCGCCTATCGCGGCCTGTTCTTCGTGTTGTCGGGCCGGCTTTCGCCGCTGGACGGGATCGGTCCCGATGAGCTGGGCCTTGATCGTTTGGAAAAGCGCCTTGAAGAAAATGTGGTCAAGGAACTCATTTTGGCTACCAGCGCAACGATAGAGGGCGAAGCCACCGCCGCCTATTTGGCGCAAATGGCGGGCCGCCTGGGGATCAGGGCAACGCGGATCGCGCAGGGAGTGCCGCAGGGCGGGGAGTTGAGTTACGTGGATTCCGGAACGCTGTCGTCCGCACTTGCTCAGCGAAGGGCGGTGGATTAGATGGGCGGCGCCCGGGAACGAGGGCATCCAGCCCTCCCTGGGAACGAGGGCTTCCAGCTCTCGGATACCGGGCGCGAAGGCTTCCGGCCCTTCCTGGGAGCGAGGGCTTCCAGCCCTCGACGAGGGCAGGACGCCCTCGCTCCCAACGTGTTCGCTACGCGTCAGCGCAGCGGCGCCGCGCTGCGAAAACTTCCAGGGGAGGATCGATGTGAGCAGGAAATTTGAATCCACCATGCAGCCGTTTGCGCCCGGCGACATTTTTCTTGGTTGCACGCTGCTCAATGATCCGGAAGACGATCACGCCGGAATCGGCCGCATTCTTCAGTACGACGCCGATTGCCGGCCCAAGGGAATCCTCTACACGGAGGGCACTCGGCACCTGATCGGGGGACTGGCGTTTGACCGCAAGGGCCTGTTGTGGGCCTTTGAGGATCTCCAGATCATTCACGTGGACCCGGCAACCGGGCGCCAGTTGCCGGAGAGCAAATTTCTGCCGCGGGTTTACCGCAGCGCCAGTTTTTCAAGCGACGGCAGCGTTTATCTGGGTGAGCATATGTGCGCGGAAGCGCCTCCGCCAGGAATTGAGCAACTCACGACAGTCCAGTTCCCGCGGCTTCCCGACAGCGGCGTGCTGGGCTACGGCAATATCTACCGCTACAACGCCGATTGGGAACTGGACAAGGAATTCGAGGTCGAGAACGCGCCCGAGCCGACGCGATTCAAGGGCGTGACGCACTCTACGCTGCATCCCGGCGAGCAATTCATCACCTATACCACCGAGCTGGGCAAGCGGGTGATGCGCTATGACGTCCAGGAGGACCGCCAGCTTGCAGACCTGGTGACCTATCCGGGCAAGGACATCAGCAACGGCCTGTTTGCGATCGCGGTGCGTTACCTGCCGGACGGACGGCTGCTGCTCACTCGCGGACAGACTATGGAGATGCTGGACAAGGAGGGCAAGGTGATGCGCGAATACGCCCTGCCGGAGTACGGCTGGTCGGATGTTTCCTGCTGCGCGGATTCGCGTTACGCGCTGGTGAGCAACATATTCAGCGGCATCATGCTGAAGGTGGATCTTGAGACCGGCGAATTCGTCGGGCGCATCGACACCGGCCAGCGAAAGCCGCTGCGCGCGCTGGCCGGCGTCGCCGAATACCCAGGGCGCAGCAGCTAGCCGAGTTCTTCGAATTCGCGCAACAGTGCCAGGTAGCCGGCATGCCGGCCGCCGGGCAGTTTTCCTGCCGCTACCGCCTCAAGCACGTCGCATCCCGGCTCGTTGCGGTGGCGGCAATTGGCGAACCGGCACTTGGCGGCGAACGGGGCGAATTCCGGGAAGCCCGCGCTCAAGTCAGCGTAGTCGCGGAGCACCGGCATCAGCGAGCGCACGCCGGGCAAATCCATCAGGCGGCCCCCGGCGGGCAGGGAATACATGGCCGCGGAAGCTGTGGTGTGGCGTCCGCGGCGCGCCCTGACCGACAGGGCCCCTGCAATTGCCGCTTCGCGCCCCAATAGGGCGTTGATCAGCGTGGACTTTCCGGTGCCGGACTGGCCCGCGAACACGGTGATGTGCGCTCTGAGCCGGCGCTTTAACCGCCTGATCCCTTTTCCGACCAGCGCGCTAACCGGCACGATCTCGAATCCGGCCTCCTGGTATTCGCGCAGGCGCCCGGGTTGTTTCCCGCTTAGATCGATCTTGTTCCAGATAACCAGCGCTTGGGCCTCCGCGGCGGCGCACAGCAGCCGATCAACTAATTCGTAGTCCGGCGCCGGCGTCGGCGCAGCCATGATCGCCAGCAGCGAGAAATTAGCCGCTACGACTTCGGTTCGGCCGCTTGGTGCGGTCCGCGCCAACTCGTTGCGGCGCGGCAGGATGGCGCGCAGCATCGCCGGGGAGTCATCGGCGCGGACTTCGAACCGCACTTCATCTCCGCACACCGGCTTGTGGCGGCGGCTTGGCGCCAGGTACGGAAGGTCTTCCCCGGCCGCTGTTTCAATACGCCCGCGCCGCCCGTGGCTGGCGGTTACCAACCCCCGGTCTTTAAAATCTTGTGGAACAGGTGCCTTATTCGGCATATTGGGGCTAGAATCCGCGCCCGGATGGTTCAGGAGGCCGCTTTGGGCAGTACAGACTCACGACTGGTTTGGATCGACCTGGAAATGACCGGGCTGGATCCCTTGCGCGACCATATCATCGAGATCGCTTCCGTGGTAACTGACGGTGAGCTCGAAATTGTGGCCGAGGGCCCGAATATCGTTGTTCATCAGCCGCGCTCGGTGATGTACGAAATGGACGACTGGAACACCCGGCATCACACGGCTTCCGGGTTGTTCAGCGAGGTGCTGTCCAGCCGGATCAGCACCGAGGAGGCCGAACGCTCCACGCTGGCATTCCTCAAACAGCATTGTGTGGCCAAGAGTTCACCGATGTGCGGCGCCAGCATCTGCCAGGATCGGCGTTTCCTGTCCCGCGCCATGCCCGAACTCGCCGCGTTCTTCCACTATCGCAACCTCGACGTAAGCAGCGTCAAGATTCTGGGTGGCCTTTGGCAGCCTGAAGCACTGGAAGGAGTGGAAAAGGATGGCCGGCACCGGGCGAAGACCGACATCCTTGCCTCGATCGCCGAGCTCAGGCACTACCGCGCAACAATGTTTCGCTCAAGCTGAAGCGGCGAATAGCCCGATTACCGCGAAAAAGCCAACCCCCCAGGCCACCGAGCGCGACGTGGACTTGTCCACGATATAGAAGACACCGTGCAGGGTGCGTGCGACTACGAATGTACCCGCCAGCCAATCCACCGCAGTCTGATTCGCGTCGACATAGTGCGCAATCAGCACGGCCGCAGCGAACGGTGCAAAAGCTTCCCAGGCATTGGCCTGCGCCCACAAGGCACGCTGCCTCCAGCCTTCCTGCGCGTCCATCCAGATCCGCGGCCGGGAATTGTCATAGGTCGCAAATCCCCATTTTGATACGCCTGCCCAGGCAAGGGGCAGCAACATGGCTACGAACACACACCAGAAGGCAAAGGTCATGACCGGGTTCTCAAGTCGCCATCCCAGCTTCGGCGCCGGCGTTGGCCTTGTGCCGCCTAATGAACCAGACCAGTCCCGCTACGAACGCCAGGCCGATCAACGCGTTGATCGTGGGAAACTCGAAGGGTCTGATCCAGGGTTCCCTGTACAGCTGCCACGCTGAGCCCGCTTCGACGCAAAACCAGAAGATGTTGGCGCACGGCACCGCGTATCGAAGCGCGGCCGCCGGCTGCGGCATGGTCGGCATGCGGAAGAGCAGGAGCCACATTGCCCAAATGAAAACGGCAATGACTGTTCCAATAGTCGCGGGATGCTCAGGCCCCAGAATCCGCGGGTCGAACAGCGTGAGGATCAGCACATAGAAGAACCAGTTCAGCATGAACACTTCCAGCGCCACGATGCGGGAGTACTGGCGCTTGTAGCCGGTCGTTCTCCGCGCGGGCGTGAGCTTCAAGTTGCGGTGAAACCACATGAACATGCGGCAATGCGTGTCCTTGTTGGAGGCCAGCCAGATGAGCAGGGCGATCAGGAACACCCCGGTCGCCTGCAGCAGCAGCAGGTTGGCCGTAAAAAGTTCCACGCCCATGTACATCAAGGGCTCCGGGTTGAGCCTATGGCCGAGATACTCCAGCGAACCTTCCATCCAGCCCAGCCAGATGAGGCCGCCTCCCATGAAGCCGAGCACAGTGGCGGGCAGTTCCTCGCGCCTGAATCCTTTCCAGACCAGAATCCAGCCGACCAGGCCGATCAGGAAGCTCAGCAGGTATTTGGATACCGTACCCGGCAAGCGGAACTCCAGCACCATCAGCGTGTGCGCCAGCGGCGTCCACAGCAATACGGTGGTCCAGGCCATCAGCCCCAACCAAGGCCGCCTCATCAGTACTCCGTTGGATGCCTTCAACAGTGCGGTGATTGCCTTCCCCCGACACAATAAAGTTCGGAAGTTGAGATTACTCTCGCCGCCTTTCGGGCGCAAGCGGTTTCGATTCTGCTATATTCCAGTTTCTCATGCTTACGCTCGCACGTGTCTCTCAGCAACTGGCTCCGGCCATGCTACTCGGCAACCAGCCGCTGGGTCTGGGCGCGCTGATCGACATGTACGAACGCAACTACGCCGGCCTGTGGCGGTTGTTCGGTCACGCGTTGAGGCAGCCGGGTTGGCACGTCTCGCACAGCCCCGTCAACGGCGAACTGCATCTGGAGGTGGAGCTGAGGTCGGCGTTTACCACCGTGCTGCGCATGACCTACCTCTTTCCGCAGGAGGGCGATAGCGAACCGGAGCCTGATTTGATCGTGAACCTTTACCAGGATGCGCGGGTGGCCGAAGTGGCCTACTGGTCGCAGCGCTACGGGGCTTTCCAGGCCAGGCCGCGCAGCTTCACGGATTGTTGGCGGCGAAACCGTGTCCTGGGCAAGTGGCTTGAGTTCCTGACGGACTCACACCATGGGCCGGTGCAATCACGGTTGGCGGCGCAGCCGCCGTTTCACTGCAACGAGCTGCTGGCGGCTGCCGGCGGAGAAGTAGAAGCAACCTGAAGGCGCACAAGGTCGGCCGCGACCTCTGAGGCCTGCTCCAGCGCGACATCCGGCAGGTCCATTCCGCGCAGTTCTTCCAGGCTCTCAATCGGCGGCAGGTCGGTTTCCTGGAGCCACTCGTTGGTTATCACCAGCCTCTGTGCCCGGCGCCCGTCCTGATCTTCCCGCCGCCGGTCCAGATTAATCGGCACGGACTCGCGTTCGGTCATTTCCTGTATGGCCTCGATGCGGCGAAGCAGCATGCGCCAATCGGAATCTTCCGATTCGCGTCTCTGATGGTTTGCCGCCAACAGGGTCAAGGTGGCGCCGTCAACCGTCTGGCCCGGATATGTTGTTTCCCGGATTGTGTCCCAGGGAAGCGCATTGTCGTTGGCGCTTTCGCCGATTTCGTCGGTAATGACGTGATCCGGAAGCGTCGCGACAGCCGCTGACAGCGTGATGTCCGGGGATACTCCCCGATGCTGCGTGCTTTCGCCCGTCACCCGGTAAAACTTGCCGATGGTGAGGGTCAGACGCCCCGGCACGGGTGCGTTTCCAGGGCTGATCTGGTAGATGTTCTGCACCGTCCCCTTGCCGAAGGTGCGCTGCCCTACCACAACCCCTCGCCCGTAATCCTGAATCGCCGCCGCCAGGATTTCAGAGGCCGATGCGCTCAGGCGGTCAACAAGCACCACCAGGGGGCCGTCCCATACGGGTGGTTCCTTTTGGTTCCTGAGCACCTTCGGCCGCAAAGCGGTTTCGCGCACCTGGACTACCGGTCCTATGCCCAAAAACAGCCCGGCCAGGGATATCGCCTCGTTCAAATGGCCGCCGCCGTTGCGGCGCAAGTCGAGGATCAAGCTTTCCGCGCCTTCGGATTTGAGTTCTTCGATCAGGCGCTTTACGTCGCGCGTGGAACTGGGGTAGTCCTCCAGCCCCGCGTCCCGGCCTTCCATATCAATGTAGAAATTCACGATCCGGATTACGCCGACGTTAACGTTCTCGCCATTCCGTTCGGTTGTCAGCAACTCTTTCTCTGCCCCTTGAAGGCGCACGCGGCCACGGGTCAGCTCGAGCAGAAAGGACTCGCTGCCCGCGGCTTCTCCGCCCGGAAGGACTCTCAGAACCACCGGCGTGTCGGCGGGCCCGCGGATCAGCTCAACGACGTCCTGCAGCCGCCACCCGATTACCTCGGTCAGTTTGCCGCTGGCTGAGCCGTCTACGCCGGTGATGCGATCCCCGGCGCGCAACCGGCCGTCCTCTTCGGCGGGTCCGCCGGACAGCACTTCGCGCACGAGCACGTGGTCATCCTCCGTCGTCAGCGACGCACCGACGCCGTAATAGGCGCGGCTCATCTGAATGCGGTATTCCTCGAAATTGCTGGGCGAGAAGTAGGTGGAATGTGGGTCGAGGGTGTGGGTAAAGGCGTTAATGAAGACCGCGAACACATCGTCGGAGTCCTGCGCGAACAGAGATTTGCGTTGTTGGGAATAGCGTTTGCGCAGCGCTTCGACGGCTTCTTCGTAGTTGCGATCGTCCAGCACCAGGTTAATGAGCTCGTGCCGAACCCGGTCCCGCCATACGTCGTCCATTTCCGCCTGGCTGGCGGGGCGCGGTGCGTCCTCCCGATCAAGAATCCAGGTTCGCTCCGTATTGAGATCCGGCTCGGTATCCATGTATTCCAGGGCAAAGTCGAAATAGCTGGTCATGCGCTTGCGAAACAGCCGGTAAATTTCCAGGACCGGGTCCAGTTGACCGAGCCGCATGGCGTCATCCAGCCGGCCGCCGTACTTTGCGAGGAAATAGGCCTCCTGGTTCTTGAGGAAGTACAGGCGCTGGCCGTCCAGCAGGTCGATAAAGTTGCGCAGGGTGGCTTCGGACAGGCTGTCGTCCACCTCCATCTGCTGATAGTGCTTGCGCTCGGAGTAGAACACGACCCCCCTGGCCGTTTCACGATGACTATCGGTGATACGCAGCGGCTCCGGCGACTCGCCGGACGTGGCGAGGGTCAGAGAGGCGGCGCCAAGGGCCAGCGCACTGAGCAGCACGCCCGGAAAATGCCGTGCTATCCAGGAAAATTGAGATCGGCGCGCAGTTATGATTCGCATAGTCGAAATAAGGTCTTTGGCCCGGCGGATAATACCAGCAGCATGCGCCCTTTCGGAATTCTTCTCGGAATATTTCTAGGCAGTTGCCTTTCGATTTTCGCCGGCCTTGCGATTGTCTGTCTTACGTTCTGGGTGATCATGGAAGACTATCCCCGGCTTCAGGCTGAATTGCCGCTGCTTGGTTTGGCTACGGCCATGTTCGGCGGATGCACCATCCTCGGCGGCATGGGCATGTGGGGGCATTTGCGCCAAGCCTCATGGAGATGGGCGCCTCTGTGCCTTTTCTGGGTATCGCTTGTGGGCGTGGGCGTGTATTTCTGGCCGGATTAGCGAAGGTATTTCCTCAGCACGAACAGGCCGCCCCAGGCAATCTGGAACACAAGCAGCGGTCCCAGGAGCAATATCAGCCCGGCGCCGCCAAGATGGACGGCGTCACCGTAAATGCTGTCCCACAACGCCAGCAGCCCTCCGGGGTCGCTGTACTCGCCGAGCACCTTGCCGCCGAACCAGTAAAGCATGCTCGGGCCGACCAGTAAGCCCGCAAGCAGCGCGCATGCCGAGCCAATAACCCAGGACAGAGGCAGTTTTTTGAGAATCTTCACGGCTTCCTAGATTGTCCGCAACAGCGATTAAAATGCAACTTCGACTCAGATTCCTTGGGAGGAAGCAGCATGACGAAGGGGAAGGGCATAGACCGCAGGCGTTTGCTGAGCGGCGCGGCATTGGCGGGATTGACGGCGGCTGCGGGCGGCGGTGCGGCGCGGCGCGCGCTGGCTGCGGAAGCAGGGGGCGGCGGAGACGTTTCCGTTCATCAGGATGGCGCCTACGATACGGTTCCGCTGGCCAGGGACAATGTTCGCCTGTGCGTTGTGCAATCGGTGGTGCGGCCGGTAGATGAGAAGAATCCCGGTCCGGGCAAGCGCAGGAACTTGAACCACATGCTGGACCTGATCGACATGGCGCAGGCCTCCGGCCTTCCCAAGGACATCCTGTTCTTCCACGAGTTCCCGATCACCGGGTTTCGGTTTCACTGGAACCGCGACGACGTGCAGCGGATTGCACTTGAGGTGCCGGGCGAAGAGACCGAGGAAATCTCCAAGCGCGCCAGGAAGCACGGCTGCTTTATCGTTTTCGGAAGCTATGTGAAGGACAAGGACTGGCCGGGCCACAATCTTTCGATTACCACCATCATCGGTGATCAGGGCGAAGTGCTGGCGCGGCACTGGAAGGCGCGCAACATCAAGGGCGTGTTCCAGGCCGGCGACCGCAGTATCGAACTGATGACCACCACGATCTACAACGTTCTTGACGAATATGTGGAAATGTATGGCGAGGACGAAGTGATCTCGGTTACCCGCACCAAGTTCGGCAACATCGCCACGACCGCGGTGCAGCGCGAGCCGGAGCTGATCCGCGCTTACGCATTGAAGGGTTGCGAGTTGATGCTGCGCACCGCCACCGGTGGCTTCAACCACCTGGACGTGCGTTCCGGCGCCCTGCATAACGGCATTTATTCCGCCCTGGTCAATAACGCCCATTCGCCTGGTACCCGTGGTGTGTTCGGCGACACCGGCGGCGGCGGATCAGGGATCTGGGGGCCGCGCGGCGAGGCGCTGGCCGAAGCAAGAAGCGGCTTTGAACAGCCGATTGCCGCCACCATTCCGCTGGCGGCGTATCGGGCCCGCAACCGTATCCCGGACGTGCACTGGGACCTTTACCGGCCGGTATACGACCGCTACGTTCCGAAATTCGGCCCGAACCTGTTCTCGGACTACCTGCCGACCGACCTGGACGACGCCGGCCGCTACCTGGCGAACAAGTCGCGCTGGAAATAACCCCCAAGCACTCGCGCCTCCCTCTGGGAAAGAGGGCATCCTGCCCTCCCTGGGAACGAGGGCTTCCAGCCCTCGACGAGGGCAAGATGCCCTCTTTCCCAGGCTTGTTCCATGCAAGCAAGGCCCTCCCACCCTCGGCGAGGGCAAGAATCGTCATTCTTTCCCCGACAGTAATCGCCATTCCCGCGAAAGCGGGAATCCACGAGCCTTCCGCGCAGGAATCAGCCCAGGTCGAGGTAGTCGCGCAACTGCCCGGCTAGACTGTCGCAGGCTTTCTCGCGGGTGCGGGCGATTATCGGAATCGGAATCACCAGTGCGGGGATTACCGAGGTGCCGCGCACATTGGCTTTCATCGCACCCATGTCGGTGCCGTCGCTGATGTCCCACACCGAGGCGGTGTATTCGGAATTGTTCTGCCACCAGGCCAGGCCGAAACAACCCGCTCCGCCCGGCCCCGCGGCGCAGGACAGGCTGCCGCCGCTGCCTTCGCGCCGGGTTTGCCCGCTCAGCCACACCATGTAGCGCACACCCTTGCGGCGGACTGCCTCGCCTACGCCGGGGCGCTCCATGAACTCGCTCAAGTCCGAGCTTTCCCGTGGCATGGTGCGCGGCTCAAGCCAGGGATACAGTTCGTCGATGAATTTACGTTCCCCGATTACGCGGGGGCCCTTCTTCCCGGACCGTATCTTCTTCGACACACAACGAACAAATTCCTCTTCGGTCCGGTTGCCGGCAAGATAACTGGTCCTGAGCAGCACCAGCGATTCGGTTTCCTCTTCGGCAAATGCGTCGGCAGGCGCCAGTCCAGCCGCCAGGACAAGCAAAGCGGCAGCTACGGCCAAGCCTGAGGATCGAGCGGACTTGTTGCGGTTACTCATGTTTCGCTCCGGATTAGAGCAAGAATAGCAGCATCCTGCATGATTTCCTGCGTAAGTGTGGCGCCGGCATCGCGCAGCGCGTACTCCGCGGCCTCGCTAAGGCTCCTTCCCAGTCCACCGGATTTTCGTGAACCCTCGCCGTAGCCGGGAATCTTCAGCGTGGTCAGCGGAGCGCCGTCACCGCCGGTGATTCGCACGTCGAACTCAATCCAGGCCGCCGGTACGTCCACCTTGGACCGTCCCGGCACACCGAATTCAAACCGCAAAATTTCCGCCTCGATAATCAGGTCGGGCGCCGGCCCGTCGGCATCCGCGGGAACCAGCTGCAAGGATGCGCCCAGCACGCTGTTCAGCATGCGCACGGTTGGCCGCCCCAGGTCGATCGTCCATCGGGTGGTGTCCATGGCTTCTTCGATATGCGAATACTCGCGGAGACTGGGCGGGTATTGCACCTGCGCGGTAAGCGGCAGGCGCTGGACCATCGGGGTAGGAAAGTTGGGGCTCAAGCTGACCGTGCCGCCGCAACCCGCCATACCGATGGCAAGCACGACTACCGCCGGCGCAGCCCACGATTCAACCCCACGAAACCCGCTTCTAGCCACATGCTTGAGTATACTCCCCCAACTCGCGCGAGGGGTTCTTAAAGCGGGATCACGAATTATGGAAAACTTTCTCAAAAAGGCCACGGTGGCGGGCGTGCCGCCTATGACGGGCGGACGGCTCGTGGCCCGTCGTCTGGGCTCTTCAAAGGAGATGTGCGATCTGCTTCTGGGCCTGGTGCTGGGGGAAGAAAAGACCTGCACCTATTCGCTGGTGCAGCTTCTTGAGGAAGAGGGCGGGCTGCTTGAGTCAGGAGACCGGATCGTGTTTCTGGATGCCGACAAGAGCCCCCGCTGCCTGGTGGAGCTGGACGCCTGCGAGAAACTGCCGTTCAACAAGGTGGCGGCGCGGCACACGGCCGGAGAGGGACCCGCCGCGCGCGATGTGAAGGTCTGGAGGGATATTCACAGAGCCTACTGGGGCAAATGGCTGGAGACCCGGGGGCAGAGTTTTCACGAAGAAGTGCCGGTTATGTGGCAATCGTTCCGTCTCCTGCATCCCCGCCCGGCAACTTCGAAGAACACATGAATCCCACAGGCCACCCCCTGGGAACGAGGGCTTCCAGCCCTCGACGAGGGCAGGATGCCCTCGCTCCCGGCGTCTGTCAGAAGCGAGGCCCCTGGGAACGACGGCGTCTCGCCCTCGCTCCCGGCGTCTGTCAGAAGCGAGGCCCCTGGGAACGAGGGCGTCTCGCCCTCGCTCCCGGCGTCTGTCGGAACGATGGCGCTTCTCTCTCGCTAAGGGCAACGCATGAACTTTAGCGATATCTGGCCTGCCGTGACCGCATGGCTTGCGGAATATCCGCTGGCCGGCGGAGTGCTGACGATTACGGCCCTGGCAGTGGCCGCTGCTCTGGCCGATTGGCTGACCCGGCGCGTGATTGCTTCGGCAATCCGCAGGGCCATGCAATCCTCCAGGGAGGGTGCGCTCAGAACCGCTCTGTTGGAATCCCGGGTACTGCTGCGTTTCTCGCACCTGGCGCCGGCGCTGGTGATGTTTTTTGGGCTGCGTGCCGCGCAGACCCGGCTCGGAGAGATTGCCGGCCAGGTGCTCGGCGTGCTGGCCTTTGCCGGGGTGGTCCTGGCGGTGATCATCGGCATTGTGGCTGCGCTTACGGCCATAAGCCTCTATCTGCAGAAAAAGCCGGGCAGCCATGCCCGCCTGCCGCTGAAGGGTTACACGCAGGCGTTCTCGCTGTTGCTCTACGCCATTGGCGGCCTGGTGATCGTGGCCTACGCGGCCGAGGTGTCCATCTGGCTGCTGTTGAGCAGTCTGGGAGCGCTTACGGCAGTGCTGTTGCTGGTGTTCCGCGACACCTTGCTGTCGGTAATGGCCAGCATCCAGATTTCCGTCAACGACATCGTGCGCGTCGGCGACTGGGTAGAGATGCCCTCGCATACCGTCGATGGCGACGTGATCGATATCGCCTTGCATACCGTGACGGTGCGCAACTGGGACAAGACCCTAAGCACCGTTCCCACGCATGACTTCATTGCCGGGTCGTTCAAGAATTGGCGGGGGATGAGCGAGGGCGGGGCGCGCCGGATCAAGCGCTCGGTGTATATCGACATGGCCACGGTGCGATTTCTTGAAGACGAGGAAATCGAACGATTCTCCAAATTCAAGCTGCTGGCCGACTATATTCCGGCGAGGCACCGCGAACTCTCCGACTACAACCGCCGCATCGGCGCCGAAGAACTGCCCGTCAACCTGCGGCGCCTGACCAATGTCGGCACCTTCCGTGCCTATCTGTTCAACTACATCAAGAACCATCCCAAGATTCATCCTGAGCGCACTACGCTGGTCCGGCAGCTTCAGCCGGGCCCCGACGGGCTCCCGATCGAGATCTATTGTTTTGCCGCGACCACCGATTGGCTGGCATACGAGGATTTGCAATCCGATCTGTTCGACCACTTTCTGGCCGTGGCGCCGGAATTCGGTCTGAGTGTTTTCCAACGCGCCTCCGGGCGCGACTTGCGTATAAGCGCCCGGCCGGTGGTCAGCTAGGCATATCACATCCTGGGAACGAGGGCGTCCCGCCCTCGGCGAAGGCGGGGACGCCTTCGGTCCCAGCGGAAAGGAGAGTAAACCATGTTCCTGAATTCAGCCCTGAACAGCCTCGTCAGCCGCCGCGGTTTCGTTGGCGGAACCGTGGGCGGAATGGCCGCGGCCGGCCTGACGGCCTGCGGCGTCCCGGATGCCACAGACGGTGCGGGCGCCCCTGGGAGCGAGGGCATCCTGCCCTCGAACCAAGCCGGCGGACTGGACTTGAGCACCCCGGCCGACAACCTCTATGCCTTCGGCAAGATCTGGGGCACCTACGCCGACAAGCCGATCTACAGCGGCTACCAGGGTGTGCAATTCGCCCGCATCGGCGTGAACAAGCTAGTGCCTCTGTTCGGCTACGTAGGCTGCGGCAACATCCAATGCAAGATCGATGAGAACGGCCACTTGTGGTTGCGCGGCACGGAGGCCGGTTATTTCACCGATCTGGCCAGCGGCGAGATCATCGACCACTGGGACAACCCCTACAGCGGCGAGCGCGTGGAGGTGTTTCCCTTTATCAGCGATCGCTTCCGCGGCCGCCTCACCGAAGAAATGCCGCGTTTTTCGATGGGCAATGCCCCGGACGACAACACTCTGATGAACGCCGCCGACGCACGCGCCAATGAGCAGGGCGTAATCCCGTTCATTCTTCCTTTTCAACGCTTTCACGACCAGTACCTGCTGGCTTGGGAATATGCGCACGAGTACACCAACCCGGTAACACCCGAAGGATGGCCCAAGGCTTCCACCGGCGCCAAGATCAATCCCTCCGAGCACTTCATCTTCTACATTCCGGCTGCTGAACTGGAGGACCGCAGCCTCCCGTCGACACGCTTTCACGCTGGCTTCATGCGCACCTCGCCCTGGTGGCCGTGGATGCGCATGGGCCAGACGGCAGTGCGCGACGGCGCCCTGTTCGGGCGTATGCACAGCTTCAAGATATCAGGAGAGCTCGACAACATCCCGCGTGTAGTGCTGGAACGCCTGGAACGCGACCGCCCGGACCTCCTGGAACCGCGGACTGACTGGGCGGCACTGCAGCCGCGCGGCACCTGGGAGTCGTTCGCCGAGGAAGTCCCCCCCGAAGTCTAGCGCCACCCCCTGGGACCGAGGGCTTCCAGCCCTCGACCCAAGAGCGTCTTCCTGCAATCAACTTGCAGCCACCCCCACGGGCACGACCCTAACCCCCGTCGAATTCGCGGATGTTAGGCCGATACCCCTCAGGATCAGGATGCAGCAGCAGCTCGCAATTGGGGAACTCGGCGCGGATGCGTTCCTCGACATCGTCCAGGATCGTGTGTGCCTCGCTCAGGCTCAGCGTGGCGTCCAGCAAGACATGAAACTGCACGATGTAGTTCGCCCCGCCGTGTCGCGTCTTGAGGTCGTGGATGTCAACAACCTGGGGATGGCTTTCGGCCAGGCGCACGATTTTGTCCCGGTCTTCATCCGGGATCTCCCGGTCCATCAGGATATCCAGCGCCTGCCTGGCGATCTTCCAGACCCCGAACAGCAAGTACACGATTACAGCCGCTGCCACCAGCGGATCAGCCAGCCGGCCCCACGCCGTAGCTGACATCGCGATGGCCGCCGCCACGCCCAGATTGATCGCCAGGTCGGTCTTGTAATGCATGGCATCCGCCGCGATTGCCGCCGACCCCGTGCGCTCGCGCACGTAGCGCTGGATGCTCACCAACACCAGGGTGAGCGCCACCGAAACCAACATGACGCCAACGCCAATCGGAGCCTGCTCGACTTCCGCAGGATTCAGCAGCCTTTGGCTTGCTTCCTTCATTACGTAAAGCGCCGAGGCCGCTATGATCACCGACTGCGCCAGCGCCGCCAGGCCTTCCGCCTTCCCGTGTCCGAATCGATGCTCGCGATCCGCGGGCTTCAATGACACACTCACGGCGAAAAAGGTGATCAGCGAGGCCAGCACGTCCAGGCCTGAATCAACCAGGGAGCTAAGCAGCGATACGGAATCCGTGATTCGCCACGCCCAGGCCTTCAGCGCCACCAGGATCAGAGCAGTGCTTACCGATGCATAGGTGGCCAGCCGCAATAAACGGACCCGTGCGGCGCCGGTGGCGGTGCTAGTCATGAGATTTGAACGGCATGGCTTGTGACGAGGATTCCGCTTTGGGCGTTACGTTACGCGCTTGCTACTCGCGTACAATACCTGACATGGGGGCGACATGGCTTCGACGTGGGCCGTGAGACCCTTGGTGTGCATGCCGAGGCGCAGGGTTCCTCGTAAATCCGCCTGCAAAAACTATAGTTGCCAACGACGACAACTTCGCTCTAGCGGCTTGACCGCTAGCGTCTCTGCCAGGATTGCCTGTGGCTCGGTAGAGGCGTCGCTAGCACAGGATCGCCCGTAGAACCGATTGGCGCCTACGAGTTAAGAGTTAGCTGATCACAACAGCGATTTAGTCCTGCCCGTCGGCGAATCGTTGAAAATCTGGCGTGGCTAAGCATGTAGAGCTCCTTGGGCAGTAGCGCTTGCGGACGCGGGTTCGATTCCCGCCGCCTCCACCAGTAAATTTTGTAACGACCTGATAAATAAAGCTTTTATTTGAATGATGAATTTGGGATGGCACTTTGGCTGTCATTGCACATCAGGCTTGAAGTAGCTGTTCTAGTCCCTACCACTTGTGTGATTCGATTTGGAGAGTTTTCCATGCGACCCTCTCCGCCGATAGATTTGTATAAGTAATTTTTTTGTAGACAGTAATTCATCTCATAGCAACATGGTTATTGCTAAGTATTACTTCCAAGCTTCTCTTCGGACGGGCCCCTGGCAAGCTATGACATACCCATAGTCGGAGGCATTGGCGTTGCCAAGGAATGCCCAAGAATGTCCCGGAAACGGTAAGTGAAGAGATGCGCCAGCCTGTGTAGGGCGCCTGTGGGAGAATGGCAGATGCTGGAGTCTTGCGGATCTCAGAAATGAGGAAGAGGATCGTTGTTTGCGCAGTTGCCGGGTTCGCAGTCTTTCTTGTAAATGTAGCGGCGGGGCAGGAAGAAGAGGTGCTGGCCAACGCGGACATTGTTGCGCTTTCCGAGGCGGGGCTGCCGGCGTCGGCAATTACGGCAAAAATCAAGGCGTCCAAGACGGTTTTCGATACATCGGTGGAGCAGCCTGTGGCGCTGTCGAAACTGGGCGTCGATGGTGCCGTGATTGTGGCGATGGTCAATGCCAAGGCGTCTTCGCGGGCGGAGACGCGCGCAGAGGCAGCGGTTTCCGGCGAAGCGGCGGCATCGGAGGACGCCTCGCTGGAACGGGCAGCGCCGCAGCCCGGCGAGACCATGCGCCGTTCGAGGTCACCGGTTCCGCAACCGGGGGGTACTTTCTCGGACGCGCTTCAAGCGGGCGGGAGCGGCCCCGAGATGGTGGTGATTCCCGCCGGCAGTTTCCGGATGGGGTGCGTGTCGGGTCTGGATTGCGACGATGAAGAGAAGCCGGTTCACACCGTAACGATCGCGCAGCCTTTTGCCGTATCGAAGTATGAGATCACGTTTGAGGACTACGACCGCTTTACGTATCCGAACAAGGTGTATGACGAGGGCTGGGGCCGCGGCCGACGGCCGATCATCAACGTGACATGGAATGACGCGAAGGAGTATGTTGCGTGGCTGTCATCGCAGACCGGACAGACCTACCGCCTATTGACGGAGGCCGAATGGGAGTATGCGGCTCGTGCGGGCACTTCGACCAAGTACCATTTCGGCAACAGCGAATCGCAACTGTGTCGCTACGCCAATTTCTACGACACGACAGTCGGTTTTGACGATGCGCCGTGTTCGGACGGTGTTGGCGGGCAAACGGCCGTGGTTGGCCGCTATGCGGCCAATGCATATGGTTTGCATGACATGCATGGCAATGTATGGGAGTGGGTGGAGGACTGCTGGAATGATAGTTACTCGGGCGCTCCCTCGAATGGAGATGCCTGGCTCAGCGGAAATTGTGAACGTCGCGTTTTGCGCGGCGGCTCCTGGGATGTCGTCCCCTGGAACTTGCGCTCCGCGGGCCGCGACTGGGTCTCCACCGGCGGCCGCCTAAGTGACTTCGGGTTCCGCGTTGCCCGGACACTCACCCCCTGAGTCTTTACCTCATTACATCTTGGGGGAAAAAAGGGGGGCTTGTGCCCCCCTTTGTCGGGGTTTGCGTGACTGAATCGACCCGGGTTTACCGGAGGCTGATTAGTTTGGAGTGCCCCGGCAAACCCGGGTCAATTCAAGGGTGCCCTTAACTTTCTTGACAATCTTGGTAGCGCAAAGAACGATGCGTTTATCGCACCTTGGGAAAAGGAGGCGCTTAAGGGTTTCTTCTCTCATGTGCGAAACCCGCTTGCACACGCACCAGGAAGTGTAGACATGCCAGCATTGACGCCAGCCCAAACGGCCTGGACCATCGAATCGTGTATGGCGTGGATCAAGCCCCTGATCCAACGCATGTAGAGCCGACATTACATTTGAAAGAGAGGGCTTTACATTACGTCCGACCTGACAGTGGGAAACGTCCAACCCAAAAAGGAACAAGCCGGTGGATTCTGACGGCGCTACTTGTACTTCTCGCGCCGGTGGAGGCATCCCAGCCTGAGGAAACCTGGCGCAGCCTCAACGTAGCCGCCGTGTAGCGCGTCAATCAGGATGAGAACACGCGTTCCCACCCTGATTGACGCACTATTTTCCCCAAACAGCAAAATCGCTAGAGGTCGGAGCCCATACAGAGCACTGCTCCTGAGCGGATTGGCCGCCACCATACCAGAGGCGTGACGCGCATTTCCATGCGGTTCGAGGACCAGGGGGTTCGGCCGGGGCCCGCGTTTTGTACCGACCGACACCCATGTTTAGGACATCGGTCGGGCGAATCTTGGACGTTGGGATGGACTGACAGGTTGGTTGAGGGATTCGGGCCGGTCCCACACGCTCGTCTGCGAGTGCACCAGCAGAAGGCCGCGCATGCAAAGCATCGTCTTTGTCCGCCCCAAGGCGTTCAATGAGGCGTCGGCACACTAGCCGAGGCAGGGGAATGTTGCGGTTTCCAATGAGGTCGCCACCGCCTAAATCGAGAGGGACATGCGACGTTTGACGAACGATTCCCAATCTCAATGCTGCTAGAATTGGATCGTGGCGTTCCAAAGGCTGTTGCGTCGACCGCGAACTTTCGACGCTTTTCTCTGGCCGGCGTTCCCAAGTCCCGGCGCTGAAGGCGAAAGCCGCCGCCGCTCGGCGCTGACCGCGCCCATTCTCCCGCAGATGCCCGAATAACGCCGGAAAACCTCCGAATCTCCCCCATCTTGGGGACGCGCGCCAGCGTGTAAATCGCTAGTCTTTCATTCATCTGGGTTATCGAGAGGGTCCGCAAATGCGCGGGAAGGATGACGCAGTTAGGTCAAGAACTGGGAAGAAGGGCGCATTGCGGCAGGGCGAAGTGCGTGGGCGCGTTGCTATCCAATGGTGGAAGAGTTCCGATAAGGGCCAAAGTGGACGCGGGAGGTACCCGACGAGCCGCTACCCATGCTCAGATGGTTACGGTAACCGCCCGGCGGCGGTGGAAACATTCGAGGCCAATGCGTTTGGTCTTCACGACATGCTGGGCAACGTGTGGGAATGGGTGGCGGACTGCTCGGGAGAGGCGAAGGAAGAGTGCGCCGAGCGAACGGTACGGGGAGGCAGTTGCTTGACGTCGCCCTTGAGAGATGCGCGCCTCGCCCGGGTCCCCCGTTGGCGTGATCCAACGTTTGGATTCCGCGTCGCCCGCGATTGCGATGCTTCGTGCCCGGAATAGTAGCGGACAGCGTTGCCGGTTGGGGGGTGCATCGGCGGTTGTGCAAACGGACAAGTCGGAACAGCGAGTCAGGCGACGACGATTACACGCTTGTTGGCGGGCAGCGATCGCGCACCAGCGATTCAAATTTCGTTCTTCAAAAATCTGCAATCACATTGTCGAGCAGCTAAATGAATTCACCGCGTGGAATTCAAGCAACTTTCTGCTTGGCGACTCAAGAAGTGACTTGCGAGCATTCACGACGAACGCAATTTCTAAAGTGCGACCGCCTGTTGGTCCGGCTGCAGCTTCGACTCGTCGACCTGGCTGACGGCGTGCAGCCGCCTGCCGACTGAACAATGTCGATTGCTTCTTTATTTGGGCGGGCGAGACGGATCGTTCTCGCCGTTGGTGTTGCGAGCCTGTTGGGTCTCGGCGATGGTCCGGCTTTTGCCGAGTACAACAATCCGGATACCGATTGGATGAGGGACGGAAAGTACGGCATTTACCTCAAGTACCTGAATTGGACTCCTAGAGACACATCATCTGCCGAATACAATCAGTGGGTCGATGCATTCGACGTAGACAAGTTCGCCGAAGCCGTCGAACTGACCGGCGCAAGCTGGGTCATCTGGGGCCTCGGACGCGTGTGGTTCAACTCGCCTAACGCAACGCTGGAAGGCTTTGTGGGTGACTTCACCTCCGACCGTGACTTACCGCTCGAGATCTCCGACGCATTGCAGGAACGAGGCATCAGATTCATGCTGTATGCCGCGGCCGACAAGACGGAGTCAGAAAATGACGCTCTTGGAAAACTTGCCTTGGGATGGGGCCTCAACGACAGGTACACGAGTACTTTTGTCAACAATTGGGCGGATGTGCTCCAAGTCTGGTCCGATCGCTATGGAACAAGAGTATCGGGCTGGTGGATCGATCATGCCTATCCACGCTATGCCGTTTCGGTGACCGCCCGGGGTGCTTCCAATCCGGAATTGGCGATCTACAGAAATCACCTCCTTTCCGGGAATTCGGACGGCATTGTGGCGTTCAATCACGGTTGGCAGGACCTGGATGCCCACACCCCCCAAGAGGATTACAGGTCCGGGCACGAACGAGCAATCGCGGAAAGCGTTGCATCTTCCAGATGGTGGCACGGGCTCCAGTGGCACTACCTGTCTCGTCTTGGTCCTGGCCTTTGGGGGTCGGAGGGTATTCGATATGACACACAGGTACTGATCGACTACGTCAACGAAAACAACCGGCACGAAGGGGTGAACACTTTCAGCGTGTTTGTCTACTCGAAGCCGGGCGAGTCGGCCGAGGGTATTGTCAAATCGCCGGGGAACCTCAGCAGTGCCCAGATCCGGCAACTGTCGGCGCTACGGGATGCGCTGCTACAGTTCGTGGACGACACGTCGGACGACGTCTCCTTCGTCGGGACGTGGGAGCGGCTGGATGACGAGCTGGACTTCCGCGGCTCGACGACCGCGTCGGATGAGGCGGACGCCTCTGCCGAGTTGGCGTTTTCCGGAGTCGGCGTGGAGGTGGTCGTGAGGAAAGGTCGGAACGGCGGCCTGGTTGATGTGGAACTGGATGGCGACATTGTGTTGGATGATTTCGATACGTACTCGAGGACGACGGCGTTCAAACAGATCATCTACACCAACAAGAATCTCGATGCGGGGTCTCACACGGTACGACTGGTCGCGACCGGCCGGAAGAGCGCCGGCGCGACAGCCGCCGACGCAATGCTGGACAATTTCGCGGTGACCATGGCGGACACAATGCGTCCCCGGGTGTTGTCGGTCACGAGCGACGCGTCGCACCCGACGAAGGACTCCTTTACGGTGACGATCGACTTCCTGGAGGATGTCACGGGGCTTCGGGCGGGAGAAATTGCCGTCAGCAACGGCTCCGTCTCGAACTTCGCAGGCTCGGGCGCCAGCTACACGCTCGACATCGCGCCGATCGCGGGCCTGGAGGGCGAGGTGACGGTGGACGTCCCGGCCAATGCGGTGGTGGACGGAGCGAGCAACGGCAACCTGAAGGGAAGCGAGACTTTCGCCGTGGACACGCGGGCGCCCGTGATTCAGACGGCGGTGGCGAACCAGGCTGTGCTGACGCTTGTCTACGGCGAGGCGTTGGACCCGCTTTCGGTGCCGCCGGCGAGTGCCTTCACCCTGACGGGGGGCAGGGCGCCGCGCACGATTTCGAACATCGTGGTGAACGGGAGTCGGGTGGTGTTTTCCATGGATCCTCCGGCGTCGTACGGCGAAGCGGGCCTGCAGGTCGGCTACTCGGCGCCTTCGCGCGGAGCCATGGCCGACGCACTGGGCAATAAGGTTCCGTCATTCACGAACCAGGCGGTCGCCAACGAATCGCCGGGCACGACACCTTCCGCCGACACATGGATCACCGGTGCGACGGCGTTCTCGGTGCGGGAGGGCGACACGGCGGTGGCGACGCTCACGGCGACGGAAACGGCCACTGCTGCTGGGGATCCGGTCTGGTGGATCCCTTCGGGTGCCGCTGGCGGGCCGGACGGCGGCAAGTTCGCTCTCAGTCGCGCCGGCGTGCTCACGTTCGCCGCGGCGAAGGACTTCGAGGCCCCGGACGACGCGAACGCCGACGGCAGCTACCAGGTCACGGTCCGCTTGAGCGTCGGCGCGTTGACCGCCGCGGCCGACCTGACGGTGACACTCACCGACCGCAACGAGGCGCCGGTGGCCAATGCACGCGCGAATCAGCTGATTGTGGCCCAGGGCGCCACGGTGACCCTGAGTGGTTCGGGGAGCGACCCGGACGCCGACGACACCCTGACCTACGCCTGGACGCAGAAGGGCGCTCCGGCGGTGGCGCTGTCGGATACGGCGGCCGCCTCCCCGACCTTCACCGCGCCTTCCAGCCTGACTGAGGATACTACGCTGTCGTTCACCCTCCGAGTCGCCGACTCGAGCGGTCTTTATCACCAGGACACGGTATCGGTGACGGTGCAAAAGGACCCCCTGCTCACCGCGGCGTTCGAGAACGCGCCGGCCCGCCACGACGGCTCGACACCGTTCGCGGTGGATCTTCGATTCAGCGAGGAGGTCGCACTCTGGTTCTCGGCGTTCACCTCAGGGTTGCTCACAACCACCGGCGGGACGGTGCAGCGCGCGAGCCGTCTGGTGCTGCGTAGCAACATTGGATGGCGGATCCCAGTGACGCCGGACGGGGACGGCGACGTGGTGATCACGTTGCCGGCGAACCGCGCCTGCAGCTGGTTGACCGGGGCGTGTGCGCGGGACGGCCGGAAGCTGGCGGTGGCGGCCAGCGTCACGGTGCCCGGTCCGGCGCCCGATCCGGCGGCGCCCGATATCACCAGCGCGGCGGCGTTCACGGTCCAGGAAGGCGAGACGGCGGTCGGGACGCTGGCTGCAACGGATGCGGATACCGCTGCCGCCGACCTGGTCTGGACGATTCCTTCGGGCACCGCGGGCGGAGCGGATGCCGGGAAGTTCACGCTCGGTCGAGCCGGCGTTATAACGTTCGCCGCGGCAAAGGACTTCGAGGACCCCGACGACGCGAACACCGACGGCAACTACCAGGTCACGGTGCAGGTGAGCGACGGCGGCCTGACCGACACGACGGACCTGTCGGTGACGCTCGCGAACCGCAACGAGGCGCCGACAGCCGACGCGGGCGCGGATCAGCCGAATGTCGAGCAGGGCGCCACGGTGACCCTGGCCGGCGAGGGGAGCGACCCGGACGCCGGCGATGCGCTGACATACGCCTGGACGCAGACGGGTGGAGGGATCGTGACGCTGTCGGACGCGGCGGTGGCGTCTCCGACGTTCACCGCGCCGGACAATCTCACCGCAGACGCTGCGCTGACCTTCGCGCTGCGGGTCACCGACACGGCTGGGCTGTACCACGAGGATTCGGTGACGGTGACGGTCGAGGGTCCGGAGGCGGCGGAGCCGCCGGAGATTACGGGTTCGACGTCGTTCACGGTGTCGGAGGGCTCAACGGCGGTGGCGACGCTTTCGGCGACGGACGCGGACACCGGGGCGGCTGACCTGACGTGGTCGATTCCTTCGGGCACGGCGGGCGGCGCGGATCGGGACAAGTTCACGCTCACGTCCGCCGGCGTGCTGGCGCTTGCCGCGGCGAAGGACTTCGAGAACCCCGACGACGCGGACACCGACGGCAACTACCAGGTCACTGTACAGGTCACCGACGGCGGCCGCACGGACACGGCGAACCTGACGGTGAGCCTGACGAACGTAAACGAGGCGCCCACGGCGCGCGCCGGCGCGGACCAGCCGAATGTCGAGCAGGGCGCCGCGGTGACCCTGAGCGGCGAGGGGAGCGATCCGGACGCCGGCGATGCGCTGACATACGCTTGGACGCAGACGGGTGGAGGGACCGTGACGCTGTCGGACGCGGCGGTGGCGTCTCCGACGTTCACCGCGCCGGACAATCTCAGCGCAGACGCTGCGCTGACCTTCGCGCTGCGGGTCACCGACACGGCTGGGCTGTACCACGAGGATTCGGTGACGGTGACGGTGCCTGCGGGCGCCGTGCTTACGGCTGCGTTCGAGAACGCGCCGGCCAGCCACGACGGCTCGACGGCGTTTACGGTGCGGCTGCGGTTCAGCGAGAATGTCGATCTCAGCTACACCGCGTTCTCCAGCGGGCTGTTGACAGTGTCGGGCGGCACGAACGGCCGGGCGAGCCGTCTGGTGCCGCGGAGCAACATCGGCTGGCGGTTCCCGGTAACGCCGGACGGCGACGGCGACGTGGTGATCACGCTGCCGGCGAACCGTGCCTGCGACGTGCAGCCCACGGTGTGCACGGTCGACGGGCGGCGGCTGTCGGTGCCGGCCAGTGTCACGGTCGAGGGTCCGGAGGCGGCGGAGCCGCCGGAGATTACGGGTTCGACGTCGTTCACGGTGTCGGAGGGCTCAACGGCGGTGGCGACGCTTTCGGCGACGGACGCGGACACCGGGGCGGCTGACCTGACGTGGTCGATTCCTTCGGGCACGGCGGGCGGCGCGGATCGGGACAAGTTCACGCTCACGTCCGCCGGCGTGCTGGCGCTTGCCGCGGCGAAGGACTTCGAGAACCCCGACGACGCGGACACCGACGGCAACTACCAGGTCACTGTACAGGTCACCGACGGCGGCCGCACGGACACGGCGAACCTGACGGTGAGCCTGACGAACGTAAACGAGGCGCCCACGGCGCGCGCCGGCGCGGACCAGCCGAATGTCGAGCAGGGCGCCGCGGTGACCCTGAGCGGCGAGGGGAGCGATCCGGACGCCGGCGATGCGCTGACATACGCTTGGACGCAGACGGGTGGAGGGACCGTGACGCTGTCGGACGCGGCGGTGGCGTCTCCGACGTTCACCGCGCCGGACAATCTCAGCGCAGACGCTGCGCTGACCTTCGCGCTGCGGGTCACCGACACGGCTGGGCTGTACCACGAGGATTCGGTGACGGTGACGGTGCCTGCGGGCGCCGTGCTTACGGCTGCGTTCGAGAACGCGCCGGCCAGCCACGACGGCTCGACGGCGTTTACGGTGCGGCTGCGGTTCAGCGAGAATGTCGATCTCAGCTACACCGCGTTCTCCAGCGGGCTGTTGACAGTGTCGGGCGGCACGAACGGCCGGGCGAGCCGTCTGGTGCCGCGGAGCAACATCGGCTGGCGGTTCCCGGTAACGCCGGACGGCGACGGCGACGTGGTGATCACGCTGCCGGCGAACCGTGCCTGCGACGTGCAGCCCACGGTGTGCACGGTCGACGGGCGGCGGCTGTCGGTGCCGGCCAGTGTCACGGTCGAGGGTCCGGAGGCGGCGGAGCCGCCGGAGATTACGGGTTCGACGTCGTTCACGGTGTCGGAGGGCTCAACGGCGGTGGCGACGCTTTCGGCGACGGACGCGGACACCGGGGCGGCTGACCTGACGTGGTCGATTCCTTCGGGCACGGCGGGCGGCGCGGATCGGGACAAGTTCACGCTCACGTCCGCCGGCGTGCTGGCGCTTGCCGCGGCGAAGGACTTCGAGAACCCCGACGACGCGGACACCGACGGCAACTACCAGGTCACTGTACAGGTCACCGACGGCGGCCGCACGGACACGGCGAACCTGACGGTGAGCCTGACGAACGTAAACGAGGCGCCCACGGCGCGCGCCGGCGCGGACCAGCCGAATGTCGAGCAGGGCGCCGCGGTGACCCTGAGCGGCGAGGGGAGCGATCCGGACGCCGGCGATGCGCTGACATACGCTTGGACGCAGACGGGTGGAGGGACCGTGACGCTGTCGGACGCGGCGGTGGCGTCTCCGACGTTCACCGCGCCGGACAATCTCAGCGCAGACGCTGCGCTGACCTTCGCGCTGCGGGTCACCGACACGGCTGGGCTGTACCACGAGGACTCGGTGACGGTGACGGTCGAGGGACCTCCGCCCGCGACGCCTGAGACGACGGTCGCCTCGGGCACGGGCTCCGTACCTGAGGGCGCCACGGCATCGTTTACGGTGAGCCTCGATGCGGCAGCCACCGAAGCCCTGTCCGTGGCGATCACGGTGTCTGAGACGGGCGTGACGCTGTCCGGCGCCATGCCAGGCTCGGTCGCCTTTGCCGTTGGGGATCGGATAAAGACGGTGACGTTGGCCACCGCCGACGATGCCGTGATCGAGTCGGCCAGCACGGTAACGCTCACCCTCGCGCCGGGCGCCGGGTACACGCTGGGCTCGCCGGCCTCGGCCGACGTCACCGTCACCGACAACGACACGGCGACGTTCCGCGTCTCGGCTGCCCAAAATACGCTCGACGAGGGCGCCACCACCACCGTGACGGTGGCGATCACCAATGGCAAGACGTTTGCCGAAGCGCAAAGCATTGCATTTTCGGTGTCCGGATCGGCATCAACGATCGATTACGAACTTTCATCGACGAGCTTGACACTGGCCGCGGGGGCGGTCTCCGCCTCTGCCATGCTGACGGCGGTGGACGACGAGGCCGAGGAGTCGGCCGAGACCGTGGCGGTAACGGCGGCTCACGATGGCCTGGACATCGGATCGGCGACGGTGACGATCCGGGCAAGCGACGCGCCGCTGCAGGAACCGGACGCGGAGTGGGGCGAGCGCCTGCCGGACCGCGACATCGTGCTGCCCGACGGCTCCGAACCCACCGGGCTGTGGTCGGACGGGGAGACATTGTGGGTGATATCCGACTGGCGCAACGGGCAGGTGCTGACTTACTCGCTGGCCGAGGGCACGGCGCTGGGCGAGGGTGAGGCCTTGCTGCCGGACGGTGTCACGCCGGCGAGCAGTAGCTTCCGGTTGACCGGCGGCCGGCTCCCCGCGGGGCTGTGGTCTGACGACGAGACGCTGTGGGCGTCGGACTACTTCGGCGGCGTGCGCGCCTACCGTTTGTCCGACGGCACGCGCTTGGAAACCCAGGACATTTCCGACGACGTGTTGGTGGCGGCGGGCAACACCGCCCCGACGGGGCTGTGGTCGGACGGGGAAACGTTGTGGGTGACTGACTACTGGCAGTGGAAGGTGTTTGCCTACCGGCTGTCCGACAAGGTGCGGGTGGAGGAAAAGGAGTTCGACCTGATGGACGACAGCACGCCGTACGCTGGCTACGGGCTGTGGTCGGACCGCGAGACGGTGCTGCTCGCCAGCCCCTTTTACGACCGCGTAGTTGCCCATTCGCTGGCGACCGGGGCGCAGCAAGCGGACCGGACCGTTGACCTCTCGGCCGATGGCATCGACAGCCCGAACGGATTGTGGTCGGACGGCGAGAGCATGTGGGTGGTCATCGAGCGTGACAACCGAATCTACGCCTACGCCGTGCCCGGGCTGCGCAAGCCGTCCGACAGCGACGCATCGGGGACAAGCGATCCCTTTGACGTGCGCGTGACGTCACGCGCCGACGACGTACCCGGCAGCGCGGCACCGGTGTTCATGCCGGACGCGACCCTTCGCCAGGCCGTCGCCGCGGCGCCCGGCCGCTTAGTGAGGGTGCCGCTTGCGGTGACGTACCTGGGCGGCGCGTCGCCGGCAGACTACTCCGGCATTCCGTCGAACGTGACGTTCGGGGCCAACCAGACGGAGATGGCGTTCACCGTGAACGCGACCAACGACTCGGGCGCCGACGGCGGCGAGAGCATGAGGATCGGGTTCGGCGCACTGCCGGAGGGCGTGCTCGCGGCCCCCCCGGCGGCGGCGGTGGTGACGCTGGCCGACGGCAGCGAGCCGACGTTTGTGGTGAACTTTGACACCGACCCCCACTCCTCCATCCAGGTGCGCGAGGGCAATTGGGGCCGAAGGGTCAGTGTGTTCCTGGGCAATGACTCCCAGGGGAGTGTGCGGGACGCCAAACCGCTGCGGCCGGTGACGGTCCCGCTGGTGGTGACGCACACGGGCGGGGCGACGACGGCGGACTACGCGGCGATCCCGGCGAGCGTGACGTTCGAGGTGGGCAAGGGCACGGCGGGCTTCGACGTGCGCGCGATATCGGACGGGGAGACCGAAACGGGCGAAGGCCTGCGGATCGACTTCGGCGCGTTGCCGCCGGGCGTGACCAAGGGCAGTTGGGGGTACAAGACGATCGCGTTCGTGGACGCGGACGCGGCGGCCGTGTCGGTGTCGGGGCCGTTGCTGACGCTGAGCTACCCCGGGGCGCTCGACGGGGGCTCGACGCCGTCGGGCGCAGACTTCGTGGTGCTGGCCGGACCGCCGGGCGGCGAGGCGATGGTGCCGGTGACGTCGGTGTGGGTGGACGGCAACCAAGTCTTGCTGGCACTGGAGCGCCCGGTCGCGGCGCGTGACACAGTGACCCTGACCTATCTGATGGATGCGATGCACCCGATCCGCGACGCGCAGGGCCTGCTTGCGGCGGCGCTGGCGGACGAGCCGGTACGCAACCAGACCGGGATCCCGCCTGAGCAGGCGGCTGTGCTGGACATGGTGCAAAGCGGCGCCAGGCCGGGGCGTCTCGACCTGTCGTCTCGGAATCTGACCGACCTGTCCGCGCTGGCGGGGCTGAGCGGCGTGCGCGAACTGGACCTGCGCGATAACGCGATCACGGACTTAAGCCCGCTGTCGGATCTGAGCGAGCTTGAGGTGCTGGACCTGTCCGGCAACCGGATCGAGGAACTCTGGCCGTTGGGGGGCCTGCCGGCGCTCGAGCGCCTGAACCTGTCCCACAACCAGATCGCCGACATCGCCACGCTGTCGGGTCTGAGCGCGCTTGAGGTGCTGGACCTGTCCGGCAACCGGATCGAGGAACTCTGGCCGCTGGCGGGTCTGCCGGCGCTTGAGCGCCTGAACCTGTCCGGCAACCGGATCACCGACATTGACATGCTGTCGGGTCTGAGCGGGCTTCAGGTGCTGCTGCTGGACCGCAACCGGGTCGCCGACGTGGGGGCGATTTCGCCGCTGACGGATCTGGCAAACCTGGGACTGTCGGAAAACCGGATCGAGGATATCAGCCTGCTGGCGAATCTCGGCCGGCTGGGTCGGCTCGACCTGTCGGGAAACGCCGTCGCGGACGTGTCGGCGCTGGGCGATGGGTCGGAACTGCTCTGGCTGCGGCTGCCCGGCAACCCGGTCTCGGACGTGGCCCCGCTGGGGCGGCTTGAGATGCTGCGCTGGCTGTGGCTCGACTCGGGAACGACGGCGGGGATGGAGGCATTGGCGCTGCCCGGCGGGCGCGGGGCGGCACCACTGTGGATCGAGCGGGTCCCGGCGCAGTGAGCGCCGGGAAGGCGGCGGGGTAAGTTGGTCATCGTATCCAATGCACGGGTGACGAACACCGTTTCGGAGGGGACGGAGAACAGGATGGGCGCGGCGGGCGTTGTCAAACTAACTGGATTGGACCTATTGAAGCTTTAATCGAGGGCTCTCAGGCTGCGAGTTGGCGCCACTCGGCCAGGGCAGCGGTCCGGTGCTGTTTGAAAACGTCGCGGCGGGTGAGATGGCGTTGGTGGTTGAAGTGGTTATGGATCGAGGCATGGACAGCGGCGATTTTTTGCAGGGTCTTGATGTCCCTGAACCGCGCCATCGCCCCTTCCCGCCTTCGAAACGGTTGATGCGAGTTCTCCGCTCTATTGTTGAGCCAGCGCCGGCATTCCTGCCGCCCAGGATTTCCGAGCCCCTTCATCGCGGCTTGATAAGATCGAAGCTGGTCGGTAACGATTGACGATGGTCGTCCAACCCGTTTCATCGTGCGCTTCAGGAACTTCAGTGCGGCTCGGCGATCCCGCCGCTTCGTGACAAAAACCTCAAGCACCTCGCCTTCGTGGTCGACAGCGCGCCATAGGTAATGTGTCTCACCGTTGATGCGAACAAACCCCTCATCAAGGTTCCAGCGCCAGTTCGACCCATTGCGGCCGTGGGCGCGCCTCCTCCTTATTTCAGCGGCAAACATCGGGCCGAAACGGTTCCACCAGAAACGCACCGTCTCGTGACAGATGCCGATGCCGCGTTCGAACAGGATGTCTTCGACCTGGCGCAACGACAACGGATAGCGGATGTACATCATCACTGCGAGGCGGATGACCTCGGGCGAACTGTTGAAATAACGAAAGGGATTGTTCATGGCCGCTGGCTACGAGAGCTTGGATTCCGGTTCAAGCTGGTTTTCTCTGACAGTGCCCATCTGCGCTCACGCATTTGGCCCGTCCCATCCGTGATCCCCCATGCCGTGCGAAACTAGGGCGGCTTGTGGCGGCGATATACATCAATCTCTCTCTTATTTAACCATCCTTAATTGTCCATCTAGCGCTGACGCCGAACAGCGGGGACCTCACCTTCTTCTTAATGGTCGCGCCACAACGCGGGGCCGTCATATCCGCCATGCTTCGCGGCCCCGCACTCCCAAGCGTGTCTTGCTCTTCGGCTTGCTTTTCGAGGTAGAAGCGGGGCTGTCCGATATTCATGAACGTTAATTCTTATAGGGAGGCCTTGCATAAACACTATATCTACCCTTCAGGAGGACAACATCATCGAACTGGCTTCGCGCGAGAGGCCGGGACGAAGGCAGCTGGTCGAGCAATTATTTGACCGGCATGCTCAGGCCTTGCACCTATTCCTATTGGGGCGTTCGGTTCCGCGGGATCAGATCGAGGGCCTTGTGCAGGAACTTTTCGCGCGGCTGATGAGTATGGACCGGTTGGAAGAAAAGATGTCCGATTCGACCGGAAGTAGTCGTTCTTATCTCTTGACCATGGCCAACAACATGATCGTGGACATGCAGCGCAAGTTGCGGGTTCGCAATGCATACGCGGCAGCCCAGCTGGAAATCGAGCGCGAACGAATGGATGAGCACTCGCCGGAGCGGATCGTCGCGGCGCAACTGGAACTGGAAGCCATAAAGGCTGTCATTCTGGACATGCGCTCGAATTGGAGAGTGGCATTTGTCTTGCAGCGCTTTCACAACATGAATTATGAGGATATTGCCTTGCACATGGGGATGACGAAGAAGCAGGTCGAGCACTACATCGTGCGTGCGATGCGGCGGATCCGCAAAGAGCGACGGAAGATCAAGGCCGCAGGAGGTGACTCATGCTGAAGCAATTTCAGGAGATTATGCGCGGCGACGTGGAGCATGCGTTGCTGCACCTTTGGTCGGATCAGTTGTCGGAAGCGGAAGCGATGGCGATCCGCAACCGCGTCCGCAATGAACCGAACTATCGGGAAGAGTTTTACGGTTCGCTTGAGATTCTCGGGACCATGGAGGAACTGGCGGGCGATGGCGAGATTCGAGAAATTGTCCCGGAATTCCGGCGCCGGATTCAGAAACGCAGATCCAGGCGCACTGCAGAGCTGGGCATGGGCGCCGGCGTGCTTGTGGCAATCGGCGCTGCCCTTGCGTATTTCTCGCCGTGGGGCGGACCGGACGACAGCCACCTGCAAATGTACTTCACCCGCATCGGCGAGCAGCGGACGATCGAACTGGACGACGGTAGCGTGATCACGCTGAATACGGCCGGTCAGTTGGTGGTGGATTACAGGGGGCAGGTTCGCCGGATCCTGCTGGAGCACGGCGAGGCCTATTTCGAGGTGGCGGAAGATCCAAAACGTCCCTTTACGGTGGACCTGGGCGTGCGGTCCGTTACCGTAGCCGGAACGGCGTTCAATATCCGCAAGGATCCGGCGCACTACCAGGTGGCGGTGATCGAGGGTGCGGTCGCGATACATGAGGTCACGGATGAAGTGTCCGCATCGCCCCCGCCGGTCTCGGCCGATGGGAAGGCTGTGGTCCTTTCCTCGCCCGGGCAACGCCGCGTTGAGCAAGGCTGGGTGGCTGAGTTCGACGTTAGCCAAAACCGACTGACGGCGTTTCAGCCGGAATCCATGGATCGTTACCAGGAATGGCGTAGCGGAATGCTCAGCTTTTACCCGGAGCCGCTGTATCAGGTGATCCAAGAGTTGAATCGCTACTCGCGCAAAAAGATCCTGATTGAAGATGCCTCGGTGATGGAATTGAGCGTGTACACGACGGTAAGCATCCATGAGATCAATTCCGCCCTTGACGGCCTGGAGCAACTGCTTCCGATCGAAGTCAAGCGGCACAACGACCGGATCGTGATTACCGCTTCGGCGGGGAACTGAACAAAGACACATTGCATAAAGTGGGACTATGAAAAATCCACTACGCATCCTTGGTCTGAAAGCGTTGCCGGTCGCGGTATTGGTCGTACTGGCGTTCGCAGCGGGCCGCGTCTCAGCCGAGTCCGACGAGGTGCTGACGCTCGATATCAAGCCGCAAAATGCCGGTTTGGCGTTGGTGGCGCTGGCCAGAAATTCGGGCGTGCAGATCATGCTTGAAAAGGAGGTCGGCGCGGAGGTCGAAGTCGAAGGGCTGAAGGGCGAGTACCGTTTTGAGGACGCATTGGCAGCCCTATTAGCCAACACGGGCCTGACGTACGAATACGCGTCGGAGAACGTTGTGTTGGTGCGTCAGGCGCAGGAAACGGCGGAAGACGACGCGGCGGTCGAGGAGCCTGCGGCCGAGGACGACGATGAGCCGGTCGAATTGCCTGAGCAGACGGTGACCGGCTCGCGCCTGTTGGGAGGCGACCCCAGCGCGCAGGTGTACACGTTTACCGCCGAGGACATTGCCGCAAGCGGTGTGGCAGACCTGGAAGAGTTTTTCCGCAAGCAGGCCTGGGCCTTTGCGAGCATTTCCACCCAAACCAGCAACGACACGCTGTCCGCCGACGAAGCCATCTCGTTTGCCGGCGGGCGCGGCGTGGGCGTATCCACCATAAACCTGCGCGGAATGGGTTCAGCCAACACCCTTGTGTTGCTGAACGGGCGTCGGATTGCCGGCACCGGCGGTCAGCAGGACGATTTTGTTAATCTTCTGAATATTCCGCTGTCCGGAATCGAGCGGGTTGATGTTCAGTTGGGCGGCGCGTCGGCGGTGTACGGTTCGGACGCCATTGCTGGCATAGTGAACTTTATTACCAAGAAGAGATTCCGCGGCCTCTCTGCCACGTTCCGCAACGAGTTCAGTACGACCGACGCCGACCGCACGAACGCCGCCGTACACGGGGGCTATGCTTGGGGAAGCGGCAATGCTACTGTGGTGCTCAGTCGCTCCACCTCCGAGCCGATTACAAACGAGAAGACCGGCTGGACCTCTTTGGACTTTCGGCCTTTGATGGGCCCGGAATTCGACCGGCGCGAAAACCAAATCGGCCAGCCCGGGATCGCCTGCGTGCTTAGTAGGACGCAATGGCGCCCAACCCAATTACCCTCCTTCGGCTGCGATTACCGTGCCCCGCGATATCAGTTGCCCGCCGACCACGATGGCGTGGGGGCCACGATTGACGACTTCAACACGTTCACGATCGCTCCGAGCCAGCCCGCGCCTGTGCCGCTGGATGAGATTCCTCCGCAAAACGGCATTCAATCCACCAATGAAACAGTGAATATGAACGTGGAGCAATACCTGACCGACGACCTCCGGGTATATGCCGACATTCAGTGGTCGTGGAACGAGTCCTACCAGGAATTCGACCGCAGAATCCGAGACCGATTGCTGGTTCCCGCGAGCAATGCCTACAATCCCTTCGGCGTGGCCATGGCGGTATCTTACGCGCCGATCTACGAATACGAGAATGGCCTGTTGCCGGCCCAGTACGACGAATCGAAGAACGAGAGCCGTAATCTAACGGCCGGGTTGATATGGGCCTTTGGCGACGGCCACCAGCTAGACGTGGCGGTGACTCACAGCAGGTCGGATCGGGAATCCTATCGGCTGGAGGCGCAGGCCCGACGCACGGCGCTGGATCCTACCGCCGAGGAATTCTACGCGGCCCTGTCGAGTCCCGACCCGGCGAAAGCTATCAATGTGTTCGGCAACGGAACTGCTACGGGCGCGGCGTTTGAGCAGTTTCTTACCGCGAGCCAAGGGCCCGCCAAGGGGCACAACGAAACCCGCCAGTACAGCGCAAACCTGCGAGGCGACCTGTTCCGCATTTGGGGCGGACCTATCAGCTACGCCCTGGGTGGCGAGCACCAGCAGTTCTTTACCCAGCGGGAGTTCGCACCGAACTACTACCTGTCAACAACTTATGGCCCCGAACTGTATGGCACTCAAGGCAACGTATTCGATGTGGGAGTCAAACGGCCCTCGCGGGACGTTACCGCGTATTACGGGGAAGTGGCCTTGCCCTTCTTCGGACGGGACAACGCTCGGCCGGGTTTAGGCTCTCTCGTATTGACGCTGCAGGCCCGCTACGACGTGCACAAAAAGGCGGGCGCCCAAGGCGGCCGCTCTTCGGAACAGATATACGTGCGCGAGCATTACTGGGGGCCGGACGAGGGATTCCAATACGTAGAAAGCCCATCACCGCGGTGGAGGGACTTTGTGGATGCCAATCTGGTCACGGTAAGAGAAAGCCGGCTCAGCCCGCGCGTGGGAATACGCTATCAGCCCTCGGCCAACTTCACCGTCCGCGTCGCCTGGAGGCGATCGTTCAAGGCGCCCATCTGGCTCGACGTGTTTTCCACTTACGACGCCGCGCCGCCGCGAGCGTATGGCACCAACCCTTGGCGTGGCGTACCGATTATCGACCTGTGGGATCCCGACGGCCCCACCGAGATCACCGTAGACCAGGGCGTGACATACGTGCTAAAAAGCTATACCGAGGATCTTGAGTCCGAGTACTCCGACAATTGGTCGGGCGGTTTTGACTGGAATCCTGAGTGGCTGCCCGGGCTGCGCTGGCGTGTGGATTGGTCGAAGGTGGATTTCACCAACAAGATCGCCTTCAACCTTGGCTGGCTTTGGGACAATCCCGACTATGTTCTGAATCATCCCCAGGTGGCGGTTCGCAACGAGCGTGGCGACCTGGTGCAGGTGCGTGCCGGGCGCATCAACATCAACGAGCAATACAACGAGCGCATTTCCACCGAACTCGCGTATTCCTTTTCCACCCGCTTTGGCGATGTTACGACGCTGCTGAACTATTCGCGCTATCTGGAGGACTTCAGGCAGGCCACCTCGGAGGCGCCCAAGGACACCAAGCTAGGAACGGCTGGCGGGAACGACCGCTACAAATGGCAAGCTTCGCTTAAGTGGGTGTGGGGCCAGTTCTCCGCAGACCTGTTCATGCACCATACGCCCGCCCACATTAACGTCACCGCGCTGCCTTGCTGGCACTCGCAGCTAAACATTGAGGGCACGCGTTGCACCGAGCCCAACAAGCCGGTTCCGCTTCCTGTGTCCTCCCTCACCACGGTGGATTTGACCATGTCCTACCGTTTTGTTTCCGGGCTGACCATCCGTGCCGGAGGCCAGAATGTCCTCGATCGCTACGCACCGGTTACGCTCGTGTACAACAAGCCCTACGACCCGGTCCGCTGGAATGCGCGTGGCCAGGTGCTGTTCCTGGAGCTTTCTTGGGATATGTAGCTGCTACGGTTTTTCCTGGAGAGCCCTGCATTGGGGGAAACTGGCGAGACCCTCGGGGGAATCAGCGCAACTGCCGGGCGTTTGGCGAGTTTCCGGTCTTGGCGACGAACGCCGATGATTCCGTGATTCGCGGTCCGACTGCTCAATCCAGTTACGAATCGACTGCGCCGAGGGCTCAAACTCTCGCGATAGCGACTCCAGCGTGCGTCCCGAACACACCACCGCGCAAGAGGCTTGACCGCAAGTCAAGAAAGCCACCATCTGCTGGCGAAATTCCGGCGAATACCGGGGTCTTGATCTCTGCATCGTGGGGGCCTCGGCCCCAAAGGGGGCTCGGCCCCAAAGGGGGCTCGGCCCCAAAGGGGGCTCGGCCCCAAAGGGGGCTCGGCCCCAAAGGATCGGGTACTCACGAAAACGGGTCAACTCCACCCTCGCGAACGGGCTGTTGTTTGCTTCTCAATCGGCGCCGCAAATGCTTACAACGATGCCGAAATTCCCGTCACATCTCCCCAATGTCGGGGATACCCGGAAGGGCTCCAGCCCTTTAATCTACACGCTGGAATAAGTGTCGCGGGGAGTTGGGCGCCGCCGGCATCTCGGCACAGGGTTGCAGCGGAGCATCAGCGCAACAAGGGAGGGTTCTTGGCGACAGAGCGGATGGGATTTGGGCCGGCAGAACGCGCACATGCGAAGGCGCGGCCGTGAGCGAACCGGAGGCGTTCGACCGCATCCTGGCTTCGTTGCACGAGGCGGCGCTGGACCCCGAGCGCTGGCCGAGCGCCACCGGGCTTATCGATGACGCCCTGCGCACGCACGGCAGCTGCATGGCGTTCAGCGACGGGACCTCCGACGAGGACGTCCAGATCTACTTTGCGTGGTGCATCATGCGTGGACAACGGCACCGGGAGTTGGAGCGCGCTTACTTCGGGCAGTACTACCACCGGGACGAACGGGTTCCGCGCCTGCGGCATCTGCCCGACAGCCGACTGTTCCACAACACCCAACTCTACACCGAGGAGGAGCTGAAGACCTCCGCGACCTACAACGAGTTCTTGACCCGCCACCACTGTGCCAACGCCATCAATGTGCGCCTGGACGGACCCAACGGCACGAGCATCGTGTGGGCCGTCAACGACCCCCTCGACGGGGACGGCTGGTCGTCCGCCCAGCTCGACTTGATCCGGCGTCTCCTGCCCCATATCCGTCAAACCGTGCGCGTCCAGCAGGAGCTGGACGGGGCCGGCGCTCTGGGCGCGTCGCTTGCGAATCTGCTCGACACCACGGAGTTGGGCATCGTGCAGCTCGACGGGCGCGGGCGGATCGTGGCGGCGAACGACCGCGCCCGGGATGTGCTGCGCCGCGGCGATGGACTGGCGGACAAGCACGGTTTCCTTAACGCCCGCAGCCCGGAGGAAGATGCCGAACTCCAGGAGCTGTTGAGGCGAGCGCTGCCGCCGTTCGGGGCTCAGGGCGCCGGCGCCTCGACGACGCTGAGCCGCGCGTCTGGCCCGCGCCTGGTGCTGCACGTCTCCCCGCTGGGCCGGCGGGAGACGGACGCGCGGATCTGGCCGGTCGCCGCGCTCGTGCTGGTCATCGACCCGACAAGCCAAACCGGCATTGATCCGGCCGTGGCCGCGGCGGCGCTCGGGCTCACGCGCACGGAGAGCCGGGTGGCGGTGCTGTTGGCCGAAGGCAAGACCGTCCGCGAGGTGGCCGAGGCGACGGGCCGCCTGGAAAGCACGATCCGCACGCACGTGAAGCACATGTTCGCCAAGCACAGCCTGACGCGGCAGGCGGACCTGGTGCGGCTTGTGCGCTCGCTGGCCGGCGTTCCCAAGTCCCGGCGCTGAAGGCGCAAGCCGCCGCCGATCGGCGCTGACCGCGCCGGTTCTCCCGCAGATGCCCGAATAACGCCGGAAGACCTCCGGAAAACTGCCGAATCTCCCCAATTGTGGGGACGCGCGCCAGCGTGCGACTCGCTAATCTTTCGGCTATTCGGATATTAAGGAGGAGTGACTGGGTGGGTGCGCTCAAGGACGTGATCGTCGACGGCGTGGCTCTGCTCGCGCTGTTGCGGGCAGGACGGTGGAAAGGGGCCGATGCGGTTCAAGGCTACACCGACATCGACGGGTCATAGTTCGCGCTCGCCGATTCCTGTCAGACACTGTTGAAGAAGAGTTAAAGGTATTTCATGTATTGCGACACGGCTGGGATGGATTTGCGGAATGGCGAGAGGACGTGCGAGAGGATTGCAACATGGCAGGGGGCCATTCGACGCGGCTAGGCTGCTCTGCGCAATGGGCGAACTTCCCGCTGCGCAACGCACCTGCTCCTGGCGCATCACCACGTCGAGTGTCGACGCACACGCCCGGTACTGCTTGCAGAACCAACTGTACTGAAGCCCCTCGGGACGGTCGGGCGTGGGCGCGTGCACTCGCGATGGCCCGGCGGTGGCTCGGACGGCCGGCGGGGTGCCGGCCATCCGAGTCCTCACAGGCCGTGACGCCGGATCGCGCCGCTTCGGACTCCTGCCGTCGCTCCCCAACCACCCCGCAGCCTCTGCGGCCCGGGTTCGTGCCCGGGCGCAACCACTCGGGAGGCACGGGCCGGCGGCGCCGGTTCGCCACGGCATTGCTGATCGCGCTCGCCGCGGCCCTGTCCGGCGTGCCGGCGGTTGCGCAGTCGCAGCTCTTGACGGCGCAGTTTGAGAATGCGCCGGCCAGCCATAACGGCATTTCGCATTTCACCGTGCACCTTGTCTTCAGCGAGAATGTCAATCTGAGCGCCACTGCGATCAGCACGAACGGGCTATTGACGATCACCGGCGGCACGTTGAAAAACCAGGGCCGGCTGATGGGAAGCCTCGGCCCCCGCGGCTGGCGGATCGATGTGGATCCCGATGGCACTGGCGACGTGACCATCACGCTGCCGGCGGGCGTGGCGGGCGTGCCCTGCGACGACCAATTTACGCCGTGTACGTCCGATGGACGGAAGCTGTCCGCCCCGGCCAGCGTCACGGTGCGAGGTTCGACGCCGTGGGTGACCGGATCGATGAGCTTCACGGCCGCGGAAAACCAGGCAATCCCGACGGAGGTGGCGCCGCTGACGGCGAGCGATATCAAGACGCCGAACGGCCCTTTCACCTGGTCGATTCCGGCGGGCGCCGCGGGCGGGGCGGACCGCGACAAGTTCAGGGTCAGACCCAACACCGGGGTGCTGCTGTTCACGTCGGCGAAGGACTTCGAGAACCCCGACGACGCCGATAGCGACGGCATCTACGCGGTCACGGTCCAGGTCCGCGACGGCGACAGCTATACGCGCACGGCGGACCTGACGGTGACGCTGACGGACGCCAACGACGCGCCCACCGCCAATGCGGGCGCCGACCAGACCGGCATCGCGCCCGGCGCGACCGTGACGCTGAGCGGTTCGGGAAGCGATCCGGACGCGGGTGACACCCTGAGCTACGCCTGGACGCAGACGGGCGAGCCGATGGTGGAGCTGACGGACGCCAACGCCGCCACGACGACCTTCACCGCGCCGGCCGCGTTGACCACAGCGACCACCTTGACGTTCAGGCTCCGGGTGACCGACGCGGGCGACCTGTACGACGACGACACCGTGACGGTGACGGGCGGTCAAGCGGCCCAACCGCCGGTCATCACCGGCGCGACGAGCTTGACGGCCGCGGAGAACCAGACGGCGGTGGCGACGCTGACGGCGACCGATGCCGACACGCCGGACGCCAATCTCGCCTGGTCGATTCCGTCGGGCCTCGCGGGCGGGGCGGACGCCGGCAAGTTCACGCTCAGTTCCACCGGCGTGCTGGCGTTCGCGTCGGCGAAGGACTTCGAGAACCCCGACGACGCCGATACCGACGGCATCTACGAGGTCACGGTCCAGGTCCGCGACGGCGACAGCCTGACGGGCACGGCGGACCTGACGGTGACGCTGACGGACGCCAACGACGCGCCCACCGCCAATGCGGGCGCCGATCAGACCGGCATCGCGCCGGGCGCGACCGTGACGCTGAGCGGTTCGGGAAGCGATCCGGACGCGGGCGACACCCTGAGCTACGCCTGGACGCAGACGGGCAGTCAGGTGGGGACGCTGACGAACGCCAACGCGGCGACGGCGACCTTCACCGCGCCGGCCGCGCTGACCGAAGCGACCACCTTGACGTTCAGGCTCCGGGTGACCGACGCGGGCGACCTGTACGACGACGACACCATGACGGTGACGGGCGGTCAAGCGCCCCAACCGCCGGTCATCACCGGCGCGACGAGCTTGACGGCCGCGGAGAACCAGACGGCGGTGGCGACGCTGACGGCGACCGATGCCGACACGCCGGACGCCAATCTCACCTGGTCGATTCCGTCCGGCCTCGCGGGCGGGGCGGACGCCGGCAAGTTCACGCTCAGTTCCACCGGCGCGCTGGCGTTCGCGTCGGCGAAGGACTTCGAGAACCCCGACGACGCCGATACGAACCGCAGCTACGCGGTCACGGTCGAGGTCGGCGACGGCGCGCTGACGGACACGGCGGACCTGACGGTGACGCTGACGGACGCCAACGACGCGCCCACCGCGAATGCGGGTGCCGACCAGACCGGCATCGCGCCGGGCGCGGTCGTGATGCTGAGCGGTTCGGGGAGAGATCCGGACGCGGGCGACACCCTGAGCTACGCCTGGACGCAGACGGGCAGCCAGGTGGGGAGGCTGACGAACGCCAACGCGACTACGGCGACCTTCACCGCGCCGGCCGCGGTAACCGAAGACACCACCTTGACGTTCACACTCCGGGTGACGGACGCGGACGGCCTGTCCCACGAGGATTCGGTGACGGTGACGGTGACGGTGCTCACCCCGCTGACGGCGCAGTTTGAGAACGCGCCGGCCCGCCATGACGGCTCGACGGTGTTCAGCGTGCACCTTCGCTTCAGCGAGAATGTCCGTCTGAACTCCGGTGCGTTCAAGGGCGGGCTATTGACGATCACCGGCGGTACGGTGAAAAACCAGGGACGGCTGATGTCGGGAAGCAGCGTCGGCTGGCGGATCGATGTGACGCCCGATGGTGACGCCGACGTGGTCATCACGCTGCCGGCGAACCGGGCCTGCGACCCGGATACTGCGCCGTGTACGCTCGATGGACGGCGGCTGTCCGCCCCGGCCAGCGTCACCGTGGGAGGTCCGAATCCGGTGCCGGTGACGGTGGTCCTCCCGCTGACGGCGCAGTTCGAGAACGCGCCGGCCCGCCATGACGGCTCGAGTGAGTTCACCGTGCACCTTCGCTTCAGCGAGAATGTCCGTCTGAACTCCGGTGCGATCAGAGATCACAAGCTATTGACGATCACCGGCGGTATGGTGACTGGCCAGGGACGGCTGATGTCGGGGAGCAGCGTCGGCTGGCGGATCGATGTGACGCCCAATGGTGACGCCGACGTGGTCATCACGCTGCCGGCGAACCGGGCCTGCGACCCGGATACTGCGCCGTGTACGCTCGATGGACGGCGGCTGTCCGCCCCGGCCAGCGTCACGGTGGGAGGTCCGACGCCTCCGGCGCCGCCGGTGATCGGATCGACGAGCTTCATGGCCGCGGAGAACCAGACGGCGGTTGCGAGGCTGACGGCGACCGATGACCAGACGTCGGCCGCCAATCTCCGCTGGTCGATTCCGTCGGGCACCGCGGGCGGGGCGGACGGCGGCAGGTTCACGCTCAGTTCCAACGGCGTGCTGGCGTTCGCGTCGGCGAAGAACTTCGAGAGCCCCGACGACGCCGATATGAACGGCATCTACGCGGTCACGGTCGTGGTCAGAGACCGCGCGAATCTGACGGACACGGCGGACCTGACGGTGACGCTGACGAACGTCAACGAGGCGCCCACCGCCGATGCGGGCGCCGACCGGACCGGCATCGCGCCGGGCACGGCCGCGACGCTGAGCGGTTCGGGAAGCGATCCGGACGCGGGCGACACCCTGAGCTACGCCTGGACGCAGACGGGCGGGGCGATGGGGTCGCTGACGAACGCCAACGCGGCCACGGCGACCTTCACCGTGCCGGCCGGGTTGACCGAAACGACCACCTTCACGTTCAGGCTCCGGGTGACCGACGCGGACGGCCTGTACCGCGAGGACACGGTGAATGTCATGGTCGGCGGCCCGGTCATCACCAGCGCGACGAGCTTGACGGCCGCGGAGAACCAGACGGCGGTGGCGACGCTGACGGCGACCGATGCCGACACGCCGGACGCCAATCTCACCTGGTCGATTCCGTCGGGCGCCACGGGCGGGGCGGACGGCGGCAGGTTCACGCTCAGTTCCACCGGCGTGCTGGCGTTCGCGTCGGCGAAGGACTTCGAGAACCCCGACGACGCCGATACGAAAGGCAGTTACGAGGTCACGGTCGAGGTCAGCGACGGCGCGCTGAAGGCCACGGCGGATCTGACGGTGACGCTGACGGACGTCAACGAGGCGCCCGCCGTCGACGCGGGCTCGAACCAGTTCGGTGTCGGGCCGGGCAGGACCGTGTCGCTGATCGGTTCGGGATCCGATCCGGAAGATCGCCAACGGGTGAGCTACGCCTGGACGCAGACGGGCGGGGTGACGGTGTCGCTGACGGACGCCGACACCGCGCAGGTGACCTTCACCGTGCCGAGCGACTCGCCCGGATCGGCCACCTTCACGTTCAAGCTCCGGGTGACCGATTCGACCGGCCTGTACAGCGAGGACACGGCGAAGGTGACGGTCAGGGCTACTATCCCCGGTCAAACAACGCCCCGACCGCCGGTGATCACCAGCGCGGCGAGTTTGACGGTCGCGGAGAACCAGACGGTGGTGGCGACGCTGACGGCGACCGATGCCGACACGCCGCTCGCCGATCTCGCCTGGTCGATTCCCGCGGGCATCGCCGGCGGGGCGGACGGTAGCAGGTTCACCCTCAGCACCGCCGGCGACCTGGAGTTCGCGTCGACGAAGGACTTCGAGAACCCCGACAACGCCGATAGGGACGGCAGCTACGAGGTCTTCGTCGAGGTCAGCGACGGCGACCAGGCGGCCATTGGGTACCTGACGGTGACGCTGACGAACGTCAACGAGGCACCCACCGCCGATGCGGGCCCAAACCAGTTCGCTGTCCGGCCGGGCCAGGCCGTGACGCTGACCGGTTCGGGAAGCGATCCGGACGCGGGCGGCACCCTGAGCTACGCCTGGACGCAGACAGGCAGTCAGGTGGGGAGGCTGACGGGCGCCAACGCGGCCACGGCGACCTTCACCGCGCCAGCCGCGGTGACCCAAGCGACCACCTTGACGTTCACGCTCCGGGTGACCGACGCGGGCGACCTGTACGGCGAGGATACGGTGACGGTGACGGTAGTGCCCCAACCGCCGGTGATCACCGGCGGGACGAGCTTCACGGCCGCGGAAAACCAGACGGCGGTGGCGACGCTGATTGCGACCGATGCCGACACGCCGGACGCCGATCTCGCCTGGTCGATTCCGGCGGATGCCGCGGGCGGGGCGGACCGCGGCAAGTTCACGCTCAGTTCGGCCGGCGTGCTGGCGTTCGCGTCGGCGCAGGACTTCGAGAACCCCGACGACGCCGATACGAACGGCATCTACACGGTCGCGGTCGCGGTCAGCGACGGCGCGCTGACGGTCACGGCGAACCTGACGGTGACGCTGACGAACGTCAACGAGGCGCCCACCGCCGATGCGGGAGCCGGCCAGACCGGCATCGCGCGCGGCGCGACGGTGACGCTGAGCGGTTCGGGAAGCGACCCGGACGCGGGCGACACCCTGAGCTACGCCTGGACGCAGACGGGCGGGGAGTCGGTTAGGCTGGCGAACGCCCGCGCGGCTACGGCGACCTTCACCGTGCCGAGCGACTTGAGCGAAATGGGCATTTTGACGTTCACGCTCCGGGTGACCGACCAGGGCGGCCTGTACGGCGAGGACACGGTGACGCTGACGGTAGCGTCCCAACCGCCGGTGATCACCAGCGCGACGAGCTTGACGGTCGCGGAGAACCAGACGGCGGTGGCGACGCTGACGGTGACCGATGCCGACACGTCGGACGCCAATCTCACCTGGACGATTCCGTCGGGCGCCGCGGGCGGGGCGGACGGCGGCAAGTTCACGCTCAGTTCCGCCGGCGTGCTGGCGTTCGCGTCGGCGAAGGACTTCGAGAACCCCGACGACGCCGATACGAACGGCATCTACGCGGTCACGGTCGCGGTCAGCGACGGCGCGCTGACGGACACGGCGAACCTGACGGTGACGCTGACGAACGCCAACGACGCGCCCACCGCCGATGCGGGCGCCGACCAGACCGGCATCGCGCCGAGCGCGGTCGTGACGCTGAGCGGTTCGGGAAGCGATCCGGACGCGGGCGACACCCTGAGCTACGCCTGGACGCTGGCGGGCAGTCAGGTGGGGACGCTGACGGACGCCAACGCGGCTACGGCGACCTTCACCGCGCCGAGCGACTTGAGCCAAATTGGCACCTTGACATTCACGCTCCGGGTGACCGACCAGGGCGGCCTGTACGGCGAGGACACGGTGACGCTGACGGTAGTGTCCCAACCGCCGGTGATCACCAGCGCGACGAGCTTGACGGTCGCGGAGAACCAGACGGCGGTGGCGGCGCTGACGGCGACCGATACCGTAACGTCGTCCGCCGATCTCGCCTGGTCGATTCCGGCGGATGCCGCGGGCGGGGCGGACCGCGGCAAGTTCACGCTCAGTTCCGCCGGCGTGCTGGCGTTCGCGTCGGCGCAGGACTTCGAGAACCCCGACGACGCCGATACGAACGGCATCTACGCGGTCACGGTCGCGGTCAGCGACGGCGCGCTGACGGCCACGGCGAACCTGACGGTGACGCTGACGAACGTCAACGAAGCGCCCACCGCCGATGCGGGCGCCGACCGGACCGGCATCGTGCAGAGCGCGGTCGTGACGCTGAGCGGTTCGGGAAGCGATCCGGACGCGGGCGACACCCTGAGCTACCTCTGGACGCAGACAGGCAGTCAGGAGGGGACGCTGACGAACGCCAACGCGGCTACGGCGACCTACACCGCGCCGGCCGCGGTGACCCAAGCGACCGCCTTGACGTTCACGCTCCGGGTGACCGACGCGGGCGACCTGTTCCACGAGGACACGGTGACGGTGACGGTGAACCCTCCGCTGACGGCGCAGTTTGAGAATGTGCCGGTCAACCACGACCGACAGTCTCAGTTCACCGTGGATCTTCGCTTCAGCGAGAATGTCCTTCTGAACGCCACGGCGTTCAGTAACGGGCTATTGACGATCACCGGCGGGACGCGGGATGGCCAGAGAAAGCTGACGGAGGGAAGCAGCATCGCCTGGCAGATCGATGTGACGCCCGATGACAATAACGACGTGATCATCACGCTGCCGGCGAACCGGTCCTGCAACCCGCATGCTGCGCCGTGTACGCCCGATGGACGGCAACTGTCTGCCGCGGCCAGCGTCACGGTGACGGTCGAGGCCCCCCCGGTCCTCACCGGCTCGAGGACCTTGAGGGCCGCGGAGAACCAGACGGCGGTGGCAACGCTGACGGCGACCGATGACGAGACGCCGGTCGCCGATCTCGAATGGTCTCTTCCCACGGGCCAATTCGGCGGGGCGGACCAGGGCGATTTCACGCTCAGCGACGACGGCGTGCTGGCGTTCGTGTTGGCGCAGGACTTCGAGTACCCCGAAGACGCCAACGCGGACGGCCGCTACGAGGTCATTGTCCAGATCAAAGACGGAGACCGCCACCTGAGCACTCCGGCGTTGACGGTGATTCTGACGAACGTCAACGAGGAGCCCACCGCCGATGCGGGCGCCGACCAGAACAACGTCGTGCAGGGCGCGGCCGTGACGCTGCGCGGTTCGGGAAGCGATCCGGACGCGGGCGACACCCTGAGCTACGCCTGGACGAGCGAGGAGCTGGTGACGCTGATGAACTCCAACGCCGCCACGGCGACCTTCACCGCGCCGGCCGCGGTGACCGAAGCGACCACCTTGACGTTCACGCTCCGGGTGACCGACGAGGGCGGCCTGCACCACGAGGACACGGTGACAGTGACGGTGGAGCCCCAACCGCCGGTCATCGCCAGCGCGACGAGCTTGACGGTCGAGGAGAACCAGACGGCGGTGGCGACGCTGATGGCGACCGATGCCGACACGCCGGACGCCGATCTCAACTGGTCGATTCCGTCGGGGGACGCGGTCGGGGCCGACGGCGGCGAGTTCACGCTCAACGCCGACGGCGTGCTGGCGTTCGCGTCGGAGAAGGACTTCGAGATCCCCGACGACGCCGATATGGACGGCAGCTACGCGGTCACGGTCGAGGTCAGCGACGGCGACCTGACGGTCACGGCGGACCTGACGGTGACGCTGACGAACGTCAACGAGGCACCCACCGCCGATGCGGGCGCCGACCAGACCGACGCCGTGCCCGGCGCGACCGTGACACTGAGCGGTTCGGGAAGCGATCCGGACGCGGGCGACACCCTGAGCTACGCCTGGGCGCAGACGGGCGAGGCGACGGTGATGCTGACGGACGCCAACGCGGCCACGGCGACCTTCATCGCGCCGAGCGACTCGACCGAACCAGTCACCTTGACGTTCACGCTCCGGGTGACCGACGGGGACGACCTGTTCCACGAGGACACGGTGACGGTGACGGTGGCGGCCGCCGGCGCACTGGCGCTGAGTCTAGACACGATCGCCGGCGACGACACCATCAACATCGCGGAGCAGGCGGCCGGGTTCACGATCTCGGGCGACACGGGAACGGAGGCCGGGGTGAGCGTCACGGTGGCAATCGGCACGGGGAGCTTGAGCGCGACCTCGGCCGACGACAACGGCACGGCGACCTGGTCGGTGAGCGTACCGGCGGATGCGTCCTACATCACCGGCCCGAGCGTGTCGGTGAGCGTGTCGGCGGCCAAGACCGGCTTCACCGCGCCCGCCGCGATCACGCGCACGCTGACGGTGGACCTGACGGCGCCGACGGCGCCGACGTACACGGCGCCTGCCTCGCTGCAGGTGGGTGTGGCGATCACGGCGATGAGCCCCACGGGGAGCATCGGCATCGACGCGTACAGTGCCACGGGACTGCTGCCGGGGCTGAGCATTGACACGGGCACCGGGGTGATCGGCGGCACGCCGGACACGCCCGATGCGAACACCGCGGATGCCACAGTGACGGTGAGCGACGCGGCCGGCAACACCGCTGAGGTGTCGATCACGTTCCCGGCGGTGGCGAAGGGGGACCAGACGCTGACGGGGTTCCAGTACAGCGCGCCCTCCGTGGCGTTCGGGTCCGCTGCCCCGACGGTGACCGCGCCGGGCGGGGTGGAGACGACCCTGTCGTATTCGGCGACGCCTTCGACGGCGTGCACCGTCGACCCGTCCAGCGGGGCGCTCACCCTGGCGGGGGTGGGCAGCTGTGTCATCACGGCCACGGCGGCGTCCACGGCTAACTACAATGAGGCCACCGCGACGTTCACCGTCGCGGTGCAGGCCGTCGGCGCGCTGGCACTGAACCTCGACGCGGTCGCCACGGACAACACGGTGAACGTGGCGGAGCAGACCGCCGGGTTCGCGATCTCGGGCGACACCGGCTCCGAGGCCGGTGTGAGTGTCACGGTGACGGTGGGCACCACGGAGTTGACGGCGACGTCGGCGGAGGCCGATCCGGCGACCTGGTCGGTGAGCGTACCGGCTGGCGCGTCGTACATTACCGGCACGAGCGTCGATGTGGCGGTCAATGCGTCGAAGACCGGTTACACGTCACCCAGCGCGGTGGAGCGCACGTTGACGGTGGACCTCACCGCGCCAACGGCGCCGACCTACACGGTGCCTGCCTCGCTGAAGGTGGGCGTGGCGATCACGGCGATGGATCCGTCGGGGGGCATCGGCATCGACGCGTACAGCGCCACGGGACTGCTGCCGGGGCTGAGCATTGACACGGGCACCGGGGTGATCGGCGGCACTCCGGACACGCCCGATGCGAACACCGCGGATGCCACGGTGACGGTGAGCGACGCGGCCGGCAACACCGCTGAGGTGTCGATCACGTTCCCGGCGGTGGCGAAGGGGGACCAGACGCTGACGGGGTTCCAGTACAGCGCGCCCTCCGTGGCGTTCGGGTCCGCTGCCCCGACGGTGACCGCGCCGGGCGGGGTGGAGACGACCCTGTCGTATTCGGCGACGCCTTCGACGGCGTGCACCGTCGACCCGTCCAGCGGGGCGCTCACCCTGGCGGGGGTGGGCAGCTGTGTCATCACGGCCACGGCGGCGTCCACGGCTAACTACAACGAGGCCACCGCGACGTTCACCGTCGCGGTGCAGGCCGTCGGCGCGCTGGCACTGAACCTCGACGCGGTCGCCACGGACAACACGGTGAACGTGGCGGAGCAGACCGCCGGGTTCGCGATCTCGGGCGACACCGGCTCCCAGGCCGGTGTGAGTGTCACGGTGACGGTGGGCGCCACGGAGTTGACGGCGACGTCGGCGGAGGCCGATCCGGCGACCTGGTCGGTGAGCGTACCGGCGGATGCGTCGTACATTACCGGCACGAGCGTCGATGTGGCGGTCAATGCGTCGAAGACCGGTTACACGTCACCCAGCGCGGTGGAGCGCACGTTGACGGTGGACCTCACCGCGCCAACGGCGCCGACCTACACGGTGCCTGCCTCGCTGAAGGTGGGCGTGGCGATCACGGCGATGGATCCGTCGGGGGGCATCGGCATCGACGCGTACAGCGCCACGGGACTGCTGCCGGGGCTGAGCATTGACACGGGCACCGGGGTGATCGGCGGCACTCCGGACACGCCCGATGCGAACACCGCGGATGCCACGGTGACGGTGAGCGACGCGGCCGGCAACACCGCTGAGGTGTCGATCACGTTCCCGGCGGTGGCGAAGGGGGACCAGACGCTGACGGGGTTCCAGTACAGCGCGCCCTCCGTGGCGTTCGGGTCCGCTGCCCCGACGGTGACCGCGCCGGGCGGGGTGGAGACGACCCTGTCGTATTCGGCGACGCCTTCGACGGCGTGCACCGTCGACCCGTCCAGCGGGGCGCTCACCCTGGCGGGGGTGGGCAGCTGTGTCATCACGGCCACGGCGGCGTCCACGGCTAACTACAACGAGGCCACCGCGACGTTCACCGTCGCGGTGCAGGCCGTCGGCGCGCTGGCACTGAACCTCGACGCGGTCGCCACGGACAACACGGTGAACGTGGCGGAGCAGACCGCCGGGTTCGCGATCTCGGGCGACACCGGCTCCCAGGCCGGTGTGAGTGTCACGGTGACGGTGGGCGCCACGGAGTTGACGGCGACGTCGGCGGAGGCCGATCCGGCGACCTGGTCGGTGAGCGTACCGGCGGATGCGTCGTACATTACCGGCACGAGCGTCGATGTGGCGGTCAATGCGTCGAAGGCCGGTTACACGTCACCCAGCGCGGTGCAGCGCACGTTGACGGTGGACCTCACCGCGCCGACGGCGCCGACCTACACGGTGCCTGCCTCGCTGCAGGTGGACGTGGCGATCACGGCGATGAGCCCGTCGGGGGGCATCGGCATCGACGCGTACAACGCCACGGGGCTGCCGTCGGGGCTGGGCATTGACACGGGCACCGGGGTGATTGGCGGCACGCCGGACACGCCCGATGCGAACGCCGCGGATGCCACGGTGACCGCCTCGGACACGGCGGGCAACACCGCTGAGGTGTCGATCACGTTCCCGGCGGTGGCGAAGGGCGATCAGACGCTGACGGGGTTCCAGTACAGCGCGCCCTCCGTGGCGTTCGGGTCCGCTGCCCCGACGGTGACCGCGCCGGGCGGGGTGGAGACGACCCTGTCGTATTCGGCGACGCCTTCGACGGCGTGCACCGTCGACCCGTCCAGCGGGGCGCTCACCCTGGCGGGGGTGGGCAGCTGCGTCATCACGGCCACGGCGGCGTCCACGGCTAACTACAACGAGGCCACCGCGACGTTCACCGTCGCGGTGCAGGCCGTCGGCGCGCTGGCACTGAACCTCGACGCGGTCGCCACGGACAACACGGTGAACGTGGCGGAGCAGACCGCCGGGTTCGCGATCTCGGGCGACACCGGCTCCGAGGCCGGTGTGAGTGTCACGGTGACGGTGGGCGCCACGGAGTTGACGGCGACGTCGGCGGAGGCCGATCCGGCGACCTGGTCGGTGAGCGTACCGGCGGATGCGTCGTACATTACCGGCACGAGCGTCGATGTGGCGGTCAATGCGTCGAAGGCCGGTTACACGTCACCCAGCGCGGTGCAGCGCACGTTGACGGTGGACCTCACCGCGCCGACGGCGCCGACCTACACGGTGCCTGCCTCGCTGCAGGTGGACGTGGCGATCACGGCGATGAGCCCGTCGGGGGGCATCGGCATCGACGCGTACAACGCCACGGGGCTGCCGTCGGGGCTGGGCATTGACACGGGCACCGGGGTGATTGGCGGCACGCCGGACACGCCCGATGCGAACGCCGCGGATGCCACGGTGACCGCCTCGGACACGGCGGGCAACACCGCTGAGGTGTCGATCACGTTCCCGGCGGTGGCGAAGGGCGATCAGACGCTGACGGGGTTCCAGTACAGCGCGCCCTCCGTGGCGTTCGGGTCCGCTGCCCCGACGGTGACCGCGCCGGGCGGGGTGGAGACGACCCTGTCGTATTCGGCGACGCCTTCGACGGCGTGCACCGTCGACCCGTCCAGCGGGGCGCTCACCCTGGCGGGGGTGGGCAGCTGCGTCATCACGGCCACGGCGGCGTCCACGGCTAACTACAACGAGGCCACCGCGACGTTCACCGTCACGGTGCAGGCCGTCGGCGCGCTGGCACTGAACCTCGACGCGGTCGCCACGGACAACACGGTGAACATTGCCGCGAAGGCCGCCGGGTTCACGATTAGCGGCGACACCGGGACCGAGAGCGGGGTCGACGTGACGGTGCAGATCGGCACCGAGACACTCACCGCGACCTCGGCGGATAACGCCGGAACCGCCACCTGGTCGGTGAGCGTACCGGCGGATGCCTCGTACATCATGGGCGCAAGCCTGGTTGTTGAGGTGAATGCCACCAAGACCGGCTATACGGCGCCCGACAATGTCGAGCGCACGTTGACGGTGGACCTGACCGCGCCGACGGCGCCGACCTACACGGTGCCTGCCTCGCTGCAGGTGGGCGTGGCGATCACGGCGATGAGCCCGTCGGGGGGCATCGGCATCGACGCGTACAGTGCCACGGGACTGCCGCCGGGGCTGAGCATTGACACGGGCACCGGAGCGATCAGTGGCACGCCGGTCACGGCGGAGACCAACACCGCCAGCGTCACGGTGACCGCCTCGGACACGGCGGGCAACACCGCTGAGGTGTCGATCACGTTCCCGGCGGTGGCCAAGGGCGATCAGACGCTGACGGGGTTCCAGTACAGCGCCTCTTCCGTGGCGTTCGGGTCCACGGCCCTGACCGTCACCGATCCCACGGGGGTGCAGACGACCCTGAGCTACTCCGCCACACCCGCCGCGGTATGCACGGTGAACTCCTCTACCGGTGCGCTCACCCTGGCGGGGGTGGGCAGCTGCGTCATCACGGCCACGGCGGCCGGCGCGGCTAACTACAACGAGGCCACCGCGACGTTCACCGTCGCGGTGCAGGCGGCCGGCGCGCTGGTGCTGAACCTCGATGTGGTTGCCACCGACAACACGGTGAACATTGCCGCGAAGGCCGTCGGGTTCACGATCAGCGGCGACACCGGGACCGAGAGCGGCGTCGACGTGACGGTGCAGATCGGCACCGAGACACTCACCGCGACCTCGGCGGATAACGCCGGAACCGCCACCTGGTCGGTGAGCGTACCGGCGGATGCCTCGTACATCACCGGCCCGAGCGTCGATGTGACCGTATCGGCGACCAAGACCGGGTTCACCGCACCCGGTGATGTACAACGCACCCTCACCGTAGACCTCACTGCGCCGACGGCGCCGACCTACACGGTGCCGGGTTCGCTGAAGGTGGGCGTGGCGATCACGGCGATGAGCCCGTCGGGGGGCATCGGCATCGACGCGTACAGTGCCACGGGACTGCCGCCGGGGCTGAGCATTGACACGGGCACCGGAGCGATCAGTGGCACGCCGGATACGGCGGAGACCAACACCGCCAGCGTCACGGTGACCGCCTCGGACACGGCGGGCAACACCGCTGAGGTGTCGATCACGTTCCCGGCGGTGGCTAAGGGCGATCAGACGCTGACGGGGTTCCAGTACAGCGCCTCTTCCGTGGCGTTCGGGTCCACGGCCCCGACCGTCACCGATCCCACGGGGGTGCAGACGACCCTGAGCTACTCCGCCACACCCGCCGCGGTATGCACGGTGAACTCCTCTACCGGTGCGCTCACCCTGGCGGGGGTGGGCAGCTGCGTCATCACGGCCACGGCGGCGGGCACCGACGACTACAACGAGGCCCCCGCGACGTTCACCGTCACGGTGCAGGCGGCCGGCGCGCTGGTGCTGAACCTCGACGTGGTTGCCACCGACAACACGGTGAACATCGCGGAGAAGACCGCCGGGTTCACGATATCGGGCGACACCGGTTCCCAGGGCGGTGTGAGCGTCACGGTGGCAATCGGCACGGGGAGCTTGAGCGCGGCCTCGGCCGACGACAACGGCACGGCGACCTGGTCGGTAAGCGTACCGGCGGATGCGTCGTACATCACGGGCACGAGCGTCGATGTGACCGTATCGGCGACCAAGACCGGGTTCACCGCACCCGGCAATGTACAACGCACTCTCACCGTAGACCTCACTGCGCCGACGGCGCCGACCTACACGGTGCCGGGTTCGCTGAAGGTGGGCGTGGCGATCACGGCGATGAGCCCGTCGGGCAGCATCGGCATCGACGCGTACAACGCCACGGGGCTGCCGCCGGGGCTGGGCATTGACACGGGCACCGGAGCGATCAGTGGCACGCCGGATACGGCGGAGGCCAACACCGCCAGCGTCACGGTGACCGCCTCGGACACGGCGGGCAACACCGCTGAGGTGTCGATCACGTTCCCGGCGGTGGCCAAGGGCGATCAGACGCTGACGGGGTTCCAGTACAGCGCCTCTTCCGTGGCGTTCGGGTCCACGGCCCCGACCGTCACCGATCCCACGGGGGTGCAGACGACCCTGAGCTACTCCGCCACACCCGCCGCGGTATGCACGGTGAACTCCTCTACCGGTGCGCTCACCCTGGCGGGGGTGGGCAGCTGCGTCATCACGGCCACGGCGGCGGGCACCGACGACTACAACGAGGCCCCCGCGACGTTCACCGTCACGGTGCAGGCGGCCGGCGCGCTGGTACTGAACCTCGACACGATTGCCACCGACGACACGGTGAACATTGCCGAGAAGGCCACCGGGTTCACGATCAGCGGCGACACCGGGACCGAGAGCGGCATCGACGTGACGGTGCAGATCGGCACCGAGACACTCACCGCGACCTCGGCGGATAACGCCGGAACCGCCACCTGGTCGGTGAGCGTACCGGCTGGCGCGTCGTACATCACCGGCACGAGCGTGGATGTGCAGGTCAATGCGTCGAAGACCGGCTATACGGCGCCCAACAATGTCGAGCGCACGTTGACGGTGAACCTGACGGCGCCGACGGCGCCGACCTACACGGCGCCTGCCTTGCTGAAGGTGGGTGTGGCGATCACGGCGATGAGCCCCACGGGGAGCATCGGCATCGACGCGTACAGCGCCACGGGACTGCCGCCGGGGCTGAGCATTGACACGGGCACCGGGGTGATCGGCGGCACGCCGGACACGCCCGATGCGAACACCGCGGATGCCACGGTGACGGTGAGCGACGCGGCCGGCAACACCGCTGAGGTGTCGATCACGTTCCCGGCGGTGGCGAAGGGCGATCAGACGCTGACGGGGTTCCAGTACAGCGCGCCCTCCGTGGCGTTCGGGTCCGCTGCCCCGACGGTGACCGCGCCGGGCGGGGTGGAGACGACCCTGTCGTATTCGGCGACGCCTTCGGCGGTGTGCACCGTCGACCCGTCCAGCGGGGCGCTCACCCTGGCGGGGGTGGGCAGCTGTGTCATCACGGCCACGGCGGCGGGCACCGACGACTACAACGAGGCCACCGCGACGTTCACCGTCGCGGTGCAGGCCGTCGGCGCGCTGGTGCTGAACCTCGACGTGGTTGCCACCGACAACACGGTGAACATCGCGGAGAAGACCGCCGGGTTCACGATATCGGGCGACACCGGTTCCCAGGGCGGTGTGAGCGTCACGGTGGCAATCGGCACGGGGAGCTTGAGCGCGGCCTCGGCCGACGACAACGGCACGGCGACCTGGTCGGTAAGCGTACCGGCGGATGCGTCGTACATCACGGGCACGAGCGTCGATGTGACCGTATCGGCGACCAAGACCGGGTTCACCGCACCCGGCAATGTACAACGCACTCTCACCGTAGACCTCACTGCGCCGACGGCGCCGACCTACACGGTGCCGGGTTCGCTGAAGGTGGGCGTGGCGATCACGGCGATGAGCCCGTCGGGCAGCATCGGCATCGACGCGTACAACGCCACGGGGCTGCCGCCGGGGCTGGGCATTGACACGGGCACCGGAGCGATCAGTGGCACGCCGGATACGGCGGAGGCCAACACCGCCAGCGTCACGGTGACCGCCTCGGACACGGCGGGCAACACCGCTGAGGTGTCGATCACGTTCCCGGCGGTGGCCAAGGGCGATCAGACGCTGACGGGGTTCCAGTACAGCGCCTCTTCCGTGGCGTTCGGGTCCACGGCCCCGACCGTCACCGATCCCACGGGGGTGCAGACGACCCTGAGCTACTCCGCCACACCCGCCGCGGTATGCACGGTGAACTCCTCTACCGGTGCGCTCACCCTGGCGGGGGTGGGCAGCTGCGTCATCACGGCCACGGCGGCGGGCACCGACGACTACAACGAGGCCCCCGCGACGTTCACCGTCATGGTGCAGGCGGCCGGCGCGCTGGTACTGAACCTCGACACGATTGCCACCGACGACACGGTGAACATTGCCGAGAAGGCCACCGGGTTCACGATCAGCGGCGACACCGGGACCGAGAGCGGCATCGACGTGACGGTGCAGATCGGCACCGAGACACTCACCGCGACCTCGGCGGATAACGCCGGAACCGCCACCTGGTCGGTGAGCGTACCGGCGGATGCCTCGTACATTACCGGCCCGAGCGTGGCGGTGGAGGTCAATGCGTCGAAGACCGGTTACACGTCACCCAGCGCGGTGGAGCGCACGCTGACGGTGGACCTGACGGCGCCGACGGCGCCGACCTACACGGCGCCTGCCTTGCTGAAGGTGGGTGTGGCGATCACGGCGATGAGCCCCACGGGGAGCATCGGCATCGACGAGTACAGTGCCACGGGACTGCCGCCGGGGCTGAGCATTGACACGGGCACCGGGGTGATTGGCGGCACGCCGGACACGCCCGATGCGAACACCGCGGATGCCACGGTGACGGTGAGCGACGCGGCCGGCAACACCGCTGAGGTGTCGATCACGTTCCCGGCGGTGGCCAAGGGCGATCAGACGCTGACGGGGTTCCAGTACAGCGCCTCGTCGGTGGCGCTCGGTTCCGCTGCTCCTACCGTCACCGCGCCCACGGGCGTGCAGACGACCCTGAGCTACTCGGCCACGCCCTCGACGGTTTGCACGGTGAACTCCTCCTCCGGGGCGCTCACCCTGGCGGGGGTGGGCAGCTGTGTCATCACGGCCACGGCCGCGGGCACAGCCAACTACAACGAGGCCACCGCCACGTTCACCGTCACGGTGCAGGCGGCCGGTGCGCTGGTACTGAACCTCGACGCGGTTGCCACCGACAACACGATCAACATTGCCGAGAAGGCGGCGGGGTTCAGTATCGGTGGCGACACCGGTTCCCAGGGCGGTGTGAGTGTCACGGTGACGGTGGGTACCACGGAGCTGACGGTGACGTCGGCGGAGGCCGATCCGGCGACCTGGTCGGTGAGCGTACCGGCGGATGCGTCGTACATCACGGGCACGAGCGTCGATGTGACCGTGTCGGCGACCAAGACCGGGTTCACCGCACCCGGTGATGTACAACGCACTCTCATCGTAGACCTCACGGCGCCGACGGCGCCGACCTACACGGTGCCGGGTTCGCTGAAGGTGGGCGTGGCGATCACGGCGATGAGCCCCACGGTGGGCATCGGCATCGACGCGTACAGCGCCACGGGACTGCCGCCGGGGCTGAGCATTGACACGGGCACCGGAGTGATCGGCGGCACCCCGGACACGGCCGATGCGAACACCGCGGATGCCACGGTGACGGTGAGCGACGCGGCCGGCAACACCGCTGAGGTGTCGATCGCGTTCCCGGCGGTGGCGAAAGGTGATCAGACACTGACGGAGTTCCAGTACAGCGCCTCGTCGGTGACGTTCGGGTCCACGGCCCCGACGGTGACCGCGCCGGGCGGGGTGGAGACGACCCTGTCGTATTCGGCCACGCCTTCGACGGCGTGCACCGTCGACCCGTCCAGCGGTGCGCTCGCCCTGGCGGGGGTGGGCAGCTGTGTCATCACGGCCACGGCGGCGGGCACCGACGACTACAACGAGGCCACCGCGACGTTCACCGTCGCGGTGCAGGCCGTCGGCGCGCTGGTGCTGAACCTCGACGTGGTTGCCACCGACAACACGGTGAACATTGCCGCGAAGGCCGCCGGGTTCACGATTAGCGGCGACACCGGGACCGAGAGCGGCGTCGACGTGACGGTGCAGATCGGCACCGAGACACTCACCGCGACCTCGGCGGATAACGCCGGAACCGCCACCTGGTCGGTGAGCGTGCCGGCGGATGCCTCGTACATCATGGGCGCGAGCCTGGTTGTTGAGGTGAATGCCACCAAGACCGGCTATACGGCGCCCGACAATGTCGAGCGCACGTTGACGGTGGACCTGACGGCGCCGACGGCGCCGACCTACACGGCGCCTGCCTCGCTGCAGGTGGGTGTGGCGATCACGGCGATGAGCCCCACGGGGAGCATCGGCATCGACGCGTACAACGCCACGGGGCTGCCGTCGGGGCTGGGCATTGACACGGGCACCGGAGCGATCAGTGGCACGCTGGATACGGCGGAGGCCAACACCGCCAGCGTCACGGTGACCGCCTCGGACACGGCGGGCAACACCGCTGAGGTGTCGATCACGTTCCCGGCGGTGGCCAAGGGCGATCAGACGCTGACGGGGTTCCAGTACAGCGCTTCTTCGGTGGCGTTCGGCAGTACCGTTCCCACGGTGACGGCGCCGGCCGGCGCGTTGACCGACTTAAGCTACTCGGCTGATCCGGCTTCGGTATGTAGCGTTGACTCGTCCACGGGTGCGTTGACGATCGTAGGGGTGGGCAGTTGCGCGGTCACCGTCACTGCGGCGTCGAACAGCAACTACAACGAGGCCACCGCGACGTTCACCGTCACGGTGCAGGCCACCCGCGCGCTGGTTTTGAACCTTGACGCCATTGCCACGGATAACGTCATCAACATTGCCGAGAAGGCGTCCGGGTTCACCATCAGCGGCGCCACCGGTTCCGAGGGCGGCGTCAGTGTCACGGTCACCCTCGGCGCCACCGAGTTGACCGCCACCTCATCGGACGCGGATCCGGCGACCTGGTCGGTGAGCGTGCCGGCCAACGCCACCTACATCACGGGCACGAGCATTGACATCGCCGTGTCGGCCTCCAAGACCGGGTTCACCGCACCCGGTGATGTACAACGCACTCTCACCGTAGACCTCACTGCGCCGACGGCGTCGACCTACACGGTGCCTGCCTCGCTGCAGGTGGGCGTGGCGATCACGGCGATGAGCCCGTCGGGGGGCATCGGCATCGACGCGTACAGTGCCACGGGACTGCCGCCGGGGCTGAGCATTGACACGGGCACCGGAGCGATCAGTGGCACGCCGGATACGGCGGAGGCCAACACCGCCAGCGTCACGGTGACCGCCTCGGACACGGCCGGCAACACCGCTGAGGTGTCGATCACGTTCCCGGCGGTGGCGAAGGGCGATCAGACGCTGACGGGGTTCCAGTACAGTGCTTCGTCGGTGGCGTTCGGCAGTACCGTTCCCACGGTGACGGCGCCGGCCGGCGCGTTGACCGACTTAAGCTACTCGGCTGATCCGGCTTCGGTATGTAGCGTTGACTCGTCCACGGGTGCGTTGACGATCGTAGGGGTGGGCAGTTGCGCGGTCACCGCGACCGCGGCGTCGAACAGCAACTACAACGACGCCACCGCGACGTTCACCGTCACGGTGCAGGCCACCCGCGCGCTGGTTTTGAACCTTGACGCCATTGCCACGGATAACGTCATCAGCATTGCCGAGAAGGCGTCCGGGTTCACCATCAGCGGCGCCACCGGTTCCGAGGGCGGCGTCAGTGTCACGGTCACCCTCGGCGCCACCGAGTTGACCGCCACCTCATCGGACGCGGATCCGGCGACCTGGTCGGTGAGCGTGCCGGCCAACGCCACCTACATCACGGGCACGAGCATTGACATCGCCGTGTCGGCCTCCAAGACCGGGTTCACCAAGCCCAGCGTGGTGCAGCGCACCTTGACCATTGATCTGGCGGCGCCGACGGCGCCAACGTATGCCGTGCCTTCGTCGTTGCAGGTAGGTGTATCGATCACCGCGATGACGCCGTCGGGCGGCAGCGGCATCGCTGAGTACAGCGCCACGGGCTTGCCCTCGGGACTGAGCATCGACGACACCACCGGAGTGATCAGCGGCACTCCGGACACAGCGGATGCCGACACGGCCTCGGCGACGGTGACGGTGCGCGACACGGCGGGCAATACCAACACGGCTGACATCGTGTTCCCGGCGGTGGCCAAGGGCGATCAGACGCTGACGGGGTTCCAGTACAGTGCTTCGTCGGTGGCGTTCGGCAGTACCGTTCCCACGGTGACGGCGCCGGCCGGCGCGTTGACCGACTTAAGCTACTCGGCTGATCCGGCTTCGGTATGTAGCGTTGGCTCGTCCACGGGTGCGTTGACGATCGTAGAGGTGGGTAGCTGCGCGGTCACCGCGACCGCGGCGTCGAACAGCAACTACAACGACGCCACCGCGACGTTCACCGTCACGGTGCAGGCCACCCGCGCGCTGGTTTTGAACCTTGACGCCATTGCCACGGATAACGTCATCAGCATTGCCGAGAAGGCGTCCGGGTTCACCATCAGCGGCGACACCGGCTCCGAGGGCGGCGTCAGTGTCTCCGTGGAGATTGGCTCGAGCACTTTAACTGCCGCCTCCGCCGACGACAGCGGCACCGCCACCTGGTCGGTGAGCGTGCCGGCCAACGCCACCTACATCACGGGCACGAGCATTGACATCGCCGTGTCGGCCTCCAAGACCGGGTTCATCGCGCCCAGCGCGGTGCAGCGCACCTTGACCATTGATCTGGCGCCGCCGGCGGCGCCAACGTATACCGCGCCTTCGTCGTTGCAGGTAGGGGTGTCGATCACCGCGATGACGCCTTCCGGCGGCAGCGGCATCGCTGAGTACGGCGCCACGGATCTGCCCTCGGGGCTGACCATGAACACCACCACCGGAGTGATCAGCGGCACCCCGGACACGGCGGATGCCGACACGGCCTCGGCGACGGTGACGGCGCGCGACACGGTGGGCAACACCGACACGGTTTCGATCGTGTTCCCGGCGGTGGCCAAGGGGGACCAGACGCTGATGGGGTTCCAGTACAGCGCCTCCTCGGTGACGCTCGGCAGTACCGCTCCGACGGTAACAGCGCCCACTGGGGTGCAGACGACCTTAAGCTACTCGGCCGCGCCCTCGACGGTGTGCACGGTCAACTCGTCCACCGGCGCGCTCACCCTGGTGGGCGCAGGTAGTTGCGAGATCACCGCCACGGCGGCGTACGCGGCCAACTACAACGAGGCGACTGTCACCGTCACGGTGCAGGCCACCGGCGTGCTGGTGAAGCTTTCAGTGAATCCCGCGGCGGTGGACGAGGATGGCAGCGGCGCCAGTGTGACCATAGAGGCCACACTCAGCGGCGTGGCGAGAGCCGAGCCCACGACCCTCACCGTGAGCGTGGGCGCTTCTGACGACGCGGCGATCGCGGGCGCCGACTACGTTGCCGTAGACAATCTAAGCGTGACGATCCCATCCGGCCAGACGAGCGGCACGGCGACCTTTACGTTCACGCCCCTGGAGGATTTCATCGACGAGCGCGTCGAGGCGGTGTCAATCACCGGGACGAGCCAGGTCGCCGACATCGCGGTAGCCGGCACGACGCTGTCCATCAACGACAACGACGAGCGCGGTGTGCGGATCACTCCCACCGCGATTACGGCGCCCGAAGGGGGCAATGCAACGTACATGGTGGAGCTGACCTCGGAGCCGACCGGAGACGTGACGGTGACGCCGTCGCTCGGTTCGGGCGATACGGACGTGACGGTGAGCGCGGCGCTGACGTTCAACGCGACCACCTGGAACGTGGCCCAGACGGTGACGGTCTCGGCGGCTCAGGATTCCGATGCGGCGAACGATACTGCGGCGATCGCGCACGCGGTCGCGGGCGCCGACTATGGCGCCAGCAGCGTGACGGCGGACGATGTGTTGGTAACAGTCGACGATGATGAGACGGCGGTGACGCTGACGGTGAATCCCACGGCGGTGGACGAGGATGGCAGTGGCATCAGTGTGACCGTGACGGGCACGCTCGACGGCGTGACGAGAGCCGCGCCCACGACCCTCACCGTGAGCGTGGGCGCCTCTGATGACCCGGCGATTGAGGGCACCGACTACGTCGCGGTGAATGATCGGACGCTGACAATTGACGCCGGGCAGACGACGGGCACGGCGACCTTCACCCTGACGCCGACCGATGACGATGTGGACGAAGCCAACGAGGCGCTGACGGTGGCGGGTAGCACGACCGTGACCGGGCTGAGCGTCACCGCGACGATGGTCACGATCAACGACAACGACGAGCGCGGCGTGCAGATCGGTCCCGGTCCCACGGGGTTAACCGTGCCCGAAGGCGGCAACGAAACGTACACGGTGGTGCTGACGTCGGAGCCGACCGGGGACGTGACGGTGACGCCGTCGGTGAACGGCAGCTCGGACGTGACGGTGGGCGCGGCGCTGACGTTCACGGCGGCCAACTGGAACCAGGTGCAGACGGTGACGGTCTCTGCGGGCCAGGATGGCGATGCGGGGAACGACACGGCGACGATCATGCACGCGGTCTCGGGCGCCGACTACGAGGCCAACAACGTGACGGCGGACGATGTGTCGGTGACGGTCGACGACGATGAGACGGCGGTGACGCTGACGGTGAACCCCACGGCGGTGGACGAGGACGGCAGTGGCATCAGTGTGACCGTGACGGGCACGCTCGACGGCGTGACGAGAGACGCGCCCACGACCCTCACCGTGAGCGTGGGCGCCTCGGACGACGCGGCGACCGCGGGCGCCGACTACGTTGCCGTAGATGATCTGAGCTTGACGATCCCGTCCGGCCAGGCGAGCGGCACGGCGACCTTCACGCTCACGCCCATGGAGGATCGCATCGACGAGCCCGACGAGGCGGTGTCGATCACCGCGACGAGCCAAATCACCGGCTTTGAGGTCACTGGCACGGCACTGTCCATCACCGACAACGACAAGCGCGGCGTGACGGTCTCGCCGACCAACCTGACCCTCGCCGAGGGCTCGAGCGCGACCTACACCGTGGTGCTGGATACCGAGCCAACGCAAACCGTGACGGTGACGCCCAGGGTGAGCGGCAGCCCCGACGTGACCTTCACGCCTTCGAGCCTGACCTTCACCCCTTCCGATTGGGCCACGGCGAAGACGATGACCGTGTCCGCGACCGAGGATGACGACGCCTACCACGACTCGTTGATCATTTCCCAGGCCGCCCTGGGCGCCGAATATGCGTCCCTGGTCGATGGCCCAATCTCGGTGACCATCTCCGACAACGAGGTGGCCTCACAAGGCGAGCTGCCGGCGCAAGTCAGGGACCTGAGCGCAACGGCAACCGCAACGCATGTCGACCTGACCTGGACTGCGGTAGAAGACACAGTGCTCGGCTACCGTGTCGAGGCGTCCTACGACGGCGGCGCCAATTGGGCTGAAGTTGAGGACAGTACCGAGAGTGCCGACACCACCTACCGGCATATCGCCGGGCTGAAATTCTCTGAGACGCGGCACTATCGCGTATCGGCCGTGGGCGAGAACGGCGCCGGACTGCCTTCGGTTTACTTGCGAGCGAGCGCAACGGCGACGACAGGCGGATTGACGGCCACCGTCGCGATGCCGCAGGACATGACGGACCCGATGCCGCAGGGCGCGGCGGACCCGGTCCCGGCCGTCGACCTTTGCTGGATCCCCGAAGGGGTGGCCGCGAGCGAACTCAGCGAGATCGCACTGGCAACGACCCCTGTCTATTCGTCCGGTTCCCACGATCTGAGCGACCTGCCCTGGCAAACCATCGGCAGCGGTTCTTCGGAGGTCGATTGCGAGGACGGCATCGGTATTCGGCTGACATCGATCAGCGAAAACCAGCGCTACGCATTCAGGATGCGCGCCAAGCACGCCGGCGCGTGGTTGATTTCGAATGACACCCAGGCGGTGTGGGTCGATTCGTCGAAGCCGCTTCGCACGGTCGTGACCGCCGGGGCCAGCGGCTTGTCCGGAGATACGCCGGTGCCGCATCTCATTTGCCGCAACTTCAACGATCCGGCGACACGGGAGGACGAGCAAGGGTCCTTCTACATCAGCATAGGCTTCACGACAGCGCCGCCTGAGTATCTGCGGTATGAGCCCGTTACCGGCTTCGATCCTTCCAGCGACCTGACGCTCGTCAACGCCACGGCGAAACTGCTCGACCGGCCTTACGACACACGGCTGGGATACCGCGTGCGGATCACGCCCAGTGTGTGGGGCGAACCCGTGGCGGTCAGCCTTGCGGCCGATGTCGTGACCCATGGGGAGACGTCCGTGGGCAACCAGGCTTCAGGCGAGTTCCGGCGTGAGACCTCCGACAGCGTGGATTGCGACACCTTCGCCCAGGAGCCGGCGCGCCGGTCGCAGGTCGTGGCCGTGGGAATCGAAGCCGATGGCGACCGCGGTGGCGAGTGGACCACCGGCGAACCGATCCGCGTGACGCTTCAATTCGACGAGCCGGTCCGTGTGACCATGGCCGCCGGCGTTCCCAGCGTCACCCTCACCCTCGGCGAAGCGGCGACGACGGAGGCGATGGGGCAGTCTTCGGACGGCGAGGCGGCGACGACGGAAGTGACTGCGCTGTTCTTGCGCGTTGCCCACGAGGACACACTGGTGTTCGAACACCTGGTGACGGCGGACGAGAGCCCGATTGGCGACATCACGCTCCTGGCCGACAGCCTCTCGCTCAACGGCGGGCAGATCGACAGCTTCAGCGGGCCGGCGGTAGACGTCGCGCATGCGGGGGCCGCCGTAGTGGGCGGGCAGATCGTGCAGCCCGGCCTCACGGCAGGCTGGTCGATGATTCCGGGCGCGCATGAGGGCAGCGAAAGCCACTTCGAGATCCACCTGCAGTTCAGCGAGGATGTGGGCCTCGTTGAGGTCATCGGCGAACAAAATCTTATCGAACACGCCTTCACGGTGACGGGCGGCACCATCGAGGCCATCCGGCCGGCCAGGGACAGGCGAGGGGAATACCTCACCAACGAGTGGGCGATACGCGTTGTGCCCAACTCAGAGGAGCCCGTGACGATTTCGCCGGTCGTGGATCTGGCGTGCGGCCAGCCCGGCGCCATCTGCACGATCGATGACCGCTCGCTCACCGAGGCGCCGTCTGTGACCGTACATCGAGCCGAGCAGGGGCTGTCCGTGGCGGACACCGAGGTCGGCGAAGGACCGGGTGCGGTGCTGGTGTTCGAGGTCACGCTCGCCCGGGCGGCGGACCATCCTGTCACGGTGGACTACGCGACGGCGGACGGCACGGCCACGGCCGGGGAAGACTATGAGGCGGTGTCGGGCACGCTCCGCATCGAAGCGGGGCAGACCACAGCCAGCGTTAAGGTCAGCATTATTGACGACAGCCACGACGAGGGCGAGGAAACCCTGACACTGATTCTGACGAACGCGTCCAATGCGCGAATTCACGATGGCGAGGCGCTTGGCGTCATCGTCAACAGCGATCCCATCCCCGCTGCCTGGCTGGCACGGTTCGGACGGGCAGCCTCGAACCACGTGGCGCAGGCTGTGGCGCGCAGACTGGAACGTGGGCCGCGTGAGGAGCACCTGAACGTGGGCGGGTTGCGCCTGGACCGCCTGTTCACGAGTTTTGCGGCACCGGATGCTGGGCGCGCGGCATCCGGGTCAACGCACGTGGGTCTCGATCCACTCGGGTCGGGTGCCAGGCAGCCTCCCGCTGCCTGGTCCGCTACCGGTTCGGGCTATCAGAACGCGCAGCCAGCAGTGGGCTTGGGCACGGGAACGTTTTCGTCCATGCCGACAGGAGGATCCGGTGCACAGGGGCCGACGGGCGGATTCGATGCGCAGAGGTTGGCCGGCGGCATGACGACTCCCAATGGCCCGACCTCGCCTGCCTCCGATGCGCTGCCGAGTCTCCGTGATGTGCTAATGGGCAGTTCCTTCTTCTACACCTACGGCGAAAGTGACGATGCGTCTTCCGGCCCCTTGACAGCCTGGGGAGAGACAGCATCCACGCGCTTCAAAGGCAGTGAAGGGTCCCTGTCGCTTGACGGGGAAGTGACCACGGCCATGGTGGGCCTGGACAAGCGCTACGGCCGCTGGCTGGTGGGCTCGACGCTGTCCTACAGCGAGGGCGAGGGCGGCTACCGGGGCTCCGGTGCACTCGGCGGATCCGTGGAAAGCACCCTGACGAGCCTGAACCCCTATGCGCACTTCGAGTTGAACGAGACGACCAGCCTGTGGGGCGTGTTCGGCTACGGCAGCGGCAGCCTGCGGCTCACCCCGGAAGGCGCGGAGTCTGCACTTGAGACGGATTTGTCCAATCGCATGGCCGCGTTCGGCGGCCGTGGACTGCTGTCCGTGGGCTCCGGCGATGCGGGCCGGTTCGAACTGGCCCTGCGCTCCGATGCGCTGCTGACGCGCACGGACTCCGACGCGGTGCACGGGCTGGCGGGCGCGCAAGGCGCGACCAGCCGGGTGCGGCTGATGCTCGAAGGCTCGGGCTCGATGCCGCTTTCCACGGGCGGGGTACTGAAGCCGAGCCTGGAAGCCGGGCTGCGCTATGACGGCGGCGACGCCGAGACCGGCGCCGGGATCGAACTCGGCGGCGGGCTGGGCTATGCGGCGGGGAATCTATTGGTCGAAGTCAACGCGCGCGCGCTCCTCGCGCACGGAGACACCGAGTACGAGGAATGGGGCTTCAGCGGTTCGATTGTCTACACCCCGGGCAAGGACGGGCGGGGTCTGTCGATGAAGCTCGGCTCCGCCTGGGGTTCGACCCAAAGCGGCGTGCAGTCGCTGTGGAGCCGGCAGGACGCCTCGGGGTTGGCGAGAAACGGCCCGTTCGAGGCGGCGCAACGCTTCCAGGCGGAACTCGGTTACGGGATTGCGGGCCGCCGCAAGGCCGCGCTGTGGGTGCCGTTCATCGCGGCGCAGGCGGGCGATGGCGACGGTCAGTCGCTGCGGATGGGCGTGAAGCTCACCTCCGGCCCCAACGTCGAGGCGGGGCTCGAGCTGGGCTTGCGCCAGGGCCGTGCGGGCACGGATCCGGAGCACGCCGTGCAGCTTGGCGGCACGCTGCGCTGGTGAACGCCAGGCTAACTCTGGCGTGGATAGCCGGTGAAAGTCCGGCGGGAGGAAAGGTGTAACGAGCTGCCTTCCCCGCGACAGGACCGAGCGCTACCACACCACGCCCGTGCTCATCGAAACCTTCGTCGAGACCCCGCGCTACACCGGCGCCGTCTACAGGGCCTCGGGATGGATCCATGTTGGCACCACCCGGGGACGGGGCCGCTACGATCCGGCCAGACAATACGACAAGCCGAAAAAGGACATCTGGCTGCGCCCGCCAAGAAAAGACTGGAAACGAAGGCTCAACCGGAATTTCGTCAAATATCCCCAATATTGGGGATGCCCGGGAGGGCTCCAGGCCTTTAATCCAGACGCCGGAATAAGTGTCGCGGGGAGTTGGGCGCCGCCGGCATCGCGGTGCAAGCTTGCAGTGGAGCATCAGCGCAACAAAGGAGGGTTCTTGGCAACAGGGCCGATGACAAGACCGTCCGCGAGGTGGCCGAGGCGACCGTCCGCCTGGAAAGCACGATCCGCACGCACGTGAAGCACATGTTCGCCAAGCACAGCCTGACGCGGCAGGCGGACCTGGTGCGGCTTGTGCGCTCGCTGGCCGGCGTTCCCAAGTCCCGGCGCTGAAGGCGCAAGCCGCCGCCGATCGGCGCTGACCGCGCCGGTTCTCCCGCAAATGCCCGAATAACGCCGGAGGACCTCCGGAAAACTGCCGAATCTCCCCAATTGTGGGGACGCGCGCCAGCGTGCGACTCGCTAATCTTCCGGCCATTCGGATATTAAGGAGGAGTGGCTGCGTGGGTGCGCTCAAGGACGTGATCGTGGACGGCGTGGCTCTGCCTGCGCTGTTGCGGGCAGGACGGTGGATAAGGCGCCGATGCGGTTCAAGGCTACACCGACATCGACGGGTCATAGTTCGCGCTCGCCGATTCCTATCAGAAAAAGAATGTAAAACAGGCAGTTACAGATGCCCCGCCCCTTCCCGGCCCGCCTGTTTTGCTCGCGTTAAATACAGTTATCGAGCTTCAAGATCGGTGGTAGACCATGCGTAGGACAGTTTGCGGACGGGAGAGTTTCGGGGCGGTGCGGCCGCGGCGGCCCGAGCGCGGGCGCGGGGCCTTCGCGATGGCGGCCGGGATGCTTGCGCTGTTCGCGCTGGCCTGCGGCCCGTCGGCCCGGGCCGAAGTGCTGGTGAGCAACATTGGCCAGAACGGAGACGGCCGATCTCCCCTGATAAACACTTCGACACCCACGTTATCTGCCTTGTTCCATGCTCAGGGGTTTACAACCGGCAACAATGACGCCGGTTACACCCTGACCAGCATTGACATCTATTTCCACAACACCGAAGACGGCACGACGCCGACGGTCACGTTGCATGAGGGCAGTCCCACCGGGACCCTGGTCGATACCCTGACGGGACCGGCGAACGTTTCGGAATCCGAGACGTTCACCGCATCCAGCAACATCATCCTGGACCCCAGGACCTCGTATTTTGTGGTGTTGCAACCAAATTCTGCCAGTGGCGTGTTCCTGAGCGTCACCGATTCGGATAACGAGGATGCCACGGGAGAGACCGACTGGCGCATCGACGATCTCGGTCATTACCAATATATACAGCCCATTCTTCAGCCCTATCTGGAATGGCTCCAGGCGAAACGAATCCGCGTCAACGGCGAAATCATCCCCACCAACACCGCTCCGACGTCATCGCCCGGCACGGTTCAGGCCACCGAGGACACGGCTTACACGTTCGCCGCGAGCGACTTCAACTTCTCTGACGCGGACACCGGCGACACGCTCTCGAGCGTCAAGGTCGAGACGCTGCCCGCCAACGGTTCGCTCACGCTCTCGGGCGCCGCGGTGAGCGCGAACGCCACGGTGACGAAGGCCCAGCTCGACAACGGCGACCTTAAGTACACGCCGCCCGCGGACGGCTACGGCGACAGCTACGCAAGCTTCATGTTCAAGGTGAACGACGGCACTGTGGACAGCGCGTCCGCCTACACCATGACCATCAACGTCATGAACGTGAACGATGCGCCGACGGGCGCTCCGGCGATTGTGGGCGAGCCGAAGGCCGGCGTCACGCTGAGCCTCGACTTCAGCGGCGTCGCGGACGCCGACGGCCTGCCGGCCGTGATGGATATGGAGTTCACGTGGGCCCACACGGACAACGCTAGCGTGAGGCTTGGCACCGAGTCGACCTACCTGCTGAGCGCGAGAGACGTAGGCAAGAACATCTATGTGTACGTGGAATACACGGACGCCGGCGGCACAGCCAAGGAGAGTATTGAAATCTCGAGCTGGCCGGCAACCGGCGCCATCGTGGCCAACGCAGCCCCCACGGCATCGCCCAGCAGGGTTGATGTTACCGAGGACATGGCTTACACGTTCACCGCGAGCGACTTCAGCTTCTCCGACGCGGACACCGGCGACACGCTCTCGAGCGTCAAGATCGAGACGCTGCCCCTCATCGGCTCGCTCACGCTCTCGGGCGCCGCGGTGAGCGCGAACTCCACGGTGACGAGGGCCCAGCTCGACAACGGCGAGCTTAAGTACACGCCGGCCGCGGACGGCTACGGCGTCCCCATGAATAACTTCTTATACGCGAGCTTCCGCTTCAGTGTGAACGACGGCACCGCTGACAGTGCCATCGAGTACCCCATGGACATCAACATCATGAACGTGAACGATCCGCCAACGGGCGCGCTGGCGATTGTGGGCGAGCCGAAGGCCGGCGTCACGCTGAGCCTCGACTTCAGCGGCGTCGTGGACGCCGACGGCCTGCCGGCCGTGATGACTATGCTGTTCAGGTGGGCCCACACGGACAACGATCAATTGGGGCTTGGCAACCAGTCGACCTACCTACTGAGCGCGAGAGACGTAGGCAAGAACATCAAGGTGTTCGTGGAATACGAGGACATGGGCAGCGGAAAGGAGAGTATTGAAACCTCGAGCTGGCCGGCAACCGGCACCATCGTGGCCAACGCAACCCCGACGGCGTCGAACGGGACGGTTGATGTTACCGAGGACATGGCTTACACGTTCGCCGCGAGCGACTTCAACTTCTCTGATGCGGACACCGGCGACACGCTCTCGAGCGTCAAGGTCGAGACGCTGCCCCTCATCGGCTCGCTCACGCTCTCGGGCGCCGCGGTGAGCGCGATGGACACGGTGACGAAGGCCCAGCTCGACAACGGCGAGCTTAAGTACACGCCGGCCGCGGATGGCTACGGCAACCCCTACGCGAGCTTCATGTTCAAGGTGAACGACGGCGCTGTGGACAGCGCGGACGCCTACACCATGACCATCAACGTCACGAACGTGAACGATGCGCCGACGGGCGCTCCGGCGATTGTGGGCGAGCCGGAGGTCGGCGTCACGCTGAGCCTCGACTTCAGCGGCGTCGTGGACGCCGACGGCCTGCCGGCCGTGACGGCTATGGACATCACGTGGTTCCACACGGACAACCCGCAACGGATGATTGGCACCGGGTCGACCTACGCACTGGTGGCGAGTGACCTAGGCAAGAACCTCTATGTGTACGTGGAATACACGGACCTCGGCGGCACACAAAAGGAGAGTCTTGAAATCTCGAGCTGGCCGGCAACCGGCACCATCGTGGACAATACCAACGCCGATCCGACGGTGGCGAACGAGATTCCGAACCAGGAGGCGGTGGCGGGGATGTCGTTCAGCTACCAGTTTCCGGCAAACACGTTCAACGACGCGGACACCAGCGACACGCTGGGCTACGAGGCGACCAAGGCCGACGGTTTCGAGCTGCCCACGTGGCTGTCCTTCGATGCCGCCACGCGCACCTTCTCGGGCACGCCGGCGTCCACCGACACGGGGACGGTTTCGGTGAAGGTGCTCGCCACCGACAGCAGCAACGGGGCGATCAGCGACACATTTGACATCTTGGTGGTGCCAGCGCTGACGTTGTCCTTCGAAGATTCTGACACTTCGAATTTGGCGGAAGGCAATTCGCTGGACGTGCCGGTGCTGCTGAGCGGGGCGCCGGGACGGGAAGTTACGATCACGCTTTCCACCTTCCATGTTGGCGGTACTACGGCTTCCGATTACACGACTTCGTCGCTGATCCTGACGTTCGGCGCGGCGGAGACGAGCAAGGTGGTGACCGTCACGGCCACGGATGACAGCGAGGTGGACCCCGACGAAAGGCTTTTCCTCTATTTGCCCGCCACCGCAGCCCTCCCTACCGGGATCCTGCTCCCCAGCAGCGGTGACTTTAAAATAATTGATATTGTTGACAACGACTTCCAATACCAGGCGAGCCATGCCGGCGGCACCACGCTCGCCGTGAACGAGCAAGCGGGGACGCTGACGGCGACGGTGCGCGTGGAGGCTCCTAACGTTGCAAAAAGCGAACTGGGCGCGCTCAACGAGAACGTGGTGCTGAGCGTATCGACCGCGGACGGAACGGCCACGGCGGGACAGGACTACACTTCGCTGTCGCAGACCCTGACCTTCGCGCCTTCGGACTTCACCACTCAGAACTCCGGTTGTCCCCAACCTACCCCTAGCTTGTGTGCGCGGGCCGATAAGACGGTCACCCTGGCGATCACCGACGACACGGCCTACGAGGGCGCGACGGCGGAGACCTTCACCTTGACGCTGTCGCACGAAACGGACCAGCGGGTGACCTACCCCTCGCCCGCCGGGGAGACCGCCACGGTGTCGATTGCCGACAACGAGCGGCCCGAGCTGACCTTCACGGTGGCGCCCACGACCATCCTGGAGAACGCCGGCACGGCCACGGTGACCCTGGCCACGACCGACGGCACCGGCATCACCGCCGACACGGCCATCGCCCTGTCGCTGGCGGGCACCGCCACCAAGGGCACCGACTACACCATTTCCTCGGAATCGCTGACGCTCACGGCCGGCCAAAGCTCGGTGACCGCCACCATCACGGCGACCATGGACACGGCGAGCGACGACAACGAGACCGTGGTGGTCACCGCCAGCAGCGGCGGCACCGCCATCGGCACCGCGCAGACGGTGACCATCACCGAAACCATGGCCAATAGCGCCCCGGTGCTGGACAACGCGATTCCGGATCAGTCTGCGGTCGCGGGGACGGCGTTCAGCTACCAGGTTCCGGCGGACGCGTTCAGCGATCCGGACGACGACACGCTGGCCTACGCGGCGAACAAGGCCGACGACACCATGCTGCCCACGTGGCTGTCCTTCGATGCCGCCACGCGCACCTTCACGGGCACGCCGGCGTCCACGGACACGGGGACGGTTTCGGTGAAGGTGACCGCCACTGACACCAGTAGCGCCACGGTCAGCGACGAATTCGACATCGTGGTGAGACCGGCCGCGCCCGCGGGCTTCACGGCCGAGGCGGGCGACGGGCGGGTCCGGCTGTCCTGGACAGAACCGAGACCGCGTGTCGTCCACGAGTACCGCTATGCGGCAGGCGCCTCGGTGCCGGCGAACGCGGCCTGGACGTCCATTGGCTTCTCCGATCAGTCCACAGTCTTGATTTCCGGGCTTACCAACGGCACGGCCCATGCCTTCGAGGTGCGGGTGGTCGGCAGCGGGGGCGTGGGCCCGGGCGCGGCGGCCGCGGTGTCCGCGACGCCGTCGGTGGCCGCGTGTAGCGCGCCCAACCTTGGCGGCAGGCGGTCGGTCTGGTCCGCCACGCTGACGGTAGGGCCCACTACATTTTCAAGCGATGCGATATACGCGGGCTACGAAAATCGTCAGGGTAATACACCGTACGGCAGCCTGTCCCCGAGCGCTGATTTTTCGATCGGTGGGACCTCCTACACCATTGCTTCCTTGGAAACAGTCGTCACAAATAGCAACCGCAGAAGCATATTTTTGGAATTAGTCGACTCTCGCACGTTTCCGGAGGCAGTGAGAGCGGCACTGCAATTCCATTGGTGCGGCGATTCGTCCGGACTTGATACTCTAAACCAGGATTACAGGGTTACTGACGACAACGATGCCGACTGGTCCATCCACACCACGCGCGAGGTTGCGCTGAGCCTGCCGGCGAACAACGACGCGACGGGGACGCCGACGGTTACGGGGACAGCGCAGGCCGGCGAGACCCTGACGGCGGGAATGGGGAACATCACCGACGCCGACGGGCTGCCCGCGACCTTCCCGGGCGACTATGCATTCCAGTGGGTACGGGTGGATGCCGACGGCACGTCGAACGCCACCGACATTACGAATGCGACCGCGAACGCCTACACGCTGACGGCCGCCGATGTCGGCAAGCGGGTCAGGGTCCGGGTGAGCTTCTTCGACGTATTGGGCGGCGACGAGGAGATCCCCGGCGCACTCAGCGATGTGGTTGTGAGCGCGGCGGCCCCCAACAGCGCCCCGACGTCATCGCCCGGCAAGGCTGATGTTACCGAGGACATGGTTTACACGTTCGCCGCGAGCGACTTCAGCTTCTCTGACACGGACACCGGCGACACGCTCTCGAGCGTCAAGGTCGAGACGCTGCCCGCCCTCGGCTCGCTCACGCTCTCGGACGCCGCGGTGAGCGCGATGGACACGGTGACGAAGGCCCAGCTCGACAACGGCGAGCTTAAGTACACGCCGGCCGCGGACGGCTACGGCGACACCTACGCGAGCTTCATGTTCGAGGTGAGCGACGGTGCCGCTGAGAGTACCGGCGATTACACCATGACCATCAACGTCTTGAACGTGAACGATCCGCCAACGGGCGCGCTGGCGATTGTGGGCGATCCGACGGTCGGCGTCACGCTGAGCCTCGACTTCAGCGGCGTCGTGGAGGCCGACGGCCTGCCGGCCGTGACGGCTATGGAGATCAGGTGGTTCCACACGGACAACGAGCAAGGGATGATTAGCACCGAGTCGACCTACCTACTGATCGCGAGTGACGTAGGCAAGAACATCAAGGTGCGCGTGGAATACGACGACCTCGGCGGCACACAAAAGGAGAGTATTGAAACCGCAAGCTGGCCGGCAACCGGCACCATCGTGGCCAATACGAACAACGAGCCGACGGTGGCGAACGAGATTCCGGACCAGGAGGCGGTGGCGGGGATGTCGTTCAGCTACCAGTTTCCGGCGAACACGTTCAACGACGCGGACGACGACACGCTGACCTACAGGGCGAACAAGGCCGACGATGCCTCCATGCTGCCCACGTGGCTGTCCTTCGATGCCGCCACGCGCACCTTCTCGGGCACGCCGGCGTCCACGGACCTTGGGACGGATTCGTTGCAGGTGACCGCCGACGACAGCAACGGCGGGACGGCCAACGACATATTTGACATCCTGGTGGTGCCAGCGCTGACGGTGTCCTTCGAAGAGACTACCTATGATGTGGCGGAAGGCAATTCGGTGGACATGCCGGTGCTGCTGAGCGGGGTGCCGGGACGGGACGTTACGATCACCCTTATTGCCGCGCTTCGAGACGGTCTTTCGGATTCCGATTACATGGTTTCGTCGCTGAGCCTGAAGTTCGGCGCGTCGGAGACGCGCAAGGTGGTGACCGTCACGGCCACGGATGACAGCGACGTGGACCCCGGCGAAATTCTTATTCTCAGTGTGTCCCCCACCACCCTCCCTACCGGGATCGGGCGGGGGACGGCGCCACACCGAAGAATTCATATTGCTGACAACGACTTCCAATACCAGGCGAGCCATGCCGGCGGCACCACGCTCTCCGTGAACGAACAAGCGGGGACGCTGACGGCGACGGTGCGCGTGGAGGCCCCTAACACTTTAAAAAGCGCCCTGGACGCGATCAACGAGAACGTGGTGCTGAGCGTAGCCACCGCGGACGGAACGGCCACGGCGGGACAGGACTACACTTCGCTGTCGCAGACCCTGACCTTCGCGCCCGCGGACTTCGCCACTCAGAACTCCGGTTGTCCCCAACCTACCCCTAGCGATTGTGCGCGGGCCGATAAGACGGTCACCCTGGCGATCACCGACGACACGGCCTACGAGGGCGCGACGGCGGAGACCTTCACCTTGACGCTGACGCACGCAGCGGACCAGCGGGTGACCTACCCCTCGCCCGCCGGGGAAACGGCGACCGTGTCGATCGCCGACGACGAGCGGCCCGCACTGACCTTCACGGTGGCGCCCACGACCATCCTGGAGAACGGCGGCACGGCCACGGTGACCCTGGCCACGACCGCCGGCACCGGCATCACCGCCGACACGGCCATCGCCCTGTCGCTGGCGGGCACCGCCACCAAGGGCACCGACTACACCATCTCCTCGGAATCGCTGACGCTCGCGGCCGGCCAAAGCTCGGTGACCGCCACCATCACGGCGACCATGGACGCGGCGAGCGACGACAACGAGACCGTGGTGGTCACCGCCAGCAGCGGTGGCACCGCCATCGGCACCGCGCAGACGGTGACCATCACCGAAACGCCGCCCATGCTGTCGATCGCGGTGAACCCGGCCTCCATCGCCGAGGCCGCCGGCACCTCCACGGTGACCGTCAGCACCGGCACACCCTTCACCGCCGACCAGACCATCGCCCTGACCCTGGGCGGCACGGCGACCGTGACCATCGACTACACCCTCAGCGACACCTCGCTGACGCTGACCGCCGGAGAGACGTCCGTCACCGCCACGGTGACCGCGGTGCAGGACACCATCGACGAGCCGGACGAGACGGTCATCGTCTCCGCCAGCAACGGCGGCACCGCCATCGGCTCGGCGACCGTGACCATCACCGACGACGACGCGCCCGGCACCATCGTGACCAATGCCGTTCCGACGTCATCGCCCAGCGAGGTTAATGTTACCGAGGACATGGTTTACACGTTCGCCGCGAGCGACTTCAGCTTCTCTGACACGGACACCGGCGACACGCTCTCGAGCGTCAAGGTCGAGACGCTGCCCGCCAACGGCTCGCTCACGCTCTCGGGCGCCGCGGTGAGCGCGAACGCCACGGTGACGAAGGCCCAGCTCGACAACGGCGACCTCAAGTACACGCCGGCCGCGGACGGCTACGGCGACACCTACGCGACCTTCCTCTTCAGGGTGAACGACGGCACCGCTGACAGTGCCATCAGGTACCCCATGGACATCGACGTCATGAACGTGAACGATGCGCCGACGGGCGCGCTGGCGATTGTGGGCGAGCCGACGGTCGGCGTCACGCTGACGCTCGACTTCAGCGGCGTCATGGACGCCGACGGCCTGCCGGACAAATTCGAAATCAACTGGTTCCACACGGACAACAATAACCGGTCGCTTGGCATCGGGTCGACCTACGAACTGATCGCGAGTGACGTAGGCAAGAACATCAAGGTATTCGTGGAATACGAGGACATGGGCGGCGGAAAGGAGAGTATTGAAACTGCGAGCTGGCCGGCAACCGGCACCATCGTGGACAGCAACAACGAGCCGACGGTGGCGAACGAGATTCCGGACCAGGAGGCGGTGGCGGGGACATCGTTCAGCTACCAGGTTCCGGCAGACACGTTCAACGACGCGGACGACGACACGCTGACCTACACGGCGAACAAGGCCGACGATGCCTCCATGCTGCCCACGTGGCTGTCCTTCGATGCCGCCACGCGCACCTTCTCGGGCACGCCGGCGACCACGGACCTTGGGACGGATTCGTTGCAGGTGACCGCCGACGACAGCAACGGCGGGACGGCCAACGACATATTTGACATCCTGGTGGTGCCAGCGTTGGGGGTGACCTTCGAAGATTCTATCACTTCGGATTTGGCGGAAGGCAATTCGCTGGACGTGCCGGTGCTGCTGAGCGGGGCGCCGGGACGGGAAGTTACGATCACGCTTTCCGCCGAACCTAGTCGCGGTCTTTCGAGTTCGGATTACTCGGTTTCGTCGCTGAGCCTGAAGTTCGGCGCGTCGGAGACGCGCAAGGTGGTGACCGTCACGGCCACGGATGACAGCGAGGTGGACCCCGGCGAAAGGCTTTTGCTCGCTTTGCCCGCCCCCGCAGACCTCCCTACCGGGATCCAGCTCTCCAGCGGTGACCTTAAAATAATTAATATTGTTGACAACGACTTCCAATACCAGGCGAGCCATGCCGACGGCACCACGCTCTCCGTGAACGAGCAAGCGGGGACGCTGACGGCGACGGTGCGCGTCGAGGCCCCTAACACTTCAAAAATCGAACTGGGCGTGATCAACGAGAACGTGGTGCTGAGCGTATCCACCGCGGACGGAACGGCCACGGCGGGACAGGACTACACTTTGCTGTCGCAGACCCTGACCTTCGCGCCCGCGGACTTCGCTGCTCAGCACTCCGGTTGTCCCCCACCCAGCCCTAACTTTTGTGCGCGGGCCGATAAAACGGTCACCGTGGCGATCACCGACGACACGGCCTACGAGGGCGCGACGGCGGAGACCTTCACGTTGACGCTGTCGCACGAAACGGACCAGCGGGTGACCTACCCCTCGCCCACCGGGGAGACGGCGACCGTGTCGATCGCCGACGACGAGCGGCCCGCACTGACCTTCACGGTGGCGCCCACGACCATCCTGGAGAACGCCGGCACGGCCACGGTGACCCTGGCCACGACCGACGGCACCGGCATCACCGCCGACACGGCCATCGCCCTGTCGCTGGCGGGCACCGCCACCAAGGGCACCGACTACACCATCTCCTCGGAATCGCTGACGCTCACGGCCGGCCAAAGCTCGGTGACCGCCACCATCACGGCGACCATGGACGCGGCGAGCGACGACAACGAGACCGTGGTGGTCACCGCCAGCAGCGGCGGCACCGCCATCGGCACCGCGCAGACGGTGACCATCACCGAAACGCTGCCCACGCTGTCGATCGCGGTGGCCCCGGCCTCCATCGCCGAGGCGGCCGGCACCTCGACGGTGACCGTCAGCACCGGCACAGCCTTCACCGCCGACCAGACCATCAGCCTGACCCTGGGCGGCACGGCGACCGAGACCAGCGACTACACCCTCAGCGACACCTCGCTGACGCTGACCGCCGGAGAGACGTCCGTCACCGCCACGGTGACCGCGGTGCAGGACACCATCGACGAGCCGAACGAGACGGTCATCGTCTCCGCCGGCAACGGCGGCACCGCCATCGGCTCGGCGACCGTGACCATCACCGACGACGACGACGCGCCGACGCTGTCGGTCGCGGTGGCCCCGGCCTCCATCGCCGAGGCGGCCGGCACCTCCACGCTGACCGTCAGCACCGGCGCCACATCCTTCGCCACCGACCAGACCATCAGCCTGACCCTGGGCGGCACGGCGACCGAGACCAGCGACTACACCATCAGCAGCACCTCGCTGACGCTGACCGCCGGAGAGACGTCCGTCACCGCCACGGTGACCGCGGTGCAGGACACCATCGACGAGCCGGACGAGACGGTCATCGTCTCCGCCAGCAACGGCGGCACCGCCATTGGCTCGGCGACCGTGACCATCACCGACGACGACGACGCGCCGACGCTGTCGATCGCGGTGGCCCCGGCCTCCATCGCCGAGGCGGCCGGCACCTCGACGGTGACCGTCAGCACCGGCACAGCCTTCACCGCCGACCAGACCATCAGCCTGACCCTGGGCGGCACGGCGACCGAGACCAGCGACTACACCCTCAGCGACACCTCGCTGACGCTGACCGCCGGAGAGACGTCCGTCACCGCCACGGTGACCGCGGTGCAGGACACCATCGACGAGCCGAACGAGACGGTTATCGTCTCCGCCGGCAACGGCGGCACCGCCATCGGCTCGGCGACCGTGACCATCACCGACGACGACGACGCGCCGACGCTGTCGATCGCGGTGGCCCCGGCCTCCATCGCCGAGGCGGCCGGCACCTCTACCGTGACCGTCAGCACCGGCGCCTCGACCTTCGCCACCGACCAGACCATCGCCCTGACCCTGAGCGGCACGGCGACTGGGACCAGCGACTACACCATCAGCAGCACCTCGCTGACGCTGACCGCCGGAGAGACGTCCGTCACCGCCACGGTGACCGCGGTGCAGGACACCATCGACGAGCCGAACGAGACGGTCATCGTCTCCGCCAGCAACGGCGGCACCGCCATTGGCTCGGCGACCGTGACCATCACCGACGACGACGACGCGCCCACGCTGTCGATCGCGGTGGCCCCGGCCTCCATCGCCGAGGCGGCCGGCACCTCGACGGTGACCGTCAGCACCGGCACAGCCTTCACCGCCGACCAGACCATCAGCCTGACCCTGGGCGGCACGGCGACCGAGACCAGCGACTACACCCTCAGCGACACCTCGCTGACGCTGACCGCCGGAGAGACGTCCGTCACCGCCACGGTGACCGCGGTGCAGGACACCATCGACGAGCCGAACGAGACGGTCATCGTCTCCGCCGGCAACGGCGGCACCGCCATCGGCTCGGCGACCGTGACCATCACCGACGACGACGACGCGCCGACGCTGTCGATCGCGGTGGCCCCGGCCTCCATCGCCGAGGCGGCCGGCACCTCCACGGTGACCGTCAGCACCGGCGCCACATCCTTCGCCACCGACCAGACCATCAGCCTGACCCTGGGCGGCACGGCGACCGAGACCAGCGACTACACCATCAGCAGCACCTCGCTGACGCTGACCGCCGGAGAGACGTCCGTCACCGCCACGGTGACCGCGGTGCAGGACACCATCGACGAGCCGGACGAGACGGTCATCGTCTCCGCCGGCAACGGCGGCACCGCCATTGGCTCGGCGACCGTGACCATCACCGACGACGACGACGCGCCGACGCTGTCGATCGCGGTGGCCCCGGCCTCCATCGCCGAGGCGGCCGGCACCTCGACGGTGACCGTCAGCACCGGCACAGCCTTCACCGCCGACCAGACCATCAGCCTGACCCTGGGCGGCACGGCGACCGAGACCAGCGACTACACCCTCAGCGACACCTCGCTGACGCTGACCGCCGGAGAGACGTCCGTCACCGCCACGGTGACCGCGGTGCAGGACACCCTCGACGAGCCGAACGAGTATCGTCTCCGCCGGCAACGGCGGCACCGCCATCGGCTCGGCGACCGTGACCATCACCGACGACGACGACGCGCCGACGCTGTCGATCGCGGTGGCCCCGGCCTCCATCGCCGAGGCGGCCGGCACCTCTACCGTGACCGTCAGCACCGGCGCCTCGACCTTCGCCACCGACCAGACCATCGCCCTGACCCTGAGCGGCACGGCGACTGGGACCAGCGACTACACCATCAGCAGCACCTCGCTGACGCTGACCGCCGGAGAGACGTCCGTCACCGCCACGGTGACCGCGGTGCAGGACACCATCGACGAGCCGAACGAGACGGTCATCGTCTCCGCCGGCAACGGCGGCACCGCCATTGGCTCGGCGACCGTGACCATCACCGACGACGACGACGCGCCCACGCTGTCGATCGCGGTGGCCCCGGCCTCCATCGCCGAGGCGGCCGGCACCTCGACGGTGACCGTCAGCACCGGCACAGCCTTCACCGCCGACCAGACCATCAGCCTGACCCTGGGCGGCACGGCGACCGAGACCAGCGACTACACCCTCAGCGACACCTCGCTGACGCTGACCGCCGGAGAGACGTCCGTCACCGCCACGGTGACCGCGGTGCAGGACACCATCGACGAGCCGAACGAGACGGTCATCGTCTCCGCCGGCAACGGCGGCACCGCCATTGGCTCGGCGACCGTGACCATCACCGACGACGACGACGCGCCGACGCTGTCGATCGCGGTGGCCCCGGCCTCCATCGCCGAGGCGGCCGGCACCTCTACCGTGACCGTCAGCACCGGCGCCTCGACCTTCGCCACCGACCAGACCATCGCCCTGACCCTGAGCGGCACGGCGACTGGGACCAGCGACTACACCATCAGCAGCACCTCGCTGACGCTGACCGCCGGAGAGACGTCCGTCACCGCCACGGTGACCGCGGTGCAGGACACCATCGACGAGCCGGACGAGACGGTCATCGTCTCCGCCGGCAACGGCGGCACCGCCATTGGCTCGGCGACCGTGACCATCACCGACGACGACGACGCGCCCACGCTGTCGATCGCGGTGGCCCCGGCCTCCATCGCCGAGGCGGCCGGCACCTCGACGGTGACCGTCAGCACCGGCACACCCTTCACCGCCGACCAGACCATCAGCCTGACCCTGGGCGGCACGGCGACCGAGACCAGCGACTACACCCTCAGCGACACCTCGCTGACGCTGACCGCCGGAGAGACGTCCGTCACCGCCACGGTGACCGCGGTGCAGGACACCATCGACGAGCCGAACGAGACGGTCATCGTCTCCGCCGGCAACGGCGGCACCGCCATCGGCTCGGCGACCGTGACCATCACCGACGACGACGACGCGCCGACGCTGTCGGTCGCGGTGGCCCCGGCCTCCATCGCCGAGGCGGCCGGCACCTCCACGGTGACCGTCAGCACCGGCGCCACATCCTTCGCCACCGACCAGACCATCAGCCTGACCCTGGGCGGCACGGCGACCGAGACCAGCGACTACACCATCAGCAGCACCTCGCTGACGCTGACCGCCGGAGAGACGTCCGTCACCGCCACGGTGACCGCGGTGCAGGACACCATCGACGAGCCGGACGAGACGGTCATCGTCTCCGCCGGCAACGGCGGCACCGCCATTGGCTCGGCGACCGTGACCATCACCGACGACGACGACGCGCCGACGCTGTCGATCGCGGTGGCCCCGGCCTCCATCGCCGAGGCGGCCGGCACCTCTACCGTGACCGTCAGCACCGGCGCCTCGACCTTCGCCACCGACCAGACCATCAGCCTGACCCTGGGCGGCACGGCGACCGAGACCAGCGACTACACCATCAGCAGCACCTCGCTGACGCTGACCGCCGGAGAGACGTCCGTCACCGCCACGGTGACCGCGGTGCAGGACACCATCGACGAGCCGAACGAGACGGTCATCGTCTCCGCCGGCAACGGCGGCACCGCCATCGGCTCGGCGACCGTGACCATCACCGACGACGACGACGCGCCCGGCACCATCGTGACCAATCACCATCGGCCAATAGCGCGCCCCGGTGCTGGACAACGCGATTCCGGACCAGTCTGCGGTCGCAGGGACGGCGTTCAGCTATCAGGTTCCGGCGGACGCGTTCAGCGATCCGGACAGCGACACGCTGGCCTACGCGGCGACCAAGGCCGACGATTCCATGCTGCCCACGTGGATGTCCTTCGATGCCGCCACGCGCACCTTCTCGGGCACGCCGACGTCCACCGACACGGGGACGGGGACGGTTTCGGTGAAGGTGACCGCCACCGACAGCAGCAACGGGGCGATCAGCGACGAATTTGACATCTTGGTGGTGCCAGCGCTGACGTTGTCCTTCGAAAATAATACCATTGTGGAGTTGGCGGAAGGCAATTCGGTGGAGGTGCCGGTGGTGCTGAGCGGGGCGCCGGGACGGGAAGTTACGATCACGCTTTCCGCCTCACATGTTCGCGGTACTACGGATTCCGATTACACGACTTCGTCGCTGGGCCTGACGTTCGGCGCGTCGGAGACGCGCAAGGTGGTGACCGTCACGGCCACGGATGACAGCGAGGTGGACGTCGGCGAAGTTCTTAATCTCCTTTTTCCCGCCAGCGCAGACCTCCCTACCGGGATCCTGCCCTCCGGGGGTTCATCTAGAACAATTTATATTGCTGACAACGACTTCCAATACCAGGCGAGCCATGCCGGCGGCACCACGCTCGCCGTGAACGAGCAAGCGGGGACGCTGACGGCGACGGTGCGCGTGGAGGCCCCTAACGTTGCAGAAGGTAACTTGGACGCGCTCAACGAGAACGTGGTGCTGAGCGTATCTACCGCGGACGGAACGGCCACGGCGGGACAGGACTACACTTCGGTGTCGCAGACCGTGACCTTCGCGCCTTCGGACTTCGCCGCTCAGACCTCCGGTTGTCCCCCACCTAACCCTTTCTTTTGTATGCGGGCCGATAAAACGGTCACCGTGGCGATCACCGACGACACGGCCTACGAGGGTGCGACGGCGGAGACCTTCACGTTGACGCTCTCGCACGAAACGGACCAGCGGGTGACCTACCCCTCGCCCGCCGGGGAGACGGCGACCGTGTCGATCGCCGACGACGAGCGGCCCGCGCTGACCTTCACGGTGGCGCCCACGACCATCCTGGAGAACGCCGGCACGGCCACGGTGACCCTGGCCACGTCCGCCGGCACCGGCATCACCGCCGACACGGCCATCGCCCTGTCGCTGGCGGGCACCGCCACCAAGGGCACCGACTACACCATCTCCTCGGAATCGCTGAGCCTCACGGCCGGCCAAAGCTCGGTGACCGCCACCATCAGGGCGACCATGGACACGGCGAGCGACGACAACGAGACCGTGGTGGTCACCGCCAGCAGCGGCGGCACCGCCATCGGCACCGCGCAGACGGTGACCATCACCGAAACGCCGCCCACGCTGTCGATCGCGGTGAACCCGGCCTCCATCGCCGAGGCGGCCGGCACCTCGACGGTGACCGTCAGCACCGGCGCCTCGACCTTCACCGCCGACCAGACCATCGCCCTGACCCTGGGCGGCACGGCGACCGAGACCAGCGACTACACCCTCAGCGACTCCTCGCTGACGCTGACCGCCGGAGAGACGTCCGTCACCGCCACGGTGACCGCGGTGCAGGACACCATCGACGAGCCGGACGAGACGGTCATCGTCTCCGCCAGCAACGGCGGCACCGCCATCGGCTCGGCGACCGTGACCATTACCGACGACGACGACGCGCCCGTGCTGTCGCTCGAGGTATCCGCGTCGACGATCGACGAGGACGGGGGCACCTCCACGGTCACGGTGAGCACCGGCACGGGCTCCACCTTCGAGACCGCGCAGACCATTGCCCTGACGCTCGGCGGCACCGCCACGCAGGGCGAGGACTACACGGTGAGCGCTACCGACCTGACCTTGCCGGCGGGCTCATCGAGCGTAACGGCCACAGTGACGGGGCTGGACGACGGCCTTTTCGAGGGCAACGAGACCGTCCTGATTTCCGGCCTTCACAACGACGAGGCGTTCGGCGCCCCGCAAACAGTGACGATCACCGATGGCGAGGTCGCACCGGTGGTGACGCTGGTGCTTAACCCGGATTCGATTGCCGAGGACGGCGGTACCAGCACGTTGACTGCGACAGTGTCGTCGGCGTCCACCGAGCCGTTCACGGTGACGGTGGCGGTTGAGCCGGACGCGCCGGCGCTCCCGCAGGACTACGTGCTGTCGGGCGACACGCTGAGCTTTGCCGCCGACGCCACCGAGAGCACCGGCGAGGTGACGATCACGGCCGTGGACAACGACGAGGACGCGCCGGACAAGATGCTCATGGTCTCGGCCACGGTGTCGGTCGACGGCGTGACCGCGCCGGCGGATGCGACGCTGACAATTACCGACGACGATGAGGCGCCGGCGGTCCAACGCGGCGTCGAGATCGACCCGACCGAGCTCACCATCAGCGAGGGCGACGATACCGGCGGCACGTACAGCGTGAGCTTGATCGCCGAGCCAACCGGGAATGTCGCCGTCACCGTAACGACCCCGGCCGGCAGCGGCCTGACGGTGGTACCGGCGCGGCTGACATTCACCTCCGGCAACTGGCAGACCGCGCAGACGGTCAGGGTGACGGCAGGCGTCGACGACGACGCGAACGATCAGACCGTGACGCTGACCCATTCGGCCACCGGCGCCGGTTACGAGGACGTGGCCATCGTAGGCGTGACGGTCACGGCTACCGACCGGATCGACCCGGCACAGCCGGGTGTGCGCATTGCCGATGCCCGCGGGCGTGAAGCCGACGGGCAACTGGTCTTCGACCTGACGCTGACCCGTGCGGCCAGCCGGTCGGTGAGCCTGCAGTACGCAACCGGCGACGGCACGGCGAAGGCGGGCGAGGACTACGAGGCCGGCCCGGGCACGGCGACCATCGCCGCCGGCCAGAGCGCCGCGCGGATTGTCGTACCGTTGCGCATCGACCTGTTCAGCGAACCGGAAGAGACGTTCACGGTGACGCTGACCGCGGCCGACGGCGCGCGGATCGAAGACGGGCAGGCCACCGGCGTGATTGAAGACGCGGCCGAAGACGGCGCGGCTTCGCAGCAGTGGCTGGCGCGGCTCGGGCGAGTTGCCGGCAGCCACGTGATGAACGCGATCGGCGACCAGATCGCGGTGAACCGCTCCGGCGGCGCCCAGGTGACTGTGGCCGGCGCCCGTCTCACCGGCGAGGGAGTTTCCGGTGCGGGTCCGTTCGGGGCCGATTCCCTCGGCGCGGGCGCCACAGGCCTGAATCGGTTCGGCTTGGGCGGCTTCGGCTCGGTCCCATCGGCCGGATGGGATGGGCGGGCGCAGCCGGGCGAACGACTCTGGAACGGCGGCTCCGCCGGCTATGGGTTCACTGCCACCGGCGCCCCAACCATGACCTGGCGGGAACTGCTGGCCAACTCCGCGTTTTTGCTCAACGCCGGGCCGGGCGGCGGCATCGGCGCAACGATCTGGGGCCGCGGCGCCTACGCCCGCTTCAACAATTTAGGCGAAGGACTACAGACCGATGGCGAGGCGCTCAGCGCCACGCTCGGCATGGACTGGGACCGGGGCTGCGAGCGATGCCTGTATGGTGTCGCGCTGTCGCATACCGAGGTCGAAGCCACCTACGGCGACGGGGGCTGGAACTCCGGCGAACTCGAATCAACGCTCACCGGCCTGTATCCGTACTTCAGTTTTCAGGTCAGCGAGCGGTTCTCGTTGTGGGGGCTGGCCGGACTGGGCAAGGGCGAGCTGATCGCCACGCCAGCCGACGGCGGGCGCCCCGTGCAGGCGGATCTGAAGTCTCGCCTGGCCGGCTTCGGCGCGCGCGGCGAACTGATCTCGGTCGACAACGGGTTCTCGCTGGCAGTCAAGACGGACGCCTTGCTGGCGCGCACCACCTCCAACGAGACCGATGGGGTCCTGGAGGCGGAGGGCGAGTACCGGCGGATGCGCCTGGGACTGGAAGGGGCGTGGTTGCGCGAGTTGGGTGAGAGCGCTTTACTGCGGTCAAGCTTCGAGGTAGCGGCGCGCGAAGACGCCGGTGACGACCAGAACGGCCTCGGCGTGGAGGTCGGCGGGGCGCTGGAGCTGATCGGCATCGCGCCCGGGCTGAGCCTCGACGTGGGCGTGCGCGGACTGATCTCGCACGAGGCCGGGGACTACGAGGAGTGGGGCGTCTCCGGCGGGTTCCGCTACGATCCCGATCCGGGCAGCGCGGCCGGCCCGATGATTTCGCTGAACCATGCTCGCGGCGCGACCGGCCGCGGCGCGTTGCAGCAGGCGCTGTGGCAGAACGAGATGTCGCGGGCCGCAACGCCGTCGACCGGCCCGCAGGCCGACACGCTGAGCGCGCAATTTGCCTGGGGGTTCGAATCCTTCGGCGCCCTGGGCGTGCCCTGGGCGTGGGTCGGCGCCACCAGCGCCGGCGAGGAATATCGCTTAGGCTACAGCCTGTTCACCGAGCAGGGGATACCGTCGATCGCATTCGGCCAATCGGCGTTCGGGCGCGAGTACCGGATGGGCTGGGAGTTCGGGCTGCGCTGCCGCGCCCAGGTGGCCATCCAGGTGCTGCACACCACCGACAGTCTGGGCGAACGGGCGGATACGGGGTTCGAGATCAAGTTCCGCTCCATCGCACGGAAAGGCGCGTCCGGTGGCGCCTGCGAGACGCTTCAGCCGCTGTTCACCTCCGGTGCGCCGCGCTGAGCGTTAGCCGCCGCGCAGCGCCGCCATCGAAATGGATTGTCGCCGTGGAAGGTCCCCACGGCCATCTCCATAGCGCCCTGGTTGCGTGACGGTTCGAGCAAAAGTTGCGGACAATTGCTTCGCGCGTCTCATGGGGGATCACATCCGTTATGCCACTTTGGCCGAGACCAGAGTCATGGCGACGAATTGGCAATACATTTGTAAATACACTAAATCAATGACTTATTGGATTGCTCGCACTCCGTCTCGGGCATGTACGACTCCATAACAGTGGCGCCAAGCGCCGCTCCAACTTCGCAGTACGGGAGGGCGCGATAATGCCGCTGGCCCGTCGGGACTCGGGGCAAGGCCGCATCAATACACGGCCCCGCTACGTTTTCCCCACGCTTGTCCCAACATAACGGGCTCCAAGCTACCACGGATCCCCGGGTTCGCAACTTTACATCTTCATACAAAACCCTATTACATCAATATGTTACGATTTCTGGCCTTAATTCCTCTAGGGGCCTGCGCTGTAGGAATTTGCGACAATAGGGATTGTAAGTTCATGGAGGTGTGAGATGGCGACGACGTTTCGCCCGTATCAGCCGTATCAGCCGGATCAGTTGCTGATGTTGCCGGAGAGTCTGCAGGATTGGCTGCCGGAAGGTCATCTTTCGGAGCATGTGAGCGACTTGGTGGACGGGCTGGATTTGCGGGTGTTCTACGAGCGCTACGAAGGCGACGGGCGGCGCAAGTCGCCGTATGAGCCTCGGAGGATGCTGAAGGTGCTGATTTACGGGTATGCCACGGGGGGTATTGTCACGTTAACTACGCAGGATAAAAGAATCGGTCAAAGCATTTCCTTCAGGCGCACGTCACCTGCTGGTACATATCAAATGCTTCGGTTCGGAATAGCCGATAGTTTTTTGCACGAAGTAGATGTCGCGGGATTGCAAACAGATTTTTCATCGCGCCGTGAACCGCCAGGAATCGCTGCGCCTGGCCCATCGATTTGAAACGGCGCATCGTACGTTCGCGCTGTCGCGTCGGCTCATGTGAACGCTCGGCTCGATTGTTCGCGTATTGACTCGTGTCATTGATCGTGTTCGGCATCACCTCGCGATGCGCGGGAGCGTAGCTTCTGAGTTTATCGGTGACGAGCCGCCGAGGTGCTTGGCATTGTTGCTTGAGAAGCCTACGAAAGAAGCGGGTCGCGGCTTCCTTGTTCCGCCGTTTCTGGACCAGGATATCCAGGATCTGCCCATCCTGATCAACGGCTCGATACAAATAATGTAGCTGCCCGTCGATCCGAATAAGGACTTCATCGACAAACCACTGATCGCCGCCTGGACCCGATCGTTTACGTAGCCTATTCGCATAGACCGGGCCGAATCGAATGCACCAGCGGCGGACCGTTTCGTACGACACCTTGATTCCACGTTCGGCCAGTAGATCTTCGACATCCCGATAACTTAGGCAGAAACGATAGTACAGCCATACTGCGTGGCGGATGATGTCCTGAGGAAACCGGTGGCGGTGATATAAGGATTTTCTGGGATTCATCCGTCCAGTGTCGCTAAACCGCACTTAATGTGACAATACCCGGTTCACTCCACTCAAATAACCTAGCCGTTTACTTTTTTGCTGCAGGATCAACCCTAACTATTTGATATGCTGGTAACAACTGACTCAAGTAAGATGGCGAAAGGAAAACCTCTGGCCCCCTTCTCATATTCCCTCAACACTGCGCCTACGTTGGCCTAATAGTTGGGGGTTTAGACGCCCGGGCCCATGATCCCGCCGAGTGTATTGCGCATTCCGTTGGCACGGGATTCAACGTAGTCCATTAAGCTGGGAATGCCGGAAAGATAGCCGTCAGCAGCGTCACCCCAGATGTATCCCAGCTGAACCAGGTGGGTCAGAAATTCAGTGCTGTTAGGCTCTCCGCCAACAGCGTGCTCGTCCATTGCCGATAAGACATCGTCTTCATCAACTCGGTTGCTGTGGCCGGTGAACAAGGGCGCAACCAGTTCAGCCGCTCCCAACACACCAGGCCTCTTTATTTCATCATACCGTTCCGCATAATAGGCGCTCTTCTCTTCTTCGAAAGCAGGGCGAGCCCTATCGACACAAGATTGTGTGATTCGTTGGCCTTGCGTCAAATCTTGTGTCAGTGCGGCACCCCACAGTTGCACGAAGTAGGGGTATCCATTTGACTCGCCCAACACTTCTTGCAGCGCATCTTGGTCAAACGCGACTCCGTATTTCTCTAGTGGTTGAGCTAGCGCCTCCGCCGCGTCGCTTTCGTTCAACAGGCAGACTGGGATTTTCCTGCATCGGTCCCAGAAGGTCGCGTTCATTGCGCCAAGGTGCGCCCTCAGCCCTGGCGTTCCTGCAAGCATCAAGAGGACGGGGCATTCCCTCTCATCGCGCAAAGCTTGAACAAGATTAAGCAACTCCTGTCCCACTTCATGCTCTAGCACGTGCGCCTCATCCACGGCAATTACAGTTGGTCCCGCTCGTCCGCGGTCGCGCAGTATTTCTGGCAACAGCCTGGTTTCGGCTGGCGTTTCGAATGAAATAGCCATGCCCGGCATCCCGGTTTCCGATAGCTTAAAGTCCAACTGCTTGACCGACTTAATTCGGTCAAGCAGTTTCCTTCCTGGGCGCTCAAGAACCAGGTGGCGGCACAAGGCGGGCAAATCACGAATTTGGTTCGGCGTAAGACGGATGACTTGAAGGTTGGGGATTCCCTTGTCCTTGCGGGCCGCCCGCCTCAAGAACTCCTTCATCAAAACAGTCTTTCCGTTTCCCCGAGGTCCGTACAGCACAACATCCCGGGAAGGGGTGCTGCCGTCACGCAGGCTCTCTTCCAAGGGCTTGATCTTTTCGAGCTCTTGATCGCGGCCCGCTAGATATGGGGGGGAGGCCTCCGGCCCCAGGTCGAAACAGGTTTATTGGTACTTTTGCCGAAACCATGATCAGAGTGTATCACTCGGGGGATTCTCGGAGTTGTTTCAACCAAGCCCAAGACTTAGCGAAATTGCACGATCCCAACAAGAGCGAATACGCAGTGGTTAGCTTTCAAAAACGCACCGCTTCTTTATGGTCTCAATCAAACTGATTCAAGGGTGCTTCCGAGCGCTTGATTTGTCAGACATCGAGCACTCGGCGATGGGGGATATTTCAGCAATTCTTACTACAAATTCGTAAACGGCTTTTCAAATAACGGAGCTTCCGGGAAAGCCGGGGCGGTTCAGCTGCTGACAATCAGCGATACGCAAATATAATTCTGCACTAAGCCGAGCCTGTAATTTAATCGGTTTGGCGTCCTGCCGTAGGAGAGCAGATGTCGGACCGGCGTTGTCAAACTAACTGGATTGGACCTATTGGAGCTTCAATCGAGGGCTCTCAGGCTGCGAGTTGGCGCCACTCGGCCAGGGCAGCGGTCCGGTGCTGTTTGAAAACGTCGCGGCGGGTGAGATGGCGTTGGTGGTTGAAGTGGTTATGGATCGAGGCATGGAAAGCGGCGAATTTTTGCAGGGTCTTGATGTCCCTGAACCGCGCCATCGCCCCTTCCCGCCTTCGAAACGGTTGATGCGAGTTCTCCGCTCTATTGTTGAGCCAGCGCCGGCATTCCTGCCGCCCAGGATTTCCGAGCCCCTTCATCGCAGCTTGATAAGATCGAAGCTGGTCGGTAACAATTGACGATGGTCGTCCAACCCGTTTCATCGTGCGCTTCAGGAACTTCAGTGCGGCTCGGCGATCCCGCCGCTTCGTGACAAAAACCTCAAGCACCTCGCCTTCGTGGTCGACAGCGCGCCATAGGTAATGTGTCTCACCGTTGATGCGAACAAACACCTCATCAAGGTTCCAGCGCCAGTTCGACCCATTGCGGCCGTGGACGCGCCTCCTCCTTATTTCAGCGGCAAACATCGGGCCGAAACGGTTCCACCAGAAACGCACCGTCTCGTGACAGATGCCGATGCCGCGTTCGAACAGGATGTCTTCGACCTGGCGCAACGACAACGGATAGCGGATGTACATCATCACTGCGAGGCGGATGACCTCGGGCGAACTGTTGAAATAACGAAAGGGATTGTTCATTGCCGCAGGCTACGAGAGCTTGGATTCCGGTTCAAGCCGGTTTTCTCTGACAGTGCCCTCTTGAGGGTTAGTGTTAAGTTCAGAGCAATGCGTGCATATGCGCAGGATCCGATTCAGGAGAGGTGGGTGATCCGGTTTCTGAAGGAGCACCACGAGGGGCCGTAGCCAAGGAGCCCGGCCTCTTGAGGGTTTCGCCGACCGCGTTCTATTGCTGTAGCGCGTGGCACACCCATGCGGGAGATCCGGGCTCACCGGGAGGCGCACTATGGGGTTGCGGTATCGTCGAACCTGATGAGGCACGTTACCGACCCGTTGCTCGGGGAGTCGCAGGAATGGCGGAACCACACCCCGGGACCGGGTATATCCGGTAGTGGTATTCTTCGGTGCGGTACGGGCTAAGATCTGCGACGAGGATGTGGTGTGCGCCACGGAGAGGACTCACATGGTAAAGATCGGGACGTTCATGGTGCTGGTCCTGCTGACGGCAGGATGCGGCACGACCGTCCCGGTCATCGTTGGATCCAGTCCCGCGAAAGCCAAAAGGGCGTGCTTGGCAATCAACGAGGCCATGAACCACTCATTGACGGAAGAAGACGTCGCTTGGTGCGAGCGCAATCTGCCGAACTGGTACGCCGAGAGTCGCTTTTCAAGAGCCGATCCCGCCGACCAATATGACGGAGAAGCCCAGCTTGCGTACTTCAGGCAACGGATGGTGGGGTGCAAACGGGCGGCAGACCGCTATGAGCAGAAGGGCCTGGACCGGCGCAACATGTTGATGGTTTGTCTGGTGATCTCCAGACGCTGAACACTGTCAGATTAGGGTATTCACCTGCCGTTCTCTACCGACTTCAACGACGCGAAAGGTGCTGACGGGGCATGTGCAGGATGGATTCAGGCGCGGCCTGCAGGAAGTTGCAAGGGGGTAACCGTTCGGGTTCTGGGGTGAGCGTGCTCACGGTGACTGATGGCAGTGCGCTCGGGTTATTTGATGGGATCGACTCGTTAACCGGAGCGATGGCGGGCCGGGTGTGGCGATGGACACCGTGTGCGCGGTAGGGCGGTTCCCGTGACCGGTTCCGTGGAATCGCTAGGGAAGGTCTGAATAACGGCCTACATGGGCCGTGATGCGGTTAGCGCCCTCGCCGTTGGCGGTGAAATCCCGGTATTGGCGCCGATTCGACGTAAAAACGGGGGTTTGCGGGGCGTTCTCGACGCCCGCTGCGGTTTCCACAGACACCAACCCCATGTCAGGCGGCCGCATAGCGGCCCGCGATGAGAAGATTGGTGAAGCCAAGCAGCATCGCGATGGGCTGCGTGTTCTTCGCCAAGCCCCGGTAGCGCACCTTGGAATAGCCGAAGTGGCGCTTCACATACAGGAACGGGTGCTCCACCTTCGCCCGAATCGACGCTTTGCGCTTCTCAGCCGCTTCCTCGGCACTCGCCTTGTCGAGCCGCCGGCGCCGGCCCGGCCTCATGGCCACCTGCCAGTCCACTTCCCGACCCTGGTGCTCCGGATGCTTGTGCACGCCCTGGTAGCCGGCGTCGCCCCGCACCTCGGATTCGCCGCCGTGCAATACCAAGTGCGCGTGCGTCACGTCCGCGCCGTTCGCCGCCGTCGTCGCCAACCCGTGTGTCAGACCCGACGCCGAGTCCACACCGATGTGCGCCTTCATCCCGAAGTACCAACGGTTGCCCTTCTTCGTGGGGTGCATTTCCGGATCCCGCTCACCCTTCTTGTTGTTCGTCGACGAGGGCGCGTCAATGAGGCTCGCGTCCACGATCGTGCCCGTCTTGAGCCGGTGACCTTGCAACGCCAGGTGCGCGTTGATCTCCCCGAACAACCCCTCCCCCAGACCGTGACGCTCCAGCAGATGCCGAAAGTTCAGGATCGTCGTCTCGTCCGGCAGCGCGCCCGTCCCCCGCAACCCCGCAAAGCGACGCACCGACTCCACCTCATACAACAAGTCCTCCATCCCCGGATCGCTTACGTTGTAGAACAACTGCACGCAGTGAACTCGAAGCATCGTTCCCAGCGGATACGGCCGCCGACCCCGTCCCGCCTTCGGATAAAACGGCTCAATGCGCCGCTCAAGCCGCTCCCAGGGAATCAGCCGGTCCATCTTCGCCAGAAACTGCTCGCGGCGCGTGCGCCGCTTCTTCAAATCGTGCTCCAACTCCGAAAACGTCGCCTGTCCCATCTCAACAACCTCACCGCCCAAACCATACCGCTATTATCCCAGAAAGGACTTGATCAGACCTTCCTTAGGTTATTTTCCATTGCAACTCCATCGTCGTCTACCAACAATCCTTGCGTTGGCAGAAAGGCGGTGTCGTTGCTGCGAGCTTTGCATGGTGCGAATCAACTTTTTGTCGATTGCGGCGATTTCGAGGCCTCCCTGGTCTGACTTGTGAAAGCCGAGCGTGCACAGATGGTGTCTGATATTTCGTCTTGGAGACCCCTCGCGTGCGGACACGGGAATGACCGTATGCCGTCCACTCCTCACGTTGCTCATCATTCGGGCCGGTTCAGCACGCCGGAGGAAATGCTCCGACTTGCGGACTCAAAGGGGGTGATTTAGCGTGCAGTTGTGCTGACCATACGCGGAGCGGACAGTACGCCCATCGGGCTGGTCCTTGCGACTTTGATCTTCTGCCCGCGATCTTGCTGCGCAACGCGGAATAGGTACCCTCGCCGAGGCGACACGAGTTGATGGAAACATTCTCGCGCATCGACCTCACAGTCCGAGTTCGGCGTGCGATCCAATGCGAACGAGCCGGAGCGTTCGTGCATCTGGCTTCTGGTAGATAAGCACCAGATCCGGTCTAAGGTGGCAGTCACGGAAGTCGGCCCACAGGCCGCTGAGCGCATGGTCATGGTGGTGTGGTTCAAGCATATCGTCGCTGGCAAGAGCCTGTACGATTACGGCCAGTCGTTCATCGAGGTCGGTGCGATGACGACCGCGGGACTCCCGCTTGTAGTCGCGCTTGAATTGACGCGTCCGCTCAACCGTCCGCATGCAGGTCGTCGAGAAGACTCTGAACGTCGTCGAACCGCGCAAGCTTGCCGGCTCGCGCCTCCTGCATGGCGGCGATGGTTTCGGCATTGGGGATGAGCGGCGCGAATGGCAGCGCTTTCTCTCTCGCGACCCGCGTTAGCAGAAGTCGAACGGCGTCGGAGACAGTCAGGCCTATAGCGGCCAAGACTACGGAAGCCTCTTCCTTGACGTCCTTGTTGACGCGCGCCTGAACGAGTTGATTGGCCATGCTAGTCAACCTGAGTGATTGGAACCTTGTATTACATTGTCATGCAAAAAGACCATTATTTCAAGTCGGGATGTCAGGAACAAATGAAGTTTCCGTAATTGCAACAAATGATCTGTCCGGTATTGCAGTTGCCCTTTTTGGTCTGAGGGTCTCCCCATCCAAAATGGCTCGCATTAAGGAGGAACGGTCAATTGCGGCCTGTGGGGATTAGGCCAAAAGGGATATCGTAGCTACCGGTATTGGAGTTTCAAGCAGTGTTACAACATATGGGGAAATTGACATGATGCGTGTTATTCGCGCTTTGATGTACATCTTCTTCTGGCCTTTCTATTCAGGGCCAAGTAAGAAGGAGTGAGCAATGAATGTGAGGGTCTCCCCTTATCCTTGCCCACGAGTGATGCGATTTCTGAAATTTTCCGCAATTGGGTCTTTTCGGGCATTCTTGGACCGACCCGACAAGTGTCGCTCGTTCGGATTTTGTAAGAACCGCCTGGCGCCAGTCACCCGCGTTGGAACAAATGTGGGGAAGACAATTCGAGGTAGACAAAAAACGTTTATAAAACAATAAGATACAATCTATTGCAACTCCGCTGCCTCCACCGTTGCTCGGAATGAGGTGAGGCATTGGCGCTTCTGCCTCCTTCCCGATCAACCGAAGTCCTCGCGGAGATTGTTGGCTCAGCGCAGCATCGCCTTCATTCCTTTTTGGATCATACTCGCCATGAAATCTGCGTACGGCTGAAATTGCTGCTCTACGCTGGCTGCTTCCAATGCGGCCAGGTAGGCTTGTCTTTCCTCCGTGCGGATCACCGTCCAAGGGTATCCGCCGGACGCCAGCATTCCGTTCATGAGGAACCGCGCCAAGCGGCCGTTGCCGTCCGGATAGGGATGGATGTAACCGAACAACCAGTGTCCGGCCGTCGCCCGCACGGCAGGCTCGGGTTCTTCCTCAAGCAGCTTGAACAATTCCATCATCGCCTCGGGTACGATTTCCGAGCGCGGCGGCACATGGCGTGATCCTTGCAGGAATACAGCCTGATTGCGGTAGCCTGCCAAGCTGGCCGGCTCAAACACACCGGCAGCCACGAATGGCTGAAAGAGTTGCAGGTGCCACAGGGCATGATCGCTCTTGAACTGAACTCCCGCCCGTGCGCCCGTAAGGATCCGGCGCGCTGTTTCTTGCACTGCTTGGAAGGCCTGCCAGTAGCCCCGCGCTGCCAAGGCATTCCGATCCAAGCGGTCGGACTCCACCCCCTCTGGATTCCAACTGCCCGAACGAACCCGTTGCACCAATTCCGGCGTTACTCGGTACCCCTCGATAGACAGCGAGTGATAGGCGTCTTCCACATACACGTCCTGCATGTGCTTGATGTGCTGGAGTTGGGTTTCCTCGTCCCTTGGAAGCCCCGGGGGCTTTGGAAACGAGGCCAATATAGGCTCGCGCGCCGCTTCCCATAACGCCTGCAGACGAAGGGCAATTGCTGGTGCGCCGGCAACGCCTGCAAGCGTCTTGAGATCGGCCCCGCCCGCGTCCTTCGCAGCAAACGGATTGCTTTCCCGCAACCGGTGCTCGGTCTGACGCATCGCGCGCGCAATTTCGTCGGCAATGTTCTGTCTACCGATGTGTCGAAACGCGCCCGCCAGGCGGCCAGCGATCACCGGATTGGAGCCAGCCAAGAGGCGGTGGAGTATTGCGGAAGTCGTCTGTATTCCCGCAAGCACCGTCTGTGCCTCGACCGGACAATCTCTAAAGAATGCAGTCGGCACTCGCACCAAGGCGGCCTCGGGTGTGAACAGCCGAACCCCGTTCTTCTCGCACAAGTCTCCTGCGGGCTGCATCTGCGCCGTCTTTAAATCGAAGAGCGAGGTCCCGAACGGTAGCTCTATTCGGTTGTTGGCGCCTTGCGTGGCATGCATTATGACCTGCTTGGGCACCGCCGTGTTTTCGGCATGTAGCAGCAGGGACTGCTCCGATGAAAGGTGCCATTGGTCTGTGAAGCGGTGGGCTCCATAGCGCGTGCAGAACTCCCAAAACGAGGCGTACCAGGGTGTTGTATCGTTCGGAGGCGTGGCGGGGTCGCTAAGCATGAGCCATCCCTGAATTATCGGGTGCAGAAAACCGTTGCGCACCAGCCGCTCGCGGTGCTCGCGATCAAACTCTTCGGACCGGAAAACATGCCGGTCCGTTCCCTGCTGATCCCGCAAGATGGTCAGCGAGGCAGCCAGTTTTTCATTTGGTGAAACCATGGAATTGCTCAAGTAAGGAATTAACTGGATTCCAGGCGGGCAAAATGCACAGAAAAGAGTATGTTTTTTGGCATTCTTTCAAGTATATCTTGTGGTATCAGTGCAAGTATATTATGTAGCATCCCTTCAAATGCATCTTGCAGCATAGTGCCACGTATACTGTTTGGCAATTCTTTCAGCATATCTCTTGGTGTCCTTGCAAGTATATTGTGTGGCATTTTTTCAAGTATATCTTGTGGTATCACTACAAGTCTTTCTTGCTAGTCCTTAAGAAGGACTGCCCCAGAGAGCTATATCTTGCAATTTTCTCGCGCGATCCCAACTGCCTATCTATCCCTTAGCCCCTTTTCTCTTTCACAGCAAGGTGCGTTTGTTGGTCGCGGGTCTGACGGAGGGTGAGGGTGTCCCCTAGAATTGCACTACTACCAGCGCCGGTGACACCCATGAAACACCTTGCTCTCGCCATTGCATTGATCGCCGTGTCTTTTACGGCGGTTGCGCAAGACCCTTCGCAGATCAGCTTGGACGATCTTCGGAAAAAATACGCCGATGACGGTACCCGGTTCATGACCATCGACGGCGCCGATATTCACTACCGCGATGAAGGGCAAGGCCCGGTAGTCGTGCTGCTTCACGCCTCGTGGTTCAATCTTGTGACCTGGGATCAGGTGGCGGAAGAACTTAGAACCAACTACAGGGTCATTCGATTCGATTTTCCGAATGTGGGATTAAGCGGGCCGGAGACCAAACAACCACCGGGCGGCAAGTTAAACCTGATTGAGCGCAATGTGGAGATTGTTGGCGGACTCGTTGAGAAACTCAATCTCGATCAATTTGCCCTGATCGCGACGTCCAGCGGAGGTAGCGTAGGATTCCGTTACGCGGCGCAATTCCCCCAACGCGTCACACGACTTGTGCTCATCAATTCCGCCGGCATGCCTCGAACAGCGCGGACAGACCCAAACCGGGCGCGCTCAGATACCGCACAATGGGCAGATATGCCGGTTAAACCCCGTGAGTTCTGGGAGTATTCGGTTAACCAGAATTTTCCTTCTGACGCTGACGCGCCGGCTTGGTTGATTGATCTCGCGTACGACGTCAACCGACGCACGGAAACGACGCCCCGCTCAAAGTACTTTTTTGAGACCGGCGATCCCCAGACCATCCTTTCCAAAATACAAGCGCCGACATTAATCATGTGGGGCATGGCCAACCCGACCGTCGTGCACCTGGAAGCGGATGTCATTGAACATTGGATGACGTCTGCCCCGACCTTCCTCAAGAAATATGAAGGACTTGGGCACTACCCCTATATCGAAGCCCCAGAGCAAGTCCTCCCGGATATTGTCCAGTTTCTCGCCGGCGCATGGGACGGCAAGTTAAGGCAAACACAACGAGTCAAGGTGACACCTTAGGAGTCTTGCCTTGATGCCAAAATCAGTGGCGCCAATATTTGATCGAGACGGCATGCTGTGACCCCTGAGGGTCTCCCCATCCAAAATGGCTCGGATAACGGGGGAACGATCAAATGAGACCTGTCCCTTTATTCGCGTTCGCTGTGGGTGTCTTGTGCGGCAGAGACGCCGAAGGGAGAATGGATTCAAGGGAGCTGGTTACGACGATACCTTGGTGGCGGAGATGCGCCACCCCAACCGGTGGGACTTGGACCGGGCCTCCACCGACCATCCCGTTTATATCGGTCATATTTCGGGGCATCTCGGTGTGGGCAACAGTCTGGCCATAGAGATGGCGGGTGTTACCCGTGACACTCCCCAGCCTTTCGGCGGCAAAATACGCATGGACGATGTCTCGGGAGAACCCAATGGGGTTCTTGAGGAGCCACCAGCCATGAGTCGGGTCAGTCGTCTGCTGCCGCAGTTTTCCGAGGATGATCTGGTCGATGCGATTGTCCTGGACCGCAATCCGCTGGAGGTGCCTCCACTGGACCTCGACGGCATAACTGTGTTGCGCACCATCATCGGCGGTAGGACCGTATTTGAACGGTAAACGTTCTAGCGGGAAGGTCGGTTACTTGTCCCCGGCATAGGGAAGGCATTGTCAGAGGAAACAGCATTCACATGAACCATCGAAATGTGCGCGGCAAGATCGCCTATATTTTTGATCCTGAAGGAGAACGGCGTGAATTCGGTCGGGAATGGTGGTCGGTCACCTTCCACGAAGACGGCCAGCGCACCCTTCGGGCCCATTGCGAAATCGAACCCGGTGTTGTCGCCGACCGGTCCGTTCTACGGGAAACGATTTACACGACGGACCCCGATTACCATCCGCTGGACTGTTTTGTCCGGTTGCATGAAAGCGGCAGGTTTCTTGGCAGCGGCTGGTTCCGTTTTACCGATGACGGCGCCGAGTGTGAAGCGGTGAATGTAACGACCGGACGCTTGACCCAGCGCATGGATCTCAAGACGCCACCGCTCTCCTTCGGAGCGCATCCCGTGTCCTGCGACATGCTCCACTGCGCCCGCTTTGATCACTCTTCGCGAGAGAACCCGCAACCGTGCCGTGGCGTGTTGATGTCTTCCCGCGAGCATGACGGATGCTCCGGGCCCAACCTGTGCACCATGGATTTCGACCTGGAATACCTGGGGCGCGAAGAGATCACGGTCCCGGCCGGGACATTCGAAACCGATCACTACCGGTTCCTGCTCGACCATCACCCTACCGAGGACTTGTGGTGCACTACGCAAGGGTTTCTGTTCGTCAAGATCACCGTTGGCGGATACATGAACGCCCATTTCGATCTCATCGAATACGACGAGGAATATTAGGGAGGGAGTTGTGCCGTCAACTATGCTAGCGTCACTGTGGGCGATCATTGTTTTGGGGATGGGACTGACCATGGCTGAACACTCCATTGACTCGGCTCAAGCTGCCGACTTAGACGACATTGCCGCCGTAAAGGCTGTGATTCACGAAACCGCGGAACGATGGAACTCACAGGATTTCTCGACGGTTCTGGAGCTTTGGGATCCCGATCAGGAAGTGCCCTTCTATCTTGCCGAAGAGCAGGATGACTGGTTTATCGGCTGGGAGCCGTTGCGGGCCTATCTCGATCCGCCACGGCCAAGCCCGGCGGTAGAAGGCCTGCGCGAGGAGATGTATGACATTGCAGTGAAGCTGGTCGCCGATGATCTCGCCATTGCCGCATGGCACATGCACTTCGAAATGAAAATACGGGGCAAACCCCCCATTGGAGAGAATGTCCGGGTTAGCGCGGTCTTACACAAGAAACCGGAAGGATGGCGCTATATCCATTGGGCTGAATCCCCCATGACAGCCCTGGTCTATACCGAGAAACTCTTCCAGCGCGATGTGGATCACGAAAAACTCGCGCCCATGATTGAGCGGTCACGCGCAAGACGGCGCTGACGCGCGGGGAACGCGCGGGGAACGAGGGCTTCCAGCCCTCGTTCCCAGGTTTTTTTTTCCTGGGAGAATCTTCGCCCAATTCATGCGGTCATGGTTTGCCGCTGTTCCTTTGCCTGCGGGCAGCTGTGCTTTCTATGCCGCCTCGCCGTTTACCGCTTGCTCGATGGCCTTGGACGCCGCATCCAGGTCGTGACCGCGCAAAACGATCACGCCGTCCTTGTCGATCACGACATAGGTCGGATATCCCGAAATACGCCACGACATCTGGAAATCGCTGTCGACGCCGATATGCCAGTGTTCCCAGGGCATGGATTCGTCTTCCAGAAAGTCGGTCACCGTCTCCACTTCGGCATCCACGCTTATGCCGAGAATCGTGAATTGATTGTTGGAGTATCCCTCCTGCAGTTCGCGCAGTTTGGGCAGCCCCGCGATGCACGGACCGCACCATGTCGCCCAGTAGTCCATGAGAACCACTTTGCCGCCGTACGCGGAAAGATTGTCCTCGGTTCCGTCCAGGCGTTTACCCGCCTCGTCCGCAACCGTCGCGCCCACCACGGTGTGGCGAATACCGTGGACGAGTGAGGCTTCCGCATCGGCGAGCGTTCTACTCACCTGCTCGCCGTCGACCATGGCCTTCTTCACGAACTCTTCGTCTGCAACGTCGGCGCTCAAGCCTGCCGCCAGCTCCAGGGCTCGCTCGCGACGCGATTCCCGCTCCGCCGGATCCATGGACGGCTGGTTCACGGCTTCCATCAACCCCTTTGCCCCGAAGTAACGCGCCGTGGCGCGGACCACTTGAGCGTCAGCGCTCGACGCCATGTCCGCCAGGAACTCGTCGAAGGGCTCGGACTTTCCGCTGGGTCGGGCGTTGTCCAAATTCAACAGCAGGTCCGGCCATTCCTCAAAATCCGGAAAGTTGTCGGCCAAGGCTTGCGCAGCCTTGAGCATGCCGAATGGGTTCCGTGTAGTCGGGTCGATAAGGAACTCGGCCGCTTCGCGGGCCTTCTCATGGTCAGGGCCGGCGTCGAGGATAGCCTGTGCCGCCGCCGTGGCTAGCAGTGACTTCGGAGGCTGGCCGAATGTGAACGGTTTCCCCTCATTGTCGGCAGACCTGAATGCCTCCCTGCGCGCCTCGTCGTCCTCTTTCCACGCCTTGAAGTCGTCCTTGTATGTTTCCACGACTGACCAGTCCGCGCCGGCCATACTCCGGAGCGCGGTATTGGCAAACTCTACGTCGCTTGCCGCGGTAGGCGAGAGGCCCTGCGTATGTTCTATGAGGAAACTCGCGGCGTCGACCGCATGCTCTCCCCCGCTGTCGGCCAGCGCCCGGGCCGCGGTCACGGCCAGCACGATGTCGGGATGCTCGCCGCGCTCCTCGGTGCGCCGCCGTTCCTTTTCGTCCGACGAGGCGTCCGACCGGCTAATCTCGCTATCCCGCACATGCCACGCCCGGTCCAGGTCCATATACGCCTGGACCAGCTTCCAGTTGTGTTGCTCAACCCGCTCGCGGGCATCGCCTTGGGTGTCTTCGTCTGCTTTGTCGGCCACCTCGCAGGCGGAAACGGCGAACAGCAGCGTGGCCGCGAGGGTGAGGAGCAACGGGCCTCCAGTCTTTGTTGTGTTGTAAGCCGTCATGATCAATTCTCCGCAAAGCGGCAACGCCGCTTCACTCCATAGTTACATGTGCTTGCAGGTGGCCGAGCGATAACCGCGCCACGCTTAAGCAAAGCCCGATCCGAGTCTACCACTCCAGCCTGTTCGCGAGCGGCAATCGCCGCGGCAGCATCGCTGGAACTTTCGCAGGAAGTGATCAGCGCGCCGGCTTGACGGGCGAGTCGGGCGTGCGCTCGCGGTCACGCTGGATGACTTCGCGCAGCCAGTCCGGGTCGGGCATGATCGCGCTGGCAAAGTAATCCAGCGTGTCAGCTGGTGGAGGGGCACGACCGAGTGCAATGGCGAGGCCTTGCCAGAAGGAAAAATCGAAGGAGTAATTGACGCCAATAAGGTTGCCGTCGCGATCAACAACCGGTCCCCCGCTGTCGCCCGAAACCAGCGGGGCATCGTGATGAACGGTCAGGTACGCAGGCGAGGATCCGCGGGCGTCCTTCGTGCTCAAGGACAGAATGCGTCCCGCCGCCACGGGTGAACTTCCGGGAAATAAATGGTAGAAGCCGAACGGCCAGCCGGCAGTAACGATTGGAGTTTCGACTTGCGGGAGCTTGTCGGCGACCGAGAACGGCTTCAGTGGGCCCAAATCCGCGTGGACGACAGCGATGTCCGGTCCGCGCCCCAGATTGTCAGGCATCCAGACAATTCGCGCGGGTGATTTCCTGGTAAGTGGCTGGGCGTTTTCCTGCGGCAGAAACACGAGCAAAGTCAAGGATGGCGAGTGTCTGACGACATGCCCTGCGGTCAGGAAATAGCCGTCTTTCGCAATGGGCACGGCCGAGCCGGAGCCCGCTCGCGCCTGCTTTGTATATGCGTCAATCGTGAATGTATCTCCGTCGGTCTCCGCAGTGACGGAATCGAAGTTGCGAAACAGAACGGCGGTTCGCATCTGTAAGTTCTTGATCAGCGGCTTGCCGTCCAAGAGTGCGTCTTCCCAACCGTGGCGGCTTTCCACCTTCCTGGCCGCGATGGACTCCTCCAGTTGCGGGCGGATTTGGGTGACGCATCCGGATAAAAGGACGAGGGCAATACCGGCCGCCAGGGCAGGCCGGATTGCGGCGAGTGGTCGCCGCGTGGTGGTAAGGATGTTCGTTCTCAACCGCGAGGCCGCAAGAGCTCCAGCACCCGCTCGGGCGGTCTACCTACAACCGCCTTGGCGCCTGCAATGAAGATGGGACGCTCGATGAGAATGGGATGCGCCGCCATGGCGTGGATGCGGTCTTCGTCTGAGACATCCGCGTCCTTCAGTGAGAGTTCGCGGTACGTGGACTCCGAGCGCCGCATGAGTTCGAGCGGCGTCATGCCGAGCTTGCCCAGGAGGTCGCGCAGCGTGGCTTCATCGGGTGGGGTTTCGAGATAGCGCACCACTTCGAAATCCGCGTCCCGTTCTTGCAAAAGAGCCAGCGCGGCGCGCGATTTGGAACAGCGTGGGTTGTGGTAGAGCAGGGCCATGGCAACTTCGGATCCTCATTTAGGGCGCAAGCAAATGGTATGCGTTTCAGGCCGGCCGGTCATCCTCGCCGGCGAGCCTTGGTGGCCGGGCCCGTTGTCCGGGGTTTGGAGAAATCCGCTTCTTCCTCCAGTTCGCCCATAGGGTTTGGGTGGGCCGTCGTAAAGGCCTCCGTCCAATCTCCCAATCGACTCTGGGAGTCGGGCCAGTCGCGCAAGTCCTCGCGGTCGCGGTACATGGTGAACGGCCGGATTGTGCTTTCGTAGAAGTCAACCATCGCATGCGGGCGGTACTTGGTGGGCTCATAGCGATTCCAGTGGCACACCTGGTCCAGCGGACGGCGGTAGCGGCGGTACTGGCTCTTGACCGGGTAGCCGATGGGGATGGTGCCGTAGGCTTTCATCCAGGGCGGATAGCCGAGCAGGGCGGCCAGTTCGCGGTTGATGCTGTCTTCCCCTCCGCCGGACAGCCAGGCGGACGTGAGCCCTTCGGCAGTTACGCCCAACTGAATGTTCTGGATCGCGGCGCCGAGCGAACAGAGGAAGATGGCTTCGTTGTTGTCCTGATACTCCCGTTCCCAGTCCGGGCTGGTCGGTTGCGGGAAGCAGACCTTCCAGCGTGGGTCGCCAAGCACGATGATGATTGCGACGGTGTTCTTCAGATATTCCTTCCCGACCGCCGGGAAGCCCTTGGCGTGATCGATCAGGCGCTGGGCCTGGTGAAGGAACACCTGCCGGACAGCTTCGCGCATCTTGGGGTCTTCGATCACGATAAAGTCCCAGCATTGGCTGTTGGCGCCCGAAGGCGCCCAGCGTCCGCATTCCACGATGCGGTCGAGCACCTCGCGCCCAACGGCGCGTCCGGGCAGGAACTTGCGGGTGCTGCGGCGGCACTCGATTACAGTTTTGAAGTCGGTGTGGTGCTTGTTCACCATGATTGCATGCCTTTCGGAAATGGGGTTTGTGAATGATTCAAACCCGATGTACGCGTTCCCTGGATCATGCCGCACAGGCCCGTGTGCGGCAACTAAGGGACTAACCTAGCCAAATTTTCTTGCACACTAGCCGTCAGCAGAGTTGTTTCGAAGTCCTCCCGCCGCATACTGCTATTCACAGTAGCGATCATCACAGATTGTGTTACCGGGGATCGAACGACCATGAGCCAAAAGTTGTTCAGTGAATGGGTTTGGGGGTTTCGGCGGCATAGGCTAACACCTGCGGCAGTCGTGGCGGCGGTAATTTGCCTGCCGGTAATGGGGCCAGCGTCAGGGCAGGAAGCGGTGCTGGAAGAAATTCTGGTCACTGCCAGGAAACGCACCGAAAGCGTGCAGGATGTGCCGGAGTCGATTACGGTCTTTTCCGCTTCGCTGATTGAGGATGCCGGAATAACGCGGATCAAGGACGTGGCGGACCTTACACCCAACCTTGTTCTGCGGCAGTCCTATCGGATGGGGGTAGTCAATCTTTCCGCCAGGGGTCTGGCGGCGCCCCAGCAGGGCGACTCCCCGGTGGTCGTGAATTTCGACGGAGTGCAGGCCCCGGCGCAGGATTTTATTAATCAGGATCTGTTTGACATTGAGCGCATTGAAGTGCTCAAAGGGCCGCAGGGTGCGCTGTATGGGGCGGGCGCGATCGCGGGCGCGATTAACATCATTACCAGACCACCCACAAATGAGCGTGAAGGCTTCGCCAAGTTTCGGGTCGCGAACAAGGACGCATGGCGGCTTGTGGGAAGCTTGTCCGGTCCGGTTACCAACGACCGAGTCTATTACCGCCTTGCAGGTGTATACCAGAAAAGGGACGGCTACATTCACAACAGCCTTACCGGCGATTTGCTCGATTTCCTGGACGAAGCGGTGATTCGTGGCGGCTTGTTCTTCGATCTGGAGAAACTAAGCATTGATCTTCGCGCTTCCGTCACCGAGACCTCCGCAGGAGCTTCATTTTATGAGTCTTTCCCGCTCCTTCCGGATCCTGTTGCCGAGATAGACAGTCTCTTCGGGGGCCCCTTGGGGCGCCTGGGAAGCGATATCTCCGTCGCGACCTTCAAGAACCACAGCAACATTCAGACCGAGGAAGAAAGAGACATTGTTACAGCGTCCGCAAAAGTGGACTATGAATTCAAAAACGGCGTATTTACGTCCGTGACAGGATACAACGATAGTACGCAGTTCGATTACGGCGATCTTGATTTTCAGCCCGGTGATGTCCTGATTCAGGATGTGCGCTTTGACGTTCAGGTATTCAATCAGGAGTTCCGCTTCGCTTCCGATCCCACAAAGCGCTTCCGCTGGGTGGGTGGCGCCTTCTACCAGCAACGCGAGATATTCAATCAGGTTTTGGTCATCCTGGGGGACTTCACCGTCGGCCCGCGTTCCATTGCCCAGAGCATGGCGCAGGAGGGGAACGCCGTTCTTACCGATACCCGCGACCTGTTTGACAGCGATGCAATCGGGGTGTTTCTAAGTACCAACTATGACCTTACCGACAGGCTGGTGTTGACGGCTGCGGCTCGCTGGGACGAGGTCGATATCGACACGAGTTACGTAGGCGAGGACCCGAACCTGATCGGTCTTCCGAACGCAAGCGCTTCAGCATCCTTCGGCAAGTTTCAACCGAAACTCAATCTGGCGTACGCTGCAAGAGACAACCTTCTGGTTTATGTGGATCTCGCGCGCGGATTCCGGTCCGGAGTCCCCAACCCCACTTCGGCCTACGCCGGTGGCCTGCCCCGCTTTATTGAGCCGGAAATTGCCGACACGATGGAGGTTGGGATGAAGAGCAATTTCTGGAAAAACCGAGCATTGCTCAATGCCGGCATTTTCCGGAGCGCCGTAGATAACAGGCACCACTATTTCTATGGAGCGGCGCTGCAGAGCATGGCTACCTTCGGAGAAGCGCGGGTCACCGGTGTCGAAGTCGAATTCCGCGCACTATTGAGCGAGTTCCTGAGCGCGGATTTGAGCGTCGGGCTCATGAACGCCGAAATAACTTCCGATGAGATTACCAATTACCGCGACTTCACTACGGGCGAGGTCGCGCTGACTGTGAACAACAGGGGCAATACGCTTCCCGATACGCCGGAGGCAAGTTTCAACCTGGCATTGACCTACGAGCGCCCGACGGCTGACGGTCGCGTAGTTTTTGCTCGGGCCGGCTACCGGTACGTGGACAAGATGTATTTCGACACCGAAAACTTCATCGAGAACGCTGGCGCCAGCGGCTATATGGACCTGCGCCTGGGAGTCCGCGGGGAGAAGTGGGAAGTCGTGCTGTTCGGGCGCAATCTGACAGACGAGAGGAATTACTCGAACTACGCCTATTCCGGTAGTCAGGGAAATTACCTTCCCAACCGTCCGAGAACATTCGGAGTAGACATTCGGCTTGGATTCTGAAACAGATTGCCAGCCAGTATCGGCCAGGATGCAGACTGGCCAATGTGCGGGGTGGCGGCGCGGCGCTTTTCCCCAGCTGGTGAGGCGTGCATCCTACAGGCCGGACGTGTACTCTTAGCAGCATGTCGAAAAGGCCGCTGCAAAGCGGAGCCAGCGGTGATCTGGACGGCTTTTATCTGTCGTCTCATCTTCGCCCGCCCCAATACAGCATTGGGCTCGTCGAACGCCCTCGGCTTATTTCCGCGCTTAACGGCCCCGCTGAAAGGAGGCTCGTGCTGGTCCATGCGCCAGCGGGTTTCGGCAAGACCACAGTCCTTTATCAGTGGATAAGCCGCCTCAAGACGACGTCGGCGATTGTGAGCTGGTTGAGCGCCGGTAAGGAAGACGTTGATCCGTACCGTTTCGTATATCACTTGCAGTGCGCCATCGCCGCAGCCTGCGGGAACTCCTTTCCGCTGGACAGTCTGGCGGATAGGTCGTTTCAAGAGCGCAGCCTACAGGCTGACATCGATAAGCTTCTTGCCTTGCTGGTTTCCGATAAGGGTCGGCTGGTGCTTGTTATTGACGACTATCATCTTGCCGAGTCGGAGGCCAACAACCGGATTCTCGATGAGGTTGTGAAGTCCTTAAGGCCGCCAGCCACGCTGGTCATAAGCAGCCGGGCAAGACCCGCCTTATCCTTGCCATACTTCAAGTGTCAGGGGCTGCTCGCATCAATTGACGCGGTATCGCTTCGGTTTTCCCAAGCGGAATGCTCCGAACTGTTTGCCGGCGAGGATCTCGAGCCGGTTGCGGAAGACATATTCCACCAATCGGGCGGATGGCCCATGGCGCTGCAGCTGGTCAAACTCTGGCTGCGCGAGCGAAACGTCGGCGTTGGTCCGCCCGGCAGGATTGATGCGAATGCCGCGGGAATCACCGAATACTTGAGCGGTGAAATTCTTAAGCAGCTTCCGGATGAAGTAGCCGGCATGATTACCGAGACGTCCATCCTGGAGCGCGTGAATGGAGATATTGCCAATTTTGTTACAGGGCGGAGTGATTGCTGGTCACTGATTGGAAATCTGGACCCTTTTGACGCGCTCATTTCGCCGATTGGAGGCAAGGGCGGGTGGTTTCGCTATCACCAGTTGTTTCGGGAGACCTTGCAGGACCGCTTGGCACGCTGTGGCCGTGAGCGCATCAGCGATCTGAACCTTCGGGCCAGCGAATGGTTTGAAGACCATGGCGACATTGAACAGGCCGTCGTGCATGCTTCGCAGGCGGGATTAATGAGCCGGGTAGCCGCGATCATTGAATCTGCCGGCGCGGTGCGGATCGGTTTGACCTGGGGGATGCCCGTTTTGCGCCGGGTGTTGCAGCACTTGTCCGGCACGGAAATTTACGCGCGCCCTCGGCTTCATCTCGCCAGGATCTGGCTGCTGGCGAAACAGGGGAAGGTAGGAATTGCGCGGCGCCAATACGACCAATACATGGATGGCCGGGAGGACGGGCCCGGAAACACTCTTAAGCCCAATTCTCACACGGAAAAAGAATCGCTGTTTGTTGGCCTGATGCTCACGGAGGTGTATGAGGACAGAGATTTCGGTCAGGCGGGTATCGAAAGAATCGAATCCATGGCCCAGGACGTCTCCGCCGTAGATCACTGGTTTCAGGGTTGGGTGAACAATCTGCTTTGTGTGATGTACACGCGGAAGGGAAATCTGCGAAAAGCGATAGCCGTAACCGATCAGGCGATGTTTCACTACCGGCAGGTCGGCTCGGACTATGGACAGGTGTGGATGCTATTGCATCGGGCCCTCGTCAGCCTTCTCGACGGAAGTTTGCGCAAGTCCGCAGAGTCTATTGCGAAGGCCTCCGGGCAGGCTAGTGCGAATTTTGCAAGCGACCGTGGGCTGATTAGCATTGTGCGCATCGTCGAAAGTGTGGTGCTGCTCGAGCAGAACAGGATTGGCCGAGCGTCCGAACAGATATTCGATGCCCTGAAGGCTGCCGAGAAAGCCGAAGGATGGGTGGAAATCTTCGTTCAGGGATACGCTGCGGCCATTGAACTTTCCTATTTGCATGATGGATTTGAAGGAGCCTCGCAAGGAATAGACCGGGCGCAGCAGATCGCCCGTAGCCGCGGGCTTCCGCGCCTTGGGCAAGCCCTTACCTTGCTGAAAATAGAGGTATTGACGATCGATGGTCGTCTGAATAAGGCAGTGCAACTCGCACAGCGCTATCGCCTGTCGATTGAGTCTGATCCTGATCTTGCCGCCGATGGATGGCGTGACCGTGTGCGCAAGGCGATTGTGTTGTCCCGCTTGGCAATCTACAAGGGAGAAAGCGCAAAGGCGGCGAGGATTTTGGCCGAGTATCTTGCCGATGCCGAGCGCCATCGACGGCGAAGGGCGGAGATGGAAATAGCCCTGATGTTGGCGATGGCGGAGCATGAGCTGGGAAAGCAAGAGCGGTGTGCCGGATCTTTGCGCAAGGCCTTGCATATTGCTGTAACGGAGGGCTACCGGCAAGTATTCGCGCGCGAGGGAAAGTTCATGGCGCGCATGCTGGGGTCTTTCGTACGGCATGTCGGCGTGTCATCAATGAGAAAAGGCACCGTGACCTTCGTGGCGAGACTTATTGCCCGGGTCAAGGATCCGTTGGGTCTTGCTGCATCCAATCGTACGTCCGGCATTCTTACGAAAAAGGAGTTGGCGGTTCTGGATGAAGCCGCCCGTGGTAACGCCAACAAGGTGATTGCCCGCAACCTGGAAATCTCGGTTGCTACCGTCAAGTTTCATTTGAGCAATATCTACCGGAAGTTGGGAGTGGGCAACCGAACCATGGCCGTTGCGGTAGCCAGAGAAAAGAACATCCTGTAGGCGTTTGGCCGGCCAGATAGATCTTGCAATCGAGGGGATTGTTGCACTGGCCATATTTTGAGCTTTACTAGCCACTCGCATAGTTGGATGCCCGCAACAACCCAGCATACTTTGGGTAGTTGTTTCGGACAGAGTTGTGCACGTGCAATTGGGAGTGGATGTTGGCGGCACCAATACCGATGCTGCGCTAGTCCAGCACGGCAAAGTATTGGCATCCGTGAAGGCTCCGACCACCGCGGACGTTTCGAGTGGGATTGTTGGTGCTATCCGAAGGGTGTTGGAGGCAGTTTCCGCGCCGAGGAACGCGATCGAAACGATTGTCATCGGCACCACGCATTTCACGAATGCATTTGTTGAGCGAAAGGGGCTCAATAAAGTAGGAATCATTCGGCTGTGCCTTCCGGCATCAAGCGACTTGGCGCCAATGTCCGGGTGGCCGCCGGAACTCCGCAGCTGCCTGGGTGACAGCACCTACCTCGTGCCGGGGGGGTACGAATTTGATGGGCGAGAAATTGCGCCCTTTGATGAAACGGCCGTGCGCGCCGCCGCCCGGAAAAACAAGGCGGCAGGCCTGCCAGCTATAGCGATTTCATCCGTGTGCTCTCCCATCAATAGCAGCATGGAGCGGAGGGCGGCGGAGATCGTTCGCGAGGAAGTACCTGACGCTGCGATTACCCTGTCGGGTGACATTGGACGCATCGGTCTGGTCGAGCGCGAGAATGCCACCATTATGAATGCGTCCATGATGCTGCTGTCAAAACAGGTTATCGGGGGCATTCGCGAAGCTCTGGTCAGTCTTGGGTTCGCTGCGCCGTTCTGTCTGAGTCAGAATGACGGGACGCTGATGAACGCGGCTTACGCCGAACGCTTTCCTGTGCTGACGTTCGCTTCCGGTCCCAGCAACAGTATTCGAGGTGCCGCCTATCTTTCAGGTATCCGGAACGGAATCGTCGTGGACATAGGGGGCACTACCACGGATGTCGGGGCCTTGGTCAAGGGATATCCGAGGGAATCGACGTTGCCGGCTGATATAGGCGGCGTGCGCACCAATTTCCGGATGCCGGACGTGGTTTCCATTGGCCTGGGTGGGGGAAGCCTGGTGACCCAAGCACCCGAGTTGCGCATCGGGCCCGCTTCGGTGGGCTTTCAATTGACTGAAAAAGCCAGGGTTTTTGGAGGCGACACGCTCACCGCGACCGATATTGTGGTGGCGGCGGGACTCAGGGATATTGGTGACCGGTCGCGGGTGAGAAGCTTGAAGCCGGTGCTGATCGACGCAGCCCTCGCCCGCATGAACCGGATGATTGAGGACGTTATCGATACCGTAAAGCTATCGGCCGGCAACGTCCCGGTCGTATTGGTCGGCGGCGGAGCCACGTTGGTCTCGGGTGACTTGCGCGGTGTGAATCGGGTTGTAGTTCCCGAACACGCCGGAGAGGCGAACGCAATCGGGGCGGCAATGGCCCAGGTTGGAAGCCTGATTGATCGGGTATACGTGCATTGGAGCGAAGAGCGCGGACAGCGCCTCAAGGACATTAGGCGAGAGGCGGCGCAACGAGTGGTAGAGGCCGGAGGCGATGCGGGAAAGGTTGAAATCGTTGAGATAGAAGAGGTTCCATTGTCCTATAGTGGAAACGACGCGGCCAGGGTTCGAATCAAGGCGGTTAGCGAAAGGGCCGCCGGCACGGCGCGGCTTCAGGCCAAGCTCGTCGGCTGAGGGTTTGTCGGCAGGCGCCTGTGTCGAATAGTGCTGGCCGGCTCGTCTTGGGCATCCAAGATTTGCGCGACTTTGTTCGCGGAGCGGCGTTTCTAGGCGCGGGCGGTGGGGGTGATCCGTATGTTGGCCACCTGATGCTTGAGCAGCAAATGGAACATAGCGGCGCCTTGCGCATCGTGTCCCCTGAGGAGTTGACCGACGATGATTTTGTTCCATCGGTAGCCTGTATGGGAGCGCCAACGGTAATGACCGAAAAGCTTCCTAGCATCGCCGCCCTCGAACTTGCTCTGCGGACGCTCGAAGAGCATGCCGGCCGCAGGGCATCGGCCGTAATCCCCCTGGAGATCGGTGGAATCAATGCCACGATACCCTTGGTTCTGGCAGGCAAGCTTGATTTGCCGGTCGTCAACGCTGACGGCATGGGGCGGGCTTTTCCGGAAATTCAGATGGCGACTTTCGGCGTTTACGGTTGTTCTCTTTCTCCAGCGGTGGTTACCAACGAGCGCGGGGATATCGTTGTGGTTCACTCCGATGAAAACAAACAGTGCGAGAAACTGGCGCGGAGTGTAGTCACGCAAATGGGCGGCATGGCCCATATCGCGCTCTATCCCATGTCGGGCGCCGATGTCAAACGCACGAGCCTGCCCGGCACGCTCAGCTTGGCTCTTGAAATCGGGCGAAGTATCGGCTTGGCGCGCTCCACTGGTCGCGATCCGTTCGACTCGCTGTTTGCGGCCCTGGAAAGGTGCCTGCCAAAGCGGCATTGTGACGTTTTATTTGAGGGTAAAGTGGTGGACGTGGTGCGAAGAACCGAGGGTGGGTTCAACGTGGGTTCGGTGAAATTGCGCAGCATGAACGGTGACGAGGGAAAATTTGAAGTTCAATTCCAAAATGAGAACATTGTGGCGTTGAAAGACCGGCGTCCGGTAGCGATCGTGCCGGATCTGATCGTCGTGCTGGACCGAGAAACGGCGGACCCCGTTACCACGGAGCAGGTCAAGTATGGTCAACGCGTAAAGGTAGTTGGGGTAACGGTTCCCGGCCGGATGACGACGCCCGAGGCTCTTGCGGTTTTTGGTCCTTCCGCTTTTTCGCTTGATGCGATATATCAGCCTTTTCCGGACTTGCGCAGGTAGTGGGGATGGCGAATCTTGAACGCCTGACGGACGATTACTCACGCAGCCCCGTGCCGCAAGAAGCCGGTGTAAGCGGGGTGCGCATTGCCATGGTAATCGTCGGCTTTGCGATTACCTTGCCGCTCATGTTGACCGGGTCAAGATTGGGGCTGGCGCTGGGTTTGCGCAATGCGCTGATGGCCTTCCTGGCGGGCGGCCTGATTCTGGCGCTTATCGGCGTGGCGACTTCGGTCGTAGCGGCGCGGGCCAGGCTTTCCACCTACAAGATTTTGGAATTCTCCTTCGGGCGCTTGGGTGCAAAGTTTGTGAGCGGGCTGCTGGTGCTGACGCTGTTCGGCTGGTACGGCGTGACCGCCGCGCTTTTCGGTCAAGCGCTTGGGAGTGCGGCGCTGGATTTCTACGGACGGCCTCTAAGTTTTTCCGCTGGAACTATCTTTGGTAGCGTCTTAATGGTTGCCATTACCGTATTCGGATTCAAAGCGCTGGATCGGCTGTCCTTATTTGCTGTTCCCTTGCTGGTGGTGTTCCTTGCAGTCGCTGTGATGCGGTCGCTGGAGGGCATGAGTATGCCTGTTGGAGTGGACTTAGGCGACACGAGTCTTGGTGTGTCGATTTCCATGGTTACGGGTACCTACATCGTGGGCGTTGTATTGGTGCCCGACTTGTGCCGGTACGCGAGGTCGGTACGTCACGGCGTGTTTGCGGTCGTTGTGGCCCTGGCCCTGGGATTGCCATTGATATTGGGCGCCGCGGCAATCCCAAGCCTTGCTACAAAGCAAGCAGATGTAGTCGAGATCATGCTGAAGCTTGGCCTGGGCCTGCCGGCGCTCTTTGTGATCGTCTTTGCGACTTGGACAAGTAATGCAAACAACCTGTACTCCATGTCATTGGGCCTGGCCGCAATATTCGAAAGGTCTGCGAAGTGGAAACTGACGGTGGCTGCGGGTTTCATTGGGACTCTGGTTGCCGTGGCCGGAATCTCCGATATCTTCCTGCCGTTCCTGCTGGTGCTTGGCGTAGCGATTCCGCCTATTGCGGGTATTTACCTGGCGGATTATTTTGTCATTCAAGGCAGGGCGATCTACGAGAGAGAAGAACCACAATTGTTGAGCGGCGCCAATCACGCCGCATTTTCCGCGTGGCTGATCGCCGCGGGAATTGGCGCACTCACCACCAATGGATGGGTGTTGCTAACGCGGATACCGTCGTGCGACTCCTTCCTGGCAGCCGCAGTACTTCATATCGCGTTTTGCAAGTTGCGGCATTTTCGTCGCCGTTGACATCGGCTCCCAAGTTGCCCTCCGGCAAAAGGCTCTGCAGAACGACAGCTCACATCCGCAGAAAGTCGAGCAATGATTGATAGTGCGTCCTGCCGTCGGGCCCGGTTTCAAGCAGGTCCACCTCGTTCCAACCGTGGCCTGCTTCCTGCTGCACATTAAGCGTGACCCAAACGTTGGCCTGGCGTGCCCGGTTCGCAGTAGTCGTTGCCGTTGCCAATGTCACTATGGAATCTTCCGCACCATGAAGCGCCCACATTGGTGGGCCTCCGTGGGTGAAGGGGAGTCCGGGAGCTGCTCCCCACAGGGAAATGACAGCCCACGGGCGTTCATCGTCCGAGGCCAGTTCGTAGGCCGCGACAAGAGAAGCGATTGCGCCGGCCGATGAGCCGCCAAGGGCGATGCGGCCGGGGTCCAATCCAAGCTCCGGCGCCCGGTTGCGAAGGGCGCGCCATGCCATCAGGGCGTCTTCAGCCACTGCTGCGCAGGCGTTGACGCGACTTTGCAGGATTTCTTGCGCAGCCTCCCCGCTGTTGCCACTCGCCTTAATGCGGGGAAGCCAGATATCCGTGGCCGCTTCCGCCATGCTCGCTATGGAGCCCGGTTCCGGCGCGGGATTGTCGGCAAGCAAACGATAGTCGGGGCTTACAACGGTGATGCCGTCCAACGCCAGCTGCTGGGCCAGTTCAACCAGATGCGGGTCGGTTCGCGATCCGCGCCGGCAGCCGCCGCCGTGCAGCAGAATCAGCGCTTGTCCTTCGCTTGGGGCCGCGGCGGCGTAGATGTCCCAGTAGAGGACTTTCGAGCCTTCGCCGGTGGCTCCCTCGCCGTAAATTTCCGTATGTATTTCGCCCGCAACGGCCGAAGTGCACGCTCCCACCAGGGCGCCAATCAACGCGATTTTGGCAAACTTGCTCATCCGGTTTCCTTAACTATTGGCAGTTCCCGCAGGAACGGTCCTGGATGGACTTGCGTTCAGCGTGGTCGGCGACCCAGTCCCGAAAGATGGTCCCACACACGGAGGCAGTATAGAACCGCGGATAGCCGAGAATGGTGTGGCTGGTCCCGCAGTCGATATACGCCCTGAAACTGGTTGCTTCCGCGCGGATTTCAGCGTTGTTGGCGTCAAGCGATGGACGGAGGCTACTTACGGGCAGGCCTGCGAGGGACAGAAACAACCTTTGGGTCCCATCTTCTTCCGCGTCGTAGCGGGCCAGGCGAAACTCGGGGTAGGCCTTGCCGGCGGCAATATACAGCTGCTGAAAGTCGAACGTAGCCGACGTCAGTTGGGAAAATGCCGGCGTCTGCGTGAGGTACTGCAAAGTGCCCCAGCTATCGCTTTGTGTTTGAGACCTTCCATACCCGCCTGCGCCATCACCCAGTTGCGTAACGGGCACGTCCGGGTAGTGCTCGGCGAGCTTGACTGCGTAGTAGGGGGATGGGACCGCTCCGGCGCTGGACCCGCTCACAAAGATGGACTCAAGCGCATCGAAGGTTTCGGCGGCGTGTTCGACCGCTGCCATTCCATTGGCGAAGCCGCGGTGATGGATCGTGAGCGAGGAGCCATCGGTGCCGGGGTAGTCTCGGTCTTGGTCGCCCAAATGCACGTCGCCTGTGCAGTAGGGAACGAACACGACCGAGTGGTTGCGGAACGGATTCTGCGCGCGGTCGTAATCGAAGATGCCTTGAGTCCGCAGATCATCTATGGAATCGAAATCGTCGAGGTTGTTGATGTAGCTTGAGGAATTGGGATCGCAGGTGGAGCGCGACCAACACGCGCCGCCGCCCTGCAGAAAGAAGAGCAGCCGCGCGGGGTCGTTCTCGCGGACATAGAAGTGAAAATCGCTCCCATCCGCACAGCGGGTGTCTCCGCCGGGCCGAATCACCTCCCAGACCGGTTCGGAGCCTACGGATACCGAAAATGTGTCGCCATCGGCCGAGGCGGTGCTGTCGTTTCCGGCCAGGTCCGCCGCAGCGGCCGTGGGCACGCGCACGGTTACCGTTGCGGCGCTTGCAGCCGGCGTCACCGTTGCGGTGTAGCCGGTCTTGCTGCTGCCGTCCGCCGTCGGGCTTTGCGCCGAACCGCCGGTTACCAGCAGATCCTCCGCGCTATCAAAGCCGGTGACGTCCTCGCTGAAAGTAACGGTGACTTCAAAAGCGCCATACTGAACACTGCCCGGCCCGGCGATGCTTGCCACGGTAGGCGCCGTGGTGTCGATGGCGGTGTTCGGGATGTCCGCGGCAGCCCGGTTCGCCAGCGCCGCTCCGCCGCTGTCCGTAAGCTGGCTCTCGTTGGTCACGTCGTATTGCAGGCTGCCCGAGGCTACGGTGTCGCCATTGACTACCGTGTAGGTGGCCGTGTGCTCCGTGTTGGCGCTGTTGCGGGTCGACGTGACTGCGCTGCCGAGGTTTGTTGCGCCGTCCAGGAACTGCACGGTTGCCGAGTTCGCGATGGACTCACTGAAGGTGAGTTCTACGGCCACCGTGTCGCCGGCGTTCAAGTAGGTCACGCCCTCGGCCAAAAGCTCGCCTGTGTATGTGATTTCCGTGGAGGAAATTGTCGGAGCCGTATTCGGAGGCGGCGGTGGTGGTGGTGCTGGTGGTGGTGGCGGAGGCCCGGAGGAATCGCCGCCACCCCCTCCGCAAGCGGCCAAGAGCAGGGCGCTGAAGCAGGCCAGGGGTAGCGCGCCCGCGGGGCTGCATGAAGATGCTGGTTTGTTTTTGTGCGGCACGACGCTATTATGCTGCCCTCGACTCAAGGACAAGGATACTCGGTCGGCTTCTCCTGGCCGCTCTTGGTAAAGTCCATGTAGGCGGAGCAATTGCGCAATTCATTTCCGCACGCAGGCCGGCGCAGTTCGCGCAAGCACTGCACGCTAGGCGCCACCGGCGCTACTCGCTTTTGGGGCTTCCACGTGTATGGTCACGATATCGGTGTCGTGGTATTGCTGGTGGTGCACGGAAGAGGCGAGATGACGCAGCAGGCGAAGCGATACTTCCTGTTCGACGGCAACGGAGGAGGCCTGCTCGGGGAGTAGCGCAATGCGATCCTCCATGTATGCAACTCGAACTCCTGGCGTACCCAACCGGTTCAAGAGTTAGTAAACGCTTTGGCGCGCGCTGGCATCGCGCCTCGAAGCCTGCCCCCGAAAGACAATCTACCAGGCTCACGCGCCAGCAGGACGCTGCAATTCATGTCTTGTGTCGCAGTCATAGTTGAGTCTTAATCTATGGGCTATGGAAGGGATTGCATACCCCCAAAGTTAGGGGGATCAATCGCGTTTTCTTCGCCGGGCGTGGCGATGAACTCCAATACCGTTTCGCCGCCTTCCCGGCGCGCGATCAGCAGCAAGTGGCGCTCGGCGTGTTGTTCCTCGCCGCGATGTTCGATCAGCGTCAGCAGCGTTTCTTCGCTGGCCGCCTGCAGGCGGCTGGCCATCGCATTGTCCCAGCCGCTACGCACGGCGAAGGTCTGGAGAAACTTCCTGATCCGGGGAAGGGCCGAGACATCGCACACGGCCTTAAGCCGCCTGCGGCGGGGGCCTGTCAACTCCACGAAAAGAGTCATCAGTAAGGCCGTCAGGCCGCCGGCCGTCATTCCATTTTCCAGCATGCCGCCCGCAAACTCCGAGAAATATTCGGGGAATATCACGCCGTTCTGAAAACCGACTCCGATCCAGAATGAGGTCCCGCAAATCAGGCCCCTGCGATAGTCCAGACCGCCACGGAAAACCGTCCTTATGCCGGCCCAAAAGAGCGAGGACATGATGACGATGAGAAAGGCTGCGATAACAGGGCCGGGCACAGCCAGGAGCACGGCAAGCGTCTTGGGGAGAAACGCCAGAGCAATAATTATTGCGCCAGTGGCGATTCCGACGCCGCGAGCGGCTATTCCCGTAAGCTCGGTGACCGCCGCGCTGCCGGTCCTGACCACGTTCGGGACTGTCCCCATGAGACCGGCAAGCAGGTTGCCGACTCCATGCGCGGCGGCGGCGCCCTGAACCGCTCGAAAATCGACCGCCCTGGGCTTGCGCCAGGACACATGCTGCATGAGGATCGAAGCGCCAATTGCTTGGCTGGAGGTAATCACGCTCACCAACGCGAATGCCGGAACCAGCGACCAGAAAGCCGGCCCGAATTCGAGATCAAGGCCTGGCCACCCGGCTTCAGGAAGGCTCACCCAGGAAGCGTTGGCGACCAGATCCACATCGTAGACACCGAGCAGCCCCGCAACTGCAGCGCCGGCGCCGATGCCGATTACGGGCGCCCAAAGGCGCCATGCACCGGATGCCCTCAAGGCAACGCAGACGATAACGAGTGCGGCGGTCAGAGCGCTTAGCGGAGCAGCGAAGCTGGAGGCGTCGCTGGGCGTATCCTTGAGCAAATCGAAAGCGACAGGGGTCACGGTCACCGGCAGGAGCATGGCGAAGGTGCCCGCCACTGTCGGGGTCAAGACTCGGCGGAACAGCGACAGGCGTGCGGAAAGCGCAAACTGCAAGAGCGATGCAAAGGCGGTGAGAGTGGCGAGCATCGCCAAACCGCCCTCCGCGACGGCTGTAACACTCACCGCAATGGCAGTTCCGGATGCGCCCATCACGAGCGGATAACCCGATCCGATCCGGCCCAGGCGAACCGCCTGCAGGATCGTTGTGGCGCCATTGATCGCGACTGAGGCAAACACGGCCCATACCAGCATTGCATCGGTCCCGCCGGCGGCCCGCACGATGACTGTTGGAATCAAGACGGTGCCCGAGATGGTGAGCATGGCGCCCTGTAGGCCGGCGCCAAGAGCGAGCGGCAGGGGAGGCCTCTCGTTCGGTTGGTAGCGAATAGTCACGGGCTGATTGCGGTCGCTAGCCGCCCCTTTGGCAGCCCCCACGGGTTGGCCCGCGTAAGCGCTGCATCAAGGATTGCCGCGTGCCCAAACCGAACACACAAAGTTGGCGCCGCTAGGCTTCACCGGCGCCACTCCCTTTTGGGGCATCCACTTGAATGGTCACGATGTCGGTATCGTGGTATTGCTGGTGGTGCACCGAAGACGCGAGATGACGGAGCAGGCGAAGCGATACTTCCTGTTCGACGGCAACCGAGGAAGTCTGTTCGGCGAGCAATGCAATACGATCCTCCACGTTCCCCTCGCCGGGCGTGGCGATGAACTCCAACACGGCTTCACTGCCCTCCTTGCGTGCGATCAGCAGCAAGCGGCGCTTTGCGTTTTCTTCTTCGCCGCGATGATCCAGCAGCGTCAGCAGCGTTTCTTCGCTGGCGGCTTCCAGGCGGCTCGTCATCGCCTTTTCCCAGCCGCTGCGCGCCGCGAAGGTCTGGAGAAATTGCATGATCTCCGGCAACGCCGAGACGCCGAAGTCCGTCTGAATCCGGGTGCGCCGGGGCGCGGTCAGTTCCACGAACAGGGTCATCAGAACGGCCGTCAAGCCACCGGCGGTCATTCCGTTCTCCAGCATGCCGCCGGCGAACTCGGAGAAAAATTCCGGGAATATCACGCCGGCCTGAAACCCGGTTCCCACCCAGAACGAGACACCGCAGATCAAGCCGTTGCGGTAGTTCATTCCGTCCTGGATGATCAGTTTTATCCCCACGATGAAAAGCATCGCCATGAGCACGATGAGGTAGGCTGCAACGACCGGCCCGGGTATTGCCAGGATCAAAGCCAGGGCCTTGGGCAGAAGGGCCACCATGACAAACACCACCCCAACCGCGATCCCGACGCTACGGGCCGCGACGCCGGTGAGCTCGGTGACCGAGACGCTGGTGGAATAGGTGGTGTTCGGCACGGTCCCGGCGAGGCCCGACAACAGGTTGCCTATTCCGTCCGCGCCCACCGCGCCCTGAACGGCCCGAAAATCGGGCGCCCGAGGTTTGCGCCATGACACCCGCTGGATCGCCAGACCATCGCCGATCGTCTCGATGGCGCCGACTAAGGTCGCAAAGACAAAAGCGGGAAGCAGCGCCCAGAATGCCGGCCCGAACTGAAGATCGAGTCCCGGCCAATCGCCCTGGGGCAATCCGATCCAAGCTGCCTCGGCGACCCGGGCCATGTCGTATATGCCGAAATATCCGGCAATCAGCGAGCCCGCCACAACGCCGATCATTGGGGCCCACAGGCGCAGCGCCGACCTTCCCCTAAGCGCGATAACGAGGATGAACAGCAGGGTAACGACCACGCTCAGGGGCGCCGCCAGTGCCGACGTGTCCTGAGGCACATCCTCGATCATGTCGAAGGCTATCGGCATGACCGTAACCGCGATCAGCATGATTACGGTTCCCGACACGGTTGGCGTCAGAATGCGGCGCAGCAGCGAGAGCCGGCCCGAAAGCACGAACTGGAACAGGGAAGACACCAACACCAAGGTGGCCAGGAGCGCCGGGCCCCCTTGCTTGATTGCGGCGATGCATACCGCGATGAAGGTGGCTGACGTGCCCATGACCAGCACGTATCCCGACCCGAAACGGCCAACCCGGATAGCCTGCAATAGCGTGGTAATGCCGCTGATTGCGACCGCGGCGAATACTGCCCACGACAGGTAGGATTCGCTACCGCCTCCGGCCCGGATCACGATTGCCGGGGTGAGCACGATCCCGGCAATGCACAGCACCGCAAATTGCAGGCCGAGGCCCACGGCAAGCGGCCTGGGAAGCTGATCGTCGGGCTCGTAGCGGACGTTGGTGGCGTGATTGCCGGATTTATCGCTCATGGAGAACCTCCCTCCCTCCTGGTGCGCATTGCAATTCTGCCCGAACTTCGTCGTGCTGCTGTCGTGTCCCCCTGATCAGCGGCCGAGAAGTCGCTTTACCGTAACTGCCAGCGTGAGGTCACGCGGGCCGCCGAAACTGTTGGTGTTGGTGAAGTTGGGATCCTGCGCGTGAAACGGGTGCGTGTCGTAGGTCCCCGTGTCTTCAAAATCGTCACTTGCCGCGTAGGTCAGTTTCAATCCCAGCAGCAGGTTCGCGCCCATGCGGTAGTCGGCGCCCGCGTACAGTCGCCAGGCAAACCGCGTTTCGCGGAAATCGCCGTTCTGGGTGGAGTTGTAATAGGACAGCGGCGGATCGTAGGTTCCGCCCGCCTGGTCGCGATAATCGCTGGAAAAATACACTCCCGCCATCTCCAGGGAAGCGACGCCAAGGCCGGCGCCGACATAGGGGGAAATCCGGCCCCAGGCGCCGGGGAAGTCGTAGTAGGCGTTGAGCAGGATGGAGCGGGAGTTGAAGTTGTCGATGGAGGCCTGGCTTGCTGGCGAGACGGTCCCGCCGGGACGCGGGAGTATGGGTGACCCGTCGTAGTAGCCGATGCCCTTGAACACCTGCGTGGCGTCATTCCTGTGCTGAGATATGGCCAGCTCCAGGCGGGTGCGTCCGAAAATACGCCCGGCATAGATCTCGAACGCGGCGCCGCTGTCCAGGTCAATGTCGTAGCGCCACCGATATCCCGAAACGGCGGGCATGGGGTCCTGGTCGAAGCACGCTTCATCGGGATAGCAGGTGCCTTCCCGGTTCCAGCCCTCCTGGTCGAGCGTGGATCCCCAATTCGCACCGAAGCCGGCGCCTACATACCATCCCGAACCCATGGGCTTTGCGTTTCCCGCGCCGTTTGTCTCGCCAAACGCAGGATTGATCGTCAGCAAGACGCCAATGGCCGTAATGGTCGACATCCAACGCATGGGACCCCCGCTTGAGTTTTTGCCTTCCGAAAAGCGCGGTCGGTAGCCTAACATCAAGTCCGGTTACTGGCGTGGTGTCAGGATCGACCTTGAGCCGAATGACGCGCAAGGCGCTGTTTTTCTCTCTGCCAATCGCGTTCCTGGTCCAGCCGCCGCTTGTCGTACTGCTTGCGTCCCCGTCCCAGGCCAATGCGCAGCTTCGCGCGCGGTCCGCCCCAGTACAGCGCCAGCGGCACCAGCGTAAGCCCGCGTTGCTGCACTTTTCCGGCCAGCCGGTCGATTTGTCTGCGGTGCATCAGCAGTTTGCGGCTGCGGTCGGCGATTGGGGGAGGATGCGCGCTGGCGGTGGGCAGGGGCGCGAAGTTGGCGCCCACCAGCCAGGCTTCCTGCTGCTTTATGGTGACATAGGCTTCCACCAGACTGGCGCGGTTGGCGCGCAGAGCCTTGACTTCCCAGCCCAGCAGAGCGAGCCCCGCGTCGAATTCTTCCATGATTTCGAAATCGCGGTAGGCGCGCCTATTTGCGGCGATACGTCCGGGTTGCGATTTGCGTGTCATGGTAGGTAGTTCATTCTGCGGCGCAGCAGACGCCTTCAGCCAGAGCAGTACAATAACGCCGCTGCGCGCAAAACGGATCGCGCAGATTCCGGCGTGATGGGGCGAGCTGGATCAACAGCCATTTGCGGGACACCATACCAATACAGCGGGGCCGTTGCCTATACGGCGAAGGCGCCGGCCTGAGCCGGCGCCTATACAGCGAATGCGCGAGATATTCAGAGAAGCCTTGACGGCGTGTTCGCCCGAGACCATTTTCGATCTCGTGGCCGCCGTGGAGGACTATCCGCGTTTCCTGCGCGGCTGTGTGGGTGCGGAAGTACACCGGCAGGACGAGCGCGAGGCGCTGGCCAGCCTGGACCTGCGGGGCGGCGTTTTCCGGCAGCGTCTGACTACCTTGAACCGGATGGAGCGCCCCCACCGCCTGCTGATGAATTTGAGCGAAGGCCCGTTTCGGCGCCTGCAGGGGGAATGGCGTTTTGATCCGGTCGGCACGGGATGCCGGGTCTCCTTGCGAATGCAGTTCGAGTTTGACAGCAAGGCCCGGGAAATGTTGCTAAGCCAGAGCTTTCAAGCCATGTGCAACCGCCTGGTTCAGGATTTTCTCAGTCGAGCGAGAGTAATCGAGTCCCGAAATGGGTGATGAGCTTGCCATTGAAGTGAGTTACGCGGTGCCTGGCGCACAGCGCGTGCTGCGCTTGTGTGTTCCGCGTGATTGCACCGCGCGCCAGGCAGTCAAGCTGTCGTGCATGGCGGCCTTGTTCCCGGAAATCAATGCTGCGATCTGCCCGATCGGCGTATTCGGCGCCAGGGTTGACGATGCATATCGCCCCAAGGGCGGCGACCGGCTTGAAATCTACCGGCCTTTGGAGAACGATCCGATGGACGCGCGCCGCCGGGCGGCTGGTTAAGCCTGGGAACGAGGGCATCCTGTCCTCGACGAGGGCAGGATGCCCTCGCTCCCAGGGTCGAGGACAGGATGTCCTCGTTCCCAGGGACGCCGAAGTCAGTCGTCCGGCGCGGTCGCGATGTCGATCGAGGTCATGCCCTCTGTGGAAAAGCGAATCACAACGATTCGGCGCTGGCCTTCGAGGGTTCCGCTGGTAAAGACGTAGTCCCAGCGGTCGGCGTGAAAGGGATCGTGCACCGTGGGCGTGCCCAGAATGTATGCCACCTGCTCCCGACTCATTCCAAGTTCCACTTTCTCGATGTCGCCGGGATCAATGATTGAGCCCTGGAAGACGTTGACCTTGTAAACACAGCCGGCCAGCAAGGCGCAAGCGGCGGCGGCCAGGGCCAGTCGGCGCCATTGTTGAGAATGCTTCATAGCGGGGGCGCAGTATAGCAGCCGTGGGGCTTTGCCCATCTGTCTCTTTCAGCGCCGCTTGCGGACGTACAGCACGAGGCTGTGGTCGATCAGCTCATACCCCGCCGCCCGGGCGATTTCTTTCTGCAGGCGCTCGATTTCCTCGTTGACGAATTCCATGACCTTGCCGGATTCCACGCAAATCATGTGATCGTGGTGATCGCCCGAGTCCAGTTCAAAGACCGAATGGCCGCTCTCGAAGTTGTGGCGGGTAACCAGCCCCGCCTGTTCGAACTGCGTCAGCACGCGGTAAATCGTGGCCAGCGGGACCTCGTTGTCATCGGCCACCAGTTGCAGGTAGATATCGTCGGCGCTCAGGTGGCGCTCACTGCTTTGCGCGAGAACCCGGAAAATACTCAGGCGCGGCTGGGTGACCTTGAGCCCTACCGCCTGCAGGTTCTTGCGTGGAATGTTTCTCTTCACTTGCCCCTGGCGGTTGCGCCACCCTGCAACCCGGCGTTCTCAGAGGATTGCCAGACACCCCCGCGAGAGAGCATCTCTTCAGCATGGGCAAGCGTGCGCGGTGTGATTTCCACGCCCCCAAGCATACGCGCTACTTCACGCACGCGCTCGCTGTCTTCGAGTTGCGCCGAAACCGTCCGGGTCCCTCCATCCCGAACCACCTTGGTGACGCGGATTTGCTTGCCCGCCCGGCTGGCGACCTGCGGCAAGTGGGTTACGCAGAGAACCTGGCCCCGCTTACCGAGTTCCGCCAGTCCGGCGCCCACGACTTCGGCTACCCGGCCGCCGATTCCGGAATCGACCTCGTCGAAGATCATGGTCGGCGGCTGGCGGGCTCCGACCGCCGCCAGTTGGATAGCCAAACCGATACGCGCCAATTCGCCTCCGGATGCATAACGCGCCAGGGGGCGCGCGGCCTGACCGGGATTAAGCGCCACAAAAAATTCCGCCCGGTCGCGCCCACGGCGGCCGATGTTGCTCGCCTTGCTGAGGCGCACACACAGGCGCCCGCCCTCCATGGCCAGCCCCTGCATGCGCTCCGATACCAGCTCGGCAAACTCCAAAGCGACTCGACTGCGCGCCTCGGAAAGGCCGGCGGCGCGGGTATCCGCTTCCTCACGCAGCGCATCGCGCCTGGCGCGAGCCTGCGAGAGTTGCTCATCCAGTGTTTCCAACTCTTCCTTCTCCGCCTTTAACTCGCCGGCCAGCTCCGGCAATTCTTCCTGATTTTTGCCATGTTTGCGCGCCACGGCCAGCAGGGCCTGGCGGCGTTGCTCAATTTCATCCAGGTTGCCGTCATCCTCATCCAGGTCCAGGCCCAGGTGCTGGATCGTTGCCACCGCTTCCTCCACCAGGACCTCGGATTCGCTCAGCAGCCGCGCCGCCTCCGCCAGCTTCGGCTCGAACGCGGCCGCTCCCTCGATTTCCTGGCGGGCGGAAGCTAGCGCACTGCCGGCGGATTGCTCGCTCTCGCTGAGGGTATGCAGAGCACTTCCCATGGCGGCCAGCAAACGCGCGCGATTGGCCAGGCGCAGTCGCAGTAGGTTCAATTCTTCAAGCTCGCCTGCCTGGGGATTCAAGGCCTCGAGTTCGGTGATCCAACTGCCGAGCAGCTCTACTCGCACGGCCCGCTCCCCGGCGCGTTGCTTCAGCGCTTCGCTTTGCTGCTCGGCCTGCCGCAAGGCAGCGAACGAATCGGCAAATTCCTGCACGGATTCGGTCAGGCCGCCGTACTCATCCAGAATCCGAAGCTGCGCGCCGGTATGCAGCAGCGCCTGATGCGCCTTCTGCCCGCAGATATCGATAAGGCAAGCTCCGATCTCGCGCAGTCTTTGCGCTGGAACGGGCACTCCGTTCAGGGATCCACGCGAACGGCCGTCTGCGCGGATCACGCGCCGCATGATGCATTCTTCGTGCAGGTCGTGTTCCTCAGCCCACGCAGGCAACGGCGTGCCGGCGGGGATTTCGAAACAGGCAGTGATGTCCGCTTGCTTCGCGCCCGTGCGCACCTGCTTTGAGTCGGCCCGCTCGCCGGTAGCGAGAGCCAGCGCTTCCACCAGGATGGATTTTCCCGCCCCCGTCTCTCCGGTAAGGGTGGTAAATCCCGGCTCCATGTCCAACTCTGCCGTATCGACAACCGCCAGGTTCCGGATCGCCAGGTGGGTCAGCATCCTGGTGTCGTGTCACACGTGTATCTTCGCATCAGCGCTTCTCCCTTGGTCCGTGGCAAGGCGCGTCCCGCCGGGAATGGCGTCTCCATTGCCCAGGGGCGCAACGCCGCCACGGGCCAAGGCAGAAGCGCCCTTCGGGAGCGTTCGTAGCGCGCCACTGCGGCGTTGCAGCCCTGGGCAATACGGCAAGTATTCCCTGCGGGCTGCGCCTTGCATTGGCGCGCTACGAACGCTCTGATGCGAAGATACACGTGTGACACGACACTAGTCCTGCGTGGCCGGTCCCTTGGCCCAATTCAGCTTTTCCCGCAGCACCGAAAAATAGTTGTAGTCAGTCGGATGGATCAACTCAAGCCTGCGCGAGGAACGCGACACGTGTAGCGTTTGTCCATATTCCAACACGCCCAGGTCGATCCCGTCGCAACTGACGGCCGCGGTTACCCCGGCATGTGCCGGAATGGTCAGCGAGACTTTGGCGCTGCCGGGTATGACCAGGGGGCGGTCGTCCAGTTTGTGGGGACAGATCGGCACCAGGACGGTGGCATCAAGGCGCGGGTCTACGATCGGACCACCGCAACTCATTGCGTAGGCGGTGGAACCGGTAGGGGTGGCGGCGATGAATCCGTCACCGCGGTGGGTGGCGATATGGCGCCCGTCCACGGTCGTGGACAGCTCCAGAATGCGCGCTCCGCCGCTACGATGGGCCACTACATCATTCAGCGCCGTGGCCCGCAGGACCTTGCCCTGCCGCCGGGTCAGCCGGGCGCCCAACAGCATGCGGCGCTCCGAGATGTACTGCCCGCCAAGCAGGGAGGCCAGTTCCGATTCGAATCGTTGCTGGCCCAGGTCCGCCAGAAACCCCAGCCTGCCCAGGTTGACGCCCAGCAGGGGCGTCTTGCGCCGGACCGCTGTCTGCGCGGCCCGCAGCATGGCGCCGTCACCGCCCATGGCGATAATCAATTGAGCGTCTTGGGCGGTCGGCCGGTCTTCGGACTGGTGCGCCAGCGAGGCGGAGCAGCCCAGCCGTTCCAGGTGGGCCGCCAATTCGGCAGCTGCCTGCTCAATCGGCCCGTGACCCTTGCGAGCCAGTATCGCCACTCTCTGAAATTGAATCTGCGGCATGTCCGGAATCTCTACTCGGCGCCTGTGCGAAAGGCGTTTGGGCCTTGAAAAACAGGAATCATGCACAATAGTACTCCTGCATGCCAGACATGTTGGAGCGACAGCATGGGAGCGAGGGCAGCCTGCACTCGTCGAGGGCGCGGACGCCCTCATTCCTGACACCGTAAGGGAGCCAGTAGATGAGCAAGCGGACCAAACCTGATGCAGTTGACGAGGCCGCCACGCCCGAGGCGGCCAGCTCCGAGGAAATTTCCGAGCCGGATGATCCGGCCGTGGAAATCGAGCGTCTTACGCTCGCCCTGAATCATCAGCACGAAGCACATTTGAGGGCTGTCGCCGAAGCCGAGAATGTTCGCCGGCGAGCCCAGAAGGACGTCAGCGAGGCCTACGGGAGGGGACAGCGGCAGATCGTGCGAGAGTTGCTGGCGGCCGTTGACAGCCTGGAGCTGGGCTTGAGTTCCGCGCAATCGGCGACCGCCGAGAGCCTGCTGGAAGGGCAGCGCGCCACCTTGCGCCAAATGCAAAAGGCCCTGGAACCCTTCGGGGTGGAAGTGGTGGAGCCCGAAGGCGAGCGTTTCGATCCGGAGCATCACGAAGCGGTGGGTCTTCAGCCATCGGATGCGGTCGATCCGGATTGCGTGATCTCGGTGATGCAGAAGGGTTATCTCATGCAGGGCCGGCTGCTGCGTGCTGCCCGGGTGGTGGTCTGTTCGGGGCCGCCCCAAGCGCCGCAGAAAGAAACCGGCGAGAAAGATCAAATGGATTGAATTGCGCGCCTTTGATCCTCATATCGGGTAAAGGTAAGCAAGTCACTCGAGTTCGTGGAGAATTACGCATGGGCAAAATAATCGGCATAGACCTTGGAACCACGAATTCCTGCGTGGCCGTAATGGACGGTCAGCAAGGCAGAGTCATTGAGAACTCCGAAGGCGATCGCACCACGCCATCCGTCGTGGCCTTCGCCAAGGACGATCAGATCCTGGTGGGCCAGTCGGCCAAGCGCCAGTCGATAACCAATCCCACCAACACCCTGTACGCCATCAAGCGCCTGATCGGGCGGCGATTCAAAGACAGCGTGGTACAGCGCGATATCGAGCTGGTGCCGTACAAGCTGGTCGGGTCGGACAACGGCGACGCCTGGGTGGAGGTCAATGGCCGCAAGATCGCTCCGCCGGAAATCTCCGCGCGGGTGCTGCAGAAGATGAAGAAGACCGCCGAGGACTACCTGGGCGAGGACGTGACGGAGGCCGTAATCACGGTGCCGGCGTATTTCAACGACTCCCAGCGACAGGCGACCAAGGATGCCGGCAAGATCGCAGGGCTGGAGGTCAAGCGCATCATCAACGAGCCGACCGCGGCTGCGCTGGCCTACGGAATTGGCCAGCAGCGCGGCGACCGCAAGATTGCCGTCTACGATCTGGGCGGCGGCACCTTCGATATCTCGCTTATCGAGATTGCCGAGATTGACGGCGAGACGCAGTTCGAGGTGCTGGCCACCAACGGCGACACCTTCCTGGGCGGCGAGGACTTCGACAACCGCTTGATTGACTACTTGTCCGGGGAGTTTGAGAAAGAGCACGGCGTGAATGTCCGCAAGGATCCGCTGGCCCTGCAGCGTCTCAAGGAGGCCGCCGAGAAAGCCAAGATCGAGCTGTCTTCGCAGCAGCAAACCGAAATCAACCTGCCGTTCATTACCGCGGATGCATCCGGCCCCAAGCATTTGAACATCCGGCTCACCCGGGCCAAGCTGGAGGCGCTGGTGGAAGATCTGATCGCCCGCACCATCGAACCCTGCCGCACGGCGCTGGCCGATGCAGGCCTTTCGGTGGGCGACATCAACGACGTGATCCTGGTCGGCGGTCAGATCCGCATGCCCAAGGTGCAGGAGGCAGTCCGGGACTTTTTCGGCCGTGACCCGCGCAAGGACGTGAATCCCGACGAGGCCGTGGCCCTGGGCGCCGCCATCCAGGCCGGCGTGCTGTCGGGCGCCGTGCGCGACGTGCTGCTGCTGGACGTAACGCCGCTGTCGCTCGGCATCGAGACGCTGGGCCAGGTGATGACTCGCCTGATCGACAAGAACACCACCATACCCACGCGCGCCAACCAGGTATTTTCGACCGCCGATGACGGCCAATCCGCCGTAACCATTCATGTGCTGCAAGGCGAGCGCCAGCGGGCCTCGGACAACAAGTCGCTGGGGCGTTTCGACCTCACCGATATTCCTCCGGCGCCGCGCGGCGTTCCGCAGATCGAGGTCACCTTCGATATCGACGCCAACGGCATTCTGAACGTTTCGGCCAAGGACAAGGCCACCGGGCGCGAGCAGAAGATCGTGATCAAGGCTTCCAGCGGGCTGGCGGACAAGGAGATCGAACGCATGGTGCAGGAGGCCGAAATGCATGCCGAGGAAGACCGCAAGTTCCGCGAGCTGGTGGACGTGCGCAACCAGGCCGACGGCCTGGTGCATTCCAGCGAGAAGGCGCTTTCGGACCTGGGTGACAAGGTGCAGCCGGAAGAGCGGGCGAGCATCGAATCGGCGATCGCGGATTTGAAGACCGCACTCAAGGGCGACGACAAGGCTGTGATCGAGGCCAAGAGCCGGGCGTTGTCGGAAGCGGCGGGCGGAATGGCGCAGCGGGTGTACCAGGAACAGGCGCAGGAAGCGGGAGACCCTGACGGAACCGGTGCGAACACGGATACGGGCGGCGACGCCGCCGACGTGACCGATGCGGAGTTTGAGGACGTAACTCCGGACGATCAGAAGAAATCCGCCTGAAACGCGCGGGGCCGGTGCATTTCGCGCGATTCCCCCGCAACTGACGGGCGCGCTGCGCCGGTGCGGGAGTGACTTAAGTGGCTGAACGGGACTACTACGAAGTCCTGGGCGTGGACCGCAGCGCTTCGGAGGCTGATCTCAAGAAGGCGTTTCGGCGCCTCGCCATGCGCTATCACCCGGACCGGAATCCCGACCAGAGCGACGAAACCGCGAATCAGTTCAAGGAGGCCAAGCGCGCTTACGAAGTCTTGAGCGACAGCCAGAAACGCGCCGCCTATGATCAATTCGGCCATGCCGGTGTTGAGGCGGGCGCGGGCGGCGGGTCGTCCGATCCCTTCAATACCATATTCGGCGATTTATTCGGCGAAGTGTTCGGTGGCCGGCGCGGCGCAGGCAGCCAACCCCGCCGCGGAGCTCACCTGCGCTACCGTCTTGACCTGGACTTCACCCAGGCCATATTCGGCGACGATGTGCGGATCACGATTCCGCGCACCGTGGCCTGCTCAACCTGCGCCGGCTCCGGCTCTCGTCCCGGCACGGGAATGAGCACCTGCGGGCGTTGCGGAGGCAGCGGGCAGACCCAGGTTCGCCAGGGGATCTTCTCGATCCGCCAGACCTGCGGGGCCTGTGGCGGCGAAGGGCGGGTAGTGTCCGACCCCTGCCGGGACTGTTCCGGCAAGGGCGTGGTTGGCAAGAGTGAAGAGATTTCGCTGAAAATTCCGCCGGGAGTGGATACCGGCGACCGCTCCCGCGTCCGCGGCAAGGGCAACGCGGGGCAGCGTGGCGGGCCTGCCGGAGACCTTATGGTGGAAATGCAGGTTCGGCCGCATGCCTTATTTGAACGTGATGGCGCCAATTTGCACTGCCGCTTTCCTTTAAGCTTTACGACCGCAGCTTTAGGTGGAGAGGTGGAAGTGCCTACGCTGACCGGATCCGTGAATCTAAAAGTCCCTGCCGGCACGCAGTCTGGCCGTATTTTTCGCCTGCGCGGCCGCGGCGTGAAGCCGGCGCGCGGCGGGCGCAAGGGCGACTTGTTTTGCCACATGGAAGTGGAGACGCCGGTGGATTTGAACCGGAACCAGAAGCGCATGCTCGAGGAATTCGCCAAAGAGCTTGAACGGGCCGGTGATCGGCAGCAGCCGCGCCGGGAAAAATGGCTGGATTGGGCTGTCAAAAAAGAACAACGCTCGGGAAGGCGGAGCCCATGAAGATCAGTTTGCTGGGCGCCAGCGGGGGCATGGGCCGCGAGTTGCTGGCGCGGGTGGACGCCGCGGAGGATCTCCAGCTTGCCGGGGCATTGGCCGCGCCGGACGACCCCTGGATCGGCCTGGACTCCGGCCTGGCCGCCAGGCTGGACGCTACCGGCGTCATCATTAGGAGTTCGCCTGAGGACTGCATTTCGGGCGCGGATGTGGCCCTGGATTTTTCTTCCGCCGCCATAACCGGCGAGATCGCCGCAGCCTGCGCCGATGCCGGCTGTGCGCTGGTGGAGGGTGTGACGGGAATAAGCGCCGGCGGACAGTCGGCCCTTGAGCACGCCTCGCGGAAAGTGGCCGTGCTGCAAGCCAGCAACATGAGCCTGGGCGTGTATGTACTGGATGACTTGTTGCGCCGGGCGGCCGCGCAACTGGGCGAAGACTACGATCTCGAGATTGTTGAAACGCATCATCGCGGCAAGGCAGACGCGCCTTCCGGTACTGCGCTGCAACTCGGCCGTGCGGCGGCTGCGGCGCGCGGCCGTGAGTTCTCCGAAGTGGCGGTTTTTCAGCGCCACGGCCAGACCGGGCCGCGCGCAAAGGGGTCAATCGGGTTCAGCGCGGTTCGTGGCGGCGGTTTTTCGGGCAATCATTCGGTGTTGCTGGCAGGCAACGACGAAGTGCTCGAATTGCGCCACCAGAGCTTGAGCCGGGGAGTATTTGCCGCTGGCGCGTTGCGCGCGGCGCGCTGGATTGTGGGCCGCCCGCCCGGAATGTACGATTTATCTTCCGTGATGGTGTCTCAGCAGTGACCCCGGCGGTGCTAGCCCTGGCGGGTGGGGCCGTATTTCGAGGCTGGTCGATCGGCGCCGAGGGGGAGTCCCAGGGCGAAGTGGTGTTCAACACCGCCATGACCGGTTACCAGGAAATCCTGACCGATCCTTCCTACTGCCGCCAGATCATCACGTTGACGGTGCCCCATGTGGGGAATACCGGCGCCAACCAGGAAGACTACGAATCCGACCGTGTTTATGCGTCGGGATTGATCATCCGGGATTTGCCGGTAGCCGAAAGCAACTGGCGCAAGGACACCTCTTTCTCCGATTTTCTTCGCAATGAGGGCACGGTGGCGATCGCCGGCGTAGATACCCGGCGCCTGACCCGCATCCTGCGCGAACAGGGGGCCCAGCCGGGTTGCATCCTGACCGGGCCGGAGCGTAGCGATGAAGCCCTGGCCCAGGCCCGCGCCGCGCCGGAAATGGTAGGGATGGATCTGGCTCGCGTGGTCACCACGGCGGAAGCCTATGAGTGGCCGTTGGATGGTGCGGAGCACGGGTCGGGCTGCATCGTGGCCTACGACTATGGAATCAAGCGCAATATTCTTCGTTCACTGGCCCGCCTGGGGCGCCGTATAACCGTTCTGCCGGCCGAAGCGCCAGCCTCCGAGGCCCTGGCGCTGAGACCGGATGGTATTTTCCTCTCCAACGGGCCGGGAGATCCGGAGGCCTGCCTGTATGCCATTGAAGCAGTTCAGGAAATTCTTGACTCGGGAACACCCATACTGGGTATCTGCCTGGGGCATCAATTGTTGGGTCTGGCCTGCGGCGCCCAGACAGCAAAGATGAAATTTGGACATCACGGCGCCAATCATCCTATTGTCGATCTGGATAATGGCGAAGTAGCAATCAGCAGTCAGAATCACGGCTTTGCGGTGGAAGAGGCCAGCTTGCCTGATTGCCTGCGCGCCACGCACCGCTCGCTGTTCGATGGAACCCTGCAGGGCCTGGCGCATCGCAGCCGGCCCGCCATCAGCTTTCAGGGCCATCCGGAGGCCAGCCCCGGACCGCATGACCTTGGCTACGCCTTCGAACGCTTTGCAGGGCTGATGCAACGCCATGCCTCGTAGGGACGATCTCGAGAGCGTACTGATAATCGGCGCGGGCCCGATCGTAATCGGACAGGCCTGCGAGTTTGATTATTCCGGCGTGCAGGCATGCAAGGCCCTGCGTGAAGAGGGCTACCGCGTGGTCCTGGCAAATTCCAACCCCGCCACCATCATGACCGACCCGGAAACCGCTGACGCGGTATATATCGAGCCGGTCAACGCCCGTTCGCTGGCCGCGGTGATCGAGCGCGAGCGCCCCGACGCGCTATTGCCCACCATGGGCGGCCAGACTGGTCTGAACACGGCCCTGGAACTGGCCAGAACGGGCGTTCTGGAACAGTTTGGGGTGGAGTTGATCGGCGCCCGCAGCGATGTGATCGATAAAGCCGAGGACCGGGAGCGATTTCGCGACGCGATGCTGTCCATTGGCCTGGAAACACCCCGCTCGCAGATGGTGCGCAGTGTCGCCGAGGGCAGGGAGGCAATCTCCGGGATCGGCTATCCGGCGATCATCCGTCCTTCCTTTACCCTGGGCGGGGTTGGAGGCGGCGTGGCGCGCACTCCCGCCGAGTTCGAGGACGCGATGGCGCGGGCGCTGGATGCGTCGCCCAGCCACTCGGCGCTGGTCGAAGAGTCGCTACTGGGCTGGAAGGAATTCGAGATGGAGGTGGTGCGCGACCGGCGCGACAACTGCATCATCGTGTGCTCGATAGAAAACGTCGATCCCATGGGCATCCACACCGGGGATTCAATTACCGTGGCGCCCGCGCTGACCCTGACCGACAAGGAATACCAGCGCATGCGCGACGCGGCGATCGCGGTCTTGAGGGAAATCGGCGTGGATACGGGCGGTTCCAACGTGCAGTTCGCGATCCATCCGGACAACGGGCAGATGGTGGTGATCGAAATGAACCCCAGGGTGTCTCGCTCGTCGGCGCTGGCCTCGAAGGCAACCGGATTCCCGATCGCCAAGGTGGCCGCCAAGCTGGCGGTGGGCTATACCCTGGACGAGCTGCGCAACGAGATTACCGCCGGGCGCACGCCGGCATCCTTCGAGCCGGCTATCGACTACATCGTGACCAAGGCGCCCCGGTTTGCGTTCGAGAAGTTCCCGCGCGCCGATGCGCGGCTCACCACCCAGATGAAATCAGTCGGCGAGGTAATGTCGCTCGGGCGAACCTTCCAGGAGTCGCTGCAGAAGGCGCTGCGCAGCCTCGAAATCGGCATCGACGGCCTGTGCGAACGGGTTGATCCGGCCAGCCCGGATGCGCGGGCCACGGTGGGAGAGGAGTTGCGCGCGGCCGGGGCGGAACGCCTCTTGTACATGGCTGATGCCCTGCGGCTGGGCATGACGCAAAGTGAGATTGTGGAATTGTCACGCATCGACCCTTGGTTTGTGGGGCAGATAGCCGACCTGGTGCGCGAGGAACAGAAAGTCAGGGAAGCAGGTTGGGAGGCCTTGAGCGACGACTGGCTCATGAGGCTTAAGCGCAAGGGCTTTGCCGACAGCCGTTTGGCCTGCTTACTGGGCGTTACGGAATTGCAGATGACTGATCGCCGCCGGGGGGCGGGGATTCGCCCGGTCTTCAAGCGGGTGGACAGTTGCGCGGCCGAGTTTCCGACCTCCACCGCCTACATGTATTCCAGCTACGAGGAGGAATGCGAGGCCGACCCGTCCGACCGGCCCAAGATCATGATTCTCGGCGGTGGTCCCAACCGGATAGGGCAGGGCATAGAGTTCGACTATTGCTGCGTGCATGCCGCGCTGGCGTTGCGTGACGCGGGTTTCGAAACCATCATGGTGAACTGCAATCCGGAAACCGTCTCCACCGACTATGACACCTCCGACAAGCTGTATTTCGAGCCCCTGACCGTCGAAGACGTCATGGAGATCGTCGAACGCGAGAAGCCCCAGGGCGTGATCGTTCAGTACGGCGGCCAGACTCCGCTTAGGATTGCCCGGGCCCTGGAAAGTGCCGGCGCGCCGATTATCGGCACCTCGCCGGAATCCATAGACCGGGCCGAAGACCGGGAGCGGTTCAAGGACCTGTTGGGCGAGCTGGGCTTGAAGCAGCCGGAGAATCGCACCGCCCGGTCGGTTGAAGAGGCCGTGAAGCTGGCGCGCGAACTGGAGTATCCGCTCATGCTGCGGCCTTCCTACGTGCTTGGCGGGCGAGCCATGGACGTGATCTACGGCGAGGAGGAGTTGCTCCGCTATATGGCCGAAGCCGTGGCGGTGTCCAACGACAGTCCGGTGTTGCTGGACGAGTTTCTCCCCAGGGCGGTGGAATTCGACGTGGACGCCATTTACGACGGCGAGCAGGTGCTGATCGGAGGAATCATGGAGCACATCGAGCAGGCCGGCGTGCATTCGGGCGATTCCGCCTGTTGCCTGCCGCCGGCCACCGCCAGCGAAGAGGTTCAGCAGGAACTGGCAAGGCAGACCGGGCTTTTGGCCCGGGCGTTGGGCGTAAGCGGGCTCATGAATGTGCAGTTCGCCCTACAGGACGGCGAGATCTACGTTCTGGAGGTCAATCCGCGGGCCTCCCGCAGCGTGCCGTACGTGTCCAAGGCGGTAGGTATGCAACTGGCCAAGGTGGCGGCGCTGGTTATGGTGGGGCGCACTCTCCGCGAACAGGGAGTAGGCGACCCTCCGCGCCCGGCCTATTTTTCGGTCAAGCAGTCGGTATTTCCGTTTTCCCGCTTCCCCGGCGCCGATCCGATTCTCGGGCCGGAAATGAAGTCCACCGGCGAGGTAATGGGCGTGGGAACCAGTTTTGCCGAGGCTTACGCCCGTGCCCAGGAGGGCGCCGGGGTGGCGCTGACACAGGGCGGGGCGGCCCTGCTGTCGCTGCGCGACGCGGACAAGCCCGCTTCCGTGGACCTGGCGCGCATGTTGGAACAGAATGGATTCGACCTGATCGCAACCCACGGCACGGCCAGTTTTCTGGCCCGGCATGGGGTGTCCTGCAAGCGCATCAACAAGGTGCGCGAAGGGCGCCCGCACATCGTTGATCTGATTCGCAACGACGAGGTCAACCTGATCGTCAACACCACGGAAGGACGTGCCTCCATCCTGGAGTCGCACGAAATCAGGTCCGAGGCGGTGCGCAAGAACGTGACTTATTTCACTACCCTGGCGGCGGCCGATGCCGCTTGCCGGGCAATCGAGCATTTCGGCGCAGGAACGGTGTCGCGGCTCCAGGACCTGCATGAGAGGATCGCCACATGACGCAAGTGCCTATGACGCGCGCCGGTGAAACGGCGCTACGCGAGGAACTCAAGCGGCTGAGGAACAAGGAACGCCCGGGCCTGGCGCGGGCAATCGGCGAGGCGCGCGAGCACGGCGATCTGCGCGAGAACGCCGAGTACCACGCCGCCAAGGAGCAACAGGGACTGGTGGAGGCGCGCATCCGCCATATCGAGGCTCGCCTGGCGCATGCCCGGGTGATCGAGCTGGCCAGGATTCCGCACGACGGGCGCGTAGTGTTCGGGGTGACGGTGGAACTCAAGAACCTCGATAGTGGCAGCGACGTCCGCTACCAGATCGTGGGCGAAGATGAGGCCAGAGTTCGGGACGACGCGATCTCCTTCGTCTCGCCTATGGCCCGATCGCTGATCGGCAAGTACGCAGGCGATGAAGTGGAGATCATTGCTCCCAGTGGTGTCAAGAGCTTTGAGATTCTTGCCGTTGAGTATTGTTAAATAACAATATATCAATGTGTTACATACAATATCGTGCAATATTGTGAAGAAAAGAGCAGGCGAATGGGCGGATCATTGGACCCGGCGGGCAAAAGCCGAAGGCTGGCGGTCGCGGGCTGCGTTCAAGCTTGCGGAACTGGATCGCCGTGACCGGCTGCTGGCCCGCGGGGCTCGGGTTGTGGATCTGGGCGCGGCGCCCGGGGGCTGGAGTCAATATGCGGCCCGCAAGGTGGCTCCCGGCGGAACGGTGGTGGCTGTGGACATCGAACCGATGAAGGCGCTTGAGGGAGTCTTTGTGCTGCGTGGCGACGTCACAAGCGATGCAATTCTGGCTAGAGTGCGTGACGCCCTTGACGGGCCGGCCGATGCGGTAATTTCGGACCTGGCGCCGCGGCTAAGCGGGAACCGGGATGCCGACCAGGCCCGATCCATGGAACTGGCCGAAATGGCTCTTGAGACCGCTGTTGCCTTGCTGCGGCCTGGCGGTGCGTTTGTGGCCAAGCTTTTTCAAGGCAGCGGGTTTGAGGAATTCGTGTCCGGCGCGCGCGGCCGGCTGGCCAGAGTACGCCTTCGCACGCCCTCGGCGTCGAGGCGGGCCAGCCGCGAGACCTACCTGGTAGGCCAGGCATGAAACCGTCGGTCGAAGCATTCTGGGACCCCCAGACCCATTCCGTTTCATACCTGGTGAGCGACCCGGCAACCGGGCGCGCCGCGCTGATCGACCCGGTGCTGGGCTTCGATCCGGCGTCGGGGCACACCAGCTACCGGCCGGTCGAGCGCGCCATTGCAGCGGTGGAAGACGCCGGGCTTGCCCTTGACTGGATTATTGAGACGCATATCCATGCGGACCATCTCAGCGGGGCGCAATACGTCAAGGAGCGGCTGGGAGGACGTCTCGGTATATCCACCGGAGTGACATCGGTGCAGCGGCATTTCGGCGACCTGTTCAATCTGAAAGACGATTTTGCGGCCGATGGCTCCGAATTCGATCATCTGTTTGCCGATCTTGAGGATTTCAGCCTGGGCGAGATCAAGGCTTCGGTCATGCACACGCCTGGACACACGTCGGCCTGCGCTTGTTACGTCTTCGGCGATGCTGCTTTTGTTGGCGATACCTTGCTGATGCCGGACGCCGGAACCGGGAGGAGCGATTTTCCCGGCGGTTCGCCGGCCGTTCTTTACCAATCGCTGACCCGCATTCTTGCGCTGGATCCGGCCATGCGGGTGTTCGTGGGTCACGATGACGGGGCGGGTGGCAAGCGTGCAGTCGCCTGGCGGAGCACGGTGGCAGAGCAGCGCCGGGACAACATCTACTGCCGGGACGGCATCGCGCGCGACGAGTACATCGCCCTGCGCCACGAACGGGACGCAAGTCTGTCGACACCTCGACTGATGCTTGCGGCCCTGCAGGTGAATATTCGGGGCGGGCGCCTGCCGCCGGTGGAAGCCAACGGACGCCGCTACTTGAGGATTCCCCTGAACGTCCCCAAATAAGAGAGTGTGAGCCAGGCCGGTCAAAGGCGGTGAAACCGGGTCTTGCTACAATTCAACGACATTTCGGGACCTGCGGCCCAGGTTCCCCGATAACCAAGGAGAAGCCGAATGAGCTTGAGAATCAACGACGAGGCGCCTGACTTTACCGCCCAGACCACGGAAGGAGAGATCCGTTTTCATGACTGGATCGGCGACGGCTGGGTGATTCTGTTTTCGCACCCCAAGGATTTCACGCCGGTATGCACCACCGAACTCGGCTACATGGCGGGGCTCAAGCCCGAATTCGACAAACGCAATGCAAAAGTGATCGGGCTGAGCGTCGATCCGGTTGCCGATCACGAGGAATGGGTCAGTGATATCGAAGAGACCCAGGGGCACGCCGTCAACTATCCGCTGATCGGGGATTCCAAGCTGGAAGTCGCCAAGCTCTATGACATGCTGCCGGCCGCGGCCGGGGACCAATCGCAAGGGCGCACGCCGGCCGATAACGCCACCGTTCGCTCCGTGTTCCTGATCGGGCCGGACAAGCGGATCAAGGCGATGCTGACCTATCCCATGAGCACCGGGCGAAATTTCAACGAAGTAATGAGGCTTCTGGACTCCTGCCAGCTCACCGCTGCACACCAGGTGGCTACACCCGTCAATTGGAACTGGGGCGAGGATGTCATCATCGTTCCGGCAGTTTCCAATGAACAGGCCAAGGAAAAGTTTCCCGGCGGCTGGGAAGCGCCCAAGCCCTACCTGCGGATCGTGCCGCAGCCGAAATGAGCTCGGGTTCTCATTCAGGTGACAATGCTGCAGCAGGTGGACCGCTTGCGAGCCGCGGGCCGGCCTGATCGTGTAAGGTTGTCTGTTGAGGCCGAAAATCCACCACGCCTGATATAAGTAATGAGCAAGCTGACCAAGAATCTCTTTTTGTGGCTGGTGATTGCGCTAGCCCTGATGATGTTGCTGCAGCCTCTGAACAACCGTACCGATGAGACCGAGGAAATTAATTTCTCGCAATTCCTTGAGCTGTCGCGCAACGGTGGCGTCAAGGAGGTTGAGATTCTTGAAGACCGCACGATCCGCGGCATCCAGGTCAGCGGGCTGGAGTTCGTAACCTACAGCCCGCCTTCCACCGACAACTCCGATTTGGTGCGCGAGCTCAGTGAGAGCGGCGCGGTTGTGCGTTCTCCCAAGCCGAAGTCGGAGAATGCCTGGCTGTCGTTCCTGCTCAATCTTTTGCCGTTCCTGCTGCTGATCGGTATCTGGCTGTATTTCATGCGCCAGATGCAAGGCGGCGGCGTCGGAGGCCGGGGCGGCGCCATGTCATTCGGGCGCAGCCGTGCCCGGCTTCTGAATCCGGACCAGACGCCGGTGACCTTCGAAGATGTCGCCGGCGTGGAAGAGGCCAAGGAAGAGGTGGCCGAGGTGGTCGAATTCCTCAAGGACCCCTCCCGTTTTCAGCGCCTGGGCGGAAAGATCCCCAAGGGCGTGCTGATGGTGGGCCCACCGGGCACCGGCAAGACCCTGCTGGCGCGCGCCATCGCGGGCGAAGCCGAGGCGCCGTTCTTCACGATTTCCGGTTCCGATTTCGTCGAAATGTTCGTGGGCGTGGGCGCATCGCGGGTGCGCGACATGTTCGAACAGGCCAAGAAACAAGCGCCCTGCATCATCTTCATCGACGAGATCGATGCGGTAGGACGCCACCGCGGCGCCGGGCTGGGCGGCGGCCACGACGAGCGCGAGCAGACTCTCAACCAGCTGCTGGTGGAAATGGATGGCTTTGCGGGCAGTGAAGGCACTATCGTCATCGCCGCCACCAACCGTCCGGACGTGCTGGATCCCGCGCTGCTGCGCCCCGGGCGTTTCGACCGCCAGGTGGTCGTGCCGCTGCCCGACATTCGCGGGCGCGAATTGATCCTGAAGGTCCACATGCGCAAGGTCCCGATGCACGAGAGCGTTTCAGCCAACACACTGGCGCGCGGCACGCCGGGATTCTCGGGCGCCGATCTCGCCAATCTCGTCAACGAGGCAACCCTGCTTGCCGGACGGACAGGGGCCCGCTCGGTAACCATGGACGAATTCGAGCAAGCCAAGGACAAGATCCTGATGGGCACCGAGCGGAAGTCCATGGTGATGAGCCCCGAGGAGCGCAAGCTCACGGCTTACCATGAATCCGGACATGCCGTCGTGGGCCTGAACGTGCCCGAGCACGACCCGGTGCACAAGGTCACCATCATTCCACGCGGGCGGGCGCTGGGCGTGACCATGTTTCTACCTGAAGCCGACCGCCATAGCCATACCAGGCAGCGCCTGGTCAGCCAGATCACCAGCCTGTTCGGCGGCCGGGTGGCTGAGGAGCTGGTGTTCGGCAAGGATGCGGTGACCACCGGAGCAGCCAACGATATCGAGCGCGCCACGGCGATCGCGCGCAACATGGTTACCAAGTGGGGCCTTTCCAAGCGTTTGGGCCCGCTGACCTACAGCGAGGAGGACGGCGAGGTGTTCCTGGGCCGCACGGTAACCCAGCACAAGCAGGTATCGGACGCCACGGTGCACATCATCGATAAGGAAGTGCGCGAGCTGATTGACTCTGCCTACGAGCGTGCCAGGACGATTCTCACAACCAACATGGACCTGCTGCACGCCATGGCCGAAGCGCTGCTGAAGTACGAGACCCTTGATCAGCTGCAGATCAAAGAGATCATGGACGGGAAGGAGCCCAATCCCCCTTCCAGCTGGAACCAGAAGGACAACAAAAAGAAGACCACGCGCAAGAAACGCAAGCGCCCGCCAACAGCCGATATCGGCAAACCAGCCGAACAGCACTAGTGTCGTGTCACGCCTGTATCGTCGCATCAGCGTGTCTCCCCTGGCCTGTGGCAAGGCGCGTCCCGCCGGGAATGGCGCCTCCCATTGCCCAGGGGCGCAACGCGGCCACGGGCCAGGGGAGACGCGCCCTTCGGGAGCGGGCGTAGCGCGCCCCTGCAGCGTTGCAGCCGTTCGCAATACAGCGAGTATTCCGTGCCGGCTGCGCCTTGCATGGACACGCTACGCTCGCTCTGATGCGACGATACAGGCGTGACACGACACTAGCCTGCTCACCTTGAGTTCCTGATCCTACGTTTGACCTGCTATGCCTTTGAAGAGCCTTCTCGACAAAGCGCAACTAATACGTAGTCGCATAAGTGAGCACAGGCAAGAGCTAAGCAGAAGTGAAGCGCTTACGCGCTATGCGCTGGTAGACCCCCTGCTTAGGGCGCTGGACTGGAATACGGAGGACCCTTCACAGGTAGTTCCGGAGTACTCGGACCCTCTCGGGCGAGCGGACTATGCGCTGCTAAACGTCGACGGAAGGCCGTTCATCACGATAGAGGCAAAGAAGTTGGGCGAACGCCTTGAGAAAGCAGCTATGCAGGGAATTCAGTACACCTTGCAGAAAGGGATTCCGTATTTTGTTGTTACGGATGGCCAGCGCTGGCACGTATACGAAACGCATAAGCGGGTGCCATTGAACGAAAAGCGGATCGTTTCATTTGACCTACTTGAATCAATTTCCGAAGCCTGTCGGAACGCGTTGGCGATTTGGCGTCCGGGCGTGCTTGAGGAGCGTTTGCAACCCGTTCCGCTGCTGCCCGGGTCTGTCAATCAACCGCAGTCTCGTGCGGAGCAAAATGAGCCGCTTCCGCCAGCGACTTCAACGAAAGCTGAAAATAAAGGATCCACATCGTTGCCAGCCTTGATCAGGAAGATGAAGAACGGGGAAAATGTGCGTTTATTGGGCGTTCGTTTCCCGGACGAGTCAACCGTGGAAATAAGGTACTGGTGGCACTTGCTACGGGAGACTGTGCGCTGGCTTGCTCACCACGGCCATTTGAAAGAGCATGCTTGTCCGATCGCTCTCCCTGGGGCTACGAAGAGATCTTTGGTAGACACTAAGCCAATCCATCCCTCGGGCAAAGGATTTACCTCTCCCGCACAAGTGGGTTCTTTTCATATTTCAACGCACGGAAGCAGCGTTACGATGGTCAAGAATACGGAATGCGTGATCCGTCAGGTGAACATGGATCCGGAACGCTTCCAACTGGAGCTTAGGGCCCGTAAGCCGTAGTAGAGACCCTGACTTGGGGGTGGGATTTGGGCGTAACGCGTTGAGGCGCAAGGCCGCCAGCAGTGCTGATGTCTATCGGCGCGTGGCGTTCAAGCGGTGGCGATTACGGCAATGATGGCGCCGATAAGCGCGACGATCATCCCTCCGCCTACGCCTAGAACGGCGCGCATTATTGCATTCTTTGCACGTTCGATTTCGGCCGCAATCTCGGCCTTGAGGGTGCCTATGTCGGCCTTGGTTGCGTAGTCTGTGCTCCGCTGATGGATAGCCTGGGCGATAGCCTCCGCCGAAGACCGCTCCAAGCCCGCTGCTTCAATAGCGCGCGCTGCCTGCAAGGTGTCAAAAGTCGCGGCAGCCATGCGGGGCAGTATAGCAGGGCGAGAAAATTCTGGGTTCGCCAACAGGATTGGAGGCGCCCTGCGCGGTTGAATCAGGGATTGGCTTTTCCGAGTCTTATCGTTTCCGAGTCCTAGTGTCGTGTCACGCCTGTATTGTCGCATCAGAGCGGGCGTAGCGTGTCCGTGCAAGGCGCAGCCGGCACGGAATACTTTGCTGTATTGCGAACGGCTGCAACGCTGCAGGGGCACGCTACGCCCGCTCCCGAAGGGCGCGTCTCCCCTGGCCCGTGGCCGCGTTGCGCCCCTGGGCAATGGGAGGAGGCGCCATTCCCGGCGGGACGCGCCTTGCCACAGGCCAGGGGAGACACGCTGATGCGACGATACAGGCGTGACACGACACTAGTGTTGGCTGGTGATGTTTAGTGTTCCTTAGTTGGAAGTCTAAATTTAGCTTCCCGACTAAATTCGTGTTGAACACGATCGCCGTCTGGTACCCTGTCCAGGGTCAAAGTGTGGTAGCGATTTCCTGAATCGTTTTCCAGGCGGAGCGCACATGCCTGGCCTCGGTCCGGGTCTGGCCGATGGAAAAGCGGATGACCATGCGGCCGTCCACCGAGCCGCGGGTCAGATATAGGCGCCCGTCTGCGTTGATGGCCTGAAGCAGCCGTTCGTTGAGCAGGTCCAGCGATTCAGGGTTGGCTCCGCGCGGGGCGTAGCGCCAGGTGATCAGGGCCAGGTTGGGGCCGGTGACCAGTTCGAAATCTTCGGCGGCCTGAATCTCCCGCGCCAGGTCCTTGGTCCAGCGGATGTGTGAGCGGATCTTTTCCCGCAGGCCTTCGGCGCCGAAGGAGCGAATCACGAACCACAGCTTGAGCGCCCGGAACCTCCGGCCCAGCGATACTCCGTAATCCCGGTACTCGGTGATCTTCTCATCGCGGGTGTTCTGCAGGTACACGGGATCGATCGAGAGCGAACGCTGAAGCGATTCCGGGTCCTTGAGGAAGTGCGCGGAGCAGTCGAAGTTGGTGAACATCCACTTGTGGGGATTGAACACGAAGGAATCGGCCTGTTCCATGCCGTCCAGCAGGTGGCGATATTCCGGCAGTATTAGTGCGCTGCCGGCCCAGGCCGCGTCAACATGCAGATAGACGTCCTCGCGGCGGCAGATATCGCCGATTTCCGGCAGCGGGTCCACCGCGCCCGTGCCCGTGGTTCCCATCGTGACGACCACGCATGCCGGCGTTCTGCCCGCTCGCCGGTCGGCCTCGATTGCCTGGGCCAGGGCAGCGGGAATCATTCGTTGCCGCGAATCGGTCTCGATACTGTGAATGCAATCCAGCGGGAAACCGGCAATCCGGGCGCCCTTGTGGACCGATGAATTGGCTTCCCCGGAGGTATAGAAGGCCAGCTTGTCGAGACCTGACTGCTCGCGTGCTTTTTCGCGAGCCGCGAGCATTGCGCACAGCGTTGCGCCCGAGGCGGAGTCCTGGATCACGCCCCGCCAGCTACTCGGCAGTCCCAGCAGGTCCTGCAGCCACTGCATCATGCGCGCCTCCAGCTCGTTGGCGGCCGGGGAGGTTTCCCAGAGCATGCATTGGGCTGCGATTCCCGCGGTCAGCATTTCCGCCAGCACCGATGGAGGGCTTGAGTTGGCGGGGAAAAAGGCGAAAAAGGAGGGGTGCTGCCAATGGGTGATGCCCGGCGGGATCAACCGGCGGAAGTCCTGCAGGATGCGCTCCATTGGCTCGGCCTGCTCCGGCGCGTTGGTCGGAAGCGCACCAAGCAGGTCCCCGGGTTGCGCCCTGGAGCGCACCGGGTAGCCCTCCACCGTTTCAAAATAGTCGGCAATCCAGTCAGCCACCTCGTGAGCGTGGCGCCGGAAAGCCGCGGTATCCAGGCAATCAGTCATCGTTGTCGAACCACTCGTCGAGTTCAGTGCCGTGAAGTTCCATGATGGCGTGCTCATTGAAGGCGCGATACGCCACCCAGTGGCTGATCTTGTCCTGCAGCACCAGTTCCTGTTCCGCATCCGCCGCGCCCAGCGACTTGCGGTACTTCAGAATCATGTCTGCCGCATAGTCGTTGCAGCGCTTGAGAAAATCCTCGACGATCCGTTTTTTCTCGCTTGCCGTAGCCATGCAATCCTCCGTTCAGTTTGGCCGATATACTACGCCGTGGTATTTTTTCCTGCTTGCCCATGACTGCCTATCCAGACCTTGAGACCTACCGCCGCAGCCTGTTCGACTACGAGGACGAATTACTCGGCGGCATCATGCCCGCGGCGGTCGAGCGCGGAATGCCTGATATTTCCGTCAATGCCGAAACCGGGCAGGCGCTGAATCTGTTGGCGCGCCTTATCGGAGCGCGCAGAATTCTGGAATTCGGCACCCTGGCCGGCTATTCCGGTATCTGGCTGGCGCGCGCCCTGCCTCCCGACGGTCTGCTGGTGACAAATGAAAGGGAACCCCTGCACGCCGAAGTCGCCGGCGAGAACTTTCGCCGCGCCGGCGTGGAAGATCGGGTCAGGATTGTGCTGGGCGGCGCCCTGGACGTGATGCCGCAGCTTGCCGAATACGCGCCTTTCGACCTGGTCTTTATCGACACTGCCAAGGAAATCTACAGCGACGCTCTGGATTTCGCCCTTGAGCATACGCGGACCGGAGGTCTGATCCTTGGCGACAACACCAATTGCTTCGGCCATGGTCACGAGGAACTGGCGCCCGGCCATCCCGCGTACGGTATCCAGGTCTTCAATCAACGCATCGCAACTGACAAACGGCTGCAATCCATGATTGTTCCGGTGGGATCCTGGCTTTCCGTTTCGCGGGTCCTCGCGTGACACGACACTAGTGTCGTGTCACGCCTGTATCGTCGCATCAGAGCGAGCGTAGCGTGTCCATGCAAGGCGCAGCCGGCACGGAATACTCCGCTGTATTGCGAACGGCTGCAACGCTGCAGGGGCACGCTACGCCCGCTCCCGAAGGGCGCGTCTCCCCTGGCCCGTGGCCGCGTTGCGCCCCTGGGCAATGGGAGGCGCCATTCCCGGCGGGACGCGCCTTGCCACAGGCCAGGGGAGACACGCTGATGCGACGATACAGGCGTGACACGACACTAGTGCCTTCCGAATGACCGGCCGCCGTCTGCCGGCGGGCATCCTCCTTGCCGCGCTGGCGTGTTTCTACGCCCCGCGCGGCCAGCCCGCGGAGGTCCTCAAGGCCGCCGAAGGTGTGTATGCGGCCATTGGCTTCGGGCCTTCGAACTCCGTCATGATCGTGGGCCGGGATGCGGCGATTCTCATCGACGCGCATCACTCCGCCGCTACGGCCGAAAGAGCCGCCGCTGCCTATCGCGAAGTGGTGAATCTGCCCTTTGCCGCGGTGGTCTACACCCACGGCGATCAGAGCCACGTGGCAGGCGCGGCGGCGTTCACCGGCCGCTTCTTCCTTCCGGACATTTACGCCCGCAGCAACTTCAGGCTCCGCCGCAGCGTCGTCGGCGTGGAGGCGCGCAAGCGTCGCCAGCGGCAGAAAGGTTTGCTGCTTGAGGAAGAGCAACGCGCCGCCACGCTAATCGACCCTTTGCCGCAGGATGAAGACTCGGGAGACCGCTACCTGCCTCCCGACAAGCTGATCTACGGCGACCGCTATCGCTTTCGCATCGCCGGGGTGCACCTGGAGCTTATCGCTGCCCCCGGGGAGGCGCAGGATCAGCTCTACGTGTGGCTGCCCCGGCGCAAGGTGCTGATAACGGGCGGTAATTTCTACCCGGCCTTTCCCGGCGACCTCGACGGCATCGGCGACTACGGCGCGGACCTCGAGGAGTGGGCCCGCAGCCTGGATCGCATGCGGGCGGAGAAGGCCGAAGTGCTGATTCCGGGTCACACCCGGCCCTTGTTCGGCGCCGCCGTGATTGACCGTGCGCTTGCCGACTATGCCGCGGCGCTTCGCTTTGTGCGCGACGAAACCTTGCGGGGCATCGACGCAGGCCTGGGCCCCGACGACCTGGCCGCTGCGATACGCCTGCCCAGGGAGCTTGCCGGCAGCCCGGTGCTGGTGCAGACCCAAGGCGCCCTGGAATGGGCGGTGCGCTCGGTTTATGCCCGGCACATGGGCTGGTTTGACGGCAAGCCCGGCAGCCTCGTTCCGCTGTCTCCGCGGACTCTGGCCTGGCGATTGCATGAACTGGCCGGCGGGAATATATCGCTGGATCAGGCGCTGGACAGCGCGCTGTTGCTTACCGACTACCGTTGGGCGGCCTTTCTCGCCGACCAGCTGATGGAGATCGAGCCCACGGAGGCGCGTCACTTCGAACGCAAGGCGCAGGCTCTTGAGGGCATGGCGCAAGGCCTCGAAAACCCCCAGGCGCGCAACTACCTGCTGTCGGCCGCCAAGGAACTGCGTCTCAACGCTCCTTAAGGCCTGGGAACGAGGGCTTCCCCCCTGGGAACGAGGGCTTCCCCCTGGGAACGAGGGCTTCCAGCCCTCGATGGAGGGCAGGATGCCCTCCATCCCAAGTCCCTCCCAGGTCCATCCCAAGTCCCTCCCAGGTCCATCCCAGGTCCCTCCCAGGTGCTATACGGCGCTAAACTTAAAGGTCCAGTGAGAGGCGTGTGAAGATGACTGAAAAGAGCATGCGCGGCAAGACCTGTCTGATTACCGGCACTGCCCGGGGCATGGGGCGGATCGCCGCGCGCGAGCTGGCTCTGCTTGGGGCGCGGTTGATCCTGGTCGATATCAAGGATGAGGAGGGGCGTCAGGCGCGCGACGAAATCGCCGAGCTGACCGGCAACGATCAACTGGAATTCGTGCATTGCGACGTCTCCTCGTTTACGCAGGTGCGCTCGCTCGCCGGGCATGTGCTTGAGCATTACGACAAACTCCACGTGCTGATCAACAATGCCGGGGTCGTGAATCCCGTGTACGGGCTGAGCGAGGACGGGTTCGAGCAGCATATGGCCGTGCACCACCTGGGTCATTTCCTGCTGACCTGGTTGCTGCTGGAACGCATGAAGGAGTCGGCGCCGGCGCGCGTGGTGATGATTTCCTCGGACGGGCACAAGGCCGGCGGCCCCCTGAACTGGGACGATATGGAATGCAGAAAGCCCTGGGGGCGACGCTCGATCTCCAACCGGGGCGCCTTCGCCGCCTACCAGCAATCCAAGCTGGCCACGACGCTCACAACCTACGAGATGGCCCGCCGCGTGGAGGGCAGCGGCGTGACCGTCAATGCGATTTCTCCGGGCTACTTCATCAAAACCACGGTGTACGACAACATGCGCGGGCTGTTTCGCCTGGGCTGCAAGCTGCTGCGGCCGTTCTTCAACGACCCGGAGCGGTCGGTGAAGACCTATGTGTATATGGCGGTTTCCCCGATGGTGGCGAACGAGAACGGCAAGTATTGGGAGCACCTGGCCACCAAGGAGAGCTCTCCGGCCTCCTATGACCGCTCGGAAATGAAGCGGCTGTGGGATTGGAGCGAGCAGGCCGTGGGATTGGACCCATGGCCGGAAGGAGGCGCTGTTTGAGCGCGCAGCTTAAGCCCTTGACCGGAATATCCCGCCCGGAGAAAGCACCGGGATCGAGGGCTTCCCCGCCGGGATCGAGGGCATCCCCGCCGGGATCGAGGGCTTCCAGCCCTCGGTGGAGGGCTGGAAGCCCTCGATCCCAAGTTGGAGAGCCGGATCTGAACTGGCCGCTTGCGGCGCTTGCTCGCCCCGGCGTTCATGAGTTTCTGGGGGGGCGGGGCGCCGGCCGGGCGGCCGCGCTTTCGCTGTTTATGTGCTGCGCCGCGGAGCTGCCGGGAGCATCGGAACTACGCCTGGTATGGGTTCAGACCCGTGCTGCTTCCCGCCGGTGGGGGTTGCCTTGCGGCGAGGGGCTGGAATCCATCGGACTTGACCCCCGCAGCGTGCTGTTCGTTGAGCCGGAGAATGAACGCGAGTTGCTCTGGTCGTTGGAGCAGGCGCTGGATTGCTCCGGATTGCTGGCGGTGGTGGGCTGTCTACCCGGGGTGGAGCGGCATTACGGCTTTACCGCTTCGCGGCGGCTGTCGCTGCGCGCGCTACGTGGCGGATCGAGGGTTTTTCTGGCGCGCGGCGCCCAACTTCGCGAGGCCACTTCGGCCCAGACCCGCTGGCGGGTGGAACCGGCGTCGAGCGCACCGTCCGGCCTCGTCTGGCGTGGATTTGAATTGCCCGGTGCGCGAAGCTGGCGCGTGAGCCTTGCGCGGGCCCCGGGCTGGACACCTGGAGCATGGAACATCGAGTGGAGCGAGCATGAGAATCGCTTGCGTATGGCTGCATCGCCTGCTGAAGCGAGCACCGTCCGCGCCGCCGGCTGAATCGGCGGAGCGGCTGCGCGCAGAGCGCCTTGAGTGCCTGGCGCACGCGTGCTGGCGTTTTACGCCCAGGATTGCGCTTGCGCCCCCGGACGGTCTTTTTCTGGATGTTTCCGGTTCCATCGGCCTGTTCGGCGGGGAGCGCAGGCTGCTCGAGGAGGTGCTGGCCGAGTTGGAACGCAGCGGCGAGCCGGCCCGAGTGTTCCTGGCGGACACCCCCGGCGGCGCCTGGGCCGGTGCGCGCGCCGCTTCCAAACCCTTGGCTGTTCTGCCGCCGGGCGCCGGCCTCAAGTCCATGGGCGCCTGGCCGGTCGAAACGCTGCGGCTTGATGGGGAAATTTGCACTATCCTGCGGGAACTGGGTCTGGACACGATCGGCGCCCTGGGGCGGGTTCCGCCGGAATCGCTTCAAATCCGCTTCGGCGCCGAGACGGCGCTGCGCTTGCAGCAGGCGGCAGGCCTTGCCCCCGAGCCCCTGGACTACCTGCCGCCGCCTCGGGAATTCAAGGCGCGGTTGGAATTTGAAAGCCCCGTTGTGCTTAAGCAGCCGCTGCAGGCGGCGATTGCCGAGTTGACCATTCAGCTTTGCGATCAATTGTTCGCCGCGGGTGTGGGTTCACGCCGTTTCGAACTGCGCCTGCACCGCTCGGACGGCCAGTGCATAAGGCACGGCTTGCGCACCGCGCGGCTCATTCAGCCGGCGCCGCAACTCGCGGAGCTGTTGGATGAAAAGTTGCAGGCGAACGGGCCGGAAACGGATCGCGGGGTGGGTTTCGACGCCGTCAGCCTGCTTGCATACGACACTGAGCCCGTGGTTGCCGAACAGGCGGACTGGCTTTCGGGTGCTTCCTCGGGAAACCTCAAGGGCGATTTCGCCCGCCTGGTGGATCGACTTTGCGGCCGCCTGGGTCCCGGGGCGGTTCGGATGCCCGTGCCGGAAGCCAGCCATTTGCCTGAGCGGCGGTGGCGTCTTGTGTCAGCACTGGATTACCGGCCCACGGAGCTTCTCTTTGAGCAGCATGAGAAGGCGTTGCGCGCTCCGCTATTGTTGCTGGCAGACGCCGAGCCTGTGGATGCGGCGGCCACGGCGGCCGGTGGCCCGCCGACCTGGATACGCTGGCGGCGCAACCGCTACTCACTGGTACGCGCGCAGGGCCCCAGTCGGATATTGCCGGAATGGTGGCTTGGCGACGAGCGGGGCAGCCGGGAATACTGGCTGGTGGAGGATGACCGCGGCCGGTGCTTCTATCTGTACTGCAAACAGCGGCCCGGTGACGAGTCCCTCCGCTGGCACGTGCAGGCGCTGGCCGCCTGATTCGCCTTAACAGGCCCTAATGAAACCTGCCTACGCCGAGCTGGCGGCGGCGAGCAATTACTCCTTTCTTCGCGGCGCCTCGCACCCGCGGGAAATAATCTCGCGGGCCGCGGAACTGGGGCTTGAAGCGATCGGGCTGGCTGATTGCAACAGCGTCTCCGGGGTGGTGCGGGCCCATGCCGCGGCGAGTGAGGCGGGAATCCGCTTTCTGCCCGGCGCGCGCCTGCAGCCGCGCGATGGCCCGGACGTCATTTGCTACCCGCGCGACCGTGCCGCATGGGGAAGGCTTTGCCGCCTGCTGACGCTGGGCAAGCGCCGCGCCGCCAAGGGCCAATGCGACTTCAGCCTGACGGAACTGTGCGCGCATGCCGAAGGGCAGATGTTGCTGGTAGTCCCGCCTCCGAATCCAACTGAAGTCGCCGGTTTGCTTCACCTTACCAACGCCGGCGCCGCCCGGGTGGGCCTGGCCGCGCCGCTGTGGTTTGACGGCGGGGACGCCCGCCGGCTGAAGCGGCTTGAAGGGTTGGCGAAGGAATGGTCCATGCCCATGGTGGCGGTAGCGGATGCCTGGATGCATGTGCCGGAGCGCAAATCGATCGCCGACCTGCTGGTGTGCGTGCGTGAGGGCGTAACGATAGATAGCGCGGGATTCCGGCTCGAGGCCAATGCCGAGCGGCGCCTGCGCAGCGCCGCTGAAATGTTCCGCCTGTACGAGGGATATGAGCATGCCGTGGCCCGGAGCGTGGAGCTGTCGGCTGACTGCAGTTTCAGCCTCGACGAGCTGCGCTACGAATATCCCGACGAGCAGGCGCCCGAAGGCTATACGCGCCAGCTTTGGCTGGAGCATTTGACCTGGGAATTGGCGGCAAAGCGCTATCCCCAGGGCGTGCCCACGCGGGTGCGAGAGATGGTCGCACATGAACTCGAGTTGATTCGTGAGCTGGATTACGCACCCTATTTCCTGACCATCTACGACTTGGTGCGCCACGCCCGGAAGGAAGGAATTCTTTGCCAGGGCCGGGGCAGCGCGGCCAATTCCGCAGTGTGCTACTGCCTCGGCATTACGGCTGTGGATCCGGAAAAAATCGACCTGCTGTTCGAGCGCTTCATTTCCAGCGATCGTGGAGAACCCCCGGACATTGACGTCGACTTTGAACATGAGCGGCGCGAAGAGGTCATTCAATATCTGTATCGGCGCTACGGCCGCGAGCGCGCGGGACTGACCGCGACGGTCATTCACTACCGTCCGCGCAGCGCCTTGCGCGAAACCGGCAAGGCGCTGGGTTTGCCGCACGCAACCCTGGATGTGCTGGCCGGCCGCATCTGGGGGCGCGAAGGCGGTTGGCCGGACGAAGCCCGCCTGCGGGCCCTGGGCCTGGACCCGGAACACCCACGGCTGCGCGCAACAATCGAACTGGCCGGGGAACTGGTGGGGTTCCCGCGGCACCTTTCGCAGCACCCGGGTGGCATGGTGTTGACCAGCGGCAGGCTGGACGAAGTGGTCCCCATCTCGAACGCGGCGATGGCCGGCCGCACCATGATCGAATGGGACAAGAACGACCTCGACGACCTGGGAATGCTCAAGGTGGACGTGTTGGCCCTGGGCATGCTGACCTGCCTCAGGAAGTGTCTGGACCTGCTTCAGCGGCACTATGACCGGCGGCTGACGCTGGCTGCGATACCGCCGGAGGATCCGGGCGTCTACGACATGCTTTGCCGGGCCGACTCGGTAGGGGTTTTTCAGGTGGAAAGCCGCGCCCAGATGAGCTTTCTGCCGCGCATGCGGCCGCGTTGCTTCTACGACCTGGTAATCGAGGTAGCCATCGTGCGCCCGGGCCCGATCCAGGGTGACATGGTGCATCCCTATCTGCGCCGCAGGCACGGCAAGGAGCCGGTTGCCTACCCATCGGAGGAATTGCGCCGGGTTCTGGCCAATACCCTGGGCGTGCCGCTGTTTCAGGAACAGGCCATGCGGATTGCCGTGGTGGCGGCCGGTTTTACCCCGGCGCAGGCGGATGCCCTGCGCCGCTCCATGGCAACCTTCCGGAATGCCGGCACGGTGAAGGAATTCCGCGAGAAGTTTGTCGACGGAATGAAGGAGCGTGGTTATACCCTGGAGTTCGCGGAACGCTGCTTCAGCCAGATCGAGGGATTCGGCGAATACGGCTTCCCGGAGAGCCATGCGGCATCGTTTGCGATCCTGGTTTATGCCTCGGCGTGGTTCAAGCATCACTATCCGGAGGTATTCGCCTGCGCCCTGCTCAACAGCCAGCCGATGGGCTTTTATGCACCGGCGCAGATTGTCCGGGATGCTCGCGATCACGGCGTTGAAGTGTTGCCGGTGGACGTGAATGAGAGCGACGTGGACTCCATCCTGGCCCCGGATGGCAACGGCAGGCTCGCGCTGCGCCTCGGATTGCGCCAAGTACGCGGCTTGAGCTCGGCTGCGGCGCAACGCCTGGTAAGCGGGAGGGAGTCCGGATACGCCGACATTCCCACCTTGCGGCGCCGCTCCCTGCTTGATAAGGGCGCATTGCGCTGTCTTGCGCGGGCCGATGCGTTCGCGTCCATGGGGCTTACAGGCCGGCGCGCCCTTTGGGAGGTGGAGCGATTGCCGGTAGGGCGGCCCTTGCCGCTGTTTTCGTCGGTGGGACTGGACGAATTGCCGGGCGAGCAGCCCGCGCCGCTGCCGGAAGAACCGCCGGGCGAGCGGGTCCTGCGGGACTACGGCGCGCTGGGCTTGAGTCTCAAGGGCCACCCGTTGGCGTTTGCACGGGCGCAGCTGGGCGCAGCGGGATATTGGACCGCGGCGATGATTGCCGAGGCCGCTGCCGGAGAATTGTGCGCCGCCGCCGGCCTGGTTCTGGTCCGGCAAGCGCCCCAGAGCGCCGAGGGGGTCGTGTTTCTGACCCTGGAGGACGAGACCGGCGTGGTGAACGTGGTGACCTGGCCCGGTGTGTTCCAGCGCTATCGCGACACCCTGATGTCATCCGTATTACTGGGTGTTCGCGGCGAGGTGCAGCGCGAGAATGACGTGATTCACCTGGTGGCCCGGCGCATGGAAGACCTGTCGGACCTGCTCGGTTCCCTGGGCTCCGCGCCGGTTGCAGCGCCGCACACGGCGCGCGTTACGCCTCGCCTGGGACGCGCCTGAACTATCGGTGGCCCCCGGATTTTTGCTACAATGGGTCGGTTTATAAGCGAGCGGCGCTGCCGCGGGACCACTTTCCATGGTAGGCATACGGCTATCCCGTCACGGGGCCAAGAAACGACCCTTTTATCACATCGTAGTAACTGACCGGCGCAATAAGCGCAACGGGCGGTTTATCGAGCGTCTCGGTTTCTACAACCCGATCGCGACCGGTGGCGAGCAGCCGCTGCAACTGTCGCTGGACCGTGTCGATTACTGGTTAGGGCAGGGCGCCCAGCCTTCGGAGCGGGTGCGCCAATTGATTCGCCGCCGCCGCATAGAAGGCAGTGCGATTGCCGAGGCGCCGCAGGAAGTTGCCACTGAGGCGGCCCCAGTCAGCGAGGAAGCGGCCCCAGCAGAGGAGGCCGCTCCGGCAGAGGAAGCAGCTCCGGCCAAGGAGGCAGCTCCAGCCAAGGAGGCAGCTCCGGCCAAGAAGGCAGCTCCGGCCAAGAAGGCAGCTCCGGCCAAGGAGGCAGCTCCGGCCAAGGAGGCAGCTCCAGCCAAGGAGGCAGCTCCGGCCAAGAAGGCAGCTCCGGCCAAGGAGGCAGCTCCGGCCAAGGAGGCAGCTCCGGCCAAGGAGGCAGCTCCAGCCAAGGAGGCAGCTCCGGCCAAGGAAGCAGCTCCAGCCAAGGAGGCAGCTCCGGCCAAGGAAGCAGCTCCAGCCAAGGAGGCAGCTCCGGCAGAGGAAGCAGTATCCGAGGAAGCCGCCGCAAATGAAGTAGAGGCTGAGACGGCGGAAGCTGCCGCTCCCGAGGCAGTTGAGGAAGCTGCCGCCGAGGAAGGAGCACAAGGGCAGGAAGCTGAGGCAGAGGTCGCCGCCTCGGAAGAAGCAGATACCCAAGAAGCAGAGGTAAAGGCCGCCGCTACGGCGGATGAGGCAACCGATGAGGCCAAGCCAGCCGACGACGGTGGACAGGAAAATGGCGAAGACGCCACTCAAACCGAAAAGGACTCCGGCTGAACAGAAACAGCCGGACGACGCTTCCCGCGAAGCGACATTGATTCCCATGGGCCGCCTCGGCGCGGCTCACGGGCTGGCGGGCTGGTTGCGGGTGATGTCCTACGCCGACCCCCCGGAGCAACTCCAGAATTACCGTCACTGGATCCTCCTGGTGAATGATCAGCACAAAGAAGTGACTTTGCGGAGCCTGCGCACGGCCGGCAATGGGTTTGCATGCCGGCTTGAGGACGTCGAGACCCGGGAAGCGGCTGAAGCCCTCAATGGGGCGGAAATCCATGTGAATCGCGCCGCCCTGCCGCCGGCCGGGAAGGATGAATGGTATTGGGCCGACCTCAAAGGCCTGGAAGTGAGCAATCTTGCCGGCGAGCGCCTGGGCGCCGTCAGCGGTCTGATGGCCACAGGGGCCAACGATGTGCTGATCGTCGAGGGGGACCGGCGGCGGCTGATACCGTTTCTGCCCGGCAGCCGGGTGCGGGAGGTCAATCTCGCCGATCGCCGTCTGGTTGTGGATTGGGACGCGGCGGATTAGCCATGCATATCACCACTGTGTGCCTGCACCCCGAAATGGTCCTTGATGCGTTCAAGAGCGGCGTTTGCGGTCGCGCGCTGGAATCCGGCGTAGCTTCGCTTCGCTGCCTAAACCCGCGCGACTTCGCCGGCGGGCCGCATCGAAGCGTGGATGACCGCCCGTACGGCGGCGGACCGGGGATGGTTCTCAGGGCCGAGCCGTTGCTGGCGGCGGTCAGAGCCGCCCGCGCCGAGGCGCCCGAGGGCACTCCGGTCATCTTTCTTACCCCCCAGGGAGAGCGCTTTACCCAGCAGCGCGCCCAGGAAATGGCGGCGGCACCCGGCCTGCTGCTGGTAGCGGGACGTTACGAGGGGTTTGATGAGCGGACGGTGGAAATGGAAGCGGATCAGGAGCTGTCGCTGGGTGACTTTGTCTTAAGCGGCGGCGAATTGGCCGCTTGCGTAGTTATTGATGCGGTGGTGCGCCTGCTTCCCGGCGCGCTCGGAGACGAGCGATCGGCCCAGGAAGATTCATTTTCCTCTGGCCTTCTGGATTTTCCGCAGTACACTCGGCCCTCGGTAGTGGAAGGTCGGGCGGTGCCCGAGGTTCTTCTGGGCGGCGATCATGATCAGGTGCGCACCTGGCGGCTCAAGCAGTCATTGGGGCGGACCTGGATGCGCCGGCCGGAATTGCTGACCGGGCGGCGCCTGAACGAACAGGAAAGCAGTCTTCTGGAGGAATTCCAGGCTGAATCAGGCAGCACATGCGGGCCCGAGGCGGGTGTCACCAGGGACCCCACGGAACAATAAAATACGAGATGCGAACGATGAGCAACATCATTGAACAATTGGAAGCGGAGCAGCTTCGCACGGACCTTCCGGAGTTTTCACCGGGAGACACGGTAATCGTGCAGGTACGGGTACGCGAGGGTCAGCGACAGCGTTTGCAGGCCTTCGAGGGCGTCGTGATCGCCAAGCGCAACCGCGGCCTCAATTCATCGTTCACCGTGCGCAAGATTTCACACGGAGAAGGGGTTGAGCGGGTGTTTCAGACCCACAGCCCGATGATCGCCGGAGTAACTGTCAAGCGCCGAGGCGACGTGCGGCGCGCCAAGCTCTATTACCTCCGGCAGCGTCGCGGACGGAGCGCGAGGATTCGCGAAAAGCTGTGAGGCCCGGTCGACTGCTTGCGCTTGCCATTGCGGCAATAAGCCTGGCGGGCTGCGGTTCATTGATCCAATCCGCCACGGGCGCTCTTACCAAGCAGCTGAGTGATGCGGTTCTCGGGCACGACGATCCGGAGCTGGTCCGGGAAGCCACGCCCACGCTGCTGATCGTGGTCGACAGCCTGGCGAACGAGGACGCAAGTCCGTCCGTGCTGGGTTCCGCGGCGCAGCTCTACGCCGCTTACGGCGTCGTGTTCGTCAACGACTCTGAGCGGTCCCGAAAATTGACCGAGCGGGCCTACGGTTACGGCAAGAGAGCATTGTGCGCCGCTGATCGCCCCTCCTGCGGCTTGGAAAAGCTGAATTTTGACGAGTACGAAGTCCGAATCGGCGAAATCCCCGCCGCAAAGATGCAGGCTTTATACGATTACGTGATCGGCTACCTGGCTTGGATCCAGGCCCGCGCCGATTACGATGCACTGGCGCAGTTGCCGCGGCTGCAATTGGCGCTTCAGCGCTTGCTTGCCGTTGCTCCCGCAGATCTCCGGGGCCGCGCCCACATGTATATGGGTACCCTGCAATGCCTCCGTCCGGCTTCCCTGGGGGGCGATCCGGCAGCAGGTACGCGGAATTTTGAGGAAGCTCTGCGCCTTACCGGGCGCAAGGACCTGAGCGTGCAGGTTGAATTTGCCCGCAGCTGTGCACGACTGCTGGGCAATCGGGAGTTGCACGACAGGCTGCTTGAAGAGGTGCTGAGCGCCGAAGCCGAGCAGCCGCGGCTTACCCTCTTCAACAATCTTGCCAAGGACGACGCCAGGGAACTGCTGGATCTTGCCGATGACTACTTCTAAGTTCGACGCCAAGCGCCGAGGCGCCCTGTTGCTGGCCGCGCTGCTGGTGGCGGGACCGGCCTGGGCACAAACCATCAAGATCGCCACTGTGGCGCCGGAGGGATCGGCCTGGATGCGGGATATGCGGGCGTCCGCGGCGGAGATAGCGGAACGCACGGGTGGGCAGGTGAAGGTCAAGTTCTACCCCGGCGGAGTGATGGGCGACGACTTGCGGGTCTTGCGCAAGATTCGGACCGGTCAATTGCACGGGGCGGTTCTTGCCTCCAGCGCGCTGGCCGGCAGGTATCCTGAAATGCTGCAGTACGGTTTGCCGCTGCTGTTCCATTCCAGGGATGAAATGCTCTACGTTCGCGAGCATCTGGACACGGTTTTGGCCGAAGGCCTGCGCCAGCGGGGCTTTGAGTCCTTCGGCTTCGGCAGCCTCGGCTTTGCCCGAATCATGTCTCGGAAGAAGCCCATAGTGACGCTGGAGGATGCACGCGGGTTGAAAGTCTGGGTGCCGGAGGGCGACAAGATCTCCCTGCAGGCAATGCGTTCGGCAGGCCTGGCGCCGGTGCCTCTGCCGATCTCCGACGTTTTGATCGGACTGCAACAGGGTCTCGTGGAAGTGATTGCGACGCCGCCTTCCGGGGCAATCTTGCTGCAATGGCATACGCGGTTGCGTTATGTGACGGATTTTCCGGTGGCGTTCGCGTTCGGCCTGCTGGCGATGGACAACCGGGCGTTTGCAAGGCTTTCTGAGGAGAACCAGGCGATCGTGCGCGATTCCTTTTCACGCCTGGCGGCGCAGCTCGACCGTCGGGATGTTGAAGAGAACGCGGAGGCCAGCAGGGCTCTGAGGAAATCCGGCCTGGAATATCTCGATCCCTCCGAGGAGGAGGTTCAGAATTGGCGGCATGCTTTCGAGCGGATTTATCCGGAAATTGTTCGGGAAGCAGGCATGTCGCCGCAATTGCATAGGCAAATCATGGAAATGCTCGATCAATTCCGCGCCGATCAAGGTAGCGGCTAAACCGATCTAGCGCCGGTGCTGGGCAGGGCGGGCAAGGTTGCGGGACGGGCGCTGACAGGCCTGCTGGCCCTGTGCCTGGCGGCAATGCTGGTGGTTGCGGCGGCGCAGATTCTGTGGCGCAACGCCTTCCGCATGGCGATTCCTCACAGCGAGGAAATGCTGGAATGGCTGGTGCTCTGGATCGCGATGTTGGGCGCCATCGCAGCCAGCTCCGGAAGCCGGCATATCACGATTGATGCGCTCTCTCATGTGCTCTCGGATTCCGGCCGGCGATGGGCCGGGATCGTGGCCCAGCTCTTCGCCATGACCGTGTGCCTGGCGCTGCTGCTCATTACCGGGGCCTACTGGATCGATACCATGGGCTATGGGGAGACCACCCTGGGCGGTGTTCCCCGCTGGGTCCTTGAAACCATCCTGCCCGCAGCTTTTGCCGTAATGGCCGCCGCCCATTGCAGCCATATGGTCTCATTTTTTCGCTTCGGGCGAATGGCAGGCGCTCCGAACACGGATGTCATGACAAAGGGCGTCTGAGAAGCATGCACTGGATTCTGCTTGCCCTGCTGGCCATCGTGGGCGTACCGCTGTTTGCGATCATTGCCGGTGGCGCAATCCTGGGGTACCTGCGGGCCGACGTACCCCTGGCATCCATTGCCGTGGAGATTCTGGGCGTGGCCACCCTGCCGACGCTGGTCGCGATTCCCCTGTTCTGCTTTGCCGGCTACGTGCTGGCGGAAAGCCCGGCGCCGAAGCTGCTGGTGCGCCTCAGCGAAGCGCTGTTTGGCTGGATGCCGGGCGGACTGGCGATATTCGCGCTGGCGGTATGCGCCTTGTTTACGGCATTCACCGGCGCGTCCGGCATCACCATCATCGCCATGGGCGCATTGCTCTACCCGGCGCTGAAACAGGCGCGATACTCGGAACGGTTCTCCCTGGGGCTGGTCACGACCGGCGGCAGCCTCGGTCTGTTGTTCGCCCCGTCCTTGCCGCTGATCCTGTACGGCGTGGTGTCCGAGACCCGGATTGACTCCCTGTTCCTGGCCGGAGTGCTGCCCGGCCTGATCATGATTGTCCTTTTGTCCGCGTACTGTCTTTGGGTCAATCGCAGCGAGCGCCAGCCCCTGGCGAGTTTCGACTGGCGCGAAGCCGCCGGCGCCCTCAAGGCGGCCGGATGGGAACTGCCGCTGCCGGTGGTTGTCCTCGGCGGAATCTATTCAGGTTATTTCGCGATCTCGGAAGCGGCCGCGGTCACGGCCCTGTACGTGGTTATTGTTGAAGTTTTTATCCGCCGGGCGATTCCGCTTGGGCGGCTGCCCCTGATCATGCGCGAGTCAATGACCCTGGTGGGCGGGATACTGTTGATCCTGGCGGTTTCCCTGGCCTCCACCAACCTGGTAATCGACGCCGAAATTCCTCAGCGTTTGTTGTCGGTGATCGGCGAAGTCGTTAGCGGGCCGCTGACCTTCATGGTCGCCCTGCTGATATTCCTGCTGATCCTGGGCGCTTTTCTGGACGTGTTTTCCGCCATAGTCCTGGTTGTGCCGCTTATCCTTCCGATCGCCGCCCAATTCGGCGTGCATCCGGTTCACCTGGGAATCGTATTCCTGGCGACCATGCAACTCGGTTACCTCACGCCCCCGGTGGGTCTCAACTTGTTTATTGCCAGCTACAGGTTCGAGCAGCCGATCGTGCGCGTATATCTGGCCAGCTTGCCGTTCCTGCTGGTGCTCATGGCAGCAGTGCTGCTGATCGCCTTCTGGCCCTCGCTTTCTCTTTGGATGATTGAAACATGAAAATCAAAACTACCCTTGCTCTCCTCGTACTGGCGGTGCTGTTCGTTGGCGCCGGTCAGGCCCGGGCGGATTTTGACCTCGGCGCCATTCGTTTGCCGGACGGCTTCGAGATCGAGGAATACGTGACCGGCGTGAAGAACGCCCGTGGACTTGCCATCGGAGAGAACGGCACGCTGTTCATCGGTACGCGCACCGCAAGTAAGGTTTACGCAGTGCGCGATCCCGGCGGGCGGAACCAGGAAGTCATCGAGCTGGCTTCAGGCCTTATCAGCCCGAACGGGGTGGCGGTGCGGGGTTCTTCCCTGTTCGTGGCCGAAGTGCATCGCATTCTGGAATACGAGAACGTCGAGCAGCTTCTGGGTCAGCACAATTCCCCGGAGGTTTTTCATGACGGGATGCCCACCGACAGGCACCATGGTTGGCGCGCCATGGGCTTCGCGCCCGATGGTTGGCTGTATGTCGCCCAGGGCGCGCCCTGCAACGTTTGCAACATGCACGCCACGATTGATCGGATTCCGCCGCAGGGCGGGGAGCGGGAGGTCTGGGCGCGCGGGGTGCGCAACAGCGTAGGCCTGGCGTGGCACCCGGAGACGGGCGAGCTATGGTTTACCGAGAACGGTCGCGATCTGATGGGCGACGATATTCCGCCCTGCGAACTCAATCATGCGCCGCGCGCCGGGATGCACTTTGGTTTCCCGTTCTGCCACGGTACCGATATTGCCGACCCGGACCCGAAGTGGGCCGACCTGGGCGAATGCACCTCGGCAACTCCCCCGGCGCAGGAGCTGGGACCGCACGTGGCGCCGGTGGGCCTTGCGTTCTATACCGGCGAGGCTTTTCCGTCCGAGTACAGGGGGCGCTTGTTCATTGCCGAGCACGGCAGCTGGAACCGCAGCGAGAAGATCGGCTATCGGGTGATGATGCTTGAGCTTGAGGGCGATGAGGTGGTGAGTTACGAGCCCTTTGCCGAGGGTTGGCTGAGCGACGAGGAAACGCTCGGCAGGCCTGCGTACGTCCTTGTGGATCGCGACGGTAACCTCCTGATCAGCGATGACCACCGCGGCGTGGTTTATCGCGTGCGTTACACTGGAAATTGATCCGAAACCGCCGTAAGCGGTGCTTGCATGGAACAACGCTGGGGAGGAGGGCTTCCAGCCCTCCACGAGGACAGGATGTCCTCGTTCCCAGGGCGTGTTCCGAGGGCGTCAGCGCCGCCGGAACGGGGGCGACAACTTCCTGGGGAGGAGGGCTGGAAGCCCTCCTCCATCGTTCCCTGCGCGTCAGCGTAGCGGCGCCCGCTGCGAAAACTCATAGCTGAAAGGCGCGATGCCGTAAACTATGCGCCCTCAAACAGCAGGCGCCGCAAAACAATCAGGAGAAAGCAAACGTGGTAAAGAAATTTTTTGGGTACCTCTGGGCGGGTGTAGACGGTTTCCGCAAGGTCATACACCTGGTCCTGATGATTTTCGTATTTGTGATGCTTCTTGCAGCGCTGGGATCGGGCAAGTCTCCGGCGAAAATCACGCCGGGAAGCGTTCTGCTGTTGAATCCTTCGGGCGTATTGGTGCATGAACTCAAGTCTGGCGAGCTCGACTTGGAATTGCAGCGCATGAGTGGTGAGCCGCCACCCGAGACATTGGTGCGGGACGTGGTGCGGGCGCTTGAGCACGCCGCCGAGGACGATCGAATCGCCGCCGTGCTGGTGGATACCGAGAATCTTGCGGGCGGCGGTTTTACCAAGCTTCAGGACATCGCCGCCGCGATGCGCGAGTTCCGGGAATCGGGAAAGCCGATGATCAGCTATGCCCGCTTTTACAGCCAGTCCGATTACCTGCTTGCGGCGCAAGCCGACGAGGTGTTCGTGCATGACCTGGGCGGCGTGGACATTCGTGGCTTCGGACGATGGGGTTACTACTACGGCGATGCATTCAAGAAACTTGGCGTCGATGTGCATATTTTCCGCGTAGGCGAATACAAGTCGTTCCTGGAGCCCTATTTCCGCAACAACATGTCCGACGAGGACCGCCGGAGCGCGGAACAGTGGCTGGGGGTTCTATGGGGCGAGTACCAGCGTGAGGTTATTGAGGCACGCGGGCTTGCTCCGGATGCATTGGATCAGTATGCGGCGGGCCTGACGCAAACCCTGGAGGAAGCTGGGGGCGACCTTGCGAATCTACAGGTGGAGGCCGGCCTGGTAGACGCGATTTACAACGAGGAGACGTTTTCCGAATACATGGAAGAACGCTTCGGCGACCCTGAAGATGGGGACTACAACAAGGTTCCCTTTGCTGGCTATCTTGAGACGGCCGACCGGGAGAACCCTCCGTACAAGGATGACGACAACAATGTTGCGGTCGTTGCGGTTGTCGGCTCGATTACCGACGGCAGCGCAGGTCCCGGTACGGCCGCCGGTGACAGCATCGCCAAGCTGGTCCGCCACGCCGCGGAGGACGAATCCACGCAAGCCCTGGTGTTGCAGGTCGACAGTCCGGGGGGAAGCGCTTTTGCGTCCGAGGTAGTCTCGGCTGCAGTGTCGACCGTTTCCGAAGCCGGCAAGCCGGTCGTGGTATCGATGAGCAGCGTGGCGGCTTCCGGTGGTTACTACGTCGCGGCCGAGGCCGACGAAATCTGGGCCTATCCCGGCACCATTACGGGATCGATCGGAGTCGGAACGTTAGCTCTTACGGCGCCACTGCTGTTTGAGCGTATTGGTTTTTCCCAGGATGGCCTGGGAACAACCCCGTTGTCGGGACTCATGCTTGAGGGCAGGGACCTGCAAGACGATGCCCGCAGACAAATTACGGCGCAGATCGACCGGGTCTATGATCGATTTGTGGGCCACGTCTCGCTGGGGCGGGCCATGACATTTGAGGAAGTGGACGCAATTGGCCGTGGGCGAGTCTGGGCCGGCACGGACGCCGCATCTCTGAACCTGGTGGATAACCTGGGCACCCTGGAAGACGCGATCGCGAGCGCCGCTGCGCTGGCCGGTCTGGAGGAGGGGAAGTATGGGACGAAGCGCATTAAACGCAAGCGGCCCTTCTTTACCGGCTTAAACGACTTCCTGCAGGTACGCTGGGCCAGGCTGAAGTATCGGCTTGGTCTTCGCGCCGAACCGGACCGGTTCATGGACACCGTGCAGCAGGCACGCCGGGTCATCAACACAGAGCTGGAACGACTGGCGCTGTTCAACGATCCGCGCGGCTACTATTACCTGTGCGCAGACTGCTCGGTTCAGTAGGCGGATTTACGAATGTCCTTGCACGTTTTCGCTGCCGGAGGCCGCTGCGCCGGCGCGCAGGAAACAATGGAGCGAGGGCATCCTGCCCTCGACGAGGGCTGCGCCGGCGCGCAGGAAACAATGGAGCGAGGGCATCTTGCCCTCGACGAGGGCTGGAAGCCCTCGTTCCCGGCGTTGTTCCATGCAAGTCCTGCAGGATTATTGGACTTACGTATGTAGATGCTGGTAGCGAAAGACATTACGTACAGCTATTGGGGCCAGGCTCAACCCGCTGTGAACCAGGCCAGCGTGCAGGTCGCGCCCGGCAGTATCGTTGCCCTGGTCGGCCCCAACGGCGCCGGCAAGACCACGCTGATCCAGTGCCTTGCGGGCCTGTTTGAACCGCAGACAGGTTCCATCAGCCGGGAGGGTGTCGACGTTCACGACGATTTGCGCCGGCACCGGGCGCAGACCGGGTTTCTCTCGGAGCACTACGGGCTGTATTCCGGATTGACCGCGCGCCAAAGCATGGAATATGCAGCCCAGTCCCGGGCCCGCGCTTTTCCGGAGCTGCTTTCTCCAGCCGCGCGAACTGAAGCAATCGAACAGGTCGCCGAAGAGTGCATGGTCGCGAACCTCTTGGACAAGGAGCTGGACTCGCTGTCGCGCGGCCAGCGGCAGTTGCTCGCCATCGCCGAAGTAGAAGTTTCCCGCCCCCCGCTGCTGTTGCTTGACGAGCCGGCGTCGGGACTGGATCCGGATCACCGTGAGCAACTGGCCGCGAGGCTTGGGAAGCTGGGCGATGAGGGCCGTTCAATCCTGGTTTCGTCGCACATCCTGGCCGAACTGGAGGAATATGCCACCGACCTGGTGGTGATGCAGGAAGGTGCAACGCTTCCGCAACGCAGCGGATTGTCACCGGGCAGCCTGCGCGAGGTTTATCACGAAATGCGCGAACAGGCCCGTGGGGTAAGCAATGGCTGAACTCCTGGCCCGCGTGAATCCGGAGCTGTTGCGGGGCTGGCGAGCCGAAGCCACCCGCTTGCGCCTGGCGATAACGCTGCTCCTATCGCTGGGTGTGGCCTGGTGTATCCAGCTCGCTTGGGATTGGAGCGCTGTGGGTAATGTCGGGGCGCTTGCTTTCGGAATCTTCAGCTTTGTGGTTACGCCCATCCGAATCGTGGGCGCGATAGCGGAAGAACATACCCGCCACACTTGGCAACGTCAGCGCATGAGCGCGTTGAGCTCGACCCAGTTGATGCTGGGCAAGGCTTTCGGCGCCACCGCCTTGACCGACCTGGCGGCGCTTTGCGCCCTGGTCTGCTGGGGGCTGGGCGTATACATGCCGTCCGAAATCCTGGTGAACGTAGGGCCGGGGATACCGGCCGAGCAGGTTGAGGAGATGATGCAGCGCAAGCGGTCGGGTTTTCCTCTTGACGCCTGGCTGATGGTCTGCGCCAATCTGTTCGCGCGCTTCCTCGCCCTGGCTCTGGCGATCCGCAATTGCGATCGTTCGAAGGTGGCCCGGGGGCGCTCCTTTGTGGTCGCGATCCTGCTGGCCTTGCTGTTGAGCGGCCCGCTGATGGTTTTGCGGCAAACGCTGACCGGGCCGTTCGCGTTTAAGACCGATGTAACGCCCTCTTGGTTCGGCATTTTGCCAGTGGACAGCGACGTCTTCTGGACGGTAAGCGGGCTCCTGTTCGTGGCAATGGCGGCATGCTGGTGCTGGTGCGCCGCGCGCGAGACCCTGAGCAGGGGGCGCTTTGCCGCAGAGGCTGTGGTGGTTGGACTTGGTGTCGGGCTTTGGTGGGCCGGTATGGCCTATGCGATGGGAGGCGCAGCGGGCAGCGCCGAGGAGTTAACACTGATTGAAGCGGGTTACGGCCCCGGGCGGACAGCTATCGCGGCATTGCTTCTGATACTGGTCGCAATCGCGTACTTGTGGGGGGTGGCTGAACGCGTGGACCGGAGAAGGGCACGCGAATTCCTGGCTGCTCCCAGCCTGAGAGCTGCGCCGGCCTGGCTGCTGATTCTGCTTCTGGCGGCCGCTACCGTCGTAGTGCACCTGATTTCGGGTTTGTTCTCAACGGACGCAGAACTTGGCTATATGCAACAGAATTTCTGGGCCTTCAGCCTGCTCGGGTTCCTTGTGCGCGACATGGGGATACTTTTCCTGGTGTTGTCGGGCCGGGTCCGGCGCTGGCCTGAATTGGCTGCGCTGGCATCCTGGCTGGTGCTGGGGCTGTTCATACCCGGCGCCTTGAACGGCGCCGATGCGGTCGTGGGAGGTTTTGAACTGTACCTGTTGTTCTCCCCGATCGCGTTAGACGAAGCGACCGGTAACCTGATCATCGGCGCGATTTCGGCCTGGCTGCAGGCCGGGCTGGTGGTAACGTGGCTGGCTAGTCGCCGCCGCGCGGAGGTTGGATAGAAATATGTCACCGGCAACACGCAGAGCTTTTATCGGGGGGGCCGTTGCTGCGGCCGGAATGCAGGGCGCCGTGGCAAAGGAGCAACCGGAGGACAGTGTGCTGTTTGTCCTGGTTCACGGCACGGGCCACGGCGGCTGGTGCTGGAAGTTCGTGCGCGAAATCCTGGAGGAACAGGGCCACCGGGTCTACACGCCGACGCTGACCGGCTGCGGCGAGCGAGCCCATTTGCTTCACCCTGATATCGGACTCGAAACCCACATCACGGATATCGTCAACACCCTGATTTGGGAAGAACTCGAAAACGTCGTGCTGGTGGGTCATTCTTACGGCGGCTTGGTGATTTCCGGTGTAGCGGACCGAGAGAAGGCGCGCATGCGCCACCTGGTTTACCTCGACGCGATCGTTCCGCGCGACGGCGAGAGCTTGCTGACGGCGCGCAGGGATATCAGCCCGGAGGAAGTCGCCGCGGACAAGGAGCGGCTTCGTCGAATTGCACCGGACGGGAACTACGTCGTGGGCTTTGCCGGCGAGCGCTTCGGTATTCCGGCGGAGCCGGCCGACGTTCTGGCCTGGGTGAACCGCCGGCTTACCCCGCACCCGCTGAAGAGTTGGCTGGACCCGGTCAAATTCGAAAACGGAGGCGAGGAAGGGGTGCCGTGCACCTTCATCAACTGCACCGAACCTTCAATGCCGGGCGCTGGATTGAACAATCACGCCAAATTCGCGCAGGAAAGCCCGGACTGGCGCTACGTGGAACTCAAGACCGGCCACGATGCCATGGTCACGGAACCGCAGGCCTGCGTGGACCTGTTCGTCGCCGCTGCCCGTTCCTCCTAGTGACCAATGGAACGAGGGCATCCTGCCCTCCCTGGGAGCGAGGGCTTCCAGCCCTCGACGAAGACAGGACGTCCTCGTTCCCAGCAGGGGACGCCCTCTCGCTGCTTGTTCCATATAGGCAACCTCCGAACGGAGATAAGGAATGACGTTTGTCCTGGTTCACGGCACCGGCCATGGCGGCTGGTGCTGGAAGTTCGTGCGAGAAATCCTGGAGAGGCAAGGGCACCGCGTTTACACGCCCACCCTGACCGGCTGTGGCGAGCGTTCCCATCTGCTGCGGACTCACCCCGACATCGGACTGGAAATCCACATTATGGATGTCGTCAACACGCTTGAGTGCGAAGAGCTCAAGGACGTGGTGCTGGTGGGTCATTCCTACGGCGGGTGTGTGATTTCCGGCGTGGCGGACCGGGCAAAGGAAAGGCTGAGGCACCTGGTATACCTGGACACGGTTGTTTTGCGTGATGGCGAGAGCCTGGTTTCTTCCCGCAGGCAAATCAGCATCGAGGAAAAGGATGCGGACATTGAGCGCAGGCGCCGCATGTCGCCAGACGGAAAATACATTGTGGCCCGTTCAGGCGCCATTTATGGTATTCCGCCCGATCCCCCGGAAGTCCTTGCCTGGGTGGACCGGCGGCTTACTCCACATCCTCTCAAGAGCTGGCTTGATCCGGTGCGGTTGGAGAACGGGGGAGAAGAGGGAGTGCCGAGAACATTCATTCGCTGCACCAACCCTGAAATGCCCTACAGCGGAATAAGGGACAACGCCGGATTCGCAAAGGGGCACCCGGATTGGAGATATGAGGAGTTGAGCACCGGTCACGACGCGATGGTGACGGAGCCGCAAGCCTGTGCCGAGCTGTTTCTGGCTGCTGCCAGATCTTCTAAGTAACCCCCCGGGAACGAGGGCATCTTGCCCTCGACGAGGGCTGGAAGCCCTCGTTCCCAGCGTCGAGGACGGGACGTCCTCGTTCCCAGCGTCGAGGGCTGGAAGCCCTCGTTCCCAGGGGGTTACATGTTGCGCCGATACTGACCGCCCACCTCAAACAGGGCGTCGGTAATCTGGCCCAGGGAGCAGCAGCGAACCGCGTCGATCAGGACTTCAAACACGTTCTCGTCGCTCATTACGGCGCTGCGCAGTCGCTCGATCATTGCCGGGGCCTCGTTCGAGTGGGTCTTGTGAAACGCTTTCAGGCGCCGAATCTGGCCTTCTTTCTCATCCGTGGTGGAGCGGGCCAGGGGGATGCTGGTGGAAACCGTTTCCGACGGTTCGTCGGGCAGGAAGGTATTCACTCCGATAATCGGCAGGCTGCCGTCATGCTTGCGCTGTTCGTAGTCCAGGGACTCGTCCTGGATCCTGCCGCGTTGATAGCCCGTTTCCATGGCGCCCAGCACGCCGCCGCGTTCGGACAGTCGCTCGAACTCGCGTAGCACCTGTTCTTCCACCAGGTCCGTGAGCTCCTCGATCACGAATGCGCCCTGGTTGGGATTTTCGTTCTTTGCCAGCCCCCACTCGCGATTGATGATGAGTTGTATCGCCACCGCCCGCCGCACGCTTTCCTGGGTGGGCGTGGTGATGGCTTCGTCGTAGGCGTTGGTGTGCTGGCTGTTGCAGTTGTCGTAGGCTCCGATCAGCGCCTGCAGGGTGGTGCGGATGTCGTTGAATTCGATTTCCTGGGCATGCAGGGAGCGTCCCGACGTCTGCACGTGATACTTGAGTTTCTGGCTTCGCTCATTGGCGCCGTAGCGGTCACGCATGGCCACCGCCCAGATGCGCCGCGCGACCCGGCCGAGCACGGAATACTCGGGGTCCATGCCGTTGGAGAAGAAGAATGAGAAATTCGCGGCGAACTCATTGATATTCATGCCCCGCGCGAGGTAGGCCTCAACGTAGGTGAAGCCGTTGGCCAGGGTGAAGGCCAGTTGGCTGATCGGATTGGCTCCGGCTTCGGCAATGTGATAGCCGGAAATTGAAACGGAATAAAAGTGCCGGACCTGATTGCGGGTGAAATATTCCTGAACGTCGCCCATCATCCTCAGGCTGAACTCGGTGGAAAAGATGCAGGTGTTCTGACCCTGATCTTCCTTGAGGATGTCCGCCTGCACCGTTCCGCGCACCCGCCTCAGCGCATCAGCCTTGATCTCCGCTGCTTCTGTGGAGTCTGCCTCACGCCCGTTCCCGGACTCGAAGGCATCCAGTTGCTGGTCGATGGCCGTATTCAGAAACATGGCCAGGATGGTGGGCGCGGGGCCGTTGATGGTCATGGAAACGGAGGTGGTGGGATTGCACAACTCGAAGCCCTGGTAGAGCACCTTCATGTCTTCCAGGGTGGCGATCGAAACGCCCGAGTTTCCAACCTTTCCGTAGATGTCGGGGCGGGGATCCGGATCGAAGCCGTAGAGCGTTACCGAGTCGAACGCCGTCGACAGGCGCTTTGCCTGGGAATGCCGTGAGAGATAGTGAAATCGGCGGTTGGTGCGCGCGGGGTCACCTTCTCCGGCGAACATCCGCAAGGGGTCTTCGCTGGTGCGCTTGAATGGAAACACGCCCGCGGTGAATGGAAAGCGCCCGGGCAGGTTCTCTCGCATCAGCCAGCCAAGGAGGTCTCCGTCGTCGCTGTAGCGGGGCAGGGCCACCTTGCGCAATTCGCTGCCGGAGAGCGTGGTATAGGTCAGCGAAGTTCGGACTTGTCCCCGGCTAGAGTCCTGGCGATATTCCTTTCCGGAGTAGGAGCTACGAACGGCCGGCCACTCGTCCAGCAGGGCGCGCGCGTCGGCGTTCAGGGCTGCTTCACGCTCGCTTGCCAGCGATTCAAGCTGGGCTCGTGTCTCTCCTGCTGCGCTGCCATTGGCCTCCATAAGGATACGAAGTGTTTCTCTAAGTCTTTGCCGTTCCCGGGCGAGGGAGCTTTGACGGGTGACGCGATCGTGATAGGCGCGGACCGTCTCGGCAATTTCAGCCAGATAGCGGGTCCGCCCGCCTGGAATGACCGCGGCCGCGCGCGAAGAAACCTTGGTTTGGACCGGCGCGATGAGGGGCTGTCCCCAGGCATCGAGCGTGGAAGTGAAGCCCTTCTCACGCAGCGTTTCGAGCAGACCGTGGAACAGGGCCGTGACGCCGTTGTCGTTGACCCGCGATGCAATGGCGCCGTACACCGGCATTGCCTCCGGTTCGGCGCCGAACGCTTCCCGGTTGCGGATTACCTGCTTGCGCACATCCCTTAGAGCGTCCGCCGCGCCCTTCCGGTCGAACTTGTTGATCGCCACGACATCGGCAAAATCCAGCATGTCGATCTTTTCCAACTGGGTGGCTGCTCCGAATTCCGGCGTCATCACGTACAGGCTTGTGTCCACGCAGGAGGTTATGGCGGCGTCTCCCTGTCCGATTCCCGAGGTCTCAACGATGATCAGGTCGAAACCGGCAAGCTGCGTCGCCTTGAGGATTTCGGGCAGTTTGTGGGGGATTTCGCGGCCCGATGCGCGGCTGCCCAGCGAACGCATGAAAATGCCTGGATGTCCGATTGCGTTCATACGTATGCGATCGCCCAGCAACGCCCCGCCGGTGCGCCGGCGCGTGGGGTCCACCGCGATAACGGCAATCCGCAGGCGGTTGTCGAAACCGATACGAAAACGCCGCACCAGCTCATCGGTAAGCGAAGACTTCCCTGACCCGCCGGTGCCGGTAATGCCCAGTATCGGCGCTGCGCGCGCCGCCTCAGGCCAATCGGCGGTATCTGCCAATCCTCGCTCGATGCAGGTAATGGCGCGGCTCAGTGCACCGAAATCCCCGGACTGAAGACCTTCCATGGAAACCCGAAGCCGGTCTTTGTTCAGGGCTTTGCGGGCCTTGCGAAAGACATCCACCACCATGCCCTTCAAACCCATCTTCTGGCCGTCTTCCGGCGTATAGATTCGGGTTATGCCGTACTCATGCAGCTGTCTGACTTCTTCCGGGATGATGACGCCGCCGCCACCGCCGAAGATCCGGATATGGCCTGCGCCTCGCTCGCGCAGGGTGTCGAGTGCATAGCGGAAATACTCGAGGTGCCCTCCCTGGTAGGAACTGAGCGCGATTGCGTGCACGTCCTCCTGGATGGCGGCGCTTACGACCTCCTCGACCGAGCGGTTGTGGCCGAGATGAACGACCTCCGCGCCGGCCGCCTGCAACAGGCGCCGCACCACGTTGATCGCGGCGTCATGACCGTCAAACAGACTCGCGGCGGTTACGAATCTGAGCGGGAATCTGTTGTTGTCGGAAGCTCTGGAAAAGCCTTTCTTACTCTGTGGTTCAGCGTGCGTATCCATGCCAATTCCTGCATACATCCACCCAAACGTTCTCCAATCTCACAGGTATCGTAGCAGATGCAATCATGCGCTCGGCATCCCCTGGGAACGAGGGCTTCCAGTCCTCGCTTGCATGGAACGACCTGGGAACGAGGGCTTCCAGCCCTCGACGAGGGCAAGATGCCCTCGTTCCCAGGGGTTAGTGGTCTACATCAATCCGGCTTCGAGCTGGGCCGCTTCGGACATCATGCTCTGATTCCAGGGCGGGTCGAACACCAGTTCCACCGACACTTCCTTGACGGTGGGAATAATGCCGATTTTCTCGCGCACGTCCTCGACCAGGATTTCACCCATACCGCAGCCGGGCGCCGTAAGCGTCATCTCCACCGCTACGTTGCGCTCGCCATCGTCACGCCGCTTGACCTCGCAGAAATACACCAGGCCCAGGTCGACAATGTTCACCGGGATTTCCGGGTCGTAACAGGTCTTCATCTGGTCCCACACCAGGGCCTCCACGTCCGAGTCGCCCGCGTTCGCCGGCAGTTTGGGGGGCTCCACGGGTTTCTTGCCCAGCGCATCGGCATCAGCGCCGGCTATACGGTATAGCCAGCCGTCCACGTAGACCGTAAAGCTGCCGCCCAGCGACTGGGTGATGAACACCAGTTGTCCGGCGCGCAACTGCGCTTCTTCGCCGGCGGGAATAATGACCGCCTTGCAGTCGCGGGTCAGAGTGACTGGTTCGCTCTGGTTGCCGAACATCGAGTTACTCCGTGCTCACCGTGCCGGAATCACCTTCCAGCGCGGCAATGAAAGTTCTCCAGGGCAGCGTGACGCAGCGAATTCGGGAGGGGTAGGCGCGAACGCTTCCCAGCGCCACGATGTCGCCGAGATTGCTCAGTCCGTTCTCCGCTCCCGGATGAAACGTCTCCAGCACCCGCTCCGAGCGGCGCCGCCCTTCGTCCGCCGCTTCGCCGCCCAGCAATTCCGTCATCATCGATGCGGAAGCCAGACAGATGGCGCACCCGGATGCCTGGAAGCTCAGCTCGGCAATAAATGCTGGGGGCGAGGGCGTGCCGCCCTCGGTGGAGGGCAGGATGCCCTCCTTCCCAGGGGAGGGGGATTCGCGCTTGAGTGAGGGCAGGGTGTCCTCTCTCCCGGAGGGCAGGGTGTCCTCTTTCCCGGAGGGCAGGGTGTCCTCTCTCCCGGGGGGCAGGGTGTCCTCCTTCCCAGGGGGCAGGGTGTCCTCTTCCCCGGGGGGCAGGGTGTCCTCTCTCCCGGAGGGTAGGATGCCCTCCATCCCGGGGGAGGAGGATTCGCGCAGGTACACGGTGATCTTGTCGCCGCACAGGGGGTTGAATCCTTCAGCTACCCGGTCGGCGCCTTCGATCACGTGGAAGTTGCGCGGTGAGCGGCAGTGCTCCAGCACCGTGCGTTGATACAGGCTTTGCAGGTCCGCGTCCATCGCTTCAGCCAAATAGTTTCCGCGCGGTTGCTATCCCTTCCACCAGCCGGTCCACCTCTGCATGGGTGTTGTAGAAGGCGAACGATGCACGCGCAGTACCCGGCAGGCCAAATCGATCCATAAGCGGCATGGCGCAGTGGTGACCGGCGCGGATAGCAATGCCTTCGTGGTCGAGGATGGTGCCCAGGTCATGCGGATGAATGTCCTTGATCACGAACGACACAACCGCGGACTTGGGCTCAGCCGTGCCGATAATCCTGAGGTCGGGAATGGCCTGCAAGCGCTCGGTAGCCTGCCGCAACAGGTCGTGCTCCAGCGCTGCCAGGCGTTCCAGCCCCTGTGCGGCCAGGTAGTCGATGGCCGCACCCAGGCCGATGGCGCCGGAGATGTTGGGGGTCCCGGCTTCAAACTTATGCGGCGGGTCGTTGTAGGTGGTGCCGTCGAAGCGCACTTCGAGGATCATTTCGCCGCCGCCAAGGAACGGCGGCAGGTCATTCAGCCAGGGTTTGCGCGCATACAGCGCCCCGATGCCGGTAGGGGCATACATCTTGTGTCCCGACAATGCGTAGAAGTCGCAGCCCAGCTCCTGAACGTCCAAAGGCAGATGCCCGGCGGCCTGGGCGCCGTCGATGAGGACCGGTACGCCCGCTTGCCGCGCCAGCCGGCAGATCTCTCCAACCGGGTTGATTACGCCGAGCGCATTGGACACGTGGGTTACCGCAATCAGCTTGAGGTTCTTGCCCGTAAGCCGGCGAAAGGCCTCAAGGTCGAGTTCTCCCGAGTCGAGAACGGGGGCTACCCGAATACGGGCTCCGGTGCGCTGGCATAGCTGCTGCCAGGGCACGATATTGGAATGGTGCTCCATCTGAGTTAGCAGGATTTCCGAATCGGCGTCCATGCGGGCATCCATACAGCGAGCCACGAGGTTGATCGATTCGGTCGCCCCGCGGGTGAACACGATTTCCTCGCTGGCAGCCGCATTCAGCCAGGCCCGCGTGCGGTCGCGAGCCGCCTCGAAGGCGGCAGTGGCCCGGTCGGATCGCGCATGCACTCCGCGGTGCACATTGGCGTGCATTTCGATTTCGTAATGGGTGACCGCGTCCATGACCGCCTGCGGCCGCTGGGTGGAGGCGGCGTTATCCAGGTAGGCCAGCGGCTTTTCATGCACGCGGGTAGCAAGGCTGGGAAAGTCGCCGCGCAGTCGATCCACCGAGAGCGGCTCCGGGACCGCGGCGAGACGGGCGGTGGCGCTGCTCATGAGGCTCAGGCCGCCAGCCTTTGCGGCTCGGCGGCGGCGAAAGCGCGGCTCAGCATGGCGGTGGCCATTGCCCCTGCCTCGGTGAGCTCGATGGCGTCGCTGATCCGGGAGGCAAATGCCCTTACCAGCATCGCGCGCGCCTGCTGCGGCGACAGGCCGCGAGTCATCAGATAGAACAGCGCCGCTTCGTCCAGCGCGCCGGTGGCTGCGCCGTGGGCGCACTGCACCTCGTCGGCATACACCTCAAGCTCGGGACGGGTTTCCATGTGCGCGGATTCGTCCAGCAGCAGGTTGTCGTTGCGAAGCTGAGCGTTAGCCCCCTGGCCGTCCGGGGCAATGAAGATCTTTCCGGTGAATCGGCCGTTGCCGTTGCCGCTCAGAACGCATCGGCAGAGACTCTCACTTTCGGCATGCCGCGCGTGGTGGGCGATTTGCAGGTCCAGCTCGGCCCGCCGGTCCGACTCCACCATCATCAGCGCCCCATGCCGGAAACGCGAACGCGGTCCGTCCATGCGGGTGTGCAACAGCTCGTAGTCGCTGGCCGCGCCGGAGCCCACCCGGGTGTAATCCAGGCGCGCTTCATCGGCCAGACGAACCTGCCGTTCGATCTCGAAACGGCCCTCGCCGTCATCGTCCACCACCGCCACGTGACGCATGCTGGCGCCGGGCGCAAGCTCCAGATCTACCCGCAAGGCGGTGACCGAGGCGCCGTTGCCCCGGTGAAGTTCCTGTAAATCCAGCGCGCTGCCGGGCTCAAGCAATATTCGCAGGGCCTGAGTTTGGGGCGTTCCCGCGCGATGGTCGATGCGCAAAACTTCCGAGCGCCGCTGCCCGGAGGGAACGATGATCTCGACAACTTCGGCGCTCATGCCGCCTCCGGCAGAAAGGCTTCGTAGCCCGAGGCTTCCAATTCACTCACCAGCTCGGCGTTGCCGGAGCGGGCGATCCGGCCTGCTGTCAGCACGTGGACTTTATCCGGCGACACAAGGTTCAGAATTCGCTCGTAGTGCGTGATCAGCACGAACGCCCGTTGCCCGTCGCGCAAGGCGCGAATACCTGCCGCGACTACCTTCAGGGCGTCGATGTCCAGCCCCGAGTCGGTCTCGTCCAACACTGCAAGGCGCGGCTTGAGCACCGCCAGCTGAAGAATCTCATTGCGCTTCTTCTCGCCCCCCGAGAAGCCCTCGTTGACGCCGCGCTTCAGAAGCTCGGGCTTGAGCTTCAGCCGGGCCGCTTCCTGGCGGGCCTGTTTCAGGAAGGCCGCGGCGTTGATCTCCGGCTGTCCCGCGGCCTTGCGTTGCGCATTCACGGCAGAGCGCAGCAGGTACATATTGCTCACACCCGGAATCTCAACCGGGTACTGAAATCCAAGAAACAGCCCGTTGCAGGCGCGCTCTTCCGGGCTCATGTCGAGCAGGTCCTTGCCGTCCATCAACACGCTGCCGCCGGTAACCTCGTAGCCGTCGCGCCCGGCCAGCGTTTGCGCCAGGGTGCTCTTGCCGGCGCCGTTCGGCCCCATGATCGCGTGTACTTCCCCGGGGCCCACCTGAAGGGACAGGCCGCTCAAGATTTCCTTTCCGTCAACGCTGACTTTCAGGTCGCGGATGTCGAGCAAGGGCGCGCTCATCCGATCGCCCCTTCCAGACTGACGTTCATCAGCGCCTGCGCCTCCACGGCGAATTCCATCGGCAACATATTGAATACTTGCTTGCAAAAGCCGTTGACGATCAGGTTGACCGCATCCTCTTCGCCCAGGCCACGCTGGCGGCAGTAGAACAACTGGTCCTCGGAGATTCGCGAGGTCGTGGCTTCATGCTCCACCACGGCTTGCGGATGGGCGATGTCCATGTGCGGGAAGGTATGGGCGCCGCAGTCGTGACCGATCAGCAGCGAGTCGCATTGGGTGCGATTGCGGGCCCCTTCGGCTCGGGGAAACACCTTGACCAGGCCACGGTAGGTGTTCTGCGCGTGGCCGGCTGAGATTCCCTTGCTGAGGATGTTGCTGCTGGTGTTGCGGCCGATGTGGATCATCTTGGTACCGGTATCGGCCTGCTGATAGTTATTGGTAACGGCCACCGAATAGAACTCGCCGGTGGAGTTGTCGCCGCGCAAAATGCAACTGGGATATTTCCAGGTGATTGCTGATCCGGCTTCCACCTGGGTCCAGGAAATCGCCGAGTTGTCGCCTCGGCAGTCGCCGCGCTTGGTTACGAAGTTATAGATACCGCCGCGCCCCTGTTCGTCGCCGGGATACCAGTTCTGCACGGTGGAGTACTTGATCCGGGCGTCCTTGAGCGCTACCAGTTCCACTACCGCGGCATGCAGCTGGTTCTCATCGCGCATCGGCGCGGTACAGCCTTCCAGGTAGCTGACCTCGCTGCCTTCGTCGGCGATGATCAGGGTGCGTTCGAATTGACCGGTGTTCTGCTCGTTGATGCGGAAATAGGTGGAGAGTTCCATCGGGCAGCGGGTGTTCTTCGGGATGTAGACGAACGAGCCGTCAGTGAATACCGCTGAATTCAGCGCCGCGAAATAGTTGTCGCGGTACGGCACCACGCTGCCGAGATACTTGCGCACCAGTTCCGGGTGCTCGCGGACCGCCTCGGAGAACGAGCAGAAAATCACGCCGGCCTCGGCCAGGCGGCTCTTGAAGGTGGTCGTAACCGACACGCTGTCGAAAACCGCATCCACCGCCACTCCGGCAAGGCGGGCCCGCTCATGCAGCGGAATGCCCAGCTTGTCATATGTCTCCAACAGGCGCGGGTCCACCTCGTCCAGGCTCTTGGGCGCGTCTTTGGCGGCGCCGGGCGCGGAGTAATAGGAAATCGACTGGTAATCGATCGGCGGGATGTTCAGCTTGGCCCAGGAGGGTTCCTTCGCCTCAAGCCAATAGCGGAACGCACGTAAGCGCCAGTCGAGCAGGAATTCAGGCTCTCCCTTGCGTGCCGAAATCACACGAATGACGTCTTCGTCCAGCCCGGGGGGCAGGGTGTCGGACTCGATGTCGGTGACAAAGCCGTGCCGGTACTTCTGCTGCAAAAGTTCCCGAATTTCCGGGTTGCGGTCGGCGACCTGGCTCATCGTCCCATCCTCGCGGTCATATCCGCCGCCAGCTTCGGAGTGCGGAAGCTCGGCGCGGACCGCCTGAGGTCGGCCAGCGTAACTTCCGTCAGCGCGCCGCGAATCGCGCGATTGATCTGCTGCCAGGCGCCGCCCACGGAGCAGAACAACTCCAGTTCGCATTGTCCCTCGGAGTGGCTGCACTCGGTAAGCGCCATAGGGCCTTCCAGCGCTTCGATGATCTCCACGGCACTGATGTCGCCGGCAGGCCGTGCGAGCCGGTAACCGCCGGCTGCGCCACGTTCGGAACGCACCAGGCCGCCGCCGGCCAATTGCTTCAGCAGCTTCTGCGCCGTGGGCAGCCTGAGCCCGGTTGCCTTGGCAATGCGGGTGGCGGACAGCGATTGTTCGTCGCCCTGGGCCAGGCGGCCCAGGATCATGGTCCCGTAGTCGGTAAGCCTGCTAACTCTGAGCATTCTGCGGCTCCTTTTCTATACAGGACTATTTTAGTCCAAAATAAACACAATGTTGTTGGGCTCGGCTGGTTCATGCTCCCAAGTCATGAGGAGACCGCCCCACTACAATGGGTAACGCACGGATCGTGAGGCATTGAAGAAACAAAGCAAATCGGCCACTACGCGGATGCTCACGGCTGTCCTCCTGCTTGCTCTTGGACCGATAATGGCGGAAGAGACACCACTGCGGCGGCCGATGGCGTACGTTGTTTGCGGTGGCGACTACTACGACCAGCACAGCAAGGTGTATCGAGTGGACCTGCAGGCGGGTGCGTTGCACGGGGTATCGGATTCGATCGACTGGCTGGGTAATGTGGAAAAACTGTCATTCGATCCTGTCCGCTCGCGTCTGTATATCGCCAGCATGCGGGGAAGGTCTTATCTCTATTGGCCGGTGACTGCTGTACAGGTAAAGGGCGCTACATTTGAGGTTGTCCGGCGCTTCTCCACTGCGCTCGACGATGCGCTACCTCACGGGTCTGGTGAGACTCGAACAATGAAGACGGGCGAGACCGATTCGCGCCCCCCTAATACGAACATGAACGAGGCCTACGAGATTGTCGTCTCGCCGAATGGCAACGAGCTGTATGTATCGTACGGAGGGCTTGCGGATACAGAAAACCTGAGTGCGGTATGGGACTCGGAAACGGGCGAAGTACTGCGTTTCCTGCCAAACTCAATTCGCCGATCACATCACTGGTCTCCGGATGGCAAGCACTTGGCGGCCATCTGGCCGGGCGGCGAGCGGACGCGAAAGGAGAATGGGCAGGAGATTGCCCAGCGTTGGCCAGGGGGAGTCTCGGTAATCGACGTGCAAACGGGCGGCCGTGCAACCACCTATCTCGAAGAAAATCAGGGCCTGCATCCGCCCTGGAGGAAGATTGAGGGCCCCTTTATCAGGGTGCATGGTTCCGGGCGTCTTCAGGCCTTTGATCGGAACACCGGGAGGATAATCTCGGAATTTAACGTTCAGGAAATTGCAGGATTAGCTACACATTACGGCGGCGTCTTGTGGAGTCAGCCTCCGGTGCTGGACGACGGGAAGACAATTGTTCTGAACATGAGATGCTATGAGCGCGCTGCAGAAAAGGATGGGTCGAATTGTCTCTGGCCGACACCCAATGAAGGGCCGAACATAATCGAACACACGTACGTGGTCCTGATCGACGCCATTCAGCAGACCGAGGTGACACGCACCGAAGTTGGCGCCGACTGCAGCAATCCGGCGCTGGCGCACGAATAGTCACGCGATGCCGCTCGCCAGCCTTACTGCAAATGTTCAATTGAAAGCGAGCCGATCTCATAACCGCCGTTGAAGGAGGGTTCGACAGCATAGCTCGAAACGAAGGAGTCATCCTTGACTACATACAATCGCCCTCGTTCCGCGCCCACGTACAACGTACCGTTTTCGCGGAGAATATCTGTAATCACGTGCTTGATCGGGTAGATTCGTTTCTCGCCGGATACTCGATCGTAGCGAAGCAGGCCACCGCTGTGACTCGCTCCTTCCGGGTGGTCGGCAAGTCCCATCCAGACCGCGCCTTCCTCAACGAGGATCGCCGTGGTGGACCAATCCGCGATCTCGGGAAGCCGAATGAACTCATATTGGCGCCGCACAATGTCGAAGAAACCTAGCGTCCCCACTCCTGTATAGCCTTCGCCGTCATCGAAGCTCGTGCCGAACCACAGGCGAGTCTTGTGTAGAGAAAATGCGTCGATGGATTCGTGAACAGTGTAGCTGTCGATATCACGAGCGTACGCCGGGTGTCTTTCCTGAAAATCCCGCCGGTATCGGCCCAGGTCTTCCGGCATTGATTGGGGCAGAGGGTACGTTGCAAAGGAATCCCCGTCCTGTACGGCGATTCCCGAAAGGGACCCGTAATGTCCGCGAGAATTCACAGTTCCGAGAGGAAAATCAAATGTCCAGAGCGGAGGCGCGGAGGCGGCTTGCACGAAGCACGACGGGCGGGTCAGTGGAGTTATCGACGAATCAAGCAGGCCCTCTTCGAGGATCGGACTCTGTCTCAAGGTCCGGCATTCCGCCGCTGGTCCTTGCATGGTTGCGATGGCCACCTTGCGATCGATTCCGTAAACTAATTCCGGCTCTCCTGGAGAGAATTGCGCCACAATGGCCTCATCCCGGTTGGGGCTGAATCGCCGATGCTCTGTTATCCAATAAACCGCATTGTCCGCCACCAATACCGTGCTATCGCCGAGCGGCTCAAAGTTCACGTGACCCAGTGCTTTCCTGGCATCGGCATCGAAGAACTGCTTGATGCAGGTGCAGTGGATTCCATACATTTCGTCGCAATTCATGAGAACAACGGAGTCTGCATGAATTGCCTCCACGCTCAGCACGCTCAAGTCCCCTTGCTGAATAAGCACAAGTGGAGGAAAGGCCACCAATTCCCATCGGGAATCAGGATTGCTTTCGTCCACGATTGCAACCACGACCGAATCGTCCTCCCTGACCAATTCATGGTGCCACCAGTCGGGACGCGGCTCGCTGTGGCGAATCTCAACAGCAATCGTCCGGACTCCCTCCACGGAAACGGCGGCAATTCGCTCTACCGTGCGCGTATCCGGGGACTCTTCCGTTTCGAGACGCGGAGCTTCAGGCGCCGTAGCTACGACGGCAGGCAACCAGCCGATCAAGAGCGCCAGGACTCGCGGATAAAGGGCACGTTCCACGGAGCGTGACATTAATGGTGCAGTACCTCTGATCTTGCCAACAGTATAGGCAAGAAAATTCACACCGGATTGAAGAACTGATCGCATTGACCAGGGAGCTTTATATGGTAATTAAGGCCCGTAAATACCCTTTTTTTGGATAGAATAGAACACATGGACCTGTTGGAAGATCTGATCAGGGACCCTTTTGGAGCCGCCGCAACCCGCGAGTTGTGCCGCAGAGGCGGGCTTTTTGAGCCGGGCCGGCTGTACAGGCGCATCGAAATCAGCGATACGCTGCGAAAGGAATTTGTCCGGCAGGGCGGGACTTCCGGCACCACGAACGCCGACGTGGCTACCGTGTTGAAGAAGTGGCTCCTGACGCGCGCCAGCCCCTTTCGCAGAGAAACGCGGGGGCGCTACCGGTTCCTTGGTTTTGAGAGTGACACGATGCAAAACCCGGGCACGGGTGTTGGAGGGTACGCTGTGCGTGATGCCCCGGTGGATGACGGCCCAACTCCGGAACTCGAAATCGGCGCTGGCCCTTGCGAGGTGTACGCCTGGTGTATACCCGGGTACAGAGTAAGCGGCGGCGGTCGCTGGCCGATAAAAGTTGGCCGGGCCGGAACCGAAGGATTCAAAGGCCGGTTGCGCGACTTTCGGAAAAACCTTCCGGAGAGGCCCCGCTACCTGCTGCGGCTTGGGTGCGCCGATGATGCTGAAGCGCGCAGAAGGGAGAGGCTGCTGCGTGCGTGGTTCACAGACCGCGGGCAACAGCTTGAGGAGGCATGGGGGAATGAATGGTTTCTGACCAATCCCGGCGAGATTGACGAAGCGATACAACACCTCATGGGGGCGGAGCTGCATGTCGGCAGCACAGATCTCCATGAAGAGGAACGGAAATTTGCAGAGGTGTTCAAAGACGTCACGGACGAAGACTGGGCACAGCTTCCAGACGACCTGAGCGATCGGCTTGACGAGTATCTGTATGACATCAATCTGCGATGAAGACCGTTTTCGCTGACACTGCCTATTGGATTGCCATGGCCCGGCCACGCGATCAATGGCGCTCGGCGGCCCGGAATGCGCTGCGGCAGTTGGGACAAATCAGGATCGTCACCACCGACGAAGTTCTGACCGAGTTCCTTACCAGTCTATCCCGGGGAGGGCCACGGGTTCGTCTGGCCGCCGCTCGCAGGGTGCGGGCGCTCCAGTCTGATTCCAGCGTGCGCATCATGCCGCAGTCCAGAGCGTCGTTTCGCAAGGCGCTGGATCGCTACGAAGCGCGTGGCGACAAGGGCTACAGTCTCCAGGATTGCGTGTCGATGAACGTCATGGAGGCCCAATCGATTACCGGGATTCTGACCAACGATCATCATTTCGAGCAGGAAGGATTCACCGTGCTCATGAAGCGGGACGACCCTCGTTCTTCGCAAGCCAATTAGGAGGGTTAAGAGTAGTGTTTGAGACTATTGCCTAGGTTCCGGAAACGAAGTTGAGTAACTCACCTTCCCTCGATTAAGGAAGATTGCGGCGGACGAACTCGCCGGCCTTCATGATGATGGGGATGTTGGCGACGTCGCGGAACAGGCCCAGGTCCTTCATGGGGTCGCCCTCAAGAACAAGCAGGTCGGCGTGGGCTTGTGGGGCGATGCACCCCAGATTGCCTTCTTCGCGCAGGATCTCGGCGTTGATCGACGTGGCTGAACGTAGTACTTCGAGCGGGGAGTGGACCTCGCCGCGGTATTCCAGTTCTGCGCCTTGCAGCTTCATGTATTCGTGGCCGAGAAGGTCGGAGCCGAGGCCGAGTTTCACGCCGTTGCGGGCGCAGGTCTCCATGGCGGTAAGCATGGTCTCGTGGACACGCAGAATCTTGCCGTAGCTGCTCGGGGGCAGGCCGAGTTGGCCGGAGTAGTCCTTGATCACGTGCATGACGGACAGTGTGGGGACTACGTAGGCGCCGGCCTCGATGATGGCCTTTGCCGTGTCGTCGAGGATTTCGGAGCCGTGTTCGATGGTTCGGACGCCCAGTTCCGCACAGCGGCGGGCGCCGTCGTCGGTGTGGCAGTGGGCCATCACGTAGGTGCGGCGCGAGGCGGCTTCTTCGACGGCTGCGCGGACCTCTTCGTCGGAGTATTGAGGCATCCATAACGGATCGGTGGGTGACACCACGCCGCCGGAAATGAAGATCTTGATCTGGTGCGCGCCCTTGCGCAGCTCTTCGCGAACTGCCTTGCGTACTTCGTCGGGGCCGTCGGCGGTGACGGTGAGGCTGCCCATGTAGGCGCAGGCGCAGGCCGAGGCTTCGATCTGGTCGCCGGGGCGCATGTCGCCGTGGCCGCCGGTCTGCGACAGGGCGCGTCCCGGGTAAAACAGGCGCGGTCCTTCGATCAATCCCTGCTCCAGCGCCATCCACAGTCCGATGTCGCCGCCGGCGGCATCGCGAATGGTGGTAAAGCCTCTATGCAGGGTATCGCGCATGGTCTTTGCGCCGTGTTGGGCCAGCAGTTCGCGCGGCATCCGGTCGAGTTCGTAGAAGCTGAAGCTCACGCCGTAGGCATGAAAGTGGCAATCAATCAGTCCGGGCATCAGCACCCGTGAACTGCAATCAACGACCTGTGCACCCTTGGGCGGCTTGCCGCTCATCGGCGCCAGCGCCTTGATCCGGCCGTCTTCAATCTCAACCCGGTGGTCTTCGATGTATTCGGGTCCGTGGCCATCGAATATTCGGCAGTTTTCAAATACGGTAATGCTCATGTGATGCGCTCTTGGTAGTAGTGGGATGGGATCATGGACTCCTGTCGGCAGCGCAGATTATCCCCCAAGCGTTACGCCGTTGGGGCGAGGGCATCTTGCCCTCGCCGAGGGCAAGATGCCCTCTTTCGCCAGGGGGAGGGCAAGATGCCCTCTTTCCCAGGGGGAGGGCAGGATGCCCTCTTTCCCAGGTTGTTCCATGGGAGACGGGATGGTGGCGGGTCTTGTGGGGAAGGAATACACTACGCCGGATTAAAGATTGGAGATTGGGAGATTCGCCGATGACGAACGCAAACCTCGCCGCAGTAGCACAAGCTATGGTCGCGCCGGGCAAGGGCATCTTGGCGGCCGATGAAAGCACGCCCACGATTGGTAAACGGTTTGCAGGCATAGGCGTGAAATCGACTGAATCGCTGCGGCGCGACTACCGCGCAATGCTTTTTTCCGAGCCATCGGGGGACCGGTACATCAGCGGAGTGATCCTGTTTGACGAAACCTTGCGCCAATCCATGCCCGACGGACAGCCGATCCCGCAATATCTGGCGGATCGCGGCATGATTCCGGGGATCAAGGTAGACAAGGGCGCCAAGCCGTTGGCCGGCTGCCCGGGCGAGAAGGTTACCGAGGGACTGGACGGATTGCGCGAGCGGCTTGCCGAGTACCGGGGTCTGGGCGCGCAATTTGCCAAGTGGCGGGCGGTAATCGCCATTGGTGAAGGCGCACCCAGCGATTGCTGCGTGCATGCCAACGCCCATGCGCTGGCGCGCTACGCGGCCTTGTGCCAGGAGGCCGGCCTGGTTCCCATCGTGGAGCCGGAAGTGCTGATGGACGGACCGCATCCTATTTCCCGCTGCGAGCAGGTTACCAACGAGGTGCTTGATCAGGTTTTCGACGAACTGGAACGCAATCGGGTCGAGCTGGAAGGAATCGTGCTCAAGCCCAACATGGTGGTCTCAGGAAGCGAATGCCCCGCGCAGGCCGGCGTGGAAGAAGTAGCGGAAGCTACGCTGCGCACGCTCAAGGCGCATGTGCCGGCGGCCGTGCCGGGAATCGCCTTCCTGTCCGGAGGGCAGTCAGCTGAAGATGCTACCGCCCATCTCAGCGCGATGAACGCGCGTGGGCCGCACCCTTGGCAGGTTTCCTTCTCCTATGGGCGCGCGCTTCAGGCGCCGGCTCTGGCGGCCTGGGGGGGCAGGGCGGATCAGCTCGCCGACGCGCAGCGCGCTTTCGGTATGCGCGCGCGCCTCAACGGTCTGGCTCGGAGCGGTGAGTATCGCCCGGAACTGGAGGCTGCGTAGGAACAAGGGCAAGGAGCGAGGGCTCGTCCTGCCCTCGTCGAGGGCTGGAAGCCCTCGTTCCCAGGGAGGGCTGGAAGCCCTCGTTCCCAGGGAGGGCTGGAAGCCCTCGTTCCCAGGGAGGGCAAGGTGCCCTCTTTCCCAGGGAGGGCGGGGACGCCCTCTTTCCCAGGGGGGGCGGCTATTTCCGCGCTACGCGGAAGGCGTAGTAGAGCAGCAGGTAGGCCACTATCGAGCCGGCCAATCCGGCCAGCGCAGGCACCAGCCATTCGGGCGCGAAGAAATAGCTCAACAGTCCCAGGGGATAGGCAAGCAGCGCGGCCCAATTTACGATCGGCAGCCGGGAATCGTCGCCGGCATCCATTCGGCCTCTTTCGACAAAATAGTAGTGCGCGATGACCGGGCCGATGAGTGGCGGAACGATGATGGCCAGCGTTCCGATCCAGGCCAGGAAATACTGGTAAATTCCCAGCCCCAGGATCGTTCCGAGCAGGCCGCATATTACCGTCATGACGCGCCGTGGCCGGCGCATGATGCTCGACGTCTGAATGACCGGAAGGTACAGGTTGGCGTCGCCGGTGGTCCAAAGCGCTACGCTCATGCCGATGACGCCCAGCATGGCGATCCAACCGGCCTGTTCGAGAAGGTAGGAAGTGAAGTCGCCATTGCCGCCATAAACGACGCTGCCCAGCGCGCCCACGATCTGCAGGAACCACTGGGCGATGATCAGCACGATGAAGGGAATGGCGATGGCGACCCAGGCGCGCTTGGCGAAACGGGTGTATTCCGCCATCACCACCGCACCCACGATCCAGGAGCCGATGACCGCGTTGACGCCGTCGAGAACGCTCATCGGGCTCTCCGAACCTGCGGCCTTGTCGGCGGATAGCGCCAGGAAGGCATCCCAGCCGCCGGCTTGTCCCACGTTCAAGTCGATCGAATACAGGCCGACTGCCACCAGAATGACCACTGAGGGCACACTGACCCATTCGAGCGCCTTGACGCCGAAGTAGGTGGTTGCAGTGAACAGGATGCCGGCAAGCAGCGCAATCGTATAGAACTGCGGGGAATCAAAATCCTGGGCCCAGGCAAACCCGAACGCACCCACTACGATGCCCTGCCAGCCGATAGTCAGCAGGGCGATGAACAGTACCGGCAGATAGGCGCCGATTCGGCCGTATACCAATCGATACAGCAGGCCGCTGTTGCAGGCGGTCTTGTAGCCCATGTAGCCGACTACGGCCCCGATCGCGAAGTTGGCCAGGTTGCCGTAAAAGGACGCCTGGATTGCGTCGGGCCAGAAACTCATCCCCTTGCCCAAGGCACCGCCCGTCAGCAGCCCGGTAACCAGAAATCCCCATCCGAACGCGAGCGTCAGCAACGGTAGCGTGTTGCGGCGCTGGCTGTCGCTGAGCGGCGTCAGCGGATTGTCGGCGCTTAGCCGCTCCTCCTCGGGATCCAAGGTCCACCATTCCCTGAAGCGATTCATCATTTCTCAGGTATCCCCCTCATCCTCGCTGGTCGGATGAATCGTCATCGGCTTGTTCATCTTTCTTATCGCGCTTGCCGCCTTTCTCGGCCATCATTTCAACCTGCTCCAGGCGCGCCTCAATGCGACTGCGGCGCACGGGGTCGGCCTGTTCGGCGGCTCTCAGGGCAAGCTGCAATTGTGTGTGTGCGCCATTGAGGTTGCGGCGCATCAGTTCGTACTCGGCCATGAAGTAATGTGCATCGGCCACCTGGCCTGATTCCCCGCTGGCCTGGGCGAGCAACCGCGTGGTCTCCGGGTTGAGCTTGTCGCCGATCAGATACTCCATTAGAAGTTCCCTGGCGCGCGGGGCCTGGCCCTCCGCAATAAGCACTTCCGCGAACCGATGAGCCACGCTGATATTGCCCGGAAACAGCGCCAGGGCGTCTTCGAATGCACGTCGCGAATCCGCCGAGTTGCCGGCGGCGGCGCTGGAGCGGGCCGCCGCGACTCGAAGCGGTATGGAGTTCGGATATTCGCCCAGCAGATTTCGCAGGACCAGCAGTGCTTCGTCGGGCCGGCCCGCCTCAATCAGCGCCAGCGCCACTCCATAGAACTTGCCGGCGTCCGCCACTGTCTCGGTAAGGGGCTGCGAGCGGAATCGCCGCAGCGCTTTTTCGGGGCTGCCGCTGCCCAGCAATCGAGCCTGGGCACGAGCCAGATAGTAGTTGAGGCTGCTGTCGACCTGCCGCATCATGCTCGGGGCTATTCGGCCACGCGCCTCCGCTATGCGGTTCATACCGACCGGGTGGGTGCGCAGGATTTCCGGTATCGCCGCCGAGGCGAGCGACTCCTTGCGCGACATGGTCTCGAAAAATGACGGGAGTCCGCGCGGATCGAAATCAGCGGCATACAAGGTGCCGATTCCGATTCGGTCGGCCTCATACTCGTGGGCGCGCGTGAAGTTGATCCTCTGCTGCATGGCCATTCCCTGGCTGGCCATCAGCGCGCCCTGCATCATGTCGCCGCCGCCGCCCAGCAAGCCGCCTACCACCAGGGCGCCGATCAGCATCGCCGTCGACAAGATTCCGGTGCCGCGCATGGCCTGGATCTGACGCGAAATATGCTGCTGCGTCACGTGGGCGACTTCATGCGCCAGCACTCCGGCCAGTTCGCTCTCGTTGGCGGTCGCTTCGATCAGCCCCGTGTGAACACCGATATAGCCTCCGGGTAGAGCAAACGCATTGATGGATGGATCCTTGACCACGAAAAAGTGAAATTGATGCTCGCCGTCCTGGGCCTGGAAGGCCAGCCGCTGGCCCACGTCGGCGACGTATTCATTGATTTCCGGGTCGGTGACCAGCATCCCGGCGCGGCGAATCTGCTCGATTACGTCGAGCGAGATCTCCTGTTCCTGTTCGCGCGTCAGGGCAGTGTCTGCAAGGCTGCCCATGTCCGGCAGGTCCTGACCCCCCTGAATCTGGGCCGCGACCGGCAGAGTCTGCGCACCAAACAGCAGCACGATCGCCGCGCAAGCGGCGCGCTGCGCTGTTGAGTGCGGCTTGGTCTTCACAAGGAGCGAACGGCCTCCAGTACTTCGTCGGCGTGTCCCTTTACCTTGACCTTTCGCCACTCGCGCCGCAGCACGCCTTCCTCGTCAATCAGAAAGGTGCTGCGGTCGACGCCCATGTACTTTCGCCCGTACATGCTCTTTTCCACGATCACGCCGTAGGAGTTGCACAGTGTCTCATCGGGATCCGAAAGGAGATGGAAAGGGAAATCGAACTTGCCGCGGAAATTGTCGTGTGAACGGATTGACTCGCGCGACACGCCCAGTATCACGGCATTGACCGCGCTGAATTCCTCGTGCAAGTCGCGGAAATTCTGCCCCTCAAGGGTGCAGCCCGGGGTGTTGTCCTTGGGATAGAAATACAGCACCAGTTTTCGTCCCTTCAGGTCGCTCAGTTGCTGCTGTCCGCCGCTGGTAGTGGCGGAGTCGAAGTCCGGCGCCGGCGCGCCGATCCGGGTCGTGCTCATTCCGTTCCCCCTTGCAAGGCTCTCATTTCTCCCTAGCCGTGAATCGGCTCGATGACGGCATCCAGGTTGTTCTTGTCACAGAAGTCATGAAATTCTTCGCGCAGCATGGCAATGCCTACGTCCCGCGGCACATGCACCTCAAGACGAACCGCCAGCATCGCTGCGCCCGTGCTTGGAGCATTGTAGCGCCGCGCATGAACCTCAGCGACGGCCAACTCACGTCTAGCGAAGAAGCTTACCAGCGCCAGCACCAGGTTGTCGCGTTCCAGCGCCACCGCCTCCACGTGGTACGGCGCCGCCGGCGTCTGCTCGTCGCGTGGCTCGGCGTCGCTGACGGAGATGTGGCAGCCTGTCCGCTTGCCGAAACGCTCCAGCGCGGAGCGCACCTTGTTGGTCGTATGCCAGTTCCCCTGCACCAGGAGGAGGGCGCCGAAGCTGCTTCCCAGCCGCGTCATGCGTGCGTCACGAATATCTCCGCCGGCCTCACTGACCACCTCGCTCAGCTCTCGCGCGGAGGTTTCTTCCAGGCCGCCCAGAGCGGAGATTGCCAGTAGTTTTTCCATGCTGCGGCTAGCTTACACGAAGCTCTCCAGCCGTCAGGAAACATGAAGATGTCCTCGGACGATCCGGCCGTCAATGGTCATGAAACGCAGCGGTGGGAACACCGGGGCAATGGGCGGGGATAAAATGCTGCGCCGTTATGCGTGGAAGCCTTGTAGCCCTTGTAACACCCATGAGCGCCGACGGCGCCGTGGACTACGCGGCGGTGGATCGGCTGATCGATTGGCACGTCGAGGCCGGCACCAGCGCCCTTGTGGTGGCGGGAACCACCGGTGAGGCTGCTACGCTGACTCGCGCTGAGCACACCGGGCTCATTTGCTATGCCGCGCGGCAAGCCGCCGGCCGTATCCCGGTTGTCGCCGGCACCGGTTCCAACTCCACGGCCCAGACTATCGCTCTCTCACAAGAAGTGGCCGGCGCCGATATCGTCGCGTACCTGGTTGTAACGCCTTACTACAACAAGCCGACCCAGGAGGGAATGGTGCTGCACTTCAGCGCCATTGCCGATGCCGTCGAGCTTCCGCTGATCCTCTACAATGTTCCCAGGCGGACAGGAGTGGATCTGTTGCCCGAGACGATTGGCCGCCTGGCCGAGCACCCACGGATCGGGGCCTGCAAGGAAGCTACCGGGGAGGTCGAACGAGTGGCGCGCCTGCGAGCGCTTTGCGGAGAGGAATTTGCGTTGTACAGTGGCGATGATGCAACAGCCAGGGCTTTCATACTTGCCGGAGGCGACGGCGTGATATCGGTTACCGCCAATGTCGCGCCTCGGGACATGGCCGCAATGTGTTCGGCCGCCATGGGAGGCGATGCCGACGGCGCTCTGCGATTGGATGCGCCCCTTGCGGCTTTGCATGATGAATTGTTCGTGGAATCCAATCCGATTCCGGTGAAATGGGCGCTGCATCGCATGGACAGAATCGGAACCACCATCCGCTTACCGCTGACAGTGTTGTCAGAGCCTAATCGGGACCGGGTTGAGAGCGCAATGGCGCAAGCTGGAGTGTTGCCGTGAACCGTTGGGCTACCGCTGCAGGCATGGTTGCGATGGCCTGTATGGTGCATGGCTGCGCGGTGTTCGGCGGCGGCCTTGCTCCGTGCGAAAAGCCGCAGATATACCAGGATGCCGAGGTGTCCAGCCCGCTAATCGCCCCTGAAGGCCTGGAAGCCCCGCAGGCCTTCGGCAATCTTGAGATTCCCGAAGGCGAAGTGCAGCAGGGGCAACCCAGGCGCAACAATGGATCCTGCCTGGAAGAACCGCCACAAATAGACAAACCGGAATCAGGATAGTAGCGGCGTTAGGGAGAGGTGGCCGAGTGGACGAAGGCGCCTGATTGGAGTTCAGGTATACGGTATTCCCGTATCGTGGGTTCGAATCCCACCCTCTCCGCCATAGGCGTTCCACTATTTGATGTAGACGGTGTGCTGTCTTCGGCTGGCAGGAGCAGTACAATAACAACTTGAATCAAGCTCCGTATTGGAACATTCTGCCGTCGGCTCAACAGCGCCTCTGGGCACGGCTTGAGGGTTTGCCGGAGCATTTTGTGCTGTATGGCGGCACTGCGTTGGCGCTGCAACTCGGGCATCGCAGCAGCGTGGATTTCGATTTCTTCAGTTCGCGCCCGTTGGTCCCCCGGCAGCTGCGCGAGCAACTGGATTTCTTGGCCGGGAGCAAGATTACCCAAGAAGAACGCAACACTCTGACAGTGCAGGTTGGCACGGAAGACGGCCCAGTGTCCGTGAGTTTCTTTGGGGGTCTGAAGTTACGAACCGTTAAGAGCCCGCTAGAGTTTGCGCCCGGCGTGCGGATTGCCGACGTACGGGACGTATTCGGTTGCAAGTGCGCCACGATTCAGAAGCGTCAGAGCAGCAAGGACCTGGCAGATATTTGCGCCGTGCTGCGCCAAACCGGACTGTCGCTGCCGAAGGGGCTCGGCTTCGCGAAAACGATTTATGGCGAACAATTCAATCCATACATCACGCTACGCATGTTGAGTTACCCGCCGGCGCTGGAGGGGTTGTCCCCGGCCGACCGGCGACAGCTTGAAAAGGCGGTTGAATCCGTCGACGTGGGCAACATTCCCTGTCCGGCTCCGAGGGGTCTGATCGGTCTTGTTGCTCCCGTGATGCCCAACGCTCATCCAGATACCGATCCTCCACCGTGTCCGATTCCCACGCCCGACTGATCCGCTTGGCGCGCAACGTCAATTGGTATGAGCCGCCGAAAGACGTGGCTGCCAAACCCCGCCAACTCTTGACCGAAACGATGGCCCGCGGTTCGGTCGACGACATCCTGGAGGCTCAGGCGCTGTTTTCCGAGGAACAGTTTCGGGATGCCTACCGCAATGCCCCACCGGGCCTGTTCGACCGGCGCAACTGGGCCTACTGGGGATTGAAGCTGTTGGGATCTCCGGTGGCGCTGCCGTTTCCGGTGCTGAACCCGGATGTGGACTGGGAGTGGCCCGAGTCCTTCCAGGACAACACGCCGCTAGAACCCACAACCGCGGATGATATCAACGAGATGGCGTCTTAGCGGTTCTTGGAGGACCCGTTGCCGGGCTTGCCCTGACGGCGGTCGGCGAAACCGCGTAGCGGGCGTTTTCGGAAGAGTCGCAAGAAGCGATAGGATCGTCCTTTCATGAGCAAGACTCGGCGGCCTCGGTTCGGTACCCACATCACGCGGCGCGACTTCGTGAATGGCATGGCGGCCGGCGCCGGCGCCGCCCTGACGGTGGGCGCGATTCCCGCTCATGGCCAGATGGCATCCAATCCACTGGAGCCATCGCTTGGAGCCGACTGGTATGGGTACGGCGGCGTCGGATCGTATCGTTATTCGCACGGAAATACGCCGGAAGTTGTCGAGACGGCGCATCGTGTCCTTGATCGACAATATCCGATTGATTTTGATCAAATGGATTCGGTCGAAGAAATCGATCTGGTGATCGTCGGCGCGGGGATGGCGGGATTGGGTGCGGCGCTTGAGTTCTCACAGCAACGCCGGGATGGACAGACCTGCATCCTGCTGGACAACCATCCCATGATCGGCGGCGAGGCGAAGGAAAACGAGTTCCTTGTGAACGGCGAACGACTGATTGCACCGCAAGGCGCCAACGGTTTCTTCGTGCCGGAATTACCGGACGATATCAGTGTGGCCAGCAGTGATCCGTACTACTACGCCGCCCTCAACATACCGCGAGAATTCACCTATCCTGGTTGGTCGAAAGACAACACGCCCCTGGGTTTTTGCCAGGATAACTACGGTTACCTGGTGGCCGGACTGCAGCACAAAACCAGCGTCGGACACTATTTCGGCAATGGCGGCGGCGGGACGGGCTCCTGGGCCGTCGATATGTTCCAGCAGCAGCTTGCCGATACGCCGCTTTCCGACGCGTCGCGAAAAGATCTTCTTGCATGGTTTCAGTCGGGCGCCACTCGCCGTTTCGACTCGCCGGATCAGGCGCGGCGCGTGCTCGACACGATGTCCTACCAGCAATTTCTCGGCAACGAGTTGAAGCTTGGCAACGAGGGAATACGCTACGCGGATCTTTTCCTCGCATCCGCGTGCGGGTTGGGGAGCGACAGCGTGTCGGCGTACGCCGCCTACCAGCTGCCGATGCCGGGCCTCTTCGGACCTATGCCGGAGGGCATCAGGCGCGTCTCGTTTCCTGGTGGAAACTCCGGTTTCGTCCGGTATTTCCTGAAACGCCTGATCCCCGACGCTATCGAAGGCGGGGCAAGTTTCGAAGACATCATTACCCGCCCGATCAACCCCGGCGCTTTGGATCGAGCAGGCCAACCAATACGCATGCGGACCAGTTCAACGGCAATGTATGTTTCGCACGACGGAGCCCCGAACGAGGCCGGTTCCGTGTCGGTGGTTTATGCGCGCAACGGGAGATACCACGGAATCAAAGCCAAGGCTGTAGTGATGGCATCAGGGAGCTGGATCAATCGATACATAGTTCATGACTTGCCCTCGTCTTATCGCGAGGCTTGCGAGAGTTTTCTGCACGCGCCATTTTTGGTCGCGAACGTCGCGCTAACGAATTGGCGTTTTCTTTACAAACTCGGCATTACCGCCGCAATCTGGGACAAGCAGAACGACGGATTCGGCTTTACCTGCAACATCCGCACTCCCATGCATGTGGGAGACTACCGGCCGCCGCTTGACCCGAACAAGCCGGCCGTTCTTTCTTTCTACACACCCTTCCATTCGCCGGGTCTGGACCCCATGGCGCAGGTCACGCTCGGCCGCGCAGAATTGCTGAGCGCCCCTTACTCAGAGTACGAGACAAGAATCTATCGGCAAATGTTGCGACTGTTCGGCACGGCTGGATTCGATCCGAGCGTCGATGTGGCAGGCGTCATACTCAATCGCTGGGGCCACGCCTACTCGGTCCCGTATCCCGGATTCTATGGCGGCGCCAATGGCTCGGCGCCGCGCGATACGCTTCGGAAGAATTACGGGCGTATTGCGTTTGCCCATTCCGAACTGGATGGCCTGCAGCACTATGGGCCGGCGGCGGACGAAGGACGCAGGGCATATAAGCAACTGGCGGACGCAATCTCTCGATAGCAGTACTAGAAAGGGCTGACCGAAGCCTCCGCTTCGAATATTCCATTGCGGCCGAGGTATGGGGACGAATCCTTCGCGTAGTACCTGGCTCGTCTCACACGATCACGATCGTAAGGCGGCGTGAACAGATCGATCATGCGCGTGAACTTGCTGGCTCTGAGGGTATGGATATTGCCCTTGTCGACTGTCAGGGCTGCAGTGTCACCAGCGGTCATGTCCAGGTGGCGCTCGAACCGCAGCAGCGGATTGCCGTTCTTCGCTGTTTCCTTGAGCCTGCCGTAATGATCGACGGCTACTCGACCGGTCGTGCAATAGGCAACGCCCGTCATATCCGGATGATCGTGCAGGGGAATCTCTTCGCCCGGTTCGAAATCCAGCATCGAAACCATGAACTGGCTCTCGTAGTGCATTGAGCGGATCTCCGGGAAATCCCCGTTCAGGTCTCTATAACGTTCGATGTAGTCGACGATCTTCTGGTCATCCAGGCGTAATCGGCTTACCAACCGCTGGATGTCCGCCGTATACGTTTCCTGATCCCAGCTGTCCGCGAACTGCGATTTCGACAATTCGTGGCACAACTCGAGAAAACGCTCCCAGCTGACGGATTCCGATTCATTTGCCAACACGGCTCGAGTAAGCGGCCCGGAGGCAGCGAGAGCAAGTAACGCCTTGCCGGACATGGCAATGGCGGCACGGCGAGTAATTCTGCCCATGTTTCTTATCCGATCAATGGTTGTCGGTTCCTGCTATTTTTGCAGCTTCGCCTTACAGGAACCTTGCCTTGGCTTTGATTTTTCCCGAAGGGCACGTTCAGTCCGTTGACTGACAGGAAGCGGAGTTGCCTTCTCCAAGAAATCCAACAGGTCTAGACGCGATCTGAGCGGCCGCCGTCGACGATGATGTTGGCCCCAATCACAAACCTTGCCCGGCGCGAACACAGGAACACGACTACGTTTGCTATCTCTTCCGGCGTGGCCATTCGGCCCAGCGGCATCGCCTCGGCTGCCTTGCGAACCGCATTCGGGTCTTCGATCTCCAGTTGCGCCCAAACCCCGCCTTGTGCATAGGTCGGGCCGGGCGACACCATATTTACTCGAACGCCGCCGGGGGCAAGTTCGTGCGATAAACCTTTGGTGACATGGGTGAGCGCAGCCTTGGTTGCCCCATAGGCATCGCGCTTCCGTGACGACGCGGCAGAAGTCGAGCCTATAACAACAATGGCCGCGTCGCCAAACTGTTCCGCGGCCTGCTGAAGATGCGGTTTCGCGGCATCGACGATACGTGTCAGCGCGGCGATTTCCACGCTGTGATTCCGCCGCCAGGCCGCCTCCGTGTTACCGGCGGCCATGGGACTGGCGTTCAACACCAATATGTTGAGGCCCCCCAAGCGATCGATGGCCTGTTCAAGCCAAACCTGGGTTGATGCGGAGTCCTCGAGGTCCACGGCCGTGCCGCGAGGAGCGACGGCTGAGCTGCTGCTAACCGGCGGTGTTTGCGCGATCGTCCGTGCGCAGTACTCGACCTGACACCCCTCTGACGCCAGGGTCTCGACGATTCCACGTCCGATTCCGCGGGAGCCGCCCGTTACGATCGCTCGCGATTTGGCCAGATCAAGGTCCATGGCGGCTTCAGTGACGCGCCGGCATGAGTGATCTATCAGGCCGGGTCAACTTGAGTCAGAGCCTCTAAAGCGATCGAGATCAGATTCCCCTCGGCTTTGGCGTGTTCCGCCTTGCCGATCTTTTGTTTTTTCAGACTGTTCACGGTTGATACACACATGCTTCCTACTTTGCAGCCGAGGGTGTTGCCGACCGTGAGAATTGCAGAGGTCTCCATGTCGACCGCGAGAACATTCTGTTGCGCGAGTTGCTCCAGATTCCTTCGGACCCGGTCTTCCGTGGAAGCGTCCAGCGCAAACATGTCTTGATAAAAGCCATCGAAGCTGGCAAACGAACCGACGTGATAGGAAACGGCGAATTCCGACGCGGCGTGTGTGAGGGCGCTTACCAGGCTGGGGGCGACGCTTCGGTTCGCCTCCCCTGACGCGTACGCGGCGGACGTGCCTTCGAACGATCTCGCGTCTCGGGCAATGACCATATCGCCAATGCTGACGGGGGAAAGCCCAATGCTGGTTCCCAAGCGCAGAAAGACGCTGGCGCCGAGTGTTGCAAGTTCGTGCAAAACGATTGCGGCGATGGGCGACCCCATGCCGAACGCCGACAATGTGATCCGGCAGTCTTTGTACATCCCGGTTACTGTCGCGAGCCCGCGGTTGACGGGCATTGCCTCGACATCCGTCAGGTGTTGACTGAATCGAGGCACTCTACCCGGGTCACCCAGAAGAATGACTCGTTCGGCCACTTGTTCGCTGTTACAGCCCAGGTACCAGGCTTTCCTGGCATTCGTCCTACTCATACGATCGACCCCGCAAGAGCGCCGCGGCTGCGTCTATACCGCTTGATACGACCGACCGCAGATCCGACTCACCGGCCATGATGGCGGCCAGACAGCCTCCGGCGAGTGTGTCGCCGGCGCCGGAGGCATCATCGAAAGAAAGCGTTTCAACTTCGACGCGTTCAGCATCGTTGTCTCGTTGCGCCATCACGGCATTGCCACCCGCCGTTTCAACGATCATCGGCTGACGGCGCGCCTGGGTCTCGGCGAGGGCCTCATCAACCCATTCGCGCTCCTGGCGATTGCAAAAAATGTAGTCGCCACGCGACGCAAGTGCGGCGCGCAGTTTCTTCGGAAACGACAAGGGGTCATTCTTCATGACCCAGGCGACCTTGCACTGGTCGTCGATGAGCCCAAGCGCCTGTTCGGCAATATCCGGCGGGCCTACGGTGACGCACAGCAAATCCGCGCCCGCAATCAAGGCCTTCTGCTTTTCCGTCAGCGACTCCCGCCCCAACATTCCCGGATCGAACAAGCAGCCGCAACTGCCGTCCTGCTGGTAAATCATGAAACATACAGGCGTATCACCCGGCTCAATGGTTGCGATTCCTTCGACGCCAACCCCGTCTTGTTCAGTCCAGGAGGCGAACAGCTCACCGTGATGATCGGCGCCCACCCACGTCACAATGGATACGGTAATTCCCTTATCGGCAATCGGGCGAGCCACATACAGTGGGCAACCGCCAGGCCTGGGAAAAGCGTCGGCCGGGCGCTGCTTGATCATGACGGTCCGGTCGCCGGCAAAGAAGCCGTCGAGCACCGCCGGGAAATCGATCGAGGCATATCCGATGACGGCCACCCCGGTCACGACAGCAGCCTCACGCCTTCCTCCAGGGACACGACCCAACCCAGATAGCGTTCAATGTCTTCGAGGGAGGCATCCGCCAGGTGTTGGCGGTTGGAGTTCACTGCATCCCGCACAACGTGGCACCGGTAGCCGAGCGAAAAACCGTCCTGCACGGTAGCCCGGACGCACACATTGGCCTTGACGCCCCCGATGACCAGCGTTCCGACCTGGAGTTCCCTTAACAGCAAATCCAGGTCGGTGGCCTGAAACGCGCTCATGCGCCGCTTCGGCAACAAGAGTTCGGTGGGACCTTCCGGCGCAAAGCCTTCCACCAACTCGGAGTCGAAATGGCCGTCGACACAATGGGCTGGAAGTTTGGCCTGTTCAAAATCCTTCAGTCCGGGTCTGTGGCGCTCGGCGACAAAAATCACCGTGCGCCGCGCCGCTCTCGCGCCTTTCAACAACTGTTGCAACGCGGGCAACACATCCGCGCTCTCGGGATAGTAGTTCTGACCAGTTCTGTGAAAGAATGAATTCTGCAAGTCGATGAGAACCAGCGCGACGGCTTCGGCCTTGCCCATTGGCTCGCTCACGTTGTCTATTTCGAGGCGTTGTGCTTGCTGCCATTGCGCAGCACCGATAGCGGGTTCGACCGCACCAGTCGAGTGTCATAGGTATAGCAGTCCTGCAGATAGACGGCTTCGATGAGCTCGATGAGATTGCCCCTGTTGTCGAAACTCTTTCGATGCACAAGCATCACCGCGGACGGGCGTTCAATGCCGAGATGCTCGGCCTCCTTGCCGGTGGCCAATCGAACGTTAATGGTTTCATCGGCATGGTCGATTTCGAGTCCGGCCTCATCGAAGGTCTTGTACAGCGAGAAATCGGAATTCGCCACTCGACTGTCCGGACCTGTCAGCGCGGGAACCGCCGCAGCGATGCGCATCGGCACAAGCGCCGTGTGAATGGCCCACGGCATGCCGTCCACCAGGCGAATCCGGTCGAGCAGCAAGGCAGGCTCGTCGCACCCGAACTGCAGCGCTTCACTTCGTTCCAGTTGCCGTTGGCCAATGAGCCGATGAGTCGGCGCCCGGCCTTGGCGGCGCACGGCTTCCGAAAAGCCGCGCAAGTAACCCGGTGATCGATGCAGGGCAGGCCGCGAAACAAAGGTGCCCACGCCTTGCCGGCGTTGCAGGAGGCCTTGAGCCAGCAGCACATCGATGGCCTTGACGACGGTGCCCCGGCTGACGCCGAACCGCAGGCAGAGCTGCGCCTCGCTGGGCAGCAAGTCTCCCGGCACCCATTTGCCCGCACGAATACCCTCGCGGAGCTCGTCCGACAAGACAACGTAGCGGGGCTTTCCTGCGTTCCGGTTTGGAGTCATCCGGTATTGTCCTCAATCGTGAAGCCGTTTCTGTAAGTGTCCCTGTTCTCAACAAAAAGAACTGGCCGGTTCTTATATCACGCGAATAACCGGAACCGGAAAACGTACATATTACCTACATTTTCCAAATGACTACTTGACTAGTCAACTGAATGGTAATATTTTGGCTGACACACCGGCACTTCTACCTTGTCCTAGAGGCTTATACGACAAACCAATCCATCAGGGGGATTCGCAATGGAAAAGAAACTTTTTGTCTTGGCCGCAGTCACAACGCAACTCGTGATGGCGGATATCGCGTTCGCACAGGAGTCGGATTTCGTTCTTGAAGAAATCGTCGTTACCGCTCAGAAGCGAGAAGAGTCCCTGGCGGACGTTGGCATCGCGGTCGATGTTGTGAGTGGTGATCGAATACGCCAAGCCGGTGCGCTGTCGCTGATTGATCTTGGCCGGTATTCGCCCGGCCTGAACATACAAACGCCATTTGGCGAGTTTGGCTATCCCTTGATTGCCATTCGTGGCTTGAGCACCGACGGCTTCATTGAGACTTTGCCGCAATCCACCGGCGTCTATGCCGACGGGGTTTACGTGTCTCAACCGCCGATGCAAGCGTTTCGACTGCTTGATCTTGAACGGATGGAAGTGTTGAAGGGGCCGCAGGGCACCATCTATGGGCGCAATACCATCGCAGGGGCCGTCAATCTCATCTCAAAGCGCCCCACCTTCGAGCCCGACGGCTACGCTACGATCGGATTCGGCCGCTACAGCAGAGGGTCATTCGAGGGGGCCTACGGCGGTCCTGTCTCCGACAACGCAGCCGGCAGGGTAGCCGTCAAGTATCTGCGTCAGACTGACAGCCCCCTGACCAACACCTATCCGAACGTTGGCGATGGCGGCGAGCTTGATCAACTCATGGGCCGCGGGTCCCTGTTGTTCCGGCCCAACGATGACGTCGAGCTGCTGGTGCGTGTTTACGCCGGGCGTGACGATTCGGACGTTTGGCCGTGGGCGGCCATACCTGCAGGCCAGGACACCGATGGTGATGGCATCCCGGACCAGATTTGCCCCGAATTCTCGCGCGGAGACGTTGCTGCGGCGGCCGTCAATTGTCTGGCGAGAGATCCTTTCGTCAGCGGCGACACATTCAACGATACAGACGGCGACCCTTATACGATCAATCAAAACGCGATTGGTGCACACGCATACAAGTCAAGCGGCATTTCAGCGGAGCTCAACTGGGATCTTGGCACAAGGACGCTTACGTCGGTCACTGGTTGGGACGATTTCGAGCGGCACGATACCCTTGATGAGGACGCCGGACCGACCGTTGCGCTCGACGACGTAAGGCAATCCGACGTCAGTCAGTTTTCCCAGGAAATCCGCTTGGCATCCAATGGCGGCGCGGGCCTGCAATGGCTGGCCGGACTGTACTACTCGACCGACGAACTGGAAGGATCACCGTCGTTTGACTCGGGCGGGCGGCAGGATTACTCGACGCTTGAGACCGACACACTCGCCGTGTTCGGCCAAGTCGAATACCCCCTGTCCAACGACGTCACGCTGACGGCAGGGGCGCGCTGGACCGATATCGAGCGTACCTTCGATTACAGTACAAACGGATTTTTCGCAGCAGCCGAACTGAAAGCGGGAATCACCAGTTCATTCTCCGACAGCGACTATTCGGCGCGCCTGGCGCTTGATTGGCGCGTCAGCGACAACACACTGGTGTACGGCAGCATTTCGCGCGGCTTCAACGCGGGAACCTTCAATAGCCAGTTCCTGGCCACGGTCGAAAACGCCGCGCCCACCGAGTCGGGGTCTCTTGTGGCCTATGAAGTGGGAATCAAATCGACGCTGGCGGACGGTCGCGCGAACTTTGAAGGTGCGGTTTACTACTACGACGCGCAGAATCCGCAGGTGGTGGCCGTAGAACCCTTGAGCGGCATTTCGGCGAACTTCCTGATCAATGCGGACGACTCGACACTGACGGGAGCCGAAGCGCAATTGCGGGCACTGGCGGCGCCCTGGTTGGAATTAAGCCTGGGTGTAGCCTACATAGACAGCGAGTACGGCAAACTCGTAACGTCCGTGGCCGGCACCGGCGCCGGCAGTCCATTTCCCGACAGTGCGCCGGTATTCGGATCCACATTGGTGGACTTAACCGGTAACCGCATTCCGAATTCGCCTGAGCTGAGTATCAACTCGTCGGCCACTGTTGAATTGCTCGTCAATGACCAATGGCGTTTTATCGGCCAGTTGGATTTTCTGTGGGAAGACGACATACCGCGCGACCTGCGTGCCACACCGGCGCTGTTCTCGGAGGCCCACGTCGATGTGGACTTGCGATTGGCGTTACGGTCAGCCGACGACAAATGGGATGTCGCCTTCTGGGTGCGAAACCTGACTGATGCGGAGTACCTCACCGAGGCGTACGAAGTGCTTGGTTTCGGGTTCTATATTGCGGCAGGCAACTATAACTATCCCAGAACCTACGGGATCGACATCACGCGCAACTTCTAGAGCGACGAGAAAAAAGCAGGGATTACACGTATCCATGCCATCAAAGCTACCAAGTGTTGCCATTTCGATGATCACGCTGGGGGTGGATGACGTGCAGCGGTCGGTCAAGTTCTACACCTCCTTCGGTTGGGAAATGTCGCCTGATTCCGACCCCGCCATGTGTACGTTCATCAACACGCCATCGACAATACTCGGGCTTGTCGGGTATGAGTTTCTGGCCAACGACGCACTTCTGAAAGCAGGACCTCGTGCGCAATACCAAGGCTTCACTGTGGCGGTAAACGGCGCGTCTGCCGAACAGGTCGACGCAATATTCGAGAACGCCATTCGAAACGGCGGCACATCGCACCAACGACCCCAATGGAAAGACTGGGGTGGATACGATGGCTACTCGGGATACTTCCTTGACCCGGACGGGTACCCCTGGGAGGTTGCCTTCGCTCCGTTTCTGAAACTCACTGAAGATGGCCGATTGATGCCAAAGCCAGTGTCAGGCTGACAGGAATTGTGCAGGCGTGGCAACGGAAATGGCGGTTGCCGCCAGCGGTACTTTGCCGGCTGATGACATGATTCAGCTCGACGATCTTGTCAAGACGGTATCCTGGATTCTGAGTCTGTCAAAATCCGCATGTCCCCGGGAAGTTGTGATCGACTGCATGGGACATCCTTACTAACGTGGTTACTGTATGAAAGCGGTCAATAGAAATTTCGCCGGTGCGCTAGGCATATACACGATCGGGGGGCTGTTCTGGGCATTCCTGCCGTTTTTTGTAGGGCTGAAGGTATCGTCGGGGGGACTTAGCCAGACACAAGCGGGCTCGCTCGGTTCCGCGTATTTGGTTGGCTTCTCTCTTGCGTCGATCACTGCGCTTTGGTGGGCGCACCGTTTCAATTGGCGAAAATTGGCTGTCGTCGCGGCCGCTGTCGTTATTGCCGATTTGCTATTGCTGGCAAGAGTGGATAGCTATGCAATGAGCCTCACGCTGGTGCCGGTAATCGGGATCATGATGGGTGCGTTGTGGACGGTTGCTTACCGAATCTTCAGTGGCTCACAGAACCCGGAACGCAGCTTTTCTATTGGCATTGTGGTGTCTTACAGTGCTCTGGCACTCGTGACGTTCATTATTGGCGAGTATGTCGTTGAAGACTTTGGGCTTAGCGGTTCCAGTTACGTCCTGGGCGGTGTTGTTCTGTTGTTGGCGCTATCCGCGTTGTTGCTTCCGCAAGGTCTCGAATCGAGTGACGAGGTTGCTGAGAAAAGCTCCCAGCGACCATCAATGCCAATCGTATTGGCGCTTCTTGCGATCCTTGGCGCCAGTTTTGCCTTCGCGGCCGTATGGGCGTTTACCGAGCGAATCGGCATTGACGCAGGCTTCAATACGTCACAAATCAGCCCCGTGATTGCGTCCAACTTGTTGGCGTCGGCGGGCGGGTCCGTGCTTGCGACGCTGCTGGGGATGCGGATCGGTCGTATGTTGCCGCTTCTTGTCGGAATGCTTGCAATTCTCGGGTCAATTGTCGGGTTGATTGCCGTAGAGAGTTTTTGGGGCTATGCGATCGCTGTAGCAGGCCTGGGCCTTTCCATCGGCTTTGTCATGCCCTATCAAATGGGCTATCTCGCGGCGTTGGATCGCAACAGTCGATTTGTATTGCTGATTGCTGCCGCACAGGGAACCGGATCGGCCGCCGGACCGTTTGTCGGGGGCGCCGCGGCCGATGCCGGTGGATATCGTTTGCTGATTCTCGTCGCCGGCGCTGCCGTCGTCGTAAGTATGTTGGCCATACTGATCTCATCAAGGCGGAGGAGCTCAGCATGAGCATTATTCAAGACTATCGTCGCTTATTGGAGGAAAAGCTCGCTCTCGTCTTTGACAGTCAGGAAGAGGCGATTGACGCAGCGGCGGAGGCCTGCGCAGACAGCATCGAGAAGGGCAAGCTGGTGTTTACCTTCGGAACGGGTCATGGCTCATTCGCCGCGCTTGAGATGTTTCCCCGCACCGGCACCGCGGTTGGGTTTCGGCCGATTGTCGAAAGCACGATGATCTCTTTCCATCGCGTGCTTGGCGACATGGGGGCGCGCCAATACCGATTTATTCACGCCCAGGAGGGCTACGGGAAAGCCATCCTGTCCTCGCATCAGACCGATCCGGACGATTCCATGCTGATTTTTTCGCATTCGGGCATCAACGCCGTCACCATGGACATTGCCGTTGGCGCAAAAGAGATCGGTATGGCCGTGATTGGCGTGACCAGTATTCCGCACTCGTCGCAAGTCCCTTCCCGGCATTCGTCCGGCAAACGGCTGTTCGAAGTTGCCGATGTCGCAATTGATACCGGCGCGCCGCTCGGCGATGCAGGAATTTCGATCGATGGCCTGGAAGGAAGCGTCGGCGCCACCTCTACCAGCGTTGCGATTGCGGTGGGACAAGCCATCAACGCCGCCACAGTTCAAAAGTTGGTGGCGCGGGGCGGGCAGCCGATGATAATGGTCAGTCCGAACACCACCGAGAAGGCGAGGGCAAACATACAGAATGATCGGAATTACGCGGAATTGTGGCGCCGATTGTCCGCGCGGTAATCTCCGACACCATGCTTGAGTGCCCGCTTTTCTATGGCGGAGCGTTTCACGCCCCGGCTTCCAGTGAGTGGTACGACGTTCACGATCCGGCAGACGGTAGCCGGGTTGGGCGTTGCGCGCTGGCGAATGCCGAGGACGTTGATCGCGCCGTAGCGCATGCGGTGCAAGCCAAATCCACCTGGTCAGAGACTCACGCCGACGAGCGCGCGGCCATCCTCCACCGTGCGGCGGATCTTGTCGACGCGCGTATGGATGAGATCGCGACCCTGCTTACGCGGGAGCAGGGCAAACCGTTATGCGATAGCCGCAAAGAAATTGGATTCGGAATCCGGGTCATTCGCTACTACGCCGAGGAAGGCCGGCGTCAGTTTGGTTCGCTTCGTCCCTCCTCGTTGCCGAACGTCAAGAACGTCGTGTCTTATTTCCCGGTCGGGGTGGTCGGCGCCATCGTGCCCTGGAATTACCCGGTCGATCTGTACTGCTGGAAGGTCGCTCCGGCCTTGGCAGCCGGTTGCCCCATCGTGGTCAAACCACCCCATGAAACTCCCTTTGCAATCTCTGCCGTTGCGGAGTGTTTTGTCGAGGCGGGCGTTCCTGACGGGGTATTGGCCAACGTCCCGGGTACGGGTCCCGGGGCCGGCGCCGCGCTTGCGAGCCACCCGGACATCGCCTGTATCTCCGCCACCGCATCCGTCTCGGCCGGACAGGACATCATGCGCAACGCAGCCGGCAACCTAAAGCGCTTGTCGCTGGAACTTGGCGGGCACGCGCCGTTTGTTGTATTGCCTGATGCCGACATTGAGGAGGCGGCGAAGGCCGCGATGCGCCGATCGTTTTCCAACATGGGGCAGATCTGTATTACGGTGAACCGCATCCTGACGCACTCCGACGTGCACAAGGCGTTCGTGGATGCGCTGGTTGAAGAAACGCAAAAAATCGAACTCGGGTCGGGTCTTGACCCGGACACGCTCTACGGGCCGGTGACAACCCGGTCGGTTATTGAACGCTCGCAATTGCACATCGACGACGCAGTGGCCAAGGGCGCCCGAATAATCAGCGGCGGCGGTCCGATGGCGACCGGCAGGCTTCAGAAGGGGCTGTTCTTCCAGCCCACGCTGCTCGATGAAGCTTCGCTCGACAGTCTGCCGATGAGAGAAGAAACCTATGGGCCGGTGGCGGCGATGAAACGGTGCAAGTCGATTGATGAACTACTGGCGGTGTCGAATAGCCTGAAGTTTGGTCTTGCGGCTTACGTGTATTCCGAGGACCTGGAGCGAGCGTGGGCGCTTGCCGATCGTCTCGAATTTGGTGCGGTCGGGATTAACGTGTCAGACACATCCGAACTGCAAGCGCCATTCGGGGGTTGGAAGCTCAGCGGCTTCGGTCGAGAGCTTGGGCCGGAGGGCCTGGAGACGTTTCTCGAGCCCAAGCACATTAAGATGCGGGTCAATCCGCTGCGTTCCTGATGCCGGGGAGTTTTCGTACCAGGCTCCGCTGCGCTGACGCGCAGGGAACCTGGGAACGAGGGCTTCCAGCCCTCGACGAGGGCAGGATGCCCTCGTTCCCAGGTTGTTTCATGGGAGGTTACCGGATATGAGCATAAACCCGGAACTGTTGCCTTTTCTCGATCAATTCCCACAGCTGGATTTGACGAAAGAAAATCTCAGGCAGACGCGACGTGAATTGAACCGGATGTCTCTGGAGGCCGCGGCCGTGATTGAGGGATACGATCATGTCAGTGTTGCTGACGAGACAATTGCTGGACCATCCCCCAATCAGACCTTGCGACTTCGACTGTATTCCAGCCCCGATGCGCCCGGATTACGGCCGTGCCTATTGTGGATCCACGGTGGCGGCTACATTCTGGGTTGTCCTGAGATGGACGAGTTGCTTCTGTGCCGCATGGCCGATGAGCTCGGCTGTCTGATTGTCGCGGTCGACTATCGGTTGGCGCCCGAGCACCCTTATCCGGCGGCTCTCGACGACTGCGATGCTGCGTTGGGCTGGATTCTTGAGAATGCCGACGCGCTTTGCATAGACACGCAATCGCTCGCACTCGGCGGCGCCAGCGCCGGCGGTGGCCTGGCGGCCGCGTTGGCCTTGCGGTGCCGGGACCAACGGCCGGGCGCCATTACGTATCAATGCCTCATTTATCCGATGCTCGATCACCGCAACGTAACAGCCGCGCCAGGAGCTGCTGCTGACTTTTGGCTGTGGGGCCCGGACCACAACCGATTCGCATGGGATGTCTATTTGAGTCCCAACGACTTGTTGCAAATCGTCTCCCCGTTCGCATCGCCGGCGAGAGCGCAACAACTCGATGGCCTTCCACCAACTTATCTGTGCATTGGCGACCAGGACCTGTTCTACGAAGAATCTCTCGAGTACGCAAGCCGCCTGCGCGCGAGCAACGTGCCGGTTGACCTGCACAAAGTCCCGGGTGCGCCACATGGCTTCGACAGGCTACCGACTCGTTTAGGAGAACAGGAGTTGCAGCGCCGCTTCAAAGCCCTCGCCCAACATTTCGCGTCCCACGACTGAACTACCCCTGGGACCGAGAGCATCCCTGGGACCGAGGGCGTCCCTGGGACCGAGGGCATCCCTGGGACCGAGGGCATCCTGCCCTCGACGAGAGCCTGTCCCCGACGCTGATCGGGGAGCGGGATGCCCTCGTTCCCAGGAGGATGTTTCTAGAATATTGTGTACGCTGGCTGCCCAAGACAGCCTTTGGCACTGATTCACCATGCACAAGAAACTCAAGGACAGGCTCCCGCTGATCTTGCTGCTCGTGGGTGTTCTTGTACTCGGAGGTTGCGAGAACAAGGACACACGGACAGTTGAGGAGTATCCCTATGTTGGCGACCCCGGCTGGCCTACCTATGCCGGCCAAGAGGGCGGCACACGCTATTCGCCTCTGAATCAGATCAATCGCTCCAATGTGGAAGATCTGGAGATCGCCTGGATATACCGCACGGGGCATTTGGAGCGCGCACCCCGGCTCAACGGCATGCTGGGCTTCCAGGCAACGCCTATCCTTTTGCCTGATGAGGCCGGGCGCCACCTGGTGCTGTGCGACCCCTACAATCGGATCATTGCGCTGGATCCGGCGACTGGACAGGAACGCTGGGCGTTTGACCCGGAGATCGACCTCAGGCCGTTTGCCGGACGCTTCAATTGCCGGGGCGTGACCTATTGGCGCGATCCGCAGGCGGACGACGAAGCCACTTGCGCCCACCGCATTCTCCTCGCCACCAACGACCGCCGTCTCGCGGCCGTCGACGCTCGGGACGGTCAGTCTTGCACGGACTTCGGCGTGAACGGATTTGTAGATGTAACGCCGATCATCCTTGAGTTGCAGCCGGCAAATCAACTGCTCACGATGCAATTGAACTCGCCGGTCGCGGTGGTCAACGGGGTAATCGTTATCGGCGGCACCGCCGACAAGTTCAAGGACGCCAGTTCCATGAACGGCGCCGTGCGCGCTTTCAGCGCCCGCAGCGGTGAGCATTTGTGGACTTTCGATACGCTACAACGCGAGCCGGAGGACGATCCACAGAGTAGCGCCTTTGACGTGGGGGGCGCCAACGCGTGGATCAATTTTTCCTGGGACAGCGAACGCGACCTGGTGTTCATTCCTACGGCCAGCCCCGCTCCAAACTTCTATGGGGGTAACAGGCCCGGCAAGAACCTGTACGCCAATTCGATCATCGTGCTGCGCGCTTCCACGGGCGAGCTAGTCTGGCACTATCAGATCCTGCATCACGACCTGTGGGACTGGGACCTGCCCACCAACCCCATCCTGGCCGAGATCACGCGCGACGGCCAACAGATCCCGGTGGTGATTCAATTGACCAAGCAGGGCATGATTTTCACCTTCCACAGGGAAACCGGCGAGCCGTACTTTGAGATCGAGGAGCGGCCCGTGCCCACGGATGGAATGCCGGGCGACGACGTCTCACCCACACAGCCGTTTCCGGTCAAGCCGCCGCCTTTAGTCAAGCAGGGCATTTCTCCGGATGACGCCTGGGGCATCACTTTGTACGACAAGAACAAGTGCCGCGAGAGCATCGAAGCAATGCGCCACGGCCCGATCTACACGCCGCCGACCACCACGCCCACACTGATGATGCCGAACGTGGGCGGAGGAATGAATTGGGGTGGCGGCGCTTTCATTCCGAACGCCAACATCCTGATCACTCCGGTGGGCGAGACGCCCTATCGGTTGCAATTGATTCCCAACGAAGACATCGACCCGCAAGCGCGCCGCCCGCCGATGGCGGGCCTCCCGACCGGCCCTCCCGGGTTTATTGAGGGCACGGACTATGGTCTGACGCAAGGGCCGTTGTTGTCGCCCTTCATGATGCCGTGCACCAGGCCGCCGTGGGCCAAGCTCGTGGCGGTCGACATGACCGATGGCACCATCAAATGGGAAGCGCCCTTAGGCTTGATCGACAAGCTGGCTCCGTTCCCCATTCCATTTCGTTGGGGCACGCCGTTTGCTGGCGGTCCGATCGCCACCGGTGGAGGCCTGGTCTTTATCGGCGCCACGGCAGACGAGCGATTCCGCGCCTACGATACGCAATCCGGCGAACTCCTGTGGGAGTTCGAAGGGCCTACGTCGGCCAACGCCACGCCCATGACGTATATGGCCGGCGGCAAGCAGTTCGTGGTTGTGGCTACAGGCGGACACAACTGGGTCTATCCGCAAAAGAAAGGCGATACGGTTGTGGCCTACAGCCTGCCGGACTGATTCATGAAATCACTACGCATGGCACGCTGGCAACACGCTGGGACCGAGGGCATCCCTGGGACCGAGGGCATCTTGCCCTCGTCGAGGGCGGGACGCCCTCGCTCCCAGGGACGCCGTTCCCAGGGGATGTGAGGAGGTTCTAGGGCGTAATGGAAGCAGGGTTTTGCGTGGTCAAAGAGAGTGAATTTACACAATTTTCATAACCAATTGATGTTCAAGAGAAAAAGCGAATACTAGGCTGGTCACACATAGGCTTCCTGAGAATCCGTAAGCGAACTGAAAGCGGATTCGCTCCAGTCCGGGCGCATTCGAGGCCGTCGCTGCCGTGTTCTTCTCCTACGTCCCGATTCCGGCCGTCCGGCCAGCGGCCCACGGTACCGGCACAAGCCCGACGGTCAGTCGCGTGCCGGTGGCTTCGGCGTAGCGGCGCGTCGTCGCGAACGACGGCGACAGCCGCCCGCCCTCCAGCCGCACTATCGCCGACTGGGTCGCGCCGAGACGCCGGGCCAGCTCCGCCTGTGTCAGATTCGACGCAGCGCGGGCGCGCACCAGCGCCTCGATGAGCGCGTACTCCTTTCGTCCACGCGCGCGTATTCCTCCCGGAACTCGGGATCCTCCATGAAACGCGTCTTCAGGTCTTTCAGCTTTGTCATGTGATCACCTGCCTCATCCGTTCCCTTGCGGTTGCCAGCGCACGGCGCCGTGCTTTGCGCGACTTCTTTGCGAAGACATGCAGCACCACCAAACGCTTGCCCGCCGCCGTCACGTAAATGCCCCGCGCAATCCCGCCTTCGGCCTGACAAACTGTTTGGCGAAAAAGCCTACGACAGCGATCCGCTGGGCGTGACGCTGATCGCCCCGCACCGGTGCAACCGCACCAAGCCGAAGACTCAAGACGGCCGCCCGTTACATCCCTACAATCGGCGCAGGAAGGTGGAACGCCTGTTCGCATGGCTGCAGAACTACCACCGGCTGATTACCCGGTTCGAATACTATGTCGAAAACTTCCTGGCCTTTCTCCAACTCGCCGCGTTCATGATCCTGGCCAAAACAAATTTATGAGATGGCCTCTAGGAACCATATGTTCCCATTAGCTTCCTTCTTCCACACAGCCGGCCACTGTCGCGGATTGTTGGTCAGCTTCAATCGGCTGTGGCCCGACGTACACATATGGCCATGGCGGAAGCACATAGATCTCTGCCACATTCTTGTGCAAGCCATTGACGCAAGAGTAGTCGTACCTAAACACTTGGGTACCCGGATAGCCATCCGACGGATTTTGAAACCAGTCTACTCTATGGCCCGTCCGCACGTAAATCGCTGCCCCCACAATGCTCGCATACTGCTCCAGTTTCAAAAAGGCGATCCACCACATTTGGTCCCCTGGCGGCAGCGGCCCTTCTCCGGTGGCGGTTAGCTGGCAGTGGCCGTTTGCTTTCGCCTTCGTGGCCCTCGAGCCGCCGGGACCTTGCCCAGCATGTGGGTTGTGTGCACTGATAGTGCAGCTCGCAATCGCGACGACGGCGTATGCGGTGAATCCGGGTTCTTGCTCCTTAACTTTAGCGCCACGCAACACTTCTGACAGAAATAGTTCCGGCGATTTGACTCGGGGCTGGACTGCTGTGGTCTCGCCGGGGAACAAAAAGCGAGGATCGTCCAAGCTGCCGTTCCAAGCATTGTATGCTTCCTCCGAGAGTGCCACTTCAAACGTGACCGTCACTCCATCTTCGGTCGCGATTACGTCGGTTGTCTGTGCAGCTGCTCGGCCCGCCGCGGTCACCGCGAACAGGCAGGCGAACAAGGTCACTACTCCTGCTGCACGGAGATGCCCATTTGCGTTCGCTTGAAGGCACCGACGGGCGCTCGTGCGAGAAATCGCACGGAAGCGCCCTAACCGCGCGAGTTCCATGCGTACTATTGCCCCGATCCCAGGACAGCCGGAATGGATATTAAGCTTGAAAATAATGGCGTCCTCCTATTGTTTTGATGAGTTTGTCGTCCAGATGCGCAACACGAACATCGATTTCATTGCGCCGGTCAAGTAGCCGGTCAATCAACGTCCGCGGCCCAGCGAGATAAGTCGAGAAGAGCTGAAAAGGAGTGACGACGCACCATCTCCTATCCTCCGGCCAGATCATTTTGGGGACATTCGTTGGATCTGCCATTCGATGAGTTGACAAGCGTTGCCCAATCAGGTTCCGAGACGCACTGTAGAGCAGAAAACCCAGGTTCATGCCGATCTCGAACCGTGCTGTTGCCGGCCGGTCAATGTTGTAACCTTCCCACAACCCGCAAATGCACTTCTCGTCAAAAGACGAGGACACGTCTCCCAGCGTCTCGAAAAGCACATCCGCCCAAGGCCCGACCAACTGACCTTCATCTGCAACGTGTGTTTGCGGGTCGCTGTCGAATGCGACGGCTCGGCACCAGAATCCACAGTGGAAGATTGCCCCTGGGGTCGACTGCGGAACCTGCTTCCATCGGGGATGCGGAATCCGCACGTATGCCTCGAACCCTTGCGGAACGAAAACTCCAACCGTCCAGCCGCTGCGCCGCAAACGGGCAACGTACCACTGGGCACATTCGGCATCTTCCACCGGCTCATAGAAAGAGGGCGTCTCGAACCTGCCGAGGCCCCCTTCCAGCTGCTCCGACTCACTACGCATTGCGGACAAATATAGCACACACTCTGCTAGGGAAGGTCTGAATAACGGCCTACATGGGCCGTGATGCGGTTAGCGCCCTCGCCGTTTGCGGTGAGATCCCGGTATTGGCGCCGATTCGACGCAAAAACGGGGGTTTGCGGGGCGTTCTCGACGCCCGCTGCGGTTTCCAGAGACACCAACCCCATGTCAGGCAGCCGCATAGCGGAGAAGATTGGTGAAGCCAAGCAGCATCGCGATGCAAGGTGAAAGCCTGGCTGGCGAGGCGGCCGCGGTATCACATTCATTACACGCCGACCTATGCGTCCTGGCTCAATCAGGTCGAGCGCTGGTTCAACGCGTGTTTTTCGCCAAGCCCAGCGATGAGAAGATTGGTGAAGCCAAGCAGCATCGCGATGCGTTGCGTGTTTTTCGCCAAGCCCCTGTAGCGCACCTTGGAATAGCCGAAGTGGCGCTTCACATACAGGAACGGGTGCTCCACCTTCGCCCGAATCGACGCTTTGCGCTTCTCAGCCGCTTCCTCGGCACTCGCCTTGTCGAGCCGCCGGCGCCGGCCCGGCCTCATGGCCACGTGCCAGTCCACTTCCCGACCCTGGTGCTCCGGACGCTTGTGCACGCCCTGGTAGCCGGCGTCGCCCCGCACCTCGGATTCGCCGCCGTGCAATACCAAGTGCGCGTGCGTCACGTCCGCGCCGTTCGCCGCCGTCGTCGCCAACCCGTGTGTCAGACCCGACTGCGAGTCCACACCGATGTGCGCCTTCATCCCGAAATACCAACGGTTGCCCTTCTTCGTCTGGTGCATTTCCGGATCCCGCTCACCCTTCTTGTTCTTCGTCGACGAGGGCGCGTCAATGAGGCTCGCGTCCACGATCGTGCCTGTCTTGAGCCGGTGACCTTGCAACGCCAGGTGCGCGTTGATCTCCCCGAACAACCCCTCCCCCAGACCGTGACGCTCCAGCAGATGCCGAAAGTTCAGGATCGTCGTCTCGTCCGGCAGCGCGCCCGTCAGCCGCAACCCCGCAAAGCGACGCACCGACTCCACCTCATACAACAGGTCCTCCATCCCCGGATCGCTTACGTTGTAGAACAACTGCACGCAGTGAACTCGAAGCATCGTTCCCAGCGGATACGGCCGCCGACCCCGTCCCGCCTTCGGATAAAACGGCTCAATGCGCCGCTCAAGCCGCTCCCAGGGAATCAGCCGATCCATCTTCGCCAGAAACTGCTCGCGGCGCGTGCGCCGCTTCTTCAAATCGTGCTCCAACTCCGAAAACGTCGCCTGTTCCATCTCAACAACCTCACCGCCCAAACCATACCGCCATTATCCCAGAAAGGACTTGTTCAGACCTTCCCTAGTGTAATGTCTCATAAAAGGGTTGACATACGGGTTTGTTTCGGTCATGCTGGGCGGTATGCCGCGTGCGACGCCCCCTTTGAGTGTTACGCCGGAGCAGCGCGATCTGCTGGAGGCGGTGACTCAGCGTCCGACTGCAACGCAGCGGGCTCATCAGCGGGCCGCGATCGTGCTGAGGCGCGCGGAAGGTCTCAGTCAGGCGGCCACGGCGCGGGAGTTGGGCGTCAGCCGCCCGGTGGTCATCAAGTGGGAGCGGCGCTTTCGCGAAGCGGGTCTTGCGGGTCTTGCGGACGCCAAGGGGCGGGGGCGCAAGCCGAGCATTGACCCGCAGGTGCGCGAGCAGATCATTCGAGGCGCGACCCAGCCGCCGCCGAATCGGACGCGATGGTCGGTGCGCAGCATGGCGCGCGCGGCGGGCGTGTCCAAGGACACGGTGCAGCGGCTGTGGTGCGCCAACGACATCAAGCCGCATGTGACCCGAACATTCAAGCTTTCGAACGATGCGCGCTTCGAGGAGAAGTTCTGGGACGTGGTGGGGCTGTATCTGGACCCGCCGGAGCGGGCGCTGGTGCTGTGCTGCGACGAAAAGAGCCAGTGCCAGGCCCTGGAGCGTTCCCAGCCCGGCTTCCCCGTCATGCGGGGATACACCAGGACCCGGACCCACGACTACAAGCGCCACGGCACCGTCACGCTGTTCGCCGCGCTGTCGTATCTCGACGGCAAGGTCTTCAGCCGCACCGCCGCGCGGCACACCCACCGGCAGTGGCTGGCGTTTCTCAAGCACCTGAACCGCGAGGCGCCCGACGGGTTGAGCCTGCATTTGATCGTCGACAACTACGCGACCCACAAGCACGCCAAGGTCAAGTCCTGGATCGTCTGGCACAATCAGCGCCACCGCAAGAGGCACGGCATCGACCGCATCGTCCTGCACTTCACCCCGACATCCAGTTCATGGATGAACCTCGTCGAGCGGTTCTTCCGCGACCTCACCCAGGATGTCGTGCGCGACGGAAGCTTCACCAGCGTGCGCGAACTGGTCGGCGCCATCAACGCCTACCTCGAGGAGCACAACCTCAACCCCAAGCGCTATGTCTGGCGTAAATCAGGCGAGCAGATTCTTGCCAGTATCCAGCGCGCCAGACAGGCGTTTTCCGAAGCTGCAAATGTCAACGCATTTTAGAGACAGAATACTAGCAGCCTGTCGGACTTACGGGCTGTATTTTTCTATAAATTGCGTGGTCTGTGTCGTTGGGTGATTGAGATACCGAAGTTTGTGGAGCGGGATTCGAGCCAAGCCTATCTTTTGCCTCCGGACGTTCGCGAGTGGGTGCCGGCGGACGACTTGTTGCATTTTGTTCTGGAAGCGGTGGATCGGGTTGCGATGGAGTCGTTTAAGGTCAACGAGCGCGGCACGGGTTCGGCGCAGTATCACCCCCGGATGATGCTGGCGCTATTGATTTACTGCTACGCGCATGGGATTTTCGGTTCGCGGCGGATTGAGCGGGCGACGCATCGGGACGTTGGCGTTCGTTACGTGGCGGCGAACTGCTATCCGGATCATGACACGATCTGCCGGTTTCGCCGGGAGAACTTCGAGGCGGTGGGGGAGGCGTTTTTGCGAGTGTTGTTGATGGCGCGGGAGTTGAAGTTGCTCAAAGTGGGCACGGTGAGCGTGGACGGCACGAAGATGGACGCCAACGCGAGCAAGCGCAACAGCATACGGCGGAGTCGCGCGCGTGCGTTGCGGGCGCAATTGCGTGGGGAGATTAAGGACTTGCTGGGCCGCGCGGAGCGGGCGGACGTTCAGGAGCGGTTGGATTCGGAGGGTTTGCGGCCGCGGGAGAAGCTGAAGGCGAAGCTGGACCGGGCGTGCGCCGAGTTGGATCGCCGGGCGCGTTCGCAGGCGGCCAAGGAGCGCTTGGCGTATGAGCGCAAGGTGGCGGCGCGCGAGAAGCGCGAGGGCCGCGCCAAGGGCGCGAAGATCAAGCCGCCGGATAAGGAGCCTAGGCCGGAGGAGCAGATCAACCTGACGGATTCGGACAGTGCGCTGATGCGCAACAACAAGCGCAACGAATGGCGCCAAGCGTATAACGCGCAGGCGGTGGTGGACGCGGAGGGAAGCCAGTTGGTATTGGGTTCGCGGGTGAGTTCTTGCGCGAGCGACCGGCGCGAGTTGGTTGCGAACGTGGATACGATTCCCAAGGCCTTGGGCGAAGCCGGTTGGGTGCTGGCGGACAACGGCTACGCTTCGGGTTCGGAGGTGGCGCGGCTTCAAGGCCGCGGCCTGGAGGTCTTGGTGGCGGTCGGTGCGGAGGACCGGCGCCGGGCGCATGATTTTCGTCCGCCGACCGAAGGCAAGGCGGCGAAGGAGCCGAAGGCGGTCTGGCTCAAGCGGATGATGGAGAAGATGGAAACCGAAGAGAACCGGGCGCTGTACCGCTTGCGGAAGCAGACGGTGGAGCCGGTGTTCGAGATTGTGAAGGAGGCGATGGGATTTCGGCGTTTTTTGCTTCGGGGCCAGAACAAGGTGGAGGGCGAGTGGGGCCTGGTGACGCTGGCCTACAACTGCAAGCGATTGCACCGCTTGAGGATGGCGTGAATCGATGATCCGGCGAGTTGCATCCGCCCGTTTTGGCGGCTTGGGGAGCTTCCTTCGAGTTCCGGGAGCCCGGGAAGGCGCTGGCCGCGTTGCCGACGCTTCCCGCCCGTCGAATACGATCTCCATGGCAGACATCCGGCGCCGTGGGGAGGCCGCCCCAACGAACTATAGCAGCCCTAAGTCCGACAGGCTGCTAGAAACTCCTGATGCCAGTGGCGCGGTTTGCATTGGCTGAGTACTTCGCCGGTGGCCACGTGGAGGGCCCCGAACAAGGTGGTGGTTCCATGCCGGACATAGTCGTGGGTGGCGCCTTTGACATAGCCCAGTTCCATCTGCAGCATCGGCTGAGTGCGCTCAAGCGCCTGGATCGGGCTTTTTTCATCGACGCACAGCACCACGGCGTGATCCGGCGGGTTCAGATACAGTCCGACGATGTCGCGCACTTTCTCGATGAAGAACGGGTCGTTGGACAGTTTGACGGTCCGCTGCCGGTGGGGGAGGGAGCGGGAATTGGCGAGGGTCAGCAACTGGGCTTCGTCGTCTTCGCCGACGGCGAGGGGCGCGGTCAATTCGGCGAACCGTATGCTAAGATTTAAGTTAATGCAAGCTTCCATGGGAGGAAAAAATGAAACGGGCAACTCTAATTGCATTAACGGCAATTCTCATTGGGGCGTATAGCGCTGGAGCCCATGCCGACGAGGAATGTGTCTACACTGATCCTGAAGGCTCAAGCCCCAAGGACGTTTTGGACGGGGCGGTATATTGGAACTTTCTTGGACTCTACAGGCTGTATTGGCCGCCGTTCAGCGAGCTGAGTTACTCGGCCGAATCGATCGAAGAGGATCCGTACCCTTGCCTACTCGCGGCCGCGGGTATTTACTTGCACCCCTACGCGCTGATACCTGAAGTCAATTCGCCGATCCAGATCGACATCATCTCGGCCGCTCGAAGATCAACGATTTGGTTGCCTTGGCCTTGTGAGGCAATTGGCGTTTGTGTGTCTTTCGCCGCCTCCGTTGTTGCCGCCATCCCTCCCGACCTCAACGATCTTGATGTTGCCTACTATTTTGCTCGGTACACCTTCGTGACGATCGTTTTTAGTTAGGAGTAGTCCTCGCCATGAATCTTCTTCGACATACACTGACCGGCCTCGCGGTATTCACGCTCGGGTTTTCATCGTCGGCTTATTGCCAAAGCAGTGGCATTACGGCCGACTTCGTAATGGCCCGGTCCACACAACTTCCCGACGGCACGCAGACCGAAACCTCAAGCGTTGGCGAGTACGCGCTCGACAGCGAAGGGCGAATGCGCCTCAAGGTCAACGGCATCGAATTTATCTCTGATCCGGTTGCAGGCCTTCTTTGGAAGGTCAATATTGCGCAGGGCATCGCTACCCAGAGCAGTACGGCAACGGCGGAAAGCAGCGGCGCTGACCAGGGGACCGTAACAACAGGGGAATCGTGGAGAAACGACTTTACTCTTCCGCAAGGCAATTGGCCCGCGGTCCCGGAACCAACGGTTGAAGAACTGGCAGATCGAACCGTCAACGGTCTTGAGTGCAATGGCCGGCTATCGCAGATTTCGCTGCCGGTCGGAACGATCGGAAACGCCGACGCCATTGTGATCGAAACCGAAACGTGGACCTCGGATACGTTCGGGTTCAAGATTGCGGTGATGGTGACGATCCGGAGCGACACGATTGGCTCTAATCGCCGGGAACTCCGAAACGTAACGAACTCGGACTTCAGCGCGACACATTTCCGTCCTGATGCACGATACACGATCGTGGAAAGCGACTAGGCACCCGCCAAACGGCGACCGGCCCGTGAGCGCGCGACTCTGCTTATGGAGTTGAAGACCAGCCGCCTGGCGGCATCCGTACTTTGTCTGGTCGTATCGGCGCTTGCCCACAGTGACGAGGCACAGCCGCGACACTGGGCAACGTTCACGCATGAATTGAAATCCGGAGGCTCGGGGCCTCTCATGGTCGGAGTGGACGGTGGGCGCTTCCGCATGGGCTGCACTTCTGGCCTCGCGTGCTTTAAGAACGAGCCGATTCGTGAAGTGCGCATCACGCCGTTCGCGCTGTCGGTATACGAGGTTACGCGCGGCGATTTTCGGCGATTTGTCGAACAAACGGGCTATGTGACCGATGCGGAACGTGCGCCAAAGACACGCCCGGTACTTCCCTTTTCCGCGAAACGCGGTTGCTTCTCCCATGCCTATTATTCATCGATCTATGTATCGCGTTCGGCAGGGATCAACGGGGGCTTTACCTGGAAGAGCCCCAGTTTCCCGCAGTCGGATGAGCATCCCGTCGTGTGCGTCAGCTGGGCGGACGCACACGCCTACGTCCAATGGCTCGCCGCGGAGACGGGTCGGCCGTACCGGCTCCCGAGCGAGGCGGAATGGGAGTATGCGGCCCGCGCAGGCGCCGGCAGCACAGAGTTGAACGAGGACGCTTTACAGACACTCTTGTATTGCGCCGGTGTGCGTAAGAGGGGTCCGATGACCGAAGAGGACCTGGCGTGTGATATGCCCTACTCAAGTACAGCAGCCGTCGGTGGCCAGGGGCCGAATGCGTTTGGTCTCTATGACATGACCGGCAACGCTTCGGAACGTGTTGAGGATTGCTGGCATCCCAACTTTCGTGGTGCGCCGGCGGATGGAACCGCCTGGACCGGCAAGCACTGCCGCGGGCGAGGCAGCGGGCGAGTGGTGCGCGTTGGTGAATCGATCCTTCTTTTCGGCGCACCGTTGGAAGCACGCACCTTCCTCAGTCAGCAGTTTTCGCTAAATCTCCTCGGTTTTCGGGTCGCGCTACCAACGAGCGATTGAAGCGCAGTCGACAAGCGGGCGACGGGTCGCTAGATGTAGCCCGGTTTGGCCCCATGCAGATGGTTGGCCGCGCGGGGCGGCAGCCGGCTTCGGCGCGAGCGGTAACGGAACCGGCTCCTCGCCCGCCTTCACCCGCGCGACGATCAGCGCCGCCCGCCGGCGCGCCTCCTCGGGCGTCAGCACCCCGTGCCGGCCCACCGTCACGCGCGTCGACTTGCCTCGCGCCCTGGTCTGTACGACGTACATCCGGGTACCCGACGGGTAGACGCGGACCCCGAAGCCCTGAAGCTCGGAATCCCAGAACACGGTGTCCTTGTCGACACGTAACGCCTTCACCGTGCGCCGCGAGATGCTCATGGACTGGAGCTTGGCCATCGTCTCAGTAACCCCCTGCCGTTGCCGGGCCGGCAGCGGCATCCTCCGGCAAGATGTCAGCCCCAATACTCCCGCCAACCTTCGCCGCCGCGGCTTTTTCAGTATCCCGTGCCAGATGGGCGTAGCGCGCCGTGGTCGCGACTTCGCTGTGGCCGAGCAGCGCCCCGATCATCGTCAGGCTCTCCCCGAGCGCCAGCGCCCGGCTCGCATACGAATGTCGCAAGTCATGAATGCGCACGTCATCCAGACCGGCCCGCTTCCGCAGTTTCATCCACTGATCGTCAATGGCGCACAGCGGCTTGGCCGCCTTCTTGCCCGCGATCACCCAGGGATTGCCGGCCACCCGGGACATCGCGTCGAGCATCTCCAACACCGTGGGCGACAGCGGCACCATGCGCCCGCCCGTTTTGCCGTCCCGCAGCCGTATTTCGCCCGCCGTCCGGTCGATGTCGTCCCACTTCAGATCCAGGATTTCTCCCTTGCGGCAGCCGGTCAGCATCAGCAGGCGGATCGCCGCCACCGCCGACGGGAACACCGAGCCGTCGGCTTCCGCACCGTCCAGCACCGCGGCAAGTTGCCGGAACTCCTCTTGCGTGAGGAACCGCTCGCGCGGGGGCTCCGGATAGCGCCGGACGAACCGGTACGGGTTCGTGCCCTTCGAACGCAGCCCCCACGCTTCGGCCAGCGAGAGCATCTTGCGCAGAGTGCTCAGCACCCTGTTGGCCACGAACGGCCTCTCGCGCAACTCGTAGTGCAGCGACGCCACCCGCTCCCGGTCCACTTCGCCCACTGCAGTCTCTCCGACCGCCGGCAGGATGTACGCATCGAGCGCCCACCGGTAATGCTCCACCGTGTTGGGCTTGCAGTTCGCCTTGGCGTGCTCGCGCATAAACCGTTCGGCAAGATCGGTCACGGTGGGCGCAGGCTCCGGCGCGACCGGTGGCGCAGGCAGTGGATCCTCGCCCTGCTTGATGCGGTCGATGGCAACGGCCGCCTGCCGGCGGGCTTGGTCCGGGGAGAGCCGGCCATGCCGGCCGAGCGTCGCCCGCCGGGAGCCGTGCGGCCCCCTGGACTGCACGATGTACACTTTGCGCCCGGTGGCGTAGACGCGCACACCGAACCCGGGTAGGCGCCGGTCCCAGAACACGGCGTCGGTGTCCTGGGCCGACAGCGCGTCGACGCTGCGCTTGGTGATTACGAGGTGGTTCTGTTCCGGCATCGGGTCGAGCTTTCAAATGTTACGCGGAGTGGTCGATCAGAGCAGTAAGCAAACCGCAAGCGACTGGATTGCAATCGGAGCGCTTAGGAGCGTTCGCATGTCGGGGCGGTTCAAGTTCTGCCTAGGCGAGAGAATACCATAACCTGTTAACAAGTAAAGGAATATCACACTCATGCGCATTCAAACACCCCTCAGCGCCGGTGTGTCGAATTCGTCGAATTCTCACATCGTTTTATGGCTTAACAAGTGGGAGCTGGGCGAGACCGGTTTTCACCAGGCATCGATCAACGACTCGCTGCAGGCGTGGTGGCCGAAGGTCGAAGCGCCGCCGGGCGGGGCCGTGTTGGTGCCGCTGTGCGGGAAGTCCCTGGACATGTGCTGGCTGGTAGAGCAGGGGCATAAGGTAGTTGGCCTGGAGATCAGCCCGCTGGCCTGCGAGGCATTCTTTGACGGACTGAAGCTCACGCCGCGCAGTTCTCGGGTTGGGGCGTTGCGTAGCCTGACTGCCGGACCCTACTGCATTCTGCAGGGGGATTTCTTTGCCGCCACGGCGGAAGACCTCGGCGGGGTCAGTGCTTTCTACGACCGGGCATCACTGGTAGCAATGCCACCGGAAATGCAGAAGAAATACACACGGCAGCTGTTGAGCCTTTTGCCACTCGGCGCGGTGGGCCTGATCAATTGCCTCGAATATCCGCCGGACACCATGGACGGCCCACCATTTTCCATCGGCGCGGCGCAATTGCGCGAATTACTTGGGCCAGAGTGCCGTTTAAGGCGACTGTCCACCAAGGAAGTCAACACCGAGGGAACGGCGCTGGAAGGGCGTGGCCTTGTGGGCTTTGCCGAGACCTCTTATGGCGTGCGCGTACGGGCGTAAGCCTTTGCCTGCTCCCATAGAACAACCCTGGGAACGAGGGCTTCCAGCCCTCGACGAGGGCAAGATGCCCTCGCTCCCAGCCTGTTCCCTGCGTGTCAGCGTAGCAGCGCCCGGTGCTAGAAATCATAACGCGGTCCGGCCAGCGTAGTGTCCTCCGGGTAACTCACTTCATACTGGTGGACTATCCGCCAGCGTTCGCCGGACTTGAGTTCCTTACGCCAGGCAAGCACTCCGGGACGGTTATCCAGGTCCTTCTCATCCGGCGCGGTGGCGCCGCGCGGGACGGAAACTTCTACGCGCTCGTCACGCGGCACAGGGTAGTAGTCGATTACTTCCACTGACGTGGCCCGCGAGTGGCGATTGACGATTTCAAACAGGAAATCGGTCAACTCGGCATTGCGTGACGCGAAGAACCCCTCGCTGCCTTTTTCTCCACCCTTATCGATAACGAGCACCTCGACCTGGCGGTCCGGGCCCATGGGCAGCACGGCATCGGCTCCCGGAAGCAGTTCCGGTAGTTCCGCAAGACCGGCGTAGGCGCCGTCCACGAATACTCGCATTGGCCCGCTGAACAAGGGAGTTTCGCTGTCCTGCGTGAACCGCGCAGTAAGGTAGGCGCTATCGTTCTTACGGGGTGTTGTGCGCGTTACCAGCGCAACGGTGAAACGATATCCGGTAAGCGGAACGGATTGCTCCTGATCCGAGTCGTTGGCAACGTCCGCTCGTTCGGACGCCTGATAGATTACCGCGTATCGGTTCGGACTCACGCTGACTCCCGTGACAACTATTTCATCCAAGGCCCGCATCTGCTGCAACACTGGCCCACCTCGCCCGGCAGCCGCACGTTCCGCGGCGCGGGGGTCCCGCAAATCCAGAAATTCGCTGTCCTGCCCGGGCGCCTGCATTGCGCCGCCGGGATTACCGGTGGACAGCGTGAGTTCCACGTCCTGCCAGTCTTCGCTGGTTGTCTGGCTGACTTGCGCTTCGTGGGTGAGGCGTAGTTCGGAGGAGGCGGTATCCAGGTACGCGGCATAGGTGGAGTGCCATCTCGCTTGTCGCTGAAAGTAGGTAACGCGCAGGTTGGTCTCAAGCGCTGATGGGGACGCCAGCGAAACCAGCAATCGGACTGAGTCTGCGCGCCGGTCGAGTTTGTTCTCCAGTTCCCGCTCTAGTACCGAGAGGTCCTTTTGCACTTCACTCCGCGACTTGCGTGCGTCACGCTTCCTTTGCATGGCTCCGCTGGCGCCTTTGCCGATCGAGTCCAGGGCCTGCTGCCATGAGGCGATATCCGCCTGGCCGGTTGCCGCTTCACTGCGTTCATTGGCGGCGTAGCCCTGCGCCAGCCCCTCAAGGAACTTCAACTGCAATTCCGCTGTGGCGATCTCATCGTCGATTGCGCCGATTGCGTCCTTTGTTTGGGTAATGGCTTCTTCCAGGCGCTGAACTTCGGCATCGTAGGCCTCGCGCTGTTCCTGCAAGTCGAGCCGGATGGAGCGGACTTCGACCGAGTCTTCTTCGACCATTGCCTGAATACGGCTCAAGCGGATGTCGCCCGGAAACCCGTCGAAGATCACGGTGTTGGAACCAGGCGCAAGAGATATGCGGGCTACGCGGGTGACTTCGGCGCCGCGGGGGTAGACGGTAACCGCATCGATATGGGACTCAAGCGCTGCTGCGACCGGTGTGTTGAGTGAACCTGTCGCCACGAGGGCAGTGGCGATAGCCAGGATTCTCACGTTCATAAGACTTTCTCCTGCTGCGAATTGCATTGTGCCGGAAACATCCCGGCGTTGGCTTTCCCTTTATAGAGCACTCAGCGAAAACGAAACGGGGAAGTCGACACGCAATTCGTCTTCCGTCATTGATGCCGGAAAGGCCGGCAAGGGTTGCGCGCGTTCCAGCATTCGCAAGACCGCGGCATCCAGCGCTTCCACGCCCGAACTTTTGCTGATACTGAAGTCGGCAACGCTGCCGTCTCGCCGGATAAGCAGCGAGAGCGTGGCAGTGCCTTCCTGGCGGGCGCGGCGGGCAGCCATGGGGTAGTGCTTGTAGCGGTTCAGCTGTGCGGCCAGGGTCGCACTGTATGCTGCCTGACGGCCGGGGGAACCCCCCGCGCGTGGCGAATCTCCCGATCCGGACGACCGGCGCCTTTGCGTAATGGCGTCCTCTCCGCTACTGCCTCCTTCCGAAGGCGCCGTTGCCTGTAGCTCGGCTGCAGGCTCGGTTACGGGCGGCTCCAGTGTTTGTTCTATGGTTTCGGTCTGCACCGCCACTTCAGTAACCTGTTGGGCTGGTTCCGGCTCCGGCGGTGGCGGCTCGGGTTCCGGTGCGGGAGGCTCCGGGGTTGGTGGCTCCAGAGGCTGTTCGGGTGGCTGCTCGATTATTTCGCTTGCATCCGAAGATTCCAGCGATTCACCCATGTCTCCCAGCAGACCAAGTCCGATTTCGATTCCTCCCTGACCCTCTCCGGCTGCGCCGTAACGATTGAGCCCGGCCATACCCACAACCAACAGAATATGGGCTGCAACCGCCGTGCAGATGGCGGCGCTCCACTGCAGCAGCTTTCTATCGGTGTGCACCTGCGCTATCCAGGGGCTGCGTCCGCTATCGACTCGGTCGCCAGCGAAACCCGCAGCAGGCCGGCGGCGCGCAGACGGGCAAGAACCAGACGCAGTTCGGTAGCCGGCAGCGAGGCGTCGGCCTTGACCAGCACGCGAACGCTTTGCGGATCTGCAGCCGTCTCCAGGAGGCGGCGAATTTCGCCGGAAAGCTGTTCGCGCCGCACCGGTGTATCGTTCAGGTAGAGGGACTGGCGGGCGGTAATCAGCAGGGTAGCTGTGTATTCACCCTGGGTCTCACGGCTCAAGGATTCCGGCGGTTCCATGCGGACCGCATCCGAGCGTTGGATCTGCCCTGCGATCATGAAGAACGCCAGCATCAGGAAGACCACGTTGATCAGCGGGATCATGCTGTTGTCCTGGGATTGCGGTTCGCGCCGCCTGTAGAGGTTCATTGCGTTGCCTCCGCAAGCGACAGGTTTTGCGCTCCGGCCAGTGTCAGGCGGTCCAGCAGCGTAACCAGCGCCTGGGTGCTGACGCCCGGCGCCGTGTCAAGGGCGTAAGCGGCCTGGCGATCGTCAGCAATCAGTTCACGTAGCGCCTCGGAATCCCCGGAGGCGTAGCGACGGCCCTCGCAGGAAATCAATCCGTCTTCGGATTCCAGGCGGATGATCTTCAGCGCCTGGGCCGAAGGTTCGGCATCAGGCGTTGGAAAGTCCACCGGGAGCTCCCGTGCTCGAATCAGGCTGGTGGACAGCATGAAGAACAGCAACAGGATAAAGACGACGTCAATCAGCGGGACCATGCTGATGGCGCGCCGCCGCCGCCGAATCAGTTGGTCAAGCCGCATGCGGATCGGAGGTGGAAGGGCCTGCTTTTTCTCTTGCGCCCCTGCTGTTGTAGAGCGTGAATACCTGGGTTACGGCGTCATTGATCTGTTCCGCGACTCGTTGGGCCTTGCGATCCATCCAGTTGTAGGCGGCCATCACCGGAATCGCAATGGACAGGCCCATGGCCGTAGTCAGCAATGCCTGCCAGATGCCGCCGGACAATACCGATGGATCAACCTGGCTGCCGGCCGCTTCCATGCCCCGGAAGGCGGTGATCATGCCCAGGACGGTGCCCAACAGCCCAAGGAGCGGGGTGAGCGTGCCGATGACCTCCAGCGCCGGCAGATGGGAGCGCAAGTCCTTCAGTTTGGCCAACGCCACGCGCTCCAGCTCCTCCCTTAGCGTTGCCTGGTCAGTATTTCCCCGTGCCAGCTCGCGCATTGCCAGCGCAACGATGTCCGAACTGAAGCGCTCGGTCTTGAGCATTGGCCAGGCTTGTTCATGCTGTCCCTGCCGCCAGGCCGAAAGCGCCTGCGGCAGCTCTTCGTTATGCTCGGGACGCAAGCGGAAGAACTGCCAGAGTTTCAGCACCACCACGCTGAGCGCGCCGATGGAAATGGCCAGCAACAGCCACACCACCGGTCCCCCTGTATCCAGGAAGGCCGCGATGCGCGCCAGGATGCTACCGGAGCCGTTCATGGAGAGTTAGCTGCTTCCCTGGGAGGGAGGGCATCCTGCCCTCCACCTGGGCACGAGGGCGTCCCGCCCTCGTCGAGGGCAAGATGCCCTCGTTCCCAGGGTTGTTCCATCACGTCAACGCCGGCGCGCTGGCTAGAAGTAGCGCATCCCTACTTCCATCCAGAATCGCCGGCCCTGGGTGTTCCTGCGGCTCATGCGCGCTATGGTCGCGGCCCGGGTCTCGGTATCCACTACCCGGTCGAGCAGATTGTGGATTTCGAACCGGGCGTAGACTTCCGAACCGTCGGTGAGCATGCGGCTCCACTGAATGCGCGAATTGATGGTAAACAGGCCGCTGAACTCGTGATCCTCGTAGATGTCGTAGCGCACGCCGGTATCCGGACTCTCGTAATCCTCACGTGAATCGCGGGCAACGGTTCCGCCCCGGCGCACTATGTAGAAGTTGGACCAGGTGAGTCCCCATCCGGGAATTGCCGTGACGGAATTCAAACGAAAGCTCAGCGGCACGTTGTAGTCCCAGGCGGGAAGCTCCTCGGGTGGAATCAGCCCACCTTTGTAATAGATCAGGTCCGTCTCGAGCGTCTCGTCGTAGCTGTCGTCATCGTAGCGATTACTCTCAGTGTCGCGGTAACCCAGACCCATCGTAAAGCGCGTTTCCGTCGGGCCTAGAACCAGCGCTGTGCTGTTGGTCAATTCCAGGGTGGCGCTTTGCGTGGAACTGCGGCCATCGTTGTCGTAGTAATAGAGGCGTTCCTCATCCCGCTTGCGGGATACACTCTTGCGGCTCTCGCGGGTCAGGAGCTGCAGTTTGCCTTCGAAGGCACCTATCCTCTGGCGCCAGCCCAGCGAAATCTCGTCGGAGTAGGGCGTGTCCAACTCGGAGACGCCGCTACGGTCGTCGAACTGCGGATGGGTGCAGTCTTCAAAGGCCGGTATGGAGCATGGAACTTCCTCACCCGCCCTACCGCGCGGCCTGCTTAGAAAGGTGTAGGCGTCTCTCCAACCCCAAATCGCATCGTTCAACTGGTAGCGCAAGAAACTCCGCCCGTAATACCGGCTGGCGCCCGCCGTGAGCTCTCCACGGCCGTCCTCAAACGGTGACCATGCCACGCTGATGCGCGGTGAAACATCGAAGTTCTCCAGGTAGCTGCCCCAATCGCCACGCAAACCCAGGTTGAGTTGCCAGCCGCCAAGGTCGATGCGGTCTTCGACGTACACCGACATTTCGTTGTAGTTCAGGTTTACATTCCCGGCTGTGTAGAACCATCTGCGATACAGATACTCATCACCGGCACTGCTGGCGCCGCTGCCATCGGTATCTTGGCAACCCTCGCGGCCCATATCCCGTATGCAAAAGTACTGTTCGTAGAGGATATCTTCGGGACGCTCGTAGTAACTTTGGGTGTTGCGGTATTCGCCGCCAACCGTAATTGTGTGTTCTCTTCCCGCAAGGTTCAGAGGGCTGAGGCTCCATTTGGGCTTCAGGCTAATGCGTGTCTGCTGTTGTTTAACATCTCCGAAGGCGCCTTCATAGCGCGATTCACCGCTGCCTTCGAGGTACTCGTGATATGTAAAGAAGCTCTCCTCGCTGTCCAGTGAATCGGACACGCGGTCATATGAGAGTTTCAGGTCCAGCGTGCTGGCGGCAAGCGGTCTGCCCAGATCCAAGGTGAACCCGTGACCTTTGTGATCTTTTTCGAAAGCGCCGGTGTAGTTGGTGCCCGTAATGCCGTCATGTTTGCGTGTGGAGTAGCGGAATGAAAGGCCAGCGTCGGTATTGCCCAGCTTGGTGACCAGCCGCCCCATCATGTTGTCGATGTGGTCCTCGTATTCGACCATTCGCAAAATGTCTGCGTCGTCCTCGTATTCCTGCGCAAACCGCGACTTGCGCCGCGTCAGGCCCAAGGTAAGGCCAAGATTGTCGCCCAGACCTTGTTGTAGGCTGATTCCGAAGTTAGTTTTCTGGTAGTCGGGCGTATAAACCGCGTTGAACCGGTCATTGGAGTTGATGTCGTCCTCGGTAATATGGAATTCTTCCCATTCGTCCCGCTGCATGCCCAAATGCCATGAAAACGTATCGTCCCCTTGGTAGGACTTGACTTGGGCGGCAACCACGCCGCCGGTAAAGCCGCCGTACTCCGCCGGGATGTTGCTGTCGTACACCTCCACTTTGTCGAGAAGTTCGACGTCCAGGTAGTAGCCCTGCGGCGAGCTTCCTCGCATCGGCTTGAACAAGCTGGGGACACTGAAGAGGTCAGGCGTACCAAAGGAGATTCCTTCCGGCGCCGGATTGATGTCGCTGGTTGTATCGGCGCCATCGATCAGGAACAGGTTCTGGTAGTACAACTGCCCATGGATCGAAATCTCCGCCGGGCGCAGCGTCCCCGCACCTGCGGACAGGTCGCTGTCGCGCGAAAATTCCACCGCCGGGTTCATCCGCAGCAAGTCGGCCAGGTCTCCCTGTCCCGTGGGCATGTTCTCGATGAACTCGGAGTTGTATTCGCTGCGCCCCTGCTGCATGCGCAGCACGGGGGCCTCTACCTCAATAGGTACAACCAGGGCCTCTTCTTCCTGCTCGTCACCATCCTGTTGGGCATCCTGTTCCTGGGCGAGAAGCGGTTGAATCGCAAAGGGTAAGCAGACCAACAGAATGGCCGGAAATCTGTGAAGATGAATATTCATGTTGCTTTCCCTCCCGGGAAAAGTGCTCAGCGCAGGGCGCTGGATTGGGATTCGGTCTGCAAGCGGTGGGCGGATGCATCGAATCCGGGGAGCTCGGGGGGCTCCACAAATGAGGGGCGCCGGCTTAAGGTATCGAGAAAGGCTTCGAGAGCGGCCAGTTCGCTGCTGTCCAAAGCCAATGGGCGGACCAGCGGCGACAGATCGGGGGCGCCGGGCCGCGGGCGGGCGGAGAAGGTGATGCCATGGTTATACATACGCAGGATGCCCGTGAAGTCCGTGAACAGGCCGTTATGCATCCACGGCCCGGTGTTGCGGACATTGCGTAGTGTTGGGGTGCGAAACTTGCCCCGATCTTCGGGTTTTCCGGTGACTTCGAACCTCCCAAGATCCTCGAACCGTCTTCCATAGTAACTCAAGCCCGTATGGTGGAATTGCCCATCGGAAAAGCGCGGGCCGTTGTGGCAGTTCATGCAGCGCGCACGAGTGCGGAACAAATGCAGGCCTTCGATATCCTGGTCCGTAAGACGCTCGTAGTCCCCACGCACGAAACGGTCGAAGCGGCTGGACGACCAGACAATGGAACGCACGTAGGACGCAAGCGCCTCGGCGATGCGCTGCGCAGTGATATCGGGAGACCCGAACGCCTCTCCAAAAGCATCCGGATAGCCGTCCGTGTCCTTGAGCCTAAAGATGACCGCGGGTATTTCCGCGTTCATTTCCGCCGGACTCTGGATCGGCTGAAGCGCCAGTTCCAGCAGCCCCTGGGCGCGACCGTCCCAGAACAGGCGATCGAAATAAGCGGCGTTGAGCAGCGTCATGGCGTTGCGGTTTCCTGCAAAGCGGTCATGCCCGGCGGCTACTCTGCGGCCGTCTCCCCAGCCCAATTGGACGTCGTGACAACTAACGCAGGCCAACTGACCTGAGCCGGACAGACGCGGATCGAAGAACAGCAGTTTCCCAAGCTGTTCAGCAGCGGGCGTGTGCCAGGAGACCGGCGGTAGCGGGGACAGGGGGCCGATTTCCTCGGCTTGCACGCTGTCGTCAACCACAAAGGGTGGCCACTCCGAAGGCGGGCGCCGGTATTGTTCCGCCAGGCTTGGCTCGTCCTGCGCCTGCACGCCACTCAGCGTTACCAGACACAAGATCAAAAGCCCCAATCGCATCCCTACCATCCTACCTGATGCCCCGACGATATCGGTTGGCGTGCGTGACTTGACGTGGCGTTGGAGAAATGCAGGACCTTGCGCTTTGGCGTGAGCGCCGAGGTAAGGATTGCGTAAGCCTGATGATGGACAATATGGATCAGGGTTGACTCTTGGAGAGACGTGACATGCGAAAAAACAGCCTCTTGTTTTTGATGGGAACCCTCTTGGCCGCAAGCGTGGCCTGTGCGGATGAAATGAGTTTTCCGGTGCTGACGCCGGCGGATATTCCGGGGGGCCCGAAGCTGAGCGCGCCGTTCCTGGTGATGGCCGGCGACATGCCGGTTCTGACCGAAAAGCATGGCTTGGCGGCGCCGGCGCTGTGGGACTGGAACGGCGACGGCAAGCGGGACCTGCTGGTGGGCGAGTTCGAGACCAATTCGGGGCCCAAATTTCCGATGGGTGCTGACGGTTCCACAATCCGTGTCTATCTGAATGTTGGCACGGATTCCGAGCCGAGGTATACCGAAGAGTTCGAGTGGGCACAGGATACCGAAGGCGCCATCATGGAGATTCCACAGTGGTGTTGTATCGGCTTTACGCCCATGTTCTACGACCTGGACGACGATGGTTACAAGGACATGATCACAGGTCAGTATCACCCCGGAGAAGTCACATGGTTCCGTGGCAGTCCTGATGGTTTCCAGCCGGGCCAAACGCTCCCGCAAGAAGGCGATCCGGCCTCGAACGGCCAACCCGATTGGGGAAACTACGACGGCGCACCGGGCGACATCGGTACATTTGACTACTGGGTGTACACCTCGGCCACATTCGGTGATCTGGACGACGATGGTGATTACGACCTGATCGTTGGCGGCAGCGGCGGTCTGCGAGTCAGCGAGAACATCGGCGGACCCAAGAATCCCAGTTACGGTGTGCGCCAAATACTGCTGGACATCAATGGCCTACCGCTGCAAACGCGTTCATATACGGAGACTGAGGTGCAATACATGCAGACGGGTCTTAGCCTGGCGCCGTCGGGCGACGGCAAGCCCAATCCGCTTGCCGTCGATTGGGACCAGGACGGCGTGCTCGATCTGCTGGTTACTGACTCCTACCGCAGCCCCAACAGCCGGGCCGTGTCGTTCTTCCGCGGCGTGAAGACAGCGGACGGCCATCGCTTTGAGCCGGGCATTGATCTCCTGCCTGCCCAGGAGGGCGCCAAGGCGATCCCGGGTAGCGGCCAGCGGGTCTATGTGGATGACTGGAATGCAGATGGCGTCAACGACCTGATCATCGGAGCCAGCGTGGCCACGGTCAAAGACGGTGAGTTCAGCGACGAGTTGTCCTGGGAGTGGGAGGATGTGCACAAGGTCGAAAGCGCCGGAAAGGACCCGGGCCTGTACCCACCACGCCCACGCCCGACGCTGGAGTCGCAGCGCGCCATGTTTGAGGAAATCGCAGCCGAACGCGCCGCCGCAGGTATACCGATTCAAATTCCCGGTGACGAGCAATTGCTGGAACAGCTGCCTTTTCAACAGGAATGGTGGGACAAGGATATCGGCAGGCTGTATGACATGGGCAAGGAGTATTGGCTCACTATGCGTCACCAGGGCCGGGTTTACGTGATGTTGGGAAGCAAGGATGAAGAAGCAGCACCGATGGTCGTCTCCAATGTTGCAGCGATCGAAGACGGGGCGGGCAGCAGTGAATCCAACCTCGCCGGGTCCGATTCAGTGGACCAGCCGTTTTCGCCGGTTTCGGTTCGGGTGGACCCGATGGTAGTGCTGGAGATAGGTAGAAGTGCGGACGTCAATATTCAGCTCGACATGCAGGATGGTTGGTACATCTATGCTTCGACCGGTCGCAACGTTGGGCAAGGCATGAAAGAGACCAGCGTGACCTTCAGCGTGCCGGACGGATTGGAGGCTGTCGGCGCGGTCAAGCGCCCGCCCTTTCGGTTTAAGGGTTCATATGACGTGCACATGGGAAAAGGAGTTACCTGGGGGCAGCCGATCGAAGCGATGGCCGGCACAATGCCCGGTCTATACGAGGTAAGCGCCGAGGTTACTTACCAGACCTGTAAGGATGACTTGTGCCTGCTGCCGCAAACGGAAACCGTTGTGGCTCGCGTGCTGGCGCAGTAGTCCGCCTTACTGGGACCGAGGGCTTCCAGCCCTCGATGGAGGGCAGGATGCCCTCCTTCCCAGGGAGCGGGCTGGGGGCGAGGGCTTCCAGCCCTCGATGGAGGGCAGGATGCCCTCCCTCCCAGGGAGCGGGCTGGGGGCGAGGGCTTCCAGCCCTCGATGGAGGGCAGGATGCCCTCCTTCCCAGGGCCAAGCCCTCCTCCCAGGGGGGTTAGAACTGGAGGGCGAAGCTGGCGCCGCCGCCTTTCAGGTTGGTGGCGTTTACGCTGCCGCCGTGCAGCGCCATGATGGAACGGGTGATGGCAAGGCCCAGGCCGTGCCCGCGGCGGTTGGGCGGGTTCTTGGCGAAGGGGCGGAAGATGTTCTCCAGTTCCTTGTCCGGGATCCCGGGGCCCTGATCGCGGACCGTGATTTTTTTCCGCGGACCCACCTGCACTTCAAGCCGTTGGCCGGACTTGCTGAAGGACAGCGCATTGTCCACCAGGTTGGCCAATGCGACTTTGAGCAAGCGCTCATCGCCGCGCACCTGCACCGATTCTCCGTTCGCGTCCAGGTCGATCTCCACGCCTTTGTCGATCACAAGCGGCGCCCGTTCGGCTACAACGTTCCTGGCAACTGAGACAAGGTCTACGGTTGCGGAAGGCCTGCCCGTGTTACGCACGCTCATAAGACGCAGCAGCTGCTCAACCAGGCGAGTCATTCGCCGAAGATCGTCCTTCAGGTCCTCCTTGTCCGGCCCGTCCGGCAGGTTCTCGAGGCGAGTTCGGACTATCGCCAGCGGAGTACGCAGTTCGTGCGCAGCCGCGGCAAGGAAGAAAGCCTGTTCCTCGTTGGCTTCGTCAATTCGCCCAATCATGCTGTTGATGGCACGCACCATCGGCAGTATTTCCGCAGGAAGCCCTTTTTCCGGCAGGCTGTGGCTGGGCGCCTGCGGGTCGAGCGATTGCGCAACGTTCGCCAGGCGCCGCAGCGAACGTACCAGGACATAGAGCAGGCAAAGCACTCCCAGCAAGATGGCGCCGCCGACGGCCAGGTACCTGCTCGACGCTGACCAGAAAAGGAAGAGATTCCAACCGGCCAGCCAACCGGTCGCTCGCTCTATGGGGAATTCCACCCCACCGATTTCATAATAGTATTCCTGCCCTTCGTACAGCCGGTAACTGGACATGCCTACGGCGGCGCCCTCGCTAAAGTTGAAATTGGAAAATGAACTCGCGGGCGTATAGTCGTTTGTTGCTGATTCTCCCTTACTGGACCACAATTCGGAATAAGAGAAAACGCTTGACCAGCGGGGGGGCGCTCCAATTTGCATCTCTTCGGTGCCTCGCCGAACGTAGAGGCGGAACTGGCTGTTTGCCGCCATCACTTCGCGTATATCTTCAGCGTCCGCGATCGTGCTCAAGGGCTCTTCGGAGTTGTTCAGCGCATGGAACATACTGCTGCTTACGAGGTAAAGGGTGCTTCGTTGGGGATCGGGACGCTCCATGGTGAGTATTGGCAGAAACACGAAATAGGTCAAAGACAGCAGCAACAGCGCCAGGGAAAGCAATGTTGTTTGTCCCACCAGCGATCGGAATATGGGGGGAATGCGCCGTGTTTTCTTCATGAATCTTCCCTCAACATGTATCCAACGCCGCGTACCGTGTGGATTCTTACGCCGCAGCCACGGTCAGCTATGGATTTGCGTAAACGCGACATATGCGACTCCAGCGTGTTGGATTCGAATTGTTCATCGTAGCCGTACATGGCCTTCTCCAGCACATCGCGGCCCACTACGCGGTTGGCGGAATGGATGAGCTGCTCAAGGATAACCATCTCGCGCCGCGGCAGGACCAACGTTTCACCGTCGACTTCGAAGTTGCGTGAGTCGCAATCCAGCTTCAGGGCGCCCAGTTGCAGCACCCGCCCGACCTCGGGTACCGGCCGCCGTTCCGCGGCTCGAATCCTGGCCAGCAGTTCCTCCGGTTCGAACGGCTTGACCATGTAGTCATCCGCGCCCAGATCCAGGCCCTCGATCCGCTCCTGCAGCTCCCCCAGCGCGGACAGCACCAGGAACTTGCAGGTCAGGTTGTTGCCTTGCGCGAAATGGATCAATTCCACTCCGTCGCCGTCCGGCAGGCGCCGGTCAAGCAGGACAATTTCGTATTGGCTGTTTTGCAGCGCGGACCGCGCTACGGACAAGTTCTCGGCTATGTCCACGATGTAATTAAGGCGCCGCAGCAGACGCTGGGTAGCGGTGGCCAGATCAGGTTCGTCTTCAACGAGCAGGATTTTCATGGGGTGTAGGGGTAAGGGTTTGTGTGGAATAGATTGGAACGAGGGCGGGACGCCCTCGTCGAGGGCAGGATGCCCTCGTTCCCAGGGGGGATGCGCTGGTTCCCAGGGGGGGAGGTGTTTGTTGTTGTGTCATTGCTGAGACTAATATCGCTCCAAAGCATTATCGCAACCTTACGCCGCCTATCTCGGGGGCCCTCTTTTTTCCGTTGGTACTTGTGACGGGCAAGCCGGGGTTTGGTGCGGCGCCCGCAGTACAATGCGTCCGCTCGATTTGGCATTCAAGGCGATGAAGAGAGTACTTGTAATCCGCAACGTAAGTTACGAGACCGAGGGCATGCTCGAGGGTCTCCTTCGCGACGCAGGGCTTGATCTCAATATCGTGGATTTTCAGGAGGATGCCACGGCTGAGGCGAGCCTTGACGGGCATGCCGGCCTGGTAGTGATGGGCGGACCTATGGGCGCCAACGATACCGATCGTTTTCCGTACCTGTTGCAGGTTGAGCGCTTGTGCGCAGAGGCAATGGATCGCTCGGTGCCCCTGGTGGGCGTGTGCCTGGGGGCCCAGATCATGGCCAAGATTCTGGGCACCGAGGTATACCCCAATCCCGTGAAGGAAGTAGGGTGGTACGACCTTGCAACAACCCATGCGGCTGCGGGAGATCCCTTGTTCTCCGGGCTTGATTCACGCGAAGTCGTATTGCAATGGCATGGAGATACCTTTGACTTGCCGGAAGGGGCCGTTCTCCTGGCCTCCTCTCCCGATTGCGTCAACCAGGCATTTCGCTATGGCGAGAACGGCTACGCAATCCAGTTTCATCTTGAAATCATTGAGTCGATGATCAGGGAGTGGGTTGGACGGGACGCGGCGCGCGGTTGGTTGGGCCAGGACGGACGCATGAGCGCAGACAGGATTCTCGCCGATACGGTGACTTACATGGCCCGCTCGGAAGAAATCGGCCGGCGCGTGTATTCGCGTTTTGCTCGTTTGATCGCTGCCTGAGTTTCCTTACGGTCGGGCGATGCATGTAGTGATTGTCGGTTGTGGCGTTATCGGCGTCACCACGGCCTGGTTTTTGATCCAGGCCGGCGTTCAGGTAACCGTAGTGGAACGCCGGGAAGGGCCGGCGCTGGAAACCAGCTTCGCCAATGCCAGCATGCTGACGCCGAGCCTGTCGGCGCCGTGGAACTCACCGGGAGTGTGGCTCAAGCTTCTGAAGTATTTGGGCCGCAAGGAAGCGGCGCTGCTTGTCAGGCCGGCTGCGTTTCCCGGACTGCTGCACTGGGGTTACCGGTTCTTGCTTAACAGCCGTTCCAAGTACCACGAAATTAACCTTCGAAAGAATTTGAGAATATGCAATTACTCCATTGAAATAATGAAGGAATTACGATCCGACACTGCGGTCGAGTACGAGGCTGATCTTTCGGGTGTAATGGAAGTGTGCCGGGAAGAAGCTTCGATGCGTGCGGGGCGGGAGCGGGCCCGGGTTCTGGGAGCCGATCAGGTTCCGACCCGGGAATTGACTCCCGCCGAGGTGGTGGAAATGGAGCCCGCCCTGGCTGCCATTCAGCAGGAGTTGGTGGGCGGTTTCTATTTTCCGGCGGATGAAGTCGGCGACGCTTACAAGTTCAGTTGCAGCTTGCAGCGCCATTCGGCCCGCCACGGCGCGGTGTTTCGCTTTGGGGAGACAGTGCAGGAAATGCTGGGGAAGCAGGGGCAGGTTCAGGGTGTACGCTTGGAAGATGGCGAAGAAATTGAAGCCGATCAGGTTGTGGTTGCCGCGGGTAGCTACACGCCCGGGCTTGTGCGCTCCCTGGGTGTTCGGGTGCCCGTTTGTCCCGCCAAGGGTTACTCCCTGACCACGCCCATGCCCGAAGGATTGCCTCCTCTAGGTCACGCGGTGCTGGATGACGGCTACAAGGCCGGCGTGGTGCCGTTGGGCGGAAGGCGTATTCGCGTTGGCGGGACGGTGGAATTCACCGGTTTCAACCAGGAGCTCTCGCCTGAGCGGGTGGCGAACCTGCGCAATCTTCTCGCTGGAGTGCTTCCGCGCCATGCCGAGCGTATCCCGGTGGCGGAAATGCGTCCCTGGTGCGGCCTGCGCCCGGCTTCCCCTGACGGAGTGCCTATCGTCGGCGCCAGCGGACTGGACGGGTTGTCCCTGGCTACCGGGCACGGACACCTTGGATGGTCGATGGCAGCGGGAACCGGCAAGGCGCTGGCGCAGCAATTGATCGGCGAACAGCAGGATTTCCCGCTGGCGGACTACCAGCTGGCAAGGTTCGGATGATGTTCGAGGCGCGTAAACTCAAGCGTTGCTTCAACCTGGAAGACCTGCGCAAGGTGGCGCGCAAGCGCCTCCCTTCCCCGATGTATCACTATCTTCGGGGCGGCGCTGACGACGAACGGTCGCTGCACAACAACACGGCCGCGTTTGACAACTACGAATTGCTTCCGCGCTACCTGGTCAACGTGGAAAAAGTGGATGCAAGCGTCACGGTTCTGGGCCAGGAGCTGGAGTGGCCGCTGTTCTGTTCCCCCACGGGCATGTCGCGTATCTTCCACCACGATGGCGAGGTGGGCGCGGTGCGGGCGGCGCATCGATCGGGCACCATGTATTCGCTTTCGACGCTGGGGTCCACCACCATAGAGGACGTGGCCGCCGCCAGCGAAGGGCCGCGTATGTTCCAGATCTATGTGCTCAAGGACGCCGGTCTGAACCGGGAGTTCATCGAGCGATGCAAGGAGGCGAATTACTCGGCGCTGTGCCTGACGGTGGATGTTCCGGTTGGAGGCAACCGGGAGCGCGACTACCACACCGGCATGACGGTTCCCCCGAAACTTACCCTGATGAGCCGGCTTGACGTGGCCCGCCACCTTACATGGTCCTATCACTATGTCCGCTCAGGACCCTCGGTTATGGCTAATTTTGCTCACCGGATAAAGGATAGCGACGACACCAACCTGATGGGCTATGTCGGACGCCAATTCGACATGACGGTGAACTGGGATGACGCCGCGCGCATGATCGAGCAATGGGGCGGGCCGTTCGCCATCAAGGGTGTCATGTGCGCCGAAGATGCCCGCCGCTCGGTCGAGGCCGGCGCCAGCGCAGTAATGCTCTCCAATCATGGGGGACGCCAATTGGATGGCGTTCCCGCGCCGGTTGATCTGGTGCGGGAAGTTCGCGACACCATCGGCGGCGACGCCGAGGTGATCGTGGATGGGGGAGTGAGGCGGGGCACGCACGTACTGAAGGCGCTGGCACTGGGCGCCACCGCCTGTTCCACCGGTCGCGGCTACCTGTACGGTCTCGGGGCCGGCGGCGAAGCGGGCGTGGGTCGTGCCTTGCAGATACTCCGCGAGGAAGTGGAGCGAGACCTGGCCCTGCTGGGCTGTGTTCGCGCCCGCGACCTGGATCAGCGATTTGTGCGGGAGGTCTAACGTCAAGGAGCAATGCGATGACAAAGCATGAACCCCCTTCACTCGGTGAAATTCGCGAATACCGGGAAGTTGTCAGAGATCGTGTGGTGCGCACGCCGGTGCACGAATGGCGTGGCGCGGCGATTCAGAAATTGGCGCCGGACATGCGGATTTCCGTGAAGTTCGAATTGTTGCAGATGACCGGCACATTCAAGGCCCGCGGCGCCCTGGCCTGGATGCTGTCTTTGCCCAGGGAACAACTTGATAAGGGTGTGACCGCGGTAAGCGCCGGAAATCATGCCATTGCGGTGGCCTGGGCGGCGCACGTGATGGGCGCTTCAGCTCATGTCGTGATTGTTTCCCCGGCCAACCCGGCGCGAGTCCAGCAGGCGCGCGCCTGGGGCGCAAAGGTGGAGTTGATAGACAACGCGGAAGCTGCCTTTAATCGAGCCATGAATATCGAACGCGAGGAAGGACGGACCCTGGTGCATCCGTTCGAGGGCCTCCCCATCGCCATAGGCACAGGCTCGCTGGCTATGGAATGGCTGGAGCAAGCCCCGAACCTGGACGCCCTGGTGATACCCGTGGGTGGTGGCGGGCTGGTTGCCGGCATAGCCGCGGCGGCAAAGCGAATACGGCCTGAAATCAGCGTGTATGGGGCCGAACCGGTAGGCGCCGACTCGATGTTCCAGAGCCTCGCCAGGAAAGAGCCCGTTAATGCGTCCCGGATTGACTCGATTGCCGACAGTCTGCGGGCTCCGAATGCACGTGAATACAGCTTTGCGCTGACCAGCCGTTACATGGATGACCTGGGACAGGTGACCGACGATCAAATACGCGATGCCATGCGGCTGATTCTGCGCGAGTTGAAGATGATGGTAGAGCCAGCCTGCGCCACTGCTACAGCGGCCGCTCTGGGCCCATTACGGGAGCGTCTGCAAGACAAGTCCGTAGGCGTGCTGCTGTGCGGATCAAACATCGATCTCGCCACTTTTCAACGCCTCCTCGCATAAGACAACTCTCCCCTGGGAGCGAGGGCTTCCAGCCCTCGGAGGACAGGATGTCCTTCTTCCCAGGGAACACCCGAAGCGTCAGGGTCTCTCCTGGGAACGAGGGCTTCCAGCCCTCGGAGGAAAGGATGTCCTCCTTCCCAGGGCTGTAACCCGTCAGTAATTGAGGGCCAGTGTTCGCGGTTGGCCGAAACCGGGCAGGCTGATCAGGTGAAGACGCCCGGGACCGAAGTCGGCGAACTCCAGAGCGCCGGCGTCCCATTCCGCCAGCAGGGCCGACGCCAGACTGGTGGGGGCCACGATGATCACGACCCTACCGCGGTATTGTCTCTCCAGCCCTCGCGCGAAGCCGGCGGGCTCCTCGATCAAAACGTCGGCAATGGGCTCCCGGAGCCGTTCGGCCAGCAAGCGTACGGTTTCGCGCTCGGGTTCTCCTCCGGCGCTCAAGATTCCGCCGAGCAGCTCCGGCTTGGCGAGATCTCCCACCAGCCGGCTCAATGCCTGGGAACTCGCCTTTCCTTCGGCGCTGAGCGATGCAGAATCACCGTCTTGCCGCTGGGCGGCTGTCAGCAGCAGCACAGTGGTAGTCGCCTCGCTGCCCTGGAGGCGCCAGAACAAAACCAGAACGCCGACAAGAAAAGCGGCGACCAGCAGATTGCGGTATCGGGCGCGCATCAATTTCAGTTGGCAGCCAGCACGGACATGAGGCCGATGGTACTACTCCGATCCGCGTAAAATAAAGAGGTTGCGGAAGCGTTTCCGGAAAAAAGCGAGGCGACTCTTTGTTCGATTGGTATATGTTCATTATGGATAACATTGGCGCAGTCGTTGCTGTCGTTCTCGTACTGTTCAATCTCGCCATATGGGTGGCGAGGCGGGTTCGTCAGAAACGTGAGCAGGAACGTTACGGGCAATATCCTCCGGCCGTACGATCAGGCCGTTTGAACTATGACGAATACAAAAAGCGACGCGACGGCTGATTCGTGCATCAAGTATGGAAAGGCTCCTCCGTCGTTTGCCGGTGGTATGCTTGAATAACTTGCGTGGATAGACCAATAGACATGAAAACCATAGTTCGCATATTGGGTGTTTCCTTAGCGCTGTCCGCGGGGCTGCTTCTCGGAAGTTGCAAGACCGTTGGCGGAAATTCTCCGCCGTCGGGCGGTTCCTCGGTTCCCATGCCTTCGCCCGGCGGCAGTTCCGGATCATCCGGTGGCGCGGGCGGTTCGATGGGCTCGTCCGGAGGCTCGATGGGTTCCGCGGGCGGTTCGATGGGCTCGTCCGGAGGCTCGATGGGTTCCGCGGGCGGTTCGATGGGCTCGTCCGGAGGCTCGATGGGTTCCGCGGGTGGCTCGAAAGGCTCGTCCGGAGGTTCAATGGGTTCCGCGGGTGGTTCGATGGGCTCGTCCGGAGGCTCGATGGGTTCCGCAGGCGGCTCGATGGGCTCGTCCGGAGGCTCGATGGGTTCCGCGGGCGGCTCGAAAGGCTCGTCCGGAGGCTCGATGGGTTCCGCGGGTGGCTCGAAAGGCTCGTCCGGAGGCTCGATGGGTTCCGCGGGCGGTTCGATGGGTTCCGCGGGCGGTTCGATGGGTTCCGCGGGCGGTTCGATGGGCTCGTCCGGAGGCTCGATGGGTTCCGCGGGTGGCTCGAAAGGCTCATCTGGCGGCTCAAGGAGTTCTTCCGGTGGCGCCAGTGGTTCATCTGGAAGCTCCAGGGGGTCAGCCGGCAGTTCAGCAGGATCGGCCGGTGGCGGCATGGGAACAGGAGGCGGTCCCAGCGGCGGACAAGGCAGTGGCGCAAGCGGCTCCGGCGGCTCCGGGGATCCCGAAGGCGTTCTGCGTGAATCCATGGAAGGATACGATCGCGAAATCGCTCGTGAGCGCGATGCTATGGCTTCATCCGGGCAAGGAACACCTGGCGGTAGCGGCGGCATGGGTGGTACGACAGGCGAAGGCGGCGGAGCCGGCGGGCCAATGGTGACTATCCCCAGCATGTCTGGAGGCAGTTCCGGCGGCGGCCAGGGTGAAGGTGGCGAAGCCGCAGGCGGCAGAGCTAGGGGCGGTGGCAGCGGAGGCGCCGGCGAGAGCGGCCTGGAGGAAGGCGACGGCAGCAATGCCGGTGACCAACCCGAATCGAAGATTGATATTCCGGAAGATATCGCCGAAGCCACGGGCAGCGAAGACCAGGTAGCGCGGCAGATACGCGAGGCGGCGGAACAGGAAGAGGATCGACGTATTCGCGACGCGTTGTGGGAAGAATATCGCAGGCACATGGGACTGAAATCAGCGAGGTCGAAGTGAACAGAACAACAACCTTCGTCGGCATAGCCGCGTGCGCCGTGCTTCTGGGAGCATGCACGTCGGCGCGCGAGATTCAGTACACCCAGGTGAGACTGAATCGCGCGGAGACCGAGATTGCCCAGGAAGCTCTGCTCAATGTGGGAATCCTGGTGTTCGATCCTGGTTTGCCGGAGAACTTGAGTGACCAGGAAATGAACGAAAAGCTGATTTTCCCGGAAATTCGGCGCGCGGAGGCGCGCTACATGCCGTTTCACCTCAAGAACACGCTGGAGTCCACGGGTTATTGGGGCGCAGTGAGTGTCTTGCCGGAGTTCAGTCCGGTTGCGGACATCCTTATATCGGCGCGGATCGAAGAATCGGATGGTTACAGTGCCAAGCTGCAGGTTGCCGCCTGGGACGCGTCGGCGAAGGAGTGGTTCAACAAGAGCTACGAAATGATGGTGGCGGAACAGGCTTATGTGCGCAACACCGACCGCGGCCAGGATCCGTATCAAAACCTCTACAACGAGATCGCCAACGATCTGCTGCAGGTCCGCTCCCAACTCAGCGATGCCGAGTTGCAGCGGATACGGGAAATAGGCGATTTGCGCTACGGCCTGAGCGTCGTGCCGCAGGCGTTCGAAGGCTACCTGGAAAAGACCGACAAAGGGCATTACCAGGTCAAGAGGCTGCCGGCAGAAGATGAACCCATGGTCGGCCGCATGCGCGAGGTCCGAGAGCGTGAATATGCACTTGTTGATGCGGTGAATGAGCACTACGCGAACCTGTACTACGGTCTGGATGAACCGTACGCGGACTGGCGGCGGATGGCGCGCGAAGGCCGCCTGAGCTACGAGGAAATGCGAAGTGCCTCCAACACGCGAATGTTGCTGGGTATTCTCGGAATCCTGGGCGCAATCGCCTACAACGACCGTGGCGGCAACAACAGGGCCGTCACCCAGACGATGATCCATGGCGGCATCATGGGCATCCAGGCGGGCCTGGGTCGGCGCGCGGAAGCCAAGATGCATGCCGAGGCGCTACGCGAAGTGGGTGAGTCCTTCGACGCCGAGGCCGAGCCCATGGTGGTGGAACTGGAAGGTCAGACCCGGCGGCTGACTGGATCTGCGGAAGAACGCTTTCGGGAATGGCGCCGTTTGCTGAGGGAGATTTACAGCCGTGAGACCGGCAATCTCGAAATGCCAGGCGCTGCCAACTCCCAGGAAACAACTCCGCCGCGACCCTGAACGCGAGCGCATCGGTCCAGGTACTGCCTTGCGATCGCCCGGCAGGCGAATTCGCCCGCCTTCGCCCGTATCATTCGCCCCACGGTGAGGCGCAGGTGCTGGCGTGCGTAACAATTCAATAAACAAACCACGCGAAGGCGGGATGCTGATATCCCGGTTTCGGCTGATTCGCCTGCTGGGCTCGGGCGGGCTTGGCGAAGTCTGGCTGGCGGAGGATGTCCGGAACCGGCGCGAAAAGGCATTGAAGCTGCTCAAAGCCAAGTATTGCCGAGAGCCTTCTCATGTGGAGCTGTTCCGGCGCGAATTCTCCGTAGCCCAGTCTCTTGTTCATCCAGCCATTGTGCGCCCGGAGGAATTCTTTTCCGCCGACTCGGTCCATTTCTTCGCCATGCCTGTCGTGCCGGGAGGGCATATCGGCGCATCCCGAGGGGCCACATGGAACGAAAGCGTGCGGCGACTCCTGCCGGTATGTGATGCCCTGGCCTATGCACACCGGAAGGGCGTCGTTCACGGGGACATCAAACCTCAGAACATCCTGTTGGATGAGTCCGAAGCCGCTTGCCTGACTGATTTCGGCGCCGCCCATATTCCGGAAGGACCCGGCGAAAAGAGGATTCGGCGCCCGGGAGGCACGCTTGCCTATATGAGTCCTCAGCAACTGGAGGGCCAGCCTGCGCAAGTCAGCGATGATGTGTATGCGCTGGGATGCGTGTGCTACGAGCTGTTCTGCGGGTTTCCGCCGTACGCGCCCGACATAAGCGAGGAAAGAGTCCGCAGTGGGAAATTTGCGGCTCCGGAGGCGTCGCTTGGGTCTCCGCAGCTTCCCACAGCTCTCTGTGAACTGGTCAAGGCCATGTTGGCTGGCGAAAAGTCGCGCCGGCCGGTGACCATGCAGGCGGTGCGCTCCACGCTGGAAGAGATTCTTGAAGAGCCCGCCACTGCCGGACAGCCGGAGGGGGCCGGCGCTATTGTTGCGCGGGCTCGCAATCGTCCCGCGGATGGAGCGCCGGCTGCGATGCTGCAACGGCGCTCGGGCGTGCCCCTGTGGTTGGCGTATGTGTTGGGGGCACTGTTGCTGGCGGTAGCGGTATCGCTGTTTGTCGCGTTGCCTCGCTTTGCCGAGCAGCGCGCCGCGACACGTCCGCCACCGCAGCAGGTTGCGCAGCAGGCCGAAGCGCCGCAAGAGGACAAGCAGCTCTTGAGGATTCAGCGCGACGCCGCGGATGAAGCCATGGGAGACATGCTTCAGGACCGCAATTACCTGGCCTCATTGCAGCCGGCCTTGTGGTCCGGTGGCGCCTGGGAACAGGCCATTGCGCAAGAACAACAGGCAGACGACTTCTACCGCCGCCGCGAATACCCGGACGCCCAACTGGGGTACCGCAAGGCGGCCGAAATGCTGCGCCAATTGCGCGAGCAGGCGCCGGAGATCGGGCGCAAATCCCTGGAGCAGGCACAAGAAGCGATCGAATCCGGCGACCAGGCTTCCGCATTGGAAGCGCTTGAGAAGGCCGAGATCCTGTTGGGAGCAACCGAGGCTGCCGTGCAATTGGCGCGGCGCCGCGTAAGGAAACTTCCGGAAGTCATGCCGGCGGTGGAGAAGGCGCGGGCCGCCCGGAGGGACGCAAGCCTTGAGGACCAGCGGCAGGCCTGGCAAGCGGTACTTCAGCTAGACCCCGACCGGCAGTCCGCGCGCCGGGCGCTGGCAGCCGTGAATGCGGCCCTCGATCAGCAGTTGTTCGATACGCGGATGTCACGAGGGCATGCGGCGCTGGGCGATGGGGATCTCAGTTCCGCACGAAGCGCGTTTGAAGCAGCGAAGAAGCAGCGCCCGGGTGACCCGGCGCCTGCAGAGGCACTGACCGCGCTGGAATTGGAGGAACGCGGCCAGCGTCTGGCGGAACTGCAAGCCGGGGCGATAGCCGGAAAGTTCCGGGAGGATTGGCGCACGGCGGTCGCTAACTACCAGGGCATGCTGGAGATTGACGCCAATATCATCGCGGCTCAGAAAGGATTGGCCGAAGCGCAGCGGCGGGTGCGCCTGGATGACGGGCTGGAGAACACCATTGCCAATGCCCAGACGCTGAATCGCGAAGATGCCTGGCAACGTGGTAAACGCCTGCTTGATGAAGCCGGCGCCATTGCCAATTCCGGGCGGCGGCTCAGCACGCAAATTTCAAGTCTTGAGCAGGCTCTGACGGTGGCGGCTACCCCGGCGCCCGTGCAGTTGCGGTCCGATGGTCTTACCCAGGTGACCATTTATCACGTGGGCCGATTGGGGAGTTTCGATAATCGTGTGATGCAGCTTCGGCCCGGCGCCTATACGGCGATCGGCACCCGCGACGGCTATCGTGACGTGCGTCGCGATTTCGTAGTCGCTCCGGAGGGGCTTTCCGATCCGCTGGTTCTGGTCTGCACCGAACCGATCTGATGCAGGACGCTTCCGCAAACCTGGGACCGAGGGCATCTTGCCCTCAACGCCGGGAACGAGGGCATCCTGCCCTCGCCGCTGGGACCGAGGGCATCTTGCCCTCAACGCCGGGAACGAGGGCATCCTGCCCTCGCCGCTGGGACCGAGGGCATCCTGCCCTCAACGCTGGGACCGAGGGCATCCTGCCCTCGACGCTGGGACCGAGGGCATCCTGCCCTCAACGCTGGGACCGAGGGCATCCTGCCCTCGACGCTGGGAACGAGGGCATCCTGCCCTCGCGCATCCTGCCCTCACGCTGGGACCGAGGGCATCCTGCCCTCGACGCTGGGAACGAGGGCATCCTGCCCTCGCGGATGTCCTCCTTCCCAGGCTTGAGAAATGACCGCTAAAGTAACGATCACGCTGCCCGATGGGGACCGCATCCTGACGGCGGATGAGCTGCCGATCACGCTGCCCGATGGGGACCGCATCCTGACGGCGGATGAGCTGCCGATTCTGTTGGGCAGCGGGCCCGGTTCGCATATCCGCCTTCCCGGTCCGGCAGGCGCCCCTCCGGCTGCCAGCATCAATCTTCTCGACGAGCGTGCGCTGGTGCAGTGCTCCGCGGGAATCTCCGGCCTGCAACTGAACGGCGAGGCGATCAGCGGCGCCAAGTTGCTTAGGGAAGGGGACCGGCTTTCCATCGCAGGAGTCGAAGTGGCTCTTGATGGCGTATCCGCCAATTCACTAAGACTCCGGGTGGAATACCTGGCGAGTGCCTGGGATACCCGGCCTCCGGAAATTGCCGCAGATGAAGAAGGAAGATCCGCGGTTCCCCTGCGCCCGGCCCGATCCAAGGCTACGTCCTCCCGCCCGTCCAGAGCCCGGCTTTGGCTGCGCCTGGCGGTCGGCCTGATGTTGGCGGTTCTTGGCGCCTGCACGATTTTCGTATTCACCGCCGCCGGCGTATTGATTGAAGTCGAGCCGGCGGAAGCTCAAGTGCAGGTCGAGGCGCTCAAACCGATGCCTCACGTCGGACCCCGCTACCTCCTATGGAGCGGCCAGTACCGGGTGCGCTCCGAACTGGAAAGGTATTACCCGCTGGATGAGCAGATTGAAGTGCGCGCCGTAGGCGGAGAGGAATTTCGTTTCGCCATGCAGCTCTTGCCTGGCCGCGTGGTGGTGGATACGGTAGCCGGCGCGGAGATTCGCATCGAGGGACAGGAAGGTGTGTTCACCGCCGGTGAGGAAATAGAACTCGAGCCTGGAACCTACATAGTGAAGGTGAGTACGCCTCGCTACAAGGAATTAAACGCTGCGCTGGTTGTCAACGGAGGCGGCGAAATCGAGCCGTTCAGCGCGGAATTGGAACCGGATTGGGCGGAGATCACGGTGAGCAGCGAGCCGGCCGGGGCGGAATTACGGGCTGAAGGCGAAGTATTGGGCGAAACACCGGCAACCGTGGAATTACTCTCCGGAGAACGGGTGCTCTCACTCGCCAAGGCCGGTTTTGCAACGCACAGGGAACAACTTGCCATTGTGGCAGGCGAGCCTCAGATCTTGCCTTCCATTCGCCTGCGGCCCGCGTCCGGTGTTCTTAAGGTGCAAACCGACCCGCCGGGCGCGAGCATCACGGTGGACGGAAATTTCCGTGGCGGCTCTCCGGCCACTGTGGAAGTAAGCCCTGACCGCGCGCATCGCGTGGTGGTCTCGCGGGCCGGGTATGAATCGCAGGAACGCTCGGTAAGGCTGGGCCGAGGCCAGCAGCAATCGCTGAATATCGCTCTCAAGCCGCGCCTGGGCAGGATTCGCGTAATGAGCCGGCCGGCAGGGGCTGAAGTACTGGTAAACGGGAAGGCCGCCGGCAGCACGCCAATCGATTTGGACCTGCCATCCACGGAGCACACGCTTGAACTGAGGCTGGAAGGCTACGTGGCCGATTCCCGCCAAGTCATCCCCCAGCCTGCCTATCCGCAGGAAATAGCCATAGAACTACTTACCCCGCCGCAGGCCAGACTGGCGGCCCAGCCCACGGAGATCCAGACATCCCTGGGCGCCAGGATGATATTGCTGCTCCCCGGCGAATTCGAGATGGGATCGCAACGCGGTTCCCAAGGATGGCGTAACAACGAGGTGCGCCGCAAGGTGCGCATCACCAAGCGCTACTATCTTGGCGTCAAGGAAGTAAGCAACCGGGAGTATAGGGCGATTGTGCCTACGCATACCTCGGGAGCTGAGCGCTTCAAGTCGCTCGCAGCCGACAGCAGTCCCGCGGTAGATCTGGACTGGCGAGCCGCGGCTGCATTCTGCAATTGGCTGAGTTCGCAAGAGAATCTGCCGCTCCAATACGTAAACCGAAGCGGCCGCCTGCAGCCGGTTGCCGAGCCGGGGACCGGCTATCGCTTGCCCACCGAAGCCGAATGGGTCTGGGCGGCGCGCTACGCCGGCGGGGTAGGGGATTCACGCTATCCATGGGGCGAACGCATGCCGCCCTCACCGCTTTCGGGGAATTACGCCGACCAATCCGCCAGCAGTCTGGTGACAATCACCCTAAGTGGCTACAACGATAATTTCGCTTTCACCGCCGCGGCCGGCTCGTTCCCCCCCAACGCCAAGGGCTTTTACGATCTGGGCGGCAACGCGTCCGAATGGATGGGCGATTTCTATGGCACCGACACGCTGTACCCGAACTTCGAAGTAGACCCGCGCGGTCCCACAGAAGGGCGTTTCCACGTGATCCGTGGCTCCAGCTGGCTTCACGGCGCGCTGCGCGAACTGCGCTGGGCCTACCGTGACTTTGGCGAAGAAGAGCGAATCGATGTAGGATTTCGTTTGGCGCGCTACGCCGAACTGCAGGAACCGGAATGAAAAAGATACCGGGAGTAATCGCGATCATCGCCCTTGCCATCGGGCTGACCTGGGCCGCTGGAAGAGTGGGCGACTGGCTGGGGTTTGCTCAACAGGTGGACCCTGCCGCGGAAGAGAAGCCCTCCGGGAACCAAGACATCCCCCCTGGGACCGAGGGCATCCTGCCCTCGAATAACGGCTCTCCCGGCGCAGAAACGGACACCGAAGGGATCACCCCCGCTCCACCACAAATATCCGCCGAAGTAGCCTCCATCGAAGAAGACCTCGCCCGTATCGAGGAAGCCCTGCAAAGCGACGAAGTCCTGGAGGAATTCATCCCCTCCGAGCCCCTGTCCGCCGACAACCCCATTCCCTTTCCCACCGACATCTGATCGGTCCGCAAAAAAACGGGGCGTTCCGCTTCCTGACTTCGACGGTTGATGCGGCTGCGGGGTGGGTTTTGGCGGAAAGAGTCGTGTAATTCCGGGGATTTATTGGCGAGGGGTTCGGGATGGGCCAGCGTAGTGCCTAGTCCTTTTCTTTAGTTGACAAGCGTGCCCCCAGACGTTACCGTGCGTCCATGTTCATCCGCGTCAAAACCACCCCCAACAGCCCCCGGCGTTCCGTTCAACTCGTCGAGTCCGTGCGCGCCGGCGGAAAGGTCCGGCAACGCATCGTCCGGCACGTCGGCATCGCCATGGATGACGACGAACTGGTTCGGCTTAAGGAACTGGGGGAATTCATCAAGGCGAAGATCAGCGATGAACGCCAGCCGGGACTGTTCCCGCCCGAACCGATCGCCGAGCAGGCGATCCGGGCGTCACGGGCGGCGAATAAGGCGCTGCGGGTGGACTTGAAGCAACTGGAGGAAGAACAGCGCGTGGTCACCGGCATTCACGAAGTGTATGGCGCGACGTATCGCCAACTGGGTTTTGACAAGCTGTTGCCGAGGTCCCGCTACCGCGCTTCCCACGACAGTCTGCTGCATACCGTCATGGCGCGGATCGCCAACCCCGACAGCAAGCGCGGCAGCGTGCGGCGGCTGGAGCAGGACTTCGGGGTGGGGCTGCCGCTGGAGAAGCTCTACCGGATGATGGATCACCTCGCCGGGCGGGTGATTGAGCGGCTCAAAACGCGGGTCGGCAGCGCCACGCAGGCGCTGCTGCCGGAGCCTTTGAACGTGCTGTTCTTCGACTGCACGACCTTGTATTTCGAGTCGTTCACCGAGGATGAACTCAAACAGAATGGTTTCAGCAAGGACGCCAAGCACCATCAGGTGCAGGTGCTGCTGGCCCTGATGGTGACGCGGGAAGGTTTGCCGGTGAGCTATGCGGTGTTCCCGGGCGCCACCTACGAGGGACACAGCTTCATCCCGGTGCTTAAGGACGTGCAGCAGCGTCACCCACTCGGGCAAGCGGTATGGGTGGCTGACCGGGGGATGTTCAGTGACGATAATCTCAAGGAGTTGGAAGCGCAGGGCTGCGGATACATCGTGGGCGCCCGGATTAAGAACCTTCCCAAGACGCTTGCCGAGCAAATTCTCGACACCGGCGCCTACCGGCCGCTGGAAGGCGTTGCGGGTAGGCAGGTTGCGCAATGGCGCCACGGTGACCGGCGGCTGGTAGTGACCTACAACCCGGCGCGGGCGCGCAAAGATCAGCACGAGCGCCGCAAGGCGGTTGAGAAGCTGATCAAAAAACTGGGCAAAAGCGATAACCCCAAGGCCCTGCTCGGCCATCGCGGCAACCAGCGCTTTATCACCATTGACGGCGACGCGCGGCTGATGCTCAACGAAGCCAAGGTCAAGGAAGCGGCGCGCTGGGACGGGCTGCAGGGGATCATCACCAACCTTGAGGATATGCCGCACCACGAACTGCTGTCGCGCTATCGTGGCCTGTGGCAGGTCGAGGAAAGCTTCCGCATCACCAAACATGACCTCAAGGTGCGCCCGATCTACCACTGGACGCCGCACCGGGTGCAGGCACACATCGCCATCGCCTTCATGGCTTTTGCCTGCATACGCCATCTCGCCTACCGGGTCGCGCTGCAGAAGCGCCGCATGTCTCCGGAAGTCATCCGCAATGCTCTCGTTCACCGCCAGTGTTCGGTGCTCCGGCACCGGCGCACCGGGAAACGCTATGCGGTGCCGTCAAAACCTTCCCGCGAAACAGAGGACATCTATCGAGCCATGGGGCTGCCACTTCCCACCACGCCCTGCGAACTCACCTGAACTCACCACTTCTCCCGGCGCTGCTGCTGAATGTAGTGCCTTGGCGCTGATGTGAATTCAGTTAAATCAACACGTTACGAAATCCAACCGTCGAAGTCAGGACATCTGATCGGTCCGCAAAAAAACGGGGCGTTCCGCTTGGTCACGAAACGCCCCGCTAACTGCGCGAAGTATCTACCAACTAGCCCGAGCCGCCAAGCTCCCAGTGGACCTCCAGGAAAAGAATCTGGCCGCGCCCATTCCAGCGAGTGGGGTCATATGGCAACAGGTGACTACTGGAAACCGTCGCCGGTGGATCGGCATCCAGGATATTTCGCCCGCCTGCCCGCAACCTGATGCGCTCGATTTCGCCCGCCTGCCCGCAACCTGATGCCGTTTTCAAACACGTAGGTGGCGGTAACATCCACAGTGGTGCTCGAACCCACATCAATCGCAACGGTGTCACCAAAGTTCTGGCAACGGCCAATTCCAATCAGATCGCCGTAACAAGTAACCGCATCCTCGTTGACATAACTGGGCTTGTAATAGACAAACATGTCCAGGCCAAATCGTCCTCGCTGCCAGGTCAAGGAACCTGTAATCCTGTATTCGTCGCTTCCCTTTTGGGTTCCTACACGATCCACGGGTTCCGTCTCTGGCGTGATGCGGAAGAATTCGTCGAGCACACGGTAGTAATTGATCCGAGGAGTGAAATGGCCCCAGGAAGTATCGAAGGAGTACTCCAGGTGAACATCCACGGATTCACTGATCTTCTCCGCGATATTGATGCTCGTGTTGTAGATGGTTACAGCTCTGCCGGTTGCGTCGCGCTCCACCAACTGCGGGAGCCTGAATGCGATATCGGCGTAGTTGTACAAGAGCGTGCTCCCGTACTCGATCTTGTCCTTGAAATCGGTGCGTTTCCAGTCAACAATCCAACGCAGACCGGGAATGGAAGTAGAGGACCAATCAAAACCAAGCGACCACTTGTCGCCGTGCTCCGCATTGATATCCAGATTATTGGACTGGAATTGTGTCGGGATAGGCCCGAAACTCGGGCCGCCGGGCGCGTAGGGGTCCGTGTAATAGGAATTGAACTCGCGGGAATTGCGGGTATTGAAGGTGTCGCTGAAAACGGGCGCCTTGAATGATCGTGACCAGGCGGCGCGAACAAGCACACTCCGCGTGGGCCGGTAAGCTATGCCAAAGCGTGGACTGGTCCGGCTCTGTTTAGTCTTGACAATATTTGGCATGCCGACCTGGCTGGACACAAAACCTGGAACGCTTATCCAGCCTTCGCTCGGTACGAATTGACGCCGCGTTCCAAATCCGCCAACAAAGTCAATGCCCCCGTCCGCACCCTCTGCTTCATAGCTGTCGTAGCGCGCCTGTGCCGTTAGCGTCAGCAGGTTGATTCCGGGTCTTGCGTTTTGTTCACCCACGATGGGAAATGCGAATTCGGCAAAATAAGCACGTAATTCCTGTGTGGGTTCCGATACTCCAATAAACTCCTCTTCGCCCTCTTCCTCGATGCCGCCTTCTGCGTACCTTTGATACTTGTCGTATATAACAGTCTCGCGATACTCTGCGCCTACCGCATACTTGATCGCTCCGCCCCAAATCTCAAAGAGTTCGCCGCGCAGCAGTGGGTCAACCGTAGTCTTCTCGGTAAACCCGAGAGATGGCCCCAGCGCGTTGGTAAAGAGTTCGGCAAATCCCTGTGATTGCGCAGTTCCATTTCCGAAGACGTTCAACGCAACATTGGGATCCGGGCTTGCAATGGCCGCATAGAAGGTGTCCTGTGTCGGGTCCCATTCACTGCGCCGGTAATCAGGCCTGACCTGGTACGCAATGCTCTCGGAATCCGAAAGGGTTACGTTCAATTGAAATTGATGCACGTCTGCGAATTCCCAAAGAAAACCCACATTGTGATTCCGCTGTTTCTTTTCCGACTCAGTGTATGACCGCGGAATCAGGCCGGACTCAACCTCGGCGTTCGGCCAATAACCCACAACCATGGTCCTGCCGAACGGGTTGAAGGCGTTACTGGCGGGGACCAGGTAGCCCGTCATGCTGGTCTGGAATTGCTGATAGGAATCAAGGTCGGAATACAGCAGATCGACATAGACGCGAAAATCGTCTGTGAGGTACTGCTCGAATATTACGTTGAGAGCATTTCTGCTCCAATCCGATCCGTTTTGCGGAGGCACGTAGTCAACAGGCACGACTTGATTGACCAGGAAGTCATCTACCGTAGCGCCGACTCCGCTGTGATCGGCAGGCAGCTGGTAGATGGTGGGATTAAAGAAAGAGCAACCGGGGAACAGATACGATCCATTGAACTCGCACACAAGCCCGGGTTGGCCATAAAAAGTTCGCCGCAAGTCAAACTCGGGCCCGAAACGGTCACGGTAGTCGCTTGACGTCCAACCTGCCTTACGAACATCGATCGGCTCACTCCCGGAGTGCGAAATGGAACCCGAAATGCTTCCGCTGGCCCAGGTGTAGCCGGCCTGCACGCTGCCCTTTTGACGATCCGCGTCTGTAGAACTCCATTCGTTGCGAATCGTTGCGCCGATGCCCGAGTAATTCTTCTTGACAATAAAATTGACGACCCCCCCGATGGCGTCTGCTCCATACACGGCCGAAGCGCCGTCCAATTGAATATCCACTCGCTCAATTGCTTCCAAGGGCACCGTCAGGATATTGGCAAAATCATCCTGATCACCCGGGTTGCCTGCGACGCGGCGTCCATTGATCAGCACCAGTGTGTTGGCTGAACCGAGTGCTTGCAGGTTGACGGTTGATGTTCCCAGGCCCAGTGCACCGAGGTTCTTGTCCGTATCTGATGCGCCGCCCCCGAAAAGCATGTCGGTTTGGGTAGTAATGGAGGAAAATGCGAAGGGCAAAGTTCGGAACAAGTCCTCCAGGCTGGACAAGCCTCGAACGGCAATGTCCTCGGCGGAGAAACTGTAGACTCGCGCCGAAGGATCGCCACCAACCATCCGTGAACCGGTGACGGTCTGGGTGGCCAGCTCAATCGGCTCTTCCTCGGTGACGGCGGTTGCGTCGTCCGCTTCCACCTCGTCTTGCACATCCTGGGTCAGGCCCAGGACCGGTGTGACAAGCGCCGCTGCGAAAACCGCAAACCAGCGACTGCATGATGAATTACGCATTAGGTGTCCCCTCCCAATTGTCTGAATGTGAAGGGCACCCTAATAGGCTGCATTCAATTGCGCAGCGTCATGTCACCCTTCAATAAGGGAAAGAACTTACCATATCAAACTTGAGAAAACCTTACGGATTCGATCAGGCGCGAAGGAGAATTTTGTGATCCAGGCCGAGGCTGCGTGCCAGGGTTCTTAGTCGGCGTTGTACCGTGTCGCCCACCAGGATATGGGCGCCTTCCGAGCCCCTGAGGGTTAGCTGTTCTTGGTTCCGCGTCAGCCGAAATTGCTCAAGCACGCTCACGGCTCCGCCTGAAATGGTATAGGCCAACCGCATCGCCAGCCCGACACTTGAAGCCTGACGTTTCTCTTCCTTGCCAAGGAGTTTGTCGAGTCCAAGCCGTTTCAGTGTTGATTGCAACGCGCTGTGGCGGGAGGCGACCGCAAGGCCCAGCATGACCCGCTCTCGATGATCCGCTCCGGTCAGCGGCATACGCATGATGCGCAGGAAGACCTGTTCGGCCCTGTAATCGGGGTGTTCGGACCAGCCGATGTCGGAAAGGTGGCAGGCGGCCAGGCGTAGCTTGTCCGGCACGGTGCCTTTGAGCGCCGGCGCGATCCAGTCGGCCAGATACTCGCCACTGGAACCCCCACGACCCATGCGCCGGGCGGCGGATTCGCAAAGCCACAGAAGAGGGTCAATTTGCCGTTCCAGGGGAGTCAGGGCTTCATAAAGGCAGCCTTCACGCAAACCGCTGGCGGAAAACACCACTTGTTCGGCGCCGGTGCGCTGCAACAGGCATTCCAGCGCCACCGCTGCAAAGGGAAGGGATTCCAGCCGGTCCGGGCGCAAGCCCTTGGCGGACTCCAGGCGCTCACGAGGCCAAGCAGCCAGCGTTGTGCAGAATTCTGATGCGCTGGCCGCGTCCAACACGTAGTTGTGAATCACATGCAGCGGGTAGCCGGTTTCGTCCATGTGAATGCGCGCCAGCGCTCGCCAGGAACCTCCCACAAGGTAAAGAGAATGGCCCCCCGCCTGCTGCAACCAGCCCAGGTTTCCAAGGTGGTCCCGGACAGCTCTCTTGCTTTCCCGGATTGACTCATCGCCGTTTCTTCGCACCGTTCCGAGCGGCAGAGAAATTCGTTCAGTTACCCGGCCTGTGTCGAGAAGCGTTAGTTCCAGACTGGCCCCCCCGAGGTCGGCGGCGATACCGTTGGCATGCGGTATTGCACTGACGACACCGCCGGCGGAGATTTCAGCTTCGCGGTCTCCTGATAGCAAGCGGACTTCGAGGCCACATTCACTGCGCACCGTTTCGAGGAACTCGGTCCCGTTGCTGGCCTCGCGCACCGCAGCGGTGGCTACGGCTTGTATTTCCCGCACACCCATTTGCGGACACAGCTGCGCGAACCGGTGCAGGCTCGCCAGTGTCAGCCGCATGGCTTTGCCCGGCATCCTGCCGGTACGGTCGAGTCCGCGCCCCAGGCCGCACAACACTTTCTCGTTGAAGATCGGCAGCGGCGCCCGGCCGCCGTTCTCGTACACCACCAGGCGGACGGAGTTCGAGCCCACGTCAATTACCGCCACCGGCGCCTCGCTTGGGGTGGCGGGGCTGGTTCGGAGTACGCCCGGCACGAGCGGCTAGACGGCGGCTTTGATCAAAGTGGGTCGGGGTGTCTCTTCCGCCGATGCGGACACTCGGGGTTCGGGAGCAGCTTCGCCAAGCATGGGTTGAGGGCAAGATGCCCTCTCTCCCAGGGGCGTTTCGGCTTCGGGTTCGGGAAAGAGTTCGCCAGGCATGGCGGGCCGCGAGTCGCGCAGCGCGCTGCCTCGGCCCGACAGACTGGGGTTGGTCATGAACCATGTGTGAGCACTGAAACTTTCGGGAGTGCGGGGAAGGCGGAGATACTCGCCGTCGGGACCGAGCTGCCAGCTTTGCATTTCGTCGATGCGATTGGCCATCATCACCTGTTCCAGGAGCTGCCGCTTCACCGTTTCGTTCTCGATCGGCACCAGCGACTCAACCCGGTGGTGCAGGTTGCGGGGCATCCAGTCCGCGGACGAGAGATAAACCTTGCTCTCGGTGGAAGGCAATGCGTGTCCGGCCCCGAAGCAAAGAATTCTGGAATGCTCGAGGAATCTGCCGATCATGCTGCGGACCAGGATATTCTCCGACATGCCGGGCACGCCGGGCCGGAGGCAGCAGATGCCACGCACATACAGTTCGATCTTCACGCCCGCCTGGCTTGCACGGTAGAGACAATCGATGATTTCAGGGTCCACCAGCGAGTTGAGCTTGGCCCAGATTTCCGCCGGCCGGCCTGCGCGGGCGTGGGCTATTTCGTCTTCGATCAGCTCCACCAGAACGTTCTTCAACTGCGCGGGAGCGTAGACCAGCTTTTCCATTCCCTCCGGCGTGGCATAGCCGGTCATGTAGTTAAACAGCTTGGCCGTGTCCCGCCCGAGCGCGGCATCGCAGGTGAAAAAACTGAGATCCACATACACCCGCGCGTTGACGGGGTGGTAATTGCCGGTGCCGAAGTGGGTATAGGTGCGCAGTTCGCCGGCTTCGCGCCTGACCACCAGCGACACCTTGGCATGGGTCTTCAGTTCGACGAAACCGTATACCACCTGAACGCCGGCCCGCTCCATCTCGCGCGCCCAGCGAATATTGGCTGCTTCGTCGAAACGCGCCCTGAGCTCCACCATCGCGGTGACCAGCTTCCCGGCTTCGGCGGCGGCGATCAGCGCTTCCACAATCGGCGAGTCTTCCGATGTGCGGTACAGAGTCTGCTTTATCGCCACGACCGCGGGATCGGCCGTTGCGCGGCGCAGGAATTGCACCACCACGTCAAAGCTCTCGTATGGGTGCTGAACCACGAAGTCCTTGGCTCGGATAGCGGTAAGTATGTCGCCGCCGTATTCCCGCACCCGCTCGGGGTAGCGCACGTTCAGGGGTTCGTGCTGCAGGTCGCGACGCTGGTCGGTAATGATCTGCTTGATGTCCGCCAAGCCCAGCATACCGTCGATATTGAAGACGTGGGCATGCGAGGCATTGAACGCCTTGAGAACAAACCTGCGGAAGTTCTTGGGCATTCCGGCGGCCACCTCCACCCGGATGACGTTGCCCCGCCTGCGGCGCAGCAATGCGGTCTCAAAGGTCCGAACCAGGTCCTCAGCTTCATCGTCGATCTCCAGATCGCTGTCGCGGCTGATTCGGAATATCCCGTGGCCAAGAATCTCCATGCCCGGGAACAGCCGCTTGAAATTTTGCGCGATGATCTCCTCAACCACGACAAACCGCAAAGGCTTGCCCGGCACTCGAACGAAGCGTTCAACCTGCTGCGGAACCAGCACCAGGCCGTTGAATTCCCGCTTGTCCTGTGGCCGCTTGAGCCGCAGAACGTAAACAAGAAAGCCGGTCTGAATGAAGGGGAAGGGATGCGCGGGATCCACAGCTTGCGGGGTCAGAACCGGAAACAGCTGGTTCTCAAACCATCGCGAAAGCCACTCCTGGCCACGATTGCCGAGATCTTCGGGCTTTACGACCGCCACACCGGCCTCTCGGCATTCGTCGAGCAATTCGGCGCTCAGTTGTGATTGGGCGCTCAGCAGTTTCTTTACCTGCTCGCGGATGGCCTGAAGTTGCTCGCTGGGTTGCAGGCCATCGTCACTGAGCTTGGTAACGCCTGCCGCCACCTGAGCCATCAGGCCCGCGGCCCGCACCATGTAGAACTCGTCTAAGTTACTGGCCGATATGGACAGAAAGCGTACACGTTCCAGCACCGGGTGGCTGTCGTTGGCCGCCTCCTCCAAGACACGGGTGTTGAATTGCAGCCAGGACAACTCCCGGTTGATCAGCCGGGCGCCGGCGCGCTCCACCTCGCTCAGCGCCCTGGGTTTAGTGCGGGACGTCATGGCCGGCTTGCTCCTGGGATAGAGAGCGTGCCTGGCCTTGGTGGGCAGGATGCGAACGCTCCCATGGCACAACCCTGGGAACGAGGGCTTCCAGCCCTCGACGAGGGCAAGATGCCCTCGCTCCCAAAGTGTTCCCTGCGCGTCAGCGCAGCGGGGGCCGCTGCGAGAACTCCCAGGAAGGGCTTGCTCGGCGGTGGAGGGCAGGATGCCCTCTTTCCCAGCGAGGGCGTACTCCTCCTTCCCAGCGTGGGGCTGCCGCGTGGAATGGAATCCATGATCGGAGTAGCATACAGGACTGATGAGGTTTTTGACTCCATTCAAGAGTGACTCCAGGCCGCCGCGAGCCAAGGCATGACGCGCTTATGGTTGCTGCGACACGCCAAGGCCGGGCCGTATTCCGCGGACGACTTCGGAAGGGCTCTGGCGCCGAGGGGGCGCCGCAACGCGCCGGCGATGGGCGAGAAGCTGGCGGCTGTGGGATGCGCACCGGAACGCGTGCTTTGTTCGGCTGGCCGGCGAGCGGTGGAGACAATGCGCGGGGTGCTGCCCTGGTTGCCGGCCGACCTCAGCGTGGAGATCATGCACCGGCTGTACACCTTCAGTCCGGGCACGGTCTTGCATTGCTTGCGCGAGTTACCGGAGAACGCCGGCGACATCATGGTTGTAGGGCACAACCCGGCGCTGCAGGAGTTGGCCCTGTACCTGGCCGGAGCGGGCGAAGAGGATGCCTTTGCGATGCTGCACGGCAAGTTTCCTACCTGCGCGGTGGCCGAACTCGAATTTCCCGAGTCGCCTCATCCAACCGATTGGGCCGAGAGCAGCGCATACCTGCGCCGCGTTCTCACGCCAAGGCCACCTGGATGGAAGAGGCGAACCTATCCTTGATTATTCGTACCTTAAGGTGCGACAATCTCGCATATGGACGGAACGGAATTCGTCAGGCGCGCCAGGAGATACGCCAAGAGTGTTGACACGTTTTTTCTCTTTGATCCTCGGCGAGGTAAGGGTAGTCATGGGATTCTGTATCTCGGTGAGCGGCGCACAGTGGTCAAACGTGGAGAGATTAAACCGGGAGCATTTCGTAGCATGCTTAAGCAGTTGGGCATTCCAAAGGAGAAGTTCTGATGCAATACGCCTATCCTTGCGTATTGACCCGTGAAGCCGCCGGCGGATACTCCGTCAGCTTTCCGGATGTTCCGGAAGCCATAACATGCGGCGAAAACCATGTCGATGCCCTTTCGATGGCCGAGGATGCGCTTGTGGCTGCTCTGGGCGCATACATAAGCTGCAAAGAGGACATTCCGCTTCCGAGTCCCGCAACTGACGGACAATCGCTCGTTGCCGTCCCGCCGATAATTGCAGCCAAGACGGCGCTTTACATTGCGATGCGCCGAAAAGGACTGACCCAGGTCGCGCTTGCGCGCCGTCTTGGGCTTAGCGAGAGCGCCGTGCGTAAACTGTTGAATCCCGGCCATCGTTCCCATATCGGCCAGATCGAGAAAGCACTTCGCGCCGTAGGCCGTGGCCTGGTGGTTCGCGACCGGGCTGCCTGACCCAATCGTTACGAGCATGTTCAGGATACTTTTTCCCCGGAGATCTTTCTCGCGCGGCTGTTTCTTCCCGTGCACGCTTGGCTTTGTTGAAACAGCCTGCGAACGAGGGCATCTTGCCCTCGTGGAGGGCTGGAAGCCCTCGTTCCCAGCGCCGAGGATGTTCGCTGAGGAGTTGCGGGACCATACTCCTTACTTCGGCTCAAAATTAGGCGGCAAGCCATGAGAAGACAGTTACCGGTAGAGTTTGTTTTCCAGCTGTTCTCGCTGTTTCTGTCGGTGATCCTTGTGCACGCCATGTACGTGGCGTGGATTCGCCCGCAGGCCAACGCGGTCCTCGAAGAGCAGCGAATGCTCCTGGAGCAGGATGGGGAATACGTTCCTGAACGGTCTTTGTATGTGATCGTGCGCGATTTTGAGCAGGAGGCCTGCCTGATTCTGGCGCTTTGGGCCCTGGCGATCATGGGATACAAGGCGCGGGTAGCGCTGCGCGAGCGCTCTCTGTTGCAGCGTGACCTGCTGCCGCTGGCGGAAGGGGTGCGTATCCTTCCGGAAGACACGCGCGAGCACGCGCGGCAGTTGCGGGCAATGCCGGCTACCCAGCAGCGATTGCTCTTGCCGCGTGTATTGCTGAGCGCACTGCAGCGGTTCGGCGCCACGGGCAGTGTGCAGGATGTGTCGTCGGCCACCCAAACGCTGGTGAACTCCGAGGCCGAGCGCCTGGAGTCCGAGTTGTCGATGATTCGGTATATCGCATGGGCGATACCCTCGATTGGTTTTATCGGAACCGTTCGCGGAATCGGTGAGGCGCTGGCGCTTGCCTATCGGGCCGTGGAGGGCGACATCAGCGGGGTAACCGAGAGCCTGGGCGTGGCGTTCAATTCCACGTTCTTTGCGTTGCTGGTCAGCATATTCATCATGTTCCTTGTCCATCAACTTCAATTGCTGCAGGAGCGCCTGGTATTCGAAACGGCCGACTACTGCGACGAACGGCTGATCCGGCGCCTGCAGGGTGATTGAGCCGCAGGCAACTCGCATGGCGCTGGTCGCCCTTGAAGTAAACAGCGCGGCGCTGGTGGGCGCCACGTCACAGGGTGTATTGTTCAACGAGCCGGGCGTGGCTCTGGTAGAGAAACGCCGCGTGCGCTTCGGGCGCGAGGCAGCGGCCGAAGCGCGACTGAACCCGGGTCGGAGTTACGAGAACTACTGGGAGATGCTGTCGGACGAGCCGCTTCCCAGGCCGGCGCGGGGGTTTAGAAGCTACGCCGACCTGGCCCACGGCCAGTTGCAGGAGCTCCGAAAGCGCTTTGAGCAGTCGGCGAGCAGGATTGACGGCTGCGTTCTGGTCGTTCCCGCAGGCACTGGGGACGAGCGTCTGGCGCTGCTTCTGGGAATAGCCGAAGAAGCCGGATTGCGGGTGGCCGGACTGGTCGAGAGCGGCGTGGCCGCGGTGCGTGGAATTCCCGCGAACCGTTCCTGCCTGCATATTGAGGCTACCGCCGAACGCATGATTGTGTGCCGCCTGGAGCAGCGTAGCGGCCGGGTTTACAGCGAAGAAGTGCTGTTCACCAGCCGTCCCGGGCTGCGTCACTTGCGTGCCGCAATGACTCGATATGTAGCGGGCCGCTTCATATCCGCTTCACGCTTCGACCCTCTGGAACTACCCGCTACGGAGCAAGAGCTGGCCGGCCAGCTGGATACATGGCTCGAGGCGGTGGTGACTGGCGGGGAACTGAAGGTCGAATTAAGCGGTGCGCCGATTCCCGCCGCTGCCGTCCTGCGGCGTGAACAGTTCATGGCGGCGCTCGAACGCCAGTTGGGGGCTCTGGGTAATAGTCTGCGTTCCTGGTGCACGGGGCCGCAACCCGCTGAAATACAGCTCGCCGGGTCCTTGGCGGCTGCTCCGGGTTGTGCCGGCGTGTTTGCGCGCATGCTGTCGTCCGAAGTACACCTTCTTCCGCCGGGGGCGTCGGCGCTTGGCGCTCTTGCACGATTCAGGCCGGGCGTTGAAGCCAGGGATCGCTACGTGCTGTTGCGTTCGCTTCCAGCCTTGGATTCACCGATGGAGGGCGGCGCCCCGAGAACCATTCGCTCCGAGGCCAATAGTCCGGAAGGCCGGGCAAGCGGAGGCGGCAATAGCAGTCCGCCGACGCCGACCCACCTGGTGCATGACGGCCAGGCCTGGCGCATCAATGAGACCGGCCTGCGCATCGGCTCATCTCCACAAGCGGGCAGCCTGTCGATTGTGCTTTCGCCCGAGGCCGGGATTTCGCGCAACCATTGCACCGTGGCCCTGGAGAACGAACAAGCTGTATTGCATGATCACAGCCGCTATGGCACCAAACTGAACGGCGCTCCGGTAGTGGAGTTGGCGCCTTTGCGCGGGGGCGACGTGGTCAGCGTGGGCTCTTTGGAGTTTCTCGTGGCATGCGAGGTTCAAAGCGATGGCTCGTAGGCCGTTCCATATCTTCAGCATGTCGTTTCTGGACATCATTTCCTGCGGCTTTGGTGCGGTCGTGCTGTTCTTCGTCATCATCAACGCCCAGGTGCGCCTGCGGGCCGACGCCCAGCGAAGTGATTTGCTGAGCGAATCCACTCTGCTGGAAGAGGAGGTTCTTGAGGGGCGCAAAGACCTGTTGCAGCTTCGCGGTGAGCGCAATACTCTGGACGATCAGCGCGCGGCGGCGATCGAAGAATTGCGTAAATTGCGTGAACGCCTGGCCGCACTGCTGACGGAGTTGGCTCAATTTGAACGCCTCGGCACGCAGAGCCAGGAGTCCATTGAGAAATTGCGTTCCGATGTCGACCGCCTCAATCAATTGCAGGAGCAGTTGGAGGCCAAGATCGCTGAGTCGGAGGAAGGCACGGGCCAGCGCTTGCGCGGCTTCGAGGGCCAGGGCGCTCGCCAATACCTGACTGGAATGCAAATGGGCGGCAGCCATGTCTTGATCCTGGTGGATTCCTCGGCCAGCATGCTCGGGCGCACCTATATCGACGTGCTGCGCTTCCGCTTGATGGATGAGGAGCTCAAGCCGCGCGCGCCCAAGTGGCTGCAAGTGGTCAATTCGGTGGATTGGATCACTACCCGTCTGACTCCACAGCAGAAGTTTCAGGTGTATATCTATGGCGTGGAACACCGCAGTATTCTGGAAGGGAGTGACGGAGAATGGCTGACCGTGGGGGACGGCAGCCGTGTCACCGAAGCGGTTGAGGCCCTTCGCAGCTTTGCTCCAAAGGGCGGAACCAGCATGCATGCGGCGGTTCGGGCCGTTCGGGCAATGACTCCGTGGCCGGTTAACGTGTTCCTGCTCACCGACGGGCTTCCCACGCAAGGGGACCGACCGCCGTCGCGAGTGGGCTGGGTGGGCTCCCGCACCCGGGAAAGCCACTTCAGCCGCGCGGTGCGTGACTTGCCGCCACGCATTCCGATTAACGTGCTCTTCTTTCCGATGGACGGCGATCCGGCCGCGACCGGCCATTACTGGCAGATCGCTTCCCGGTCGCGCGGTTCCTTCATCAGCGTCTCCCGCGACTGGCCCTGATGTCTGGGCACGAGGGCATCCTGCCCTCGCGGAGGACAGGATGTCCTCCCTCCCAGCCACGGCATCCCCCTGGGAACGAGGGCATCCTGCCCTCGTAAATGGCAAGTGCCCTCACTTCAGCTTAGCCAACACGAATCAAGCATAGTATCGATAGTGATATCATACAAGCGCGTAAGGAGACGCCCTTGGACCTTGACACGCTGCGACGCAATCCAGGAGGAGTGCGCTTCCGCGACCTTTGCAGGATATGTGAGGCATATTTTGGAAAACCCCGGCAAGCCGGGACCAGCCACCGGTTTTACCGCACTCCGTGGCCCGGCGATCCGCGCGTGAACATTCAGAACGATCATGGGATGGCAAAGGCTTATCAGGTCCGGCAAGTAATCAAAGCAATCGAAAAGCTGGAGAAGCAGAGTGATTGACCATTACACCTATCGAGTTACCTGGTCCGCCGAAGACCGCGAACATGTCGCTCTTTGCGCCGAATTTCCGTCACTCAGTTGGCTGGCCTCTACCCCACAAGGCGCCCTGACCGGGATTCGGAAGCTCGTAGGCGAAGTGCTGGCGGACATGCACACTGCTGGCGAATTGCCGCCTGAGCCGCTTGCCGACCGGGCATTTAGCGGTAAGTTCGTGGTGCGTATTCCGCCTGCGATGCACCGTGAATTGGCCATCAACGCAGCCGAGGAAGGCGTTAGCCTGAATCGCCTTGTTAGTTCCCGCCTGGGCCGCTGAACCGGAAACATGCGGGATAATGCGCGCGCCGGGAGAATGGCAGCATGAATTTGCAGTTGGATGGAAAGGTAGCGTTGATTACGGGGGCCACCGGGGGCCTCGGCGCGGCCTGTGCGCGCGAGTTAGCCCAAGAGGGCGCCAAGCTGTTTCTTGCCGCCCGCACGGACAGCGCACTGTTGGAGCTGGCCGAGAGCCTGCGGGAAAAAGAAGGCGGCGAAGTGAGGTGGCTGGCTGCCGATTTGACTTTGCCTGAGGCTGCAAAGGCCGTTAGCACGGTCGCAAGCAATGCGTTTGGAAGGGTGGATATCCTGATTAACAGCGCGGGCGCGTCCGCCGGCGGCCTGTTCTGGGAAATCCCCGATTCCGCCTGGGAAAGCAGCATGGAACTCAAGTTCATGGCTACGGTGCGGATGATTCGCGCAGTATTGCCGGGCATGATCGAAAGGAGCTACGGGCGGATTGTGACGCTGGTGGGGAATACCGGGCGAGAACCCGATCCTCGCCTTTTGCCGAGCGCGGCGGCGAACGCCGGATTGCTGGCCGTAACCGCAGGTCTGGCGCGTGAAGTGGCCCAATACGGCGTGGTTATCAACGCGGTAAACCCGGGGCCCACGCGGACCGGCCGCTGGGAGGGAATGATGCAATCATTTGCTGCTCGCAGCGGAAAGACGCCGGAAGAGGAGGAGCAGCGCTTTCTGGACCAAATTCCTCAGGGCCGGCTGGGGGACGCCGAAGAAATTGCCCGGCTGGTGGCATTCCTGGCAAGCGATGCCGCTCCTCACGTTACCGGCCGCTCGATTACGGCCGACGGTGGCGCTTCCCGGGCTATTCTGTGAAGGTGCAAATGGCCTCCCCTGGGAACGAGGGCTTCCCCCCTGGGAACGAGGGCTTCCCAGCCCTCGACGAGGGCAAGATGCCCTCGCTCCCAGCGGTTACTCGGAACTGACGGATATGGATAAGGAACAACTTTCCGAAATTCGTGAAGCGGTGCGCGTGGTTTGCGCCGATTTTCCGGGCAAGTACTGGCGCGACCTGGACCGCGAAAGGGCCTACCCCACCGAGTTCACGCGCGCCATGACAGAGAGCGGGTTTTTGGGCGCTCTGATTCCGGAACAGTACGGCGGAAGTGGCCTGGGGCTGGTAGCCGCCGCGGCGATTCTGGAGCAAATACACCGCTCGGGCTGCAACGCCGGAGCCTGCCACGCGCAGATGTACACCATGGGCACGGTGCTGCGCTATGGTAGCGACGAACAAAAGCAACGATGGTTGCCCCCTATTGCGTCCGGCGATTTGCGCCTGCAGGCATTTGGAGTGACCGAGCCCGGCAGTGGAACCGATACCCTGGCGCTGCGGACCACGGCCAAGAGGGAGAACGGCGAATACGTCGTTACCGGTCAGAAAATCTGGACCTCCCGCGCCGAGCATTCCGACCTGATGGTGCTGCTGGCCCGCACTACACCACGCGAGGAGGTGGCTCGCCGCACCGAGGGCCTGTCGGTGCTCATGGTGGATATGCGCGATGCGCCAGGCTTAAGCATCACGCCGATTCGCACGATGATGAACCACGCCACAACGCAAGTGTTCCTCGACGAAGTTCGGGTGCCAGCGGAGAATTTGATCGGCGAGGAAGGGCAGGGCTTTCGTTACATTCTTGACGGGATGAATGCCGAGCGCACTCTGATCGCCGGCGAATGCATCGGCGATGGGCGCTGGTTCATCGATAAAGCCGCCGCCTACGCCGGTGAACGGGAGGTATTCGGCCGTCCCATCGGACGCAATCAGGGCGTGCAGTTTCCGATCGCGCGTGCCTACGCTTCCGTCGAGGCGGCGGCGCTTATGGTGACGGACGCAGCAGAAAAGTTCGACCAGGGCCTGTCCACCGGCAAGGAAGCCAATATGGCCAAGCTACTGGCTTCCGAGGCCGCCTGGGAGGCTGCCGAAGCCTGCGTGCAGACCTTCGGCGGATTCGGTTTCGCGGAGGAATACGACGTGGAGCGCAAATTCAGGGAAACCCGCTTATATCAGGTCGCCCCGGTCTCCACCAACATGATCCTGAGCTATCTCGGCCAGCACGTCCTCGGAATGCCCCGCTCCTACTAGCTGGGAGCGAGGGCATCTTGCCCTCGACGAGGACAGGATGTCCTCGTTCCCAGGTTGTTCCCTGCGCGCCAGCGCCGCCGGAACGGGGGTGAAAACTCCCAGCCTCGAGGGCAGGATGCCCTCCTTCCCAGGGGGGGTTAGAAGGATTTGTGGAGTGACAGGCTGTACGCGCGGCCCTGAGTCCACTCATAGACGGGATTCACTCGGTAGTTCAAAGTCTCGCCCGTTTCAGGGTTCAACCTGGTGGATTTTGCGTATGCATCCGTAATGTTGTTGACCGTCAGGGTTGCGCTGAAGTTGTCCATCCATGCCGGTGCGTCAAACAGGGAATCCTCTCCAAATTCGTAACTCAGCACCAGGTCGTAATTGGCGGCCGGCTCGGTAATGAAGTGGCTCGTGGCTATCCATTTTCTGACCACATCGTCGGAGTCCTGCATGTCAAGGCTGAGGAACAGGCCGCCGCGCGCCCAGGTAATTTGCATGCTGGTCTGGTGCCTGGGAACCGGCAGGATGGTTACTTCTTCCTCACCGGTATCGTCACGCTGCCCCACAAGGTCGTGCACAACTTTTGAGATGGCGGATTGTTGAACGTCATAACGATTGGTGTATGAGCGCCGTAGCTTAACGCCGAAGTCGTTGAGTCCCCGGCTCCACTCATAGCGGAGCTCGTAATCCACGCCTGAACGGTTGACGGCGTAGCTGTTGATCCAGCGCTCGTCAAGCACGTACAGGTCATCATCCGGAAAATAGGTAAGGGTGGGAGGAAGGTTGTTCAGGTCTTCAACGATCCCCGTGCTGAGCTTCGAAATGCGATTGGTGAATTCCGTGTCGCTCCAGCCAACCTTGAACAACAGGCCCGGCAGGAAGGCAGGTGTAAGTTCCGCCACCAGGCTGAGGTTCTCGGCGGTCTCAGTCTCCAAAGTATCGTTGCCGCCCCTTAACTTAACCACGCCACGCTGTATGACAAATTCGCCGTTCTCGTCGACGTAAACAAAGAGACTGAATGGGCTCGGATCCAATCGCTCCACCCGCTGCAGCAATTGGTTCAGTTGCGGCGCGACAAAGGAAGTGCTGAACTTGCCCCGAAACTGCATGGCGCCGTTGGGTCGGTACACCAGCCCTCCACTCCATGTGAACTCGCTTCCGGGGTCATCGGCATCCAGTGCGCCGGCATCGCCATTGGAACTCTGGCCGTATTCCACTTCCGCGTTGGAATAAGAATCGTAACGGCCTGAAAAGGTGAGGCTCAACTGTTGCACGCCTGCCATGGCATTGCCTGAACCGACCAGTGGAACCAATCCTTCCACGAATCCCGAGTGGCTGGCACGGCTGATGCGCGTGTTGAATGCCGTATAGCCCGTGGGTGTGTCATTGCTCAGGAAATTACCCAGCAATGCCAACTCAGAGAAGGAATCCAGCACATCCTCACGGTAATCGTAGCCTACCGCCAGCGCAACGGGTCCGCCCGGGGCGTTGAACAGGTTACCGCGCGCCAGCGCTTCAAACTGCTGTTGCTCGTTTTTGGACCCCGCGTCCAGGCCGGGGATGATATATGGATTGGCGTCGGCAAAAGGATTAACGGGATCAGGCGGCTGGCCGAGAACACGGCAGATGCCGATGAAGAAGCGATTAGGGGTGTAGGTGTAGCTCCAGCCCCCTAACTCTACCCGTCTGGCCTCACACTGCTCCTCGGTAACACGAAGCAGAAACGCTATCGCGGCGCCGGTTACTCCATCGCTGTTCAGGCCGCGAGTATAAGAACTGTCAAGGACGTTGTAACGAGTGGTGGCGATTTTCTGCCGCGAGGAGCTGTACTCGGCCTGCCAGGTCCAGCTTCCCAGCGAACCCTCGGCGCCGAGCCGGGCAAACATCTCGTCCGTCTGGGACTCATAAGTTTGCGGTGGAGTGCCAACCAGCAAGCCAACTATCCGCACCTGAACTCCGAAAGGGTTAAAGGGGTTATGTTCGTGCAGAATCTGAGTACCAAGAGAGCTCGTAGCGTTGAGTCCGTCGCCGGAATTGGAATCCTTCCTTGTCATACGCAGGTTGGCGTGCAGGGCCAGCGAATCCGTCAATTGCTGATCCACGCCCAGGTTCACTGTGTTGTAACTCTGTTCCGGTCGCAGGCTATAGCCCTCCTCGGCCTCGCCGCGCCAGTGCTGCTCGCCGAATAGTTCGATGGAATTAAGATCGTCCGTGTGCTGGAACCCAAGCGGCAGGGTTACGTCCTCGCGGCACGTTGCATTGGCCTTGCCGGCCTCGTCCAGCGCCAGGTAATCGGCGTGGGTAACCTTACTCCCATCCGCCAGTTCCCATAGCACCGGCAACTGGGCAAGACGATTGGTCCGGTGGGGTGGGGGCGGGCAGTCACCACTCGTACGGTGGCCGAAAATCCGCCATTGCGGGCCGGCCGCCGCCTGTTTGTTCCCGGGGGTGTAGCCCAGATCAGTGCGTAAAGGAATAACAGCCGAATCCCGTTGCGAGGCATCCAGCCCGGAATCCTGGAAGTGCTCAAAACCAAACGTGGCTCGCCCTCCTGACCATGCCAGTCCGGCGGCCAGACTTACTTTCCTTTCGTCATAGCCGCTCTTATGCGGGCGGGAATAGTTGATGTCGAGTTCCACACCCGAGTAGTCCTGCCGGGTAATGATGTTCACTACGCCGCCCACCGCGTCCGACCCATACACGGCGGATGCCCCATCCAGCAAGATTTCAACCCGCTCAACCATGGATAAGGGGATCGTGGAGATGTCGGTGACACCACCCAAGATTCCGCTGTAGCCAACCCGGCGGCCGTCCACCAGGATCAGCGTGGATTCGCTGCCCAGGCCGCGCAGGTTCACGGTGGCGGCGCCGGTCTTGTTCCCGGCCGTGTTCAACAGCGAGCCGTAGGTCTCGTTGGTTGGGTTTGCGTTCTGGGGCAACTGACGGAGCAATCGCGCCAAAGTGAGTTCTCCACTCGCTCTAATGTCATCGCGGTCCAGCACGATGAGGTTGCCGGAGATCTCCGACGGCGAGCGGCTGAGCCGGCTGCCGGTTACCCGGACGTCCTCCAACTGCAATGCCTCGTCTTCTTCATCGTCCGCATCTTCCTGAGCCGACGCGAAGTTCAGGCTGAGCGCCAAACCGGCGAGTATTGCCAGCATGAGGGAAGCAGCCAAGTGAAAACTGCGCCACCCGCGCAGGCAGAGGTTTGCAGAGTGTGCCATGCGTGTGCCCCAAGTCCCCAGAGGAGTTTCACTATACGGCACTACCGAATCTTGCACAATTTACCATAGCGTTGGCTGGCGATTCGGAGGCTGCGCTCCTACTGATCGGCTCTTGCTCCGCTCAGGTTCTTGTCAGAATTCGGGGGAAAAGGCGCCTGAATGCGCTCCTGCTTCCGGCTGAGAAGTCCTGTGCCGCCGCCATGCGTGCAACACTTGAACCAGGACCGAGCTGAAGGCCGTGCTGCGGGGTCGTATTTCTTAGCCTGAAGCAGCGGACTCCGCGGAGTCGGCGCTTTCGTCTTCAGCGGCGGGAGGAGCGATGCCGTCGATCAGTTCCGCGAGTTTCTCGTTCAGCTTTTCGCCGCGCAGGTTCTTGGCCACCAACACGCCATCGGAATCCAGCAGGAAATTCATGGGTATTCCCAATACCCCGAACTGCTCCGGAACGGGGCTGTCGTAGGCCAGCAAATCGCTGGTATTGATCCAGGGAATTCCGTCTTCTTCACTGGCTTCGGCCCAGTCGTCGCCGTCGTCGTCCAGAGAGAAGGCGAAGACCTCAAAGCCCTTGGGACCGTAATTGCCGTAGCTGGCGATGAGATTCGGGTTCTCGGCTCGGCAAGGCCCGCACCAGGATGCCCAGAATTCGATCAAGGTGTACTGGTTGGCGGTGCGCGCGTCCTGCAAGTGGTAATCCAGTCCATCCAGCCCAAGGCTGGAGAAGTCCTCAATTTGTGCGCCTTCCTTTAAGGCTGCGGCCGTGGCCCGCATCTCTATGCCCTGGCTGACTCGGCTGTGCATGGCCATCAGCGCGGGATGTTCGCCCAGTTCGGCCTTCAAGGCATCCAGCCGCGTGAGGGCGTCTTCACCCCCCATGCCGCCCATCAGCACCGCATAGAGACTCGCCAGCGGGTCCTCTTCGGATTCCGCGATGGCGCGCAGAGCATTATTACGAACCTTGTGCTGTGCGTTGTAGAGGTCCCACGATTCCTTCTGGAGCTCCTCAAAACCTTCGTCGCCTTCTTCCATGTCGCTGCGCCTGGCCATCACGTCCCGGTACGCGGCGATTGCCTGTTGGTAGTCTTCACTATCCTGCCAACTGGCAACGACCTGCTGGTTGTAGGTTCCGCCGCGAGCCCTCAGCCCGGATACTTTCCCTGCGTACTCGATGACAATGTCACCCGGCTCCAGGATGAACTGCACCGACCCTTTGTTGCTTTCCTCGCTGTCATAGACGACCAATCGAACCACTGCGCCGTCGCTGAATTCCCCGCTCATGGAGAATTCACCATTGGTGAGCGCCACCCGGCCGGTTTCTTCCGTGCCGCCGAGAACAGCCGTTCCCTGAGTGAGGGCGACCTCACCTTCGTCAAGCAGTTCCGCCACATTGCCGGAAATCGTGTACTGGGGTGTTGCCTCTTGTGGCTCGACGGACTTTTGGGGATCTGCGCAGCCCGCTAACGCCGTGGCTGCCCACGCAATGAGCAGGAGTGAGGGTAGCATTGTGCCGGAGACAGTTGGCTGAGAATGCCTTGCTTTCATTTGTATTCTCCCGAGGGGAAGCATTTGTTCAGGTATTGGGCGAGTTTCCTGATCAGTTTAACTCGGCGCAAGCTCCTTGGCCACAAGCTTTCAGTAGGGTTCGAGCAAGGAACTGGCGGTGCAGTCAGCTTGATCTTCCTCTTGCACAATAGCCGGCTTCCCAAGACCGCACTAGACGTCCAACTTCAATACCACTGACACAATTCTGGGCCGGAACGCATTGTGTGGAGAACCAAAGCTGCGCAGCTTGCTTGGTCAAGGGTCTGTGATAGTGTTGGCGATCTAAGCATTGGTTCCGCCAGATGGCGCGGTGTTGGGTTCAACTCGGGAGGCATGTATGGTGGCAAGGAAGCTAAGGGTATCCAGATCTGGTGCGTTCCTCGCGGCTGCCTTGTTGGCGGCATGCGGAGGCTCGGGGGCCAGTGACCCTTCTGAGCCTCCTCCTCCACCTCAGAACAGAGCACCGACGATTACGGTGAGTGGCACTGCGTCGGTGGATGAAAACGCCGCAGGGGCGGTAATTGCGTCAGTTCAGACCAACGACGCCGATGGGGATTCGGTTACAGTCTCGGTGAATGATGACCGGTTTGAAGTAACTGGAGGCAATCTAAAGCTAAAAGAAGGTATGTCACTTGATTACGAGGTTGATTCGTCGATAAATGTCACAATCACCGCGAGCGACGGGAATGTCTCTTCAAATGCGACAGTCACGATCACCGTCAACGATGTCAAGCTAAACGTGGAGTTCACCGACGCTACAAGCGCATCCGGCATAAACTTCCAGCGCGGCTACCAGGAATCCACTGCGGATAGGGACTTTCGCCTGGACCCCGACGTACAGGAGTTTGGGGGCGGAGTGGCAGCGGGTGACTACGACAATGATGGCCGGGTGGATCTGTTTGTAGTGCGCGGAGACATTGGCCCCAATCTTTTGTACAAAAATTTGGGCGACAACACCTTCCAAGATGTCGCTGCCGGTGCCGGCTTGGCCAATACCAAGTCCGCCACAGAGAACTATCCCCATAGCGGACCCGGCTTTGCAGACATGGACGGTGATGGTGACCTGGACTTGTTCATCGGCGGGATTTCAGGCGGTCCGGCAAAAATATTTGCGAATAACGGCGACGAAACCTTCAGCGACGTTACCGAGGGGTCGGGCCTGGAATCGATGATCGCGCGTTACACGATATCTTCGGCTTTCGGGGATTACGATCTGGACGGGGACCTGGACATGTTCCTCGCGCATTGGGGAACGCCAAGGAACTTCGAGAACGAGCCCGACCTGAGTACCGAGAGCCTCTGGCGCAACGACTCGACGGGTGGCGTCATTCGCTTTATTGACGTCAGCCGAGAGTCCGCGATCGCACCCAGCATCATTGCTGATAGCCCCAATAACTCAGCTGCTGGCGGTAAACACGACTACACGTTTAGTCCGACATTTGCGCGCATTACGGACGATCTCTATCCCGACATCGTGATTGCCGCGGACTTTCTTACCTCCCGGTACTATGTCAACAACGGCGACGGAACGTTTTCGAACCGCACGGATCCCGGCGTGATTATTGACCGCAACGGGATGGGTTCGGCGCTCGGTGACTATGACGGAGACGGCGATCTGGATTGGTTCGTAAGTTCCATCTGGACTGATCCCGACGAAGAAGGTGAGCAGTTGTTTACGGTTGGGAACCGCCTGTACCGCAACGATGAGGGTGTGTTCTCAGATGTAACGGAGGAAGCCGGTGTTCGCCACGGTAGTTGGGGCTGGGGTTCCTGCTTTGCGGATTTCGACAATGACGGGCATCTTGATCTCTATCACACCAACGGATGGCCACACAGGGAAGAATTTGCAGAGCATGAGTTTGATGTTGATCCCAGCCGACTCTTCATGTCGAACGGACAGGGCGTGTTCTCGGAAGACGCGGAAGAGGCAGGGATCTTCGATACCGAGCGCGGGCATGGCATTGTGTGCGGCGACTTTGACAATGATGGTGACGTCGACATCTTTCTGATGCATCACAATGAGCACAACGCCGGTACGCTATGGCGCAACGACACGGCGGTGAACAACTACCTGCGTGTCAAACTCAACGGGCTTGCGCCCAATACTGCGGCCGCAGGCGCACGGATTACGCTTACCGTAGACGGAGTGAAGCAGTTACGGGAAATCATCATCGGCAGCAATTTCACATCGCAGAATCCCTTGACGCAGATGTTTGGACTGGGAAGTGCATCACAGGCTGACGTCTTGGTGGAATGGCCGGATAGGGAAACTACCACGATGAGCAATGTGGATGCCAACCAGCTACTTACGTTGAATCATCCACATCGCTAGTCCATTAGGGGTTCTATCTCGTTGGCTTGGATCGCATGTCGCGCGCCACAAATTCGTTGACAATAACCTATTCGGCCGGAACCGGATCACCTGTAGGGCCGACGAAAAGTACTGCGCCCAGCACCGCCATGTAGGGCAGAACTGGGCGCAGATTTTCTTGAAAGCTTCGCATCCTCAAGCTGCCGAGGTGCTTACATCATCAGAAGGACACGTGTATGTTCAGACGATATGACCGACCTTGCGTCCACTCATAGAAAGGGTTGATGCTGTAATCCTCAATCTCGCCCGTTTCCGGATTCAACTCGTAATTGTCAGCATAGGCGTCGGTCAGGTTGTTGATCGTAAGAGTGGTGCTTACGCCGTTCAGCCAAGCGGGTGCATCGAAAAACGTGTCATTGCCGAATTCGTAACCAATGACCATGTCGTAGATTGTCGCCGGCTTGGTTACGTATTCCAGATTCGAAGAATAGCGCGTGCGGGTTTCGGCAGCGCCCTGCAGATCAAGGCTGAGGAACAATCCGCCGCTTGTCCAAGTGAATTGCATACTGGTCTGGTGCTTGGGAACCGGATACAGCAGCGCTCTACGCGGCGTCGTGTTGTCCTTCACTGTCAGGAGGCTCTGGACATCGTCCTGAGCAGGATCAACCAGAACATCAAACCGGTTTGTGTAGGAGCGCCGGGTCAAAATGGAGAAGTCATTGAGGCCCATTGACCAGTCGTAGCGAAACTCAAAGTCAATGCCGGTGCGATTTACGTAGGAAACATTGACCCAGCGGTTATCGCGCAGGTAAATGTCTTCTGCCGGATCGTAGATAACATTGCTGGGAAGATTATTGGGGTCGATGTTTGTAACCGAACGGAAATAGGCGATGCGATCCTCGAACTGCGTGTCGCTCCAGCTGGCCCGAAGGAAAACTCCAGGCAGGAAATTAGGCGAAATCTCGGCAGTTACACCAATGGTTACGGCTGTTTCGGGTACTAGCTTGTCGTTGGCGCCAAGGTTGTCAAAGACGTTGCCTTGGGCCTGCGTTCTATCCTGTGAGTCCGGTTCCGTGAAGTACAGTCCTTGGAAGGCCGGCGCTGCAATACGCTCCCGGGTACGTTGAATCAACTGGTTCAATTGCGGAGCAACGAAAGCCGTTTGCCGGTCGGCCTTGAACTGCAGCTCGTCGTTGACCCGCCACACGATGCCCGTGCTGTAGGTGAATTCGCTACCCGGGTCGGCGGGTTCGTCCGTTCCGGCCGATCCGGATCGGGTTTCGCGGTAGTGCACTTCCACATTGGAATATGAATCGTAACGGCCAGAGAATGTCAGGTTGAAGCGCTGAACGCCGGCCATCGCATTGTCGCTGCCGATCAGTGGTATCAACCCCTCAAAGAAGCCGGCTTGGGTCTGACGGCCGATGGAAGTGTTGAATGCTTCGGCGCCTGCCGGCGAGTCATTCGGGCAAGCAACCGGCGAGCATTGGCCGCCGGAGGCGTGAAACTCCGAAAAGGAATCAAGCACATCTTCGCGGTAGTCGAAGCCCACGACCAGCGCTATCCTGCCTCCCGGTGCGCTGAACAATTCTCCGCGCAATGACGCCTCGAACTGGGTTTGCTCGTTCTGTGAGCCGCTGTCCAAGCCCACTGCAAGATACGAGGATAAGTCGCCAAAGGGGTTGATGGGTGTCGGTGGAGCGCCGTAGACGCTGCAGTTTCCGCCGAAGAAGGACGAATAGCTAAAGCGCGTGCCGCCGATTTCCATTTGCTTCGCTTCGCATGCGGCCCGGTCGATTCCACTGAATCTGCCGATGATTGCCTCAGTTACACCGTCGCTGTTCATTCCGTTGCGGATGGCGTTGGAATTTACAACGTTCATCTGCCGGGAAGCAATCTCTTGCTCCGAGCGGCTGAATTCCCAGTCCCAGGCCCAGTTGTCGCTGAATGATCCATCCATGCCCAGCCGGGTGAACAATTCGTCCGTATCGGAATCGAACAAGCGTGGCGGCGTGTTCGGAATCTGGCCAAAAGCTGTGACGGTAATGCCAAACGGGTTGTAGGGACTATTGCCATGGAAGTTACCGTAGAAGACATTTATCCCGCTGTTTGAGATGGTCTTCTTGGAGCCCCAACGTACATTGGCGTGCGCCGTAATGGTGTCCGTGATGGCCTGATCAACGGCCATGTTTACAACATTCTGGTCCTGTTCGGGTCGCAGGCTATAGCCTAATTCAGCACCCTCTCCGAACCCGGCTGCACCAAAGAGATCGATCGAATTAAGGTCGTCGCCCGGCATAAAGCCCAGAGGCACGGTGATGTCCGCATGACAAGTTGCCATCGCCTGACTTTCGGCGCCCAGCGCGGCGTATTCATCGCGCGTAAGGATATTGCCGTCGAGTTCATACACGATGGCTCTGGCCTCATTACAGGAACGATCGAAGAAGTAGCTAAACATGCGTACCTGAGGTCCCGACAGACCGCGCTGCTGTGTACCGGAATCATCACGGTTGGCAAGAATGATTGAATCCCGATTCGAAGCATCGAGTCCGGAATCGCGGAAATATTCGTAACCCACGTTGATGCGACCACCGTCCCACGCGAATCCGCCAGCTAGGTTTGCCCGAGTTTCATCAAATCCACTCTTATGTGGACGGCTGTAATTCAAGTCTAGTTCAATGCCGGAATAATCCTTCCGCGTAATGATGTTTACTACACCTCCAACGGCATCCGAGCCATATACGGCGGAAGCGCCGTCCAACAGAATCTCAATTCGGTCCACCATCGAAAGCGGGATGGTGGAAATATCGGTGACGCCGCCCAACAGGCCGCTGTAGCCAATGCGCCGCCCGTCCACCAGAATCAGAGTGGATTCACTGCCGAGCCCGCGTAAATTTACGGTTGATGCTCCGGTAATGTTGTTTGTTCCGTTAAGGTCCGAACCGTACGTCTCGTTCGTACCGTTTATGTTTTGGGGCAGTTGACGAAGCACGCGGGCCAGCGTCAACTCGCCGGAAGCACGGATCGCATCCCTGTCCAAAATGATGAGATTGCCCGAGAGCTCGGATGGTGAGCGATTCAGCCGGCTGCCGGTGACCCTTACGTCACTCAGCTCCAAGGCTTCTTCGTCTTCCTCGTCCGCATCGTCTTCCTGGGCAAGCGCAAAGTTCATGCTGAGCGCCAACCCGGTGAAAATCGCCAGCATCCAGGAGCAGGCCAGGCCCGCTTTGCCCAAAGCGTGGCCGAAGGGTTTATCGGAATGTTCCATGTTGTTTCTCCTCAGTGCAACGGAGAGCGTGGAAATCGCGCCCCATTAGCAGGGCTACTATACACCTTTGGACCGTCCAATTGGACGGTGTGCTTGACGCTTCCTTGGGGCCGTAGAGGTGCTGCGAAGCAACCGGCTTGCTTGCTCCGGCTGGCCATTGCAGAAGGGTTCAAGCGGCCCTTAAGTGGTAGAATTGAAACTGTCTCAATTGTTGCGCGCCGCCTCTGTCGCGGCGCGTTTTTTGCATGCCCGGCCCAACCCCCGAAATCGTCCCGGTAAAGCTCGAAGAAGAGATGCGCCGGTCCTATCTGGACTACGCGATGTCTGTCATCGTGGGGCGTGCTTTACCTGACGTTCGCGACGGTCTAAAGCCGGTCCACAGGCGCATCCTGCATGCCATGCGCGAACTCGGAAATCTGCACGATCGGCCGTACAAGAAATCGGCCCGGATTGTCGGTGACGTCATAGGCCGCTACCACCCGCATGGCGATACGGCCGTGTACGACGCAATCGTGCGCATGGCGCAGGATTTCTCGCTGCGTTATCCGCTGGTGGACGGACAGGGCAACTTTGGTTCGGTGGACGGGGACTCGCCGGCCGCCATGCAACTTTCTTTAGGGGCTTGGCAAGGACATTGAAGGCGAGCTGAAGAAGGCGCGTTCCGTCCTCGTTTGGGAGTTCGTAGCTGGCGCGCCATGCAAACGCTCTCAAAGAACCTACAGATCAGGTGTATGCCGGGGGCGTTGCCCAGGTAGGTGCGGAACACGACGGGGCAGCCGTTTCCGCAGGAAGTTCCGGTTAAAGCGTTTCCAGACCCAGATGCTCCTTGATTGGATCAAAGTCCCGGTCGGAATGGAGCAGAATATGCCTGTTCTCCATGCAAAAGGTTGCGATCAACATGTCGATGGTCTTGCGCACCGTCACCCCTTTGGCGCGAAGGGTGCGGTAGTTGCCGGCGCTGATCAGGGCGATGTCCCGTCCCACCATGGGTTCGAATATAAGGGTGTCCAGCGCCGCACGCGCTCTACGAACCTCGTGATCGGAGCGAAAGCCTTGTAAGACCTCAGCGAGGATAAGGTCGCCGATAACAATTGGCTCCAGGCCGAGAATGTCATCGAGCAGCGCGGTTTCTCGAGTCTCGACACCTTTGAAGTAGTCAATCCAGACGGAGGAATCGACCACGATCACCGGTCGCGCCGCATCTCGTCAAGCGAGCCTTCCCAAGGTAGCTTTCCGCGCAACCGCCGGACTCGTCCTTGCGCCTGGGTTCGCACCAGCAGGCGCAATGCTTCTTCAACGGCGGCCCTCTTGGTCTTGAATCCCCCCGCCTTCAGCGCCTCCGCCATCAGGTTGTCATTGATCTCGATATTGGTGCGCATCGCAGCCTCCCATGTGTATTATCACAAGAATTATACACATTGAATACACGGCAAATAGTCGCCCAGCAGCGCTTCGCGCTCATCTTTCATAACCCGCCCACGCACGCGAGGATGGTCCTGACAGGCAGGTACGGCAGGAACGGGATATGCTTGTATAGCGTTTTCAATTAGGAGCTGATTATGCTTGCCATCCGGCTGCCCGCCGAAGTGGAAGACCGCCTTGAAGCACTGGCGCAGGCCACTGGGCGCACCAAAACCTTTTATGCCCGCGAAGCGATCCTTGAGCACTTGGATGACCTCGAAAATTTGTATCTCGCGGAGCAGCGGTTGATCAATATTCGTGCAGGCAAAACCCAAACTGTGCCACTCGCAGAAGCGATGAGGCCCTATGGAATGGAGGGTTGAGTTTGACCCCGCAGCAGGACGGGAGTTAGGGAAGGTCGACCCACAGATAGCGCGGCGCATCCTCGCCTTTCTGCAAGACCGGCTCGTCCATATCGATAACCCGCGTAGCGTCGGGAAAGCCCTTTAAGGTTCCACGCTGGGCGAGTTCTGGAAGTACCGCGTCGGCGACTATCGAATCATTGCACACATCGAGGACGACGCATTGCGCATCCTTGTTGTGCGCATTGGCCACCGCAGGTCGGTCTACAGGAAATAGAACAGCTTTGCGGCGCTGTGTCCAGCGCCGGCGGGGTCATGCGCCAAGCGTGCCCGGAAGGCGGCGGGCGTCAGTATCGGCACGGCAAATGTCTGGCTCAGCGCCAGCAGATCCTTATCGCCGGTGATCAAGGCATCGGCATTGGCGGTCAACGCCAGTTCCAGAAACGGGCGGTCGAAAGGGTCGCGGCAATCGGGAACCTTGATCCGGTTCGGCGCGGTGACAGTTTCGCACCATGGCAAATAATCGCCCAACAGGTCTTCGCGTTCATCGTTTGTCAGGCGAAACCTGGGATAGGACAGAACCCGGATCAGTTCCTCCGCGGTGTCGCGGCTTACCAGCGGACGGATGGCATCCGATTGCCATGCTGATCGCAGCCAGGGCAGGGCGCCCGCATGAAACAGGAGAGCTGAAAGCACGACATTGGTGTCGAGCACCGTGCGGGGCGGGGTCATGCGCCAGACTTGCCCCCGTCGCGCGCCCAGGATATGGCCTGGGCTACGTCGTCCTCCGTAATCCCCAACTCGGATAGCTTGGCTCGCACGGCGTCGCTGCGATTGACCCGCACCGGCGTCAGCACGATACGCCCGTTGTCCTCCGTTACGTCGAAATATTCCGTGCTGCGACACGAAGCCAGCACTGCCTTGGGCAGAGTCAACTGATTCTTGGATGTCAGCTTGGCAAGCATGGCCAATCCTCAAGTAAGGAAACAAGGATGTAAGGATACAGTACATTCGATACGCATGCCGAGATACGGAAACTTGAACAGAGCGGCATTCCCGTTCCCCATGCAGAGGCGGTAGTCGATATGGTGACCAGAGCACCGATCAATACACAGGTGGCCGAGGGCCTGAGGCGCTTGGAGCGCCTGGAGCAGCACATTGAGACGAATATGGCCACCAAGGCCGATCTCGCGGCCGTAGCCGCCAATCTGGAGCGCCTGGAGCGGCACGTTGAGGCGAACATGGCCACCAAGGCTGACCTCGCAACGTTGCGCACCGAGACTAAGGCCGGCCTGACGGCCCTGCGCGCTGACTTGTATCGCGCGCTATGGCTTCAAGGCGGGGCGCTCGCGGGGCTGATACTGGTGCTCGCGGGATACGCTCTGACCTCGTAACGCCGCGCAAAAAAGGGGCGAGGAAAGGCCAAGCCGCGTTGTCCTGATTGATGGGGAATGCCGCTTGTTCTGACCCGTGAAGTGGTAGAATTACAACTGTCTTAATTGTGTTGCGCCGCCTTTCCCGCGGCGCGTTTTTTGCATGCCCGGCCCAGCCCCCGAAATCGTCCCGGTAAAGCTCGAAGAAGAGATGCGCCGGTCCTATTTGGACTACGCGATGTCTGTCATCGTGGGGCGTGCTTTACCTGACGTTCGCGACGGTCTAAAACCGGTTCATCGGCGCATCCTGCATGCCATGCGCGAACTCGGAAATCTGCACGATCGGCCGTACAAGAAATCGGCCCGGATTGTCGGTGACGTCATAGGCCGCTACCACCCGCATGGCGATACGGCCGTGTACGACGCAATCGTGCGCATGGCGCAGGATTTCTCGCTGCGTTATCCGCTGGTGGACGGACAGGGCAACTTTGGTTCGGTGGACGGGGACTCGCCGGCCGCGATGCGCTACACGGAAATCCGCATGGCGCCGATCGCCACCCTGATGCTGGCGGATATCGACCGTGACACGGTCGATTTCGTTGAAAACTACGATGGCGCGGAGAGCGAGCCCACCGTGTTGCCCGCCCGTCTCCCCAACCTGCTGGTCAACGGGGCGTCCGGCATTGCCGTGGGGATGGCAACCAATATTCCGCCACACAATCTGCGTGAAGTGATCGATGCGGCGCTGGCTTTGAGCAACGACCCGGAAATCGGAATCACGGAGTTAATGGGATATGTGCCTGCGCCGGACTTTCCGACCGCGGCAATGATCGTGGGCGAGTCCGGCATGACCGAGGCCTACAACACCGGGCGCGGAAGCATTCTGATGCGCGCGCGCGCGGAGGTGGAAGAGGGGCCGGCGCGTAACTCGATCGTGATCACCGAACTCCCCTACCGGGTCAACAAGGCCCGCTGCGTAGAGAAGATAGCGGTTCTGGCGCGCAAGAAGCAGATTCCGGGCATTCACGAGGTTCGCGACGAATCCGACAAAGACGGAATGCGCATGGTGGTGGAGCTGCGGCGCGACGCCGTCCCGGACATTGTTCTAAACAACCTGTACCGGCGCACGCCGCTGGAGTCCACTTTCGGGATCAACATGGTGGCGCTGTGCGGAGGACGGCCGCAACTGCTGAATCTCAAGGAAATGCTTGAGCATTTCCTTGCTCACCGCCGCGACGTGGTTACTCGTCGCAGCGTCCACGATCTTCGCCGGGCCAAGGCGCGCGCGCACGTCCTGGAGGGACTGACCGTGGCGCTGGCCAATATCGATGAGGTCGTGTCCCTGATCAAGGCTTCGCAAAACGCCCAGGAAGCCCGCGAAGCTCTTACCGCACGAATCTGGGCGCCGGGCGCGGTGCGCGGCATGCTGGAACGGGCCGAGGCCGGCCCGCTGGAACTGCCCAACCTGAGCGACCGGGGGTATCGCCTTACGGAAGTTCAGGCACGAGCGATCCTGGAACTGCGTCTGCAGCGCCTGACCGGTCTGGAGCAGGACGCCATCCTCAAGGAATACGCCGGCCTGCTGAGGACAATGCAGGAACTGACCGAAATCCTGCGTGATCCCGACCGCCTGCTGGCGGTGGTTCGCGATGAACTTGTGGAGCTGCGCGACGAGTATGGCGACGAGCGGCGGACCGAAATCATTGCCGATTACAGCCGCACCGCCGACGAGGACCTGATCCCGCGCCGCGAGCTACTGATTACGCTTTCCTGGCGGGGCTACGTCAAGACGCAGGAGCTGGAGACTTTCCGCACCCAGGGACGCGGAGGCCGAGGTAAGCGTGGCGCGTCGGTGGGTCAGGAGGATTTCATCGATCAACTCTTCGTCGCGCAGTCTCACTCCACGCTGCTGTGCTTTACCGATCGCGCCCGCGTATTTCAGATCAGGCCGTTTGAGATTCCAACCCAAAGCCGTGAAACCCGGGGGTTGCCGATTGCCAACCTGCTGCCGGGGCTGGAAGAGGGTGAGCGGGTCAATTCCGTCTTGCCGGTGGAATCCTTTGACGATAGCCGGTTCGTGTTCATGGCCACGCGCCGTGGCCGGGTCAAGAAGACCCGTCTGGACGCCTTTGCCAGGATTCGCCGGACTGGAATCTACGCATTGAGCCTGAAAGGCGACGACCGGTTGGTGGAAGCGGCGATTACCGATGGTGATAGCGACGTCATCCTGTTGGCCAGCAATGGCCGCGCCGCCCGCTTTTCGGAGACGGCCGTGCGACCCATGGGGCGAACCGCAAGGGGCGTGATCGGCCAGCGCCTGAAGAAGAAACTATGGGTAGTGGCGGCATTGATCGTCAGTGCCCAGGACGCCGAGCGCGAAGACGTTTGGGTGCTGCAGGCCACCACCGAGGGATTCGGCAAACGGACCGTTGTGAGCGAATTTCCGCGCAAGGGCAGGGGGGCGCAGGGAGTGATTTCCATCCGCACGGAGGGCCGTAACGGCCAATTGATCGGCGCCGCACTGGTCCGGTCGGGCCATGAGGCAATGCTCATGACGGCAGGCGGCACGTTGCTGCGCACGGCTGTTGACGACGTGTCGGTGCAGGGCCGGTATTCGCATGGGGTACGCCTGATGCGACCGGACAAAGGCGACCAGGTCGCGGTGTCATGCACACTGGCAGTGGATCAGGGGGAAGATGAAGCCGACGGCTCAAGCCCGGGTCGAGTGGTCGGCGAAAATGTCGATTGAACGCCCCTGGGAGGTAGGGCGTCCTCCTGGGAACGAGGGCGTCCTCCTGGGAACGAGGGCTTCCTCCTGGGAACGAGGGCTTCCTCCTGGGAACGAGGGCTTCCAGCCCTCGACGAGGGCAGGATGCCCTCGTTCCCGGCGCGAGGGCAGGATCCCCTCTTTCCCAGGGGTGAGGGCGAGACGCCCTTTTCCCAACGGGAATGAGAATGTCCAGAATCCATAACTTCAGTGCCGGGCCGGCAGGCCTGCCGCTTCCCGTTCTCGAACAAGCCCGCGACGAGCTGCTCAACTGGCAGGGGCGCGGACTGTCGGTGATGGAGGACAGCCACCGGGGGCGGCCGTTCGTTGAACTGGCCGAGCAATCCGAGCGGGACTTGCGCGCTCTTCTTTCTGTACCCGACGAATATGCGGTTCTGTTCATGCAGGGCGGCGCCACCCTGCAATTCGCTTCGATTCCCATGACATTGGCTCGGGAAGGTCAGGGCGTCGACTACCTCATCACCGGGCACTGGGGCCGTAAGGCGGCCTCGGAAGCAGCCAAGCTGCGTCCCATGCGGGTGGTTGCCGATGGCGAGGCCCTCGGTTACCAATCGGTCCCGGCGCAGGAAGAATGGGCGCCTGGAAATGACGCGGCGTATCTGCACTACACCGCAAATGAAACCCTGCATGGCCTGGAGATTGACCCGCCGCCCGAGGTGGACTACGCGCCCCTGGTGTGTGATATGTCGTCCACGCTTCTGTCGCGGCCGATTTCTGTGGAACGATTCGGGCTGATTTACGCCTGTGCCCAGAAGAACCTTGGTCCCGCCGGAGTCACCGTGGTCATCATGCGGCCGGATTTGATGGAGCGAGTGCCGGCGGACACGCCATTGGCTTTCAATTACCGGAAAATCGAGGCCGCCGGGTCGATGCTTAACACACCGGCGACTTTTTCCTGGTATGTGGCCTCACTGGTGTTCCGCTGGGTGATCCGCCAGGGTGGTTTGGCCGGTATGGCGGAGCGCAACCGGCGCAAGGCCAAACTCTTGTATGACTACATCGACGGTTCGGTTTTCTACGCTAATCCGGTGAACCCGAGGTGGCGCTCCTGGATGAACGTGCCGTTTGCTCTCGGTGATTCCGCCCTGGATGGACAATTCCTCAAGACCTCCGAGGAACAGGGTCTTTACGGGTTGAAGGGGCATCGCGCCGTTGGGGGAATGCGCGCCTCGATTTACAACGCGATGCCGGAGGAAGGGGTGCAGGCGCTGGTCAGCTTCATGGAGGAATTCGAGCGCAGGGCTTGAAGGATTGACTTGGCACGCGCGACGAAGGCAGGATGCGCTCGCTGGGAACGAGGGCGTCTCGCTCCCCGATCAGCGTCGGGGACAGGCTCTCGACGAGGGCTGGAAGCCCTCGGTCCCAGGGATGCGCTCGCTCCAAGGGCAACGCCATCGCTGGCGGAAAGGCTTTCTGCTCTTGACGAGGGCTGGAAGCCCTCGGTCCCAGGGATGCGCTCGCTCCAAGGGCAACGCCATCGCTGGCGGGAAGGCTTTCTGCTCTCGACGAGGGCTGGAAGCCCTCGGTCCCAGGGATGCGCTCGCTCCAAGGGCAACGCCATCGCTGGCGGGAAGGCTTTCTGCTCTTGACGAGGGCAGGATGCCCTCGGTCCCAGGATCCTGCTAGAGCCGGTACAGAACATGTTCAATATACGCATATACAACAACCTCGCCAACGAAGGGCTGGCCCGACTCCCGTCCGATCGCTACGTGGCGCCCTCCGACCACGATGCCCCGGACGGGATACTGTTGCGCTCGCAGAATCTCCACACGGTAGAGATCCCCGATAGCGTGCAGGTCGTGGCGCGAGCCGGCGCGGGCGTTAACAACATCCCGGTCGATGCCCTGGCGGAGCGCGGCGTGCCAGTGCTGAATGCGCCGGGGGCCAACGCAAATGCGGTCAAGGAAGTGGTTGTGGCCGGCATGCTGTTGGCGGCTCGAAACCTGTTGCCGGCATGGGACCACCTGCGCGGATTGGATTTGCCTGCCGATGAACTGCACAAGGCGGTCGAAGTGCACAAGAAGCAATTCGCCGGCCGAGAGCTGGACGGAAGGGTGATGGGCGTGGTTGGACTGGGAGCAGTCGGTGTAAAGGTGGCCAACATGGCCGTGGCGCTGGGGATGCGGGTATTCGGCTTTGATCCGGGGCTGGCCCTGGATCGGGCCTGGGAGTTGTCGGCGCAGGTCGGCAAGGGACGCAGCCTTGAGCACGTTTTTGCCGGCGCCGATTTCGTCAGCATTCACGTGCCGCTGATCGACGCGACCCGTGATCTGGTGGACGGCAAGCTGATCCGCAGTATGTGCAAAGGCGCTGTGCTGCTGAATTTTGCCCGTGGCGGCATTGTGAATACCGAAGCGGTAGTTGAGGCTCTGGATTCCGGCTGGTTGTCGGCCTACGTGTGCGATTTTCCGGAGCCCGAATTGCTTCGTCACCCCAAGGCGATTCTGCTCCCGCATCTGGGTGCTTCCACTTCCGAGGCTCAGGTCAACTGTGCGGTGGTCGCCGCCGAGAACCTGCGTGCCTACCTGGAGGACGGCAACGTGCGCGGATCAGTGAATTTCCCCGTGATCGATCTGCCCAGGCGCGACGGCTACCGGCTGACGATCGCCAACGCCAACGTTCCCCGGATCATAGCCAATATTTCGGCCCTGCTTGCGGAAGAGAACCTCAATATCGAGTACATGATGAACATGTCCCGCGGTGAGCTGGCCTACACCATGCTGGATCTCAACGATCAGGCCCCGGCTGCGGCCCTGCAACGTCTTCGTGCGATGGAAGGCATCCTGCGGGTTCGGGACCTGGGGCGGGCTACCTAGTTCTCTATGGGAAGGCGCTTCTGAAATCCTGGCGCGTCAGTCGCTCAGGCAAGCCGCCGGCGTCTGAGCCTTTCCGGGTTCCGGGGGACAAGTCGATTTCCCACCGGGCCGTCATGCTGGCGGCGCTGGCGGAAGGAGAGAGCGAGATCGTAAATTTCCTGCCCGGGAGCGATTGCCTGGCCACGGCAGGAGCATTGGAGAGCCTTGGTGTCCCGATTTCCTGGCTGGCGCGGGATCGATTGCTGGTGCGTGGAGGAGCGCAGCTTCGCTCGCCCGCTGGAGCATTGGATTGCGGCAACTCGGGAACGGGGATGCGCCTGCTGGCCGGCCTGTTGGCGGGCCAGGGAATAGAGGCGGAATTGCATGGCGACGCATCATTGAGCCGCCGGCCGATGCGCCGCGTGATCGAGCCTCTCGCAAGGATGGGAGCCAATATCGAGGCTTTGGGGCAGGGCGAGCGGCCACCGCTGCGAATCGGTGCACATTCCGGCCTGAAGGGTATTTCCTGGAATCCGCCCGTGCCCAGCGCACAGGTGAAGTCCGCTGTTCTATTGGCCGGCCTGAACGCCAAGGGCGAGACCTGTGTGCAGGAATCCACGCCGACCCGCGATCACACGGAAAGGATGTTGCCGAGTTTCGGGGCCTACATCGAGCGTACCAATGGCCGCGCCTGCCTGACCGGGCAGCATCCCTTGCGGGCCGCGCGGATCAACGTTCCGGGTGACTTTTCTTCGGCGGCCTTCCTGTTGCTGGCGGGAGTGATTGGTCCTCACAAGGTCCACGTGGGTTCGGTGGGCGTGAATACCGGACGCACAGGATTTCTGCGACTCCTGGGCCATATGGGCGCCCGCTTCGAGCTTGCGGCCCGGCGGACGGAAGGCGCCGAGCCGGTGGCCGATCTTGCCGCGGTCCCCACTGTTTTGCAGGGAGTGCCGCTGGCAGCGGACCTGGTCCCGTCAGCCATCGACGAGATGCCGGCGCTTTTCGCCGCCGCGGCCTGCGCGATGGGAGAGACGGAGATTGAGGGGGCTGCCGAGCTGCGAGTGAAAGAAAGTGACCGGATCACGGCCATGGTTACCGGGCTGAAGTCACTTGGGGTGGAGTGCGAAGAGACTCCCCACGGAGCGCGCATCCGTGGAGGCTCCGTAGGTGGCGGAGAGGTGGATAGTTATGGGGATCATCGCGTGGCGATGGCATTCTCCATCCTTGCCCTGGTGTCGGAGGGACCAATCGTGGTTCGCGGAGTGGATGCAGTGGATACCTCCTTTCCCGGGTTTGCCGACACGGCCGCGCAACTGGGTTTGAGTCTTGAGCCGGTTTCCTAGCTGGGGGCGAGGGCGTCTCGCTAGCTGGGAACGAGGGCTTCCAGCCCTCGTCGAGGGCTGGAAGCCCTCGTTCGCAGGGTGGGATGCCCTCGTTCTGCGATGACTGATGTGCCGGTGATTGCGATAGACGGCCCCGCCGGGGCCGGCAAGGGCGTGGTGGCTCGCTATTTGGCCGAGCGGCTGGATTGGGGCCGCCTTGACAGCGGAGCGCTGTATCGGGCGTGCACTCTGGCACTGCTCGGAGTGGGGCTGGATCAGGCGGATGAAGAGCACATCGCGGAATATCTGGCCGATTGCCGCCTTGGATTCGAGGCGAAGTCGGATGGCGATATCGTTTACCTGAACGGTGAGGATGTGAGCACCGCGATCCGCAGCGAGGAAGTGGGCGTGGCGGCTTCACGCATAGCCCCACTTCCCGTAGTTCGGCAATTCCTGCTGCCGTGGCAGCGTTCTTTTCGGCGTGAGCCGGGTCTGGTTGCGGAAGGGCGGGACATGGCTTCGGTGGTTTTCCCTGATGCGCTGCTGCAAATTTACCTGACCGCCAGCCCGGAAAAACGCGCCAGGCGTCGCCATAAACAATTGAAGCAAAAGGGAATAGATGCTAATATTCGCGACCTGATCCGCGATCTGACGGAGCGTGATCGCCGTGACTCGGTTCGCACGCTGGCGCCGCTTAGAGTGGTTCGTCATGCGGTGGTGCTGGACACCACGGCGATGGATGTCCGGCAAAGCAAACTTGCGGCCTGGCGCCTTGTGACGGACGTATGGCCGGTAAAGGCGGCCAGGTAGCGGATCAGTATTGGCGCCGGCCAGGATGGCGGGCGCGTGAAGTAGCAACCGCGAGCGTTGCTGGATTGCACGCACGCATTACATTGGGGCCCTGAATGGCAGAAAGTTTTGCAGAGTTGGTTGAGGCCAATCTCGCTGACAAGAATTTCCGGCCGGGAGAAATTCTCTCGGCGCAAGTGATCGACATATCGCCGGAGATCGTTACCGTAAGCGCCGGATTGAAGTCCGAGGCGCTGATCCCCGCCAGTCAATTCATGGATGAAACCGGCGAATTGGAAGTGGACATTGGAGATGAAGTTGAAGTAGCCCTGGATTCCATGGAGGACGGATTCGGCGAGACCCGCCTTTCCAGGGAGCGGGCCAAGCGCACTCGCGTTTGGGAGCGGCTGGAATCCGCATTCGAACAGGAAGAGATCGTCCAGGGCGCCATCAGCGGACGCGTCAAGGGCGGTTTCACCGTCGACTTGTCCAACGTGCGGGCCTTCCTGCCGGGATCGCTGGTGGATATGCACCCGATCCGGGACACGACCTACCTGGAAGGGCGCAAGCTCGAATTCAAGGTTATCAAGCTCGACCGCCGTCGCAACAACGTTGTTGTGTCCAGGCGGGCGGTGATAGAGGAACTGCACAGCGCCGAGCGCGCTGCATTGCTGGACAGCCTTGAAGAAGGACAGGTAGTCAAGGGCGTGGTCAAGAACCTTACCGAGTACGGCGCGTTTGTCGATCTCGGCGGGATTGACGGACTGCTGCATGTGACCGACATGGCCTGGCGGCGCGTGAAGCATCCGTCTGAGGTGGTCGAGGTCGGGGAGGAACTCCAGGTGAAGATCCTCCGGTTCGACAGTGAACGCAATCGTGTTTCTCTCGGACTCAAGCAACTGGGCGACGATCCCTGGGTGGACATCGGGCGGCGCTATCCGCCGCACACGAGGCTGTTCGGCAAAGTCACCAATGTGGCCGACTACGGTTGCTTTGTGCAGATCGAGGAAGGCGTGGAAGGCCTGGTGCACGTGTCGGAAATGGACTGGACCAGCAAGAACGTGAACCCCGGCAAGATTGTTCACGTTGGCCAGGAAGTCGAGGTCATGGTCCTGGACATCAACGAGGAACGGCGCCGGGTTTCGTTGGGCCTGAAACAGTGCCTGGAGAATCCGTGGCAGGATTTCGCCAACAAGTTCAAGAAGGACGACCGGGTTAGCGGTAAGGTCCGTTCGATGACCGACTTCGGGATATTCATCGGCCTGGAAGGCAGTATTGACGGCCTGGTTCATCTTTCGGATCTTTCCTGGGACCTGCCCGGCGAGGAAGCCGTGCGGAATTACCGCAAGGGCCAGGAGGTCGAGGCCATCGTGCTTTCGGTGGACGCTGACCGGGAACGCATATCGCTGGGTATCCGGCAGTTGCAGGGGGACCCGCTGGCCGAGTTCCTCAAGGATCATCCCAAGGGCAGCGTAGCTACCGCGGTCGTGACTTCGGTCGATCAGCGCATGATTGAACTGGAGCTGGGCGAAGGCGTCACGGGGCGTATGCGTGCTGCGGAACTTTCGCGCGAGCATGTGGACGATGCCCGCATGCACGTGAGGGTAGGTCAGTCTATCGAGGCGCGGATCGTGGGCATAGACAGAAAGACCAGAGTCGTCTCTCTGTCGGTGCGTGCGATGGAGGAGCAGGCGGAAGCCCAGGCCTTGCGTGACTACGAGGCGGAAGTGGGTGACCAGATCAAGGGTGCAACCCTGGGCGAACTTCTGCGCAGCCAGCAACAGCAGGGAAGCGAAGACGCGGAGGAATAAATGGAGACAGCGGAAGCCAGGATCGAAGCAGTCACTCGCCGGGCAGTTTCAAAGGCGAGTATTCACGGCGGCCGCGCTGCGTTGGCGCGTAAGGAACACGCCGGGAGCGAGGGCGTCCCGCCCTCGTCGAGGGCAAGATGCCCTCGCCCCAAATTGTTCCATGTGGCGGCCTCATGAGATCGCCGGCGTCAGGCAATGCCATCACGCGTTCCGAGCTGGTTCGGATCGTTACCCGCAAACTGTTGGAGGATGACCGCTTCACCTATTTCTCCTCGTCCGATCTTGAAGCATCGGTCAAACACGTGATCGACCTGATGGGGCAAACGCTTGCCACCGGCGGCGGTATTGAGATTCGGGGATTCGGCAGTTTCGGTCTCAGTTACCGTCGGGCGCGCATAGGGCGCAATCCCCGCACCGGGCAGGCGGTTGCGCTTCCCAGCAAGTACGTCCCCAAGTTTCGGCCCGGAAAGCGTCTTCGCGAGCGGGTCAATGCCGCGGCGAAAGCCGGCGCTGCCAAGAAATAGCGCCAGCCGGGCCGAACAGAGTCGGGCCTGAACTCTCATGAAAGCCGCGCGCTGGCTGAAACGCGGGATTTATGTCCTGCTGCTGGTGCTGGTAGTTGCGCCGGCCGTCATCCTGGCGCTGCTGAATCGGGGCGAAGTGCATTTGGATCTGGCTTTCGCCGAAGTGGTCCTGTCCAAGCCGCTGGCGTTTACCGTCGCGTTCGGCCTGGGGTGGCTTTTCGGTCTGCTGTGTGCGGGCGGAGCCCTGATCAAACGGCGCAAGAATGCGAAGAAAGTCCGGCACGACTCGAAAGGAACTTCGCCGACTGAAAGCTGAGGTTCGCTGATGCCTCCCGATCTCCTGATCTCGCTAGCGGGCATCATATTTCTTGGGGTCGGTGTGGGCTATTGGTACGGCCGCTCCGGTGATTCCAACCGAGGTCTGCACTGGCGCTTCCGAGAGTACGCGGAGGAACTGCCCAAGCGATCCGAAAAAGCCGTAAGCGCCTATCTGCGCGAGGCGGAGAAAGACCGAAGGGAACCGGGCGCGGCTTTTGAGCTGGCTGCCTATTTTCGTTCCGGGGGCGATTGGCGCCGAGCACTTCAGATCCATGAATCACTGGCGTCCAGGGAGGATCTTGATGCCGCCACCCGCGCCCATGCCGGGTTGGAGATCGGCGACGACTATCGGGCCGCCGGAATGCTTGATCGGGCCGAGGAAGCCTATGCCCGCACTGCCGAGTTCCTTCCCCTGCGCTTGAATGCCCTGGAGCGGCAACTGGGCGTTTGCGAACAATTGTCTGCCTGGGATCGGGCAGTGAATGTGGCCGAGCAGGTGCGCCAGGAGGATGCTGCTTTGGGATCGCGCCTCCGTTGCCACTACCTTTGCGAGTTGGCGGCCCTCGCCGTCCAGGAAGGAGATCTGCGCCAGGCGCGCGGTTGCTGGCGCAAAGCAGCACGGCGTGGCGGTAGTGCGGCGCGCCTGCTGGTTGATCGCGCCGTACTCGACACCGCAAACCCGGACAGGAGCCTCGCCGTTGCGGGCCGAAATCCCGGCGAAGCCGTGCTGATCCTATTGGGATTGTCCAAGACCCTTGACGTTACCTGGGAACGAGGGCTTCCAGCCCTCGAAGAGGAGTTGAATCAACTGCTGCAGAGTCAAGTTGCCGAAACGCCGGTCATAGGCCGCCCCCTTGCCTGCGCCGTTCTGCTTGCTCCGGAACTGTTGTGCGCCACGTCCGCCGAATGCCTGTTCGAAGCCTTGCAGGAGACGCTGCCCGCGTACGCAAAGATGTATGCCTCGGGCAAGCCGGCGGATTTCACCCGGAGTTCACTCAGGAAGCTCAGCAAGGACTTGCAGGCGGTAACTGGCGGCCCGCCGGGCTGGCGCTGCACGGTGTGCGGCAACCAGGACGAGGCCCACAATTGGCGCTGCGCGGAATGTGGAGCCTGGGAGGCTGCGCGGCTAATCTCGCCTCTTTCTCCCTGAACTCAGCGGGCGGTCCTTTGTTGACAAACACGGGGCCTTTCAGCGTTTCTCTCTCTTGATCCGGGAACCAGACTTCCGCCCTGTTGCCGTTGCGAAATGCAACGGATCATCGACACAGAGGAGACGCACTCATGAACAAGTGGATCATAGCGGTCATTGCCGCCCTGACGCCTTTCCTGGTGTTCGCCGGGCCCGTGAACGTGAACAAGGCGGATGCTGAGACTATCGCTCGCGAATTGCAGGGAGTCGGGCCGTCGAAGGCACGGGCTATCGTGGAGTATCGCGAGACAAACGGGCCTTTCGAATCGGTCAATGACCTGTTAAAGGTTCAAGGTATCGGCCCTAAAGTATTGGAAGATAACAAGAAGAATATACTTCTAGAGGACGATGCCGAGAGCGAGCCCGACGATTCTTCCTGATTTGGCGGCCTGACTGGACACCCCCCTCCCTGAGCAAGGGCTTGCGGCAGGTTTATCCTGCCGCCTTTTTTTCGGGTGTGGGAGGCGGCGGAAGTGCGCCGCTCCTGATGTGCAGATCGCGCTGGGGATAAGGGATTTCGACGCCGTTGTCCCGGAAAAGCCGCCATGCTTCAAGCATTACATCACTCTTGACGTTGGATACGCCACTGTTGGCGTCCTGAATCCAGAACCGGATCTCCAGCTCGATCGCTGAATCCCCGAAGGCCTTTACCAGGCAGCGGGGAGCAGGATCGGAGAGCACCCGTGGTTGACTGCTGGCAGCCTCCCTTCCCAGTCGAGTGGCCAGCTCCAGGTCGGTGCTGTAGTGGACACCCACCGGCACCCGTAAACGGGTATTGGCATCGGAATGGGTCCAGTTCGAAACCGGTTCGGTAATAAGCGTTTCGTTTGGAATCAGGTGTTCGATGCCGTCGCGGGTAATGATGGAAACATAGCGCGCTCCCAGCTTGTTCACCCAGCCGTAGGTATTCTCCACCGTGATCACGTCGCCTGGCTTGATCGACTTGTCCATCAACAGGATGACGCCGCTTATCAGGTTGGAGACAATTTTCTGCAGGCCGAAACCGATTCCGAAGCCCACCGCGCCACCGATGATTGCCAAGGCTGTCAGGTCGATGCCCGCCGCGCTAATGGAGATCAGTATCGCGAGGACATAGAGACCGGTGCGCATTGTCTTGTTGAGAAGTACCCGACCCGCCGGCGATACCCAGTCAGCCTCCTTGAGTTGATCCTCCGTAACGCGGGATATGAATGCGGCCAGGCTCAGCAGCACCGCCAACAGCAGCGCAGTCGTGAGGACCTGATACAAACTCAGATTGAAATCGCCCAGGATCAGAGTGAAATCCGGTCCTTTCAGCGTCTCGATGGTCTTGCCCAGCAAGCCCCGGATGCTCAGCACGGCCATGCCGAAAGCAATGACCGCGGTTACCCGAGACAGCATGGGGTTGCGAATCAGGCGCGATACCAGGCGGACCACAATCCAGGCAAGTAGCAGGCTCTCGAGAATCTCGAGAATCCACGCGTTCACACCAAGGGCAAAGTAGATTCCAAACAGAATGCTGAGAAGAACAAACCAGATCAGCGGCCAGAGGAGCGGCTCCAGAACACGGCGCGTTCTCTCCCAACCCGGACGCGTTTCGCACCACGCGGCGATGGCAGGATGCATCCGCCGGCTGATCAGAAGTGCGCAAGCAAACAACGCGCCGGCAAGGGCGAGCTGGGAAGAGCTCTCCAGCGCTGTAACACCCTCGGGGAGAAGCGCGAGGACTTTGTTCCAGGCGGACTGCAGCAGTGCCTTCAGTGTATCCACTGAGCCTGCCGCCAATAGATGTCAGTCTTCAATCGATACTCGACGGGGAGGTTGGCTCCCCGGGCCGGACTCGAACCAGCGACAAATTGGTTAACAGCCAACCGCTCTACCAACTGAGCTACCGGGGAAGCGCTGCGGAATTTTAGCCGCAACGGGCCGCTCACGCGAGCAGGCGCCCGATTCGCCGCATGGCTTCCTCAAGGTCGTCCATGCCGCAGGCGAAGGAAAAACGTAAATGTCCTTCGGCGCCGAAAGCAGCGCCGGGCACCAGCGCGACCTCGGCTTCCGACAGGAGCAACTCCGCCATCTGTGTGTCGTTCGACAAGCCCTTGGCCTGAATAGCTTCGCGGGCGTCGACAAACACATAGAAAGCGCCCTGGGCCGGCGCGCAGCGCATTCCCGGCAATGCGTTGACCGCCTCATACATGTATTCATAGCGTTCCATAAAGGCGTTGCGCATGGTCGTAAGTATCGATTGGTCGCCTTCGAGAGCGGCGACGGCGGCCGCCTGCGAGATGCTGCATGGATTGGAGGTGCTCTGACTGCAAAGCTTGCGCATGGCGTTGACCAGGTCCACGTTCGCCGCGGCGTAGCCGATTCGCCATCCGGTCATCGCGAATGCCTTGGAAACGCCGTTTATGGTGACGATCCGATCCTGCATCCCGGTCCAGACCTGGGCGGGCGTCAACCACGGCGTATCCCCCCAGTAGATGTGCTCGTATATATCATCGGATACGGCCACAACCTGGTCATGCCCGGCCAGAACCTCGCCCAGTGCCTGGAGTTCCGCGCGCGTGTAGCTTACGCCCGTAGGGTTGTTTGGCGTGTTGAAGAAAATCAATCGGGTCCGTTCGGTGATCGCGTCCTCGACTTGTTCGGGCGTAACCTTGTAATTCTCCTCCAGCCCGGCGGAAACGATGACCGGCTCGCCATCGCACAGCTTTACGATGTCAGGGTAGGAGACCCAGTACGGCGCCAATATGATCGCTTCGTCGCCCGGGTTCAGCAGCGCCGCGCAGACGTTATAGAGGACCTGCTTGGCGCCGGCGCCGACGGAAATTTCGGCGGGCTCGAAGTCAAGGCCGTTGTCGCGTTGGAACTTGTTGCAGATGGCGCGCTTAAGCGCCGGGGTGCCGTCGGCCGCGGTGTATCGGGTGTCGCCGGCTTCCATCGCTTCAACCGCGGCGGCGCAAACGTGCGCGGGGGTGTCGAAGTCCGGTTCTCCGGCGCTCAGGCTGAGGACGTCCCGCCCGGCCGCGCGCATTTCCCGGGCCAGAGTGGATACGGCAATCGTGGCCGAAGGCTTTACGCGCTGCACTCGTTCGGAGAGCTTCATCGTACTCATTGATATGCCTGCTGCTAGTCTTGAGTGTGCATTTTATCGCCCCCTGGGAACGAGGGCAGCCTGCCCTCGTCACCCCGAACGGATATCTTATCGGCCGCGTTTGCCACTGGAATGCTACAGTGCCGAAGTGAAGAAAGATTACTTCGATTTGCAGGCTGATTTTGAGTTGGCCGGGGACCAGCCGCAGGCCGTCGATGCCTTGTGCGAGGGGCTGGAGCAGGGCCTCGCCCGGCAGACCCTGTTGGGCGTGACCGGCTCCGGCAAGACCTTTTCCCTGGCCAACCTGGTGTCCCGTCAGCAGCGGCCGGCCCTGGTGCTGGCGCCGAACAAGACGCTTGCGGCACAACTCTACGGGGAATTTCGGGACTTCTTTCCCCGTAACCGGGTGGAGTACTTCGTGTCGTACTACGACTATTACCAACCCGAAGCCTACGTTCCCACCACCGATACCTATATCGAGAAGGACGCCTCGATCAACAGTCATATCGAACAGATGCGGCTGTCGGCCACCAAGGCGCTGATGGAGCGCAAGGACACCATCGTGGTGGCTACAGTGTCCGCGATTTACGGGCTGGGCGACCCGGATACCTACTTTCAGATGATCCTGCACCTGGTGCGGGGTGACCGGATCAATCAGCGGGACCTCTTGAGGCGCCTGGCGGACCTTCAGTACACCCGCAACGAGGCGGAACTGCGCCAGGGAACGTTTCGGGTGCGTGGAGAAGTCCTGGATATATTCCCGGCCGAATCGGAGCGCGACGCGGTCCGGGTGCAGCTGTTCGATGACGAAATCGAGGATATTCGTTTCTTTGATCCGCTGACGGGCGAGATGGCCCGGCGTGTTCCGCGAGTAACCATCTATCCCAAGACTCACTACGTCACTCCCCGCGAGACGCTGGAAGGAGCGATTGACAAGATCAAGAAGGAACTGCGTGAGCGCCTGAACGTGCTGCGCTCGGAACAAAAGCTGGTGGAAGCGCAGCGCCTGGAGCAACGAACCCTGTTCGACATTGAAATGATGCTGGAAGTCGGCTACTGCACCGGGATTGAGAACTACAGCCGCTATCTATCCGGGCGCAACCCGGGCGAACCGCCGCCCTGCCTGTTCGACTACGTGCCGGCCAATGCCTTGCTGTTCGTAGACGAAAGCCACGTGACGCTGCCGCAGCTGGGCGGCATGTTCCGGGGCGACCGTTCGCGTAAGGAAACCCTGGTTCAATACGGATTCCGCCTGCCCTCGGCGCTCGACAACCGGCCCTTGAGATTCGAGGAATTCGAGCGCATTTCACCCCAGACCATCTATGTCTCAGCGACGCCGGGGGCGTTCGAGCATGAGCATTGCGATGCTCTGGTTGAGCAGGTCGTGCGTCCCACCGGGCTGGTCGATCCGCAGGTGGACGTGCGCCCGGCGTCACGCCAGGTGGATGATGTCCTGTCCGAGATCGCCTTGCGGGTGGAACGCAAGGAACGCGTTCTGATTACCACGCTGACCAAGAGAATGTCCGAGGACCTGACGGAATTCATGGAGGAACATGGCGTTCGCGTGCGCTACCTGCACTCCGACATCGATACGGTGGAAAGGGTGGAAATCATCCGCGATTTGCGCCTGGGGGTGTTTGATGTACTGGTGGGCATTAACCTGTTGCGGGAGGGGCTGGACATGCCGGAAGTGTCGCTGGTGGCCATTTTCGATGCCGACAAGCAAGGCTTTCTGCGGTCCGAGCGTTCGCTGATTCAGACCATAGGACGCGCGGCGCGCAACCTCAACGGCATGGCCATCCTGTATGCCGACAAGAGCACCAGCGCGATCCGCGGGGCGTTGGAGGAAACCAACCGCCGCCGCGGCAGACAGCTGGAATTCAACCGGGAGTGGGGCATCGAGCCGCGCGGAATTCAGAAGGACGTGGCCGATATCATGGAGGGCGCGGTAGTCAGGGGACGCAGCCGGCGGCGACCGGCGCGGAGGGTTGCGGAGCGGATGTCCGAATACCGTGCACTGACGCCGGAACAGGTGATGAAGAAGATCAAGCAACTCGAGAAGCGCATGTATCGGCATGCGCAGGACCTGGAATTCGAGGAGGCTGCGTCGCTGCGCGACGAGATCATGCTGCTGCGCCGTGATGGCCTGGGTATTCCCGACCAGGACAAAGCCTTGGCTTCCTGAACCGCGAGCGCAGGAAGCCCTCCCCCTGGGAACGAGGGCTTCCCCCCTGGGAACGAGGGCTTCCAGCCCTCGACGAGGGCAAGATGCCCTCGCTCCTAGCGTGTTCCCTATGCATCAGCACAGCGGTACCCGCGGCGAGTGCTCCCAGCGAAGCCCTCCCCCCTGGGAACGAGGGCTTCCAGCCCTCAACCCCCGTAGCCCAACGCACCACACACAACAAGCCCGACCGCCACACGGACCGCACAACCTATAATTATCCGACAATTCGGCAGGTGAAGAATGCGAATGAAATTACTGCGAAAAATTGCGCCGGCCATGTTGCTGCTGGTTCCCATTGCACTCTATTCCGACGATTCCAGTAACGCGGAAGCCGATATCGCCCACCTTAAGGAGCAATACGCGAGCGTAGACGAGGTCCGCACAACGCCCTTGCCTGGCGTGTATGAAATGCGTTTTGGCTATCGGCTGGCATACGTGGACGCCACCGGGCGCTTTGCTTTCCTGGGCTCGGGGGATCTTCAGGATGTTTCCACCGGCACCAACCTGTCGGAGGAGAGGCGTGCGGAATTGCGGCGTGAACTGATGGCGAGCCTGGATGAATGGGACACGCTGGATTTTCTTCCCGAAGACACCCAGCACGAACTACTCGTGTTTACCGACGTGGATTGCGGCTATTGCCGGCGGCTGCACCAGCAGATGGCCGACTACCATCGGCTGGGAATCGGTGTGCGTTACCTGGCTTTCCCGCGCTCCGGCCCGGATTCCGATACCTGGACCACCATGCAGTCCATCTGGTGCGCCGATGACCGCTCCGCTGCCCTGACCCGGGCCAAGACGGGCGGATTTACGCCGGAACGCGAATGCGATTCAGTATCTGTCAAGCGGCACTATGAACTGGGCGCGGACATCGGCCTGTCCGGGACCCCGGCGCTGGTTACCTCGACCGGCCGCCTGATTCCGGGCTATGTGCAGCCGGCCCGCCTGGCCGCCATATTGAACGAGGAGCAGCAAGCCGAATAAGAAAAATTCCTGATCATGGTAAGAGGATGAGCGCCGAGCTGCGTCTTAGCGACGCGGCGTGTAGGTGAGAGGAGTGTAAAGGGTAAGGGTTGAAAAAATCCGTGCTCTCCTCTATAGTCTGACTTGGTCAGACTATGCAAAGGAGTGAACGGATGGAATTGATGCTTACACTCAGTGACGCCAAGGCGCGCCTGTCGGAAATCGTCAAGAAGGCGGTTGATGGCGAGGAGTTTGTTATTACCCGGATGGGAAGGCCGGCAGTCAGGATTAGCCGCTACGAACCTAGGCGCAACGTTCCGAGAATCGGCGACTTGGAAGGCCAAGTTCGGATAGCAGATGATTTTGACCGCTGGCCTCCCGAGATTGCAGAGGCACTCGGCCTTGCGGATTCCAAATGAGATATCTGCTCGATACCCATATTTTGCTATGGGCTCGCGCCGCGCCGGGTAATCTATCGAGAGATGTGTTGGCGATTCTTCAATCGGCTGACAATGAGCTTTACGTCAGCGTGGCGACACTGTGGGAATGTGCAATCAAGGCCTCAATCGGAAAACTGGAGGTACCGGCTGATTTCTATCGCATTGTGGCCAGCGACTACCACATAGTCACTGTGGAAGTCGCGCACCTTGAGGCTTATGCCAAACTGCCCATGCACCATCGGGACCCATTCGACCGCATGCTGATTGCGCAAGCCCAACTCTCCAGCCTGATTCTGCTTACCCAAGACAGAAATATCGGCCGTTACGACGTTTCAATGATTGTGAATTAACTGGCTGGAGGATGCCCGATAACGTTGCCGTGGAACTATCGGTAACTCTGGCTGGATTTGAGGAGCTCTCGCAGCGGGCGCCGCGGCGCTGGCACGCAGGGAACACGCTGGGAACACGCTGGGAGCGAGGGAATCCTGCTCCCCGATCAGCGTCGGGGACAGGCTCTCGTCGAGGGCGAGACGCCCTCGTTCCCAGGATTGTTCCATGCAAGTGTCTTCGGTTGGCGCGAAGGCGGACTCAGCGCTCCAGGTATTGGAGCTTTTCCGGTACCTCGCGCCACTCGTCGGCGTCGGGAGGCGGCTCGCCGGCTTCGGTGATTACCGGCCAGCCTTGCGACAATTCCGCGTTGAGTTCCAGGAAATCCTCCTGGCCCGGCGGAATCTCATCCTCGGACACGATCGCGTCAACCGGACACTCCGGCTCGCACAGGGTGCAATCGATGCACTCTTCGGGGTCGATTACGAGCATATTGGGGCCTTCGTGAAAGCAGTCCACCGGACAGACTTCCACGCAATCCATCAATTTGCACTTAATGCAGCTTTCGAGAACCAGAAAAGTCATTGGCGTAGTGTTGCGTCGGTCGTTTACCTAACCTCCTAATGATAATCAATTCTGGGCGTCGGGGTGCACCGCGTCCAGCATCAATCCGTTGCCGGAGCCGTCCAGGTAGCGGCGCAGCGCGATTATGCCGCTTCGAAAAGCGATAGCCTCGAAGGGGATTTCGCCTGGCGTAAAAAGGCGGGTCTCGAGCGACTCCAGGCCGGGCGCGAACTTGCCGTCTATCACTTCACCCCGGAAGAAGAAGTGCACCTGTCCGGCGCGCGGCAGGTCCACGATCGAAAAAAGCTCGCCCAGGCGGATTTCGGCACAGGCTTCCTCGCGGGTTTCCCTGAGGGCAGCCTCTTCCAGGGTCTCGTTCATCTCCATGTAGCCGGCGGGAACGGTCCAATAGCCCAGCCTTGGGTCAATGGCGCGGCGGCACAGGAGAATACGTCCTTCGTGTTCGGCTACGCAGCCGACAACCGGGATGGGGTTGCGGTAATGCACGAAGTTGCAAACCGGGCACACTTCCCGCTCGCGGTCCTCCCCCGGGGGAATGCTGCGCTTTACCGGGGCGCCGCATTGGCCGCAGAACTTATTCGGAGGCGCTGGCAAAGGTGTTTCCGCAGGGAGTATTTTCGCGTTTAAGAAGGGTAATAGTTCCGATTTCGGATGGTGCCGGGAGCGAGACTCGAACTCGCACGGGTTTTACCCCGCCGGATTTTGAGTCCGGTGCGTCTACCAATTCCGCCATCCCGGCGCCGGAACGGAAGGATACACTAGTGTCCTGTTCTGCAACCTTTAGCACGGGAATCGCATCTATCTAGGCATGTCGGGTTTTGCCAACAAGACCATTGATCCGGCATTCGTGCGCAGCGCCCAGCGTGGCGACATGAAGGCGCACGAGATCATCTACCGCCAGTTTTCCGGCCCGGTGTTCACGCTCGCGTTGCGAATGACCGGCTCGAGGGTGGTAGCCGAGGACATTCTTCAGGAGAGTTTTGTGGAAGTGCTGCGAGGCATAGCCAAGTTTCGGGGAGAAGCCTCCCTGGCCACCTGGATTCGACGTATTGCCGTGTCCCGGTGCCTGATGTACATGCGCTCAGCCTGGACCCGCCGCAGGCAGCTGTTCTCCGAAATTGTCGGCGAGGACGGTACGTTCGAGATTCCGGCCAATGAGGAAACGCCTGAACTGGCCATGGATCTGGAGGCGGCGCTGGCCCTCTTGTCGCCCACGGCTCGCGCAGTCGTGTGGCTGCATGACGTGGAGGGCTTTACGCATGAGGAAATCGCCGAAATGATGAACAAGACCCGTAGCTTTTCCAAATCGCAGCTGGCGCGCGCGCACAAGCGGCTGCGGGAGCGCCTTGGGCCTTCCGTGCAGCCTGCCCCGCAACCGGTTCGGCAGGCGATGATTGCCTGAAGGAGCGCACATGAGCAGTAGCAACCTCTTGCAAGAGAACCCGAAGACCGAGGCTGAAATTGCCGCGGCTCTGCGGTCCCTGCCGCAGAAGAGCGCCCGGGACGGCGGCTGGAAGCGTGTGCTGGATCGCTATGAGGCGGAGCAACAGTCAAGCGTGCAGCGACGCCGCTATTGGGGCGGCAGGCTGGCTGTGGCCGCCAGCATTGCGGTGGCCGTAGTTGGTTTGCGGCTCGGCGCCGGGGTGTTTTTCGGCGCGCCGGATACCGGCGGAGACGTCGACGCCCAACTGAGAGGGACTTTTCCCGAGAGCGCCACGGCCGGCGACGAGTTGATGGCCGGAGGCACGGTGGCGCTGGAGGAGCAAGTCGCGCAGATGGACATGGATGCGCTGATCGCCTTTTCCCGGTTTCAGGAAGAGCGCCTGCGGACGCTTCCCGTGCTGAGCCAGCCGGGTCGCGTGCTGGAAGTGGATGCCTTCGGCTTGCTTACGGAGCTGGAGGACCAGATCGCGCTGCTGGATGAGGGCTTCATCCCGGCTTCGCGCAACTCGGATGATCGGTCCGTTCCCCGCAGGCTGATGCAGGAGCGGGCCATGCTCATGGACGATTTGTATTCGCTGCGGCGCGCCGAAGCTGCTCAGGCAGGCTTCATGTATGCGGATTTCTAACGATCCGGGAACAGGACAGGAGACAATAAGTATGAAACAACTAGTGGCAACGTCATTACTCACTTTGATAATCGCCCCGTGCGCTCTACAGGCCCAACCACGCGAGGAGGGCGTTGAGGAAACTCACGCCATGAGACTAGCTTTCCCTGATGGGGAGCAACGAATCATGCTGCAGGTGCAAGCAAGAGGCGCGCGCCTGGGAATCAGTTCTTTCAGTTTGCCAGAGGACGCCGTTGAAGGACTCAAACTGACTTCCGTTTCGCCGGGCGGTCCTGCCGATCAAGCTGGTTTGCGAACGGGAGACCTGTTGACGACGATCAATGGCGAACCGCTGGCAGCGGACAGCGGCCGGAAGTCGTTCCACCGGCTTCGCGAGGTGCTGGCCGAAGTTGAGCCGGGCAGTGAAGTGTCGATCGGATACCGGCGTGGCGAAGACGAGCTTGAGGTGCAGGTCACCACGAGCTCGTGGGAACAATTGGTTGCGGATATGACGGGTGAGCGTGGCATTCGTATGGCAAGGCGGATTCAGGATTGGGCGCGCAACATGAGCAGTTGGAGTGGCTCGAACGAGAATGTCGACGTTTCAGTTGACGTGGATGACGACGGGCAGGAACGCAGGATAGTGCGCATCCGCCGTGGCGCTCCGGAACCCCTGGCGTTCTACGACATGGCCTGGAGGCTGGGAGGGTTGCAGATCACGGAACTGACGCCTGCAATGGGCGAGTACTTTGGCGCCGAGCACGGATTGCTGGTGGTGAGGGCGCCGCACGACGAAGATGTGGCGCTGGAAGATGGCGATGTAATCCAGAAAATCGGCGGGCGTGAGTTCAAGGATGCCCGCCACGCTACGCGCATTCTTCGTTCCTATGAACCTGGTGAGAAAGTCGAGCTTGAAGTGCTGCGGCACAAGCGCCGCAAGGCAGTCAGCTTCGAGTTGCCTGAGCGGTCCCAGGAGGGCCCCCGGGGGCGCTTGATGCCTCCTGGGGCGCCATTACTGGTACCTCCACTCCCGCGTGAGGTGATTTTGGCCCCTGAGACTACCTAGGACTTCTCCCTCAGCAAAGGGAACGAGGGCATCTTGCCCTCGTCGAGGGTGGGACGCCTTCGGTCCCAGGAAGGAGCGGCGCACTCGTTCCCGTTTTTTTCCGCGCAAGCACTTTTACTACAATTCGCGCGTGGAAGCCGGAGACTTTACCTACCACGCGCCGGAAGAACTGATCGCGCAACAACCCCTCACGCGGAGGGGCGCAAGCCGGCTGTTGCATCTTTCGGCGGCGGGGGGGCTGCATGATCGACTGTTCGTTGACCTGCCGCGCTTGCTTCGGCCAGGTGATCTGGTGGTTGTTAACGACACCGCGGTGCTTCCTGCGCGGTTGTTTGGTCACAAGGAAAGCGGCGCCAGGATCGAAATGCTGCTGGAGCGCCTGCTCGATCACAATTGCGCGCTGGTGCAATTGCGCGCCAACCGGTCGCTGCGTTCAGGCCAGGAATTGCTGTTCGAGGGTGGAGCGCGGGCCCGGGTCGCCGGCCGCCGGGATGCATTTTTCGTGTTGGAGTTCGAGTGCGAACTCGTGCCCCATCTGCAGCGCCACGGTCATGTGCCGCTACCGCCGTATATCCGGCGTGGGGACCGGCCTGCGGACCGCGAGGACTATCAGACCATTTTCGCCAGACATTCCGGTGCGGTCGCGGCGCCCACCGCGGGACTGCATTTTCAAGAGGCCCTGTTGCGCGCCCTTGAGGAGAAAGGAGTAGGCGTGTCGCGCATCACCCTTCACGTTGGAGCGGGCACATTCAAACCGGTAGGCAAAGAGCAGTTACGGCGCGCTGAGCTTCACGCCGAGTTTTTGCATGTATCCGCGAGCGTGTGCCGGAAGATCCAGGAATGCCGCGAATTCGGTGGACGCGTATGCGCTGTGGGAACGACCGTAACCCGCGCCCTGGAAACCGCGGCGCGGCATGGAGAGCTAAAACCGTTCAAGGGTGAGACACGACTCTTTATCATGCCCGGCTTCAAGTTTCAGGTGGTGGACCTGCTGGTGACCAACTTCCATTTGCCGGAATCCTCCCTGCTCATGCTCGTGTGCGCCTTTGCGGGCCGTGAACCGGTGCTGAACGCGTATCGGCATGCGGTTCGGCAGCGCTACCGGCTGTTCAGCTACGGCGACGCCATGCTGCTTGAGCGTGGCGAGGGGGCCGGGTGAAGTTTTCAATCACGGCCACCTGCGGGACCGCCCGGCGTGGGCGCCTTGTGTTCAAGCGCGGCGCAGTGAACACTCCGGCGTTCATGCCGGTTGGCACGTACGGCGCCGTGCGTGCGGTCTCGGTGGAAGACTTAGCTGAACTCGGGGCCGAAATGATCCTGGCCAACGCCTTTCATTTAATGCTGCGGCCCGGAGAGAAACTGGTTGAGGAAATGGGCGGTTTGCATGAGTTCGGGCGCTGGCAGGGACCGATCCTGACCGATTCCGGCGGTTTTCAGGCGTTCAGCCTGGCCAAGGGAAGGGGAATTAGCGAACAGGGTCTGGAATTACGCTCGCCGATCGATGGATCGCCCGTGCACCTGGACCCCGAGACCTGCATGCAGGTCCAGGCGCGACTGGGCAGCGATGTGCAAATGGTTCTGGACGAATGCACGCCGTATCCCGCCGATCAGGAACAGGCCCGCAGCTCCATGCTGCGTTCGATGCGCTGGGCGGCGCGTTCCAGGGAGTCATTCAATGCGGAAAAAGGCGGCGAAGCCGTGTTCGGCATCGTACAGGGGGGCATGTACCCCGATCTTCGCCGCGAATCCCTGGAACGGCTGGAAGAACTGGACTTTCCGGGACTCGGCATAGGTGGCCTGTCGGTCGGCGAAAGCGCCGACTTGCGCGGCGCCGTGCTCGAGGCGCTATGCGGGCACATGCCGGAGCGCAAACCGCGCTACCTCATGGGTGTAGGCAAGCCCGAAGACATAGTAGAGGCGGTGCGCCTGGGAGTGGACATGTTCGATTGTGTCATGCCCACCCGCAATGCGCGCAACGGGCAATTGTTTACCCGCCGCGGGCCTATACGTATCCGCAATCAACGCTACCGCAACGACCCCGAGCCAATCGACCCGGGGTGTGAATGCTTTACCTGCCGCAATTACAGCCGCGCCTACCTGCGCCATCTGGATACATGCGGAGAAACACTGGGCCTGCGCCTGAACTCCCTGCACAACCTGCATTTCTACCTGAGCTTGATGCGGCGCCTGCGGGAATCCATCGAAGCCGGCGGCCTCGGGCAGTTCTCGCCCTACGACCTGTAGGCGATCTCTACCTGCCTGGGAACGAGGACATCTTGTCCTCGTCGAGGGCAGGATGCCCTCGTTCCCAGCGTCGAGGGCAGGATGCCCTCGTTCCCAGCGTGGAGGGCAGGATGCCCTCGTTCCCAGCGTGGAGGGCAGGATGCCCTTGTTCCCAGCGTTGCCCTCGTTCCCGGCGCCGGAATGTGCGATAATTTGCGCCCAAGTTTGAGTCACCAACGGACCCTTCAGCCATGCTTCTCGACATTCTGATTTCCCCGGCCTGGGCCCAGCAAGGGGGCGAATCTACCAGTATGCTGCCGATGATTTTCACCATGGTGCTGATCTTCGGGGTCATGTATTTCATGGTGATCCGCCCGCAATCCAAGCGCACCAAGCAACACCGGGCACTGGTGGCCAGCCTGGCGGCAGGCGACGAAGTGCTGGCCTCCGGTGGCATAGTGGGCCGCATTACCGACGTTGCGGATCAGTTTGTGACCCTGGAGGTAGCCAAGGAAGTGCAGGTGAAAGTCCAGCGCCACAGCGTGAGTGCAGTACTTCCCAAGGGCACCATCAAGAGCATCTGACTGTTGCCCGGGCGCGCCGGCGCCCGTTCCCACATGAACCGCTATCCTCTCTGGAAAAATCTGCTCGTGCTCTTCGCCGTGGTCGGCGGCGGCCTGATCGCGCTGCCGAATATCTATGGCGACGATCCTGCCGTGCAGATATCGCGGAAAGACCAGCGTGAAATCCTTGAAGTGGAGGTTGACGCCGCCCGCCAAGCGCTGTTTCTAGCCGGAATCGAGCATCTTGGCGTGCAGGAAAGCGAAGACTCCATGCTGATTCGTTTCGATTCCGTGGACACGCAGCTTAGCGCCAGCGACTTATTGCGTGAGAAGCTTGGGCCCGACTACGTGTTCGCGCTCACTCTCATGCCCCGCACTCCCGACTGGCTTGCGGCCCTGGGCCTTCAGCCCATGAGCCTGGGTCTGGACTTGCAGGGTGGCGTGCATTTCCTGTTTGAGGTGGATAGCGGGAAAGTCGTGCGCAAGCGGCTTGAAGGCTATGCGAATGATTTCAGCCGGCGTCTTCGGGATGAGGGCATACGGCGCACGGCGCAGGCCCTTGAGGACCGGGTGCGGATTGAGCTGCGACAAGCTGAGGATCTTGAGCGGGCCGAAGAGCTACTCGCCGACCTGGAACCCGACTTGGAATACGAATCGGGCGTTACCGGCGAGGGCGCCTGGATTACTGCGGTGCTGAACGATGCGCGCCTGCAGGAACTGCGCGACAACGCCATTACCAAGAACATCACTATCCTGCGTAACCGCGTGAATGAATTGGGCGTCGCCGAGCCGGTAGTCCAGCGGCAGGGGCAGGAGCGCATTGTGGTCCAGCTGCCGGGCGTCCAGGACCCGGCGCTAGCTTCGCGCATCCTGGGTTCAACCGCTACGGTGGAATTTCACCTGGTCTGCTATGAAGAGAATGAGATCGAGGCGGCGCGCCTGGGCCGCGCGCCGATCGGTTGCGAATTGCTGTTTGAGGAAGGTCAGCCTGTACTCGTCAGGCGAGCGATAATCGCCGCCGGCGGACAGCTTGTGGACGCCCGCCAAGGCTTCTCGGAAGACGGACTGCCGGCAGTGCATGTGACTCTCGATGGCCGGGGCGCGGACGCCATGCTGGACGCCACCCAGGACAATCTGCAAAAGCCCATGGCGGTAGTCTTCGTTGAAGAGAAGCGCGAGCAGGATGAAAGGGGCGAAGACGTCACTCGCGAGTACCGAAAGGTAATCAATGTAGCCAACATTCGGGGCGTGTTCTCGAGTCGCTTCCAGATTACCGGGCTGAACGTTGTGGAAGCGCGTGATCTTGCTTTGCTGCTTCGGGCCGGAGCACTCGAGGCGCCGATCTTCAAGGTCGAAGAGCGAACTGTTGGGCCGTCTCTTGGCCAGGACAATGTCGACAAGGGTATGCGCGCCATCGCTGTCGGGCTGCTCCTGGTGGTGGTGTTCATCAGTATTTACTACCGGGTGTTTGGATTGATCGCCACCCTGGCGCTCGGCGCCAATCTCGTGTTGGTCGTGGCGCTGCTCTCTTTGCTGCAGGCTTCATTGACCTTGCCGGGCATCGCGGGCATTGTTCTTACGGTCGGTATGGCGGTAGACGCCAACGTGCTGATCTTCGAGCGTATCCGCGAAGAACTGCGCAATGGAAACTCTCCACAGGCCAGCATCCGCGCGGGTTACGAAAAGGCCCTGGTTACGATTGCGGACGCCAATATCACCACCTTGATCGCAGCGGTGGTGCTGTTTACGTTCGGGACCGGGCCGATCAAGGGCTTCGCCGTAACGCTCTCGCTGGGCATCCTCATGTCCATGTTCACTGCGATTGTGGGCACCCGCGCGGTAGTTAATCTTGTCTACGGGAGGCGGCGGCTCAGCCGCCTGGCGGTGTAAGCATGGAACTGTTGCACATGCGCCGCGACATCGACTTTTTCGGCCGCCGCCGGATCGCCACGGCTATTTCTGTGGCGCTGGTGATTATTTCCATTGCATCCCTGGGCTGGCGCGGGCTCAACATGGGGATTGATTTCACCGGCGGAGTCCTGCTGGAAGTCGGCTATGAAACCGACGCAGACCTCGGCGCCATTCGCTCTCAGCTGGCGGGAGCGAAGTACGGCGATGCCCAGGTGCAGAATTTCGGCGCCGCCCGCGACGTGCTGATCCGGATCCTTCCGCGCGAGGGTGTGGACGCCAAGGGGCAGGGCGAAAAGATACTTGGCGTGCTGCGTGCCGGCGGGAAGCAGGTGGACCTGCGGCGGGTGGAATTCGTCGGCCCGCAGGTTGGCGAGGAACTAACCGAACGCGGCGGCCTGGCGGTGCTGTTCGCCTTGCTGATGATCCTCCTCTACGTCATGTTCCGCTTTCAGTGGAAGTTCGCGGTTGGTTCCGTTGCCGCGCTGGCGCATGACGTCATCATCATCCTGGGCGTGTTCTCCGTTTTTCAACTGCCCTTCGATCTAACCATACTGGCGGCCGCGCTTGCCGTTATCGGCTATTCATTGAATGACACCATCGTCGTGTTTGACCGCATTCGCGAGAACTTTCGGCGGATCCGCAGCGGCGACGCGGAAACCGTGATGAATACATCCGTCAACCAGATGCTTGGCCGGACCATCATTACCAGCCTCACTACGCTGCTGGTGCTGGTGGCGCTGTTCCTGTTTGGAGGCGAGGCCCTGAAAGGGTTCTCCGCGGCCCTGATTATCGGTGTGGTCGTGGGTACCTACTCGTCCATTTATATCGCCGGCAACATGGCGCTGGCGCTGGATGTCAGTACCATGGACCTGATGCCCCCCAAGAAAGAAACTGGAAATGACGGCGCAGTAACCTGATATAAAATCAGGGAATACAATATCTCACCTAGATTCTCTACAGATAGTATCAAATAATTCCTTGAGCCGCGTATAGACCTTGGGCGTTCCGGCCAGAACGTGTCCCGTGGTCATGCAATCAGTATCCGCTTCCAGTCCGGATATCCAGCCACCTGCTTCCTCAATCAGCAGCGCGCCGGCGGCGATGTCCCAGGGCTTGAGTCCGAACTCCCAGAAACCGTCCAGCCGTCCTGCCGCCACGTAGGCCAGGTCCAGCGCCGCGGCGCCGGCGCGGCGCAGTCCCGAGGTGCGGCGCATTACCTGGCGCATCATGCGCATGTACACGTCCACCCATTCAAGGTTGCGCCGGTAGGGGAAGCCGGTGCCGATCAGGCTGCCGGCCAGGGTTTCCTGGCGACTTACCCGGATACGCCTTTCATTCATGCGGGCGCCGCCTCCCCGCGTGCAGGTGAACAATTCCTGCCGTAGCGGGTCATAAATCACGCCGAGCTTCAATTCACCCCTGTGGCGCAGAGCCAGGGACACGCAGAACACCGGAAACCGATGGACATAGTTGGTAGTGCCGTCGAGCGGATCGATGACCCATTCATACTCGCTGGTACCGCGCGATCCACCTTCTTCGCCAAGAAAGGCGTGGTCGGGGTAGCCGGTTCTAATGTGCTCTATGATGATCCGCTCCGCGGCTTCATCGACCTCGGTGACCAGTTCGTTCGGGCTCTTGCTGCGCACTGTCAGGGACTCAATCCGATCGGCGTACCGCAGGGCCATGTCACCGGCCCGGCGGGCAGCGGCGGTGGCGGTGTTGAGCAAAGGCATCATGGCGATTTACTACCTGGTCAGGTTGGCAGGATTGAGAATGCTGAACAGGAGCACGCGCTTCAGGGCCAAAGCCGCGCGACTACGGAGTAACGACTGGACTATGCCGAGGGAGAAGCGGGGCGCGCATCCGGGCGCGCCTGGATATCGCTCGATGCAATTCTTGAGAATTCCTCGTAGCGGTCCATTTCCATCGGGTATTCCTCGTAGGTATGCGGGTGCCAGACGTGCCGCGGGAGGTAATCGAGATCGCCACCGTATACGTGCAGCGCGACAGCCGGCTCATTGGCGGCGCACTCGGCCACGTGGATGGTATCCACGTTCATCCGGAAGACCGAGCCGGGCTTGAGCAGGACTTCGCCGGTCTTGTCGAGTCCGTGGCGGCCGCAGCGGCGGTAGAGGGTGTTTTTCTCGTGCCCCATCAGCATGAGGATCGCGGCCCAGGTGGAATGGTCGTGGGGCGGTGTGCGCAAGCCGGGGCAGAAACAGATTCGCATCATCGTTAGATTGGGGGACCGATAAAAGATCTGGCGGTCCGGCGCCTCTTCGAGGCTGTCGCAGGCGCAGAATTCCAACGCTTCGTAGACCTCGTCAAGCCTGCAACACAAATCGTCCAGCAAGCCGCGGACGGAGGAACAGGGATTCGGGCCGGTTGCGGCCTTGGCGCCTTGCTCAACGAGATCGAATACGTGCAAGTTGAATCCCCAAACGCGTGATCATCAAACGGCTTATTGTAATGCCAACAAATTGGTATCCTAACGTCCTGTTCACAATTCTTGCCGCCTGAGCACCAAATGTCCGAAGCCACTCCGATTTACATGGATTACGCCGCGTCCACGCCGGTGGATCCACGGGTGGCGGCGCGTATGAGCATGCTGCTATCCCAGGGTCCGCATGGCAATCCGTCCTCCTATCATGCGGAGGGAGCCGCCGCCAATGATCTGATTGCGCGCGCCGCCGAGGAAGTTGCCGGTCTGGTGGGCGTTGCGCCCGCGGAGGTCATATTTACATCCGGAGCGACTGAGTCCATCGGCCTCGGAGTCATTGGCGCGGCCCGCTATCGATCCCGGGAGGGGCGTCATGTCATCACCGCGCTGACCGAACACCCGGCTGGTCTGAAGTCCTGCCTGGCGCTTAGGCAGGAGGGTTTTGAGGTCACCTGCCTGGAGCCCGATTCCAGCGGCGTGATCTCGCCGCCGGTCTTGCGGTCTGCCCTTCGGCCCGAAACTGTGCTGGTCTCCCTGATGCATGTAAACAACGAGATCGGTGTAGTGCAGGACGTGGTTGAATTCGGACGGATCTGCAGTGATCACGGGGCCTGGCTGCATGTCGATGCGGCTCAAAGCGCGGGAAAGCTGCCGTTGAACATGCGTGACCAGAAAATCGACCTGCTGTCGCTGACCGCGCACAAGTTGTACGGCCCGAAAGGGGCGGGCGCGCTTTGCATCAACCAGGAGCGAATCCCGCGAATTGAGCCGCTGTTGTACGGCGGCGCTCAGCAGCGCTCAGTGCGTCCTGGAACCCTGCCGACCCATCAGATCGTTGGAATGGGCGTGGCTTGCGCTCTGGCAAAACAGGATTTGCGCGCAGAGAGCGACCGAATCAGGGCCCTGAGGGATCGTCTCTGGCGGGGTCTTGAGCAATCCGGGGACGTTCTGCTCAACGGAGCGGAAGCACCGCGTGCGCCGGGGATTGTCAGCGTAAGCGTTGCGGGGGTAGAGGGTAGTAGCCTGGTAAACCAGCTTGAGGGCGTTGTCTTCTCGCAGGGCTCGGCGTGCTCCAGGCCGCAGCAAGAGCCATCGGCGATCTTGCGGTGCCTTGGGCGTTCGCCAATGGAGGCCGCCAGCAGCGTGCGGTTCAGCATGGGACGTTTTACTACAGAAGCAGAAGCAGACAGCGTTATTCAGATATTTGGAACAGCAGTGTCTGCTTTACGTGCTCTGGCAGAGAATAGCCCCGCCTTGCAGGGCGGTTCCGGCCGAATCACAAGGGGTGAGGCCGGCCGCCGCAGTGCAGGTACCTGGGTTCGCCTTGAGGCGCGCTGGGATGGAAATTCGGTGGTGGAAACAGGTGTTCGGGTACTTGGTCCGCCGATCCTCCAGGCCGCGGCCCATAATGGGGCCGACGCCCTGAAGCGCTGCGGCAGGCAATTGGTGGTTGCTGAATGGGTGCAAAACCTCAACGCGGCGCTCAAAACGCCACCGGAAGCACGCTCGCTGCTGTTATTTGCAGAGGACGCCTTGCAAGCCTGCCTGCGGGGCGGGGATAATTAGCCCGATTTGTAGTTATCGAGGTGAACTCATGACTTTATGCCTTACGCCCCGCGCGGAAGCAAGGGTGCTGGAGTATCTACGCCGCCGGGGTAGTGGCGTGGGGTTGCGCGTAGGCGTTACCGAGACCGGGTGCTCGGGGTACTCGTATGTTCTCGATTACGCCGACGAAGTAAACAGCGAAGATGTGGTGATGAAGCAAAATGAGCTGAGCATAGTTGTGGCGCGCGAGTCGCTGCCCCTGCTGGAGGGAACCGAAGTCGATTTCATTCAGAAGGACTTGAACGAGCAGTTCGTATTCTCCAACCCCAATGCCACGGGTGAATGTGGCTGTGGAGAGAGTTTTACCGTATGAGCGAGCGGACTTTGTCCATCATCAAACCGGATGGTGTGGCTCGGGGCCTTATCGGAGAGATTTACAAGCGCTTCGAGGCATCGGGCTTGCAGGTTATTGCGGCTCGCATGCTATGCCTTGACCAGCAGCAAGCACGCCGGTTCTACCAGGTGCATCGGGAGCGGCCCTTCTATGACGACCTGGTGGCCTACATGATCTCCGGCCCCATAATGGTGCAGGTTCTGGAGGGTGACGACGCAATCCAGCGCAATCGCGAATTGATGGGGGCTACCGACCCCGCAAACGCTGCCGCAGGGACCGTTCGAGCCGATTACGGCGAGAGCGTGGAACGCAACGTCGTTCATGGTTCCGACGGCCCCGCGACGGCCAGGGAGGAAATCGACTTTTTCTTCCAACGTGGCGACCTGCATTCTCACTGAGAGTTAATGCCTAATAGCACTTCACTCCTGGGTTTGCCGCGCGGCGAACTGGAAGATTGGTTCGTGTCGCACGGCGAAGCTGCTTTTCGGGCGCGGCAGTTGATGCGGTGGTTGTATCACCACGGTGTGTTGGAGCCGGACCGGATGACCGACATGACTTTGTCCTTGCGCGAGTCGCTGGCGGTCACGGCCGGCCTGGATTTGCCGGAAATACTCGAGCGCCGGAACTCCGAGGACGGCACCCGCAAATGGCTGCTGGACGTAGGCGGCGGGCAGGTAATCGAGACCGTTTTTATTCCCGAGTCCGGCCGCGGAACCTTATGCGTGTCCTCCCAGGTGGGTTGCGCGGTGAACTGCCCGTTCTGCGCCACCGGGCAAATGGGCTTCAGCCGGAATCTGAGCGCCGGCGAAATCGTGGCGCAAACCCTGATTGCCCGCCACGAGCTGGAGCCCGAGGGCCGGTCGATCACCAATATTGTGTTTATGGGAATGGGCGAGCCGCTGGCCAATTTTCGCGAAGTAACCCGTGCAGCTTCGATCTTTGTCGATCACCTGGGATTGGGTCTATCCAGACGGCGCGTCACCTTGAGCACCAGCGGAATCACTCCCCGTATCCGCAAGCTGAGCACGGTGTCGCGCGTCGCGCTTGCCCTTTCCCTGCACGCGCCGAATGATGAATTGCGCAATTACCTGGTGCCCTTGAACAAACGCTACCCTCTCGGTGGGTTGCTGGATGCTTGTTGGGAATACGCGCGGGAAACGGACAGCCGCGAAGTGACCTTTGAATATGTGATGCTGGATGGAGTGAACGACCAGCCACACCAGGCAAGGGCGCTTGCCCGACTGTTGCGCGACCGCCCGGCCAAGCTCAACCTCATACCGTACAACGAGGTCAAGGGAGCGCCGTTCAAGTGTTCCCGGCGCGATGTAATCGACCGCTTTCGGCAAACGCTGCTGGACGCCGGCGTGATGACGATCACCCGCAAGACGCGCGGTGAAGATATCGACGCGGCCTGCGGCCAGTTGCGGGGCACGGTATTGAACGGGATGAGCGTGCCGGTCGAGATGCGGGCCCGGGCGTGAAACCGGCAGGCGCTATTCTGTTTGCCGTGCTGGCTTCGGGTTGTCAGGCGGGGATGGTCGGCAATCCGCAGGCCGCGGCCTTGAATCTGGAGCTGGGCGCCTCCTACCTGGGCCAGGGCCGCCTGGAACTCGCCCGCGACAAGCTGACCCGGGCTACCCGGCAGGATCCTGGTTCGTCCGAAGCGCATCGGGTTCTGGGCATGGTTTTCGAGAGTCTGAATGATGCCGCCGGCGCCGAGGCTCACTATCGGCGGGCGGTGCGCCTGGCGCCGAGGGATGTTGAAGCCCTGAACAGTCTCGGAGTGTTCCAGTGCCGTCAGGCCGGAAACGCTCGTCAGGGACTCGAAGTGCTCAAGCGGGCGGCAAGGGAGGCATCGGCCGATCGCCGGGCGGAGGTCTACACTAACTGCGGCCTTTGTGAGCTACCGCAAGATCGCGCCAACGCGGAGCGGTGGTTCCGGCGCGCGCTGGAGCTTGATCCGCGGCACAAACCGGCGCGGTTGCTCCTTGAACGCCTTGGGGCGCACAATTGACCAGGAGAGTTGTTGAGATGCCAGATCCCACCCAGAATCCGGCCGGTTCCTACGGCGAACGATTGCAGTCCGCGCGCCGGGCCCAGATGATCACCGTGGAGGATGTGGCCCAGGAATTGAGGTTATCCACGGACGCCGTGAACGCCCTGGAGTCCGGACAAATCGAGATGTTCGGCGCCCACGCCCACGTGGTCGGACATCTGCGCTGCTACTGCAAGCTTCTGAGTATCGCCGCGGATAACCTGGTGACCGACTACCGCAGGAAGTATCCGGATTGGGACCGGCTACCCGCCAGGGTGGGGCTGGTGCCCTCTCGGGTCCAGCGCTGGGGCCGCTTGAAGCTGGTGACATGGATATTGGTAGTTACGGCCGTTTGCCTGGTTGCCTACCAGTTCTGGGGTGACGTCATCCTGGCGTGGTTCTCGGACTAGTGTCGTGACGCGACACTAGCGTCTGTCAGCGTTATCGGAGGCGGCACATGACCGGAAGGTCCGTGCAATCAGTTCGCGGCGTACGCGACTTGCTGCCCGGCGATGCCGCTGTCTGGCGATTCGCCGAGGATGTTGTGTGCACGACGCTGGAGGCCGGCGGCTACCGCGAGTTCCGCGTGCCGGTTCTGGAGCATACCGAACTCTACCAACGATCGGTGGGCGAATTCACGGACATTGTGCAAAAGGAGATGTACACCCTGGAGGGCAGCAAGGGCCACAACATCACGCTGCGCCCGGAGGCCACCGCCGGTATCGTACGAGCCGCCCTGGAGCATGGATTGCATCGTGGCCGTCATCGCTTCTGGTGCGTCGGCCCGATGTTTCGGCGGGAACGGCCGCAGCGGGGCCGCCTCAGGCAATTCCATCAGTTTGACGCCGAGGCCATCGGCTATGCAGGCCCGGATATCGACGCGGAATTGATCGCGCTTGCGGCCCGCATTTTTCGGAACCTGGGTGTGCATGGCCTGACCCTGGAGATCAATAGCCTCGGTGGGTCGCAATGCCGCCAGGCCTATCGGGATCGCCTGCGCGAGTATTTTCAGGACCACTATCAGGCACTGGATGGCGACAGCCGGCAGCGGCTGGGCGCCAATCCGCTTCGCATTCTGGACAGCCGGAATCCGGAAATGGCCGGATTGATTGCCGACGCTCCGGATCTCGCCGAGTTCCTTGAGGCCGATTCCGCAGAGCATTTTTCCGAACTGCAGTCGCTGCTGTCGGCCATTGGCTTGCCGTTCAAGGTCAATCCGCGGCTGGTCCGGGGGCTGGACTACTACAGCAGGACCGTATTCGAATTCCTGACCGACAGGCTGGGGGCGCAAAATGCGGTGTGCGCGGGCGGCCGCTATGACGGGCTGGTGGAGCAGCTCGGCGGTCCGCCTACACCGGCAATTGGCTGGGCCATGGGGGTTGAACGGCTGTTGGAACTGGCGTCTTTGCAGATTTCTGCCCGGCCGGCCAAGGCCTACCTGGTATTGCTTGGCGGGATTGAGGTGCAGCAGGCCGGCCTTGAGTTGGCGGAGAGACTGCGTGATGAATGTCCCGCAGTGCAGGTGGAGATGCACTGCGGCGGCGGCGGCGCCCGCGCTCAACTGCGCCACGCAAGCAAGTCGGGGGCCCGATTTGCGCTGGTCATCGGCGAGCGTGAAATTGGCGAAGGAGTCGCAGGCTTGAAGGATCTGCGCCAGGAGAGCGAGCAGGAGAATATCCCGCTTACAGAGATTACCCGTGTCCTTCAGGCCCGCGTCGAACGTACAATTCACGGTCATGGATGAATTCCTTACCGATCAACAGCAGGCCGCGCGGGTTCGCGGCTGGATCCGCGAGTACGCCCCACCCGCGATCGTGGCGGTGGCATTGGGCCTGGGGGGCTACTTCGGCTACGCTCAATGGCAGGATCACAAGGCGGGGCAAGCCGCAGAAGCCTCTGAACTGTATGCAGAGTTCGAGGCCGCGCTGGAATCAAGCAACCCCGATTCCGCGAGGGAATTGCAGCAGCGTATCGTCGCCGACTTCGAGGGCAGCGGTTATGCGGATCACGCTCGTTTGCGGATGGCCAAGCAATATGTCGATACCACTCAGCCTTCCCTGGCGGCGGAGGAACTCAAGAGCCTGATTGCAACTTCCGGTGACGGGGACCTGCGGCAACTGGCGCGCCTGCGCCTGGCGCGGGTGTATCTGTACATGGATCTCCCGGAACAAGGGCTGGAAGTGCTGGAAGCGGAGGCCCATTCTCCGGCCTGGAAGCATTTGACTGACGACATGCGGGGTGATCTGCACCAGGCGCTGGGACAGATCGAAGAGGCCCGGGCCGCATATCAGGCAGCGCTGGAACACACCGGGCAAGCTAATGCCGGCTTGATCCGCCTGAAACTCGACCACCTTGGCGCGGCAGGGATTTCCGCGGGGGAAGACCAGGAGGATGGTCCCGGCCAAGCTGCCGAAACTGAACCAGCGTTGGAGATGGACGCGGCGCCTGAAGCGGACCAAGGGCCTCCGGAACAGGAATGACACGGGTTTGTAAAGATATGAGTATTCGCAGCAAGCGCCGCCGCGCTGACGCGCTGGGAACACGCTTGGGAACGAGGGCATCCTGCCCTCGCGGAGGGCTGAAAGCCCTCGTTCCCAGGCCGAGGGCTGGAAGCCCTCTTTCCCAAGCCGAGGGCTGGATGCCCTCGTCCCCAGGCCGAGGGCTGGAAGCCCTCTTTCCCGGCTTGTTGAATGCAAGAGTGACCTGGAGAGCCTGCAGAATGGCGGTGGCCCTTGCGGTAGCGGCCTTGCCCGCCGCCGGTTGCGGCATATTCGGGGGCGATGACGAAGATGAGGCGCGCCAACCGAGCGAACTCGAGGAGTTCAGCGAACAGTTCCGGATACGGCGGGTATGGACGGCCAAGGTTGGAGACGGCGGCGGAGAACTCAGGCTGGCTCTGCGTCTGGACGGCGATGGCTCCAGAATCTACGCTGCGTCCGTGGATGGCGACATCCACGCATTCGATGCGGAAAACGGCAATCGCCGTTGGCAGCGGGAAACCAAACTCAGACTCTCTGCCGGCCCGACAGTTGGCGAAAACCGGGTAGCCGTTGCATCTTCAGGCGGCTGGATAGTCGTGCTGAACGCTTCTACCGGCTCAGAGGAATGGCGCGGCTACGTCAAAGGCGAAGTCCTTGCGGCTCCGGCCATCGGCGGCGGGCGGCTGTTCGTGCGTACGGTACACGGTTTCCTTTACGCGTTCAGTCTGACTACCGGACAGGAGCTTTGGTCGGTCTCCCAAAGCATGCCCAGACTGAGCCTGCGAGGTACTTCGGCGCCGGTATTGCGGGCGCAGTTGGTCATTTGCGGATTCGACAACGGGCGCCTGACAGCGTATCAGCAGACCGACGGGACAAAAACCTGGGACGTCCCCCTGGCGGCGCCGGCGGGCCGCAACGAATTGGAACGCCTGGTTGATCTGAACGGTGAAGTACAGGTAGTGGGAAGTGATGTCTACGTGGCAGGCTACAACGGCCTGCTGACATCGGTGGCGGCCGAGTCGGGGGAATTACTCTGGTCACGCGAATTTTCCGGCTACAACGGCCTGGTTGTGGACACGAACAATGTCTACTCGGTCAGCGAGGACGGCAAAGTAAGCGCCCACGCCCGTACCGGCGGAACACCCCTGTGGAGCGCCGACCCGCTCGGATACCGTGACCTTTCCCGTCCGGCGCTGTTTTCCGCACACGTAATGGTTGGCGACCTGGAAGGCTACCTGCATGGATTCAATGTGTTCAACGGGGCGCTCGAAGCACGGACCCGGGCGGGCAACAGCCGGATCGGGTCCCAGCCTCTGGTGATGGGTGAAATGCTCTACGCGCTTACCGTAGCCGGTGAATTGACCGCCTGGCGGGCCGTTGCCGCGGCCGGGTCCTGACCAGCGGGCATGAGGAAGTTTTGCCATGCTACCGGTTGTGGCCCTTACCGGGCGGCCCAATGTGGGCAAGTCAACGCTGTTCAACCGGCTGGCCGGTAAACGCGAAGCATTAGTTGCCGATTATCCGGGTCTGACCCGGGACCGCCGCCACAGCCTGGCCAGTCTGGCCGGCCGGCGGGTGATCCTGGTGGATACGCCCGGCGTGGGGGAAGCCGGCGTATGGGGCGATGCGTACCGCGGGCAGTTCGACCTGGCGCTCGCGGAGAGCGACGTGGCAGTCCTGCTCACTGATGCGCGCGAGGGCCTTTGCGCCGCTGACGAGGCGGCATCCGGCTGGATACGCGAGTCAGGCTGCAAGGTCATCCTGGCGGTTAACAAGTCCGAAGGCCAGGTTCCGGAAATGGGCGTGGCGGAATTTTACGCGCTGGGCATCCCCGATCCGATGGCGATTTCGGCGCTGCGCGGCGACCGGGTTGCGGCACTGGCCGAACGCCTGGCGCAGCTCCTGCCGGAAGCCACGGAACCTGAAGCCACAGACCCTGGGCGCACGCGTATCGCCATTGTCGGCCGGCCGAACGTGGGCAAGTCAACGCTGGTGAACCGCTACCTGGGAGAGGAGCGAATGCTGGTGCGGGATGAGGCTGGCACGACGCGGGACAGTGTCCCACTGGATTTCATGTTCGGCGAACAGTCCTGCACCCTGGTGGATACGGCGGGCATCCGGCGCCGGACCCGCGTCGATCCCGGCCCCGAGCGCCTGTCGGTTACCCAGGCCCTGCAGGCGATCGAGCAAGCGGATGCTGTGATTATCCTGCTCGACGCCCGCGAGGGCGCCACGGAGCAGGACCTTAGATTGATCGCCCTGGCGCTGGACCGGGGAAGAGCGATGGTGATAGGCGTGAATCAATGGGACCGGATCGCAGCGGAAGATCGTGAGCGGGTCAACGATAAGTTGGCGCGGCAATTGAACTTTCTCGACTTCGTGGATATTCACCGGGTTTCCGCGCTACGCGGGTGGCAGGTCGGGCGTATGCTGGAGAGCGCCTTGACGGGCGTGAGGTCGGCCGGGCGAAATCTGTCCACCGGAAAGCTCAACGCCGTATTGCGCAAAGCACTGGAAGAACACCCAACGCCTCGCCGTGGGGGCCGCAGGATTCGGCTCAACTATGCCCACCAGGGAGGCAAAAGGCCTCCGGTAATCGTTATTCACGGCCGCCAGACCGATCATCTGCCGGCCGGTTTCCGCCGCTACCTTGCGCGCCGAATCCGCCAGCAATTCGGTTTGCACGGGACACCGCTGCGGATCGAACTGCGCAGCGGACCCAATCCCTACGTCGATACGTCAGTCTGACAGCGTGCGGCCGTGGATGCGGGCCTTGAGGGTCCCGCGAGCCAGCCGGGCCTCGATGTCGCTTCCGTCTGCGGCCCCGGCTGCATCCGCGAGTACCCGTCCGTCGGGACCGGTAACGATTGCATAGCCGCGATTGAGGGTGTTCTGGGGCCCCAGCCCCCGAAGGGCCGAGCGGGCGACTTCCAGGCGTTGGGAAGCAGTTTGCAGCCGCTTCCCTACGGCCGAAACCAAAAGGGGCGCGAGCCATTGCGTTCTCATCGAAAGTCTGCCGGCCATCTCCTGCGGGGATCCGGCCAGCAATCGGGCAGTAAGCCCAGCCAGGGCCTGGGAGCCCGTCCCGGGTAGCCGCCTGGCGCCGGTCCGCAGTCGCTCGTACAGCTCATCCAGGCGCTGGCCGCATTGCATCAGACGGGCCGGGGGCCCGGCCCGATTCAGCCTTCCCAGCATTTGCTCCAGCGACCGCCCCTGTCCGACGAGCAGGGACAGCGCCGCCTGCTGAATGCTGTTGCCTGCCCGCTCTACGCGCCGCAGCCAATCGCTCGCGTCCGGCGTGGCGATTTCCGCGGCCTGGGACGGTGTTGCAGCCCGCCGGTCGGAGACAAAATCGGCAATGGTGTAATCGGTCTCGTGGCCTACGCCGCTGATTAACGGCACCGGAAAGGCAGCAATGAGTCGCGCCAGGTATTCATCGTTGAAGGTGGCCAAATCCTCGAGATCGCCGCCTCCGCGGGCCAGGATCACGAGGTCGCAGGCCCCGTGTTCAATGACTGCGCGCAGCGCGGCCATGATCTGTTCCGCCGCCCCAACCCCCTGCACCTGGGTGTGGAACAGCACCACCGGCAGGGCCGGAAAGCGGCTGCGCAATACCGTAACCACGTCCCGGGCGGCGGCGCTTTCCCGCGAACTGACCAGGCCGATGCAACTTGGCAGGCGGGGGAGGGGATGCTTGCGCTCCTCGTCGAACAGGCCTTCGTCCTTGAGTTTGCGCTTCAGGGCCTCGAACTGCTGAAGCAGCTTGCCGACGCCGGTTTCCTGCATTTCCGAGACGATGAGCTGGTAACTGCTGCGCGGCGTATAGGCCTGAACCTGTCCGGTGGCGATGACCCGTTGCCCGTCTGCCGGTTGGAAAGTGAGCCTGCGGTTGGAGGTGGCGAACATTGCGCAATGAATCAGGGCGTCTTCATCTTTCAGCTTGAAGTACATGTGACGGCCCCGGTAGTGGCTGAAGTCGGCGATCTCGCCTTCCACCCGAACTGCCGCAAATTCATTCCGCAGGCGTGCAGCTATGAGTTGAACCAGCTGGCCTACTTGCAGCAATGGCGCGTCTTCGGCCTTTTCTCCGGCCCCGAGGTTTACCACTTCGCCACGCATTTGTAAGATGATAGCTTGTTGCGCAATTGGTTCGATCCATGCGAATCATCCAGGAAGCCCTGACTTTCGACGATGTTCTCCTAGCGCCTGCCTATTCGGAGGTCCTGCCCAGGGAAGTAAGCCTGGCCACCTCCGCGGCGCGCGGCATTGAACTCAACATCCCGGTGATGTCCGCGGCCATGGATACGGTAACCGAATCCGCGCTGGCAATCACGTTGGCAAGGGAGGGGGGCTTGGGCGTCATTCACAAGAACATGACGCCCCAACTCCAGGCCCGGCACGTCGCCATAGTCAAGAAATACGCTTCAGGCGTCGTTTCTCACCCGATTACCGTTAGCGCCGACAAGAGTGTGCGGGAAGTGCTGGATATCACCCGCCGCAACAATATCTCAGGCTTGCCGGTTGAGGAAAAGGGCAGGTTGACAGGAATTGTTACCAACCGGGACTTGCGGTTCGAGACCCGGCTGGATCGGCCGGTGCGCGAAGTGATGACACCTGAAGAACGCCTGGTGACGGTTCAGGAGAACCCCGACGAAGAGGAAGTCCTGACGCTGCTGCACAAGCACCGGATCGAGAAGGTGCTGGTAGTGGACGAGAATTTCCAGCTCAAGGGCTTGATTACCGCAAAGGACTTCCAGAAAGCCAGTGATTTCCCGCACGCCTGCAAGGATGAACGGGGCGCCTTGCGGGTGGCGGCTGCAGTTGGCGCGGGCGCCGACACCGAAGAACGGGCCGCGCTGCTTAGCGACGCCGGGGTTGATGTGCTGGTGGTGGATACGGCCCACGGTCACAGCCGCGGGGTAATTGAGCGGGTCAAATGGCTGCGTTCGAATTATCCGGAAATGCGCCTGATTGCCGGCAACGTGGTCAGCGGCGACGGCGCCGAAGCGTTGATCAGGGCGGGCGTGGATGGCGTCAAGGCGGGAGTTGGACCGGGCTCCATTTGCACCACACGTATTGTCGCCGGCGTTGGCGTGCCGCAGATCACCGCCGTCGCGGAAGTCTCGGCTGCCGCTGCGAAGCATGACATACCGGTCATTTCGGATGGCGGCATACGGTATTCCGGCGATATCGCCAAGGCGATTGCCGCAGGAGCCCATTGCGCCATGATCGGGAGCCTGTTCGCCGGGACGGAAGAGGCGCCCGGCGAAGTGGAGCTGTATCAGGGCCGCTCCTACAAGTCGTACCGGGGCATGGGTTCGCTGGGGGCCATGTCCCAGCAATACGGCTCGTCGGACCGCTACCTGCAGGACTCCACCGAGCAACTCGAGAAGCTGGTCCCCGAGGGTATTGAGGGGCGGGTGCCATACAAGGGCAGCCTGGTGACCATCGTTCAGCAAATGACCGGTGGACTTCGGGCGGCCATGGGGTATACGGGCTGCGCGTCGATAAACGAATTACGCACCAGGGCAAAGTTTGTGCGCATCACCGCCGCGGGAATAAGAGAGAGTCATGTCCACGACGTCGCAATCACCAAGGAGGCCCCCAACTACCGGGCTGGCCGCGCGTGACACAGGGCCGTATCCTGATCCTTGATTTTGGATCACAGACGACCCAGCTGATTGCCCGCCGGATTCGCGACGCGGGCGTGTATTCCGAAATCATGCCCTGGGATGCCGGTGAAGAGGCGGTGCGGGACTTTGATCCTGCCGGAATCGTTCTGTCCGGCGGCCCTCAATCGGTTACCGAAGGCCGCACGCCCCGGGCGCCGGGATGCGTTTTCGAACTGGGCAAGCCGGTGCTGGGAATCTGTTACGGCATGCAGACGCTTGCCGCGCAGCTGGGAGGCAGCGTGGAGATCGGTGACAGCGCCGAATTCGGTCCCGCCGATATTCGGGTGATAGCCGACAACGCCTTGCTTTCCGGGCTTTCCGACCAACCGCTGGAAGTGTGGATGAGCCACGGCGACCGTGTGAGCCGCCTGCCTGAAGGATTCGACGCCATCGCCGAGAGCGAAAATGCTCCCCTGGCCGCGATCGGCGATCCGAATCGCCGGATGTTTGGCGTGCAGTTTCATCCGGAGGTTACCCACACGTTCCACGGACAGCGAATGATCGAGCGATTCGTGCATCAGATCTGCGGCCTGGGACGTGATTGGGCGCCGGGCGCCATTGCCAAGAGCGCGATCGAGCAGATTCGCCTGGATGCGCCGCGGGGGAACGTGCTGCTGGCCTTGTCCGGAGGCGTCGATTCGGCGGTACTTTCGGTGCTGCTTCAAGAGGCCGTGGGCGATAGGCTGCACTGCGTGCTGGTGGATCACGGGCTTCTGCGCCTGGACGAAGCCGAGCAGGTTGTGGAAACCCTCGGCCGCGCAGGCGTTCAGGTGGCGGTAGTCGATGCTCGCGGACCTATGTTCGCCGCGCTTGAGGGTTTGAGCGATCCGGAGCAAAAGCGCAAGGCCATAGGACGCTGCTTTATTGAGGTGTTCGAAGAGGAAGCGGCGCGCATACCCGGCGTCGAGTGGCTGGCCCAGGGCACGATCTATCCGGATGTGATTGAGTCGGCAGCGGCTCACACCGGCAAGGCCCATTTGATCAAGTCCCACCATAACGTCGGTGGCCTGCCAGAACGGATGAAGCTCAAGCTCCTGGAACCCCTGCGGCTGTTGTTCAAGGATGAAGTCCGGAAAGTAGGGCTGGAGTTGGGCCTGCCGGAAGACCTGATCGGCCGGCATCCTTTCCCTGGGCCCGGCCTTGCGGTGCGGGTCCTGGGCGAAGTGCATCCGGAACCGGTCGAGCAATTGCGGCAAGCGGACCACATCTTTATTTCGGAGTTGCATACCTCCGGCTGGTATGACCGCGTGGCCCAGGCGTTTGCCGTATTTCTGCCGTCGCGCAGCGTCGCCGTGAAGGGGGATGGGCGCCGTTACGAGCCGGTCATCGCGTTGCGCTGTGTCAATACCACCGATTTCATGACCGCCAACCCCAGCCGTTTGCCCATGGATCTGCTGGAACGGGTGGCCGGGCGCATTGTCAATGAAGTGCCGGGCATATCACGCGTAACCTACGATATTTCCTCGAAGCCGCCCGCTACCATCGAGTGGGAATGACCACGCCGTCGCCGCGCCGGGACGATGAGCGCCACATGCGGCGCGCTCTGGAACTGGCGCAGGAGGCCGGCCGGGCAGGGGAAGTGCCGGTTGGCGCAGTTGTGGTCCTTGAGGGGCGATCGGTGGGGGAGGGGCGCAATCGAACGGTCGGCTCCGGGGACCCAAGCGCTCATGCCGAAATCGAAGCCATCCGTTCCGCCTGTGCTGCGGTTGACAACTATCGCTTGCCCGGGGCGGAGGTTTTCATGACCCTGGAGCCCTGTCCCATGTGCGCAGGGGCGCTGGTACTGGCAAGGGTAAAGCGCATCGTGTTCGCGGCCCACGACCCAAAATCAGGAGCGGCCGGCAGCGTGCTGGATGTCGTGCGCAGTCCTCATCTGAATCATCAATGCGAAGTGCATGCCGGACTGATGGCCGAGGAATCCGCTGAACTGTTGCGTTCTTTCTTTCGCCCGAAGCGCGATTGAGTTCCAGGCCTCTTGCGCACGCGCCGGCTCCCATGGAACAACCTGGGAACGAGGGCTTCCAGCCCTCGACGAGGGCACGATGCCCTCGTTCCCACCGTGTTCCCTGCACATCAGCGCAGCGGCGCCTCCTGCGCTCGACGAGGGCATGATGCCCTCGTTCCCAACGTGTTCCCTGCGTGTCAGCGCAGCGGCGCCTCCTGCGAAAACTCCCAAGGGGCGCACTTGGATATCATAAGAGCACTTGTTTGTTTGTAGCCCAGGTGTTTCCCTCAAGAGCAAAGGCATTGGTTCCGGCGGTACCAGGAGCTGGAGTAGCGCTCCTGACCGTGGTTCTGGCGGGCTGTAGCGGGGATCCCTCGCCGCTGCCGCTGGTCGGCACTCTGGAAAGGGACCGCGTGGAGCTGATTGCCGAGTTCCAGGAGCCGATAGTTGAAGTCCTGGTTGTGGAAGGCGAATCGGTTAATGCGGGACAGGTCCTGCTGCTCCAGGATGGAGCGCGTATGGATCAGGATTTGAAAGCCGCCCAGGCAGCGGTTGATGGGGCCCGTCAGCTCCTTGCCGGGTTGGTGCGCGGCCCGCGGGAAGAAGCCATACGGGCGGCTCGCGCCCGTTTCAATGGAGCACAGGATATTCTCCAGGTGAGCACCCGTGAGCATCTGCGTCTGAAAGACCTGGCGGAACAGAACATTGCCAGTCAAACGGACGTGGATCGCGCCTTGCGTGCGGTGGAAATGGCCCGTACCGATGGGGAGGCGCTGGGCGCCGTGCTGGAGGACCTGCTCGACGGCGCAACCGTGGAAGAGTTGGGTCAGGCGGAAGCCGCCGTCTCCGAGGCGCAGGCCCGGCTGGAGCGGCTGCGCATCAGCGCGGAGCGTCTGGAATTTCTCGCGCCCAGGGACGGAACAATTGAAGCTCTGCCCTATAAATTGGGGGAACGTCCGCCGCCGGGGGCCACTTTGGTGGTATTGCTGGCCAGCGACACTCTGCATGCACGGATATATGTGCCTGAGCCCCTGCGGGCCCGAGTGCATACGGGCCTGGCAGCTCGACTCGAAGTGGACGGGGTTGCCGGGCAGCTTGACGGCACAGTCAGTTTCATTTCCTCCGAAGCGGCGTTTACACCCTATTTTTCACTTACCCAGCGCGATCGAAGCCGGCTTGCGTACCTGGCAAAGGTGGCCGTGAGCGATCAGGCTTCCCGGGAATTGCCTGCAGGATTGCCGGTAGAGGTGGATTTTCCATCCCTGAGGTGAACGCGAGCGATTTCGCCATTTCCTGCCGCGGCCTGACCCGCCGGTTCGGCCAGGTAACGGCCGTTAGCGATCTGAATCTGGACATCCCTCCGGGACGCATATTCGGTTTTCTGGGGCCCAACGGATCGGGCAAGTCCACCACCATGCGTCTGTTGTGCGGCCTGCTGGCGCCTACGGAGGGTACTGCAATCGTGCTGGGCTGCCGGGTGCCGGAAGAGGCCGAGAAACTGCGCCTGCAGATGGGCTACATGACTCAGAAATTCTCGCTCTACGAAGACCTGACCGTATTGGAAAACCTGCGGTTCGTGGCCCGGGTCTTTGATCTCGGGCTGCGTCGCATGAAGGAACGGATTAACGCCAACAGCCGCCGCTACGAATTGACGGCATTGCATTCCCGTTTGGCGGGCACCTTAAGTGGCGGCGAGAAACAACGTCTGGCTCTGGCCGCAGTGACCCTGCACAAACCAAGACTGTTGCTGCTGGACGAACCCACCAGCGCGGTTGATCCTCAAAGCCGCCGGGATTTCTGGGACAGCCTGTTTGAGTTGGCTGACGACGGCGTCACGATACTGGTTTCGACCCATTTCATGGACGAAGCCGAGCGCTGCCACCGCCTTACATTTCTCAATGAAGGCGTAATGGTTCGCGAAGGCGCTCCGCAGGAGTTGATGAACCGTCTTGAAGCGCTGACGGTGGAAATCGCCACCGAGACGCCCCGGCGCACGCGGGCAATACTCGAACAGCGATCCTGGGTGCGGGCAGTAACGCAGCTTGGCAATCGTCTGCGCGTCATGCTGCGGCCTGACGTGGAAGATCCGGCTGACCGGGTGCAGCTGCTGATCGACAAGGCCAATCTCGATGGAGTGGCGCGGCGCACTCCAGCCACGCTGGAAGACGTGTTCGTGGCGGCCACCGGGTTTCGCAAAGGATCGCTCTAGTGTCACGCCTTTGGAACGCCTTTACTGCCCTGACTACGGGCATGTGGCGGGTGTTCGTCATTGTGACGTCGGGGCTGTGGCGGGCATTCGCCATTCTGGTGACCGGTCTTTGGCGGGCCTTTGTTGTCGTGATCTCCGGATTGTGGCGGGGGTTTGTGATTACGCTTTCCTGGGTACCGCAGAGCTTCGCGATAGTGCGGTTCTGGCTGCGGCGGACCTCCGCAATCGTGGACAAGGAGATGCGGCAATTGGCCAGGGAGCGACTGACCCTTGGCATGATTATTGGTTTGCCGCTGCTCCAGGTTCTCTTGTTCGGGTATGCGATCAATACCGACGTTCGCCACCTGCGCGCGGGCATAGTCGATCATGCCGCCACTTCGATGTCCCGGCAGCTGGCCAATGGGCTTGAGGCCAGCCAGGTCCTGGACTTTGTGCAGCGATCCGGGGAGGTAGGCGAACTTCTGGAAGGTATGCGGCGGGGCGAACTGCGCATCGTTCTTTATATCCCCGCCGATTTTGAGCGTCGATTGAGCGACGGGACCCGCCCGCTGGCGCAGTTGCTGGTTGACGGGACCGATCCGGCGATCGTGAACGTAGCTCAGCGGATCGCCGATTTCGCGCCGTCCGGCCGCGGTGCAAAGGTTGATGCCAGCGCGGCGCTGGCGGTGCGCAACTACTACAACCCGGAGCGGCGCTCATCGGTGCAAATCGTCCCGGCCCTGGTGGGCGTGATCCTCAATCTCGCAATGATGGTGTTTACCGCCCTGGCCGTTGTGCGTGAGCGTGAACGCGGCAACCTGGAATTCCTGATCACGACTCCGGTAAGAAATTACGAGCTGATGCTGGGCAAGATTACACCCTACATCCTGATCGGGCTGGCCCAGGTCACCATTGTCTTTTTCGTGGGAAGCTGGCTGTTTCGCGTGCCCATGGCCGGTTCGCTGGTCGATCTGTATCTTGGCAGCCTGCTGTTTGTGGCCGCCACGCTTGGGGTTGGTCTTACGATCTCGACCTTTGCCAGGTCGCAGTTCCAGGCGGTCCAGATCGCGTTCTTTTTCCTGCTGCCGACATTGTTGCTTTCCGGGTTCATGTTTCCCTTCAACGGCATGCCGAAGGCGGCGCAATGGATTGCCTATCTGTTTCCACTCACGCACTTCGTGGAGGTGTTGCGTGGCGTGATACTGCGCGGGGCGACCCTGGCGGAAATGTCGACCCAGGTCTACGCGCTGCTCGCGCTGTTTGCCGTCACGATGCTGATCGCCGTCCTCCGCTTCACCAAGCGCCTCGACTGATCAGTTACGAACACCCGGGAGCGAGGGCATCCTGCCCTCGTGGCAGCAAGCTGGTTTCTGCTCTCCATGCCTTCAATGCGCATTCACTCCCGCAACTACTTCCTTGCAGGAGTCTCGGACAAAGCGAGTGTTTATAATCCGTCTCCGGAGGGATGCCGGAGAGGCCTAACGGCGCTGATTCGAAATCAGATGGGGGCGATTCGCCCCACGTGGGTTCGAATCCCACTCCCTCCGTAACCAAACCCCTCTGGCAGGTATTCGGCTACGCTGATGATAAATCCGTCTGTGAATGGATGATATCGGTCGGGCACGAGGAGAATCCTGGCCGTCAATTTCGTTGCACTGCGGTTTCAGGTTCGGTTATTCACGTCCCATAAGCCGCTGCTGGTTCAGGCGCCACGCAAGGGCGGTGTGTCGAAACTGGAACCGGTGGACCGCAGGCGGGGCTGGTGATTCTCTCGGCTTTGGGCGCATGAATTACAGGGCAGTGTGGCCGCGGTTCAGAAATTGGTGGTGGGCGGCATGGAGCCGAGAAAGGAGGCGGCGAAGCTCCTGGGATGATCGCGAACCACATGCTCCCTGATATACTATTTTTCCCGTGAGGATCCTATCGCGGGATTTTGACAAGTTGGGACGGCGATTATGACAAAGGCATTCGAGGCGGGTTTGGTTGAGCTTCGCAAGAACATTGAGGCATATCAAGCGATGAAAGAGGACTTAGTGCGCGAGCACTTGGGTCGATTAGCGCTTTTTCATGATGGAGACTTGATTGCTACCTACAATGACCACGGAGACGCCTATGACATTGGCTGCGAGAAGTTTGGCCTAGGCAATTTTTCCCTAAAGAGAATTGGCGAACAGCCAGCTTCTCTGGGCGCAGCAACCCTATATCTGGAACCAGTTTCTCTAGGCTAAGGATTCAATGCCATCCTTTGCCGGGAAGCTTGATCGGGGGAGAATGCTAATTAATGTATTCGTCTCGCCACCAGCAACGACAGAGCAAGCGAAAGCGAAGGCGCCACCCGAGAACGTAGTCTCCTTTCGCGCATTGCTCGATACTGGTGCCACGATAAGCGGCATCTCTGAGAAGGTTGTTTCCGCGATGGACTTAGTTCCGGACGGGTGGCGACCAGTGACCGGAGTGCATGGAACACAAAACACCCCAACCTGCTGTGTTGCCATGCATATCCCTATCTCTGAAATAGACCCTGACGGAGAAACTATCCACATCCGTGGATTGGCGAAAATGAGCGTTACCGTTCTAGAGTTTCAGCCCGACGATTTTGATGTGCTTATCGGCATGGATCTACTGCAAACTTGCCATTTGAGTATGTCCAGTGGGATGTTTTTCCTGAGCGTCTGAGGTTGCAGGCAGGTCCTTAGACCGCCAGCGCAGAATACCGAGGTCCACTTGGCCGCCGGAACGCTTGGCATCGCTGATTACGGCAGCCGTGATTGCAAACCCTATGCCGTTCGAGAATGTTATTGCGGCTTTCGAGGTTTCCCGCAGAGTGCTTGCCGAATATGCGGAGGAAGGTATGGAGCGATCGCCGGGAAGTGGCGGCTCTCCGTTGATTAATTAGGAGGATTCCATGAAGAAAATATTGATTGCTTTGGCCATGCTGGTCATTTTCCCTGCGGCGCTCGCCGATGAATCGGGGGCTGATCTACTACGTAATCCCGACGTTGTAGTAGCGCTCATTTCCACCGGTGGTGCGGTGGTGGTGGGCATCGTTGCCATATTCAAAGGTGGCGATCTCCTGCAGGTATTTCGGCAGCGTAAGATTTATCGACTACGCGCTAAGTTACAAAGAACCTGCCCTCACGCTGAATTCTCCCTTGTAGGCGAACTGCCTCAAGTCAGTCTCTTGCTCGTTTCTCCCTCAGGAACAACCAATTACTACTGCCAACTCTGCAATAGCATGGCAAGAGAGTACGACGTTGGTAAATTGAGCGCCTACTGGAAATCGATTGGATTTGAGGAACTCATGCGAGCGCTTAAGAATTCTGGCAAGGCAAGAAAATTACGCACCCGTCTCGACTCTATGGGAAATTGGGCGTCAGAGTAAATTGAACTGGATAGGCAACTATTCCAAGCGAAACACCATTTCAATGCTCGCCGTTAATAATCTAGACGTGTAACCAATTTCAGCAAATGTTCGCGGCTTTCTATGCTCATTGTCCGCAAGGCGCCGTTCTTTTTCGTAGTTAATCCCTACAGCTATCCAATGGTACGCATTCGGAAGATCAACTAAAAGTAACCACAAGCCGACCGGATCTATTACGTTCCAATCATCGGTCCATGCTTCAGACGTACTGCAAAAATTTTGCACAAGACTATTTTTTACAAATGAATCGCCTATATGTAGCGCTTTTTCATGGTGCTGCACAACAGCCAAGTCTGAATACTCTATTCCTGCCGCGTCTAGCGCTTCTTGAAGCGCGGATGGAGTCATATCGCCATCCGGCCAAGCCTCCGAAGACTTGCCCGTCACGGCTGAAAGAGCGCACGGTCCGCAGAATTGCGCGTTACCAGTAACAGGCTGCAATGTATATCGCTTATTCATATCCGGTTAACTGCGCCTTTTGCTGGTTGGAGCTTTCCAGCGTTCGCAGCAAAAAGCGGATTCTAGCACTGGCGTATTATCCAATTGATACAATACGCTTTCAGCGGTTATTTTCCTGCTACCACCCGAAAGCAAGCAATACCAACGGTTGGCGAAGCCGTATCCGTAGAAAGTTGCCTAATTTGTTGACAACGAAAAACCTAACCCCAGAGGTGGCCCCATTTGTTTGGACAGCTAAACCCGATTCTATAAGTGGATCCAAGCCTGTCGTTTAAGCAGCCAGGGTTAGCGGCTGCTGAGAATAATAAACCTGATCCGGTGTTTTTCCTTTCAAGCTGGAATGCGGCCGTCTTTGATTGTACAGATTGAAGTAGCAAGCGATACCAGCACGTGCGTCAGAGACCGTGTCGTAGGCGTGAAGATAAACCTCTTCGTACTTCACCGATCGCCACAACCGCTCGATAAAAACATTGTCTCGCCAAGATCCCTTGCCGTCCATGCTGATGCGGATGCCGTGTTTGCTGAGTAAGCCGGTGAACGCCTGCGAGGTAAACTGAGAACCCTGATCGGTGTTCACGATCTCAGGTGCGCCGTAGCGGGCAATGGCTTCTTCGAGCGCCTCAAGGTAGAAATACACGTCCATGGTGATCGAGACGCGCCACGACAGGACCTTGCGCGAGTACCAGTCCAACACCGCCACCAGATACACAAAACCCCGTGCCATCGGGATGTAGGTGATGTCCATGGCGTACACCTGCTTTGGCCTAATGATGTCCAGGCCTCGCAGCAGGTACGGGTACACACGGTGCTGAGGATGCTTGTTCGTGGTCTTCGGCTTACGGTACAGGGCCTCGATGCCCATACGTTTCATCAGCGTCGCCACATGCTTGCGGCCGACCTTGATACCGTCCTGGGCCAACAGATCGCGCAGCATGCGAGAACCGGCGTACGGCATCTCCAGGTGCAATCGATCAATACGCTTCATCAGATCCAGGTCGCGATCCGAGATCGGTGCTGGCAAGGCATAGACCGTGGAACGAGCCATCCCGAGCGCCTCGGCCTGGCGTGTGATCGGCAATGGGTGGGTCCGGTCTATCATCGTTTTGCGCTCAGCAGGCCGGCCTTGGTGAGCGCTCCTTCTAAAAAATCGTTCTCCAAAGTGAGCTCGCCAATTTTCGCGTGCAGTGCCTTGATGTCGATCGGCGGCGGCTCATTTTGCCCGCTGCCTTCGAACACAGCGCCCGCTCGCTCCAGCAGCTGGTTCTTCCACTGCGTGATCTGGTTCGGGTGAACATCGAACTGCTGGGCCAGCTCGGCGACCGTCTTGTCGCCCTTGATGGCCGCTACAGCGACTTTGGATTTGAATACCGGCGTGTGATTCCGGCGGGGTCTTCTGGGCATGATTGCCTCCTGATATCGTTGCCAATAACATGGCTCATATCAGACTCAGAATCTACTTATAGCGCTGTCCGATTTTCCGGGGCCACCTCTAGTCAGGATCTCGAAAAGGTCTTGGACATCTTTATCCGCACGAATAGCGGTGGTACACCCCTGAGTCATTCTGACATGCTTATGAGTATGGCCACTGCGCAGTGGGAGAGCTTGGACGCCCGCGAGGCCATTCACGGTACCGTGGACGAGATTAATCGCATTGGGGATGGCTTCCGGTTCTCGAAGGACTTCCTGCTTAAGGCTGGGCTGTTACTTGCGGGCGTCAGTAGCGTCGGGTTCAAGATCACGAACTTCAATCGCAAGAATATGAAGGTTCTCGAAGAGCGCTGGGATTCCATCACACGAGCGGTTCGCCTTACCGTGGAACTAATAGCTGGATTTGGTTTTTCGCAAGGCAGTCTGAGCGCGAACAATGCCGTCCTCCCCATCGCGTACTACCTATATCGGCGGGGTGCTCCAGCGGGTTTCCAGTTTCAGGGCGCGTGCAGTGAGGATCGCTCGGCAATCCGTAGCTGGCTGTTGCGCTCACTGCTCAAGCGCGGGGTCTGGGGCAGCGGCCTGGACACGCTGTTAACCGCGCTTAGGAGCGCCATCAACGAGCATGGCAATGGAGCTTTTCCATCGGCACAGCTGGAAGAGGCAATGAGAAAGCGAGGCAAGGGTCTGACCTTTGAAGAGGAAGAACTCGAGGATCTCGTGGAATCCAAGAAGCGAACGTTTGCGCTTCTAGCTGTGCTGTATCCGTTCGTAGACGTTCAAAGGAACAAGTTCCATATCGACCATGTATTTCCGAAAAGTCGGTTCTCAACGAAAAGACTCCGCGAGGCCGGTGTGTGCGAGGATGAAATTCCCGAGTTCCGGGACCGGGCCGACCGCCTACCGAATCTGCAACTGCTCGTCGGTCGCGAGAACGAGGGCAAAGGCGACAAGCTACCAGTGCAGTGGATCAGCGAGACCTTCGATGCCGAAGAGGCCGAGCAGCATGTCCGCCATCACGACCTAGGCGATGTTCCAGCTGACATGACTGGCTTCACGGTCTTCTATGAAAGACGGCGGGACCGACTTCTTGCCAGACTGAAAAGGCTACTCGGTCCTGATGGGCGCGAACTACCGACGATGTAACAGGTTAGGACGGCTGTGAGGTCGCGGGCCTTGAAGCGGCCCGAGACCCGTATCTCGCTCTATGCCAGCTATATTCCAGCGGAACAAGATCTAGGGAAGGTCTGAATAACGGCCTACATGGGCCGTGATGGGGTTAGCGCCCTCGCCGTTTGCGGTGAGATCCCGGTATTGGCTAAGGACAACATTGCACAATTAGGCCCGGCGCAAATCTGGTGTTAGGGCCGCGGCGTCTTGGCCTAGCTTAGCGAGAGCGGTCTTGCCTAGGAGCGTGCGCCGCAGGACACTGATAGCCCTTTCAGGTGGGAATAGCGACGCATAACACGCATAAATATGTCAATTAGTGGGGTTTGTGTGCGTTATTTTGCGATATTGCAAGTAACTTGTCCCATCAGAACTTTCTACGGCGCAGGCTCCTAGGGAAGGTCCCCAATCTTCTCAAAGGTAACAGCTACGAGTTGTCCTCCGACCAGCAACTGCTGAGGCTCTCCATTGTCAAAGTCTTTAGCGAAATTCGCGCTCAAGTTAATTGACTGCCCAGCCTTTAGCATTTGCCCGGTAACAAGGAGGAAACCTTGCTTCGGTGCAGTCATCGTCAATTGGATCCGTAGCGAAGAAGACCCATGCGTATAGGTGCCTTGATATCGCACGTTTCCGATGTCGACACCAAGAATTATGCCCCGACCGAAATACAGGACTCCCTCACCGCCACCGACGGCCCCTGTATAACGCATGATATACAGTGCACTCATGGTGCAATCTTCGCATACTTGCGTAGCCGCCAAACCAGCGCTCGCTTGAATGCTTTGTTGTAGCTAACGCTGTTCTTTGAGTGAATGCTATTAAGCGCGTACATTGCCACAGCACTCATGAGAATAGATCGGAGTGGGTGCCTGTCCGAACCAGTTCCAAGACCTCTCCCTTCCATCGGTAGATCAAGAGCCAGTCTGGACCAATGTGCGCCTCTCTGGACCCTATCCAGATGCCTCTCAACGCATGGTCCTTGTAATCGTTGGGAAGATTCTCCTGGTTTCTTAGCAAGTAGATGAGAGTATTGAGCTTAGACATTGCCCAGCCCCTTCTCTTTGCCAATTTGAAATCGCGTTTGAATTGCCGGGCTCGGCGGACTAGAACCGGCAACTCAATTGTTCAGGTCTTCGAACAGCGCCTCAAGGCTCGTGAATTCCCTGCCTCCCCCTTCTTCCAATTCTTCTAGTGCCTTAGTGGTGACCTTGTTAGGTCGAGGTTCGGGCATTAGCACAAAAGTAGCTTGCGGCTCGCCTGTAGTGGCCAAGAACCGCATTTCTGTTATACCGCTCATACACTCGTAACTTGATCGTCCGTCGGGGGCAAGAAAATCGCAAGTAATTCCGTCCATCAGCAACGACCCTATGTAATGCGCCCGTTCGCCGCGTATAGACCCAGAATGTTCAGGACAGCAACTCCTGGGCTCCAGCGAGGAAGGTCAGCGCGCTTGGGATTGAGCCTTGCTACTCTCGCTGTTTCCAGTTCGGCCAATTTCATCGCCGTTGCGCGGCTCATATGCACTTCAACGGTAACTTTCGAATTCGCCTCGGAGCCCAAGTGAACCTTCCAGTGTTCGGGGGAAACCTGCGTTACTGTTGCCATCTGATGCGCAGCCTGGAGTGGCCTGAATTTCGCAAGTATACGTGAATTGCAGGTCTGGTAGAGAACACAATCAAGCCTCTGAAACTGTCTCCATGCTTGGCCCTCGGCTGGGCACCCATCCTCGTTTTCCCCGAACCAACTCCCTCAGCAGCGCACCGTCTGGCTCCACTTCGGCTAACAACTTCTTCAAACTTGCGTTCTCACTTTCCAACTCATGTAGCTGCATCGCGTCAATAATTCCATTTTTCAGCCGCCCGCTCCCTTTTGCCCGCCAACCTGGTTGAATAGTGGCACCACCGGGTCGTTCATCGCGCGATGACCGGCAAAACCCCGCAAAAGAACACCCGGTAAGGCTTCGGCCAAACACTCAACCGAAGAGCAAAGACGCTAACTTATCCAAAGTGGTCGGTCAGCCACTTGACGTCCATGCCGTGTCCGAACCCAACAACAACAGACTATTCGATACTCACTACGGCATGGCAGCAGGATTGCCGGACTACCTCGCTTCCGATGCGGCAGGCTGGGGAATGCGAAGCGCGACAGATAATTGACGAGGCGGCTGCGCAAGTTATTGGCATCGAACCGCGAGTCTTGGCGGACTGGCGCCGTCGGTTGGCAGCAGAGCCGACAGTCAGTGTGTTCTGATGGTTTCGGATGATTCGCACACCTAAAAAACACCGCCTAGCCCTCCGCCAAAGCTCCCTTTTTTCTGCGCTCAAAAGGCCATTTGAATACGCTATTTGGATGGAAGAAACGATAGGAGACCTATCGAATCTGTACAATAGCGGCGCTCTTGCCCACGACCCTTTTTTGGTAGGAAATTGCCTTTGTGACAGCCGTACCGAATGCGCCGTCGGGCGCGCCGCGCCGATCTGATCGTCTCTTGCGCCTTGAGTCTGCTGCGATCCTGGCGCTACGCCGGGCCGCGACGGCTTGCCGGCGGCCCGCAATGCTGTTCTCGGCAGGGAAGGACTCCTGCGCAATGCTGCATCTGGCGCTAAAGGCGTTCGCGCCGTCCGCTGCGCCGTTTCCGTTGCTTAACGTTGATACCAACTGGAAATTCCCGGAGACCTATCCGTTTCGTGATCGAACCGCTGACGCCGCGGGCATGAAACTCATCGTTCAGGTTAACCGCGAAGGCGCAGCGCGCGGGATCGGGCCCTTCACCCATGGCGCGAAGGAACACACCCGTGTAATGAAAAGCGACGCGCTGGACCAGGCTCTGCAGGAATACGGCTTTGACGCCCTGATCGACGGAGCGCGGGGCGATGAGGAACGCTTTCGAGCCAGGGGGCGGGTACGTCTTTCCAATTCCCGATCCAGGGACCACCAAAAAGTCGGCGGTGGCGGGCCGACGCGGGTCTTTCCGTTGGCTGAATTCAACGAGTTGGACGTTTGGCGCTATATCGCGCTTGAGGGGATCGAAGTTCCGGCGCTCTACTTCGCGGCCTTGCGCCCGGTGGTGGAACGCGGCGGCCTGCTGATTGTTCGGGCCGACCCACGCATGGAGCTTAAGGAGGGGGAGGAAGAAAAGATGCGTAGCGTGCGCTTTCGCACGCTGGGCTGCTGGCCACTTACCGGCGCAGTGGAGTCGGTGGCGGCGGACCTGCCGGGGGTCTTGCGGGAAGTCCGGCAAGCCGGTGCTTCCGAGCGCCTGGACCGCTTGATCGATCAGGACGGCGGCCCGCCGGCCGACGACCAGGGCGCCTATTTCTGATGTCTTCCGGGAAGGGCTCGCTTCGGCCGTGCGTGTTGTGGCTTACCGGCCTGCCGGCCGCCGGCAAGACCACGCTGGCCGGCGCACTGGCAAGCCGTTTGAGAAACCTGGGCCTCCCCGTGTGCGTTCTCGACGGCGACGACTTGCGCCGCGGCCTCAACGCCGATCTTGGGTTCAGCGAAGCCGATCGCGACGAGAACGTGCGCCGGACGGCAGAGGTCGCGCGGCTGTTGCTGGACGCTGAGGTATTCGTGGTGGCGGCGTTGATCTCGCCGTTTCGCGCGGGTCGAAAGCAGGCGCGACAGCGGATCGGGGCCGGCCGGTTCGTGGAGGTTTTCGTTGACGCGCCGCTGGAAGTGTGCCAACAACGCGATCCCAAGCAGCTCTACGCCAAGGCGCGCGCCGGCGAAATCGCCGGTCTGACCGGGTTCGATGCCCCCTACGAGGCGCCAAGAAGCCCGGCGCTTCATCTGTGCTCCGATAAGGACTCGCCCAACGCGCTGGCCGACCAGGTCATCCGTTACATCAGCGACGCTGGGCGGCGGTAATCGCGCCGAAGCACCGGCGACCCGGATCGCGTTTCGCCAGGGGCCGGTCGATGCCCAAGCACTAAACTCAGGTCTGGATGGCCAATTCCTCGCGCAGCCCCTTGAAGAGACCGACGCACATGCACAGCAACACCAGGGTGAAAGGCAGGCCCACCGAAAGAGTCAGCGCCTGCAGCGACGCCATGCCGCCGCCAAGCATCAGCGCCATCGCGGCCAGGCCGGCGAGCAGGCACCAGAAGACGCGTTGCTGCACCGGCGCGTCCATCTTGCCGCCGGCCGTAATGGTGTCCATCACCAATGAACCCGAGTCGGCCGAGGTGACGAAAAAGATCGTTATCAGCAACACGCTAACGGCGGAGACCAGTCCCGTCAACGGCAATTGCTCGAGCATTTTGAACAGGGCCAGTTCGGGTACTGACTCCGCCACGCCCGTATATCCGGTGGAAAAGTACTGCTCCACCGCGGCGCCGCCAAACGTCGCCATCCACAGGATGCCGATGATCGTCGGGATGATCAGCACCCAGGTAATGAACTCGCGCACGGTGCGGCCGTAGCTGACGCGGGCGATGAACATGCCGACGAAGGGCGCCCAGGCAATCCACCAGGCCCAGTAGAAAGTCGTCCAGTCATGCAGAAAAGCCAGGTCTTCGCGGCCGATCCAGTTGCTCAATGCCGGCAGGTAGTAGAGGTAATCGACGGGCGCTTTGGCTATCGTCCCGAGAATGGCCAGCGTCGGCCCCGCGATCAGGACGAACAGCCACAGCAGCCCCGCGAGCCCCATGTTGATCCAGCTCAGGCGCTTGACGCCCTTGTCCAGCCCGGCGATGACGGACACTAGCGCGATGGCGATGATGATGATGATCAGGATGATCCGGGTAGCGGTGACGGCCGGGATTCCGAACAGGTATTGCAATCCGCCGGCGATCTGTTCGGCGCCGAAGCCCAGCGATACCGCGAGCCCGAACAGGGTGGCCAGCACCGCGACGATATCCACCACGTGACCAAAGGGCCCCCACACGGACTTGCCGATCAGCGGGTAGAACGCTGAACGCAAGGTGAGAGGCATGCCGCGATTGAAACAAAAGAAGGCCAGCGACAAGCCGGCCACCGCGTAGACCGCCCATGCGTGCAGGCCCCAATGCATAATCGCGGCGGACATGCCCACGGCGCGGGCGGCTTTGGCGTCGGCGGGGTCGATGCCCAGCGGAGGCGCCAGGGTGTGGGTCACAGGCTCCAGGACGCCGAAGAACATCAGGCCAATGCCCACCCCGGCCGCGAACAGCATCGCCAGCCACGCGAGATAGCCGTAATGGGGCGCGGCGTCCTTCCCGCCAAGGCGAATCCGTCCCAGAGGTGACAGGGCGAGCGCGAGGCTGAACACTACAAAGATGTTCACCGCGCTGAGAAAAAACCAATCGAAGGTCACGGTGGTCCAGACCCTCAAGTCGGCGAACAAGGCCGTCGCCTGCTGCGGGAACAGCAAGGTGCCGATCACCAGCATTACCACCAGCAGCCCGGAAACGATGAAGACCGGGTTATGGATGTCGAGATTCAGGAAGCGGATATTCTGCTCGCCGATTTTGTGGCCGATATCCGCAACTGCCGGCTTGATCAAGACCGCGTCCGCACGGTTGCTGTTGGTCTCGTTCTTACTCATACCACGACAATAGCTGGCAGTCCGGTGCGTGCCGGGGACTCGCGGGTCAGACCCCGAAGTGGCGGCGGACGTCTTCGCCCAGCGCGTCCTTCAGCGGATCGAGCCAGGGCTCGTAGTTGCGCCAGTAGTCCAGCCCCGACGTGAATATCGGCTGGCGAACCTGTTCGGAACTCGGCGTGCGCACCGCCCGGTCGGTGCGGTGAAAGCTCAGGCAGCCCGGTTCAAATTCGAGTCCGCAGTGGTCGAGGATTCGACGGACCTGGGTTTCCAGGTCACCCACCACGTTTTCGTACTGGACACGCAGCACCTTGCCGGGGAGTACCGCGTCCCAGTGATCCATGAGTTCGACGTAATTGCGATAGTACTGCCCGAGGTCCGCCAGGTCATAGGTAAATTGCTGGCCTTCGGCGAAGAGCTGCTTGTAGCCGCTGAAACCGCAGGCCATGGGATGGCGCCTGGCGTCGATGATCTTCGCGTTGGGCAGTATCAGGTGAATCAGTCCAATGTGGCGGAAGTTGTTCGGCATCTTGTCGACGAAAAACGGCGCGCTCCGGCGGTGAATCCGCGTGTCGTCGATGTACTGCTGCCCGAACTGGTGAAGTTCCTCATCGGACAGCGCCGCCAGGATCTCGGGATAGTCGGGCTCGGTCCCGCTGCGTCCGCGCCGCCGCAATTGCTGCGACAACGACAGGATGTTCGGCAGTTCCAGGGTGCCGTCGACCCTGGAATGAGACGAGAGGATCTGTTCCAGCAGGGTTGAGCCGGCCCGAGGCAGCCCGACGACGAAAATCGGATCGCCCGCAGAATGCCCCGCCCTGGTACCGCGCGACAGCGTCTCGGCGGTGCACACTCGGTGCTGGGCGCGCAGTTCCTCCGTCATCTTGTCCGCATCGTAGGTGCTCGCGATCCTCTTCGAGCGGTTGCCTTGCTCGTAGGAACGGAACGAGGTCTCGAAGTCGTTGCGGTCTTCGTAGGCTTTGCCCAGGGCGAAGCTCAGATGTACGCGGTCGGCATGGGGCAGATCATCGTTGCGCGCCTGCGCATGCATCCGCTCGAGTTCGCGGTCGCTGAACGAGTAGACCTTCAGGTTGGACAGCGAATACCAGGCTTCGCCGTACCGCGGCTGACTCACGAGCGCCGCCCGGTAGGAGGCGACAGCCTTGTCGTACTGGCCGTGTGTCTTGAACGCGTGGCCCTTCGATGTGAGCGTGACCGGATCCCCGGGGATCTGCTCCAGCACCCTGTCGAAAAGGTTCAGTGCCTCCTCGAAGTCGCCGGTCTGCATGCATTCGATCGCGTAGATGGACTGGAACTGCGGATTGTCGGGTGAGGTCTCAAGCAGCCTTTGGGCCTGCTCGAGGGCCTGGCCGGATTTCTGACGTTTCCTGAGAGCCTGGATGTAATCGACGTGCACCCGCACGTTCTTCGGATCCAACCGGTGTGCGGACTCGAGCAGGAACTCGGCGTCCGCCAGGACGCCAAAGCGGATACCGATGTCGGCCAGAAGCCGCATTGCCTCCACGTGGTGGGGCACCTTTTGCAGGAATTTTCGGCACAGGTCCTCCGCCTTTAGCAACTTGCCCTGGCTCACCAGGTCGAGAACGATGACGAGGGGTTGGGGCAGCCGCTCAAGGTAGTCCAGTTGCACCCTGGCTTGCGCCGCCTCCCGGACGCGGCCGTGGCGGGTCAGGATATCCAGTTGCCCCCGCCAGCTCGCCACCAGTGCCGGGTTGAACCGGCAGGCGCGCGCATACGCTCCAAGCGCGCGGTCAGGGTGGCCCATGTCGCGGTGCGCGTGGCCCTCCTCCTGGTGCGCCCGGCCGTTCTCGGGCGCGAGGGCTTTCAGCCTGGCAAGCTTCGACAGCGCCGCGTCGAACTCCCGCCGGTAGCGGCGGCAGACCGCGCTCATGTACAGCGCGTTGGTGTTGTCCGGTTCGTCGTGGAGGATGTCACGGAGGTCGGCCAGCGCCTGCTCGTATTGTTTGGCTACGATCCTGGTCTGGATCGCAGCCAGCGCAGGCTTGTCCGGGGCCCGTTTGTGCGCTGGTGTGTGGCGGCCCTTTGCACGGGGTTGGCGATCACCGCGAGAGGCGGGTTGCTCGGGACGCTCAAGACGCTTGGCGCGTTCGGAACGGCCGGACGCAACAACGGCATCCCCCGGAGAGGATGCCGTGCCGGTCCCTGTTGCCGGCCCCGGGTCGGTCAGAAGTTCACGCTCGCGCGTAGGCCGAATGTCCTGGGTTGCGCGTAGGTTACGTTCTGCCTGTCGAATATGAAAGAGCGCGACACCTCGGCACGTTCATCGGTCAGGTTGTTGCCGTAAAACGTCACTGCCCAGCCATCGCTGGCCACGCCCGCCGTCAGGCCGAGCATTGTCCAGCCTTCGACCAGGTCGCGGTTGATGGTGATGATGTCGCTGTACGAATCCGCAGACCAGGTAATCATGGGCATGATGTGCGCCGTCCACCCGTTGGCCTGCAGTCTCCACTCATACCGCGCCCGCAGGTTGCCCTGGGAACCTGGAGCGAACGCAAGGTCGTCCCCGACACGCACGTCGTTGGTCGGGGTGATCTTTCGCGTGATCTCCGAGTTGAGAAACGACACGGCGCCGGCGATCGTGAGCCCGTCGGCCCAGGGCGGCAGCCAGGTGAAGTCCGCCTCCAGGCCGCTCACCTCGGCGTCGGCCGCGTTATCCGAGAAGAACAGGTTGACGATGCTGGTATCGAAGATCGTGGTCTGCAGGTTTTTGATATCGATGCGGAACAGCGCCGCGTTCAACCGGAAGGCGTTGCCGAAATCGGCCTTCATGCCCACCTCGAAATTGACGACCTCGTCGGTTCCCAGCACGTTGGGCACTACGAAACCGCTGCCGTCGGCGCTCGGCGCACCGCCCGGCCGATTCAGCAGGCCGGGCCGGAAGCCCTCAGAGAACGTAAAGTAATAGAGTTGCGCAGGAGCCGGCCGCCAGCCGAGCGTCGCCTTGAAAATCGTGCCGTCGGCCACGGCCTTGTCGGGCGCGTCATTCGGGTTGTCCGGCCCGAACTTCTGCGAAATGTTGGTGCCGAAACGCTGCCCGTCGGTTCTCCCCGGGCCGGCAGAATTGCCGAACGATGAATTCGCGCTGCCCTCGAGATCAACCTCTATTTCGTAGTTGCGGGCGCCGAGTGTCAGCGCGAACTGCTCGTTCAGGTCGAAACCGAGCTCGGCAAAGACGCCGAACTGATTGTCCGTGCGCCTGATGTCGTTGCGGAAGATAACGTCCTCCGGAAACGGTCCCGCGTAGGTGTAATAACCGGGGCCGGCGCCGAAGGCAGATCCGGCGGGGTTACCCGGGGCCGCCTCCGGGTTGGTCAGCGGGTAGTTCGGTACGAATCCCGGGACCCCCGAAAATCCGACGGCATGGACGGAACCGGGATAGGTGAAATCATTGAGCTCAAGGAGTTCCAGTTCGCTGGAGAATACACCGCCCTGCAGCCGCCAGCGCCTCGACTGGTCGGTGGCGAACCGGATCTCGTGGGTCTTGACGTCGAGTTTGTTGCTGCTGTCCACGTACATCAGGGGCGTATGGCACCTGCCGGACCCAGGAACCGTTGTGCTCGCGTAATAAACGTTGTAGTAATCGCAGATGTAGTACGGCAGGTACTGGCCCACGAACAGGTAGTCGGTGTAGTCGACGATCTGGTCCGACTCCCGATCCGTGAACGCACCGGTGTAGATGACCTCAAGCTGATCGAACATGGCCCGGAGGGTCCACGCCGTGTTGTCGAACGTGTCGAAGATGCCTTCGTCCACGAAGCGGGTGATTTCGAGGTCGCCGACCTCGGGATCCGCGAAGAACACGCCGTCCGCCTCGGTTTCCTGCGTCGTGCGGGCGAGAAGCAGCGACCAGTTATCGTTGATGTCCCAATGGCCCGAGAACCGCGCTCCCGTGTACTTGACATCGTTGATATTTTCGTCCGCGATGTTGCTGTTGTCTTCCGAAATGAACTCTATGCCGGAGAGATCGGCTCCCGCACGGAATCCGGCGCGGAAACTGGCGACGGGCACGCCGTTCGTGCGAACCGTGCCCTCGGGCCTCCACCGTGCGCTCCCGCTTGCGTCCCTTGTGCCGGCGACATTGTCTATCCACCCGCCCTTGCTGTCGGAGTACACGACGCCGCGCAGGCCGAGATTTTCACTCAAGGGCATATTCAGCATAAGTTCGACGTTTCCACCGCCATCGCCGCCGCTGATCGTGTTCGCGCCGAGCTTCAGCGAGCCGTAGAATCCGGTCAGATCCGGCTTGTTCGTGATCAGGCGGACATTGCCGGCCTGGGAACTGGCGCCGAACAATGTGCCCTGGGGCCCCGAGAGCACTTCGATGCGCGCGAGATCGGCCGCGTACACGTCGAGATTGCGGCCCGGGTGCGCCAATGGCTGCTCGTCCAGGTAAAAGGCGACGTTGGGTGCGAGGCCGGCCACGCCGGCCACCGTCAGGTTCGGCGTGGTCGATGCGACTCCGCGAATATAGATGGTGTTTTGACCCGGTCCGCTGCCGCCGGCGGTCACGCTTGGCAAATGCAGCACGTAATCCGAGAAATTGGTGACTCCGAGTTCAGTGATCTCGCGGGAGTCCAGGGCGGTCACGGCCAGAGGAACATCCTGTAGCGATTCCTGAACGCGCCTCGCGGTAACCACAATCTCATCGAGCACCCGCCCGCCGACATCCTCCTGCGCCGCGACCGGCGCGCCAGCCAGCGCAGCCGCGACGGCGACGGATAGCACGGTATGTTTCGGTTGCAAATGAACAGGCATAGCGTCAACTCCCCTGGCGGCTCAATCCTGACCCCCGACACCTATCATAACCAATCGTTGCGCCGCCCGTTTCCCAGGAGTGCAGGAGGGCCTCCCGGCCAGGGCGTTTGCCGCATTTCCATGCAACTTGTACGTCGTCAAAACTTTTTGGACAGAAAGGGCTTGGATTTAAGAGAGTAACCGGCTCATCTGGTTTCCTTTAAGCCACCTTGTTCTGACGGCGCCGCCGGCGGCGCTCGTTCTTCATCGATCGGCGCCAGCGCTTGATCTTGCCCTGGGTCATCGGGTGATACGGCTTGCCCCGTAGCCAATGACTTTCAAGTGCGCAAAGTCGGTCTGCCACAATTGATTCACCCGGGTAGTTGGATGTTGCAACCGATCCGCCGCCTGCAGCACGATGAAGGCGGGACTTGCAACCCAAGGACAATACGGAACCATCAACTGCCGATCAATAGCCACTGACCCTTGATCGGGCAGAAACCGGCGGCTAATTGATTTCGTCCTCTCCCGTATTGCTCTTTGTATAGAATGGCTCTTGAAGAGCCGCTCCCGCCGTTACAGCATTCAGGTGGCTTGAAGGCTGTTGGAGATTGGGGCGCCCTTACAGGAGAGAATCGATGATGCAACCCCGTCTCGTCACTGTGGCAATGCTGGTGGCCGTTGCCGTGGGCTTTCGCCTGTTGCCGTATTTGCTGAATACGCTCGGCGTTCCGATTGACCCCGAGAACACGCTTTACCCCTGGAATTTCTCACCGATCCTGCCGTTGTGCGTGTTCGGTGCGGCCTGCTTCTCCAAACGTACCGTTGCCTACCTGGCGCCAATTGCGATCTACCTTGCCGGGGACCTCGGCATCTGGGTGATCTCCGGGCGGGCCGACTGGGCTTTCTATGCGGATCAGCCGATTACCTATCTCTCAGTGGCTCTGGTCGTTACCTGCGGGTTCATAGCTCGTTCGCAGCGCTCGTGGCAAAGAATCGCAACCGCCGGGCTGGGTTCAGCGGTCCTGTTTTTCGTCGTCTCGAATTTCGGCACCTGGGCTTTGGGGGGCGGCATTCGGTATCCGATGACGGGAGCCGGGCTTGTTGAGTGTTACGTCATGGCAATCCCGTTCTTCCGGAATACGTTGATCAGCATGGGGGTATTCCTGCCGCTGCTCTTCAGCCCACTCTCACTGCGATTACCGGCGCAAGCGGCGGCCATTCGAACAGCGTAAGCCTTGACCGGACCGATGAGCGAACCCAGGATCGTATCGCTCATCGCCAGCGCTACCGAGATTGTCGCTGCGCTGGGATTTGAGAGGCGGCTGGTAGGCCGTTCCCACGAATGCGATTTTCCGCCGTCAGTCGCAGCGGTACCCGTGTGTTCTTCCTCAAAGATCGATGCGCAGGCCTCCAGCCTGCAGATCGACACCCAGGTCCGAGCGCTGGTCGATCAGGCGCTGTCCGTATATCGAGTGGACGCGGAGCTATTGGACCGGCTCGCTCCAACCGTAATCATTACCCAGACCCAGTGCGAAGTGTGCGCGGTAAGTCTCTCCGACGTGCAGCAAGCGGTGGGCGAACTGGTTTCCTCCCGCCCGCAGATCGTATCCCTGGAGCCGATGGATCTCGATGACGTTTGGCAGGACATCATTCATGTCGCCACCACGCTGAACGAAGCCGGGACGGGCAGAGAACTCGTCGATCGCCTGGTCGGGAGACTGAAGAAACTCAAGGCAGGAACCGAGTTGTTGCCGGAACGTCCTTCGATTGCCTGCATTGAGTGGATCGACCCCCTGATGTTCGCGGGAAACTGGCTGCCCAAACTGGTTGATATTGGCGGCGGAAAAATCACGCTGGGGGAGGCCGGCCGCCATTCCGGCTATTTCCACATCGACCAGTTGGCGGACCATGACCCCGACGTCATTGCGATCATGCCGTGCGGCTTCGATATCCCGCGATCCGTCAGCGAGATGCCCGCGCTGGCTTCACATCCCACATGGACGCAGTTGTCGGCCGTGCGCAACGGGAAAGTGTTTGTTACCGACGGCAATCAATACTTCAATCGCCCGGGCCCCCGACTGGTGGAATCAGCGGAGATTCTGGCCGAATTGCTCCACCCGGAAACATTCGATTTCGGGCACGAGGGCAGCGGCTGGATACGCTGGTCCGGCGCTTGAGTCAGTTCCTGGCCGCCGGGGTCCATCCTGGCTCTATTCGCTGCGCACACCCAGCAGTTCTATCTCGAAGACCAGGGTCTCGCCCGGGCCAATGAGATTGCCTGCGCCACGATCCCCATAGGCCAGTTCCGGCGGGATATACAGCATCCATTTGTCGCCGACCTGCATGAGCTGCAACGCCTCCGTCCAGCCCTGAATCAGACGGTTCACCGGGAACTCCGCTGGTTCACCCCGTGCAACGGAACTATCGAAGACGGTGCCGTCCGTCAGCGTTCCGGTGTAATGCACCGTAGCCAGGTCACTCGGTCCGGGCGTTGGCCCTTCCCCTGCAACCAGCACTTTGTATTGCAATCCGGACGCGGTGGTCGTGACCCCGTCCCGTGCCCCGTTTGTGGCCAGATAGGCCTGTCCTGTCTCAATCATGCCGGCATTATCCGCGTTCGCGGCGGCCGATGTCGAGGATGCCCGTTCGCCCGCCTTCTCATCGTGCGCCTCCTGTGGTCCGCAGCCTGCGGCTAGAACGGCCGCAGTCAGGAATATCAACGTGGCGTTTATGGCTTGTGCTGTGTGCATTGCTTTTCTCGGGCGACTATGCCGCCGGTTGTGGTCAGGTAAAGGGCTGAGGTTTAGACTTCGGAGTTTTCGCTGCGGGTACCGTTGCGCTGACCCGCAGGGATCAATGGAGCAAGGGCATCTTGCCCTCGTCGAGGGCTGGAAGCCCTCGTTCCCAGGCTTTGACCTGGGAGAACAGGTACAGCATTTCCCGGCTGATCTGGCGGCAGCGCTGGTCGTATTTCTCCGATTCCAGCTCGGTGCCGTCGAATGCCTTGGGATCATCGTAGGGAACGGACACGCGATAGCTTGCACCCTTCACGATCGGGCAGCTCTCGTCGGCCTGCGAGCAGGTCATCACCGCGCAGAAGTCTTCCTGCGGATTGGCTTCATCAAAATAGACCTTGGAGAATGCCGCCATCGGTTCCTGCTGTGCTCCATACCTTGCCTGATACAGAGGATTGTTGCCGTCGCTCACGGGTTCGACACTGAATCCGGCCCGCCGCATCGCGGCCACAGCGCGTGGATTGAAGGCCGTGGCCTCGGTTCCCCCCGGAGTAGGTCCGTACGCCCGGGATTCCGGTAGTATTCCGCTGCCGTTTGGGCCCACAACTGCGACATGTGGCTGCGGCGCGAATTGTGAGTGCAGATAAAGGTCAGCCGCCAGTCCGGCTGAACTGAGCAGCATGCAAAAAAATATCGCGAGCGTAGTGCGAGCCACAGCGGATTTCCTCCATCGGCATTGTTCGATCAATCGTGCAAACAAGTAGGGACAAAGGCCCTGTTTCCCTTGCCGGAAGGCAGCCTAGCATACCTTCATGAACCATTCGTTGAAGCCGCGGTCCCGGCATGGGTTAGAGGCTAAGGGATGATCGTATTGGGCGCGCTGCGTCTCTAAGGGGGGCTTATGATCCGGCAGCGTTTTATGAGAATTGTCTGGGCGTGTGCAGTAGTTCAGGCAGGAATGCTGGCAACGCCGACTCTTGCACAGGATAGTGAAGACCAATCGGCCGTGATTGAAGAGATCCTGGTGGTCGGCACGGCCATTCGGGGGACACCGATCGACGAACCGTACGCGGTGTCGGTGGTGGACCGGGAGCAGCTCGAGCAGCAGGGTTCGCCACTCATGGTGGACCTGTTCAAGAACCTGGGGGGCAGTAACGGTGTTGTGGGTGAGCGCTCCGGCTGGTTCAACACCAGCCTGCCCAGCGCGATCCTCGAGAGCGTGTCGAACGTCAACCTGCGCGGCCTGGGCGCATCACGCACCCTGGTGCTGCTGAACGGCCGCCGCCAGACTTATCTTCCGGCACGGCTGATCGGGGGGCGGGTCGTCGATATCAGCGTCATTCCGTCAATCGCCATGGGCCGTATCGAAGTACTCAAGGAAGGCGCAAGCGCCATTTATGGATCTGACGCGGTAGGCGGAATCGCCAACTTCGTCACCCGCGATGACTACGAGGGTATCGAAGTGATCGCGTCGCACGACAGTTATGACGGCGCCAGCGACACGCTTGCCAGCGCTATCCGGGGTACTGCCGTAGGTGAGTCCAACCGCGTAGTGTCGGTAGAGCATGAGCGCCGGTGCGAGTTGGAATCGGAACAGCGCGACTGGGCCTTGCGTCCAATGCAGGATCCGTGGCGCGCCGGCTGGTCCAGCGTGGGCAATCCCGGCTACTTCTGGTTTCCCGAAGGGATCGACACTGCCACCACGCCGAGGGAGGAGGTGATCGACGCACTCAAGGGCGTCCAATGGCGCGGCAGGCCGTTCGGGAGCGGCGACGACGCCCAACGTGGGAGTCGTATTGTTTCTGGATTCAGGCATTCAGATGACAGTCGATTACTGGAACTACGATTTCAAGGACGTGATCGGAAGCTTGCCGCATGACACGGTAGATGATATCTATGCCGATCCCAGCACCCGAGAAGGCGTAAAACAGTACATCTATTGCGCCGACGGCCGGGCGGATATGCTGTCCAACGAGTGCGGCGCGAGATCGATTACGCGGGTGGAAGTGCCGCTGGTGAACTGGCCGGGCGTGGAGACTTCCGGCATCGACTGGGAGTTACGAGGAGAGTTTGACGCGGGCGGCGGTTCGCTTGCTGGTGGATTTAGCGGCACATACACGCTGGATTACGACATCAAGGCGCTGTCCCGGGACGGAGTTCCGATGCAGGGTGCAACCCAGGCGGCGGGCCGGCTGAATTTCGGCAATCCGCTGGCGGTGCCGATTCCCAATTGGAAGGATCAGGCATTCCCGGCCTACCACTGGAACGACTACAGCCTGGCCAGCTACGTGAACCACGTGTCCTCCTACAAGGACGATGGGGCCCATGACGGCTATGGCGGTGTTCCGGTCGAAAGCTTCACCGTTGACAGCTTCACCACCTGGGACTTGAGCCTGCAGTGGCGCCTGCCCAATCAGGGCTTGAACCTTACGCTGGCGGCCCTGAACCTGACCGACGAAGAGCCTCCGTTCGCCAATGTGGAGCATGCCTACGACGGCATGACTCACAACCCCAAGGGTCGGCGGCTCAAGTTGATCCTTCGCTACCAGCCCGGAGGAGAGTAGGGGCCTTAGAGCAGCGCGCCGGGCAAGAAGTTGCCTGACTAGCGGCGGCGTCTGATTTGATCGGCCGAAACGCTGGCTTCCCTGGTGCGTTTCTTGCGGCGGCGTGAGCGTAGCCGGCGAAACAGTATCGCCCCGGCCACCGCCGCAACGATGAGCAGGGCCAGCCACTCTTGCAGTCCAGTGCTCATCGGGCGAGCTGATAGGTAAGCATGCCGGCAAGCCAGGCAAAAACCGTCATGTATGCCCAGGCGCCCACAGCCCAGCGCCAGCTGTTGGACTCTCTTCCTATGACCGCCACCGTCGAGACGCATTGCAGGGCAAAGGTATAGAACACCAACAGCCCCAGGGCCATGGCCAGCGTAAACACGGGTCTTCCGTCCGGCCAACGGGATTCGCGCAGACGTTCCTGTAACCGGGCGCTCTCGTCACCCTCCGAGCCGAGTGCGTAGATCGTTCCCATTACGCCGATTACGACTTCGCGAGCCGGGAACCCGGCGACCACCGCGGCGGACACCCGCCAATCCCACCCCAGCGGCCTGAAAGCCGGCTCAATGAACTTGCCGATACGCCCCAGGAGGCTGTACTCCAACTGGGCTGCTCGTTCTTGGGCGTTGAGCCGGCGGAGCTGAGCTTGAAGCCCGACTTCGCTTGGCGCCGTAGTAACGACCGCCGCACGCCTGTCCGTGAAGTCCTGCACAATCGCGTCGGAGCGCGGAAAATAGCCAAGCGCCCAGACCATCAGGCAGGCCGCCGCGATCACAGTACCTGCCCGAGTGAGAAATACCCGGATCCGGGCCATTAATTTGAGGCCCAGAACGCGGCTGTTGGGCCAGCGAAACGGAGGCATTTCCATAATGAACGGGGCTCCCGCGCCCCGCAGCGCGACCCGGCGGGTGAGAAAGGCGCTCGTGGCGCCTCCCGCGATGCCCAGCAGGTACAGCCCCAACAAGAGCAGTCCATGGAGATTGATCCACCCGTTCAGGTAGTGGGCCGGAGGCACGAAACCGGAGATTAAGAGCGCGTAGACGGGAAGCCTGGCTGAGCATGTCATCAGCGGAATTGCCACGATCGTGGCGAGCCGGGCCCTGGGGTCGCCGATCGTGCGCGTGGCCATGATTGCGGGGACTGCGCAGGCAAAGCCCGATAGCAGTGGAATGAACGACTGTCCCGAGAGACCGCAGATTCGCAACAGCCGGTCCATCAGAAAGGAGGCGCGGGCCATATAGCCGCAGTCCTCCAGGAACAGCACCAGCGCGAACAGGAACACGATTTGCGGGACGAAGACGATTACCGCGCCTACCCCGGACCAGAGTCCGTCGATCAGCAAGCTGGCCAGGGCGCCGGGGGGAAGCCGCTGAAGAGCATACGCGCCCGCCTGTTGGAAAAACAGGCTGATTGCATCCATCAGCGGTGCAGCCCAGGCGAACACCGCTTGAAATACGGCGCTCATCACAGCAAAAAACACAACCAGCCCAAGCACAGGGTGGCTCACCGCCCGCTCAAGCCAGCCCGACCGAGCGGGATCTTCAGCCATTCCTCCGCCTGTTACCGACGCAAGCCACCCATCCACCTGCCTATAGCGCCGCTGGGCTTCGCGAGTTTGAAGGCTGCCTTCACCACTCGCCCGGCGCGCATCCCGGCGAGCGCTATTCAGAACCTCAAGCGTTTCCTGCCCGCCTTCCGCGACCAGTCTCCGTTCAAATTCGCCCCCCTTATCGATGATGGCGCGCTCAAGAGACGGGATAGCCGTGCTGAAGCCTTCCAACCGGCGCCGCAGGCTTTCCGCCGCCTTACGTACTTCCGGCATCACCAGGCTTTGCGCAGGAGCAGGATCGGCGAGGATTTTCTCGAGCGCCGATCGGAGACCAACCAGTCCCTTGCCGCGATTTGCCGTCATCGCTGTAACCGGTACTTTGAGCTGCCTGGAAAGCTCCGAGAAATCTATCTTTAGCCCCCGCCCGTGTGCTACGTCCTGCATGTTCAGGGCAACCGCCACGGGAAGACCGAGTTCTCGCGCCTGGGAAAAGAGATACAGGCTGCGCCGCAGGTTTGTGGCATCCACGACCAGCAGCAATGCGTTCGGGCGAGGTAGCCCCCTGGCCACTCCAAGCACGACATCAAGTGTGATTCCCGACTCCGGACCGTCCGCCGCCAGGGAGTAAGTGCCCGGCAAATCGACCAGCGCAACCTCCTGCTGCTCCAGTCGCGCTACACCTGTAATCCTCTCTACTGTGACGCCCGGGTAATTGCCGGTCTTTTGCCGCAGACCGGTAAGGCGGTTGAAGACGGTGCTCTTACCGGTATTGGGACATCCCAGAACCGCGATCAGAGGACGGCCGGACACAGAAAAGGTTCAACACGAAGTTTCAAGGGCACTTACGCGGACAATGCGCGATTGCTCGCGTCTCAGGCAGAGCGGGTGACCGCCAGCGGAAATCTCCAGGGGATCGCCCCCCAGCCCGCGCCGCAAGATCCGGACACGCACGCCGGGAACCAGACCCAGCGTCAATAGTTCCCGGGCAACCCTGCCTTCGCCTTCAATGGCGCGAATCCTGCTGCCGGCGCCGGTGGGCAGTTCGTCCAGAGCGATATCTTTCGCCAATTTACAAATGCTGATAATCTTAAGTGTTTGTGAGTCTAACATAAATGCAAATCATTATCATTCGTGATTGAAAACGAGGGTATCTCCCGCTGGGAACGAGGGTATCTTCCCCCTGGGAACGAGGGCATCTTCCCCCTGGGAACGAGGGCATCTTCCCCCTGGGAACGAGGGCATCTTCCCCCTGGGAACGAGGGCATCTTGCCCTCGTCGAGGGCTGGAAGCCCTCGTTCCTATACGCACATCCAGGGTATTCCATTGAAAATGAGGCCACTTCGGTATAATTCCCCGTAATTATGGCGGCCAAGCCCCTCTATCGAATCAGCTTCCTCAACCAGGGCAAGGTGTATGAGATGTACGCCCGTGGTGTGTCTCAGGGAAGCATGTTCGGATTCGTCGAGGTGGATGGGCTGGAATTCGGCAAACGCACATCCCTCGTTGTGGACCCCGGCGAAGAAAAGATCAAGTCGGAATTTGCCGGTGTCCTGCGCACCTACATTCCCATGCATTGCGTTCTGCGGATCGACGAGGTCGATAAGCGCGGCGTAAGCAAGGTTTCCTCGGCAGAAGATGGCAACGTGACCCAGTTCCCGGCGCCGATCTATGCGCCCGGAGGCTCCGGCTCCGAGTAAGGAGAATGCTGGCGCTTACCGGTTCCGGCGCTCTCTCCCCGTTTCGACGCAAACAACTCTTGGACCGTTTGCGGGCCCGGGACCCCGGCGTGCGGGAAATAGGCGCCAGTTTCCTGCACCTGGTCAGCATGGATCGCCAACCGGGTGAGGCTGAACTGCAGCGCCTGCAGGAACTGCTGAGCTATGGGCCAGACTGGCCGCAGCCGGGAATTGATGGCTCAGAGACGGTCCTGTTGGCAGTTCCGCGGCCCGGCAGCATTTCACCCTGGTCGACAAAAGCCACCGAAATCGCAAGGCTGTGCGGGTTTCCGGAATTGCACCGCATCGAGCGCGCCGTGCGCTATCGGATTGCTGTTGACGGTCCTTTAGGAAACGACGCCAAAGCCGAGTTGTTCGACCGAATGACCCAACAGTTAGTCCCGCAGGATGGCTCTCTTGATGAGTTGTTTGCCCCCGAACCATCTCAAGCTCTGGGTACGGTTCCATTGCTCTTGCAAGGCCGCTCGGCACTGGAGCAGGCCAACCGGCAAATGGCCCTGGCATTGTCCGCGGAGGAAATCACCTACCTGGAAAAGGGATTCAGGGAACTGGGACGCGATCCAACCGACGCCGAGCTGATGATGTTTGCCCAGGTCAATTCCGAGCACTGCCGCCACAAGATTTTCAACGCCGATTGGTGGGACGGAGAGCAGAAGCTTCCGCAGTCCCTTTTTGACCTGATTCGGAAGACTTCCGCGGACAGTCCAAACGGCCTGCTTTCGGCCTACGTGGACAACGCTGCGGTAATTGCAGGCGGCCCCGCCACACGCCTTTTTGTACGCGGACTGCAGCGTGAGTACGCCAGTGTGAAAGAGCCTGTGCACACCTGTATCAAGGTGGAGACGCACAATCATCCCACCGCCATTTCGCCGTTTCCGGGCGCGGCCACCGGCGCAGGTGGTGAAATCCGCGACGGCGCCGCTACCGGTCGGGGCGCGCGGCCCAAGGCCGGCATGACCGGGTTTTCGGTTTCCGATCTCAGGGTCCCGGACTATGCTCAGCCCTGGGAGAACAAGCTCGAACGGCCCCAGCGATTGGCGTCGCCCCTTCAGATCATGCTTGAGGCGCCGATCGGGGCAGCTTCTTTCAACAACGAATTCGGCCGCCCCGCGGTGCTGGGCTATTTCCGCTGCTTTGAACAAGCCGGGAAAGACCATTGGGGCTATCACAAACCCATCATGATTGCCGGCGGGGTTAGCGCCGTGCGAGAACCGGACGTTCACAAGCAAAAGGCCCCGCCGGGGACCCTGGTGGTGGTGCTGGGCGGTCCGGCCATGCGGATCGGGGTGGGCGGCGGTTCGGCGTCCTCTCGGGGCAGCGGCGCGGATCATGAAGAACTGGACTACGCCTCGGTGCAGCGGGGAAACGCCGAAATGCAGCGCCGCGCCCAGGAAGTCATTGACCGATGCTGCGAGTTGGGTCTGGTGGGAGTCTGCGAAAACCCGGTCATTTCTATCCATGACGTGGGCGCCGGTGGTCTTGCGAACGCCATCCCCGAATTGTTGCAGGACAGCGGGCGGGGCGCCGACCTGTCGTATGCGGCAATCCCGTCCGCGGAACCCGGCATGTCACCGCTTGAGACCTGGTGCAACGAGGCGCAGGAACGCTACATGCTGGCCGTGGATGCCGGGCGCATGGAGGAATTCGAAGCGATTTGCGTGCGTGAGCGCTGCCCCTGGTCGGTCCTGGGGCGGATGCACGATGACGGGCAAATACGGCTGGTTCGCGATGATGGACAGGCTCCACCCGTCGATCTGCCGCTTGACTTCCTCTTTGGTGGAGCTTCAAGCGCAACCATGCGCTTGTCCGGCCGGCCCCCGCAGGCCGGAGCGCTGGAACTGGGCGGCATCGAAGTACGCGACGCGATAGACCGGGTGCTGGCTATGCCGGCAGTTGCGGACAAGTCGTTTCTGATTCACATTGGTGATCGAACTGTGGGTGGACTCGTGGCCCGCGATCAACTGGTCGGCCCCTGGCAGGTGCCGGTCAGCGATGTCGCGGTGACCGCCCGGGATTTTTTCGGCTATGCCGGTGAAGCCATGGCGCTAGGAGAGCGCACGCCGGTGGCGGTCATTGATTCGGCCGCCGCCTGCCGACTCGCCCTGGCCGAAGCGTTGACGAATATCGTCTCCGCGGATATCAGCCAAGCCTCTGACGTGCGCATTTCCGCCAATTGGATGGCCGCGCCGGGTGATCCGGGGCAGGCTGCGGCTTTACGGACCGGCGTGGAGGCGCTTTCGGCCTGTTGCCGGGAATTGGGGGTAGCGGCCCCGGTAGGCAAGGATTCCCTGTCAATGCAGACATCCTGGAGCGATAGTGGTGGAAATGAGCACACCGTTACCGCTCCGGTCTCACTGGTGGTTACCGCGTTTGCTCCGGTGGCGGACCTGCGCCGCACGCTTACGCCGGAACTGGTGGACCGTCCCGGCACACGGCTTGTTCTGTTCGACCTGTCCATGGGCCGCGATCGCCTGGGCGGCAGTTGCCTGGCCCAGGCCTACGCGCGCCCCGGCGGAGAGCCGGCGGATCTTGACGATCCGCGCTTGCTGCGGGCGTTGGTCAAGACGGTCAGGCTGCTGGCACGCGAAGGAATTGCGCTGGCATGGCACGACCGGTCTGACGGCGGCCTGTTCGTTACCCTGTGCGAAATGGCTTTTGCCGGCCGCCTGGGGTTGCGCATCAGGTTGCCGGGTTCCAACCGCAGTGCCCTGCTGGGCCGGCTCTTCGCGGAAGAGCCCGGGGGCGTGCTTCAAGTGGACGCCAAACACTTGGGGCGAGTGCGGGAATTGTGCCTTGAACAGGGCCTGGGCGGATGCCTGGTGGACCTGGGGGAAGTTCTGCCCTCGGCGCGGGGATCCCTCCGCCCGCGTCAAATTGAAATTCGCAGCGACCGGGACACTCTGAAACTTGATCGAGTGGACCTGCATCGCTGCTGGTCGGAATTAAGTTACCGCATGCAGGCAGCGCGAGACAATCCCAAGACCTCCGAAGAGCAATACCGCAGCGTCCTGAATGAGCAAGACCCCGGGCTTGCCGCCGTCACCGGTCATCCTCCCCAAGTGTTCTCCAAGGCGCCCGCCGGCGGAGCCCGGCCGCGGGTGGCGGTTTTGCGTGAGCAGGGCATTAACGGCCAGGCGGAAATGGCTGCCGCGTTTGCCCAGGCGGGTTTCCTGGCCGTGGACGTGCATATGTCAGACATCCTTGGCGGCAGCCAGGACCTGGGTGATTTCCAGGGATTGGCGGCCTGCGGCGGCTTTTCTTACGGGGATGTGTTGGGTGCGGGCGGCGGTTGGGCGCGATCAATCCTGATGAATGAACGGGCCCGGGAGGTCTTTGCCCGCTATTTTGAATCGCCGGACCGTTTTACGCTCGGCGTTTGCAACGGTTGCCAGATGCTGAGCCTCATTGCGGACCTGATCCCCGGCTGTGAACACTGGCCGCGCTTTACCCGCAATCGCTCAGAACAGTTCGAGGCGCGCTTGAGCATGGTCCGGGTCGAACCCAGCCCTTCCTTGTTGCTGGAGGGCATGGATAACACGCTGTTGTTGATCGCCACCTCGCATGGGGAAGGACGGGCCGAATTCGCGTCACCTGAGCAACTCAGGCTTTGTGAGGAAACCGGGATGACGGCTTGCCGGTTCGTTAACGGCGACGGCCAGCCGACCGAGACGTATCCCGCCAACCCCAACGGTTCACCCGGAGGCCTGGCCGGCCTGACGTCCCGTGACGGGCGCGTAACCGCGTTGATGCCGCACCCGGAGCGCGTATTCCGAACCGTGCAGCACTCATGGCATCCGTCACACTGGGAAGAACATGGCCCCTGGATGCGTATGTTCCAGAACGCGCGTTCCCTGATCGGTTGATTGTTGCCTGTGCTTCCGACCCTGGTCATGGGCGGCAGGAAGCTATCCGACTACGGATGGACGGGCAGCCACCCGTTCGGATTGGATCGGCATGCCGCGTTTGAGGAGGCTTTGGCGAAGCTGGATCTTGGCGTTGCAATACGGATCCAATCAGCCGGAAAGGCCAGCAGGGAAGAATTGGAACGCTTCCATAGCCGGGAGTACCTTGAGTTTGCGCAGCAGCGCTGTGATGAGGACAGCGGTTTCCTGGATGGGGGCGACACGCCGGCACGCCGCGGTCTGTATGAGGCCGCAAGGTTTGTGGTCGGCGCCGCGCTCCATGCGACCGAACGGATCATGATGGAGCAGGCAGCCAATGCGTTTGTTCCGATCGGGGGCCTTCACCATGCCGGCCGGAAACATGCCGCCGGGTTTTGTGTGTTGAACGACATCGGCGTGGTGATCGAGACCTTGCGCAGCGTTTACGGGGTCCAGCGAATAGGCTACGTGGATATTGACGTGCATCACGGCGACGGCGTCTACTACGCCTATGAAGAGGATCCGCGGCTTTTTTTCGCGGATATTCACGAGGACGGGCGCTGGCAATACCCCGGTACCGGCGCGGAGCACGAGAAAGGCTGGGGCGCGGGGCGCGGCGCCAAGATCAATATTTGCCTTCAGCCCGGTGACGGTGACGCCGAGTTCTTGACCGCCTTCGGGAAAGTGGAGGAGCACCTTCAAGCCAATCCGCCGGAGTTCATCCTGCTGCAATGCGGCGCCGATGGTTTGGCCGGCGATCCGCTGGGCAAGCTGAACTACAGCGCCAACTCGCACGCTCATGCCACGCGCCGCTTGTGTGCCCTCGCGCATTCGGTATGCAAGGGGCGTATTTTGGCAATGGGCGGTGGGGGTTACTCACGCGCCAATCTGGCTGCGGCATGGACCGGGGTGGTCAAGAGCCTCGTGGATGGAAGGTCGGCCCTTGAATGAGCCCCAAACCCGGTACACTTACCGTTGCGGGTTAAGCCCGCAACCGACAGTGATCCCATTCCTGCAACGTTGATGTGAATATCGGAGACCTATGGCCACTGAACATCCCGAAATCGCTGAATTCGACCCCAGGCTTGCCGAGGCGCTGGACGCGGAAGTACGCCGCCAGGAGGATTTCGTAGAGCTGATCGCCTCGGAGAACTATGCCAGCCGCCGCGTGATGGAAGCGCAGGGCTCGGTGCTTACCAACAAATACGCCGAAGGTTATCCCGGGCGCCGCTACTACGGAGGCTGCGAGCACGTGGATGTGGCCGAATCACTCGCCATTGAGCGGGCCGCCCGCCTGTTCGGAGCGGACTACGTTAACGTGCAACCCCATTCGGGCACCCAGGCCAACACCGCGGCCTATTTGGCGCTCTTGAAGCCGGGTGAGGGAATTCTCGGTATGGATCTCAGTCATGGGGGCCACCTTACCCATGGTTCGCCGGTAAACATTTCCGGCAAGCTGTTCAAGGTATCGAGCTATGGCCTGGATCCGCAAACGGAATTGATCGATTACAACCAGCTGCGCGACCAGGCCCTGAAGCACCGCCCTCAAATGATCGTGGGTGGCTTTTCGGCCTATTCGCGAGTGGCCGATTGGGGCATTTTCCGTGAGGTGGCCGATGAGATCGGAGCCTACCTGATGATCGACATGGCTCATGTGGCCGGACTCGTCGCAGTCGATGAGTATCCCAACCCTACGCCTTTGGCCGACGTGGTGACCACTACCACGCACAAGACATTGCGAGGCCCAAGGGGCGGCCTGATCCTGGCTCGGGAAAACCCCGCAATTACCAAACGGCTGCGATCCCTGGTGTTCCCCGGCACCCAGGGTGGACCGCTGATGCACGTCATCGCCGCCAAGGCGGTGGCGTTCAAAGAGGCGCTGCAGCCGGAGTTCCGCGACTACCAGCGACAAGTCAAGCGCAACGCCGCGGCCCTTGCCGACGGCCTGAGCAAAAAGGGTCTGCGGATCGTGTCGGGCAAGACCGAGAATCACATGTTCCTTGTGGACCTCGGCGAAACAGGGGTGACCGGCGCCGAGGCGGAAGCCGCGCTCGACCGGGCCAATATCACCGTCAACAAGAACACCGTGCCGAATGATCCTCGCCCTCCCATGGTCACCAGCGGACTTCGCCTGGGAACCCCCGCATGCACCACCCGCGGCTTCGGCGATGAGGAAATCGCAATGCTTGTGGATTCGATTGCCTCCGTCGTAGCCAATCCAGGGGACGAAGCGCTGATCAGACAAGTACAGGCGCGGGTTCTCGAAACCTGCCGGCGCTTTCCGGTGTATGCCTGAGTGAACCGACCTGGGCGCACCGTGGAAGCCCGCCCGCCCGCTGCAAACGATGCTGACCGGCGCTGGATGAAAGAGGCGCTGGAGCTCGCTCGTCGTGGCCTTAATACCACCGACCCCAACCCGCGCGTTGGCTGCCTTCTGGTCAGAGAAAATCACTGCGTAGGTAGCGGATGGCATCGCCGAGCAGGTGAAGAGCACGCCGAGAAGCTGGCCCTGGAAGACGCTGGGAGCGATGCCAGAGGCGCCACCTGCTACGTAACCCTGGAGCCCTGCTCGCATACCGGTCGGACCGGCCCCTGTGCCGACGCTCTTGTGGAAGCGGGCGTAGCTCGGATGGTTTGCGCAAGCGGCGACCCGAACCCGAGGGTGCAGGGCGCCGGTGAGCGCCGGTTGCGCGAGGCGGGCGTTGAGTTCTTGAACAGTGTCCTTACAGCCGAGGCGCGGGAACTGAATCCCGGTTATTTTTCCCGTTGGGAACGTGGCCGCCCCTGGGTGCGTGTGAAGCTGGCCGCCAGCCTGGATGGGCGCACCGCCCTGGCAAACCGCAAGAGCCAATGGATCACTTCCCCGGAGGCGCGCCGTGACGGGCATGGCTGGCGTGCCCGTAGCTCAGCCATACTCACCGGAATTGGCACCCTGCTGGGCGACGATCCACGCCTGGATGCCAGGCGTGACGACCTGGGGGACATAAGGCCTCCAGCCCGCGTAGTGCTGGACTCCACCCTCAGAACGCCAGCTACGGCCCGCGTGTTTTCGCGCCCAGGCAGGGTTTTAGTGCTGCATTGCGCGCCTGAGAACGAGGTCAGCCGGCGCCGAATCATGAAATTGCAGGAGGCCGGCGCCGACGTTCGAAGGTTGCCCGCTACAAGCGAAGGGCGGGTGGCGCTGCCGGCGGTCATGGGACTTCTCGCGGACCTTGAATTCAATGAGGTCCAGGTGGAAGCGGGTGCTTTGCTGTGCGGCGCTCTGCTGCACGAAGGGCTCATCGACGAGGTGCTGCTGTACACCGCTCCCGTGTTACTGGGTGACGGCGCGATGGGACTTTTCCGGATGGCGCCGCTTACGGACATGGAGAATCGCCCCGCGTTCAAGGTGCTGGAAGCGGGGAGGGTGGGCCCTGATGTGCGTCTGGTGCTGACTCCCAGGGGAAAAACCGGGATCGAGGGCGTCCCCGCCCTCGACGAGGGCAGGATGCCCTCGTTCCCAGCGAGTTCCCAGCGCGTCAGCAAAGCGGTGCCTGCTGCGAAAACTCCCAGGGAGTATTGACATGTTCACGGGCATCGTTCAAAGCATCGGTACTGTTATCGACGTGAATAAGCATGTGAGCGGCGATCGACGCATGCGTATCGCCGTCCCGGGCATTGCAGAGCACTTGCTCAATCCAGGCGCCAGCCTGTGCGTAAGCGGTGTGTGCCTTACGATCGTCACTGCCGGTGGCGGGGAAGTCTCGATGGATGTGTCGGCGCGCACTCTTGCCGACACCACGCTGGGGCAGTGGCTGGCCGGCAGGACGGTGAACCTGGAACCCGCGCTGACCGTCGGTGACGCTCTGGGTGGGCACTTCGTCATGGGGCACGTCGATAGCGTGGCGGAAGTAACGGAATGCCGCAAGGATGGCCGCTCCGTGGCCCTTACCGTGTCCGCTCCAGGCGACTTGATGCGGTTGATTGCGGCTAAGGGATCGGTTGCCCTGGACGGCGTCAGCCTGACAGTCAATGACGTTGATTCAAAAGGCTTTTGCGTCAACCTGGTGCCGCATACACTTGAGGAAACCATGCTCTCCGATTGCAGAACCGGCAGCCTGCTCAATCTCGAAGTCGATATCATTGCGCGCTACGCAGCGCGCTTGCTGGGGCGATAAGCCATCATGTTTTCGAGTACCGAAGAAATCATCGTAGAAATCGGCGCCGGCCGCATGGTCATCATTGTTGATGACGAGGACCGGGAGAATGAAGGCGACCTGGTAATGGCCGCCTCCAGGGTCACCGCATCGGATATCAACTACATGAGTCTGCACGGGCGCGGGCTGATCTGCCTGACTGTAACTCCCGAGCATTGCCAACAGCTGCGCCTGCCCCTGATGGTGGCGGATACCAACGTCCAGCGCAGCACCAATTTCACCATTTCCATCGAGGCGGCGGAGGGCGTAACTACCGGAATTTCGGCCCACGACCGCGCCCACACCATCCGCGTGGCCGCCGCGCTCGATGCCCGGCCTAAGGATCTGCGCCAACCGGGTCATGTCTTCCCGGTCATGGCGCAGCCCGGCGGGGTGCTCAGCCGGGCCGGCCATACCGAGGCGGGCTGCGATCTGGCCCGGCTTGCCGGCTTGCCACCCTCGGCAGCAATCGTGGAAATCCTCAATCAGGACGGCAGCATGGCGCGGCGGCCGCAATTGGAAAGGTTCGCTGCCGAGCGCGACCTGAAGATCGGCAGTATTGCCGACCTGATCCGCTACCGCCTGGCCAAGGACAAGTTTGTTGAACGGCTGGAAGAGCGCACGGCCCACACCCGGCATGGCCCCTGGCGGTTGATCGCCTACGAAGATCAGGTCGCTCGAACGGTGCACCTGGCATTTGTGCATGGCAACCTGCAAGGGGCTGATGCGCCGCTGGTGCGGGTCCATGTGCATAACACGCTACGCGACGCGGCAGGCATCGATGCGGACCTGGGTTGGCCGTTTGAAGCCGCCCTGAAAGAAATCTACGAATCAACCGCGGGGGTAGCAGTCTTGCTCTGCTACGAAGAATCGCCGCGCAGCATGATGGCGTCAGTGGCAGCGCTGAAGGGGCAGTCCAGGTCGAGCGGGGAAAGCGCGAGCGACCTGAGAACAATCGGTGTCGGCGCGCAGATTCTTCGCGATCTGGGCGTCAGGCGCATGCGTGTGCTGGGCGCTCCCAGGACTATCCATGCCCTTTCCGGTTTCGGCCTGGAAGTCGTCGAGTTTGTCGGCCCGCGAGATTAAACGTCCATGGCCACCGGCACAGGGAAACCGAAAGTCCTGATCGTTACGGCAGAGTACTACCAAGACTTCGCCGGGCGTTTGGAGCGGGGAGCTGTTGAATCGCTCTTGGAGGCAGGTGTGCCGGAGCACCGCATTCTGATGCGGCGCGTTCCGGGATGCTGGGAACTTCCGCTTGCTGCCCGGCGGCTGATCCGACGCCACGGACCCGACGCTGTGGTGGCTCTCGGAGTCCTTATACGCGGTGAAACGGATCACTATGAACACATTGCCCGAGAAACCTGTGCGGGGCTGATGCGCGTAAGCCTTGAGGAAGGAGTGCACGTTGCGCTGGGTGTGCTTACCTGCGGTAATCGCTCGCAGGCGGAAGAGCGCTGTGGCATACAAGGCAACAAGGCCAACAAGGGTCGGGAGGCCGCCCAGGCCGTGCTGCACATGATCACTGAAGACCAGGGATAGCCGTATGCGTTGGGAACGCCGCCGAAGGGCGCGCCGGCTGCTGGTACAAGCCCTGTACCAGCAACAACTCACCGGAGATGCAGCGGACGAAATTGAGGCCCAGTTCCGCCGCCGTGCGGACTTCCAAAAGGCGGACATTGGGTTTTTTCTGGAAATCCTGGACGAAGTCTGCCGCCGGAGTAGCGAACTGGATCAGGAAATCGCCGCTGCCAGCGATATTCCCCCCGATCGGATCGATCCGGTGGAACGGGCGATACTCTGGAGCGCTGTCGCCGAACTGCAAACCACCGGAGTCAGCAACGCCGTAGTGATCAACGAGGCGATCGAGCTGTCCCGCGAGTTCGGGGCAGAGCAAGGCTATCGCTTCGTGAATGCGGTGCTGGACCGCTGGGTCAAGGCAGGTCTACCGAAGAAGGAAACGCCGAACTCCAACGGTGATGTATAAGCAATCGACGGAAGACCGCTTGATTGAAGCATTGTTTGCGCGCCATGCGGCCGACGGCGAAAACGTCTTGATCGGGCCGGGCGACGACGCCGCGATGGTGCGCTGCCCCGAAGGCGAGCAACTGCTGATTACGGCTGACACGCTCAATGAGGGCGTGCATTTTCCGATCGGGACACCGGCGCACTCGATCGGGCACCGTGCATTGGCGGTTAGTCTCAGTGATCTGGCGGCGATGGCGGCGCATCCGCTGTGGGCGGTGGTTACCTTATCGGTCCCATCGGTGAACGAGAAATGGCTAAACGAATTTGCCGATGGGCTTTTCGCACTGGCGAACCATTTTGACCTGCGTGTTGTTGGGGGAGACTTCGTGCGTGGCCCGCTCAATGTGACCGTAACCGCGCATGGCAGTGCAAGATCGGAAAATACGCTGCGACGCAGTGGCGCAAACGCCGGAGACGGCATCTGGGTATCAGGATTCCTGGGCGATGCCGCCGCCGGCCTGAAGCTGCTTGAGTCCCCCTGGGAACGAGGGCATCCTGCCCTCGGCGAGGCCAAGACCCCCAATCAGAACCCCTGGGAACGAGGGCATCCTGCCCTCGCCAACAGCAAGACCCCCTCGCCCCATCCCCCCGAAGCGGAAACTCTGATTCAACGATTTTGCTATCCGCAGCCACGTGTGCGACTGGGCAGAAAGTTGGCCGGTATCGCAAGCGCCTGCATGGACCTTTCCGACGGTCTGCTGCTGGACTTACCGCGGCTGCTGCGAAAATGCGAATTGGGCGCAAAGGTCATGGCGGAACAATTGCCTTTGTCGAATGAGTTGCGGGCTGTTGCTGATCCCCAAGAGGCAATGACGCTGGCCTTGAACGGTGGCGACGATTACGAGTTGTGTTTTACCGTCGCTCCGGAAGATGAGCACCGGTTGGCGCCGCTCGCGGCGGATCTACCCATTTCCCGGATCGGTGAACTGCATGAGGGGGAGGGTCTTGAAATCACCCTTCAGGGTGCAATCTGGCAACCTTCGCATTCGGGATTTGCACATTTTTCGTGATTGACCGGGTCGTTCGACTGGCGGGTTCCGGACTGGGGCTGGGCTTTCTACCTTTTGCGCCGGGCACCTGGGGCTCTCTTGGCGGGGTATTGCTCTGGTGGGCGACACTTCCCCTGGGGCGCTGGATACAAGCCTTGCTACTCATTCTGGCCATAGTGCCGACTGTGTTTGTGTGCGGTTCCTGTGCCAGAAGAGCAGGCCAACAAGACCCTTCCTTCGTTGTCCTCGACGAGGTCCTGGGGATGTTCCTTGCATTGCTGTTTCTCAGTCCCTCCTGGGAGTGGGTTGCTGCGGCATTTGTGTTGTTTCGGCTTCTGGATATCTTCAAACCATGGCCTGTCCGGAGCATGGAGCGGCACTTCTCAGGTGGCGCGGGTATCCTCCTGGATGACCTGGTGGCGGGGGGAATCGCAGGCTTAACTCTTATTATAAGTCAAGTAGTTAGTGCTAATATCTAATGATTAATGTGAATAGGTCGACAGGTGCGATCATCGCCATCGTTACGGCCATTCACGCCTTGAGTCCTCTGGCCATGCAGATCTTTCTCCCGGCGTTGCCGGCGATAAGATCCAGCTTCTCAGTCACAGTGGCTGACACCCAGTGGGTAGTCACCGCGTTCTCCGTGGCGCTGGCTGTTTCGATGTTGGCATATGGGCCGATCTCGGACCGCTATGGGCGCCGCCGGGTGGTCCTGTTGGGGCTGACTGTTTTCCTGGTCGGCTCCGCCATCAGCTACTGGGCGGAATCGCTGGAGATTCTGGTGCTGGGCCGAATCGTGCAGGCCATCGGGGTTGCGGCAGGTTCCACCATGGGCCGCGCGGTCGCGGCGGACGTCGTTCCGCCGGAAGAGCTTGCGCGAGCCGTGAGTTTCATGACTATGGGGCTGGTAATGGGACCGATGCTGGCGCCGGTCATTGCCGGTTACCTGGTGTCCTCGGTGGGCTGGCGGAGCATTCCCTTGCTGCTCGGGGCGGTCTCCGCGGTGTTATTGCTGATGGCGCTGAAGTGGATGCCGGAGACCCACAAGCCCAGCAAGCATTCAACCGGCCCAACCGCCGGGAATGGCGATCGATCGAGTGGGGTTTCCCTGTTTCTCAGCCCCTGGTTCGCCGGTCACCTGATCATCCTTATCGCAGTCCAAGTGGGGGTGTACGGATTCCTTTCCGCTTCGTCGTACCTGGTCATCGATCTACTGGGGTATGAGCCTTTCCAATTCGGCTATGTGTTCATTTATCTGACCTGCGGCTACCTGTTGGGCAATGCCTTTTCCGGGTGGGGCCGCTTGAAAGGGCCCGGCCTTTTGGCTTGCGCGGTTTGCTCCTACGGCGCCGGCGCCGGCCTGATGCTGGCCCTTGCGCTGAACGGTGTCGTGAATCTCTACTCCATCGTCGGTCCGGCCGTACTGCTGACCTTCGCCAACGGCGTCTCCCAGCCGCAATGCATGGCTGCGGCTCTTTCCGCCGCCCCACAACGCCGCGGCGCTGCCGCCAGCGTAACCGGGTTCGCGCAAATCATGGCCGGTGGAGTAGGCTTTCAGATCGTCGGCTGGTTGCCAAGCGGCACTCCGGTTCCGATGGCGTGGCTCATCTGTATCTGCGCGCTTGTAGCCGCGATCGGCGTTGTTACCATTTCCCGCAAACCTCGGCGTGCATCAGCCGGGTAGCGGTACCGGACAGCTTGGGAAGGAGGGCTTCCAGCCCTCCACGAGGGCTGGAAGCCCTCGCTCCCAGGGTCGGGGACAGGCTCTCGACGAGGGCTGGAAGCCCTCGCTCCCAGGGTCGAGGGCAGGATGCCCTCGTTCCCAGGGGGGTTATTCCGCAATGATCGGGTTAACCAGGCTGCCGACACCCTCAACACGCACTTCAACCGTGTCGCCCGGCTTGACGTCCGACAAGCCATGAGGCGTTCCCGTCGAAATAATCGTGCCGGGCGCCAGGGTCATGAACTGCGAGAACCACTCGATCAGCGCCGGGATGCCGAAGATGAGGTCGCGAGTATTGCCGTTCTGGCGTAACTCGCCATTCACCCGGGTTTGAATGGACAGTTCGTGCGGGTTGGGAACATCAGCTGCGTCAACAATCCAGGGGCCTACCGGACCGAAAGTATCAAAGCCCTTGGCCTTGATCGGGGGCCGATAGAAATTCCCCACGAAGTCGCGCACCGTAAAGTCGTTGCAGACCGTATATCCGGACACGTAATCCATGGCCTCATCGCGTTGAACGCGGCGCGCCTTGCGCCCGATCACAACGCCCAGTTCACCCTCGTAGTGCATGTACTTGACTCCTGCCGGCCGCACCACCGGAGTCAGATGCCCCACCACCGAGGACGGGTTCTTGATGAAGGGGATGGGCTCCTCGGGCAATTCGGCGAAATTCAGTTCGCGGGCGTGATCGGCAAAGTTCAGCGCCAAGCCATAGATGGCCGTGTGGGCAGGGGGCAACCAGCGCCACTCGCTCGGAGTCAGCCGCTGTCCGTCCAAATCGCGAAAACTGCCGTCTTCATCCACCGTTACTTGCAGGGCTCTTGCGTCCACTTCTATACATGCGGTCTTCATGCCAGTTCACTCTCCAGTCGGGTAAAGAATTCAAGGGATTGGGGATTCGCCAGGGCCTTGCGATTTGCAACCGGGCGGCCGTGGATCAGCTCGCGCACCGCCAGTTCACTGATCTTTCCGCTAACCGTTCGAGGCAGATCCGGGGCAAAGATAATCTTCGCCGGAACGTGCCGCGGGCTGGCCTGACGCCGCAATTCACTGCGCACCTTGTCCTTGATCTCCTCGAGAAATCGCGCGTCCTCCCGCACCTGCAGGAACAATACGATGCGAGTGTCGCCTTCGTACTCCTGGCCCACTGCGAGCGCTTCTTCGACTTCATCCAAGGCTTCAACCACGCGGTAAATCTCGGCCGTTCCGATGCGATTGCCGCGGGGATTGAGGGCCGCATCGGAGCGGCCATAGATGATCATGCCTCCGGTTGCGGTGATTTCCGCAAAGTCGCCATGGGTCCACACGCCGGGGAACCGGTCGAAGTAGGCCCGCTGATATTTCTCGCCGCGGGCATCGTTCAGGAATCGCAGCGGCATGGAGGGGAAGGGGCGCGTGCAAACCAGTTCACCCGGCTGTTCCCGCACCGAGTGCCCTTCACTGTCGAATACATCCACGGCCATGCCCAGCGCCCGGCAGGGCATCTCGCCCCGATAAACGCTGAGCATGGGGTTGCCGGCGATGAAACAGCCCAGCAACTCCGTCCCGCCGGCGATGGACGCCAGCATTGCATTGCTTGAGACCTCACGATAAACGTAGTCGTAGCTCTGCGGCGCAAGCGGTGAGCCGGTCGACAATAACACTCGGAGCTCGGTGAGATCGAACTCGGCGCCGGGGCGCACGCGCGAGTTTTCCATGTTCTTGAGATACGCGGCGCTGGCGCCGAAAATGTTCACGCCCTCGTCGGCGCAAATCTTCCACAGGGCGCCGGGGGAAGGGTGCAGAGGAGATCCTTCGTACAACAATAGGGTGCAGCCCGTTGCCAGACCGCTTGCCAGCCAGTTCCACATCATCCAGCCGCAATTGGTCAGGTAGTAGAACGTGTCGTCGGGTGTAAGTCCGGCATGCAAACGGTGCTCTTTTACGTGCTGCAGCAGCGCTCCGCCGGCACGGTGGACAATGCATTTGGGCGCGCCGGTGGTTCCGGAAGAAAACACAACGTAGAGCGGATGATCGAACGGCAGCTGCGCAAACTCAGGCATTGCAGGGGCGCCGAATTCCGGGTAAGCGACAACGTTCCCGCCGCATGGAAGCGATGCAGTCCCGCCGAGGTTGGCGACCAGCACCGTTGCGAGCAGGCTCGGCAAACCCTCGCGGATTTCCTCTAGCTCGGCAAGACGTGATAGCCGACGGCTTCGCCAGTAATAGCCATCCGCCCCAAGCAGAACTTTGGGCCGCAGCATGCTGAAGCGCTCAAGAACAGCCGCGACCCCAAACTCCTGGGAGCAGGAACTGAATACGGCCCCGATACTCGCCGCTGCCAGCATGAACACGACTGTCTCTGGACGATTCGGCATCCAGGCCGCCACGGTGTCGCCTTGGCGAACGCCCAGCCCGGTAAGGCCAGCCGCGACGCGCCCCACCTCCCGGCGCAACTCCCCGTAGCTCATTTCCATCCGGCGGCCGGCTTCGTCGAGATAAATGAGGGCGCGGCGCGAAGCGTCCTGCCAAAGCAGGTTCTCCGCGAAATTCAGCCGGGCGCCGGAGAACCATTGCACATCCTGCATCCGCTCCCCTTCCGTAAGGACCGTATCCCACTCTTTACTGGCGCGAATCCCACAGAATCGCCACAACCGGGCCCAGAAATCCTCGGGGTCTTCAACCGACCACTGATGCAGGGCAGGGTAGTCGGAATGCCCCGATTCGCGCATGAACTGCGCCATGGCGCTGGCGCGCGCCCGTTCCGGCGAAGGCGTCCAAAGGCAAGTGCTCACAGCGCAATTATCGCCTCAGACCACCCTGGGAAGGAGGGCATCCTGCCCTCGACTATCAACTGGATTTGTCGCCCCTTCCGCTCAAGCGAGAGTTTCGCGAGCGGAAACGCCAAGCAGCCTAACTTATTACCCGGCGGCGAAAAGGGTGAAGATCCCTCCGATCATGGTCACAACGATCGCGATGCTGCCGGTAAGGATCGCACGAAGAATGGAGTTCTTGGCCTGTTCGACCTTGGACTCGATCTTCGACTCAATCCTCGCTTCCAACGCGCTCAGATCCCCCTTCGTCGCGGAGTCTTCGCCCCGCAGGCCGGCAACCTGAGCGATGGCCTCCGCATGCTCCCGGTTCATGCCCGCTTTTTGCAGTGAACGGGCGGCCTGTAGCGTATCGAAGGCGACGGAGGTCATGGGTGAAGTATAGCCCGCTGCAAACCACCCCCTTAAGCAAAAAAGGGCTGGGATCAAGCAGATTTTCCTGCCAGTCGCTCCTCGGCGCAAAACGCACCGGGTTGCAGCCTGACAGGATATCCAAGAGGCACGCTCACCCGCCTCCAGGGCGGGTGAGCGGTTGTTGCGAACTAGAAGCTCCAGTCCACCTGAATGCCGATGCTGCGCAGATCCTGCGGCGCAACCATCACACCATGTATGTTGAACGTGAACCTGTAGGCTTCTGCAAAATTGACGTAGCGTGTGGCAGCAGCCCAAGTGTCCTGTTCAAACACATTGTCAACATAAAGTTCGACGCGCAGGCCTTCGCGTTCCACACCTGCTCTCAAATTCGACAGCCAATATCCATCCAGCGTTGCGAGGTTTCCTCCGTCGCCAGCCCAGGTTTTCCCCATATACATGAAATCTCCGCGGGCGAAGAAATCCCAGTCGGCGGTCAGACGATCAGTGTAGGCAAGGCTGGCGTTACCCATAATGTTGGGGTAACGGCCTGACTGATTGCCCTCAAGATTTCGACTTCCGGTGATGTCCTGGACGAAAGTCGCAGCATACGTTGTGTACTCATTGTCCTGCCAAGCAGCATTCGCATGAAGCATCCAGTTGTCGTCCAGTGCCCATGAACTTTCCACTTCAATACCCCAAAGATTGGAATCTCCAGGGAAGCTGAATTCAAGCGTGTTTGGCCGGTTGTTTGGAATGCGATCAGGAACGGGGTTCTCGTCGTCAACATCACGGAAGAACACTACAAAGTTCTGAAACACCTGAGCCACCCACTTGTAGTAGTAAGTAGCCGCGCTTAATTGCCCTCTGCCTCCCAACAGCGTAGTCTTGATGCCAACCTCAATCGCGTCCAGTTCCTGCGCAGGCGTTGATTCCGTCGCCTCGGGAGCCTTGCGTCTAACCTGATCATACTCAGATTCCGTACTGGCCTGACCTGTTTCGCGGTCGATGTAAGGCTCGATAAAGGCCTCACGCCCGGCATTGATTAGCTGCGTATTCAAGACCCCTGGAAGCATGCCCTTCGAAAAACTAGCGTAAAGATTAGTAGTGTCGTTGGGTTGCCAACGCAGGATTACGCGTGGAATCAGTTCGTTGTAGTCGGCGCCTATGCCCGAATTTGTTCTCTGATCGGCCATATATCGCGCTTCAAGGTCCAGCGAAAATTGTTGGCCGAGCGGGATTGAGGAGGAGGCAAATATTCCCTGTATCTTGGCCGTTTCGCCGCCTGTCGCCGGTAACGATACGGGCAACGGCCCCGCACATCCGATCGCTTCGGGAATCACGCAAGTTATTAGTACGTCTCCGCCCACGCCGGATAATGCAATTTCGTGTTCAAAATAGCTGGCGCCGACCATCCAATCAATGCGGCTGTCAGGCGATGCCATAAGACGTAACTCCACGCCCCGGTCATCGTTGTTCTGAGGGTCGGATGTGTAAAACGCCTCCTTATCCGTCATGTCAAAATCCCGAATCCAATTGGCTCCGTGGTCGTTGTAAGAGAGATTCAACGCCAATTCCATTCCGTTACCCAAAGCGTAGTCCACGTCGAGGATCGACCGAAAAACTTCGCGAGTCAGGCCCATATTGCGCCGCTCGGGAACACCAGCCCGAAGTGCCCGCTGCGCCATCCTATCTACCAGAAAATTCGGCACTCCCCGACGCTCAAGTATGGCTGGGTAAAGCGATGTATTGTGCGAAACAAGCGGAGCCCCTGGTTCTCCCGGGTTTGGGATTCGTCCGCATATGTATTCGACTGGCGACAGGGATACAATCCTGCCGTCATTGTCCGGTCGCTGGATAGTCGTGCCACTACAGGTATCGTAGGAACGGCCACCAAGAAATGCGATAGCGGGCGGGCCGTCATCGTCCTCATGGTAGAACATGCGGAATCGAGCCGTGAGGCTGTCGCCCAGCGCCGAAAATAAAGTTAGCCCCGCGGATTGTGACGATTCCTTGCCCAAGCCGCCGCCGTCACTGGCAATATACATCGCTCCCTTGTTGTAGTGGCCCAGGCTGATTCGAAAGGCGAGCCGATCTTCCACCAGAGGCCCGCCGAAACTGGCGGCGATGTTGGTCTGGTCATATTGCCCCGCCGACGCCCGCACCTTGCTCGAAAACTCCGAAAGGCTGGGATTGCTGGTTACATAATTGATTGCTCCGGAGAAAGTGTTACGGCCGAAGAACGCGGATTGCGGCCCCTTGATGACTTCGACTCGTTCAACGTCCAAAAGGGGGATCGATTGCGACCCGCCCATGACATAAACGCCGTCCAGAAACAAGCCAGCCAATTGCTCATGTGGTTTGTCCGTGGGCCGGTCCATTCCCCGAAACCTGATTACTGTATTCAGCCGTCCAGGCCGGTTATGAGCCAGATTGTCCTGGAAAGCGAGCCCGGTCGTCTGGAGCGCGATGTCACCAAGCGTCTGCAGGCCGGCCCGGCTCAGATCTTCGCCGGAAAACACTGTTATCGACAGCGGCGCCTCCAAGAGTGACTCGTCGCGCTTGCGGGCCGTGACGATGATTTCTTCGAGTTCCTGCGCGGAAGCGCCCAGTGGAATGCACAATGCAACAGCAGGAATGGCGGCGCCAAGCAGGCGCCAGCGGAGTGTTTGGGCCATAAATTACCCTCCCAAGTGGGTGTTTTCGAAACCGCGCGGGATAATAGCATGCACCGCAGATCCTGGCTATTTTGGCCCTACCAATAACCAAGGCAAGGTCACGCCACGAACGCTTCCCGTTCTGGTCGAGATCAAGCCCTGAGAAGCGATGGACGTGTACACTTCCGGGGCAATGAGTGATCGGGAAAGCATGGAATTCGACGTGATCGTAGTGGGTGGCGGCCCCTGCGGCCTGTCCGCCTCCATCCGGCTGGCGCAGCTTGCTCAGAAAGAAGGGCGCGAACTCAATATCTGCCTGCTGGAAAAAAGCGCGGAGATCGGCGCGCATATCGTTTCCGGCGCGGTACTTGAATCGAGGGCACTGGACGAACTTCTGCCCGGATGGCAGGACCGGGGCGCGCCTCCGGCCACGCCGGTTGAGACCGACGACTTTCATTATCTGCTGTCATCGAACCGGTCGTTACGACTTCCGGGCATGTTCATTCCGTACCCGATGCGCAATCACGGCAATTTCATCGTAAGCCTGGGCGCCCTGTGCAAATGGCTTGGGGAACAGGCGGAGGACCTGGGCATCAACGTCTTTCCCGGCTATCCGGCCTCGGAGGTGCTGTACGCGAACGGGCGCGTCGTGGGTGTTGCAACCGGCCAAATGGGGCGCTCGCGGGATGGAGAGGAAAAGCCGGGCTACGACCCTGGAATCGAGTTGCACGCTCCATACACGATATTCGCGGAGGGATGCCGGGGCAGCCTGGGGAAGGAACTGATGGGCCGCTTTGATCTTCGCAAGGACAGCGATCCGCAACATTACGGCATCGGCGTAAAAGAGGTCTGGCGGGTGCCGGAAGACAAGCACCGCCCGGGGGCTGTGGTACATACCCTTGGCTGGCCGCTGGGGCAGACTACCGAAGGCGGCGGGTTTCTGTACCACGCGCATGACGGACTGATCTACCTGGGCTTTATCGTGGCCCTGAACTACAGCAACCCGCACCTGGATCCGTTTCAGGAATTTCAACGCTGGAAGCATCATCCGCGCATCCGCGCCGTGATTGAGGACGGTGAGCGGATTTCCTGGGGAGCAAGGGCGGTCAACAAGGGCGGCCTGCAATCGTTGCCGAAACTGGCTTTCCCCGGGGCGGTGCTGGCGGGTTGCGAGGCCGGATTTCTCAACGGCGCCAAAATCAAGGGCAACCATACGGCCATGAAAACGGGCATGCTCGCGGCTGAAGCGATCTTCGATGCATTGGCGAGCGATGCTCCCCCGGACATCCCGAATAGCTACGAGCGCAGGGTAAGTGAATCCTGGGTGCATGAAGAACTCATGCAGGCACGTAACTTCGGGCCGGCTCAGCACCGTTTCGGCCTGTTGGGGGGCTCGGCGTTTACCTGGCTTGACCTCAATGTTTTTCGTGGCAGGCTTCCGTTTACGCTCCACAATCGCAAGCCGGATCATGCGTCCCTGTTGCCGGTCTCCAGGGCTCCGCGCATCGAGTATCCCAAACCGGACGGCAAGCTGAGCTTCGACCGTCTGTCGTCGGTGTACCTGTCGGCCACCAATCATGAAGAGGACCAGCCGTGCCACCTGGTGCTGGCGGATTCCGAGATTCCAATACGCGACAATCTGCCGCAATTCGACGAACCGGCGCAGCGCTATTGCCCGGCGGCGGTGTATGAGGTCACCCGGGAAGGAGGCGCACCGCGCTTCGTGATCAACGCCCAGAATTGCATTCATTGCAAGACCTGCGACATCAAGGACCCGGCGCAGAATATCAATTGGGTCACGCCGGAGGGCGGTGGGGGGCCCAACTACGCCGGGATGTAGCTTTGGGAGCATTCGCCGCGGATAGCGCTGCGCTGATGCGCAAGGAGTAATGGAACGAGGGCATCCTGCCCTCGGCGAGGGCAGGATGCCCTCGTTCCCAGCGAAAGGATGCCCTCGTTCCCAGTCAAACCGTGTTTCGTAATCGCCAACCTCCTCGGTTCAATCCGGCTTGCATTTTGGCTTTACAAAGCCTGAGCTGGGCGCCACCTTTGAGCCGGCGTCTGGGGTTTGTGTGCTGCGTGCATACGTATCGGGAGTAATCGAGTGATGTCACCATTCCATAAAATGCGCTTCCGTATTGCTTATCGAAATGTTGCGTCTGTTGTCCTGATCGCGGCCGGCGCTGCCACTGTGGCAGTGGGGGAACCGGCAATCCCAGGCACTGCCGTTCTCTCAGGAACGGTAACGGCGGATACGCCGTTTACGCCGGCGCAGGTGTACGCAAAGAACCTCGATCGGAACATGCTGTACACCGTGTATACGCACAACGGCGAGTATCGCGCCCCCAATCTGCTGCCGGGGGGCTACCGGATCTGGGCCGAGAAGGATGGCCTGACATCCCGCCACGAGATGCTGCGAATTCAGGGTGAGGTGGAAATTGAGCTTGACCTCAAGATGGCCCCCGGGCCGGACAACCCGCTGACTCTGAAGGACTCCTCCAAGCCGGGACCGCAATTCGGCGGCGTCGGCAAGGACGCGCAACTGGTCTCCTATGATGAAATGTACCCACCTGGGCGGGGCAGAGACCTGGCCGAGCCTACCTGCCTAACCTGCCACGGCCATTCCTTCCTGCCGGCGCACCGTATGGGGCGTGAGCAATGGCACGCGATGATAAGCGTCATGCTTGATCCCAGCGGTCCGTTCGCCGATCCCACTTCGGCCCGCAGCATTACCGACGAGGAGCACGAAATCCTGGCGGATTACCTGGTGGAGAACTTCGGCCCGGACAGCTCCCGCCAAGGTATTGCGCCTCGACGTCAAGTATCCGCTGGACGAAGAGACGCTGGCCTCGGCGATGTTCATCGAGTATCTGACTCCCTTGCATCCGGCGGCCGACCTGTCCTTGAGATCGGCCAACGAGCCTTTCAAGCACCGGCTGCATCGGCCGATGCTGGACAACGACGGCAACCTGTGGGGCTCCAACAGCCTGATCGGCCTGAGCCGCGTCGATCCCCGCACCGCGCAGTGGAGCCACTTTCCGATTGGTTATGACGAGAACAATCCGGAAACGGACATGTACGGCAAGAAAAAGGGTGACCCGGATTCGGTCTGGTCGTACATCTTCCCGCATGACCTCACTATCGATCGTGAAGGCCATGTTTTCTGGGCTGAGTTCCAGGGCCAGCACTTAGGCCGGCTGGACCCGGCCACCGGGGCACAGAAGGAATACGACATCCTTCCCTTCTCGAAGGTCAAGGCATCGAGGCCCTACGGCATCGTTGCCGACCCGGATGACAAGATCTGGTTCGGCGACGGCGGACTGGGCGGCGCGCTGGTCCGGTTCGACCCGGACACGGAATCGTTCACCTATTACCCGGAACCCCGCCAGGCCGACAATCCCAACCTGGACGTCACCCGGGAAGGCGCCATCATTTTCTCGACGCGCTCCAACAACCAGGCGGCGCTGGGAATTTTCTATCCCGACGTGTCGAAAATGACCGGCTACGGCGCCTATCGCTGATTCAACTCAAGAAACGGACGGACGGTTGCCCGTGTTTCGGCGCCTCAATGTTGGACTGTCCAATTGTAAGTCTGCGTATATTGTGCTATAGACGGTCACGTAGCTAGTCCGGTTTCCAAGGGGGACGTTGGGAACTGATGTCGGCGTAGCGAAATCGTTGCCTCGGCTCTGGCAGAAAAACGCCACTGGGAGGCAATCCATGATCGAATCCAAACACCGTCTGCTGACGGCCCTGCTGGCCACGGCAGCATCATTTGCACTACTCGTTGCACCTTCACCGGCACATGCCCAGGAAGACGGGTTAAGGATTGAAGAAATCGTGGTCACAGCCCGTAAACGGGACGAGACGCTGCTCAAGGTACCTATCACGGTGACCGTGATATCGGCAGAGGACATCGCCCTCAAGGCCATCGACAATTTAAGTGATATTGTCGATTTTGCCCCGGGCCTCTTTTACGGTGGCCCGTCCGGCGGTAACGCTGATCGTTCCTCCCGGCGCTTGCTGATGCGCGGGATGCAGCCCTCCACCGATCGCCAACTCCGTCAGGGCGCCTCGGTATTCATCGATGGCGCCCCCGTATTGGGGGCTGAGATCGGTGATACGGCGGGCGCGGAAAGGATCGAGGTCATAAAGGGGCCGCAAAGCGCCTACTTCGGCCGTTCCACCTTCGGTGGCGCGATCAACATCATCACCAAGACGCCGGGCCAGGAGTGGCAGGGCCAGGTGACGGCGGAAGCCGGCAGCTGGGGTACTTCGGATTTTGGTCTGGAGGTTGAAGGGCCCTTGGTTCGGGACAAACTGACGTTTCGTGTCAGCGCCAACTCGGACTCCATGGATGGCCAGTATACGAATTGGGCCAACCCGTCGGAGACGCTGGGGGCAAGAAGCACCGAGGATTTCTCGTTGACCCTGCATGCCACGCCGACAGACCGGTTCACTGCCAGACTTCGTCTTCACTATTGGGAGGACGATGACGGCGAAACTCCCAGCATTGCCTATGGGATGGGCAACGGCGAAGACCAATACAACTGCAACCTGGGCGGCACCGCCGGCCCGATGTCGGGTGTGCCCGGGGATCCCAACTGGATTTGCGGCACGCCCCGATTCCCGAAGGACAGCGAGATCGCCCGGGATTCCATCGTGACCGACGTGATCAGGGCGGCGCTCCGGGGCGACTTCAACCCGGGCTCCAATCTTGTTCTGCCCGGATTGCTCGACCACTTCGGGTTGAGGCGGGAGGCGTTTGAGGCCAGCCTGATTTTGGACTACGAATTCGCCAACGGCATGACCATCTCGTCCATCACCGCGGCTCACACTAACGATCAGGCCCGTTTGGGTGACTTTGATTACCGGTGGACGGGTGGCTCGCGGCCCGGAAACGACGTGGCTGGCGTCAGCGACCGGACGCTGGAGGACTTCAGCCAGGAAATCCGTGTCGCGTCGTCCGCTGACAAGAAGCTGCAATGGATGATCGGCGCGAGCTATTTCGACATTGAGGAAAACCTCGGCGGAGCTTTCAGAGTTACTGCTTTCCCCCTCCCTCGAATCCGCACCCACGCGGCCCGGAAAAGAACACGGGCCAGACCACAGCCTGGTTCGGTTCGATCTCCTATGACTTGAACGACCGGTTCGCCTTGAGCGTGGAAGGCCGCAGCCAGGCGGACAAGGTCAGCAAAGGATATCCTCGGGGAATCACCCTGGAAGACACCTTCGACGCCTTTACGCCCCGCGTCATCCTGGATTACAAGCCAACCGACCAGATTACCCTCTATGCCAGCTTTGCCCAGGGCACCCGGCCCGGTGACTTCAACACGTCTCTGGTGACGGCGTCGGCCGAAAATCTCGCTTGTATTTCGGCGGCCATTGGCGCGGACGTTTTTATCCCCGAAGAAGATCTGAACAACTACGAGCTGGGTTTCAAGGGTCTGTTGTGGGACGGCCGCGCGTCGGTCACCGCCGCGGTATACAGGGGTGAATGGCGAAATATGCATACCCGCGGCGAGGTCCAGTGTCCGCAACCGGACGGCACGTTCAACGGCTTCCAGACGACCGGACTTGGGGGCTCATCCGACCTGACAGGAGCTTGAAGTAGAGGTGCTTGCCGCCGTGACGGAGAACCTGACGCTGGAGGCGACCTTTGCATTGAATGATACGGAAATCCTGTCGCGCGACAGCAATGATGCCGGGATCCTGTTGGGGTGCGGGAGTTGGCCGGACTCGGCAATCAATTCTCGCGCTATCCCAGGATCAGCGGAACGGCGTCGGGTACCTACCGGAGCCAACTGACCGACACCACCCACTGGTTTGCCCGTCTGGACTACATCTATAAGGATGGCAAGTGGGCAACGGATGCCAACGTGACGAAAACGCCCAAAGAGAATCGAATCAACTTGCGGGTTGGCCTTGAAGTTGGCGAGGACTTACGCATAGAGGCCTACGGCACCAACCTGACGGGCGACGATGCGTTTACCGGGTTCCAGGCGTTTAATGACCTTGCGTTCTTCGGTGGGCGACGGGTGCTCACCATAGGTCTTCCCGTCAAACGCACCTATGGGGTGCGCGCCGCCTATCGATTCGACCTGTAACCAGCGGGCGGTAGCCTTTCCCACCTTCAAGTCGTGCCCGGAGCCCTGTTCGGGTCCCGGGCACGACTATTGGGAACGCATGATAGAGACACCGAGTCTGGTGCGGGTGTAACGCAACACCAGAAAAACAAGTCAACTCTGAACAGGACAGACTATGGGTATTTCAACGATGTTATTGGGCCGTGCCGTTCTTCCGGTGCTTGCTTTGACAATTGCACTCTCCGGGTGCGCTTCGCCGGAATCTGATTCGTCGATCGAGGATTCGTCCACTACGGCCGATTCGCTTGATGGGCTTAACCGGCTTTCCGGAGCGGTTAGCGCTGAAGCGCCATTTGCGGCTGCCTACGTTTACGCCCGCAATCTCGACAAGAACGTGCTCTACACGGTTTTTACCCACAAGGGCCAGTACCAGGCCATCAACCTGATGGACGGCGGCTATGAAATCTGGTCGGAGAAAGGAGGTCTGCGATCGGAGCATCAAATGCTGCGCATTCAGGGTGGCGTTGACCTGCAGTTGGATCTGGCATTGCAGCCAGGTCCGGATAATCCGTTGACGCTCAGGGACAGCACCAAGCCCGGGCCACAGTTCGGGGGCAGGAAAGACGCCGAGCTGGTTAGCTACGACGAGATGTATCCGCCGGGTCGTGCGCGGGATCTGGCCGAACCCACCTGTCTGACGTGCCACGGGTCGGCGTTTCTGCCCGCCCATCGAATGGATCGGAACCAGTGGCATGCCATGGTTGGCATCATGCTAGACCCCAGTGGGCCGTTCGTGGATCCTGACTCGGCGCGCGCTATTAGCGCCGAGGAACACAACCTTCTTGCTGACTACTTAGCGGAGAATTTCGGGCCGGACAGCCCCTCCAGAGTACTCAGGCTGGATGTGGAATATCCCGTGGATGAACAGACGCTGTCGACGGCCATGTTTATCGAGTACCTGACACCGCTGCATCCGGGTGCGGACCTCTCCCTGCGGTCCCCCAATGAGCCGTTCAAGAACCGTTTGCATAGACCCCATCTCGATAACGACGGCAACCTCTGGGGTTCCAACAGTCTTATCGGCGTTAGCCGGGTGGATCCGCGCACCGCCCAATGGAGCCACTTCGTCATCGGCAAGGATGAGAACAACCCCGAAACAGATATGTACGGCAAGAAGAAGGGAGATCCTGATTCCATCTGGTCCTACATTTTTCCTCATGACCTCACGATCGATGACCAGGGTTATGTATTCTGGGCAGAATATCAGGGCCAGCATTTAGGCCGCCTGGATCCGAGCACAGGCAAGATAGACCGGTTTCACATGGATCCCGAGGGCGTTGTTGTTGACGAGAATGGGGTAGTCGGAAACATCCGTGGCCACAGTCCTCACATGGCCGCCAATGGCGACGTCTGGTTTACGGCAATTCGCGGCAACAAGATCGGAAGGTGGGACCGCAAAACCGAAAAAATCAAACTGTGGGAGATTCCCACTGCAGATTCCTTTCCCTACGGTATTGAGATCGATCAGCAAGGGGATATCTGGTTTGCCGAGGCTTTCGGTTGTGCGATTGGGCGCTTCAATCCGGCAACCGAGACGTTCACGGAATATCCGTCCCTTACAAATCCCTGCGCGATCAATCGGCTCGCCGCTGATTCCAGGGGTACGATCTGGTACTCCGTGGCCAGTGCCGGGAAGCTGGGTAAGCTCGTCCCTGAGACAGGAGAGCAAAAAGAGTACGAGATTCTACCCTTCTCGAAAGTCAAAGCCTCTTCGCCTTACGGCATCATCGCTGACCATGAAGACAACATCTGGTTCGGAGACGGTGGTTTGGGGGGCGCCCTGGTCAAGTTTGATCAAGAGAAAGAAGAATTCACCTACTACCCGGAACCGCGGCAGGCTGATAATCCCAACCTGGATATTACCCGCGAGGGAGCAATCATCTTCTCAACCCGGTCCAACAATCAGGCTGCCCTGGGCATCTTCTACCCGGACATCAGCAAGATGACGGGTTATGGCGCGTACCACTAACGGGCAGGGCGCCTAGGCGCGGGCCGCCGTTGCGCTGACGCGCAAGGAGTAAAGGAACGAGGGCATCCTGCCCTCGTCGGGGGCAGGATGCCCTCGTTCCCAGTAACGGATGGGCTCGTTCCCAGTCAAGGGATTTCAACGGCGACGGCTACGGCCTCCCCGCCGCCGATACAAAGAGCCGCGACGCCGCGCCCGCCGCCGCGATCCTGAAGTGCGTGGATCAGCGTAACCAGGATGCGGGCGCCGCTGGCTCCGATCGGGTGGCCGAGCGCACAAGCGCCGCCGCGCACATTGACTTTTTCGTGCGGCAGATCAAGGTCGCGCATTGCCGCCATCGTGACGCAGGCAAAGGCTTCGTTGATTTCGAACAAATCCACATCGGCCACCTTCCAACCCACCTTATCCAGGAGCTTCCCGATCGCGGGTCCGGGAGCGGTTGTAAACCATTCGGGGGCCTGTGCGTGAGATGCGTGACCGACCAATCTGGCCATTGGGTCCAGGCCAAGGCTCCCGGATTGGCTGGCGCTAAGCATGAGCAAGGCGGCGGCGCCGTCGGATATGGAGGAACTGGAGGCGGCGGTTACGGTGCCGTCGCGCGCAAATGCCGGGCGCATGCTCGGAATCCTGCCCAGTTCGCAACGTCCTGGTTCCTCGTCCTCACAAACTCTGAAGGTCTTGCCGCGGCGTGAAAAGGTGACCTCGATGATTTCCCGCGCGAACTCTTCGCTGGAATCCAACGCCCGGGTGACCGACTCGGTCGCAAAGTCATCCTGCTCCCGGCGGCTGAACTGGTAGCGCCGGGCGGTCTCCTCGGCGAAATGGCCCATCATCTGACCGTCGTAGGGATTCTGCAGTCCGTCGAGGAACATGTGATCGCGCAATTCCTTGTGCCCCATTCTCAGTCCATCGCGCGCCTTCTCCACCAGATAAGGCGCGTTGGACATGGATTCCATGCCTCCGGCAACAATGACCATTCCCGGATCCGCGAGGATGCGATCATGCGCCAGCATTGCCGAAAACAGCCCGGACCCGCAGACCTTGCTGATCGTAGCGCAGGGAGTGGCGGTCGACAGGCCGGCCGCCAGGGCGGCCTGGCGCGCGGGCGCCTGACCGAGCCCGGCAGGCAATACGCAGCCCATCAGCACTTCGCTGATTTCATCCGCTGACCGCCCTGTATCTGTCAGGCATGCTTGAATTGCAGCCGCCCCCAGGGCAGTAGCCGTAACCGGGGCCAAGGCGCCCAGCATGGCGCCGATGGGCGTGCGCCGCGCGGCGGCGATGACAGTATGTCGTTGGCTCATGAAACGATCCAAAAGCTAATCCTTCCCAACTGGTGGCGGAGATATGTTATTTTGGCAGCCTGGAAAAGGGTAGGTAGGGGAAACATGACTCATTCCACTTTCAAGCTGCCGGCTGGAGTTAGATTCACGCCGGTCGTAGTCGGCCTTCTATTGTGCGCCGGTTCCGCAACCGGGGACGAGCGCGTCAATGAAATGCTTCAGGTGCAACAAGGCGCCACGGCAGCCGACAAGCAGGCGCAGACCGAAATAAACGGTTTGGCGGACGCAACCCAGGAGGCGGTCAGCGAATATCGCGTGCGCCTGCAGGAACTCGACCGTATCCGGCGCTACAACGACAATCTGCAGAACACGGTGAACGACCAGGAACGGGAAAAGACGTCCCTGACGCGGCAGATCAACGAGTTCGGCAATCTGGAGCAGGGCATCGTTCCGCTCCTGTTGGACATGATCGACGACCTCGAACGTTTCATCCAGTTGGACGTGCCGTTTCAGATGGAGCAGCGGCGCGACAATATCACCCGCCTTCGTGATCTGATGGATCTGTCCAACGTCAGCATTGCCGAGAAGTATCGCCAGGTCATGGGCAGTTATCAGGTGGAAACGCTCATCGGCCGCAATATGGAGTCCTATGCCGGGGAACTGGAGTTAGGCGGGATCATGCGAAAGGTGGACTTTCTGCGCGTGGGGCGAGTGCTGTTGGCCTACCAGACGCCCGATCGTGAAGAGACGGGGTACTGGGACAAGCAGGCGGGCGAGTGGCGCGCATTGGACGATAGTTATCGCAGCCCGATTACCCAGGGGATACGCATGGCGCGCCGGCTGGTGCCGCCCGACATTCTCACCCTGCCGGTAGCAGCGCCGCAAGGAGGCCAGTCATGAACCGCTTGATTGGCATGACTGCGGCAGCCCTGTTCCTGGTCAGTCCGGTGGGCGCTCAGGAGGAATCGCAGCCGGCGACAGCGATCGAGCCGGCCGACACGGTGCTGGAATTGCTTGACCTGGTGCGAGCGGAGGCCCGTGAAGGGTCGATCATGAATCGAGAGCGCGTAGAGCAGTTCCGCCAGACGCGGGACGAGCGCCAGCGTATGCTCGAGGAAGTGTCCCGGGAGCTGGCGGCGGAAAACCGCCGCAGCACTCAGTTGAATCGGAGTTATGAGCAGAACGAAGCGGATCTTTCCGAACTCGAGGAACGCCTCCAGATACGAATCGGTAATTTCGGAGAGCTGTTTGGCGTAGTACGGGACGTGGCCGGCGACACAGTCGCATCGGTGCTCACATCGCTGATTTCCGCGCAGTATCCGAATCGCGCCGATCTCGCGCGTGAGATGGCGGAAGCAAAAGAACTGCCCAGCCTGGAAGATCTGCGCGGCCTGCAGCTGATGCTGCTTGAGGAAATGGCGCAATCAGGACAGGTGGTACGCTTCAACGCGGGGATCACCGATCCGGCCGGGCGGCCGACGCAAGGAGAAGTGGTCCGGGTGGGCGCTTTCAACCTCGTTCACGATGGCAAGTTCCTGACCCGCGACTCGGAAACCGCAGCCCTGCAAATTCTGCCCCGCCAACCCGCGGGACGCTATGTCAGTATGGCCGAGGACCTGGGCAAGGCCACGTCGGGCATTGTGGAGATGGCTGTCGATCCCTCGCGCGGACAACTGCTGGGGTTGCTTATTCAGGCGCCGGATCTCATGGAGCGTATTCAGCAGGGAGGATACGTCGGCTACACGATCATCGGCATGGGCTTTATCGGCCTGCTGATCGCCTTATGGCGGCTGGTGGTGCTGCAAGGCGCCGGTCGGCGGATACGGGCGCAGCTTCGTAGTTCGCAGGCCAATAAGGGCAATGCCCTGGGGCGGATCCTCACGGTCTACGAAGAGCATCGAAGCGGAAACCTTGACGCTCTGGCGCTGAAACTCGATGAAGCCATCATGCGCGAGGCGCCGGTTCTTGAGCGTTATCAGGGGATCCTGAAGGTATTCGCCGCCGTTGCTCCGTTGCTGGGCCTGCTCGGCACCGTGGTCGGCATGATCATTACCTTCCAGCAGTTGACCCTGTTTGGCACCGGCGACCCCAAAATGATGGCCGGCGGCATATCGCAAGCTCTTATCACGACCGTATTGGGGCTGATCGTCGCCATTCCTCTGGTCCTTCTGCACAGCGTGGTTTCCAGTTCCAGCCAGGGACTGGTGGAAATCCTCGAAGAGCAGAGCGCCGGGTTGATCGCGCGCAAGGCCGAAGGAAATTCAGACAAGGAAGCGTCATAGCTGCCGGAACGATTAGAGCATGACCTTCCTGATTGACTCCTGGGTTTCGATCAGAGGCTTTTTTGAGCTGGGCGGGCCAGTGCTGTACGCCATCCTCGGCGTAACCATGCTGATGTGGACTCTGATTGTGGAACGCCTGTGGTATTTCTTCGGCGTTCTGCCGGAGGAAATGCGCAACGCCCGGCAACTGTGGGAAAACGGGAAGCGCGACGGGTCGTGGTTCGCAACCAATATCCGGCGGCTTATTCTTTCGGAAGTCGGCCTGGGCGCGAAGCGCAATCTGGGGCTGATTCAAACGCTCATGCAGATTCTGCCTCTTCTGGGCCTCCTGGGCACGGTTTGGGGCATGATCCAGGTGTTCGAAATCATGACGGTGTTCGGCACCGGCAACGCACGTTTGATGGCGGGCGGCGTTTCGCAAGCCACCATACCAACTATGTCTGGCCTGGTCGCTGCGCTTTCTGGACTCTATTTGTCGGCCTGGCTGCGGCAGCGCGCCAAACTCAAGATGGAGGAGCTGGAGGACGTGCTGGAAATGCAATTTGACGAAGGCTCTCAGAACCGGGAATGATTGAGCGCAAACATCGCAAACGGGCGGCGGAAGAGGCCGAGATCAACATCACGCCGATGCTGGACATCGTGTTCATCATGTTGATTTTCTTCATTGTCACAACTTCCTTCGTAAAGGAGCTCGGAGTGGATCTCGACCGTCCGTCAAACGCGCCGGTCAAGGAGGAGAAGCGTTCCGAGGTCATCCCGGTTCGGATTGAAGCCAATGGGCAGATCTTTGTTGAGAACCGCCTGGTGAACGTAGGAGCGGTGCGGGCCAATATCGTTACCGGCCTTGCCGCCAAGCCGAACGCCACCGTGGTCGTGATCGCGGACCGCGACGCGGATTCCGGTTACATCGTAACGGTCGTCGATCAGGCCCGTGTGGCGGGCGCCGGCAAAGTTTCGCTGGCGGCCGCGTCGCGCTAGGGGGTATGCTATGCCGCAGATACGAAGGCGCAAACCGGAAGAAGAGGGCGAGATCAACATCACGCCGATGCTGGACATCGTGTTCATCATGCTGATCTTCTTCATCGTTACCACTTCATTCGTGAAGGAACCCGGCATCAACCCAAATCGCCCCTGGGCACAAACGGCGGCAACCAAGGAGCGAGGCAACATCATGATCGCGGTTTCGGATAGCGATCAGATATGGATGAACAAGAAGCGGGTAGAACTCCACGGCATTCGACAGTTGGTTGAGGCCGCGCGGGCGGAGAACCCGGAAAGCAGCGTTATCATCGTAGCCGACCAGGCTGCGTCTACCGGCATGGTGATCGACCTGATGGATAATGTGCGAGCTGCCGGCGTGACCAGCATTGCTTTGGCTGCGGAGGGAGTGGACTAGTGATGAACCAGACAAGATGGCGCACGGTCGGATCGATCGTCGGCGGTGTATTTGTAGCACTTCTGTTGTTTCTGTTCATGAACACGCTGATCAGTGGCGGCAAGGGCAAACAGGGCGCGGCCACCGCAGGACAGATCGTGGACCTGATCCGCGTGCAAGACGATCCAATCGTGCAGACCAAGCAGCGTGTTCGGCCCAAGAAACCGCCTCCGCCCAAGGATCCTCCGCCTCCGCCCAAACTCAAGCTTTCCAACGAGCCCAAACCGCAGAAAAATCCGATGCGTATCGATCTTCCCAAGATTGACGTTTCGGGCGCCGCCGGAGGTGGGCCGTTCATCGGAACCTGGGAACCCGGCGATCCCGCGGCCGAAGGCGAAGCAATTCCGATCGTGCGCATCGATCCCCAGTACCCGCGCGAGGCTCTGATGGACGGCACCGAGGGATACGTCAAATTTGAAGTGCTGATCGGCACCGACGGCAGTGTGCTGGATGTAGAGGTAACCGAGGCGGCGCCCGGCCGAATTTTCGTTCGTAACGCGGTGCGCGCGGTGCGTCGCTGGAAATTCAAGCCACGCGTAGTTAACGGAGTTGCGGTGGAGCGTTGGGCCAAGACCAGCATCGTGTTCGAGCTGGATAGCTGAGGCCGAAGGCAGCGTCAGGCTTCGAACATTTTCCTGAGATGGGAGGGTCGCCGATGAGACATGCAGTATGGCGCCGGGGCGCCTCGATAGCGGGCGGAACTTTCGTCGCGCTGGCGCTGTTCTTGTTGATGACCGTCCTTATTGACGGCGGACAGGGCCAGCCGGGTACAGCAACGGCGGGACAAATCGTGGATCTGATTCACCTGCAGGAAGAGGAAATCGTGCCCCGCAAGGTGCGCGTCCTTCCCAAGAAACCGCCGCGCAAGGAACCTCCGCCTCCCGTAAGAATCACGCAATCCAATGACATTGAGCCGCAAAGGGAACCGCTACGTATCGACTTCCCCACGATTGGCGCAACGGGCGGCGGGCCGATCATAGGACCCTGGAAACCAGGCGCCCCTGCGCCCGAGGGCGAAGCAATTCCGATCCAGCGTGTTAACCCGCAGTATCCGCAGCAGGCGCTGATGGACGGCACCGAGGGCTACGTCAGCCTTGAGGTACTGATTGGCACTGACGGCAGGGTGCTGGAAGCAAAGGTGACCGAGGCCGCGCCCGGCCGAGTTTTCGTGGGTAGCGCAATCCGCGCGGTGCGTCGCTGGAAATTCAAGCCACGCGTAGTTGATGGGGTCCCGGTCGAGCGCTGGGCCAAGACCAGCATCGTGTTCAAGTTGGATAACTAAATGGCTAAACACCTCATTGCGGCACTGGCTTTGGCGTTACTGGCGCCGCTGGCGGCGGCGCAGGACGACTACACCGACCTGCCTACCTGGCATCCGCTTCGGCCGGACCGTGTTGCTGAAGAACGCGAAGAAACATCCGGTCAGATGAGCGAAGGCTTTTACCGGCGGTTGTCCCGCGCTCACGAACTTCTGGACGAAGATAATCTCACAGAGGCCGCGGACCTGCTGGACCGGATTCGCCCCGACCGTATTGGAAAATATGAAGCCGCCCAGCTCTACCAGACCTACGGATTTATCTACTCGCAACTGGAACGGGAAGAGGACGCCTTCGGAGCATTCGAAAAGTGCCTGGAGTTGGACGCATTGCCGACTTATGTTCAGCAGGGCATTGTGTATTCGGTAGCGGGCTACTACGCGGGTAAGGACCGCTACCAGGAATCCAACGACACCTTGCTGCGCTGGTTCCGTTACGAGGCGGAGCCCATTGCCGATGCATACATCCTCATGGGCGCCAATTTCGCCCAGCGGGAAATGATGGCTGAGGCCTTGCCGTACGTGGTTCGCGCCAACCAGCTGGCCAAGGAACCCAGTGAAAACTGGCGTAATCTCCAACTGGCCATCCACGTTGAGTTGGGCCAGTTTGCCGAGGCCATAGAGTTGTTGAAAAGCAATTTAGCTATCTGGCCCGACAATCTGCGCTTCTACCTGGTTCTTTCCAGTCTGAACATGGAACTCCAAAACGACGAGGGCTCTCTCGCCGCACTGGCGATTCCCTGGTATCGCGGATTGCTGGTGAAAGAGGTGGAAATCATTAACCTGGTGCGACTTAACCTGTTTCTGGAGAATCCCGCCCGGGCCGGCTTGATCCTGAGTGAGGCGATGGAACGCGGTTACGTAGAAGAAAGCTCCGAGAATCTTCGCCTGCTGCTGAGTTCCTGGACCATGGCGCGAGAAATGGAGCGGGCCGTGGATACGATCGATAAGCTGGCAGCGACTTCCGACGATGGCGAGTACTACCATCGCAAAGCCATGTTGCTGAACGAGACCGGCGAATGGGAGGGGGTGGTGGAATCCTGCCGCTTGGCGCTTGAAAAAGGCGGACTGGAGCGCCCTGCCGAAGTCTGGGTGCTGCTGGGTGTTTCCCTGGCTGAGCTGCGGCGCTTTGATGAAGCAATAGAATCCTTCGAGAGCGCCAAGAAAAGTGGCAATGAGAATATTCGCCGCAACGCTATTGCCTGGATTGCCTACGTCAAGGATCGCCGAGGGGATAGTTCCTGATCTGACGTCCGCAACTGATCTACGCCGGCCGCGCACAGCAGCCTCCCGCAGCGCTAACAGGCCCTGGTCTTTTTCAACGCCGTGTCCATCGCTTCCCGGCACTCTTCGGAAAGTTGCTCTGCCTGGCGCAAGCGGGATCCGCTCCCCGAAGTCCGTATTGGCGCCAAGAAACACACCTCAATATGCGACGGCGTGAACAGCCATGAACCGGAGGGCAAGAGGCGGCGGCAGCCTGTAATAACCATTGGCACGACCGGCAAGCCTCCGGCGGCGGCGGCGGCAAAGGCCCCCGTATGAAACGGCAGCAATTCCCGATCTGGACGGAAGGTCCCTTCCGGAAATATCGCCAATGATTGCCCGGCTCGCGCAGCCCGGAGCATGCCTCGAAGGTCGGCGACACGCCCTGTGCTCTGTTCCCGCTCCACGAATATGGTCCCGATGCGGCCCAGCATACGGCCGGCCAGCGGCACCGTCCGCATTTCCCGCTTTATCACCAGGCGAAATCGGGACGCCAGCAAGGCGCAAAGCAGGAACCCATCGGCAAAACTTGCGTGATTGGCCGCAACCACGCAAGGCTCGGAGGGAAGGTTCTCGAGCCCGCGCACCTCGGGCCAGGCGCCTCCCAGGCGAAAGATGAGTCGGGAGGCGGAGCGGGCGCATTTTCGGCAGCGTTTCTCCCCGGGAAGGATCAATATCGCCAATGAAGCGACTAATGCTATCGTGCCAACAACGATCCAGCCCCAAAGCGTATAGGGATATACCAGCAGACGGGTCATGAGCGGAGATTCTATGGCTGAGTCAAGTGTGATTGATGGGTTTCTTGACGCAATGTGGTCAGAGCATGGCCTTTCGCAAAACACCCTTGCAGCCTACGGGGCGGACCTGAGGGTGCTGAATCGCTGGCTCAAGAGGCACGGCAGGACCCTGGAAAATGCCCGCAAGGGAGACTTGCTTGCCTTTATCAGTGGCCGGGCCGCGGACGGCATCCACTTGCGCACCCTGGCGCGCCAATTGTCCACTGCGCGCCGATTCTACGGCTACCTGATGCGGGAAGGGCTTATTGCCCGTGATCCTTCCGGGCAGATCGCCAGCCCTCGCATGGGCCGCCCGCTTCCGCACACCTTGTCGGAAGCCGAAGTGGAACAATTACTTGCCGCGCCGCCGTTGAATAGTCCGCTCGGCATGCGTGACCGGTGCATGCTCGAAGTGCTGTATGCGACCGGCTTGCGCGTCAGTGAACTGGTGAACCTTACTTTGGGGCAAGTAAGTCTTGCCAGCGGAGTCCTGCGGGTTCGTGGCAAAGGCTCCAGGGAACGCCTCACCCCCCTGGGCGAAGAAGCGGCCGATTGGCTGCGCAAATTCTTGGACGGCGCACGATCGGACATTCTGGGGGATCGTATTAGCGACGCGCTGTTTCCTACCCGCAGAGGCAAAGCCATGACTCGCCAGGCATTCTGGCTAAGGCTGCGCAAGCACAGCGCGGCGGCGGGAATCACCGAACATCTTACGCCGCACAGCCTGCGCCACGCTTTCGCCACACATCTCCTGGATCATGGCGCGGACTTGCGCGTAGTGCAGCTCCTGCTGGGCCACAGTAGCCTGTCTACAACCCAGATCTACACCCAGGTTGCGCGCAAGCGTTTACGCGAACTGCACCGCCGCCATCACCCCCGCGCTTAGCAATCCGTGGCGACACTCCGGGTAGAACACATAGGAACGAGGGCTTCCAGCCCTCGACGAGGGCAGGATGCCCTCGTTCCCAGGGGGGAGCCTCGTTCCCGGCGTGATAGAGGCTAATCGAGGGTGAGCACCAACTTGCCCTGAGTGAGGTTGTCCTCCATCAGGGCATGGGCCTGGGCAGCTTGCTCCAACCGAAAGCAGCGCTGAATCACCGGCCGTAACTGGCCCGATTCAAGCAAGGGCCACAAGTGTTTGCGAATCGCTGTTGCGATAACGGCTTTCTCTTCCACGGAGCGCGGGCGAAGCGTGGAGCCGGTAATCCACAGGCGCGACAGCATGATTCTGCGCAAGTCAAACTGCGCCTGCGGCCCGCCCAGTGCGGCGATCAGCACCAGTCGCCCTCCCGGCGTGAGGCTGCGCAGATTGTCACGCAGGTAAGGAGCACCCACCATACATAGAATCACATCCGCGCCCCGGCCCCCGGTTGCTTGCTTGAAGGTCTCGGCCCAATTCTCGGTTCGATAACATGCACCTGCCCAGGCTCCCAGGCCCAGGCAGAAATCTACTTTCTCGGCGCTGCCGGCGGTCACGAAGACTCGTGCACCCAGCGCGGTACCAATCTGTATGGACGCCGTCCCGATACCGCTGGCGCCGCCATGCACCAGGAGGGTGTCCCCGGCCTCCAGCCGCCCCGAGTCCACCAGGTTGGTCCATACCGTGAACCAGGTCTCGGGAATCGCCGCTGCCTCCACCATGGACACACCCACCGGTACCGGCAGGCAATGCACCGCCGGAGCCGCACAATACTCCGCGTATCCTCCGCCTGGAAGTAGCGCGCATACGCGTTCGCCCACCGCCGGTGACTTCACACCCGGGCCCAGCGCCTCGACGTACCCCGCAACCTCAAGGCCCGGCCACTCCGGCGCCCCCTTTGGCGGTGGATATTGCCCCTGGCGCTGCATGCAATCCGGCCGGTTGACACCGGCCGCCGCAACCCGCACAAGCACTTCGCCCGGGCCCGGCGTGGGTCGCGGGCGCTGTTCTACAACCAGCGTTTCCGGTCCTCCCGGCCTGGATATGGCTACGACGCGCATGAAATCGAAGGCAATCTGAAACCGGCCCTTGAGACACCAGCCTGGGGCCGGCAGTATAGCCTCCGCTTGCCCCCACGGCATGAATCATCGAAGATAGACACATGCCAACACAATCGATAGACAAGATTGATGTCGTGACCCTGCACAGGGACGCCCGGGACACACTGGGGCGGCCGTTGCGCGACTTGCGGATTTCAGTGATGGACCGGTGCAATTTCCGCTGTCCCTACTGTATGCCCGAGGACATTTACGACCGAAATTTCCGTTTCCTTTCCAGCAAGCAGAGGTTGTCGTTTGCCGAAATCATTCGACTTGCCCGGCTGTTTGTGCAGCTGGGCGCGAGCAAATTGCGGATCACCGGCGGTGAGCCGCTATTGCGCGCCGGTCTGGCTGATCTGGTTGGAGATCTTTCCCGCCTCGACGGTGTGCAGGATGTCGCTCTGACAACCAACGGCGTTTTGCTGGCGCAACAAGCCGCGGCCCTCACTGCCGCCGGCCTGGACCGGGTGACGGTAAGCCTGGATGCCGTTGACGAGGAACTGTTCCGGCGCATGAGCGGCGGCCGGGGCCGCCTGCAGTCCGTGCTGGATGGCATTGCCGAGGCGCGCTCCGCAGGGTTGAACCCGATCAAGGTCAACGCGGTTATCCAGCGCGGCGTCAACGACCACCATGTACTGGAACTGGTCGAGCATTTCCGCGGGACCGGAATGATCTTACGGTTCATCGAGTACATGGACGTGGGCACGATCAACAACTGGAACGTGTCACAGACCGTCCCTTCCGCCGAGATTGTTCACAGGATTCATCAACGCTGGCCAATGCGGGCTTTGGGGGCCAATTACCACGGCGAAGTAGCCAGGCGCTACGCCTTTGCGGACGGGCAGGGTGAGCTGGGATTCATAACGTCGGTAACGCAACCGTTTTGCGGTTCCTGCAATCGCGCCCGCTTGTCCTCGGACGGGCGCCTCTATACCTGCCTGTTCGCTTCACAGGGACTTGATTTGCGGGAACCCATGCGTGATGGGGCCAGCGACGAGGCGTTATCCGAGTTGATCCGAACCTGTTGGACCCGCCGGAAAGACCGCTATAGCGAATTGCGGACGTCCGCGGAAAGCGAGGAAAACTCGCAAGAAAAGGTGGAGATGTACTACATCGGGGGGTAGCCGAGAATTGCGTTATTATTCGCCACTTGGCGCTACCGGGGGATAAGCGAAATGGCGCTCCCGCAAAGATTTGTTGTGGCAACGGCCATCGTTGCCCTCTTTGGGTTATCAGCAGCTGCGAGAGGCCAGGAGGACCCTGCGGTAACGGCAAACCTTGCTGTAACTACCGACTACGTATTTCGCGGTTATACGCAAACCGGCGAGGATGCCGCCGTGCAGGGAGGCGTGGACTGGGCCGACCCAAGCGGGTGGTATATCGGCGCCTGGGCATCCAATATCGATTTCGGCCCCGGAGATGACGCTTCCATGGAAGTGGACCTCTACGGGGGATACGCGTGGGAAATCAACGATGTGAGCTATGACCTGGGAGTGATTTACTACGCCTATCCCGGCGCTGACGAAATGTCCGGCTATGACTTTATCGAAGCTTACTTAAGCCTTGGGTATGACCTCGAAGCCGTTTCGCTTTCGGCCGCCGTAAATTTCACGCCGGACAACTTTGGAGAAACGGGCAATGGCTGGTACCTCACCGGCGGGCTCAGCAGGGCGCTCTCGGAAGCTTTGAGTGTGGATGCGAATGTCGGCTTCTCCCAGGTTACGCCCGATTTCGGTGAAGACTACCTCGATTGGAACCTGGGCCTTAGTTATTCCTTTTCGCGCTTTGCAATGGACTTGCGCTACCACGACACGGATGCGCCTGATTGTGCCGGCGCCTGCGATGCACGCGTTGTGCTGAGCTTGTCGGCAGGCTTTTGAGTTTGCCGCTTGCGGGCACACCTCCGCTGAGTCAGCGGAATTTGTTTCGGGTCACCCGCCGGTCAGCGCGGCCTGCTCGCCTGCCTGTCGGGTGGCCAATTGCTCTGGGGAGAGATTCATGAAGACACACACAGCTTATCGTCGCTGCGCCTGGGCATTGGCTTGCCTGGCGGGATTGGCCGGAGTGGCCGGATTGATGTTCCTGCTGCCCATTGCCCGGGCGGATGCAGCGGCGCAAACGGACTTTGTCCTGAACACATTCGCGTTTCTGGTCTGGGGCGCCCTGATCATGTGGATGTGCGCCGGCTTCACGATGCTGGAGGCTGGTTCGGTGCGTACCAAGAACGCTTCCGTTATCTGCCTCAAGAACATCGGCCTCTATGCCATCGCCGGGATCATGTTCTATTTCGTGGGCTACAACCTGATGTACCTGGTGGATCCGGGAGGCATTATTGGTACGCTCACATTCGGCTACGGACCATCGGCAGAGGAAATCGCGCTGTTGAACGCGGTAGCTGAAGAAGCGCCCGCAGCAGAGATTGCAGCGGCGGCCGATACGGTGACGGGAAACCAGTACTCCGTCATGTCCGACTGGTTCTTTCAGATGGTCTTTGTGGCGACAACCGCATCCATCGTGTCGGGAACCCTTGCGGAAAGGGTAAAGCTCTGGTCCTTCTTCGTGTTCACCATAGTCCTGACCGCGTTCATCTATCCGGTGGTCGGGGCATGGACCTGGGGCGGTGGCTGGTTGAGCAATATGGGTTTCAGCGATTTTGCGGGTTCCAGCATCGTGCACTCAACCGGCGGCTGGGCGGCACTGGCGGGCGCGCTGGTAGTAGGCCCGCGACTTGGAAAATACCGTTCCGATGGCAGTGTGAAGATCACGGCGCCTTCCAACGTACCCGTCGTCACGCTGGGCGTTTTCATTCTGTGGTTGGGCTGGTTCGGGTTTAACGGTGGCTCTCAATTGGCGCTCGGCGGGGTGGAGAATGCCGTGGCCATGAGCATCGTGCTGGTCAATACAAATCTGGCCGCTGCCGGCGGCGTCATGGCGGCCTTGATTGTGTCTCGTCCATTGCTCAAGCGGGTTGACCTGCTGGCGGTTCTGAACGGAGCCATTGCCGGCCTGGTGTCCATCACCGCCGGGCCCGACGTGCTACCACACTCCATGGCCTTGCTGATCGGCGCCGTAGGCGGTGTGATTTGTACCGCCGGACTGGTGCTTCTGGAGCGGCTGCGGATAGACGATGTGGTCGGCGCCGTGCCTGCTCACCTGTTCGCGGGCGTGTGGGGCACCCTGGCGGTTTGCATAGCCGGAAATCACAGCTTCGGAATACAATTGCTGGGTGTGGTCTCAATAGGAGGCTTCGTTTTTGGTGCTTCGTGGCTGTCTTGGACGCTGATAGAAAAAACAATGGGGGCACGGGTCTCCGAGACCGTGGAGGAATTGGGCCAGGATGCGGCTGAATTGGGGATAGAAGCCTATCCCGAATTCGTGCTGATGCCCGATAGCGATTGACGATTGGGCTGTGGTACGATTGAGGTGTTGCCACACAGACCGTGAAACCTAATATCAGGAGCAAGAATGGATATCCCAATTGAGCGCAACAACGGAACCCTGATTGCCACCCCTTCCGGGCGCATTGATGGCTTTAACGCCCAGGATTTCCACCAGACCCTGACTGGCGCGATCAGCGGCGACGACACGGCTGTTCTGGTGGACATGAGCGGGTTGAATTACATCAGCAGCGCCGGATTGCGGGCCGTTCTCATGATTGCCAAGGCGCTCTGGCAGCGCAAGGCCAAGTTCATGTTGTGCTCATTGACGGGGTCTATCGGCGAAGTCTTCAAGATGAGCGGGTTCGACAAGATTATCGAGATTCACGACAGCAAGGACGCTGCACTGGAAACGCTCAACTAGAAACCAGCTCCGGCAATTCAACCAACAAGCCTGATCAGGCGCTCTCCTCGACCTCCAGGGAAACCGGCAGCCGTACAATCATTTCAGTCCCTTCGCCGGGCTCCGTATCGACGGAAATTTCGCCGCCATGCTGGCGCACAATATCGTTGGACAGCGCCAGGCCCAGACCGGTCCCCTGATCCGTAGGTTTGGTGGTGAAGAAAGGATTGAAAATCTTTCCAAGAACCTCGTCGGGAATACCCCCGCCATTGTCGCGAATCGAAACCTCAACGGACTTCGGTGTGCGCCGGGTACTCAAACTGAGCTTCGGCTCGTAGGAATCATTATTTGCTTCGGCAGCCTCGCGTAAACGCCGGTCATGCGTGGCATGGCAGGCATTCGTTACCATGTTCAGAAACACCCGACCGAGATCCTGGGAAACCACGTTCAGTTCCTTCACATCCTCGCTGTAGGCTTCCTCAATGGTGAGATTGAAATCGGTATCGCTGGCGCGAGCTGCGTGGTAGGCAAGTCGTGCGTGTTCCTCCAGCAGGGAATTGATGTTTGTGGGCTGCGCGTCGCCTGAGCCGCCGCCCATCTTGAGCATGTCCTTTACGATCCTGTTGGCGCGTTGGCCGTGATGCCGAATCCGGCCAAGATTGGAGTTGAGATCCCCGCAGATGTCTTCAAACAGGCCCTTATCATCCTCGCTTGGATTTCCATTGCCGCCCTTCATGACGTCTTGCAGTTCTTCTACCAATTCCACCGAAACTTCCGAGAAGTTCTTTACAAAATTCAATGGATTCTGGATCTCATGCGCGACCCCGGCAGTTAATTCTCCCAATTCCGCGAGTTTCTCCCGCATCACCATCTGGTCCTGCGCTTTCTTGAGGTCCTCCAGCACCTGCTCCAGCTCTTCGTTCTTGTCCCGTAACTCCTGCGCCATTCGTTCGACCAGATCCAATCGTTGCGCCTTCAGCGAAGCTTCCCGAAAAACCTCCAGCGCCGCAGCCATATCGGCAACCTCATCGCGGCCGCTGACATCGACCCTGGTCTTCAAATCGCCCGCAGCCATGCGCCGCATCCGGCCTGACAAGCCCTCCAGGCGCCGCAACAGCCCGCCAACGAACAAAGACCCCACGAGAACCGCGGCCAGTATCGCCACCGCCGTTACGCTCAACAGAAGGGTTCGGCCCGTATCTATCGCTTCATTGGCCGTCGCGGCAGAGGCTTGCGCGCTGTCGCGCGCGCCGCGGACCATACTCTGCGCAGCGGCGCCCAACTCGATCTCCAGGCTGCGGCTGTCGAGCAGCAGACGTCTTTCCTTTTCGGCCAGATCAAGTTCCCGCCGGCGAAGGGCGAAACCGGCGTCCTCGCCGCTTCCCAACAGGTGCAATCGATCGGTAATTTCCTTAAGGTCCTCCGGCTCGGGAGCATCGCGCAACGCGCCAAGGTTGCGCGAAATTGCTTCCGAAGCCGACTCAAAGCTCTCCAGTAGCGGCTCCAGCAACTGTGGATCAGCAACATTGAAGGCTCTATCCAGCATTTGCACGGAGTTATCCACATTGACTTTCAGGTCGGCGAGGCGTCGATAGCGTGCAAGCGCCTGTTCGGACATGTGCTGCTCACGGGCCGCCTGCTGCGACTCAAGATCCCGGTACCCGGTAATGGTGAAGAAATATTGGTCGTCTATGGCCGGCCCCAGTATGCGTTGCAAGCGCTCATGCAGGACCGGTACTTCCTGCTGGAGCTCGCGTGTCCGGTCGGCAATCAGAAATCTCTCTTCCACCGAACGTTCCAGCTGTTCAATATTGGCGAGCAAGGCGCCGGCCCGCTCCCGCAATTGCTGAATCCCCGGCTCATCGCTTGCCTGGGCCTCCAGGGCATCGATTCGAGACCCAAAAATCTCCCGATTCCTGGCAATGGATTCTCGCACGTCCGCCAGCTCTTCCAGGGTGGCCGCCGCCGCCAGGCGCGGCGCAGCCGCCACCAGGGCGCCGCTTTGCTCCGCCACGGCAAACGCGCCGGTAATCTTGGGGAGGCTCCGGTCCACAACATCGCGCTGGACATCCGCTACCGTGTTGAAGGCAAACCAGCTGTTCAGACTTGCAAGCATGAACAGCAGCAGGGCCGCGCTGATGCCTATGTACATCCGGCCCGATATCTTGTGCCGCTTTTCAAGAATTCGGGATATGCGAGCCTTCAGTGTTTCGCCCCCTTTATTTGAGGCAGAGTTCATTGCCGGGCGGGGGGCGAGGAAACCGGTAGATACTGGCCTTGGGGGCTCACTGTGGTGAGGTACACCGAATCCGATCCCTGATAGTCATCCGGCCCGAATTCCAGCACGAAACCGCCCAGATCAATACGTCCCCCGGCGCGCAGCTGCGGAAGCACCTGGTCCCTCTGCGGATTCGGCCCGCACTGCTGCATCGCGGCAATGGCCAGTCGCCCGGCCAGATAGCCCTCCAATGAGACAAATCCCGGTTCCGCCGCGGGAGATGTTGTTTGTAGCGCCTTGTGGTACTGCTCCACAATGGGCAGTGAATCGCCGAGCAACGGCGGCACCACCTGGGTCATCAGAAGGCCGGCGCCATCCAGGCTCTCCGGGCTCAGGCTTCGGGTCAGCGCGTTGCCCCCGGCGAACGACGTGGTCATGTAGACCAGGTCGAGCTTAAGCTTGCTGGCCCAATTCACAAAGGCCGCCACGGGCGTCGGAGCCCCGACAATAATGACGGCTTCCGGCCGGCCTTCGATCACATCCAGCAAAGTGGTCTTGACGGCAGTCGTGTTTCTTGGGTAGACCGCCGTGGCCACCGGCTTTAGGTTCCTCCGCTCCATGGCAAGCTGAGCTCCCCGGAACCCAGCTCGGCCGAAGGAGTCGTCCTGGTAGGCCACCGCAATGCGCGTGAGGCCGTTCCGGGTAAGAAACGCCATCATTGCCTCGGTTTCCTGGTAATACGAAGCGCGAAGATTGACCACGTTCCGCCATTGCCCATCGCGCAGGAACGGCGCCCCGGTAAACGGCGCGATATACGGAACCCCCTCGGCGGCCGCTACCGGTACGGAAGAACGGGCGGTTGGCGTACCGACCGCGCCGATCAGCGCAAATACCTGGTGATCGTTGATCAATTTGCGCACGTTCGCGATAGCGGCCTCAGGCTCATAGCCATCATCCAGGGAAATCAGTTCCAACCGGCGACCATGCACACCCCCATTCTCGTTGGCCTCGAAGAATGCCGCCTCGATACCGGCGCGCATCCCCTCTCCCAGCGCGCTCGCCGGGCCGCTGAATGCGGCCGATTGCCCAAACAGAATGCGGTCCGGATCAACCTCCTGTTGGGCCGCCGAGCCGGCCCAAGCGGCCAGTCCCAGCACAACAAGCAGTGGACGCCTAGCCCGCATTTCTCACGATGGCAGCCGCATCACCAGAGTAAGCCGATTATGGTTGCTGTCCCTCGTGTACTTGACCTCGTCCATCATCTCCCGCACCAGGTGAACGCCCAGGCCACCGATCGGGCGCTCCTCTATGCCCGACGATACATCGGGGACCGGAGTCTCACTAAGGGGGTCGAAGGGTTTGGCTTCGTCGATGAATTCAATCGTAAGCGCGCCATCCTCGGAGTTCAGCCGGAATTCCATTTCCTTGGAATCGTCTTGCCCGTAACCGTGGTCAATGATGTTCAGCCCGATTTCTTCAACCACCAGCTTTACCTTGAAGACGACTTCGTCGGGCCACTGTTCGCGCCGTGCCATTTTGTCGATTGCCTGCTCCACCAACTCCAATTGCGCATGGTTGGCAGGGACACGGAGGGTTATTTTGCCGCTCATGATTCCGTGTCCTCGCGCAGCAGTACAAGGCAGGTAATGTCGTCGGATTGTGAACGATTTTTTGCAAACTCCCTGACTGCCTCGAAAACGTCATCATTGGCCTTGCGTGCGCTCAGCAGCGCGGAGCCTGCAAAAACGGCCTGCAAACGATCCATGCCGAATTCTTCGCTATCAATGTCTTCGGCTTCCGACACGCCATCGGTATACAGGAACAGGGCCTCGCCCGGCTCCAGCGTTATCTGGTCTGTGGTGTATTCAAAATTCGGCGCCACGCCCAGAGCAATGCCGCCGGTCAGCGGCAGCACAGTTGAGCTCCCGTCCTTATATACGATCAGCGGAGGATTGTGTCCGCCGTTGGCGAAGTTGACCAGACCGGTGCCGGGATCGAATACCGCGTAGAACAGGGTAACGAACATGTTGGACTCGTTGCCGTCCTGCAACTGATCGTTGACGACCGTTACAACCGTTCCCGGATCCTCACAGCCGACCGCCGCACCCTTTAGCAGCGTGCGGCTGGACATCATGAACAGGGCCGCGGGGATGCCCTTGTCGGACACGTCTGCAATGGCAATGCCGATGCGATCCTGCCCCAGCCGAATGATGTCAAAGAAATCGCCCCCCACGTTTCGGGCCGGCGCCATACTGCCGTACAGCTGATATTGTTCGTTCTTGGGAAACTCCTTGGGAAGGATGGATTGCTGCATGCTGTTGGCCACGTCCAGCTCGCTCTGCAAGGTAAGCAGCTTGTCCCGCGACGCCTCCACCTCGCGCCACATCTCAAGCTGACGCAATCCACGGTCTATGGTGACTCTCAAGTCGTCGAAATCGATTGGCTTGGTTACGAAATCGAAAGCCCCGCGATTCATGGCCTTGCGAATATTCTTCATGTCCCCATAGGCTGAGATCACCACCGATCTGAGGTCGGTGTTCACATCGGGAATCTTCTCCAGCAGCGTCAACCCGTCCATGCGAGGCATATTGATATCAGACAGCACCAGGTCGATGTCCTTATGCTCGCCGAGCGTTTCCAGAGCTTCCACTCCGTCCCCGGCGAACAGGAACGAATATTGGCCCGAGCGAATTTCACGGCGCATTCTTTGCCGGACCAGCTGCTCGATATCCGGCTCGTCGTCCACCATCAGAATCTTATGTTGCGCTGGCATCTCAAATCAGCCTGCCCGTGTCGGCGAAAGTGTATGAATTGTATATGGGGCGGGGATCGGATCTACCTGGCTTCACGCGGCCAGCATTCTCTGGACCGCCTGGCGGGCACGTCCGGCGACTTCCGGCGCTATATCCACTTCGGGCTGGAGTGTTTCCAGAGTCCTCAGAATCTTCGGCAGGGTAATGCGCTTCATGTGAGGGCAGAGATTGCAAGGACGCACAAACTCCACATCCGGATGCTCCACCGCTACGTTATCGCTCATCGAACACTCCGTGACCATCACCACCCGCTTGGGCTTGTGCTCGCCCACGTAGCGGATCATCGCTGAGGTCGAACCCACGAAGTCGGCCTCGGACAGTACGTCGGGCGGGCACTCGGGATGCGCAATGACCTGAATGCCGCTATGCGAACGTCGGTAGGCGCGTATTTCCCCGGCCGTGAACCGCTCATGCACCTCGCAACTGCCTTCCCAGAGAATGATTTCGACGTCGGTCTTGCTTGCCACATAGCGCCCCAGATACCCGTCGGGAAGAAAGATGACCCGGTCCGTGCCCAGGGATTCCACAATCTGAACCGCGTTCGCCGAGGTGCAGCAGATGTCCGATTCCGCTTTGACCTCAGCCGAGGTATTGACGTAGGTCACAACGGGAACGCCCGCATATTTCTGTTTCAGCAGGCGCACGTCCTCGCCGGTAATCCCTTCTGCCAGGGAACATCCGGCCCTTAAGTCCGGGATCAATACGGTTTTCTCGGGGGCCAGTAACTTTGCAGTCTCGGCCATGAAGTGGACGCCGCACATGAGGATAACGCGAGCCTCTGATTCCGCGCCGCGGCGGGCCAACTCCAGGGAATCACCCGAAAAATCCGCCACGCCGTGAAAGATTTCCGGTGTCTGGTAGTTATGCACCAGGATGACAGCGCCGCGTTCCCGCTTCAGTTCGTTGATCCGGGCGATATAGGGCGCATGTAGCGGCCATTCCACACCGGGAATCACATCGGAAAGACGGGCCCTGATCAGCGCCGTTCTGCGTTCTATTTCCGGCGTGAAATCAAGATCGCTTGTTGCATAAACCTGCATTGAGTTCCTCCTTCAGTGGGGCCAGTAATGCTATATCTGAGCATAACCGTTGTCAAATGCATGGCTTGACGGAAGATTCCTTAGAGAGCAGGACTAAAATGGAGTCGTGAGTGAGGCTATCAGCGTGGAGCTAAGCGCGGTCGTTCTGGCGGTTGCCGATAATGAACCCTGCGTGCTTACCCTGGGCGACGAACAACAGGCCCGATTACCCTCCGACCGGCTGCTGAGCACCCGCGATCAAACCCTGGAATTCGGCGCCAGGCGGCTGCTTCGCCGCCAGGTAGGGCTTGAACCCGCATGGCTGGAGCAGCTGTATACCTTTGGTGATCGGCGGAGAAATTTCTGGCCGCGCAGCCCCGCCCGCACGATTTCCGTGGCCTACCTGGCGCTGGTTCGAAAAGACCTGTGCTCGATCGGCGCAGTTTGGCGGAAGTGCTACGAGTTCTTTCCGTGGGAAGACCAGCGAGCCGATCCCGTTGCTATGCAGAAGCTGGCCTCCGGCCTTCAGGCCTGGCGGAAGCGCGCGCGGGCTGATGCAAACCGGGCCGCACGAGCCGAGCGGATTGACCGATGCCTTGGTTTGGGCAAGGCCGGCTGGACACCTGACCTGGTGCTGGAACGGTATGAACTGATTTATGAGGCTGCGCTGGTTGCCGAGGCCTGGCACGATCGAGGCGCCCAGCCGCCAAGAGGCCGAGTCCCGGATGGCTCATGCATGGCGCTGGACCACCGGCGTATTCTGGCGACTGCATTGGGGCGAATGCGGGGGAAACTGCGCTACCGGCCTCTGGTATTTGAGTTGATGCCGCCGGAATTCACCCTCTACGAGCTGCAGCGCGTGATCGAGGCAATCGTGGGCCGCAACATGCACAAGCAGAATTTCCGTCGGCTGGTGGCTAATCAGCGGCTAGTGGAAGCCACAGGGGTGCGGAAAGGGCATACCGGAGGGCGGCCGGCTCGCCTGTACCGTTTTCGCCCCGAAGTTTTGGCGGAGCGCCGTGCCGCCGGTGTTCTATCCTGAAGATCGCTTGCATGGAACAACCTGGGCCCGAGGGCTTCCAGCCCTCCACGAGGACAGGATGTCCTCGTTCCCAGCGCGTGTTCCCAGCGCGTCCGCGCGCCGGCGCCGGCGGAGTGGAAACTTGCATGGAACAACCTGGGACCGAGGGCTTCCAGCCCTCCAGGACGAGGACAGGATGTCCTCGTTCCCAGCGCGTGTTCCTTGCGCGTAAGCGCGGCGCGGGCGCTGTGAATACTTCCCCCAAAGCGAGATGGGAATAAGGGTGATCGTGTATATTCAACGCTTCTTTCTACAGGCGCGTAGCTCAGGGGTTAGAGCACTTGCTTGACATGCAAGGGGTCGGTGGTTCAATTCCACTCGCGCCTACCAAGTCCTTGTGAGGTCCGGGCCAGGCACAAGGTTCACGTTTCGCACCCGAGACATCGTTTGACGTTCTGCGCTACGAAGGGTCTCGCTGGGGGTGCGACTCATCCCGCGTCCTGGTTGAAGATTCCCGGGTCATAGTTGAGGAAGCCAAGCTGCCGGGGCGCTTGCGTCAGTCCGCTCATCTGCGCAGCGGAGAGGTCCGCAGAAATGTCACGCGCAGCATTCCTCTGTGCGGTTGACTATTGGCACAGTCCTATCTGACTATGTAATAAGACTCAAAGAAAGAACGGTTCGAATTGGCGCAGCTTTGTGCTGTTCTGGCCCGAGAAAGACAGGCCGCCTCCCTAAAGCGGGGATCTATGTCCGGAATTGACATCGTCATCGTGATCATCTTCGTCGCCTGGTCGGTGACCGCCGGCTTCCGGGCGCGGGCGCGGGCATCGAAGAGTCTGGACGAATACTATCTGGCCGGGCGCGAGATCAAAGGCTGGAAAGCCGGAATCAGCATGGCGGCAACACAGTTTGCCGCGGATACTCCGCTGTTGTTTTGCGGCCTCATAGCCACTGCCGGCATCTTCGCCCTGTGGCGCGTATGGATCTATGGCCTTGCCTTTCTCCTGATGGGGTTCCTGTTTGCAGCTTTATGGCGGCGGGCAGGAATCCTTACCGATGCGGAGCTTGTCGAGATCAGATATAGCGGGAACTGGCGTTTGCCGTTAAGGCTGACCAAAGCCCTTTATTTCGGGCTGGTAATCAACTCGGTCACGTTGGGTTTCGTTCTGCTGGCCGCTTTCCAGATATCCGAGATATTCCTCCCCTGGCATACCTGGCTGCCCTCCGCGCTGTATCAGCCCATCCTGACCCTTACCGAGTGGGCAGCATTGGACCTTTCCACGGGCGCGACGCAATATGGCGAGCAATTTGCGACAGCCAACAACGTAATCAGTATCGCGTTGCTCTTGCTCTTCGTCGGCCTCTATTCCACGACCGGCGGGCTCAGGGGCGTCATATCCTCCGACCTCCTTCAATTTGGCGTTGCCATGGCGGGCTCCATCGTGTTCGCTGTGATTATTCTGGTGGAGGGGGGAGGGTTCTCCGGCATGTCAGAACGCGTTGTAGCCACGTATGGCGAAAGCCGCGCCCAGGAGATGCTGTCGTTTGGTCCATCCATTGATGGAGCGTTGATGCCGTTTCTTGTAATTATGGGACTGCAATGGCTCTTTCATATGAGCAGCGATGGAACGGGATATCTGGCCCAACGATTCATGGCCTGTTCAGCGGACCGGGAAGCACGGCTTGCGGCGTTCGTGTTTGCCTGGGTGCAGATTATCGGGCGAAGCCTTGTGTGGCTCGTAATAGGAGTCGGGCTGCTCTTGCTCTATCCCTTTAGCCCGACCGAAATGCTTGAGCCCACCTTTGCCGCGTCAAGAGAACGGACCTTTCTTTCGGGAATTAACGACTTCATGCCGATCGGCGCGCGGGGATTGATGGTTACGGCACTGTTGGCCGCGCTTGCTTCGACTATTGATACGCATCTCAATTGGGGCTCCAGCTATCTGACCAACGACCTGTACAAGCGTTTCGCCTGCCAATGCTGGCTGAGAAGGGAGCCCACGACCCGGGAGTTGGTGCTGGTAGCCCGTATTTCCTCGATACTGGTGCTGCTGGCAGGGTGCCTGGTCGCAGCGAACCTGGATTCCATACAGCAGGGCTGGAAGATCTCCCTGCTTTTCGGGGCGGGCATTGGTGCTGTCTTGATGCTTCGCTGGGTCTGGGAACGCATCAATATCCAATCGGAATTTGCAGCCATTGGGATCGCGCTGGCTGCCGGCCCAATCCTGCTTTGGGCCGTTCCAGGCGATGACCGGGAATGGATACGCCTGGGGACTATGGTCTTGATTTCCACCGCCGGCACTATCCTCACCGCCATGCTTACTCGCGCCACCGACGAAGAAGTGCTCCTGAAGTTCTACCGGACCGTTCACCCCGTGGGCTTCTGGGCAAGAACCGCAGCAATGGCCGGTGACCATCCGCCGGAGGTGCGCCGAGCTTTGGGTGAGATCCTCATCACCACGCTTGGATGCGGCGCATCCCTCTTTCTGCTGCTCGTGGGAGTAGCAAAAATGATCGTGCCTCTCCCGGGGGAAAGCATTCTCTGGCCGCTCTTCCTTGTTCTGGGAGCCTTGATGCTGGTACCGACGTGGTGGCGGCACGTTACGAAGAAAACCCAGGAGCGACCGTGAGTAACCGTGTGCCCGAGGACGCGCAAGTCCCTGAAGAGCAAACGATTTTCTCGGCGCCGCCATGGTGGAAAGGGGCGGTCGTCTATCAGATCTATCCGCATAGCTTCTTCGACGCCGATAATGACGGGACCGGAGACCTTGCCGGGATCACCCGGAAGTTGGACTATGTCGTACGGCTCGGCGTGGATGCAATCTGGCTTTCGCCCTTTTTCCGCTCACCCATGGCCGATTTTGGCTACGACGTCTCCGACCACAAGGACATAGATCCGGTTTTTGGTGCGATGACCGACTTTGAGGCTCTCTTGGAGAAAGCCCACTCATTGGGACTCAAGGTAATCATCGATCAGATCTATTCGCACACCTCCGACCGGCATGAATGGTTCCAGGAAAGCCGCAGCGGCAGGCAACAACCGAAATCCGACTGGTATGTTTGGGCTGAGCCCAAGGAGGATGGAACACCTCCCAACAACTGGCTATCCCTCTTCGGTGGCCCCGCCTGGTCTTGGGATAGCTGTCGAAAGCAATACTATTTCCATAATTTCCTTCGCGAGCAACCCGATCTTAATTTCCATAACCCGAGTGTCCGGGCTGCGGTCCTGGATATAGCTCGGTTCTGGCTGGACAAGGGCGTAGATGGGTTGCGCCTGGACGTTGCAAACTTTTATTTCTGCGACTCTCAGCTTAGAGATAATCCCCCATGGCTGGATTCGCCAAGAGAGCGCCCTTATCAGTTTCAGCGCCACCTGTACGACCGGTCGCGTCCGGAGAATCTCAAGTTCGCCGAAGAATTGCGGCGCCTGACCGACCGCTATGAGGATCGGATGCTGGTAGCCGAAATCGGCAGTCAATCCTACCTAGGGCGTAGCATTGAGTATACCCAGGGGGAAAAAAGGTTCCACACTGCCTATAACTTCCTGATGCTGGAGAACGGCCCCCTGAGTGCATCTCTTGTTCGACAGGCATTCCAGCTTTGGAACAGCAACAGTGCTTGGCCGAGTTGGTCTTTCAGTAACCATGACGTCGAACGGGTAGCGACCCGCTGGGGTGGTCAACAAGCGCCGGTGGCGTTCGCGAGGATGCTGGTTTGCCTGCTCTTGTGTTTGCGTGGGACGATCTTCCTTTACCAGGGCGAGGAACTCGGCTTGCCCCAGGCCAATGTGCCGCGCGAGAGCTTGAAGGATCCGGAGGGAATCCGTTTTTGGCCCCACAGCCTGGGAAGAGACGGCGCCCGAACACCTTTCCCGTGGAATCACGATCGTCCCCATGCCGGTTTCTCGGATGTTTCCCCCTGGCTTCCGGTGGACCAGCGGCACGCTGCTTTGGCAGTGGATGTGCAGGAACCCAATCCGGATTCCGTGTTGAACCTGGCGCGACGGGTGATTGCCGTGCGCCGCTCCCGCGGGGCTTTAAGGCATGGCGGAATTGTCTTTGAGAACGCACGCGAGCCCGTCTTACGGTTTCAGCGTCAATGGCAAGAGGAGGCCATTCACTGCATATTCAACCTGGGGGCCACGCCTGCGCGCGTCGCCGTTTCTGGCGGAGTGCAGGAAAGACTGGCCGGCATGCCCCAGAAGGCAAAGAAAGACGGTGACGCTCTTGTGTTGCCCGCGTACGGTTTTGCCGTCTTGGGCTAATGTTTGCCGGTGGCTGCGCAAGACCCTCGCACGACAAGCGTGGTAGGCAACCGCAGCGATTGAACTCTCTTGCCGTCAATCATGTCCACAATTCTTGCCGCAAGCGCCGCACCCGCCAGCCTGCTGTCCTGAGCCACTGTGGTCAAGGGCGGAGAGAATTCGGCCGCCAGCGGAATATCGTCATATCCAATCACCGAAACGTCTTTGGGAACGTCCAGGCCAGCCTGCTCGATTGCTCTGATGGCGCCCATCGCGACCATGTCGTTCTGTGCAAAGAGACCATCAAAACATCGGCCATGTTCAACCAGAAACCGGCGCATAGCCTCATAGCCGGACTGGTGACTGATAGAAGCAGGCAAGTTCCGTAGCGAACGCGCGCCTCGGCGGCGGACCCTTGCCTCGAACCCCGCCCAGCGTTGCCCCTGTTCGGGCATTCGGGTGTCGCCGAGAAACAGAAAATCATGTCGCCCGACATCCAGGAGCCGCGAAGCTGCGAGTTCCCCACCATGATAGTTGTTGCTGCCCACCGCGGGATAAGCCCCCCCCTTGACGTCGGCGCCCCAAAGCACGGCCGGCAGCTTTGCCTGGCGAATTCCCTCAAGCATCCGGCCTCCATCATTCCTGCCCAGGATGATCGCACCGTCAACGGGTTTTGACGCTATGGCGTTCCCCCAATCCTCCGATGCGCCCGTTTCGGCGCACAACAGAAGATCAAATCCTTTCACGGTAAGAGCCTCAGCGATGCTTGAGAGCAGGGCCAGTGGAAACGGCTCCGAGAGCGGATGATGGACGTCGGTATCGAAAGCGAGCGCGATGGTGTGCGATCGCTGCAGCCGCAAGTTGCGCGCCGTCTTGTTGAAACGATAGTCATGTTCGCGTGCGATCTTGCGGATATTCTCCTTGGTATCCGGGCGCACCAACGGACTATCCCTCAACGCGCGCGATACCGTTATCTTCGATACGTTTGCAATCCGCGCGATATCCGCCATCGTTCGGGCAGGCTTCCTTTTCGGGTTATCGCCGTTTGGCCTATTCGCTCTTGACATGCCGTTTTTCTTGCCCCCCGCCGTGAATGGCGCCAGGAAACCGTAAGGCACATCAAATCACGCGCCTCTTGCCGGGTTCCAGGTCCAGACAACCTGATCATAGCAAACTTCTATTGACATCGATACCATTTTTTCTATACTGTTTAGTGCAATCGAACTTTCGCAGGCATGAATCCGGACGCAACCAGCCCGGATGAATGGGCTTTCCAGGAAAGGGCAGGAGGAAATGATGTGTGGTCATCCAACAAGATTGGTCAAGATCCTGACCATATTCCCGGGGCTGGCAACAGCCGCGCTTTCCTTCTCCGCAAGCGCCCTCGGGCAGGACCCGGAGTCCCGGTCGGAGCCGGCGGCGGAACTTGAAGAAATCGTGGTCACCGCCCGCCGCAAGGCCGAGAACATTCGAACCGTGCCGATTTCCATTACCGCGGTTACGAATGACGAAATCCGCAGGTTGGATCTGCGTAGCGCAACCGACCTGCAGCGCATCGTTCCGTCGCTCACCGCCACGGGGCGCCTCGGCCAGAACGAGGAATCACTCACCCTTCGCGGGCAGCGGGCAACCGGTGAGTTCATCGGTGCGGGCGCCGGATCGGCGGTAGTCAGCTATTTCGCTGAAGTCCCCGGCGCCAGCACCGGTCCTGGACTCTATCTGGATCTGGCCAACGTGCAGGTCCTTAAGGGCCCGCAGGGGACACTATTCGGGAGAAACACAACCGGGGGAGCCATTCTGTATGAACCCATGCGCCCCGAAGGCGAATTCTCGGCATACGTTCAGACTACTCTGGGAGACATGAATCGGCTGGATGTTGAAACCGTTTTCAACCTGCCCATTGTTCGCGATGTGCTTCTGCTTCGGGTTGCCGCCCAACACCAGAAACGTGACGGTCTCGCCGTTGATGTCAACACCGGCGCCGAATACAACAATCGCGACCATTGGACCGCGCGACTCGGGATTCAATTCAACCCGACCGAGCGAGTCAGCAACTACTTTATTTTCCAGTCCGTCCGTTTCGAGGAGAACGGACCCGCTTCAATCCTGTACGCGGTCAATCCGCAAGCGCTCTTGTTTCCTCTATTGCAACCCCTTTTCAGCGCACAGCAGGAGCGAGGCATTCGCCGGGTTGCACTGGGAGTCAACAACAGCGAGAGCCGGGATACGCGGGTCCTTGTCAATCGAACGGAAGTCAGCTTGGGGAACGAAACAGGACTGACGAATGTCCTCTCGTACACCCGCGAGAAGGGCAATCGATCAGGCGATCTTGACGGAACGACACTCGCGGTGGTGGATTCCTTAGGCGTTACCGGTTTTGGAAGCGGCTCCAACCCCAATCACTCGATCCTTACTGAAGAACTGCAATTGAGCGGCAACTTTGTTGACGGAAACGGAGAATGGAGGCTTGGAGCTTATCTGGAAAGGCTCAGGACAGAGGGCACTCAGACCTTTTCCCAACGGCTCTTTCTCGCTCAGTCCACCCACCAGCTGGACGCGCCGCAATCCGTCGATTCGGAAGCGCTTTTTGGGCATGTCAACCTTGACCTGGGCGTGCTTTCGGAGTCCCTGCAGGGATTGAATCTCTCGGCCGGCTATCGATACACATGGGATGCCGGCTTGCTGGGATTTGATTTGCTGGTTTATCCCGGCCAGCTGTTTCAACTCAATCAAATTCCCGACCCGGCGCCTGGAGATCTGTGTTTTACGTTCCTGGCCACAGGCGCAACACACCCCAATTGCCTGGTTGAGGTTGATGGATCGGATAGCGGTCAATCCTGGAACCTTGGATTGGACTATCAGCTTGAAGACGGAAGCCTTGTGTACGGCAGCTATCGCCGTGGCTACAAGAGCGGAGGCTTCAATCCCGGTGTCGGCGTGTTCTTCGGAACCACGGTGCCGGAGTTCTCCTTTGGCCCCGAGGAAGTTGATGTCATTGAGTTCGGGTGGAAGGGAGCCTGGCCGCTTGGCGACTTGCAGTTCCGGCAGAATGCCGCGTTTTACAAGAGTTGGTACAGCGATGTTCAGGTTCTGAACAATGTAGTGATCGCCGGCGCCGCCACTACGGCGACGCAGAACGCGGCAAGGGCTGAAATCGAAGGAATTGAAGTTGAATCTGAAATTCAATTGGCCGAGTCCCTGAGCTTCACCTTTGCCTACGCATATACGCGGGCCAACTACAAGGACTACGTTACTCCTGCCGGAGAGGATCTGAGTGGGTTGCCGTTCCTCTATACACCGAGACGCAAGTTCAGTTTGGGACTTTCCTTCGAAACGGATCTGCCCGATCAACTTGGAGAACTGGCTTTGTACGGCACCTATGCCTGGCAGGCCGAGATGTTCGGCGGTTTTACTACCGCCGATGTCCCGGGAACCACGATACCGTCATACGGCCTGGCCGGATTGCGTGTCGATTGGAACCGAATATTCGGAACGCGCCTGGACCTGGCCCTTTTTGTAAACAATCTCAATGATCAGGAATACCGAATCGCCAACAATGCTCAATATGAATCGCTGGGCTACGCGATCACTCAGTACGGGGAACCGAGAATCTGGGCGGTCTCGCTCAGGTTCGACTTCTAGCCCAAGCTCCAAAAAACCGGCAGGTGCGGAACCAAAAAATGCGCCCATTTACCCTCTAGAGCGAGGTTCCGCACTTGCCGGTCCTATCCGCACGCCATTGCCGGTCGCAACATACTCTTACGGGGCCAGACCTGAGATTCAATCCCAGCCCCTCCAGCCGGTAGGTAAGGGTGCAAGGGAAGACACGACATCTGATGGCAAGGCATGATTGGTCAAGGACGCGCGGCGCTGCGCATCGAACCGGGAATTGCCGGGGCGCAATGACAGCGGCGCTGCTATCCGTGCTGGCGCCTGTTGCCGGGCTTGGAGCCGCAACGGATTGCGAGCCCAAAGGATCCCTCAGGCTGCAAGACACGGAGATTGTCTCTGCCCACTTCTACGACGAAGGCACGGTCAAGGATGCGGGCCGCCCCTTCCCGCCGACTTCTGTTCCGCGGCATTGCCGGGTTTCGGGCGTCGTACGGCCCGTGCCCAATTCCGAAATCGGCTTCCAGGTTTGGCTGCCGCAAGAGAACTGGAACGGAAGACTGATTGGTGTCGGAAATGGCGGTTATGGCGGCCGTATTCTCTTGCAAGGGGGTCTTGCCGAGGCCGTAAAGCGAGGTTACGCGGCCGTTTCGACCGACACCGGACATTCAGGTTCGGCCATCGATACACACTGGGCATACCAGGAGAAAGAAAAGATCATCGATTGGGGACATCGCGCCGTTCACCTGATGACGGTCAAGGCAAAAGAGATTGTGCAAATACACTACGGCCGGCCGGTCGAAAAGTCCTATTTCATCTCTTGCTCGAACGGTGGGCGCCAGGGCTTGATGGAGGCGCAGCGCTATCCGAATGACTACGACGGGATCCTGGTCGGAGCGCCGGCCATTGATTTTACGGGCCTGGTCGCAGCCTTTGCCTGGAACTACCTTGCACAGAACGGCAGCAGCGAGAGTGTCATACCGCCCGCGTTCGCAAGCCACATTTCAAAGACAGTCAATGAGCAATGCGACCACCTGGACGGGGTCAGAGACGGACTCATTTCCGATCCGCGCACATGCAGGGTCGATTTTGCAGAGTTCCTTTGCGGAGAAGAGCAAAGCGGCGACTGCTTGAGCAAGTCCCAACTCGAAGCGCTGCTGAAGATATACGGTGGTCCGAAAAATGGGTCCGGACAACAGATCTACCCCGGCTGGCCGGTCGGGGGAGAGGCAGGAACGAGTCCCGTCTCCGGCTGGGAAATCTGGACCCTGGGCACAAGACCCCACCAGCGTAGCTACGTCGATGGTTTCTTCCAGCACCTGCTCGGCCGGGGTTCCGGTTGGAGCGTCAGGCACATGGATTTTGATCACGACACACTTGAGGCGAAACGGGAATTGGGAAGTCTTATTGACGCGACCAACCCGGACTTAAGGGCATTTGCAGAAAAAGGCGGAAAGCTGATCATCTATCACGGTTGGTCCGATGAGGCGGTTCCCGCGGGCGGGAGCATTCGATATTTTGAAGATCTGCAGCGTTTCATGGGTGCGGAAAAGGTTGAGCAATTCGCACGACTTTACCTGGTGCCGGGCATGCATCATTGCTTCGGAGGGCACGGGCCGAGCCTGTTCAATCATCTGACTGCGCCCATTTCTCCGGCAGATCCAAGCCGTGACATTGCCGCTGCCCTGGCAACCTGGGTGGAGCACGACGCTGCACCCGGGGCGCTGATTGCGGTTGAGCCGGAGAATCTCTTCGAGGCGACCTTCGACCTTTCCCTCACGATTCCCATACGGACGGGATTGTTGTGTCCGTACCCACAAAAGGCCCTGCTGCGGGGAAAGGCATTGGATCCCATGCTGGCGTCCAGCTACTACTGCAGCGATTGATCCAAGCGGCAAGTCGAGAACAAGCAGAAACAGCACAATGAACCGGATTACGAAAAGCAAGGTTATCGGGCCTGAGCACCCGCCATTGCTTGAGAAGACCATTGGGAGTCATCTCAAGGACATTGCCACCCTACATGGAGACTGTCCGGCGCTAGTGGTCTGCCACCAGGACGTACGATGGACCTATGCCACGTACCTGAAGCAGATCGACAGACTCGCAGCGGGATTCCTGGCACTGGGTGTCCGCCCCGGAGATCGGGTCGGGGTATGGTCGCCAAACTGCTTCGAATGGTGTCTGACCCAGTTTGCAACGGCGCGAATCGGGGCTGTCCTGGTCTGCATCAACCCCGCCTACCGCGTCTTCGAACTGGAATATGCCCTCAACCAGTCGGAGTGCAGGGCAATCGTGCTGGCCGAATGCTTCAAATCCAGCAATTACCTGGAAATGCTTGAAGAATTGGCGCCGGAACTGAAGTCAAGCGAGCCGGGGAAGCTCAATTCCCGCCGGCTACCGAAGCTGGAAACCGTAATACGCATTGGTGATTCTCCGGCGCCGGGTATCCTCAATTTCACGGAAGTATGGGACATGGGACGCGAACGGGAAAGAAACGAGCTTCGATTGATTGAAGGGAGTCTTGATCCCCATGATCCGATCAATATTCAATTCACCAGCGGCACAACAGGAAGCCCCAAGGGCGCCACGCTGACCCACCACAATATTCTGAACAACGCCTATTTTGCCGGTCGGGAAATGGGAATGAAGCCCGGAGAGAGGCTTTGCATTCCGGTACCGCTTTACCACTGTTTCGGTATGGTACTGGGCAACCTCGTATGTGTAGCACACGGCGCTGCCGCTGTCTTTCCGGGACCCGTCTTCGATGCAGGCGATACCCTTCAGGCGGTAGCGCTGGAACAATGCACTGGACTGCACGGCGTGCCAACCATGTTTCTTGCGGAATTGCGCCACGAAAGCTTTGAAAGCTACGAAACCTCTTCGCTGCGTACCGGAATCATGGCGGGTGCTCCCTGTCCGGTCAGCCTGATGAACGAGGTGATTGAAAGGATGCATATGCCGGAAGTTCTGATCGGTTATGGTCAGACCGAACTCAGCCCCCTGAACTGCCTTACGCACGCCGATGATCCGATTGAGAAACGGGTCGGCACTGTGGGAACTGTAGGGCCGCACTTGGAGCTCAAGATTGTGGACAGCGACGACCGCTGCGTACCCGTTGGCATGCAGGGCGAAATATGCACGCGAGGATATTCGGTAATGCAGGGCTATTGGCAAGAACCCATGCGTACGGCGGAAGCCATCGACGAAGACGGTTGGCTGCATTCCGGCGACCTGGGCGAATTGGACGCAGAGGGCTACGTAAAAGTTACCGGGCGGCTCAAGGACATGATCATTCGGGGTGGAGAGAACATCTATCCCAAAGAGATCGAGGAATTCCTCTATTCGCATCCCGCGGTTCAGGAAGTGGCCGTTTTCGGCGTGCCCGATGAGAAGTTTGGAGAGCAGGTTTGCGCCTGGATTCAGTTGCGTGCCGGTCACAGCGCGAATGAGAAGAGCATCCGCGCGTTTTGTGAGGACGGAATCTCGCATTTCAAGATTCCCCATTACATTAGCCTTGTGCACGCGTTTCCGATGACGGTCACCGGCAAGATGAAAAAGTTTGAAATGCGAAACGCTATGATCAGGGAATTGGGACTGCGATAGCGGAGCGGCGGCCGCACTTGAACAGGGCGGAGCCTCGGCAATGTGGAAACGAAGTGCCGGCATGAGCGGTTTGCAGGGCCACGTGTGGGTCGTTTCGATGAGAATGTCATGACTCAAAGCGCTTTGATTCCATTTTCCAGTCCCGCAAGCCGGCTGGCAGCAGAAAAGAGCGCCGAGGAATTCGCTTCTCCTGGTGCGCCGCTGGACGCCGACATAAGGCAACTCCGCGCCCACTACTCCGAGTTGGACCGTATGAGGCTTGAGAGAATTCAGAGCCGGTTTGCGGCAGAGGTTGAGACCCGGGAAATTGGCGGCGTTAGTACGCGATGGCTAACGCCAGCAAAAGGTGTCCCACGGAAAAATGCCCGGCGTGTCCTCATGAACCTTCACGGCGGAGCATTCATGTGGGGAAGGCGCTACGGAAGTCTGGTTGAGTCGATCCCTATTGCCGTGACCGGCGGATTCAAGGTTGTTGCCGTTCACTACCGTCTGGCGCCAGAACACAGGTTTCCCGCAGCATCCGAGGACGCTGCGGCGGTGTATGCGGAATTGCTTAAGGACTACGACGCTGATTCAATCGGCGTGTATGGCTGTTCGGCCGGCGGAGTGTTGACCGCGCAACTGATTGCCTGGCTTTATCAGTCCGGGCTGCCGCTGCCCGGTGCGATCGGCACTTTTTGCGGCACCGGCCTGGAATTGGGTGGAGACAGCAGCACACTTTGGGAGGCCCGTTCGGGCCAACCGGGCCAATCCTCTTCTGGGTACTTGCCCAAGCTTCTAAGCCTGCCTTACTTCCGTGACATTCTTCCAACTGATCCGCTTGCTCTTCCTCTTACGTCCAGGGAAATACTCAGCAAGTTCCCGCCAACACTATTGCTGAGCGGCGGGCGTGATTTCGCCGCAAGTTCGCTGACGCTGGCCCATCGATTGCTAACCGCGGCCGGCTGCGACTCCCGGCTGTTCCTATTTGACGGACTTTGGCACTCCTTTCTCCTGGATTCAGACCTACCCGAATCAAGTGAGGCGTACGCTCTGATCTGCCGTTTTTTCTCGGAGTGCCTTCGCTAGTGTCGTGTTCCGCAGGTAACCGCGCCAAGCAGTTACTTGCGGAACACGACACCAGGACTACAGCTCCAGCCCTGAATCAAAAAAAGCGAACATGAAGTTGGGAGGTTCGGGGCGCTGGAATAGAATTCTTGTCACGCTGCCGGTTAACGCATTTCGTCGCATCTGGAAAACAGTGGACGGGAATCCGGTATCGAGCAATGAATACTACGCTCCAGAATGTCGCATCAACCCATCGATGACTTTCACTACGCGATTCGCGAGTGGTTCAGTGAGGCGTTTCGACAGGCCACCAAGGTACAAGAGGGAGCCTGGCCGGCTATTGCCGCCGGTCGTCACGCGCTGCTGGCGGCTCCCACCGGGTCGGGCAAGACGCTCGCGGGGTTCCTGGCGGTTATCGATCAGCTGTTGCAGCGCAGCCGCCGCGAAGCGCTTCCCGAGCGAACGGAGGTCGTATACGTATCGCCGTTGCGAGCGCTGTCGAACGATATACGGCGAAACCTGAAGCAGCCCCTTGCGGCCATCGATCAGCAACTGAACAATGCGGGAGAGCAGCCATCGGGTATATCCGTGGGGCTGCGCACCGGCGACACTTCTCAGGCCGAACGCCGCCGTTTGCTTAAGCGGCCGCCGCACATTCTGGTAACCACTCCCGAGTCGCTATACCTGCTTCTGACCTCGCAAGGCGGCCGGGGCATGCTTTCCGACGTTCGCACGGTCATTCTGGATGAATTGCACGCGCTGGCCGGAGGCAAGCGCGGCGCCCACCTTGCGCTGACACTGGAGCGGCTGGAGATGCTTACTCAAAAGCCCTTGCGGCGCATCGGCATGTCGGCTACCCAGCGGCCCCTGGAGCGCATGGCGCGCTTCCTGCTGGGCACGCGGAAGGAGGATTGCGCCATCATCGACGCAGGCGCAGACCGTGCACGGGATCTGGGCCTGGAACTGCCCGGCTCGCCGCTTCAGGCTGTCATGCCTCTTGAAGTGTGGTCCGAGATCTACGAGCGTCTGGCTGATCTGGTGCGGGAACACGATTCAACCCTGGTGTTCGTCAATACCCGCCGCCTGTGCGAGCGCGCAGCGCGCCAACTGAGCGAGCGTCTGGGCGAGGACGCGGTGGCATCCCACCATGGCAGCATGTCGAAAGAGCATCGGATGTCAGCCGAGGAACGGCTGAAGTCCGGGCGCCTGAAGGTCCTGATTGCTACGGCGTCGCTGGAACTGGGTATCGACATCGGTTCGGTGGACCTTGTTTGCCAGCTGGGTTCTCCGCGAGGGATTTCGGTGTTTCTGCAGCGCGTCGGGCGGTCCGGACACACCGTGGGAGAAACACCGAAGGGGCGCCTGTTCCCGCTGACCCGAGGCGAATTGGTCGAGAGCCTCGCCTTGCTGAAGGCAGCGGCGGACAACGAGCTTGAGGAAATTCGCATTCCTCCCGGCGCGCTCGATGTTCTTGCGCAGCAGCTTGTGGCCGAGGTGGCCTGCGGTGACCGCGAGGTCAGGGCTTTGCATGCGGCGTTCTCGCGCGCCTGGCCCTACCGGGAGCTCGGCTTTGAGGAGTTCCTGCGGGTCGTGAAAATGCTTGCCGATGGCTACTCCACCCGCCGAGGACGATCCGGCGCCTACCTGCATTACGACAGCGTGCGACTGCAGCTCCGGCCACGCAGGGCCGCGCGCATTACGGCGCTGACCAACGGCGGAACCATTCCGGATCAATTCGACTACGACGTGGTGCTGGCGCCATCCGAAATCCGAATCGGCACGCTGAATGAGGATTTTGCGTTCGAGAGCCTTCCGGGGGACATTTTCCAGCTCGGCAACACATCCTACCGGATCCAGCGGGTCACTTCCGGAAAGGTCTACGCGGAGGATGCGCACGGCGCGCCCCCGACCATCCCGTTCTGGTTCGGCGAAGCACCCGGCCGCAGCAGCGAACTGTCCCTGCGGGTAGCGGCAATCCTGGATGGTGTGGACGCTCGCCTGGCCAATGGCGGCGAGGCGGAACGGTGGCTGGAAAAGATTCCGGGCGCAACCGTCGAGGCCGCAGGGCAGGCCGTGGAGTATCTGGCGGCGGCGCGCGCCACTTTGGGTGTGTTGCCAGGCGCGGGACGTATCGTGATCGAGCGGTTCCTGGATGAACTGGGCGATATGCATGTGGTGGTCCATTCGCCTCTGGGGTCGCGACTGAATCGAGCCTGGGGGCTTGCGCTGCGGAAACGCATCTGCCGCAAGTTCAACATTGAGCCTCAGGCGGCGGCGCTGGACGACAGCATCGTCATTTCGCTTGGGCCCGGACACAGCTTTCCGCTCAAGGACATCGCGGGCTGGCTGCATTCGTCCTCGGTGCGCGATGTCCTGGTTCAAGCAGTGCTGGATTCGCCCATGTTTCCGACGCGCTGGCGATGGGCCGCCACTACCGCGCTGGCGATACTCCGCAATCGCAATGGAGAACGGCGCCCGGCGCAGTTTCAGCGTGGCGACGCCGAAGACCTGATGGTGGCGTTGTTCCCGGATCTCGTGGCCTGCGCCGAAAACCTCACCGGGGACCGGGAGATACCCGACCATCCGCTTGTTAATCAGACACTCACCGACTGCCTTGAGGAGTTGATGGATGTGGACGGTTTGCTCGCGCTCCTGCAATCCCTTGAAGGCGGTGAGGCGCAAATACACTTTGCCGAACCGGCGTCGGCCTCGATACTGGCCCAGGAAGTCATCACCGCCAAACCCTACGCATTCCTGGATGACGTGCCGGCCGAGGAGAGGCGAACCCAGGCCATTCGAACCCGTCACTTGCTGGGCGTCGAAGACGCGGCCCAGCTGGCACGTCCGGATCCGCAGGCGATTGCCGATGTGTGCGCCGAAGTCTGGCCTCGGCCGCGCGACGCGGATGAGTTGCACGATGCGCTCAATCTGGCTGGATTCCTGACCGCAACGGAACTTGGCGACCACGAATCGCTGGTTGATGAACTTGCTGCACAGGGACGATCCGTGCAGGTTGCCGCGCCGAGCGGCCAGGTCTTGTGGGGCTGCATTGAGCGCCGCAACGAGCTGATCGCCTGCTGCAATTCGTCCGGCGACAGTCTTGCCGTTGCGGCCCGGGAGCTCCTTCGCAGCCGCCTGGAAATACTGGGGCCGGTTACGGCCGGGGAACTGGCCGCTCCCCTGGGCCTGACTCCGGCGGATACGGCAATCGCCCTGACCACGCTGGAAAGCGAGGGCTTTGTCGTACGCGGCCGCTTCCGCACTGCTGCCGGGGCTGAAGAGGAAGGGCGGGAGGAATGGTGCGAACGCGGGCTATTGGCGCGCATACATCGGCGCACGCTCAAGTCACTTCGAAAGCAAATCCGGCCGGTAAGCGCGGCCGAATTCACATCCTTCCTGGTCCGCTGGCAGGGCCTGGACGGTGAACGTCGCCAGGGCCCCGAAAGCCTGCGTCTGGCTCTGCAGAGGCTGGAAGGTTGCGCCGCGCCGGCCGCCACCTGGGAACGCAGCGTATTGCCGGCGCGCGTAACCGATTATTCTCCCCCGATGCTGGACCAGGTGCTGGCATCGGGAGAGTGGCTGTGGAAGCGCGCCGAACCGTCCTCGGGAAGATCGCGAGCCCGCCTGGCGGCCAACACACCCATTTGCCTCTTGCGACGGGAATGCTGGGATTATTGGCCGCTGGGGCCGGGACGCGGCGAACGGCTGTCCTTCGGCGCGAAGGCGGTATTCAACGCCCTAAAGGAAGGTGGGGCTGATTTCTTCCAGGGTCTGTTGCGCACTACGGGGATGTTGCGCAGCCAAATCGAAATGGCCCTGGGGGAACTTGCGGCGGCCGGCCTGGTGACCTCGGATAACCTTACCGGTCTCAGAGCATTGACGACCCGGGCGGACAAACGACCGCGCTTCGGCAGTTTGCGGGCCCGGCTGGCCGGGGTGCAGGCAGCCGGCCGCTGGTCGGCGCTGACCTCACCCGCGGACGGTCAAATCGATGAGGAGCAGCGGGTTCAATACCTGGCCGAAGCCATGATCCGACGCTACGGCATCGTGTTTCGCGCTTTGCTGGCGCGCGAGCGGGGGCTGCCGCCCTGGCGCTCCTGGTTGCGGGTGTACCGCCGCCTGGAGGCCCGGGGCGAATTGCGGGGCGGACGATTTGTCAGCGGATTCAGCGGTGAGCAATTTGCGTCGCCTGCCGCCGTCGATGAATTGCGGGCAATGCGGCGATCCGGTTCAGGGGTATCAAGGGTACGGATTGCCAGTACCGACCCGTTCAATTTGACCGGGGTATTGTCGCCAATTCGAATTCCTGCACAGCCGCGGAACTGGATTGATTTCGTCAACGGCGAACCGGAAATACAACCCGAAAAGGGGAAATCCGCCTTTAGCGCCTGATGGCATAGAATCGGGCGCGAAAACCGGAGGGAAATATGAGCCAGGAAATTCTTCAGGAGCTATCCGAACTGCTGGGAAGCGACTACGTCATTACGGATGATGCGGAACGCCGCTACTTCACGATGGACGTGTACAACGCGCGAGAGATGCCGCTGGCAGTGATACAGCCGGGCACCGTGGAAGAATTACAGAAAGCTGCGCGTATCGCGCTCAACAACAACGTGGCGCTGGTGCCCCGGGGAGGAGGCGCGTCGTACACGGATGGCTATCTGCCTACGCGGGCGCGTTCACTGCTGGTTGAAACGTCACGGCTGAACCGAATCGTGGAGATCAATGCCACGGATATGTACGTAACCGTGGAGCCGGCGGTCACCTGGGAGCGCCTCAACGCCGCCTTGGCGAAAGAAAAGCTCCGCACGCCTTTCTGGGGACCGTTCTCGGGCCTGAAGGCTACGGTAGGCGGTTCCACATCGCAAAACTCGGCGAGCATGGGTTCCGGCAACTACGGACTGTCCGCTGAATCGGTGCTTTCCTTTGACGTAGTGCTGGGCAACGGAGAATTGCTGCGTACCGGATCGGCCGCCATCAGCACTTCGGTCCCGTTCTTTCGCTGGTACGGGCCGGATCTGACGGGGTTGTTCACCGGAGACACGGGCGCGATGGGCATCAAGGCGCACATTACCTTGAGGCTGATCAAGCGTCCCACGCGCACCGGCACGGCATCGTTCGGTTTCGATACCTTCGAGGGCATGTCCTCCGGCATGTCCGCGGTGGCGCGCCTAGGGGTGGTGGCGGACAACTACGGCCTGGACCCGAAACTGCAGCAGGGCCAACTCACCAAGACCGACACCGCCGACCAGGCCCGCGCCGTGTGGAACGTAACCCGGGATTCCAGCAATCCCTTCGAGGCGGTCAGCCGCCTGACACGGATGGCGCTGGCGGGCAAACGATTTTTCTCCGGCTTCAGCCATTCCGCGCACTATGTCGTGGAGGGCCACAGCGCCAGCGAGGTCAACTCCAAGCTGAAACTGGTGCGTGAAACCATGCGGCCGCACGGCACCGAAATAGCCAATACCGTACCCACCGTACTCCGTTCCATGCCTTTTATTCCCATGTATTCCGTTCTTGGCGTCAACGGCGAACGATGGGTGCCCCTGCACGGAATCATGCCGTTTTCCAAAGTGCCCGAGTTTCGCCGCTTGCTGATGGCCGTGTACGAGGAGAACGCCGAGCGTATGAAGGAATTGCGCGTCGACAAAGGCGCCATGTTCATGACCATCAACTCCAACGCGTTTCTTTATGAGCCGGTGTTCTACTGGGAGGACAGCCAGACGGTTTTTCATAAGCGGTTCATGCCCAAGGATTACCTGGCAACGCTGCCGGAGCACGCAGAAAACCCGGAGGGTCGGGCGCTGGTGGAAGAACTGCGCCAGCGTATTCTGGATCTCTTCTGGCAGGTGGGAGCCAGCCACCTGCAAATCGGCAAGACCTATCCCTACCTGCGAGGCCGGCAGCCCGAGGCCGAGCGCCTGTTACGTGCGTTCAAGAGCAGCGTGGATCCGAAAAACCTGATGAATCCGGGGGCCCTCGGCCTGGACGCATCCTGACCTGCCGCCTGGTACGCCTGGCCGTGCAACGCTTCCTACCCAGAACCTGGGAACGAGGGCTTCCAGCCCTCGACGAGGGCAAGATGCCCTCGCTCCTTTGTTCCCTCCCCGTCAGCGCAACGGCGCCCGCTACGCGTACTTGCATGGAACAACCTGGGAACGAAGGCTTCCAGCCTGGGAACGAGGGCTTCCAGCCCTCGCCGAGGGCGGGACGCCCTCGCTCCCAGCGGCCTTGCTCGCAGGCTGCGTGGCTCCTGTACTTGCTGTTTTGTTGCATCTGGACTACGGCGCAGGCGCAGGACGACAACGCCGAGCGGGTTATCGGGGTGCTGTTCGTGATCCACGGCGGCGCCGAGGACTGGAGCGAACGAGGGGCGTTCGACACCGCCGCGCAGCTGTTTTCCTACGATCACAACAGTCCCGTCTACCAGCGATTTCTCTGGGACCCGCGCATCTGGCCCCGGTTCATGCAGTTCGGCAACGGCCCCAAGGAGGGGCTCAAGTACGGGTTCGAATACGAGCGCATTGGGGGGCCGAGCCCGTTCTATCGCATTACCCGTTCGCAGATGGCCATGCTGGAGGAGGAACTGGCGGCGCGTTCGCAGGATCTCGGGGTGCGATTCGTGGTCGATATGGCGTCATGGATGGCCGCCGACCCGAAGCACCACCCGTGGCCGAGATTGGTGTACGGCCCGGGAAGCCCTCAAGGGCAGCCGCTCACCTGGTGCGGGCCGGAGGGTGCTCCGTGGGCGGATTGCGATCCCCAACGGCATAACGTAAATGGGCCCATACCTCGTCTGCTGGCGCAGGGAGTGACGGAAATACTGGCAGTGGATATGACCGTCGGCGGTCCCCGGTTTTCCAAGACGCATGACGTGATAAGCACACTGCGCCTGCGGCTTGCCGCTGAGGCGGGCGAGGACAGCGAGCCGATACCCCTGCGCTGGCTGAACGATCCCGCAGACCTGATGCGTGACTCCTATCCGGCGGAGCCGGCCGGATGGACGCGTTCCCTGGGGCCGCCCGCCACCGATCGCAGCGTCGCGCTCGAAGGCCGTCCCAACCCGGTGGTGGCCTCACCGATCCTGGCTTTGCTGCACGCGGAGGGCATCGCGCACCGGTTCAACCCGCAAGTCGCCGAAGCCGACACCGGTATCGTGCTGTTGGGCCACGCCTTGCGGCGCTACGACGAGTATTTCGACCCGAAGATCAACGATACGCTCACGCTGCATCGAATGATCGAGCTGGAGTTGCTGCGCCTTTACCCGGAACTCAAGCAGCGCCGGATTGTGGGCGCCTGGGCCGGCGACATGGTAACCAACGAGCAAATGCCGCCATCGCCCGCCGGCCGCCTTGAACGCAGCCGCCCCATGCGCGGTGAAAACCTCGGATACGCGTCGCTCTATGAACAACCCGGAGTACACCCCGAAGGCAAGTGGGGATTTCGTTACTGGGAGGCGCTGGATTTCCTGCTTGATGAGGGCGTCAAACACATCGTCGTGGCGTTTCCCCAGATCGTGGCCGATTCAGTGCTCAACCTCGTAGAGTTGCCAAACCAGATCGGCAAGGAGATTGGTTATCGCACCTGGCTGTACTACGACGACGGTGACTACACACGCTATCCGGAGGTAGGGAGTCCGTTCGCCGATTATTGGGGCGTGTGGGTGAATACCGAGTGCCTCGACGGCGAATCGAAAATTCCTTGCTGCCTGGAACTGGGCGGCTGTGCCGACGGACGAAGCTATCCGCCGAAGCGGCAAACGCCTTCCGACCGCCGGCGCAACGATATGGATCCGTCCCTGGGCTTCGACGTGCCTGCATACGGACACCTGGGCTATGACCCGGCGGAAGGCAAACCGTCTTCCGACCAACCGGTGCAGCAACAGTACCGGGGCAGCTGGGCAATGTGGCGACCTCCCAACGATGACCCGCGTATGGGCGCGCTCATGGCAAAAATGGTGCTGGATGCCGTTCGTACACGCTAAACCCATGGGAAGGAGGACACCCGGACCTCCGTCGAGGGCGGGGACGCCCTCATCCCCATGGAACAACCTGGGAACGAGGGCTTCCAGCCCTCGACGAGGGCAAGATGCCCTCGCTCCATTGTTCCTTGCTCGTCAGCGCGTCGGCGCCCGCAGCGAATACTCCCGTCGCTGCAGCTGACAGGAAATGAGCAAGCGCGAGAGCCTCAGCCGCCGGGATTTGCTGGCTGGCGCTGGCAGTCTGGCGCTGTTCGGCTCTCCCTGGGCGTCACTCGCGGAGCAGCAGCCCACGGCGCTTACCGGGCTCTCCACGCCACGGGACCACTTATTGGCATTGATTCGCCTTCAAGCCAGCCTGCGCGAGGAGGATGTGCCCTGGTGGTACAGCGGCATCATTTACGGGGTCGAAGAAGGCCGGCCACCGCGTCCTCTATTCGGATTCGAAGGGATGGAGATGTACTGGATGCGCCATCTGGACGGCGAGGAATTCGAATTGATCGGACACACGGTGTCGTTCCTGCGGGATGCCGACAATGGCGACTGGCTGCGCGAGTGGCGCAATCCCTATACCGGCGAGCTGCTTTCGGTGCCGGCAGCAGTTCAGGGAGGAGGCGCCGGCAGGGGCTTCAATTATTCGGTGAAAGGCATACGGCCGACGCCTTTTATCTCGCAGATGCCGGAGCGCCCACCCGCTTACCGGATCATCGCCGGAGGAGGGCAGGTCTGGCTCAGCAAGGAGACCGAATACCCGCCGGGCATGCAGCAGCCCCGATTGCAGCGCCAAACCCTGCACTGCCCGCTGCAACAATTCAACGACTCCAGCGTGGAGCGCCTGGACACCCAATTTGCCTCAACCGTGTTCATGCCCTGGCGTGACTGGATGAACATGGGTGAACACAAAGGCCACATGATCTGGCACGCAGCCGGCCTCAAACTCGCTTCAATTGACGCGCTTCCCCCCGACTACCGGCAGCGTTTGGAAGCGGAATACCCGGACAAGCTCTCAGCCCGCCCCGCAACGTAAGGCCGGCAAACTCAGGCAAGTGCCCTCCTTGGCCGCCCGCGGAAATTAACAGGTCGCGGGTACAATATCCGGACCCTTAGCAAGTTCTTGCCCAGCCCCATGTCCGAGTATCGGCCCCCCGTCGATGAAATGCTGTTTATCCTGAAATCCGTCGCTGGAATGGACGGAGTTGCAGGGCTACCTGGCTGTGAAATGCTGACGACGGACCTGGCCCGTTCGGTAATGGATGAGGCCGGAGAACTGGCCGCCAATGTGCTTGCGCCGTTGAACGCCAAGGGCGACCAGACCGGCGCCAGGGTCGCGAATGGCAGCGTGCAAGTGCCGGACAGCTTCCGCGAGGCTTACGAGGCTTTTGTGGATGGAGGTTGGGGCGGCATTTCCGCACCCGAGGAGTATGGAGGCCAGGGATTGCCCCAGCTCATCTCCATGCCGGTACAGGAAATGTGGCAATCCGCCAACCTGGCCTGGTCGCTCTGCCCCCTGTTGAGCCAGGGTGCGTTGCATGCCTTGGAACTATATGCCAGCGACGAATTACGCCGGGAATTCCTGCCTCGATTGGTGAGCGGAGAGTGGACCGGCACCATGAATCTGACCGAGCCGCAGGCCGGCTCTGACCTCGGGCTGGTGCGCAGTCAGGCGAAGCCGGAGAACGGCCACTACCGGATCAGCGGGCAGAAGATTTTCATCACCTTCGGTGATCACGACATGACCGGGAATATTCTTCACCTGGTGCTCGCGCGGGTGCCGGACGCGCCCCAGGGAACTCGGGGCCTGTCCCTGTTCCTGGTACCCAAGCGGATTCCGGACAAGAATGGCTGCGCGGGCGAGCTCAATAATGTGCGTGCGGTGTCCGTGGAGCACAAACTTGGGCTCCATGCCAGTCCGACCTGCGTCATGAGTTACGAAGATGCCGTTGGCTACCTCGTGGGCCAGGAGAACCAGGGCCTGCCGCACATGTTCGCGATGATGAACGATGCGCGCGTTTCCGTAGGACTGCAGGGCGTTGCGGTATCGGAGCGAGCCTACCAGCAAGCGCTGGAATACGCCCGGAATCGCTTGCAGGGCAATTCTCCGGGCAGCCAGGAAACCGTTCCCATCGTTCGGCATCCCGACGTGCGGCGCATGCTCATGGAAATGAAGTCGCAGATTTTTGCGATGCGTTCGCTGGCCTATATGGCCGGCATGCACACGGACTACGCTCGCCGGCACCCGGACCAGGACCGGCGCGCCTATCACCAGCGGCGGCTGGATCTGCTTACGCCGATCGTAAAGGGCTGGATCTGCGAGGTCGGCATCGAACTGACGTCAATTGGAATACAGATTCACGGCGGCATGGGCTACGTGGAAGAAACCGGGGCTGCCCAGCACTATCGCGATGCACGCATCACGACTATTTACGAGGGAACCTCCGGTATTCAAGCCGGCGATCTGGTGGGCCGCAAGATGATTCGCGACAAGGGCAGGGCACTGCGCGAATTGCTGAGCGAGATGCATGGCACGGCGGACAGGTTGGATGCTCTCCCGGCCGACGACCTGATGGTCGGCGCGGCGCTCAGGGAAGGGCTCACGGAAACCAATGCAGTCGTTGAATGGTTCTTCAGCGAGGTGGGCAACCAGGAGGACCTGCCCGGAGCCGCGGCCTTCAGCCTGATGATGATGCTGGGATATCTGTGCGGCGGCTGGCTGCACGCCCGGGCCGTGCTCGCCGTACCCGTCGCCGGCGACCATCCCACAGCGGAGGCGCGCCGCGTAAGCGCACGCTTCTATGCCGAGAACTTCATGCCGCAGGTCACCGCGCGGGCTCGCCGCATACGGGCCGGCGCTGCCAGTACCATGGCGCTGAGCCTCGAGCAGTTCTGACATGCGATTCGCCACCAAACAGATTCATGCAGGCGCCGAGCCCGACCCCACCACCGGGTCGGTGCTGCCGCCCATCTACCAGTCCACGACCTTCGCCCAGCCGTCCGTGGACGAATACCTTTCCAAGGGATATTCCTATTCACGTAGCGGCAATCCGACCGTAAGGGCCCTGGAGAATCGTCTCACCGGTTTGGAGGATGGCGTGGACTGCACCTGCTTTTCCACCGGGATGGCGGCGATCACCGCGGTGCTGCACGCTTTTCTGAATGCCGGTGATCACGCCCTGGTGTCGCAGGTCGCGTACGGCGGAACCTACCGGGTCTGCACCCAGGTGTTCGCGCGATTCGGAGTGCGGTTTACGTTCGTGGATACCTCCGATCCCGATGCGGTTCGATCCGCAATCACGCCGCAAACCCGGCTCTTGTTGACCGAGACGCCGGCCAATCCCACGCTGGCGCTCAGCGACATCGCCGCCTTGTCGGAAATCGCCCGCGCCAACGGCCTGGTCCATGTGGTGGATAACACCTTCCTGTCGCCGTACTACCAGCAACCGCTGGCGCTGGGCGCGGACATTTCCTTGCACAGCACCACCAAGTACCTGGACGGCCACAACGCGACAGTGGGCGGGGCCCTGGTCGCCGCGAACGCGGAGCTGGACGAGAAGGTGCGGTTTGTTCAGAACGCCACCGGCAGCATCATGTCGCCCATGGTCGCCTGGCTCACGCTGCAGGGCGTGAAGACGCTTTCGGTGCGCATGGACCGCCAATCAGCCAGCGCCACGCAAATTGCCCGCTACCTGTGCGAGCATCCAGCGGTAAAGGAAGTGTGCTACCCGGGGCTGGAATCCTTCGCCCAGCACGATCTTGCGACCCGCCAGGCTTCCGGTTACGGCGCCATGCTCTGGTGCGAGCTGAAGGGGGGCCTTCAAGCCGGCAAGAACCTTATGGACCGGGTGAAGCTGTGGACCCTGGCAGAAAACCTGGGAGCCGTGGAATCACTGATTACCCACCCGGCAACGATGACCCACGCAGACGTGGATCCCGCAGAACGCCGCCGCGTGGGTTTGCGCGACGGCCTGGTTCGCCTGTCCGTGGGCCTGGAGGACCCGCAGGACCTGATCGAAGCACTCGGCGCCGCCCTCCCGAACGGGTAACCATTCGGCAACCGTCAGATAGGATTCCTGGGGCTGGCTTGCGATGTGCGGCCAGCTGTCCGTTCCTCCAATTGAATCAGCGAAACGCGCCGTAGCCGGTCATTTTCGAAACGTCGGGATAGAAAATTCCCAGCGCCGCCTGGTTGTTGGAACGCGTCGAGAAAATGATGGCGCCTTCCCGGGTGACGTCCAGGTTGGGATTGTCGGCCTGGCGGGGTTCCGGGTAATAGGTGAACGTTTCCGTGTCCGGGTCGAACCGGACCAGCGCGCCGCCCAGTCCGCCGTCGCCGAACCAGATCTTGTCCTCAGGGTCGGCAACGATGCCGTAGGGCCTCGATGCCTTGACCTTCGAGAATGGAAGGATGTCGTATTCCTTCTGTGCCCCGGTGGCCGGGTCCAGCCGTCCCAGTCTTCCGGAGCTGGCGACCGAGTACCAGATCGTGCCCTTGGAGTCGGATGCAAGCCGGTTGATTGCGCAGGGCTTAATCAATGAGGGGTACTCCATGAACTCTTCAGTTTCCGGATCGAAGCTCGTGACGGCACAGCCGAACAGTTCAGCGAACCAGACGATGCCCTGCTGATCCACTTCTATTCCGTAGGGGAAGGAGTGCGCCGTGGGGATTTCCCACAACGTGATGTTTTTCGTCCGGCGTTCCCATTTTCCGAGTTTGTTACCGCGGATCGCGGTGAACCACACGTCGCCGTTCTGCGCCATGTGCGGGCTGTGGCCGCGAATGTTGCCCACGACTCCTCTTTCGTCGACCACCACACCCTCAGGATCCATCGGGTAGCGATCGATCTTTCCTGTACTGGGATCCAGCCGGCCCAAATGCTGGCCCTGGAATTCGGCCCAGAAAACATGGCCTTCACTGTCGATAGTCAGGTCATGCGGAAAGATGTACGACCAGATCGACTGCGGGTCGCCTTTTTTCTTTCCGTACATGTCGGTTTCCGGATTGTTTTCGTCATAGCCAATCGGAAAGTGGCTCCACTGCGCGGTGCGGGGGTCGACGCGGCTAAGACCGATCAGGCTGTTGGAGCCCCACAGATTGCCGTCGTTGTCGAGCATCGGGCGATGCAGCCGATGCTTGAAAGGTTCGTTGGCTGATCTGAGGGACAGGTCGGCGGCCGGATGCAGCGGAGTGAGATACTCAATGAACATCGCCGAGGCCAGCGTATCTTCGTTAAGCGGATACTCCACGTCGAGGCGCAAGACCTTGGGGAGACTATCCGGACCGAAGTTTTCCGCCAGGTAGTCAGCGAGGATTTCGTGCTCCTCATCGGTAATGCTGCGGGCTGAGTTGGGATCGGCAAACGGACCGCTGGGATCAAGCATGATGCCTATCATCACGTGCCACTGCGCTCGTCCCATGCGGTTGGCAGGCAGGAAGGAATGCCCGTGGCAGGTCAGGCAGGTGGGCTCGGCCAGGTCCCTGCCACGCCCGGGGGGATACATCTCGTCATAAGAGACCAGTTTCGCGTCCTTGCCGACGCCACCGAATTGCGGTCCCGGCTTGGAGCTGTCCTTCAGGGTCAGTGGATTGTCCGGCCCCGGACGCATCTCAAGGTCCAGCTCAATTTCCACTTCACCCTGAATTCGCAGCATCTCGTGCCGGGATGTCAGGCCGTTCTTCTCGACCCAGATCCGGTAACCGCCGGGCAAAAGATTGACCGCGCGATACTCGCCGTTGTGCGTGTACACCGTGTATAGCATGTTCCGGTCAAGGTTTTTCGCATACACCTGCGCGGCCGTGAACGGCGTGTCAGCCGATACCTTTCCGGTGAGAGTGGCAGTGCCTGGGATTGCCGATGCGCCGTGTGCCAAAGTGGCGGTGCTCGCCGCGATCAACACCGCAGACACGACATGCCGGCGTGCACCGCGGAAGTGTTTCCAAGTAATTGTTGACATCGCTCGATAACTCCCTGGAAGTTTTCGCAGCGGGCGCCGCTGCGCTGACGCGCAGGGAACCAACGCTGGGAACGAGGGCGTCCCGCCCTCGACGGAGGGCAAGATGCCCTCCCTCCCAGATTGTTCCATGCAAGTGTGAATGCAGCCCACATATCCCTGAGGCTTGCGCATAGTCGCACGCGGACCAGGGTTTGTAAAGGATGGCGCCAGCACCTAAAATGCGAGTCGAATTGTCCCTGGCGGCCCGGTATTACCTCACCTTGCACGGCAAAAAGCGATAGCCATGAAAGCGTTACTTTGTCTTGATTTCGAAAACGATATAGTCCACCTGAAGGGCAAAGTGTCGGGCAAGGGCTATGCGGCCTATGATGCCGACCACGGGACGCTGTCACTAGTGCGCGGCGTCCAGGACAGGTTTCGGGCTGCCGGCCTGCCGGTCATTCACGTGCGGGTCGGCTTCTATCCGGGTTACGCGCAGAGTCCCAAGGGATCGCCGCTAATGGGGCAGGCGCACCAATTCGGCGCCTTCGATCTGAGTGGGTGGGGTGGCCAATTCGTCGATGACGTCGCTCCCCAGGGAGAGGAACTGGTCATTACCAAGCACCGTGTCGGCAGTTTTCACGCAACGGCAATGGAACTGACCTTGCGCAACATGGGCGTAACGCACATTTTTCTGGCCGGCGTTGCAACCGATATGGTTGTGGAGTCCACGGCAAGAGAGGCGCATGATCGCGATTTCAGCGTGAGCGTGATCGCCGATTGCTGTATCGCGGCCAATGAAGAAGACCAGCTGCGCAGCCTCAAGAATATGCAGAAATTGGCCACCATCCTGACCAGCGGTGAGATCGAACTCGACTAAGGCCCTGCATGGAACAACCTGGGAACGAGGGGTTCCGGCTCCCCGATCAGGGTCGGGGACAGGGTCTCGACGAGGGCAAGAAACGTCATTCCCGCGAAAGCGGGAATGCCCTCGTTCCCAGCTGCTGGTTCAGCTGCTGTCAGTGGGCTCCTGCGGTAATTGGTAGCGTTCCATGGCCAGGCGCTGGCGAACGACGACCGCGCTCAGGACGCCCAGCACAACCAGCAGAATCATCAGCACAGGCCGGCTGCCTATGAAGGCCAACCACCCGTCGGCTGCATCGACGAGTATCAGGGTCTGGCGAATCGAACGCTCGAGGATCGGCGTGAGGATGAAGCCTATAAGCAGCAATACCACCGGAAAACCATGCTTTACCATCATCCAGCCGATGAGTCCGAACACAAACATCAGCTGCACGTCGAACAGCGAACCGCGCATTGCATACGCCCCCGCGGACGCAATCACCAGCACCGCTGGAAAGAGCAGCCTTTTCGGGACCGAAACCATCTTCTTGGCCAGTGGTATGAAGCCGAGGCCCACTAGGTAATTGACCAGATTTGCGAGCAGCATGGCGGCGAAAATCGCAAAGATGGGCGCCGGGTTGTCGCGAAAAGCGACCGGACCGGGCGTAATTCCCTGAATAAGCAGGGCGCCGAGTATCAGAGCGGCGGCCACGTCGCCGGGAATTCCGAAAGCCAGTAGCGGAATCAGATTGGCCCCGCTAACCGCATTGTTGGCTGCCTCCGGTGCGGCAATGCCATGCAAGGATCCACGACCGAACTCTTCCGGGTTTGCGGAGGTTCTGCGGGCCTCGTTGTAGGCAATGAACGCCGCCACGGTAGAGCCGAGCCCGGGCAATGCTCCCGTGATTGTGCCGATTATCGAGCCACGCAAAAGCGTGGGCAGCAGCGCCCGGCGTTCTTTTCCGGACAATCGGTTGTCTTCCCGCCGTGACGAAAACGTAATGGCCTTCTCTCCAAGGCGTTTGATCGGTTGCTCCAGTTGCCTGAAGACTTCCGAGATCGCCAGAAACCCGATCAGCATGGGGATCAGACCAATCCCATCGAACAGCTCCGCATTGCCGAAAGTCAGGCGCGGAGCGCCGGTTATCGGGTCGAGCCCGATGCAAGCCAGCAATACGCCCGCAAGAATCGCCACGATGCCTTTCCAGGAACTGCCGCGGTGCAGCGAGATCAGACTCAACAGCGCGAAGAGCACGAGCACTACGTATTCGGAGGGACCAAACCGGATTGCGACCGCCGCCAATGCGCCGGCCCCGAATATCAGGCAGATGTCTGAGAACGAATCGCCGAATACCGAAGCCAAAAGCACGGTGTGCATCGCCTTGCCGCCCTTGCCCTGGCGCGCCAGAGGGTTGCCGTCGATCACTGTCGCGGCGGCTGCCGGAGTACCCGGTGTGCCCAGCAGGATGGCCGGTATGCTCGACCCGAACAAGGACCCCTTGAACATGGCCAGCATCATCGGAATGCCCACCCAGGGGTCGAAGTAGAAACTGAACGGCACCAGCAACGCGACTGCCATCGCGGCGGTCAGCCCGGGAATGGAGCCCAGTATCTGACCAAGCACTATGCCGAGAAAAATCCCCGCCAGGGCATTGAAGGTGAGCGCCAGCGAAATGCCTTCGAGAACGTTTTCCATAGGCTACACCTGCAGGCCGGGTATCAGGCCGAACTTGGGCAAGCGAACGTTCAGGGCAAATTCAAACAGCAGGTAGATCGTCGCCAGCAGCAGGGTCGGGAAAAGCACAATGACCGGCAGCCTTCGTTCACCGAGAAGAACCGTCAGCAGCACCGCCATGCACACGCCACCCACATAGAAACCGGCCAGCTGGAACCCGATCACGGCAAAAACCAGACAAATGGCTACCGCGCCGATCGGTTTTCGCGCATGGCCCCCTTGGTCCCCGCCGGCTTTCACAGCAGGCGCTGTCCCGGTGAGTGAGCCATACAGTCCCCAGGCGAGCGCCAGCACGATCCCGAGGGTTGCAAGTTGCGGCATGAAGCGCGCTGACAGGCCAACGCCCTGGCCAGCGCCGGCCGCTCCGATGCCCAGCGGCAAGACCCACAGCCCGAACAGAATGGCTGCGGCCAGCATGGCTCCGATTGCGAGCGATTCCTGGTGGACCGGCTTCACTCATTTGCCTCAAGCAAACGCAGCGCCTGGCGGGTAGCTTCGATGTCGGCCAGCACGTGGCGCTTGAATTCCTCGTGGTCCAGATAGGCCACCCTGCCGTTCAGCCGCCGGGTGATGTTTGAGAAAGCTTCCGATGCGGTGATGATGCGTATGGCCTCGTCCCACTTGGCGACCACGTCGTCGGGCAGCGCCGCCGGTCCGGCCAGCCCGAAGAATATGGTCGGCGCCAAGGGGTAGCCAAGTTGTTCATAGGTCGGCGCCAGCGGTGCTTCCGGTATCGGCTCGGGGCCGATCTCCGCCAGCACGCGGACATCGCCGGCCGCGAGCGCACCGGAATAATCGGAAATGACCCCCACATCGAGCGTGTCGCCCAAGAGTCCGGCCAGGACCTCCGAAGAGCCCTGCATCGGAATGAAAGCGGCCTCGACGCCCTCTTGCTTGAATGCGGCCAAAGTCGCGATATGAGGCGCGCCGTTGATGCCCGCGGTGGACCAGCGCAGCCGGCCGGGATTAGCTTTCCCGAACTCAAGCACGTCCGAGAACGAATGGAACTGGGACTTGGCGCCGACCAGCACCGGGTGGACGCTGACGACGAACCGTGAAAGGTAGGTAAAGTCTTCCACCGGATCGTACGGCACGTCGAGAAAATTCGGCGCCATGACGAGGGCGCTGGTGGACACGAACGCAAGGGTGTAGCCGTCGGCATCCGCACGCGCCGCGGAACCCACGCCTACGGTGCCGCCGCCACCGGTCTTGTTCTCCACGAAAATCTTTACGCCCAGAATATCCGCGGCCTGCGCGGCGATGGCGCGAGTGAACGTATCGCCACCGCCACCGGGAGCATACGGCACGATTATGGTGACAGGTTTGGATGGGTATTCTTCGCTGCCGGTTTCGCCGGTGCAGTCCGCCAACAACAGGGCTGCCCCAACCAATGCGACTGCCCACTGCCATTGCGCCACCCGGCATCCGCTCCATCGGGCCGGATAATTCTCCATTACGCTCACGCCGGCGCTATCCGCGCAACAGCTTGCGGGCAATCTGCATACGCTGAATCTCATTGGCTCCGCCGCCGATCTGTCCGTGGCGCAGATACCGATAGAACAGCGTCAGGGGCAGTTCCAGCGACTCGCCCATCGCGCCGTGAATCTGGATGGCCTTGTCGAGCGAACGCGCGCCCCAAACCATCGACGTGAGTTTCACCATTCCCGCCTCGGTGCGAATGTCTTCGCCGGCATCGGCACGCGCCGCCATCTGATAGGTGAGTGCGCGCAACGCCTCCAGGTCGATATACATGTCCACAAGTTGCCATTGAATCGCCTGGCGTTCGGACAGCGGCTTGCCGAAGGTGACTCGCTGTTTCGACCACTCGATTGACATGTCCAGCGCCCGCTGCATCTTGCCGAGAGCGTAGGGGCCACGCAAGAGGCGGTCGTGGACGGTGAGCCAGCGCTGTCCGAGTCGAAAGCCGTTGCCGACTTCTCCAAGTATGTCCGACTGCGGTACCCGGCAATCCTCGAAGTGGACGATGTACTGGGAAGCGTGCGGTCCGAGCCAGGTTTTTATTCCGGGCTCCTCAACATGCATGCCGGGATTGTTGCGCACGACCAGGAACATGGTGATGCCGCCGCGCTGACGTTTGTCCGGGTCAGTTACCGCCTGCACCATGATCATGTCGGACTCCGCAGCGCCCGAGATCCACATCTTGGTACCGTTAAGCACCCAGTCGTCGCCGTCTTTCACGGCCCGCGTCTGCATCATGCCTCCTGGGTCAGAGCCTGCATTGGGTTCGGTCTGGGCAAAGCAGGTCGTCATCTCGCCCTCGATGACCGGCTTTAAGAACCGGTCGACCTGGTCGCCTTCGCACTGATAGAGGATGTTGGCGACATTCGCGAACGGAAACGGCACCGCGGTGTAGTTGAATTGCTCGAGAATGGCGATCTGAGCGAGCATCGACAGCCCCGAGCCACCATGCTTTTCCGGCACCATGAGATACCAGAGGCCGGTGTCGCGCGAAATGTCGACCAGGTGCTGCACAACATCGGGACCGAAGACCCTTTTCAGGTTGGTCGTTTCCTTGATTCCGAAGGCGTGCGCCGGATGGGGCAGAAACTCGGCCTCAAGCGGGATCAATTCGTTCTTGACGATCCGTTTCGCAAGATCGACGATCTCCTGAATTTCGGGCGGTAGCTGAAAGTGCCCATTTTCCATTCGGGTGCTCCTGGTACTGCTGGCGGTCAGGCCCTGGTGTCGTGTCACGGCACTAGCCTCGCAACGATTCCATTTGCGCCAGGTACCCTTGCGGGTTCACCCTGGCGTCGATCAGCGAAGGTCCTTCGTTCTGTAGGGCCTCAGCGACCGCCGCATAGTAATCACGGGCATTATCCACTCGAAAACCCCGACCGCCCAAGCCTTTCATTGTCGCTGCAAAGTCCGGCGGCTGCCAGCGGACCCCGCGTTCCGGCATGCCGCGTTGCTGCTGTTTGATGTCGATCAGGGACAAGGACTGGTCATTGAAAACGACGACAACCATCCGTGCCGCCTGTTGAACGGCCACCGACAACTCACCCAGGCACATCAACAGCCCCCCATCGCCGGTAAAGGCCACAGTGGGGCGTTCCGGTTGGTGAAGGGCGGACGCAATCGCCGCCGGGAGGGCATAGGCCATTGTTGCCAGGCCATTGGAAATGAGGACATCGTGCGGCCGCGCCGCCGGCCAGAATGCCATGGCCGAAAACATGTGCGCGCCGGCGTCAACCGAAATACGCGGTGAGACTTCGAGATTTTGTGCGGCGCGGGCCGCCAGTTCGACCACCTGCTGCGGTCCCAGCCCCGCGCACTGCGGATATTCCAGGCGCCTTGTCTGGCACCGGCGCAGCTGTGCGATCTCGGAAAGCGCCCAGTCGGATTGCGACAGTCCGGTATTCAGGCGCGCCAGCGCAGCGGCGATCGGACCATAGATCCCTACGGCAGGCTCCACATAGTGGACCGGATGCCGAACCTCGGCTATATCCACCACGGGGCTGTCGTAACGCCAGGGTATTCGGAGCAGTTCGACCGGGTCCAGGCCGCACAGCACGATAAGGTCCGCTTGCCCCACGCATTCCGATTCGGCGTTGCCGCCGGTGAAATTGCCGACGTATTGCGGGTGGCTATGGTCGAAGACTCCCTTCGCCTTGTAGGTGGCAAGGACCGGACAGCGTAGCGCTTCGGCCAGGGCCCTGACGTTTCGCGAAGCGCCGGGACTTCTGGCCTCCAGGCCGGCAACGATAACCGGGCGTGACGCGTTCCGGATCAAGTCTCCTGCCTGGCTCACCGCAGCCTCGGCGATGTCCGCCTCGAGGTTGCGCGGCCTGACTGTTTCCGTATCGGCAGCGACGGTCTTGCGTGCATGCGAACCAGCGATTTCAACATGCACGGGTCCGAAGGGTGGTGTTTTGGCCAGCTCGATCAGGTCACGAATCTCTGTCGCGACATCTGCCTGTTCAAGGCGGCTGCTTCTCTTGGTAACGGGCGCCAGCAATTGTTCCTGGTCGAACACCTGGTGGGTAACGTAATATCTCTCCTGCTCGGTGAACCCGTCCGTGATGAGCATTACCGGCGACCGATCCAACGCTGCGCAGGCCATGCCGTTGGCGGCGTTCGCTACCCCCGGGCCCTTGGTTGTCAGCGCCACACCGAGGGTGCCAGCGAGGTCGGCTGTTGCGGCCGCCATCATTACGGCGGCGTTCTCGGTGCGTGTCAGAACGAAATCGATCCCCTTGCCGGCTGCCGCCTCCATCACATCCAGGCTGCTGCCACCGCCAGGCACGCCGAAAATGCGCGATACGCCGTGCTTGGCCAGAGCGTCGGCAAGTATCTCGGCAACCGTTACTTGCTGCATCATTCAGTCAAAGCCTGTTAACACGAGGAACTTGGCCGGGTTCAGGCAGCAGTCCGCGGTTGCTTGCAGCGATGGCACGGCCGCTCATGGCGGGGTCGGAAGATCGACAATGAGATTCAGGTTCGAATCAACAGATGCCCGCGCACTTGGCGGCACAACGGTAGTGGATTCGCGCTCCTCAAAAATACACGGCCCTTCGAATGTGTCGCCCGACAAGAGGCTGTATCGATTGTAGACGGGGACATCGACAAATCCGCCCTCCGGTCCGAAGTACACCCGCCGCTGGCCCTTGAGCGCGTTTTCCGACCCCGATGCACTGCCGGCTGCGGCCAGTTCGATGGACGGGCGCGGGCCCGAAACGATGACCCGCCAGGAGACGACTTCCACCGCCATGTCCCGCTCAACTCGACCAAACTGGGTCTTGTATGCATTCTCAAACGCACGCCGAATCGCGGCGCAATCGCATGCCTGGAGCATTTTGTCGTCGACCGGAGCCTCGACGTGGTAGCCCTGGCCGATATAGCGCATCGCCGCCAGGCACTCGACGCGAACGCTGTCGCCATCAATGCCGGCGGCTGATAGCAGCTCGCGGCCATCATGCTGCATTCCTGAGAGCATCGCGTTGATCTCGGAAAAATCGAGCTCGTCCAATGGCATTACGCCCCCCTGCACGAACGTGAACGAGGTAGGCGAGACCAGGAAACCGAAGGCCGAGGCGACCCCGGCGGACATAGGACAAACGACCCGGCGCAACGACATCTTCATCGCAATGTTGCAGGCATGAACCGGCCCGGCCCCGCCTATCGGCAGCATGGTGTAGCTGCTGATGTTCCTGGCCTTTTCCAGCGCGTGGATAGTGGCCGCCTGGGCCATGTTCTCGTTGACGGTCTCGTGTACCGCCCAAGCCGCTTCTATGACTGAAACGCCGAGCGGCTCGGCCACATTGCGAGTCAGCGCCCCGGTTGCCGCTGCAACATCGAGTTGCATGTCACCGCCCAGAAAACTCCCGGCCGCAAGATAGCCCAGCACCAGGTCTGCATCAGTAACAGTAGCGTCCGGACCGCCCCGTCCATAACAGGCGGGCCCGGGGTCGGCGCTGGAGCTCTCCGGTCCGACCTGCACCAGCCCGAGGTGATCCACCGTGGCGATCGAACCGCCGCCGGCCCCGGTTTCAATCATCTCTATCACGGGGATCTTGAGCGGAATGCCGCTGCCCTTCTTGAAACGATAGACCCGGGCCACTTCGAATTCGGTTGTACGCAGCGGCTCGCCATCATCGATCAGGCAGGCCTTGGCGGTAGTGCCACCCATGTCGAAACACAGGATGTCGCGATATCCGGCCAGTTTGCCGATCACGGAAGTCGCCTGCACGCCGCCGGCCGGACCCGACTGCACCAGCCTGATGGGATGCAACACTGCGGTCGATTGGTGAACCGTGCCGCCGTCCGACAGCATCAGGTAGAGATCCTTCTCTATACCCATTCTGCTTAAGCCATCGGCCAGACGCCGCAGGTAGCGCTCGAATATCGGCAGCACGTAGGCATTACAGACCGTTGTGTAAGTTCGCTCGTACTCGCCGATTTCCGGCATGACATCACTGGAGATGCATACGGCGAGACCGGGTTCTTCCCGACTGATGATGTCGCGTACCCGGCGCTCATGCGCCGGGTTGCGGAACCCGTGCAGTAGAGAAATCGCGACCGCATCGACGCCGGCCGCCGCGATCTCGCGGGCTGCAGCCACGACCGCCTGTTCGTCGAGGGCCTGCAATATCTTCCCATCAGGGCCGATGCGTTCCGGGACCTCAAAGCGCCAGTGCCTGGGCACCAGTGGTTCCGGCACTTCCATGAACAGGTCGTAGGTGTCGTAGCGCCACTCCGTGCCGATCTCCAGAATATCCTTGAATCCGGCGGTAGTGACCAGCGCCACCCGCGCGCCACGACGTTCGATAATCGCATTCGCGACCAGGGTGGTGCCGTGAATGAGATGACCTACCTGGGACGGATTCGCCCCGTTGTGGGCAAGAATTTTCTGCAATCCCTCGAGTGCGCCGACGGACGGGTCCTGCGGAGTAGTCAGGACCTTCTCATTGAAGAGTTCGCCGCTGCGCGAGTCGAGCATGACCAGGTCGGTGAACGTGCCGCCGATGTCGACACCCAAGCGAAGTGGTTCAGTCACCGTGCTCTTCCCCGGCTGCTGCTTTGGAACCATACCCAGCCGCCGCGCCTGCCGGCGTCACGACTCCGCTCACAAGATCCGCTGCAAGCCTGGCCGCATCGCGCTCCCGCGGCGGACCCAGGCCACCGCCACCGGGCGTGTCGAAAGTCACCTCGTCGCCGGGCTCAAGATCCATGCGCACCTTTGCCGGAATCCGCTTCCCGTTGACGTAGTCACGGCCGGACGAGCCTGCCGAGCCGCCCAGCAGGCCGCGCGGCGGAAATTTCACCCGTTCATGGCGAATGGTCATCGTCACGGGGTGCTGGGACGTGACCTTGAACGCCACCCGCTGTGCCGGCCCGCCCCGATATCGGCCGGCCCCGCCCGAATCCGGGATCAACGATTTCTCGGTGATTAAAAGCGGCACGCTGTTCTCGAAGTGTTCGACCGGGACGGTTGCCACGTTGCTGGGAAAACTCAGACAGGCCGGACCATCCTGGTGGGGCCGCGCGCCGTGGCCTCCGTTCATGAAGAACATCTTCACGAAACGTCGCCCGTCGTGGCGCCGCCCTGAGAAATAAACGTTCCACAGCGGTGAGCCACAGTCGGCGATAACCCGTTGGGGCATCACTTGCGAAAGTGCGCTGAAGATCACCGGCGGCAGGTAGTGTCCCGACAGATGGCGCGCCCAGATCGGGGCCGGCCGCAGCGGATTGATCAGGCAGCCCTCGGGCGCCGTGATAGTGACCGGCCGAAACGAACCGTCGTTGTTGGGCGTGGTTGGATCGAAGGCGCATTTGATCGCATAGGCGCTGTATGCGCGAGTGAAGTTCATGGCCGAATTGATCGGCCGGTTGATCTGCGGCGAGGTGCCGGAAAAATCGACGGAGAGATTGTTGCCCTCGATGCGGATCTCGCAGCAGATGGTCAGTGGTTCTTCAAAGCCGTCGACCCTGATCTTGTCGCGATATACGCCGTCCGGCACCGCCTCGATAGCCCGTCGCATCGCGATCTCGGAGCGATCGAGAATCTCTTCCACCAGCGCATCGAGGTCGTCGATGTGTTCGTCGTCAAGTATTTTCAGCAGCCTGGCCTGACCCATTTCGTAGGCCGCGAACTGGGCCCGGATATCGCCCAGCGTTTCTTCCGGAGCGCGCAGGTTTTCGGTAATAAAAGCAATGACATCCTCGTTTTCCACTCCTTCGCGAATGATCTTGCACACCGGTATGGTCAAGCCTTCTTCATGGGAATCACGGGCTGACACGGACGGCGCGCCGCCGATGTCCACGGTGTGGAATACGCTGCCGGTAAAGCAGATCAATTGATTGCGCCTGAATATCGGGCGGATCATGGTGATGTCGTTGAGATGGCCGGTGCCGTGATAGCCATCGTTGGATATCAGCACGTCCCCGGGGTTGAGCGCAGATTGCGGATAGCGCCGTAGCATCACGGCCAGGGTGCGGGGCATGGTGCCGATGAAAGACGGGATGCTGCGCGACGATTGGGCGAACTGGCGCCCCCGGCTATCCATCAGCCCCACCGCAAGGTCCCAGTTATCGCGCACGACCGACGAGAACGAAGTCCTCACGAAGGTCTGAGCGGTTTCGTCCATGAGACCATTGAAGCGGCGCCATGCAACCCCGAGTTGGAGCGCTGAGAAATGTCTTGCTTGCAAACGGATTTCCGGAATCTGCTGTCTGTATTATGGCCTGATTGATTTTCGAACGGTCATTGGGATGCAGAAATACCAGTTGTACATCGACGGCGCGTGGTCGAATCCGCTCTCACAGGAGTGGATCGAGACGGCGAACCCTTATACCGGTAAGGCCTGGGCTCGAATTCCGCGTGCCGGAAGCGCCGATGTCGATGCCGCCGTTGATGCCGCCCACAACGCGTTTAAGCAGGGCGAATGGCCCGGGCTAAACGCCACACAGCGCGGCCTTATGTTGCGAAAGTTCGCGGAAATCCTCACCAGCAACGCCGAGCGGCTGGCTGAAATCGAGGTGCGGGACAACGGCAAGCTGCATGTCGAGGTCCTCAATCAGTGCCGCTATTTGGCCCAGTGGTTTCATTACTACGGCGGTCTCGCCGATAAGATCGAGGGTTCGGTCCCGCCTATCGACAAACCCGACATGCTCAATTTGACCCGTTACGATCCGCTCGGCGTGTGCGCCTGCATTACGCCCTGGAATTCTCCATTGTTGCTTCTCGCCTGGAAAGCGGCCCCGGCGCTGGCCGCGGGCAACACCATCGTAATCAAGCCATCCGAGTACACATCGGCTTCGACATTGGAATTCGCCGCGCTTTCCGAACAGGCCGGTTTCCCGAAGGGCGTGATCAACGTGGTCACCGGGTTTGGAGCTGAGGTCGGTGAACCGCTGGTGCGCCACGAAAAAGTAAGAAAGATCGCGTTCACGGGCGGCGAGGCCGCCGGCGCGATGGTTAACAGCAACGCAGCGCCAAGCTTCAAGAGAGTCACGCTGGAACTGGGCGGCAAGTCCGCCAATATCGTGTTCGAGGACGCCAATCTCGATCAGGCGGTCAATGGCGCCATATCGGGGATTTTTGCCGCCAGCGGCCAGACTTGCATTGCAGGATCCAGACTGCTGCTGCAGGATTCGATTCACGACGAATTTCTGGAGCGCCTAGCCAGTCTTGCCGACGGTGCGCGGATCGGCGATCCCATGCTGCCTGCAACGCAGGTGGGCCCGATCACCACCGAGCCTCAATATCGCAAGATACTCGACTACATCGCGATTGCGAAAAGCGAAGGTGCGCGCCTGGTACTCGGCGGAGATAGTGTTCCCGCCCCTGACGGGAATCAGGGCCTGTTCGTGCAGCCGACAATTTTTGCCGACGTGACCAACGATATGCGCATAGCCCAGGAAGAAGTGTTCGGTCCGGTGCTGGCGGTGCTGCAATTCAAGGACGACGAGGAGGCGATTGCCATCGCTAACGACGTCAATTACGGGCTGGCGGCAGGAGTCTGGACCGAGAGCCTGCGGCGGGCGATAAAGGTCTCGGAGCGTCTCGAAGCGGGAACGGTTTGGGTCAACACCTATCGTTCGACCAGCTATACGACACCCTTCGGCGGCTACAAGGCCAGCGGCCTGGGACGCGAAAACGGCATGGAGGCGATCAAGGAATACCTGCAGACCAAGAGCGTTTGGTACTATTCCGGCGGCGATGTGGCCAATCCCTATACGCGCCGGTGATGCCAACGCTGGTAACGAGGGCATCTTGCCCTCGTCGAGGGCGGGACTCCCTCGCGCCCGGCGTTGTCCCCTGGGAACGAGGGCATCTTGCCCTCGTCGAGGGCTGGAAGCCCTCGTTCCCGGCGTTGTCCCCTGGGAACGAGGGCATCTTGCCCTCGTCGAGGGCTGGAAGCCCTCGTTCCCGGGTTGTTCCACGCAAGCCTGCAAGCCGCTTCAGCATCTCAGGGTTTACACTAGGCTGGCGACACGGCAAGCGGAGCAACCAAACTAATGAATTCACTTGGAAGACTAACGGTAGCAGGGCTCTGCCTGCTGGTAGTGGTGGGCTGTTCCGGAGAGTCTTCCGGCCCCGATGAGCCCACATCCGCCGAGGACGATGGACTGGGCCGCTTATCCGGCACGGTCGAAGGAACTGTGGAAGGCTTGCTCCCGGTGGTGTATGCCTACAATACGGACAAGGTCCTCGCCTACACCGTATTTGTTGTGGATGGCGAATACCGGGCGGTAAAAATGATTCCCGGCAACTACGAGGTAACGATACGCCCGGCGATCGATCAACTGGAAGGATTCGATAGTCAGACAGTCAGTATCGACATAGGCCCCGGCGATGAGGCCGAGGTGAATTTTTCCCTGACGAGCGTCGGCCCGGTAGTCAATTATGTCGGGGGCGTCGACTATCCCAATGCCGAGATATTGCCCTACGACGAGGTCTATCCCCCTGGGCCGGGACGCGATGCGCTGGAACGTACCTGCCACGGCTGCCACAACGTCAATTTCATCCCGTACAACTACCCGCGCACTTATTCGGGTGGGCGGGCGCCGAAAAACAAGGCTGCATGGGCAGTAACTGTCGATCGGATGCACAAAGGGGCGGCATTCGGCCGGGTGGGCAAGGCATCGATTTTCGATCCGAAATACCTGCCGCCCGAGGACCGCGACGCGCTGGTGGACTACCTGGCGGAACATTTCCCCGAGGACAGGCCGCCAGTGGTGGTGCAACTCACCCGAGAGCCCGAGCTCGATCTGGAAGCGCTCAAGAAAGCCATGTTCATCGAGTACATCTATCATGAGTCGGACGAATACGACGTCTGGCCATGGCCGCACCAGGTGGACTTTGATCTCGACGGCAACGTATGGCTCGCCTACACCGCATGCTGCATAGTCAAGTTCGATCCACGCACGGGAGAACAGACGGCTTTCGAAGGACACGGCGGGGGGCACGGCATAGCGGTCGATCAGACCGACGGCACGGTGTGGTATTCCGGCGATGTCGTGCGTCATCTCGACCCCAAAACCGGCAAGGTGGATTATTGGGTGGCCGAGGATCGCTCGCTGGGCAGCAATACCCAGATTTTCGATTCCAAAGGCAATCTTTGGCTTTCACTGCTGGGCGGCGGCGCGCTGGGCAAATGGGACCGGGCGACCGACTCGATCATCTATTGGGAGGTGCCGGTGCTGCGTAGCCGCCCATACGGCATCATCGTCGATCACAAGGACAAGGTGTGGTTCGCCGACTATCACAACGGCGGCGTCACGCGTTTTGATCCCGAGACCGAGGTCTTCCGCCACTATCCCTTGGTTGAGGATGACGCCGCAACGTCAATACGCCGGTTGGGCGTCGATTCCAAGGGCATGATCTGGGCCGGCACCTGGGGGAACCGGGCGTTCGATAACGCGATTCTGTATCGGGTGGATCCGGATACGGGTGAAGTCTTCCGGCGCAAGATGGGCGTGCCCTATGCGGCCACCTACAACGCGGAAGCCGATAACCAGGACAATATCTGGGCCGCAAACGACAATTACTTAAGCAAATACGACCAAGTCGCGGACGAATTCACGCACTATCCCATTCCGGAGCGGTCCGACACGCTCAAGACGACGATTACGCGTGACGACGGTATCTGGTTTTTCTATCGCAACGCAGGCAAATACGCCGGATATGGCGGCAACATAACGGTTCTCTACACCGACAAGGACAATATTGCGACGCTCGGCGCCTATCACTCGGAGACCAGTGCCGGCTATCAGTTGAGCGGCTACAGTGGGCCGCCGTCTCCCCCGGTTCTGGGCGAGCAACGGCCGGTGCCCCTGGGTTCCCAAAACCCGGAGGAGTACATCGAATTCGCGCTGGCCAACGGCCTGCTCGACGAAGCGCAGGCCGCGACCATGAGAGCGAATCAACCCGATGCGAAAGTCATGGAAGACCGCATAGAGCGGGCCGACTGATCGGGGCTGTTAACGCTACCGGAGGTTGCACTGCCGGCTTTAACCGGCGCGCAGGGAACAATGGAACGAGGGCATCTTGCCTTCGCGGGAATGACGTTTCTTGCCCTCGTCGAGGGCAGGATGCCCTCGTTCCCAGGTTTGTTCAATGGGAGGGAGGACATCCTGTCCTCCGAGGGCAGGATGCCCTCGTTCCCAGGTGATGAAGTCAGGGACCAGGAGCGCATACACTTGAGGCGCTTTGGTGTGCTGGAAGGGCCTTACGAACTGTTAACCGGGAGGTTCGGAATATGAAGCAGACTTGCGGGAAACGGCAAAGCTTACCAGGAGCGCCTGTATCCAGGCTAGCGGCAGCAGGACTATGCCTGCTCCTTTTCTTTGGCTGTTCCGGAGAATCTTCCGGCCCCGGCGCGCGCCCGTCCCCGGAAGACAACGGACTGGGCCGCTTGTCCGGCAAGGTGGAAGGAACCAAACCCGGTCTGCTGCCAGTGGTGTATGCCTACAACACAGACAAGGATCTCGCCTACACCGTGTTCGTTGTGGATGGCGAGTACAGGGCGGTCAAGATGATTCCGGGCCGCTACGACGTCACGATACGGCCGGCGGTAGATCAGCTGGAATGGTTCGACAGCCAGACGGTCAATATCGAACTGGGGCCCGGCGATCAGGCCGAGGTGAATTTCTCGCTAACGGGTATAGGCCCGGTGGTCGATTACGCAGGCGGTCTCCACTACCCCGGCACCGACATACTGCCTTACGACGAGGTCTATCCGCCGGGGCCGGGCCGCGAAATTCTCGAACGCACCTGCCACGGATGCCACTCGGTTCAATTCATCCCCTATAACGATTTCTCGCGCGCGTATCCGGGCGGACGGGCGCCGAAGAACAGGGAGGCATGGGCAATCACCGTGGATCGGATGTACCAGGGCCCGGCATTCGGCCGTCTCGGCAAGGCCTCGTACTTCGATCCAAAATATCTGCCGCCTGAAGACCGCGACATCCTCGTCGACTACCTGGCTGAGAACTTTCCCATGGACAAACCGCCGGTGGTCGTGCAACTCAGCCAGGAACCCGAACTCGATCCTGAAGCGCTCAAGAAAGCCATGTTCGTCGAGTACATCTATCGCGAATCGGACGAATACGAGGTCTGGCCGTGGCCACACCAGGTGGATTTCGATCTCGACGGCAACGTGTGGCTCGCCTACAGGGCATGCTGCATCGTCAAGTTCGATCCGCGCACGGGAGAACAGATGGCTTGGGAAGGCAACAGCGGAGGCCACGGCATCGCGGTGGACCAGACCGACGGCACGGTGTGGTTTTCAGGCGATATGGTGAGCCACCTCGATCCCAGTACCGGAAAGGTGGACAATTGGGTTATCGACGAGCCCCTGCTGCGCAGCAACACCCAGATCTTCGACTCCAAGGGCGATCTTTGGCTTTCTTTGCTCCCCGGCGGCGCGCTGGGGAAATGGGACCGGGCGACGGACTCGATCGTCTACTGGGAGGTTCCGGTAATGCGCAGCCGTCCGTACGGGATCATTGTCGATCACAAGGACAAGGTGTGGTTCTCCGACTATCACAACGGCGGTGTGTCACGTTTCGATCCCGAGACGGAAGAATTCCGGCACTATCCCCTGGTTGCGGATGACGCCGCTTCACAGATACGCCGGCTGGGCGTGGATTCCAAGGGCATGATCTGGACCGCCACCTGGGGCAACCGCGCTTTCAGCAACGCGACCCTGTACCGGGTGGATCCCGATACCGGCGAAGTCTTCCGGCGCAAGATGGGCGTTCCGTATGCGGCCTCGTATAACGCGGAGGCCGATGGCGACGACAATATCTGGGTCGCCAACGACAACTACCTGACCAAGTACGACCAGCAGGCGGACGCGTTCACCCACTATCCCATGGCGACACGGTCCGACTCGCTCAAGACCACGATCACGCGCGACAACGGGATCTGGTTCATCTACCGCAATGCGGGCAGGTTCGCCGGATATGGCGGCGCCGCGGCCGTGCTGTATCCCGACAAGGACAATATTCCGACGCTGGGTGCGTATCACTCGGAGACCAGCGCCGGCTATCAACTGAGCGGCTACAGCGGGCCGCCGTCTCCGCCGGTTCTGGGCGAGGCGAGGCCGGTGCCCTTGGGCGCGCGGAATGCAGAGGAGTACATCGAATTCGCGCTGGCCAACGGCCTGCTCGACGAAGCGCAGGCCGCGACCATGAGAGCGAATCAACCCGATGCGAAAGTCATGGAAGACCGCATAGAGCGGGCCGACTGATCGAGGCTGCTTGTTGCCGCCGGCTTTGACCGGCGCGATCCGGCTATACCAGCGTTCGCCACTCCGGGTGGTCGGACAGCCTGCCTCGCACGAGATCGAAGTAGTCCTGCCGCAGCCGCCTGGTCAGCGGTCCGATTTCACCGTCTCCAACCGGCAGACGGTCGATAGCGGTTACCGGAAGGATTTCCTGCCCGGTGCCGCACAGGAAAGCTTCTTCGGCGAAATACAGCTCGCTGCGGTCGATGACGCGCACCTGGGCCGGCTCACCGGTTAGTTCCAGATAGCGCTTCAGTATCGTGTCGCGGGTGATGCTCTCCAGGATGTTGCTGCTGGCGCTGGGCGTAATGAGCTTGCCGTCGCGGACCATGAAAAAGCACGCGATCGGCGCTTCGGATACCTTTCCATCCGGCGTGAGCATCAGCGCGCCGTCGTAGCCGTCCGCTCTTGCCTGATGCACGGCCAGCCGGGCATTCACATAGTTTGCCGTGGTCTTGATGCGCGGTGGGCTGGCATTGTCCGACAGGCGCTGCCACGAACTCACGCCCAGGCTCATGCCGGTGGCGGCAAATTTCGGTTTGGCTCTCGGCATTGCCGCAGCAGTGAAGCCTACCGGACCGGTGGTTGCCAAAAGTCCGGGCCCCTCGATGTAGACGAGCAGCCGGATGTAAACGTCGGAATCGGGTTGGTTGGCCTTGATGAGCCGGGCGAGGCATTCGGTCAGGTATTCCGTGTCGTAGCGGCCGTCAAAACGCATCAGCTTCATCCCGACCTGAAGGCGGCGCAAGTGATCATCCAGCCGGAACATTGCAAACTGGTCACTGTCGCGTAGATGGTAGGCGCGCACGCCCTCGAAAACCGTTGCGGCGTAGGTAACGGCCAGCGACAGCGGGTGCAGGCGTGCATCCTCCAAAGGCATCAGCTCTCCGTTCATCATGATCTGCTTTGCTTGCCACATCGCTCGCTCTCCTTCACCAGCGCCTGCCGGCCGGCGTGTCGAGGCGCCTGGTCCGACCGTGCGCGCAATGGTCGCATGAGCGCCATATCCTTGTAAACGCTGGCAAGTCCCGCTAACATGAAAATGCACTCAACAAAGGGGACACCTTGTTGACAGCTTCCCACATTCTTGCCGGGTGGTCATTCAAGGAAAGCTTGAGTCGATTGTGACTGACCTACCGGAAGTCTCGCGCATTGCGCTGCGCATTGCGCCCTGAACGTCGCTGGAGAGTTCACCATGACGAAATCCTACGCTGTTATCCCATTCACGATTGCACTGGTTTTTTCCGCCCCGCTGATCGCGCCTGTTGCCGGCGCCCAGGATGCGGGCGCCAAGAATGAACTGGTAATCGAGGAGATCATAGTTACCGCGCGGAAGCGCGAAGAGTCGCTGCTCGATGCGCCGTTGACGGTGACAGCGTTCAGTTCTGATGATATACAAAACATGGCGCTGGATGAATTGCCCGATCTGGTCGATTTCTCGCCGGGTTTCCACTATTCGGAGCACTCGGTCGGCAGGGGCGGGCGCTTCAATCGCCGTTTGATCTTTCGCGGCATGAACCCGCGGACCGACCGGCAGACCCGCCAGGGCGCGACCGTATTTATAGACGGCGCCCCGATACTCGGTTCCGAGATTGGCAGCACCGAAAACTACGAACGAATTGAGGTGATCAAGGGCCCGCAAAGCGCCTATTTCGGACGTTCGACGTTCTCCGGCGCCATCAATGCGGTCACCAAGACGCCGGGCGACGAGTGGGCAGGCAGAGTGTCAGCCGAGGCGGCGCGATTCGGCACCTCGGATTTCGGCGTGCAGATCGAAGGACCGCTCGTTGAAGGCAAGCTCTCGTTCCGATTGACCGGCAGCCAGTACGAGACCGGCGGCGAATACGAGAATTCCGCCAATCCGACACAGCGACTTGGCGAGGAATCCACCAGAGACATTGCATTGTCACTGTTCGCGACGCCGACGGATAATTTCAGCGCCAAGTTCAGATTCCACTTGTGGAAGAATCAGGACGGGCCATCGGTCGGCGCGGCGCTCAACATTGCGGACAACCCGGAACTTTTCGATTGCACGCTTTCCGGTCGTGGGGCCGGCGGCGGCGCCTGGCTGTGTGGCGAGGTGCCGTATCTGGGCCACCAAAGTGTCGGCATGGACACAAACCTGACTCCGGAGCTTCAGGCATTGTTTTTCAGCCCGGCCATAGTGGACGCTTTCCTTTTTGACGTACCGGTCGGTTTCGGCCTGGAACGGAACGCCCACGAGATCAGTCTCGTACTGGACTACGAATTCGCCAACGGTCTGGCACTGTCCTCGATCACCGCCGTGCATGAGAACCAATATGTCAGTTTCGAGGACTTCGATCGTCGTCCGACCGTGGGCTTGGTCGGCAACTACCTGGGCGCGGACCCTCATCGGCAGATAGTTACAGCATGTCGCTGCTTGCCAACAAGGACTTCAGTCAGGAGATTCGCCTGAGTTCCGCCGCCGATCAGCGGCTGCGCTGGATTGCCGGTGTGAGTTACACCGAGATTGAAGCCAGGACTCAGGGTTTTTCCGCACTTTGGGGAAGAAATCCGAATCCGAATCCGAATGTGGCTACATACGACCCGGAAACAAGGGCTGTCTTTGCTGGCGCCAGTTACGACATCAATGACCAATTCACCCTTAATGTCGAGGCGCGTAAGCAGCATGACAAAGTGATTGAGGGTAGTGTCGGCAGCACGCCGCTGGAGTTTACGTTCAAGAGCTTCACGCCACGCGTAATTCTGGATTGGAAGCCCAGAGAAGGCACAACCTTGTATGCAACCTATGCGAAAGGGACTAATCCGGGTCAGTTCAATGCCGGTCTGCTCCGGCTCACCGAGGGTGAGCTCGACCAGATTGCCGCTGCGGGTGGCGGCGGCATTTTTGTCGAGGAGGAAGAGATTACGAACATTGAGTTCGGCGTGAAAAGCCTCTTGTGGAACGACCGGATTCAGGTAAGCGCGGCGGTTTATTTCTCCGACTGGGACAACGTCGTGGCGCCGGAAATCATTAACTTCATCAATGCCGACGGTGAATCCGACGGTGTTCAGGTCAATGCGACCGGCGGCCAGGCAGACCTGTCCGGTATTGAATTGGAAGGCACCGTGCTCCTTTCGGAGAACCTGACGCTCGACGGCACGTTCGGGTACAACAAGTCCGAGATCAACGACTTCGAGAGTCCGGACGCGCTGAACCTGTTCGGCAGCCGCACGATTGATGGCCTGGACAACGCATTCTCCCGCTATCCCGAGACCAGCGGCACGCTGTCGCTTACCTACCAGGACCAACTGCCATCGGGGCACGACTGGTCCGTGCGGGGCGATCTCCTCTATCGGGGCAGCACCTGGATGACCAATGCCAACGTTACCAAGACCCCGTCATTTACGACATTCAATCTCAGGGCTGGGTTGGAGATGGAGGCCTGGCGGGTGGAACTCTACGGCACCAACATCTTCAACGAAGAAGGCTATGGCAATCTCCAGCTGTTCCCGGATCTTTCCGGACTCAGCGGCCCCGGTGCCCGGATGATAATGGCCGGTCTGCTCCCAAGGCCTTCGTTCGGCATACGCACCAGCTTCGAGTTCTGACACCTGCTATTCGGCTGGGCGCGGAGAGCGGAGGGGTGCTGCAGGCGACTGGCCTGAGTAAATCCTACGGGGACAACCAGGCCCTCAAGGGTCTCGATCTGACCGTAGAGAGCGGCGATATCTATTGTCTGCTGGGGGCCAACGGCGCCGGCAAGACCACCACCATAAGCCTGTTTCTCAACTTCATTCAACCGGACGGCGGCACGGCGACAGTGTGTGGCCTGGACGTTACCGAACAGCCGCTGGAAACCAAGAAACTGCTGGCCTACATTCCTGAGCAGGTCATGCTCTACGGCAACCTGACCGCCCTGGAAAACCTGCGCTACTTCTCCCAGCTCGGCGGACATGACTATTCGCAGGAGGAATATCGCGCTTTCCTTCAGCGCGTGGGCCTGCAGCCGGAAGCCATGAATCGGCGGGTCAAGACCTTTTCCAAGGGAATGCGCCAGAAAGTGGGCGTGGCTATCGCGGTCGCCAAACAGGCCAAGGCACTGCTGCTGGACGAGCCCACCGCGGGCCTGGACCCAAAGGCCAGCAACGAGTTCTCGCAGTTGCTGCTGAAACTCAAAGCGGATGGCGCCGCGATCCTGATGGCCACCCATGACCTGTTCCGCGCCAAGGAAACCGGCACCCGAATCGGCATCATGAAGGAAGGCCGGCTGGTCGATGAATTGAGCACCGACGAGGTAACTCACGCCGACGTGGAGAAGATCTATCTCCAGCACATGCACGCCGGCGGACACTACTTGCAGGAGGATGAACAAACCGCCTGAACGCGAGGTAATGCCTATGATCACTGCCATTGCACGCAAGGAACTCACGGAGATCGTGCGGGATGGACGGTTCAAATGGACCGCCGGCATTATGGCGCTGCTGTTGCTTACCGCGCTTCTCGCGGGATACCAGAAATACCGTTCCCATATGGAAATGCAGACTCTGGCGCAGAGTCAGAGCAACGCCCAGTGGCTCAATCAGGGCGACAAGAACCCGCATTCGGGCGCGCATTACGGCAACTACGCCTTCAAGCCGGCGGGTCCGCTTGCGTTCTTCGACAACGGCATCAACAACTACGCCGGCACAGCCGTCTTCATGGAGGCCCACAAGCAGAACTTCGCGATCGGCCGGCCGGCCACCGATCAAAGCGCCGTCGGACGATTCGGCGACTTGAACGGTGCGATGATCCTGCAATTGCTGCTGCCGCTGTTGATCATTTTCCTCGGATTCACTGCTTTTTCCGGCGAGCGCGAGAGCGGGACGCTGCGGCAGGTGATGAGCATGGGTGTGGGCAATCGTCAGTTGCTGTGGGGCAAGGCGCTGGGAATCGGCGCCGCGATACTGGTGGTGGTGGCGCCGTGCGTGCTGATCGGCGCCCTGGCGCTATCTCGGACGGAATTGCACGCCGCGGGAGAATCCCTGGGCTGGCGCGTAACCCTGATGGCACTGTCCTACCTGCTTTATGGGGCGATCTTCCTGTTTCTGACCCTGGCCGTGTCGGCCTGGGCGAAGAACGCCCGTACAGCGCTCATGATCCTGGTGGGCTTCTGGGCCTTTGCCGCTTTCCTGGCTCCCAAGGCCGCCAGTGAGGTCTCGAAGGCCGTTTACCCCACGCCCGCCTTCGGTAAGTGGATGGCTGACATGCGCGATCACAAAATGCGCGGCTTCGACGGCGTGCCTCCCTCTGCGCGCTTCCAGCAGGAGTCCAAGGAATTGTTTGCGGAATATGGCGCTGAAGGAGTTGCGGATTTGCCCGTGTATCTCGGCGCTTTGCGCCTGCAGAAGTCCGAGGAATACGATTTCCCGGTATTTGACGAACATTACGGCCGACTGCGGGACTCCTATGCCAACCAGCGGCGGCTACAGGACGGAATCGGCGTTGTGGCGCCGACTTTACCGTTACGCTCGCTATCCATGGCCCTGGCGGGAACCGATCTGATCCGGCATGTCGATTTTGCGGACGCGGCCGAAAGGTATCGACGCAACATGGTGACCACCATGAACAATTACCTGGGCAAAGCCGCAGCGAGCCTGAATACAGTCTACGGTTCACGCGTTTTCGTTGCCGATGAGCAGGTATTCCGTATGGTGCCCCCATTCAAGTTTGAATCTGAAGGGCTCAAGCAGACCCTGGAGGAGCACATCAATAACTTCGTCGCCCTTGTGTTGTGGCTGGCCGCTTCGCTGGGACTTGCGCTGTGGGCGGTCCGGCGCCTGAGCGTGGAGAAAGGCTGATGAGAAGAATCATTATTGCGCACGAGACGCGCCAGCTTGTTCGTTCCGGGGCGTTTCGCTCACTGCTGCTGCTGGTGGCCGGGGCGATCACGTTTGCGGCCTGGTCAGGCCAACGCTCCATCGATCGCCAGATCGAAGGAGCCGCCGCAGCCACGGCATTTGAGGATGGCCGCCGGGCGAACATGCGAGCGGACACGCAGAAATACGAGGCGCAGGTTATGCAGGAAGGCGGCGAGTACCAGTTTGCTTCCGCGCGGCATGCTCCAGGCGCAGGTCCGCCGCAGGGTACCAATGCGGGCGCCGTCGGCGCGCAAACGGCGAAATACGTGACACTACCGCCAACCGGGCTTGCTTCGTTTTCGGTCGGCCAGAGCGACATTCAGCTGTCGTACCTTCCGATTTCCATGAATCCTACGATGACGGTCACCGAAGACATTGAGCTTGAGAATCCGGCCAATCTGATGACGGGTTCCTTCGATATCGCATTCGTATTGCTCTTTCTGCTTCCGATTTTCATTCTTGCGATCAGCTACGACCTCCTTTCCAGCGAGAAAGAGAGAGGCACGCTGGCGATGATCCTGGCGCACCCGATCTCACTAAAGGAATTGATGGCATCGAAGATCATTGCGCGCGCAGGCGTGCTCCTTGCCATGGTTCTGGCATTGGGACTGGTTGCGCTATTGACCGTCGGCACGAGTCTGGGCTCCGCTGATACCTGGGCGAGGTTCGGCCTGTGGATGTCCGCCACCCTGCTGTATGCGCTGTTCTGGTTCGCGATGGCGGTGATGGTCAACATCTATGGCAAGAGTTCGGCAGCGAACGGAACTGCGCTTGCGGGCGCATGGCTCGCACTGGTAGTAGTCGTGCCCACCCTGGTAAGCCTTCTGGCCTCAACAATCTACCCTCCGCCTTCCAGGATGGAGTTGACGACGGCGGCCCGGCAAGCCCAGACCGAAGCCCAAAAGAGTTACATGCCCACCCTGGATGAGTACTACTACGATCACCTGGAACTGATTCCCGAGGAGAGCGAGAAAGCAATGGACTTCCTGACCGTATCTATGGCAAAGCGCAATGCCGTGGAAAAGGCGGTGCGGCCCTTGTATGACCGGTTCCAGGCGCAACTGAATCGCCAGGAGGCACTGGTACAGCGATTCCAGTTCATTTCGCCGGCAATCATGATGCAGTTGGCTCTGCATGAGATTTCCGGGACCAGCGCGAACCGCTACGAGCATTTTCTCGGCCAGGCTTATGACTTCCAATCCCGCTGGAGTGAATACTTCACCGTGAAGTTCCTGCAGCGCTATCCGCTCAGACCGGCGGACTACGACGAGTTTCCGACCTTCGAGTACCAGGCAGAACCGTTTCCCGTGGTGCTGAAGCGCCTGGCCCCCTCCCTGCTTGGAATCCTCGTGCTGCTTGGCGGCATCATCCTGATGACGTTCCTGCGGCTGCGCCGCTACCAGGTCGCCACCTCGTAGTCCACCCGCACCCGGGAGCGAGGGCATCTTGCCCTCGACGAGGACAGGATGTCCTCGCTCCCAGCGCCGAGGGCAAGATGCCCTCGTTCCCAAGTCCTTAGGCGATGCCCGCTCAGCGGTGGTGGAGTTCCAGGATGTCGCCGTCGCGTATAAGGTGGCGGGGGCTGACCTGCTGGCCGTCATATACCTGCTCGCCCCAGATCCGGGCGAAACGCAGGCTTCCGGCAATGTCCTTGTGGACCAGCGCGGCCAGGTCGCTGACGGTAGCGCCGTGGCGCAGAGAGAAGGGACGGCCGAGATCGGGTGGCTTGCCCGGGGTCTTGGTGTAGGCACGCACCACTCCCAGGCCCCGGAACAGGAATTCGGGAATGGCCGCCAGGTTATCGCCGGTGTTTGCCGACACAAGGACCTCGGGATACCCGTGTTTTCTGCGCAGTTGGCTCAAGACTTTCTCGTGGTTGCGGAGATCGCTCTTATTTGCAACCAGCAGGGCAGGGAGGCGTATGCGGAAGAGATCCTCGAATGTTTCCTGCTTTCGGGCCTGGCGTTTCTTGCGGCGTGGCTTGCGCGGATCCGGCAGGCCTGGCCATTCGGCCACAAGGCTGACCCGCTTTTCGGCCATCTTCTCGAGAACAACCTCAAGTTCCTCGGCACAGTCGGGCGATGCGATGTCGACAACCAGAAGCGCAGCGTCAGCCGGCTGTAGCGCGGTTCCGAGCCAGGGCTGCATGCGCTCGCTGGCCACCGGCGGCAGGTCGACAAGTTGAAAGTGAATATCGTGGTACGGCGCCATACCCGGAATCGGGGTCTCGGTGGTGTGCGGCCAAGCGCCCACAGTGGAGTGCGATCCAGTCAGGGCGGAGTGCAGCATGGATTTACCGGCGTTGGGCGCTCCCAGCAGCGCGACCTGGGCCGCCCCTTCGCGGCGAACCGCATGCGCTGGCCCGGAACGCGCGCCTCCCTTGCGCGGCGCGGACAGTTCCGTGCTGAGCTGCTTGATGCGGGTCTTGATATCAGCCTGAACATGCTCGGTGCCCTTATGCTTGGGAATCAGGCGCAGCATCTCTCGCAAGCAACGCAGCCGGTCCGGCGGTTCCCTGGCTTCGCGAAACGCCTGCTCAGCTTTCTTGTATTCCGGCGAGACGTTGGTGGGCATGGCGGCGGAGAGTTTACCCTTGGCGCCCTCCTTAAAGGATAATGGCGGCCATGATCGGAAAGAGCGGGCTTTTCCACGTCATAGACACCCGGCAAATCGAGCGGGGAATGCTGGACCGACTTTGCCGGCTGGCCACCCATATACGAACCCTGGCAAAAACCCGGGGTGGCGCAAGAAAATTGCAGAAGTTGGCGCCCGATCGCCGCGCCATGCTTTACTTCACCCAGCCCTCAACGCGAACCTTTCTTTCGTTCAACAGCGCCTGTCATATCCTTGGCATGCAAACCAGCGAAATCCGTAATCCTTCCATTTCATCCGAGGTAAAGGGAGAAAGTTTCGAAGACAGCATCCGCACCTTCAGTTCCTACGCGGACGTGATCATCATGCGCACTCCGGAAGGGGGAAAGGCGGCGCGCGCCGCCGAACTGATGGACTCCATCCCCCGTCCCGTTCCGGTGATCAACGCCGGCAGCGGACCGGACCAGCATCCGACCCAGGCGTTACTGGACATATACACACTGGAGCGCAGCTTCGAACACCGCGGCGGCATCGACGGCAAGACGATCGCAATGATGGGCGACTTGCGGCGCGGCCGTACGGTGCGTTCGCTCAGCTACCTGATGAAGAACTACAAGGACGTGCGCTTGCGGTTCGTTGCGCCCCCGGGGTTCGAGATCCGGCAGGACATTCTTGATCACCTCGATGCACACGGAGTTGCCTACCAGTCCACCAGCCTTCTGGATGACCTTGCAGGCGAGTTGGACGCCTTGTACGTCACGCGTCTGCAGTCGGAGTATGACGATGCGGAGGAACCGGAAGGCGCCGACTACGCTGCCTACGCTATCGGCCCCGAACAATTACAGAGCTTCGCCGGCGAAGCGATCATCATGCACCCGCTTCCACGCGGCCCGGAACTCGATCCGGCGATCGACAACGACCCGCGAGTGATGTACTGGCGCCAGGAACGCAACGGCATGTGGATGCGGGTTGCATTGCTTGCGATGATTTTCGGCCTCGACCGTGAGCTGGATGTGAATTGATAGTGATAAAGAAATTAGCTTTTGGCTTTATCAGCCTGTTTTTTCTATTAATCCTTACTACCTCTATCGCCTTTTTCTGGGCTCGCAACGAAAATATTCCCGAGCGGGGAGGATTGGCCGGCGAGAGCCTTGCGTTAGCAGTGCTTGACGCTCCCGTGACGGTCAAGCGAGACCGCTACGGTGTTCCATATATCTACGCCCAATCGCTGGCCGACGTAATCCGCGCACAGGGGTTTGTGACTGCCCAGGATCGGCTGACACAGATGCTGCTGATGCGTGAGGCGGCCAACGGCAGGTTGGCCGAACTGATCGGCAATCGGGGAGAGCCTACCGATGTGCTTGTGCGCGCAATTGGAATCAACAGGCTGGCGCGGAGATTTGCCGCGAAGATGGAATCTCCCAGCCGTGAACTGCATGAGTGGTACCTTGAGGGTGTCAATTCCTACCTGACCACACAGTCGCACGAATTTCCCCTTTTATTGCGCTTCCTGGGCCATTCTCCGGGACCTTATACGCTGGAGGACATCTGCGCACACTATCTGCTTCAGGCCTATGACCTGACGGAGAACTGGCGATCCGAGTGGCTGGCGCAAACACTTGTGGACCAACTGGGACGCGGCCCCGCTGCACAGATTTCCCACTTGAGCTACAACCCGGACGACGGCAGCGAATGGTCGTCACAGTACGCTGGGGCGGCGGACAAACCATTGCGGCTCCTGGACGGGAATATCCAGGTTCCGACCAGGCCCGGCGGGGGCTCAAACAGCTGGGCCATGTCCCCACGGCGCTCAGCGCGAGGCGCGCCGATACTGGCAAACGACCCGCATCTCAATGCCACCCGGCTTCCGGGAATCTGGTACCCGGTGGCCCTGATCACTCCCGATTGGAGGGCCGTGGGCGTGGCCGGAGCGGGTTGGCCTGGCCTGGCCGTGGGAAGGTCGAACCATATCGCATGGGGGGTCACCAACTCGACGGCGGATATCTCCGACCTCTTCCTCGAGCGGGATGACCCGGAGCGCGAGGGCCATTACCTGGAGGGAGATCAGTCCATTCCCTACGAGATCGTGCACGAGAGCGTGCGGATCCGCGATCCGGAAGCACCCGGTGGAGTTCGCAAACGGGAGCTCACAATTCGCCAAACGCGTCGCGGCCCGGTAATCTCGAACATTCTTCTTGGGGACTCTGGAGGCTACACGGTATCGTTCCGTTGGAGCGTAGCGGAGAACCTGGGCAGTCAGGTCGGCGTCGATCAGCTGATGCTGGCAAGAGATGTTTTCGAGGCAGGCGAAGCGATTCGCAACATTGTCGGGGCGCTGAATTACAACGTAGCGGATACCCAAGGCAACATCGCGCACTATACGTCCGGCCCCGTTCCCGTGCGGCGCAAGGGAGATGGCGCGATTCCCATGCCGGTTGTGGACGGGCAGGACAACTGGATGGGTTTTGTGCCATTTGAGCAAGCGCCATCGTCGTTGAATCCGCCGCGCGGGTGGGTGGGTAACGCCAATAACCGTACGGTGGACAGGACTTTCAACGGTACCTGGAGCAGTTACTCGGCCCCGTCCTGGCGCTACCGGCGCATGTTGGAGTTGTTCGAGAACGACCGGGTACTTTCCGCCGAGGAACACTGGGCGGCAATCATCGACACCGTGAACACTCTGGCCCGGGAACTGGTCCCCATCTTTGTGCGCGCACTGGAAACGGATTCAGCAACGGAGGCGGCAGCGGACATGCTGCGGGACTGGAATTACCGGGACGATGCCAACCAGGCGGCGCCGGCGCTTTTCCAGACAATGATCCGAAGACTGGTCGGCAGAATATTCGCCGACGAATTGGGTTCCCTGGTCTGGAGCTACCAGGGATCCATCTATTTCTGGCAGGAGCGCGTCCACCGAATGCTGGTTGCGGGCGAATCCGACTGGTTCGACGACCGTCGCACACCGCAGCGGGAAAGCCTCGACGAGCTGATCCGAAAAGCCGCGCTGGATTCCTGGTCGCACCTTAAAGCCCGTTTGGGCGAGGACCCGCAACGCTGGCGTTGGGGTGATCTTGGCTCCCTTGAGTTCACCAACCCGGCTCAGCTACCCGGCCGTCTGGTGAACGGTTTTCTTGGGGGCGGGGAATATCCGCGTAACGGATCTCCGGAGACCCTGCTGGGCTCCTTCGGCGAGCCTGATTTCGGAGCCTGGGCCATTGATTCGGTGCGGTTCGTGGCTGATCTGGGTGATCCGAACAAGGTGCTGGCGGTCATTCCGGGGGGTGTCAGCGGGAGGCTGTTCGATCCGCATCTGAACGATCAATTGCCTATCTGGCTGTCGGGCGAAGTCAACTACTGGTGGTTCTCCGACGAGGCAATTTCCGCCAACACCCAGCGCGAACTCAAGCTGGAACCATGATGAGTCGGGAATCCGGGTCGGTGGCCCTGGCCAGTTTGACGCCGGCCCGGCCCGGGAGAAACCCGCAGGTTATTGCAGATATTTGCGGGACAGCACACTAGGCAACGAGGGAAATCGAGAATGCTGAGAAAAATTGCGATTTCATTCGCCGTTTTGACATTGACCATTGTGCTGTGCCTGGCCGTGGGTCTCACTTGGCTCCGCAACAACAACCTGCCGGATCGAGGTGGCGGCCTGGATGAACCGGTGACCTTGAGAATCCTCGACGCCGATGTGCGCGTGAAGCGGGACCGCCACGCCATTCCCTACATCTACGCCGAAACCCTGGCCGACGCAATGCGGATTCAGGGGTTTGTGACCGCGCAGGACCGACTGTCGCAAATACTGCTGACCCGGGAGTTGGTCAACGGGCGGTTGGCGGAACAGATCGGCGAGGCCGGACTACGCAGCGACATTCTGATCCGGGTGATTGGCCTGAACCGGCTGGGACGGACCTGGGCGGCGCAATTGGAATCACCCAGCCTTGAGTTGCATGAATGGTATCTGCAGGGCGTAAACGCCTATATCGCAACCAGAGAAGATGAATTCCCGCTGGCGGTGCGGCTCTCCCCGGAGCCGCCGAAGCCGTTCACGTTGGAGGACCTGACCGCTCAGTACCTGTTCCTGGCCTTCAACAGCACCGGCAACTGGCGCACCGAGTTACTGAGCCAGGCCCTGGTGGATCACCTCGGGGCCGAACGGGCGGCGGAAATCTCCATGCTTACCGTCAACCCGGACGACGGCAGCGAGTGGGCCTCTGATTACAGCCTGGCAGCAAACCCGGCGGCGCTCCCCAACCCTGGGAAGGAGGGCTTCCAGCCCTCCACGAGGACAGGATGTCCTCGTTCCCAGCGCGTGTTCCCTGCGCATCAGCGCAGCGGCGCCCCGCTGCCAAAACTCCCGGCATCCCGAGCCGCTCCTCAACTTCCCGAACCTCAAGGCGGATCCAACAGCTGGGCGATGTCCGGCCCGCGATCCGCCGGCGGCGCCCCCATACTGGCCAACGATCCGCATATCGATGCGCGCCGATTGCCCGGCATCTGGCATCCCGTGGGCCTGATTACTCCGCAATGGCGCGCGGTAGGCGCCGCAGGCGCGGGTTTCCCGGGGCTGGGGATAGGGCGCTCAGAGCATATTGCATGGGGCGTGACCAACGCCTATTCCGATGTTGCCGACCTGTTCATCGAGCGGGAGGACCCCGGACGGGAGAGCCACTATCTGGAAGGCGAGGAATCACTTCCATTCCAGGTAGTTGAGGAGACTATCCGGGTGCGGGACCGCAGCGCGCCGGGCGGCTACCGCGAACGGACCCTCACGATTCGCTATACGCAGAGGGGACCGGTGATATCCGACCATGGCCTGACCATCGAGGATGGCCGCTTGTACTCACTGCGCTGGAGTGTCGCCGAGAACCTCGCCACCCAGACTCAGATTGGACTTGAGGGAATCATGCTGGCGGGGGATGTGCAACAAGCCCGCGAAGTCATCCGGCAAATCAATGCGCCGTACAACTACACCGTGGCGGACACCAAGGGCAATATTGCACACTACACGGCAGGCCATGTGCCGATTCGGCGCAAAGGCGACGGCGCGCTTCCGGTTCCGGTGCGAAGTTCCGATGACGAGTGGCTCGGGTTTATCCCTTTCGACCAGGCGCCTGCATCGCTGAATCCTCCGCGAGGTTGGGTAGGCAACGCCAATCACCGTACCGTCGACGGCGATTTCCAGGGTAACTGGACCAGCTATGCTGCGGCGTCCTGGCGCTACCGGCGGATGCAGGAGTTATTCGGCCAGAAGGAAGTGCTCGGCAGCAGCGATCATTGGGCGGCAATCGTAGACACCCTGAATCCGATGGCCAGGGGCCTCGTGCCGCTCATGGTGCAGGCGCTGGAAACGGATCCGGACACCCGGGCAGCGGCCGGTATCCTGCGGGGATGGAATTACTTCGACGAGCCGGATCTGGCGGCGCCAGCGCTTTTTCAGGCCATGATGCGGAGCCTGGTGATGCGGGTATTTGAGGATGAATTGGGCGAAGAACTGGCGCGCCAATACGCGTCCGACATCTACTACTGGCAGGAGCGCCTGCAGCGCAATCTGCTGGCGGGCGAATGGCAGTGGTTCGATGACCGGCGAACGGAACAGATCGAAGACCGTGACTCGCTATTCCGGGCAGCGGCCCGCGATGCCTGGATTGAGTTGCAATCGCGATTGGGTCCCGATCCGGAAGAATGGCGCTGGGGCGATTTGAGCCGTCTGAAGTTTCACAATCCCTGGGTGCCTGGCGAACTGGCGGACCGTCTGCTGGGCGGGGGCAATTTTCCCGGGCGGGGCTCCGGAGAAACGTTGGGTAGAGGGCGCTTCCCCGGCCTTGGAAATTACGATCCCCGGGTGATCGATTCGCTGCGGTTCGTGGCCGACCTGGCCGACGAGGACAAGGTATTGGCCGTTATCCCGGGTGGCGTCAGTTCGAGGCTGTTCGATCCGCACCTGAATGACCAATTGCCCGTTTGGCTTTCGGGCGAGATCGGCTATTGGTGGTTTTCCGATAAAGCAATTGCCGCCGACACGAAGCAGGAAATGAGGTTTGCCCCATGAAGAGACTTGTGAAATCTGTCCTGGCGCCCTTGGTATGTTCACTTGCCGTTTCATCCTTCGCGTTCGGCCAGGACCTCGATGGGGAACCGATCTGCGACACGGGCCTGTTTGAAATCCGGGCGGATTATGGTGGCGGACGAGTGAACGCCTGCCGGGTCTTCAACCCGCGCGGCGTGATTCTGACGATCGAACCCGAAGATCCGCCGCCTATCAATCCCAGTCCCTGGTACGGATTCCACCTGCGTCCCAAGAATGCAGGCGAGCAGGGAACTATCGTGGTGACTCTGCGCTATACCGCAAGCCGGCACCGCTATTGGCCCAAAGTCAGCAGCGACGGTGTCAACTGGACCCGTCTGCCGGAGCCCAATTGGCTTGCGCATGAGGACGGGCGGGCAACCCTGGAGCTTAAGCCCGGGCCGGAAGGGCTGTATGTTTCAGCGCAAGAGAACCTCGGCCTCGATTTCTACGAGTCATGGCGCACGGCAGCCGCCGAGCGCCATGAAGGACTCGAGTGGCGGAGCATTGGCCAATCCGAGGGCGGCCGTGAGATTATTGCCGCACAAACGGAACCGGATGCTCCCGAATACCTGCTGCTGATTGGCCGTCAGCATCCGCCGGAAGCGCCCGGCGCGCTGATGTATACCGCCTTCGTCGAACGGCTGTTGCGGGACCGTGAGCGTGCGTGCGGAACTCCCAACTCAGTGAAGTGCAATTTTTATCGGCAGCACAATCTCGTTTTGATCCCGAACCTTAATCCCGATGGAGTGGCCGGGGGACATTGGCGCCACAACCAGCGCGGCACGGACCTCAATCGCGATTGGGGCTCATTCCGGCAAAGCGAGACACAGGCCGTCGAGCGACTCCTCGATGAGCTGAACGGATCGGGCAAGCAGATGAACCTGATGCTGGACTTCCATGGAACCTGGCAAAATTTGTTCTATGTGCAGAGTCCGGACGATGTGACCGACCCGCCGGCATTTGCTCCCCGCTGGCTGCGGCTGGCGCGCGCAAGCGGTTCAGCCTATGACTTTGAAGAAGCGCCGAGGGCCGTGTCGGAAACCACGAATGCAAAAAACTACTTCTATCGCCGCTACTCAGTACCCTCAATTACCGTAGAAACCGGCGACGATACGGATCGGGAAGAAATCGCCGCCACTGCCCGGGTATTGGCCGACGCGATGGTGACCGTGCTGGGCGGACAGAATGGACCGCTAGGCCGCCGCCGGGGCGCTTCCTGCCCGGACTTCTTCTGCTACCTGGTGGAGGCCAACAAGGCGTCTTTGGTCATGCTGCGCGAAGAGGGGCTGGTCAACCGCAGGCAGGCGGAGAAGATCGCCGGGGGAATCGTTCAACTGAACGCCGAGCAGCAGGCGCCGGGTGCGGCAAGAACAGCCAATTACCTGAATTTCGAACAGCGGCTGATTGAACTGGTGGACCAGAGCGTCAGCAACCTGCACCTGGGGCGCTCGCGCCAGGACCTGCACGGCGTGGTGCGCCGGATGCTGGTGCGCGACCGGTGGCTGGCGCTGATGAATGGCGCCCTGGACGTGCGCGCGGCGGTACTGGCGCTGGCGGAGCAAGAGGCCCAGACGCCGATTCCTGCGTACACCCACGGAGTGCAGGCACAGCCTACGACCCTTGGGCATTACCTGCTGGCGTTCTCGGCCTCCCTGGAACGCGATGCCGAGCGTTTCAGGCAAGGGTATGCGCGCATGAATCAAAGCCCACTCGGCTCCGCGGCGCTCGGCACTTCCGGCTTTCAATTGAACCGGGTGCGTTTGGCCGATCTGCTCGGGTTCGCAGCGCCCTTGGAAAACAGCTACGATGCCAACTTGGTGTCATCCGGCGATCTCCGCCGCGAACTGGGAAATATCCTCGCGCTATCGGCCATTCCGATCGGCCAATTGGTCGAGAATCTGCATACCCAGTACCACAACCCCAGGCCATGGATACTCCTGGACCAATCGGCGGTAAGCATCAGTACCATCATGCCGCAGAAGCGCAACCCGCGGCCCCTGGACCGGGTCCGCACTCAGGCCAGCCTGGTGCTTGGCGGCGCGCAGACACAGATGCTGCTGGCCCATAACACCAATACCGGCATGCACGACTACCGGACCCGGGAGCCGATCCTGCTTCTGGCAGACAACGCCGAGCTGATGTACCAGCGCTACACGCAACTGGTGGGGCTGTTGCGGGTGGACCGTGAGCGGGCGCTGGAGGAATTGCGGCGCGGCTTCTCAACCATGACTGAGGTCGCCGACATGCTGGTACGCGAGGCCGGCTTGCCGTTCCGCGACGCCCATCACTATGCATCGGCGCTTACCGATTATGGGCGCTCCAACCAACGCCAGGCGGGTTCGCTCACCGACGAGGAGTTGCAGGAAATCTATCGCCAGTCCACGGGCAAGCGGCTTCCCGTGCCAGTCGAAAAAGTGCGTCAAGCGATGGATCCCGCCGCGATGCTATCTCAGCGCAAGGGACTGGGCGGCCCGCAGGCGCAGGAGGTGACGCGCATGTTGCGCGCTCACCGGGATTCCCTGGCTGAAGATCAGGCCTGGTTGGGGAATGCCAACGAACAACTTCTGAACGCATCGCTCGGCCTGCACACGGCTTTTGCGAATCTGGTCCCGCCAGCCGAGTAGACCCCGCCTGGGAACGAGGGCTTCCAGCCCTCGCCGAGGGCAGGATGCCCTCGTTCCCAGGGGGTTTTGCTTAAGCGACGGCGCCCCGCCCTGGTAACGGCAAACACGTCCCCGCCCGCCGTACCACCAGCACCTTGTTTCCTGCACGGCATAGCAGCGAATCCGCTGCGAGATTTCCCCTCCCCAAGCTACAATATGCTCTTTCCAGGGGGAAAAAATGTTCACACGCAACAACATCGCTGCCTGGGCGGCGGCTTCCTTATTTCTTTCCGGTGGCATCCAGGGTCTTGCCCAGGAGGCTGAAGATCAGGAAATAGAAGAAATCGTGGTCACCGGCAGCCACATCAAGGGCGCCAACATTACCGGCGCGCTGCCGGTATCGGTGATCAGCTCGGAAGAAATCGAAGCCATGGGCGTGGATTCGGGCGACGAATTGTTGCAATTCATTCCCGAACAGGGCCAGAACTTCTTCAACGAAGCCGAGAACATAAGCGGCGGAGTAAATTCCGCCCGCGGCGACATCGGCGCCTTCAATCTGCGCAGCCTCGGGACCGGAAATACGCTGGTGCTGTTCAACGGCCGCCGGGTGGTGAACGCCGCCAGCTACCAGACCGAGGAAGTAGGCGGCAGTTTCGTTCCTGTGAACACGGCCAACACCCAGACGATTCCGATTTACGGCATGGATCGGGTGGAGATCTTAAAAGACGGAGCGTCGGCGCTGTACGGCGCGGATGCAGTGGCCGGCGTGGTCAACTATGTCGTCAAAAAGGACATCGACCATTTGCGGGTCTATTTGCGCTACGGTGGGTACGACCACGTGGGGCGGAACACGGAACGCGTTGCGCTGGAGTGGGGCGATTTCTTCAATGGAGATCGAACCCACGTAGGAGTGTTGGCCAACTACTACACTCGCGACCGCGTCAGCGCGCATGAAGACGAGCGCTGGGCCGACGCGGACTTCCGCCGGCGGGTGCCGGCCGACTCACCCTGGGCTGGCGATCTGCGTTTTCGCAACAACAGCGCCAACTCCATTTACGGCCAATTCGACGTTCGCGCCAGCGCTCGCAGTACGGGTTTACGCAATGTGCTCACCGACAGCAGCGGAGAATTCGAGACTTTCCCTTCCGGTCACGAGGATTGCGACTGGGACCTGGGCTATGGAACCTGCGGAGCGATCGATGGCAACGGCACCTACCGGCACAACCTCAACGAAACCCGTGATCTTTCTTCGGACCTCAAACGGAGCAACATTTTCGTCTTTCTCAACCATGAGTTCGAGAACGGCATGGAGAGCTTTTCGGAGCTGTTGCACTACACCTCGGACACGCACCTGTACCGCCACGCTTCGGCGCCTTTCAGCACGATAAAACTGCGGGTCGCCGCGAACAACTATTACAACCCCTTCGGCCCGTGCGGATCACCAAACCGCCTGCCCGATTCCATTCTTCCAAGCAACGTGCCCTGCGAAGGCCTGGAGCTGGAAATCGACAACTACCGGTTCACCCAAGTCCCCCGTATCGTGGAAAACGACGGCAATGTGTTTCGAGTGTTACAGGGTCTTAGAGGCGAGGCCGGCAAGTGGGACTGGGAAGGCGCGCTGGTGTGGTCGCGCGCCGAGAAGGACGACCTGACCCGGAACCGGACTTCCAATTTGCTTATGGTGGAAGCCCTGTCGGACCCGACAGCCGCGGCCTACAACCCCTTCAGCGGTGGCGTGAACAGCAATATCGAACGCGCCCTGGTGGATGTTTACCGGAACAACGCAACTACGCTTGCGATGGGCGATTTCCAGATGTCCACCCCGGATTTGTTCAATCTGCCCTGGGGTCCAGCGGGCGGTGTAGTCGGGGTGGAGTATCGCCGCGAGACGTTTGAGGATGACCGCGACCCGCGGCTCGATGGAACGCATGTCTTCACTGACTTTCAAGGAGATACCTATCCCTACGTGTCTGACGTGGTCAATTCCAGCCCCACGCCGGACAACACCGGTAGCCGAACTGTTACCTCGCTGTTTACCGAGTTGCAATTGCCCCTGATGAACAATATCGACGTGCAGCTGGCGGCTCGCTACGAAAACTTCTCCGACGTGGGAAGCTCCGTGGTGGGCAAGTTTGCGGCCGGCTGGCAGATTGCGCCGACCGTGCTGCTGCGGGGCTCCTGGTCGGAGGCTTTCCGCGCGCCCAACCTGATCACGATCAACGAGGTCATTGTTGCGCGACAGAACACCCGCACCGACTTCGCTTGCGAGTATGCCGCGAACAACGGCGGCGATCCGGAACAGGACACGCTGGACTGCCGCAACAGCACCCAGCGCATCGCGCAGGGCAGCAAGCTGCTCGAACCCGAGCAATCCGACAACTATTCCTTCGGGATCGCGGTTCAGCCCCTGGACACGCTTACGCTCACGCTGGATTTCTGGTCAATCGAAAAAGAAGACACGATCGGACTATTGGGCGAAGAGAACCACACGGTGCTGGATCTCCTGTTGCGCCTGCAGCAAGGTGCGGGGAATTGCAGCGCCTCAGTCGGAAACCCGGCCGTGGTTCGTGAAGCGGACGTCGCCGACGACGAAGCTGCAATTTACCAGGCAGCCGGAATCTGCCCTGCCGGTCTGATTCGCTACATCGACGACAACTACACCAACCTGGATAAACGAACCCTGAAGGGCTGGGATGTCAGTCTTCGCTACTCGTTGGAAACGTCGGCGGGGGATTTCAGCCTGAGCTATCTCGCTTCCTTCCTGAGCAAGTTTGACCAGGTGCCCGGCGGACGTGCGGCCGAATTGGTAGAAGCGAAGGAGGCCGGTCTGATTCCGGCCAGTATTCCGGTTGCCGGCTTTGATGACCTGTTGCAGAAAGACGGTAATCAGAAAGCGCGGCAAACGCTGTTCTTCTCCTGGCGTAAAGGCAAGCTGGGCGCATCGCTATCCGGCCGGCACCTGGGAAGGTTCTACCAGAACTCGCTGACGTTGGACGACGGAACCATCGACGGAACAAAGTACTGGATTCCCTCAGTCACGACCTGGAACGGCACTTTCAATTACCGCTGGAAGATGTATGACCGGGACTGGCGGGTGCGCCTGGGGGTGAACAATCTCTTCGACAAGCGCGCGCCGCTTGCTGATCGATATTTCGGCTTTTTTGCCGACGCCCACCAGGGCATTGAGTACGGGCGCAACTACTACTTGCAGTTGCGCATGACGCAGGGAGACTAGTCCGGGCTGCCTGACGCTATAGCGTCAGCGACCAGGTCCACGAAGTCCGCCTCGGTGCGGACTCCCTGCGCCGCTCGGGCGGACACCATGTAGCCATGTTCCTTCGCCAGCCCGGCATACAGGGGGCGGCGGTGTGCGATCAAACGCGGGAACGCCCATAAGGCAAAGTCGTCCGGCAGGGCTTCAGTCATGCTGGCCAATTCTCGTTCAGCGAGGTATTCGGGCAGCCGGCGGCGCAGAAATTCGGGCGAGTAGTACATTGGTTTGGGATCCCGCCGGGCCCGTTCCACCAGCTTTTCCTCATCCTCGGCCGATGCTTCCAGGTACAGAATCACCGTGTGCTTGACCAGTGCCTCAAGTGCGCCGGGGTCGCCGAGTTCGCAAATGCTCCCGCCGGCGTCATTTACGAAATGCCGGTAGCCGTAGATGCGCTCGGCTTTTTCGATAAACGACGCCACGTCCCGCATGGCGTTGGCCTCGGCCCGCCGGTGCAACTCCTGGCGGCGGCGAAATTCCTCTAAAGGGAGACCGCCGCGCTCTGGATCACCCGGCTTGCCCAGGAACGTGGAAATGGGGCGAAGATTTTGCACCGTGATGTTGCTCTCGATGTAGATCGAGTCGCTGCGCAGCAGATCACGCAGAAACGGGACTTCCATGGCCCGCAGCTTGATGTTGTCCAGAATTGGCTCGCGCAGGTACTGAGTGCCGATCCGGTAGTCCCCGGAATAGATAAACCAGCGGGTTTCCGGCAGGCGATTTGCGAGCACCGTCTTGCCCACGCCGGACATGCCCATCAACGTCACGGCCTTGCGCCGCGCGCTACGAAACTCCTTTGCCGGCATTCGCATGGCGCGATTGTAAGCCGTCGTGCCGCTACCGGCGCTGCCGTGGTGGCGATGATGCGCTTGCGCCAACCAACCGGCTCTGGCTTAAAATGTTCCCCTTTTCATCTTCCGGGAGGATAACCATGAGTATTCAAAAAGGGCAGTCTATGCCTGAAGGCGCGTTCGGCGTCATGAGCGATAGCGGACCGGGCCGGATCACTACCGGTGAATTGTTCGGCGGCAGGAAGGTGGTGCTTTTTTCGGTGCCCGGCGCATACACGCCAACCTGCTCCAATGAGCACCTTCCCGGCTACGTGAACAACGCAGGCGCCCTGCATGCCAAGGGTGTTGACCAGATCGCATGCATGGCGGTCAACGATGTCTTTGTTATGGATGCCTGGGGCCGTTCCGCCGGCGCCGGGGATTCGGTCATGATGCTGGCCGATGGTAACGGCGACTATGCGCGAGCACTGGGTCTGGAACTTGATGCCTCGGGCTTCGGCATGGGCATGCGCGGCCAGCGCTTCTCCATCGTCGTGGATGACGGCGTGGTTACCGAGTTGAACGTCGAGGAAGGCGGAGGCTTGAGCTGTTCGGCGGCGGAAGCGGCACTGGCGCAACTTTGAGCGTCCCTTCAAGCCAGCGGTGCGTTCGTCTTCGCCGCATCCCTGTAGGGGTGCCCAAGACCAGCGACTTCGAGCTTGGCGAAGCTTCCGTGGAGCGTCCGGCGGAGGGCGAGTTCCTTTCGCGCACGCTATATATCTCGCTGGATCCTTACCTGCGGGGAGTGATTTCCGGCCGCCATCTGTACGCACAAAAGGTCGGCCCTGGTGACATCATGCCGGGGCGCACAGTGGCGCAGGTGGTGGAATCCAGGCACCCGGATTTTTCTCCCGGAGACATTGCGGTGTGTTCCAATGGCTGGCAGGAATACGGACTAAGCACCGGCGCAGTGGACTTGCGGAAGCTGGACCCGGACGCCGCCCCCATCAGCACGGCCATAGGGATTCTTGGAATGCCGGGCCTCACGGCCTGGGCAGGCCTGCTGCACCTTGGAGAACCCATGCCCGGAGAGACCGTGCTGGTCTCGGCGGCGTGCGGCCCGGTGGGTTGCATGGTGGGACAGCTGGCGCGGATCGCCGGCTGCCGTGCAGTGGGGATAGCGGGCGGAGCGGAGAAATGCTCGATCGTCAAGGATGAATTCGGCTTTGCGGAATGTGTCGACTACAAGTCCGGTGTTCTCGCGGACAAGCTGGGGGAAGCTTGTCCCCAAGGCGTTGACGTGTACTTCGACAACGTGGGGGGCGACGTTCTGACTGCAGCGATGGGCCACCTGGCCCTGGGTGCGCGAGTGGTGTTGTGCGGAATGATGAGCGGCTACAACAACACCGGGCCTCCGCCCCCCGGACCCAGCCTAATTCCTCTGGTGATGGCGCGAGCCACCGTTCGGGGACTGGTGGTGTACGACCACGAGGACAAGCAAGGAGATTTCCTGCGTGCCTGCACCGGCTGGCTCAAGGAAGGCCGGATACGTTATCGGGAGGACGTTGCTCAAGGCATAGACAAGGCCCCGGAGGCATTCTGCAGGCTGATGCGGGGACAGAACGTGGGCAAGGCGCTGGTACAAGTCGCTTGATATCGGCCAGCGTGCAGCAGGAGCTGCTCACTTTCTGGTTTGAGGAATCAGGGCCGGAATTGTGGTTCGCAAACAACGACGAATTCGATCAAACCATCCGTCGGCGATTTCTTGCCCACTACGACGCCGCTGCGCGGGGCAATTACGACCAATGGCGTAGCAATGGGACGGGCTGCACAGCCTTATGCCTGCTGCTGGACCAATTCCCGCGGAACCTGTTCCGCAACGACGCACGCGCCTTCGCCACCGACGATCAAGCGTTGGGCATTGCTCGGCTCGCGGTCGAGAAGGGCCTGGATATGGAACAGGGCGTGACCAGGGAAATGCGCAAGTTCCTGTACCTACCCTTTGAGCACAGCGAGGATCTGGACGACCAGCGGCTTTGTTTGAAGCTGATGGCGGAGCGCCTGGGGTCCGATGGGGAAGACGTGGAATGGGCCCGCAAGCACCTGGTCATCATCGAGCGATTCGGGCGTTTCCCCCACCGAAACGAGGCGCTGGGGCGCCGGTCAACACCGGAAGAACTGGAATTCCTTAAAGGCCCCGACTCCAGCTTCTAGGCACCCTTGGGAACGAACCGGGCACGAGGGCATCTTGCCCTCGACGAGGACAGGATGTCCTCGCTCCCAGCGACGAGGGCAGGATGCCCTCGTTCCCAGGCTCAGGCGTCAGGCTGCGCCGGAAACGGGCAGGAGTCTTCCTTTTCCACCAAATCGAAGGTAAACAGCATCTTGGCCATGCCGGTCAGCACCGCCATCACCATGCCCAGTTCCATGATCTCCGCCGGGCTGAAGTGCTCCTTCAATCTCTTGTGCAAGGTCTCATCAAGCGCACCGGAAGGATTGGTCAGGACCATTTGATCAGCCAGCGCGAGTACGGCCCGTTCACGCTCGGAGAACGGGCCGCTTTCGTACTCGTGCAGCTTGTCGATTTGTTCCTGGCTCACTCCCGCTTCCAGCGCGTCGGGGCGGTTGCCCTGGTTGCAGAAACGGCAACCGTGGATGGTGGACAGTCGCAAGCGGGCCAATTCCTTGATGACCCGCTCCACGCGGCCGCCCCTGAACAAGCGGGCGTAGAACTCGCCGTACCAGTCGTACAGTTCCGGCGCATGCGCCATGACCTCAAACCACGTGGCGTCCCCGCGCAGAGCCATGGATCGTTCCCATCCATGCCGGATATGCTCCGGCATATCCTCCGGAGCGATGCGCGGCAATTGAGGTTGTGGCATTGACTACCCGAACAGCGGGGTGGCAATGCCCTGAAGCGCATGCATGAGGTTGCCGACGGCCTCCGCCGCTTCCGGTGCGCCGGGCTTGTAGATTCCGAGGAAGGCCTCCACTATCAAACCGGCCCAGATCGTGAACACCCAGGGGCGCACGCGATGAATGCTGCGCTTCATCGCGTCGTCCTGCTCCGTGGTAATCGAGCCCTGGCCAAGCGCTCTGACGCCGGCAATGAACCCGGGGATATAGATGCGAATCATGACGCCGCATAGAACCAGGATCGCAAACACGATCAGCTTGAACGCAAGCCAGGGCGCGTCATCCAACCGTCCGGTGGAAACGGACCACCACACGGAAGCCACGATCGCAACGATCAGGAACCAACGGAACCACAGATCCAGCTTGGTCAGCATAGGCATGAAGCTGGCGTTGTGCTTGAAGTGCATGACCAGCAGCACAGTGAACCAGATCGGGCCCAGCACAACGATCATTGCGTATTGCCAGGGCGGATGAGATACCCCTACGTATTCCGAGAGAATGCCCCCCACGGTAAGCATCATGCTCAGGCACAAGCGCGGCAAAAGGTCGATCCACAGCATGATGCGCGACGCCATGAACCTTTGGTCCGGCGTGTTCGAGCGGTTGAGGATCATGCGCGTGGAATAAAACACACCTATGTCGCCGCCAAGCCAGTAAGCAAACAACACCAGGTGAATAATCAGCCAGATCGTGTGGGCGAGATCGCCTTCAGCTCCGTTCATGAACTTTCCCTCCAATAATTCGGCGCATAGTCTAACCCCCCTTTGGGAACGAGGGCATCTTGCCCTCGTCAAGAGCCTGTACCCGACCCTGATCGGGGAGCTGGAAGCCCTCGTTCCCAAAAAGTGGGGTGAGCAGGCGGGTTAGAATTCGCCGTCCCCGGCCCGCGATGGAGATTTGGCGGAAAGATGCGCAAGATACTGGTTACGCTCAAACGCGTTGTGGATTACAACGTGCGCGTGCGGGTCAAGCCCGACGGCAGCGGCATGGCAACCGAAGGTCTGAAGATGAGCATCAACCCCTTCGACGAGATCGCCCTGGAAGAAGCGCTACGGATGCGGGAACGCGGCGAGGCCGGCGAGATCCTGGCGGTAACCATCGGCGGCGATGAATGTCAGCAGCAGTTACGCACCGGTCTTGCCATGGGAGCGGATCGGGCGCTGTTGCTGAAATGCGAAGGCGAAGTGGAACCCCTGGCCGCCGCCGGAATGCTGCTTGAGGTAATACGCCGGGAAGAGCCCGACATCGTGATCATGGGCAAGCAGGCGATCGACGACGACTGCAACCAGACCGGCCAGATGCTGGCCACGCTCTGGGACCGGCCGCAGGCTACGTATGCATCCGAGGTGCACCTGAACGGCAATACGGCGCGGGTTACCCGGGAGGTGGACGCCGGCCTGGAAACCCTTGAGGTCGATTTGCCGGCCGTGATTACCACCGACCTGCGGCTGAACGAACCTCGCTACATCAAGTTGCCCGACATCATGAAAGCCCGGCGCAAGCCACTGGAAACTCTTGCGGTGGATGACCTCGGCCTGGATGCCCCGCCTGCTCTGAATTCGCTCACCTACGAAACGCCTGAGCAAAGGCAGAAAGGCGTGCTGGTGGACGATGTGCCGGCCCTGGTTGGAATGCTGCGGGAACGCGGCTTGGTGAGCTGAGGTGACGGCGTGAGCAAGGTACTGGTGGTTGCCGAACACGATGGTCAGGCGCTGCACGCAGGTGTGGCGCGCGTGGTCAATTGTGGACTGGCGATCGACGCTGAAGCAGTGGATGTGGCGGTCCTGGGCCGGGAATGCGGCGGCATCGCCCAGCAGGCAGCGACAATAGCCGGGGTCTCCCGGGTGCTATGCGTGAGCCGCCAGGAGAATACACAAGCCCTCGCTGCGATACAGGCGCCCCAGGTGGCCGCGCTGGCCAGCAAGGGTTATAGCCACGTCCTGGGGCCGTCCACGACCTTCGGCAAAGACCTGATGCCGCGGGTAGCGGCATTGCTGGGAGTGCCTCAAGTCAGCGACATCATGAGCGTTGAAGGCGAGCGCCGATTCAAGCGACCGATCTATGCAGGCAATGCCGTACTAACCGTGGAGGCGCCGGCCGATCATATCGTTGTTGGCACGGCGCGCCTAGCTTCCTGGCCGGCCGCGGCCGAAGGAGGTGAGGCCGGGATTGAGGAAGTGAGCCTCGATGTTGAGTTGCCGGAACACACACGCTGGGTGGAACTGAAATCTGCCGAGTCGGAACGCCCGGACCTGCAAAGCGCCGATGTGGTCGTGTCCGGCGGCAGGGCGTTGGGCAGTTCGGAGAACTTCTCTATTCTTTACCAACTGGCGGATCGATTGGGGGCCGCGGTGGGAGCTTCGCGCGCGGCCGTGGACGCAGGCTACGTTTCAAACGACATGCAGGTTGGGCAGACCGGCAAAATCATCGCACCGGGCTTGTATTTCGCCATCGGCATTTCCGGCGCCATCCAGCACCTGACCGGAATCAAGGATGCCGGAGTGATCGTGGCAATCAACAAGGATCCGGAGGCGCCGATCTTTGAGATCGCGGACATCGGACTGGTGGGAGATTTATTTGCTATCGTTCCCGAACTGGAAGCCGCGCTGGAGAATTCCTGAATGGCCGCATTGCTGGTAACCCCTTCCGAACTGCACGCCGCAATCGAGGCCGGTGAGGCCCGGGCTGTGGATTGCCGCTTCGACCTCATGAATCCGGCCGGAGGGCGGGCTCTATGGGATGCCGGTCACATTCCCGGAGCTCCGTATGCGCATCTCGACCACGATCTGGCCGGACATGCGTCGCGGGAAGGCGGGCGCCATCCGCTGCCGGATCCCGCCGATTTCGCCGCCACCCTGGAAAGCTGGGGCATTACTCCGGATACGCTGGTGGTGGCATACGACAACCTGGGCTGCGCGATCGCCGGCCGTCTGTGGTGGATACTGAACTGGATGGGCCACGAGCGCGCGGGACTATTGGATGGAGGAATGCAAGCCTGGGAAGAGGAGAACCTTCCGCAGGAAAGCGGCGCGCCGCTTATCGAGGCAACCGAATATCCCCTCGGAGGCAACCGCCGTCCGGTCGTTGGCCTGCCGGAAGTGGAGCGTGCCGTGCTGTCCGGCGACATGCGGATGCTGGACGCAAGAGACGCGGCCCGCTACCAGGGCCTTTCGGAGCCGTTGGACACCCAGGCAGGCCATGTGCCCGGCGCCGTCAACGCGTTTTTCCGAGAGAACCTAGATGCTAATGGCCGGTTCCTGCCGCCCGACGAGCTGCGCAAGCGCTATCTCGAATTGCTCGACGGCGTCGAGCCCGCCAAGGCCTGCGTAATGTGCGGGTCGGGCGTTACCGCCTGCCATGACCTATTCGCCATGGAACTGGCGGGATTGCCCGGCTCGGCCTTGTATCCGGGCTCCTGGAGCGAGTGGTCCCAATCAGATAGCCGGCCGGTGGCCCTCGGACCGAATCCTGGAGGAGTTGACTGATGAACAAACGCGACACACTTGTAAGCTTTGGGAACGAGGGCCTCCTGCCCTCGGCGATACGATGGCGGCCTGCGATCTTGCCAGCCGCCATTGCGCACCCTGGGAACGAGGGCCTCCTGCCCTCGGCGATACGATGGCGGCCTGCGATCTTGCCAGCCGCCATTGCGCACCCTGGGACGAGCATCCTGCCCTCGTCGAAGCGTTGCCTGCGAATGATCCTGCCAGCCGCCATTGCGGCCTTGACGAGCATGTTGCTCATTTCCTGCACTCCCACGGGCGGAGAAAGGTCGGTCGCGTCCGCTCCCTCAAAATTCGCCCGTTTCCCGCACAGCGCGGCCAGTTCCGATTGCTTTTACCAACAGCGCGTCGACAACTTCGAAGTGCTGAACGACAGCAATCTGCTCGTTATGGAGGGCCGCCGCCGCGTGTACCACGTGGAGGTGTCACCTCCGTCCATGGATCTCCGCCATGCCTACGGCATCCATTTCTCCTCAACCACCGGACGGGTCTGCGGAAATCCCGGGGAGCGCCTGCAGGTGCAGAACGGCTCGTTCTCCAGCTTCCCGCTCTCCGTTACCGGCGTCTACCGGCTTGACGAAGCCACGCAATCCGCGGTGCGCGCCCACTTCGGCCAGACCACGCCCCTGCCGCCGCAGGAAAAAGAGAACGCCGAGGCCGTGGAAGAACTGGTTACCGACCTTGAAGAGGCGGCCGACGATTCCGGCCAGGAATCCCCACCCGACGCCTCTGGCGAAAATCAGGAGAACTGAAAATGGATTGCGTCGTTGTGCTGTTCAATCTCAAGGAAAACGCCGACCCCGCCGATTACCAGGCGTGGGCGCGCAGCCGCGACCTGGTGGAAGTCAACCGGCTGCCGTCGGTGGACCGCTTCCGTGTGTTGCGCTCGGTGGGCCTTTTGGGGGGCACTGATGAACCTCCCTATCAGTATGTAGAAGTAATCGACCTCAACAGCATGGAGAAATTCGGCCAAGACATCCAATCGGCCGTTGTGGGTGAACTGGCCGGCGAATTTCGCCAGTTCGCCGCCGATCCAGTATTCATCCACTGTCAGGACCTGTAATTTCCAGCGCCAGCGGCAAGGGCCCGGCAAAGGGCCGCGTTGTGCGGCGCTCAGGTGGACGTTACTACGAAGAGTTTCGCAAAGGCGATGTGTACGAGCATTCCCCGGCCCGCACCCTGACCGAGACCGACAACACCTGGTTCACGCTGATGACCATGAACACCCATCCGCTGCACTTCGACAAGGAGTACGGCGCCCGGTCCGAATTCGGCCGGCGGCTGATCGTCAGCACGCTGACGCTCTCGGTCCTGGTTGGAATGAGCGTATCGGACGTCAGCGAGAAGGCCCTTGCCAACCTGGGCTGGACGGATATCCGCCTGCCGCATCCGCTGTTCATCGGCGATACCCTGTACGGGTCATCCGAGGTGCTGCGAAAAAGGCCCTCGAAATCGCGACCGACCGCCGGAATCGTTACGGTGCGCACCACCGGCCGCAACCAGCATGGCGACGTCGTGTGCCTATTCGATCGAACCGTGCTTGTGCCGCGGCGCGGACACGCTGTGATGGATTGATTGTGTACTCGCGTGACACGATACCAGCCGCGGCCTGGCCGCGAATTGCAACCTGAACGGGAGGACCCTTAAATGAGCGACATTCTTCAAGTTGACCATGTGAACTATCACGGCCGTATTACTTACTTGAGCAAGAAACCGGACCGTATGGACCAGGAACGGGGCCGGGAGAGATTCACCATCACCGTTCATTCCGACGGGCACCGAACCTGCATGGCGCAAAGCGAAATCGACGATCGTCCGAGTGTCATGCGCAACACAGCGCTGACCCTGGACGAAGCCTGGCATCCGCTGGACTGTTTCGTGCGCATTTCGGTCGGCGACCGCTTCATGGGCAGCGGCTGGTTCCGTTTCTCGGAAGATGAGGCCGAGTGCGAAACCTATACTGCAATCGAAGGCCGCGTATCCCAGAAGATGAGCTTGATCGAGCGGCCCCGTGCATTTGTCGATCACGCCATCATCTGCGATGCCTGGGTGTTGAAACTGTTTGACTTGAGCAAGGGACCCGGCGTACAGAGCTTTGAGCAGCTGTTGCTTTCCTCGCCCGATCATCGCGGCGCTACCGGCCCCCTGCTGTTCCGAATCAGACCTTCAATCGAGTTCGTCGGCGAAGAGAAGATCACCGTCGGCGCCGGCGAATTCGACGCCTTGCATTTCCGCTTCGGCAGCACGGCGGGGCTCCCGAACGAACACCCTCCGTATGACATCTGGTGCACCGCCGACGGGCACTACATTTTCCTGCGCGGCGCCGTGTACGGCTACATGATGACCTATTACGAACTCGTGGATCTGGAGGTAGAACATGGATAAGCGTGACGTCAGTGACCTGGGAGTTTTCGCAGCAGGCGCCGCTGCGCTGACGCGCAAGGAACACGCTGGGAACGAGGGCATCCTGCCCTCGTCGAGGGCGGGACGCCCTCGCTCGCAGGGCTTCTCCATTTGCCTGGCTATGCTTGCAGTCTTGGCGTGTTTGATGACGACCGGCCCAGCCCTGGCACAGGGACAGGATTCCACGCCCACCGAGCGCAATGCGCTGGTCATCGCCGAGCTGCTTTCACGCGTTTACGACAACTACAACCAAGTCTACTTCGACCGTCGCATCGGCTATCTGGAAGACGAACTGCATGATCGCATCGAAATTCGCGTGGACCGGGTCGGTGGCGCCGATTCCATGCTGCTGGCCTACCGCGAATTCGCCAGCGGCGACTACTCCCGGCTGACGCGTGCCGGCGCACTGGTCCTGTCCCCCGACAACGAACAGGGGGCGACACAAATGGAAGTCTGGAGCCGTCCAGTCGAGAGCCTGAATCCCATGCACGAGGGCGGGGGAGTCACCCAACGTCCGGAAGAGCCGCCTGATTGCGTGGTTTACTGGACACGGGAAGCAGCGCAGTTCCGTGGCCAGGCAGAAGGCGTATGCCCCGCCTGGGCATCCGAATCGGTCCTGGGCGAACAGCAAATGTGGCTCACGGCGCCCGGCGGAAGGGAGCATCCGGGCGGCGCATACAAGCTGCATGCCGCGCGCATGATGAGTTGCTACATCGACGTCCCGGGCGTAAGCGGGGGCCGCGACGAGGAATACAAGCGCTACGACGGATTGATGGTGCATGACCGGGGCGGATCGGCGCGCGTAACCACCAAAGACGGCCGGCAGCTGGGCATCCGGCTTTCGAATGTCGATTGGCCGCTGAACAACTACAACGACGCCTTCACCCGCGACGTGCTGGTGCTCTATGTGTTGGAATACAAGGGCGACGAGATCGAATCTCACGGCTACATCTTCACCGAACCGAGAGCAGAGCGTATCGGCATCAACCTCTACTGGATGATGTCCTACTGCTACATGCAGTCCAACACGACAGTTCGCCCGTTCATGTAAGTCATTGCACTCGCAAGCGTCAGTATTCGTACATGCCAACTGCCAGGCAAACCACTCGTGACCCGTTCAAAAGAAATGGCCGACAAGAAAATACTGATAATTGCCGGTCCAAATGGCGCCGGCAAAACAACGTTTGCAACGGAATTCTTGCCGAATGAAGCCGATCGCCCGTATTTCGTCAATGCCGACCTGATTGCCGCAGGGCTGAGCCCATTCAATCCGGCTCCATTAGCGGTTCAGGCTGGCAAATTGATGGTAAAGCAAATCCGGGAACATGCGAACAAGGGGCGCAGTTTTGCCTTTGAGACCACTCTGAGTGGTCGGCGTTATGCCCGCTGGATTCCCGAATGGCGAAATGGGGGCTATCGCGTAAAACTCTTCTTCCTCAGGTTACCAACACCTGAAATGGCGATTGAACGCGTTGCACAGCGGGTTGCGGAGGGAGGGCACGATGTGCCGGAAGAGGCCATTCGCCGCAGATTCCACGCAGGCTGGCGGAACTTCGATCAGTTATTCAAGAAGATAGTCGATGATTGGGCCGTGTACGATAATTCGGGCACCACTCCACTACTGGTAGACGAGGCCATCGGGACGTGAAACCACCGGAACAAACCAAGAGCGGCAGTAGCAGCGATCCGGATTTCGCCAGCGCGGAGGCGGCCTTGCGCCGGGCGGCGCGGCGCGCGCGCCAGCGAGCCAACGTAACCCGAATGGCCGGAGCGACACATGTTCGCGACGTTGGGAAACTGAGCTTTTCTCAAGCACAAGGTTACGAAGAACTTCCAGGGCCGTTACAGCTCGAAGAATTGAGCAATAGTGCCCGCACGCAGATTTGGAATCTTCTCTACTTTTTTCTGGAGAATTCCACACAAGACGGTATGCCCGGAAGATACCTTACTGGCGCCTGGGAAAAAATTCTAAGGAAAATGCATTGTTTCTTTGATGATCTGGCTCTGGACGATTGGCGCAATGGCCTTAATGGAAATCGAACAGAGCTTCGTGGACATATCGAGCACGATTCATTCAACCGGGTATTCGATCGTCTTCAGTTCATCATGCGTGATAGAAATTGTCCGCTACAGTTTATTCACGACCTCAAGCGTGTGTTTGAGATTTGTGGGCTGGCCTACACAATCGACTCAGGCCCACCACCAACGATCTTTCCGGTGACCACCTCGGTAGAGGGAACTGCACTGATCGAGTCCCTGCAAACGCTGCGCCAAGCCGGGTTGTTAGCGAGCACCTCTCATTTGCAAAGTGCTGCGCAGAGTATTAGTCAGCGGGATTGGGCCGGGGGAGTCCGGGAAAGCATCCATGCCGTGGAGTCCGTAGCACGAAGAATCGATCCTCAGGCCTCAAAGACTCTTAAGCCTGCCCTTAAATCGATAGAAAAACAGGGAATGCTCCATCCCGCACTCAGAGAAGCGCTTGGCAAGCTTTATGGGTACACATCGGACCAACAAGGTATTCGGCACGCGCTACTGGATAGTGCAAACGCCAAGGTAGGCATGGACGAAGCCGTATTCATGCTAGGGGCATGCGCGTCCTTCGCAAGCTATCTATCGCGAAAACGCGTTGCTGGCGAGAATTCTTAAGGGAGGTGCGTTCTTGGGAGCCGTTTGTGAGTTGCGCTTCCACGTGCGGATTTCTCTAGATCAAGACGCACCGCCCGAAGCGCGAACGAAAATTTGGGAAATTCTTGCGCCGATTTCCAAAGCGCTCAAAATGCCCTCCGGGAAATAGCTGCTTTCGCAACTGGCTCGAACCCGCTTATGGATTTATGGACAATCCTGCGCGATTTTCGGATTTTTCGGCCTGCGGCTACGGGTAAACTTGCGGCATGGACTGGATCGGGCAAGTTGCCTTGGCAACGCTTCTCGTAGGCCTGTTTGCTTGGCTCCGCGCAGACCTGACTGGCCTGCGCAAGGAGTTTTGCAACGAAATCATCAGGCAGGGCGAGGAGCTGCGCGGCGAAATCGTCAGGCAGGGCACGGAACTACGCGGCAAAATGACCGGGCAGGGCAACGACCTGCGTTCCGAATTTTCGCTTCTGGGAAAAGAAGTGGGTAAGCTCCGGGAACGGATGGCGCATATGGAAGGGCTTCTCGAAGGATTGCGCGAGGCGGTTACCAGCAAGCACGCGGCTTAATCCGTCCGCGCCAAGCGCCTTTCCGGTGGAGGGCAGGATGCCCTCGCTTGCATGGAACAACCTGGGAACGAGGGCATCTTGCCCTCGTCGAGGGCTGGAAGCCCTCGTTCCCAGCCTGTTCCCTGCCTGTTCCCTGCGTGTAAGCGCAGTGGCGCCTGCTGCGAAAACTCCCAGGTTAGAGTTCGCGGCCCAGGGCGTGGCCGTCGGCGGTAGCGGCGAGCAGCGTGCGGGGCATGTCGCAGTCGCCTACGCACAGTACTTCCAGTCCCTCGGCCCGGAGCGGATCCGCCAGATCATCATTGGGTACGCGGCTGCCGGACCAGGTGAGCAGGGCCAGGTCGTTGATCTCCGTGAGGGATCCGTTGAGCACGTTACGGTAGCTGACGCGGCCTTCATCGAGCGCCGAATCGGCGTGGATGTCAGAGAGCAGAACCACCTCCACGTTCGGCATGCCGTAGAGTCGCCGGTAGATACCTTGGCGTGTAACCAGGCCCACGTCGCTGGCCAGCCGATCTCGAGGAGTTACGATCACCAGCCGGGCGAAACGCTGCGCCAGCAGTTCGGCCGCCGCGTAGGTGGCCAGGGTGTGATCCTGGTCCCACAGCACGGCCGTCCCGTCAATGTTCTCGTCGGGCCGATCCAGCATTTCACGGCTGACCTCACGGACGTCTAAGACGAAATCGCGCCAGTCGGCAGGCCATGAATCGGGCCACAACATAGTAGCCCCGCCGGCTAGCACCACGATGTCGGGCTCGCATTGCAGCACGTCCCCGGCACTTGCGCGGAAACCCAGATGAAGCCGTGCACCCGCCTTCGCCGCGGCCATTTCCTGGTAGTCGTACACACTGCTGACATTCTCGCCCCCGGGGAGCTGCGCGTGCAGCCAAGCCTTGCCTCCCGGCCGTTCGGATGCCCCGAAGATATCCACCTGATGACCGCGCGCGGCAGCCACCCAACTGGTCTCCAAACCGGCAGGGCCCGCTCCCACCACCACCACGCGCCGTTTGCGCTTTGCCGGTTGCGGCCAGTAGTCCACTTCGTCGGGCTGCGCCAGTCGAGGGTTGTTGTCACAGGCAATCGGACGGCGCTCGACGATAGTGGCCCAGCAGGTATTGCAGGACACACAGTAGCGAATCTCCGACTGCCGGCCCTCGGCCGCCTTCTTGACCCAGGCCGCGTCGGTGACCAGGGGCCGTCCCAGCGCAACCATCTGCGCCTTGCCGGCCGCCAATATGCCCTCGGCCTCCGCAGGGTCCGTGATCAGGCCCAGGGCCATGAGCGGGACATCCGGAGCGTTGGCGGCGATCTTGGCGTGTCCGTCCACATACGGAGCACGCGGATAACTCATGTCGGGCACGTGGGTCTCCAGCGTATTGGAGTGGGAACCGTCGCAATAGACCAGGTAATGGAAGCCACCGATCCCGGCCAGGCGCGCAGTGATACGGGCAGCCTCCGAATGATCGACGCCTCCCCGGATTCCGTCATCGGCCGGAAGTTTTAATCCAATAATGAAATTACTCTTACAAGTGCTTGATATTATTTGAATCATCTCTACCAGAAAACGAGTTCTTCCTTCCAGGTCGCCGCCGTATTCGTCATCCCGGATGTTGGCGGCCGGAGACAGGAACTGATGGAAGAGATGGCCATGTCCGGCCGAGAGTTCCACCCCGCTGAAGCCGGCTTCCTCCAGGCGCCGGGCGCCCTTGCCGAATTGTTCGATCGCCTCGTGTATGCGGTGCCGAGGCATCTCCCGTGGCATGGTCCAGCTCAAGTCATCGGGAAGCGCAGACGGCGCCCACGCCTCCTGAGATCTTCCCGCCTCCCGGTGGCCCCGGCCCGAATCCTGGAACTGGCCGAGCAGCCGGCATCCCTTGCTCTCCACGCTCTCCGCCCAGCGGGCCAGCACGTCGCGGCTATTCGGCTCGAACAGGGCAGGGCGGTGCGAACGCTGCTGCCAGGGAAGCACATTCAACGGCTCGGTGACGATCATTCCCACTCCGCCGGCGGCGCGGTTGGCGTGATAACGCACCATGCGCGGATGAATCTCCTGGTGCTGAGAAAAGCGCGTGCTCATCGAAGCGTGAACCACACGGTTTCGCACCGACCGGCCGGCCAGCGTTATCGGTTCGAGGAGCAGCGGGTATTCCATACGCCTTGAGCGAATTGGCATTTGAGCGAGCGTAGCTTAACCTTTAGGGCAGGCCCGCATATAACTCTTTTTGGTGAACCCGCCCTCCTACCAGGAAATCCTCGCAGAGCAATTGTTCCCCGCACTCCGCAGAGGGGCAATGGCGATAACCCGCACCACAAGACTGGCGCGGCGCATTCGCTTTCGTTACGGGCAGTGGCGCCGGGCAGCCGACGCAACCGTATGGCGACGGCCGACAGTTCTCTCATGGCAGGAATGGATGCGGTCCTTGTGGGAGCAATCCTTGCTGCGCGAAGGAAAGGCCGGCGGCTTCGCGTTGCTGTCGTCACACGGATCCCTGATGCTGTGGGAACAGGCCCTGGGGAAGGACGCGGTGCAGGGCTTCGATCTGGAGCAAAATGCAGACTTGGCCCGCAAGAGCTGGAACCTGGCGCTTGAGTATGGATTGGGCCTTGAGCGCTTGCGTTCCGAGGTTGAGGGTGAGGACGAACGACGATTCGCGCGCTGGGTTGGGCGCTTCGAAGAATTGCGCACGCCAGGAAGCTGGCTGGAGCCTGCAGCGCTCCCGCAACTCCTGGCGCAGGACTTGCTGACGGGAGCGATTTCTGCAGGCGGGCCGGTATTCTTGCTCGGGCTCGACGGCCCCTTGCCGCCGCCGCAGGCCGGTCTGATTGAAGTCGTGCGGTCGGCCGGCGTTTCCGCTATTGACGGCCCCCGGGCTACCGGGAAGGCGGAGGTCTGCCGGATCGAATACGAAACCGCCGACGAGGAGCTGCAAGCGGCCGCAAACTGGGCTTGCGAGGGTAACGCAGGCGTTGTTCTTCTCGATTTTCAGGATCGCGCGGCACGAGCGCGCCGTGTCCTGCTGGACCGCATGCAGCCGGCCTGGCAAACGCGAGGTTTTCCGCAGGATGCTCCGTTGAACAGCGCCGAAGCGCAATCCCTGGACGATATCGGGCCAGCGGAAATGGCGCTGGACCTGCTGCACCTTCTACCCATGGCGATCAACTTCGAAATCGCCAGCCGGGTATTGCGTGGCGCCTACCTGCGCGGGTCGAACAAGGAGGCCGGCGCGCGTGCGCGTCTTGAGCGCAAGATACGGGAGAAACTGGTGGGCGGCGAGATTGCCCATACCCAGTTGATGGCCCTGGCCGGTCGAGGAGCACCCATCCTCGCCGAAGCACTTCAGCAAGGCTGGAGAGCATCACGAGAAGCGCGCGGAAAGGGCAAGGCGCACTCCTACCGGACCTGGGCCGCAGTGTTCACCACGTTCTTGCGCGAGTTGGGCTGGCCGGGTTCACGGCCGCTGGTCAGCAGCGAGCAGCAGGCGGTTGAAGCCTGGGCCCGCCTGCTGTCGGATTTCGGCGGCTGCGACGCCGTTTCCACCCGGCCGGTACCGCTCCCGGTAGCGCTTTCCCGATTGGGCACGATGGCGCGGCAACGCAAATTCCAACCCCAGGGTCCCGACCAGGCCGTGGAACTCCTGCCGATCGAGGAGTCGGCGGGAATGCACTTCGAGCGCTTATGGGTGGCAGGCGCGGGCGCGAACCTGTGGCCAAGGGCGATCCGGCCCGCACCGCTGCTTCCCCTCGGTCTGCAACGGCGTTTGCAAATGCCCCAGGCAAGCGCCCAGGCGGCACTGGAGCAGGCTCGCCGGCAGACCGCGGCATTGCTGTACAGCGCCGACGAAGTCGTGTTCAGTTGGTCCAAAGTTGCTGAAGAAGGTGTGGCCACGACCTACAGCCCACTGATTGCAGGGTTTCGCAAGCTCGATCACGCGAGCGTGGTCAAGGCGGAAGAAACTGCCCCATACGTCGAAGCCCTTCGTGCCAGCGCGTCGCTGGAGAAACTCCAGGACGATCCGGCGCCTCCCCTGCAGGCAGACGAAGAGATCAGCGGCGGCACACGCCTGATGGATCATCAACTCAAGAATCCGTTTCGCGCGTTCGCCGAGTTCCGGTTGCACGCGAGCGAATTTCCGACACCCTGGGACGGAATTAGCCCGCTGGACCGCGGAGACATCATGCACAAGCTCTTGTGCCGTCTTTACACCGAGCATGGCGACGCCGCATCGCTGGGAGCCGCATTGCCCGACCTGGCCCGCAGCCTGGAAGAATGGGCGGCGGAAATCCCCAAGGACGAGCCACCGGGCGTTCGACCTCTGGTGCTCGGGCTGTTGCGCCTGGAGCGCGAACGGGCAGTTCAGCTGGCGCTTGACTGGGTTCATCTTGACCTTGAACGCGGCGATTTCAGTGTTGAGAAGCTGGAAGACCAGGCGCAATTGATCCTGGGGCCCGTCACCCTGCGGATGAGGCTGGATCGAGTCGATCAGCCGACTTCCGAGGCAGGCCCCCTGGTGCTGGATTACAAGACCGGGCGAGAGCTCTCGCTCTCCGGGCTCAATCCCGAACGACTGCGCTCCAGCCAGCTTCCCGCGTACGCGCTGGCCACACAAGGCGTGTCAGGCGTCGCGTATGTGTTCCTGTCCGGTAAAGAGCTCGTGGTGAGGGGCATTTGCGATCCGAAGTTCCAAATTCCAGGAAAGGAGAAGATGCCGAAACTGCAACCTATATCCAAACATCGGGACTTCAAGCAGTACTCGACCTGGCAGGACCTTTTGGAGGGCTGGCGACATGCGCTGCAGAATGCGGCGTTTGACTTGTGCCAGGGCGACGCTCGAGTCGAAATATTTTCCTACGAGGATGGTGCGCGCAAGCAGTACCAGGTATTGAGCCGCATCCAGGAACTGGAGCAGGCATGAAGGCGCCGGCTGACCAGGCGGTACGGGAACGGGCGCTGGATCCGGAGCGCTCATTCATCGTGCAGGCGCCGGCGGGATCGGGCAAGACCGAGATACTGGTCCAGCGCTACCTGCGCCTTCTCGGGCGGGAAAACGAACCCGACGCAGTGCTGGCGATTACCTTCACGCGCAAGGCAGCCGCGGAAATGCGCGAGCGCGTAGCCCGGAGCTTGCGCGAGGCGGTCTCCGACAGCGGGAACGTGCCCCCGCACCGTCAGCTTAGCCTGCAGCTTGCACGGCGCGTGCTGGAGCAATCGCGCAAACGGGGCTGGGACCTGCCCGACAACCCGGCGCGCTTGCGCATCATCACCATCGACTCCCTGGGTTCCTGGCTGGCGGTGAGTTCACCCGTCTCCAGCGGGGGCGGGGCGCTGGGCAAGCTCCGAGCCGATGCGGCGCCACTCTACCAATTGGCGGCGCGCACGCTACTGTATGACGGGATTCGGCAAGGCGACCGGGATGTGCAGACCCTGCTTCGGCACCTGGACGGAAACGGGCAGCAGTTCACTGAACTCATCGCCGGAATGCTGGCCAAGCGCGAACAGTGGCTGCCGCTTCTGGGAGCCGGTGGCAATGCCGAGGCCCTCAATGCAGCGCTCCGCGCTCTGGTAGAGCGCGAGACCGGCCGGATGCTGGAGAACCTGGGGAAATACCGTGGTGAATTTGAGAAGGTCTTCGCCGAGCACTGGGCATTAACTGAAGAACCGAATGACCCTTCGGATCCCGATGCGCTTTCCGGATGGGGCCGCGCAGCTGAGGACCTGCTTACGCAGAAGAACGAATGGCGTGCGCGGTTCAAGAAAAAATTGAGCACGAAACTGGAACAGGCGATTCGGGAATCCACGGATTTTCGCGAGCGGCTGGCACGCCTGCGAACCCTTCAGGCGCCGGCCTACCAAGAAGGCCGCCTGCAATTAGTGCAGTCGGTCATGCGCGTTTTGCGGGGCGCCTTTGCTCAGTTGAAGGTGCTGTTCGCGCAAGGCAGAGAAACCGACTACACGGAAGTCAGTCAGGCGGCTCTCAAGGCCCTGGGGCAGGGCGATCGACCGTCATTCCTGGCCGAACGGCTTGATGCGCGGCTGCGCCACATCCTTGTGGATGAATTCCAGGATACCTCGCGCACGCAGCTCGACCTGCTGCAGCAAATGATTCGAGAGTGGCAGGAAGGCGACGGCCGCACGGTGTTCATGGTTGGAGACCCCATGCAATCCATATACGGTTTCCGGGAGGCCGATGTCCGTGGCTACTTGCGAGTCTGCGATCACGGCTTGGGAGCACTGCGGCCCGATCTGCTCCGGCTCACCGTCAACTTCCGCTCAGCGCCGAAGCTAGTGGCCTGGTTCAACAATATTTTCCCCAGGGTTTTTCCGGTGCAGGGCGACACGCTGATGGGCACCGTTTCCTACACGCCGTGCAACCCGGCGCCCGAGGCAAGTAGCGCAAAGGCCGATGTCCAGCTTCACTATTTTCGCAAGGGCGATCACGAGTCGGAAGTGGCAATCGTCGAGCAGATCGTACGTGCGACCCTTAAGGACCACCCCGACGACATGATCGGTATCCTGGTCCGCAGCCGGACCCACGGCGAGGAAGTCAGCCACGCCTTGGGCAAGACCGGCATTGCGGTCGGCCGAACCGAGTTCGACCGGCGCAAGCGCTTCAGCATTGTCCAGGACCTGGCGGCAATCGCCCGCGCCCTGGCGCAACCGTCCGACCGGATTGCCTGGTTAGCCGTCCTGCGCGCACCGTGGTGCGGCCTCACGCTCAAGGATCTGCACAGACTTTGTCATGATGCGCCGGGCGACACAATCCGGGACCTCCTGGGCGATTCCGAACGGGTCCGCAGACTCAGTACGGATGGACGCAATCGCCTGGCCCGAGTCGTCCCGGTACTGGAACAGTCACTACGCCTTCGAGGACAACTGGATTTTCGCAGTTGGGTGGAAGGAACCTGGCTGGCCTTGGGAGGGCCCGCGGGCAATACCGACGAGAATTCGGCGCGTCACGCCACGGAATTCCTCGACAGCCTGGCCGAAGTGAGCCGGGGTAGTCAGATCGATGACGCCGTATCCCGGACGCTCAAACTGACTGACGAATTCGTGGCCAACCCGGAAACCGGCGCACAGGTGCAGATAATGACCATGCACAAGGCCAAGGGGCTGGAATTCGACTCCGTAATCCTGCCGGGCCTCGGGCGGAGCATCCGCAGCAGGACGGCGCCGGTACTGCGCTGGTGGCAGCCGCCGCCCGGTGAGAGCTGGTTGCCGCCGGACAAGGGTGCTTCAACCTTGTTGGCCGTACCTCCATCAAAGCGAAGAAACGATCGGGACGCCGTATACGAGTACCTGGATAAACTCGAGAATGCCCGCGAGGATGCAGAGCGCAAGCGGCTCTTGTACGTGGCTACGACTCGCGCGCGGTCCCACTTGCACCTGCTTGTCGGCCTCGCCAGAGAGGAGGACTCGGAAGGGCCGGGCGAATTCAAACCAGCGGCGCGAACCATGGCCGCCGATCTGCAAAAGGCCTTCGAAGACTTGTTCGAGTCTGAGGCCCCCGACACTTTGCCCGCAAAACGCAGCAGCGCGCGAAATCGCCGGTTCGTTAATCCCGAGATCCAGCGCGTTGCGGACAACTGGATGCCGCCTGAGCCGCCGGCGCCCCAGATCGCGCCCAGCCCGGAGGAGATTCAATCACCTTCGTATGTGTGGGCCGGTGAACGGGCGCGGGTGTTGGGGCTGACGGTGCACCGCTGGCTGCAGGAAATCGCTGAAGAAGGCCCCGAGGCGTATTCGAGGGAGCGCCTTGTGGCGTTACGTTCGCGTACTCAACGAATGTTGCAATTCCAAGGGGTACCGGCCGACGAGTTGGAATCATTGACGGCGGACGTTGAACTTGCGCTGTTGAATACGCTGGAGGATGACAGGGGCCGCTGGACGCTGCAGTCGCACGAAGATGCCGCCAGCGAGCTTCCGCTTTCATTACTGGAAGACGGGCGCACGCGCAGCCTGATTCTTGACCGCAGCTTTGTCCATGAGGGAGAACGCTGGATCGTGGACTACAAGACTTCCCGCCACGAAGGCGGCGACCTGGGCGCCTTTCTCGACGAGGAGGAACGCCGGTACGCGCCGCAACTTGAACGCTACCGTCTCGCCATTCAGGCGCGCGAAGACCGTCCCATACGAACTGCGCTCTACTTTCCCTGGCACAGCGCCTTCCGCGAAGTCTTGAAGTAGCGAGGGCGTCCCGCTCCCCTGGGAACGAGGGCGTCCCGCTCCCCTGGGAACGAGGGCGTCCCGCTCCCCTGGGAACGAGGGCGTCCCGCCCTCGTCGAGGGCAGGATGCCCTCGCTCCCGGCGCCGATCAGTTGGTGCGTTCGAGCACCACGTTGACCTGGGCATGGCCGCTCGGGGTGGCCGGCTCGATATCGGCGCTTACCGTATGGATCCCGTCCTGAACCGCCAATCTCGCCAGCCAGACACTCACCTGGTCAAACGGCGCATCGCGCAAACGAAGGCGAACCCGTCGTTCGCCGTCCGCATTGCCTTCCTCAAGGTAGCCGGCCAAACCCGCGTCTCGCAATGAGCCGTTGGCAAGCAGCAGCAGGGAAGTATCCGAGCGGGGCCTCGGGGGAGGCAGACTCTCCATCCGGCCGCTTATGCGGTTCACCCGCTCCAGCATGGCGAGTTCCGAATCCCGTCCCTGCTGGTGGAAGGCGACCCAATTCAGGAGCGGTCCAACCGCGGCAAAAAACCACACGGCGCCCAGCACCAGGACGGCCAGGCCCAACAGCAACGCTCGCTCGCGCGCCGCACGACCTTGCCAGAATTCAGCGATCCTGTTCATCGCTAAGGTTGAGTTCCCCCACCACAGCTCCGTTGGATTCGGGCACCGCTGTCTGGACCAATACCGAATAGCCGCTTGATACCAGCCGCCGCCGAGTCTCATCCAGTGTTTCCATGTCCGTTGCCCGCACTTGAACCCGGGCCGAGCCGTTACCGTAGTTCAGACCCAGCACCTGCACCCTTTCGCCACCGCTGTTCTCCAGCGCCTCCACCAGCCCGAGAAACTCATCGCTGTTGGCTGCCGCGGACAAGTCGGCGGTGACGATCCGGCGCCTTAATTCCGCCCGTAGGTTTGCGCGCCCCGTCACCTCCGGCATCAACCTCCCCAGGCCGGCATCCACCGCCTCTGCCACCGCCTCGTACTCCTTTTGCGCGCGCCAGCCCTCAAGCGCCAGGAAAGCAGGGTAGAGGAGCGCCACGGCCAGCAGGCTCACCCAAAGATTGCGGAATGAACGGTGCTGGTCGTCGCGCGGGCGGAATTCACCCTGCAATAAATTGACTCCCCGGCCTGACAAGGCCTCCGCAGCCATGTGCGCCATCACGCCGCTTTCCAGCAACCGCAGCTCCACCTCGCGGCCGGCCAGTTGCGCCATCGCGTTGCGCGCGGCGCTCTCCAGCGCGGGTTCACAATAGATCACCAGGCGGAACGGCGAGGCTTCTTCATCGGCAAGCTCGGCGCACAGAATGTCCACCAGCGAAGCCAACTCTCCCGGTTCGGCTGATGCGACCTGGCCGCCGCCATTGCGCACGAGCAGGGTGTCCTGTTCCAACATCGCGATGGAGGCGTTGGGCAGCTCAGGTAATGTATCGCCCTCGCCGTAAACGGCAACCGGCGTCAGACCTTTGGACGAACAACGGCTCAACCACTCGGTAAGCCGCCGGCGTTCAATGGCGGCAACATCCAGGCTGTCGCCGGTGGCAGGCCCGAAGGCAAAATGCATTTCCTCAACATCGCCCGCGATGCGGTCCTCAAGCGCGTAGCGAGCGCCTTTTACCGCCGCCCGGCGACCCCGCGCGGGCAATTCCAGGCTGGCCCTGAACACCTCGCCCGCCGGCGCCAGCAACACGACCTTCCTGCCCTCGGCGATGGCCGCGGCCTGCGCCAGTTCTCCTGCCCCGCATTGCGGCAGCGGCGCACCGTGGGAATCAACGACTTGCCAGCAAGCGTTTGCTTCCGGATCGCCAAGGCGGATGACCAGGTATTCCATAGCCCTAGCTTTCCACCTGCGCGTACCACGCCTCGGCCGGCAGGCCCTGACGGCGCCAGCGGGTCCTGATCTCGCCGGATGTCCGGTCAAGGAGGCTGGTCAGGAAGAACCGGGTCCCCTCCATGCTAACGATCACTCGCAGGCGGAACCAGTTGCTGCCCAATGAAACTCGCGCCGCCATGTTGGAGGGCAGGGCGCGTGTCACTTCCTGAAGGTCGGCTATGCCGCCCGACAATTGCCACTGCCCCCATGTTTGCACCTGCGCGTGGTTGGCGCGGTCGGTAAGTGAAAGCAGAACCGCCTCGGTGGCCGTGTTCACGTTGACAGGGGTCGCCGCTCCGTACACCGGCAAGGCCGTGATATGCGGCGCCAGGATGCTGAAACTGACCGAATCAAATCCCTCCACGGCCAGAAGCTCGGAAACATCTTCAAGCGGCCGGTTGGGGGCCTGATAGGGCGGATCAAGGCGTGTATATGCCTCGTCTTCAGCTCCGGCCAATGGCTGCGGAAGGTTGTCGGCATCCATCCAGTCCAGAGCCTTTGCGGCCAGATTCTCATCGAGTTGCAGAACCCGAAGCAGGCGCCGAAACTGGCCCACCGCGATCATGTCCGGCGTGCCTTGAGGTGTGACCAGGTTGTTGATGTTGAACCGGCCCTGCATATCCTCCATTGTCCCTCGAATCAGCATCGGACCCAAATTCATCTCGCCAAGGGCGCGCGCCCAGGCCTCACCGGTATGATCCGTATCGCTGTCCAGGGCATCGGCAAGCAGCAGTTCCGATGCCAGGTCTTCCACTCCCAGCGCGATCATGCGAGCGCGGGCCGTGCCTATCAGGGCCTTGGAGGCCTGGCTTTCCAGCTGTAACTGGAACATTCGCCCGGCCGCAAGTATTCCAGCCAGTGTGACGATCAACAGCGCGGACACCAGCGCCAGGCCACGCTGAGACCCTAACCGCTTCAACTGCCCACCTCGATCAACCGTACGATTCGCCCGGAGCCTGAAATCGCCAAAGTGATCTTCACTCCGGCGGGAAGGGACTCTACCGACGCGGTGCCGGGCGGCGGCCAGAAGGCCGTCCAGGCGCCAGGCCCCGATGTTCTCGCCGGCAGGAATTCCACCCGGAATTCGCTTATGCCTGTCAGCAGCACCTCGCCACTCGGGTCGGTTGCCCCGATACGGTCCAAAACCGGCCAGTATTCCCGCACCAGCCGGCCGTCTATCAGCCTGTAGCGCACCCTCTGCAGCTCGGCGCGAGCCAGCAGGGCCGGATTCAACCACCCGCCGCGGCTAAAACTCAATCCGCCGCTGCCGGAGGCATCAAGAGCAGGATCATAGGATTGGCCCAGGATGTCGCGCACCGGACGAGCGCGCAACTGGGCGAAATCATTTTCGAGAACTCGCACCGCGCGCCTTAGATCGGCCCAACGCTGCTGTGATGCATCAAGACGCTGGGACTGGGTTACCGCTTCGCCCAGACCTCCGAAAGCGAGCGTGGCCAATACCGCAAAAATTGCCAGCGCAACCAGCAACTCAATCAGGGTGAATCCGGCCGTGCGGGAAGCCGCAGTCATTCCTGCTCACCCTCAACCGCCTGCTCATCAACGCGGACCATTCCGCGAGCGCTTCCAAGCGGCCTGGCCTCGCGCCGCAACTTCACCACTACCTCGACATCCCGCAAGGCCTCAAAGGCGGACTCCTGGACCCGATATTCCACCCACCAGAGCCTTCCCGAGATTTCCTCCTGCCGCGCCGGGTCCCCAACAGGCAAATCGTTCGCCAGACGCAGCGAGGTAAGCGCATCGGCGGCTGCCCAATTAGCCAGCGTGCGAACCCGCAGTTGCTCCGCCGACCGGGATGACTGGCCCATGGCGGTGAATGCGGCGCTCAGGCCCAGGGCCACGACCGCCAGGGCCACCAGCACTTCGAGAAGCGTAAATCCCCTTCTCACGAGTCCTGGATATCAAGCTGCCCGGAAGCGCTGAAGCGCACCATCACTTCAGCCTCCCGCGGGCCGGCCAGGCGTAGCGAAAACGGCGTGAACTCACCCTCCGGCAGCAACACAACCTGGGGCGCTACAGCCCGATTTGAAACACTTGTCGATGCCGTCCGCCCATTGATCGTCAACGCCAATTCCAGCGGCGCCGGCCAGGCGCGGGGCGCTAATGCTCCCTTGCGGGTAAGGGGGTTCCAGGCGAAGTGGAGCCCGGAGTCGGCATCGGGGTCACCAGGAACCAGTTCCAGGTATGAGTAGCCCTCGGAATCGAGCCTGAGACCCAGCACCCGTCCTTGAAGGCGGCTCTCATCCACCGCCAATCGCAAGGTTGCAGCCAGCCTGCGAGCCTCGCGCGTCACCGGATCACCGACTACGCCGGTGGACATTACGGCCATCCCGGTCAGTAGCGCGATTAGCGCCAGCACGACCAGAATCTCAATCAGCGTAAAGCCGCGTGACCTCTGAATGGCCTGCCGGTGGGCCTTCACGATTGCTGGTCGAGATTCCAGTTGCCTATGTCCCGGTCCTGTCCCTCACCACCTTCTTCGCCATCCCGTCCCAGGGTATAGATGTCGACCTCGCCACGCCGCCCCGGATTGGAATACAAGTACGGACGGTTCCAGGGGTCGTTCGGCAGGCGACGCATGTAGCCGCCTTGCGGCCAGCGAATGTCGGGTCTATCGGGCTGGTTCACCAGCACATCAAGCCCCTCCTGGCTGGTCGGATAGCGGAAATTGTCCAGCCGAAAGATATCCAGCGCCGCCTCAATGGCCTGGATATCCGCCCGGGCCCGGATAATCCGGGCATCATCGACGCGGCCTATGTAAACCCCGGTTGCTAACGCTACCAGGATTCCGATGATGGCAAGCACCACCAGCATCTCCATGAGCGTAAAGCCGCGGGTGCGGTTCGCGCGCCGTTTGCGACGGGAATGCAGGCGATTGGATACGTGGCATTGGCCGGCCGGCAGGGGGCAGGGCTGAGCCAGCCCCCCGGACGAACATCGGCATGGAGTTGAACTTGATTGCATGGCAGGAGTCCGGCAGCTGCCCAGGTAAGCTCCTCCAATCATGCCAGAGCGCGATTACGGACGCTATCGCCTATAATTTTTTAGCGTGTCTGCCGAATCCAAACTGTTCTCGCTGCGCGGGGAAATAGCGCTGGTTACAGGAGCCACGCGCGGCATCGGCGCCGAGATCGCGCGTCAGTTTCAGGCCGCAGGCGCCGACGTGATCGGCACCGCTACGACAGCCGCGGGCGCCGAACAGATCTCACGGACGCTGGGGCGCGAAAACGCGGGCATGGTGCTGGATGTTGCCTCCGATGAAAGCGTTCATGCGCTGGTTTCCGATCTGGCCGGCAGCATGCCGACCATACTGGTCAACAACGCCGGGATCGCGAAAGACAATCTGCTGCTGAGAATGAAACCGGATGACTGGCAGCAGGTCATCAACACCAATCTGAATTCCGCGTACCGACTGTGCAAGGCCTGCCTGCGCGGCATGCTGAAAGCCCGCCGCGGCCGCATTATCAACCTGTCATCAGTGGTCGGGATTGCCGGGGCGCCAGGGCAGGGTAACTACGCCGCGGCCAAGGCCGGATTGCTCGGCCTTACCCGGGCGCTGGCGCAGGAAGTGGCGGGACGCGGGATTACCGTGAACGCGATCGCGCCGGGCTATATTGAAACGGACATGACGGCGGCCGTATCTTCCGAGCGTAGAAAAGCGATGACCGCAAGCATTCCCGCTGGTCGAGCCGGCACGCCGCTTGATGTCGCCGGCGCCGCCGTCTACCTGGCATCACCCGCTGCGGCGTACGTTACCGGGGCAACCCTGCACGTCAACGGCGGACTGTGGATGGGCTGATACTCGAACGTGAATTACCAGGCACCTGAGTGGGGGTATGCCCTTACAGACCGGTCTTCCGTTAAAATAGCCGTTTTCGTGAATTTCGCTGGGTGCACCCGGCTCCTGGGAGACTTGGTTCTATGAGCAACGTTGAACAACAGATCAAAGCGATCATCGCCGAGCAGCTTGGCGTGTCCGAATCCAGCATCACGAATGAGTCTTCATTTGTGGACGATCTGGGTGCCGATTCGCTCGATACGGTGGAGTTGGTCATGGCGCTTGAGGAAGAGTTTGAAACCGAGATTCCCGACGAGAACGCGGAACAGATCACTACCGTTCAGGAAGCAATCAACTTCATTTCCGCCCGCCTTGAGGAATAGCCGATCCGGCCCGGCCGGTCGCAGAGACTCGATCGTCGGGAGTAACTGAAATGCAAGGTCGTCGCGTAGTAGTGACGGGCGCCGGTGCGATCACACCGGTAGGCAATGATCCCCAAACCGCATGGCAATCGGTCCTGGAAGGCAGGAGCGGGATTACTACGCATGAGGAATTGCCCAAGATCGCGGACTTTTCGTCCCGTATCGCCGGTCTGATCCGGGATTTTGATCCGACCGAATACATGAGTCGCCCCGAAGTTCGGCGCTACGATGCTTTCAACCATTACGGGGTAGCCGCCGGCATTCAGGCGGTTCGCTCATCCGGGCTCGCCATCGATGAATCGAACGCTGAGCGGGTAGGCGTCTACGTCGGTTCGGGAATAGGCGGTATCCGCACCATAGAGAGCACCGCCATACGCTACAGCGAACAGGACAATCCGCGGCGCATCTCTCCTTTTCTGGTTCCCGGCATCATCGTGAATATGCCGGCCGGCCTGATATCCATACAAATCGGCGCCCGCGGCCCGAATATCGCCACCGCCACGGCCTGTTCCACCTCCACCCATTCCATCGGACTCGGCGCGCGGTCCATCGCCTATGGCGAAACCGACGCCTGCGTGGCCGGCGGCACCGAGCACTGTATCGCTTATCTGGGAATCGGCGGGTTTGGGGCGGCCCGCGCGCTGTCGTTGCGCAACGACGAGCCGGAACGGGCCAGCCGCCCCTGGGACCGCGATCGCGACGGCTTTGTACTGGCCAGCGGTTCCGTATGCCTGATGCTGGAGGAATTGGAGCATGCCCGCCGGCGCGGTGCTGAAATTCTCGCGGAAGTCATCGGCTTCGGCATGAGCGGCGATGCCTACCACGTCACCGCGCCTTCCGAAGACGGCGCAGGGGCCGCAGCCTGCATGCGCGCGGCGCTTGCGGACGCAGAGGTCAACGTTGAGGACGTCGATTACATCAACGCACACGCAACCTCCACGCAGTTGGGCGATCTGGTCGAGACTGTCGCAATCAAGAATGTGTTCGGAAATCACGCCAGGTCCGTAGCGATCAGTTCCACCAAGTCGATGACCGGGCATCTGCTGGGCGCTGCGGGCGCGCTGGAAGCCCTTTACTCCATATTGGCCATCCGTGACAGCGCAGCGCCACCCACCATCAACCTGGAAAACCCGAGCGAGGGCTGCGACCTGGACTATGTCCCGGGCGCCGCACGGGACATGCCCATAGACGTGACCATGAGCAACTCCTTCGGCTTCGGCGGCACCAACGGCTGTTTGATCTTCCGCCGGGTCTAGTGGCGTGACACGACACTAGCGTGCTGTCGGGCAAGGCCAGGGCGCTGATTGCAGGCGCGGCTGCCGCGTCACTCCTGGTGCTGACGGGGCTGTATACGGGCCGCATGGCGCAGGAGAGTCCCCTGGCCGAAGGCTCCGCCGATCGGACTGTAGTCGTTCAGCCCGGCGATTCCCTGAACGCGGTCGTAGGGCAGCTGGAGGAGCAGAACATCCTCGCACGGCCGCGCCTGTTCAAGCTGGCCGCCTTTGCAGCGGGTGCTTCCGGGCGAATCCAGGCCGGCGAATACCGCATCAGGGAAGGGGATACCCATAGCCTGCTTCTGGAACGCATGGTGCGGGGTGAAGTCGTGCAACACTACTTCACGATCATCGAAGGGTGGACTGTGCGCGAACTGCGCGAGGCGCTGAGCAATGAAACCTTGCTGCTTTCCACCATCGCAACTCATGACCCGGCGGACCTGGCGCACGTACTCAATATGGATTACCCGCAAGCAGAAGGGTGGTTCTTTCCCGATACCTATGCTTACACACGAGGCGAAACCGACGCTGACCTGATGCTGCGAGCCCACCAGTTGATGGAGAAGAGATTGATGGCGGCCTGGGAACAACGCGCGGCCGATTTGCCGTTCGACGATCCTTATGAGGCGTTAATCCTGGCATCCATCGTGGAACGGGAGACAGGGCTTGATGAGGAACGCCCGGCCATTGCCGGCGTGCTGACCCGGCGGCTTCAACGAGGGATGCGGCTGCAGGTTGACCCCACCGTGATCTATGGCGTTGGCGCCGCGTACGCGGGTGACATCACCCGAGCCCACCTGCAGGAGGACACGCCGTACAACACCTACACGCGCTACGGGCTGCCCCCTACGCCCATTTCTTTCCCCGGCAACGCATCGCTTGAGGCGGCGGTTCATCCGCAGCCTGGCAATTTCCTTTATTACGTCGCCTCGGCTAATCTGGACGGCAGCCATGTTTTTACCGATACCCTGGACCAACACAATGCCGCGGTCGCCTCGCTGCTGCGCAGCCAGCGAGCGAAACGCAACAACAGGCAGTAGACGCCACCTCATTGTGCCGCGTGACACGACACTAGCATGAGCCGCGGCCGATTCGTAGTCCTGGAAGGCATAGAGGGAGCGGGCAAGTCAACGCATACGCCGTTCTTGGCCCGCTGGCTCAGGGAACAGGGCATATCCGTGGTCATGGCGCGTGAACCCGGCGGCACAGCGCTTGGCGAACGGTTAAGAGACATACTGCTGGACCCCCGGATCGACGATCTGCCGCCGCAGGCGGAGTTGCTCCTTATGTTTGCGGCGCGAAGTGCGTCGATTCGGGAAGTGATACACCCGGCACTCGCCAAGGGTTCCTGGATCATCTGCGATCGCTTTGTCGATTCCAGCTTTGCCTATCAATCTTACGGCCGCGGCCTTCCCCTGGAGCACGTGGAACTGTTGCAAAACCATGTCCTGGGTGAATTGCGGCCGGACCTGACTATTCTTCTGGACGCGCCGGTGGCGGTTGGGCTATCCCGCAAAGCCGGGCCGCAAGCCAGTGACCGTTTTGAACAGGAAAGCCCGGAGTTCTTCGAGCGGGTGCGGGCCGGCTATCTTGAGCGAGCAAAGGCTGGAGGCGAACGCTATCGAATCCTCGATGCTTCACAACCCCTGCAGGATGTGCGCCAAGCCTTACTGGAAGCAATCCGCGGAATAATGGCTGTCATTAGCTAATAATAGTTTTAGAAAAATTATGTAAGCTATTGTTATATTAAACTTATATATACTCACCCCTCATTGTAAGAGAGCTTGATTCCGAATAGGCGAAATGCAGACGCAAGAGATTACAGGAACCGGACTACCCTGGTTGAAGGAGCTGGAAGCAGAGCTGGCCGCACAAGCCCGATCCGGTCAGTTGGCCCACGCAATACTGATTTGCGGCCAAAGAGGCGCAGGACGGCGGCGCCTTGCGGCGTGGCTGGCTCAGTGCATTTTGGGCGCCGATCGCGAGGTATGGCCGGCGGAGTCAGCGCCCGAGACTACGCGGCATGCGAACTTGCATCCGGCGGCCCCGGAAGCCGGCAAATCCCTGTCGGTGGACCAAATCCGCGAACTAATCCATTTCCTGCTGCTGAGCACATATGGCCGGGGCGCTCGGGTCGCCGCCATATGTCCCGCCGAAGCAATGACGCGGTCGGCGGCCAACAGTCTGCTGAAAATACTTGAGGAACCGCAGCCGAACAGCTACATCCTTCTGGTAGCGGAGAACCCGGCGCCTTTGCCGGCCACCATCATCAGTCGCTGCAGGCTGGTGCGGACCCCCACCGTGCCGTGGGATACCTCGATCGCCTGGCTTGCGGGGCAGGAACCGGAGGTGAGCTGGGAGAACGCGCTGAGACTGGCCGGAGGCGGGCCGTTATGGGCCCGGGTGTTGCATTCCGAGGGCCTCGATGAGCGGGCCAGGGCCATGAGCGCTCAGCTGGCAAAAATTGAGAGGCGTACGGTAACCCCGGTGGAGGTGGCGAGGACCTGGAAGGACCTGCCCATGCGTTTTTGCTGCGATTTCCTTTTCCGTTGTGCTTTTCGACGTGTCCGGGACTGGACCTCAAACGAGAATAACCCCTACAAGCGCAGGTTTTCGCGGTTGTCCTCCACTGGGCAAGAGGACATGATTCGGCATAGTTTCAGTCACCTGGACCGGATTATGGAATACCGTCGTATCGAACGCTTCAGCATGAATACAGAGCTGGCGCTGTTGGTGCTTCTGCAAGACTGGTATGGCGGATTTAGCTCCAGCACGTGAAGGTGCCGGGCTTTTTCTCGCTGGTACTTGAGGATTCGCGCTCCGTGGCGCGAGTATGGCTGCCATTCCTGCAGCCTGGCGGCCTGTTTGTCGCCACCCGTCGAGAACACGTGCTGGGCGAGGAAGTTGTACTGCTGGTACAGCTGCCGGGCGGTGCGAAGCACAGCGTTGGCGGGCGTGTAGCGTGGATCAACGCCGAGAACCTATCGCGGATGCGCCGGCGTGGCGTGGGGATCGTGTTGACAGGCGCGGAAGGCTCTGCTCTGGTCGAGAAGATCAGGCGGATTGTCGAACAGGAAATAACGCCCGCCGACGCTCTCCTGGCCAGTTGCTGAGCGATGCCTCCAGGAAAGAAAGGTGAATTACCGCCAGCCGGAGAAGCGCACCATGCGTTCCGGAGCCGTTTCGCCCCGGCATTCGGGGCGAAGCATTGCCGGGCCCAACAGGTACCAGTTCCTGCGATGCGCATAGCCCAGAGGAATTCCCGATTCGTTCCTGAAGCACCAGCTGCGATACTCCTCCGGAGCCAGCAGCATCCTGCCGGGGTCCGCTGCCAACCACGCTGAAGCATCCAGGATTTCCTGTCGACGGTCCGCACGGCGGCGGCCGAAATGAGTTACCGGCCGATCCATGTAGAGTAACTGCTGGGCGCGCCAGTCGGCCAGTCCCAGTTCACTTCCTTCCGGAACGGCGGCCAAAGCGGCGGCGGAAATCATCTTGCCGGAACGTCCTTCGTTCAACAGCGAGAAAGCACCCCAGCCCAACAGCAGCCAGAACAACACGATGGTGCATCCCGTGACGGCCGCTGCCCTGCGGCTTCCCGCCGCCACCAGGCCACCCAGGCCCGCCACGCAGGCAACGATCAGCAAAGGCACCACGACCGGGTGGACTGAGTTGATTTGCAGCAGTAGCGCCAGGCGTGCCGGATTCAGCAGATTGAGCCAGAATGGCGAGCCGTCGGACAGCGAAGTAACCGCCGGTTCATTGGTGGCCGTTACCCCATAGACCAGAAGCATGGGGAAGAGCAGCGCCAGAAGCACCGCCGTCATTCCCAGCCAGAGCGTGCGGCGGCAATTCTTGCGCTTCAGCGCGCCGGCAAGGTGTGGACCGCAGGCCAGCGCCAAAGCAGGAATTACCGGAAAAAAATCCGCCGCGCGCTTCACCTGGCTGATCGAAAGCAGCAGCAATACGGCGCAGGCCCAGGTGAGCAGGCAGAGCAGGGCAGGGTCACGGGCCCGCAATCCCTCCGTCCAACCGTAACGCATCCAGGGCAGCGTCAATACCAAGGGAAAACAGGCCCAGGGCGCAACTTGCAGGATGTAGTACCAGAATGGATAGAGGTCGTTCCAGGAAGTGGGTCCGGTCCCGAACGGCCAGGCTTCCGGTAGAGCAGTCCGGTAGGCTACTACGGCTTCCGCATCACTGGTCCAAAGCAAGACCAGCCAGAGCGCGGGAATCACCGCCAGAACGGCCAGACCTGCCAGCCACCTGGGGTTCCAGACCGACCGCCTTCTCAGCCAGCGGCGACGGACCGCCCACAACCAGGGCGCCAGCAACAGCAGCGGCAGCAACCCGGAAATGTTAATCATCATGCCCAGGCCGCAGCCTGCACAGCCGAGTAGGAAGAAGCCCCACGCAGGCCCCAGCAACAGGTGGCGGGCGATGCCGTAGAGGCCCAACACAATCAGGAAGCACAGCATGATGTCGCCGCCTCCGCCGTGCGCCTGCAATGCGAATTGCACGCAAGCCAGCAGGGCGGCGCCGGACCAGAAAGCTGCCGTATCGTCCCACAGGCGCCGGGCCAGATCATGGGTGAGCCAGAGAATGCCGATTCCACAAAGCAGTGACGGCAACAAGAAACCGACCCGCAGGCCGAACACCCACTGGAAAGCCGCGAGCACCCACAAGTACAGCGGCCCCTGCTCCACGAACAGTTCGCCGGCGAGCGTAGGCGCCAGCCAATTGCCGTAACGCAGCATTTCCGCCGCCGCCAGCGCGTTTTCCGGCTCGTTAGGCGGCCACGGGTCGCGCAGTCCAAAGCCGGCCGTGAATATCAGCAGGGCGGCGCCGAACAGGATGAGTGGGCGTGCACGGGCGTCCATAGCGCAAGTGTATCGCCGTGCGGCCGACACTTATAATGCCCATCGCGACCCATGCCGCCAGGAAGTGGTCCATATAGAGCTTATGACCATACGAACCGATGCACTGATCGTGGGCGCCGGCCCCTGCGGACTTTTTCAGGTTTTCGAACTGGGTCTGCTCGGCATCAGCGCCCACCTGGTCGATGCTCTGCGGGAGCCGGGAGGTCAGTGCACAGAGCTCTATCCGGACAAGCCAATCTACGACATTCCCGCCATTCCGGTGCTCAACGCACAGGAATTGGTGGATGCACTGCTGGAGCAGATTGAACCGTTCAATGCACAGTTCCACCTGGGTGAGGAAGTTACGGTGGTCAGCCCTCTGGAAGAGGAGGAAGGCTTTCACGTCGAGACTGCGGCTGGAACGAAATTCCACGCGCGCACACTTTTCCTTGCCGGCGGCGTAGGCTCATTTCAGCCTCGTAAGATTCGGTTGGACGGGGCCGAAGCTATCGAAGGGCGCCAGCTGCATTACCGGGTGAAGGATTCCTTGCGGTTCAAGGGCAAGCGTTTGTTGATCCTGGGCGGCGGCGATTCCGCCCTGGACTGGGCGCTTGAGCTGGGTCGAGTTGCCGATTCGGTAACCCTGGCGCACCGGCGGGAGGAATATCGCGCGGCGCCGGCCTCAGTCGCGCAATTCAAACAACGGGTAGCGCAGGGCAGGGCACAGCTCCATGAGAACGCCCGGGCGACCCGCTTGCACCTGGAGCAAGGAGCGCTCAAGGCAGTCACTCTTACAGTTGATGGAGTTGATCAGGAACCGTTGGAACTAGATGATCTACTTGTGTTTTTCGGCTTGGCCGCCAAACTCGGACCGATCGCCGACTGGGGGCTGGACTTGAACCGCAAGACCGTCAACGTGGATCCCGAGAAGTTCCAGACCAACGTACCCGGCATATTCGCCATCGGTGATATCTGCCATTACCCGGGCAAGAAGAAATTGATTTTGAGCGGGTTCCACGAAGCCGCCCTGGCGGCATTCGCGGCCAAGGCGCTACTGACGCCCGGCAAGAAAGTTCACCTTCAATACACCACCACCAGTCCCATCATGCACAAGCGCCTGGGGCTGCGCGACTAGGAGTGCTCACAGCAGGCGCTGCTGCGTTGGCCTGGGGCCGCGTTGCGCCCCTTGGCAATGGGAGGCGCCATTCCCGGCGGGGACGCGCCTTGCCACAAACCAAGGGGGTAGCGCTGATGCGACTGTACTCGCGTTACCCGACACTAGGGAACAATGGAGCGAGGGCATCCTGCCCTCGGCGAGGGCTGGAAGCCCTCGTTCCCAGGTTGTTCCATGCAAGCTGCAGCCCGTTGACGCTGTGGGTGGCCTTAGCCATCCTCCTCGACCAGAGATTTCGCCTCAATTGGGGCCTTCGCTTCGGGCAGGAGAGCTCGAATCGCCTCTGCGAATTTTTCCTCGCTGTGCCCGCCCAGCAGCGTCTTTGCCACGGAGCCATCCGGACCGATCAGGTAATTGGCCGGCATTACGCCCGACCAGTAGGGATCCAGCTCCTCCACCAGCAGGTATTCCTCAATTTCGGCGCTCAAGTAGCTCTCCCACCTGGGAAATCGCGTTTCTATGAATTCCTGAACCAGCCATGATGAGTCCGCCGGATCATCCAGGGAAATCGCCACCAGGGCAAAGGACGAAGGTTCCAGTTTCTCGCGCAGATCAATCAGCGCGGGAATCTCCTGTATGCACGGGCCGCACCAGGTGGCCCAGAAGTTAACCAGAACCACCTTGCCGCGATGACCCTCCAGCAGAGGCCGGAGATCCTCGGCCCGAAGGCTCTCGAGACCCGCCTCACCGGACTTCTCGGACCCGGCCGGCTCCCCATCAGCCGACCAGCTGGCGCGCGGCGCAAATGCACTTAAGGCCAGGATCGCAGCTAGGACCAGCCCGAGCCGGATGGTATTATCCTTCGACGTTGACGGAGTAGGGCTCACGGGAGCAAGACACCATGCTGAAAAGAGCATACATTAGCGCAATTGCGCTGCTTGGCGCATTTCTGTTTCTACCGTCCATCGGCTGGGGCAAGGCGGAAATCCTCTACCAGCACAAGCTCGGGGTACCGGAAAGGGCATCGTTCAGCCCCGAGATCACGGTGTCCTCCGACGACGAACTGTACGCGGTATGGCTGGACCGGTCGCTGCCCACCGGGCCCCCGCCAAAGCGCAAGCCGGGCGAACACAGCCATCGGTCCGCGGTGGACTTGTGGATTGCGCGTTCCGATGACGGCGGCGCCAGTTTTGGAGCGCCGGTCCGGGTAAACGAGGAATCCGGCATTATCTGGGGTTTCCAGGTCAGCAAGCCCCGGATCAGCACCGATAGCGAAGGGACAGTTCATGTCTTCTATCCCGCCAATGCCATGTCCACCGCCACGCGCCTGGATGTTGTTGCGGCGCATTACACCCGTTCAACCGACAAGGGCGCTACCTTTTCCAAAGCCGTCACGTTGAATTCGCACGTCAACAGTGACGGGCGCGGGCTTCTGGGTGAAGATCTGGGCGCTGCCCACGCTTTCGGAACCATGGACGTCGGCCCGGACGGCAAGGTTCACGCCTTCTGGCTTGACACCCGTTATATGGCCAACGCGGGGCAGGGCGCCACGCTGTTCACAGCCTCTTCCTCGGACGGGGGCGTGACCTTTTCCGACGAAATCGAATTCGCCCGCGGGGTCGTATGTCCGTGCTGTCAATTGATTACCGACTTCGTGGGTGACGACGCAATCCTGGTGTCTTATCGCCATGTCTTCGATAATGGCGCCCGCGACAGTGTCGTGCTGCGATCCACCGATCAGGGAGCCACCTGGCCCGAGTTAGCCCGCCTGCCCATTGATCCCTGGGTCATTGCCGGATGCCCGCTAAAGCCCACTGACATAGCCGTCAACGAGAACTATGTCTACACCGTGGCCTATTCGGCAGGCCCCGAACACAAGGGAGTCTGGTTCAGCCGTTCCAGCAACGGCGCCTTGAACTTCGAGGACGCCCGACCGGTGCATCCCACCTCCAAGTTCAGTGATTCGCCGGTCATCTCCGTGACTCCAAGCGGGGTAATACAGCTTGTGTGGCATTCCCGTGAGGATCGAAAGAGTCCTTATCGGCTGTTCATGGCCGAATCCTACGACCACGGAGAAACCTTCGTGGGTCCGTGGCCATTGCCGACACCGGAAGGAAATTCCCGCTATCCGGTGATCACAACCGCAGCCGACGGCACCTCGCACATTGCCTGGGAACAGCGTGTGAAGATCGGCGACATCGTGACGACCGAAGTACACGTGATGGGCATCGCTGCGCCGCTTGCAGCACCTACAACTGTAATTGCCAGCCTCAGCGGGAATACCGAATAGCGAACTCGCGTTCTCGCGGCCAGGCTGAAGCCCTCCTGGGAACGAGGGCTTCCAGCCCTCGACGAGGGCAGGATGCCCTCGCTCCATTGTTCGTCGCCCGCTGCGAAGACTGCCAATAAGTTGTCCGGCACCGCGCCAGCAACCAGGACACGCAGCCCCAGGCGAGTGCGGGCGCGCCCTCGATTCCAGCGGGCTCTTCTGCGTCAAGGAAGCTGCAGCATCTACCTTTGACTTTACATAATATACATTATGCCCATTCTTTAGTGATGCATTCATTCTCGGCGCCGTGGGATTTCCAGGCTCCCCTGGGAACGAGGGCTTCCAGCCCTCGCCGAGAGCCTGTCCCCGACGCTGATCGGGGAGCAAGATGCCCTCGTTCCTCCTGTGTTCCCTTCCCGCCGGAACCGGAAACGACGCTCGAGCCGCCTAGCCTGCCTGCGGTTTGGCCAGCAACATTTGCGCATCACCGATAGTCCGCTCCGCAAATCCGGCCTCGCAGTAGCGGAAATAGAACTCATACATGCGAAGAAACTCCAGGCAGTAGCCAAGCTCTCGTGCCGTGTCCCAATTGCTGCGCAAGGCATCCCCCCACAGGCGCAGCGTGCGCACGTAATGGCTCCCGATGTCATCCATGCGCAGAAGGCGCAAGTCGGTACGGCGGCGGACGGCGCCCATGATTGCTTCAATTGACGGCAGGAATCCGCCCGGAAAAATGTAGCGCTTGATGAAGTCAACCCTCTTGATGGAGCCCCTATAGGCCTGATCCGTAATCGTGATGGCCTGCAGCGCCATCAAACCTTCGGGAGTTAACAGTTGGCTGCAGCGTTCCAGGAAGAGTCCCAGGTACTGCGCACCTACCGCCTCAATCATTTCAATCGATATCAAGCTGTCAAACTGCCCGCTGATGTCCCGGTAATCCTGCAACCTGATCTCTACCAATTGCTCCAGGCCCGCATCCTTGACCCGTCCTGTCGCCTCTTAGTGCTGGCGTTCGGATAACGCCACTCGCCCTTCATGAAGCATTCCGCCGCTCCCAGTGCGCCGCCCGTTGCAATCGCCTTCCAGCAGGCGCTGTCCAGCACCTCAACAGTGGCATGCGGCAGCCCTTCGGAACTCCCTTTCCCTCCGAGAACCCGGTCTTGCCCGGCTTCAAGCACCCGCAGCCGGCCGTTGCGGATCTTGTCCAGACGCTTCTGGACAGGCCCCCTCCACACCCAACGAGGAAGGTCGAAGTTCGTTTGCGGGCTCACGATCCGGGGTGTGCCAGGGGCTTGACGCCCTTGAGCCACAAACGCAGCGCATTCAGATGAATCCGCATCGCCACGTTGGCGGTCATCAACGGGTATCGCAACAGGCTGCGGGCCAGCACCCTGCCGCTCACCGGCCGGCGCAATAGAGCCAGGCTGGTCTGAAGGACACACGCTTGTTCCCGCCGCACTTCGATACTGAGCGATAGCTGATCGCCTGGCCCTTTCACCCAGCATCGATAAGACATATCCATGAGAAGGAACGGAGACACATGCATTTCCTTCTTAAAATCACAGAGTTCTCCCCTACCCCTGAGCTTGGCGTCCGTTGCAGGCAACACATAGCAAACGCGCTCTTTCCAGGGTGTATTGCTGACTTCCAGAACATAGCAGCGCGGCGTTGGATCACCCTCATTGAAGCAGTAGTACACAGAGATGGGATTGAAAATATAGCCGAAATAGCGCAAGTGGGTCAGTAGTCTTACCGGGCCATCAAGACTCAGCCCGCAACGCTTCTGAACCAGTGCGCGCACCCCGTCCGCCAGGTTATCGCAGCTTCCGCCCAGATGATCTTTCGGTAGAAAACGTGCGATCGCCGGACCGGTCGTAGACCACAGCCACCTGCCTGCAAACACCCGATCCAGCTCATCCAGGTCCACGTAGGCCATGAACAGGCGATACTGAAACGAGTGCCTAGCCGGTTTGTGCCGGGTATGCCTGACCCAACCCTCGTGAATTGCGCTGTGCATTTGCGGATTTTTCCTGATTCTCCCGGTGGGCCGCCCATTCGCTCACACTGACTGCGGCCCTGAGGCCGCTGACCAGCCCATCCTCGTGAAAGCCCCATCCGGTCCACGCGCCGCAGAAAAAGCGATTGCCGGAATTGTTGAGTTCCGCCACTCTGGCCTGTGCGCCGAAAGCATCGGCGCTGAAAAGCGGATGCGCAAAGCTGAGCGTGGTGATGATCTTCTCGGGGCGTATCGGATGCAGCGGATTCAGCGTCAGGCAGATCGGTTCGGGCGACCTGAGATGCTGCAGTATGTTGAAGTTATAAGTCACGGACGCCTGACGGCCGCTGTCGGGCGCCCGGTAGTAGTTCCAGGACGCCCAGGCCAGGCGCCGGCGAGGCAGGATGCGCCGGTCGGTATGCACCACCGCCTCGTTCAAGTGGTACGGGATCACGCCCAAAACCTGCCGTTCAAGCGTAGTCGGATCCCCGATCAGCTTAAGCTCTACAGCGCAGGCTGAAACTCATCTCTGTGTCGCGGGTAGGTATTTCCAGTTCCGCGAGCGGGCGCGTCAAGTGTGGATAGTTGGCTTCATTGACACCATAAAGCCCAGGTCCGCCCGGAACTCCCGGCCAAATCTCTCAAACCGCAGAGTTCGGGTATGGCCCCCTGCCTTTACCCGCGATTCGCACAGGGTTACGTCATGCTCGCTATCCAGCTCTCGGGCCGCGGTAATCCCGGAGATTCCGGCGCCGATTACAGCGATTCTTGCGCGGGAAGCCAAATGAAGGGGCAAGACTTGGGTGCTCATGCCGAGTATTCGCAGCAGGCTTGCCGCGCCGACGCACGGGAAACACTGGAACGAGGGCATCTTGCCCTCGACGGGCGCGGGACGCGCTCGTTCCAGCTTGTTGCAAGCATATGCAGCTTCTTAAGATGCGCGGCGTAATGACTCAGTGACATGTGCCCGCGGTATCCTCTCCACCAAAGTAGGTCCACGGCTATAATTCGCACTACTGACGCATGGCGGATTCACGCTGGCGGCAGGTGACCGAGGAAGACTGAACAGTGGGGATTGCGATGCAAAAGGCGCAAAGTAAAGCTCAAGTGGTAGTCGTAGCCATGATCGGCTTCCACCTGGCTTGCTTCGGCGCAATTCTTACCGGTGTGAGCAAGACCGCCCTGATCGTTGCAGGCGTGCTGTATTTCCTGCGGGCCTTTGGCGTCACGGCGGGTTTTCACCGTCTGCTTGCCCATTCCTCCTATAGCGCTTCCCGCCCCGTTCGCTTCCTTCTCACTTTTCTGGGCAGTTGCGCTACCCAGGGCGGGCCCCTGTGGTGGACTTCCCATCATCGCCGGCATCATCGCTATTCCGAGCGTGAGGGCGACGTGCATTCGCCCGTGCGCCGTGGGTTCTGGTATGCGCATATTGGATGGATGTGGGACGCTGTTTGCTTCGGGGGCAACTACAGCAACATCAAGGATCTGCATCGTTACCCCGAGATCAAAATTCTACAGAAAGGTTACGTATTCCTGATCCTGGGGCAGGCTTTATTCCTGTTTGGCCTGGGCGCGCTGCTGAATTGGCTGTTGCCGGAACTGGGCACCAGCGGGCCGCAGATGCTGGTATGGGGATTTTTCATCAGCACCGTAGCGCTATGGCACGCCACCTTTATGGTGAATTCGGTCTGCCACCTGTGGGGCACCCGCCCCAACCCGGCCGGAGACGGCAGCCGCAACAATTTGCTGGTGGCGCTGCTTACCCTGGGCGAAGGCTGGCACAACAATCATCATCGTTGGGCCTATTCCGCGCGCCACGGCCTGCGCTGGTGGCAGCTAGACATCACCTGGCTGGGCCTCTTGCTCATGAAGCAACTCCGCCTCGTGCATGATCTGCGACTGCCCGCCAGAACGGTCGCGGCTGCTCAGACTTGATCCCCTGCCCATGCAGCCCGTACCCCGGATATTGGATTGACCTGCCGGATCCGGAATCACAAAGCGGCTGAAGACAGCGGAGGGTTCAGATAACCCCGGTAGCGGATCACAAACCCCGCCAGTGGAAGCCGGATTTCCACGTCGAAGCAGAACCGATCCTGCTCCTCATACTCAAGGTAGTTGCCGGACGGAGCCAGAAAACGCGGAAGCGGGATACCGACAAAACTGCACCTTTGCATTACCAATTGAAGACGATTCTTCTCCGGCGCCAGGGCCATGCCGAAGACGAATGGTCCGAACCGTTCGCATAGCAGGTGCTCGAAGCGGCCGCGGCCCACGCTGAAAGTGCTGGAAAAAACCTGTCCTCCAAAATTGCGAGTCCACCTGTCGAAGGACTTGCGCCGCTGGAAAGTTACGGACACCCGCACCTTGTTTGCCGCCTTGGGGAATCGGAGTATCCAGGCCAGCAGGCCGGCAAGCGCTCCCCTGCCCCTGGTTATGTCCGCCATCCCGCTGACTTTGAGGTAGGGACCGGTTTGATGAACGGCTTTAAGTGAGGGCGGCAGGAAGTTCCAGGCCTCCCCCAGCACTCGTTGATGCAAACAGTGATCACCCGCTGGCGTGCTCCGGCGCTTGCCCAGAGTAATGTCTCTGCCCGCAAAGGATCGGCGATAGTCGGTCAGCTCAAGTTCTCCGGATGCCGCGCGGGCTCCAGCGCCCGGAGGCCGTCCCTCCAACCAGTTGCGCAGGATTGCCTCCACGGCCATGGACGGAATGTACAAACCGTGCCGGCCTTCCGCCACCAGATGCACAGAGCACTTTGCTCTTGCTCCGGCAGTGTTTCGGCCCTCGATTTCCACAAACATCCCGCCTCGATGCTCACCCCAACGGATCGTGTTGGCAGTGCGGTGCATGAGCCGGGCTATCGGGGTCAAAGAAGGAATTACGCCCCTGGCGACCGCCCTGGCCAGAAAGCGAAGCAGGCGATGCAAAAAAACGGGTTGGGGAGCAGCGCCCATCCAGATACTCTGAACCTGGGGCCACTCATCGGCGAGAAGCTGAAGATCCGGCACATCCACGAGTGAGAACTCAAGGGGAGACAAGGGGACGCAACCCGGTGGCGCGATCGTGTATTTCTTCGTTTCCGTCAAACCGCAGGCGGTTTCCCAGCGGCCTTCCCGGCGAACCCGAATCGGCTTGCCCGCGTACCCGGCAATCGCGCGAATAACGTTATAGCCAACGCCGGCGTATGGGGAAGGGGCAATGCCTCCAACAATGGACTCAACCTGCTCCAGGTCTCCGGCGAGGTCACGCACCATGGCGGCACTAAGCACGGGGAAACTGCTGGCGCCCGACAGCACAACCAGTTCGCGCTCCTTCGCCGCCTGATCAAACTGCACGATATCCCGAACAAAAGCCGGGCTGTCGGCAAGATCTACATAGTGCGTACGGGTAGCCAGTGCCGCCTTGACGAGACGGTACGGGTCGCCTCCGTATGCCTGGAAGGGCCCCGACGCATCCACCACGATATTCGGAGCAATCTCCTCTAGACTTCTTGCCATGTCCCCGTCACGGTCGCAAGCAAGAGCTTCGCGATGAGCGCCTGCCGGAAGATGGTCACAAAAGGCGGCTGCTTTCGATTGCGAACGGCCGGCGATAAACAGCGTCAGTGCGGGTTCGCGGCACAGCAACTCAGCCAGGCGGCCACCGAATGTTCCGTACCCGCCTACGATGAGCACTCTCATCCCCAGTTACTCATACCGGCGGGGGGTAGGAGCGAGGGCATCCTGCCCTCGTCGAGGGCGGGGACGCCCTCGTTCCCAGGGACGCCCTCGTTCCCAGGAATGCCCTCTTTCCCGGCGGGTTTCCCGGTGCTCACACTACGGCTGCAGGAGTAGCTCGAGTTCCAGGGGGCCCTGCCCTGCCTGCCAGACGGCCTGCGCCTCGTAGTCGCCGGCGCCACCGCTGGTTTGTCCGCTGGCGGAAAGACGAGCGGTAATGGCCAACTCGGACTGATCGGAAATCGTTGCGCCCGGGAGCATAGCGTCCGCATCTCCGAGGCTAACCACCAGCGGGAAACGCGCTCCATCCACCCGCTTGACAGCCAGAGGCGGACCTGCCTGGCCCGGAATGCGGGCGAAGACGAACAATATGGCGCCGGATGGCGGAGCAGCCGGTGGACCAAGGCGCAGCCGAAATTCCAGCGAGCCCGCTGAAGCTACGGTTTGGTCCGTTGCCACTCCTGCTCCCAGCCGACTCATCTCTCGCTCCACGATAGCCCGCACTTCGGGCGTAACAGTACCTTCCAGCATGCTTCTCCAGCGCCGCACCGCGATGATGTCCTCGCCTCGCGCGCTGGCCCTCAAGCCACCGTACCAAAGCCCCTTGGGGTTTGACGGGTCCGCCAGCAGCACCTGCTCGACCAGTTCACCGGCCTCCTGCATAAGGCGTTGGGGGTCTTGCAGTATCAGTGCCTCCGCCTTGCCCATAAGTGCGTCAGTTTCCCGTCCGCCGGTAAGGTTCAGCACCTGGTCGAAAGCTGCCGCAGCTTCCGTGTAATTTCCAACCTGGGTATACGACGCCCCAAGCAACATCCATCCGCGGGGATCGTCCGGATCTTTCTCGAGCCGCTCGCGCAAGGGCGCGATCAGATCCTCTACCGAAGCCGCCGGGCCACTCCCCCCGGTATCCAGACCGGCGTACGCCCATTCATGGTTGCTGGACTGGAAATAGATCAGCGCCGCCAGGGCCGGAATCACCAGGCTGGAGGCGGTCAGGGCCGCAGTGCTCGCGGGTCTTTCGCGGTCCCGCCACAGCGGAAACGCCACGCAAGCCACCGCCGCCAGCCCCAGCACCGCGGCAACCAGCAGGAAAGCAACCCAGGCGCTCATTCTTCTTCCGGTATCGGCATCCGGGTACGCCGCCGAATCACAAGCGCCAGTGCGCCGAGAGCGAAGATCAATACCACCCCGGGTCCGGCCCAGAGCACTAGCGTGTTGGGCGCCAGCCGCGGACGGTAAAGGGCATAGTCGCCATATCGATCCAGCAGGAATTGCTTGACGTCGGCCTCGCTGGCGCCCTCGTCCACCATACGGCGCAACTCGCGGCGCATGTCCTTGGCCAGTGGCGCATTGGAATCCTTGAGATTCTGATTCTGGCACACCATGCAGCGCACTTCTTCCAGCAGCTTGCGGTACAGGCTCTGTTGCTCCACCGTCTCAAGCGGTGGCTGGGTATCCTGCGCCGGCAGGCTGATTGCGTAGAGCGCCACCAGGATTACCGCCAGCCGTTTCATTGCACGTCACCGGTCAGCACGGGTACGAACACCTCGGAAAACACGCGCCCGTCCAGCGGTCCCACATGCCGGTAGCGGACAATGCCATCGGCATCGATAAGAAAGGTCTCCGGCGCCCCGTATACCCCCCAGTCAATACCCGCGCGGCCGTCGGTATCCACCGCAATCGCCCGGTACGGGTTACCGCGCGCCGCCAACCATTCCTGCGCATCCGCGGGAGCGTCCTTCCAGTTGAGACCGTAGAGCGGAACGCCGGCGCGCCCAAGTGCAATCAGGAACTCATGTTCGACTGCGCAACCAGAGCACCAACTGGCCCATACGTTCAGCAACCAGGGACCTTCCTGGATATCTGCCAATGAGAGCGAGGCGTCTTCCTCAAACATTTCTGGCAGTGAGAAATCGGGCGCCGGCCCGCCGATCAACGGCGAGGGCACGAGGCTGGGATCACGGCCCAGGCTGACCCCGAACAGAATCACCAGGCCGAGCAGGACGGCGCACGGCAGCAACAGCAGCCAGCGAACGCGCCGCCTCTCCGAGTTCATGCAGCGTCCTCCGTGGCCGGGGTGCGCCGGTAGCGCCGATCCGAGACTGCCAACAGACCGCCAAGTGCCATGATCAGCGCGCCCAGCCAAATGAAGCGAACCAGGGGTTTGACCTGGATTCGCACGCTCCATGAGCCGTCCCCGAGCGGCTCGCCCAGGGCAACGAACAGGTCGTGCCGCCAGCCGGGGTCAATGCCGGCCTCAGTCATGGGGCTTTTCTGCACTTCGTAAATGCGTTTTTGCGGGTACAGCGTCGTTACCGGCTGCGTGTCACGGGAAACCTGCACAACGCCCTGCACGGCCCGGTAATTGGGGCCGTCCACGTTTTCCACGCGATCGAGCAAAAATTCGTAGCCTGAAACGGTAATACTCTCACCCGGAGCCAGGCTGCGGTCCGTTTCGACCCCCCAGGCGGACACCACGACGATTCCCAGCGTCGTAACACCCAGGCCGCAATGCGCCAGCTGCATACCCCAGGACGAGCGCCGCGGCTTGGGCCCGCGCCGCAGCAACCACGCGATCGGATCACGGGTTGCGGCCGCGATTACCCAGGCAGCCGCCAGCATGCCGATCAGCGTCAGAACACCCGCATAACCGTACGCCGCAAGGGTGAGGCCGACGACCGCCACTATCGCCGCGACCGCGGGCACTCTCAGCTTGCGCCCCCAGGCGTCGGTATCGGTAGCGCGCCATGAGGCGTGCATCCCGCCCCCCACTACCAGCAGCAGGGGCAGCATGGGAAGCATGAAGACCAGGTTGAAATACGGCGGGCCCACCGAAATCTTGCCCATGTTGAGGGCATCCAGGGCCAGCGGATACAGCGTCCCGAAGAGAACCAGGAGGGTCGCAGTGCTCAACAGCACCGTATTGACCAGCAGCGCCGACTCGCGGGACACCAACTTGAATCCCGTTTGCGGATTGGTGGTTGCGTTGCGCAAGGCATACAGCAGCAGCGCACCACCCATGACCACCGCCAGAAATACCAGGATGAACAGCCCGCGGGCCGGATCGCTGGCAAAAGCATGCACCGAAACCAGCACCCCGGACCGGACCAGAAAGGTCCCCAGCAGACTCAACCCGAAAGCCGCAATTGCCAGAAGAAGTGTGGCGTTGCCGAACAGCCCACGCCGCTCAGTGACCGCCAGCGAATGAATCAGCGCGGTGCCGGCCAACCAGGGCATGAACGATGCGTTCTCTACCGGGTCCCAGAACCACCAGCCTCCCCAGCCCAATTCGTAATAGGCCCACCAGCTGCCCAGGGCAATGCCAACGGTCAGAAACATCCAGGCCGCAGTCGTCCACGGCCGGGTCCAGCGGGCCCAGCGTGGATCCAGGTTGCCGCTCAACAGCGCAGCGATCGCGAAGGCAAAGGGCACGGCCATGCCGACGTAACCCATGTACAGCAGCGGGGGATGTATGGCCAACGCGGGATCCTGAAGCAGCGGGTTGAGGTCCGCTCCGTCCACTGCGGCCGGAAACAGCCTTAAGAAAGGATTCGAGGTCAGCAGAATGAACAGCAGGAAACCAACGCTGACGCAACCCAGAACACCCAGTACGCGCGCGGTCAGTCGCTGCGGCAAGGAGCGGCTGGCCAGGGCCACGGCCGCGGTCCAGGCGCACAGAATCAGTTGCCACAGCACTAAGGACCCTTCATGCGCACTCCATACCGCCGCAAAGCGGTACATCGCAGGCAGCTTCAGGTTCGAATGCATCGCCACGTACTGCACGCTGAAATCGTGCCGGAAAAAGCTGACTGCGAGCATCGCAAACGCAAGCGCGGTGAATGCAAGCATGCCCAACGAACAGGGTCGCGCCACGTCCATCCAGCGGGAATTGCCGGTATGCGCGCCGGCCAGCGGGAAAACGGCAAGCGCCAGCGCCAGGCACAGCGCCAGAGCAAGGCTGATCTGGCCAATCTCAGGAATCATGTCTGCGAATGCCTTGCCTGTCCCGTAAAGTCAGGAGCACGGCAAGGTTCATTACGGAAGAGAAGCATCCGGGGGATGGCCCCGTTCTTCCAGCATTTCCGCAACTTCCGGCGGCATGTAGTTCTCGTCGTGGCGAGCCAGGACCTCGTCGGCGCGAAACAGTCCTTGCTCGTCCACGGTGCCATGAGCCACCACGCCCTGCCCTTCACGGAACAGGTCCGGCAGCACCCCTACATAGGCCACGCTTATCGTTTGCTCCAGATCCGTTACGTCGAACCGCATTTCCAGTGATCCAGGCGTACGTCGCACGCTGCCTCTCTCCACCAGTCCACCCACGCGCAGGCGCTGGCCGGTGGGCGCTTCCCCTGCGGTGATTTGGGTGGGCGTATAGAAATACAGGAGGTTCTGTTCAAACGCTGCAAGCACCAGAACCGTAGCCCCGCCAAGACAGAGCAAACCAAGGGATATTGCCAGCATACGGCGTCTACGTGGGGTCATGTGCGTAGCTCCCAGGCGCCTTCATCCGGCGCGTCTTCCATGTTTCGAATTTGCTGATGCACGCCCCGCAGGCGCCTGCGGGCAGTCAACAGCAACCCTGCCAGGATCGCGAAGGAAAGTCCCACGCAGGGCCAGACGAATGCGCCATAGCCGCCCATTGCAAGGAACTCCTTCATGCGCTCCTCACCACCACATCACGCACCCAGCGTGCGCTGCGTTCCCGCAGCAGCACCTCCGCGCGCGCCCTGGTAAGCGTTACCGACAGAGAGAACAGGATTGCTCCGAAAATCATTACCAACAACGGCCAGAGCATGTCCCAGGTAATTGCCGGCGCCTCCAGACGCGAGATAGTGGGGCCCTGGTGCAGGCTGCTCCACCACTCCACCGAGAACTTGATGATCGGCAGGTTTACCACGCCCACCACCGCGAGTATTCCCGCGGCCCGGTCCGCGGTTGCACGATCCTCCAGCGAAGCGCGCAACAGCATGTAGCCGAGGTAAAGAAAGAACATCACCAGTACCGAGGTCAGCCGCGCATCCCCCCAGCTCCAATACGCGCCCCACATGGGTTTCCCCCACAACATGCCGGTAGCCAGCGCCAACCCGGTAAAGGCAAGCCCCACCGGCGCCACGGCCGCTGCGATCGCATAGGCCAGTTTCATTCGCCAAACGAGGCCGATTGCCGAGCAGATCGCCATCAGCGCATACAGCTGCATCGCCAGGTACGCGGCTGGCACATGAAAGTAGATGATGCGGTAGGCATCGCCCTGCTGGTAGTCGGGCGGCGCCAGCAACAGGCCACCGAAAGCGCCGACCAGGATGGCCGCAGCTCCGGTCCAAAGCATCCACGGTTCCATGCGCCGCGCCATACGGTAAAAGTGCGGCGGCGAAGCCAGTTTGTGCAGCCACTTTGGAAGTGGAATTTTGGGCAGCCGATTGAGCATGAGGTTCACGCAAGGATAGAGATGATATTTTAGCTTGTGGCCGGCCCTTGCGGTGACCGGGAATCAATTGGCGGTGGCGCGCAGTGCCGCTCCGGCCGCCCAGGGCAGCAGCCCCAGCGCCAACAACAGAAACGCGCCGAGCATTAGCAACGGCGGCCCGACCGGCAATCCTTCAATCGCCATCTCGGTCGCACGCACGCCGAAGAGCAACACCGGCAACGAAAGCGGCAACACCAGCAGCGCCAGCAGTCCCACGCCCCGGCGCAAACCAGCGGTCAGGGCAGCGGCCACAGTCGCCAGCAGGCTCAACGCCGGCGTGCCCAGCGCAAGAGTAGCCGGCAGAACCAGGAGTGCCCGACCCTCCATTCCATAGCTGGAGGCAAGCAGGGGGGAAAGAAGCACCAGCGGCAGACCGAACAGGCACCAGTTCGCACCCGCTTTGGCCAGCGCAAGCCCGGCCGGATCGACCGCGCTCAGGAGCATCAGATCCAGGGTCCCGTCCTCACGGTCCGGCTGGAACAGTAACGGCATGGCAAGCAGCATGGAAAGGAAGGCCACCACCCAGATCACACCCGCCCCCCATTCCGCCAGAAGTGCCTGCTCCAAACCGGCCACAATCGAAAAAAGCGATGTAGAACACAGAAAAAACAGAATATTTATAACGATATGATTCCATTTCTTAAAGTAAATTAAGAATTCCTGCTCGATCACTGCCCGCCACATTTTCATCGTTCAATACCAAGGATCAATTGAGAAGCCGGGGGCTTGAATTGCCAATCCATCCGGTGCCCGGCCAACACGGCGCAGCCGCCCCGTTCAAGATGGCCTTTGATTTCTCTCGTCAGCCAACTCCTTCCCTGAGCATCCAGATTGGCATCCGGCTCGTCCAGCAACCAAAGCGGGGCATCCGAGCCGATCAACCCCGCAAGCGCCAGGCGCCGGCGTTGCCCGTAGGACAGTTGCGAAGCGATTCGGTCCTCCAGTCCGCTCAGCCCTGCCTGCCCCAACAAGTCCTGCTGCCCCCCGGCGTGACCCGCCATGCGCAGCAGGAACGCGAGATTGCGGCGTACGCTGAGTTCTCCCTTTATCCCGTCCTTGTGACCCAGCCAGGCCAGATTACGAACATAGCGCGCCGGATTCTTCTCCAACGATTCACCATTCAGTTCAAGGGTACCCGTTTCCAACGGCAGCAACCCCGCCAGAGCACGCAGCAATGAAGTCTTTCCGGCGCCGTTGGGTCCCCTGAGCAACAACAAAGACCCCGCCGCGAGGGCAAACGACAGTTCGTGAAAAAGGCGCCTTTCCCCACGCCAAAGAGTCAACCCGTGCGCTTCCAGCATGGCAGACGTTTACGCAATCCTCACCAGCAGCTTGCCGAAGTGATTGCCCTGGGCAATTGATTCAATGGCTCTTGGTCCCTCCGCCAGGGAAAACTCTTGATCAATAACCGCGGAGATCCCGTGGCTTGCGAGATGATCGCTCAAGGCCCGGTGGTCCGCGCGGGCGCCCACCGTAATGCCCTGCAGTCGGGCGCACTTGCCGATCAGCGCCATCGCGTTCATTTCGGCGGTGATCCCGCCGAGAGCACCCAGAATCCCGATGGCCCCGTTGAGGCCCAGTGCCTGCAGCGATTGTCCCAGGGTGCCCATGCCACCGGTTTCGACCACCACGTCTACGCCGCCCCCGCTGCGCTTGAAGGCTTCGGTACCCCATTCGGGCGTAGTGCCGTAATTGATGGTCTCATCCGCTCCCAATTCCCTGGCGCGCTCCAGCTTTTCGTCACTTGAAGACGTAATGATGGCGGTCGCTCCAAACGATTTCGCCACCTGCAGGGCAAAAATGGATACGCCGCCGGTACCCAGCAGCAGGACCTTCGAATCCGGTCCAACAGGGCCACCGCAATGCAGAGCGGTCCACGCAGTTACGCCGGCACAAGCCAGCGAAGCGGCCGTTTCCATCGTCATCCCCTCGGGCACGCGCAGCAGCGCCGATTCCGGGAACACTCCCACTTCGGTCAACGCGCCGGGCGCCTCGCAGCCCGTGGACCGGGTGCGCACGCCCGGGCGAACGGGCGCCGTCTCCCAGTCCTGCCAGAACACGGTCATTACCCGGTCTCCAGGGCTGAACCCGGCCACTTCAGAGCCGACAGACTCCACTACCCCGGCACCGTCGGACAAGGGAATCAACGGCAGTTCACCCCCGCCCCCGTACATACCCGCGCAGATCATGAAATCGCGGTAGTTAATCGCCGCCGCATGCATGCGCACGCGAACTTCACCCGGGCCCGGCTCCGGCGCGGGTATGGTTGCGATGGTCAGATTGTCCAGACCGCTCGCCGTAAGCTGCACGCACTGCATAAAGATTCCCTCCGGAAATTACTAAAATGATCTGGCGCCCGGGGCCGGATCAGAACTAAAACTCTAACTTTTTTATGTTATTCGGGTTTTCTGCGCAGCGAATTGTCTTACCCCATGCTCTTCCCCACGCCAAGACCGCTTGCCCCCTTTTTGCGGCCCTTCTCGGGACCACCTAATTTTAGGGCAGATCGTCTTATGACGTGGCCCGGACAGTAGGCCTCAGAGAAGAACTCCAGGACGCGCGGCGAATGGCGGGTGCCGATATGAAGGCCTAAGTTGCTGATCCTGGCGTTAGGGTTGAGCGAGGGGGTGTGGAAAAGACAACTCACCTTCCGGCACAAATACCGGCACTTAGTTGCCTATCTTTCTGCATATCGAACCATTAAGTTATTGATTTATATAGCTTGACTTCCGGCATGAAAACCGGCATATTTAGCGGCACTATGCGTGTGGAATCGATGGAACCAATGCTGCCTCGCGATGCTCAGACGGGCCTGACGGACCTTGCCCTGGAACTCGTAGCAAAGGCAAGCGAACTTGCAGGGCAAATTCAACATACCGTGCGGGAGAGTGTCGAGGATCTCGTGCGCTCAATGAATTGCTACTACTCGAATCTCATTGAGGGACACAATACGCACCCGCGAGATATCGATGCAGCACTGGAGGACAAGTACTCGCCGGACCCAAAAAGGCGCGTTCTGCAGCGGGAGGCCCGCGCGCATATCGAGGTTCAAAGATTGATTGACTATGGTGACGATCCCCAGGAGCTGCCAATATCGACTGCGTATATCCAATGGATTCACCAGGAATTCTGCCAACGGTTGCCCGACGAGTTGCTCTGGATCGAAAACCCGGATACAGGCGCGAAGGTACGCGTTGTGCCTGGAAAAATCCGGGACGGCGAGGTGGTGGTGGGTCGGCACATAGCTCCGCCTGCAGTCGACTTGCCGCGCTTTCTAAGTCACTTTGAAACTGCCTACACAAGGAACTGGCTGTCCAGGACGCAGACCATTATCGCAATCGGGGCGGTGCACCATCGATTCCTATGGATCCATCCCTTCTACGATGGAAATGGACGAGTCGCGCGACTAGTGTCCCACGCCATGCTCTTGCGCTCCGGCGTTGGCAGCAGCCTCTGGCCTATATCACGTGGCCTGGCCCGAAACGTGACTGAATACAAGAACAAGCTCGCGAGCGCCGACGCACCCAGGCAGGGCGACTACGATGGCCGTGGGGAAAGGTCCGCAGCGCAACTTGAAGAATTCTGCGCATTTTTCTTGCGCATATGTATAGATCAAGTCCAGTTCATGGGTTCGCTCCTGCAACCCGGTGAATTATTGCGCCGGATGAAACTCTACACCGATGATGAAGTGGCAGCTGGGCGCTTGCCCGCGCGCTCCCTGTCCTTGCTTCGTGAGGCGCTGCTGATGGGAGAGTTCGCACGCGGTCGGGCACCTGAGATCACGGGTTACCAAGAAAGACGAAGTCGCCAAATACTTTCCACACTGTTGAAGAAGGGCTTACTTGTTTCTAAAGGCCCGCGCGCGCCTGTGCGCCTGGGTTTCCCACTTGCTGTTGTGGAACGCTGGTTTCCACAACTCTACCCGGTGGACTGATATGAGAAAAGATGAATCGACCCGGGTTCACCGGAGGCTGATTAGTTTGAGTGGATTGCCCCGGGGATGGTGGACACTGCCGAGCCTCAAAATGAGGCTTGCTCGAAGACCTCGGGGCTGACGCCGCCAAGATCGCTGTGTCGGCATTTTCGATTGTAGAACACTTCGATGTAATCGAAGCTATCCGCGCACGTCCTTCGATCGTGTTTGTCGCGGGTCTTTGGGTGTCGATTGGACCGTCAAGCGAACAAGTCTCCCAGCTACTGACATATTCACGGCCCAAAACTGTACGAGCCCAAATCTGCATATGCTCGCAGTGTTCTCCAATCGACGCCGTCGGCACTCTGTTCTCGCCGCTGCGCTGACCATCGCCGCGACCAACAGCGCGGCGCAAACCGATACGATCGAAGAAATTGTGGTCACGGCGACCACCGGCAGCCGTATCGTCCGCCAGGGGGACTCGCCCTCCCCGCTTTCAAACTACGACGAGCAGACGTTGCTCGACTCCGGGCTCAGGGACATCCGCGACCTTGTCGGCGTGCTCGCCATCAACGCCGGCGCGGAAAACAACTCCGATAACCTGACCCAGAACTACACGGTCGGCACCGCCAACATCAATTTGCGCGGGCTCGGCGTCGCGTCCACGCTGGTCCTGCTGAACGGCCGACGACAGGTCCTGTCCGCCGCGCAGACCGACGACGGTTCGAGTTTCGTGGGCCTTGCCGCCCTGGTTCCCATGCTGGCCATCGAACGCGTGGAAATCCTCAAGGACGGCGCCGCGGCCATCTACGGATCGGAGGCAGTCGCGGGCGTCGCCAACTTCATCACGCGGCGGGGGTTCGAAGGCGTCAAACTGCAAGCCGAGTACCGCAGCCGCACTGGCGGTGGGTCCCAGGACGAGATTCCCCTGGATGGCGTGCTCGGCGGCACGTTCGGGGGCGCCGGAGAGTATCTGCTGGCCGCAAGCTACCTCGACCGCAGCAGCCTCGTGCTTATCGAGGTGGGCTGGCTGCGTCCGGCCACCAGCGGCTTCGGCAATCCAGGCAGCTTTAACGTGCCCTCGGCGGGCCGCACCGTGGCGGATCCGGGTTGCGAGCGCTACGACGGTCTGCTGCAGGAACTGGCCGGCGGCAGCGTCATCTGCCGGTTTGACTACGGCCCGCAACTCACAGCAGTCCCCAACGAACGGCGCCTGCAGACATGGGGCCGCGCCGACTGGCGCTGGAACGGATCCGGGAGCCTCTGGGCCGAACTGGGTTACGCGAGCAATGACATCAACCGGGATGTGTCGCCCAGCTTTCCGGTGCTCAACACACCGGTGGTGCCGACGAACCACCCCGCCAATCCCTATGCCGAGGATGTCTTCTTCCAGGGCCGCCCCTACGGTTACGGACAACCCCGGGAAGTGAACTTCTATGAGCACGACACCGCCCGGCTGGCGTTCGGGCTGGACGGCCGGTTCTCGGACGCGGGTTCCTGGAACATTTCGATGGTGCACGGCATCAACGACGTGCTGCTCAACCCGCGTGACGTGATCGCTGCGAACTTCCAGGCGGCGCTTTCAGGGTTCGGCGGAAACGCCTGCAACGCCGGCGCCGCGACGCCTCAGGAGGGCGGCCGGGGCGGCTGCCTGTTCTTCAACCCGTTCAGTTCCAATTTTTCAGCGCAACCGGGCGAACCGCTGCACAACGCACCCGAATTGCGCGACTTCATTGTCGGCGACTACTTCGGCGATGGGCGATCGCAGCTCACGGCGCTGGAGGCGAACCTGACGGGATTCCTGCCCTGGCTCAGTGCGGGCTACGCCGCCGGTGTGCAGTTTCGCGACCAGTCGCTGGAATTCGCCTACGACGACATCACGCGCAGCGACGGCTTCGCGTTTCTCATAGGCAACTCCGACTTCACGGCTCACGACGACGTCACGGCTGCCTACGGGGAGATCTGGGTGCCGCTTGCCGAAAGCCTCGAAATGACCGGCGCGCTGCGATACGAGGACTACGCAGGGGGCGTCGGCGACACCCTCGACCCGAAGGTCACGCTGCTATTCCGCGCCAACGAGACCATCTCGATACGAGGATCGGCCGGCACATCGTTTCGCGCGCCGTCTCCCTTTCAAACCCTGGGTGTGCAGACCAACTTCACCAATATCATCGACCACGACGGCTCCACGACCTTCGCCGGCCGGCGCACCCTGGGCGACCCGGACCTGAGTCCCGAAACGTCCCGCGCGTTCAACTTCGGATTGACGTGGCGAAACGCCGGTTATTGGGCATTTAATGCCGACTACTGGCGCTATTCGTTCGAGGACGTGCTTCGCAAGGAGAACGCCCAGGCCATCGTCAACGCCGACCCGTTCGACCCGCGCATCGAACGCACGTCCGCGGGCACGATTTCCATCGTCAACGTCGCTTTCATCAACGCCGACCGCATCGAAACCTCCGGTCTCGACGTGTCTGCGAACGCGACCCTGGACACCCGTAGCGGATCAATCGATGCCTGGGTGGAGGCGACGTGGCTGCTCGAGTACGACGTGACCAACGCGGGCGTGGCCATCGACGCGCTCGGCAAACTCAACCGCGCCAACGTCGGTGCTCCGAATCAGCGCTTCAGGGCAGCCGCCGGCGCCAGTTGGTCCACAGACGCTGTTCGGATCACGGGCCTGTTACGGCACGTGGGCGGGTACCAGGACGACGCCGGCGGGTCGATCGACCGCTTCACCACCCTGGACGTGAACGCTCGCTGGTCACTCGGCGACCGATTCGGCGCTTCCGTCACGGTGGGCGCCGCCAACCTGCTGGACGAAGACCCGCCCTTCGTGAATATCGCGGGCAGTTACGATCCGCGATCCGCCGACCCGCGCGGGCGCAGGGTGTTCGTGTCCTTCGGACTGGAGCGGTAAAAAGGGCAGGCGGCGGTTCGTCGATTGAACCAATTTGCCCCGGTGGACGGCATCGCTTGACCAGAGAGGCGGTGTAGACTCGGCCAGGGAAAGCAGCCATAACGGCAATTGGGAGTGAGTCATGTGCGACGATCGAACAGTCAGGGAATCCGACGAATATCTGAACAGCCAAAACGAGCTGACCCGGCGCGAGTTCGGCGCACTTTCGGCAGGCGCCGGACTTGCGATGCTCCTGCCGCGGGGGGCCGATGCGCAGGAGGTCACCGAGCAGGATGTCGAAGTCACCACGCCCGATGGTGTTGCGGACTGCTTCTTCGTGCATCCTGCTTCCGGAAGCCATCCCGGTGTCGTGGTTTGGCCGGACATTCTGGGCCTGCGGCCGGCGTTCCGGCAGATGGGCCGGCGGCTCGCCGAGTCGGGCTACTCAGTTCTTGTGGTCAATCCCTTCTATCGCTCCGCGCGCGCACCGGTCGTACCCGAAGGCGCCAGCTTTCGGGACGAATCCGTCAGGAACACGGTATTTCCGCTCGCGCGCGAACTAAACGCCGAAACCCACGTCACCGATGCGCGGGCCTTTGTCGATTTCCTCGACTCCCAGGAGGCAGTCGATCCGGATCGCAAAATGGGCACGACGGGATACTGCATGGGCGGTCCGATCACGATGCGCACCGCGTGGGCGCGCGCGGACCGTATCGGCGCCGGCGCATCATTCCACGGCGGCGGGCTCGTGACCGACCAGCCGGACAGTCCCCATCTGCTCGTCGCGGAAATGGACGCGCACTACCTGTTTGCCATCGCCGAAAACGACGACAAGAACGATCCTGAAGCAAAAAACGTGCTGCGCGAAACCTTCGCGGCCGCGGGACTTCCCGCTGAAATCGAGGTCTACGAGGGAGCGCTGCACGGCTGGTGTCCGCCGGATTCTTCCGTTTACAACGAGGCGCAGGCTGAACGGGCCTGGAGCCGACTGCTCGCACTGTTCGAGGCGGCGCTCGCCTGACAAGGGAAAACGTAGGCCACATCAACACCGCTGCCGATCCGATCTTTGGTTCGCCTTGCTTCAGCCCTTGCCGACACTGTGTTATATTCCGATATAACATAGGAGAAACGCATGCATACCACCAATCTTCGCAAGGTCGGCGGCTCCGTGATGCTCGCGGTACCCCCCGCGCTGCTCGACGTACTTGAGCTTCGCGCCGGCGCCCGGGTGGATATGGGAATTGAGGAAGGCCGACTGATCGTCGCACCGAGGACACGGATCCGCTACACCCTCGATGAACTCCTGGCGCAGTGCGACGAGACCGCTCCGGCAGACGCAGCGGACCGCGCCTGGCTTGAGGACAAGCCCGTCGGCAACGAGCTGCTGTAATGCGGCGAGGCGAGATCTGGCTGGTCAGCCTCGACCCCACCGCCGGCCATGAGCAACAGGGGATCCGGCCAGTCGTGATCATTTCTCCCGCCCCCTTCAACGAACTCACCCGCACACCCGTTGTTCTGCCCATTACCACCGGCGCCCGCTTCGCGCGCCGCCGCGGGTTCACGGTATCGCTGGATGACGCGGGCACTCGCACCGTGGGCGTCATTCGCTGCGATCAGCCCCGCGCACTCGATCTCACTGCCCGGAGCGGGAGGCGCCTCGAATCGGTCCCGGAACCGATCATGGACGACGTGCTCGCACGCCTCGCCGTGATTCTGGCCTAATTGAAGCTACCGAAAAATCTACCGTTCTACAGATTTGAAACGAACTAGCCGAAAGGGGACACTATTGCAGCCCCGGAAGCCACAGGCAAATGGCGGGTATGAACAGGATGAGCGCGAGGACAACGAGTCCGCTCAACAGGCATGGGACGACGCCTCTGAATGATTCGCCGAGCGGGGTTTCGCCGTCCAGCGAGTTGATCACATAGACGTTAAGGCCGATGGGCGGGGTAATCAGGCCGATTTCGACCGCGAAGAGAGCCAGAACTCCAAACCAGATGGCGACCTGCTCTTCCGTATAGCCGAAATCGAGCCCGGTCAGCAGCGGGAAGAAGACGGGAACCGTCAGCAGGATCATGGCCAGACTGTCCATCACGCAGCCGAGGACCAGGTAGATCAGCAGAATGCCGACCAGGATCAATATCGGCGACAGTCCGGACCCCGACAGCGCGTTGGCCAGCTCCGTCGTAACCTGTGAGAGCGTCAGAAAGCTGTTCAGTATTTGCGCCGATACCAGGATGAGGAAGATCATCCCGGTGGTTTTCGCAGTTTCGAGCAGACACGACGCGAAGGCGGCCCAACTCAGCCGGCCCGACGCGATCGCGAACAGGCCGGTCGCCGCCGCGCCGATGGCCCCGCCCTCCGTCGGGGTGAACAGGCCGAAATAAATGCCGCCGATTACCGAAACAAAGATGAGCGCAACCGGCCACACCATGCCCAGGCTGCGGATGCGTTGCCGTATCGGCACGGCCGCAACCGCAGGACCGGCCTCGGGTTTGAGCCGCACATAGGCGGCAATCGCAACCGAGTAGCCAACCGTCGCGATGATTCCCGGCACCACTGCAGCCAGAAACAGCTTGCCGATCGACTGCTCGGTGATGACCGCGTAGATCACCAGAATCACCGACGGGGGGATCAGGATGCCGAGCGTTCCGCCGGCGGCCAGGGCGCCGGTAGCCAGACCGCCGGAATACTTGTGACGCTTCATCTCGGGCAGGGCCACGGAGGCCATTGTCGCGCCGGTGGCAATCGAGGAGCCGCAGATGGAGCCGAACGCAGCGCTCCCGAAGATGGTCGAGATTGCCAGCCCGCCCCGGTAGTGGCCTGTCCAGGCGCGGGCCGAGTCGAACAACAGACGGCCGAGTCCCGCCCGGGTCGCGAACTGGCCCATCAGCAGGAACAACGGCAGCACGGAAAGCGTGTAACTGGATACGCGTCCGAAAGGCACTGTATTCAGCAGATTGAGGAACGCCGGCCACCCCGCGAGCGAGGCGAAACCGAAGCCGCCGGCAACGAACATGGCCACCGCGACCGGCATCCTCAGCGCGATCAGCAGCAAGCAGACGCCGAACATCACGGCGCCGAACTCGACGCTGGTCATCGTGCCGGAATCTTCAGGTGACGAAACAGCAGCAGTATGCAGACCACCGTCAGCAGGCCCGCCCCGAGCAGGGCTGAGAAATAAGCCCAATGGATCGGAATGCCCAGAAACATGGTCGTCTCGCCGTCGTCGAGCTTGCGCATGCCACCGATGAACAGGCGCCAGGTGATCAGGCCCGCAACGATGGCGAACGTGATGTTGTGCACCGCGTCCAAAGCCGCCTTCCAGCGTGGAGACATTCTCCCGGTAAACAATTCCACGACGATATTGGCGTTGGTGATGTGGCAGTACGGGAAGAAGGCAAACACTGCGATCCCGATAGCGAGTTCGGTGATTTCATAATCGCCGGGGACCGGAGCGTTGAACAGATAGCGCCCGAGCACGCTGATTACCGTCATTCCAATCACCCCGACCAGCAACAGGCCGCCCGCCAGTGCGACGGCTCGCGCCAGCCGCTCCAGCCAGCCGTCAGGGCTCATCGCCGTATTTCGCCACCAGGCGCCTTGCATCCGCGAGCATGGCTTCGCCGTCGTGTCCCATGGCGTCCACTTTCTTCAACCATGCTTCGATCACCGGCCTGGTGGCCGATCTCCAACGCTCGCGCTCCGATTCCGAGAGCGGAAATATCGTATTGCCGCGCTGCACGGCGAGATTGCGGCCCGTCTCTTCATCGTCCTGCCACAACCGGCCCAGCCGTTTGGCGAGCGCGATTCCCGTGGATTCATCGACCGCGTTCCTGATTTCCTCCGGCAAGCCCAGGTAACGAGCCTTGTTCATCGTCAACACGAACAGCACGCATGCCAGGGAAGCCTCGGTATGGGTTCGAGTCACTTCATGGAGGCGGAAGGGCTGCATGATCGACCAGGCTACCCATACGCCGCCCACCACGCCTCGCGACAGCGCCTCATAGACGTCCGAAACCGGCATGCCGACCGGGACCGCGCCGAGGGCCTCAAGCGTCGCGGCACTGGCCTGCGAAGGGACTCGAATCTTCAGGCCCGCAAGGTCTTCTAGCATTCGAACCGGCCGATCGGTCGTGTGGATATGGGCGGGCGCGGCAGCATGAAACACCAGGGGACGTGTATCCGCGTATTCATCCTGCATCCATTTGCGATAGAACTCCATCATGGCCTGGCTGGTCGCTTCCGCGCCGCCGCATAGGAAAGGCAGTTCGAACACCTCCGTTAACGGAAATCGCCCCGGCGAGTAGCCCGGCGAGGTCCAGACGATGTCCACCACGCCGTCGCGAGCCTGTCCATAGAGATCCGATGACTTGCCGCCTACCTGCATCGCTGGAAACACCTGAACCTGCACCCGCCCCCCGGAGCGCTCTTCAAGCTCTCTGGCCCATGGAATGAGAAACGAACGAACAGCGAGGGCTTTGGGTGAATTGAAGGTGTGTATCCGAAGCGTGACCGGGTCGGCGTCCGCCGTATTCACGAGCGCGCAGAGTATTGCCGCGGCAACTGAGCCGACCGCCAGGCGGCCGATCGCGTTCGCCATGGCCGCCGTCATTCGTCCACGCATTTTCTCATTCGCTCCGGCGCGGCGATTCTGACCGCGAGCGGGCGCCGTGGAGTCGGCAGGTGCTTCAATTGGGGCGGGTTGGTCAGCCGTCTTCTTCGGTTTCGGGCAATACGTTTGCCTGTGACCCTACATCCGGGGGTAGCGTAAGGTGCCCCTCTATTCTTGCGACCCTTTCGCGCAGACTCACAAGGTCCCCGCTGATATTCTCGAGACGGATGTTGACCTCTGCAAAGCGTCCATTGACTTCCGCAAAGCCGCTGCGAAGTTCGGCTCTGACATCCGCCATATCGCTACGCTGCTGGGCTTGTCCCTGGAAAACCGCGCCCAGCAGAAGAGCTACTGCGGCGATCGCCGCGGATACCTTTCCGGCGCTGATCCATGCGCTCTTACTCACTGGACTACCCTCGCGGCGAACAATAAGCTTGACAATATCACAGCCGGGCCAAATGGCCGCGTTGAAATGCTAGTCAAATCATCGAAGCAAGGCGCACGCGACCGCTAGCCGTCCGTCCTATCGGTAGTCATCAAAATTTCTGGGCCGCGCCAAAGCTGAATCCACGATACCCCGCTCGCATTGGCGGTTGGGGCGATTATCGAGGTGCAACGCGGTGGCGAAGAAAGTCCTGGGCACCGTGGCGCGACCACGCGCGAACCGCCGTGTGTCAATTGAGCGAGCACCCGTTTCCGGGCTGTGCGCAAAGTGTCGCTTTACACTATACGTCCACAAACGATAACATCGCGCAATGAAGATCAGGAATGTGGTCCACAGGGGATTGCGCCGGCTCATTCAGAAAGACGATGCCGCCGGCGTCCAACCTGCGGTTGCAGGAAAGCTCCGGCGCATTGTCTCTTTCCTCCAGGACATGGAACGGGAGGAGGAGTTGCAAACGGTGCCGGGCTGGAAGGCGCACAGGCTTACCGGGGATCGCAAGGGCGCCTGGAGTCTGGTGGTCACCGCGAACTGGCGGCTCACGTTCCGAATCGACCGTGCAGAGATGGAGATCATCGACCTCGACTACGAGGATTACCATTGAGAGGCAGATATGGCAACGGCATTTGGAATACGCATGAAGAATCCTGCTCATCCCGGAGGATTCGTTAAGCATGAAGTGATTGGGGCTCTCAACCTCACGGTGACAGGGGCAGCCACCGTGCTTGGCGTCACGCGGGCAGCGTTGTCGGCCGTTCTGAATGAGCGTGCGCGTCTGTCGCCGGAGATGGCGTTACGGATCGAGAAGGCGTTCGGCGTATCGATGGACACCCTCATGCGAATGCAGAACAGCTACGACATCGCCAAGACCCGGATGCGGGCGGGGGAGATCAAGGTTGCATCATTCGAGAGTGCCGGACGTTTTCCTGCCGGATGAAGTGGATGGCGAGCAGTCCGGGCAACGGTTTCGGACGGCTTACGGTTCCGGCACGATCATCGCCTGCGGCATCGTCTTGTAATCCAGGCCGTAATGTGTTGTGCCCGGGGCCGGATTCGAACTTTTCATGCAAGACATTGATATAAGGTGATTTATTAAAAGGCAGGCGGTTTCTCGTCCCACGAGTTACCCCACGCAAGAGTGATCCGGCATTTCATCGGATCATTTGCTCCAGGTTTCAGTCAGACCAAATGGTTAATTTCCAGTGTGACACCGTCATCCTGCGTATCAACTCTTAACCAGTGCCAAAAATCCCGCCTGAATATCGAAAGAAGTTCAACTGGATTGGCTGTAGCCCCCAATGAGTATCGGGGAAACATGACGTTGGAAATTCTTGGGGCCACGAGATCGAGTTCTCGTTCATTTCCGTCGATATTTGCGGAATGCGCTGCAAAATGCAGGCGAGCTTGGAATTGAGAACTGGATGCATCCCCCACACGACTCTTGTCCCCTGTTGTTTGTATTTCCACTTCAAGACCGTATTCCGCCAGTGGGCTAGGTGACTTGCTTCGGACATGGATGGCCCAGGTCACCGCATTGGCAAACAGGACCAGCGGCCAGTCCCGGTGTAGCAAAGCTGATTCGCTGCTGGCTGCAAACCCCAATTCCACGAGTCCATCGCAACAGAGTTCCTGGTAACAGGTATAACTCGTCTTGAGGCCGTACTCGTTGATGTCCGCACGCACGCCTCTAAGAATGGGACGCCAAGAAGCAGCAGGAAAGTCTACGGGGCCTTGAAGTTGCCAGCTGCCATTACTTGATTTCCCCGTTACAACCACCCGGGGCATGCACAATTCAGCAACGATCGTGCTTTTATCCACTACCCGTTCGAATACGACTTCTTCTGCTAAAGGGATTGCTGTCAGCCGTTGGCCGAAGGCGTGCGCGGGCGAATCCAGCCAGTCGAATACTCCGCGGAACCGTTCTGATCTTTCATTCATTCGCTTGTCAAAGCGCTCCATGCCTCTGGATACATTCAGTGTCAATTCCTGAATTTCACGCATGGTCATTTCCTCACTGCGATCAGCTCTTCGAATTGGACAGGATCGGGTGGGCTTTACTCGATGGGGTGCCATGCGGGACCGGCCCACGCGGATTACAATTACTCCTGCTTCCCCATTGGTCTTAACGCCAATGAGCTCCAGTCGGGGTATCTGGGGTTCCACGCAATCCCGGAACTGTTTGCGTAGGCGATCCGCCAGTTCATCGCATCTCGGGACCGGGGTGATTTCGCCGGCTGCAGCAGGTTGTGACTTGGTTTCCTTGATGCCCAGAAGCACGGTCCCGCCGTACGCATTCGCAAATGCGACCACCTCTCTCAATATCGAATTCCTTGCGTAGTCGCCAATCTTGTCTTCACCTTTTAGCCAGGGATCGGGCGACCTCCCTCTTGCAGATAGCCCCTCCTTGAATTCAAGTTGAGCCCCTTCCTGGATCTGCAATTGAATGAGGGCATCAATGTCGCCCGCGGAGACCTGGTCCACGGGCTTGGAAAACAAATCAAGCAACGAGGATCTCCTTCTTGGCAGTCTAGTGTTGACTGGCGCAACTAGCGTGGAATCTACGTTGCCTTTGCTTTGGCAGACTGCTTAGGGGGCTTTGGGAAACCACTTCTCAACGCATCAATATGCTCATACAAGTCGGGAGAAATGTTCTGCCACAACGGGTCCAATACGAACTGCACGCCCTCGCGTCGCGCGAGTTTTGCCGCGGGCACGAAATCAGCGTCTCCGGAAACAAGGATGATGACATCCGCTTGTCGCTTCAGTGCAATCGAGGCAATATCAAGGCCGATCCGCATATCAACGCCCTTTTGGCGGAGCGCTGCGGTGAAATCGTGGTCCGTCAGGTCCTGCACACCAATTTGGCCCGCAAGCAAGTCGGCCTGGGGACCTGGCTTCAGAGTCCACGAACGTTTGCCCGCTCTTCTGACATCGCCCAAACGAACAGCCAGATTGCGCTTCCCGTATAGCTGTGAGAATAGCTGGTTGCGGAATCGAGCTTGTTTAGAGTTACCGTAGTCTATCGCTTTCCTGCCAACAGGAGTATGAGCCTTGGCCTGGTATGGACGGGCGTCATAGAAAAAAGTGCGGTACAGCAATTGCGACGGGTTAGGAGCGTCGTAAACCTTGTTGAGTTGCCGCAGGTGACTATTGATCAGCCTAGAAACAGCTTCGGCGACATCCACTGCATTGGAAGCATCAACTTGTCCCTGCACAGCCGGCAAGCGAGCCAGGAAATATGCTCCGTCAATCAGTATTGCGGTTTTGATCACGCTATTGATCCTTAGAGAGGCAAATCAAAAAAAAGCCCCAAGGGATCGGCCACACCCATGATTTCCAACCAAAATCCGAAACGGCAGGCTGGGAGCGCGACGTACTGCCAAGGGGCGAATGTGCCCCTATTGTGATTTGGGCATACGACCATGTCAAGTGTTTTGTGGAGAGTTTTTGTACGAGTATTTGCGGACAAATAGAAGTGTCCGCAACAGCTCCGCTCATGAGGGCAGAGTAACCTTTGTATGACTTGAACAGATCCAGGGGATTCTGAAAATGCCTAAAATCACTCAGCCCAGTGAAGCTATGGATTTCATTCGGAGAGTGGCGAAAACGCAAGCCAAACAGCAAGAACAAATAGCTGAAAAATGTATTGCTCATCTGAAGAGGAAGGAAATTCCCACCTCCGACGAGGTCCGGCGGAGTATAAATTTCCTTGTGGGAGAACGACAGGAAGTATTGCATTATCACGTGTATCGGAAGGAATGGGCCTTGCGGCGAGGACTTGAATCCTTTATTCGCGCTTGCCACCAAGCATCTATTGACATTTGCCGCCATGATGCAGCTTTGGGTGCATTGGCAGAGTCCCGGGATTTCCAAGATCAAATTGATCAGGCCGTCGGTTTTGCCGCACAGAAGGATGTGGTTGCATACTGCGCGCTTGCGCTCGGAGTCAGGGATATTCTGAAGGAGATTCGGGAATTACGTAGCGATATTTCGGACAACATTTCCGGCATTGTGGAACCAGTTTTCTCTGCCGATATTTCGCATTTCATAAGAAAGCTGAGAAATAATCTTGTGCATGGCCGCGTGCTAGTACCTGAGTGGAGTGTTTCGTACTCGGGCGGGCTTAAGACAAGCACTGGTTCCATGATGTACCGGAAGAAGGAGTTGCTGAAATCCGTCAATTGGAATGAACAGTCCCGTAATTACATTCAATCTACTAGTGGCGAGAAAATACAACTTTCAGCTGTCATACGCGAACACTTCGGCTTGTTGAATCGGCTCGGAACGGAAATGGAGGACTTGTTTGCCAGGAACACATCTGCGGCCGAGAAGGATTATTGGGAAATCGAAGATTCTCATAAGCGGAGCCTGCGTAGGCAGTTGACAAATATATTGGTTCGGCAGTTGCCGGAGGGGAAGAGTCCGTATGATTATCTTCATCGCTTTTTCGATCCGGAGACCCTGCGCGAGATATTGCGCCGTCAGCGGAATAGCAAAGATCAAGTGGACTTCATGATGACGTTGCAATCGACGGAAATTGACTGGGACGACGATGTACGAAAGATGCTGTATAGGGTCTTTGGTGTCGTGCATGATCCTGGCGACTAACTTCTCGGACGTGATATTTGCCGGAATGCTGCAACATTGTTCTTGGGGTGAAATTGTTTTCCTTCAGGTGAGATATCTGTCCGGCAATATTGCGTGCGGCATAGTAGATTGATTCCAGTGCAGCATGCCAGTCAGGTGGCACGATGATTCTGTCGGATAAGGATATTCGGGAAGCGCTGGATAGCGGACATCTCAAGATAGAGCCCTTCACCGAGGGATCGATTCAGCCAGCTTCTTACGATCTCCATGTTGGCGATCAGGCTGCGATTTCTTCGGGCAAGAGTGTCGTCGAACTGGACAAGAAGGGGTTCGTTCAGATCAAACCCGGCGATTTTGTCATCGTATCCACTCACGAAAAACTTGAGTTGGACGCGCGTCACGCTGCCCGGTTCGGGCTAACCAGCACCTATGCACGGAAGGGACTGTTTGCAACCGTCGGGGCGCAGATTGATCCGGGATTCCGCGGCAGGCTGTTTGTGGGTTTGACCAATCTCTCTACCAAACCGATTACGCTTCCTCATCGAGACTTTTTCCTTACTGTGGAGTACCACAGTCTGGTAAATGCGGTGGAAACCCCGTACTCCGGCCCGTATCAGGGCCGTGAAGAACTCAGTCCGGAAGACATCCGTGTGGTTATGGAGCGCGAATACATGTCTCAGCCGGAAATGATGAGGACACTGGAATCGCTGGTGTCCACTGTTGAAGGGCTCAAGCAGAGTATTAATTGGCGCCTGCCTCTCACGATGGGGCTGATCATCGCCGTTCTTATGACACCCTTCGCCTTTCTTGCGAATCTGGGATCGTAGGGCACTTCGCGGGACCAAAGCCGATGCAGGTAGTGCTATTGGGGGTTCCCCAATTCTCCGAATGAGATAGGGGCCACGCCCAAATCGCCGCACTGTATCGGTCGCGGCATCCTGGAATCAATAGTAGAAGTCAACAACTTGCTCGTTGTGAACAACAACCTATTTGCCCAGCATTGGCTGCCAATAAATGATTATTTTCTATTCAAATTATGCCGGAGCGTCTGCCGTAACCGCGCGCATTACGGCGAGAACGCAACGGCAATCATATAGGGCACGATGAGCCTTACCCTCTATCTTGACGCCCTCGCGCCGCACGGCATCTACCAGCCTATGCCGACCCCCACGCCTCAGAGCTTGATAGTCTTCCAGCACGTCGAACCAGAGCTTCCTGGGCATCCGTAAACCGTGGCGCTCTGCCGTCTGGTAGAGCAGCCTGATATCAAACTTCGCGTTATAGGCAACAACGCGGTATGCGGGTTTCAACAACTCTACAACTTCGTCATGAATCTCCGGCCACGCCTTCGCTCCCTCCCGCTTGAGCTTGGCGCGCGTCAGGCCGTGAATGCCGGACGCGTCGCCCGGGATGCTTCCTTGCGGCATCGACAATGCCTCGAACCGCACCGCGCCCGTTGTATCCAGCGCCGCCACTTCCACCACTTCCGCACGATTCCCAAGGCCGGTTGTCTCGGTATCTACGATCAGCACGTCCGAGCGGTCCAACAGGGAGCGCCATTCTCGGACTATCTTCGCTTGCTGATAATTCCAAGCGGGTCGTGTCTTCAGTCGCTTCTTCCGGGCCGCGATTTGCTCCGGGGAGAGGTGGACACCGCTGGAACTCTTGCTGGAGCGCATGGGGTGGGAATTCTAAGGCAGAATAACTGCCCCCGGATAGCCCCCTTTTGTTTCCCCCAATCATCTCCCCAATTTGCGGCAGGGGTTACCGTCATCCTCCTCCCGGTCTTCGCAATACCGCGTCGGAGCATTACAGCCTTCTCTTTGATTTGCTCTTGGACGGAATGGCGCAAGTGCGTACGCTTGCGCTTGGCCGGTTGCTTACGCAGACCACAAGAAAACGTGAATATCTGCCCGGGGCCGGATCAGAACAACAATTGTAAATTACCGTTTTTATTCATGCGCCCGTTCCACAAGAAATTCAAACGACCGGCCAAGCAGCCGGCGGCAACCTGTTTGTCTCGAATAGCGCAGAACTAATCAAGGCCCCGGTTACAACACTCTGTGTGCAAAGTGTCGCTTTACACTATACGTCCACAAACGATAACATCGCGCAATGAAGATCAGGAATGTGGTCCACAGGGGATTGCGCCGGCTCATTCAGAAAGACGATGCCGCCGGCGTCCAACCTGCGGTTGCAGGAAAGCTCCGGCGCATTGTCTCTTTCCTCCAGGACATGGAACGGGAGGAGGAGTTGCAAACGGTGCCGGGCTGGAAGGCGCACAGGCTTACCGGGGATCGCAAGGGCGCCTGGAGTCTGGTGGTCACCGCGAACTGGCGGCTCACGTTCCGAATCGACCGTGCAGAGATGGAGATCATCGACCTCGACTACGAGGATTACCATTGAGAGGCAGATATGGCAACGGCATTTGGAATACGCATGAAGAATCCTGCTCATCCCGGAGGATTCGTTAAGCATGAAGTGATTGGGGCTCTCAACCTCACGGTGACAGGGGCAGCCACCGTGCTTGGCGTCACGCGGGCAGCGTTGTCGGCCGTTCTGAATGAGCGTGCGCGTCTGTCGCCGGAGATGGCGTTACGGATCGAGAAGGCGTTCGGCGTATCGATGGACACCCTCATGCGAATGCAGAACAGCTACGACATCGCCAAGACCCGGATGCGGGCGGGGGAGATCAAGGTTGCATCATTCGAGAGTGCCGGACGTTTTTCTGCCGGATGAAGTGGATGGCGAGCAGTCCGGGCAACGGTTTCGGACGGCTTACGGTTCCGGCGCGATCATCGCCTGCGGCATCGTCTTGTAATCCAGGCCGTAATGTGTTGTGCCCGGGGCCGGATTCGAACCGGCACGGGGTTTCCCCCGGGGGATTTTCTTACCCTCTACGGCTTTCGCCGCGGGATGCGCCAAGCGCTCCCTTTGGGGTCTGGACTTTCCCTCTGCCCTATCGCCTTGCGGCGACGTAGGCCGGAGCCGTCAAGTCTCTACACTTTCCCCCTGCCAGGGGCTTAGCTCGGGATTGCCACCACCCAAGGTGCTGAGGTTTCCCCGAATTTGACTCCTGATGCATCCGGCGGTTTCCCGACCGTCGCTCAATATCAAGTCCCCTGCGTATACCAAATTTCGCCACCCGGGCTGAGCGGCAAGTTTAACAAAGCTCAATCAGGCGCCGGCCAGGAAATCGCGCATCAGGCCCCACAGGACAAGCAGGATGAGGATCGGCGCCAACCAGAGAAGCACCTGCCACACCCTGAGCAACGGCCCATTGAGTCCGGTTTCTTGAGCCGAGGACTTAAGCGGCCAGAAATAGCCGACGAACAAAGCCAGCAGCAAGGCGTTGACCGGCAACAGCAGGTTCGCGACCAGGAAATCGACGAGCTGGAACAGCCCCATCTCGGCGAAGACGCCGCCCAGGGGCCGCACTTCTCCCCATACGTTGAACGACAACACGAAGACCAGTCCCACCAGCCAGGTCAACAGCCCGATCAGAACCGTACTGACAGGACGCGACAACGACGTGTTCCTGGACATCCAGGCCACCACCGGCTCGATCATTCCGAACCCGGTTGTAATGGCAGCCAGGCTCAGCATCACAAAAAATAGCGTGCCCAGGACTACGCCGCCCGGCATCCCGGCAAACGCCACCGGCAGTGTCTCGAAAATCAGGCCCGGGCCGCTGTTGGCTTCCAGGCCGACGGAGAAAACGATCGGAAATATGGCCATCCCCGCAAGCAGCGCTACCAGCGAGTCGGCGCCGGCGATGATCGCACCGGCCCTGGGCAAAGAAACGTCCTTCGGCACATAGGCCCCGTACGTAATCAACATACCCACACCAATGGCCAGCGAAAACAACGCTTGCCCCAAGGCCATCAGGACCCCATTGAGCGTGAGCGCGGAGAAATCGGCGCTGAAAAGAAAAGCCATTCCCCGGCTGAAATCGCCGGCAATGGCCCCCCAGATCACCAACAGGACAAGCAGAACAAGAAGCCCGGGCATCATCAGTTTGCTGGCCAACTCCAGTCCCCGGCGAACTCCGACAGAAATGATCGCCACCACGATGGCGATGAACAGGCCGTGCCAGAACATCAGCCGCAGCGGATCGGCCAACAGCGCGCCGAATAGTTGCTGCGAACCCTCGGCACTGATGCCGCGAAACGTTCCCTGCGCTCCCAGGATCATGTAGTTGAGCGACCAGCCCGCGACAATGCTGTAATACGTAATGCCCAGAAGAGGCACCAGTATCGACAGCCAGCCGACCACTACCCACGCGCCGCTTCGGTTTTCGCGCAGCGCCACTTCACGCATGGTGTGAACGGCATTGCGGCCTCCGCGCCGGCCCAGGGCCAGCTCACCGATCATCAGCGGCAAGCCCAGCAGCAGCACCCAGCCCATATACACCAGCACAAACGCGCTGCCGCCGTTGCTGCCGGCGATATAGGGAAAGCGCCATACATTGCCGAGGCCGACGGCGGCGCCCACGGCAGCCAGCAGAAAGCCGCGCGTGGAGGACCAGGTTTCCGTTTTCATGGGCAATAAATATCGCTCCCCCTACAAAAGGGGGAGCGATACGAGGTTCCCCTCCTCACAAAGGGGCAAAAGCGTCTAGCTTCCGAACGCCTTGGTGACCGACAAGCCCAACGTGCGCGGGCGGCTGGTGACCTTGTTGGTAGGCTGGCCACCGCCGGTCCCGATCGCGATATCCGGCGCCTCATCGGCAATATTCTCCAGGAACAGCTGCACGTTCAGCGCCCGCTCTTCGTTACGGAAACCCAGCCGTGCGTTGAACAACTGGAAGGAATCCTTGAAACGGTTGGCGCCCGAATCGGGCCGCAAACCCGTATTGGAACTGCCCTTGTGGCTGCCTTCCACACGCACGAAAGCGTCCCAACCGGTTATCGGAGGCTGGAAGTTGTATTGCGCGGCGAAACTGGCCGTCATCTCGGGGATCTGCGGAATCTTGTCTCCGGCCTTGCCGGGCGCCACAACGGACTCGGAAACCTGGTCTTCGGTAAGTTCCCGTTTGCCGAGATAGGTCAGGGCGGCGGTGAGATCAAGATTGCCGAAGCGGCCGATCAGCTCGGTTTCAATGCCGTTCACCTCGGCTTCGCCGGCGTTACCGATGAAACCGAATGCGCCCGTTGGATCCTGTCCGCCTACCTGCAGGTTCTCCCAGATCATGAAGAACGCCGCGTTGTTCCATTGCACAGAGCCACCCATCCATTGCGACTTCAGGCCGATCTCGTAACTGGTTACTTTGTCGGCTTGAAACAACGGCGGCACGCCCGCTTGTGCGGAAGCGGGGTTGTTGATGATGCCGGGATTGTTGGTGCCGCCCAGGCGATAGCCCTCGGAGCGTGTTCCATACAGCGTCAAGTCTTCCCGCGGCTGCCACCGGAGAACGACCTTGGTGGTAATTTCGTCGTCGTTGATTTCCAGATCATCGGTCCTGCCATCGGGAGGATTGGGCGCAAAAGCGGCAAAGTTGAATACCGTATCGCCAATCTCAAACTGGTCCACTTTGAACCAGCGCACGCCCACGCCCAATTCCCATTGATCGTTGAGCTGATAGCTGGCGTCGGCGAACACCGCATTTTCGGTGATGTCCTTGTCGGCGAATCGGGCAAACACGCAGGGATGACAGCCCGGAATGCCCGCGCCCGGCTGGCTGGTGGGTGGAATGGTGTACGGCGTTCCCGGATCGAAGGTAAAGCCGTCTGCATTTATTACCGGGACGAAGCTTTGGAACTCAGTGTTCCGCTCACGCCAGAAAACGCCGGTAACCCATTGCAGCGCGCTGTCGCCAGCCGATGTAAGGCGGACTTCGAATGCGTTCTGGTCCAGGCTCTGACGCTGGTCGGTGAGTGCGTAAATGAGGTCGGACCGCTCCGTGAAGAAGTTGAAGTCCTCGTCGCTGTTGTTCTGGTACAGGAACGTAATGATCCAGGTGGAATCGAACTTGAACTCAAAATCCCGCTCGTAGCGCGACGCGGTAGCCGTCAGCGTGGCGAAGCCCAGGTCCCAGTCGCCGGTCAGGCTGAAGATGTTCTGCTCATCGGGCTTGAAGGTCTGGGCGTAGTCTCCCACCAGAAATTCCCCGGTATGGAAATGAGTGAACCCGGCCGCGTTGTCCTTGTCGCCGTTGTCGCTGACGCCCCTCTCATCGTAGGTATCGTACGGATGGTAGCGGTTATCACCCGCCAGGTAGCGGTCCTGCCACCAATACTGTGCGGTCAGCGAGAAGTCTTCGCTCGGCTGCCATAGAAAATTGGCCCGGAATCCCCGAGTGTCGACATAGTTGAAGTCGGCAAGGTTCAAGCACGTGAGTGCCACGCCGGGGTCGCGCGGATCTTCAGCCGGATTAACCGGGCGGCAACGATTGTTTTCCAGCCAGCCGGCGTCCTCGACGTTGTATGCCACCAGGCGCATACCCAGGGCATCCGAAAGGGGAATGTTGAATACCCCGTGTCCGCTCCAACTGTAATCGTTGGAGTGTGCGGTCTGACCTAACTGGCCGCCCACCGTAGCACTGAATCCCTCCAGGTCCGGCTTGGCGGTAATAAAGCGCATCGTTCCGCTTTGCGAGTTGGCGCCGTAGGTGGTGCCTTGTGGTCCGCGCAGCGCCTCCACGCGCTCCATGTCGAACAACTTGAGATCTGTGGTTTGCGAACCACTGTTGGAACTGGCGCTCTGCACACCCGGCAGCGGCACCTCGTCGTAATAGACCGCCACCTGTTGCTGTCCCGCGGACTGAATGCCGCGCATCACATAGCGGCGTTGTCCCGGCCCGGAATCCAGAAAGGTCAGGCCCGGCACCTGGTAGGCGAAATCCTCGAAATCCAGCACCTGCATGTCGCGCAGCGTGTCGGCTGTAATCGCGGTCACCGTAATGGGGACGTCCTGCAGCCGCTCCGCGCCGAACTTCCGGGCGGTAACGACGATTTCTTCCAGCGTACCGCCGGAATCCTGGGCAAGGGAGGGCGCTGCAACCAGCGTCAACGCCGCGGCCCCCAAGATCAATTTGCGAAGCCTCATGGCGATTTTCCTCTAGGGTAAAAAAAGCGAAGCTGATTCTAGCATGGGCACTCAGAGCATCGTTTTCTGGGCAGACACCGCGATTTGCCCACCCATTCGCGTTATCGTGGTCACAGCGATTCGCGTTGTGCTGACGCGCAAGGAATACGCGCTGGGAAAGAGGACATCCTGTCCTCGTGGAGGGCTGGAAGCCCTCCTTCCCAGCGTTGTTCCATGAAAGATACCCGGGATTTGCCGCTGCAAAACGCTGCTACACTGAGCCGAATTTCTTGAGGAGGGCCACCATGCCCAGTCCAATCCGCGCAACACTCGCGGCGGCGGTATGTTCTCTAGCCGTCGCAGGTCCGCTTTCCGCCGCCGATTACAACCGTCCGCCGGACCACAAAGCATTTCCAGGCTACACGTTTGTGCATGCGGGAGCTCTACTGGCCGTACCCGGCGAACCGGTCAAGAACCAGCAAACCGTGGTAGTTCGAGACGGCCTTGTGGTCGCCATCGAAGACGGGTGGGTAGAGCCCGGGAACGACGGGCCTTCCAGGGTGCTGGACTTACGGGATTATTTCGTGATGCCCGGGTTTATCGATCTACACGTACATCTGCTTTCCCAGTCCGGCGGCGCGCGCAAGGTTGACTACGTCACACGCTCCGACTCGTACTTTGCATTGCAGGGCTCGCAATACGCCCGCTGGACGCTGGACGCCGGGTTTACTACGGTTCGTGATCTGGGCGCCCGCGGCGCGGCGATCTTCGCCTTGCGCGACGCCGTGCGTGACGGTTTGGTGCCCGGGCCCCGCATCCTGGCAGCGGGTCAGGCGATTACGCCCAGCGGAGGACACGGCGACATTCATGGTTACCGCGCCGAAGTGCTGGCCGCCCTGCCTGCTGCAGGAACCTGTGATGGCCCCGACGATTGTCGACGCGCTGTGCGGCAGATGGTCAAACGTGGCGCGGACGTCATCAAGGTCACCGCCACCGGCGGCGTGCTGAGCGAAACCGCTACCGGCACCGGACAACAGTTCACTCAGGAAGAACTTAACGCGATCGCGGAGACCGCTCATGCCCTTGGCCGCAAAGTCACCGCGCACGCACACGCGAAAGAAGGCATAGAGGCAGCGCTCAGGGCGGGCTTTGATTCCATTGAGCACTCCATGTGGGCCGACGAAGGCACGATGCGCTTGTTCCTTGAGAAGGACGCATGGATGGTGCCGACCGTATATCCGATTACGGCGGTCGGCGATACACCGGAGAAGATGAAGGCCGGGCCGTTCGGAGACCTGCCGCCGCCCATCATGAAGAAACTGCTGGCGCTGGGTCGCCAGCCCAAGGACATGGTCGCGCTGGCGCATAGCATGGGCGTAAAGATCGCCTTGGGCACGGATTCGGCGGTCTCGCCTCATGGTGAAAACGCCAATGAGTTTGTCGAGTACGTCAACGCCGGAATGACCCCCATGCAGGCCTTGATGTCGGGTACGGTGCATGCTGCCGAAGCCGGCGGCATCTCGGATCTCACCGGCGCGTTGCAACCCGGCAAGGCCGCCGACCTGGTCGCCCTGGCGGCCAATCCGCTTGACGACATTCAGGCGGTGCTGGACGTGCGCCTGGTGATGCGCGACGGCATCGTTTTCAAACACCCGGAGCAATAGAAATGACTTTCGTATCCAGAATGCGCGGAGCGGCGCTGCTGATTTCACTCGCGGCAGCTTCCACCGCCGTCGCCCAGGACCTCCTGATTGAGAACGTAACGCTGCTGGACGGCACCGGCGCACCGGCCGTTGCCGGCGCATGGGTGGCGGTTGAGGACGGACGCATCACTGCGATCGACAACGCTCCGCTGGAAGCCCCGGAAGGCGCCGTCACCTTGAACGGAGAAGGCCGCTACCTGATGCCCGGCATGGTGGACATGCATATTCACCTGCGTGGCGGCGTGAGGACACCGCCGGAAGGATTGCAGGATCGTTCGCATGACTTCGGGGAGGGCATCCAGGCGCTGCACGGTTACCTCTACAGCGGCGTAACCACGGTGTACGACGCAGGCAACAACCCCGATTTCATCCTGGCACTACGGGAACGGGAACGTGCCGGTGAGATCGAGGGCCCACGCATATTCGCCACCGGCGGCATCGTGACCTACCCCGGCAGCCACGGCAGCTCCGCCGGCGCTACGCTGGTGGACGACTGGCCGGAAGCCAAGCCCTTGCTGGACGCCCATATCGCTCGCAATCCCGACGTGCTCAAACTCACCTACGAAGAGCGCGGCTGGGGCTCCCGCCCCACCATCCCACGCCTACCGGTGGACCTGATGCAGCGCATCGTCGAGTATTACAACGACCGCGGCATCCGCACTACGGTTCATACCTCCAGCGAACTGCGCGCCCGGCAGGCCATCTTTGCCGGAGTGGACACCCTGGCGCACCCCATCATCCAGGGTCCGATCACTGAAGAGTTCGCCCAACTGATGGCCGCCAAGCGCGTGCCGATGGTCACCACACTCACGATCGGCGAGAACTATTCACGCCTGGTCGAACACCCCGAATACCTGGACGAGCCGCTCTACCAGGCCACGATTGACCCTGGCGAGCTTGAGAATCTCAAGACCGAGAAACGCGCGGAATACGAAGCGCGGCCCTGGACCTGGTGGATGAAGGTGATGACTGAAATCGCCCAGGAAAACGTGCGCATGATTCATGCCGCCGGCGGAGTGCTGGTGGCCGGATCCGACCAGACCTCCGGGCCTGCAGCGCACCGCGAACTGGAACTGCTGCAGGACGCCGGGATTTCGCCCGCCGACATCATCCGGATCGCAACGCTGAACGGTGCGGTATTCCTGGGCATGGAACGGGAGCTCGGCTCCATTGAGGTCGGCAAACTCGCCGACCTTGTGCTCCTCGACGCCAACCCCGCCGAGGACATCAACAACGCAAAATCAATCGTGGAAGTAATCAAAGGCGGCCGCGTAATCGACCGCTCCGCCCTCGACCTGCCCATCAACCGCTGATCCCGCACATCAGCCCGGCCCCGGCCTTCGCTACGGGTCGGCGAGCCGCTTTCCGAACGGCAACGGGTCCGGGGAGGCTGAGAGCCCCGATCTCGGGGCGTTTTGCGCTACGCCCCGTCCGCCTCCGGCGCCTCGCATACCGAAGGCTTGGCGGCTAGCAGCGCTTTGACCGCGGCAAAGTGCGCCGCGTTCTCGGGCGTGGCAACCAGCGCTTCTCCGGAAACGAACACGCCGAATACGAGCTCGCCCGCCCCGTCGTAGAACAGGACGGCTTGCACCTGGGCCTCGTCCTCGCCGGCTCCCAAGGTCAACGGCATAGATCGCCGCATACTCGTCGGGCCGCAGGTGGCCCCGCAGCGGCTCTTCGTACTCGATGTTGAAGTAACGGCTTCGGGTGGACGGCGCGCCGGGCGAAACGCCGCTCATTACCTCAAAAACACTACTCCCCTTGGTGATCAGGAAAGTTGCCTGTGAGATTTCTGACAGCGCCGCCCACACCTCCGCAAATGCGCTGCCCGGTGCGGAAACGGCCTGCTCCGCCGGCAAGGCGGCAGCGACCTTCGCCTCCGCCAGTCCCAACCGCCGGGCGGCAGAGAACGGCACAGCACCGGGGTTCTGGTCAAAAAAGGCGCGCACCTGCTCTGTTTCTTGCTCCGTGGCGCAGAGGTCCGCAGCCTGAATTGCGACCGAGGCCATCACCCCTGCGACGGCGAGCGTAGTGGACAGGAAACCATTGCTTGTTTTCATTGCTTGTTCTCCGTTCTCGATGCAATCCGCCAGCGGCCAGCCGGCAGACCGATTGTATCCTCGGCGGCAACGCCGGCGGATAGCGGCCCCGGGGCCGGGCGGTTTCGAAAATGAAGTGCGAGAGCGCGGGGGCTATTCGCGTGCGGCGAAGAAGGCGTGCATGCGATTCATCGCTTCTTCCAGGCGCTCATACGGCTCAGCCCCGAAACAAACGCGCAAGTGCCCTTCTCCTTCCGCTCCGTAGAAGGTCCCCTCCTCCACCACAACGCGTGTCTCCTTGAGTAGCTCGCGCGCCAGAGCGCCGGCCTTCATGGCCGTTCCGCTGATGTCCGGAAATGCGTAAATGCTGCCTTCCGGCGCCGGGCACCGCACGCCCGGCATCGCGTTCAAGCGCTCCACTACCAGGTCCCGCCGCCGGCAGTCCTCGCGCACCATCTCGGCCACCGCTTCCTGCGAGCTCGAGACCGCCGCTCGCCCACCCTCCTGGATGAAAACGTTGACGTGCGCGATATCGTTCTTCGAGATCTTCAGCATCGCGTCGATAAACCGCTTCGGCGCAGCGGAATAGCCCATCCGCCAGCCGTCCATCGCGTACGCCTTGGTAAACGCGAAGTGGGTGATCGTGCGCTCCCACATGCCCGGTAGCGACGCGATACTGATATGCCGGGCGCCGTCGAACACGATCTGCTCATAGACCTCGTCCGACATCACCAGGAGATCGTGTTCGATGGCAATGTCCGCCAATTCCTGCAGTTCCTCCCTGCTGTACACGCGTCCGGTCGGATTGGCCGGATTGACCAGGATGACCATGCGCGTGCGCGGCGTCAGGCGCTCCCGAATCGCCGCTCCATTCAGCGCAAAGCCCCGCGATCGGTCCAGCGGCGCCGTTACGACGACGCCACCGGCCAATTCGATCTTATTGACATGCTGCGGGTAGTACGGCGATAGCAACATCACCTCGTCGCCCGGATCCAGCGCGGCCATGCAGGTGATGTAGGCCCCGTGCGTCAGCCCGCTGGTTACCAGGATCTCGTTTAAGTCGGCCTGGATGCCGTTTTGCGTAGCCAGCTTCTTCACCAGCGCCTGGCGGAACGGCTCGTTGCCCAGAAAGTCCCCATAGTGGACCATGCCCGAATCCAGGGCCGCCTTGCATGCCTCCTTGATGTGCGCCGGCGTATCGAAGCTGGGCATGCCCACTTCCAGGTGAATCACGTCTATGCCCTGCGCCATCAGCGGCAGGGCTTCCTCGTACATGCCGAAGCTCTTCTCGGAGCTTTGCACGATCCTATCGGCAGGCCATTTCATAGGCGGGTCCGTTCCTCCATTAGAGTCTTCGCAGCAGGCGCCCCTACGCTGACGCGCAACGAACACGCTGGGAGCGAGGGCATCCTGCCCTCCGAGGGCTGGAAGCCCTCGTTCCCAGCTTGTCCCATGGGAGCGAGGTGGAGATTATGCGCTGCAAAACGCGTCCTTGAAACAGGCCGGCGCTCATGGATCACGGAACACTGATGGCGCCCGCTCGGTATAAGGCTCACGCCAGCCGGGGAACCGGTCGCGAAAAACGTCGTTTCGCCCATAGTGCTTGTCGAGCAGGATCGCCTTGGCGGATCCCCCGTTCCACAAGTCGTATTGCGGCGCCGAGTACTGCGAAAAGAACGCCGTAAGGCGCCGATCCAGTTCCGCGACCACCTCCGCATGGGCCGGCTCGTCAATCAGATTGTGCTTCTCGTCCGGATCGTTGATCAGGTCAAAGAGCGTGTCGGGCTCCTCGGTATCGAAGCGCTTCATGTACTTCCAGCGCTGGGTTCGCACCACTCGCACAGTCACGAACTCGAAGAAAGCCGTATCGTCCCACTGGGGACTGTCGCCGGTGAGCAAGGCGGCAAAGCTCTTGCCCGGCGAGTCCCGAATCTCCAGCTCCCCCAGGCCCAGGTATTCGAGCAAGGTCGGAAACATATCCACCTGGTTGATGAGTTCTTCACGTACCAGGCCCTTCTCGACTGTTCCCGGTTGGGAAAACATCAGCGGTATTTCCATGTTGACCCCGTGGACGGTGAACGGAAAACTCCACGAAGTATTGCCCCACAGTCCTCCGTGCCCGTAGCGCGCGCCCTGGTCGGAGGTGTAGATGACCAGGGTGTTCTCCCGCAGCCCCTTCTCGTCCAGCGCGGCCAGCAGCCGCCCTACCCCGTCGTCCACCATGGTGGTCTCGGCGGCCGTATTGATCATCGCTACCGGGTTGTTGATCGCGTTGATCGCTCGCCAGGCCGTAGTTCCTTCATCCAGCATCTGCGAGGTTGGGCCGCGTCCACGGGCCCAGGACTCCAGGTAGGGATGAATGGGATCGTGAGGCATCGACGGTGGGTTCTCCCGGTAACGCTCTGCATGCCGGTTGCGCGGCGGCAGCAGAACGGTCGGCGGCAACATGTAGGGCCCGTTGTATGACAGGTAAAGGAAGAACGGTTCCTCCGCGCCCTGGCGCTGCTCGATGAACTCAATCGCCTTGTCGGTCCAGAAATCCGTAAGGTGTTCCTCCACCCGGTAGCGGCGGTCGTTGTCAATGACGTCCTGGTCGTAGAAAGTGGTTGTATGCCCGGCCGGAAAGGTTACCCACCAGGAAAAACCCAATTGCGGGCGTTCGTGCCGGCCCAGGTGGTACTTGCCCACCAGGCCGGTGAAGTAGCCGGCGTCGGCCAGGGTCTGCGGAAGATTGCGGAACTCCTCGATCGCCGACCAACCCGTCAGTTCCGGCTGGCCCGGCAGGGCCACATGAACTCCGGTCTGCGAAGGCATGAGGCCGGTAAGCAGGCTTGCGCGTGTGGGCGAGCACACTCCGCTTGCGGCGAAGGCATTGCGGAACAACACCCCGGACCAGGCCAGCCCGTCGATGTTGGGCGTGGCAATTTCGCGGTTGCCGTAGGCCCCGAGCAGGCGCGCGGGCTGGTTGTCGGCGATGATCAGGACAATATTCGGACGCTGTCCTGCGGACGTTTCGGCAACGGCAATGCCCGGCTGCGAGGCAAATACAAAGATCGCCAGACAGGCAAGCGCCGCCGGGAATTTCACACTCTTACGCATGAACCGGGAGAATACCCGCAAGTCTCCCGCGCACGCAAAGACCCACCCTGGGAACGAGGGCTGCCAGCCCTCGACGAGGGCAGGATGCCCTCGTTCCCAGGCGTGTTCCCCACACGTCAGCGCAACGGCGCCTGCTGCCAAAACTCCCAGGAGCGAGCAAAGAGCAGGCCGTCGGCAGGTCTGGTGGGGCGCTAGAATTGTCGGACTTTTCCTCACAGGCGCCCGACCCGGCGACGACAACATCCATGAGCAACCCAACCCAAGAACCCAGAATCGCCAAATACAAGCCGTATTACGCGGAGCTTGAGCAGAGCAAACGGTATTTCTGGTGCGCCTGCGGCCGGTCGAAGAATCAGCCCTATTGCGATGGCTCGCACAAGGGAACCGGCATCGTTCCGCTGTTGTACCAGGCGCAATCCCAAGGCGAGGAAGTGCTTTTCTGCGGCTGCAAACACACTTCCGATGCCCCGTTCTGCGACGGCAGTCACAACAACCTGCGAGAAACGTACGAGACCGAAGACCCCTTAAGTCCCGAGAACCGAGCCATCCCGCACGCTTCGCCTGCCGAGCCGGGGCGAGTGGTTCTGGATGGGGGCTGCCAGGTTGCACGGGTCGGCCAACTGCCCGATGAGGGCAGCGGTACCGTCGAGGTCCGCAAGCTGATCAGCGCGGAGGACGGCGCGCTGTACCAGTCACAATTCCACCTGTCGCTTGCGCCTGGATATTCCCAGATCATGGAGTTTCCCGGCTGCCAGGTACTTTTGTTTGTCCAGAACACCTCGGGCATGCTAACCATCGGCCCCCGCGAGTTTGCACTCAAGCCACGCACCGGCGCTTTCGTCCGCCCGGGCGAAACCTTTGCGCTGGGCGCCCCGCTTGACCGGTCGCTGGGCGTTTATGTCAGCGTATTCCCGCATTCCGCTGGTCCCCAATGGCGGAACGAAATGGCCAATAGTTTCGATGACGCCTATCCGGAGCGCACCATCGCCATGGACAAGGCAAATGCAACCCAAATGGCCGACCGTTTCTTCCAGGTATTGGTCGACAAGCGCCAGGGCTTCGAGAACGGCGCGCAGTTCATCGGCGAGATTCCACTGTCCAAGGCCGTCGCCCATCGCCACCTCTACGAGGAAACCCTGATCGTGGTCTCCGGTAAGGGCTGCCTGTGGACCCAGAGCGCGAAAACGCCGGTGGCGCCGGGCGACGTGATTTTCCTGCCCCGCAAGCAACGCCACTCGCTGGAATGCACCAGCGCCGAAGGAATGCTGGTGGCCGGAGTGATCTTCCCCGGCGACAATCCCTCAATCAATTACTAGCCTGGGAACGAGGGCTTCCAGCCCTCGACGAGGGCGAGACGCCCTCCCTTGCATGGAACAACCTGGGAACGAGGGCTTCCAACCCTCGACGAGGGCGAGACGCCCTCCCTTGCATGGAACAACCTGGGAACGAGGGCTTCCAGCCCTCGACGAGGGCGAGACGCCCTCCCTTGCATGGAACAACCTGGGAACGAGGGCTTCCAGCCCTCGACGAGGGCAGGAAGCCCTCGTTCCCAGCGTGTAAGCGCAACGGCGCCTGCTGCGAAAACTCCCAGCGGCGAGCGATTTACACACGAAGCGGATGGAGGCCAGGGCCGGAATTGAACCGGCGTACACGGATTTGCAGTCCGCTGCATCACCACTCTGCCACCTGGCCCGGCTATCGCGCCGAACTCGCCGGACAATGCGATTTCGCGCAGGAGAAGATGGAGCGGGAAACGGGATTTGAACCCGCGACCCCAACCTTGGCAAGGTTGTGCTCTACCTCTGAGCTATTCCCGCTTCAAGGCGGGTCAGTCTAGCAGCAAGAAACCACGCGATTCAATCCCTGGCGCCATCAACTGCCTTCCGTCTCCGGCCACATCTCGTCGGTTTCCTTCTGCAACATTTCGATGAGCATTGTTTGGTAGTAGTTGCTCGTGGAAGCAGCAGCCGTGGCCAGAAACTCCCGTATTTCCTTCGGTACAACCGTTGGCTCGCATTTATTGAACTCGCCATCCAATGCATATCGCGCGTATCCGATTTGACCCGCAAGGCGGCCGTATTGGGCAGCTCGCCGAAGCAATCTTTCCGCCCGGCAAACATCCCTGGGCAACGTGTGGATGCCGAGAACATGCATGTAACCGTTGACGAACAGGGCTTGTGGATACTCCGCGGCGGTCGCTGCCTCCATGTGTGGTTCCGCCTTCTCGCCCTGGCCGCTGTACACGTAGACCCGTGCAAGCTGATACTGCAGCCTTGGGTTGTCGGGATCCGCTGCGACCGCAGCCTCGCAAGCCTCTATTGCCCTCGGGAAGTCCATCTCATCCTGCGAAACGCCGGGTGCGACGGAATTGGGGTCAGAGCCGTGCCCCGCTTCGAGGTCGCAGGGCGTCACCTCCTGAGAATAAACAGAGGAATCCCACTGCAGCGACTCGGCCGATCCTTCGGCAATACAAAGCAATCCGCAAAAAAGAACAATTATCGGTCTCATTCTTCCTCCTCTTGAAGCCGGCCGCTGGACCACCTTCCCGATCAATGACTGAACATTACGCGGCCGCGCGCGATTACGCGGTCGATCTCCCTCGTATTCCGGATGTCAACCAGCGGATTTGCATCGAGCAACACCAGATCCGCCCGCATCCCCGGGGCAATTGAACCCATTTCACCGTCGAGGGCAAGAAACCTCGCGGGTTGCACGGTTGCGGCCGCCAACGCCTCGCGCGGCGTCAACCCGGCAATGACCAGTATTTCCAACTCCTTGTGCAGGCTATAGCCGGGAATTGCGAGCGCAATCGGGGCGTCGGTGCCTGCACCTATCGGCACTCCGGCCCGGTGCATCCGCAGGATCATGTCCAGTGTGAACCGCGCGAAACGCAGATCACGCTTCCCGGGATCGGAGTCAACCCATGGCGAAGGCCCGCTCCACTCGTCGCGCACTGCCGGCGGCATTTCAGCCAGCGCTTCCGCCCAGTCGTCGCGCTCGAAGACCGGGAACATGCTCAGAGCATTGAGCCGGGCGGTCGGGACCTGAATCGTGTTGCGCATCGTGCTTAGAACGGTGGCGCAATTCTCCTCGTCGAGCGCTTCGATCGCGTCCAGGCGCTGCAGGCTGTGCAAGGACGAGCGCAGTTTCATTCCGGAACTCTCCGATTTTGCCGAAAGTTGTTGAAGCCGCGTTTCGAGCAGCGCGGCTGAGTTCTCCGCGCAGTCGAGTTCAACATTGCGCAGATGTTCCATGGACTGGACGTGCGGTGCTGCCGAGGACGCGCGCATTGACAGAGGCACATGCGCTGCAATAGCCAGGTCGTGGGCGCGAGCGGCTTCGACCAGGGCGGCAAAGACCTCCGGAGTCACCATTTCGTAAATCTTGATGAAATCGACGCCCTGCGACTTCAGGCGGGCCACATTTTCCGCGGCAATTTCGACCGTGCCGTTTGCGATGCCCAACTCCGGCGCGTCCACTCCATCGTAGACAACCGGCTCGCCGTCGAGCAAAGGGCCGCTGAAGAATACCCGCGGCGCAATTGCGCCCTCGGCGCGCATCCGCTCAACCACGGGCAACATTTTCTCCATCAGTCCGCCCGTGTCGCGGACGCTGGTGATGCCGTAGCGTATCAAGGTCTCCGGCATGGTGTCCGTAAATCGGTCGTCGTAGGTCAGGTGAACGTGCATATCCCACAGACCGGGAATCAGGAATTTTCCCGTGCCGTCAATTGTGTCCAGTGCATCGGGAGAAAAGGTCTCGTAGGGACCGACATCGATAATCCGGTCACCATCAATGAGCACGGTCTGGCCCGGACGTTCGCCTGAAACTGCATCAATAACGGTTACGTTAGTGATTGCAATTCCGGATTGAGCCCTGTTGTCGGCCGAAGGCCCGCAAGCGCCTGCCGCCAGCGCCACTGAAAGGCACACAACCGCAAGCGCTGAGAATTCCTTCAAGTGCTCTGTATGGGCAAGCACAATGCGCCTCACTCCGGAAAAACCGTAAACCATGCCTACGCCGAAGTACTACGCATGACTGTCCTGGCGCGAAGCATGTACAAGGCGCCGGTCAACAATGTCAGCACGGCCGACAGCAACAGCAAGGCATATCCAAATTCATAGGTAGGGAGATTCAAGAGCGGTTCTTCGTAGAGCATGCACGACAGCGCCACCATCTGACCAATCGACTTGTACTTGGCCAATTGAATGACATTTACGCGCCCTCGCTGGCCCAGCGCCGCCATCCATTCGCGCAGTGCGGATACCGCGACTTCCCGGCCGATAATCACGATCGCCACCAGCGCCAGCGTCATCCCCGCGTTAGCCTGAACCAGAAGCAATAAAGCGGCGATGACCAGCAGTTTGTCCGCGACCGGATCCAGAAAGGCCCCGAAACTTGAACCCTGATCGAAGCGCCTCGCAACCCAGCCATCCAGCCAGTCGGTCAGCGCTGCCGCGGCGAAAACCAATCCGGCTGCGGGATGCGCCCAGGAATTTGGCAAATAGAACAAGGCAGCGATGCTGGGAATGGCCGCGATGCGGAACCAGGTAAGGACAAGGGCCAGATTCATTCCGCAACTATACTTAATCTCTGCACCTGCAATGCAGCCTTCGGACATAAGTGAAATGCAAACTCGCTCCGCATATATAGACTTTATCGAACGTCGCTACTTCGGCGGCGTGGCATCCGCCAACCTGGACCAAGTGCTGGCTTGCTTCGCCGCCGATGCGCAGGTTGTGATTCGGCACGGCGACCTTCCCGAACGGCGCTATTCCCCGTCACCCGGACCGGGGCAGGAAGAACTGCTGAGTTTTTTTCGGCACCTCTGCGAGAACTACGATTGCTGGTTTGGAGATTTCCGGCACACCATCGACCTCGATAAGCAGCGGGCGGCAAGCCGATTCACGGTGCGCCTTAACCCGAAACCGCACGGCCTGTATTCGGAATTTCCTGAACAACAGCTCATGAACTCGAATTTCTTCGAATTCGCGGACGGCCGCATCACATTCATGCTGATTTACTACGCCAATACGGGCGAGAGCGATTACCGGAAACCAACCGGATATCCCGGCTCCTGAACCCGGAGCGGGGGAACTTGAGGCGATCAATCGCGTTGTGTCTGTTCCCGCCACGCGGGCCAATTCACATCAACTGCTTGTTCGAAAGACAGACGTTCATTGATATCAAACGACGTATGGTTGAGAAATACCACCAAGTTGCAGCAATCCCATTGCGCGCCGGGAACGAGCAGGCCGTCATAATCCAGCATGAAGGCTGCCTCTCCAATCGATTGTCCGACATTGTTCCGCGGGCGCGAAGCTAACGGGTCTTCCATTCCCAAGCCCTTCAGTTGATCGACATCAAGCTCCAAAACGTTGTCCAGGGACACGAACAGTTTATTCAGCAACATGTGAGACGACGACATCACGGGCGCTCTGGAAAGATGGTGGTACGCTTCTGCCAGCGCGCCGTTTTCCTGAAGACTCGTATACAGAACATCGAATCGGCCGCTGGGTGACCAGCGCCCGCCGACCGAGGTAGCTGTCAGCGGATTGCGCGTCGCCCAGGTAACTCGCCACATCTCTCCCTTGAACCGGCGACCCTCTAAATCATGGAGAGCGTCCAGCAGGGCTGGATCAAGAAAACCGGCCATTCAAATCGCAATGGAAGAAACTACAAGTATGCGAGTGAATCAAGTTTCTCAATTGCATGCAGCACCTCGTCCGTTCGGTCTTCATGAATCAACTCGATCGCGGATTTCCCGCCCAGGAGTTCATTGCGTGCATAAAGCCACAAGCGTGTCTCATCCGCGCTGTAGAAGTCGGCAAGCCGGTCGACCACATACCTGAGATCCGACAAAATCAACTGCGTCCTTGGGCGCGGCGCGGCTGTGCCCTTGGACCAGCGCGACACGGTCGCCCTGGACACTTGGGCAATATTCGCCACATCGACCCCCGAAAGCCTTCCGCGATCCCGGAGGTCGCCCATCGTTTTCATAAATGCGCTCTGCGTCATGCCCTTAGCCCACCTTCAGATATTTTTGCCTATGCAGATAACCAGCGCCCACGATCGCGCGCCTGATCGGCACTCTGGCTGCTACGTGCAAAATATTCAATGCGCTATAGCGTGCAGTAGCGATGCGCGCCAAGCGCCGGGCCGAACGCTGTTGCGGATGAACCATATAAATCATAGCCATGAATGATTGGAATCTACGTTTTTGTTGCATGATTGTCAAATCTGAAACAATTCTGAGACAATACAAGCAGCCGGACGCATTCTTAGCGCCTTGAAACTGGGCTTTTGCGTTGCCTCCTCAGGTACGCGCGGGGAGGTTATTCAGGATCCCGTGCTCGCTGCCCATCAGTTCTCTCGTTCTACAACAACGGTCAAGCTATTGAGAACAATGGTTATCAGACCGCAGCCGAACAGCGCACAAATATCGGCGTGGAACAGGAGTCCGTTGGTTACAGCGACTGCGACACTTCAGCTGGAAAATCCTCAAGCGAAGCCGCCACCTGGGAAGCTGCGAGCAAAGCCTATGCTGTCCGCCGCGCCGTCCTTTGGAGCGTGGCGCAAAGGAAATACCACGCTTGGGAAACCCCCCTCAACATTGACTATGCCGGCCTTGATGCCCGCAAAGCCGCTGCGCTGACGCGCAGGGGAAAACGTTGGGAGCGAGGGCATCTTGCCCTCGTCGAGGGCTGGAAGCCCTCGTTCCCAGGAAGGGAATGACGCAGTTTTCTGGCACGACTGATCAATGCACTTGGGTTAGTGGAGGGCGCCGTAAATGCGGTGGGCCAGTTCCGGGCCAATGCCGGGCAGTTTCCTCAAGTCTTCCACGGCCGCTGCCTCAACTCCTCGCAGCCCTCCAAAATGCCGCAGGATCTGCCGGCGGCGCTTTGGACCAAGCCCGGGCACCTCCTCCAGTACCGACGTATTGCGTGTCCGTTGCCGGCGAAGTCGATGACCCTCCAGCGCAAACCGATGCGCTTCGTCCCGGATCCGCGCAATCAGCTTCAGAGCCGCCGAATCAGCGCCCGGAATCAGCGGGCGGTCAGTCCCCGGCAGGTAGATTCTCTCCCGTCCGCTACGCCGCCCGAAACCCTTGGCAACTGCTGCTACCGGCATGCTGGAAAGCTCCAGCTTTTCCAGCTCGGCGCGCGCCACGTTGAGCTGGCCACGGCCGCCATCCAGTAGCAGTAACTCAGGCAGCGGCGCTTGCTCGCGAATCCGCCGGCCATAACGGCGGCGCACGGCTTCGGCGATGGCGCCGTAATCGTCACCGCTTTCGGCGTCGCGGATATTGAATCGCCGGTATTCGGAACGGCAAGCGCCTTCGGGCGAGAAGACCACGCACGACGCTACCGGAGACTCGCCCCCGGTATGGCTGATGTCAAAGCACTCGATGCGTTCCGGCGGCCGCATGAGACGCAGTTCCCTGGCCACGGCGCGCAGCTGCGAAGCCAGGCCGCGCGCGCCCGCGGCCTGCTGCAGCGCCCCTGCCTCGGCATTCTTGCGCGCCAGATCCATCCATCGGCGGCGCCAACTACGCACCCTCCAGCGTAGCGCTACGGCATGACCGCTTTGCATGGTCAGCGCGCTCTCCAGGATTGCCGGCCGACTTACCGGACCGTCGGTGATGATTTCGCGCGGCGCGCCCCGCTCGAAATAATGCTGCGAGATGAACGCGCTCAAGACCTCGCCGGCCTCCACCCCGGGCATCACCCGGGGAAAGAACAAGCGACTACCGGTTAGCGTCCCACGGCGTATCCACAGGACCGCCACGCAATAGACACCGCCGCTTTCGGCCACGGCCACCACATCCAGGTCCCGCGCAGCGCCGCCCACCACCGACTGGCTGGCCTGGATCTTCTGCAAGGCGGCCACCCGGTCGCGAAGCTGCGCCGCCCGCTCGTATTCCAGGTCCGACGATGCCTGCTCCATGCGCGCCAACAGGTCCTCCAGCACCGCCTCGTTCTTGCCCTCCAGAAACAACAGCGCCTGGCCGGCGTCGACCGCATACTCCTGTTCGCTGACCAGTCCCACGCAGGGGGCCGTGCAGCGGTTTAACTGGTATTGCAGGCAGGGCCTTTGGCGGTGCCGGAAATACGAGTTTTCGCACAGACGGATCCGGAACAGCTTCTGGGCCTGGCTCAGCGCCCCGCGCACCGCAGCGGCATTGGAGAATGGCCCCAGATAACGGCCCTTGCCGCGCCGTGCGCCACGATGAAAGGCAAACCGCGGAAACGGTTCACGAGTGGTCGCGTATATATATGGATAACTCTTGTCGTCACGCAAATACACGTTGAACCGGGGTTTGTGACGCTTGATCAGGTTGCATTCCAGCAACAGCGCTTCCTGCTCCGTGGCGGTGACGGTCACTTCCACCAGCCGGGTGCGGTTCATGAGCTTTTGAATGCGCGGCCGATGGCTGCGGGCGCCAAAGTAGGAAGCCACCCGGCGCTTGAGGTTCTTGGCCTTGCCGACGTAGAGAATGACGCCTGCCCGGTCCAGCATCCGGTACACGCCGCAACTTTGCGTCAGGCTGTCGAGGAACTTCCTCGGGTCAAAGTCGTCTGCTTTGCCGGCGCTCATCGGCGCCGTTCCTCAATCTGCTGCCCGTTGCGAGATCAGCATTGCCAATTCGATGGCCTGCTCATAGTTCAGGCGCGGATCGACCTGGGTGCGGTAGCTTCGGTCCAGATCCGCTTCTTTCAGCCCCCTGGCGCCGCCCACGCACTCGGTCACGTTCTCGCCGGTCAGCTCCAGGTGCACACCGCCCAGCCAGGTGCCGGCCCGTTCGTGTGCCGCAAAGGCCTGATCAAGCTCCTCTTCGATCCGCTCCAGGCGCCGCGTCTTGCGCCCGTTGGCCGTCGATTCGGTATTGCCGTGCATAGGGTCGCACACCCACAGCACCAGTGCCCCTGCCCGCTCAACCGCCTCAATCAGCGGCGGCAGCGCCTCGGCCACCCGCCCCGCGCCCATGCGGTGAATCAGCGTGATGCGGCCCGGCTGGTTGTCGGGATTGAGGACCTTGAGCAACTCCAGAAGCCACTCGGGCGTCATGGCTGGACCGATCTTGATTCCCATGGGATTGGCCACCCCGCGAAAGAACTCCACATGGCCCCCGTCCGGCTGGGCGGTGCGCATCCCAATCCAGGGAAAGTGCGCAGTCAGGTTGTACCAAAGCCCGCGGTGATCGAGGTGGCGCGTTTGCGCCTGTTCATAGTGCAGCAGCAACCCTTCATGCGAGGTGTAGAAATCGGTCCGGCGCAAGCGGCTGATGTCACTACCGGTGGAATGTTCTATAAAATCCAGCGAGCGCGTAATCCGTTCCACAATTGACTCGTAGGCCTTTGATTGGGGCGAGTGGTTGACCCAATCCAGGTTCCAGTTTTCCGGATGATGCAGATCGGCAAATCCTCCGTCCACAAGCGAACGAATGAAATTCAGCGTCAAAGCAGCTCGTTCGTACCCGCGCAGCAACAATTGCGGATCAGGTTCGCGGTCTCCGGACGTGAACGACTCCTTGTTCACCAGGTCGCCCCGGAAACTGGGCAGCGCCACCTGCTCGCGGGACTCCAGCGGAGCCGACCGCGGCTTGGCGTATTGCCCGGCCATACGCCCGATGCGTATGACCGGCTTGCGTAGCCCGTAGCTGAGCACCAGGCTCATCTGGAGCAGAACTTTCAGCCGGGCGACGATGATGTCGGAGGTGCATTCCTGAAAGGTCTCGGCGCAGTCGCCACCTTGCAGCACGAAGCTTTCGCCGCGCTGCGCTCCGGCGATGGACTCGCGCAACGATTCGACCTCCCAACTGGTGACGATCGGCGGCAGCGCCGCCAATTCCTTGAGAGCAGCGCTCAATGCCGCCGCGTCGCGGTATTCCGGCTGTTGCGCGGTTTCGCACCCAAGCCAGCCGTCCGGACTCCAATGGCCCTGTTGCCGAGATTCACTTAGTTTGAAAATGACTGTCAAGTCCCCGTCAGACCGGCGAGGATCGCCCGGGTGAACCCCTCTCCGTCAATAAAACCACTGCTCCATCGGGCATCCAGGTCCGCGAGCGGAGCAGCGGCAACGATTTCGTCAGGTGTCTTGCCGTCGTCCAGCATGGCCTGAACCCGGTCCCTGGACTCGACCAGCATGTCGTGGAACTCTTTCAGTTCGGCGCGGTTCGACAACTGCCCATGGCCGGGCATGATCTTCGTCTCATCGTCGGCCCAATCCAGCACCTGCCTGGTCCCCTCGACCAAGCCGTTGATATGCCCGCCATGTTCCCCGTCGATGAACGGGTAGCCGAGCGTGATATACACGTCTCCCGTGTGCACAGCATTGAGTTCCTCGAAGTAAAGGATCACGTCGCCGTCGGTATGCGCGTATGGCGCGTGCACGGCGCGCACGGTATCGCCGTTGAGATGGAAACTCATGGTCTCGCCGAAGGTGATGACCGGCAAGGCCACGTCCGGCGCGGCCGGCAGATCTGCGCTGAATCTCGACATCGTTTGCGGTTCGCTCATCAGGACCCGCACGTTGTCGTGGGCGAAAATCTGCGCCCCGGCCTCGCCGAAATTCTCGTTGCCGCCGGTATGGTCGAAATGCCAATGGGTGTTGAACAGCATGTCCACGGACCGGCCGGTAAGTTCTTCGACGGCGGCCATGATCTTCGGGGTCAGCGGAGCGAATTGATCGTCGATCATGAACACGCCGTCATCACCGGCGAACAGGCCGATATTTCCTCCGGCGCCCAGGAGCATGTAGAGCCCCTCGGCAACCGGGACCGGGCGAATCTCTACGTTATCCATATCCTGTTGCGCACCCGCGGACAGCGCAAAACCTACACCGGCAATTGTTAGCAATCGTTTCATGATTCCGCCCCCGTGGCGAATTTTCAGGCGAGGTCCGAATTCTAACGGCGAACAACGGTGCGTGCTAATATGCAACGCCCTCTATGCAAGCATTCCATACCTCCCGCAAGTTCCTTTTTGGGACCGCCCTGCTCGCACTCACGGGCCTTCTCCTATGGCGTCCGGGCCCGGCCGAAGAGTCGCCCGACGAATCCGCGGAAGACGCGTCTTCGGGCCTTGCGATCGTCATCACAATAGACGACGCGATCAGCGTGGCTACTGCCGAGTACTTCATTGACAGCCTGGAAACTGCCCAGGAGCGCAAGGCGAACATCCTGGTTCTGGAACTCGACACGCCAGGCGGTCTGATGGCGGCGATGGATGACATGATCGAGGAGATTCTGGCCTCCGAAGTGCCGGTCGCGGTATACGTCACGCCCAATGGCGCCCGGGCCGCCAGCGCCGGAACCTACATCCTTTTCGCCAGCCACGTCGCGGCCATGTCACCGACCACCACGCTGGGCGCCGCCACTCCGGTGAGTATGGGCAAAATTGGCGGCATCGAATCTCTTCCGAGCGGCCTTCCCTTGCGCAGCCAGGTGGACGTGCCCGGCGAAGATGACACTCCTGCCGGTGACGGCGAGCGCAACCTTGAGGAAGCTGACGCTTCCGCGTCCGATGGAGGCGACGACTCCGGCAGCGAGCAGGAAACGGACGATGACGCAAGCCCGGACGCCAACGACGATTCCGACGAGTCGCCCGGCAAGACCGCCGAAGAAATAAATGCCGAGGCCATGAAGCGAAAGATCGTCAACGATGCGGTAGCGCGTATCCGGGAGTTCGCCAACTTAAGGGGCCGCAACGCCGATTGGGCGGAGAGAGCCGTGCGTGAAGGCGTGACCCTGGGAGCCGGCGAAGCCGTTGAGATGGATGTGGCCGACTTTATTGCCACGGACCTTGCCGATTTGCTGGACCAGGCCCACGGCCGCCTGGTGGACCTCAATGGAGAGGAAGTCGAACTGCAGACCACTGGATTGCAAGTGGAGCGACTGGAGCCTGGATGGCGCACCCGCCTGTTGTCCATCCTGACCAACCCCAACGTGGCTTATCTGCTGGTTATTGTGGGCCTGTACGGATTGCTGCTGGAGGGCTACAACCCCGGCTCCCTGGTGCCGGGCATTGTGGGTGTAATCTGCCTGCTCCTGGCCGCCTATGCCTTGAGCCTGTTGCCAGTCAACTATGCCGGATTGGCGCTCATGGTCCTGGGGGTGGGCCTCATTATCGCGGAGTCCGTAACGCCCAGCTTCGGTGTCCTTGGACTGGGAGGAGTTGTGGCTTTTGTAGTTGGCTCGATTATTTTGTTTGACACCGGCGTGCCGGGCTTCGAGGCACCGATGCGCCTGATCGGCGGAGTCGGCCTGGCGGCCGCCCTGCTGATGCTGGGCCTGGTCTTTTTCCTGGCCCGAAGCAGGCGCCGCCCGGTCGTGACCGGCGTGGAAGGCCTGGTGGGTCATCGCGCTGTAGCGCTGGAAGATTTTGAGGATGCCGGTCCGGTCCTGGTGCAGGGCGAACGTTGGCATGCAAAGAGTCCGTCCCCGGTGCGCAAAGGCCAGGACCTGTTCGTGCAAACGGTGGACGGATTACGCCTGGAAGTGGGAGATTTTCCCCCCGCCCCGGCGCCTCGGAAAAATCTTTTCACCTTGTTGAAGAAAATGGGTTAAGGAGTTAATTATGTTAGAAATTCTTATTGCAAGTGTCGTGGTTCTGGTGCTTGTCATCGCCTCGGTGCGAATTCTGTCCGAGTATGAGCGAGGCGTGATATTCCTGCTTGGCCGCTTCTGGAAAGTGAAGGGGCCGGGACTGATCATCGTGATCCCGCTTGTGCAGCGGATGGTGCGTGTGGATCTTCGCGTAATCGTCATGGACGTACCTACCCAAGACGTGATTTCGCGCGACAACGTATCGGTGAAAGTCAACGCCGTGGTCTATTTCCGCATCGTCGATCCGGAGCGCGCAATCATCCAGGTAGCCAACGTATTCGAGGCGACCAGCCAGCTCGCTCAGACCACTTTGCGCTCTGTTCTGGGTCAGCACGAATTGGACGAAATGCTTTCCGAGCGTGACAAATTGAATGCTGACATCCAAATCATCCTCGATCAGCATACCGACGCGTGGGGCATCAAGGTGTCCAACGTGGAAATCAAGCACGTGGATCTGGACGAGAGCATGATTCGGGCGATCGCCGCCCAGGCCGAAGCGGAACGCGCGCGGCGCGCCAAGGTCATTCACGCCAAAGGCGAAGCCCAGGCAGCCTCGCAATTGGCAGTAGCCGCATCCAAACTGGCTGAACAGGAGCAGGCCTTGCAGCTACGTTACCTGCAAACACTGACCGAAGTTGCCAGCGAAGGCACCAATACCATTATATTTCCGCTGCCGCTTGACCTCGTCAAGCCGTTTCTTGACAAGCCTAAGGACAAGCCCAAGAAAGAATCATGAAACAGAATTACGACCTGATTGTGGTAGGCGCCGGTTCGGCTGGTCTTCCGGCGGCAATTTTCGCAGCCCAGGGCGGCGCGCGCGTGCTGCAGATTGAAGCCGACAGCCGTATCGGAGGAACACTTTACTGGTCGTCCGGCCAGATAAGCGCTGCCGGCACGCGCCAGCAAGCCGCGCTTGGCATAGAGGACAGTCCCGAGGAGCACTACCAGGACGCACAACGAATCGCCCACGGCGGGATCGATCCGGTGCTCGGCCGATTGGCGATGGGCAACGCCGCCGAAACGCTGCATTGGCTGCAGGACCTGGGGCTGGAATTGGCGCCGGAAACGCCCGTTGCGGGCATGGTCCATGAACCCTACCGCACACGGCGATATGTATGGGGCCACGAACAGGCGATATCGATACTCAAGGTCATCGAGCCGCTACATCGGGACATGGTGGCCGCCGGAGCCATCGACCTCAGGCTGCAGACGCGCATGACGGGCCTGATCACGTCCGCATCCGGCCGCGTAATCGGCGCCAAGGCAGAATCGGCCGGCGAGACCCTGGAATTCCGGGCGCCACGCGTGGCGCTTACCACCGGGGGCTATGCGGCCAATCCCAAACTTTGGAACGAGATCACGCCCTGGCCGCTGCACTCCTACTGCAATCCCTACTCCCGCGGCGAGGGAATAATTGCTGCGAGGGACATCGGGGCAAAGATTGACAACGCAGACCGCTTCCTGTGCACCTTCGCCGGGTTCCTGATGGAGCCGGGCAATCCGCTAAGCGCCTGGTTCTTCAGCCTGGCGCCGGCCTACCGGGCGCCGTGGGAAATTTACGTGGATGCACAGGGCAAGCGGTTCCTGCGCGAGGACCACCCGAGCATTCACTACAGCGAATCGTCCCTACTTGAGCAACCCGGCATGCGCATGGTGATGATCTTCGACGAGGGTATTCACCAGAATGCGCCATCGATGTGCGTGCTCGACAAACAGGGACGCGATCTCCGACCCGAGTTCAACGCCCATCCAGCGTTCCAGAAGGCCGACACGATCGAAGAACTGGCCGGACGCTTCGACATTCCGCCCGCCAATCTCGCAGCCACCGTCAAAGGCTACAACGAGGCCGTGGACAATGCCGAAGATCCCGATTTCAATCGCCTGTTCCTGCCGCGCCGCATCGACCGGCCGCCCTTCTACGGAATCGAGGCGATCGGAATCACCGTAATCAGCCCCGGTGGCATCAAGGTGAACGGGGACCTGCAGGTCCTGGACCAATCGCAAAAACCGATCAGCGGCCTCTACGCCGCAGGCGAAATCCTCGGCTTTACACGCCTGTCCGGCGCCGCTTTCGTCGGCGGCATGTCACTAATGCCCGCCATGAGCTTCGGCCGCCTCATCGGCGAACAAACCGCCGCCCAACTCCAGGCCCGCGCCGCCTAACCCGCGCCTGGAAAAGAGGGCATCCTGCCCTCCCCCTGGGACCGAGGGCATCCTGCCCTCGACGAGGCTTCCTTATGCAAGCTGGCGCCCGGTACTCAGATCAGCTAGTACCCGAGGAACTGCTTGATTGGATCCTGCGGCGGCACGGCCTCTACGGCGCTACGAGCCCGCGCAACTCTGGCCGAGGCCGGAGCCTCGCAACTGCCGGTTTCAATATAGCGCAGCGCAGCAGCAATGCGGCCCTCCCCGGCATTACCGAGTTGATTCTGCCTGTCATCCGGCACCTCGCATTCCACCTCAAGGCCTTCGTAGTACTCCTCAAAGCCAGCAGCGTTGACCGTTGCAAAGGAAACGGGCCACAAGACCGCTTTTCCTGTATCTCGGATGCCGGGTATTTCTGGGCAGAAACCCCACCCGTACTGACCCACGGGCTTTCCGTACGTGCGGTCCCCTACCAAAGCCACGTTCTCATACGGCTGCAGCGCAGTAATGACCAACTCACTGGCGGAAGCGGAGCCTCGGCTGGTAATGAAAACGACATTCTCCAGGTTTCGCAGCGCGGATTCATTCTCGCATTTTGCAATCGTTTCCTCGGTACGAAAAATGCCCCCTGGTCCTGGCTGACCAAGAGGCCTCGGTTGACGACAACCAAAAAGGGTTGTTACATTCCAACCCCTACTCTCAAGCAACTTGTTGTGTTTTCGTGTCACCATCTCTCTCCGGAATAGCTCCGGGCCGCCGATCATAGTCGCCAAACCAACGGCAATATTTACTTGGCCTCCGCCGTTGTAGCGTAAATCCACGATCAGGTGCCTCACACCCTGCACATTGAATTCCGCAAATTCCTCAAGGAAGCGTTCGGGCGCGTCGCCGAAAAACGTTCTGAAATGCAAGTACCCTACTTTTCCGGCAGAGGTATCGAATACGGTGACGTGTTCCTCAGGCACCGTGGGCGTCTGAACCAGGCTCTTTCTCACCATATGCGTGCCGCGCGCCCCGGAAGGCTTCTCAATTTTAAATGTCACTTCGTAGTCATCTTCATTAGGACCGAACTCGGCGCTGATCTCTGCGAAGGACATCCCCTGAATCAGTTTGCCGTTCAGTTCAAGGATCTTGTCGCCCCGCTCGAATCCCGCATTGCCGGCCGGAGATCCCTTGTATACATCCAGGATTTCAAGATGAACCGGGGTCTCATTCACGTCAACGATGTAAATGAGGCGGAAACCGAAAATATGCGCCGTGGCGTTGAACAGCATTTCCGACTCCACGCTAGTTAGCCAATACGTAAAGCCCCGGTCATGAGTTTCCGGCATCCAGCGAATCTCACTGAGCAGCCCGTCCACGTCATCGAAGCCGTCCAATTCAAGATCGTCGTACTTGGCCTGCTGCTCTGGTTCGTCATTAAAGTAATAGACCTGTCGCAATAGGCCGAACACGTCCTCTCGTGCCTCCGGATAGGTGCATGAACCTGTCCCGAACCATTCCTGGCTCAATGCAAGCGATTGCGAAGAATTGGAAGCCGCCGAAGCCGTCACGGTTACTTGAAGCTCGCGGTCGGCGCCGCCATTCAAATCGTACCGCACCACGATTTCCCCGGAATCAGTGCCCGCTTCGCCGCTCTCAATGTATGCCCACTCCACATCCTCCGGCAGGCTCGCGGTCCACTCCATGGTGCCGAAACCGGAATTACTTACTTGCAGGGTTACGCTTCCGCCATCGCCTTCCAGGTCCGTGCTTACTGCGGATACGTCAATCATCGCGGGCGCCTGGGCCTGACTGACGGTCACGGTACTTGACGTGGTCCCGCTCGCCGACACGGTCAACTCGAACTCGCGCCCAGCCCCGGTGTTGGCATCGACTTCAATCTGGATGGTCCCGGCGTTGGTGCCGCTGGAGCCGCTTGAGATGCGCGCCCAATCGACGCTGGACGGGATCGAGGCAGTCCAGCTCAGAGTGCCTTCACCCCCGTTTGAAACGTTTACGGAAACATTTTCCCCGCTGACATCGGCGTCAATGCTGGTTGCGGAAACACTGATGCTCGGAGGAACCGGTGGCGGCCCATCGGAGCCGCCGCAGGACGAAATCAGAAAGCCGACGGCAATGGCAAGAACACAGGACTTCAGCGAATACTCACGATTGCGACCAACAAATTTCATGCTCAATCAACTCCATTCTGTTTGGATGTCGAGACTAGCACGGGCAGTCTGACCTCGCAACAATGCGTCAATAATCGGTCAGCGGGACCGCACGCCGCGACTTCCGGGACACTCACCCCGAGGCGATGCGTTACAGCGGCTTATGGCAGTGCCAGGTCTTCACCACCAGGAACTGGCGCGGACCAGGGGTGATTTCAAAGCCTGCGTCGCGCAGCGAACCATCAAAGTCCGATTCCATCAGGTCGATCGACCAGCGCTCTCCGTTATCGCGGTGATCCAGTTCGAACATATAGCGGGTCTCCGGCGGCATCGGATCCCCAACCGGGAAGTCATAGATGTTGAACGCGCCGCCGGGCCGCAGGATGCGGTACATCTCGGGAATTACCGCTTGCGTGGCACTGAACGGAATCTCGTGGAACAGGATGTAGCTGTTGATGACATCGAAATAGCCGTCGTCAAAGCCGGTTGTTTCACCCCTCGCCTGCTTGAAGTGCACTGGAAGATCCATGCGCTTGGCGCGCCGGTGAGCATAGCGCAGCAGGGGTTCGGAGGGATCCAGCCCCCAAACCTCGGCATCCGGATAGCGCTGCTTGAGTCCCGTTGCGCATTGGCCGATGCCTGTGGCCAGGTCCAGCGCCCGCTCTACGCCGCCACTGGACGGTTCCTGCCCGCAGGCCACAAGGCCGTTGTGGATCGCGTCGCCTTCATTCATGCCCATATAGAAGGCCTGGGTGCCGTGGTGGTAAACCTCGCCGGCCAGGGCATCGCCCACATAACCGCCGGGTTGCAGGTGAAAGTCGAATTTCACGTATTCCGGTGTTTCGAAATCAGGGTTGAGCAACAGATCGGGATCGGACGAGTCCGCAAGCAATTCCCGCTCCAACCGTTCCCGGTCTGCGGAAATTGCGCCCAAGGCCGAGTCCCAGGTCATTTCCTGAAGACTGCGGAGCATCCGATTTCGAATCTGAGTGTGCGGGATCGGATCCACCACCCTGCAGATTGCTTCAATGTCATCCGCCGTTACTCCGGCCGCTTTCAGCGCCTCGGCGGCCGCAACCCTCGACTTGGCGCTAACGCCGCCGGCGGTCACAAGGGTGCGAAAACTCTGGGCAAAGCCGAGGCGCGCCTCGGCATCTAATGAAGGGAGGCGATTCAAGCCTCCGAGTTGTCCTCGATCCATAGCTATGATTCCTACGGTTCGGGCGGGGCTTCCTGCTCTTGCCCGCCCCGGGCGAAACCGGCGTATACACGCCGGACAAAGGCATCCCGCCGAGCGGCCTCTTCCCTAAGTTCCTCGGCGGACGGCATGTAAAGCTCCACGGCGTCTTGCGGCAGCGATCCGGCCTCGGCCAGCGCTTTCTCCAGCACTTCCAGGCGCCTCCTCGTAGTCCACAGCTCGCTGCCGAGCTGCATCACCGTCTCAACCAGGTGGTCCAACACCGGATGGTCAAAATATTGCGGATCGTTCATTTGCGCCTTATCTGACTGCCGAGTGGCTCGTGCGCACATCATTTTAACGTTGCGCGCGCATTAGGCCGGAGCAGATGATAATCTAGTAGGGAGTCGTGCTTAGAGGGAAAACACCATGAGCAACAAAGTCGACAAGGGGCGCACAAGAGCCGCGCCCTTCATTCCGGCAGATACGGACGCTGCCATTTTCCTGGGCAACCCGCACATCGACAACCTGATGACGGTGGTGATTGCGCTTGGGTCTGAGATTTGGGCCGATCGCCAGCGCATGCGTGTGGTTGAACGCCTTCTGGAAACCGAAGGCAAGGTTACCTCCGACATGATTGAGGCCTATGTCCCTTCGGACGCCGAGAAAGAGGCGTGGGAAGCGGAACGCATGGCGATGGTCGAGCGGGTATACAGCGTCCTGTCGCGCGACACGTCCAACGCGCGTCCGTTCGGCGAAGAACGCCAGTTCTAGGAGGTAGCGAAAGATGATCAACAGACGATCCCTTATGGGTTTGTTTGCCGGAATGGCATCAATGGCGGCGGCGCCGTTCGCGAGCCGCTCCGCCCGGGCCGATCTGCCGCCGCCGCCGGCGGCGCCCGGGAACGTGCCGGGCACGCTGGCGCCGCGGGGCCGTGACGGGCGCATGGAGCGCCTGCCGGAAATCGACCTGGAAAGCAGGATGGATTTCCTGATGTCGGCACGCACCTTCGCTAACCAGACACTGAGCCAGGCCGCCGGCCGGCGCGCTGACGATATTCTGGCCAGCAAGGGCATTTCGCCGGAGACGGAACTGCCGATGCAAGACGCCATCGCACTATTGCAGGACGATCCGGTAGTAGGCGCCAGAACCCGGACGTGGATGTCGGTGCAGCAATTGTCATGGAACAACGTAAAGACCGAGTGCGAAGACAACGCGGACACCTACCTGCGCGAGATGGAAGCGGTCGACAACCGCGGCCCGGGAACGCTGGAACTGAACCCGGATATCGAGATGCCCGATTACACCCGCCACGAAATCCACATTCAGCCGGGCGGCTACGTGGGCAATGACTTCGCGGGGCACATGTACGACTACGGCACCAAAGGCTTCTACACCGGCCGCAACGAGCAGGATACGTTGCACATGACGGCGGCCTTCGGGCTGCCCACACCGGCGGACGGCAAGGTCATGCGCATTCTGGACATCGGCACCGGCGTCGGGCAGTTGGCCATGGCGCTGAAGGAGCGTTTCCCGGACGCGGAAGTGTGGGGGCTCGATGTGGGCGGCCCGATGGTGCGTTACGCCCATCTGCGTGCCGTGGAACGGGGCCTGGACGTCAATTTCGCCCAGCGCCTGGCGGAGGACACCCGCTTCCCCGACAACTACTTCGACCTGGTGACCAGCTACATCATGTTCCACGAAGTCTCGCCACAGGGCACGAAGGACATCGTCAACGAGGCCTTCCGCATAACCCGCCCCGGGGGGATTTTCTACCCCATAGACTTCAATCTGAAGCGCCCACGTCCCCGTACGGCATACGGCCAGTACCGCCGCTGGTGGGACCACCGCTGGAACAACGAGGTGTGGACGATCAAGTACCGCAGCAATGGACTGCCCAACCTCATTCGGTCCGCCGGGTTCGATCTCAATGAGGAGGGGCCTGTCGCCCTGCCACGGTTCGGCGTGATGAATTCCACCAAGCCGGTCTAGCCTGCAAAAGGCTTATGCAACAATAAGTTGTGTAATGAAATGTGGGTCGTGCAGGAATCGAACCTGCGACCAACTGGTTAAAAGCCAGATGCTCTACCAACTGAGCTAACGACCCGTGGGGCGCAATTGTAGCCGCTGGTTCGGCTTCCCCGGGGCCGTTTCCTTACCCACCTGCTCGCTCCCGAATCGGCGCTGAATTCAGCGCGAACGGGACTCGATCTGCGCCAGGCGAATGGTCGCCAGGTTGGCGGCGTCAGCGCCTGCGAAGTCCTGGCGCACCCGTTCCAGGATCATCATCGCAGCGGCGGTGTCGCCCAGTTCATCCTGCGTATAGGCCAGCTTGAGCATGGCGTCGGGAAGTTTGTTGGAATCGGGGTAATCCGCCACGACTCGCGAAAACTCCGCGCCCGCTTCCTGGTACTGGCCCTGAACGTAATAGGTTTCCCCCAGCCAGTAGCGGGCGTTGGCCGCCAGCGTCCCGCCCGTGTCGGCTTCGAGATAACGGCGAAATTCCGCTGCTGCCGCGTCATATTGCCCGCTGCCGAGCAGTGTGCGAGCCTGTTCGTAGTTTTCCTGGCTTCCGGCGGCGGCCTGGCCGCCTTGCCCCGGCTGCGGACCCGGTAACGCTCCGGCGGCTGGAGCAGGTGCATCCACCGGACCGCCGGCCTGGCCTCCCGCATTCGGCGGGCCGGTTGGCGCGGCAGCCAGCCCACTGGACTCCAGCGCTGCCAGACGCCCCTCCAGGGCCGTGAACTGGCTTCTTCGAAGTTCTGCGTTGCTCTTCAATTCTGCGTCGAGGCGCTCGACGAGGTCGCGCAAGGCTTGAATCTCGCGGCGCAATTCATCCTGCGCGTTGATCAGCGCCACGACGTTGTCGGCGCGGATCTGCTGCTCCAGCACGCCCACCCGGGTTTCCAGTTCCGCCAGCACCTCACGGTCGCGCCGGCGTTGCGCGTCGGCCGGCGGCGCCAGCACCACGACGAGCACCAGCGTTGCTGTAAGCGCCGCCCAATTCCTGTTACTCATAAATCAACTCCACGCGACGGTTCTGCGACCATGCCATCTCATTGGCTCCCTCCGTCATCGGCTTCTCCTCGCCGAAGCTAACTGCGGTCCATTGCCCGTCTGCCGCCCCCAGCGCCATCAGGGCCTGCGCGACAGCGTGCGCTCTTCTGGCTCCCAGCGCCAGGTTGTACTCGGGAGTGCCGCGCTCATCAGCGTGCCCTTCCAGCTGCAACTTGCCTCCCAGGTTCGCCGCCAGCCAGGCGCCGTGAGCCCGGAGGGTCTCTCCGTACTCCGGGCGGATCGTGCTGCGATCGTAGTCGAAATAGATCACCAGCGTCCCCAGAGGCCCTCCCAGCCACTCGCCGGACGCGCCGCGACCCGGTTCAGTGGCCACCTGGGCGCCGGGCCGGCCAATCGCCGTGCCCGTGGCCGTGGCGGCGCTTCCTGTACCCGCGGCGGAGGCGCCGGTGGGCGTGGCGGCGCCGGAATCCTGGTCCACGCCTGGCTGCGGCCGTGCCGTGCTGCCGGAACTCCCGCAGCCTGCCAGCACAAAGGCCAACAGGACAAAAAGACAGGCGTTGGTGTTACGGATCAATTTCATGGTGTTCACTCTTGATGGTTGAATGGAAGTGGCGAGGCCGCACCTGGGACCGAGGGCTTCCAGCCCTCGACGAGGGCTGGAAGCCCTCGGTCCCAGCGGGGGGATACTTGGGAATGAGAGCATCTTGCTCTCGTCGAGGGCAGGAAGCCCTCGTTCCCAGGGGGGTTAGTCTGTTTCATACGGCCCCCAGGAAGGTTCGCGCAGAATCCCTTCGGGCGCGCGCAGCAGGCGCAGTACGCCGCTGTCGATGAAGTACACGCCCAGGCCGCGGCCGGCCGAGGTGCCCGCGCCGAAAATCAGCGCCCGGCCATTGGGCGCGAAACTCGGTGATTCATCGAGCGGCCCGCCGGTAAGGAGCCGCAGCGACCCATCCCTGAGATCCAACAGGCCGATCCGAAAACTCCCGTCCTGCTGGTGCACCACCGCAAGCTCGTTGCCTTGGGGCTGCACCCGGGGCCGGGCGTTGTAGGTGCCGGTAAAGCTGATCCTTCGCGCTTGGCCGCCGCGCGCCGGAACCACGTATACCTGCGGGCCGATTCCGCGATCCGAGGTGAAATACAGCTCTTCGCCGTCGGCCGAAAACTCCGGCTCCGTGTCGGTTGCCGAGTGCCGTGTCAGCCGCCGCGGATCGCCTCCGTCCGCGGGGTAGATATAGATGTCGGTATTGGCCCCCTTCTGCGCCTGTGCCACCGCCAGCGAACGGCCGTCCGGAGACCAGGCGGGCGCGCTGCTCGACTCGCGTTCCGCAATCAGCGGGCGACGATCGCCGGTTGCCACCCTCTGCACGAACACTTCGGCCTTACCGGCCTCAAAAGACACGTAGGCCAGCCTGGATCCGTCCGGCGACCAGCTCGGCGATATGATCGATTGCGTGGAGCGCAACACGACGATGGGGTTCTGCCCGTCGGCATCGGCCACGATAAGCCGGAACTCCTGGCGTCCCGGGGTGACCTGGACATAGGCAAGGCGGGTAGAAAAAGCGCCTGGCGCCCCGGTAAATTGTTCATAGACCAGGTCCGCGATGCGATGGGCCGTAGCCCGCAGGCCCTCGCGAGTAGCATTCAGACGGAAGGCCAGTAGCGATTTGCCGGCATACACGTCCACCAGCTCGAACTCGATCATCATTTCCGACTCACTGCCGGTTACATGGCCCATCAGCACGGCCTCTACGTCCATGATCCGCCAGTTGCCGAGGCGCATGTCGGCGAAGCTGGTGGGCCGGGTGATCATCAGTTCACGCCCCAGCGGCGCGAACTGCCCGGTCCGCTCCAGATCAGCCTCGACGATTTGGGCCAGGTCGAACGGCAGGCCCAAGGTGGCACGCCACTCGAAGGGCACGACCGCTATCGGTATCGCCCGCTGGGTCGAGCGGGTGATGACCACGTCCAGCTGCGCGGCCGCCGCCAGTGGCAGCAGCGCCAGAAGAACCAGGAAGACCCGGCACAGCGTTGCATGGGATACACGCTGGGAACGAGGGCGTCCTGCCCTCGACGGAGGGCAGGATGCCCTCCATCCCAGGTTGTTCCATGCAAGCACGGGCGTCCCCGCCCTCGTCGAGGGCAGGATGCCCTCGTTCCCAACGTGTTCCCTGCGCGTCAGCGCAGCGGCGCCTGCTGCGAAAACTCCCGGCATGTTCAGGCGTAGTCTCATCAGCCCGACTCCGGCGGCGGATAGCGCAATCGCAATTGCCGTTCGAACAGTTCCGGCACCGGCGGCGCAGGCAAGGGCGACGAGCTGCGAATCGCCACCTCAATGGACCGGCGATCCGTTTCCGTGCCGTTGAATTGCTCGAAACGGATGTCCCGGACTTCATTGCCGGGCAACATCTCCAGTAGCACCACCCACATGAGATCTTCGCGGCTGGTGGTAGGCCGCTGCCAGTTGTTTTCGATGCGCTGACGAATACGCGCTTTGTACTCGTCGAGGAGGCCCGACTCCACGGCCTGGTGCCGCCGCTCCTGGGCCATCTCCCTCTGCAGCTGCTCGCCCAGTTCAGCCTCGTGCTTCCTTTGCTTGGTCTCTTCCAGCTGGCGTTGCGCCGCCTCGGCTTCCGCGGATAGCTTGCGGGTTTCCGCCTCGGCCTTCTTGCGCTCCTCCTCAGCCTTCCGGCGTTCGGCCTCGGCCGCCTTGGCGCGTTCCTCCTCCTCCTTGCGCTCTCCCTCTGTGCGCTCAAGCCTTGCTGCTTCTTCCTGCTGGCGCTTCTGCATTTCGCTGAGCTGGCGACTCGCCTGGTCTTGCTGCTCGCTGAACGTCCGCCGCGCCTGCTCGGTCTGAGAGCTCAATGCACTCAATTCCTGCTCCTGGCGCTTCTGGTGCTGCTCCTGCTCCTCAATCTGCTTGCGCAGCGCCTCAACCTCCTGTTCGCGTTCGATGACTGCCGCCCTCTCCAGGTCATCGAGCCGCTGAATCTCCCGCTTGACCGCCTCGTCGTTCAGCACCACGCCGTCAATCGCGATGGTCCCGAACGCCGGTTCGTTCGGCTGGGTGCGCCCGGCAAAGCCGATCAGCATGAACGCCACGACCACCGTGTGTCCCATAAGCGAGTAGGTGAAGGGTCGCAGCAGCGGCAGCGGAAGGTTGTGAGGATTGGCTCCGGGCGCCCTCGGGTCTGCACCCTGCTTCAACACCTTGAGGGCGCGCTCAAACAGCGCCTTTAGACGGTCCATCATTCTTCCATGGGAAGCGGGCGGGTCACCAGGCCTACCTTGTTGGCGCCGGCCCGCACCAGCAAGCCCATCACCGTCACCACGTCGCCGTACGGCAACTGCTCGCTGGCGCGCACCAGCACCGGGGTCTCGGGCTTACGGGTCAGCACCGCAGCAGTTCGCGCCACCACCACCGGCGAAGCGAGCGCTTCCTCCGGGTCCTCACCGATATTCAAATACATTTTGCCTTCCGCGTCCACGGTCAGCACCAGCGGCTTGTTGTCGCGAATCAGTTCCTGGGGAAGAGGTTCAGCGGCCAGCCGCGGCAGGTCCACGCGGATTCCCTGGGTAAGCAACGGCGCGGTGATCATGAAGATCACCAGCAACACCAGCATCACGTCGATGTACGGAACGACGTTTATTTCATTGACGAGCCGACGGCGCACGGTACTAGACTTTCAATTCAAAATCCGTGTGGGCGTGCTCACTCAACAAGGTCACACATTCTTCCTGGTACGCCTGATAGCGGATTTCCAGGTTGCCCACACGATAGGCGAAACGGTTATAGGCGATCACCGCGGGGATCGCGGCGAACAGTCCCATGGCGGTCGCAATCAGCGCCTCGGCAATGCCCGGCGCCACCAGGGCGAGCGTCGCCGAGTCCACGTTGCCCAGGGCCCTGAACGAGTTCATGATCCCCCACACGGTCCCGAACAATCCCACATAGGGACTGACCGAGCCGATCGTGGCCAGCCAGGGAAGGCCGCTTTCCAGGCGCTCCAGTTCGTTCATCTGCGCCAGGCGCATCTCGCGGCGGCCCACTTCCACCAGCCGCTGGGGGTCGGATTTTCCGCGCGCGGCCTGGCGGTGAAATTCGCGCATTCCAGCCTCGAACACCCAAGCCATCCCGGAACTGCTGCGGTTCTTGGTGCGGGTCAGCGCCACAAACAGCGACTCCAGGCTATCGCGCTGTTTGAACGCCTGCTCGAAATCCGCCAGGTCCCGCTCAGCCCTGCGGAGCACGACCCGCCTTTGCAGAATAATCACCCAGGATAGGATCGACGCCGCCAGCAACAGGGCCATGATGAGCTGCACCAGCAGCGTGGCGCTCAGGATCAGGTCCCAGAAATCCATGTTTACGCTTACTTCACCCACTCTCGTGCCTTACCTTTTGCATTAGTTCGTTCCTCAGGTTTCCAATCCTTCCAACTGTGGATTATCGCCCTGTTTACCCGGTCTCTTGAGGCCCAGGGCCGAGTACGCTGCCGGCCCCGCAACCCGGCCGCGCGGCGTGCGCAAAACAAAGCCGGCACGAACCAGAAACGGCTCGTACACATCCTCAATCGTGCCACGGTCCTCGCCAATCCCGGCCGCCAGCGCCTCGACCCCCGCAGGTCCGCCACCGAAGCGCTCAATCAACACGCCCAGGAGCCGGCGATCCATGCGGTCGAGGCCGTTGGCATGCACGTTGTACAGCTCCATTGCCGCTGTAGCCGTCTCGCCACTTACTTGTCCGTCCACACGCACTTCAGCGTAATCGCGCGCCCGCCGCAGGAGGCGATTGGCCACCCTCGGCGTGCCCCGCGCCCGGCTGGCGATTTCCACCGCCCCCTGGGGCGTGCACGGAATACCCATGATGCCCGACGAACGCAGCACGATCCGCTGCAATTCCTCCTTCGAATACAACTCGAGACGTTCCTGGATCCCGAAGCGGTCGCGCAGAGGTGAAGAGAGCAACCCGGCGCGGGTGGTGGCTCCGACCAGCGTGAACGGTTTGAGCTTCAACCGCATGGTATGGGCAGACGGACCCTCGCCGATCACGATATCCAGCCGGAAGTCCTCCATGGCCGGATATAGCAACTCCTGCACGACCGGATTGAGGCGATGCACTTCGTCCACAAACAACACGTCCCGGGCGCTCAGGTTGGTCAACAACGCGGCGAGATCGCCGGGTCTTTCCAGCACCGGCCCGGAGGTATGTCTCAAGCCCACTCCCAATTCGCGCGAGATCACCTGCGCCAGGGTGGTTTTTCCCAAGCCCGGCGGGCCGTACAGCAGCGTGTGATCCATGGCCTCGCCACGCTTGCCGGCCGCCGCCACGCTGATTTCTATGCGTTCCTTGACCTGCCGCTGGCCCAGGAATTCCGACATGCGCTGTGGCCGAACGGTATTCTCCACTTCCTGTTCATCCGCTCGCGGCTCCGACGACAGGATGCGCTCGCCTTCGACTTTTTCGCTCACGACGACGCCGTACCTCCAGACAGCGCCTCGCGCACCAGTTCCTCCACGTCGCGACCGGCGGGTTCGCCGATTTGCTTCAGCATGCGTCTGGCCTCCACCGGAGTGTAGCCCAGCCCTGCCAGGGCCTTGAGCGCCAGGTTCGCGGCGCTGGATACACCCTGCACCGGGACCGCTTCCAGCCGTCCCCGCAGTTCCACGATGAGGCGGCTGGCGGTTTTGGGACCGATGCCCGGCAGGCGGGTCAAGGCCTTTACGTCGCCGGCCTCCACCTGTTCGGTAAACTCGGCCACGCCGCTTTGCGCAACGATACTCAGCGCCAGCTTGGGGCCGATGCCCGGCACCCGAACGAGTTCCCGAAACCAGGCTCGATCCGCCGGCTTGATGAATCCATACAAGCTGAGCTCGTCTTCCCGCGAAACCAATTGCGTGGCAACGCTCAAGTCGCCGCCCACCGGCGGCAGTTCCGAAAAATCGCTAAGCGGCATCTGCAGCTCAAAGCCGACACCCTGCACATCGAGCAGAATGACCGGGGGATCGATCGCCACCAGCCTGCCTCGCAACGAGCCGATCACGAACTTGCCTTCGCGCCCGGACTCTCGGCCAGGCCGGCGTTCACGGCCATCCGCCGATGCAGCGCATGGCAGATGCCCAGCGCCAGGCCATCGGCTTCGTCCTCGCCCAGCTCGGCGTCGTAATCCAGTATCCGCGCCACCATCGCACTCACCTGGGCCTTGCCGGCAGCCCCGTAACCGCACACGGTCTGCTTGACCCGCCTGGGGGAATACTCGGCGGGTTCGGGCACCCCGGCCATCAGCAACGCGCACATGGCGGCGCCGCGCGCCTGGCCGAGCTTGAGCGCGCTTTGTGCGTTCTTATGCATGAACACCGTCTCCAGCGCTGCCTCTGCGATTCTCTGCTGCCGCGCGATATCGCCCAGTTCCACAAAAATCCGGGCCAGGCGCTCTCCCATGGGCTGCTTGCCGGGCAGCACAATGCAGCCGCTGGCAACGTAGCGGTTCTCCATGCCATCGCTTTCGATAACGCCCCAACCGGTGAAACGGGAACCGGGATCCACACCCATGATCCGGACCGGTGCGTTCATATTTTGGTTAGGTACCGTCCACCGGCTGCAATTCGGCATTGGTCCAGACATCCTGCACGTCATCGAGATCCTGCAGGTGCTCAAGCAGTCTCAGCGCCTGTTCGGAGCGTTTTACGTCCAGCGGCGCATCCATCGATGCGCGCATCGTCACTTCGGCGTTCTCCGGGGCCAGTTCCGCCTCGCGCAAGGCCTCCAGCACGGGCGAGAAGTCGCGCGGATCGGCCAATACTTCGACAGTCCCGTCGTCGGAACTCACAACGTCCTCGGCGCCACCCTCGATCGCCGCATCAATAATCGCCGCCTCGTCCGCCCCGGGGGAATAGGTAAACACCGCCACTTCGTTGAACAAGTAGGCCACCGCACCGTCGGCGCCCAGGTTTCCGCCGTGGCGGCTGAAGGCATGGCGCACCTCGGCCACCGTGCGGTTGCGGTTGTCGGTCAGGCAGCGCATCAGGATCGCCGCGCCGCCGGCGCTGTAGCCTTCGTAGGTGGCCTCTTCCAGGTTGGCGCCGTCACCGCCGACGCCGCGGTTGATCGCGCGGTCGATGTTGTCCTTGGGCATGCTCTGGGCACGCGCTTTTTCCATGGAGAGCCGTAACTGTGCATTAGCGGCGGGGTCGGCCCCGCCCATCCGCGCCGCTACGGAAATTTCACGTGCCAGACGTGTAAAAAGACGACCGCGTTTGGCATCCTGCCGGCTCTTGCGGTGCTGAATGTTGGCCCACTTGGAGTGCCCCGCCATGGGACCCTCATGATACCAGCACCAGCCGCCCACGACGGCGGAAAGTCCTGGGAGTATTCGCCGCGACCGCGCTGCGCTGACGCGCAGGGAACAATGGAACGAGGGCATCTTGCTCCCCGATCAGCGTGGGGGACAGGCTCGCGTCGAGGGCTGGAAGCCCTCGTTCCCAGGGTTAGCGGTTGATTGCGTGAATTGCGCGCTTGTCGACCGACAGGGCCGCCTCGTGGAGGGCCTCGCACAAGGTCGGATGACCATGTACCGTGCGTTGCAGGTCCTCCGTGCTGGCCTCAAACTCCATCGCCAGCACCGCCTCCTGGATCAGCTCCCCGGCCATCGGGCCGACGATGTGTACCCCCAGGATCGCATCGGTATCGGGATCGGAAAGAAATTTCGCCAGCCCGGCCGCCTGCCCCATCGCCTTGGCCCGGCCGTTGGCCGCCATGTTGAACGCGCCCACCTTATAAGCGTGTCCGGATTCCTGCAGCTCGTCCTCCGTTTGACCCACCCAGGCAATCTCCGGCGAGGTGTAAATCACTGACGGTATCGCCCCGTAGTTCACCTCCGCCGACCGCCCGGCAATCATTTCGGCAACCATCATTCCTTCTTCAGAGCCTTTGTGCGCCAGCATCGGCCCGCGCACCAGGTCGCCGATCGCCCAAACGCCTTCGGCGCTGGTTCGGCATTGCTCGTCCACTTGTACGTGGCCTCTTTCAGTAAGCACCACGCCGGCGCTCTCATCGATCAGCCCGGGCGTAGCCGGCGCCCGGCCAACCGCCACAACCAGTTTGTCCACGGTGATTTGATGATCGCCCTCGCGGTCGCTGAACCGCACTTCGACCTGGTCTCCCACACGACGGGCATTTTCCACCCGGGCGCCCAGGCGCGTGTCCAGGCCCTGGCGCTTGAATTGCCGCTGCGCCTCGCGCGCCACCTGGCTGTCGGCCATGAACAGGAAGCGGTCCATGGCCTCCAGGATGGTCACCTCCGAACCAAGCCGGTTCCACACGCTGCCCAGCTCCAGCCCGATAACCCCACCGCCGATCACGCCCAGCCGTGGCGGGGGGCGATCGAATTCCAGCGCACCTTCCGAGTCCACAATGCATTCGCCGTCGAATCGGGCGATAGGCAGTTCCACCGGGCGCGAGCCCGCAGCCAGTATCACGTGCTCTGCGTGCAGAACGAAGCGATCGCCGTCATGCGGCGTAACCTCCACCTGGCGGCCCGCCAGCAACCGTCCCATTCCGTTTACGCCGGTCACACCATTGGCGCGGAACAATGAATTGATGCCGGACGTCAACTGCCGGACGATCCCGTCCTTGCGATCCTGCATTGCCTTGAGATCCAGCTTCGCCTCGGAAATCATGATGCCGTGGCCGGCGAACTCGTTCTGGGTCCGGTGATACAGCTCCGATGACTCCAGAAGAACCTTCGACGGGATGCACCCGGCATTGAGGCAGGTGCCGCCCAGCGCCGGCTTGCCCTTCTCATCGCGCCAGTCATCCACGCAGGCCACGGACATGCCGAGCTGCGCGGCCCGAATCGCTGCAACGTAACCTGCCGGCCCTCCACCTATAATAATAATATTATATGTATCAGTCATTTAGTTAGTTTCTCTAATCTAAGTATCAAATATCAGGCGGGCCGGATCTTCAATCACTTGCTTGACTGCCGAGAGAAATAGCACCGCCTCGCGTCCATCCACAATTCGATGGTCGTAACTCAGTGCGAGATGCATCATCGGCCGCGCAACGATCTCTCCATTCACCACTACGGCGCGCTGCTCAATCCGGTGCATTCCCAGGATGCCGCTCTGAGGCGGGTTCAAAATGGGCGTGGACATCAATGATCCGAACACGCCGCCGTTGGTGATCGTAAAAGTCCCGCCGGTCAACTCATCGAGGCCGATCGTGCCGCTGCGCGCGCGCGAAGCAAAGGCGCCGATGGTCTGTTCGATGGCGGCGAAGTCCATCCGGTCGGCATCGCGTAAGACCGGAACCAACAGCCCGCGTTCGGTAGATACCGCCACGCCGACGTCGTAATAGTCGTGGTAGACGATTTCATCACCCTCCACACTGCCGTTAACCACCGGATAGCGTTTCAGGGCGGCAACGCTGGCAGCAACGAAAAAGCCCATAAAGCCCATGCGCACGCCATGCCTGGCCTCAAAGGCCTCGCCGTGCCGGCGGCGCAGGTCCAATACGGCGCTCATGTCCGCGTCATTGAAGGTCGTCAGCATGGCCGCTTCGCGTTGCGATTCCACCATTCGCTGGGCGATCCGCGCCCGCAAGCGGCTCATGGTCTCGCGACGCTCGCGCCTGGTCGACTGAGGAGCGCCTGCCTGAGCTTCAACCACTTCGCCGGCGTCGGCCTGAGCAGCGCCCCGCTCCTCGACCTGGGGCGCGGTAGCGGCACCCGCGGCACTGCTCAGGACGGCCAGCACGTCGCGTTTGAGCACCCGGCCTTTCTTTCCGCTGCCCTTGATGGCGGACAAGTCGAGGTCGTGTTCCTCCAGAAGGCGCCGGACGGACGGAGAAATCGCCGCCGATCCGCTCCCGCCCTCTTCTGAGGCCGCTGCCGGAGGCGCCTGGTTCGGCCGCGCGGCATCCTCTTCCGCAGTCGCTGAGGCAGCCGCAGCTGCAGCCGCAGCCGCTCCACCCTCCGCCGAAGGAGCAAGCAGCGCCAGCGGGGTCCCGGCGTTCACTACCGTCCCGGTTTCCGCCAGAATTTTCTCCAGGACACCGTCCGCCGGGGCTGGGACCTCCAACACGACCTTATCGGTTTCCAGGTCGGCCAGATTCTCGTCTTGCGCTACGGTTTCGCCGGCTGACTTGTGCCAAGCCAGGACCTTGGCGTCGGGCACGGATTCCGGCAGTTCCGGGGTCCGGATTTCTATCGAATTACTCATGCCTCACGACACCCTTCTGTCACGGTTCAACACTTGCTCTACGACGGCGTACTGCTGCAGCCGGTGCAATTGCATGGATCCGGGGGCCGGAGAGGCCGCGCCGGAACGCCCCATGTAAGACAATCGCTGTGCTTCTCCCAGTAACCGTACCATCCGCGCCCGTACGTGGTACCAGGCGCCCTGGTTCTTCGGTTCCTCCTGGGCCCACACGATATCCTCAACGTGTGCGTAGCGCTCCAGCAGTTTTCGGCACAAGTCATGCGGAAACGGGTAGAGCTGTTCGATTCGGGCGATAGCCACATCGGTGATGCCGCCCTCGCGGCGCGACTCCAGCAGATCGAAATACAGCTTACCGGCGCACAACACCAGGCGCCGCACCTTGCCCAGCTCATCCACCTCGCCGATAAGCCGCTGGAACTGTCTCTGGCTGAGCGCCGAAACCGGCGTGAAGCACAGCTTGTTGCGCAGCAGGCTTTTCGGCGTCATTACCACCAACGGCAGCCGCGCCTGATTGTGCATCTGGCGGCGCACAAGATGAAACATCTGGCCCGGCGTAGAGGGCACGCACACTCGCATGTTCTTTTGCGCGCACAGCTGCAGGAACCGTTCCAGGCGAGCGGAGGAATGCTCAGGTCCCGCTCCTTCCTGGGCGTGCGGCAAGAACAGGGTCAGCCCCGACATCCGTCCCCATTTGGTCTCGCCCGAAGCGATGAATTGATCGATGACCACCTGGGCGCCGTTGCAAAAGTCGCCGAACTGTCCCTCCCAGATCGTCAGACAGTCCGGGTCGGTAGTGGAGTAGCCGTATTCGAAGCCCATCACGGCTTCTTCGCTGAGCAGTGAATCGGTTATCGTGAACGCGCCGCGCTTCGGCGCCACGTCGTCCAGCGGCGAATAGGCCCGGCCGCTGTGCTGATCGATCAGGCTGGCATGGCGATGAAAGAACGTGCCGCGGCGGGCGTCCTGGCCGGTGAACCGCACCCGGTAGCCGTCACGCAGCAGGCTGCCGTACGCCATGAGCTCGGCGAATCCCCAATCTATGGCCCGTTCGCCGCGCGCCATTTGCAACCGGTCCGCGACCACCTTCTGGACCCGCGGATGCAGGTTTACGCTCTTGGGGACCGTACCCAGGCGTTCGCCAAGCTCCGCCACCGATTCGGGCGATATGGCCGTATCGACCTCCTGGTTCGGGTCGGCCTGCCGATAGCTGTCCCAGTCCACGGTGAACTCATTGCCGACCATGCCCTGGGCCGTTTCCGGCAGCGGGTCTCCTTCCTCCAGACGCCTGCGGTACTCGGCCTTTTGGGCCTTCACTTCCTCTTCCGTCACCACACCCTGATCGCACAGGCGCTGAGCGTACTGCTCCAGGGTGGTGGGATGGTTGCGGATGCGGCTATACATCAGCGGCTGGGTGGCGGCCGGTTCGTCGGCTTCGTTATGCCCGTGACGCCGATAACACACCAGGTCCACGAACACGTCCTTGCGGAACGTCTGGCGGTAATCCAGCGCCAGCCGGGTCGCGAACACGCAGGCTTCCGGTGAATCGCCGTTGACGTGCAAAACCGGCGCCTCAATCATCTTGGCGACATCGCTACAGTACGGCGTGGAGCGCGAGTCCTGCGGATCGCTGGTGGTAAAGCCGATCTGATTGTTGATGATCAGGTGCAGCGTTCCGCCGGTGGCGAACGACCGGGCCTGCGAAAGTTGCAGCGTTTCAGCCACCACGCCCTGCCCCGCGACGGCGGCGTCGCCGTGAATCAGTACCGGCAGGATCTCATCGCCCTGGCTGTCGCGGCGGCGGTCCATGCGTGCCCGCACCGAGCCCAGCACGACGGGATTGACGATCTCCAGGTGCGAAGGATTGAAGGCCAGCACCAGGTGCGCCAATCCCCCCGGCGTAGCCACGTCGGACGAGAAGCCCATGTGATACTTGACGTCGCCGTACTTGCCCGAAACAGGCTCCGCCTCGCCCGCAAACTCCGCATACAGCGTCTGCGGCGCCTTGCCCAGCACGTTCACCAGCACGTTGATACGGCCTCGGTGCGCCATGCCCACCACGATTTCCTGCAAGCCCTTGGCTCCGGCCTGCTGAATCAGGTCGTAGAGCATGGGAATCAGGCTGTCCCCGCCTTCCAGCGAGAAGCGCTTCTGTCCCACGTAGCGAGTGTGCAGATAGCGCTCCAGGCCCTCGGCGGCAATCAGTTCCCGCAAAATGACGCGCTTGGCCGCGTCCGGCGGCGGGCCGGCCAGCATCGCCGCCTCAACCCGGTCGCGCAGCCACAGCCTTTCGCGCGCCCGCGACACATGCGCCATTTCCACGCCGATGGGACCGCAATAGACCTGTTCCAACTGCTCGCGAATCTTGCGCAGCGGCAACAGGCGGCCGTCCACACCACCGAACCGCCCGCTATCGAACACGGAATCCAGGTCGGCTTCGCTCAACCCCGCGTACTCCAGCTTGGGTGCGAAACTGCGAAGGTTGGGGTTCAGTTGCAGAGGATCAACTCGCGCGGCGCGATAGCCCCGCAAGCGATACAGCTGGATGATCCGCACGACCGCCCCCTGGCGGGCGGCGCCAGCACGGGCCACTGGAGCAGCTTGACCGTTGCCGCGCGGAATCGCGCCGCCATTCGGCAAACGGGTCGGAAGCGGGCGCCCCGCCTCGATACTCTCAAACAGCTCGCGCCAATGCGGGGCTACATCTTCGGAGTTGGCCCGCCACGCCGAGTACATCTCGAACACGTAAGGAGCATTGCCCGCAAACAGCGGAGATTCCCGATATGCGCGTTCTATCCGGCCGGCCATTGCGAGAAAGATTGTATAGCGCGCGCCATATCAATAGAGGAAAATACGCCTCGCATGAATATCGAGGGTATTTCGGTGGTGGCGCCTGCCCACGACGAAGCCGCCAGTCTTCCTGCGCTGATCCGAAGCGTGGATGCGGCCTTTGCCGAGCGTGCCCTCTGGGAACTGATCATAGTGGACGACGGCAGCCGGGATGAAACCCAATCGGTGCTCGCCAAGCTCAAACGGGATTGCTCGACTCTGCGAGTTGTCCGGCACACAGCGCAGCGCGGGCAGAGCGCCGCCATGTGCAGCGGCGCCGACGCGGCGCGCTATGGCTGGCTGGGTTTTCTCGATGCAGACGGCCAGAACGATCCTGCGGACCTGGCGCGGCTGTATTCGGAAATCCTCGAAGCCGGCAACAACGCACCCGGCATGATCATGGGCCAGCGCCAGCATCGGCAGGACAGTTGGCTCAGACTATTGTCCTCGCGCATTGCCAATGGGGTGCGGGCGGCCCTGCTCCGGGATCGGACCCCGGATACCGGGTGCAGCCTCAAGGTCCTGGCGCGGCGTGACTTTCTGGTGCTGCCCCGATTCGATCATATGCACCGTTTCCTGCCCGCGTTGCTGCTGCGCCAGAGACTAACGACCGTTTCACGTCCGGTAGCGCACCACCCGCGACGCGCGGGGCGCTCGAAGTACGGGCTGGGCAATCGATTGTGGGTGGGAATTGCTGACCTGCTGGGCGTATGGTGGCTCAGCCGCAGGCGTTTCGGGCCCGGGGATTCCGAGGAGATAAGACACGATGAATGAAATGTTTCAGGAGTGGCTGGCACTGCCGCCCGGCGACCTGGTCTGGCTGGCGGTGGGCTTCGGCGGACAGGCCATATTCGCGTCGCGGTTCCTGTACCAGTGGATCGCAAGCGAACGCGCTGGCCGCAGCCATATTCCGCGGGCCTTCTGGTACTTAAGCCTTGGCGGCGGAATTACTCTGCTGAGTTATGCCATTCATCGCGGCGACCCGGTGTTCATCCTTGGACAAATGACCGGCGCGGCGATCTACGTTCGTAATCTCGTTCTGCTGCACCGCCGCGGGCAACTCGAATCCTCCTGAGGCGCATGGGTCACGTGCCCCTCCGCTGGGAACGAAGGCAACCTGCCCTCCCTGGGAACGAGGGCATCCTGCCCTCCCTGGGAACGAAGGCAACCTGCCCTCCCTGGGAAAGAGGGCTTCCAGCCCTCCCTGGGAACGAGGGCTTCCAGCCCTCGACGAGGGCTGGAAGCCCTCGTTCCCAGGCGTAAGCCCTCGTTCCCAGCGGGGTAATGCCCTCGTTCCCAGGCTTATGAGAAAGAGCGAAATCTGGCTTGCGGCCGCGGCGTTGCTAACGCTGGCGGCCGGCTTGGGCCTGCGCGACCCCTGGGCGCCGGACGAGCCGCGCTACGCGCTCATCGCCGCGGAAATGCTTCAATCCGGCAATTGGTCGGTGACGCACCTGGGCGGCCTGGTTTACGCCCAAAAACCACCGGTTTATTTCTGGACTCTGGCTGCGGCCGAATGGCTGGGCGGCCTGCGCCCCGGCTTTCTCCTGCCCTCGCTGCTGGCCGGCCTGGGCAGCCTGGCGCTGGTCTGGGACCTGGCGCGAAGGCTCTGGTCCAGGGAAACCGCCTGGTGGGCAGCGCTGGCGCTGTTGGCCTGCGTACAGTTCAGCATGCAGGCCCGCAGCGCGCAGATCGATGCCCTGCTGTGCTTCTTCACCACGCTGAGCCTGTACGGAATACTGCGACACCTGCTGCTGGGGCCGGACTGGCGCTGGTATGCGCTCGGTTGCCTTTCGGCCGGAGTGGGTGTCATGACCAAGGGCGTCGGTTTTCTGCCGCTGCTGGTGTTCTTGCCCTGGGCCGGCCTGCGCTGGGCTCGCTGGCCACTACCGCGGCTCGGCGGCGGCGGGCGCTGGTTACTGGGGCCGCTGGCCTTTTTGGCGCCGCTGGTGATCTGGCTGGTTCCGTTGATCCTCCAGGCCGCCGGCAATCCCGAAATCGCCGCATACCTCGACAACCTGCTGTTCCGCCAGACCATTACCCGCTACGCCGATCCCTGGCACCATTTCCAGCCGTTCTGGTACTTCTTCGTGGAAGTCATACCCTGGGCCTGGTTTCCGCTTATCCTGCTGTTTCCCTGGCTGGTGGTTCGTTGGGCCGAACGCTGGCGAGCGCGGGATGCTTCGGTGGCGTTGCTGGCGGCGTGGATCACGCTGGTTCTGACGTTCTTTTCGATAAGCTCGGCGAAACGCGGTGTGTATTTGCTTCCGGCTGCTCCCGCGCTCGCACTGCTGGCTGCGCCTCATCTTGAGGAGCTGGCCGCGCGAATTTCATGCAAGCGCGTATTGCGCGGCGTGGCGGCACTCCTGTCCCTGTGCCTGGCGGGCGCCGCCGGCTGGCTGCTGTTCTTTGATCCAGAGCAGATGGCGGAACTGATAACTACTTACGAGACCGGCGCCGCTCCGCTTTGGACGGTCTTTTGCGGCGCGCTGGCCGGCGGACTGCTGGCGCTGGGGACACCTACGAGAAGCGCGGCAGTGGCATTCGCCCTCTTGCTGTTCCTGGGGTGGCAACTCTGGGGGTGGGGCCTGCAACCCCAAATCAACGATGCGCGCTCAGGAAGCCGTATCGCCACCCGCGCCCTGCAACACTTGCCGAATGGAGCGCCGTTGGCACTGGTCGACTGGCGGGCTCAGCAGATTCTTCACCTGGACTGGCCAACGATTCACTTTCAAGGCTTGGGCGCGTCCGGTTACCCGGAAATCGAACAGGCCGCCGCATGGCTTGAGGGCGGCGCGGACCGACGGCTGCTCATGCCGGCGGAAAATCGTGAAGCCTGTTTCCGCACGGACAGCGGCTTGCACCTGGGCCACGCCCATCGACGCGACTGGCTACTGTTGTCCGCCGAGGATCTCAGCGGAACCTGCACCGCGCCGGCCGACCCCGCGCACCAGGTCAGCCTGGCGCCTCTACGTCCGTGATGCCGGCCACCCGGAATACTCACGGAACCAGCGCGCGAATTCCGCCAGCCCCTGTTGCAGGTCCACCCGCGGCTCAAACCCGAAATCGCGCCGCATGGCGGACATGTCCGGCAGTGTGGCGCGCATTTCACCCGGCGGCTCCGGCGCGAAGTTGATTCGCACTTCGCATTTCAATTGCCTTGCAAGCGCTTCAATGAATTCGAGCAGCTCCACATCCTCACAGGAACCAAGGTTGTAGAGAGCCGCCGGCGGCTCTGCGGACGGCCCCCCGCCTTCGAGTATCGCCAGGGTCCCGGCAACGGCGTCGTCAATGTGCGTGAATGCGCGCCGCTGGCGCCCGTCGCCGAATACCTCCAAAGGTTTGCCCTCGCGCATCCTGCTCGCAAAGATCATCGCTGCCATGTCGGGACGGCCCCAGGGGCCGTACACGGTGAAATAACGAATCCCGGTGCTGGCCAGCCCATGGATACAGGCATAGGAATACGCCAGCAATTCACCGGCCCGCTTGGTGGCGGCGTAGGTGCTCCTGGGGCGGTCCGCCGGGTCCTCCAACGAAAAAGGCGCCCGCTGAGTGTCGCCGTAGACCGACGAGGATGAAGCGTAGACCAGGTGCTCCACCCGGTTGCGCACACAACATTCCAGCAGCGTGGTGAAGCCGCGCACATTGCTGGATATGTATTCCTGCGGCGCCTCGATGGAATAGCGCACGCCGGCCTGGGCTGCAAGATGCACAACTTGCCGGAAACCGCATTCGGCGAACGATGCCTGCATCCCCGCCTCATCCGTCAAATCGAGCTCCCGGAAGGAAAACGCCGAATGCTCGCTTAAGCGCGCAAGCCTGGCATGTTTCAAAGCAGGATCATAGTAGGCATTGAGGTTGTCCAGGCCCACTACTTCGTGCCCCTTTCCAAGCAGGGACCGGGCCACCGCGTGACCGATAAAGCCAGCTGCCCCGGTAACCAGAATAGGCGTTTCGATATGCGCCACGCGCCGCAAGCCCGTCAATTAAGTTGACCTGCGAATCTCTTGTGCCGACATGCCCGGTGCCCGCCACAGCACCAGCAGCGCGGTCAGGGCCACGATCAGATTGATAAAGCTCATTAGCGCAAACGGCGCGGTGCGCCCGATCTCATCAAAGATGATTCCGCCTGCATAGCTGCAGCAAAGGATGGAGAAGGCGCCGGTCATTCCAAACACGCCAACCACCGCGCCGCGCCGCTCTTTCGGCGCCTCCTGGCCCAGCAATGGTCCCCCGGAAACGATCGCGAAAATCTCGCCAATTCCCACGGCGACACAAGCGATCAAGGCCGTCGACAGGAACGGGTCCTCAACCATCGACATACCGAAATAGGCTGCGCTGGCAATTGAGAACCCGATGCATACGCACAGCACTCGGTTGACGCGGTCGGCAATGAAGCCCACGACCGGCGCCCATAGCATCGCGGCCCCCTGGGTCACCGCGAACATAATGCCGGCGCGGGCCAGTCCCTGGCCACTGGAGAGCCCCGCATCGGCGCCGTCATTTTGAACCCACAACGGCATGAATATCCCTATCGCCACAAGGTCGCCACGGGACGCAAAAGCCGTTAGGTAGGCCAAGGCAATACGCGGGTTCTTGCGCGCTTCCGCGAAACCCTTGACCAGGATGTCCAGGATTGGTTTACGCGGTTCCGATTCGGCAACCCGTCCCCCGCGCCAGGTCTGGCGGATGAGCAGTGCAACCACCAGCGCAAAACCCACCATGCACCAGCAGGTATAGATGCCGGCATCGACCGGGCTTATGCCGCGTTGCACCAGGTATTCGGGCAGCCGACCTATAGAGAAGGACATGGTCACCATGCCCAGCCCGGTGCAAAAGCTTCCGAGTCCCGTGAACATGCCGCGCGACCGATTGGCGGGAGTGTCCTGGAGCGAAACGCCGTACATGACCGGCGCTATGGCGGCGCCTACTGCAAACACCGCCCTGAATCCGTAGATTTGCAACTCATCCTGGGCCAATGGGTAGATGCAAAGGCCCAGGCCCACGATGCACAGGCCGGTGACCATGATGACGCGCCGCCCGAGGTTGTCCGACGCCGCCCCCACTAACCCCATCAGCAGTATGACTACCAGTTCCTGCAAGCTCGCCAGTTCCCCGGTCAGCCTTCCCAGATCGTGCGTGATTTCAAACACTTCCTTGAAGAGATAGGGCTGGATCAGGCCCATGAAGCCGAGCAGGGGGATCACTGTGAACCCGGCCAGCAACACGCCGGCGGCGTTCAGCGGCCCGTGGCCTTCGGCCAGGACGACCGGCCCGAAGCGTCTGATTTTGGTCAAGGTTGCCCGACCATCGCCTGCGGCTGACGGCGCAACAAGTCAGTCCCGCGCCTTTTCAGCCGCCGCGCCGCTTGGCCTGCACGGCATCGAGTATGGCGATGTTGGCTTCAGCACTCCCCTGCTCTTGGGCCTCCGCTATAACGGCGCTTATGGCCGCGCCGCGGAACATCCGGGGGATCTTCTTGAGGCGCGCGGCTGCGCCTGGCGTGAAGACGATTCCATGCTTGTTCTCATTCAGCTTGGCCAGCAATTCGGGATCCACTTCAATGGTGTGCTCGTCTTCGGGTTCCGCAGCCCCGTTACCCTCTGCAGGCGCCGCTCCGTTGCCTGGCGATGTCTCCTCGCCGTACGGCACGTAAGTCAACTCCGGCTTATTGACGAACAGGTCCTCCACCCGGATGAAGTCGGCGTTCATGTCGAACTTAAGGCGCTCCTCGTTGTCCGGGTCGAGCGACGGACGCCGGTCGTCGACGATCGGAATGCGGTGCATGAGGCGAAAGGCCGGCGAGAAATCGTTGATGCCGCGATGCTGGGTACAACGGTTGTCCCAGATCGCCACGGAATTGTCGCGCCAGAAGAAGCGGCACTCATGCTCCGGCTTGTAGCTGTGCTTGAGCAGCATTTCCAGCAGCGCGTCACTCTCCTCCTTGCCGAGCTCCTTGATCCGCGCGGTCAGCATCTGGTTCACGTACAAGCATTTCCTTCCCGTCTCGGGATGCTTGCGCACCACGGGATGAACCACCGGCGGATTGCGCTTCATCATGTCCTCATAAGCCTTGGCGCCGGCGCCTTCCAGAATCCCCTGCCCGAAATTCTTCGAAAGATTGTGCTCCGCGGTCAAGCCCTCAAGGAATTCCTGCATGGGCTTCGACAAGCTGGCATATGCCTTTTCCATGTCGCACCAGATCGTATTTCCGCCACCGACCGGCATGGTCAGTCCGCGCAGGATCGACATCCGGGAGGGGTAGTCCCGGTAGGAATCGTCCGAGTGGTAGTTCACGTCGGCGCCGATACTTTGATACTCATCCATGCGCTGCAGGCGGATCATCGGAAACCCCTCCACCTGGGGGATCGAACCCGGGCCCTGGGGTATTCCGAACTTGCGGGCCAGGCGCAAGTGCTGCGCATCGTCAAGTTCCTGGTCGCGGAAGAAAATAACCTTGAACTCCAGCAATGCCTGGTAGATCTCGTCGATGACGTCCTGCGGCAAATCGTCAGCCAGCTGTACGCCGCTGATCGTGGCGCCCAGAGCGCCCGACAGAGGCTCGGCCGTGAGGTGCACGAAACTCGGCAGTTCGCGCTGTGAAGTGAACAGGTATGACATAGGATTTCCCCCAGCGGCCTAGGCCCGCAACATACTTTAGCCCCCCTGGGAACGAGGGCATCCTGCCCTCGCCAATGATCTCCCCCAAGGACCGCGCCAGCAACATACTCCAGCCCCCCCTGGGAACGAGGGCTTCCAGCCCTCGCCAACGATTCCCCCAAGGACCGCGCCAGCAACATACTCCAGCCTCCCCTGGGAACGAGGGCTTCCAGCCCTCGCCAACGATTCCCCCAAGGACCGCGCCAGCAACATACTCTAGCGCAGATCCTCGATCAAGCACAGAAATGCAAGCGGACCATGTCCAGTGGCGTGATATTGTGAAGAAATGGCGCGAACTTCAGGCAGACGGCTGTTCTTTGCGCTGTGGCCCCCGGATGAACTGCGAACCCGCATTGCACGAGCCACTCGCGCCGAGGTTCGGGGCACCGGCGGCAAGCCGACTCCTTCCGAAAACCTGCACATCACGCTGCACTTTGCCGGCTCCACACCCGAGACACACATTGCGCCGCTCATTGAGCGCGCAATGGACTTGCAGCCGGGCCCGTTTGAACTGACGCTGGATCACTACGGGTATTGGCAACGCTCCCGCACCTTGTGGATGGGTGTAAGAGAAACACCGCCGGCCATGATGGAGTTGGCCCGCGACCTGGCACGAATTGCCCGCGAACTGGGACTGCCCAGGCAACGGCGCGCCTTCCTGCCGCATATGACGCTTGCCCGCAAAGTAAAACGCCTTACCCCCAAGGACCCGCCGCCACCGATCACGTGGACTGTCGACGATTTCGTGCTGGTGGATTCCGAGCTCGGCGGTCGACACTCCCGCTACATCATCCTTGAGCACTTCGGTTGATCCAATCGCGTCGTGGGAAATTTGGCTTTACTCGCCTTGTATGGCGGCTCACACGGCTCCAAGAGCGCTTGACACATCACGCCGAGGTCGGTTACAAACACATTCGGAAGGATCGGCCGCCGAGGCCTTATCCAGCGAATCTTCAAGGAGGATGGCAATGGCCGAAATTGCTTTCGACACGAATGCCGAAATACGGAAACTGCAGCAGCAAGGCTGGCCCAGGAATCAGGCAGAAGCAATGGTGGATTTGGTGAGCAGAGCACCACTTAACGTCCAGATGGTCAAGGACTTGGAGCGTGTAAAACTCCAAACAAGCGCGATCGAAACGAGTATGGCCACGAAGACCGACATTGTGCAATTGCGTGGGGAAGTCACCACCCTGAGCGCCGAAACAAAAGCCGACATCGCATCATTGCGCGCCGATATGTTTCGCGCGCTTTGGATCCAGGGGGGCATCCTGGCCGCGCTCATCCTGTCGCTCGCAGGACTGACGCTGCGCTCCGCCGCCTAGCCGTCGGCGGACCCCGACCTGGTTTCTTCGATCCCCCGGATCAAGGTGTTGGGCAGGTAGGACGCATCCCAGTCGGCATGCCTCTTGCCCAGACGGAGGATCACCATGTCTTCCGACGGAATGATGTAGAGATTGCGGTAGCCGCCGCCCTCAAAGAACACGATGTCATCACGCACAAAGGGTTCGCTGTGCGGCACGCCGATCTCTCGCAACTCGCTGTAGGGCCGGTTGCTGACGAATTCCCGTCCGAGCCAGATGTGCATGCCGTAATTGGGGTTGCGCGGGGACGGCATGGTCATGGTGTCGATCCAGCCCTCCGGCAGGACTCGTTCACCGTTCCACATGCCGTCGTTCAACACCAGGGCGCCAAGGCGGACCCAGTTGTGGGGCGTGGTGCGGAAACAGCAGTCGATGTGGACCATGCCGTCTGCGCGGTCCATGAAGAAGCTGCCGCGATCGGCGCCGATGGGCCGCCAGATGCGCTCAAGAAAATACTCCTGTATGGGTCTGCCGACGGCCCGCTCGATGGTGATGGCCACCAGTTGACTGGTCACGTTGCCGATATCGAATACCGAACCCGGCTCCCGTTCCAGCGCATGGTCAAGGGCTACCATGACCACATCGCCGGTCCAGGCCGAGCGGGTCATCTTGTTCCAGGCCCCCGGACCAATCGGCGGGTTTTCCAGACCGCTGGCGTGGTAAAGCAAGTCGCGCAATGTGATGTCGCCCTGAGGTGCATTGACCCATTCTTCGATGTAATCGCCGATGCGATCGTCAAGGTCAATAAAGCCGTCACCAATGGCCGCGCCGGCCAGCAGCGCGTTCAGAGTCTTGGTCATGGCCCGTCCGGTCATGAACTCGTCCGGTCCGCCCTCACGCCAATAGCGCTCGATTTGGATTTCACCGCGGTGAAGAACGAGCAGCGCCGTCCCTGCGGTTTGCTCGGTCCAGGCGACTGCGGCCTCTAGAACGTCAGGATCGATGGTCGGCTCGCCGGCCGTCGGGAAAAAGGCCGTCGACGGCCCGTTGAGAGAGAATTCGGGTTGATAAAAATCCGGTCCCGGCTCCATGGGATCGGCGGGTGGGTTGAGATAGCGCTGCCAGAACACCGGATCGGAGAAGTATTCGATGCCGGCAAGAACAACCGCGCAGAGGACCAAGCCACCGAGTCCATAGGCTATTTTCCTGATCATCGTTTCAGCTCCGGAATGGGGTTGGATCGACGGCGAGCAATTCGGGATTGTCTCGTTGGATGCGGGCGTAGTACTCGGCCGGCAGCTGATGCACGCCGTCGAGCTTCTTGCCGCTCCAAATTGCAAACATATGCCCCGGGATTTCGCCCATCTCCAGCCAGCGGGGATAAGGAAAGACATAGCCACCGCTCGTGCCCATGGGCAAACGCGTAATGGATGGATCCTCAAACAGGGACTTCGGCGTCCAGTTGTGGGACGTCTCGATGAACGGCGTCAGCCAATTGTCCGGCGGCACGCGTACTTGCTCTGCTTTGACAATGTCGTCTTCGATACGGAATACCGTGTTGGTGGGCGTGTATGCCTCGCCTTCGCGATCCAGCGGGTGTTTCCCTTCGGGTGAATACAGCATGCCCGGATCTTCGGTGAGAATTGTCGGCGGTGCTTTAACCGTCTCGCCGGTCACCGGATTGTAGACACGGTCAATGAACTCTCCCGTCACGGGATGACGCGGATAGGAGGTGTTGTGGCCGTGCACCCGGTAAACATGAGTGTCGATCCGCTTCTGGTGGGACAACTCTATGCCTTCATAGCGGATCACCGGCTCCACACGCCGGCCCTCGGCAACGATGAACATGGTGAAGTGATACCAAAGCAATACATCCGCTTCGTCCGCGAGGTCGCGGTAGATACGAAACTCAGCGGTCATTTTGTCGAGCGGGTCGTCAAAGGCAAAGAACTCCGACCGCACCCGGCCTTCTGATGGAGGCATATAGGTGGCTTCCGCATGGCCGGCCGCCTGCGCGGCGCGAAACGGTGCGAGCGCCGCAGTGGCCGCCACGGCAGCTGGAGCAATAAGGGCATCGCGGCGGGATATGCGCATCGCCTCACCCCCGCCAAAGGCCCGTTTCATGATATCGAGCATCGATTGTCTCCCATTCGCTGATTGCAATCGTGACATACCCATCTAACAAAATTCCTGTTACCGGATTTTGACACGTCTTCAGATTATCTCTTAACGTTCTTGGGCAGCCCGCGCGGCACTGACCATTCTCCCCTTATCCGAGTGATGAGTGAAGTTTATTCTCCCCCGCAAGTGAGTAGTCCCTTTTCTATTGCCTCATAAATTGCAATACGCTATGCTTCTCGCATGTATGACATTGCTTATAGCAAGTCAACGCTTGGCTCTTTGAAGAAGGTCCCAGCTAAGGAGCAAAAGAGAATTCGTGCTGCAATTGCCGATTACGCCGCGCGGCCGGAAGTGCGTTCGCATCAGGCAAAGAAGCTGAAAAGCCGCGACGCCTATCGGCTGCGCATCGGGAAGTGGCGAGTCATTTTCGACTTGGACGGCAACACCATGCGGGTACTTGAGGTTGGCCCGCGAGGAAGCATTTATTCATAGGAGATTTACGAAATGACTGATCCACAAATCATCAAGACGCCGGCAGGTGAAGAGATGGCGGTATTGCCGCTTGCGGAATACAAGCGGCTTCTCCAGAGCGCCGAAGAATCGGTGGATATCCGCGCGTTTGACAAGGCTATACAGCGGCTGTCCTCAGGGCAGGACGAAATGATTCCCGCCGAATTCGCCGACCGTATTCTGGATGGTGAAAGCCCGGTGCGGGCCTGGCGCGAATACCGTAAACTGAGCGTCAAGGAATTAGCCCGCCAGGCCAATATCAGCGCTTCTTATCTTTCGCAGATTGAAGGCGGCAGCCGAGCCGGTTCCCTGCCCACGATGAAGGCGTTAGCGGAAGCTCTCTGCCTGGACCTCGACGATCTGACCTGACAAAATCCTTCCCGCTTGTATCTGGCGTCCCGACCAAGGGCGCCTATTCTAATAAGTAGTAACTGCAAGCAAGGGGCATGTATACGCGGTTCCGGCTCGTTCATTGGTTGCGATATGCAGTGACAGGAGCCTTCGGCCATGTCGCTCAAATCAAGCAGAAGAGCGTGACATCCCTGCGCTGATCGGACTGAGCCCAAAAAACAAATGCGTGGTACCATTAAATAGTTACATTTCGCAATTGTGGCTCTATTCAATGGGCCGCATTCCAGATAGGGAACTACTTATGACTCGCACCAGGCTTGCGGCTACCACCGCAATTTTCTCGTTGTTCGTACTGCCGGGCACGGCGGCAATTGCTCAACAGCTTGCGCTGGAAGAAATCGTGGTTACGGCCCGTAAGGTTGAAGAAAATCTTATGGAAGTTCCGCTGGCCATTACCGCGTTCTCCTCTGAGGAACTTGAGTCCATCGATATGTCGGAGCTGCACGATATTCAGCTGTATACGCCGAGCTTCAGTTTCACCAACCAGCAGGGTGGTTCGGGCCGCAATGACCGGTCATCCAACGCCCTTGTGTTCCGCGGCCTGTACTTGAACATCAACGTGGGTATCAACGCCGGTGGCCTGCTGTTCATCGACGGCGCCCCGGTAGTCGGCGGTTTTTCCCCCAGCATTGTCGACACCGAGCGTGTTGAGATTCTGAAAGGCCCGCAAAGCGCTTACTTTGGCCGGTCCACTTTCGTCGGCGCCTTGAATTTCGTAATGAAAGAACCCGGTGATGAGTTTGGTGGCCGTGTTTCCGCCGACTTCGCGAAATTCGGATCGAACGAACAGCATTTCATGCTCGAAGGTCCGCTCGTCAAAGACAAACTGGCGGTGCGGGTCAGCGGCCGTCACTGGCATCAGGGCGGATATATCGAGAACTTTGCCGAACCCGGGGTTGACCTTGGTGGTCGCACCACCAATTCCATTTCCGCCTCGATCGTGTTCACACCCGCCGACGCATGGAAAGCAAAGCTGTTCGTCAACTTGTTTGAAGACGACGATTTTGCCGGCGCGCAATTCGCCCTTAAGCAAGATTCCTTCAATGGACGCGGCAACGTGAACGGCACTTGCGATCCTTTAAGCGCACCGGTCCGGGCAGGTGTCGATCCTACGTCCCGCGCCGGGTTTGGTTATGTTTGCGGCGAACTGCCGAGCATGAGCGAACTGGATCCGTCGATCTTCTCCGCCGATACGGTGATTGATTCAATCCTTGAGGAAACCCTGTTCAATCCGAATCCGAACTGGCTGATATTCGATCCTGATTACAATCGGGAACCGGGCCTGAAGCGGGAGGCATTCCAAACCAACCTGCGGATCGACTTTGACCATCCGTCCGGTTATGCGTTTACCTCTCTTACGGCATTCCATACGGACAAGTACCAGAACATCATCGACTTGAACTACCGCGACGGCCGCACGCGGGCCAATCCGTTCGCCCCGCTGTTCATTGGCGTCCTTGGCCGCACCGATGTCCGGCAGGACTGGAACACCACGCTTGCGCTCCAGGGAAAACAGCGAGACTTCAGCCAGGAACTACGAATTACCTCGCCCCAGGACAAGCGCTTCCGCTGGGTCGCGGGCGTCAATTACTTTGACGCTCATTCCCCGGGCAGCACCGTCTACGGTCAGCTGATAGTCGGACCGACCTTCGTCGCAGCCATCGTCGAGCGTAACGTCGAAACGCCCGCCATGTTCGGCGCCGCTTACTACGACATCACACCGGAACTGACTCTCAGTGTCGAAGCCCGTTACCAATGGGACAAGATCACCGAAGACACGCTCATTACCGTCCGGGGCACTCCACCTGCTACGCCGCTGGCCTTTGGCGGGACCTTCGAGAGCTTCACCCCGCGAATCTCGCTGGACTACAAGTACGCCGAGAACTCCACGGTTTATGCCTTGTACTCCCGCGGTTTTCGCCCCGGCCGCTTCAATGCGGTTCTGGCCGGCGCAAGCCAGCCTGTGCTGGACGCCTTGCGAGCTGTGGCGCCGAACGCCGATATCAATATTCTTGAAGAAAAGCTCAATAACTACGAGATCGGCTGGAAAGCCACATGGCTTGGTGGCCGCGCCCGGACCACCGTGGCCGTCTACTATGACGAATGGCTCAACGGCCAGGTGGGCAACAGCATTCCGGTTGTTGCCGAGGGCGTCGCCAACCTGATCAACGTCGTCCTCAATAACGGCACGGCCGAGCTCAAGGGCATTGAGCTTGAAGGTCAATTGCAGGCAACGGAAAACCTGACGATTTCCGGCTCCTTCGGTCTCAACGATACCGAGATCAAGTCCTATGTATGCGGCGATTGCAACCTCGTCTACGGCAGTTTCGACGGCGTAGAAGGCAATGAACTGCCCACGGCGCCGCGAATCACCTGGGCCCTGTCCGGTCAATACGAGGACAATCTGACCGGTGATTGGGACTGGTACGGCCGGGTTGACTGGGCCCACCAGGGCAGTCGTTATACGGATTTCTCCAATGTCACGAAGACAGCGCCCTACGACAACGTCAATGTCCGTATCGGCGTTCGCAATGAAGGCATCTCCGTTGAGGCCTTTGTCCAGAACGCTTTGGACCACGATGAATTCTTGCAGGGTACCCTCGGCACTGACCTGTTCACCTTTATTTCCGGTCCGAACAAGAATGAAATTCGGGTCTCCGCTCCCCTTCCTCGGACCTACGGCCTGCGCGCGTCGTACAGTTTCTGAGCCGTTAAGCAGGACACTTGTGAGAACGACGGTCGGGCATTCCCGGCCGTCGTCTTTCTGCGCCGGTCTGGAGTGAACCCCTGAGGTTGGACACCAGGGCAGTGAGATTTAGGCCGTGCGTCCACCACCCAACGTGGTTCTAAGCGCCATCAAGAGGGCCGGACCGGGGCTCTCGATTGCGTCCAGCAGAGCTGGATTGAAAGCGAGAATCTGCCCCAACGTCACAACAGCCTTTCCACAGAACGAATACAGGAGGTCCGGGGCTGCGTCGAGCAGACAGCGTTAGCTATGTCTCCGGTACAAAAGGTAAGCCATATGCCCGGTATGGACCCGCATGTATCTTGCGCCCTGACCAGGATTCGAACCTGGGACCTTCCGCTTAGGAGGCGGACGCTCTATCCAGCTGAGCTACCAGGGCAATGCGACGCCAGCATAAGCGACTGCTCCGGCGTGCGTAAAGCCACACGCCGGCGCGGTCTGTTCGTAGTACTCGGGTAACTAGAAGCTGTAGCTCGCCCGTACTCCGAATTCGCGAGGATCCGGGTAGTACAGCATCATCAAGTTCGGGATCCACAGCGTGAAGAAGTATTGCCCGGGCGGAGGCACGCGGGGCGGCGGAACGAATCCCATCGCGAAGTCGATCGCGGCGAAGTCGGTCACCGAAAAGCCGGTCCGAATCGTGTCGTCGCCGAACAGATTTTCCACATAAGCCATCACCGACCAAGGGCCGCGCGAAAGGCCTACCCTCAAGTCGGTCAGCACGTAGCTCTCAAACTCCAACCGGTTCCACTCGGTCTCCCAGCGGGATCCCTGGTATTGAAAGTCAAGATCAACCATGAACTCCGCCCCGTTGGCCAACTCCGAACGCCAGGAAAAGCCGGCGAACAGGGAATGCCGCGGAATGTCCTCCAGCTCTCTGCCGGTCAGATCAATCAGGCAAGTCCTGCTGGTACCCAGCGTGATCAGTTCGCAACTGCCGCCCCGTATCACATCGACTATCGATCCGCTGAACTTGTTGTATTCCTCGTATTCGGTGGACAGCAATGTGTAACCCAAACTCATCGTCAGGTTATCCGTAAGCACGGCAGTGGTATCCAGTTCCAGGCCTATGATCCTGGCCGCAGAAGCGTTTTCCGGGCGCGTGCTCACTATTCCACTGGGAGGCACATATTGCGACGTCAACTGCTTGTCGCTGAAGTCCTGATAGAACAGCGCACCGTTGAGGCGCAGGCGGTTCTCCATCCAGCTGGTCTTCCAACCGAACTCATAAACGGTGATTTCTTCCGCCTCGAACAGGGCCGTTTCCGGATTGAACCCTTCGGGCCCAGACAGCGGACTGAGACCGCCTGGCTTGACGCCGCGTGCGATCGAACCGTAAAACGTCTGGTCATCCGAAGGCCGGTAGCGCAGAACAAGCTTTGGCGCAAGGTAGCTGTCGTCCTCCTCGGCGGAAACTGACCGCGCCACGGGCGGATACTGGATGAAAAAGGGTCCGAAAGCGTTTGTGATCAGACTGCCCGTACGTGTGTCCGTCAGGGGACCCGTCATATCCAGGTCTTCGCTCACGTACCGGGCCTCGAAACTTAAGTCCCATTTCTCGGAGAACTGCCATTCCACAAGGCCATAAGCCGAGTTATGAGAAACATCGCGATTCCAGGGGTGGTTGTTGCGGGGAACTTCGGAACCAATGCGCGCCACCCAGTATCCGCACTCGCGCGGCAAGGAAAAGTCCGCAGCGAATGGCGGCATAAAACCCCACAGAATGCAAGTCCTGGAATAGTCGTCGTGCTGTGTTTCTTCGTTCCAAAGCAGGCCCCCGAGCACCCAGGAGACAGCGCCTTCCCCGGTGGAGCTCAGGCGGAATTCCTGGCTGAAAAGGTCGGTCTCAGTACCGAAGAACACTTCGCCGGACGTGCTGATTCCAAACGGCGGGACCGGTGTGGAAATGTCGCCCGAACGTTGGGAATCGTGAAACTGCGTGGCCTCGACCTTGCCGAAGTGCGTAATTGAGGTCAGCATGGCGCCGCTGAAATCAAACTCGGCGCGCAAATGCCCACGGAGGATTTCGCGAGTGGTACCCGGATAGTCCTTTCCAGTGCGGGGATCCGGGCTGAGCGTGATGGGCGTATCGGAAAGCTGCGCTACGGTTCCGGTGGGATGACCTATCGAGGTCGCATCCGGGTGAAATAGCGTCCCAAGTGTGTTGGCCGGCGTGGGAAGCTGAGTGCGCACACGGGACGAGGTTGCCGCCGCCGGATCGAACTCGTCGTCGGTGTACTCGAAACGCGCCGTAAGCCGAGCCCGCTCGGAGGCATCCAAAGCCGCGGTCAGCGTAAAGCCTACCCCCTGCTGCCCGCCGATGTCCGCGCCGGTAACCTCGTTCTGGTAGTAGCCATCCTCGTTCCAGGCCGCGAAATTGAAGCCCACAAAAAAGTTATCGCTCAAGGGGCCGCTGGCCATGCCCATGATCTCGCGCTTGCCTTCCGCCGATACATCGAAGGAAAGCTGCCCGCGGCGCTCCGCGCTGGGGCGGCGGGTTACGTAATGTATTGCTCCGCCGAAAGCGCTCCGGCCGTACAGCGCCGACTGCGGACCGCGCACCACCTCAATGCGCTCGATGTCGATCAACCGCGGGTTAACCGTAAGCGAACTGCCGGCTGTCCGGATGCCCTCGCTGGAAATATCCACATCGTCGAGCAGAATGGCGACGTTCGGGCGGCCCCGGCTGGGCGACAAGCCGCGCATTACCACGCGCGTGTCCTGGGGCGAAAATCCCTTGTCGAAAATCACCCCCGCGGTCTGGCGGGCGATATCCTCAAGGCTGTCGATGCCCTGGACGGCAAGGTCCTCCGCATCGAACGTGGTAATACTGATCGGAACTTCCTGGAGAGATTCCTCGCGCTTTCGTGCCACAACGATGATCTCTTCGAGTTCCTGCGCGAACAGCGGCGCAACCAGGGTGGTCGCACACACGCCGGCAACCAGCGCGCTGAAGCGTGAATTGCGGATTCGGTTCATTTGTATCGCTCCGAAGCGACGAATGGTTTCCGCGCGAATTTTGCCACAAGTCCCTTAACGGGCACGAGCATATAATTCGCCCCGCTTTGAAGGGGTCACGAATTCCTGGTTTTTATCGCCTGACGCCGCGCGAGCGGGTACAGACGGCGCTTGAGTACGGCCTCCTCAACGAAGCCGATGCCAAGGACCTGGCCAATGGCCGCGCCACGCTGGATGCGGTCCGCGCCGACCGGATGATCGAGAACGTCATCGGCGTGCTGGGCATGCCGGTAGGCCTGGGCCTGAACTTCCTGATCAATGGGCGCGATTACGTGGCTCCGATGGCGGTGGAGGAGCCCTCCGTGGTGGCAGCCTTGAGTTCCGCCGCCAAGTTGGTAAGGAAAGCGGGCGGCTTCAAGGCCGAAGCGGACGATCCGATACTGATCGGCCAGATCCAGGTGCTGAACGTTCCGGACCCGGCCCACGCCGCCGCCGACCTGCTGTCCCGCAGAGAGGAAATCATCCGCCTTGCCAACAGCATCCATCCGCGCATGGTGGCGCGCGGCGGCGGTGTTGTGGACGTGGAGGTTCACCGGCGGCCCATGCCCGGCGGCGACGGCGAAATGCTTGTCCTGCACCTGTTGGTGGACACCCGGGACGCAATGGGCGCCAACCTGGTCAACAGCATGTGCGAGGGGGTTTCCGCCCTGGTGGAGAGCATGAGCGGCGGCCAGGTGTTCATGCGCATCCTCTCGAATTTGAGCGACCGGGCGCTGGCCCGCGCCGAGGTAGTGATTCCAGTCAACCTTCTCGCCGGCAAGGGACAAAGCGGGGAAGCTGTGCGCGACGGGATCGCCATGGCGGCTGAACTTGCGACTGCCGATCCGTATCGTGCCGCCACCCACAACAAGGGGATCATGAACGGCGTCGATGCCGTGGCCCTGGCAACCGGCAACGACTGGCGGGCCCTGGAAGCCGGCGCCCACGCTTGGGCCGCACGCCACGGTCACTACACGGCGCTGTCGAAATGGTGGAGCAACAAAGATGGCGCTCTTTGCGGTCGCCTGGAAATGCCCATGAAGGTGGGCATCGTGGGCGGCTCGCAGGAGGCAAACCCCGCGACCCAGTTGTATCTGCGGATGATGCGTGTGAAATCCGCGCAGGAACTGGCCCAGGTGATGGCGGCCGTTGGCCTGGCGCAGAATTTCTCGGCGCTGCGGGCGCTGGTGACCGAAGGCATACAAGCCGGGCACATGATCCTTCATGCGCGCACGGTGGTGAAGGCCGCCGGCACCCCGCCGGAATTGTTCGACCAGGTGCTGGAGCGGCTGATCGGCGAAGGAGAAGTCAAAGTCTGGCGGGCCCGGGAGGTCCTGGGTGAACTGGAACGCAAGCGGGAACTGCCGGAGCTGGACGAAGCGGCCATGGCCCGCCTGGGCGTGGCCGGCGGCAAGCTGATCCTGCTGGGAGAACATGCCGCCGTGTTCGGTAAACCGGCCCTCGCCTGCCCGGTTCCAGTGAACGTGCGTGCGCAAATAAGCGACAGCGAAGAAGGTATTCAGTTGGCGATTCCCGGCTGGGGCCTTGAGTACCGCCTGGCTGCCGGCCGCCGGCGACGCCCCTGGGAGCGATCGGCGATGGAAATGCTTGATGAACTCGGTCTGAGCGGCAAGCCCATGCGCATTTCGGTGTTTTCGGATTTGCCTCGCGGTGTCGGATTGGGGTCTTCGGCCGCCATGGCAGTTGCGATCATCCGCGCCTTGAACAAGCGTTTTGATCTGAACCTTAGTCTGGAACGGATCAACGAGATTGCCTGGCTGTGCGAACAATTCGCGCACGGCTCGGCGAGCGGCGTGGACAACGCGGTATCCGCCTACGGCACTACCCTGCTCTACAGAAAGGGCAAACCGCCGGATATTCAGCCGGTTATCGCGGGCGTGGATACCTATTTCGTGATCGGCATCAGCAGCGAGGAGAGCCTCACGGCGGTCACCGTTGAAAACGTGAGGACCGCTCGGGACCGTAATCCAGGTTTGTACGATCGAATCTTCACGGAGATCGGCGAACTCGTGCTTGAGGCGCGCAAATGCCTGGAGAACGGGAAGCTTGAGGAACTCGGCGACCTGATGAACATCAACCACGGCTTGCTGAACGGCCTGCAATTGGCCACGCCGGAGTTGGAACAGCTGGTGGACGCCGCCCGCATGGGCGGGGCGCTCGGCGCCAAACTGACGGGCGGTGGCGGTGGCGGCTCCATGGTTGCGCTATGTGCCGAAACCTGCGAGCCGGTTAGGGAGTCCCTCGAGAAGGCCGGCGCGAAGACCATCGCACTGAAGCTCGCTCAAGGTGGAGGGCAGGTGGAATTGGTCCCGTGAAGGCACCGGACAAGCTGGTGCTGGTGGACCCGGACGATCGTCAAGTCGGCCTCGCCGAGAAGATCCAATGCCACGCAGGCGACGGGCTCCTGCACCGCGCTTTCTCCGTGTTCGTCTATGGCGCCGACGGAAAAGTCCTGCTCCAGCAGCGCAGTGCCGCCAAGCCCTTGTGGCCGATGTACTGGTCCAACACCTGCTGCGGACATCCGCTCCCAGGCGAGTCCGCTGCAGCCGGCGCCCAGCGCCGCACCAAAGAAGAGTTCGGGATTGCTTGCCAGGTGCGCTTCCTGTACAAATTCCAGTATCAGGCGCGATATTCGAATGCCTATTCGGAAAACGAGCTATGCCATGTCTTTCGGAGTGAATACAGTGGCGAGCTGGCGCCCGACCCAGCAGAGATCGCAGCCTGGCGATGGATGGACCCCAACGAACTGACGCAGGAAATCGATCGCTATCCCGAACGCTTCACCCCGTGGATGAAGCTCGAATGGGCTGAACTGCTCCGCCGCCACACAAACCATTAACGTTACCCCTCCCTTGGCACGAGGGCAGCCTGCCCTCGTCGGAGGGCAAGATGCCCTCCCTCCCAGGTCGAGGGCTGGAAGCCCTCGTTCCCAGGCTTGTTCCCGGCAACCGTTCCAGGCTATTCCGAGTGAATGCCACCCCTGATAAGGGTCGCGGGATTCAGAATCGCCTTGAGTTGCTCTTCGGAAAAATCGGTTTCTTCGACCGCCACTTCGAGAATCGGCCGCCCTTCAGCATAAGCGCGCTTGGCAATCACCGCCGCCTTGTCGTAACCGACTACCGGGTTCAGCGCCGTTACCAGCACCGGGTTGCGCTCAAGCAGGGACGCCAGGCGCTCCCGATTCACCGTTAGGCCGGCAACCGCATGGTCCGCCAGCATTCGGCAGGCGGCGGCGAGAATGACAATGCTCTCCAGCGCGTTACGGGCAATCATCGGCAGCATCACGTTTAGCTGGAAATTTCCCGCTTGCCCGCCCACGGTAATCGCAGTGTCATTGCCGATCACCTGCGCCGCCACCTGCATGGCGGTCTCGCAGGCGACGGGGTTGACCTTGCCCGGCATGATGCTGGATCCGGGCTGCAAGGCGGGCAGGACGATTTCTCCCAGGCCGCCCAGGGGGCCTGAATTCATCCAGCGCAGGTCGTTGGCGATCTTCATCAGCGCTACGGCCACAACCTTGAGTTGACCGGACAGTTCCACCATCGTTTCCTGTCCCGAAAGCGCCGCGAATCGATTGCTGGCCGGCGTGATCTGCAAGCCGGTTTTCTCGCTAAGCCGGCCGCAGGCCAGACCCGCCATGACCGGATGCGCGTTAATACCTGTGCCAACCGCCGTTCCGCCCAGCGCCAGCTTGCATAGCCGCGCTTTCAGCACCTCCTCAAGGCGATCGGAACAGGCGCGCAATTGAGCCGCCCAGCCGCCGAATTCCTGGCCGAGCGACAGCGGCATTGCATCCATGAGGTGCGTACGACCGGTCTTGACCACGTCGGCGAATTCCACCCCACGGTTCTCGGTAACCTGGGCCAGGTGATCCAGCGCCGGAAGCAGTCGTTCCTTCACCTCCATCGCTGCGGACAGGTGCAATGCCGAGGGAATGACATCATTGCTGCTCTGCCCCATGTTCACGTGATCGTTGGGATGCACCTTGACCCTGCTGCGCCCCGCCACGTTGGCGATCACCTCGTTGGCGTTCATATTGCTGCTGGTGCCGGAACCGGTCTGGAACACATCCACCGGGAAATGTTCGTCGTGAATACCGTGGGCGACGTGTTCGGCCGCCTTGATAATGGCCTTTGCCTCGGCATCGCCGAGCAATCCCAGCTGTTGATTGGCAGAAGCACACGCAGCCTTGATCAGCCCAAGCGCACGGATGAACCCGCGCGGCATGACTTTGCCGCTGATCTGAAAATTATTCACGGCACGCTGCGTGCTGGCGCCCCAAAGCGCGTCCGCCGGCACCTTGAGTGCTCCCATGCTGTCGCGTTCGCGTCTGAATTTACCCACCGGCATTCTCCGTTGCAGTATGATGCGCGCCTGTTGGAGTATATCCGCCCAGTCACATGCATCCGCACCCGAGTCCCGCGAATTCGCTGACCGCCTTGGGGCCGCTGGACGGGCGCTACGCGGAAACCGTACGGCCGCTGGCGTTGCTTTTCTCCGAGCAGGGCCTGATCCAAAAACGACTGAAGGTGGAACTGGATTGGCTGCGCGCTCTATGCGCCGAGAAGGCTTTTTCCCCTGCCCCGTCACTAACAAACGAGGAAACGCTCTTTCTTGACGCGCTGGAAGGAAATCCGGGGCTCCGCGCGGCCGAACGCGTCAAGGAACTGGAACGGCAAACCCGCCACGACGTAAAGGCGGTGGAGCTGTACCTGGCCGAACGTTTGAGAGAACACGATTCGCTCAAGAGCCTCGTCCCGCTGCTGCATTTCGCCTGCACCAGCTGGGACATCAACAGCAGCGCCTACGGGTTGATGCTGGCGCAAGCGCGGGCGGAAATCCTTTCCCCAGCGCTTGAAACGCTGATCGCGCAGCTGGAGCGCATGGCGCGCGAGCACGCCGCGCTGCCGATGCTGGCGCGCACCCACGGACAACCGGCCAGCCCCACCACACTCGGCAAGGAATTAGCCGTGTTCGTGCACCGGCTCAAGCGCCAGCTTGGAGTTTTTTCAGACATCCCGGCGATGGCGAAATGCAGTGGCGCAACAGGCAACTACAACGCCCACTACGCTGCCTGTCCGGAAGTGAATTGGCCGGAATTCAGCCGCCGCTTTCTGCAGCAGCTGGGCCTGGAACAGAACCCGGTCACCACCCAGATCGAGCCCTACGACTGGGTGGCGGAATACTGCGACGCGCTGGCAAGAATCAACCGCATTCTTATTGACTTGAGCCAGGATGCCTGGAATTACGTGGCGATGGGCTATTTCCGCCAGAAAGCGGTGCGCGGCGAGGCTGGATCGTCCACGATGCCGCACAAGGTCAACCCGATAAACCTGGAGAACGCCGAAGGGAACCTGGGTCTGTCCAATGCACTACTGGGGCATTTGTCGGCCAAACTCCCAGTGTCCCGGTTGCAACGCGATCTGAGCGATTCCACGGTGCTCAGAAACCTGGGGGTGGCATTGGGCCATTCGTTGCTGGCCTGGACACAACTGCAGAAGGGCCTGGACAAAGTCTCACCCGACACGCGGAAAATGGCAGCGGATCTCGATGGCGCCTGGGAAACGCTGACCGAAGCGGTGCAGACGGTGATGCGCGCTCATGGTTGTGAGGACGCCTATGATCAGCTCAATCTTTTCTCACGTAATCAAGAAGTTACAAGAGATACCTTGCACCAGATAATAAGAAAAATTGATTTACCGGATGAGGCACGTGAGGCGCTTCTTGCACTGACTCCCGCCGGCTATACGGGAATTGCCGGGAAACTGGCGGAGTGAGGATTCGGCATGTCGGGCACGGTGATGGTGGCGCTTTCCGGCGGGGTGGACTCCGCGGTGGCGGCATTGCGTCTTATGGATGCAGGCCACGAAGTGGAGGCCCTGCACATGACCAATTGGGAGGAACCCGACGGGTCCTGCCCCGCGGCGGAGGACCTGCAGGCAGCCAGGAGCGTAGCTGACGAACTCGGCATAGTCCTTCACCATCTCAACTTCGCCGAGGAATACCGCCACGAGGTCTTCGAGGAGATGCTGAGCGAATGCCGGGCGGGACGCACTCCCAACCCCGACGTAGGCTGCAACCGCCGCATCAAGTTCGGCGCCTGCCTCAGACAGGCACGCAGGCTGGGCGCGGCCCGGCTGGCCACCGGTCATCACGCACGGCTGGACCACTCGGCCGAGAGGGCGCGGCTACTGCGCGGCAAGGACCCGAACAAGGACCAGACCTACTTCCTGCATGCGGTGCGTGGCGAGGCGCTGGGGGAATGCCTGTTTCCTGTCGGAGAACTCGACAAGGAGCAGGTACGCACCATTGCCCACCGTCGCGGCCTGCCCAATTACGCCCGACCGGACAGCACCGGCATTTGCTTTGTGGGCGAACGTTCGTTTCCGCAATTCATCTCTCGACACCTGCCGATGAAGCCCGGCCCCATAGTTACGCTGACCGGCGAGCGTATCGGAAGCCACCGGGGACTGGCGGCCTACACGATTGGCCAGCGCCGGGGTCTGAGCCTGGGAGGCAAAAAAGGTTATGGCCCTGAGCCCTGGCACGTGGTGCGCAAGGACCTTCCGGCCAACGCGCTGGTGGTGGCCCAGGGGCGCAATCACCCTTTACTGTCGAACCGCTTAATCACCGTGGAGCGCTTACGCTGGATCCACGGCCCGCCGGAGGGCCTTAAGCAGGGTCTGCGCTTAAGCGCCAAAACCCGCTACCGTCACCGGGACGGCAGTTGCGTCGCGCGGACGCTGAACTCCGGCCGCTGCCTGGTGCGCTTCGACCAACCCGAGTGGGCGGTCACACCCGGACAGTACCTGGTGTTCTACGATGGCGAGGAATGCCTGGGCGGCGGCGTAATCGAGCGGGCCGAAGCGTAGCCTGCGAATGTTGCCGCTACGGGCCGGAGCCCGTTAGGTCATAGATCTCTCATCAACCTCTACCGGGTGCGAATTTCAACTATTCCGGCGAACCGGGTAGGCGTTTGTCCCTGCCACATCATTCTCAAGGTACAATGCGCATTCTTATCCGCATCGCTTTTTACGATTCTGTGGGCGCAGTGTCCATATGATCTTGGGCGGTAATTAACTTTTAGAAGGAAACATGGGAAGAAAACTGTACATTGGCAATTTGCCATACTCGGCAACGGAGAGTACCGTATCCGAGAAGTTCGCCGCATCCGGAACCGTCGAGTCGTGTAAGCTCATCAGCGATCGCGACACAGGCCGCAGCAAGGGCTTCGGCTTTGTAGAGATGGCCACCGACGCCGAAGCGCGCGCGGCGATAGAGAGTCTTAACGGCACCGACTATGACGGTCGCCCCATGAAGGTGAACGAAGCCAAGCCTCAGCAAAAGAGGTCAGGCGGTGGTTACAGTGGCGGTGGCGGTGGCCGTGGCGGCTACGGCGGCGGCGGCGGCGGCGGCTACGACGGCGGCGGCAACAGGAGTCGCAACTAGCCGCAATACACAGCCGCAGGCTAGCGCGAGGGTCACCTATTTTCCCCAGGTGATCCGTTCCATATCTTGCGGTAAGCGGAAATGGGGGATGTAGGCGGCTGCCGAGCCACGGCGGCTTGGCCGCGGCAGATTTTCCACCCGCCGCCGAATCCCGCGACCGGCCAGAACGCTTGGGAGCGGGCTTGGTTCGCGGTGTATGCTCCCGATGAAACCACTCTTTGGCGTATTAATTGCGTGCCAACTCGTGTTGCTGCCCGTTGCGGCCTTTGCAACCGAGGACGAAGAGTTCGCCGCTAATGAAACGGACGAAGTGAAGGCAATCGTGGATGCGGAATTCAATTCCTTAACAGAGTTGGGCCGGGAACGCCGCCGCCAAATGCAAGTTCGCCAATCGTTGCAGGGAGCCCTGGAACAAAGCGCGCGCGGAGACGGCAGCCTCGCCGCTTTGCTCGAAGCTTGTGCTGATTACATGGTTGTCTCCATGAGCCGGCTTGACCTTACCGACATGAACATCCACGACCTGTTGCGGGAGCGCGTGTCCCGAAACAATGCACAAGTGCATGAGGGACTGGAACTACTTGGACAACGGCAGGAAGCAGCGCGGGCGGCAACGGCAGTTCTGGCGGAAGCGCTCAGGGCCTACCGGGACGGCGGTCGCGCCAATGTCGCTGCTCTTGACCAGGCGATCAGGCATTACCACCGGATCGTGTCGGACATGATGACGCCGCGGAAAAACCCCTACAGCAAGTACACCGACGAACTTTTTTCCAGGGATGACTGGGCGCATATCGCCGCGGCCAGCGATGAGACTATTGCCACCGAACATCGCCTTTTCGACGCGGTAACCGCAGCGGCGCCGGACGGTCTTGAACCGGCGTCCTTCTCCGGCACGCACGGCATGCAGCCCCCGCCTACTCCAAACAGGTGATGCCTCCCCAAGTGTTTTTCCGCAATTCAGGAATGTTCGGCGTACTGGCCGCATGCAGCGTGTTGTTGTCTCCCTTTACGGCTATGGCGCAAGACACGGAAGTAAGCACAGTCATAGACTCGGACGAGGGCAAATTTTTCCTTACAACCCCGGAGAATGACCTGGGCATGTACCTCGACATAACTCCGGCAAACAAGGACAACAAAACGATCGGCACGAGACTTCCTTCCGATTGCCCGGAATGCGGAAACGACTGTTTAATGCCGCCGTTGTTCTGGTGGAAATCGCAAGAGCTATGGACAGAACTTGGCGGCGGTAGCGTGACCGTGACTGCCGATAATCCCTCAAGATGCGTTCGGTTTGACGGTTCCCGCCTTACAAGAGACAGTCTGATCTATCTCGTAATTGCCAACGACAGAAAAGACAAGTTCCTGGTAAGAGTGCTTGAATCCGGCAAATTGTTGCATGAAGGGGACATCCTGCCGGGAGAATCATTGACGGAAGAGGTTATTCCTGCAGGAGACCGGCGCTATACCCTCTCGATATCGGCAGATCCCAATCAGGCAATTGTGCTTCCGACCAATGTCGGTTTCTCCGTTCATCGATTCGAGGAAGGTAAGAATCCCGCGATGTCCCTGGTGCAATTCTATTTCGGATCGGGGCAATGAGCTTCAGGCGTCTTGCTCCACGCGGGCCAGTTCGCGACGGAAAAGGCGCAGTGTAATCGGCGCCAGCGCGACAACGGGAATGCCGTAGATCAGAGGAACGGCCGTAAAGGCGTAGGCCAGGCCCTGATCGCCCAGCGGGGTCGGCATCAGGCTCTGGAATATCCTGTCAATGAAGTCAATGCCGATGGTGCCCTTGCTGAACAAGTCGGACAGTACCCCCACCGTTGTGGGTCCCAGCATCAAACCGGTAATACTGATGCACATGTAGTAGATCGCCACGATCTGGCCGCGAAATTGTGCCGGCGTAATCATCAGAAGAGCGGTCACGCCGGTTGCGGTAGTAGTGGCGATGCCGGCGAGATGAATGCCCAGCATCGCAAACGCCAGCGTGCTGTTTGGCATCGCGAATATCAGGATGCCCGAGGGCACCATGATCAAGACCCCAACAAGGGCGATGACCAAAGGCGCGTCAGTACGCTTCCTGCCAACGAACCGGTCCGAAAGCGCGCCTGCGATGAGTACGGTCCCGGGTGCGGCCGCCAACGTCACGAACGCCTTGACGTAGGCGAAATCCGTAGTTTCCCAGCTGAAGGTACGCATCCAACTCGAGGGCAGCCAGAAATGGGCATAGGCGATGGTGGTCATCAGGCAGAAGGGCAGCATGAAGGTGATGAACGTCAGGGGACGCGCGGCGACATACTTCAGCATGTCTCGAAGCTTGGAGGAATCGCCCTTCTTCAGATCGCGGCGAGCCGGTTCGCGCACGCCCATAATCAGGAGCGCAAGCAGAAGTCCCGGGAGCCCCACGACGATAAAGACGCCCTGCCACGGACGGATTTCGCCAACGATGGGAAAGACGACCTTATCGGCGCTTTCCATGAAGTCCAGCACCGCGCCGCCAAGCAGATAAGCTATAACCGCTCCGAGGGAAAGCGCCGTGGAATAAACGGCAATCGCCCGGCCTCGCCTGTCGATCGGAAAACTGTCGGCAATCATCGACATGCTGCAGGGGCTGAGCGCAGCCTCCCCTACTCCGACCGTCATGCGCATCAGGAACAGATGGACATAGCTTTGGGCCAGACCGCAAAAGGCCGTTGCCGCCGACCAGATGGCGATACCGCAGGTCACGATGGTCACGCGCCGCATGCGGTCCGCCAGCCAGCCCAGCGGCAAACCCATAGTGGCGTAGAAAATGCCGAAAGCGGGCCCCAGTAGATAGCCCATCTGGGCATCGCTTACGCCCAGATCTTTCTGAATGGGATCGACCAGCAATCCCAATATGATGCGATCGATATAGGAGAAGATGTAGGCAAGCGTCAGCAAAATGACCATGTACCAGGTAATCTTGGCGCGTGGATAGGGGGCAGTTTTCGCTTGGTTCATGAAATTTCCGCCTCAGGCTTGCCGTGCACACTGCTGTGAGCAAGCGCGTCTCGCCCTCCCCTGGGAACGAGGGCATCCTGCCCTCGAGCCGCCTCAGGCTCTCCCCGCACGCTGCAGCACTGCACGCCGACGTTACGCCCATCGTAGAGCCGGGCTAAAGCTTCCGGCATGTTCTCGAACCCTTCCACGGTGTCCTGGATAGGCTTCAGTTGCCCGGCGCGTATCCATGCGGCCAGGCCGTCGAATGCTTCGCCGAAGCGATCCTGGTAGTTGTAGACGAAGAAACCGCTCATGCTGCCGTTGACCCTGCGCAGCTGAAGATAGTTGCTCAACGCGAAACGTTGCTCGCGCAAATATTCCGAGATCGAGCCGCACAGCACGATGCGCGCGCCCAGAGCCAGATTGTCCAGGCAGGCCGCGAGCAGATCGCCGCCCACGTTGTCGAAGTAGAGATCGAGTTCGTCCGGACACAGCTCCGCGACCCGCGCACAGGCGTCCTCGTTCTTGTAGTCAATGGTCTGCTCGCAACCCAGGTCGCGGATGAAACGGCATTTCTCCGGCCCTCCCGCGATGCCGATCACCCTGCAACCCAGGATCTTGAGCATCTGGACCACGATCGATCCCACTCCTCCGGCCGCGCCGGACACGACCGCCAGGTCGCCCGCCTTCGGCCGGCCGCAGTCCAACAGGCCCCAATACGCGCTTACCCCCGTCATGCCGAGCACGCCCGCGCCCAATGCGTAGGGCAGGCCGTAGTCCTTGCACTTGAAGAACCTCTCCTTTGGGGTTGCCGAGGTGACCTTGAAGGTCTGCCAGCCGAGCTGTCCCTGCACGATGTCGCCGGAGCGATAGTCCGGGTGGTTGGATTCAACCACCTCGGCCACGCCACGGCCGTGAATGACATCGCCTCCGGCCAGTGGGGTTTCTCCCGAGGGATTCAAGCCCTGCATATACATGCGCATCACCGGCGCCAGCCCCAGGTAGCGGGTCTTCAGAAGCATCTGGCCGGGACCGGGCGTGGGAATTGGCCGCTCGGCCAAATCAAAGTCGCTCCGCCGGACATTGCCTTGCGGCCGCGCGGCGATCCGCCACTGCAGGTTTACGTCCTCTCTCACCCCGGCCCTACTCCTCCTCAAGGCGGCACAATATACTGCACTCAACATACTCCGCGCTAAACTAGCGTCTCTTCCCGAGGGGCACTACAGATGATTCAAATAAGCCAGAGACACCGGGCGGGCCTTCAATTCCTGGGGTCGCTTCAGGTGTATTCCTCCAGCCACATACGCGCTCGGGCGCGTAAGCAATTCGGCGAAACCGACCAGGGTCGAAGGCTATTGGAGGCCGAGATCGACACCGACCCGGGCGCCCAATTGCAGCGCGCTGAACAAGCGCGCAAAGCGGCGCTCGAATGCCCCGCGTTTCAGCACGAAAGGTTCTATCAGCGCTACGTGGCCGAAGAGAACTTCGTGCGCGCAATCCCCGCCGTAGAGGAAAAGCGCGAACAGTTCCTGGAGGAACTCAACCGTACTTGCGACTACCAGGGAGGGTCGCTGGAACTGGACGACAAGCTACCCATCCCCAAGTACTACGAGGGGGTGGAATGGCATCTGGAGCCGGGTGGCTGGGACGGCTACGATCTCGCCGGCCCCATGTTCATGGCCGGCGTGGCGCCTTATGTGTTCCTCCGTGGCGGTTACGCTGCTGTGGAAGTGGGGCAGGACATCCGCCGGCAGCGCGCGGACGTGGTCAGCCTGTTGCCGAAAGACCACTACGGGCGCATTTACGAACCCGGCTGCGGTGGCCTCGGCGCACTGGCGGCCTGCCACCAGGTGTATCCGGACGCGGAATTGATCGGCAGCGACCTGTCCACGGCCATGCTGAAGGGTGGGCATCGGGCCGCACGGAATATGCGCTTACCCATTCATCTGAAACAGCGCGACGCCCGCGACACGGGCGAACCGGACGCTTCCTTCGACGCCGTACTCATGTACGCGCTCCTGCACGAAATGCCGGTGGAAGTCAGTATTGACACGATCCGGGAGGCGTATCGCATCCTCAAGCCAGGCGGCGACATCGTGATAAACGACCCGCCACCGTTCTCACGGGTCGACGCCTTCCAGGCCGCTATCCTCGACTGGGAAACCGAGTATCGGGGCGAACCGTTCTTCAGCGTAGCCTGCTCGATGGACTGGTCGACGGTCTTGACGGAGATCGGGTTCGAAATGCTTGAGGCGCGCGCCCTGGACCCGCTGGGCTACCCGTGGGTCAACGTCGCCACCAAGCCCGCGGCATGACCCAACCCCCGGCACGGCCGGTCACCGGCGATGAGCGCCTGGACAGCCTGCTGCGCATGAATACCGAGCTCCTGTCCGAGCTGTGGATCCTGCGCGACCGGGTCATGGTTCTCGAGAAGTTCCTGGAGGAGAAGGGTCTACTGGATCGTGATGCCATCAACGGCTATGCCCCATCGGAGAAATTCTCCGATGAGTTGCAACAGGAGCGTGATCGCCTGGTGCGGCGCGTGGCCGGCGCACCCTGGACCGAGGAGTTCACCTGGCAGTCACTCGTCAAGCGCGGCGGCCGCTAACCCCCCCGGGGAACGAGGACATCCTGTCCTCGGCGAGGGCTGGAAGCCCTCGTTCCCAGGAGACGCCCCCGCTCCCAGCGCCGCGGATGTTAACCCCCCCGGGAACGAGGACATCCTGTCCTCGGCGAGGGCTGGAAGCCCTCGTTCCCAGGAGACGCCCTCGTTCCCAGGAGCGGAGTTTATTCGCGGTCTGCGAGCCTCCGCCCGACCCACGCGTAATAGACCGCGGGAATCACGATCAGCGTAAGCATCGTGGTGGAGACCATGCCGCCCAGCATGGGCAGCGCGATTCGCCGCATCACATCCGATCCCAGACCGCTGGTCAGAAATATCGGCGCCAACCCCACCAGGACGGTAATCACGGTCATCAGAATGGGGCGCAGACGCAGCGCAGCGCCCTCGCTGATAGAGAGCCCCAGCTCCGCCTGAGTGGACGGTCGGTCCGCGCGCACATGGTTGTCGATATACATCACCATGACCACCGCGGTCTCCGCGGCCACCCCGCCAAGAGCGATAAAACCCACTGCGACGGCCACGGACAGGTTGTAGCCCGCCAACCAGACCGCCCATAGCCCCCCGATGAGGCCGAACGGAAGCGAGAGCATGATCATGGCAGTTCGATCAAGCCGTCCGAAATGCAACATCAGCAACAGGAAGATCAAGCCGATTGCCGACGGTATGGCGATTCTCAGGCGGGCGCCGGCGGCCTGTATCTGCTCGTACTGCCCCGACCACTCAATGGCGTAACCGGGCGGGAGGCTCACTGCGTTGTCGACCGTTCGGCGCGCATCCGCCACGTAGCCGCCCAGGTCCCGCCCTTCGATATCCACGATTACCCAACCGGTGAGCCGGGCGTTCTCGGAGCGGATCATCGACGGTCCTTCGGTGAAGGCAACGGTGGCGAGCTCGCCGATCGGAATGTGCGCCCCGGTGGGTGTAGGAACCAGGATGTCCTCAAGATCGTCGCTGGTTTCCCGGAACGGGCGGTCGTAGCGCAGCATGATGTCGTAACGCTCCCGCCCTTCCACGCTTTCGGCCAGCTTCATGCCCCCCAGTGCAGTCTGAATCACCGACTGGAACACTCCCATGTCGATGTTGCGGCGCGCGAGTTCCGCCCGGTCCGGCAGGATTTCCAGGTAGTTTCCGCCCAGCACCCGATCGGCCAGCGCCGCCCGCGTCCCCGGAACCGTGCTGACCGCCGCTTCCACTTCGCGGGCAAGACGCTCCAGCTCCACCAGGTCGTCTCCGGTGATCTTGATTCCCACGGGCGTGCGCACGCCGGTGGACACCATATCCATCCGGATGTTGATCGGATTACCCCAGGAATTGACCAGGCCCGGCATCCGCAAACGCGCGTTCAGATCGTCGACGAGCTTGTCCGGCGTCATGCCGGGCCGCCATTCGGACTGCGGCTTAAGCTGAATCCAGGTTTCGATCATCGTCAGGGGCGCAGGATCGGTTGCCGTATCGGCCCGGCCGGCTTTTCCGAATACGCCCTGCACCTCGGGAACGGCCGCGATCACGCGGTTGGTCTGACCCAGGATTTCCCGAATCTTGGTCGACGAAACACCGGGAAGAGTGGTGGGCATGTAGAGGAGTTCGCCTTCGTACAGGGCGGGCATGAACTCCGATCCGAGCCGTGAAAAGGGAATCGCGGCGCTGGCGATGAGCACCGCCGCGACCGCCACGGTCAGCCACCTGAAACGCAGGGCCAGGCGCAGGCAAGGGGCGTAGATCCGGGCGGCCAGTTCGCTGACCGGGTTGCGAGCTCGTATGCGTCCGCGCAGAAGCAGCAGGATCAGCACCGGCACCAGCGTTACCGACAGCAAGGCGGCAAACACCATCGCGTAGGTCTTGGTAAAGGCCAGCGGCGCGAACAGCCGGTAGCTTTCTCCGGTCAGTGCGAATACCGGCAGAAAGGAAACCGTGATGATGAGCAGTGAAAAGAACACCCCGGGACCCACTTCCTGCGCCGCCTGGATGACGGCCTGGCGGCGGGCGCCCGGAGAAATATCCACGCCAAGCTCCGATAGCCTGCGACTGGCGTTCTCGACCATCACGATCGAGGCATCCACCATGGTCCCTATGGCGATTGCGATTCCTCCCAGCGACATGATGTTGGCCGTAATGCCCTGGGAGGACATGATCACGAACGCGCCAAGCACTCCCAAAGGCAGGGTAATCAAGGCCACGAAGGCGGAACGTGCGTGCAGAAGGAAAATGAATATCACCAGCGCAACGGCTATTCCTTCCTCAATCAGCTTGCGCATGAGGTAGGAAACCGCGCCTTCAATCAGGGGCGAGCGGTCATAGGTGGTAACGATGCGAACCCCGTCGGGGAGCCCGCGTTGCAGTTCGGCCAGCTTGGCCTTTACCCGGCGGATAACGTCCAGGGCGTTTTCGCCGTCCCGCATGACGACGATGCCGGCCACCGTCTCGCCGGTTCCGTTCAGTTCCACGATGCCGCGCCGCAAGGCCGGTCCTTCGACAATGCGGGACACATCGGCCAAGGTAACAGGCGTGCCGTCCTCCGCGTACACCACAACCTGCTCAAGGTCGAGGCGATTTTCCACGTACCCGGAGGATCGGATCACGAACTCGCTCTCGCCCTGCTCCAGCACCCGTCCCCCCACTTCGCTGGAGGCCGCCGCTACGGCCTGGGAAATACGCCGTATGGAAACGTCGTAGGCGCGCAGTTTGTTGGGATCGATCAACACCTGGTATTCGCGCACGAACCCGCCCACCGAGGCGACTTCCGCGACTCCGTCAACCCCTGCCAGCTCGAAACGCAAGAACCAGTCCTGTAGCGAACGAAGCTGGGCCAAATCCGTTTGTCCCGTTTCATCCACCAGGGCGTACTGGTAAATCCAACCCACTCCGGTCGCGTCCGGACCGATTTGCGGGGTAGCGCCCTGGGGCAACTCCGCGCTCAGGCGCGACAGCGCCTCGACCACCCGCGAACGTCCCCAGTAGAGGTCCACGTCGTCCTCGAAGATTACATAGACGAAGCTGGTGCCGAACATGGACGAACCGCGCACGTCCTTGGTCTTCGGCAGGCCGAGCAGGTTCGCCGAAAGCGGATAGGTCACCAGGTCCTCGACGATCTGTGGCGACTGGCCCGGAAACTCGGTGCGAATGATGACTTGCGTGTCGGTCAGGTCCGGGATGGCGTCCAGGGGCGTTCTTTGCAGGGCCAGCCAGCCCGCCAGCGTCAGCCCAGCGGCAAGGGTAAGAACGATGATCGGGTTGGCTGCCGACCAGGTAATCAGTCGCGCAATGGCCGAAGTCGACGGATCGGGGCCGACCAGGCGGTCTATGGGGGATTCCGGCATGTCTAGTGCCTGTGCCCGGACTGCGGGTCCCGGCCGTTGTCCGGCGGGGGCTCGAATTTGGCCAGGCCCTCGCGCAGATTGGCTTCCGAATCGAGCATGAACTGACCACTCACTACGACCCTCTCTCCTGAGTCCAGCCCCGCCAGGACTTCGGTTCGCGGTCCAGCCCTCACGCCGGTTTCCACCTGCCTCCCGGCAAACCGGCCATCGCCCAGCGCCACGATTACGTGCTCGCCGCGGCTGTCGCGCAGCAGCGCCTCAGTGGGCACGGACAAACGCGCTTCGCCGGAGCCCAGGCTGAATTGAATGTCGGCATAAGCCCCTGGTCGCAGCGCTCCGGTGGGATTGTCCACTTCTATGCGAACGTCGCCGGTCCGGGTCTTGGGATCGATGGTGGGGTAGATATAGTCCACCGTTCCCTCTTCCGAGGCGCCGGGCGCACTCGGAAATTGGAGAGACACCGGCTGGTCCGTTGCCACCAGAGCCAGGTCGGCTTCGGGAATCGAGGCGATGACCCAGACCCTTGCGTACGACTGAAGACTCATGATCGGCGTTCCGGGCTTTACATAGTCTCCTTCCCGCACCGCAAGACTGACCACCGTCCCCGCCGCTTCGGCGAATACGGGCAACGCTTCAAACACTACTCGGTTCTCGATCAATTGGTCGATTACGCCGGCCTGCATGCCGGCGGAAAGCAATCGCTGACGGCCGGAGCTGATGCGTTCTTCACGGCCGGCATCCAATGCCGCCATTAAGTCCTTCTGCGCGCCAATCAGTGCTGGGCTGTAAACCCGATACAAGAGCGCCCCCCGCGCAACCAGGTCCCCTGCCGCGCCCACCGCAAGGTCCCGGATCCAGCCTTCCAGCCGCGACACCGCCACGGACTCAAGTCGTTCGTTGCTCTCGACATTGCCGAAGGCTCGCACGCTACCCTCGAAAAACGCGGTCTTAACGCGTGCCGTTCGCACGCCCATGGTCTGAATCATCTCCGGGGCCACCTCTACAACCACCCCCTCCGGGCGCATGGGTTGCGGGTCCCTGGACGCAGGGACCAGGTCCATTCCGCAGATCGGGCACGGTGCGTTGGGATCGTCGGAAACGAACCGCGGGTGCATCGGGCAAGCGTACAGAAGCTCGGCTTGCGCCACGGCGTCCCGCTCCTGCTGCGCCCCGCCGCCCGTCGGCTCATCCCCTGTGCAGGCTGCAATTGCGAACATGGTCAAGAGCGCAACAGCGCTGTTCAGTAGCATTGGTTTGTTCATGACGTCACCACCAGGGCATTGAGCTGGGCCACGGCGCGGTCGCGCCGTGCCTGTTCGTGGGAGATCCGGGCGCGAATTACCAATTCGGCAAGCTCGCCGTCAATGACCGGCGAATAATCCCCGACGCCCGATTCATACTTTGTCCGTTGCGCGTCCACTTGCTCGCGGATCGCAGCAATCTTCTCCTCAAGGGCGGCAATCGCGGCTTCCGAGGCCTGGAACATGGCCGCAAGGGCCGCGAACCGAGCCTGGGTGGCCCGCGCCGCCGCCAGGGAACGGCTGTGAGCGCTTTCCCGTTGCGCTTTCGCAGCGCGCAACGCGGGCGCCTGCGATCGCCGGCCCCAAAGCGGCACCGTGAAGGTTACGGCGGCCGACACCCAGTCGTCGCCCGCAAACGCAGTTTCCGCAGCGCCACGGCTACGTTGCTGATACGTGAGTTGTAAGCCCCAGTCCGGTCCCCAGGCAGCCTGAGCCCGCGCCACCTCGGCATCGGACACGTATATCTCCGCCTGGGCCACGCGCACCGCGTGAAAGGCATCAGCGGCGCCGGTCCACGTTACCGGATCCAGCGCAGGCGGGGACGCATCGCTCGCCTCGCCGACCAGGTCCACCAGGCGAGCCTTGATGCCGGCAATCTCGCCCTCAAGCTCGGCCAGAGAGCGGGCGACCTCCGCTCGCTCGAGATCCACTTCGGCCAAACGGAAGAGCGCCGGGCGCCCGCTAGCGATCTCGCTTTGTACGATCCCGAACAGCTCGGCGTATAGCGCATCCTGCTCTCTCAACAGCGAAGCCTGCTCTGAGATGCGACGCTTCTCGACCAGGGCAATGATCAGCTCCGCGCGCAATTGTGCAAACTCCAGAGCTTCGATGGCGTCGCTTTGAGCGGCGCCGCGCCGCGCACGCTCGGACTTTGCGTCACGCTTCGACCGGTTGGGTATCCCCTGGCGAACGCCGATTGCCTTGTTGGTGGGCAGGAAAGTCCGGAATGACGGATCGAACACAGGAAAATTGTTGACGCCCAGGGACACCACGGGATCGGGCCAGGCGGCCAGAGCTATGGCGTTTTCGCGCAGTGCCTCCGACTGAAAGCGTATTGCGGCCAGCGATGGATGGTCCCTGATTCGCGCCTCGAGTTCCTCGAAGCTCTGCCCAAACGCGGGCGGCGCGCCGAGCGCAAGGCCCAGCGAACACGCAAGGACTAGGATTGTTTGTTGACTTCTTGCAGCCATCTTGATCTCCCAAAAAGGGGAATGAGCGGACACGGAAACGCACCGGACGCAGGTCCGGCGCAGGGCGCGCGCAGCGGTTAGATCAAGAGGAGCTGTTTAAGAACGACGAGTGTTTGCGTGGGCCGCGCAACGGTAGGGGGTGGCCCGATATTCCGCACGATCTGCGGAAGAGTTGATACCGCGATTGGATGCACATCGACTGGCGGAAGCTTGAAGGCCGGCTGATGCTTGGGCCCGAAGGCCTTGACCGTGCCACTGCCCAAAGCCGCTTCATAGTCGGCGCAGTCCGGGCACTCCTGAGGATTGTTGCCATGGGTATCCGAACTAACGCTTTCCGGAGCCTGATGACAGGAAGGAGTTGCGGCTGCGGGTTCTACCGCCTGGGCCATAAGGTCCTCCAGGCAGCAGCAGGCTACAGCCGGCTGCACCACCACGAGTACGGCGGCCAGAACCAGAGGTAAGCGTCTGAAAGTGCCCATCTATCTTTGAAGTATACGCCCTGAAGGCAAGCCCGTGACGTCAATACGCTTGTCGGGGAGCCTTCATTCTTCCTCCGCAGCGCCAGGGCCGCGTTTCAAAAGCAGCAACATGGCAGGCCCCCCAATGAACAGCGCCATCGAAACAAATAACACCGGACGGTAAGTCCCCAACAGATCGAAAGTCCAACCGAAGGCAGGCGGGCCTACGGCCGTAATGTAGGCAACGCCCATTACGACCAGGGAGTACACGCGGCCGTACGAGGCAAGGCCGAATTCGCGGGCCGTGAGGTACGACAAGGCGTCCCATTCCGCGCCGGCAGCAAGCCCCAGGCAAAACGCAGCCAGAACCACTGCCGCCGTGGGCAGTTCCGGCAAGGCCAGCAATCCGCAGGCCAGAGCGCCGAAGCTCAGCGTGACAAAAGCCACGCCGGGGGCCCAGAGACGATCGAGAAGATAGCCGACGCTCAGTCGTCCCACGATCACGAACACGCCGATAAGCCCAGCGAGATCGCCGGCCTGCTTCAGCGAATAGCCCGCATCCTGAAGAATCGGCGAAAAACTCGCGATCAGGCCCGCCAGGCCAAAGGCCCCGCTACAGAAGGCTGCAAGCAGAATCCAGTATGACCGCGAGCCAAGCGCCATACGGAAGCCACCGGTGGCTCGCTGTAAAGGCCCACCGCTCAGCCTCTTTTCACTTGAAGATCGAGTCTGCGTGGGCGCTTCCGCGACCGCAGGTTTGCCGCTGGAAGGAGAATCCCTGAGCCAAAGCGCCACCACGGGCACTCCGACGAACAGAATGACGACCGAAAGGCCGAAATATCCCGCCCTCCAGTCAAAATTGTCGATCAGGCGGGAAACGAACGGCGGGGCGCAAACCGCGGTCAGGCCGCTACCCGTCAACATGATGCCCAGGGCCAGTCCACGCGCTCCCTTGAACCAACCCACAACAAACCGGGTAAGAATGATGGCGGAACTTCCAATGCCCATGGCCGTTGCCAGCACCCAGCAGAGGTAAAACTGAAGCAATGAGGGGTCGCTCATGCCCAAGAATCTGGCCGGTGAGGCCAGCGCACGCCCAATAAAATCAAGTTGTGGCGAACCGGTCAAGCCCACCAGGAACACGCCGATGCCAAATCCGGTGGTGCCGAGAATCGCGAGGCGGCGCGCCCCATAGCGGTCGCAAAGCCAGCCCACCAGGGGCGCCAACGTGGCGGAGGTCAGCGTTACCAGGGTAAACCCCAATGCAACCTGTCCTCGGGACCAGCCGAACGCCGCTCCCAGAGGCAACGTGAAGACACCGACGATGTAAATGGGAACGGTGCCGTAACTCATGGCCTTGGCAATCAAAGATGCAAACAATGGCATCCGGCCGCGGCCGAGCTCGCTCCAGGGACTATTCGAAGTCATCGGCGCAACATACGCGTTTCTGCGCGCCGAAAGCAAGCACTCCGGGCTGCCGCCCGCTGGAGCCGGACGCGCCCTGCCCCGTAGAATAGCGCCCTCATGCCCAGCGCCTCCATGAACGAATCCCGCCTGTGAATCAGCCCGCAGCCACTTCGCCACCTGTCCCCTTCTTTCAACGAGTGACCTGGGGCCTTGGCTCTCTGGGCACGATTGCCTATCTCAATGTCTTCACGGCGCTGGCCCACTACTACCTCACGTTCGTGCTGAAGATGGATCCGTGGCTGGCCGGTCAACTGATTTTCGCGGCGCGCCTTGTGGATGCTTTCAGTGACCCGCTGATGGGTTGGATTACCGATCACACGCGCAGCCGCTGGGGGCGGCGCCGGCCTTATCTGCTTCTGGGTGCGGTAATCTGCGGGTGTTCCTTGCCGGCGTTTTTTTTGCTGCACGGGATGGTTGGCGTCCTTCCGCCCGGCGACGTCATGCCCGGCGTTGTCGCGGTGATGGCAGTGCTGATCACTTACTCCCTCGGGTTTACGTTGTTCAACGTGCCGTATCTCACGATTCCGGTGGAAATGACCACGGAGCGTATCCAGCGCTTGAGCCTGATGAGCTATCGGTCAGCATTCATGATGGTAGGTGCGGTACTGGGCACGGCAGGCGCCCCGGCCTTGATCGAACTCCTGGGCGGCGATACCAGTCCGGCCGCCTATCAGAGCATGGGCTTGATATTCGGAGCCGTGGTTCTGCTGGCAATGCTGATTACGTTTCGCGGCACCCGGGGAGCCTATGCCGCGCCGGCAGACAAGCAGCCCAAGCTAAGCGTGTGGCTTCAAATTCGGACCGTGCTGGCGAATAGCCCATTTCTGCTGCTGATCGGCGCCAAGTGCACCCAATTCGTAGCGCTGGCCGTCACCGGCGGCACTACCGTATATCTCTTCACAGTTGTGCTCAAGCAACCTTTGACTCTGATATTGGCCTTCGCACTTGCTACCACAGTCACGATTATCGCAGCGATCCCATTCTGGAAATGGTGTGGACAGTTCATTACCAAGCGTAGTGGCGTTCTCATCGGCGCCGGCGGGGAAGTCCTGGCCGGCCTGACCTGGCTGCTCGTAGGTCCGGATTGGAGTCGCGAGGCGCTGATCGTATTCCTCGTTGCCCGAGGTGTTTTTTCCGGGGTCTTCGCCTCGGCCATCCTGCTCTATTCGCAAGCCATGTGGCTGGACACCATCGACCACGATCAAAGACGTACCGGGCTGCGGCGCGAGGGGCTCTACACTTCGGTATACGTGTTCGTGGAAAGACTGGGCTATTCGTTCGGTCCGCTCCTGGTCGGGCTGTTACTGGGCGTTTCCGGGTTTGATTCCGAGTTGCTGCCGGAAAATCAGCCGGCAAGCGCGTCAACTGCAATCATGATCTGCATGGTGGCGATTCCAGTCCTGGCGCAGCTATGTATGATGTTCTTCGTATGGTTCTACAGATTGCCGGAAACAATTCAAGGCAAATCAAAGATATAACCTATTTCTCAATAAAAAGATTTTATATTTATGAATGAAAGACAATTGAGCGAACTCAAGGTAGACGGGCGCTGTTATCGCTATCACGACATTATCGCGCTTGGTGCGGAACAGGTTGCCAGGCTGCCCTACTGCCGCAAGATTCTGCTCGAGAATCTCTTGCGCAATGCCACCGGGGCAAGCTCCGGAGACGACTTGCTGGCCGCCCTCAGCGGCGACAGGGAACTGGAATTTCGCCCGGCGCGCGTAATCCTGCAGGACTTCACCGGTGTTCCCGCGGTTGTCGATCTGGCCGCCATGCGCGACGCAATGGAGGCACTGGGCGGCAACCCCGAAGTCATCAATCCGCTGGCGCCGGCTGAACTGGTGGTGGACCACTCGGTCCAGGTGGACCACTACGCCAGCCCCGATGCGCTGGCCCGCAACAATGAACTGGAATTCGAGCGCAATCGCGAGCGGTATGCCTTCCTTCACTGGGGACAGCAAGCCTTCCGTCAGCTCAAGGTGGTGCCGCCCAACACCGGCATCGTGCACCAGATCAACCTCGAGAGGCTTGCCCGGGTAGTCTTCTCCACCCCAAATGGCGACGGCAGCGAGCTGGTTTACCCCGACACACTGGTAGGCACGGACTCGCACACCACCATGATTAACGGCCTGGGAGTGCTGGGCTGGGGTGTCGGCGGCATCGAAGCCGAGGCCGCCCTGCTTGGCCAGCCAATCACCATGCTTCCCCCGCCGGTATTGGGTGTTCGTCTGCATGGCAGCCTGCGTCCGGCGACCACTGCGACGGACCTGGTGCTTACAGTCACCGAGGCACTGCGTGAAAAGGGCGTGGTGAGCTGGTTCGTGGAGTTCTTCGGTGAAGGCTTGAGCAGCCTTCCGTTGGCGGATCGGGCCACTTTGGCAAATATGTCACCGGAATTTGGAAGCACATGTGCTATTTTTCCAATTGATGAAGAAACTATTCGCTATTTGGAGCTAACCGGGAGAGACAAACAACAGGTCGCATTGGTTGACGCCTACGCCCGCGCACAGGGCCTGTGGCGTCATAATTCAAGCCCCCAGCCCGAGTTTGACGACACGCTGGACATCGATCTCGATGCCGTCGTTCCGTCCATTGCCGGGCCCAGCCGCCCGCAGGACCGGATCCCATTAACCGAATCCAAACAGTCCTTTGCAGCCGCCCTGAGAGCACGCGCCGGCAAACCGGTTGCCTTTAAGGGCCAACAGCCGGGGGACGGCGCCGTTCTGATCGCGGCCATCACCAGCTGTACAAACACCTCGAATCCTTCCGTGATGATGGCTGCCGGTATGCTGGCGCGAGCCGCCCGGCAACGCGGCCTGAAACCGCCGCATTGGGTAAAGACCAGCCTGGCGCCCGGCTCACGGGTCGTGACAGGATACCTGGAATCGGCGGGTTTGCTGGATGACTTGAGCGCGCTCGGCTTCGAGACTGTCGGATACGGATGTACCACCTGCATCGGAAATTCGGGGCCGTTGCGGGAAGATATTGCACGCCATGTACGGGAGAGCGGTCTGGGCGGATGCAGCGTTTTGTCGGGGAACCGCAATTTCGAAGGCCGAATCCACCCTCAGGTGTACTTCAATTACCTTGCCTCCCCTCCCCTCGTAGTAGCCTGGGCGCTGGCCGGACGTATGGACGTAGATCTTGAGAACGATCCCTTAGGAACGGACTTTGAGGGCAACCCCGTGTACCTGCGCGATATCTGGCCGGATGCCGGCCAAGTGCAGGCGGAAGTAGCCCGGCACGTCAGCGCCGCCCAGTTTGCAAAGGGATATGCCGGCGTATTCGATGGCGACGAGCGCTGGAACGCTCTCGAAAGCCCTGCGGAAAGCCGCTACCCATGGGATACCGACTCCACTTACGTGCGCCGGCCGCCCTTCTTTGAGGGCCTGTCCCCTGAACCGGAAGAGGCCCAGGAGGTAACTTCCGCAAGGGTTCTGGCCCTGCTTGGAGATTCGGTCACGACTGACCACATCTCGCCGGCCGGAGCGATTCCAGCCAAATCTCCGGCAGGCCGCTGGCTTAGCGAACAGGGCGTTGAGCCGCGGGATTACAACTCGTATGGAGCGCGGCGTGGCAACCACGAAGTCATGCTGCGCGGAACTTTCGCCAATATCCGCCTGCGCAACCTCCTGGCAGGAGGCGTGGACGGCGGCTGGACCCGCCTGCAGCCCGACGGCGAAATGATGAGCATCTATGACGCAGCCATGCACTACCGCGATGCAGGCACGCCGCTGGTGGTGCTGGGGGGCAAGGAATACGGATCAGGTTCCTCGCGTGACTGGGCCGCCAAGGGAACCGCGCTGCTGGGTGTGCGAGCCGTGATCGCTACCAGCTTCGAGCGGATACACCGTTCCAACCTGGTGGGCATGGGCGTGCTCCCGCTGGAATTCAGCGAAGGAGAGGATGCCGCGAGTCTTGGGCTGGACGGCAGCGAGAGTTACGATATTTCCGCGCCCAACGGTCAGGCAGTTACCGTGCGTGCACGGCGCAACGACGGTTCGGTGGTGGAATTTGCCACCCGCTCCCGCATCGATACACCCAAGGAGCAGGAGTATTTCCGGCACGGCGGCATTCTTCCCTACGTCCTCCGCCGGCTGGCCGCCTGACTCCTGCCCATGACGGGCCCGCCTATTCTTTCGGTTCGCGACCTGGTCAAGAACTATGGGCCGGTGCGCGCGGTGCGCGGCATTTCCTTTGATGTGCCGCGTAACTGCTGCTTCGGACTGCTGGGTCCCAACGGCGCCGGAAAGACTACTACCGTGGAGATCATAGAGGGCGTTACACCCGCCACATCAGGTGACGTGCTCTACGAAGGCAAACCGGCCGGCCCGCGGTTTCGCCAGCAATCGGGCGTGCAGTTTCAGACTGCGGCGCTCCAGGACTTTATCACCGTGCGTGAGACCCTGGAAATGTTTCACCGCCTGTATCGCCGGCGGGCCGATATTGACCAGGTGATCGCCGACTGCGCACTGGAAAAGCTGCAGAAGCGCGACAACCGCAAGTTGTCCGGCGGACAACGCCAGCGCCTGTTGTTGGCCATCGCGCTGGTCAACGACCCCGAGATTCTCTTTCTGGACGAGCCCACAACCGGTATGGACCCGCAGGCGCGGCGAAATTTCTGGGAATTGGTGGAGCGGATACGCGCCCGCAACAAGTCCATAGTGCTGACCACCCACTATATGGAAGAGGCCCAGGCGCTGTGCGATGAAATCATAATCATGAACGAGGGCGTGATCGTGACCCAGGGCGCCCCGGACCAGCTCCTCAAGGCCCACTACAAGGAAATCATCCTGGAATTGCCCGAGAGCGACCTTGAGGAACTCCCGCCGGAGTTCCCCTTCAGCACCTATCGCCGCAACGGCCTGGTTGAAATCCACACCGATGACGCCAACGAGGCCATTACCCGGCTCAGCCGCGCAGGCGCGCCGCTGGGCCGGCTAAACATACGACCCTTCCGCCTGGAGGACCTGTTCCTGGACTTGACGGGAAAGGAGCTCAGATCATGATTCAACGCATCCTGCCCATCCTCCACCCTGGGACCGAGGGCATCCTGCCCATCCTCCACCCTGGGACCGAGGGCATCCTGCCCATCCTCCACCCTGGGACCGAGGGCATCCTGCCCTCGAAAAACGAGCCCGGATCATGATTCAACGCATCCTGGCCATCTTCCACGCCCGCAACCTGGAGTTCTTGCGCGACAAGGCGACCCTCGGCTGGAACGTAGCCATGCCGCTGCTGCTGGTGGCGGGAATGGCGGCAATCTTTTCCGGCGGCGACCGCGCGCAATACAAAGTCGGCGTGGTGCAGCCCACTGCCCGGATCGATACCGCCGCCCACCCCTTCCTGGAGACCCGCTATTTCGACTTCATCGCCATGGAGCAAGACGAGGCTATTCACCAGGTGGCCAATCACCAACTTGACCTGGCCGTGGACTTGAACCGCAAGACCTATTGGATCAACCCCGAGTCCCCCGGGGGGTACTTTGCGGAGCGCCTGCTGGGCTCATCGTCCCCGGACGGCGAATGGACCCGCGAATCGGCCAGCGGAGACCCGATCAAGTACGTCGATTGGCTGATTCCGGGGATCCTGGGTATGAATATCATGTTCAGTTGCCTGTTCGGAGTGGGCTACGTGGTGGTGCGCTACCGCAAGAACGGCTTTCTCAAGCGCCTCAAGGCCACGCCGCTGCGCCCGGTGGAATTCCTGGCAGCGCAAATTCTGTCGCGCCTGATGCTGGCGATCGTGGTAACCCTGCTCTTGTACGCCGCAACGCGATTGCTGCTGGACGTCCGCATGGAGGGCAGCGGGCTGGCCCTGTTCCTGGTCGCGGTGCTCGCATCCATTAGCCTGGTCTCGATCGGCCTGGCGATGGCGGCCCGGGTAACCAGCGAGGAATTGGCGGGAGGCCTGCTCAACATGGTTACCTGGCCGATGATGCTGCTTTCCGGCGTGTGGTTCTCGCTGGCCGGAGCGCCTGAGTGGGTTCAGCAGCTTTCCAACATCTTTCCGCTAACCCACGCGCTTACGGCTGCGCGCGAAATCATGCTGTACGGCGCGGGCGTGATGGACGTGCTGCCGCAGCTGCTCATCCTGGCCGGCATTACCGCCGCCTTCCTGACGATCGGCGCAACAATGTTCCGTTGGCGCGGCGCCTGATCTGATGCGGACGGCACACGCCGGGGACGAGGGCATCCCCTGGGAGCGAGGGCATCTCCCGGAAGTGTTCACACCGGTTCGCACTGCGCTGGCGCGCAGTGAACAACGGAGCGAGGGCATCTTGCCCTCGTCGAGGGCTGGAAGCCCTCGTTCCCGGGTTGTTCCGTGCAAGCGAGGGCATAAGGAACCAAGCGAGTGAAGTTGATCGATATCGGCGCCAACCTGGCGGACGCTTCGTTCGACAAAGATCGGCAAGCCGTAAAGCAACGCGCTATTCGAGCCGGCGTGCAGCACATGATCGTGACCGGTACGGGGCTGGAGGAATCGGAGCGGGCGCTGTCGTTAGCGCAAGAGGACTCGGGAACATTGCGGTGTACTGCCGGAATTCATCCCCATCTGGCTACTCAATGGACGGATTCGCCGGAACGGGCCCGGCAAAGGCTGGGCCGGGTGCTCAGCGATCGCCTGACGGTGGCGGCCGGAGAGTGCGGCCTGGATTATTTTCGCAACCTGTCGCCGCCGGAAAAACAGCGTGCCGCCTTCACGCGCCAGCTCGAACTGGCGGCGGAGCACGGCAAGCCTGTTTTTCTCCATCAGCGTGACGCGCACGACGACTTTCTGGCAATCCTCAAGGAACATGATCTCCGCGAGACCGGTGGCGTAGCGCATTGTTTTACCGGTGGGCCTGAGGAAGCCGAAAACTACCTGGAACTGGGGCTGCACATCGGTATTACCGGGTGGATATGTGACGAACGCCGCAACCAGGACCTGCTGAAAGCGATTGCGGTGCTGCCGCTGGACCGCGTGCTTCTGGAAACCGACAGTCCCTACCTCCTGCCCCGCCATCCCTACGTCAAGCCCCAAAAAAGGCGCCGTAACGAACCCGAATTCCTGCCCTATGTCGCCCTGGCCCTGGCCCGGCACATGAACGTGGATGCGGAGGAACTGGCCGCCGCCAGCCGCCGCAACACGCACGCGCTTTTCGGTTGGCCCTCGCCCGAACAGTAGCCGGAACCTGCTGACTCCAACAGAATCCAACCGCAAAATGTCATCCGTAACTGCATCGTCTCAAAGGAGGAAACCATGAGCCACGATCTCGTCCTGTTCACCAATCCCATGTCTCGCGGCAGAATCGCGCGCTGGATGCTTGAGGAAGTCGGCGCCGATTATCGAGCCGAGGTGCTCCAATACGGACCCGAAATGAAGTCGGAGAGTTTTCTGGCCGTCAATCCGATGGGTAAAGTGCCAACCATTCAGCATCGGGGAGTCGTGGTTACGGAGGCTGCGGCGATCTGCGCCTACCTGGCCGATGCGTTCCCCGAGGCGGGGCTGGCGCCGCCTTTGGCGAAACGCGGAGCGTACTACCGGTGGCTGTTCTTCGCCGCAGGTCCGCTGGAAGCGGCGACCATCAACCGGGCACTGGGGTTCGAGGTCCCGGCGACCCGCGAGTCGATGGCCGGTTACGGCACCTACGCCGCGGTGATGGATGCGCTTGAGGCCGCCCTTGCCGGAACGGATTACATAGCGGGAGCAAGTTTTACAGCGGCCGACGTTTACGTCGGTTCGCATATCGGCTGGGGTATGGAGATGGGATCGATTGAGAGCCGTCCTGCCTTTGCCGATTACTGGTCAAGAATTAAAGGGCGGGCGGCCCAATTGCGGGCCACGGAACTCGATAACGCGCTACCCGGCCACCAGCCGCCCGAAACGGCGCAGACCGGATGAGACCCTGAACCAGGTGAGTCGCCACAACACCATGCTCCGCCAGGACCGCTTCAGAAATATCGCCATCATCGCCCACGTGGATCATGGCAAGACCACGCTGGTCGATAAGCTGCTGCGGCAGTCGAGCACACTGGATTCGCGCGCCGTGCTGCCGGAGCGGGCGATGGACTCCAACGATCTGGAGCGCGAGCGCGGGATCACGATTCTCTCAAAGAACACCGCGCTCTCCTGGCGCGACTGGCGTATCAATATCGTTGACACGCCGGGACACTCGGATTTCGGCGGCGAGGTGGAGCGGGTGTTGTCCATGGTCGACAGCGTGCTGCTGCTCGTTGACGCCGTGGAAGGTCCGATGCCGCAGACTCGCTTCGTTGCGCAGAAAGCTTTTTCGCGCGGCTTTACCCCGCTGGTGGTCATTAACAAGATCGACCGGGACGGCGCCCGCCCGGACTGGGTAATGGAGCAGACCTTCGAAATGTTCGATCGGCTGGGCGCGTCCAATGAGCAACTCGACTTTCCGGTGATCTATGCGTCCGCGCTGAAAGGCTACGCCAGCACCGACCCCACGGCCAGAAGCGGCGACACCAGCCCGTTACTTGAAGCAATCGTCCAGCATGTCCCGCCGCCCGAAGTCGATACCGATGGGCCGCTGCAACTGCAGGTCTCAAGCCTCGACTACGATGCTTACGTCGGCGTCCTGGGGATCGGCCGGATCTCTCGAGGCACCGCGGACCTGAACCGCCCGATCACCGTGGTCCAACCCGGCGGATCAGCACGCTCGGGGCGGCTCCTTGAGCTATTCGGGTTCGAGGGCCTGGAAAGAAATCGAGTGCAGCAGGCGGGCGCCGGGGACATCGTGGCGTTTAGCGGTATCGCCGACCTGAAGATATCCGACACCATCTGCGACCGCGACCGCCCCGAGCCGCTGCCAGCATTACAGGTGGATGAGCCGACCATCAGTATGACTTTTCAAGTCAATAAGTCGCCGCTCGCAGGACTGGAGGGAAAATTCCTGACAAGCCGCCAGATCCGAGAGCGTCTCGATCGCGAGCTGAAACACAACGTCGCACTGCGGGTCAAAGCCACCGCCGACCCGGACAAGTTTCGCGTCTCCGGCCGTGGCGAACTCCACCTGTCAATACTGATCGAGACCATGCGTCGGGAGAGTTTCGAACTGGCGGTTTCGCGCCCGGAGGTGATTGAGCACGAAATCGGCGGCGTTGTCTGCGAACCTTGGGAACGGCTTACCGTTGACTTCGGCGAAGCCTACCAGGGCGCTGTGATGAGCCGCTTGGCCGAGCGCCGGGGCGAACTGTTGGATATGGTCCCGGATGGGCGCGGACGGATACGGCTGGACTACCTGATCCCGGCCCGCGGGCTGATCGGCTTTCGGACCGAATATTTGACCGCAACCGCCGGGACCGGCCTGCTCTACCACCTTTTCGAGCGCTACGATCAGCGCGCGCCCGGCGAGATTGGCCAGCGCAACAATGGCGCCATGGTGTCGATGGTGAACGGCAAGGCGCTGGCTTACTCGCTGTTCAAACTCCAGGACCGGGGACGCTTGCTGATCGGCCACGGCGAGGAAGTCTATGACGGCATGATTGTGGGCGTAAACAAGCGCATCGCTGATCTGCCGGTCAACCCGACCAAAAGTAAGCAGCTCACCAATATTCGCGCCGCGGGATCCGACGAGAACATCATTCTGACCCCACCACTGCGTCTGACCCTGGAGCAGGCCCTGGAGTTTATCGATAGCGATGAGCTCGTCGAGGTAACACCAGGCAATATCCGCTTGCGGAAGAAGTTGCTGACTCAGGGAGAGCGCCGCCGCGCTAGCCGGCAGCGAGCGTAACCTTTCCCTCCTCCTGACGCGCCGCGAGATAATATCACTGTAGAATTGCATCCAGGACAAACCGGCTTGACGGTCGGACTGCGAAAACGGAGGTTCGCGATGCATATTCAGGCTTTACAGGCACAAGTGCCCTTTCAGGAGCCAAATCCGGTTACTCCCCTCTCATCGCCGAACGGAGGGCCGGTCAGCGCCCGCGCCGATCTCAACGCGCGTTTCAGCGAACGGATACTCGTTAACGAAGAACTAAGCCGCAGACTCGTTTCCTATCAGGGCAACAAGGCGGTGGCGGGCCTGCGCTGGATGAAATACAAGGAAGGCTTTTCCTCGCAACTGGTTGCCTCGCTACTGGACTACGCCCCTGGACAAGCGGTTCTGGACCCGTTTTCCGGTATCGGCACTACCGTGCTGACCGCCAGCGCCGGCAAGAAACACGCAACCGGCATTGAGATCATGCCGATTGGCAACCTCGCCGCTAAGGCGATAGCGTGCAGCGCGAACGGCGTAGTGGCGAAGGAACTCAACCGGGCCGCTTCCGGACTGCTCAATCACGTCTCGCGCGGTGCCGGTAAAGAAGCATTTCAGTTCCCCCATATCCGGATTACGGCCGGCGCATTCCCGGCTGAGACCGAGCGCGAACTGGCCAGGGCGCGCCGCTTTATCAGCGGGCTTGGCGACGATAACCTCAAGACCGTACTGGAACTCGCCTGCGTAAGCGTGCTGGAAGAAATCAGCTATACGCGTAAAGACGGCCAGTACCTGCGATGGGATCCACGTTCCGGGAGAACCGCAAGCACGCGGCTGAACAAGGGCGCCTTGCCATCCCTGCGTGCAGCGTTAGATAACAGGCTTCAACAGATTGCGGCTGACATGCCGGCCCTGAAGCGCAAGTTCGGGGGTTGCTCGCCACACTTCATCGATGGTTCCAGCCTTGACGAACTGCGCGCGCTGCCATCTGGCGCATTTGATACCGTTATTACTTCGCCGCCCTACGCCAACCGTTACGACTACACACGAACTTACGCCCTGGAGCTCGCGTACCTGGGTTATGGCGATAAGCAAGTGAAGAAGTTGCGGCAAGAATTGCTGTCGGCAACCGTGGAAAACCATTCCAAGCGGAAGAAATTGGAGCATTCCTACGGGCTATCTGCGCTTCCCGCCAAGGCGTTTGCGCTCGTTGATCGGCAGGATGCACTGAGTGAAGCGCTGCTTATCCTGAGAGAACATTCCGGCGAGCTCGGTAACCCGCACGTAATCCGCCTGATAGAAAACTACTTTGCCGAGATGGCCGTCATAATCTGCGAGCTGTCGCGGCTGGTCAAGCCCGGTGGAAACATCTTCATGGTGAACGATAACGTGCGCTATCACGGCGAGGAGATTCCCGTTGACCTGATCCTGTCGGACTTCGCCGAGCAAATGGGATTCACATGCAAAGTCATCTGGACGCTCAAGCGGGGCAAAGGCAATTCCAGCCAGCAAATGGGCAGGTTCGGCCGCCAGGAAATCCGCAAGTGCGTCTATCACTGGACACGAGGATATGGACCGGCTTGATGACGCGACCAAGCGCGCGGCAATCATATCCGCGGTTCCGTGGATCGCTGGGAACGTGTCGCCGAACCTGGCGCCACCCGACCACCGGCTATACCGGACGCTCAACTCCTGAAGGTGGCTCGCCTGTACAACGCCGTTATATCCTCGATTATTACAGGATCAACCAATTGGACAGTGGAAAACGGATATCGAAACGTCCTGGCTACGATCGGTATTTCAACAGACGGCAGTCTGCGAAACATTATCGGGCAGGAAGCAGAGCAAGGACTGAAATCAAAAATTCTGGCGTGGCTGCAACAGGAAAGCGGCAATAGCGTGCATGAGATAACTCCTGGCTCATCATGGTCCCTTGGCGCGCGCGAAGACATTCGTATGCACTTCGGTTCGGAGCCGGACATCGAATTTCAGCGATTGCTGAAGAACAGCGGGTCCCCTATTTGGGAAACTGTCAGCGTGGTGGAGATCAAAGGCGGTACTGATCCGGCCGGCGCCTTGGAGCGGCTCGGCGCAATCAAGAAGACGTTTGACCGCACTCCGGCCCGATCACGCAACTTCCTTGTAGTGGGCGTAACCACAACCGAGATGCGCAGGCAAATGAAGAAAATGCCGATGGCCGGACATTTCATGTTTCACGAAGTCATGCACAGCAACGAGCGCTGGCGGGAATTCAGCAACGAGATATTCCACCACACACTGCGCCTGCTCGATTCACCTCGTCCCACTTCCGAATAGCCATACCTTCGATTACCAGATCAATAGCTTATCGGCACGCAGCGCGGCGGCGCCATATCAGGGCACGATTCGCTTATCCTTTTGAGGCGAACACCCAACTCCCGAAACATAGCGGTCTCAGGAAATCAGGATTCGACGCGTGCGTAAGGCGGTGTCGCCGCCAAGTGGACTTTCCGGTCCCGCGAGGCCCAACCCGGAAGTAACTGCCATATCGAGGATCAAAAAAGCGCCTTATGATTTCCATATTGCGTCGAAAAACGGCAGTGATTGGTAAAGAAATTGAGAAACATATGCCTTGTTTACCAAGTCCCAAATCGTCAATGGAAAGGACTCCACGCCATCACACGCGCATCGAAAATCTCGGTGGTATTCGCGTAGAACATCCTTGTCGCCCTTCGGCAACAAACAGAAAAGTTCGGACAAAGTGTGTATCCGGGGTGGTGGAACATCCTTTACATGCAGGAGCGCCTTGAAAGCCTGTTCCAGCAGAGAATAGCCGGTCACGACATAGCCCCCAGCCTTGGGCTACCTCGTGCCCAGGAACGAGATCACGGTTTACCGGACATTTGACGTATTTTTCCTTCTCCATCTTCAAGGCTGTATCCAGCCAATGCCTAATATACGTCGCGTCCTTAAAGTCAATTGGGTTTCCGCTCATCTGTCGATAATCCTTGTCTTATGGTGCTTCCACGTCACGTTGTGGCCAGAGCAAGTCACCTTGTTGATGTCTGAGGTAGAGTGAGATCGTGCCCACCAGAGTCCATGATGGGCACGATTATCGTAATGCTGCACGTCCACGTGATCTCGTTGCCCCCGGTTTAGGTCAGGTGCGGTATCAGGGCCTTGAGGCGGGCCGGGATTTCGGTGTGGCGGGAGGGGCGCTCCAGGAGTTCCTGCAGTTGGGGTGGCGGAGTGACCGCTCTCCCGATCAGGGGTTCCACTACGGTTTCGAACTTGGCCGGGTGCGCGGTAGCAGCCAGCACCCAGTCGCCCGCGGGTGCGCCGGCGGCCGAGAGAAATTGGTGACACGCGTCCACGCCGGCAGCCGTGTGGGGGCAGAGCACATTGCCTGAGGTCGCCTGCTCTTCGCGTATTCGAGCGCGAATGCGCTCGTCGCTCACGCTCGCGGCGCTGACCGCCGCCCTTATCCGGGCGATGTCGCCGCCAAAGTAGTGACGCAGGCGCTCCATATTGCTGGGATCACCCACGTCCATGGCGTTGGCCAGCGTGCCGATGCCTTCGCGCCCCTGGTAGTCCCCTGACAAAAGGTAGTCTCCCACCGCGCGATTGGCGTTAGTGGCAAGCAGAATTCGACCGATGTCGGCGCCCATCTCTCGGGCCCAGAGGCATGCCAGGCCGTTTCCCAGGTTCCCGGTGGGGACAACAAAGTTCGCGCTTTCCGGCGCCTTAAGTCCCGCCCAGGCATGGTAGACGCCCTGTGGAAGAAGTCTTCCCAGGTTAATGCTGTTGGCTGAGCCTAACCGAACCCGGGTGCGCAACTCGGCGCTGGTGAAAGCCCGCTTGACCAGCCGCTGGCAATCGTCAAAACCACCGCGAACTGCAAGCGCCTCGACATTGTCGTCCCAGCAGCCCAGGTGATGTTCCTGGCGCGGCGAAATGCGGCCCTTGGGGAACAGCACGACCACGCGAATCCTGTCGCGCCCAGAAAACGCCGAGGCCACCGCCGCGCCGGTATCCCCGGAGGTGGCCACGAGGATCGTCAAAGGCGGCGAAGAGACGGGCTCGTTGGCCAGAATTCGCTCCAGGCAGGCAGCCAGGAAACGTGCCCCGTAGTCCTTGAACGCTGCCGTTGGGCCATGAAACAGCTCCAGGAGCCGCAAACGCGCGCCGTTGGGCGCGGGCGCCAGCTCAGTCAAGGGAAGCGGGAAAGCGAATGCGCTCCCGCAGATCTCCGGAATGGATTCGGCCAGACTCGAGTCCGCAAAAAACGGACCGAGCATGCATTCGGCCAGCTCCGCCGGCGTGGAGCACTCCTTCAACTCGTCACGGCTGAAGCGAGGCAGGAAATCCGGCACATACAGCCCACCGTCCGGAGCGGTGCCGGATTGCAGCACGGTTTCCAGGCGCGCGGGGCCGCTGCCGCGGGTGCTGTAGAACGAAGCCATGACCTGTGGGGCTAGCGCGGCGCTCCCAGCATCCGCGCCAGGCGCAGGACGTCGGCGAACACACCGCCGGCGGTGACTGCCGGCCCCGCGCCCGGACCCTGCACCACCAGTGGGCTGTCGCTGTAGCGAGCGGTGCGGAACAGAAACATGTTGCTGGTCAAGTGCAGGCGCGCGAACAGATGATCATCGGGCAGTGACTCCAACCGAACCGAAGCCTGTCCAGCGCTGTCCAGCCTGCCCACGTAGCGCAGCACACAGCTGTCCTCCTCCGCCTTCTGCAGACGCTGGCGCATGTCGCCGTCGTAGCGGCCCAATCCGTCAAGAAATTCCTCTACCGTCGCGTCCGACAGTTCTTCGGGCGCCAGGCTCTCCACGTCGACATAATCCAGCTCCATGCGCAGCCCCAATTCACGCGCGAGGATGAGCAGCTTGCGCGCCACGTCCATGCCGCTCAAGTCCTCTCGCGGGTCTGGTTCCGTATAGCCGGCATCGCGCGCTTCGCGCACCACCCGGGAAAAATTGGCGTTTGCGTGCAGCGCATTGAACAAATAGGCCAGCGTTCCGGAGAAAATTCCCTCGATGCTCAGCACCTGGTCACCGGTGGAGATCAGGTCGCGCAAGGTCTCGATCACCGGCAGTCCGGCGCCGACGTTGGTCTCGTAGAGGAGATGCACGCCATGGGCACGGCGCAGCTCGTGGAGACGCTCATAGACGGCATGCGGCGCACTTTGTGCGCGCTTGTTCGGCGTAACCACGTGGATCCCGGCGGTAAAGAAATCGCTGTAGCGATTGCTGATTGCTTCGCTGGCGGTGCAATCCAGAATGGCGGCGTGGGGCAGATGATCCGGGTTCACGTGGGCCGCCAGGCGCTCCAGGTCCAGGGGCTCGCTTTCTTGCTTGAACAAGTCCCGCCAGCACCCGAGGTCCAGACTCCGCGACGCCAGGTGCATGCGCCGGGAGTTGGCAATGGCCCGAACCCTCAGATCGAGATTGAATTTCTCCCGCAACCGGTCGCCCGCCTGGGCAATCTGATCCAGCAACTCGGCGCCGACATTGCCCATGCCGATCACTCCCAGCGACAGTGTGGTCTGCGACAGGTAAAAGCCGCCGTGCGCGGCCCGCAGGGCCTTGGTCGCAGTCGCGCCGCTCACTACGGCGGAAATATTGCGCTCCGAGGAACCCTGGGCGATCGCGATGACGTTCACTCCCGCGCGCCCCAGCACCCCAAAGAAGCGTCCGGCCACACCGGGTATTCCGACCATGCCGTCGCCAACCAGCGCCAGAACATTGACGCCATCGGTGCGGGTAACCTTGCTGACCTGACCCAGGCCCATTGCCTGGGCGAACGCATCGCGCGTGACCTCTTCGGCCACCGCCGCGTGCGCCTGCGGTACCGCGAAGGTTATCGAATGCTCCGAACTGGCCTGGGTAATCAGCAGCACCGGCACCTGAGCTCTGCTCAAGGCGCTGAAAAGCCTATCCGCGGTACCGGGCACGCCAATCATGCCGGAGCCCTCAAGGCTCAGCATCGAGACGTTCTCGATCATGGTGATGCCCTTGACCGGCTCGTCGCGGTCGCCTTCCTGCGAGATCAGAGAACCACGCAACTCCGGCTTGAAGCTGCTGCGTATCCATACCGGAATGCCCTTGCTTACCACCGGACCCATGGTCTGCGGATGAATCACCCGCGCGCCGAAATACGCCAGCTCCATGGCCTCGTAGTAGGACAACTCACGGATCACGTGGGCTTCCGGCACTCGCGCGGGATCGGCGCTCATTACCCCTTCCACGTCGGTCCAGATGGTCAGCGATTCGGCGTTCATCAGGGCGCCGAAGATGGATGCGGAAAAATCGCTGCCGTTACGTCCCAGAGTTGTCTGCAAGCCGCGTCCATCGCGTGCGATATAGCCGGTAATGACTCGCACGGGCGTGGGATCGTCCTTGAGCAGCCGCGCCAGGCGCTTGCCTGAAGCGTCCCAGTCCACCACCACGCCCAACTCTCCAGGCTCTACCCGCAATACGTCGCGCGCATCCAGCGGCTCCGCTGGCCGGCCGTTCCCGGCGCCGCGCTCGGTAATGAGTGCCGCCAGCAAGCGTGACGACCACAGTTCTCCGCAACCCGACACCAATGCCTCCATGCGCGGCCCGGCCGAGCGGATCAGCACCGCCGAGTGGAGAATGTCCGCCACGTCGCGGCACTCAGCTTCCTGATGGGCCAGCAACTCAGCCCGGCGTGCCGGGTCTGCAATCAGTTCCCCGCAGATCGCCGCATACTGCGCCTGCAGTGCCTCAAGATCGCCCTGCCACTGGTCGTCTCCGGCAACCGCACGGCCGAGCAGCGCAAACAGGGCGTTGGTCACGTCCTGCATGGCCGATACCACTACCGCCACCCGGGGCGCTTCGTCGGCCAGCACGATCCGGGCGGCGCGCTCGAAGCCGCGCGCATCAGCCAGGCTGCTGCCGCCGAATTTATGCACTGTCCAGGTCATGGCAAAAGGATCATCCAGGCGCTACCGTCGAGCCTCGTGTCGGTCAAGGCGGCAATTATTGCAGCAGGAACAGCGCCAGGCCAGGCCAGAACGACACCACGAACAAAGCGGCCAGCATCAGCGCCAGGAATGGCAGCACCGCCCGGCAGATTTCTCCGAACGATTCGTTGAAGGCGGTCATCGCCACGATGATGTTCAGTCCCATGGGCGGGGTGAGGTAGCCCATTTCCAGGTTGACCACCATTACGATGCCGAAATGCACCGTGTCCATACCCTGAGCGATGGCGATCGGCTGCAGCAGCGGCGCCAGGATCAGGATCGCGGATCCGATATCCATGAAACATCCCACCAACAGCAGGAAAGCGTTCATGAGGAGTATGAAGCCGGGCAGAGAATCGATCCTGGCGGACAGCCATTGCACTGCCATGTCCGGCACCTGTTCATAGGTCAGGAACATGTTGAGCGCCAGCGCCATCATCAGGACCGGAAACAGCGATCCCATCAGCCGCGTGGTGCTGGTAATGACCTCAACGACCTCCTTGAAACGCATCTCACGGTGTATGCAGATCTCCACAAAGAAGCCGTATACCACGGCTATCGACGCGGATTCCGTGGCGGTGAACCAGCCTGTGTAGATTCCGCCCAGGATGATGACCGGCATCAGGAGCGACCAGATCCCTTCGCTGAAAGCCTTTCCGATCTCTCGCAGGCGCCATCCACCCAGCCGAAACTGCCAGTTGCGGCCGATGGCCCAGGCGCTCATGAAGCTTGTCAGGAGTAATGCAGGGCCGATACCGGCAATGAACAGTTCGGAAATTGAAGTCTGGGTCATGATCCCGTACAGAATGAGCGGAATGCTCGGCGGGACCACGATGCCAAGCGTGCCCGCAGCACATAGGGCGCCCAAAGCGAACCGCTTGTTGTAGCCGGCCTCTATCAATGCCGGGTACATCACCGCCCCGACGGCCAGCAGAGTTACGGTACCCGAACCGGTCACCGCCGCAAACATGGCGCAGGACAGAACCGTGGCAATCGCCAGGCCCCCCGGAATCGGCGAAGAAAGCGCGCGCGCCAGGCGGATCAGACGGCTGGCGATAGCGCCGCGGGCCATAATCGCGCCGGCCAGCAGGTACATGGGAATCGACAGCAGCACATCGCGGTTCAAGCCGTCCCAACCGTCATTGATGATGTTCTGGATCTGCCCGTCGCCCCAGAACCAGTAGGCCAGCCCGGTGGCAACACCCAGCACCACCAGGAGATTCTGTCGCAGCGCAAGCAGAGTCAGGGCCGCGCCAGCGATAGCCAGCGCGCCAATCATGGCTCCAGCTCCTGCTGCGTGTCGGCCAGCGCGCCTCCTTCCGGCGGCCGCAAGTCCGGCCATACCGCAAACAGTCCGTGGCGCAAGGTCGCCAGCGCGAACACCAGCGGAATCACAGCCTGGATCGGCCACACAATAATGCGCAACACAACCGAGCGCACATCCAGCAGATAGGTGTCGCGCACCAGGTCGAACGCAACAGCGCAGAAGGTCAGGCAGAACAGCGCCATCAGAACCTCGCCCAGATGGTCGAGAAACGGCGCCCACGACCTGGGAAGCCAGCCGTCGGCGAATCGCGGGCGCAGATGTGAGTTACTGGCGGATGCCAGCCCGATACCGAACATGACGACAATCACGTTGGCGTAAACGCCGATCTGGCGTGCCCAGTACAACCCCGATCCGGTGATCACCCGAATGGCCACGTCACCGAAAATGACCATCACCAGGATAGCGAAGGCGGCGCAGGCAACGCCCTGTTCCAGCCTGGACAAACCCACCAGGGCTCGTTGAGCCAGGTCTCTTGCGTTGCTACCCATAACCCCTATGATTCGCCCGATTGCACTTGCACAAGGCCCGAGCAAACAGTGCGGGAGCGGCCCCCGCCAACTGCCTGCTCCGCCGCAGCCTTCAGCGGCCGCGCACGGCGCGGGTCTCCTCCAGCTCCGGCTCGGCCACCCGGCGCAGGTGAAACTCGAACGATTCGTCCCGGCGCCCGGCGAAATGCGGAATGCGATACAGGGCGGACATGCTCTCGAGCACACGGGACACCCGTATGGGCCCGAGGTCAATGGTTTCGAACCCGAGGTCCCCGGCCAAAGCCATCACCCAATGCTTGGAGGCCTCATCGTTACCGGCCACCGGCACCGTAACCGGGCCGTTTGCACGCGCCGGATTGCGCACAATGTGAAATCCCACGGTGTTGAATGCTTTGACGACCCGGGCATCCGGCACCGCGCTCTGCACCATCTCCCCCGAAGACCAGCCATCGATGTGCTGGGGCAATCCGTCCTTTCCCTCTTGAACCGCGTTGCCCGCGTCGATGACCAGCTTGCCCGACAGGTGTGGACGGAGTCGCTCCACAACGTCCTCCGCAGCGGTATAAGGAACCGCCAGGAAGACGATCTCGCCTTGCGCAGCGGCTTCTGCTTGAGTCCCTGCGCTGGCAGATCCAGGCGTACGTTCCAGCAAGGCCTGAATGCGCTCCTCGCCCGGCGCACGCGAACCGTAGACGACCGTATGACCGAGTTCGGCCAGCCGGGGCCCCATAGAACCACCCATCATGCCGGTGCCGATAACGGCTATGGTCTCAGCACGCGCCGGCGCGATGGCGGTGACCATTGCAATCAGGACGAAAGGAAGGGTCAGTTTTCTCATGGCAATTTCCGTCGGGTTAATTCTGGCGCGGTAGCCCGCAATTCCGCATCACTTCACGGCGGCCCACACGGCCTTTGGCAAGGCGCGGTCCGCCGGGAATGGTAAACCCCATTGCCGGGAGCCGCAATGCGGCCAAAGGCGCCCGGGGCCAGGTAAGCCGCGAGCGAGTTGGACCACCAACGCCAGTCGCGCTCCAAGGCCCGCAAGACGACGGGTGTTGCGCATGACCGGGTGGGTACAATGCGCTCTTTTGCTTTCACGGGAGATTCCCTGATGCCAAACACCATGCGCGCCATCGTGGCCGAAGCGCCCGGCGGTCCCGAAACCCTGCAACTCAAAGAGCTCCCCATCCCCTCCCCCGGGGAAGGAGAAGTGCGGATTAAGGTCGCGTACGCGCCGCTCAATCCGCTGGATACACACGCGCGGGCCAATCGGATCAAATGGATGCATCCGGGCTTTCCTTTCGTTACCGGTTACGAATATTCCGGCAGGGTTGTGGAGACCGGCGCGGGTGTGGACTCGGCCCTTGAAGGCAATCGCGTGGCGGTGCACGGCCAGTGGAACGGGAACGGCGATTATGCGGTAGCCAAGGCAGCCGGCCTGGTGCCAATCCCCGACCGTTTCGATTATCAGCTTGGTGCGACCTTTTCCACTTGCGCGCCCACCTCCTGGCACCTTGTGCACTCCGCCGGCCGGGTTCAACCGGGCCAGACAGTGGTGGTGCATTCAGCCGCCGGCGCCGTAGGCGTCCTGACGACTCAGATTGCCAAGGAGGCGGGAGCCACAGTGATCGGACTGGTCGGCGGCGACAAGAAAGCCGCCTGGGCCAAGCAGTTCGGCGCCGATCATCTGCTGGATTACCGCTCCGGGGAATGGCCGGCGCAGGTCAAGGAAGTAACCGGCGGGCGTGGGGCGGACGTGATCATCGACGGAGTGCAGGGGCCGAATGCGCCCCGCAACTATGAAGCCTGCGCGCCTTTGGGTAATGTGATTTACCTTGGAGCGATGGGAGGCTTGGCGCCACCAGCGGATATTTCCTTCCTCATAGGAAAGAGCATTAGCGTCACCGGGTTCGTGCAATTTTTCCATCAGGCCCGTACCCGATACGCCGAGAACGCGGAGATCGAGGACAAACTGGCCAGCGGCCAATGGCGGATTCCGATCGAGCGGGTTGCGAACCTGGAGGACACGCCGGCCATGCACGCCGCCTTCGAGAACCGCGACCTGTTCGGCCGCACCTTGATCGAAGTCGGCGGAGACAAGGTGTAGCGCTGGGAACGAGGGCATCCTGCCCTCGGCGAGGGCTGGAAGCCCTCGTTCCCAGGCGTGTGCCATGCGAGCGAGGACCTCTCGACGTTGCCGTGTTAGCCTTTTTCAACATGCGAATTGCGACTCTCGTTTCGAGGGCTGGAAGCCCTCGCTCCCAGCGGGCTTTGGCGATGGTGGCCGCGGTACTGCTTGTAGCGGGTTGCGGGGCGGATTCCGGCTCCGAGGCAGATTCCGGCTCCCGGGCGGAGGACGAAAAGCTGGTCATCGTGGTGGGCGCCGCCGGCGCCATCAACACGCCCTGGCACGACTCCTGGCGGCGCTTCGAACACCGGGTCAATGAGGCCGCTTACCCGGGGCTTGAATTGCAGATGTTCGTCAACAGCCAGCTCGGGACCGAAGAAAGCATACTCGCCAACGTGCGCCGCGGGCGGGTCCAATATGCCGGAACTTCACTGCATGGCATGTCGAGCGTGGTGCCGGAACTCAGCGTAATCCTCTCGCCTTACCTGTTCGAGAGCTATGCGGAAGTGGACTTCGTTACGGATCACTACCTGACCCCCGTGTTCACCGAAATGCTCGCCGAACGCGGACTCACTTTCCTGCAGTGGACCGAGGTGGGATGGAACCACATCTATTGCCGCGAACCCAAACTGGAGCCCAAGGAATTCCGGGGCGTCAAGATGCGCGCCTCGACCGCCATCGCACCCCAGGTCTTTATCGAAACCATAGGCGCGGACAACATCCCCCTGCCCTTTGATGAAACCCTCCCGGCCCTTCAGACCGGGTTGATCCAATGCGGCCAAAGCGGCGCCGGCCAGTACCTGCTCTCCGGAATCGCCGACGAAGCGCCGCATTACACGCTCACTGGCCACGCCTACGACTCCGGCGTGCAGTTTGCCAATGCACAGTGGTATGAATCATTGCCGACAGAAGCGCGCCAGGTGCTGGTCGATGCCCTGGATGTCCAACAGGAGAACCGCGATCTGGTGCGTGAGGTCATCGCGGCCCAGGAGCGCGAATGGCAGGAAGACGGCCGGGTTACTTTCTACCTACTGACCGAGGAACAGAAATCCAGGTGGCGGGAAGCCGCGCAAGGCTCGCATGAGAAACTGCTTGCCCGCATCGGCGGCCGCGCACAGGAGGTTTACGATCTGATTCAGGCCGGCAAGGCGGAATTTGCGGCCCGGAAGGAGAACACAACATGAGCATTGGCGATGAAGTGATGGCGCTGGGCATCCCGCCTCTTCCACCCGACGAGTTGGCCGAAGACCTGCGCGACTACCTGGGGCTGTGCGAGGAAAAGCTCGGCTTCGTGCCCAATGTGTTGACCGCCCATGCGTTTTCAAGCGAGAAGTTGCGTGTTTTCCGCGAGTTCTACGACGAACTCATGCTGGCCGATTCAGGCTTGAGCAAGCTGGAGCGGGAAATGATCGCCGTCGTGGTGTCGTCGGCCAACCACTGCCTGTATTGCCTGGTAGCGCACGGCGCGGCGGTGCGCAAGCTTTCCGGCGATCCCCTGCTGGGCGAAGTGCTGGTGATGAACTATCGCGAAGCCCGTATCTCGGCCCGCCAGCGGGCCATGCTCGACTTTGCCTGGAAGGTGACCAACAGGCCGGCGGACACCGGCGCGGAAGACCGCGCCGGCTTGCGCGACGCCGGGTTCAGCGAGCGGGATATCTGGGACATCGCAAACGTAACCGGGTTCTTCAACTTCAGTAACCGCGTGGCGATGGCCACCGGCATGACCCCCAATCCCCAATACCACCAGATGGCCCGCAAGCCCGGAGCAAACCACCAATGAAACTCAGACTATTGGGCGCCAGCAGCCTGCGCGTCTCCGAACTGTGCCTGGGCGCCATGACCTTCGGCGGCTCAGCCCACCTCTATGCGGAAGAGCAGGATTGCCGTGCCGTGTACGACGCATTCCTCAATGCCGGCGGCAACTTCATCGACACCGCCGACATGTACGGCATGGGCGCCAGTGAAAGCATGCTGGGCCGCTTCATGGGCGAGGACCGCAAGCGCATCGTCCTGGCCAGCAAGTATTCGATGAACACCGATCCGAACGACCCCAATGCCGGCGGCAACCACCGCGGCAACATGGTGCGTTCGCTGGAAGGCAGCCTGAAGCGGCTCAAGACCGACTACCTGGATTTGTACTGGGTTCACGCCGCGGACGGGCTGACGCCGCCGCTGGAGTTCATGCGAGCCCTGGATGACCAGGTCCGCCTGGGCAAGATTCTGCACATTGGCATCTCCAATGCGCCGGCCTGGTGGGTGGCCGCGCTGAACGCAACCGCCGGTGAGCGCGGGTGGACCCAATTCACCGCCGTACAGCTGCAATACAACCTGGCCGAACGCACCATCGAGAACGCTTTCTTCCCGCTGGCGAAATTCCAGAACATGGCGATCACGGCCTGGAGCCCGCTGTTGTTCGGCGCACTCACCGGCAAGTACACCATCGGCAAGGACGGCGCGGTTCAGGGCGAAGGCCGTCTGAGCGGACCCATGGGAGGGCGGATGCTCAACCCTCACAACCTGCGCGTTGCACAAGGCCTTAAAGAGGCTGCGGACCGGCTGGGCTGCGCTTCTTCATCGCTGGCGCTGGCCTGGCTGCTGCACCGCCGCGCCCCGGTCATCCCGATCGTCGGTGCGCGCAATCGGAACCAACTTGCCGAAAACCTCGCCTGCGTGGATCTGTCGCTTGACACCGACACGCTGTCGGAACTGGATGCTCTTTCACCGCCTGCGGCGAGTTTCCCGGAATCATTGCTCGCCATGCCGCCCATGCGCAGCATGGTCCACGGCAAGGCCGTGCCGGAACGCTTGAAGGCCTGGGACCAAGCCTGATTTCGAAAACCTGTCCAGCGGACCGGGCGCCTTGATCCCGCAAGGCATTCGGGTTTCCTGGGGCGCCGGGGCGCTCGGCGTGGCGCTGCTGATGAACGCCATCGGCATTCTGGCGCTGTTCTACATGGTCAACGTGCTGGGAATGGAGCCAGCGTTGGCGGGAACGCTGTATTTCCTTACCAAGCTCCTGGACATAGTCAGCGACCCGGTCGTCGGAAGCTGGAGCGACCGGATCAAGTCGCCGGCCGGCCGACGACGACCCTTTATGCTGGCGGGCGCATTCGTGTCCGCATGTTCGTTCGTCCTGATCTTCACCACGCCGATCTTCGACGCACAGTGGCTGACCGCGGCCTACATTTTTGCCGCGCTGGCCATCTACACCTTCGGCTATACGCTATTCAACGTTCCATACATGGCCATGCCGGCGGAAATGACCGACAGCTACCACGAACGCTCGGCGATCCACGGCTATCGCATGGTATTCATCGCCAGCGGCATTTTTCTCGCAATTTCCGTGCCTCCCCTGATCCAGGAAAGGTTCGGACACGAGAGCTGGACGACCTATGCCGTTGTAGGCGCAGGCGGCGGGGTCATCATCCTCGCCTCCATGCTGACGACCTACTTCGGCACTGCCCGCGCCCGTTTTACCGACGCCGGCGTCCAGAGAATCAACGTGTTCCGGCAATTCAGCCCGATCCTCGATAATCCGCACTTTCTGAAGCTCATTGGTGTGAAAGCCTCACAACTGCTGGGCATTGCCGCCTCGCAAGCGGCCATCCTGTTCTTTGTGGTGCATTACCTCAGGCTGCCGCTGACCATACTCTTCTGGTACGGAACCGTGTTTACCGCAATGTCGATTGTCGGCACACCGGTTCTGGTGGCGATATCAAAGCGCATCGGCAAGCGCGAAACCTACCTCCTGGCCGCTCTTTGCTACGTGGTCACCACCTCGAGCTGGATGTTGGCCGGTCCGGGAGAGCCCTTGCCTGCCATCCTGGCACGGGCCGCGATCATTGCGATCGCGGGCAGCGGAAACATCGTAATGGCGATGTCGATGCTGACGGACACGATCGAGTACGACGCGCGCAGGACCGGGATTCGCCGCGAGGGAGTTTACACTGCCGTCTACAGCTTTGTGGAGAAATTCACTTTCGCCCTGGGTCCGCTCATCATCGGCTTCGCCATGCAATTTGCGGGTTTTGACCGGGACCTGCCGGACGAAGCACTGCAATCGCCCGAAGTCGGCAAGGCCCTCCTGCTGGGCGTATCCTACATTCCCACTGCAATGGGCCTGCTCGCAATGTTCATACTGACCCGTTATCGTCTCACCAAGGCGGAACTTGAAAGGACGGAGCCCGCACCGTCATGAACAACACCTTTCAACCCCACACTGGGAACGAGGGCATCCTGCCCTCAACGCTGGGAGCGAGGGCATCCTGCCCTCGTCGAGAATGGAGCACGCACCGCCATGAACAACACCTTGCAACCCCGACTGCGTCAGCGAGGACGTGCTTCAGTCGATTTCCTGGCCCACGTATTTCATGGCACTACACAAGCGCGCAGGGGAGTCCAGGAGGACCTTGAGGCCCGGTTCGGAGACGGCGCCGCCCTGCCCTGCGATCTCGACGAACGCCACAATGCCATCACGCGCGTTCTATCGGCAACGCCCGCCTACCGGGTGCAGCAGACGGTCGGCGAATGGCATTCGCGCCAGCATGGCCTGATCGCCCTGGACGCTTTCGAGGAATTGAAGGAGGAAGTGACTGAACTCCTTTCCCGCTACGACGAAGGCCCTTCACGGCTGTTCGCGAACCCGGATTTTCAACCGCCCGCGTACTTCGAAGGCGTTGAGTTTCATCGCACCCGGGGCGGCTGGGACGGGCATCCCCATATGGGTTTCGTGCACGGTGAAATCGTCCACCGGCTGGTGGTGGATGCCACCTATCCGGGAGGCATCTTCAAGCAGCGGCGCAAGGTGGCCGGACTGGCTCCACGCGATCGCTACGACCGCATCCTGGAAATGGGCTGCTCGACCGGGCACTTCACCCAGGCGCTGGCGGAAACCTACCCGGATGCGGAAATTACCGGCGTGGATGTTTCCATACGGGCGCTGGAACATGCCCTGCGGACCGGGAATGCCTGCGGTTACGGCTGGCGCCTTTACTTACGCGCCGCGGAAGACACGGGCTTCGACGACGATGCATTCGATCTCGTCAGTTCCTACATCCTGCTTCACGAAATGCCGGCCGACGCAATCCAGATCGCCTTCGCCGAGGCCTATCGGGTCCTGAAGCCGGGCGGCGACCTGATCATGAGCGACGTGGCGCGGTATGCACACATGAACAGACTGGACGAATGGCGGGCAGACCAGCTGGCCCGGTTCGGCGGCGAGCCGTTCTGGCGGGATTCGGCAGGCCTGGATCTGGTGGCTACGCTCGCAGAGGCCGGTTTTGCCGAGGCTGATGGACGCGCCCTGGGGCCGGGCGGCTATCCGTACGTAATCACTGCGCGCAAGCCGGCATGAAGGCCGACCCAAAGTCCTTCAATAACCCCGAGCGTCCTACGCTCACCCCCGATGACTTGCCCGGCGTAGGCCAGGCCCTGTTCACGCTGACCCACGAGCTCTACATCCTGATTGACCGTATCGCCGCGCTGGAAGCCGTCCTCGAGCGGCACGGCCTTGATGTGAGCGACGAAATCGAGTCCTACAAGCCCGACGCCGAGGCGCAACAACGGCTCAACGAACGCGGCCGTGCGCTGGTAGCGCGCGTGACCAACGCCCTGGCCGGGCAGACCGACCCTCTCCCCTAAACGCCGGCGCCCTGGGAACGAGGGCTTCCAGCCCTCGACGAGGGCGGGACGCCCTCGCTCCCAGCGACGAGGGCAAGATGCCCTCGTTCCCAGGCGCTACTCGTAGTGGTAGGACACTTCCAGGCCGTAGGTACGGCGTTCGCCATAGTACGCGCCCTGCAGGTTATTGGATGACGCCTGCAGGATCGTAAGCGCGTTCGACGCGTATTTCTCGTCGGTAAGGTTCCGCGCCCACAACGCCACCTTCCAGTTCCGGATGTCCACGCCGGCCCGGAAATTGGTTACCGAGCGGCTGGGAAACTTGGCCACGTTGACGGTATCGCCAAAGAACGAAGACTGGTACCCCAGATCCGCACGGATGTAGTAGGAGCTCGACCCGGTGGGCAGATCATCGGACCACTGCGCGCCGATGGCGGCCTGCGTGGCAGGTGAGCGCGGCAATTCGTTGCCGTCTATCACGCCGTCGGAGCGGCAAACGACATCATCGCAAGGCGGGCGCGAATAGCGCCCGGCAAACCGCGCAAACACGGTATCCGTTGCGCTGTCATAGGCTCCATCGCTATACGAAAACGCTGCGTCGATACTCAGGTTCCTGTTTACCGCGATCGATCCCTCCAATTCGATGCCGCGAATCGTCGCATCGCCCAGATTGCGGATAATCGCGGTGTTCAGGATGGTCCCGTCCGGGTCGGCCGCGGTAACCTGCATGTCGCTCCAATTGGTGGAGTACACCGCAACGGAAAAGACCGCCGCGCCTTCCAGCATCGTCGCCTTCAGCCCTGCCTCGAGCGTAAGGTTGAATTCCGGCTCGAACACCTGGTTCTGCGGCATGATCCCGCCCGAATTGAAGCCGCCGGCCTTTGCGCCGCGCGCGATCAGGCCGTACAGCATCGCGTTGGCGTTGAGGTCGTGATCGATCGTCACCCGAGGCGTGACGAAGTCGTCCTCGCGTGTAAACGTCCTGCCGGTCCGTGCGCTATAGGTTGAGATGTCTTCGGTGGTGTAACGCACCTCCAGCCCCAGCCGGGTTGCGTTGTTGGCCAGCGCATAGTTGATCTCGCCGAACAACGACAAGACATCAGTGTTGGTTCTGTCGTCACGCACCACCAGGTTGCTGAATCCAGCCGGATCGAATGGAAAGGGGCCCAGCGGAGCGGAAGTCGTCCGCGTGATATTCAAAGGTGTGGGCTGACCCACCGGAAGCGATACGCTGACAAAGTAATTTCGATCCTCGCCATCCGACAGGAAGGCTCCGACGCTGCCTCCCAAAGCGCCATCCGGTTCGAAGGCCAGCCGCACTTCATGCGAGTCGTACTCGACCTCGCCGAGCGGAGAAGCCTGAAAATTACAAATGCGGGGATTGCCCTGCAGCAGGAACGGAGCAAGAATCGTGCCGCAATTGACCGGATCCGATTCGGCGGATACAGCCGAGAGCGTATTGGCGTCCACACGCCCAAACACATAGCTAAGCGACAGCGCGGCGTTGAATCTGTAGTCGGCGGAGAGCTTCACGATGTCGGCATCGGACTGACGGCTGAAGCCGCGTGGCTCCACGTACACGGAATCCCCCGGACCCGGCGGTTCGCCGCAGAACAAGCGAAACTGCCCCAAATCAAATGTGCCGCAATTGCCAAGGCCCAGTCCGGTACTGCGCCAACTCGATGCCCGCGCCTCTTCTTCCCGATCGAAACCGTAGTAGGCCAGGTCAACGTGCAATGCGTCGCTGGGCCGGATCGCCAGGTTGACCGAATAGGTGTTGGTGTCCCAGCCACCCACGTTGCCGCTGGTGCCCGGGCTGTAGCCGAAATCGCTCAAAGGATGGGAGTTCTCCCAGCTTCCGTCATACTCGGAGTGGTCGAAGGACACCCGGATACTGACCTGATCCCCGGCCAGGGGCATGGACCCGGACACGCCGTAGTTCAGCATTTCGTCGGCCCCAAACCCAAGCGTGACATCCGCTTCGGTGGTGCCCGTGCTCTTCATCGGTATGTAGTTGATCGCGCCTGAAAAAGCGTTGCGTCCATAGCGGGCGCTTTGCGGGCCCTTGACGACTTCAATGCGTTGCAGGTTGGTGGCGCCGAGATCGACCAGCCACGAGCGGGGCATGTACACCCCGTCGAGAAACGTAGCGGTGGTCTGCTCACGTGAAACCACGTTGATAGTCGGCTGGTTGCGAATCACCGGACCGCCTCTGCCGCCGTCAAAATCTTCGAACGCGAAGCCGGCGGTAAAGCGGGCCACGTCGTCCAGCTCCATGATGTTGCGTCGCTCGATAGCCAAGGCATCAAACGCGGTGATGCTTAGCGGCACGTTCTGAATATTCTCTTCGCGCCGGCGCGCCGTCACAATGATTTCGGGCAAAAGGGCGTCTGCCTCGCCGGCTGCCTCCTGGGCCTTGAGCGGGAACGGGCCGGGTATCAGAAGCAGCCCCGCGATCAGCACGGGCATCAATCGAGATATTGCCCTGGAAATCGGCATGCGCCCAAGAATACGAGCTCCGTCAAGAGCCGATGTCAACTGCAGATTCATTGTTCGCGTCCCCCCACTGAGTTCCACGATTGGAACTTTGCTCAATACACTCCGCAGTCTACTGCATCCCCCCTGGGAACGAGGGCATCTTGCCCTCGACGCTTGGAACGAGGGCATCTTGCCCTCGACGCTTGGAACGAGGGCATCTTGCCCTCGACGCTTGGAACGAGGGCATCTTGCCCTCGTCGAGGGCAGGATGCCCTCGTTCCCAGGGGGGGTCAGAGTGGTTCCGTGGCCGGATCGTAGAGTGTCAGTCCCAGAGTGTCTTCGGTGGTGACCGGTTTCCTGGCCAATTCATCGGGATCCTGTTGCATCAGGCGCTCGCCGCCCGACAGGGATTCACGGTGCATGACAGTCACCCGCTCCCGCCGCGCGTTCTCATAGCGTCGCAAGGACTCGTCCACATCGCCAAACTCCAGCAGCGTGCGGCAAAGTATCACCGCATCCTCGATCGCGGCCGCTGCACCCTGACCGAACCACGGCAGCATTGGATGCGCAGCATCCCCCAGTATGGTCGCCCGCCCCCGCACCCAGCGTGGCAAGGGCTGGCGCGCAAACAGTCCCCACTTGTGGCAACGCTTGCCGGGAAAGGCGCGCAAGACCACACGAGCGTCGTCATGGAAATCGGCAAAAATCCGCCGCACCGTTTCAATCTCGCCGGTTTGCGACCAGCCTTCCGCAGTCCATTGATTGGCGCGGGAAAAGGCCACGAAGTTCTGCAGCTTTCCGTGGCGCACGGGATACCGCACCAGCATGCGGCCGGGCGCCACAAAGACCATGGAACCGGGGCGCGACTGGGCTACGCCGAGAGCCTCTCCGGCAACCAGACCCCTCCAGGCCACAAAGCCGGAAAATTCCGGAGCGGATTCGGAGAAGACCTCCCCGCGGACGGTGGACTTAAGCCCGTCGGCCCCAACCAGAATATCCGCCGTGACCCGCGATCTATCGGAGAAGCGAAGCGCATAGCGGTTGTCCGTCCCGGTCGAAATACCCGCCAGTTGCGTGTCCAGCACCAGCGCATCCGGCTCAAGTGCCAGAAGCTCCGCGCGCAGCAGATCATGCAAGTCCGCGCGATGAGCCTGGAGGTACGGGGCGCCCAATTGCTCCCGGGTATTGCCGCGGTCGATGTGCACGAGGACATCACCGCTGGCAAAGTGGCGCGTTACCTGGGTAGGCGGTTCATCGGCGATGGCTTCCAGCCGCTCACCGATGCCCAGGTATCGAAGCCCCTTTACGGCGTTGGGCGAAAGCGAAACCCCGGCGCCGACTTCAGCGAGCACGGGCGCCTGCTCATATACCCGAGGCTGCTTTCCGGCGCGCGCCAGGCCCAGGGCCAGCGAGAGGCCGCCGATACCGGCGCCGACAATTGCTATTTCCGCCTGTGCAGGCACGTTCAGATGCCGAGAGCGCCCGGATTGATCAGTCCTGAGGGATCCACCTGCTTCTTGAGACTCCGGAGCAATTGCAGCGCCGCGGGATTCCGGTCTCTCGCGTAGGGATACGCCCGGCCAATCTGAAGATGGGTTGAGCCGTGCCTGTACATGATGTCGATCAGGTCCACGCGCATGCGCTCCACCAGCGCCCGGCCTTCGGGATTTGGCGGGCTTTCCCTGAATGCGGCGCGCATGTCGCCAGGAAGGTAGTGACGATGGTACGCGAGCCACTCGTCTTCCCAGTAGATCACGTTCTCATACAGGAACCCGGCCCGGCCGGATGTGCTGTACACCAGGTAGACCATCACTCGCTTGGCGGCGCACTCCTCGCGCTTTCCTTCCAGGTAGCCCTCCACCTCGTCATGCAGGGCGGTAGCGCGCGTAAAGGGAACGATCGCGTGCAAGGGCAGCAGCCGCAGGCCTCCCGGCCCCAGAATCATCGGATCCGGAAACGGGGCCGCGCGCGCGAACTCGGCCATGGTGCTGGCCACCTCGATCCCCTGATCGCCCACCGCCTGGCGAATGCTCCTCAATGCCGCATTCAGTTCTCTGGAGTTGGCGCCTTCAGTCAGGAAGTTAACTAGATATTTCGAAGCATTGAGAAATCCACGTCCCCCGACCACCGCCCGCATACCCTTGCGCATGGCGTCAAGCGGATTGGACGCCCCGCGCAGGATGGTCAGCAGCTTCCCCAGGTCCTGCGTGAGCACCGCGGGACCGGCGCTTAGCCGCACCAGCTCGGTCTCCGCTCCGAACACTTCCGTTGCCAGGCCGAACCGGGACACCGCTTCCACCGCCTTGACCAGCGCGGGAAATTCGGAAAAGGAGAACGTCACTCCCTGTCCGGCGCCCGGCCGCGGTTCCAGGCGCAGCGTCACCGCCGTGTTCACGCCCAATGCCCCCGCGTCGCCACAGAACAGGCCTGTAAGGTCCGGACCATACTCGCGGAAGAAAGCGCTATGGCCCGGCTGCCCGCCCGAACCTGTCACCAGGACGCTGCCATCCGCCAGTACGACTTCCAGGCCAATCGCCGCGGCCATCGAAGGGCCATTCCGGCCCGAACCAAAGGTGACCGCCCCCTGCGCCATGGCGCCCCCCACGGTGGAAATACGGCCCGACATCGGACCCCAGAACACCGACCGCAGCCCATGTCCGGCCAGGGCCTCATCCAGGGCCGACCAGGTGCAGCCCGCCTCGACCGTAGCGTAGAGATCCCGGCCATTGATCTCGCGAAATGCCGTCAGCCGAGCCGTATCGAGAATGACCGACCGACCCCGGTCCGGAATGAACGCATCCGTATAGGACATGCCGCCACCGCGCACGAACACGGCTGTTCGCTCGTGCGCGCAGGCCCGCACTACGGCCTGAACCTCTTCCGTGGAGCCGGGACGGACAACGGCCAGCGGCCGTACGCCGCCGCGATAGACATCCTGCGAGGCAAGCTCTCTCGCCTCGTGTGACTCGGATACGTATTCCGGCCCGACAGCTTTGGTCAGCGAGTCGATCAGCACTGCGACGTCAGCGAGCCCGCCGTTGCCATTCAGGCCTCAGCGCGGCTTGGTGGCGATGGTCTTGAAAAGGAACGAGCCTGTTGGACCCTGCTCGACCTCCGCGAATCCGGCCCCCGAAAGCATGGAGGTGAAATCGGCAGCCCCGAACGCCGGCGAATAGGGCTCGCAGTTGTACTGGGCGTCAAATGCAATCCACATCCGGTTTGGCGCCGGGAGCCTCGTCGTATTGGGCGTGTCGAATACGGTAAACGTGCCGCCCGGACGCAATACCCGAAACACTTCCCGAATGATCGGCTCGAAAGTATGTTTCGGGACTTCGTGGAACAGGATGTAGGCGAGCACCGTATCGAACGAGCCGTCGGCAAAATCCATGCTTTCCGCCAGCCCCAGCTTGAAGTGAACGTCCACGCCCATATCGGTCGCCCGCATGTGCGCGTAGCGCAGCATCGGCGGCGCCACGTCCAGTCCCCAGACTTCCGCGTCGGGATGCCGCTCCTTGAGCACGGTGGTGCACTGTCCGATGGAGCAGCCCAGATCAAGAATTCGACCAACGCGCCCGTCGGCGGGCAGGTGCAGGTCGTCCACCAATGCTTCGTGCATTTCGTCCTTGTCGTTGTCCCCCTGGTAGAACACCCGGGTGCCGTGATAGAAGACATAGCCCGCCAGGTCGTCGCCGCAGTAGCCACCCGGCTGAAGGTGAATGTCCTGGCATGCGGACTGGGGAACCTCAAAGTCCGGATCCATATGCAATCGACCCGGATTCGTATGTTCTGCCTCGGCCAGGCGTGATTCCCAGCGCTCGCGGTCGGCGTCGTAGGAGTCCTGCAACTTTTGCCAGGTCAAAAACTGCTGGCTTCGCATCACGCGCTTCCAGGCGGCGACCCCCGCGCTTTTATCCACCTTGGGCGCCAGTTTCGCGTATTCCTCATTGCTGATGAGCGCCGGCATCCCGGCCGCGGCGGCAGCACCGGCGATCTCGCCGGCCACCTCCGGGAACCATGTGCGAATGGCGAAGTTGCGAACCTCCGTCATGTAATCCATGTAGCTTGCATCCGCCATGCTTGGAGGCTGCGGATGTCTACCGGCGTGCCGATTGTTCATTTCTTGTTTCCTGTAGTGTGAGTGTGCTGGCCGCGGGGCCTACAGAATAGCCGATGGACCACAGCCGCGCCAAGTAATATGAAGAAGCCGAAACATGCCTTGACGTAGTTTTGAAAGTGTGCGATTTTGATGGCTATGAACCATCAAAGAACGCCAAGACTAAAACCGCTTCTGAATAAAGTTCCGCCCGGCTTTATGGTTGATACATCGTGGCTCAAGGGTCAGGGCATCGACTCGAAGTCTATCCATAACTACGTGGCGCGTGGTTGGTTGGAGCGCGTTGTCCGAGGTGTGTATCGCCGGCCAATCCCGGAAGATTTGCATCAGGATTCTGATGCGCCGTGGCAGGTCCCGCTGCTTTCTTTGCAGTGGATCATGAACCATGATATCCATCTGGGCGGCGAGAGCGCGCTCAAGTTGGCAGGCTTTTCCCATTACCTTTCTCTTGGCCATGAATCCCGCGTGCACACCTATGGCGACGCGCCGCCCTGGCTGAAGCGCCTCCCGATGCGCGCACAATTCGTTGTGCATCGCCGGACACTATTCGGCGACGACCTATCCGGGATCATCGACTCGGACCGTGATGCCCAATCCGAAAGCTCAGAGGCGGCAGTGAGGCAAGCAATCGGTATCTGGCGGTGGCCAATCAAGGCGTCGTCGCCGGAGCGAGCGATCCTTGAGGCGCTGGATGAACTGCCGGAACGCGCGAGCTTTCATAACCTCGACATGATATTTGAAAGCTTGGTTTCGCTGCGGCCCGAGCAGCTAGTCGCGCTGCTGTCCACGTGCCGAAGCGTGAAGGTGCGCCGACTGTTTTTCGTATTCGCCGACCGTCATCAACATGCTTGGCGCAAGCACCTAGGGACATCGAAGATCGACTTCGGCTCCGGCCCTCGAGCTCTCGTCAAGGGAGGAAAACTCCATCCAATCTATCGCATCTATGTGCCGACCGATTTTGTCCCGGTACCCGATGGTGTCAAGAATATCTATGCTTGACCGCTATATCGACCAAGTGCGCTTGCTCATCAACGTGCTGCCGCACATCGCGAAGGAGGATGTGTTCGCGTTGAAAGGTGGCACAGCAATCAACCTGTTCTATCGCGATATGCCGCGTCTCTCCATCGATATCGACCTCACCTACCTGCCGGTGAAAGATCGTGCCACCTCGCTGCGGCACATTGATGAGACGCTTGACCGGATCACGGAGGCCATTTCCCGCCGCCGCCCGCGCTATCGGGCACGCCGCATTGCCGGCGGTGGCAGTAACCAGACCCGCATCACAGTCAGTGACGGCAGAACTCAGATAAAGATCGAGACATCGCCGGTCTCCCGTGGCACGGTGCTTCCCCCTGTGACAATGACCGCATCCGACGCCGTGACTAATCGGTTTGGATTTGTTGAGATGCGTGTCCTCGCTTTCGAGGATCTGTATGGCGGAAAACTTCACGCAGCCCTTGATCGCCAGCATCCGCGCGATCTGTTTGACGTGAAACTACTCTATGAGAACGAAGGCCTGACCGAGTGGCTGTTTCGTGTGTTCATGGTCTATGTGGCGAGTTCCGGCCGGCCCATGCACGAACTCTTGGCACCTGTCACGCCACCACGCGACGAATCGTATTACGAAGAGTTTGCAGGCATGACGCGTTACAGTGTGAGCAAGGAGGCACTCGACGAAACTAGAATCCGGCTCCATTCGGATATTAGGCAACGCCTTACGGGCGACACTGCTGCTTTCCTATTGTCCCTTCACGATGCTGAACCGGACTTCGACCTGATCGGATTGCCCGAGGCGGCAACGCTTCCGGCCATACGCTGGAAGTTGGTCAATCTGGAAAGGCTAAAGCGCGGAGATCCTGAAAAGCATGCAGCACAGCGCGCGGCCCTTGAACATCTGCTCGATGACAGTAATCACTAACCAGTCGGCCCGGAATCTGTGACCCAACGTTCAGGTTAGGAATTCCGGTATTTCCATGGTGTTCATACCTGCGCACTCAGTTTGGCGGTTGCCGGGTAAATGCACCGGGGAGTTCGGCTACGAGTGCCAGAGCGTGCCGAATGATTCTCGCACCCCCGAGCGCCCAATCGAGGCGCAAGAGGCGTCCAAATCGGCGGCAATGGTTATTTCGATCCAGTCCCGCTCCCGTGTACAATCCGAGCGCTTTGCGACTAGGGAGCTAAGCGCATGGTCAGCAAAAAACTTCGCAGTGAGTTATGGCAACAACCGGATTCGCCGGTGTTGAGGGCGTGACCAAAGACATCGGGATCAACGAGCAGGCCGAGCAAACAGCCGTGCGCGCACTATAAGCACGCCGACCCGCCTGATACCGGACAAGACGGACCAGACTTGCGAGTAGGCTTGGTGGAATTCTTTGCCCACAGCGCTCCAGAAACAGCCCCAAACGGCCAGCAATGGCACTCGCTTGCTGCTCACTTGCGCGACACCGGAGAGAAAGCGTCCGAATTCTTGGAAGGCGTGAAAGGCGGCGGGTTCGGCCGCGCGGCGGGACTGCTGCACGATTTGGGCAAATACACGATTGATTTTCAGGAGCATCTTGCCGGGCCGCCGAAACGGGTCGACCATGCCACGGCTGGTGCTCGGGTGGCGATAGAGCAGTACGGTCCCCAGATCGGCAAAATCTTGGCCTTTTGTATTGCTGGACACCACGCGGGATTGGCGAATGGCAGCGGCAATCAACAATCAGGGCTTACCTTGGAGCAACGGCTTGGTGACGAGTACCGGATACCTAAAGTGGATTCCATCTGGGAAACAGAAATTGACCTTCCCCCTGTCAACGAATTCTCAACGTTGCAGATCAAGCCAGCAAATGGTGGGGAGGGGTTCAGTGTTTCTTTTTTCATCCGTATGCTTTTTTCTTCTCTCGTCGATGCAGACCGGCAGGATACGAGGGCTTGGTTTGCAGGCGAAAAAACAGGCGGGGTTCTCACAAAGCCCTCACCTTATCCTACGTTGCTGGAGATTAAGAGACGGCTGGATACCTTCTTGGCAGACCTGACGTCGCGGGCAAAGCCAAGCAGGGTCAACACGTTACGGCACGCCGTTTTAACGCACGCGCGTAGGCAGGCGGATCGGCGCCCAGGGCTGTTCACGCTGACCGTACCGACCGGGGGCGGGAAGACATTGACCTCCCTAGCTTTCGCGCTTGACCATGCGGTGCGGCATGGCCTGCAGCGGATCTTTTATGTCATCCCCTATATCAGCATTGTGGAACAGACCGCCGGGGTGTTCCGCGAGGCATTGGGGGATGAGAACCATGAGATCGTTCTTGAACATCACAGTAACTTTGATGAGGAAAGAGTCACCGCGCGGGAAGGCTACGAGAGTTTGCGGCTCGCTATGCAGACATGGGATCAACCTATTGTCGTGACAACTGCGGTGCAGTTTTACGAAAGCCTGTTCTCCAACCACCCCTCGCGCTGCCGCAAGTTGCATAACCTGGCCGATAGCGTTGTGATTCTGGATGAGGCTCAGACCTTGCCTTTGGGTGTGCTGCGCCCCTGCGTATCCGCTATCAGTGAACTCGCCCGGAATTGGGGCGCAAGCGTTGTTTTGTGCACAGCAACGCAGCCAGCGCTGGGCGCATCGGTTCTTAAACCGTCATACGGGTTCGCGGGAGGTTTACAGGGAGTGCGGGAGCTCGCGCCGGATCCCAAAGCGCTGTACGAATCCATTGCAGCAAAGCGAACGCGTATTGTTCGTGTGGAAAAACCAGTAGACGATGCCTTATTGACTTCACAGCTGTTGGCTTGTCCCCAAGCCTTGTGCATTGTCAACACCCGGAGGCATGCCCGCGAACTCTACGAGCGTTTGACTGCCGGTGGCGCAGAAGGTGTGTTTCATTTGACTACCTCAATGTGCGCATATCACCGCAGACAAAAGCTGGCGCAGGTTCGACAGCGCTTACGTGCTGGAGATCTAGTACGTCTGGTGGCTACGTCGCTGATTGAGGCAGGCGTGGATATTGATTTCCCCGCAGTCTGGCGGGCGGAGGCTGGCCTGGAGTCACTGATCCAAGCGGCGGGGCGCTGTAACCGTGAGGGCAAGAGGGATATCTGCGACGTGTATGTATTCCAGCCGGCCGAAGGCAATGGTCGCCGGCCGCCGCCGGAGACTGCGCATTTTGCGGCCGCAGCGCGTGCTGTGATGCGCCGGCACAAAGATCCGCTGTCGCTGGAAGCGATTGAAGATTATTTCCGCGAGACGTATTGGGTGGCTGAGGATAAGCTTGACAGCAAGAAGATTCTGACAAGGATTCAGGAGCGGAAGGGCTCGCTGGATTTCCCATTCCAGGATATCGGACGTGAATTCCGCATCATTGAGACCACGCTGGAGCCGGTGATTATTCCATCGTGCCCGGCCGGAAGCGGCAGTCCCAGCTGGCATATCCCAAGATCACTATTGCAGAGTTTGGAGAACAAGGGTTACGCAGGAAGCTTGGCACGCCAGCTGCAGTCCTATGCTGTGCAGATTCCGCCGCGCGCCCGGGCAGCGCTCCTGGTGGCCGGAGCGGCAAGAGCGGTTCGGAAGGCCGAGTTTGGCGTGCAGTTTGTGGTCTTGGATAACGACAGTTTGTATGGCCCCGACACTGGACTTAACTGGGAAAATCCTTTTTTCCGCACAGCGGAATCACTGATGTATTAAGGGAGGGCGCAATGGCGTTTGGAGTTCAATTGCATGTATGGGGCGATTACGCCTGTTTTACCCGCCCCGAGATGAAAGCGGAGCGGGTCTCGTATGATGTAATAACCCCTTCGGCAGCGCGTGGAATCCTGGAAGCGATTTACTGGAAACCGGATATCCGCTGGGTGATTGACCGCATCCAGGTTCTCAAGCCGATCCGATTTGAGAACCTGCGCCGCAACGAGGTGGGGGGCAAGATATCAGCTCTCAACATCAAGAAGGCAATGAAAAAAAGGACCGTTGGCGAGTTGCGCTTGCTGGTTGATCAGAATCGCCAACAGCGCGCTTCCACCATCTTGCGGGATGTAGCTTACGTGATTGAAGCGCATTTCGTTTTGACAGGGCAGCGTCTCGATACGGAGGCGAAGCACATCTCAATGTTCAACCGCCGCGCTGGCCAAGGGCAGTGCTTTCACCGACCTTGTTTGGGTACACGAGAGTTCGCTGCCCATTTTGCTTTGGTCAACGGACCGATGCCATCCTCGGAATTGCCGGAAGATCAGCGCAATCGTGATTTGGGCTGGATGCTGCACGATATTGATTACGAAAACGGGAACACCGCTCGCTTTTTTCGGGCGCAATTACGCGAGGGCGTAATGGAGATTCCCCTTTTTCATACATCACAGGTTAAGGCGTGATTCTTCAGGCATTGAATCACTATTACGAGCGTTTGGTCGCCGAGGGCCAAGCGCCCCCGACTGGGTACTCTTCCGAAAAAATTTCCTATGCGCTGGTGCTGTCTGCGAAGGGCGAGCCGGTGGATGTCATGCCTCTGTTGGAGATATCCAACACCCGGCCGCGCCCGACTCAGCGGCAGGTACCACGACCTGCACCGGATCGAACTGGAAAAAAAATCGTTCCAAACTTCCTTTGGGATAACACCAAATATGCGCTAGGGAACACACACGACAAGCAAACCAAACGACCGGTGCGCGCGCGCCGCCACTACGAGGCATTCAAAACATTCCACCAAAACGTACTTGAGGGAGTAGAAGATGAGGGAGTCCAAGCGTTTTCTCGGTTCTTGTCGCAGTGGAGCCCTGATGCGTATTCCGATCTGCCTCATGCCGAAGGGATGCTAGGCAAGAATATCGTATTCCGGCTGGATGGGGAGCAGAGCTTTCTCCACGAACGTCCCGCGGCAAAAAACGCATGGCGGCAAATATTACATGAAGAGGAAACCGCGGGCGGGGAGCACGGGATATGTCTGGTGACGGGGACACAAGCCCCGATTGCTCGCTTGCATCCTTCCATAAAGGGCGTGAGCGGCGCTCAGACATCCGGGGCTCGGATCGTGTCCTTCAATCAGGATTCCTTTGCTTCCTTGGGTAAGTCCAAGGGCGCCAACGCCCCAATTTCAACCCGCGCAGCCTCTGGATACACCGCTGCGCTCAATTGCTTGCTAGCTTTCAATGGCCCTCAACGAGTGCAAATCGGCGATACCGCCACCGTGTTCTGGGCCGAAGCTCCAGATGCTCCCGACGATGCGAAGGCGTCGGAGACCCTCATTGCCCAGTTGATGAATCCCCAATCATCATCAAGCGACGAGGAAGAAGCAGCGCGGGTGGCGGATAAGTTGAGACTCATTGCCGAAGGGCAGCCGCTGGCGGAGGTGGCTCCGCAGATCAATCCCGGCACACGCTTTTTTGTGCTGGGATTGGCACCGAACGCGGCGAGGCTCTCGGTTCGGTTTTGGCAGGACACTTCCGTTGGAGGAGTCTTCGAGCAGATTGTGAATCACTGGCGGGACATGCGATTGGAGCCTCCAGCATGGGAAAGCCCTCCGGCGGCATGGGGATTGTTGCGCGAGACTGCGGTGCAACGGGAGAACAAAAATATCTCCCCCGTGTTGGGCGGTGCATTGATGCGCTCTATTTTGTCCGGGGCGCCGTATCCCCCGCCCTTGCTATCGGCTGTCATTACACGTTTCCGCGCTGACGGTGTGGTTTCACCACTCCGCGTAGCCCTTGTTAAAGCCTGTGTTCGGCGTGCAGAACGACTGAAAAACCCTGACCAAGAGGACACCCTTATGAGCCTTGACCCCTCAAGCCCCCATGTAGCCTATAACCTCGGGAGATTGTTCGCCGCGTACGCGTATGCGGAGAAAAGCTATTCCAATCCGAACGCGACCATCCGTGACAAGTACATGGGAACGGCTTCGGCCAACCCACGGCGGGTGTTCCCGACCTTGATGCGGGGGTATGAACACAACCGCGCCGCGCTGCTGAAGAAGCACGGCAACAAAGCCCGCGCCGGTGTGCGGGCCGATAAGGCAGTAGGAGAAATACTGGGCCACCTAGCAGGAGCAGGCGAGTTGCCGGCCACACTGTCCCTTGAAGATCAGGGTCGGTTTTTCATCGGGTATTACCACCAGGAGCGAGCTTTTTACACGAAGGCGTTTTCTGATTCCACTTTGCAATCCGATTTGGAGGAATAAACCATGCAAGCAATCAACCACCGCTACGATTTCGTCTATCTTTTCGATGTGGTCAACGGCAATCCCAACGGGGACCCAGATGCGGGCAACTTGCCCCGGCTGGATCCCGAGACCAATCAGGGACTGGTTTCTGATGTCTGTCTAAAGCGTAAAGTGCGCAACTTTGTAGCATTAACCAAAGATGGTGTATCAGGACACGAGATATTTGTGGCGGAGCGGGCTATTTTGGAACTTCAGCAGAAGCGGGCGTGGGACGCTCTTCTGCCGGAAGCCAAGGATCGCAGCAAACTGCCCAAGGAAGAACAAAAGGCGCGTGCGCTGAGCCGATGGATGTGCAAGAACTTTTATGATGTTCGTGCGTTCGGCGCTGTCATGTCAACGAAGGGAGCTAACTGCGGACAGGTGCGCGGCCCGATACAGCTTACCTTTGCGCGCTCCATTGAGCCCATTTCTCCGCTGGAAATATCTATTACCCGCATGGCGGCTACGACCGAAAAGGATGCGGATGCAAAAGGGGATATCCGCACGATGGGACGCAAGCATGTTGTTCCCTACGGGCTGTATCGGGCGCACGGCTTTGTTTCAGCTTGTTTGGCAGGTGATGAAACAAAGGGGACGGGATTTTCTGAAGAGGACCTGGAATTATTCTGGACGGCGCTCGAGCAAATGTTCGAACATGATCGGTCAGCGTCCCGCGGAGAAATGACGGCGCGGAAACTGATTGCCTTTCGGCATGAAAGCAAGTTAGGGAACGCCCAGGCGCACCGGTTGTTTGAGCGGGTTACGGTTCAGCGAAATCAACCGGAAGGCGCAAGCCCGGCGCGTTCCTATTCCGATTACGCTGTCCATGTAAATGAAAGCGATTTGCCCACCGGGGTTACATTGATTGACAGGATCGCATGACCGCTTGATCTCTGGCAGGTGGCATTCTGAAACTGAAAAACTGAAGTGCGGCATGATCAGCAACGAGGTCTTGGTCCCGATTTCAGCTCTTCAGCACATGCTGTACTGCCCCAGGCAATGTGCGCTGATTCATATAGAACGCCAGTGGGCGGAAAATCAATTCACGGCCGAAGGACGCATTCTGCATAAGCGAGTGGAGGAGGGCAAGCACGAGACGCAGGGCGCCTTGCGCATTGAGCGCAACGTGCCATTGCAATCTCGCCGGCTAGGTGTGTTCGGCTTTGCGGATGTCGTAGAGGTTCGCGATGGAGGCCGTCCTTTTCCCGTTGAGTACAAGCGGGGGCGGCAGAAGGCCCATCAGGCTGATGAAGTGCAACTTTGCGCACAGGGGATCTGCCTGGAGGAAATGACTCAAACGCCCGTTCCCGCTGGGGCGTTGTTCTACGGAAAGGCCCGGCGGCGCAAGCAGGTAGCTTTCGATCCGTCTTTACGCCAATTGACCGAGAAAGTGGCTCAAGACGTGCGGGCAATGCTGACATTAGCGGAAACCCCGGCGCCAGAATATGTGCAAAGCAAGTGCAACTCATGTTCTTTGGAGAGCGTGTGTCAGCCCCAAAAGCCCAGTAAGTCTGGGCATATAGCGCGCTGGTTAGCACAGGCTATTGAGAGCTGAATTGTCGTAATGCGTCGCCATCTGAACACGCTGTATGTCACCACTCCCGGGGCTTGGCTTCACAAGGACGGCGAAAATGCGGTTGTGAAGGCGGATGGAAGCGAGCGTGGGCGGATCCCACTCCACATTCTTGGAGGCATCATATGCTTTGGCGCTGTTGGGTTTACGCCATCTCTGATGGGACATTGCGCCAAGCAAGGCGTAGCCGTCTCCTTTTTGAGCCGTAGCGGGCGCTTTCTAGCGCGAGTTGAAGGGCCGGTTTCAGGCAACGTGCTTTTGCGTAGAGCCCAGTATCGTGCAGCGGATGACATCAGGCAAAGCGTTGCTTTGGCCCGTCATGTAGTGATCGGCAAGTTGCTAAACCAGCGCGCCGTAGTGCGTAGGGCATTGCGCGACTACGGCGACAGCATGGATCCGGGAGCGCGGGGCCGCCTACAAGACTGTGAGGGGGCCTTAAACAGCGCAGCCCGAGGGGCGCGTGCGGCCCCGGAGATGGACGTATTACGGGGAGTTGAGGGGCAGGCGGCGCGAGCCTACTATCGCGTGCTCGCTGATCTAACACGCAATGATGATCCCGCTTTCACGTTTGCCCGGCGATCCCGCCGGCCTCCGCTAGATCCGGTAAATGCCTTACTGTCCTTTTTCTATACGCTTCTTGTCCACGATTACCGTTCCGCGCTGGAAACGGTCGGGCTGGATCCCTCCGTGGGGTATTTACACACAGATCGTCCAGGGCGCCCAAGTTTGGCGCTTGACCTGATGGAAGAATTGCGGCCCGTGTTGGCTGATCGCTTGGCGTTATCCTTGATCAACCGTAGACAACTCTCAGCCCGCGATTTCACCACAGCGATAAGTGGGGGCGTGCTAATGCGAGAGGAGGCGCGAAAGAAGGTTCTGGTGGCGTATCAAGAACGGAAGCAAAACGAATTGACACATCCGTTTCTCAAAGAAAAGACAACGCTGGGACTAGTGCCATTCCTGCAGGCGGCGCTATTGGCGCGGCGCTTGCGTAACGAATTAGATGGTTATCCGCCATTCTTGTGGAAGTAGGAAAAATTCGTGCTGATGCTCGTCACTTATGACGTTTCTACACTAGACCAAGCAGGCAGGCGACGTCTTCGCAGAGTAGCTAAGGCTTGCCAGGATTTTGGCCAGCGCGTGCAGTATTCCGTATTTGAATGTGAAGTGGACCCAGCGCAATGGGCGAATCTGCGGCAGCGCCTTATCAACGAGATTGATAATGGCACTGACAGCCTCCGTTTCTATAGGATAGGTGCTAATTGGCGTCGGCGCATAGAGCATATTGGCGCCAAGGAGTCGTACGATCCTAGCGGGCCGCTCGTTTTCTAAGGGTGTGCGAACCGAAAGTGACTTGATTTTGCGAGTTGATTCAAACGGAAGGGCTACCCTATGATTTTACGAAGATTTATGGCTTTAAGTACATTCTTCGATTGCTCCTAATGAGGGGGCTTGACGGGGTTCGCGCAAGCAGTGCGAATTTTTGCTCTTTTACAACAGGATAAGGTAGCGGTGTCGCCCCCCGTGCGGGGGCGTGGATTGAAACAGTCTAAGTTGGTCAACGGATGAGTCGCCAGAACGTCGCCCCCCGTGCGGGGGCGTGGATTGAAACTGGTCGAGGGCATGGCTCCTGCGTCGATCGCCCTGGTCGCCCCCCGTGCGGGGGCGTGGATTGAAACCATCGCCTGGCGCAGGCTCGTGGCCACGGCCAGGCGGGTCGCCCCCCGTGCGGGGGCGTGGATTGAAACAGCGCTTGACCGCCAGCGCTTGCGGCCGCGCTGGCGTCGCCCCCCGTGCGGGGGCGTGGATTGAAACGTGTCCGCGCCTTCGGGGAGGGACGCGACGAACGGTCGCCCCCCGTGCGGGGGCGTGGATTGAAACTATTTTCATTGTTTGACATAGTGGTTATCCTCTTGTCGCCCCCCGTGCGGGGGCGTGGATTGAAACTAGCGTTGCGCGAAATCAAGCGCCTACAGTCCGAGTCGCCCCCCGTGCGGGGGCGTGGATTGAAACGAGTTATTCCCGATGTTGTATGTTGGAGACGAGGCGTCGCCCCCCGTGCGGGGGCGTGGATTGAAACGGTCCCGTCATCATCCTTGGCATCCTGCGCGCATGTCGCCCCCCGTGCGGGGGCGTGGATTGAAACTCGGTTGGTGGCATGGATGTCACGGTTGACCTTTGTCGCCCCCCGTGCGGGGGCGTGGATTGAAACGTCCCCTACGGGAGTGGTCCAGTCAGTCAGGACCAGGTCGCCCCCCGTGCGGGGGCGTGGATTGAAACCTTATTCTCGTGGAATGGCGTTGGATAAAACCTGGATGTCGCCCCCCGTGCGGGGGCGTGGATTGAAACACGATATCAGGGCTTGCCCTCAAGCGCCAAGGCGGGTCGCCCCCCGTGCGGGGGCGTGGATTGAAACTTTCCGTGCAAGTTTCCCGTTTCCTGGAAACGTAGTCGCCCCCCGTGCGGGGGCGTGGATTGAAACGGCGATGGGCTGCGGGTGACCGCGAATCACGCCAAGTCGCCCCCCGTGCGGGGGCGTGGATTGAAACCACCTACACGGTGATCCTTGCCAACGGCGAGCAGGTCGCCCCCCGTGCGGGGGCGTGGATTGAAACGGCGATGGGCTGCGGGTGACCGCGAATCACGCCAAGTCGCCCCCCGTGCGGGGGCGTGGATTGAAACCACCTACACGGTGATCCTTGCCAACGGCGAGCAGGTCGCCCCCCGTGCGGGGGCGTGGATTGAAACGATAAATATTTGTAATCCATTTTTTGCATCCATACCGTCGCCCCCCGTGCGGGGGCGTGGATTGAAACACCCTCGCCGCCGGCGGCTTATCTCTTGAATTGAAGTCGCCCCCCGTGCGGGGGCGTGGATTGAAACTGGTCGAGGGCATGGCTCCTGCGTCGATCGCCCTGTCGCCCCCCGTGCGGGGGCGTGGATTGAAACGCGTATTCCACCCACTGGATCAGCTCGCGGCCGGTCGCCCCCCGTGCGGGGGCGTGGATTGAAACCCTCATTGACGTTGCCGACCGCTGAGATATTGGTGTCGCCCCCCGTGCGGGGGCGTGGATTGAAACCCGCAGCCACAGGACATCGCCCACGGACTCCAAAAGTCGCCCCCCGTGCGGGGGCGTGGATTGAAACCATGCTCTTGCCGTTGCGCCTTCCACGAACCACAAGGTCGCCCCCCGTGCGGGGGCGTGGATTGAAACCAATGCTTGTGTGTTCGCTGCCGAAAGATCCAAGTCGCCCCCCGTGCGGGGGCGTGGATTGAAACGACATCGCCAAGATGAACGAGTTTTTCAATCAGGTCGCCCCCCGTGCGGGGGCGTGGATTGAAACGCCCAGGTCCGACGGCGTGCCATCGTAGTAGGTCGTCGCCCCCCGTGCGGGGGCGTGGATTGAAACCCAGCGTGGACAGCGCCATCGCGGCCAGCGGCCGCGTCGCCCCCCGTGCGGGGGCGTGGATTGAAACTTCAAGACGGCCACTTATGAGAACGGAACGCCGGGTCGCCCCCCGTGCGGGGGCGTGGATTGAAACTTGATTGTTCTCCGGCAACAGAGGGATGTAATCAGGTCGCCCCCCGTGCGGGGGCGTGGATTGAAACACGTTCAAGCGTGGCAAAGGGACGGTGACGGGGGTCGCCCCCCGTGCGGGGGCGTGGATTGAAACGTGAGCGACGATATCACCACGCGCGGAACCGTAAGTCGCCCCCCGTGCGGGGGCGTGGATTGAAACTTCAGCGCCTCGCCCGCCGCCATCACCTCAGCGGCGTCGCCCCCCGTGCGGGGGCGTGGATTGAAACCTCCGGGCCTTGGCAGGCGCCTTGGCGGGCGCCTGTCGCCCCCCGTGCGGGGGCGTGGATTGAAACCCGGTGCCCCACGACAGATCGCCACGGCCGCACTGTCGCCCCCCGTGCGGGGGCGTGGATTGAAACGAGCTTGGGACAACCGCCATCACCAACGGCGAGAGCGTCGCCCCCCGTGCGGGGGCGTGGATTGAAACGGTGGTGGACGACTGACCCAGGATTACCTTGGCGGTCGCCCCCCGTGCGGGGGCGTGGATTGAAACCTTGTTCCGCTGGTAGTATTCGCGCTGGTATTCGGTCGCCCCCCGTGCGGGGGCGTGGATTGAAACGAGTTCGATCAGGACGTGAGCGGCACAACGTCGAAGTCGCCCCCCGTGCGGGGGCGTGGATTGAAACGTAGCGCCAGGTATTGCCCAGGCCGCCAAGCGAATGTCGCCCCCCGTGCGGGGGCGTGGATTGAAACGAGCTTGGGACAACCGCCATCACCAACGGCGAGAGCGTCGCCCCCCGTGCGGGGGCGTGGATTGAAACGGCGTTCGCGTTCCTTGAGCACCATATCATGAAGGTCGCCCCCCGTGCGGGGGCGTGGATTGAAACCAGGAAAGAAGGTGTCGGTTGTTCGGGTGCTCGTGTCGCCCCCCGTGCGGGGGCGTGGATTGAAACTCCTGAGCAGCATCACACAGCCCCTCGCCTCCCAGGTCGCCCCCCGTGCGGGGGCGTGGATTGAAACCGTATTGTTGCCCTCACAGACAGCGCCAGCGAATGGGTCGCCCCCCGTGCGGGGGCGTGGATTGAAACGGCCTTGTGGTGCTGATCGTGATGATGTTGCCGGTCGCCCCCCGTGCGGGGGCGTGGATTGAAACTGCAAGCAGGAGGTGTGCGGTTCGAGTCCGCAGTTGTCGCTCCCTATGAGGGGGCGTGGATTGAAACAACCCGGACAAGATTTTGCCGGCGACAACAGCCCCGCCAGAATATCCAAAATGGCATAGCCTCAATATGACACTATTCAGGTTTGTGCAAGGATCGTAGCGGGTTGAGCAGGCGATGCACCAGCGCACGCAATTCCTGCTGTCGCGCGTCGGGATCCCCGCCGGCCTGTGCTTCGATCTCTTCGGGCTTGATCAAGCCCCTGGATTGCAACAGGGACTCAAGGGCTTTGCGGCGGTCCCTTTCGATCCAGAGCTCGCCGCCCAGCACAACAATCGCCTCCAGCAGCCGATCCAGTAGCGGATCGGGCAGGAAAGCCGGCTCGACGCCGGGAGGCGGCAAGCCGATGCTCTCCACCTGCGCCCTGGACGCTTCGTCATGATTACTGCTCATTTATGACCTCCTGGCGCAGTGCTCCTGGGCGGGGCCGATCAGCCGCGCCTTTGAGCGGCCATCTGGCGTTGGAATTCTTCGTACTCGTTGATGTCCGAGCGCCGCGACCGGCTCCAGGAAGTTGCGAAACCGGTCGGAAATTGGGCGTCGCCGTCACGATACCCGTCCTTCGACCACAAGACCGGGAAAAGCGGGCCTGCGGGCGGCTCTCCCTCGATCATTTCGTCGAGGCTGACACCGGCCAGATTCACGCAATCCGGCCTCGGACGCCAGCGAATATCGTCACCGAAGACCCGTATGGATACCGCAATCCGCCAGCCGTCGGAGCTGTTGCCGTGCGAGTAGTGCAATGTCCAGGGATGCACGATCAGCAGATCACCGGGACCCATCTCCCATTTCAGAAACTGGTTGTTGGGATCGGCCCGCAGTTTGTCTCCGTTGGCATGCGGCGCCCGATCGTCCGGCCGCTGCATTTGCCTGGCATTCGGCGAAAACAACCAGTAGCGCACGTCCTGATGGTGAGAGCCGGCAATGCACTCCAGAGAATTCTCCTGCGTAATCGGGGTAAGCGGAATCCAGATCGACGGAACCATCTTGCCGATCGTAGGCCAGCCCATGCGGTCCGTGTGCCAGATCGTCGTCTCGCTTGAGCGCGGAGGCTTTACGAAAAACTCATCGAAGAAAAACCGCACGCTCCCGGACTGCATGACCCGTGCGGCCGCCTCGGCGACTGGGGACTCAAATACGAATTTTCTGAATTCCGGAACTTTGCGGGACATGTAGCGGCCCGGATAGGTGGGCAGCAAGCCGAAGTCTTCCTTGTCCACCGCAATGTGTCGGGAAACCGGCAGCAGAGAATCAATCCAGTGGCGATCGAGGATTCCGCGCAGGCAAACCACTCCGTCTCGGCGGTAGGTGTCGATTTCTTCGCCGGTAATCGGCCGGCACGGTTCGGGCAGCGTGGTCATCGACAAGCCATCTTGATCCGGCAATGATACGAAGGATACGGCAAATGTACACGACTGAGCCAACTACGAACAGAGCATTGACAGGACCTCCCGGTGGGAACGGGGGCATCCTGCCCTCGCGGAGGGCGGGGACGCCCTCCTTCCCAGGGGAGTCCGCGCTTTACGCACACCGGTGCGCTGCATAGAATCGGGCCAATCTTATCGACACGGAGCGGCATCGCCATCGAAACCTCACAATTCACGGCTGAGCGGCTGGGCCGCCCACAGCCGCACTTTATCAACGGCGCACGGGTCGCCAGTGGTCCCTTGCGCGATGTAGTTGACCCGGCCACCGGAAACACCATTTCGCATCTGCACCTGGGCGGCGCAGAAGAAGTCAACGCCGCCGTGGCTGCCGCCCGGGCGGCGCTGCCCGCGTGGGCAGCGGTGACCCCTGATGAGCGCGCGCGGCTATTGCTGAAGTTCGCGGAACGGATGGAGAGCCACGCACAGTCGATTGCGGAGCTTTCGATCCTCGACGGCGGCCTGACGCGCATGATCGGAGAGTCAACGTCTGTGTTCTCGGCGCTCTTTCTGCGCTATTACGCGGGATGGACCAGCAAGATCACCGGCAAGACCCTGCCCTCATCGGCTATGGGCAAGTCGCCGAAGGACCTGCTCGCCTACACCCTCAGAGAGCCGATCGGCGTGGTGGGTGCGATCACGCCCTGGAACTACCCGTTCGGCATGGAGATGCTCAAGATCGCCCCGGTTCTGGCGGCTGGTTGCACTCTGGTGCTGAAGCCGGCCGAGGACGCCCCAACCGCGGGACTGCTGATGGCGGAGCTGGCCCACGAGGCAGGCTTTCCAGCCGGTGTGTTCAATGTCGTCAACGGACTGGGTGAAGAAGCCGGCGCCGCTCTGGCCGCACACCACGATGTCGACAAGATCGCCTTTACCGGGTCGACCGAAGTCGGCCGGATTATCGTCAAGGCTTCGGCGGGCAACCTGAAGAAGGTTTCGCTGGAACTCGGTGGCAAGTCCCCGGTATTCGTATTTCCGGATGCGGACCTCGCCTCGGCGGTCCCCGGCGTAGCTATGGCGGGCTTCCTGATGTCCGGGCAGAACTGCGTTTGCGGAAGCCGCCTGTTCGTGCACGAGGCAATCAGCAAGGCATTTGCGGCCGGTATCACCGAATTCGCCGGCCACCTGCCGGTCGGTCCGGGTTCTGATCCGGTCAACGCAATCGGCCCCCTGATCTCGAATCGCCAATGCGAGCGGGTCGAGGGGATGATCGCGCGCGCTGAGACGGAGGGCGCCAAGCGTGTAGCCGGCGGCAACAGGCTGGACCGCGAGGGCTGGTTCATTGAGCCCACGCTCTTCACGGATTGCCACCCGGAAATGGAGATCGTCAGGAACGAAGTGTTCGGGCCGGTCATCGCGATGCAGACCTTTGGCGACGACGAGGACTTCGAGTCCCTGGCAGCGCGGGGCAACGATACGCACTACGGCCTCTCCGGCAGCGTCTGGACGAAAGACCTGGAAACGGCAATGCGCATGACCCGCCTGATCGACGCCGGTCAGGTTGGCGTGAACTGCCATGCAGCCATGGACCCGACCATGCCCTTCGGCGGCAACAAGCAATCGGGCTGGGGCCGCGAATTCGGCGAGGCCGCGCTTGACCTCTATACCAAGACCAAAGCGGTCACGCTGTCCTGGTCTTAGCTTGCATAGAACGTTGGGAACGAGGGCATCCTGCCCTTCCTGGGAACGAGGGCTTCCAGCCCTCGACGAGGGCGGGGACGCCCTCGCTCCCAGGGACGAGGGCAGGATGCCCTCGTTCCCAACGTTTCCCCTGCGCGTCAGCGCAACGGCGTCCGCTGTGAAGACTCCCAGCATCGCCCTGGCGGCAACCGCTCCGTGCCTCTAGTCTCATCAGGCGAGGCAGAACTCTTCGTCGAACAACATGGCGAAGGTGAAGACATTCTCCTAATTGCCGGTCTGGGCGGATCAGGAACTTTCTGGCGCAACCAGGTCGAATTTCTCGCCCCACGCTATCGCGTCGTGACTTACGATCACCGCGGGGTCGGGCGCAGTCCTGCGGCGCCCTTGCACAGCAGCGTTGCCGAAATGGCCGATGACGCACTACACCTCATGGGCGCGATGGGTTTACAAGCCGTGCATGTGGTGGGCCATTCCACCGGGGGCGCAATCGGCCAGCACCTTGCCTTAAGGACGCCGGAGCGGGTCCGTTCGCTGGTCCTGAGCGCAAGCTGGGCGGGACCCACGCCGTTGTTTACCGATCTTTTCCGGCATCGGCGCAGAATCCTGCTCGAATCCGGAGTTGAGAGCTACCTGATGTCCGGCAGCCTGCTCGTGATGCCCGGCTGGGCCCTTGAGCGTTCGTATACCGGAATAGACGACTTTCTGCGTGAGCGGATAGAAACTTTTCCCGGCCCGGAAGTAGAGCTGGGGCGCCTGAACGCGGTATTGACCCACGACCTGCGCGAGGAAATTCAAGAAATCCGAGTCCCCGTCGGGGTAATTTCAGCCCGGGACGATGCGCTTACGCCTCCCGGCATGTCGCGTGAACTGGACGAGCGTATTCCCAACGCAGTCAGAGTCTTGCTGCCCGAGGGCGGGCACTTCTGCCCGATCACCGTGGCGGACGATTACAACCGCGAGCTGTTACGCCTGCTGAGCGAAATCAACGCCTGATATAAGAACCGAAACGGTCAGTCCGCGCTCGCAGTAAATTGCGCCCGCAGCGGCCGCCAACCCAGCAGAGTCAACAGGCTTCCGGCCAGCAACAGCAGGGGAACCGCTATCATCAGCGACCACCCCACCGCGGTGTCATCGGCAAATAATCTGTCCGTCAGCATCGCCACCAGCCAGGGGCCACCGGCCTGTCCCAGCACATTGGCCACCAGCAGATAGATCGCCACAAGCTGGGCCCGGAACTGCGGGGGCGAGACCATGGGAATCACCGCAACGGCCGCGCCGAACGGGGCGGCGCCGAACAGAATGAGGGGTGCGAGCAGCGCAAGGGCAAGCGCTCCCGTGGGCGCCATCGCAATGCCAACCGCAAAGGGCAAGGCCAAAAGCCCGCCGAAGGTTGCGATTCTCAGGTTTGCGTCGCGGTAACCCCGCGCATGCAGTCCATCCGCCACCCATCCTCCAGTTACGACGCCCAGCGTCGCGCAAACCAGGAACATCATGCCTTGCGCGTAGCCGATATCGCCGGGCGACCAGTGATGCACCCGGATAAAGAACGCCGGAATCCAGGCGCCGAGCGAGAATTGCGCGGCAGCGAGCAGGGAAAGTCCGAGAAACACGGCCACGAACAATCGCCGGTTGCGAGAGATATACCGAAGAGCTTGCAAGAACCCTTCACGATACTGTTCTCCACTGTCGGGGACGACTGCCGCTCGCCTCTTGGGCTCCTTCACCGTAAGGAAGAACAAGGCCGCTGCGGGAATACCCGGCAGAGCGCTGAGAATGAACACCGCCTGCCAGACCTCCAGGGAACCGACCAAGGGGAATACGACCCCACTCGCGGAATCGAGCGAATTCACGATGAAACCGCCCACCATCAGGGCGATTCCCGACCCGAAGAAGCTGGACGCCGTGGTCACGCTGACCGGCCGGGCCATGCGCTGGGGCTTGAACAGGTCCGCAAGCATCGAGAATCCCGCCGGCGTCAGCACCGCCTCGCCCATGCCGACCAACATCCGGCCCACGAAAAGCTGCTCATAGGTCTCGGCCAGACCGCAGCCAATGGCCGCGATGGTCCAGGCGCAGACTCCAATCGTGATCATCCACCGCCGGTTGGCGCTGTCGGCGATGCGGCCCAGCGGAATCGCTACGAGGGCATAGAAGAATGCAAGCGCGAAGCCCTGCAAGAGGCTGATCTGGGTATCGCTTACCAGCAGGTCGACCTTGATGTCCTCTACCAGGAGGTTAATGATCTGCCGGTCAATAAAGGAAACAACGCCGCAAACACATAGCACGAAGACCACGTACCAGCCATACGCCTCTCCGGCAATAATTCCTTTCCCCGATTTCATCGAGTTTGGGGGTTTCACGGACAGACGGATCTCATCACCCGTGCCGCCACTGCGGTAAGCGATCCGCGCGAACGCTCATTCAACGCGAATACCGGCGCTGAGCAATGCTGATTCCACCTCTTTGAGAGTCGCGGGATCGTCTATGGTCGCCGGAAAGGCGTATTCCACGCCGTCGGCGATCTTCGCCAGCACGCCGCGCAATACCTTGCCCGAGCGTGTCTTGGGCAAACGATCCACGACTACCGCTTTGCGGAACGCTGCCACCGGGCCGATATGCTCGCGGACCAGGGCAATACACTCCTTTACGATCTCGTCTCGCGCGCGTTCAACTCCGGACTTGAGACACACGAAGCCCAGCGGAACCTGGCCTTTCAAGGCATCGGCAATGCCGGTGACCGCGCACTCGGCCACGTCCGGATGCATCGCCAGGACTTCTTCCAGCGCTCCGGTCGACAGCCGGTGGCCGGCAACGTTGATTACGTCATCGGTTCTCGTCATTACGAACAGATAGCCTTCGGCATCCATGTAGCCGGCGTCGCCGGTGCTGTAACACCCTTTGAATTCGGTCAGGTAGGTGTCGCGAAATCGCTCATCGGCCTGCCAGAGCGTGGGCAGGGCTCCCGGCGGCAGGGGAAGGCGGCATACGATGGCGCCCGTTTCGCCCGCGGCAACCGGAACTCCGGACTCATCCACGACCTTGACGTCCCAGCCGGGCAACGCCTTGCCGGCCGAGCCGGCCCGCACCTCGAACAAGCCCTCGCCCAGCAGGTTGCCGGCCACCGCCCAGCCCGTCTCCGTCTGCCACCAATGGTCGATCACCGGCACGCCAAGGACCTTGCCGGACCACTCAAGCGTATCCGGATCGCAGCGCTCGCCGGCCAGGAACAGCGCCCGCAACGTGCTCAAGTCATACCGGGCCGCCAGCTCCAGCGCCGGATCGTCCCGCTTGATCGCGCGAATCGCGGTGGGGGCGGTAAACAGCGCGTTTACGCCATGCTGGCCGATAACGCGCCAGAAGGCGCCGGCATCCGGCGTACCTACCGGCTTGCCTTCGTACAGGATCGCCGTGGCGCCGGCCAGCAGGGGGCCATACACGATGTAGGAATGACCGACTACCCAGCCGATATCGGACGCCGCCCAGAAAACGTCGCCGGCGGATATGCCGTACAGCGCCCGCATCGACCAGTGAAGCGCAACCGCGTGCCCGCCGTTGTCTCGGACGATCCCCTTCGGTTGGCCGGTGGTGCCGGAGGTGTAGAGGATATACAGGGGATCGGTTGCCCTCACCGGAACGCAGTCGGCGGACGCCGCATCTCTCACGAACTCCGTCCAGTCGAGATCTCGCCCCGCCTGCAAGTCAGCGCGCAATTCAGGTCTCTGCAAAAGGACGACGAGTTCCGGGGAATGACTTGTCTGGGTAAGCGCGTCATCCAGCAAGGGCTTGTAGGCCACCACGCGGTTGGGCTCCAGGCCGCAACTGGCGGTCAGTATCAGTTTCGGCTGGGCCTGGGTGATACGGGTAGCCAGTTCGCGAGCGGCGAAGCCTCCAAAAACCACCGAGTGAATCACCCCGAGCCGCGCGCAGGCCAGCATCGCCATGGCGGCCTCGGGAATCATGGGCATGTAGATCAGCGCCCGGTCGCCGCGCCTGAGGCCGGCGGCCTGTATCGCGCCGGCCAGTTGCGCCACCTGGTCACGAAGCTCCGCATAGCTGAACCGGCGAACGGTGCCAGTCATGGCGCTGTCGTAGATCAGCGCCGTGCGGTTGGCTGCGTCCGAATCGGCGTGCCGGTCGAGCGCGTTATAGCAGGTATTCAGCACCCCGCCACGGAACCACCGGCCCGAAGGCGCGCTGCGGTCCAGGACCTCGCTCGCCGGCTCAATCCAGTCGATCGCCCGCGCCGCCTCGGCCCAGAACGCTTCGGGATCGTCCAACCATTGCTTGCGAACGCTGTCATACGACATATGCGGTTGCTCCCCGGCTCGGCATCACGAAGTTCCGATCCGACTACGCAAACATTTTATGCGCGCGCGCATAGTGCATATACTTCCCGCTCGTGGCCCTTCGCGCTCATTTCTCCGTTTCTGTCGCGCTGACCTGCGCACTTGTGCTGCTGGCGTCGCATCCGCCGCTGATTGCGGCTGATGAGCACAAGGCAACGGAAGCCTATCGGATCTACGCGGAGGAGGACGAGGCCCTGTACCGCAAGCGCTTTGAAGCGCTGTTCGATCGCACCGGCGCCAGCGGCCTTGCTTCCTATGACCCGCTTAAGGATGTGGTGGGCGCTGTGGATCCGACTCCGCTTGAGATGGCGAAGATGCCGGGTATTTCCGACCCGGCCCTGGATGCGGCCACGGAATACGCCCAAGCCATGAATTCCACCGCCTTGCTGATCTGGAGGGACGGCCTTATCGAGGCCGAAAGGTATTTTGGCGATGTGACTTCCGAGACGCTGCTGGTCTCCTTCTCGCTGGCCAAGCCCTTGTCGGTAATCGCGGTAGGCAGGGCGCTGCACGAGGGCCATATTGCTTCCCTGGACGAACCCGCCGCGACCTATTTCCACGAGTGGCGCGGGACACCCAAGGCCGCGATAACAGTGCGCCATCTTCTGAGCATGCGATCGGGCCTCACGCCTCAGGCGCCGGCGCCCGATATGGAAGACGTCCTCAATCGCGCCTACCTGCATCCGCGCCATGACGAAGTCATCATCAACGACTACCCGCTGGCCGACGAACCGGGCAGCCGCTACGAGTACTCCAACGCCAACTCGGAGCTGGTCGCGCCGCTGATCGAACGGGCCACCGGCATGCAGTATGAAGACTGGGTCGGGCAAGAAGTCCTGTCGCCCCTCGGGGCGGCCGGCGGGCAGGTCTGGATGAACCGCGTGGGAGGAACGGCGCACGCAGGATGCTGCTGGCTTTTGCCGGCGGAAACCTGGCTCAGGCTTGCCGTCCTCCTGATCAATGACGGGCAGCTGGACGGGCGCCGTCTGCTGCCCGGCGGCTTTGTGCGTGAAATGACCCGTTCAAGCCCCCAAAACCCGCATGCAGGATTGGGCGTATACGTGGCGGGCGAATACGTAAGGCGGCGAGGAGCAGCGAACCCGGACAGGGGCATTGGCGAGAACCTGCACAGCGAACCGTACCTCGCCCACGACCTGTTCCTGTTCGACGGCAACTCCAACCAGGTGATCTACATTGTTCCGTCGGCCCGCCTGGTCGTCGCGCGACTGGGAAAGCGGCCTCCTGCGGAGACTGAATGGGACAACACGTACCTGATCAACACGCTGCTGCGCGGGCTTAACGTAGAAATCAAATCAGGACTGCGCCCCCAACCCGTCCCGACGGAGAAATAGTTCAGGGTTTCAGCCTGGGAACGAAGAGGGCATCCTGCCCTCGAATCCTTGAGCGAGGGCATTCTGCCCTCATCGAGGGCTGGAAGCCCTCGTTCCCAGGGGAATCCGGACGCCCTCCTTACGCGGCGGGCAACAGCTTGGTACGGCCCATTGCTCCAAGCAGTTTCCAGGCGCCTTCTTCCCGAGACCATACGTGGACTATATCGAAGCGTTGATCTACGGCCTCGCCGTCCGGCATGCGCGTTCGGTGCGTACTGTAGTAAATGACAGCCGCGGTTCCTGAGAAAGTGATGGCCTCAAACTCCATGGTGAGTTCTTCCTGGTCCATTCCGATCATCTGTGCCGCGGCCGAGCGCAATAGATCAAGTCCCGACGGGGTTCGCCAGCTTGGCGGCCAACCCATGTAGTGCTCCGAGGCATTGCCGGATTCGGGTTAGCTACTCTCTTTCGGCGCGAACACCAGTTCCGGCGCCACCACTTCCCAGTCATCGCATCTCAGGCGATCCTGGTACTTTGGCTCCGACGCTACACGGCTCCAGGCCACGATGGCGAGGACGGTCGCTGATGTGCACCGCGTTCCTTCCGGGGGTTGGAAACCTCTGGCAAGACGTCCCACCATGGTTCCTGACCGGTCCAGCAATTCCCAGCGCCCCGACTCGGCCACCTGCGCCTCAAGCGGATCGCCGGGCGACAAAGCGGCAATGGCGCGATGCACCGGGTGGCGGGCATGGTAACGCCCAGCGAAGCCCAGGTTGATCTCCCGCAGACCGGGTCGCCGATACTGCTGCGCGAGCTCTGCCCCTTCCGGCGGCAAGCCGCCGGAAGGGCGGCGCAGAACCGAGCAAGTGTCTGCAAAGGCCTGCGGCAAGGGGTGCAGGCGCCTTGAGTACTCGGGGACTTTGGGTTCCTCTACGGAATTCGTCCGCGTGACGCCTTGTTGCGAACACTCGCTTTCAAACCGCGCGAGGGTAAGAGTCTGCCGGGCGCGCGTCATGGCCACGTAGTAGAGTCTGCGCGGCGCGTCTGGATCCTCACCGTTGCTGATGCGGTTCCAGCCTCCGTCCAATACTCCTACGTGATCGAACTCCAATCCCTTGGCTCGGTGCGCGGTCAACAGAAGGAGGCCACGCTGGCGCCGCCGCGCGTCTCGCCCCCATTCGGCCAGCCACTCAACGAAGTGGCCCACCGGCACCTCCGCGCCACCAGTTTCCAGCGCGTGCTCCTCCAAGGCTTCCCGCAGCAGATCCAACCACAAACTCTGGGGGCGTGTATCCGCCCAACTGCGAAGATCCGCGCCATTCACCAAACGAGTCTCGTGTTCACGCAGCCACGCAACAAGCGCCCGGGTCTCCCGCAGGCGCCAGAAGTTCGGAAGCTCTTCGTTGCCCATCTGCACCGGGACGCGGTGGACTTCACAGAACGCGCGTGCTGGATCCAGATACCTCCATTCACGAGCGATCACCGCACACTTCGACCAGTCCCAATTCGGCGAAAACTGGGCCAGACGCTGCAGTTCCGTCATCATGGCGCACGCTTGCGAGATCGGATCGCGCCGCGCCGAAAGAACCTGCACCCGGCCCTGGCCCACTGGGTCCAGTTCATGCCAGATGCCCCCGGGAGCGTCCTTGGCGCGCGCCCGGTTGATGCGAATGGGATGTTCAGTCTTCATCCGATGGCGCGCCGGCTCGATCAATGCATTAGCCGTCGAGATGATGTGGCCGGTGGAACGGTAGTTGTCGGTCAGGAAAGCGGCCTTCGGCCCGTAGTCGGCTTCAAAGCGGCGGATGAACTCCACCGAAGCGCCTTTGAAGGAGTAGATGTTCTGGTCGTCGTCGCCTACCGCGAAGAGTGTGAGCTTGCGGTCCTCATCCTCCTGTGTGCGTCCCGCCAGGGCCGATATCAACTCGTACTGATCCGCGTCGATGTCCTGGTACTCGTCCATGAGAATCCAGCGAAAGCCGGCCAGGAGCCGCTCCCGTCGCTCGTCCGCTTCCTCCGGTGGCAGACCCTTCCCGCGAAGCAGGGCCACTGCCCGCCGCATCACCTCCTGAAAATCCTCGCTGCCCGGGCGTTCCGCCCTTCCGCTGAAGCTGGCGCCGGCCAACCGCATGGCGAGAGCGTGGCAAGTGAGCACGGTTATTCCCAGGGCGTCATCCCCAATCAATTCCTTGAGACGGCGCCGAATCTCGACCGCCGCATGCCGGTTGTAGGCCAGGGCCAGAATGCCTCGGGGGTTCTCGCGCCGCGCGCGCACCAGGTAGGCGATACGATGCACCAGCACCCGCGTTTTTCCGGAACCGGGGCCGGCAAGCACCAGCACGTTCGCCTGTTCTCGATCATCCGCGACGATCCGTTGCTGGACGGGATTCTTCAGGCTTTCTACTATGGCCCGCCACGATTCGGGCGTGGTCTCCCGCGCGATCTCCCTGTCCCGCCCGGGCAGCCAGCGGTGAAGGAAATCCTCCTCTTTCAGGCTGAAGTAGTCCATGGCCAGACGCAGAGCATCCGCCATGGCCTTGAGGCCCCGCGCCGCGAATTCCTCCATCACGTGGATCTGCAGCACCTGCCCCCGGTAGTGGAGCTTGAGCGGTTCGAAGTCGGCATTGGCGAAACCGCGTCTTTGATGCTCCCACTCCAGCCGGATGGTCATGGCCGGGCGGAATACCGCCAAACCTTTGTTGAGGCGAATAACCTCCTGCTCGTGCAGCCACAAGAGGGCGCGATCCAACAGTTTGTCGGGCTTCCTGACCTTGCTGTTCAGAACCAGGTCGGTTCTTAGCGTGCCCAACAGTTTGCCTAGAGTAGTCTCGGCCAGCAGATCCGTTCCCCGGCTTTCGGGCGGCAGGCAGGCAAGCAAGTGCTCCAGCAAGCGCTTCGCACCCTCGCGCCGGAGCAACGCGGTCTCCTCCAATGCCGGCCACCCGCGCCGCAGCTTCACTTGCACGGTTTCCGCATCCCGCTTTCGTATTCCGATACTGCCGGCGCCGCCTCCTTCGCCGCGGCCATCCGAAGCGATGCTGCGGAGAATGCGCCATAGCCGTTCCGGCAGCGGATCGGTCACGCCTTCGTCCCTCAGAACCTGCGCCGCCACGCGTAAGTGCAGTATCGATGCTTCGCCCTTGCTCAGATCCGGCGCCGCTTGGCGCAGGTGCCGGATCAGAGCGGTTTCCAGGATCGCCGCTTCTTCAAGGCGCTTGCGCGACGCTCGCTCCACGCCGGCGTGGACGAAGGCAGTCAGGGCCGTGTCGTTGCTGGCGATGCCGAGCCGCTCCAGATCGTACAAGGCGCCACGCACGCCTTCAGTGCTCATACCCGAGACACCCATCAGTTCGTCGGTGGAGATGCCCTCGTCTGCATCTGCATCAATCAGGGTCTCCACGATGGCCAGCAATTGGCGGCGATAGTCATCCCTGATGGATTTATTCTTGAGCTTGGCGCGCGCCTCCTGCACCGAGTTCACCCGGAGGGACGAAGGAAACACCTGCACCCGGTTCTCCTCGCGCGTCAGCAGAACCGCCTCCTCCAGCCAGGCGATAGCGGTTCGCACGCGGGTGTCGTCGGTGGCGGAATCTCTCTCGAACACCTTTTCGTCGTCCTCGCCCAGGATCTCACCGGCCGTGGCCACGACCTCGCCGCCCAGACGTTTCTTTCTGTCCAGGTTTCGCAGCGCTCTCAGGACGCCGTGAATATCCCGCCGGGTGAGCCGTGAACGCGCCGACATGCCGAACTGTTTCTCCACGTCGTCCGGCGTATAGAGCAGTACGCAGCGCGCTTTCTGCCGGTCTCGTCCGGCGCGGCCGGCCTCCTGCAAGTAGTTCTCCAACGAACCGGGGATGTCGGCGTGGATCACCAGCCGCACGTCCGGCTTGTCGATGCCCATGCCAAAGGCATTGGTGGCCGCAATCACGCGCAGCTCGCCCCCGATGAAGCGCTGCTGCACGCTTTTCCTGGTCTCGGGCGGCAGCCCGGCGTGAAAGTGACCTGCCGCCACCTCCTTGTTCTGCAGGAATTCCGCCACCTCCTCGGTTTGCCGGCGCGTCGCGCAATAGACGATGGCCCCTCCGGGCGCATCCGGCGATAGGTGAGCCATCAGAATCTGGTGGATGTGCGGGAACTTCTCTGCTCCGGTCGTCTGGACCACCGCAAACTCCAGGTTGGTGCGATGGGCGCCACCGTCGAAGACCTGCAGCTTGACGCCGAGTTCGTCCCGGAAGTGCTGCGCGATGTCCGCCACGACATCGGGCTTGGCGGTGGCGGTCAGGCACAGCACCGGCGGAATCGGCTCCTTTCCCGCCGTTTCAAGGATGAAGCGCCCCACGTAGCGATAATCCGGCCGGAAGTCGTGCCCCCATTTCGAGAGGCAGTGGGCCTCATCCAGCACCCAGGCGCCGATCTCGCGCTGATTCAACACTCGGCGGAGGGATCGGTTGCGGAGCTGCTCGGGCGAGATGAGCACCAGCCCTGCATCCCCGAGCCGGACCCGGTCCAATGCATCGGTCCGTTCCGGCAGGGACAACAGCCCATTGATGGCCACGCACGAACCGATGCCACGCGCCTCCAACCCTGCCACCTGGTCCGCCATGAGCGCCACTAAGGGCGAGATCACCACCGTCAGTGCGCCGATCTTGTCGTAACGGGAAAGCGCCGGGATCTGGTAACAGAGCGATTTGCCGGCGCCGGTGGGCAGGATCCCCAGAACATGCTCACCGGCCATGGCCGCTTCAACGATGGATTGCTGCATGGGACGCCCGTCAGTGCCTGACGGCTCCGGGCGGAAGTCCGGGAAACCGAACCAGCGGCGTAGCTCCTTGCGGGGGTCGTGTCTCTCCCGGCACCAGACGCAGTCAGGATGGGTGCAGGCGGTGTCCCGCAACCGGCGAACCAGTCGCCCCGCCCCGGGGAATTGGTGACGCACCCACGGCGGCATGACCGAGTTGCCTCCGGACACCGAAAGCCAAGCCAGGGCATAGGCCAACGCCCAGCCGGGAAGCGCCGCGTCCGCGGTGATATCAAGGCCATGGGTCAGGCAGGCGTTACCCTCCAGCCGGCTCATTATCGCGGCCCGAGCCTCAGTGTCCGAGGGTCTTTGCGACTGACGCAGATCGGAGAAGAAACCGTTGAGGCCGGCCCCATCGCCTTCCGCCGTGGTCAGCCAGTGCCAGGCCAGGAGAAGGTCCGGCGGAGCTTTCCGCAGGTTTTTCCGCTGGTCATGGAAGACCTCCAGCGTGAGCCGGGCATCGAGTTCGGGATCGTTTAAGCGTCCGCGCTTGAGCTGTCCGTTCTGATAGTGCTTGACGAGATGGTGATAGGGGTTGCGAGGGAAGGCCAGGGGATTGAGTCGCAACGTATCCACCACCGGCAGCCGCAACAACCGAAGATCCGGTTTCGCCGCTTTCAGGTGTGGCAGGTCGAAAGCAATCAGGTTGTGGCCCAGCAGGAAGGCAGCCCCATTGGCAATTTCGTCCAATCCCGCCAAAGCCTCCGCCAAGCCCCCACTGCGAAAGACCACGCGCTGGCCACTATCCGGGCGCACCGCGGCGAAGGCGTGGATGCGGTGGTCCTGTTTGCCGACCTCGAGATCCAGCGAGAGGCAGCAGGGTGGAGAAAAGCTTACCGTTCCCACAATTCGCGGCTCACGAAGCCCCCGTCCAATGGCCTCTCTGCCAGGAGCTCTTGCGACGGGCGCCGCTGCGCTAACGCGCAGGGAACACCTTGGGAACGAGGGCATCTTGCCCTCGAATCCTTGAACGAGGGCATCTTGCCCTCGCCGAGGGCTGGAAGCCCTCGTTCCCAGGGAGTGCGGACAACCTCGTTAACCGGCGGGCAGCAGCTTGGTGCGGCCCAGCGCTCCAAGCAGTTTCCACGTGCCTTCTTCCCGAGCCCATACGTGGACGATATCGAAGCGCTGATCTACGGCCTCCCCGCCCGGCAAACGCGTTCGGTGCGTGCTGTAGTAAATGACGGCCGTGTTCCCTGAAAAAGCGATGTCCTCGAACTCCATAGCGAGTTCTTCCTGGTCCATTCCGCTCATCTGTGCCGCGCCCGAACGCAATTGCTCGATGCCTGACGGAGTTGGCCAGCCCGGCGGCCAACCTATGTAGTGCTCCGAGGCGTTATCAATATATACCTGCAAGTCTCCCCGGCCTCTTGCCGAATAAATTGCCTGTTCCTTGACCCAGATTTCGTCTTTGGCGGCCGCCTGGTCGTAGGCGCCGGAACCCTGCGGCTGGCCGGCACATGCGCAAATGGCCATCACGATGGGAAGAGCGGCAAAGCGCGTGAAAGCGGGATACATGGTACTTATTTCTCCTGGTCGGATATCGGTGTTGCGGGCGGAACGAACTGCATCAGTTCCATGAGTTCTTCAACGCCCTCTGGACGCGGAAAGGCTTCGGGCATCGGTTCGCCCGGGCGGCGATTTCTTCCGATGCCGCGAAACCAGTGCTCCAATCCGGGCGGCAGGAACACCCAGAACAACTCCATATCCGTGTCGCCGGTGTTCTCGATGATGTGACGCGCATAGCGGCCGAAGAGGACAGTGCTGCCTTCGGCGATCAGGTACTCATGGCCTTCGATTTCCACCCGTCCGCTGCCCTTGTGGACGAAGATCAGTTCGTGGTTGCGCCGATGGCCATGCTCGCGAACGTGACAGCCCGGCGGCAACAATTGCAGGCCGGAGGTAAAGCCGTCGTAGGGCGTATTCTCGGGCGTTAACTTGAGATCCACGTAGCCCCGCGAAGGCATCGGCTGCCACAGGGATTCGCCCTCCCCGGCGCCGACCACGGCCCACCAGGGTTCGTTGTGCCTATCGCTCATTGCTCACCCTTCCGCGAACTCCGGCTGCCCATCATACTGCCGCAAGCCCGCCTCTTCGCATGACCACGCATCGTGAAGTCCGTCTCATGCCAATTCTGGAGTCGGTCCAATGGCATGGCTTTTCAGGTTACGCTTACTTCTTGATCAGAACGTAAAGCGGGCGGAGATGCACCGGGCACTATTGCTGGATGCGCTGCCAACGCTACTGGGGAGATTCGGGCATGCCGACGCTTTCGTGTATCGTTTGCAGATCGTGCCGCGCAGCAGGCTCGGGGCGCCGATCGAAAGCCTTTCCAGAGACAATATCGCGCAACTGGCACACAATGGGAATTTCCAATGGAGAGCATTGTTGCCAGGCGTTACTTCTTGTCCATGGTCATTGGCCTAACCCTGCTGACCCCGGCGCTTTCACAAGAAAAGCAGAGGGTTCTCGTGGTGGGGGCCTCGGGCGGAACAGGCCGCTTTATCATTGCGATGCTAAAAGAGAGAGGATACGAGGTTCTGCCGACCAGCCGTAATCCCCATAGAGCCGCAGAAAAGGTTGGAGGTAGCTTCTCTTGGCGGCGTATGGACATAACCTCCGCAGAAAGCGTAGATGCTGCAGTGAAGGATGTCGACTTTGTAATAACGGCCTATGGTGCAACTGAACCGCATGGTCCAAATGATCCAGAGCATGTGGATTGGATTGGAAGCCGTAATCTCATAGATGCTGCCAGGAACATCGGCGTAAAACACTATGTGATGATTTCAGCGGCCAGCGCGGGGAACCCGGATTCGCCGTTAAACAGGAGGTTTGGCAATGTCCTGATATGGAAAGGACGCGCCGAGGATTACCTCCGCGACTCCGGTCTTGGTTATACGATCGTACGCGGGCCGGGCCTCGTTGATGAACCCGGTGGCCAAGAACCCATTGTTCTTGAACAAGGCGGGTCGGGGCGCCGTTTGTTAACACGAGAAGATCTGGCAAATGTCGCGGTTACGGTATTGAACAACGAAGCGGCTGTGGGAAAAACCTTTGTCGCCAGGAACACCGAAAACGACACAATGGTAGATTTGCACCAGCAACTGCAAGGCCTGATGTTGGATTGATGAGAGTCGCACAATTGGTGCATTGATCCGCGCTTGAATATTTCTGAATCGACTACATTGGATTACAGAATACGCTAAGATATCCGCATGAAAACAACGATTGATATTCCTCGCAGTGAACTTTCGGATGCCATCCGCTTTACGGGAGCAAAGACCAAGCGGGAAGCGGTGGTTACCGCCATTGCGGACTTCAACCAGCGCCGGCGTATAGCCGCACTCGCTGAATTTGCGGGCACCTGTCCCGACCTGATGACGGCGGATGATCTTCGTGAGCAGCGCCGGCGCCGGGAAGCATCCATTGATTCTGATTGACACGTCCTCGTGGATTCATATGCTGCGACCCGATGGCGACCGGGAAATCAGCAACCGTGTCGAAGCCGCGCTGAGATCCGGAGACGCCTGTTGGTGTCCGATCGTACAACTCGAACTGTGGAACGGAGCGCGCGGCGCCCGCGAGCAGCGAGTGCTGCGACGTTTCGCGAAGGCGCTTCCTCTCCTTCCGATGGACGAAGATGTCTGGTCAGCCGCTTACGATCTTGCCCGCCGCGCTCGCGCCCAAGGGGTGACCGTTCCCGCGGCGGACGTGGCCATCGCAGCCTGCGCCCGGCGCCATGGCGCCAGTTTGGAATCGGCGGACAGCGATTTTGAGTTGCTCGCCGACGTACGCGCGATCAATGACATCTGACCCGAAGCGGCATAACCCCGAAATAAGGCCGGAGAAGCGTCGTCTTATCGGGTTGGCGCAAGGATGCGCCCGTTGTGCAATCGCATGGAGAACTCAGGAGTCAAAGTCCACTTCAGTATGGATTCCGTCGGTTAAAGCCATTCTCCATTCATGTATGATTTGTTGATTCCTGTATCTATTGAAATAGTGGAAGAAATAACTATGCGAACCATACAAATCACCATGGATGCCGAACTGGCGGCGCAGGTGGACGATTGCGCCCGACGCATCGGCGCCACACGCTCCGGGTTCACGCGCGACGCGTTGCGGGCCGCTTTGCAGCGCTACCAGGAAAAGGAACTGGAGGAGCGTCACAGGGCCGGATACCGCAGAACGCCTTCCGAACCCGGCGAGTTCGAGGTTGCGGAAGAAGATCATGCCTGGGGCGATGAAGTATGGAGCAAAGAGTAATGCATCGTGGAGAGATCCGCTGGTACCGCTTCGCCCAACCGGACAAGCGCAGACCTGTGTTGATTCTCACGCGGGATTCGATTATTCCCAGTCTGGGTGAAGTAACCGTTGCGCCATTGACCACCCGGATTCGGAACATCCCCAGCGAAGTAGCGCTCTCCAAGGAAGATGGCCCTGCTCGGGAATGCGCGGTCAATTGCGATCATTTGCAGACCGTACCGCGCGGCAGGCTCGGCGCGCCGGTCGGCAGCCTGTCTACGCAAAAAATGGAACAAGTGGCACAAGCTGTTCGCTTCGCGCTGGCCTTGGGCTGATGGAGCTTTCCGCCAACACCAATATCCTTGGAAAGTGATCCTGAACTCGGCGCAGTGGCGTGCATTCGAGGCGGCTCCATGGAGGTTACGCTGCTACAGCGTCGTGGATCTGGTCGATCACCTCGATGCCGAGCGCGCGACGGCCGCCAAGGACGGACCGCCGACCAACTGTGCCGACGTGATTTGCTCATCCTCGACCAACTTGGCTACCTGCCCTTCGCCCGGCCCGCTTGGCCAAGGAAAGTCAAAGACGCTTGTTGCCGTCTATTCGCGCCATGGCCTTGTCGAAGGTGCCTAACGGGAGATGTCCGGCCTTTCGAGCGACCTCAATAATGAGGCAATCGGAAAAGCCGGCAGCACCCGCCTGCTCAAACGCCGATAACGCCCGCCTGACGGCATCTTCATCCTGAAGCGTCATTCGATCGTGCTCCAGAAGCATGCCGATGACGGTGACGACCCGCTGTCGGTCCAGTCCGTACACGGACTCCAGCACCCAAACCGTCTCTGCCAGCGCGAGAAGCGAAACCCAAGCCCCGGGTGTGACGAAAGCTTCAGCGCTAGCTACTTGTACCGGATCATCTCTTGCGATCAGCCGGACAAGTACATTCGTGTCAACGGCCCGCATGCTCGCGCCGGATTCGGGACCGAATTCCGGCATCCATGCCGGCAATATCAACGGGGTCTTGGGGCGTGGCAAAGACAGCTTTGTGGATGTCTCTTGAAGAGTACTTCGAAGCCTTTCGCACCACGACTTCCTCGCCCTTCTCGCGCCATTCGATTCTTGAACCGGGCGCCAATCCCAACTTCTGCCGCACGGGAGCGGGGACTGATACCTGTCCTTGAGACGTGACCTTGGATTCGATGGTTTCCATGTTTTTGCACCCCCGGATTGACCAAGTGATTATCTCACCCATTACCCCGGTAAACAACCCGTGCCCAAGGGGTGACCGTTCCAGCGGCGGACGTGGCGCTCGCAGCCTGCGCGCGGCGCCATGGCGCGGAACTGGAATCTGCGGACAGCGATGCGCGCCAAATTTTCAAGCTGGCCCGCTTCTTTCAGGCTCTTTGGATCGGCTTCTTCGCCTTCCACGCATTCGCCCTTGAGAGCTTTTCCGATCGCAATTCGTCCCGGCGTGTGCCACCTCCGGGAAAGCGACGGTATAGAGATTACCCGAGCGTCTTTTCCTTGAGATAGCGGTTGATAGACATACCTCGCGAGGCGGACTTGGCGGCCAGCAGTCTGTGTTCTTCCGGGCTGACACGCAAGGTAATCCTGCCGGAATACTCCTTGGCCGGGACTTCAGGCACGTTCTTCAGCCAGTCGGGATCGTCCAGCAGATCCTCGATGATCGCCTCCAGCTTGCCCGCGACTTCCGCTCGCGTCTCGCCGTGGCAACACTGCCCCACCAGGGGATAGGCGCTGCCGATGAAGCAGCCGTCCTCGTCGCTCCATTCAATCAGGGCGCTGTAATGCCTGGTGTCCATAAGTGATTTTGTCATTGGCTACACCCGTTTCCTAACCTGCTTTTCCTGATAGGGTTTGGCGTCATCGCCATCCTTGCCCGACAGGACAAGTTGCCTGCCATCGGGGTGGATGTATTTTTGATGACTGCCTTTTCCGGGCTTGCGCCGGAAACCGGCTTTTTCCAAGAGTTTCGCCAAATCCCGGATTTTCCTGGGCACGACGCCATAATGACGTCATTTGAAGAAGGGTGTCAACTGGATCGGGTCGGATCGCCTCTCTCGATTCGCAGCCTGAGCGAGGACCTGCAGGTTGCGCATCAGACCGTCGCGCGCTGGCTGACGATGCTGGAGAAGCTGTACGTGTGTTTTCGCATTCCCCCCTTCGGCGCGCCGCGAATACGGGCGGTAAAGAAGGAAACCAAGCTCTATCTTTGGGACTGGTCACAGGGTCCCGGCCAAGGCGAGCGGTTCGAAAATCTGGTTGCCTGCCACCTGCTGAAATACTGTCATCACCAGGAAGACACCGAAGGCTATCGAATGGAACTCCGATTCATTCGGGATACCGACCGGCGGGAAGTCGATTTCGTCGTGCTGCGGGACAAGGTCTCGGTTGACTTCGAGTTGAGAAGTGAACTAGAATTCGACTCATGATTCGACTCAATATGCACGAAGCCAAGACTCACCTGTCCCGATACATCGCTCGACTTCGGGACGGTGAGATCATCCTGCTGTGCCGCCGCAACGAGCCGGTTGCCGAAATCCGCGCCCTCCCGCGGGCGCGCAGCAAGACGCGCCCGGTCGGATTGGCCCGGGAGCAGTTCAGGGTCCCTGATTCGTTCTTCGAGCCGCTGCCCGACGACATCATCGAGTCCTTCGAAGGCCGGTTGATTCGGCCTGAAAAGTGAGGCTGCTTCTCGATACCTGCACCTTTCTCTGGTGGATAGAGAACTCTTCCCGGCTTCCGAAGAGCGTCCGGTCCGCAGTGTCCGATCCGGCGCACGAAGTTTACGTGAGTGCCGCCTCGATCTGGGAGATTTCCGTCAAGCATCACCTCGGCAGGCTGCCGCTTCCACAGCCGTCCGAGGTGTTCCTGCCGAAACAGAGAGAAAGCCACGGCTTTCTCAGCCTCCCCATCGACGAGGCAAGCGTCCTTCAGTTGCACCGCTTACCTCCGCTTCACAAGGACCCGTTCGACCGAATCCTCGTATGCCAGGCGATAGAGCACGGCATGGTTCTGCTCACGCCCGACCGCCTGGTCGCCCAGTATCCGGTGCGTATCTCCTGGTAGAGGACGTGATGCCAGTCCGCCCCACCGTCCTGGATGCGCCTGCCGCGCCCGGACGGAGGCGGCACGAAGAAAAAGACTTGGAGGAGCGTCACCGGGCCGGATCCCGCCAAATGCCGTCCGCACCGGGTGAGTTCAAGGTTCAGGAAGATGATCGGGCGTGGGGCGATGAAGCATGGAGTAAAGAGTAGTGCGTCGTGGAGAGATCCGCTGGTACCGCTTCGCCCAACCGGACAAGCGCAGGCCTGTATTGATTCTCACGCGGGATTCAATTATCCCTGTTCTGGGCGAAGTAACCGTTGCGCCCTTGACTACCACGATTCGGAACATCCCAAGCGAAGTCGCCCTCTCCAAGGCCGATGGCCCGCCTCGGTAATGCGCGGTGAATTGCGATCATCTGCAGACCGTGCCGCGCAGCAGGCTCGGGGCTCCCCTGGGCAGCCTTTCCGCGCAGAAAATGGAGCATGTGAAGCTGTTCGCTTCGCACTCAACCTGGGCCGACCACGCTTTCCACTTCCCTTAACTCCGAAATTGCCTTGCGAAGGACACTTTACGGCGGGTCGCCAGCCAGACATTCTCTGATGCCGTCTTCCATCCCGTCAGCGTACCCGCGGGCGTATTGTTCGTTATCGAAGCGATCCCAAATGACGTTCGAGGCACCGGTTGCACAAGCCAGGTTGTAACCAACAGCATTGCCATCGCCGTAGCCCCTGTCATACATTTCGTCGGAATCGGCACATCCGATGAGACCTACCAAGAACAAAGCAAGAACCGCCGCCTGGCAGATAGCGCGCTGGTTCATACGTAAAGGGGATGGTTGATCCTGGCAACTCTTCTTCGGTGCGCAATTATTAGAGTAGCACGCTCCACCATAGTGCATATTATTGAGCGCACGATTCAGCAATGCCTTCCCGGCGATTGAGATCCGCAATCCATTCTGGATTACTGTTTGTCGTGCCGAGAAGCCGCATACCCCCCATCCTCATCCGTCGGCGAAAATAATTGGACATGACTTGGAAGAGTGCGTGGAGCAGGCGGGCATTTATCCTGAGGGCGGTTTAATTGACGATCAACTGCGAAAAATAGTCGAATTGTTAAATCCGGAATATGCAGGAAAACGCCTTGAATACCACCCTGGCGAGACGTTCATGGTTCTGCCAAATGAGGAATCCATGCAGAACTCAGTGACCAATTTAATTCGTTCGCTCAGAACGAGTTACACACCAGCTTGCCCGCCCCGAAGGAAAGTGCGGTGTTAGCTGCGAAGATATGGTCTTGCCTGACAGCTACCTCTTCGGTTCGAGGGAAATTCGTCTTTCATTACTTTATTCCTTGCCCACTGTCACGACCGAGGGAAAACCCCGAGTTGTTATTCTCGGCGACCGGTTTTGGGAAATCTGTGCAAAAAGGAGATGCTTATTTGCCTTTGAAGCCCCAGCACTCCTGTCGCTTGTTGCGTTCCCGTCCGGGCGGCTGAATCCTATTCGCACGTCTTCTCGTTCACACGCAGATACTCGGCAAGGAACTGATCCATGTACCCTCGTACATTGCCCAAAATGGATTCTCCGACCGACTCTGCTGAAGAGGCTATCCCCATACTCGACCGCTCCCAAGTCGATGCGAATCTACGTTGTCCCGACACTTCGTCCCAGACCCACTTGTTGAAGCTGACGTTGGTGCCGTACACCCACCCAACATGCTTATCCCCAATACGATCATCCATCAGATGAACACGAACAAAGTAGTAACTCGACGCGTCGGAATCGTATAAACGAGCGGCACGCAGACGGCTTTCCAAGGCAGCTTGAATAGTCTCCTCGGTCAGGCCTTGAACACCTTCGTTCCCCGAAAGTTGGAGGCCAACGGAAATGTCTATGGGCTTGCAGGAGTTATACAACTCAAACCGACTTCTCCGCGCTTCCGCGCTCCACGCATTCACATTCGCTTCAGCGCCTAGGAGCCGCAGGAATTCCTCCCCGGCAAGATCCACAAGATCCAGCGGAGTAATGAAATCAGCATCAGGCGTATTCATATCCGCGCCGGCATCCAAGAGGAGCCGCGCTATTTCATGGCGACCCCACAGTACCGACCAATGCAGGGCCGTGTTCCCTGTGGTATTCCGCGTATTCACGTCCGCACTGGCATTCAGAAGCAGGCGCGCCACTTCGCGGGAGTCGTTTACCGCTGCAAGATGTAGTGGCGTACTGCCCTGATGGTCCCTAGAATTCACGTCCGCGCCGCCCTTCAAAAACAATTGCACTACTGCGCTTTTTTCGTCTGAAATCACCCAATGCAGGGGCAGCGCTCCCTCAGCATCTCGCGCATTCACGTCCGTGCCAACATCCAAAAGGGCCTGCACAACATCCACATCCGCACGGCCTGCTTTCACTGCCACAAACAGCACTGTCCTTTCATCTTCCGTGCGGATATTCGGGTTCGCGCCAGCGTCAAGCAGAAGGCGCACCTCATGTGTGCGGCCTAGCGATACCGCCTCAAGCAGTTGCTTATCAGCAGCATCCAAGACACCCTGCGCTGGTGCGGCCATCAGTGTAGCCACGCAAAGCAAGACAGGAACAATTCTCTTCATGGCATCCTCGCAGGCTTGGATATTCCTACCGGTGTCTCAGCAGATAAGAAAATGTTTCCGACAGATTTTCGACCACTGCTGCCTATATACGCCACTTCCACGCAGTGATGCATGCGCGAGTTGTAGGCAACATACCTTCTGCGCCGAGGGCAGGATGCCCTCGTTCCCAGGGAGGGCAGGATGCCCTCTTCCCCGGGTTAGGCGGCGGGGCGGAACCAGGTGGGGAATTCGGGCGCCTTGGGCGCGGGAAGGCCGGTTTCGTCCAGGCAACGGGCCTTGAGTTCTTCGGTAGTGCCGCCAAAATCGAACAGCTGGGTGTCGCCACGTTCAGCCGCCATTTCGCCGCGTAGTTGCTCGGTAGCCGATTCGTCCACTTCTCCGTCTTCGTTGCACACGACGCCATAGCGCCGCGCGCCGTCTTCGGTAACCAGGCCGGCGGCCACGTCGAAGCCCACCTGCTCGGACGGACGCTTGAACGGGTCGCCCCAGCCGCCTCCGCCCCAGGTGTCGAAGTACAGCAGATCACCCGGCTCTACCTTGATCCGGTCGCACTTCGATTGCAGCAGCTCCTCGCTGCCGTCCGCACGGTGCAGGGTCTTTTGGCTGCGCTGTCCGGGCAGCCCACCGTTGACGCCCCAGGGATAGGTCAGCCAGCGGTCGTCGTGGATCGAGATCTCGCCCGGCTCCAGGAAGCAATATCCCACCCGCAATGCGTTGCCGCCGCGGTGCTGGCCGGGACCGCCGCTGTCGGGCAGCGTCTCGTATATGTCGATGCGCAACGGGAAGTAGCTCTCGAGAAACTCGTTGGGCACATTGGTGAAGCTCGGCCACAGAGAATGGCCGTCGGGGCCGTCGCCGAAGGGCTTGCCGGGAATCCCGCCGAAGCCGATCTGGTAGAGCTGGTACCACTCGCCGTCGGCGCGCCGGTAGCCGGAATACATGAAGTGCGGGCTGTCGGAGAAACCGGCTGCGCACAGGAAATCCGGGTTGCCCTGCCCCAGCAGTCCACCGAGCACATCGAAGATGCGGCCCAGGGCGTGCGTGCGGCACGACAAGGCCGCGGGAAATCTGGGCTTGAGCAAGGTGCCCTCGGGGATATGCACTTCCATCAGGTCATAGAACCCGTCGTTGAACATGATCTGTGGATCGAAGACCATGATCATGTAAACGCCGGCAAACATCTTGAACATTTCCTCGTTGAGGTAGAAGTTCACCGAGCCGATGGATTGAGGATCCGTGCCTTCGAAGTCGAATATCACCTTTTCGCCTTCGCGCCACATCGCGCACTTGATCTTGTACGGACCCATGCCCAGCCCGTCGTCGCAGATGAAATCCTCGAAATACTGCTTCTCGGTGGGCACCGTCATGTTGATGAGCGTGCCCATGGCGCGCTTGTTGCGATCCAGCAGTTCTTCAAGTGCGGAGTAATAGACGTCATCGCCGAAACGCTCCGCCATCTCCAGCACCCGCTTCTCCGCGGTGCGGATGGAGGCCACGATGGCGTTGAAGTCGCTGCGATTCCAGTGCGGCAGCCGGCAGTTGTGAAGAATCAGCCGCAGCACGTCTTCCTGAAGTTCGTCGTTCTTGTAGATCTTGACCGGGGGCACGCGAATGCCCTCCTCAAAGATCTCCCGGGCGTCGGTCGGCAGGCTGCCGGGCACCTTGCCGCCGATGTCGGTCATGTGGCCGAACATCGAGGCGTAGGCGATCAAACGCCCGTCCTTGTATATCGGCCGCAGCAGCAGCCAATCGTTGGCGTGGCTCACAGCCCCGTTACAGGCATAGGGGTCCGTGGTGAGGAACATGTCGCCCTCCTCAATGGTCCCGTCGTACGCCTCCTTGAAGCCGTGAATGAAACTGCCGAACTGGCCCACGACCATCTTGCCGTCCAGGTTGGCGATCATGGGAAACTCGTCGTGCTGCTCGCGGATACCGGGCGACATGGCGGTGCGGAACAGCACCGCGTCCATCTCCCAGCGCGCGTTGAGCATCGCGTTTTCGATAATGTCCAGCGTAATGGGATCCAGCTCCACGCGGTTGTAGGGGCGTGGGCGGCTTTCTATGATTTGTGTAGGCATTGGGTAGCTCCCGTTCAGGAATTCGAAGGCGTAATGAGGATGTTGCCGTAGTCGTCCACCTGCCCCACATGACCGGGGCGAATCAGGGTGGTCGAATCCATCTCCAGCACGATGGCAGGTCCGGTCACGACGTTCCCGGCCTTCAGCTTGGAGCGGTCATACAGCATTGCTTGCTGCATACCGCCATCCACGTAGACTTCATGCGAGACCAACTCGGCCTCCGCCGGGCTGGCATCACCCTGGGCGACCTTGAGAGCGCGCACCATGGTGGGCTTGCCCTCGGCCACCGCGCGCAGGTTGACGAGTTCCTTGTCCTCCGGCAGCGCAAAGGTGAACAGCTGCTCGTGCATCCGGTCGAACGGCTTGCCAATGACGTCCAGCCCCTGAGCGCGCAGTTCATCCAACTCGAAATCGACGGTCAACAGCAGTCCCTGGCCGTGGTAGCGGATGTCCGCCTGGTAGCTCAGTGTCTGGTCGGCGCCGGGGATGCCTTCCTGGTCCAGGGCCTTTGAAGCCTGCTCGGCCAGGTCGGTAAAGATCTCCACCGCCTCTTCAGCCTTGGTGCGGCCGAAGCGCTTGATGAACGTGCGGGAAGCCTCGTTGCGCACCCGCGTGGTGGCATCGCCGTAGGCACACAATACGCCCGGTCCCGGCGGAATGATCACCGGCCAGGAGCTCATCAGCTTGCCCAGGGCGTTGGCGTGCAATGGCCCGGCGCCGCCGAACGCTATCAGCGCAAATTCGCGCGGGTCGTGGCCCTTCTCCACCGACACCAGGCGCAACGCGCCGTACATGTTCTCGTTGACCAGGCTCACGATGCCGGAGGCCGCTTCCATAAGCGACAAACCCAAGGCATCTGCAATCGTCTGCACGGCCGCTTCGGCCTTGGCGCGCTCCAGCTTCATGTCGCCACCCAGCCGCACCTCCGCGGGCAGGTAGCCGAGCACCACGTTGGCGTCGGTTACGGTCGGCGCTTCGCCGCCCTTGCCGTATGCCGCCGGACCCGGATCGGCGCCCGCGCTTTGCGGGCCAACGCGCAGCGCGCCGGTCAGTTCCGGCACGTGGGCGATGGAGCCGCCCCCTGCGCCCACGGTGCGCACGTCCACCGAGGAAGCGCGTACGGTCACGTCGCCCACGGTGGTCTCGCGGCGCAGTTGCGCCTGACCGTTCTGCACCAGCGCCACGTCCGTGGACGTGCCGCCCATATCGAAGGTGAGCAGGTTCTGGTGGCCGGACTGTCCGGCAATCCAGATCGCGCCGGACACGCCGCCCGCCGGGCCGCTCATCAGCAGGTTGACCGGATAGGCCTCTGCTGCCGCGGCCGAGGCCAGGCCGCCATCGGACCGCAGCACGTGCAGCTGCACGCCGCCCATGGTGTCGTTGAGTTGCTGCTCCAGGTTGCGCACGTAGGTGGCTACCTTGGGCCGCACGTAGGAATTGGCGACGGTGGTGATGGTGCGCTCGTATTCCTGCATTTCAGGGACTACTTCCGAAGACAGGGACACCGGCACGCCGGGAAGCATGCGCTCGGCGACTTCGCGCACCTGCTGCTCATGAGCGGTATTGGCAAACGAGTTGATCAGCGATACGGTCAGCGCTTCGACGCCTCTGCGGGCCAGCTTGTTCAGTTGGACTTCCAGCGCCTCGACGTCGAGTTCCCGCACCACCGAGCCGTCGGCGCCCACGCGCTCGTCCGCTTCAATCGTCAGCGCCAGCGGCGCAATCGGCAGGCTCTTGTTGTAGATCACCCATCCGCCCAGGCCACCCGGAACGAAGGAACGGGCGATCTGCAATACCTGCCGGTAACCCTTGGTGGTCACCAGGCCGACTCGCGCACCGGAGCCGGTCAGGATGGTGTTGGTCGCCACTGTCGTTCCGTGCATTACGTGGGTAATCTCGCCCGGATCGACACCCGCGTCGCCGCAAACCCGGCTGATGCCGTTGGAAACGCCGATTGACGAATCCTCCGGCGTGCTGGGCACTTTCGCGGTGTAGGTCTCCCCGGACTGCTCGTTGACCAGGAGCAGGTCGGTAAACGTTCCGCCCACATCCACGCCTAAGCGATAGCTCATGCTATTTCTCCCGTGTGTATTTCAGTTCAGGCCTGCGCACCCATGGCCACGTCGGGGAATATCCCCGCCCGCGGCAGCATGGCAGGCAATTCGCCGTGGCCGAGCTGGTCCTTCAGCCAACCACTGGTTGCAATAATTTTCTTCAGCGACACACCGGTCTCGACTCCCGACCGCGACAGCAGGTACAGGAGGTCGTCGGTCGGGATGTTGCCGGTCGCCAGGGGGGCGAATGGGCAGCCGCCGATTCCCCCGATACTGGCGTCAATCGACGCCACGCCGGCGTCCAGCGCGGCCTGCGCATTGGCCAGGCCGGTGTTGCGCGTATTGTGCAAATGAACCCTGATGGGCAAACCGGGAAGCCGCTCGGAGATCGTGCCCAGAACGTCGGTAATCTGCGAGGGAACCGCCACGCCGATGGAATCGGCGATCCCCAGCTCCACCGGGTCGCCTTCGGCGATGCGTTCGGCGTACTCCACCACGCGCTCCGGCGGGACCTCGCCCTCAAAGGGACAGCCAAAGGCCGAGGAAACCATGCAGTTGGCGCGAATGCCGGCGCTGCGCGCCTGTTTGGCGATCTTCAGCCAGGCATCGATCGATTCCCTGCTGGAAACGCCCTGGTTGCGGCGGTTGTAGGTATCACTGGCCACCACCGCCATGCCCACTTCGTCGATTCCGCAATCCCGCGCCCGCTCAAATCCCCGCTGGTTCAATACCAGGCCGATAAAGGTCAGATCGTCGCCCTTGGGCAGACCACGCACGACATCTTCGGCATCCGCCATCTGGGGCACCCGCTTGGGATGCACGAAACTCACGGCCTCGACTTTGCGGATGCCGGCATCGACGGCGCGGCGGATGAATTCCAGCTTCACCTCGGTCGGCAGCACCCTTTCGGCCTGCAGGCCGTCTCGAGGACCTACCTCCACTATCGAAACGCGGCGTGCGCTGGCAATCATTGAATTGCGGTCCCCTCAAACTAAGCGCACGTATTCTATACAATGTGCGGTCAAACTTCATCCTGGCCTGCTTACGGAGGCAAGCAGGTCCGGGCAATCTCGGACTATAGGGGAACAAAACGACATGACGGAAAGGACCGGCCCGCTGGCCGATCTCAGGCTGATTGAACTGGGCGCGTTATTGGCAGGCCCGTTTTGCGGACAGTTGATGGCGGATTTCGGCGCCGAAGTGATCAAGGTGGAAGCACCCGACCGCCCTGACCCAATGCGTGACTGGGGCCAGGAAAAAGCTCACGGCATGTCGCTCTGGTGGCCGGTTATTGCCCGGAACAAGAAAGCGATCACCTTGAATTTGCGGGAAAAAGAGGGTCAGGACATCCTCAAGGAACTGATCGCCAAGGCGGATTTCCTGCTCGAAAATTTTCGCCCCGGCACGCTCGAGCGCTGGAACCTGTCCTGGGAAGAATTGCATGACATCAATCCCGCTTTGATCCTGATCCGCGTCTCCGGCTATGGACAGACAGGCCCCTACTCCCAACGAGCCGGCTACGGCGCCATCGGCGAGGCGATGGGAGGCCTGCGTTACGTTGCAGGCGATCCCTCCAGTCCGCCGAGCCGCGTGGGAATCAGCATCGGCGATACGCTTGCGGCCACCTTTGCCTGCGTCGGCGCACTTTCGGCCCTGCATCACCGCGAGCGAACCGGTGAAGGGCAGATCGTGGATTCGGCCATTTACGAGGCGGTCCTCAACATGATGGAATCGCTGGTCACCGAGTACCAGAAGGCCGGCTACATCCGCGAGCGCACCGGCTCCATACTGCCCCGCGTGGCGCCGTCGAACGTATACCCCACCAAGGACGGCACCTATCTTCTGATCGCGGCCAATCAGGACAGCGTCTTTAAGCGCCTGAGCGCCGCCATGGGGCGTCCGGAACTGGCCGAAGACCCGCGCTACAGCAGCCATGCTGCCCGCGGCGAGACCCAGATCGAACTCGACGAGTTAATCGCCGAATGGTCGGTGACCAAGACCGCCTCTGAACTGGAAGCGCTGATGGAGGAGCACGGAGTCCCGTCCGGAAAGATCTACCGGGCGCCGGAGATGCTCGAAGACGCGCATTTCAAGGCGCGCGAGGCAATCGTGTCGGTCATGCACCCGAAGTTCGGCGAGTTGAAAATGCAGAACGTCGCGCCCAAGCTGTCGCTCACTCCCGGTCAGGTCCGCGTTCCCGGACCGGAGATCGGCCAACACAACGATGAAATCTATCGCGACCTGCTTGAAATGAGCGACGAGAAAATTGTGGGCCTTAAGGAACGGGGGATTATCTAGCGCTATGGCAGAACTGGACCAGGATTACAGCAAGGCCGGGTTCGGCGGCTCACTTGAGCCGGGAGCGCGCCCCGCACTGCTGATCATCGACTTCGTCCGCGCCTACCTGGATCCCGAGTGTTCGCTGTACGCGGGCGTCGAGAAGGAATTAGCCCAGGCGGTGAAGTTGTTGGGCGAATGCCGCAACGCCGGCATCCCGATTTTTCATACCTGCGTGCAATATGACTCGGCGGGTATTGAAGGGGGCGTCTTCTACCGCAAGGTCCCCGCTTTGAGCAACCTGGTCAAGGGCTCACCGTATTGCGCCTTCGGCGAGGGCCTGGAGCCGGCCGAGGGCGAGATCGTCATCACCAAGAAGTATCCCAGCGCCTTTTTCGGGACTCACCTGGCGGCCACGCTGGCGTCCCTGGGAATAGACACCCTGCTCATTTGCGGCCTAACTACCAGCGGCTGTGTGCGCGCATCCACGGTGGACGCGCTGCAATACGGCTATATCCCGATCGTCGTGCGCGAGGCCACCGGCGATCGCGACGAGCGGCCGCATGAGGCCAACCTGTTCGATATCAGCAAGAAATTCGGCGAAGTCATCAGCATGGACCAGGCGCGCCAATACCTGGCATCGCTATGATCGGCCCGATCTGCTGCGTGACCATAGCCGCGCCCGATCTGGGTGCGATTGAAGAAGCCTACGAGCTGCTCGGCTACCGGGCGACGGCCGGTGGGCGAATTCCCGGCGCTCTGGCCGGATTCTGGGGAGCCGAAGCGGTTGAAGGCGCGCAGTTTCTGATGATGGCGCCGGAAACGTCCACAGGTTTTCACTTCCGGTTCGTGGAGCAGCCGGCCACGGAGGGCTATGGCGCTTTCCGGTGCTGGGGTTGGAACGCCGCCGAGTTGATCGTCCAGGACACCGACGCGCTGGAAAAACAGCTGATGGGCACGCCTTTTCACATCCTGGGTCCGCCCGCCGACCTGTCCTTCACTGACGCCATCCGCGCCATGCAGGTGCAAGGCCCCGCGGCGGAGTTCCTGTACCTCACCATGTTCAAGCGGAAGACGGAATTCGACGTACCCGAGGCAGTGGATTTTGTCGATCGGACCTTTATCGTGATTCTGGGCGGACCATCCGTGGAAATGCTCGGCGAGGGCTGGGGCAAGCGTTTCGGGCTTCACTACAGCGAACCGCGCCCGGTAAAGATCACGGTCATGGGACAGGTGTACAGTTTGCCTTCGGATCACCGGTTCATGCTCAGTACCCTGCCCCTGTCCGGCAGCAACCTGATCGAACTCGACTCCATGCCGGAAAACGCAACGCCACGTCCCGTGCGGGACGGCTGGCTGCCGCCGGCCATCAGCATGGTGAGCTTTATTTCCGATTCGCTTGGTCCGAACACGCTGGCCGGGCAGCCCGGCGCTCCATACTACGGGCGTAAGGCGGGCATATGGCGAGGCCCTGTCGGCGAGTGGGTGGAACTGATCGCCCCTTGACCGAGCCCTTCCCCTGGGAACGAGGGCTTCCAGCCCTCGGCAACCCTCGGCCGGCGCTTCGATTCCGCCGTTCTTTGCCGCCTTCTTCCGGGAGACGCATGAATCCATCCATGGAGCTTGGTTCCGCCATCCATGGCTCCAACACTCCCGGAAGAAGGCGGCAAAGAACGGCTACAGAGGTAACTGTCCGGGGCTCTCGGCGCACGTCCGCAACTCATCGCACCCGCCGTCTCATGCTATCCTCAATATTCAGCCCAACATAGCCAACATTTGGGAGGCAATTCGAATGTTTCGAAACGTTCACGCCCTGACGCCCGACGCCAACCACGACGAAGCTTCCCGCATGGACTTCGTGCGAGCTTTCCGTGCTCATCTCTCGGGGAGGATCATGCCGGGCAACTTCTCCCTCTACGAGGAAAAGATCAAGCCGGCCATTGAGAAGGAGACCGGGCGGCCGCCGCAGCATCGCGACGAGATTCGCAAGAAGATGACAAGCGAGCCGTACTACCAGCTGTGGAGCGCAATGACCCGCCGCAGCCAGGAAATGATGTGGGATGCGACGGTGGATACGGTCGAGCGGCAGCTCGATGGCATGATCGAACGCTTCCGCTCCACCAACGGAGACGCCGGCGGCAGCTTGACGCTGAATCCGGACCTGGAGATTCCACGCTATCACTCGGTCCACGACATCCACATTCAGCCCGGCGGTTATCACACCGACCAGGTCTCCGATGACATCACGGCAGGCGCCCTCTACGAGACCGGCTTGCAGATGTATATGGCCGGGGGCTGGGGACCGGAGGCGGACTTCCTCGGCCGCATGCTGTGCGAAGGCATGCGCAGCATCTGGCCGGACTTCAAGCCGCGCAAGATCCTGGACATGGGTTGCGGCGCGGGCAACAGCACGCTGCCTTGGGGCCGGGCGTTCCCGGATGCCGAATTGCACGCCATTGATGTCGGCGCGCCCATGTTGCGTTACGGCCACGCACGCGCCGAATCGCTGGGCGTGGCGGTGCATTTCAACCAGCAGAACGCCGAGCGCACGGACTATGGGGACGGCAGTTTCGATCTGATCGTCTCGCACATCATGCTGCACGAGACCTCCAAGAAAGCTCTGCCGCGCATCTTTGCCGAGACGCGACGGCTGCTGAGCAGCGGCGGGCGCATGTTGCACTTCGATATCCCCCGCGGCGACACCATCTTCGATCAGTTCATGCACGACTGGGAGAGCTACAACAACAACGAATCCTTCGCCCGCTGCATGACCGACATCGATCTCGTCGCCGAGGCGCGCAAGGCCGCCTGGCCGGCTGATGAAGTCGGATTGCAACTGATGAAGCCTGAGCTGGACATCTCGCAGCGCAATTATTCCAAGGAAGAGATGAGCTTCAAGGTGCTGGCCGGGACTCGGGCATGAGTTCAGGCGAGGACGCGCCCCGCCTGCGCCGCACCGCCAAGGGGAAGCGCCCGCGATATTTCTCCGATCCCGCCGTAGATCGGCTACTGGGAATCCTGATGAGCGTGATCGGAGAAGTGTCGGTGCTGCGCGACCGTCTCGACAGTGTCGAGCGCCTGATTGAGAAAGGCGGCCTGTTCAAGCAGGAGGAAATCGACGCCTTTCAGCCGGACGCCGAAGCTGAAGCCCAACGGGAAGACACCCGCCGCCGTTACATTGAGCGCGTAATGCGCGTGGTGCAGAACGAGATGGAGGAGAAAGGCCCGGTGGCCAGCATGCCTCCGGTCGCGGAAGTCCACCGCGAATTCGAGGAAGGCAAACTCTAGCCCCCCTGGGAACGAGGGCTTCCAGCCCTCGACGCTGGGAGCGAGGGCTTCCAGCCCTCGACGCTGGGAACGAGGGCTTCCAGCCCTCGACACTGGGAACGAGGGCTTCCAGCCCTCGACGCTGGGAGCGAGGGCTTCCAGCCCTCGACGCTGGGAGCGAGGGCTTCCAGCCCTCGACGCTGGGAGCGAGGGCTTCCAGCCCTCGACGCTGGGAACGAGGGCTTCCAGCCCTCGACGCTGGGAGCGAGGGCTTCCAGCCCTCGACGCTGGGAGCGAGGGCATCTTGCCCTCGTCGCTGGGAACGAGGGCTTCCAGCCCTCGACGAGGGCTGGAAGCCCTCGTTCCCAGGTGCGTGGCTCAGGCTTCGTTATCGACGGCTTGCAGTTTCAGGCCGGCGAGTTCCGCCGTCATCTGAATCTGGCAGGTAAGCCGGCTGTTGGGTTTGCGCTCCAGCGCGCAGTCCAGCATGGCGTCTTCCATGTCATCGACGGGCGGCAGCCGGTCCACCCACTCTGAGTCGATATAGCTGTGGCAAGTCGCGCAGGCGCAGCATCCGCCACACTCGGCCACAATACCGGCCACGTCGTTTTCGAGCGCGATCTCCATGAGCGTGCAGCCCTCGGGAACCTCGATGTCACGAGGATTCCCGTGGCAATCCATGAAATGCACCGTAGGCATGGCGCTACCCTTTTTTGCCCGCGAGAATGCGACTATTTACTGGCTTCGGCCAGCTTGCGCTCAAGTTCCTGAAGCCGCTTGACCTCATTGTTCAAATGATTACGCCAACTCGTGGCGGTGCGGCGCGTCTCGCTGTCGCGGATCGCCCGGGTAAAAGCATCGCTCGCCTCATCGAACTTTTCCTGCTCGAAAAGGCACTGCCCCAGCGAGACATAGGCTCTCCCTTCGATCTTGAGCTCGCCTTCGGACAGGGCCGTGCGGGCCGCGGCAGCACACTCATCGTAATCGCCCAGAGCGTTATGGGTCTCTGCCAGACGTAAGTACAAAATCCCTTTTTCCTCCGCGTCCTCTTCGCTTTCTGCGGCCTTGCGTAACGGATCCACCGCCTTTCGGTCTTCCCGTGCAAGCTGCCACGCCTGGGCCAGGAGCCTGTAAGTGGAGGTTTTCTCTTCGATCAAGCCATTATCCAGGCCATCCTGCAGCAGCACCCCGGCCTTGTAAGGATTTTCCGCCAACATGAAAAGCCGGGCCATGCCCACCAATTCGGAACTCCTCTCCAACAGCCCCTGGTCATGCATGCACCAGTATGCCGCCAGTTGCCTTTGCTCGTCTTCTACGATTCCGTATAGCCCCTGGAGTTGGTTCCAGTAGTTCTTCTTGGGCCACTGAGCCACTTGAATCTTGGTGATTTCCAGGGCTTCGGGAAATTGTTCCAATTCCCAGTGCGCTGCAAGCACGTAGCGCCACCAGTTCTCTTCGATTTCCACGCCGGTAGCCTTGGCCTTATCGATCGCCACCATAAGGACCTCGAGAGCCTCCCGCCATTGATCCAACTGAAAATGAGCCATAGCCAGAATCATGTACTGGCCGGGCGCCGGATTTTCCTGTGAATTGAGCCATCGGCGGGAGTAGTTCACCGCCTCGGGGTAATTCTCCACCCTAATGTAGAGCTGCGCCAGCGTCCAGATCGTCTCGTTGTAAGTCCCCGCGCCAATCACGTCCGGCCCGTTTGTCTCAATTATCCGAAGGAACGCCTTTATGGCGTTGGCGTCATCCTCTTGCCTCAAGTACAGGAATCCGTAGAACCGGTTCGTCTGCGCAAGCTCGTACGGGGTAAGACCGCGGAGTTCCGTTATTTGCCGCAACAATGCCTCCGTGGTCACAAAATCATCGGCTTCCAAGGCCTCCTGCGCCTTGGACAGCCGCCGGTGGACTTTTTCGCTCAAGGCCTCTACGCGCTTGGTCTTCTGCTGCTCTGCCCCCTCCTCCTGAGCCAGACCCGGATCCACCGGCGCCAGGAATACCAGGCACAGGACCGCGGGGAAGAAAAAATTGAACCTTGATTTCACAGCGCGTCAATCCTGAATCTGGAAGGTCATCTTGTAGCGCACGTTGGGAACCGCCACGGGCGTTCCGTTCACTACTCTGGGCTTGTACTTAAATTTGATCCCGGCCTGAACCGAGGCGCGCTCAAACAGCGAACTGGTGCATTCGACTGCCCTCACGTCGGCTGTTGTGCCCAGCGCGGTTACGGTGAGCTCGAGAATGCAATGGCCTTCCAGTCCGCGAGACTGGGCCCGGCGGGGGTACATGGGTTCAACCCTGACGATCGGCAGATAATCGCCTTCGGCCAGGCTCAAATCTCCGAGTTGGGAGTCCAGGCCCAGCTCCAGGCCCGGATCCACCGGCGTCACACCCACGGCGGAATCAAAGTCCGTGGAATCCATGTCCATCTGCGGAAGATCCGGCGGCGCCTCATCGGGCTTTGGCGGGCGCTCAGGCTTTTCTTCCTTGCGCTCGACCACTTCCTCCTTCTTGACCCGGACAAACTCCAGGAAACTCGCGTCCAGGGCTTCGGTGATGGCCGCCTGGCCGGTTGCGATAAGAAACTGCATCACCCACAAGAGCGATACGGCGGCGAAACCGCCAACGGCCAAGGCCATTAGGTAGCGCCCGAGTCTGCGTGTAACTTGCTTTTGGTCCGCCATTTCATCCCCTCCTGATCTATTCTGCGATGTCGAACGTAATCCGTAGGCCGAGGCCAGGAACCGCAATAGGCGTGCCATTTACCACTCTGGGCTTGTACCTGTACTTGAGCACGGCCCGGATCGAATTACGCTCGAACACGCTATTGGTGCAATGAATCACCCGGACATCGGCCGTGGTCCCCAGCGGCGTCACGGTAAATTCCAGGTCGCAATAGCCTTCCAGCCCGCGAGACAAAGCTGTCCGGGGGAATTCAGGAAGTACCCTCACTAACGGCAGGTAATCGCCCTCGGCTAAGCGCAAGTTTCCCAATTCGTCGCCGAAGCCTACCTCCGCCGCCGGATCCTCCGGCGGCGCCGGCATAGCCGGACCGTCACCCACATCGTCACGGACCTCAGACGGAAAAACAGGCGGCTCGTCCTCCGGCCTGGGCGGCCTCTTCGGCCTTTTGTCCTTAGTGTTCACCACCGGTGGCTTTTCGACCCGGACAAACTCAATGAAACCCGTCTCTCGAGCCTCGGTGACCGCAGCCTGACCGGAGGCGATGAGATACTGCATGACCCATAGCAGCGATACGGCGGCGAAACTGCCAACGGCAATGGCCAGACAATAGCGCCGAACCTTTCCTGCTACCTGCTCTTGATTTGCCATTTCATCCCCTACTGAACTTACACCAACATGGATAGTTTACTCCCATGCGTAAGGAGCGCAGCCCGCTGCCTGCCCGGTTCGCTACAGGAGTTGCAGGTCATTCATTAGCGGCCGCTATCGACACGTTGAAGACACCAGCCTGGCGGGCGGAGTCCATGACGCCAACCAAGGTCTCCGTAAACGCGTGCTTGTCCGCTTGAATGATCACCGAGCCCTCGGGGTTTTCGGCATGCAGCCTCTCGATGTTGGCGCGAACGGCGCGCGGGTCCACTCTGCGCCGATCAATCCAGATTTCGTTCGCCGCGCTGATGGCCACCAGGATATTCGCCTTTTCCTGCCGCACGGCCGTGGGCGCGTCCGGGCGATTCACGTCAATCCCGGCCTCCTTGATGAAGGACGCCGTAACGATGAAGAAGATAAGCATGATGAACACCACGTCCAGCATCGGCGTGAGGTTGATCTCGCTGGAGGATTCATCCCCGGCTGCTTGAATTATGGATCTGCGCATTAGAGCTTTCTCCAGGTAATCTTCCGCGTCCGTACGCGGTGTCAGTGATCCATGGTCAGGTGTTCTTCCAGGTCTTCCACCTCACGCGCCGCGCGCCGGTTGAGATAGGTCGTCCAGAACACGCCGGAAAGGGCGCCCACCATTCCCGCCATGGTGGGGATGGTGGCCTTGGAAACGCCCGACGCCATGGAACGCGGGTTGCCGCTGCCGACGATCGCCATTACGTCGAACACCTCGATCATTCCGGTCACGGTTCCCAGCAGACCGAGCAGCGGGCACAGCGCCACAAGGGTCTGCACCAGCGGCAGCGAGCGCCGCACCGCCATGTCGTACTCCGAAACCAGCCGGTCGCGGACCTGGTGCGCATTCCATGACTGGCGTTCGGACCGGCCTTCCCAAGCCTCTTCAAGGGCCGCCCGCCGGCGCCTGAGTTCCAACCGATAGAACACCAGGCGTTCGAAAACCAGCATCCACATCAGGAAGATGGTCAAGGCTATAAGGAGCAATACGTCCCCGCCCAGCTCCACAAAATCGCGGATCGCCTCAAAGGCGTCGTAGAACCAGTTAAACATCGTCAGTTATACCGTTCCCGCAATTCCTCCAATTCTCTCGGACTAGGCCGCAGCAGCCTTGTGCTGCGCCTCGGAATGCTCGGCGATGATCCCGGTGCTCTGCTCCTGCAGAATCTGTACGATCCTGCGGCTGCGCCCGCTAACGACCGTATGCAGCAGAACCATGGGTATGGCCACGCTCAGCCCCAGCACCGTGGTGACGAGGGCCTGTGAGATTCCGCCGGCCATCAGCTTGGGATCGCCCGTGCCGTAGAGCGTGATCGCCTGGAAGGTCTTGATCATTCCGGTAACGGTTCCAAGCAGCCCCATCAGCGGAGCCACAACCGATATGATCTGGATGAATAGCAGGGCCCGGTTCAGCTTCGGTGTCTCCTTGAAGATGGCCTCTCCCAGTTTCAACTCCAGTGTCTCGGTATCCACGTCCCTGTTCTCGTGATACACCGCCAGTACGCGCCCGAGCGCGTTGTCGCTTGAGGGCGTATCGCTGCGCAATTGCGCCGTTACCTTGCGGCTGGCCAGCGTCAGTGTCACCAGGCGCTCAAGCGAAATCAGCAGACCGATTATGCCGAGCGCGATAATCAGGTATCCCACCAACGCGCCCTGCTGGATTCGCTCCATCAGGTTAGGACGGCCCACCAGCGAATTGAGCACGCCGCCCAGCGTCGGGTCGAGCCCGAACTTGACCATTTCTCCCGGCTCTGCGTTGAGGATGTCCCCGGCGCTGTTGGTGTAGCGCCCCTGTTCCGGCTGACGGCCAAGTTCGGTGACATTGCCGGTCGCCGTGCGGTAGGTCAGGTACTTTTCGTCGGAGACGATGTTGAACAGGCCTACGCGCACCACTTCGGTCGCCTCGCGTTCGCCCGCCTGGCTGACCACGTCGGTAGTGAATTTGACAACCCTGGCCGATTCCGTCATTTCACGCTGCAGTTCCCACCACAGCCGCTCCATTTCCTCAATCGACGGCAACTCGATTCCGGAACCCAGCTTTTCCACCAAAGAGGTCAGGAATTCCGAGCGCTCCGGAAACTGCACGTTGGAAACCGAGTTTTCGAAATTGGAACGCGCGTCACCCGCGACCTGCTGGGTTACGCCGAACAGCTCCTTGAGCGACCCAAGCCGTACATCCCGAGTCGCTATTAAAGCGGTGATCCGCTGCTCGTTTGCAGTGTAGTTGTTCTCCAGCCTCTGGCTTCGGCGCTCCTCGGCGTCCCTTTCCGCTTTCGCCTCGTTCAACAGCCGCTGTTGCTCCCCGCGAGCCTGCGCGAACTGCTCTTCGCGGCCGCGCATCTCCGCATTGTCCCTTACGGCGCCCTGCTTGACGAGATCCAGCAATTCGTCCAGGGTCAGCGCCTCCTGCGCCTGCACGGAAATACAAAGAGCCAGGCCGAGAACGGCGCCGGTGAAAATTCTCTTTACAAACATCTATCCGGCCTCCGGTGCAGATACGGGAAGCAACAGCAGGTCGGGGGCAACCTGTTTGCGCGCAACACGCAGCCCCAAACGCACTTGATTGCGATAACTTCCACCAATATCAACCCAGGTCTTGGAATCACGGCTCCAGGCGCGAGTCGCGCCAAGGTCGGCGGTCTGATACATCAGCGCAACGCGGCCAATGCGAAGAACATCCACTTCCAGTTCCGCGCCCTCGTGGTCCACCGAAGTCTTGTACGCCTCAATCGTGCGCCCGTAGTCGTTCTCGATCTGGTAAGCCTCAAGCACCTTGCGGAACTGCTCGGCGACGCTGACATCCTGGTCCCCCATCAGGACATAAAGGTTCGCCACGCGGGTGCGCCTTTCATCCAGCAGGAACGGTGCGTCGGCTTCGACGAACAGCTCCAGCGATTCGATCATGCGCATCATCAGCGGCACGATCGCGCGGCCGGTGGCGTCCACTTCGTCGATGGAGGCGTTCAGCTTGCGGATATCGGACTCCTGCCCTGCAATTCGCCGCTCATACAGGGTGTTGTAGACCTTAAAGTCCTCCAATTCCTTCAGCACTCTCTTGTACTGCGACTCCATCGAATCCGTTTCCTTGACGATATCGTTGATCCGATTCTGCGACTGCCGGCCGGCCTGCGCGCGATCGGCCTGGACGGCCTCGACCTCTTCCAGCGTGGTCGCTCCGGCCAGCGCGGCTGCTGCAAGCAAGCCCCCGGCGCAAAACAACCCCCTAAAGATTGGCTTCATCAAACGCTCCCCCTGTCCAAAAAGCAGGTACATAACCATCAGGCGGACCCAAGAAATCAGCCTGAAGTAAGGATGGGAATATTAGCACAGCTTGGCGCCCCGGCAGGTTTCAAGAGCGTGACACAGACCGGGAAAAAGAACGGGCCAACAAGTCTCTGGAATGCGGACAGGCCTCCGCTCATTTGAGCAATAGCCTTGCATCCGAAAGAAGTGCCAGCTCCCTGGAGTTTTCGCAGCCAGCGCCGCTGCGCTGACGCGCGGGGAACAATGGGGCGAGGGCATCTTGCCCTCGTCGAGGGCTGGAAGCCCTCGTTCCCAGGGGTCTTTTTTTTGGAGCAGCGGCCTTGACACGAAGGCCGCATGGCGCATAATCGGCGCTCATGAAGATCAGCCGGTCAACCCTGAGCCCCCACGATGCCGCGATCGGCCTGCGGCTTGCTGCGCTCGCTCTGCTTGCGGGGCGCCGAATGCGGGGTAAGAGATAGGCCTGATCAACACAATAAAGCCTCTTTTGAAACCCCGCCAGCCGAACACCGGACGCGGGGTTTTTTCTATGGGCCCAACTTACTTATGAGAGCCTCAAGATGAACCAGCAAGTCAACCAGGATCGCGTGCGCATTTTCGACACCACCTTGCGTGACGGCGAGCAGGCGCCCGGCTGCAGCATGACGCTGCGCGAGAAGCTCAAGGTTGCGCGCACGCTCCGGGACATGCGCGTTGATATCATCGAGGCGGGCTTTGCAGCGGCTTCGCCCGGCGACTTCGAGTCGGTGCGCGAAGTTGCCGGCGCCATCAAGGGAGTCACGATCTGCTCGCTGGCGCGCTGCCACGAGGGCGATATCGAGCAGTCCGCGCGCGCATTGGAGCCGGCCGCCAGCAAACGTATCCACGTATTCGTCGCCACCAGCGAGATTCACCGCAAGTTCAAGCTGGAAATGGCCCGCGAAGAAATCGTGCGGCGGGCCGTCGAGGCGGTACGGATGGCCCGGCAAGCCTGCGACGATGTGGAGTTCTCCCCGGAAGACGCTTCCCGCACCGAACCCGAGTTCCTGACCGAAATCGTGACCGCCGTGGTCGAAGCCGGCGCCACCACGGTCAACATCCCCGACACCGTGGGCTACGCGATGCCGGAGCAATTCCAGGCCCTGTTCGAGCATCTGCGCGCCACCGTGCCCGGCATTGAGAACGTGATCTTGAGCGCCCACTGCCATGACGATCTGGGCCTTTCGGTGGCCAACAGCCTGGCCGCCGTGGCCGGCGGCGCCCGTCAGATCGAATGTACCGTCAACGGGATCGGCGAGCGCGCGGGCAATTGCTCGCTTGAGGAGGTAGTCATGGCGCTCAAGGTGCGCGCCGACTACTTCGGCCTGGACACGGGCATCGAAACCACCGGGCTGTACCCGGCAAGCCGCCTGGTTTCCAGCGTCACCGGCATGCACACGCCGCGCAACAAGGCCATTGTGGGCAAGAACGCCTTCGCCCACGAGGCCGGTATTCACCAGCACGGCATGCTCAAGCACTCCGAGACCTACGAGATCATGCGGCCGGAGTCGGTGGGCATGCACCGAACCAACCTGGTGCTGGGCAAGCACTCCGGGCGCCACGCCTTCCGCCACCGGACCCAGCAGCTCGGATTCGAGTTGAGCGAAGATCAGCTCAACCGGGCCTTTATTGAGTTCAAGAAGCTGGCCGACCGCAAGAAAGAGTTGTTCGATGCGGATATCGAAGCCCTGATCGTGCACAAGGACGGCGCCGCGGTCGGACCGTGGCGCCTGCGTGAACTGCGTATCAACACCGGCGGCAGCACCCTGGCCGTGGCCGCGGTGCGCCTGGAGCACGACAGTGGCGAGCAGCGCGATGAGGCAGCGGTCGGCGACGGCCCCATCGACGCGACCTTCAAGGCGCTGGAGCGGGCCACCGAAATGAGCGTGGAGCTGATTCACTTCGAGGTTCGCAGCGTGACCACCGGCGAGGACGCCCAGGGCGAGGCCAGCGTAACCGCTCGCTGGGGCGAAATTGCCTATCGCGGCCGAGCGGTCAGCACCGACATCGTGGAAGCCGGTGCGGAGGCCTTGCTCGAAGTGCTGAACCGGGCCCTGCGGGCGCAGGAGCGGGTGGCATCGGGCAAGAGCCCCAAACCGGGTGCACGCCGGCGCCTTGGGCCTTAAAATCCGGCACAAACCGCACCAGCGGTATTCCATCCAGGCACACGAGACCCCAACGTCATGAACCAACACCCCGAATGGATCTGGCATGACGGCCAACTGAAGCCGTACATGGAGGCCCAGACGCATGTAATGACCCACGCCCTGCATTACGGCACCTCGGTTTTTGAGGGCGTGCGCTGCTACTCCAGCCACTTGGGCCCGGTGATCTTTCGCCTGCGCGCCCACACCAGGCGCATGTATAACTCGGCAAAGATTTACCGGCTGAACATTCCGTTCACCCCGGACGAGGTCAACTCAGCCTGCCAGCAGGTCATCGCGAGCAATCGGCTGTTTGACGGCGCCTATATACGGCCAATCGCTTTCCGCGGCGCCGGCGATTTGAGAATCCTGCCATCCGAAGACGTGCCGGTGCATGTGGCTGTGGCGGCGTGGCAATGGGGCTCGTACTTAGGCGGAACGGACGAAGGCGTCGATGTGTGCTGCACTTCCTGGCAGCGGGTCGCACCCAACACGATCCCCACACTGGCCAAGGCCGGCGGCAATTACCTGTCGAGCGTCCTGGTTACCCTGGAGGCGCAGCAGAACGGCTACGTCGAAGGACTGGCCATGACCCACGACGGGCTGGTCAGCGAAGGCGCCGGCGAGAACATCTTCGTGGCGGTGGCCGGCAAGCTGTACACCCCGCCCTACTCCGCGTCCATATTGCCCGGCATCACCCGCGACACGGTGATCAAGCTGGCCCAACGGTTGGGAATCCCGGTCATCCAGGAGGCCATGCCACGAGAAGTTCTCTACATTGCAGACGAACTGTTTCTCGCCGGCACTGCTGCGGAAATCACGCCCGTCCGCAGCCTGGATCGCCTGACCATCGGCGACGGTAAGCCCGGAGAACTGACCCGCGCCCTGCAAGACGCGTTCTTCGGGCTGTTTGACGGACGCACACCCGACCCCCGGGGCTGGCTGGAGCCGGTCGAGGGTATTGAGAGCGAGGCCTGATTCGAGATGGCGGGACAGACGCTACTCGGCAAAATCTGGGACGCCCACGAGGTCGTGCCCGAGACGCGGGACGCCCCGGCGGTCCTGTATATCGATCTGCATCTCATCCACGAGGTCACAACGCCGCAGGCTTATGACGTATTGCGCGAACGCGGCCTGCCGGTGCGGCGTCCGGACAGGACGCTGGCGACACTGGATCACTCCACCCCCACGGCGCCTGCCAACACGCTGGAGCAACTGCGACGAGTAGCGCTGCCGGCGGCCGCGGCGCAGGTGCGGGCGATGATCGAGAATTGCCGCGAGTTCGGGGTCGAGTTGCGCGGCCTGGGCAGCCCCGAGCGCGGAATCGTGCACGTGGTGGGCCCGGAGCTGGGAGCCACCTGGCCCGGCCACACGGTTGTTTGCGGCGACAGCCATACCAGCACCCATGGCGCTTTCGGCGCGCTGGCCTTCGGCATCGGAACCACTGAAGTAGGCCACGTGCTGGCGACGCAATGTTTGCTGCAAAGGCGTCCGGGCGGCCTGGCGGTCAACGTGTCCGGGCGCTTGGGAACGGGCGTTACCGCCAAGGACCTGGTTCTGGCGATCATTCGCAAGCTGGGCGTGGGCGGCGGGACCGGCCGGGTCCTGCAATACCGCGGCGAAACCATTCGGGCTCTGACCATGGAGCAGCGCATGACGGTGTGCAATATGAGCATCGAAGCCGGCGCGCGCGGCGGCATGATTGCCCCGGACGACACCACCTACGAATGGCTTAGCGGACGTCCGATGGCGCCCGCGGGAGCGGACTGGGATGCGGCGCTGGAGCGCTGGAGCGCGCTGGAGGACCCGGAGGCCGCCGTCTTCGACCGCGAAATTGATCTGGATACCAGCGGGCTGCGCCCGATGGTGACCTACGGCACCAATCCCGGCATGTCGGCGCAGATTGACGAACCGGTGCCCGGCAGCGGCGATCCGGCATTGGACAAGGCCCTTGCCTACATGGGCGTAGAGCCCGGAAAGCCGTTGCTGGGCAAAGACGTGGATATCGTGTTCCTGGGGAGCTGTACCAATTCCCGTCTCAGCGACCTGCGCGCGGCCGCGGGATTGATGCGCGGGCGGCGGGTCGCGGACAGCGTGCGCATGCTGGTGGTGCCCGGTTCCCAATCGATCAAGCGCGAAGCCGAAGCCGAAGGTTTGCACGAGGTTTTTATGGCCGCCGGCGCCGAGTGGCGCGAATCGGGCTGCTCAATGTGCATCGGCATGAACGGCGACACGGTATCCCCGGGCAGCCTTTGCGTCAGCACCAGCAACCGGAATTTCGAGGGGCGACAGGGGCCCGGCGCGCGCACGATTCTGGCCAGCCCGCTGACCGCGGCCGCCAGCGCCATACGCGGCCAGGTGGCGGATCCGCGCGACCTGATGGACTCCTGACCTGAAACGCGGCCATGGAAAAACTCACGCGCATCGCATCGCGCACCGTGGTGCTCAATATGGACAACGTCGATACCGACCAGATCATCCCGGCACGCTATCTCACCACCACCGGACGCGAGGGGCTGGGAGACGCGGTCTTTCATGACTGGCGCTATCGCAAGGACGGGCAGCTGAACCCCGACTTCGTGCTCAACCAGGCCGAAAACCAGGGAAGCACGATCCTGGTGGCGGGCGACAACTTCGGCTGCGGTTCATCGCGCGAGCACGCGCCCTGGGCCCTGCTGGACAGCGGTCTGCGCGCTGTAATCAGCACCAGCATTGCCGATATCTTTCGTAACAATTCGCTGAAGAACGGTTTCGTTCCGGTGGTCATCGACCCCGAGCCGCACGCCTGGCTACTTGCCAATCCCGGGGCGGAAATCGTGATCGACCTGGAGCTATCACGGGTGGTATTGCCCCACGGACCGCCGGCGCCCTTCGAAATGGAGCGATTCGCCCGCTACTGCCTGATGAACGGCGTGGATCAGCTGGGTTATCTGCTTCAGCAGGAAGACGAGATTCGCGCCTGGGAGCTTGGCCATTGACGTCGCTCATTGCAGTTTTGCCCGGCGACGGAATCGGGCCGGAAGTGATGCGCGCAGGCCTGTGTGCGCTGCGGGCCGCGGCTACTCGTCATTCTCTTGACATAAGGACTCAGGAAGCGCCATTCGGAGGCGCCGCGCTGGAGCGGCTCGGCACTCCCCTCCCGGACTCAACGCGCGACCTGTGCATGGATGCCGAAGCGGTGCTGCTGGGCGCCGTCGGGCTTCCGGGGCCGCCCCCCGCGGACCCGGCTTTGCGGCCGGAACAGGGGCTTTTGAACCTACGCGCTCTTCTAGGCGTCTATGCCAATCTCAGGCCGATTCGACCCTTGCCGGGAGCATCTGCAGCCTCGCCGCTGCGCGCCGAGAATCTCGAGGGCGTGGACCTGGTCGTGGTTCGCGAGCTTACCGGCGGCATCTATTTCGGCGACAAGCAGGAAGGCGAGGATGAGGCGACTGATCTGTGCGCCTATAGCCGCCATGAAGTCGAGCGGATAGTGCGCTATGCCGCGCGCCTGGCGCAGCAGCGCCGCGGCCGGCTGAGCTCAATCGACAAGGCCAACGTACTGGCAACCTCAAGGCTGTGGCGTTCGGTAACCACCCGATTGGTCGCCGATGAGTTCCCGGAACTCGAACTCGAACATCTCCTGGTGGACGCCGCAGCCATGCGCCTTTTGACTCACGCCGCGAATTTTGACGTGCTGGTCACAGAGAACATGTTCGGCGACATCCTTACCGACGAGGCCTCGGTACTGACCGGATCGCTGGGAATGGCGCCTTCGGCGTCGATCGGCAGCGGAAACCGGGGGCTCTACGAGCCAATCCACGGAACCGCCCCGGACATTGCCGGCAAGAACCTGGCGAACCCCTGCGGAATGATGCTCTCCGTAGCCATGATGCTCGAGTTAAGCCTCAATGCGCCCGCAGCGGCTCGCGAGATCGAAGCAGCAGTCGCAGCTACCGTCGCCGACGGTATCCGCACCGCCGACATCGCCGGCGACGCCTCTGCGGCGTCAACCCAACAATTCACCAAAGCCGTCCTCGCCCGCCTCGAAAAGAACCTCAAATGAATATTGAGTCGTATACCGGAATGTTCCAAAAGCCCCCCTGGGAAAGAGGGCATCCTGCCCTCGACAACGGCAGAGACGCCCTTTCCCCCAAGCGTCCCCCATGGATCACTCGGCGAATGCCTTGCCCCTTCCTGGCGGGAGTTTCTGAGGCAGGGACGCCGAAGAAAGCTCCAGGGATGGATTCATGCGTCTCCCGCCAGGAAGGGGCAAGGCATTCGCCGCACTTCACCAGAATCAAAAGCGTTGTCCGAGAGGCCCTCCAACGATGACCAGCAAATGGAAGCGTAGCGAACGGGTGCAAATCGCAGTGCAGAAATCCGGCCGCCTCACCGATCATTCCATGGCGCTGCTCAAGCGCTGCGGCATACGCCTTACGCGCGGCGCCGATGAACTGCTGGCCGTAGCCGAGAACATGCCGGTGGACGTACTGCTGGTTCGGGATGACGAAATCCCCAGCCTGGTGCGCGAAGGCGCGTGCGATCTGGGAATCGTAGGTTTGAACGTGGCCGAAGAACAGCGGCTGGGCCTGGACGAAGGACAAGCTTCGCCCGACCGGATACGAAACCTCGATTTCGGCGGATGCCGGCTCTCCATGGCCTATCCCAGAGATGGAGAAGCGCGCAAAGTGCACGATCTCGAAGGACTCAGGGTGGCCAGCAGCTATCCGCGGCTTACCGGCAATTTTCTCCATGAGGAGGGCGTGAACGCCGAGGTCATTCCGTTTTCCGGCGCCGTCGAACTGGCGCCGCGCCTGGGCCGCGCGGAAGCCATATGCGATCTCGTATCCAGCGGCAAAACCCTGGCGGCCAATCAACTCAATGAAGGCGAAACGGTTCTGGAAAGCCGGGCCACGCTGCTGCTGACTCCGGCCGACCTGCCTGGGGCGCGCCGCGAATGGGTGGACCTGCTCAAACGCCGCATCGACGGCGTTATGCAGGCCCGCGAAACCAAGTACATCATGTTGCACGCGCCGCGCTCGGCCCTGCATACGGTCGCGAAACTCTTGCCGGGCTCCGAGTCGCCCACCATCATGCCACTGGAAGGGCGCGGCGATCGCGTGGCCGTGCATGCCGTATGCCGGGAAAGCGTGTTCTGGGAGACTCTGGAAGCGCTCAAGAGTGCCGGCGCCAGTTCGATCCTGGTGTTGCCGGTGGAGAAAATGCTGGAATGAAGCCGATCCCGCCCCTTTTGCACTGGGATGCGCTGGGCAAGGCGCAGCGCGAAACAGTTCTGGCGCGCCTTGCAGCACCGGCCGACCCGGCGCTGGAGTCACGGGTGCGGGACATCATGCAGAGGGTGCGCACCGGCGGCGACCAGGCGCTAAAGCGCCTCGAAGAGGAGCTGGACGGAGCGCAACTGGACTCCCTGGAAGCCTCAAGCGAGGAAATCGCGCGGGCCCGCGACCTGCTTACCGAGGCGGAGCGCGCAGCCATCCAAACGGCGCTCGAAAACATCCGTGCCTGCCATGCAGCCCAGCAGCCCGCGGACACCCGCGTTGAACCCGTCCCCGGCGTGGTCTGCGAGCAAACGCATCGGGCTCTGCAAGCGGTGGGCCTGTACGTTCCGGCCGGGACCGCGCCCCTGCCCTCCACCGCGCTGATGCTTGCTGCGCCGGCGCAATTGGCCGGCTGCCCTTTGCGCATCATGTGTACGCCTCCGGGCAAAGACGGTAGCGCCAACCCCGCGATTCTCTACATCGCGCATTGCTGCGAGGTCCACCGCGTGTTCAAGCTGGGCGGGGCGCAGGCAATCGCAGCCATGGCCTACGGCACCGAGACCGTTCCCCGAGTGGACAAGATTTTCGGACCCGGCAGCCGCTGGGTCGCTGCAGCCAAACAGCAGGCCGCCATGGAACCGGGGGGACCGGCGCAGGACCTCCCGGCGGGCCCCACCGAAGCCATGGTGATCGCCGATGAGAGCGCGCATCCGGGCCTGGTGGCCCTGGACCTGCTCAGCCAGGCGGAACACGGCGAGGACGCCCACGTGTTGCTCCTGTGCCTTGAAGAGCAATTCGCACGCGAGGTTCAGAAGGAAATCTCCCAGCAATTACGCACTCTGCCCCGCCGTGGCGTGCTGGAGCAGTCCCTATCCTCGGGCGCCCTGCTGGTCGTCGACTCCTTGCCCACGGCGGTAGCGATAGCCAACCAATACGCGCCCGAGCACCTCCTGCTCCAGGTCGCCGAACCGCGCGCCCTGCTGGCGGATATCCAGCATGCCGGCGCAGTGTTCCTGGGGACCTGGTCGCCGGAATCCAGCGGCGACTATTGCAACGGCGCCAACCACGTGCTGCCCACCTACGGCAGCGCCCGCTGGGCCAGCGGACTGTCGCTTGCAGACTTCTACAAGCGCATCAGCGTTCAGGAACTATCGCAGCAGGGACTGGCGGCAATCGCCGGCGCCATCGCCACCCTGGCACGGCTGGAAGGGCTGGAAGCGCACGCCCGAGCCGCAGAAATACGCCGGGAACCTAATGCGCCAAATTAATATGAGCACCGTTATGAGCACCGTAACGAGAATTCACTTGGGTAAGCGCATGATGCGCCGTTTGTCATTCGCCTTGCTTTTGGGGCTGTACACCACGGCGTCGTTTGCGGACTCGACGTTGCTGCGCTGCGGAAGTCTGGTTGATGTCGAACGCAAAGGACTGCTTCATAACCTTGACATCCTTGTCACCGATGGCGTCATACAGGCTATCGGCCAGGAGATCGTTACGCCGGCTGGCGCGCAGGTCATAGACCTCACGGGAAAATACTGTCTGCCCGGCCTGATCGACGCACATACGCACCTGATGACCAGCGGGCGAAGCTTGAACTCCTCGAGTGCGGCGAAAACGCTTACCGGCCTCAAGAATGCGCAGACGATGCTGCAGCAGGGCTTCACCACGTTGCGAGTGCCGGGTGACGGCGACGTCGGCTTCGGAGCGATCACGCTGCGCGATGCGTTCGCCGAGGGTTTGTTTGTGGGTCCGCGAATGCAGGTGGCGCCGCACGCGATCTGCCCGCTGGGTGGACATTGCGATAGCAACAGCATCGCTCCCGATAGCGGGATACCGACGGCGCCGCATGTAATCAAGGCTGGCGAAGATTCGGTTCGCGAAGCCGTACGCCGGGAACTCAAGTATGGCGCCGACTGGATCAAGGTATATGCGACCGGAGGAATCATGTCCGTCGGCGACGACCCGCGGGTGCAGTCGTTTACCGACGCCGAACTCGCCGCGTTCGCCGACGAGACCCATCGTCACGGCAAGAAAATCACCGCGCACATACACGGAGCCGGCGCCGTCAAGACTGCAGTGCGAGTCGGCTTCGACAGTGTGGAGCACGGCACATTGATGGATGACGAGGCCATCAGGATGATGGTCGAGTCAGGGACCTGGCTGGTGCCGACCGTTTACGTCCTGGACTACATCCTGGAGCAAGGTGAAACGCGCCGGATCAGCCCTGAGAGCATGGCCAAGGCCCGGGACATTGTGAAAGTACGGGATGTCAGCTTCCGGAAAGCGTACAAGGCAGGCGTCAAAATGGCCGTGGGCTCGGATCAGATATTCCCTCACGAACACTCCGCCAGGGAGTTTTCGGCACTGGTCCGGCTCGGCGTGTCGCCTATGGATGCCATCGTCATGGGTACGATCAATGGCGCAAGGCTTATGGATCTCGAGGGCGAGATCGGCAGCGTCGAGGTGGGCAAACAGGCCGACATTATCGCTGTGCCGGGCAACCCATTGGACGACATTTCAGTACTGCAGGACGTCGAGTTCGTGATGCTCGGCGGGCGGATAATCCGCAATGACTGAATTCGGAAAACAGTAAATATTACAGCGTCTTATGCTACCCTAACGACCTGCGACATACTGCTGGAGACCAAGCAGCAAACATCCCTTTCCCCCACACGACGTCGCGTCGGCTGGCGTTTTCTTGCGAGTGCAGGAGTCAGCACCGCTTCCTTCGTCTCCCTCACTCCCCGAAGAACGGATGGTCCGCCACCGGCGGGTGCGGGACGTTCCCGGCAGGCTTCCGCAGGGTGACTTCCTCGAACAGGAGATCCGGCACGGACACGGAAACGAAATTTCCGCTGCCCCCGGGACCCCCAATCTGCATACTCACAACCGGGCCACCAAATGAAATCCCGATCCCCGGTCCGAAGCCGGAAGAGCCGAAGGTGTAAACCGTGGACGATTCCGAAGCGGCCACGACTTCCTTGAACAGGGAATCCGTTATGGCGGTGAATTCCGCCTTCTGGATCAGTTCCTCTCGACCATCCGGGTAAACCTTGTAGGCAAGTTTGGCATTTTCGACCCGGGATTGTTGTGAGCCGCGCATCATGAGGAATGCAATATCCATCGGACCCGCGGGTGGCCGAACGCTCGGATTTCCGAGGCGCCGCACGATGATCCCGTACTCGGCCTGACTCTCTTCCACCAGCAGCATCAACTCGGCCAGCAGCTCCTCCCGGCTCATGCCTTGCCTGGTGGTAAGCAGCAGGTTGCTGGGCGCCGGCCCGGGACCGCGCCGGCTGCCGGTGCTGCCATCAATGCCCCTGACCGGATTTCGGGTGGTAAGCAGCGTCCTGAGGATACCGTTCTCGACCAGGGAGGTGACCCGAGTCGGCACGCCATCGTCATCCACCGCGCGGCCGCCAATGAAACCGCCACCCCGCCGGGTGGGGTCGTCCACCAGGCTTAGGGACCTTGCCAGAACCCGCGCTCCGATCTTGTCGAGAAACGGATTCCTGGTGGAGCCAAAAAGCCCCGCAAAGCCTCCCGCCGTATCGGGGAGCCGGATACCGGCAAGTCTGGGCGCCAATACCTGCGCTAACAGTTCGGCCGCAGCCTGTCCCTCGAACAGCACCGGCCCGATGTAGTCATCGATGGCGGGTGCGGAACGCCGCGCCGCGAGCGCCTGCCCCATTGAGGTAACCTGGCCGGTCAGGCCGTTTTCATCGGCGACTTCTTCCCAGGTGTTTCCGTAGGCGGCCACGAAGTCGTGGAGTGCCGTTCCGTCCGGGGCCTGGGTTTGCGCAATCGCTCTAACGGAGGCCGAGGGGTCGTTGCGGATGAAGTAGGCGCCTTCGCTGTTGAGGTAGTAGGTTCGCTGGCGCCGCGCGGAAGCATGTGCCGACGATTCCTTGATTTCAGGCATTCGAGTGAACAACTCGGAGAGACGCCGCGCGAGGGATTCCATCGCAAGCAGGGCCGGCAGGTCTTGGCCCGGCTCTTCGGAATATGTGAAGGGTTCCGCGGCGCTGAAGTCGGCGAGGTCCTCGCTCCGCGTCTGGTTCTTGAGGGCCGCGCGTTTTGCGGCAATCCCCTCCAGCGCGCGCTTGTAGGCGGCATCCGTCGCGATCCAGATCTGCCGGCGAATCTCGACTGCATTATCTTCCAAAGGCAGCGTCGCACTTGCTACGCCGGGACCGAAATTAAAATTGGTGTTGTCGAAGGATGGATCGCCCACGCGCAGCTCGACCTGCAGGCTTCTACCACGGTTCTCGCCACTCGCAAGGAGCGCGCCGAAGCTCGCCTGAGCGCTCATCTGCACCTTGTCCCGGACGGTGTAGGAGACAAAGTAAGGAGCCTCCAGGTCCTCCATTCGAAGCTGTTCGACGGTGCGCGCCATTTCGTCGCGCATCGCCTGCATCAGAGCGTCTTCGCCGGCCTGCGCCGTAGCGAACAGGGAAATGGTCAACAGGGCGGCAACCGAGGTTGTCGAAAGCGTTGGTTTCTTCATGGGTGGCACTTAACCTAATTTAATGCGCTAGTGTCGTGTCACGCCTGTATTGTCGCATCAGCGTGTCTCCCCTGGCCTGTGGCAAGGCGCGTCCCGCCGGGAATGGCGCCTCCCATTGCCCAGGGGCGCAACGCGGCCACGGGCCAGGGGAGACGCGCCCTTCGGGAGCGGGCGTAGCGTGCCCCTGCAGCGTTGCAGCCGTTCGCAATACAGCGAGTATTCCGTGCCGGCTGCGCCTTGCACGGACACGCTACGCCCGCTCTGATGCGACAATACTGACACGACACTAGCCGCGATCGACGGAATCGAGTGGCGCGGGCAGTAGCGGGGGTCTGTCCTGGGATTTGCCCTTCTTCTGCACCTCGATCTGGGAGACGAGGATCGAAGGAGACGACGCGGACACAGGCACCCCGCCCGACTCGGCGCCACAGGTGCCGTTGAATACGGCAATCTGGTCGTCCCCGGCGACGATACGGCTGAGGGTGGTGAGCGGAGTGCCAATCAGGTCCACGCCCCGCACCAACTCCTCGCTCCCATCCGGATAGACTCTGTAAACCACCAGCGGCGTGACATTAAACACATTGGGCGTGAAGCGCCCGGTGGTAGTAAAGCCGCCTTGAATGTCCGCGAAGCGCAGACCAAACGGCTTGCCCTTGTCCGCAATGTCGGCGAGGAGCCGCGCTTTCAGTTCTCCACTGGTTAGCGGATCACTCACTTCCACAATGAGGTTGGACTGTCTGGAGACGGGCGCGAAGCCCGCCTGCTTGCGGCCGTGGCCGTTGGAGTTGGAAAAACCTTCTATGGGAGCGCGGGACATGAGGAAGTTCTTGAGCACTCCCCCTTCGATGACCGGTACGCGCCGGGCCTCGATGCCCTGATTGTCGAAACGGTAGGAGCCGGCGAGATCGGTCCCCGCGCGATCCGCGATCGCGGGATCGAAATAGACCGAAAATTTCTCCGGCAACACCCGCTCGCCAAGCTGTTTCTTGAACGTCTGGCCTTCGTTCTCGCTCTTTTGCCGGTGACCTTCCAGGCGATGTCCCAGGATTTCGTGGAAGAACACCCCGCTGGCCCGCCCGGTGAGGATCGCCGGTCCCGTGTAGGGTTCCACCAACGGCGCTTCGCGCAGCGCCAGAAGAGTGGCGATCATCTTCTCGACATCGCGCCGTACGGTTTCGTCGTCGGGCAGCCCCTCCGGGGTGAAGGCGAAGTATGTCCTGTAAAGCGGCAGAACCATGCCGTCGTCCGCCTTCGTGTTGGCGGTAATAGCGAGTCTGTACACGGTCTCGGAGGTCTGGATTTGCGAGCCTTCGCTGTTTACGAACCAGCGCGTTTCCAAATTGGCCGAGATTGAAGCCCGCGCCTGATAGAACACGCCGTGCTGGGCGAAGGGAGCCGAATAGCGCTCGACCTTCTGCCCCCAGTAGGCCAGATCCGCCTCTATCGGCCGTACCGCCTCGACCGCGCTGGTCGGCTGCTCCCGCGAAAAGTCGGCGGACTGGTCTTCCGCCTCCACCTTCACGACCACGTTGGTCTGCACCGTGGTGAACCGCTCCAATGCCTGCTTGTATTTCCTGTCTGTCTGAGCCCACAACACCGCACGGATCGCATTCGCATCGTCTTCTACGGGAACCTTGACCTGAATCGGGAAGTTGAATCCGGAAAAGGGCCCGCCCGCGCCCCGCACCTGGCGCGTGTTGTCGAGTTCGTAGTCGCCTACTCTGAGATCGATGTCAAGCAAACGCTGACGGCTTTCCCCGCTATTGATAAGTGAGCCAAACGAGGCCTGGGCGCTTAGTTTCCGGACCTCGGTGATCTCGTAGCTCAGGAAATAAGGCGGCACTTCCTGGGTCTGCAGCACTTTCATGGACCGGTCCAGCTCGGTCCTCATGGCGTTCAGAATGGTCCCTTCCCGGGCGTGAGCCGGAACCACCGCCAGAGTTGCGCACACCAGCGTCGCCGTCGCCAGTCGTCGCGCATTGGCGGCCAGCGTGGCACGCGAGCTTGGCCGGCGCAGTTTACATAACTCCGAACGGGCTGATTCTCCGGCCAACCTACCCAAGACAATCGAACTCATTCTGATACCGCCAGTGATTCTCGCATGATGCCGGGCACAAACGTAACACAGTCGAGTTTCCCGAAATACAACGCCTGGAAACAAATCAGACAATATTGAATCGCAAGACGGGGCGAAATGCGCCCAAAACACCGACCCTGACCCGTTTGCACGCCAATGAGCTTCCCTGGCCACCGAGAACGGCGGTGCGGCCGAAACCTGACCAAGTATTACTGCAGGAAAAAGGGATGGGGGGCCACCGGCGGGTGCGGAACGTTCCCGGATGGTTGCCGCAGGGTCAACTCCTCGAACAGGAGATCCGGCGCCGATACGCTCACAAGATTCCCGCTGAGACCAGGAATGCCTGTCTGAAAGTTAGACCCCGGCAGGGGATAGATGAAAGTGTATATGGTCGACGATTCCGATGCGGCCACGATTTCCTTGAATACAGAATCCGCTATGGCCGAGAATTCGGCCGTTCGAATCAGTTCCTCATGTCCGTCCCGATAAACCTTGTAGGCCAGCGTGGCGTTCTCGATGCCGGATTTGGGGCTGGATTCGAAGGACCGGAAAGCCGGGGGCGGCTGATATCCGGGATTGCCAAGGCGCCGCACGATTACGCCGTACTCAGCTTGCCTCTCTTCCACCAGCAGCATCAATTCGGCGAGCATCTCCTCCCGACTCATGCCTCCCCGGGTGGTCAGCAGCAGGTTGCTGGGCGCCGGTCTGGAACCACGCCGGTTGCCCGTGCTGCCATCCACGCCCCTGACGGGGTTTCGCGTTGTGAGCAGGGACTTGAGGACACCGGCCTCGACCAGGGCGGTGGCCACGGCCGGAACACCGTCGTCGTCCACGCCATAGCTGCCAAGGAATCCATCGCCTCGCAGGGTGGGATCGTCCTTCAAGCTTAAGGACCTTGGTAACACCCGCGCTCCGAGTTTGTCCGCAAACGGATTCTCCGGCACTCTCAGAGAGAAATTGCGGTATGCCTGCCTGACGGGAATGCGTATGCCCGCCAGTCGGGACGCTAACAGTTGCGCGATCAGCTCGGCCGCCGCCTGTCCTTCGAACAGAACCGGCCCGATAAAGTTATCGATGGTGGCGGCGGAACGCCGGGTCCTGAGTGCCTGCCCCATCGCGGTCACGCGCCGGATCAAATCGTCCTGATCCGCGATTTCGTCCCAGGAAGCTCCGTATGCAGCCACGAAATCATTCAAAACCGTCCCGTCGGGCGCCTGGGTGTGCGCAACCACGTTCAAATAGGCTGCGGGGTCGTTGCGGATAAAAGAGGATCCCTCGCTGTTGACGTAGTAGGTTCGCCGGTAGCGAACGGCGGCGCGCGCCGCCGATTGCGTGACGTCCGGCATCCGGGTGAACAAATGGGATAGATAGCGCACGCGTGATTGCATGTCCTCAAGCAGGGGTAACCGCCGGCCCGGCTCTTCGAAGTATGTATAGGGTTCCGCGGGGCTGAGGTCCCCGAGCTGCTCGCCTGGTGTCGCGCTCTTTAAGGCCGCTCTCTTAGCGGCCAGGCCTTCCAGCGCTTTCTTGTAGGCGGCGTCCGTCGCAAGCCATATCTGCCGTCGCAATTCGATTTCATTGTCTTCCAGGGGCAACCTTGCAGTGGTTCTTGAGTTCCGGATCTGCAAGGACAAGAAGTTCGTGTTATCAAAAGAAGCGTCGCCGACACGCACTTCTACCGTCAGGATTCGCCTGCGGAACTCGAAACCTGGAAGTAGCGCGCCAAAGCTGGCCTGGGCCCCCTTCCGCTCGATGTCCCGAACGGTGTAGGCAACAAAATAGGGCGCCTCCAGGTCCTCCATCCGAAGCTCTTGGACCGTGCGCGCAAGTTCATCGCGCATCGCCTGCATAAGCGTGTCCTCATCGCACGACGCTGTGGCCGGGAACGAAACGGACACCAACAGAACAGACGTTGCCAAACGCTTTGATTTTTTCATGAACGCTGTTGCATCACTGGCAATGGCTAACCCGGGTTGTTGGGTTCGAGCGGCGGGGGCAGTAGCGGGGGCCTATCCCGGGATTTTGCCTTCTTCTGCACTTCGATCTGGGAGATGAGGATGGACGGCGCTGCCGCGGAAACGGGCACTTCGCCCGACTCGGCGCCGCAGAGGCCGTTGAATACGGCAACCTGATCGTCCCCCGCCACGACGCGGCTCAGCGTGGTCAGTGGCGTGCCGATCAAGTCAACGCCCCGGACCAGCTCCTCGCCGCCATCAGGGTAGACCCGGTAGACCACGAGCGGCGTAACATTGAAAGCATTGGGCCTGAAGCGGCCGGTGGTAGTGAAGCCGCCCTCGACCTGCTCGAAGCGCAGACCGAATGCCTTGTCCTCCTTTTCGATATCCGCAATCAGCCGCGCCTTCAGTTCCTCGCTGGAAAGCGGGTCAGCCACTTCCACGATGAGATTAGACTGCCTTGAGACAGTCCGAAAGCCCGCCTCCTTTCGGCCGTGGCCATTTGAGGCGGGGAACCCATCGATGGGAGAGCGCGACATCAGGAAGTTCTTGAAGAGTCCCCCTTCAATGACCATCACCCGTTGAGCCTGGATGCCCTCGTTGTCAAAACGATAGGCGCCGGCGAGGTCGGTTTCCCCGTAGCGCGTAACCCTGGGGTCGAAGTAGATTGAGAAGTTGTCCGGCAGCAACCGCTCGCCGAGTTGTTTCTTGAACGTCTGGCCTTCATCCTCGCTCTTTTGCCGGTGACCTTCCACCCGATGACCCAGGATCTCGTGGAAGAACACTCCGCTGGCTTGCCCGGTCAGGATCGCCGGTCCCGTATAGGGCTCCGCCAGCGGTGCTTCCCGAAGCGCAAGCAGAGTAGCGATCATTTCTCTGACATCGCGCTCCACCGTTTCGTCGTCGGGTAGTCCGCTCGGGGTCAGCGCGAAATAGCTCTTGTAGAGCGGTAATTCCATGCCGTCGTCCGCCTTGGTGCCGGCGGCGAAGAAAAGCCTGTAGGTTGTCTCGGAGGTTCGGATCGCAGAACCCTCGCTGTTGACCAACCAGCGCGTTTCCGTAACGGCATTAAATGTGGCTTGCGCCTCATATAACGCCCCATGTTCGGCAAAGGGAGCCGTATAGCGCTTCACTTTCCGCCGCCAAACGGCGAGGTCCGCCTCAAGCGGCCGCACCGTCTCAACTGCTTTGAATGCTGGCGCGCGGGAGAAGTCCCCGGCCTTGTCTTCCGCCTCCACTTTCACCTGCACGTCGGTCTGCACCCTGGTGAATTGCTCCAGCGCACGCCTGTAGTGTCTGTCGGTATGTGACCACAGCACCGCGCGGATCGCATTTGCGTCGTCTTCAACCGGAACCTGAACCGGGGCGGCCTCGATGGGAGCAGAGCTGCTTTGATTGCGTACCTGCCGTGTATTGTCGAGCTCATAGTTGCCGACCCGAAGGTCGATGTCGAGAATGCGGACGTGCACTTCGTCGCTGCTCGTCAATGCTCCAAACTCGGCTGCCGCGCTGAAGCCTTGGAAATCGGTAATCTCGTAGCTCAGGAAGTAGGGAGGCACTTCCTCGGTCTTAAGCACTTTCATGGACCGGTCGAGTTCGATCCGCATGGCCTCAAGCATGCCGTCTTCCTGGGCCTGGAGCGGCAACACGGCAAGGGCAACAAGGCCCAGAACCGCCGGCGCCATTCGCCGCGCATGGATGGCTAGGGAATTCAAGCGAGAATCTCCTGCGTGCAAACCGCCAACCCCAAAATCACTATAGCACATCGCCAGCTCCACGGAATTACCCCGCAAATTGTCGCGGCCCAACCGCTGGCCATGTCTCATACGGCTCAGAAAAAAGCTATTATTACAGTATCTTATGGTACTATTCACATTCTCGAGGTGGTGACGAAGACGCGAGGAAAAAGAACCACTACTTTTCTCACCAACCGGGCTGCAAGCCCTCATCTTTCTGATTCGATTTGAGGTATCCCTTTGCCTGGAATTACACTTCGCCCTTCGCGAGCGTTTTCGGGGGCCAAGCAGAGCAACGTATGAGCTGGATCACATCATTGGCGCGGGAAGCCGTGCAGAAAGGCCGGGCTTACAAGGCGCCCACAACACCGACCTTGGCCCGTTTGCACGCCAATGAGCTTCCCTGGCCGCCGAGTTACGACCCCGCGCCGGGCAAGCTCAACTGTTACCCGCTCCTGTACCCCGCGGAGCTGGCTGAACGCATGGCTGAGCATTACGGCGTGAAGCCCGAAGAAATCTCCGTGACCCGCGGCAGCAGCGAGGGCATCGACTGCCTGTACCGGGCCTTCTGCGAGGCAAACCAGGACAGCGCCCTGTTCTGCCCTCCGTCGTTCGAGATGTATCGCTGGTACGGAAGGCTGCAAGGCGCGCGCGTTATTGAGATCCCGTTGCTCGCCGATCAGGGGTTTTCGCTTGATGTTCGGGCAATCAAGGCGGCCTGGAGCGACGACGTCAAGCTCCTCACGCTGTGCTCACCGAACAACCCCACCGGCAACTTGATGAATCCCGACGATCTCCTGAAACTCGTGAAATACGCGCATGGCCGCTCGGTAGTTGTGATCGACGCCGCCTATGCCGAGTTCGCCGGCCAGAACCCGGGGGCGGACTGGATCGCCGAGTATCCGCACGTCGTGGTTCTTCGAACCGTTTCCAAGGCGTTGGGGCTGGCTGGCGTACGCTGTGGCGCCATCATCGCCTGCGCGGAGATCATCGACCTGATGCGCCGGGTGCAATCCCCGTACCATTTCTCCTCCCTTTGCGAGCACACGGTTCTTGAGGCCCTCACGCCGGCAAACCTTGAGAACACCAAACGGCAAATTGCAGTGATCGCCGCAGAGCGGGAGCGCCTGGGCGTTCTGTTCGCCGAACTTCCCCAGGTACGGAAGGTATACCCCAGCCATACCAATTTTCTGCTGCTCAAAGTCGCCGACGCCGATGGTTTTAACGCCGTCGCACGCGACGCAGGCTTCCTGCTTCGGCGGATTCCCGACGAGCCGGGCCTTGAATCCTGCGTGCGCATCACCCTGGGCACGCCGGAGCAGAACGACGGGCTGCTCGCAGCCTTCAGGGCCTCGGCATGACCGCGCGCATCGCCTTCGTGGACCGTGACGGCACGCTCATCGAGGAGCCGCCGGACAATCAGGTGGACAGCCTCGAGAAGCTGCGCCTGGGACAAGGCGTTGTGCCGGCGCTGCAACGGCTTGCCGGCGCCGGGTTCGAACTGGTGATGGTCACCAACCAGGATGGCCTGGGAAGTGAAACGTTTCCGCTTGAAGACTTCCAAGGCCCGCATGAATTCATGCTCAAGCTGTTTGCCTCGCAGGGGATCGAATTTGCTCAAGTTTTCGTTTGCCCCCACCGCGCCGAGGACGGCTGCGAGTGCCGCAAGCCCCGCACCGGTCTGGTGAACGAATTCATGCGAAACAAGCCGGTGGACCGCGCGGCCAGCGTGATGATCGGCGACCGCGACGCCGACCTCAAGTTCGCGGAAAACCTGGGCGTTCGCGGATTCCGTGTCGATGCCTCACTGCCGGGAAGCTGGGAGCAGATCGTTCACGACATCGTCGATGCGCCGCGAACCGGGCGCGCCGGACGCAAGACCCGCGAGACCGAGATCAGCGTGGAAGTCGACCTTGACGCCCCGGCGGCGGCGGACGTCAACACCGGCATCGGCTTCTTCGACCACATGCTGGAGCAGCTTGCCAAGCACGGCGGCTTCGCGCTCAAACTGCACTGCAAGGGTGACCTTGAGGTGGACGAACACCACACCGTGGAGGACTGCGCCCTGGCCCTGGGAGCCGCGCTGAAGGAGGCGCTGGGCGACCGCCGCGGCATAACCCGGTTCGCCTCTGAACTGCCCATGGACGAGGCCAGCGTAAAGGTTCTGCTCGACCTGTCCGGACGCCCCTGGCTCCGATTCAAGGGGAAGTTTCCGCGCCAGCATGTCGGCGGCCTGCCCACCGAGCTGGTGGAACATTTCTTTCGATCGCTGGCCGAAGCCAGTGGCGCTACCCTGCATATTCGTGTTCGGGGCAACAACACCCACCACATGATCGAGTCCTGCTTCAAGGGAGTCGGGCGGGCACTGCGCCGGGCGATCGCGGTCGAGGGAGGCGATATTCCCAGCACCAAGGGCGTTCTATGACCCAAGAGGTGGCCCTGGTTGATTGTGGCGGGGCCAACATCGCGTCGCTGCGATTCGCCCTGAAGCGTTTAGGGGTTAAGGCGCACTTCACCCGTGACGCCAGCGAAATCGAAAGCGCCGCTCGCGTGATCCTGCCTGGCGTGGGCGCCGCCGGGTCAGGCATGGAAAGGCTTGCCGCCGCCGGGCTTGAGGAACTGATTCCGCGCCTGACTCAACCGGTGCTCGGCATCTGCCTGGGAATGCAATTACTTTATGACGGCTCCAGTGAGGACGATACGCCTTGTCTCGGCGTCATTCCCGGTCGCGTTGACCTGCTTGAGGGCTCGCCGCAACACACGATTCCGCACATGGGCTGGAACCAGGTCGCTCAGCATGGCAAATCGGGCTTGCTGGCCGGCATTCCGGACAACGCCTGGTTCTACTTCGTCCACAGCTACGCCGCTCCCTTGAGCGCGGACTGCATCGGCGAGACTGATCACGGCCGCGATTTTGCCTCGGTCGTGCACAAGGACAATTTCTACGGCGTGCAGTTTCACCCGGAACGGTCCGGACGCCACGGCGCCCGCCTGCTGAAGAACTTCCTTGACCTCGAATGGAAAGAAGCGGCAAGCCCCCCTGGGAGAAAAGCGCCAAGCCCCCCTGGGAGAAAAGCGCCAAGCCTCCCTGGGAGAAAAGCGCCAAGCCTCCCTGGGAGAAAAGCGCCAAGCCTCCCTGGGAGAGAGGGCATCCTGCCCTCTGCCGAGGGCGGGCAGAACTAGCGTGGAATTGATCCCCTCCATAGACCTGATCGGCGGTCAGGTCGTGCGGCTGCGCCGCGGCCGCTTCGACGATGTGGTGTATTACTCCCGCAATCCGCTGGAGTTGGCGAAAGCCTGGGCCAGCCTGGGCGCACGCAGCCTGCACGTAGTCGACCTGGATGGCGCCCGCTCCGGTCAACGCGAAAATGCAGCTACGATCGCACGCCTCGCCGAGCAGACGGCGCTGGCGGTTCAAGTCGGCGGCGGCATTCGCGACGATGAGAGCCTTCGAGCCGTATTCGCAAGCGGCGCCGAGCGCGCCGTAATTGGCAGCGCGCTGGCCGAGCACCCGAAGCAGGCGCGGCGCTGGGTTTCGAAGCACGGGGCCAGCCGCCTGGTGGCGGCATTGGACGTACGCTCGGGCCCGGAGCCTGAAGTACTGACCCGCGGCTGGACACAGAGCAGCGGCCTGTTGCTGTGGGACCTTCTCGAACGCCTGCTCGATCAGGGAGTGCGGTGGTTCCTGTGCACTGACGTAAGCCGCGACGGGATGTTGAGCGGCCCCAACACGGACCTCTACGCCGAGTGCGTGCGGCGCGCGCCACAGGCTTCGTTTATCGCCTCGGGCGGCATATCGCGGGCCGAAGATCTCAAAGCGCTGGCCGACACGGGAGTAGCGGCCGCAGTATCCGGAAAGGCCTTGCTGGAAGGCCGCATCAGCGCCGAAGAAGCGGAACAATGCTGGCGCACCGCATAATCCCCTGCCTCGACGTGCGTGACGGTCAGGTCGTCAAGGGCGTGCGCTTCCGGGCCCACCGCGTAATGGGCGAAATCATGGACCTGGCGCGGCGCTACCGCGAAGAGCACGCGGACGAATTGGTTTTCTATGACATCACCGCAAGCCCGCACGGCCGTTCAGTGGACCGAAGCTGGATACTCCGCGTGGCCGAAGTCCTGGACATCCCGTTCTGCGTCGCGGGCGGTATCCGTGACGTCGGCAGCGCCGAGCAAGTGCTGATGAACGGCGCCGACAAGATATCCATCAACAGCCCGGCGCTGGCCAACCCCGATCTGATCGGCGAATTGGCCCTGCGCTTCGGCTCCCAGTGTGTGGTCGTGGGAATCGACAGCAGCGGCGGCGACGGCCGGTGGCGCGTGCACGAACTGACCGGCGACCCTTCCCTGACCCGCGAGGCGGGGCGCGACACGCTGGATTGGGTCAGGGAAGTGCAGGACCGCGGCGCCGGCGAAATCGTGCTCAACTGCATGAACATGGACGGCGTGCGCAAAGGCTACGACATCGAGCAACTAAAAGCCGTGCGCGAACGCTGCCGCGTGCCGCTGATCGCCTCCGGCGGCGCCGGCGCAACGGAGCATTTCGTTGCGGTGTTCCGCCAGGCGCGCGTGGACGGCGCGCTGGCCGCGACCGTATTTCATTCCGGAGAAATTGCGATCCCGGCACTTAAAGAGTTCCTGACCGCCGCTGGCCTCCCGATCCGCAACTGACCAAGCAGCATTGCGTCCGCGCTAAAGTCTCAGAAATCGCCTACTTGACTAAGCTGCTTCAATAATCTCTCAGCCGATCCCGGGTCTTCGGACTCCGCTGCCAATTGTGCCGCGGAAACCAGCTGGACATGATTTGCCAGGCGCAACGCGTGCCGTATCTCGTTAGCGTCATATTGCGGTTCCAATCCATTCTCAGTCAGGCGCGACAGAATCTGTGCGGCACCTGTATGCGTATAACTGCACAACTCCTGCCACCACACTCTAAACTTCTCATTCGTCGTTGAATTGTCCCCCTCAACGAACTGATCTGTTATCTGTTGATTGATATCTGAAGAACGTGGAAATTTATCCACTGCCGCACTTCTTATCTGATCCTCCCCAGCCACAAACCTCAGCCACAATCCCCTCAAAAAGGACTCAATGGCGGGGCGTTGCAACGCGAATGCAGAACCGTACATTTCTTCCCACAACAACAAAGGGATCGCTTGACCATGCTCGATCGCCATATGCCAGCAGGCCGCTGCCAACTGCAAGCGTTTGTTTCCCGGCAACTCCTTGATCCGTAAACCGTTGATCTCATCCGCGATCTCCGTCATCAGTTCAAAAGAGCGCTGAAGTTGTTCCCCATGCTCCCCAAACACCTCGCTTGCTGATTCAACCGCCATTGACACTTTTTTCGCGCTTTTCAAGCTGACTCACTTCCTCCTCCTTTCTTGCCCGCAAATTCGGCCAATCAGGGCCAAGTCCATATAGCCAGTGCATTCATGAATGTGGGAGATTCGACATGGATCAGCAATGCACATCCTCTTATAAGAACAAGCGGAGAGTCGTGCAGGTCTTGATCCCAACATAACCAAACGCTTCCATTGATCTGCTAAGCCAAGGCTACGAAGCCCACTTCGCCTAGAAGAGTGTCTTGAAGCCAGCCTGAGCGAAGTGTTTATCGTTAGCAAAGGCCTCTGTAATTCCATATTCCTCCATCAAGACAAAGCTCGCGCAATCTGTGAGGCTCCATTTCTTGTCGTTTGCCTGCTTGTATTTTCGTAGTGCGCTCTCGAACAGATCACTCGTCTGGATGTGAATGGTCACGTTTGGGTCACGCCTCGTATCTCGCAAGACCGCTACCGCCATCCCACGGGCCTCCCTGCCCTTACCTGACGCGTAGGCAAAAAACTCGGTGAAAACCATCTCGCTGGTGATTACGCGATATGGACCTCCTGTATTTAATTCCCGCGAAGCCGCGTGTGCGTTCTCATGACGCTGGTCTGTCTTATAGGTCATGGCTATCCAGTAGCCTGTGTCGGCAAAAACCTTCCTCACGACAGTCGACTGCGTTAGCCGTAGAGGTATTTCCTGTAGTTTATGGATCCATCGGCTGGAACCTTACGCAATGCATGTTCAGGCACGGACTTGCTAATTCTCTCCAGCGCTTCAAAAATGGATCCGGCTGTTGAAGATCCTTGACGCGCGTCGTCACCAGAAAAATTCCAATTGTCCCCAGTAGCGTAGCGCCGGAGCTCTTCCGGCATACGCGTGATTCTTTCTGCGTGAGAAGCAAGCCTCATTGAATCCTCCGCATTAAATACTCAAATTATTTCAAGGAGTCATCAAGCACGCAGTATACGTATCCCGGGGTGCGGTAGTTCAGTTCGTGGCCCAGGAAATGCACAATGCTTCTACCCTCCTTCATCAGCGCACCCTCCTTGATTTGAAGAACAATGAACGTACCCCTCGCCGCTTCAGAATCTCTCTCATTACCAAGCGCACCGCTGGCGGTAGCGATTTGTTCTATTTTTGCCTCATTTATCTTGTCATGAAACGATACGGGCTCCTTGAGTACCGTCACCCAGGATTCTTCATCCTCGCCATTGCAGACAAGTTCGAATATTCTCGTGCTGGCCCAATCGCCCCGCTGGACAAGGTGTCCTTGATGTGCGACGTTTGACTCGTTTCCGGGCTCAAACGCAGGCAATTTAGTTTTGGAAACAATCTCGATTCCAGACGTAGCGCCACCGCTCGCACTATCTTCGGGATCGAAAATGTAGGCAAGAGTGAAATACTCCGTGATTTTGCTCATATGCATCCCGGTTGGTTGTTCGGCGCAAAACAAATTGCATTTGGGCCAAATCTAATTTCAGGGGGCATCCCACATTCCTTTAGCACTTTATCGCCATGGTGCCGGGCCGGCGCGTTCGCCTCCCAACACTTGCAATCCAAATAGTAGGAGCCGTCGAAACGGGACGACTCTGCCTTAATCTTAGCCATCGCCTCGAAAAGCCAATTGAACTGCCTACCCTTGCAAGCCTCCACATCACCGTGCGAATGTCGAATGAGGCTTGAGACATATCTTCCTCCTTGAGGATCGGTGGACAGCGCGTCCTTATAGGACATTTATAGTCAGGAACTGCGCCGGGTGTCAAGAGAAAAAACGCGTGCGGCCGATAAGACGGCCTGCAGCTTGATCAAGGTTTGGCTACGGGTTCTGTATTCCTGTCATAGGCATTTGAAGTACTCGAAGGGCTCCAGGCAGGAGACGCAGCGATAAAGGGCCTTGCAGGGAGTCGATCCGTATTGGCTGATTCTTTCCGTTGCGGCGACGCCGCATAAGGGACAGGCCGGGCGCGCAGGACCATCCTTCACGTCCTTGCGTGAACGCGGTGGAGCAATACCGGCCTTGCGCAGTTGCTCGCGGCCTTGAGCAGAAATCCAGTCGGTGGTCCAGGGCGGGGCCAGCACCTGGCGAATCCGGACCGAGTAGCCGGCATCCTGAAGGGCGGCGCGGACCCGGCGCTCTATGACGGCGTTGGCCGGACAGGCGGTGTAGGTGGGCGTAACATCCACTTCAACCTCAAGGCCGTTGGCCTCCACACGGCGCACCACGCCCAGATCCAGCACTGAGAGCACCGGAATTTCGGGGTCCATTACAGCGGACAGGATTCGCTCAATACGGGCGTCCATGGTTCAAACAATAGCGCAACCGAATCGCTGGGAACGAGGGCGTCTCGCCCTCGTCGAGGGCAGGATGCCCTCGTTCCGGTGTGCTGGCTCCAATGCCCTCGCTCCCGGCGTTTAGCGGCGCGAACGCAATTCGTCCACAACCTCGGCGAGTGACACACCGCTTCCTTCCAGCAGCACCAGCAGGTGGTAGATCACGTCGGCGGCCTCTGCACGCACCGCTTTTGGTTCGCCGGCAGCTGCGGCCAGCGCCAGCTCCACCGCTTCTTCGCCGAATTTCTGCGCCACCCGCTGAACTCCCGCGTTGAGCAAGCGAGCCGTATAGCTTTCCTGCGGAGCCGCCGCAGCCCGCGAGCGGATCACCGCCTCAAGTTCCAGCAGAAAATCCACGGACGCGTTCTTGTTATCGCTTGTTCCACTCACTCGATCACCTCCTCTGTTGCAGGCTTCCGCAGGTTATAGCTCGATGCCATCACCCGGCCGTAGGCGCCGGCGTTGGCGAACAGCAGCACATCGCCTTCGCTGCAGTCGGGAAGCATGCGGTCGCGCGCCAAAACGTCGCCGCTCTCGCAGATTGGCCCTACAACGTTCACCAGGCGAGTAGCGGGCTGGTCCAGCCGAGTCAGGTTATGGACTTCGTGGTACGAACCGTACAGCGCCGGGCGAATCAGCGAGTTCATGCCGGTCTCCACGCCCACATAGCGCGTACCGCTCTTGCCCTTGACCTGAGTAACCCGCGCCAGCAGCACGCCGGCCTCGGCGACCACGTAGCGTCCCGGCTCGAGCCAGAATTCCAGCGCGCTCGGGGCCTTCTCGCGGACCAGCGCAATGCTCTGATCCAAAATAGCCAGATCCAGACTGTGCTCGGCGCCATGCTGGGGCACCCCCAGCCCGCCACCCAGGTTCAACACCTGCACATGGGGAAAATGTTTGATACATTCCAGCAACGTCTCGGCGATTGGAATCCAGGCGCCCGGATTCATCACGCCGCTGCCCATGTGGGCATGTAATCCGATGACCCTGGCGCCGGCATCAACCGCCGCCTTCGCGGCGCGCTCCACCTCGAAAAGCGGGACGCCGAATTTGGAATGGACCCCTGCGGTGCGCACGTGGCGGTGGAGCCCGCGTCCCACCCCCGGGTCCAGCCGCAGAAACACGTCGCGCCCCTTGAATATTTCCGGCCAATCGCGCAGCAGATTGAGATTGTCGATCGTTACCTGCACTCCCGCCTGTAACGCGTCGCGATACTCGCAACGCGGCGCGAAATTCGGTGTAAACAGAATCCGCCCGGGTTCATGCTTCGGAAACAGCTCGGCGAGCAGCTTGAGTTCGCCCGGTGACACACACTCGAACTCCAGCCCGCAATCCAGCACGCGCTTGAGCACGCCGGGATGCGAGTTGGCCTTGAGCGCGTAAAAGACCCGATCGATCGAACCGATGCCCTTCAGCCGGGCGGCCGCAGCTTCCACCTGGTCCAGGCTGTACACGTACGCCGCTCCGCGCTGCTGGGCCAGTTTCAGCAATTCGGCCCGCCGTTGGGCCCACCAGGGCGCTTCGGGGCCGGCGGAACTTGCCGGCCCCGGCTGGGTAAGTTCCTCCCAGGCGGGACCGAACAGCTCGTCGCCCGGCTCGGGCACGATCAGCCGCCCATGCAGTCGCTGAGCCAGCCGGCGAGCCTGGCCCGGCTCTACGACAAAGCTGATGTTCAGGTCGCTTGCGGCCTGACTAAGCAGGTGAATCGGCTGTTCGCGAAAGGCCTCGAGCGCCGGCCCGACTTCATGCAATACCGCCCGGATGCGCCTTCCCACCAGCGTAACCACGCTGGTATTGGTGGTGATGCGGACATCGCCTATGCGCCCCAGTTCGGAACGCAACCGGGCCATCAGGGCCGGGGTCAGGACCTCCGGATCAGTGTCCAGGGTAACGGTGACGTTGCTTTCGGAAGTCGAAACCAGGTCCACCGACAGGCCGAGGCTGCCGAAGCAGGAAAACACTTCCTGAAGAAAACCGACCCGCCGCCACATTCCCAGAGTCTCCAGCGAGACCAGTGGAACGCCGCTGCGCAGCATGACTGCCTTGACCTGCGCGCTGTCGGCATCTTCCGCCGGGCCGATCCGCGTGCCGGGCAATTCCGGATGCATCGAGGATCTAACGGTCATGCTGATCCGGCTGTCGCGTAGCGGCGGTATGGACAAGGGATGCAGCACGCCGCCCCCGGAAGTGGCGATCTCCTGGGCTTCGGCATAGCTGAGCCTGCGCAGAAGCCGCGCGCCGCTGATCACTTTGGGATCGGCGCTGAATACTCCGGGCACGTCGGTCCAGATTTCCAGGCGGCGAGCGCCGATCGATGCCGCCAGCGCAGCGGCCGAAACGTCGGAACCGCCGCGGCCGAGCAAAACCTCTTCTCCTTCGTCATTGCGGGCGATGTAGCCCTGCGTCAACGGAACCCCCGGAAGACTTTCGAGTAGCGCGACCGCTTCGGGGTCGGGATCATGAGCGCACACCGCGTGAAGAGTCGACTCCCGTTCGCTGGCCCAATCCCGCTTCGCAGCCCGCAGCAACTTCGCTGGACTCACGGTCGATATCTCGATTCCCTTGCCGGCCAGCGCTGCGGCTCCCAGCCTCCCGGCCAGGCGCTCTCCCATGGCCAGGACCTTCACACGCGCCCGGTATCCCGCCTCCCCGGTCAGCGCAATGCCTCGCAGCAATTGCGCAAGGTTTTCCAATTCGGACCCAAGGTGGCGGTCCGGGTCGGAAATACCCATGTCGCGAGCCAGTTCGTGATGCCGTTTGGCCAGCGCCTGCTCGCTGTCAGCATGTTCGTCACGGCGCGCCAATTCAATCAGGGCTTCCAGGTCATCGGTCACGCCGGCCAGGGCCGAATGCACGATGATGGGCCTGAAGCCCTGTTCCAGCCGGCGCCGGACGAGTCGGGCGATGGTGTCCCAGCCGCGACCCCCGGCCACGCTTGCGCCGCCGAACTTGAGTACTACCCAGGGGGCGTTCAAATCGCCACCACCTTGCCCGGATTCATGATGCCGCGCGGATCCAGGGCGCGTTTGACCGCCCGCATCAATTCCAGTTTCACCGGATCGCCCAGCCGCTCCAGTTCTTCCCTGAACAGCAGGCCGACGCCATGCTCCGCGCTGAAACTGCCATCCATCGACCAGGCCAGTTCGCGCAGCGCGGCACTCAGCTCGGCGCCTCGCTCGACAAACGATTCAAGGTCCATCTTCGCCGGGCACGGGACGGAATAATGCAGGTTGCCGTCTCCGACATGCCCGAACGGCGCCGGCTCGGCCCCCGGCAGAAACTTTCCGCACAGCTCCAAAGCGGATTGAAGAAACTCGGCAATGCGCTCAGGGGGGACGGCCAGATCGTGTCGCAGAGCCGGTCCGGAACGGCGCACTGCTTCGGGCACGCCGTGGCGCAGACGCCAGATCGCTTCTCGTTGCGCTTCGCTGGTGGCGCATACCGCCGCCAGTAGCTCTCCGCGCGTCGTCGCGCCGTCCAGAAAGTGGGCCATACGCTCAGTAAGTGCCGTTTCCTCCCCGGCCCCGGCCAGTTCCATGCACACCAGCCACGGCGCGTCCAAGTCGGGCGGGATGCGGATTCCTTCCAGCTGTTCCTCGCACAGCCGCGCGGCGGGGCGCGACACCAGTTCAAAGGCGTTAAGCTCGCCTCCCAGGGCCGACTGCCCGTGTCGATAGAGGGAAATGGCGTGAGCCGCGCCAGCCACCCCCAAAAGGGCCGTCACACGGGCCTGCGGTTGCGGATACAGCTGCACGGTGGCAGCGGTAATGACACCCAGCGTGCCCTCCGAGCCAATAAACAGTTGCTTGACGTCGTATCCGGTGTTGTCCTTTTGCAAGGGCTTGAGATCGCACAATACCCGCCCGTCCGGAAGCGCAACTTCCAGCCCCAGGACCAGCTCGCGCGCCATCCCATAGCGCAGCACGTGAATGCCGCCCGCATTGGTGGACAGGACCCCGCCCAACTGGCAACTGCCCTCGGATCCCAGGCTCAAGGGGAACAGGTAACCTGCATCCGCCGCGCGCTCCTGGAGCGCGGCCAGCACGCAACCGGCCTCGGCGGTCACGCTGCCGGCGCCAAGGCGCCGCACCTTCCGCTGACGGTGCACGCTGAGCAGCACTTCGTCTGGTTGCGAATGCGTCCCGCCACACAGGCCGGTGAGACCGCCCACCGGCACCACTCCCACGCCGCGCCGGTTGCAGCAGGCCAGCACCCGGGACGTTTCCTCGGCATCTGCCGGCGCCACCAGCAACCGTGATTGACCGTGGTAACGCCCGCGCGGCTCCTCAAGGAAGGGCTGCAGAACCCCGGAATCCGCAGCGCAATGACGCTCGCCCACAATCGAAGCAAGCTCGCTGGAAAGGGTCAGGGTATTCACGGCTCATCCCGGGTTTCCACGGGCGAGAATTCCTCTTCGAATAAACGCCAGGAAACGACAAACAGGGCGGCCAGGACCGGCCCGATAACGAGTCCTGAAAAGCCAAATGCGGACAGCCCGCCCAGGGTAGCCAGCAGCACCAGGTAATCGGGCAGTCGGGTGGCCCGTCCAACCAGTAGCGGACGCAGCAGGTTATCGGCCATGCCCACAATCAGCACGCCGACAATGACCAGGATCAACCCCTGCACCCAGGCGCCGGATGCGAACAGCCAGATCGCAATCGGCGCCCACACCAGGCCCGGTCCGACGGCCGGAATAATGGACAGCACACCCATCAGTACACCCAACAGAACCGGGCTGCCGATGCCCAGCAATGCCAGTGTGATGCCCCCAAGGCCGCCCTGCACCGCGCCGATCACGATCGTGGAGGTCACGCTTACCCTGGATGCGGTTGCGAACTGCCCAAGCAACTCGTATTCGCGCTCATCTCCCAGCGGCAGGACGCGCACAAGACCGGCCACCAGCTTCTCGCCGTCGCGCAGGAAGAAAAACAACAGGTAGAGCATGATCGCCAGCTGCAGGATCAGTTTCAGCGCGCCTTGCCCGGCGGCGACCAGTCCGGTAGCGGCAAACTGTCCCGCCTTTGCTGCTACCGAGGTCAAACCGGATCCAATTTGATCAAAACTCAGCCCGAGGCTTTCGAGCAGCTCCCGCGCTCCGGGGAACCAGGCGCTGACTGTCTCCAGCCAGGCCGCGGGATCCAACGATCCCCGCTCGACCGCGGCATAGAACTCACCGGCCTCGTTGACCACCGCCCAGCCGAGCAGCAGCACGGGCGCCACTACGCCTGCCATCACGATCAGCAGGACCGCTCCGGCGGCCAGGGCGGGTCTGCCCCACAGACGCGGCACAAACCGCCGATACAGCCCATGGAAAAGAATCGCCAGCACTGCGGCCCAAAAGACTGCCAGCAGCAAGTCGAGCAGCAGCAGTACAAACGCCACGCTGACCGCGGCGACCAGCACTAACAGGGAACTACGCTGAAGGACTTGGCCCATGATCGGAAAGAGTGCGAAAAAAAGGAATGGTCGGGGCGAGAGGATTTGAACCTCCGACCACCTGCACCCCATGCAGGTGCGCTACCAGACTGCGCCACGCCCCGGACCGAGTGTGAATTCTATCGCGTGGCAGGGCCGCCCGGTGCGGGCTACCGGAGTAGACGGTGTAATTCCTCCAACTCGACGCGCATCTGACGAACGAATTGGCGCAAATGACTCTGGTCCTTACGCGAGCCTTCGCCTTCCAGCCGCTGGCGTGCGCCGGCCAGCGTATAGCCCTCGACCTGCAAGAGATGTCGGATCTGCCGGATCAACATGATGTCCTGTGGCTGGTAATAGCGGCGGCCGCCGCGGCGCTTGGTGGGATTCAGTTGCGGGAATTCCTTCTCCCAGTAACGCAGAACATGCTGTTCCACCTGGCAAAGCGTGCTGGCCTCGCCGATCGTAAACAAGCGCTTCGCCGGAATCGGCGGAAGCTTCAGATCCTGTTCAATCTGGTCCAGCACCTGCTTCCACCAACTGCCTCAGTTTTTGTCCGGCGGAGAAAGTCACGACCCGTCGAACGCTGATCGGTATGCTTACCCCGGTGCGCGGGTTGCGGCCGGGCCGTTCGCCCTTGTCGCGCAGGTCAAAGTTGCCGAAACCCGAAATCTTCACGCGGCTGCCACTGATCAGCGCGTCGCTGATGCTGTCGAATACCGCGTTGACCACCATCGCGCTCTCCTGCTTGCTCATGCCTATATTGGCGTGCAGGGAGCCCACAATCGCGGCCCGGGTGAGCATGTCTCGTTTCATTCCCGAACGCTAACCCCAAACTTCTCCACCAGAAGTGAAACCACCGCCGTTACGGCTCGGTCTACTTCCGCGTCCGTTAGTGTGCGCGAAATTGACTGAAAAATCAACCCTAAACCAACGCTTCTTGTATTAATCTTCAAACTTTCCCCGCCTTCGTACAGGTCGAATACGAAGACGTCCCGCAACAGTTCGCCGGCGTGAGAACGGACCGCGGTCAGCAAATCGCCAACCCGTACCGAGGAGGGCCCAATCAGCGACAGATCGCGACGCACGGCAGGAAAACGAGAAACGTCGGCCACCGACGGCGGGCGGGTCTGAATTACGGCATCAAGCCGCAAGGCAAACAACTTGGGCGCCGAACCCGCATCCACAAGGCTTGGATGCAACTCGCCCAACCAGCCGATTTCCTCCTCTCCGCGCAGCACCCGCACCGCCCGGCCCGGACGCAAGGCCGAATGCCGTCCGGCCGCGATACTGAAATCGCCTGCCCGGCCGGTCAGGCTGAGAATGGCTTCTACATCGCCCCGGGCATCGAAGAAATCCGAATCCCGCTGCCTGACGCCCCACTGCTCCGGCATCGCCCCGCCGCCCAGCAAGCCTGCTAACCAGGTTTCCTCATGAATATCTTCGGGCTGCCCGGAGAAACACACGCCGATTTCAAACAATCGCGCCTCTTGAGTCCCGCGGTCCCGGTTGGCCCGGTAGTTGCGCAGCAACCCGGGCCACAGCGACCGGCGCAACACCGAAAGTTCACTCGATAGCGGATTGGCCAATTCCAGTTCCGGCTCGCCTGTGTGGAAAGGCTGGTGCGACTCTTCATCGAGAAAGCTGTAGTTCAGGCACTCGTAATATCCCCGATCAACCAGCAGCGCGCGCAGCCGGTCCGCGTCGACCTGCTGCTCGGTGGCCGCAACCGGATGCGCGTTCCACCTCGCCGGAGTCTCGGGAATGTTCTCGTAGCCGTGGACCCGCGCAATCTCCTCGATAAGGTCTGCTTCGCAGTCCAGATCGAAGCGAAACGATGGCGGCGTTACCTTCCAGCCGGCCTTGACGTTTCCCACCTTCATGCCCAGCCGCCGCAACATGGCTGCGACATCCTCATCCGGCAGCGCAATGCCGAGTACCGCCGCGAGTCGCTCGCGTCTGAAGTCAATTGGCTTGCGTCCCGGAAGGTGCTTGCTGTCCACGGAATCGATTACCGGCCCCGCCCGCCCGCCGGCGGACTGAAGTATCAGCTCCGTGGCGCGTTCCAGGGCTTCCACCTGGCCGGCCGGGTCCACGCCGCGCTCGAACCGCAGCGATGCTTCGGTCTGCAGACCCAAGCTGCGGGCCTTGCCGGCCACCGCGGCGGCCGCGAAGAACGCCGACTCCAGCAATACGCTTGAGGTGTCCTCGGTTACCGCACTGCCCTGCCCGCCCATGATGCCTGCCGCCGCCACCGCATGCCGTTCATCGGCGATCACCAGCACGGACGGGTCCAACTTAAGCTCCGTCCCGTCAAGCAGCATCAGGGATTCGCCCCTGCTCGCCCAACGGGCGCACAGATCGCCGCTCAGACGGGTGAGGTCATAAGCGTGCATCGGCTGGCCCAGCTCCAGCATCACGTAGTTGGTCACGTCCACCAACACGTGGAGTGGTCGAACGCCCGCGGCCGCCAGGCGCCGCCGGATGAATTCCGGTGTCTCGGCGGCGGGATTGAAGTCCTCGATCACGCGGCCGGCGAAACGCGGACAGCCTTCCGGCGCAAGCAGGCCCAACTCCCGGCGCGCCTCGCTGGCGGCGGACGCTACCGGCACGTCCCGTGCGGCAATCTCGTTGCCGAACAGCGCAGCCACCTCGCGCGCCACTCCGCGCACCGAAAAGCAGTCGGCCCGATTGGGGGTCAGATCCAGTTCAAGGACGCCGGGTCCGCCGGGAGCGGGAGTTATTCCGTCGACTTCCAGCCCGGCCATCGTGAGCCGATGCGCAATGATTTCATCGCTGACCTGGGGATCACACCACTCGCGCAGCCATGCAAGGTCGATCTTCATGGCGTGAACTGGTCCAGAAACCGGATGTCGTTGTCGAAAAAGCGCCGGATATCCCGCACTCCGTAGCGCAACATGGCCATCCGCTCCACACCCATTCCGAAGGCATAACCGGTGTAACGCTCCGGGTCCACACCGCCGAATCGCAGCACCTGGGGGTGCACCATTCCGCAGCCCAATATCTCCAGCCACCCACCATCGCCCCAGCGCACGTCCATTTCCGCGGAAGGCTCGGTAAACGGAAAGTACGAGGCCCGGAAGCGCACCTCCACCGAGCGTTCGAAGAACAGCTCGGCGAACTCGTGCAACAACGACTTGAGGTTCGCCAGGCTCACTTTTTCATCAACCGCCAGGCCTTCCACCTGGTGGAATACCGGCGTATGCGTCTGGTCGGAGTCGCGCCGGAATACGCGCCCCAATGAAATGACTTTCAGCGGCGCTCCTTCGGTCAGCATGGTGCGAACCTGGACCGGCGAAGTATGGGTGCGCAGCAGCTTGCCCGACGGCAGGTAGAAGGTGTCGTGCATGTCGCGCGCCGGATGGTTCTCCGGCATGTTCAGGGCAGCGAAGTTGTGGAATTCGTCTTCTATTTCAGGTCCCGACCGCGCCGTAAACCCCGCGCCCGTCAGGATTTCCCGAATCCTACGGATCGTTCTCGTCAGCGGGTGCTGGGCGCCCGGTGGAATTCCGCGGCCCGGCAGGCTTACGTCCATTGCCCCCGCGCTCAGCTCCTGGCCCAGCCGCCGCTCGCTCAATGCCTGCTTGCGTGCTGCAATCGCCGTGCTTAAGGCCTGCTTGGCTTCATTGACGGCCTTGCCGGCCGCCGGCCGCTGCTCCGGGGGCAGTCCCCCCAGCGCCTTCAGTTGCGCGGTAATCTCCCCCTTGCGGCCCAGTAAGCGGACCCGCAAGGCTTCCAGGGCATCCAGGGTATCGGCGGCTTCGATCCCCGCCAGCGCTGCGCGCACCCCCTGTGTAAGGTCCCCCACGGGGAGTGAATCAAGCCGCTGCGGCGCGTCTTGCCAAATCGGCAAACGCCTCCTGATGGTGCACCGCGAGGAAGGCCAGCACCTTCCGGTCCAGCTCGATTTCCGCCTTACGCAGGCCGCTCATGAAGCGGCTGTAGGACAGGCCGTTGCGCCGCGCCGCGGCATTGATCCGAATAATCCAGAGCGCCCGGAAGTTGCGCTTGCGCTGGCGCCGGTCGCGATATGCGTATTGGCCGGCCTTGGTTACCGCCTGCCGGGCCACGCGGTAGGAACGGCTGCGCGCTCCCTGGTAGCCCTTGGCCTTTTTCAGAACCTTCTTGTGTCTTGCATGCGTCGTTACGCCGCGTTTGACCCTGGCCATAGTGAACTCCGCCTTTGCGAGTTATGACTGATGCGTGCCGTTAAGCTGCCGTTCGAAGCACTGAACGGCTATGAGTAAGGCAGAAGCCGCCGGGCGCTTTCCACGTCGGCCTTCGCCACCGTAGCCGGCGAACCCAGCTTGCGCTTCCGCTTGCTGCTTTTCTTGGTAAGGATGTGGTTCAGATGCGAGTGAGCCCGCTTGAACGATCCGCCCCCGGTCCGGTTCAAGCGCTTGGCCGCGCCGCGATTGGTCTTCTGCTTTGGCATTTCGTTCTCCAGGCTCCGTATCGGCTCAATTTCGCTTGCGTGGCGCCATCACCATTGTGAGCTGCCGTCCTTCCAGCTTCGGCTCTTGCTCAACCAGCGCTACCTCGTTCAGATCCTCGCGCACTCGCTCCAGCAACTTCACACCCAGATCCTGGTGGACCATTTCCCGGCCCCGGAAACGCAAGGTGATCTTCGTCTTGTCGCCTTGTTCCAGAAACCGCAACACGTTGCGCAGCTTGACATCGTAGTCGCTCTTGTCCGTACCCGGACGCAGCTTGATCTCCTTGACCTGGATCTGCTTCTGCCGCTTTCTGGCTGCATGCGTCCGCTTGTTTTGTTCAAACACGTAGCGGCCGTAGTCCAGAATCTTGCAAACTGGAGGCGTGGCGTTGGGATCCACTTCCACCAGGTCCAGGCCTTTTTCCTTGGCTGTGCGCAACGCGTCCTCGCGGTTCATGACACCGATCTGTTTGGAATCGTCGCCGATGACCCGAAGCTCGTAGGCTTCGATCTCCTCGTTGCGAAGAATCCGCTTCTTTTGAGCGATATTGATATCCTCCAGGCAGCTACTTCAAGGAACCCCAGTGCAAGGAACCCTGTCTCTGGACGGCGACGCTGGCCAGAAACTCTTCCAGTGACATGGCGCCAAGATCGCCGGCCTCACGTGACCGAACGGCGACAGTGCCCTCCCGTTCCTCTCGATCACCGAGGACCAGGAGGTAGGGGACACCTTGCAAAGTGTGGTCGCGAATTTTATAGCCTATTGTTTCGCTTCTCAAGTCACAGTCCGCGCGCAAGCCCGTATTCAGCAGTGCTTCGTGAACCTTGCGGGCGTAGCCTTCCTGGCGCTCGGTAATGGCCAGAGCCACGGCCTGTACCGGCGCCAGCCAAAGCGGGAACTTGCCTGCATAGTGCTCGATCAGGATGCCGAAAAAGCGCTCCAGCGAACCCAGTAAGGCGCGATGGATCATGATCGGCCGGCGGCGCACGCCGTCGGCGGAAACGTATTCGAGATCGAAGCGCTCCGGCAGGTTGAAGTCAAGCTGCACCGTGGAGCATTGCCACTCGCGGCCGATGGCGTCGCGAATCTTGATATCGATCTTGGGTCCGTAGAAGGCGCCGCCGCCGGGATCCACCTCGAAGTTCAATTCCTTCTTGCGCAGGGCTGACTCCAGGGCGCCGGTGGCGCGCTCCCAGATTTCCGGCGTGCCCACGGCCTTGTCCGGCCGGGTGGCCAGCACCGTGTTGAATTCCTCGAAACCGAAGGCGCCGAACAGCTCCAGCGCCAGGTCGAGGATATGCAGAATTTCGTCCTCGATCTGCTCCTCGGTGCAGAACACATGCGCATCGTCCTGGGTGAACCCGCGAACGCGTAGAAGGCCGTGCAGGGCGCCGGACATCTCCTTTCTGTACACGGTGCCCAATTCCGCCCAGCGCAGCGGCAGTTCGCGGTGCGAACGCAAGCGGTTGCGGTAGATAAGGATATGAAACGGGCAATTCATGGGCCTGAGCTGATAGCCGCGGCCCTCGTCTTCCACCGGCGAATACATCGACTCGCGGTAAAAGTCCGTGTGTCCGGAACGCTCCCAGAGGTCCTCCAGCGCAATGTGCGGCGTATAAAGGATTTCGTATCCGGCACGCTGGTGTCGGTCACGCCAGAAATCCTCGATCACCTGCCGGATACGCGCTCCCCTGGGATGCCAGAACACCAACCCGCCCCCGGCATCCTCCTGAATGCTGAACAGGTCAAGGTCAGTGCCGATGCGGCGGTGGTCGCGCTTGGCGGCTTCCTCCAGGCGCCTCAAATACGCGTTCAAGGACTTCGAATCCGCCCACGCAGTGCCGTAAATGCGCCGCAGCTGCTCATTGGATGAGTCGCCGCGCCAGTAGGCGCCCGCCGTACGGGTCAGCTTGAAGGCCTTCAGATGCCCGGTTGAGGGCACATGCGGACCACGGCAGAGGTCCTTCCAATCACCCTGGCCGTACAGCGTTATGGCTTCTTCCTCGGGGATATCAGCGATGATCTCGGCCTTGTATTGCTCGCCGATGGACTTGAAATATGCAACCGCTTCGTCGCGGTCCATGGTTTCGCGCAACACAGGCAGGTCGGCCCTGGAGAGCTCCTTCATGCGCTGTTCAATGCGCTCAAGGTCCTCGGGCGTAAATCCGCGCTCGTAGGCAAAATCGTAGTAAAAACCGTCCTCGATCACCGGGCCTATGGTGACCTGGGCGCCAGGGAACAGTTCCTGAACGGCCTGCGCCAGGAGGTGGGCGGTGGAGTGGCGCAGGATTTCCAATCCATCGGTGTCGCGTCCGGTAACGATAGCCAGATCAACGTCGCTCTCGATCCGGAAATCGGTGTCAACAAGCTTCCCGCCGACCCTTCCTGCGAGTGCCGCGCGCGCCAGACCGGGGCCGATATCGGCCGCCACCTCAGCTACGCTGAGAGGCGCGTCATAGCTACGGCGGCTGCCGTCGGGGAGGGTGATTTCGGGCATCCGGCGATTGTACGCCGGTGCGCCTCGTTTGATGGGCCCTGGGAAGGAGGGCGTCTCGCCCTGGGAACGAGGGCAGGATGCCCTCGCTCCAAGCGTGTTCCCTGCGCGTCGGCGCAGCGCTACCCGCGGCGAGCACTCACAGGGGAGAACCCTCGCTCCGGGGCCTTTGGAAACTCTGGCCGGAGGCGGAGGGGGATGGAGTTATTCTTCTGCGGACGGCGCTTCTGCCTGCTCCTGCTGCGTGCGGGCTCGCGTAATGCGCCGGGCCGCTTCCGCTCTGTTTCGCATGCCGCGCCCCGAATCCTTTCCGCTCATGCCACGCTGCATGTTATTCCCGTGCATGCCGCGCCGCATGATCGCGCGCTTTTTCATGCCTGCCCGCATTTCCGTGAGCTCAGATTGCTGCTCTTCCGTCAACACGGTGCCGAGGCGTTCACGGGTAGCTTTGCCGATCGCATTCGATTGCTGGCGCAAAGCCTTGCGGCGTTCAACAGCGGCCTTACGCTCTTCCATGGCCTGCGCTCCAAGCGCCTCGCGCTGTTCCTGCGCCTCGGCATAAATGGCGTTGACTTGGGCCTGCTGCTCCTCGGTAAGGTCCAGCCTTTCGGTCAACCAGTTGGTTCGTTGCTCCGCAACATCATGGGCCTGGGCGGTGGACACACCGAAGGCCAACAGTAGCGTGGCGGCAGTTGTGAACGCTTTCTTCATTACGATATCTCCCGATTGTCGAATGAGACCATATTAGTCTCCGTCGCTGTCTGGATGCCCTAACCCGTCAATCGGTCGCGCTTTTCCAGCGCAAATTCAATTTGGCCGGCGTGGGGCCACCTTGTACCGCCCTGTCCGGGAGACGCATGAACCCATCCATGGGGCTCGGCGGCGACGTCCCTGTGGCCGAAGATCCCGGACAGGGCGGTACAAGGTGGCCCGCACAACAGCCGCACAACAGCCGCGCAACCGCGCTCGCGCACTGGTCATCGGGAATTCTCGCGCCTATCAGCCGGTGGAGGGAGTGAGGGCGAGGACGCGCAGGGGGCTGCCGGAGCCTTCTTCGAGCTTTAGGGGGGCGGTGAGAAGGACCGAGCCGGTTGGCGGGAGTTGGTCCAGGTTGTTGAGGCATTGCAGGCCGTACTTGCCGGCGCCGTGCATGTAGTAGTGGCAGGGGTACGGGGGATTCAGGCGCTGCGCCTGGCCACTGTCGGTGCCGATGGTTTCGGTGCCGAAGCCAAGCACGCCACGCTCTTCCACCAGGAAGCGGACGCAGTCCACGTCCGGGCCCGGCGTGTGCTGTCCGGTTTCATCGTAGTTCTGAAACGCCACCGGATCGTTCACCCGGCGGCACCATCCGGTGCGCATCAGGACCCAGGAACCGGCGGGAATGCGGCCATGCTGCGCCTCCCATTCCATCAGGCGCTCGCGGGTCAGCAAATAATCGGCGTCGCGTTCCGCGTCATCGGTGCAATCCACGACGCAGGCCGGAGCGATCATGTGTTCCGGCGGAATCGTGTCCACCGAGTTGTTGGGCAGTTCGCGCCCGGAAACCCAATGGATGGGCGCGTCGAAATGGGTGCCGGTATGCTCGCACAGGCTGAAATTGTTCCAGTACCAGGCCGGGCCGCGGCCGTCGTAGCGGGAAATCTCCTCGCTGCGGTACGGCAAAGCCTGGCCCATCTCCGGCGGCAGGCTGAGTTGCGCAAAATCTGCGTTGAGAGTGTGGGTCAGATCGACGATGCGGACCGTTCCGGCGCCAATCCCGGCGAGCAGCTCCTCAAGAATCGTGCTCACAGCGTCAGCGAACCTACTGATGTGCCGCCGCACACGTAAAGCGCCTGGCCGGTGACATAGCCGTTGTTGCGATCCAGGAAAAACAACGCTGCCCGCGCCACGTCCTGGGGGCGCCCCAATCTCCCGACCGGGATCGAGGCCGCCAGCCTGGTGGCCCGTTCACTTCCGGGCGGCACGACGCCGTCAAACATTTCAGTTTCGGCGATCGGGCCCGGCAATATCACGTTCGCGGTTACCTTGAGCGGCGCCAGTTCCAGCGCCCAGGTACGCGCCAGGCCGAGCATGCCGGCCTTGGTGGACGCATACGCGGTGCGATTGGCCAGGCCGACCACCGCGCGGCTGGACATGAGCACGATCCGCCCCCAGCCGGCCTCGCGCATGGACTCCAGATTGGCCTGCACCATCGCCACCGCGGCGCCCATGTGCAGGCGAGCAAGCTCATCCATGTCTTGCTGGGTAACTTCCGGCAGCGGCCGCTCGCGAATCACGCCGGCGTTGTGAACCAATCGATTGGCGGGATCGTTCCCGGCGGTTTCGGCGAACGCCTGCCGGGTAGCGTCCGGGTCGCTCAAATCAACGGCAACCGACCTCACCTTTGCCGACCTGACCGGCGCCGGGCGGCGTGAAAAGCACACCACCTCGCTGCCCTGTTCCGCCAGCATTTGCACAAGGCAAGCCCCGATACCGGAACTGGCCCCCGTCAACCAAACGCGCTCGCCGTTCATTGCGATTGCGACTCCAGCGCCAGTTCCCGCTCAAGCACCTTGGGATTGTCGCGCCAGCGTTCCAGCCACTCGCGCGCCACGTCTCCCGGAAACAGGTCCTCCACGCCATCGCGCAGGCCCTGAACGATTTCGCTGGCGAGGCGCTCGGGCGCCAGCTTCGGCGGCGGCAGGGGCTGGTTCCACTCCTCGTCGATCGGCCCGGGAAATATGTTCATTACCCGAATCCCGGCCGCCTGCATCTCGGCGCGCAAACACTGCGACAGCGACAGCGCCGCGGCCTTGGACGCCGAGTAGGTTCCTTGAGGAGGGTAGTTACTCAGTGCATATACGCTCAAGACGTTGACCCAGGCGGTAGCCGAGGCGGACCCGTCGGCGCCCCTGGCGCGCATTGCCGGCCCGAACGACTGGGCCAGGCGCAGCAGCCCCAGGTAGTTGACCTCCATTTCCCGGCGCGCCAGCGCCGCGCCGCTGCGAGTGGCGATGCCCTCCGTGCGGTGCACCTCGGCGTTGTTGATCAGAATGTCCACCCGGCCACCAATCTCGGCGCCAATCCGCTGGACTCCGCGTTCGTCGGTCAGATCCAGAGGGATCATCGTTACCTGTGGCAATTTCTCAACCGTGTCCTGGCCGGCGACCTTCTTCCACGGCTCCGCCTGCCCCACCCAGATGACGGCGGCGCCGGCCTCCGCCAGTGCGTGAACGAGGGCCTGGCCCACCCGGCTCTTGCCGTCGGTTACCAGCACCTTGCGGAATTGCGGATCGCAAGAGAATTCGCCGTGGCGCGGATCTGTGTGCATTTCTCCCATTTCACCGGCGGGCAGCGCCACAAGCACGCCCCGTCCCGCCTTGTCCAGTTTAGCCGTAACCCGCACCGCAGCGGGCGGTGGCGGGCAGTCGCGGTGCAAGTGCGCAACTACCACGGGACCTTCTTCAAGGCGTGTCAGCCCCAAGCGCCAAGGCAGGCGCTCGCGGTAAAACGGGTCATTGCTGTGATGCAGCGTGGTGTGCGCCAGCAGTTCGCCGCGTCCCGACATCGGCGTCCAAAGCAGCTCCTCCGAAAGGCAGGCCCGGCAGCAGTCCACCGGGGGATACTGGACCTGCCCGCATTGTTCGCAACGCTGCAGGGAGAACCGCCCCTCGGCCGCCCGGGCCGTCAGCCCCAGGGCCGCGCGGCTGCGTGGCAGCGGCGGCGTCAGCGGCTGCCGCGTCCGCAGAATCGGGTTCTTGAGTTTCGGCTTAGTCCGCGCATAATGCGATCCCCGCTGGGAACGAGGGCATCTTGCCCTCGTCGAGGGCTGGAAGCCCTCGTTCCCAGGTTGTTCTCTGCGGATCATCTCAGGGGCGCGCCAATACGGCGGCGGCGCTGCACAGGCCGCGGTCGTAGTTGATCATGCCGAACCCTGAGACGGCGCCGTGGGCCGCGTCCGCCACCTGCCGCCCCAGGGGTCGGCGCAAGAGCTGGCGTAACCCCTCCGCCAGTCCCAGGAATCCGCCTGCCGCGCCCGCCTGACCCATGGAAAGCTGCCCCCCGCAGGTGTTCAGCGGGCAATCGCCGTCTACACCGAACTCGTGGGCCTGAATAAAGGCCGCACCCTCGCCCGACGGGCAGAATCCCAGGTCCTCGATCTGCATCAGCGTAATCACCGGGTAGTCGTCATAAGCCTGGAAGAAATCCATGTCGCCCGGCCCTACGCCGGCCTGCTCCCAAAGCTCGTCGCGGTCCAGCGCCCAGCCGCCGTGCATCTGCACCGGATCGTCCGGAAAGGCGTTATGCCGCTCGATCGCGCCCAACAGCCGCACCGAGTCCAGTCCCAGCTCCTTTGCGCGCTCCGCCGTCATCACCAGGAAGCCGTCGGCGCCCGCGCAGGGCATCACGCAATCGAGCAAATGCAGCGGCTCGGCGATGACCCGCGAATTCAGATACGCGTCCAAATCCATAGGTTTGCGCAACAGCGCATGAGGATTGTCCATCGCGTTGCGCCGCTGGGCCACGCACAGCTTGCCGAAATCCTCGCGGCGCACGCCGTATCGGCGCATCCACCAGTCGGTGATGAAGGCAAAGCTGGCGTTCGGCCCGCCCGATCCGTACGGATAGACGGCGTCCATGGCAAACCGGCTGAAGGTCGAAAGCGTGCGCCGGAACGTGTCCACGTGGTTGGTGTCGCCGGCGATGCAGGCCACGATCTCCGCATCGCCCGACTGCACCGCGCGGGCCGCGCGTCTGAGGCAAACGATGCCGGAGGCGCCGCCCATAGGCACGTGATCCAGCCACCGCAAGGACATCCCCAGGTGCTGGGTGAGGCCCACGGCGGTGTCCGGCCCGAGGGTGAAGCTGGAAATACCCAGGCCGTCGATCTGCTCTTTCTGCAGCCCGGTGTCCTTCAACAAGTTCGCCAGGGCACGGGCGATCCACCAGTGCGCGTCACGAGTCGAGTAACGCCGGTACGGCACCGTGACCGGTGCGGCCACCGCCACTCCCTCATAGCTCTGCCGGGTCATGCCACCCTCGCTTGCATGCAACAGCCTGGGAACGAGGGCATCCTGCCCTCCGTCGAGGGCAGGATGCCCTCGTTCCCAGCGTGTTCGCTGCGCGTCAGCGTAGCGGCGCCTGCTGCGAAAACTCCCAGGGAACGGGTCATGCCGCCCTCGACGGCTTGGGCCGTTTCATGGCCCGCGTGTCCACACACTCACCCCGCTTGAGAAGATCCGAGACCAGGGCCTTCAGTCCGGCCCGATCGAGTTTTTCGGTAGCCGTGTGCGGGAGTTCCTCCACCACCGCCACGAACCCCGGGGCCTTGAAGTACGCAAGCCGCTGCAGGCAGTGCCGCACCAGTTCTCGCGCCAGCGCTTGCGGATCGGCTGATTCACCGCTCGCGCCGGCAGCCCGTATGCAGGCAAACACCTCGTCGCCGCGTATCTCGTCAGGCGCCGCCGCCACGCCCGCCTCGGCCACAGCGGCATGTTCCGCCAGAACGCCTTCCACCTCGATAGCGGCAATGTTCTCGCCGCTGCGGCGAATCAGATTGCTCTTGCGGTCTATGAAGTGCATGTCGCCGTCGGCATCCCGCGCCACGATGTCGCCAGTATGGAACCATTCGCCCTCCCAGGCGGCATCGGTGGCGGCGAAATCCTTGAAGTACCCCGAGAAGAATCCCAGTCGCGGGTCCTCGCCGGCGTGCCGCACCCATAACTCGCCCGGCTGATCGACATCCGCCTGTTCCCCGGCATCGTTCACGATACGGGTCTTCAAAGCCGGCATGGGCCGGCCGAAACACGCGGTTCCGCGTTTGCGCGGTTCATGATTGGCGATGACGGCCGCGCCCGAACCGGTTTCGGTCATCGCCCAGGCCTCCACCAGGGGAAAACCGAAGCGATCCTCAAACGGCACGTGCTGGCGGCTGCCCACACCGGCGCCGAAGCCGAACCGCACCCGATGCCGGCGTTCGGCCGGATCCGAAGGCAATTTCAACAGGATCGCCGGCATCACGCCGAGGTAATGAACAAGGGTGGCGCGCGATTCCTGCACTTCGCGCCACCAGTTCCCAGGGTGAAATCGATCCAGGGGGACGATGCAGCCGCCGGTCCGCAGCATGACCATGGTTGAACAGGCAAGAGCGTTCATATGGTGCATGGGAAGCGGCGTAGCCAGGCAATCGCCGGCGGCATCCAGCTCGCACAGGCCGCCCAAAGAGGCATACCACTCGCCGATCATGGTGAAATAGCGATTGCTGAGCATGCAGCCCTTGGGCCGTCCGGTGGTCCCCGAGGTATAAAGAAGCGCACATTCCCTGTCGCCAGCCTCCTTGGGCTGGCTCTCGCCATCGTCACGCGAAGGCAAATCCGGAAGGTCGTCACCTGGCACGCAAACGGGGACCTTCAGCTCTTCGCTGCGTACCACTTCCCGCAGTTCGGCCACCCGCTCAGGCAGGGCGATCACCAACCGGGCCTCGCTATGCGACAGCGCGAAACCAAGCTCGGCTGACCGCCAGGCGGGATTGAGCGGCGCGATCGATACGCCCAATGCATTCAGCGCCAGCCAGTGCAGGAACATGTCGGGACGGTTCTCCAGCAACAGCGCCACGCGTTGTGGAGCGCCGCCGCCGAGAGCGCCAAACCGGCCGATCAGGGCCTGTGTTCGGCTCCAGGCGTCCCCGTAACTCAGGTCGCCCGCTTCGATTCCGGACCGCTCGGCGGTATCTCGGGTAATCCGCAGGAACGGTCTGTCGCCATACCTGCCCGCTGCCGCCTCAAAGGCCCACGCCACGCTGCCCGGAGCCGCGATGCTCACAGAAACAGCTGTATGGACGGCAGCGCCGCGTCGCGGTTGAGCAATTCAATGCGCTTTACGGCAATCCTCAGCCGGCCGTCCTCCCAGCGCAAGTCGTGGTGCGCCACGCCCCCCAGCACGATTTGCTCATCGAGCCGGGTCTCCAGATAAACGAAAGGCGTTCGAAGCGAGCACTCACGCTTCTCGTTATCCCGGTTGGCGACTTCCGGACGCTGCAGCACATGCTGGCAGAAGCTGGGCTGCTGTTGCGAGTGCGACAAGGGGTTCTTCAACCGCTCGATACGCACTTTGAGCAGGAACTTGTCCTCACAGTACAGCGAGGTGTGACTGTGCGGGTCCGTCTGACCGCGCACCAGCGGCATCCAGTACAGCGCATCCTCCGCAAACAAGTCGTACCACTCATCCAGCCGCTTCTCGTCGATCAATCGCGCCTCGCGATACACGAACCGCACCAACTCCCCCTTCTTCGGCCCCTTCTTACTCATATGAACACGGAAACGGAAGCCTTCGTTCTGTCCCCTCTTTCCCGGGAGTTTTCACAGCGGTTTCCGCTACGCTGTGCGCACGGAACATTGGAACGAGGGCATCTTGCCCTCGTCGAGGCCTGGAAGCCCTCGTTCCCAGCTTGTTCCATGGGAGCGTTGGCGACAGGGATGTCGCCACCGAGCCCCATGGACGGGTTCATGCGGCTCCCGGGAAAGAGGGGACAGAACGAAGGCGGGCTCATCAGACGCCGACCTCCTCATGAGGAAGCATGTACTTGAGCCAGGCGCGGAACTGGCCACGCATGGACACTTCACTGGTGCCGTTGTACACCCCGGCAATGCCTTCCTGTTCGGCGGCATCGTAGTTGCGGTGCAGGCTCACCCACTCGTTGCCTTCGGCCTGCAACCCCTGCTGGATCTCGCTGTAGCAGTGCAGATCGTCGTGGCCCACTACCGACGTGGGCGCGTTGATCAGCCGCGAATAGGTCATCGTGCGCTTGAGCAGCTCGTCGGGCGCGCCCGCCAGGCGGAAGGTCCAGCTCTCCAGCACCGTCTTGTTGGCCGCCAGCGGCCGGGCCACGCGAATGGCCTGGATCGCGCCCTTGATCGTGAGGCTGGGGAAGTAGATGGTGTTGTGCCGGTTCTCGCTGAGGATGGCCCGGGCGCGTTCTCTACCGTAGGCCTCGAACATCCGCTGTTCATATTCCGGCACCGCCGAATATTTGGAATGAATGGAGAACTTCACGCCGGTGTAGGAATGGCCGTTCTCGTAGATCTTCACGCCCATCTTGTCGAAGAAGTCGTAATCGTTGACGAACGGCGCAAACTGCTGCACCACCATCGGCGGCGTCCCGTCGTCTCCTTGTTCCTCCCACAACCGCTTGGCCACGCCCGCGGAAGACTGGTGCGCCACCATCGGATGCATGGCGTCGTTCAGATTCTCTACGAACATCTTCCAGTTGCAGTTGTGGTAATAGCGCAGTACGCCGCCGGCCACCTCGAGGCGGCCCTCAGGAGAGCGGTCGGCCATGTTGTCGATGGAGCTTAGGGAGTCGCCGAAATAGTCGTGGAAATCGGGTCCCTCGTTGCTGAGCCGAACGAACACGAAGCCACGATAGATCTCCACGTTGGGCACCTGCGCCAGCCCTTTCCAATGCGCCGAATCGGCTATTTCCGTGCCCTCGTAGCCGCCCTTCTGCGGCACGGTGCGCAGGCTTCCGTCGAGCCGATAGGTCCAGCCGTGATAAGGGCAGCGCAGTGTGCTGCCGCAGTTGCCTTCCACCGCGCTCACCACCCGCGTGCCCTTGTGGGCGCAGCGATTGAGCATCACCCGCACAACTGAGTCGCGGCCGCGCAGCATGACCAGCGGCGAACCGGCAATGTGCGCGGTATAGAAATCGCCGGGCTTGGGAACCTGGCTGTCGTGGCCCATATAGATCCACGTGTTGCGCCATAGGCGACGCAGCTCAAGCTGGTACAGCTCCTCGGAGATATAGAGGTCCCGGTGCACCGAGTCCGGTCGCACCAGCGCGCGCAGCGCCTCGGGGTTGCTTGCGTATGAACTGCCGGTCATAGGTTCTTAAAGCAATCGTGTTCCAGGGGAATTCTAGCCCGCATGGGCGGCGATACGGACCGTACGCCGGGCGCCGGCTTGCATGGAACAACCTGGGAAGGAGGGCTTCCAGCCCTCCACGAGGGCAAGATGCCCTCGTTTCCAAAGTGCCCTGCGGCCAGCGTAGCGGGAAGGGAGGATGCCCTCGGTCCCAGGGAGGATGCCCTCGGTCCCAGGGAGGATGCCCTCGTTCCGCGGCTATGATTACGCCCTGCTTTGGGTTGCAAGCGGAATCCGTGAAGAAAATACTACGCATATTCGGGCTGGCGATCGCCTGGGCGGTGGGTGGAATTCGTGGGTCTGGTTCTGCTCATTCACTGGGATTCCTGGTCGTCAAACCCACGGAGACTGCCCGTTTCTTCGGCCAGTTCGCCGGCAAGCGTCCGGGGCATATGCAGCTGGTTGCGGGCAGCCCGGAAAAGCCGCTGCCCAAGGTGTCATTCGGAGATAGCGGCCTGACGATAGACAGCCTGGAAGCGGCGCTGGCCTATGGGGCGGAGACCGGCTCCGATGCACTGATCGTCTGGCGCGGCGGTGGCATCGAGCTGGAGCACTACTACGAGGGGGCCGACGAGAACACGCTGACATCAACGCAATCCATGCATAAGTCCGTGGTGGCGATTCTCGTGGGCGCCGCCATCGCGGAAGGGCACATCGCGTCGGTTGATGATCCGGTTAGCCGCTACCTGCCGGAATGGGGTGATGACGATCGCGCCGGTATCACGCTACGGCAGGCGCTGCGGCAAAGCAGCGGCATCGATTTCCCGACTTTCGCGTTCGGGAGCCTGGGGCCGATGATGGGGCTGCTGGTGGGTCAGGATATGTGGTCGATCACGCTGGAGCAGATGGCGGTGGAGCCGCCGGCGACGAACTTCGAATACAACAGCATCAATCCGTTGATCCTGGGCCTGGTGATCGAGAATGCCACTGGCCGGCCGTATGCCGAGTATTTCTCCGAGGCCTTGTGGAAACCCCTGGGCGCCGGCGACGCGTGGGTGCAGCTCGATAAGGAGGGCGGCATGGCGCGCAGCTATTGCTGTCTGGACGTAACCGCGCGTGGCTGGCTGCGCCTGGGTTTGCTGCACCTGCACAAGGGCGTCGCCAACGGCCGCCGGATCTTGCCGGAAGAATGGATCGCGGAGATTCGCCGGCCCGCGCCGACCAACCCGAACTACGGTTTCCTTACCTGGCTGGGCAACGAGCACGTGGAACAACGCAGCTATAACTCGAAGGCCTCGCTACGCACCTATCACTCCGAGCCCTTCGCCGCCGACGATGTCGCTTACTTCGACGGCTTCGGCGGGCAGCGCGTCTACATCATCCCCAGCGCCGACATGGTGATCGTGCGCACCGGCTCGATCGCCGGCGACTGGGACGACGCGCGCCTTCCCAACCTGATGCTCGCCGGACTCCGATAACTCCCCAAGGTCTGCACCATGAAAACTGGACACCGGCTTGCCGCAGCAACGCTGCTTGCCGTTTGCTTGACGGCGGCCCACGGGCAGCCGGATACCAATATGACGCCCGAGGAAATACAGGCCAGGGTGGACTGGGTCAACGAGGTGGAATCCCAGGATTTTCATTTCTGGCGGCGCTGGCGCGACCAGCCGGATCAGACCGCCTTCCGCCAGCCCCAAACCTGGTATAACCCCATGGTCCTGGTGGACGGAGGCATCTCCCAGCCCTATTTCCCCAGCGCCGATCCAGGCGAGCCGCCGACCATCAGTGCCCAAGCCCTTGCCGCCGCTTCGAGCTACGCCATGGAGCGTGAGACCCAGGCCTTCATGATTTATCACAGGGGCCGGATACGCCACACCGCGTTCATGGACGGCTTCCATGCAACCTCACCCATAAGCTCTCATTCCTGGGTCAAGACCCTGCACGGCATACTCGCCGGCTTTGCCCTGGCCGACGGTGACATCGAGAGCCTCGACGATCCGGTGGAGAACTACATCCACGAATGGAAAAGTGATCCGCGCGGCAAGATCACCGTTCGCCAGGTTCTCCAAAATACGACTGGCCTGGAGCTGCCCTTCGGTGCGCGCGGCCAGGCGCCGCAGCCCTATTCCAAGAGCATTCAGCTGGTGGAAGGGTCCGATATCAACGCTACGGTGCTGTCCTTTGAACTGGCCGAGAAGCCGGGCACGAGCTTCGCCCACAACAACCCGAACACCCAGTTGGCGGGCATGATTCTCCAGCGGGCAACCGGCAGGAACTTCGCCCATTACCTGGGGGAGAAGCTGTGGAGACCCGTGGGCGCCCAACGCGGCGCCCTGCGCCTGGATGGGCTAGATGGCAATGTCGTCTCGTATTGCTGTTTCCTTTCGGCGCCGGCGGACTGGATGCGGGTCGCCCATCTGCTGATGAACGACGGCAGGCTGCCCGACGGCAGTCAGCTGCTGCCCGATGGCTGGGTAAAGCAGATGCTTACCGGCTCCACTTCCAACCCCAACTACGGTTTTCAGATCTGGACCGACGCCGTATACATGGAGCGGCGACCCTATTACCCGGGGCTGCCCCTTGAGTTTGCAAACTATCATTCGGAACCCTTCGCGGCGGACGATCTGTTCTACCTGGACGGCGGCGGCAAGGTGCGGGTGTGGATCAGCCCCAAGCTGGATCTCATCGTCCTGCGTATGGGCTATCCACCGCCGCGCGACAAGGGCTTCGACGAAGCCTTTATCCCGAATACGATCATTCGAGGGATTCTCTGAAGCCTCGACGGCACTCGCTGAGATCCGGGGAAACATGCCCAGGAACCAGAACAAGACCCGCCTGACCGACTCAAGCGTCGATGCTTTCCTGGATGCCGTTGAGCATGAAAGGCGGCGGCAAGACGCCCGCGCCGTCAACGCGATGATGCGGCGGATTACCGGCTGGGAGCCGAGGATGTGGGGCGCGAGCATCGTCGGCTTCGGAGAGTATCACTACCAGTACGCCAGCGGCCGGGAAGGCGACTTTCTGATCACCGGTTTCTCGCCGCGCAAGGCGGCCCTGACGGTTTACATCATGCCCGGATTCAAACGCTATGATGCGCTGATGGCGAAACTCGGCAAGTTCAAGACCGGCAAGTCGTGCCTGTACATCAACAAGCTCGACGACGTGGATTTATCGGTCCTGGAAGAGCTGATCCGCCTGTCAGTGGACTATATGGTCGAGAAGTACGGAGCAGCATGAAATGAAGCGCCTGTCCCAACTACTTGCCGGTCTTGGATTGATCTGCACCCTGTCGGCGCCCTCGGCCGGAGCGCAGGAGCGGCTTACTCGCGATGCCCTCGCCGAGGCCGACTACGCAAGGGGCAGGATCGCCTTTCAGCAGCGCTGCAGCGCCTGCCACACTTTGGCCGAAGGAGCGCTGCACCTGGCCGGGCCCAACCTGTGGGGCGTAATCGGCCAGACCGCCGGGGCCAGGGAAGACTTCGTGTATTCCAAGGTGATGAAGAACGCCGACTTCACCTGGACGCCGGACCGCGTGGACGACTGGCTGGCGGACCCCAATGGCTTCCTGCCCGGCAACACGATGCTCATCCCCGAACCGGTGCCCGAGCGCGACCGTCTGCCGATGATTTCTTTCATGATGGTGGAGACCGGCGGGTCCGACTGGCCGCGCCCGGAAATCGACCTGGCAGCCCTGGAGAGCGACAAGGCCAAGCCGCCGGAAGAGCGTTTTCCGAGTTTCTTCAACCACCTGATGTACAACACCACCCGCTTTCGCTGGGTGGAAGACGAACAGCAATTCCAATTCGACGCCTATTTCAATACCGACGGCTCGGTCGGCAGCGATATGGAAGGAGTCGACGGGTTCTGGCACATCGACGACCGTGATTTCTTCTGCTATGCCCTGAAGGGTCTGCCGGTGAAGCCCGACTACATGGTTCAGTGCTTTCCCGTGGTGGCCATGGCCATTCCCCGGTTTGCGGAGCAGCTTTGGCAGTCGCCCATGTACGGCGGCGCCGTGCTGTACGGCGGCATCCGGCCCGGACGCCCGGAGAAGAACAGCACCGGCGGCGGGCCGGAGTAACTGCTCGCCGGCGCGTACCAAAGAGGAGAATTCGATGCTCAAGCGCATACTCAAGGGGCTTGCCCTTGCCGGCAAATGGCTGGTCATCGTGATCGCGGCCATCGGCCTGCTTGGCTACTTGCCGTCCCGGCTGGATTGGTACGGCCTCCATGCCAAGCGCTACGTCATTTCAATGACGGGGAATCCGATGGATCCGGCGCGCTCCTGGTACGACCCGCAGGAGCGCGTGGCCGGCGACCGGTTCATTCCGCTGGAGGTATGGACGGCGGAGGAGAATCCAATCGAACCGGCGGTGTACCACGATGCGGCGCTTTGGGCGCAGGAGCACGCCAGCGACTCGCTGGTGGTGCTTTATCAGGGGCGTTTGGCGCATGCCGGCTATTTCAACGGCCGCACGCCGGAGACGGAATTCAGCGCCCATTCGCTCACCAAGGTCTTGACCTCCATCCTGGTGGGACACGCCATCGCCGACGGGCACATGGAATCGGTGGATCAACCGGCTGCCGATTTCCTCCCTGAATGGGATACCGATGAGCGCCGCGGCATTACGCTACGGCATCTCCTGAACATGGCCGGTGGCGTAGAGGAAACCTTTGTTTTCTGGCCCTGGTCGGCGCGCACCGATCGCACCATGGGAACCGATATCGTTGCGGCCAACCTCGCAGTCGGTCTCTATGCGCCGCCCGGAACGGCTTTTTCGCACGCCAATCCGAACAGCCAGGTGGCCGGGGTGGTGGTGGAACGGGCCACCGGCCAACGGTTTGCCGAATACCTGTCCGAGAAGCTCTGGGCGCCGCTGGGAATGCGAGACGGCTGGCTGATGCTGGACCGGCCCCGCGGAATGGTGCACACCGATTGCTGCATGTGGACGGCGATCGAGGACTGGGTGCGCATCGGCCAGACCCTGATGCAGGACGGCTGCTATGCCGGCAAACAGGTCATTCCCCAAGGCTGGGTAGCGGAAATGACCACGCCTTCGGCAGCCTACGAGAACTTCGGCATGCAGCTTTGGCTGGGCAAGACCTACGAGCCCCTGCGCACCTACGATCCGAACATCACCTTCTTCGGCAACCGCCACTCGGAACCGTTTGCGGCCGACGACGTGTTCTTCCTGGACGGCGCCGGCAAGCAGCGCCTGTACATGATCCCTTCGCGCGAATTGGTTATCCTGCGCACCGGTCACGACGATCCGACCTTCGACGACGCGATGCTGCCCAACTGGTTTACCCGCGCCGTGGACGCCTCTCGAAGCGCAGACGCGGGTTCAATGCCGACCCGGGCCGACCTGAACGCGGCCTGCCTGGGCTCTCAAACCACGCCGTAGGCCAGCATCGCTTCGGCGATCTTTGCATAGCCCCCGATATTGGCCCCCCGGGAATAATTGGTGAACCCGGACCGGGCGCCGTAGCGGACACACTGCTCGTGAATGTCACGGATGATGTCGCGCAGCCTTGCGTTCACTTCACCCCGAGACCACATGAAGCGCTGGCTGTTCTGGCTCATCTCAAGACCTGAAACGGCGACGCCTCCCGCGTTTGCGGCTTTTCCCGGCATGTGGGGAAGTTGAGCCTTCGCAAGGAATTCGATGGCTGATGGCGTGGAAGGCATATTCGCGCCTTCGGCGATCGCCTTGCACCCGCCCTCCACCAGGCGACGGGCATCCGACTCGTCCAGTTCGTTCTGCGTGGCGCATGGAAACGCCAAGTCGCACGGTACTGCCCAGGGACGGGCCTGCGGATGGTAATCGCACCCGAATTCCTTCGCATACTCCTCGATTCGGCCACGCCGCGATAGCTTGAGAGCTTTCACCCAGGCGAACTTTTCCGTATCAAGCCCGGCTGGATCGTGGACGAAGCCTGAAGAATCAGACAGGGTAACGACCTTGGCGCCCATATGGATGAGCCGCTGACAGCAGTGCAAGGAAACGTTCCCGGAGCCCGATACGACGCAGGTCTTGCCGGCCAACTCCTCTTTGCGAAGCGCCAGCATCTCTTCCATCATATAGACCACCCCGTAGCCGGTTGCTTCCGGGCGCATGTAAGAGCCGCCGAACTCAAGAGCCTTCCCCGTAAGCACGGGTTCAAAAGCATTCTCAAGGCGCTTGTACTGCCCAAACAAGTACCCGATTTCCCGCCTGCCTACGCCGATGTCGCCCGCTGGAACATCAATGTTCGGGCCGATGTGCCGATGCAGTTCGGTCATGAATGCCTGGCAAAAACGCATGATCTCCGCATCGGACCTGCCCTTGGGATCAAAATCCGATCCGCCCTTGGCGCCACCCATGGGTAAACCGGTCAGGCTGTTCTTGAACGTCTGTTCGAATGCAAGAAATTTCAGGATGCTCTGGTTGACGGAAGGATGGAACCTCAAGCCCCCTTTGTAGGGTCCGATCGCATTGTTCCACTGAACGCGGTAGCCCCGGTTGATCTGGGTTCGGCGCCGGTCGGTTTCCCAGCACACACGAAAAGAAACGACGCGATCCGGCTCCGCCAGCCGCTCAAATACCCGCGCTTCGCGGTAGAGGGGGTTTTGGGCTTCGAAGGGAATAATGTCGGTCGCAACTTCGTGGACCGCCTGAAGGAATTCGCTCTCGCCGGGATTTCGCTGCAGCAGACCGGCCATGAACGTTTCCAGGGAGAGATTTTTCACTGTGCTTGACTGCAACAAACGGGCATCGTGATTGCTGGCGCATAGATTAACCTGAAACCAGTCTCAAGCGGAGGGTCGAATCGCTCTCCGTAAGCCTGCTTGCATGGAACAAACCTGGGAACGAGGGCTTCCAGCTCTCGACGAGGGCAAGATGCCCTCGTTCCATTGTTCCCAGGGCGTCAGCCCGGCGCAAGGTCAGGGCTTGGGCGGCACAGTCGTCTTGTAGCGAACGCCCAAGGGCACGGGTACCGGCTGCACTATGGTGACGCCGAAATCGCCGGGCGTCGGCAGCGACGCATCAACAGCGACAAATGCCGTGTAGTCGGACATGAGTCCGTACTCCAGCGCCGTGTGCCTGATCAGGCCCTCCAGTTCACCGGACGGGTCCGTGGACCAGGCCCGCCTGTCCATCAGATCGGCGATGCGCTGCCGCGCCCAGATCTGCGGGAGAAACGAGTGCTCGGTTTCGGCGCCATCAACCTCAAGACTGAATGCGATCCGCTCTCCGCCGGCCCGCCCGTGGACCTTGATGTCGCCCGGCTCTCCAAGATACTTGCCGGTGACGATCACCGGCCGGCCGACGAACAGATCGGGCAACTGAGACGGATAGATATCACTGACCTGCATGCCACCCCAGTCGATTTCCAGGTCCGCCAGCGCCGGGTGGCTGATCCTGTCGAAGAAGGCGTTCATTACGGCACTTCCGGAATCGGCCAGGCCCAGGTATGCAACCGCACCCCGCCCGGAACCGGCCATACGTTCAAGCAGGTACCGGTTGACCGATGAACCGACACCGAAACTGAAGATTCTCGACGCCCCGATCGAAGCGTGAATCTCGCGCAGAATCTCGGCCTCGTTTCCGATGTATCCGTCAGTCAGAAACGATACAAAACGCAAACGGCCCGGATCGTGCGGGAAGTTTAGCGCTGCACGGATCCCTTCAACCATCTGCGTGCCGCCTTGGCCTTGCAGGGATTTAACGTAGCGCTTGGCGCGATCGATATTCTCGTGTGAGGCGCGAATCGGCTCATCGCCAAACTGGCTTGCATCGGTCGAGAACCGGATAACCTGGAACGTATCGTCGGGTTGAAGCCGATCGAGCGCTGCGATCACCGCCGCCTTGGCCTGTGCGATCGGCTGACCGCTCATCGAACCCGAACAATCCAGCACGAAAACCAACTCAAGCGGGTGGCGCCGCAGGTCGTCCGGATTGTCCGGCGGATACAGCATCATCGTGAAGTACCCCTGGTCGGCCTTCTCGGGATCCGCGTAGGTCAACAGATTCGACTTGATCCGGCCACCGGCCACCTTGAAGTCGAGCACAAAGTCACGATTGGGGATCGTGGACCGGTTTGCGAGTTCGATTCTCGCCGCATCGGCGCCGGGGCGGACTTGGTCGATGAAGTGGCTGGCCTCGATGGCTTCGATCGCAACGCCGGCGTCAAGATCCACTGAAATGGCGATGTCATGGCCGGAGCGTTCGTTCGGGCGCAAGTACTGCACGGCAGCGCCGGCCGGTGGATTCGGCGTTCGCGGCAGCGCCAGTACTGGATCGGCCGACCCGGGTGGGTTGTAGCGAGGGCCGACGACTGTCGGGAACACGAACGAATACCAGCCGTCACGGTAGGCGAGCGTGTGAAAGTAGCGGATGTTCACGTCGATCCGGTGGCCGGGCTCGATATTGGCCACTTTCTGTTCGAAGATGTTGGGTCGGTGTTGCGTGAGCAGGCTGGCACGGTAGCCCTGCGCCTGCGCTTCCTCATAGATCGCCTTGGCTTCCTCGCGCTCTCTGATTATTCCGCGTATGCGCCGCTCACCTATAGTCATCACGAATTCGCTGACCGCTGCCCTTTCCGGCAGGGGAAACACATAGACGGCTTCGATTTTCCGGTCGAAGGGGTTCTCGAACTGCTGCGTCACGTCAACAGTGCTGACATATCCCGCGATTCGCGCTTGCACTTCGGTGTGCTTCAGCGGCAGCGGCAGTGCTTCCGGCGATTCGAGCCGGCAGTCGGCCGAAGCGAAACAGGCGATCATCGCGCCGGAGCCGGGGGAGGTGTCCTCGTCCACGCCGGTTGCCGCCCCGGTTTTGCTCGGGGTCGCGATGATCCAGAGTTCCTCGTTCGCGTTTGCCGTAAGCGGCAAATGACCTTCACTCGCGTTGCGAGCCGTCGCCTTTCGCAATGCTCCCGTCAAGCCCATCGAGCCCATCGAGCCCGCCGAGCCCATCGAGCCCATCGAGAACCTACTTCTCGAAGAAACGCGTTTTCTCGCGTTGACGATTGATTCCTCCAAAGGCTCGGCAACAGACAAGTCCGCCTCCGGCTGCTCGTTCGTCGCAGACTCCGTTCCTCGACCCGGCGCGGTAGATTCGTAAACCTCAAGGGCTGCTTGCGGCTGCTCCAGGGGAGGAGATTCCGCCGCTGGACTTGTTGCAACTGCGGATCCAGGCGGCTCTTGCGGGGCCTTGTCTCCCGATGAATTCGTGGTCTGCCCTGTACATGCACTAATCAGGACCGCGAAGACGCAGCCAAGAAGGAGCTTTGTGAGTCGGTGCGAGAATGTCTCTTTTTTCATGCCGCTGGCTCCGCTAGGGGGTGTCAAAGTTGATCGATGCATGGATAGGTTCGCCGTCCGTACCGCCGGCGGCCACGAGGCTCAGGACATAGTCGGGATCGTCCGGTCCTTCAAGTTGGACATGAACCGTCGCAATGCGGCTTCTGCCAACGGGCAGCTCTTCTGCCGGGCGCATGGAATAGTCGGCCACGATGATGCGGTCCGCAGCGCCCTCGCTCACCGCTTCGAGATCGTAGTAGGGCGTGCCGCCGAACGCTGCACTGTCGCCGTTCTCAACCCCGACTACGCGCATCCGCCCGGCGGATTCGCGTAGCTCGAACTGCCAGGCGGCCAGTGGTTCGGCGGTTTCAAGGTAGATGTCGAGCGCAGCGAAGCGAACGGCACTCAAATCGGATTGCGGCAACGAGGGCCATGCCGCACCCAGCAAGACACCGCACAACAGGATTCTTGGCCATGCCCGAGTCATGGCGCGCTCCCGTTCAGCGCCACGATACTCGCCATGAGCGCGTCGATTTCAGGCTGTGCCGCTGCCGGCGGGCCCTGGTTAATCCTTGCGAGCGCGAACGCATCGAGGATATCGACGACACCGGATCCGTCGATGTCATTGGCCAGCGGCCCAGATCCCGGAGTGGTCTGCATCCGCACCAGGAATACGCCGATCACCAGGCTTGCGGCCAGGCCGCCTGCCATCGCCCAACGCCTCGTGGCCGGGCGGGCTCTTTCCGGCCGGCGCCGGAAATGTTCTGCCGCGGCAGCAGCCACTCGCCGGTCCACGTCCGGCGCAAAGACCGCCAGGGACTTGTCGAGGCGCTCCATTTCCTGGATGAGATCGCCCGGCAGTTCGATGGATTCGAGATCTGGTTTCATGGTCCTTCCTGATGAGTTAAGCGTTCGAACCCCAAAAAGGTTCAATAGACTTTCTCTAGCTTCGTGTGCCGAGCTTTTTTCTTAGCTCTCGAACTGCAAAGTGGAGGCGCGACTTGACCGTCCCGGGTGGGATTTCCAGTGCTTCGGCGATTTCGTTTATTCGCATGCCGTCAACGAATCGCAACAGCAGGACTTCCCGGTGGCGGGACGAGAGGCTCGTCATCACCTTTTCCAGGTTTTCCTGCTGCGGATCGACGCTCCGCGGATCCGGCAATTGATCCGGATCGACACCTGAGGATCTTTCATCCCGGCGGCGTCGCTTGAGCGCCGTGAGAGTGAGATTCCTGGCCACCGGGTAGAGCAGCGACCGCAGTCGCGCCGTCAGAATGAGTCCCTCTCCACTCGGAGGGAATTTGCGCAGCAAGTAGACGAAGGTCTCCTGAAGCGTGTCCGCCGCAATTTCCCGGTCGGAACAGAAACGCAGGGCGACCCGTGTGACGTAGTCGCGGTGCCTGCGATAGAGCAGACCGAATGCTTCAACCGCGTCATCCCGCGAACCGCTGTTGCAGACCTCGACCAGCTCCGGGTCGCTCAGCTTGTCGAAACGCGCACTTCGCATGATCGAAACTGCGCGAGTTCGCCAGCCCGCTTATGCGAGGGCGTCAGCCAGACCCAGAAGGCTGTTTACATTGTGCGCGGAGCGGTGTTCGTGGACTGCCGGCAGGAGCGCCCGCACGCCGCGGGCACGGGGTTGAAAGTCGTCGTAGCCGAGCAATGGGTTCAGCCATACCAGACGCTTGCAGGAGCGCCGCAGGCGGGCTGCTTCGCAGCTCAACTTCTCGACGTGGGCCCGCTCCAGGCCATCGCTGAACAGGAGGACCATGCCGGGCCGGGCCAGGACCCGGCGCGACCATAGCCGATTGAACTGCTCCAGGGCGGCCGCGATGCGCGTCCCGCCTTCCCAGTCGGGAGCGGCTGCCAGAGCCGCGGCAGTCGCAACATCCGCGTCCCTTCCCCGCAATTCCCGCGTGACCCGGGTCAGCCGGGTTGCAAACACGAATGCTTCCACACAACGCCGGGCGCTGCACAGCGCATGGGCGAAGTGCAGCGCCATGCGCGCGTAGGTGGTCATGGACCCGGATACGTCGAACAGCAACACCAGCGACATGGGTTCCGCTTGCCGCTTCTTGCGTCTCAGCTGAATGAGTTCGCCACCGGAAGACAATCCGGAGCGCAAAGTGGCCCGCAAGTCGATCCGAGGGCCATTTTCGGCCGCCCGAAAACGCCGCCCCAGGCGTTTCGGGCACAGCACGCCGCGGCGTAGCAATTCGCGCGCCTGGACCTGTTCTTCGGGCGTCATCTGGGCAAAGTCTTTGGCGGACAGCGATTCATTCGGAGAGTAACCGTCGCCGGCCACGACCTGCTGGGCCGACGGCGCCGCTACCAGGTTCGGTGCGCTGTCCATGGCCCGAAGCAAACGCAGCGCGCCGGGCGGCGGCTTGACGTCACCGAGCGAGCGCAATCCCAGTGCCTGCAATTCATTGAGGCGTCCGAGGCCGGCGGGGTTGCCGAAAAATATCTGGAAGGCGCAGTCGAACAGAACGCCCTCGGCGGCGCTGGCGGTCAGCACCGAGCGCAGCGCCGCTGAAAATTCGACCCGGTTGCCGATATCAACCCGTTCCGCGGCCTCAAGCGCCAAAGTGGTTTTGCCGACACCCAGGGGCAAACCCGCGGAGCGCAGCGTCCGAACGAAATCCACGATTCGTTCGGCTATGCCCGCACCGTTAGCAAGGGTGGTCACAATGGGTCACTTACTGCATGTTTCGAGGGCAGTGGGGATGCCCTCGTTCCCAGGGTAACGCCGGAAGCGAGAGTGGGGACGAGAGTGGGGATGCCCTCGTTCCCAATTGCCGGGAGCGAGGGCATCCTGCCCTCGACGAGGGCGGGGACGCCCTCGTACCCAGGGGGTCAGGCCGAGGCGGCGAGAAGGCGGTCCACAACACTCTCATCAACCTGCTGAAAGTCCTCCTGGTATTTGAGCAGCGCTCCAAGCGTTTCGGACACGGCCTGGGCATCCACCTCGCGAACCTGCATGGCCATGAGCGCTTCGGCCCAGTCCAACGTTTCCGACACGCCGGGCGCCTTGAACAGGCCTTCCTTGCGCAGCGCCTGCACGAAACCCGCGACCCTGGCCCGCAGCGCGTCGGGCAATCCGGGCACCCGTGCGGCGAGGATTCGCTCCTCGGCGTCCTGGGTGGGGTAATCCACCCAGCAATAGAGGCAGCGGCGCTTCAGCGCATCATGCACTTCGCGAGTGCGGTTGGAGGTCAGCACGACGATGGGCGGCTCGGCCGCAGCGATATCGCCCAGTTCGGGAATGCTCATGCGGAAATCGGCGAGAAATTCCAGCAAATAGGCCTCGAACGGCTCGTCGGCGCGGTCGAGTTCATCGACCAGCAGCACGGGAGGACCTTCCGAGGAGGGTGAAAGGGCCTTGAGTAAAGGACGTTCAATCAGAAACTCGCGGGAATACAGATCCTCGGACAATCCTTCCATGCGCGTGCGGCCCTCGGCCTCGGCCAGACGGATAGCGAGGATCTGGCGGGCGTGATTCCATTCGTAGGCGGCGCCGGCCAGGTCCAGTCCCTCGTGGCATTGCAGGCGGATGAGGCGACGCTCAAGCGCCCCGGCCAGCGCCGAAGCCAGTTCGGTCTTGCCTACGCCGGCCTCGCCCTCGAGAAACAGCGGGCGCTTGAGGCTGAGAGCCAGGAAAACGGCAGTGCTGAGACGGTCCCCGGCGATATAGTCTTTTTTGGAGAGCAGGGCGCGCACCTGGTCAACTGATTCTGGCGCGGAAGTCATGACGTAAGGCTCGGGGTTAAGGGGCGAGGGCGCCTGCGCTGTTATCGAGGGCTGGAAGCCCTCGTTCCCAGGAGGGGATACGCTGGTTCCCAGGAGGGGATACGCTGGTTCCCAGGAGGGGATGCGCTGGTTCCCAGGGGTTAGTCGAGGGCCATGCGGACAGCGCGGCGGGCCATAACCCCCACCAGGTGGGCGCGGTACTCGGCTCCGGCGTGCATATCGTCGTTCAGGTTGGCGGCGGATGCCGTCAATCCGTCGAGCGCCTCGGGTGAAAAGTTCTCCGAAAGCGCCGCCTCGAAGTCCCCCAGGCGATATACGGCAGCGCCGGCACCGGTCACCGCCACCCGCACGCCGGTCTTCATTTGGGCCACGCAGACGCCTACCAGGGCGTAGCGCGTAGCCGGATTCGGGAATTTCGCATAACCGGCCCGTTGCGGGATGGGGAACAGCACCTGGGTCACCATCTCGCCGCGGCCCAGGGCCGTTTCGAACATGCCGGTGAAGAAATCGTCGGCCGAGATCTTGCGCTTGTTGGTGAACACGGTGGCGCCCAGGGCCAGAGCTACCGCCGGGTAATCCGCGGCAGGATCATTGTTGGCGATTGAACCGCCCAGCGTTCCCCGATTGCGCACCTGCGGGTCGCCGATCGATTCCGCGGCATGCGAAAGCACCGGAATGGCGGCGCGCAAATCCACGTTGCCGGCAACTTCGGCATGGGTGGTGGTGGCGCCGACCTGCGCGCCCTTGCGCCCCAGCTTGACTCCTTTCAACTCGTCGATCTCGGTGATGTCGATCAGCTCCGTCGGCTCGTTCAGGCGCATCTTGAGCGCCGGCAGCAGTGTCATGCCGCCCGAAAGCAGCATGGCGTTGCCCCCGGAGGTGAGCCGCTTGGCCGCTTCGCGCACCGATCCGGCGCGGTGGTAATTGAATTCGCGCATTACTTCATCCCTCTTCTAGTCACCGGAACGGGCGGCTTGTATCACCTGCCAAACGTTTTGCGACGTGGCCGGCATATCGATATGTTTGACTCCCAGCGGGCGCAATGCATCCAGCACCGCGTTGATTACCGCCGGCGGCGCCCCGATCGCGCCGGCCTCGCCGCAACCCTTCACACCCAGGGGATTAAACGGCGTCGGCGTAACCTGCGTGGACACGATGAACGACGGCAGATCGTCGGCCCGCGGGATGCAATAGTCCATGTAGGAACCGGTCAGCAACTGCCCCTCCGGCGTGTATTGGCAGTGCTCCAGAAGGGCCTGGCCAATTCCCTGCGCCAGGCCGCCGTGGACCTGTCCCTCCACAACCATGGGATTGATGATGTTGCCGAAATCGTCGGCCGCCACGAAATCGCGCAGTTCCACTACACCGGTGTCCGGATCCACTTCCACCTCGCAGATGTAGCAGCCGGACGGGAAAGTGAAGTTCTCCGGATCGAAGAACGAGGTCTCCTCCAGTCCCGGCTCCAGCTCCTGCAGCGGATAGTTGTGCGGCACGTACGCCGCCAGCGCCACATCGCCGAAGGAAACCGCGCGGTCGGTGCCGGCCACCCGGAATTGGCCATCGGTGAACTCGATATCGGCATCCGCGGCTTCCAGCAGATGCGCAGCGATCTTGCGGCCCTTCTCCACTACCTTGTCCAGCGCCTTGTAAAGCGCCGTCCCGCCTACCGCCAGCGAACGTGATCCGTAGGTTCCCATTCCGAACGGGATCTCGCCGGTATCACCGTGCACGATTTCGACGTTGTGGAAATCCACGCCCAGCCGCTCGGCGACAATCTGGGCAAAGGTGGTTTCGTGGCCCTGGCCGTGGCTGTGGCTTCCGGTCAGGATCTGCACGCTGCCGGTGGGATGCACCCGCACGGTAGCCACCTCATACAGGCCCGCGCGAGCCCCCAGTTGCCCGGCTGCCTGTGAAGGCGCCGCGCCGCAGGCCTCGATGTAGAAACACATGCCGCGGCCGCGCAATCGGCCACGGGCCTCGGTCTGTCTGCGCCGCTCGACGAACTCGTCATAGCCGTTGAGCTTCATGGCCAGTTCCAGACAGCTGTCGAACTCTCCCGAGTCGTAGAGCTGTCCCACCGGAGACTGATACGGAAACTCATCGGGCTGGATGAAATTACGGCGCCGCAATTCGGCCGGATCCATGTCGAGTTGCACGGCCGCTTCTTCCACGGCCCGCTCGACTGCGTAACAGGCCTCGGGCCGTCCGGCGCCGCGGTAGGCGTCGACGGGCGTGGTGTTGGTGAACACGCCCTTTACCCTTGCATAGATATTGGGCGTCTTGTAGACACCGGCCAGCAGCGGCGCATAGAACACCGTCGGTATGGCCAGCCCGAAGGCCGAAAGCCATCCGCCCAGATTGGCGATCGTGTCAACCCTCAAGCCGGTAAATCGCGCATCGGCGTCCAGCGCCAACTCCACCCGGGTCAGATGATCCCGCGCCTGCGCGTCGCCCACAAACGACTCGCTGCGCTCGGCGGTCCATTTCACCGGGACCCCCAGGCGGCGCGAAGCCCAGCAACACACCAGCTCTTCGGCATAGTGGTAGATCTTCGATCCGAATCCTCCGCCGACATCCGGCGCCACAACCCGCACCTTGTGCTCGGGCATCTTGAGCGTCGCGCTGCACAACAACAGCCGATTCACATGCGGGTTCTGGCTGGTGGTGTACAGCGTCAGCTGGCCGGTCGCGGGATTGAAGTCCGCCAGGCTGGCCCGTGGTTCCATGGCATTCGGAACCAGGCGGTTGTTGACCAGTTCCAGCGACACAACATGCGCCGCCTCCTTGAACGCCTTGTCGGTGTTGGCCTTGGCGTCCGGCGCCATCGCCGACGGCAGCCACTCCCAGTCGAAGCAGAGATTCCCCGCTGCGCCTTCGTGAATCAGCGGAGCGCCCTCTTCCAGGGCCGCCGCGGCGCTGGATACCGACTCCAGTTCGTCGTAGTGGACGTCGACCATCTCCGCGGCGTCGCGCGCCTGAACGCGGGTCTCGGCAACCACCACCGCCACCGGATTGCCCACGTAGCGCACCCGGTCGGTGGCCAACGCGGGAAAGGCCGGCTCAACGGCCGGCGATCCGTCCTTGCTGGTTATGCCCCAGACCACCGGCAACGATCCGATATCGTCGGCCTGAAGATCGGCGCCCGTCAATACGGCGCTGACTCCCGGCATCTTGAGCGCCTCTTCGGCGTCAATTCCGCGAACCTCGGCGTGCGGGTGCGGCGAGCGCACAAACCAGGCATATTGCTGCGAGCGCAGGTTGATGTCGTCTACATAGCGGCCGCGGCCGGTGAGGAAGCGGCGATCTTCGGTCCGTAGCGCGGATGCGCCTATACCCATGCTGGCGCTCATGATCCCCCCTCCCCCATGGCGACGGCTGCGGCGCGCACTGCCTTGACGATGTTGTGATATCCGGTGCAGCGGCACAGATTGCCTTCCAGCCAGTCGCGCACCTCCACTTCGCTGGGCCGCGGATTGCGCCGCAGCAGGTCCACGGCGCTCATGATCATTCCCGGCGTGCAGAAGCCGCACTGCAGGGCGTGATGCTCGTGAAACGCCTGCTGCATCGGGTGCAATTCGCCGTTCCCGGCCAGGCCCTCGATCGTTTCCACCGTCCGCCCGTCGGCCTGCGCCGCGAGCATTGTGCAGCTCTTGACCGATGCGCCGTCAACATGGACCACGCAGGCGCCACACTGACTGGTGTCGCAACCCACATGAACGCCCGTGAGACCGAAGTGATTGCGCAGCAGATCCACCAGCAGCGTGGCGCCGCTGGTCTGCGCGCTGACATTCTTGCCGTTCAGCGTGAACGAAACTTGTGCGTCCATTGCCGCCCTCCATACTATTGCTTCTGTTGTTTGCGGCGTACCGCCGTCCCCTAGTCGCGATCATACCGCCTCCGGGGCTTGGCCGGGAGCGTAGTCGACACACGCAAATCCTGTGCGCAGAAATGCGACTTGCGGCCGCCTGGGGCACCCTACAAGATGCCCAACAGCTTATCGACCAACAAGACCAGCAAGAATCCAACCAGCGCCACCAACAAGACCAGCCCGCCCATTAGAGGCCAGCGGGTCGCGCGATTCGCATACAGCCGATTGAACCTCGCCACGAGTCGTGCTACTGCGCCGCGCGCCGGGGCCGCAGTTCCCACCGGCCGTTTTCCATCCAGAACTTCCGCAAACCTTTGAAAGAAATGCGCGGCAATCTTGCGGGTAATGCCCGACAGCAGGCGCGATCCTATCTGCGCCAGCTTGCCGCCCAGCTGCAGCCTGGCCTTATAGCTGAGCCTGGTCCCACCCTCGCCGTCTTCCTCCAGGAGCACGTCCGCCTGCCCGCGGCCGAAACCGATCGGCGCCTTGGCGCTGCCCTCCAGGCGGTAAGCCCGTGGCGGATCCGGATCGACAATCCGTATCTCTACCGAAAAACTCGCACTTACCGGCCCGACATCGGCCTGCATGGCGGCGCGGTAGTGGTTATCGCTAACCTGGTCGAATGACTTGCAGCCGGGCACGCAAGCGCCCAGCACTTCTGGATCGATCAGCGCCGCCCACACGGCCTCCCGCGGCTGTGGCAGAACTTGCTCGCCGGTTATCTCCACCGGTTCAGACCGCCCGCAAGGAGCGGTTGCAGGCGAGGCGAAACGGCAGGGCGACCCGGGTCATGGCGCTATCCTACCCCGCGGCAAACGGTTTTTGGAGCAGCGACTTGCCAGCCCGGCGCCGGTGCCTGCGGATCGAAAGATCGCGTTTCGGTTGTTTAGACCCTAGAATGCAGCTAGGATTTGCCAGTTCGTGCTCGGGGGGGCCATGTTGAACGTAATCGAGCGGCGCTCGGAAATCGTCCGCCAGACCGAGTTGAAGGGCAAGGTCGTGGTTGATGAGCTGGCAAAACAACTCAGTGTTTCGCAGGTCACAATTCGCAACGACCTGAATATATTGAGCCACAAGGGGCTGGTCGTGCGCTCGCGGGGCGGGGCCGTCGCCGGCACCCGGCTGACCTTCGAGTTGTCGGTAAAGGAAAAATACCTCGATAACTTCCCCAGGAAACGACTTTTGGGACGGGCAGTGGCGAAACTCATATGCGGCAACACGCGCAACCTGGTGCTCGATTCCGGGACCACAACCGAAGAGGTGGCAGTGTGCCTGCGGGAACATTCCAATCTGACTGTCATGACCAACGGCCTTAATGTCGCGACCGCGCTTGCGCCCGCCGAAGGAATCAAGGTTCTGCTAACCGGCGGCCATCTGAGAAAGAAATCCATGTCCTTTTACGGCAAGCACGCCGAGGAGAGCCTGCGCTACCTGCATTTCGACAAGTGCATTCTCGGCGCGGACGGGATCGACCCCGCGATTGGAATCACCACTCACTTTGACCAGGAGGCCAGCCTCAATCGAATAATGTGCAGGATGGCCGACGAGATTATCCTGGTAGCGGACTCCTCCAAGTTCGGCAAGAGAAGCTCACACATCATCTGCGGGTTGGGCGACATCAACACATTGGTCACGGACGCCGGCATTCCGAGCCAGATTGCAAAAGCTCTGGCCGATGCTGGAGTGGACGTGCAGCTGGTCGACGATATTTCCTGACGGCCCAAAACGCCCGGTCAAGCAGTTAAGCCAAAGGGGCGCTTTGAGTGCTTTATCGCAAGCTTGCAAAAGGCATCTCGCTGTTATACTCTTTCGCTTCGCCGTAGGCGGGCAATCTGAAAAATCCTGACGCGCTAACCCAGCCCCCGTGCAGGGTGATTCGGGTTACCCGCTACGGCGAACTTGTCTGGTGCATCCGCAACTGCAGTGTGTGTTCATCAGGGGGCCAGCACTGCCCGGCGCGCGCGAGTATCTGATGTAGCTTGAGGATTTCGTGAATAAGGTCACCGAAAGCAACAAGACCGGCGTGCTGATTATCGGCGGGCTGTTCTTCGTCTTCGGTTTTGTAACCTGGATTAACGGCGCGCTGATCCCCTTTCTCACGATTGCCTGCGAACTCACTCACCTGCAGGCGTACCTGGTCACGTTGGCTTTCTACATTGCCTACACCATCATGGCATTACCGATGTCGCTGGTTTTGCGCCGCACCGGCTACAAGAACGGCCTGGCTTTGGGGCTGGTGCTTATGGCGGCCGGCGCGCTGGTCTTTATTCCCGCCGCGATACTCAGAACTTACGGCGTATTTCTCGGCGGCCTGTTCGTAATGGGCACCGGACTGGCCATTCTGCAAACCGCCGCCAATCCGTACATCGTATTGATCGGTCCGGCCAGGACCGCCGCGGTACGCATCAGCATCATGGGCCTTTTGAACAAGGGCGCCGGAATCCTGGCGCCGCTGGTGTTCACCGCGCTGGTGTTGGCGGATGTGGCGGAATTCACCCAAGTGCGCCTGGATGCCCTGCCGCCCGCCGAGAAACTGCTCCAGCTGAACGAGCTGTCGGCCCGGCTGATTGAACCGTACCTGGTGCTGGCCGGTCTGTTGTGCCTGCTGGCCGTCTGCATCCGGCTTTCGCCCCTTCCGGACCCGGTGTTTGCGGACCAGGAAAACAGCCGCAGCCGAAGCTTGATTCGCCATCCCAACCTGGTGCTGGGCGTGGTAGTGCTGTTTTTCTACATGGGCGCGGAAGTCGTGGCCGGCGATACCATCAGCCTGTTCGGCCGCGGGCTGGGGGTTACCAACTTTGGTCAGCTGACCGCCTACACAATGGCCTTCATGATGCTGGGCTACCTGCTGGGAGTGATCCTGATCCCGCGCTGGATCAGTCAGGAGCGAGCACTGGCATTATCGGCCCTGCTCGGCATCCTGACCTGCGTGCTGGTGCTCACAGGCAATCTGGAATCGGACCGCATCTGGGCGGCGACCCTGGCATGGACCGCGTTGCCGGCCATCCCGGATGCGGTGCTTTTCGTGGCGCTGTTCGGCCTGGCCAACGCGCTGGTGTGGCCGGCGGTATGGCCGCTGGCGCTACGCGGCCTGAACCAGAGCCAAACCGGCACCGGATCGGCCCTGCTGATCATGGCGATCGCCGGCGGCGCGATCATCCCGGTGGCGTTCGGGGCCCTGACCGATTCCGCAGCCGATCCCCGCACCGGCTACTGGGTCATGCTGCCCTGTTACCTGGTGATCCTTCACTACGCCCTGCACGGACACAGACTCGATAACTGGCGCTTCCGTCGCGCCATCGCGGCATCGGCGCCATGAGTAGTTCAAGCGCGCTCGAGCGGGTCCTGGCGGTGCTCGGCAAGAACCGCGGCGGGCAGTCCGTGGGGGTCTATTCGGTTTGCTCCGCTCACCCGCTGGCCGTGGAAGCGGCGATGATTCAGGCACGGGAAGACCAGGCGCCGGTGCTGCTTGAGTCCACCGCCAACCAGGTGAACCAATTCGGCGGCTATACGGGAATGAGGCCGGCGGACTTCCCGGCCTTCGTAGCCCGGATCGCGAAACGCGCGGAATTGCCCGGCGACCAGATCGTCCTGGGCGGCGATCACTTAGGACCCGTATGCTGGACCGCAGAGAAAGCAGACCTGGCAATGGCCAGGGCCCGCGACCTGGTGGAAAGCTACGCAAGGGCCGGCTTTCTCAAGCTTCATCTGGACACCAGCATGCCTTGCGCAGACGACGCCGTGCCACTGGGCGAAGAGGTCGTTGCCATGCGCGCGGCGGAGCTTTGCGAGGTAGCCGAGGAAACCGCAGCAGTCGTTAACGGCGGTGTTCGTCCCGTCTACATTGTGGGAACGGAAGTGCCCACGCCGGGAGGGGCGCAGGAGGAAATCGGTCATCTCAAGGTGACCACGGCCGATAACGCCGTGCGCACCGCCGGCATTCACAAGCAGGCGTTTGCCGCGCGCGGACTTGCGGCCGCCTGGCAGCGCGTTGTCGGGCTGGTGGTACAGCCGGGCGTGGAGTTCGATCACGCTTCGGTGCATCCCTATGAACCGCAACATGCCAGGGAGCTGAGTGCGGCCTTGGCGAATCTGCCGGGAATGGTCTATGAGGCGCATTCCACCGACTACCAGCCGGCGCAAGCCTACCGGGCGCTGGTTCGCGACCACTTTGCGATTCTCAAGGTGGGGCCCCAGCTAACTTTCGCCCTGCGCAAGGCGCTGTTTGCGCTGAGCGCCATTGAGGATGAATTGCTCGGCGTCGATGCCAGCTCCCGGCTGCCGGCCGTATGCGACGACGCGATGCGCGAAGACCCGGACCAATGGATCAGGCACTACCCCGAGAAGGAACCCGAGGCAAGTTGGTACCGGCGGAACAGCTATAGCGACCGGATTCGGTATTACTGGAACCACCCTGCGGTCTCCAGGGCTGTGGAGCAGATGTTCGACAATCTGTCCGATATTGAAATCCCCCTGCCCTCGCTGAGCCGGCATCTGCCCACCCAGTACCAGGCCGTGCGGAACGGAGATCTCGCCCCGACACCCCGCAAGCTGGTCATTCACAACATCCTTCAAGTAACCTCCGCGTACTCTCGGGCCTGCAGGAACATTGCCTGATGGACTTCAAGCCGTCCGACATCTCCCCCAGCCGCGTGCGAGAACCTGTGCAGGCCAGGGACCGACATCTCAACATGGACGCCGAGGTCCTCAAGCGCAGGAACAGCCTTTGGACCGCCCGTGAGATCTGCCAGCAACCCCGCGTCTGGCGCAAGGCCCATGCCCGCATCGAGGAATCGCGGAAATCCATCGACGAATGGCTGGCGCCGGTACTCGCCAAGCCCCATCTTCGGATTCTCCTGTGCGGAGCCGGATCGTCGGCCTTTATCGGCGAAACCGTTGCGGCGTGGCTGCGAAAGCACCTTCTGCCACGAACGATCGGCAGTATCGAAACGGTACACACCACCGACCTGGTCGGCGATCCGGCGCAATACCTCGGCGACGACATTCCTACGCTTATGGTTTCGTTTTCACGTTCCGGGGATAGCCCGGAAAGCGTCGCCTGCCTTCATCTGGCGAACAAGCTGCTTTCGGACTGCCATCACCTGATCCTGACCTGCAACCGCGAGGGCCGCCTGGCCAGGGAAGCACGGGGCCGCAAAGATCTCTTGTGCCTGAAGATGCCGGCGGAGACCAATGACCGCAGCTTCGCCATGACCAGCAGCTACACGACCATGCTGGTGTCCTGCCTGACCGTGTTCACGCCGAACCCCGCCCAGCTTGAAGAGGCCGCCAAATGGACCGGGCGACTGCTCGAGAATGGCAACGCCGGCGTCGCCAACATTGCGCAATGTGGATTCCTTCGAATTGCGGTGCTTGGCGCAGGTTGCCTGCTGGGCGCGGCCCGGGAAGCTGCGCTCAAGTGCCTGGAGCTGACGGCGGGCAAGGTGGTGGCGATTCACGATTCGCCGCTGGGCTTCCGGCACGGTCCCAAGATGATCGTCAATGCTTCGACCCTGGTCGTGCACTTGCGATCGAGCGATCCGCACGCCCGGCTGTATGACCGGGACTTGCTTGAAGAATTGCGCAGGGACAGCGCCGCGGCAGCCACCATCGAGTTGAGCCCCACCCTGGTAGGGGGCGAAGCTGCCCCCGGCGACTACGGAGCTTCGCCAATGGATGATGCCTGGCTGTCGCTCGTGTACCTCGTGTTTTGCCAGATGCTGGCCTTTCACAAGGCGATGGTGCTGGGAGTGGAGGCCGATGCGCCCTGTTCGACGGGCGAGGTCAATCGTGTGGTGAGTGGTGTCAGTATCTACCCGTTCCAGCCTGAGAGCAGGGTGCGCCCGGAAGAACCCGACGTTTTGTACGGCCTGGACATTGGCGGAACCAAGATGGAATTCGGCGTATTCGACGCCCGCTTGAATTGCCTGCACACGGAACGAATCCCTACTCCAACGGACGATTACGACCTGTTCCTGAAGGCCATCCACGACTTCGTCGCGGACGCCGACCAACGGTTCGATGCAATCGGGACAGTCGGTTTCGGGTTGCCCGGCATCATCGATCGCCAGGGGAAGTCGTTTGCGATCAACGTGCCCTGCATTACCGGCCGGGACGCAAAGGCGGACCTGGCCCGGCTTCTACAACGTCCGATTGCGATCATCAACGATGGGCGGGCTTTTGCGTTATCCGAAGCGCACGCCGGGGCGGCCGAAGGGTACGAGTGCATGATCGGCGCAACCCTGGGGACGGGAGTCGTGGGCGGCTACTGCATCGGCGGGCGCCTGCAGGCCGGCAGGGACGGGATCGCCGGAGAATGGGGACATGTTCCGATCGCGGCAAGTGTCCGCAAGCGCCACAGCCTGCCGCTTCATGTTTGCCGCTGCGGCGCTACGGGCTGCGCGGAGTGCTTTGTTTCCGGGCCTGGGATGTCGCGCATCCATGAGCACCTGACCGGAACACGGATGCCCGTGGTGGATATCGTCGGCGGCATGCGCAAGGGCGATGGGTCCTGCGCCGAGACCTTCGATATCTGGATCGACTGTGTGGCCAGTTGCCTCGCATCGATGGTCCTGCACATCAACCCGGACATCATCGTGATCGGCGGCGGCTTGTCGGGAATCGAGGAAATCTACCAGCGATTGCCCGCGGTGCTGTCCGGCCACCTCCTCTCGGGTATTGAACCTCCCGTCATCGCGCCGGCTGAATTCGGTTCCGCCAGCGGCGTCCGGGGAGCGGCGATCGTCGGCGCCCAGGGCAGTGGCTGGACCGGCGCACGAGCGCCGTTCGCGAGCGCGACAAGCGGCTGAAGCCCGATGAGCGTCAAGGCGCTGACCAACGCCACCGTCTTCACCGGCGAGAGGGTGCACGAGAACTGCACGGTAATCGTTGAGGGCGGCGAGGTTGCCGAGCTGGTGGTGAACAAAGGGCCACCCGGCAGTGTGGCGAATGTGATCGACCTTGAGGGCCGCCGGCTGGCGCCCGGTTTCGTTGACCTGCAGGTCAACGGCGGTGGCGGCGTCTTGTTCAGCAACGCGCCGTGTGTTGAATCGCTGCGAGTGATAGGCGCCGCGCACGCCCGGTTCGGCACAACCGCATTCCTCCCCACGTTGATCAGCACCGAATACGGAACCATGCGCGATGCGATCGGCGCGGTGCAGATTGCGAAGCGCAAACAGGTCCCAGGCGTGCTTGGAATACACCTGGAAGGCCCCTTCCTGTCCCCGGAACGGTCAGGCGCGCACGACGAGCGGATGCTGCGAAGGCTCGACGCAGAAGGGATGAAGATCGTCACTTCCCTGAACTCAGGGCTTGTAACGCTGGTTACTCTTGCGCCGGACATCGTCGAACCGGCGGAGATCAGGCGTTTGCGCGCCGCCGGGGTCGTCGTGTTTGCGGGACACTCCCAGGCAAGCTACGAGCAATGCCGCGCGGCGCTGGACGCAGGATTGAGCGGATTCACCCATCTGTTCAATGGAATGGCGCCGGTCAGCGGCCGTTTCCCCGGCATGGTGGTCGCCGCGCTCGGTTCCCCGGATTGCGTATTCAGCATTATTGCCGACGGAGTCCACGTGCATCCGGCCCTCTTGCGCCTGGCGCTCAAGTCCAGAAAAAACGGCGGAGCCCTGCTGGTAACCGACGCCATGCCCACCGTGGGATCAAACAATCCCGCGTTTGAGTTGTACGGCAAGCGGATCGAACTGACACAAGGCGTGCTCAGGGACGGGCGCGGGTCCCTTGCCGGCTCGAACCTGAACATGATCGACGCGGTGCGAAACACCATCTCCCTGGCCGGCCTGGACTGGACGGAGGCGCTGCGGATGGCCTCCAGCGAGCCCGCGCTGGCGATTGGCGTGGACAGCCGGCACGGCTTTATTCGCTTGGAGCGCGCGGCGGATTTCGTGGAGTTGGACGCGGACATGGCGCTACGCAGAACCTGGATCGCAGGAGTGCCCCTGGACGCCGGGTAGCCGCTGGCTGCCCGGGCAGCCCCACAATGGAGCGCGGGACATAGGCCGCCGCAAACTCAGGTAAACTGTGGGTCACAATAACTGTGATTCACAGCCATGAAGAACATTACCGTTTCGATTGACGACGAAACCTACCGCCGGTCCAGAATGAAGGCCGCCGAGGTCGGCACTTCAGTTTCCGCATTGGTTCGTTCATTTCTTGTTTCACTCGTTCAGGGAGGCTCGCAAGAGGACGCCTTCAGGCAACTCAAGCGCCTGCAGGACGAAACCTTGCGCGCAATAAAAAAGCGAGGAGCCGGTCTCCGCAGCATCGACAACCTTCATCGCGAAGCCCTGCACGACCGCGATGCGCTTCGTTGATACAAACGTACTCTTGTATGCAGTAAGCACGGCTTCCGAAGACGCGGCCAAGTCTCGGCAGGCGTTTTCGGTGCTGGAGTCGCGCGAACTGGCGCTTTCCGCTCAGGTGTTGCAGGAGTTCTATGTCCAAGCGACCAGACCAGGCCGGCCCGGCGCGCTGACTCATACTGAAGCGGTCAGCTTTGCCATGGCAATGCGACGATTCAGGGTTCAGGAAATCAGCTTGCCGGTAACAGAAGATGCCTTCGCGCTGCGCAGCCAATTCTCCCTTTCTTACTGGGACTGCGCTATTCTCGCCGCGGCGCGGGCCTGCGGCTGTGACGCCGTTTACTCGGAGGATTTCAGCGATACGCAAGACTACGCTGGCTTACAAGTAATCAATCCCTTCAAGAAGGCGTAGAGAAGAAAGTCCCTTGAGCAACATTCCAGTCGATCGCCTCGCATCTCCGTCATTGTCCGGGCGGCTGGCCAATGGCGAACTTACCAGCGAGCAGGCGGTTCAACAGTGCATCGAGAACTTCCAGCGGCATGGAAAGACGGTGGGGGCGTTTGCCTATTTCGACGGCGAGCAGGCGCTCGCCACGGCGCGGGCGCGCGACCGGGAGCGGGCGCTCAAGGGGCCTCGCAGCGCCCTTCACGGCCTGCCCTTTGCGGTCAAGGACGTCATCGATACGGCCGATATGCCCACCCAGCGCAACTCGCCGCGCTATGAGGGCCGGCGGGCCGAGCAGGACGCCGCCTGCGTGCGCCTGCTGCGCCAGGCGGGCTGCGTGCTGCTGGGCAAGGCGGCGACGGTGGAGTTCGCCGGCATCGGCCGCGATCCGCCCACCACCAACCCGCACAATGCGGAGCACACGCCGGGCGGTTCCTCGGCGGGCTCCGGCGCCTGTGTCGCCACCGGCATGGCGCCGCTGGCGCTGGGCACCCAGACCGGCGGCTCGGTAATCCGCCCGGCTTCCTTCTGCGGCGTGGCTGGCTTCAAGCCCACCTACGGGCGGGTGCCGGTGCAGGGCTTGTGGCTGCACGCTCCCAGCCTCGATACGGTCGGCTGGATGGCCGAGGCCGTGGAACTGCTGGCCAAGACCGCCGAGGTGCTTCATCTCGGCAACTGGGAGGCGCCGTCCGCCAAGTCGCGCCTGCGCATTGGCCTGTATCGCACCCCCTATTGGTCTGAAGCGGAACCGGCCAGTCAATCGGCCGTGGAAACCGCCGCCGAAAAGCTGTCCGGCGCCGGACATCAGGTCGAGGAGGTTGCCGATATACCCGGCGCCGAGCCCCTGAATGAGTGGCAGGACGTGATCATGCACGGAGAGGTGCGCATTTCGCTGCTGGCTGAATACGGGGCCGGCAAGATGGGCCTGCACCCGGACATCATCGACGAGGTGGAGGTCAACCGCGGCATCACCCCTGGCGCCATGGCAGAGGCCTACGACGGCATTGCGCGCTTGCGGCCGGTTTTCGACCAGCGCCTGCGCGACTACGACGCCTGGCTTTCGCCGTCGGTACCCGGCGAAGCGCCGCTGATCAAAGATGGCAATGGCGAAGCCACCTTCAACCGGCTGTTCACGGCGCTACACCTGCCTTGCGCGACCTTGCCAGGACTCATGGGTCCTTCCGGTCTGCCGGTGGGCGTGCAACTGGTGGGCGCGCGATTCTCCGACCAGCAGCTGCTGGCCGCCGCCAGCATCCTCGAAAGCCTGCTAGGAGCTTGCGCCGTAGAAATTTGCGACAATAGGGATGGTATGTTCATGGAGGTGTGAGATGCCGACGACGTTTCGCCCATATCAGCCGGATCAGTTGCTGATGTTGCCGGGGAGTCTGCAGGATTGGCTGCCGGAAGGTCATTTGTCGCAGCATGTGAGCGACTTGGTGGACGGGCTGGATTTGCGGGTGTTCTACGACCGCTACGAAGGCGATGGCCGGCGCAAGTCGCCGTATGAGCCCCGGATGATGGTCAAGGTGTTGATTTACGGGTATGCGACGGGGGTGTTTTCGTCGCGGCGGCTGGCGAAGAAGCTTCAAGAGGACGTGGCGTTTCGGGTGTTGGGGGCGGGCAACTTTCCTTCTCACCGGACGATTTGCGAGTTTCGTCGGCGTCATTTGGCCGATTTCAAGCGGTTGTTCGTGGAGGTGGTTCGTTTGGCGGGTGAGTTGGGTGTAGCGCGTTTCGGGACCTTGTCGATTGACGGGACGAAGGTTCGCGCGAACGCCTCCAAGCGCAAGGCGATGAGCTATGGGCGGATGGTGGAGGAGGAGAAGCGTCTTGAGGCGGAGATTAAGGCGTTGGTAGGCCGCGCGGGTGCGGTGGACGAGGAGGAGGACGAGCGGTATGGAGTGGACGTTCGGGGCGACGAGTTGCCGGAGGAGTTGAAGCGGCGGGAGGATCGGCTGAAGGCGATTGTTGAGGCGAAGGCGCGCTTGGAGGCGCGTCAGCGGGCGATGGACGATGCGCGGGGTCGCAAGCCGGGACAGGATCGCAATCCGAAGGGCGGCCGGCCGTATCAGCGCGCCTATGGCGAGCCGGAAGCCAAGGCGCAGAGCAACTTTACGGATCCGCAAAGCCGGATCATGAAGACCAGCACGGAAGGTTTTCAGCAGTGTTACAACGCGCAGTTGGCGGTGGAGGGGGAGAATCAATTGATTGTGGCGGCGGAGGTGACGTCCAACGCCAGCGATCAGGGCCAGATGCTGCCGCGGCTGGACGAGGTCAAGGCGGATTACGGGGCCGGTCCGGAGACGCTATTGGCGGATGCGGGGTATTGCAACGAGGCGGACTTGGCGTGTTTGGAGGAGCGGGGCGTGGACGGCTACGTGGCTTTGGGCCGGGAGGGCAACAAAGCGGTGGCGGTCAACGCCAAGGCGCATCCGGCGCGGGCGCGGATGGCCAACAAGCTGGCCACGCCCGAAGGCCGAGCGTGCTACGCCAAGCGCAAGTGGCTGTCGGAGGCGCCCAACGGCTGGATCAAGCAGGCGCTGGGCTTTCGCCGCTTCAGCGTGCGCGGCTTGAACCAAGCGCAGGGCGAGTGGGCCCTGGTGTGTCTGGCGTTGAACATGAAGCGGATGCAAGGGCTGGCGGCGGCGTGAAAAAGGGCAATTCGGCCCCAATCCGCCCTGTTCGCGGGCAGACCCACCGGCATTCGCCGCCCTCCTGCGGGTCTATGACCCCGCGTGGCGCTTCAGAGGAGGCAATCGGACGTTTCATTGTCTGCGAACCCCCGGGGCGCCCAGCAGAAACATCCTATGGCGCAGGCTCCTAGGAACTGAAAAGGGGTAGTTCCGGCAGATCGTCAACGCCGGACAATTCTTTGAGCCGCTTGAGGCGCTCAAATAATTCCGCCGCCAGGTCCGTTGACACCGCTGGGATGGAGGGCATCCTGCCCTCCGAGGGCGGGGACGCCCTCGTCCCCAGGAAGGTGGCGCAGTGCATGAATTTGGCCCGTAATTCGCTCATGCTCAACGGGTTCTGGCCGTGCCCGCGGTAGCGACGCACCGGGTCGCTCACAATTTCCGTTCCATCGTCCAGAGACACGCTCACGGTGTCATGGCGCGCGCCTACCGGATACACGGAATCGTTATCCGGCCCTTCTACTCGCGTCACGCGCTCCATAAGCGCCTGCACATCTTCGCGCCGCACACTCTCGTCGCGCATTTCCGCAAGACCAAGGCGCCCGAAGATCAACGCGGCCGCCAGCGCGAACTCGAGGCTGAACTTGGCCTGCATGGCGTCCACCGGAAGTCGGAATTGCATGACCGACGAATGCGCTTCGCTGATCCTGGCGGTCACCCGCTCGATCCGCCCGCAATCAATCTCGTGGTCCGCATGCAACTGCAAGGCCGCATCCACGCAGCGCTGCGCCGCGCCCACCACCGGGTACTGCTTGATGTTCAGCCCGTGCTCGGCCATGTACCAATCCTTGCCCAGATCGTTTGCCGGGGAAGCGCGGTCCACTCGGCCAGCGGGAGAAATCACTTTGAGAAAGCCCCCTGCCCCATCCAGCGCCTCCGGCCCCGCATCCAGGCCGGCCAACGCACGGCGCACCGCCACCACCCCAGCCTCCGCCGCCCGCGCGGCCTGGTAAGGCTTGGCCTGGGTACCGAAGTTGTCCATGACCCCGCCCCCTGCTGCAACGGCCAGGCCCAAAGCGTTGCGGGTCTGCCTGTGGGACATACCGCGCAGCCAGCACAGCGCCGCGGCCGCCGCAACCGGACCGTAAACTCCGGTGGGATGCCAGCCTGCTCCCTGCATGTAGTCCAGTTCACGCCGCGCCAGCACGCTCCACACCTCGAATCCGGCCAGGTACGCGCCCAGCATGCGGGCGCCGGAAGCGTTCACGACTTCGGCCTCTGCAAGGATCGGCGGTACCAGCACGGCGCTGGTGTGGTTGGCAAAGGCGTAATCGTCGAGATCCAGGGCGTGGGCCGCCGCCGAGCCAACCAGCGCTGCACCGGCGGCCGGCAAGCGGGTAGCGCTCAGCAGCACGCGGGACTCTTCCCGGCCGCCTCGCTCCGATCTCCATAGATTGCGGGTTACCGGCTGGTCCGCACCAGCCAGCGCCACGCCGATACAGTCAATAAAGCCGGTGGTGCCCAGACGGCGCGCCTCCTCCGGCGCCTGGGCAGGGAGATCGCCGCACAGGAAATCGAGAATGGATTCGGTGAGCGCCCCCATGACTTGCGGAAAGATACACGGTTGCTTCAATGCATGACAGGCTGGCCGTTCGAGGGCAGGATGCCCCCTGGGAGTTTTCGCAGCGGGCGCCGCTGCGCTGACGCGCAGGGAACACGCTGGGAGCGAGGGCGGGACGCCCTCGTTCCCAGGAAAAGATTGGCGCCGCGAGGGCAACACGCCCCCTGGGAAGGAGAAACGCCCCTGGGAGAGAGGGCATCCTGCCCTCCGAGGGCGGGGCGCCCTCGTTCCCGGCGTGGGCATGTGAGAAAATCCGCGGCCTTGCTCAGGGCGCGGAGGGGCGCGGACGGCTTGGCGCGAATCGGCATCGACATCGGCGGGACCTTCACCGACCTCATCGCCTCCGGCCGTGACGGGCGGGTGCTGGCCACCTGCAAGCTGGCTTCCACCCCGGACGATCCGGCGCGCGCCGCCATGCAGGGCGCCGAACAATTGCTGCACAAGGCGGGCCTTGAGTTCGGCGACGTCGAGTTCTGCTGCCACGGGACCACCGTGGCGACCAACGCGCTGCTGGAGCGTAAGGGCGCCAGGACCGGCCTGATCACAACACGAGGATTCCGCGACGTATTGCACATCGGCCGCAAGGACCGGCCCTACAACTTCTCGCACTACCAGGAGATTGCCCGCCAGAGCCGTCCGCTGGCGCCGCGCCGCTGGCGCATGACGGTGCGTGAACGGATCCGCGCGCCGAACGGCGAAGTGGAGGTGCCGCTGAACGAGGAGGACGTCATTGAGGCCGTCGCCCGCCTGAAGGAACAAGACGTGGAGGCGGTTGCGGTCTGCTGTTTGTTCTCCTTCCTCAACCCCGAACACGAACAACGCATCGCGGAGATCGCCCGCCGCGAATTTCCCGAAGCCTACGTCACCGCCAGCCACGAGATCGCCCCGCTGGTGCGCGAGTACGAGCGCTTTTCCAGCACCGCAATGAACGCCTACGTGGGACCGGTTACCACCCGCTATATCCGCCGCTTCGCCACGGCGCTGGAACAAGCCGGCGTGCCGGCGCAGCTGCGCCTGATGACCTCCAGCGGCGGCATGGTCGCGCCCGCGGAAGCCGAGCGCAGGCCCGTCAACCTGCTGCTGTCCGGGCCGGTGGGCGCGCTGATCGCGGGAATCGAAGCGGGCCGCGAAATCGGGCGCCAGAACGTGATCACGCTGGACGTGGGCGGCACTTCGGCCGACATCGGCGTGGCCCCGAACGGTGAAATGCGCATGCGTAGCCTTCTCGACACGAAAGTCGGCGAATATGACGTGATGACACCGATGGCGGATATCGCGACCCTGGGCGCGGGCGGCGGCTCAATCGCCTGGCTGGACGAGCAGGGCATGTTCCGGGTCGGCCCGCACAGCGCCGGTGCAGACCCTGGTCCCGCGTGCTACGGCAAGGGCGGCGAGCTTCCCACCGTGACCGACGCGCTGCTGGTAAGCGGCTGGTATCGCCCCCAACACCTGGCCGCGGCCGTCCCCACGCTGGCCCCCGATAAGTCCCGCCAAGCCATCCTTGAGGGCGTTGCAAAGCCGCTGGATCTGTCGATCGAGAACGCGGCCATGGGAATATTTGATATCGCCGTCAACAATATGGTCGAGGCCATGCGGGTGGCCAGCGTGGCCAAGGGTTTTGACCCGCGCGAATTCACGCTGGTAGCCTATGGCGGCGCGGGCGGCGCGTTTGCCGCGCCGGTGGCCGAGGCGCTGTCTATCGGTGAGGTGCTGATCCCGCCGTACCCCGGCGTGGGCGCCGCCGGGGGCCTGTTGTGCGCGCAGGTGCGCTATGAATTCAAGGCTACGCTGTGGGGGGAGTTGGACGATTTGGATTGCGCGGGCGTATCGAGCCTGCTCGACGACATGACCGAAGAAGCAAAAGAACGCTTGGCCGCCGACGGGTTCGGCTCCGAGGAAGTGCGGCTCAAACTGTGGGCGGAATGCCGCTACGCCGGCCAGGGCAACGAACTGGCGGTGGAGACGCCCGCCGGCGACATCGACGATCGCTGGGCGGATGCGCTGCGCGAGCGGTTTCATGCCGAACACCAGCGCGCCTATCTGCGCGCCTATCGCGACATGCCGGTGCGAGTCATCAACCTGGGCGTATCAGCGTCCGTGCCGGGCACACCGCTGGTTTCGCGGCAGAGCCCGGACACGGGGGCCGCCGCCGCGGAACCTGCGCTGACCGCTCCCTGCTTGTTCCCGGGCGCCGCGGAAGCTCAACCCACGTCGTTTTTTCTCCGCGACGATCTCATGCCCGGCCACTTCATCGAAGGCCCTGCCATCATCGAACAGGCCGACTCCACCACTGCGATTCTGCCGGGCTGGCAAGCGCGGGTGGACCGCTTCTCCAACCTTCACCTGACGCGGTTGTGAGCAAGCGCGCTAACACAAGGAACAACCTGGGAAGGAGGGCTTCCAGCCCTCCACGAGGACAGGATGTCCTCGTTCCCGGCGCGTGTTCCCAATGTGTCGCTTGCGCGTCAGCGCAGTGGCGCCTGCTGCGAAAACTACCAGTGTCGGAGCCCCGCTGGTGAGCGCAAACGATCTCTGGCCCGGCCTGGATGAGGCGCGCAGCACCGGCCTGGGCGCCCATGCCGAGCGCCGCTGGAACCGGGTGGAGGTCGATCCGGTGTCGCTGCAGGTCATCGGCGGCGCCCTGGAGTCCATCGCCCACGAAATGGCCGAACTCCTGGTGCGGATGGCGTATTCCAGCGTGATGCGCGAGTCGCGCGATATCGGCGCCGCGCTGCTCGATTTCGACGGCCGGCAATTATGCGAAAGCGATTCCACGCCCATGCACTGCGGCTCGCTGCCGGCCTATGTAAGAGGCATCGATCGCAAACACCGCGGGCGCTACCAACCAGGCGATGTGTACCTGCACAACCACCCGTACTACGGCGCCTCGCACAGTCCCGACTACGGCGTGCTGCTGCCGCTGTTCGTGGGCGGCGTTCATGTGGGGTTCGCCGGCTGCACCGGGCACATGGTGGACATCGGCGCAGCCGATCCCGGCTTTTCGGTGGACGTGCCGGATTTCTGGGCCGAGGGCCAGATCCTGGACGCGGTCAAGCTGCACTCCGCCGGCGAGCGCCGCGAGGACCTGTGGTCGCTGATCATGGACAACGTGCGCACCCCGGACGCCAACTCCGGCGACCTGGAGGCGATGATCGCCTGCTGCCGGCTGGGCGAGCGGCGCTTCGCCGGGCTGGTCGCCAAGCACGGCCTGGACCGGGTGATGAGCGCGGCCGAGGAATGGATGAGCTACGCCGAGCGCCGGATGCGGGCCCGCATCGAGCAACTGCCCGACGGCGATTACCCGGCCCCCGACGCCTGGCTGGAGGACGACGGCAAGCACTTCGGCAAGCCGCTGAAAATCGCCACCCGCGTGCTGGTGCGCGGCAGCGACATCTGCGTGGACCTGACCGGCTCCACGCCCCAGACCTCAACCGGCTTCAACTGCCCGTTTGAAGGCAGCGTGCTGCCGGCAGTGAACTTCGCGGTGCGCGCCCTGCTGCTGGACGAGACCGCCGAGGGCGCCGGCGTGCCGCAGAACGACGGCGTGTTCCGCCCGGTGTATGCGCACGCACCGAAGGGCAGCATCTTCAACCCGATCTTCCCGCGCGGCTGCGAGGCGCGCTTTACCCAGATCAACCGGATCCCCGACCAGGTAATGCGGGCACTCAAGCACGCCTTGCCCGAGCGTGTCACCGGCGGTAACTCGGCCAATGTCTCCTGCTTCGTGTATTCGTTTGAGTCGTACAAGGGCAAGTACCAGATCAACGTCGAGATCAACGAGGGCTCGTATGGCGGACGCCATGGGCGCGACGGCCTGGACTCGGTCGATACGCTGATGGCCAACACCCGCAACAACCCTCTGGAGGAAATGGAATTGTCGGTGCCGATGCTGTGCGAGCGCTACGAGTTGCGTGACGACGCCCCGGCCGCGGGCCGCTGGCGGGGCGGCATGGGCGCAGTCAAGACCTGGCGCTTCCTCGAAGGCGCGGCGGTCAGTTCCACCGGCGACAACCGGTCCGGCGACCCGCCGCGCGGTATCTTCGGCGGCGCCGATGGCCTGCCGGGACGAGTAACGGTCAATCCGGGCACACCCGGCGAGCAGGAGTTGCCGGCCAAGATCTCGCGGGCCCGCTTCGCCGCCGGCGACCGGCTGGAAATCACCCTGGTGTCCGGTGGCGGTTACGGCGAGCCACTGGAGCGCGACCCGGCCCAGGTGGCCAACGATGTGCTCGACGGGCTTTATTCGGTTGACGAAGCGCGGGACAGCTACGGAGTCGTCATCGATCCCGCAAGCGGTACTGTAGATCTTGAAGCCACCGAAGCGTTGAGGTGCAAGACCCTGGGAAAGAGGGCTTCCAGCCCTCCGCGAGGGCAGGATGCCCTCGCCCCCGGCAAGGGGCGGACGTAGCGTGAGCAATCCTGGCGTCGAAAAAAACCTGGGACCGAGGGCTTCCAGCCCTCGTCAAGGGCAGGATGCCCTCGCCCCCGGCAAGGGGCGGACGTAGCGTGGGCAATCCTGGCGTCGAAAAAAACCTGGGACCGAGGGCTTCCAGCCCTCGTCAAGGGCAGGATGCCCTCGCCCCCGGCAAGGGGCGGACGTAGCGTGGGCAATCCTGGCGTACGGAAACCCCTGGGAACGAGGGCGTCTCGCCCTCGTGGAGGGCTGGAAGCCCTCCCTCCCGGGAAGGGCCGCAGCCTGGCGCTGGCGGAGGAATTGCTGGCAGTCGGGGATGCCCCGCTCAACGATCGCGACCTGGGACAGATCAAGAACCTGATCCTCGATCACCTCGGCTGCTGCTACGCCGGCTCGCAGCTCGCCTGGAACCGGCGGCTGCATGAGTGGGCGGCGCCCCACGCGGGCTCCGGCAATGCCCCACTGCTGGCATCCAACACACGGCTCGCGCCGGCACTGGCGGCCTTCGTAAACGCCACTTCGGCCCACGGCATGGAGCTGGACGACACCCACGACGAATCGGTGAGCCACCCAGGCGCCGCGGTTATCGCCTCCAGCCTGGCGCTGGCCGCGCATCACGGCCTCGACGGCGAACGTTTGGCGGCAGCCATCTACGCCGGCTACGAGGCGGTGGGCCGAATCGGCGCGGCCACCAACGCCGCCGAGACCATCGAGCTGGGCTTCCATCCGACCAGCCTGTTCGTGGGTTTCGGCGCGGCAGCGGCAGCGGCGATGCTGTTGCGCCTTTCGCCGAAGGAATTGGCGCGCGGCTGGGGCCTGGCCCTGTCGATGGCCGGCGGCTCAATGCAGTTCAGCCAGGAGCCGGAGGGCACCACGGTCAAGCGGCTGCACGGCGGCTACGCGGCCCTGCACGGCATGATGGCCGCGGAACACGCCGCGCTCGGGATTGCGGGGCCCGAACAGGCGCTGGAAGGACGCTACGGGCTGATCCACAATTTCGGCGCCAAGTCTGATATCGAGCGACTCAACCAGCCGCATCCCGACGGCCCGGAGATTCACCGCATCAGCTACAAGCCCTACCCCTGTTGCCGGCTGTTTCACTCCACGCTGGATGCGCTGGCCGAGGTCACCGACGACTTCAGCCTCGACCCGGAGGAAATCGAGTCGCTGGTGGTAGGTGGGCCGGACATCATGGTCACCCAGCACATGCTGCGCCGCCCGACTTCGGAGATGGCTGCCCAATACAGCCTGCCGTTTGCGCTGGGTGCGGCGCTCCACTACGGCCCCAGCTCGGTGGCCGGTTTCATGGGCGCTGCGCTCGACGACAGCCGCACACTTGCGATCGCCGACCGGGTCGAAGCAGTGGCGGACCCCGAAATGCAGGCAGCCTTCCCCGCGCACTTCGGAAGCTGGCTGGAGCTTACCGCCCGCAACGGCGAGCGCCGCCGGTCCGATGTGCTGGACAGCCTGGGCACGCCGGCCAACCCCATGGGGCGTGAGGACCTGCTGGTGAAATTCGCAGGACTAACCGCCGGCGAAAACGCCATCAAGCCCGAGGAAGTTGCCGCAACGCTGGATAACTTACGTCAACTTCGTTTAATGGATACTCTTCTTTCAGCCTTCTGTAGCTAACTTCGCTTATGAGAATAGAACGCAACACCGCTGACCCGGTGCCTTCAAAGCAACTGCGCGCCGACGTTACCCTGCTGCTCGACACCATCGCCGCAGGCAAGGTGGCGATCGCGCCACTGGACGTGGCGTACGCCGTGAACGCCTGCACCGAGGCCGGCGTGCGCCGAATCTATGCGGCCAAGAAGCGCAGTTACGAGAAGCCCGGCGGCCTGTTCGCCAACGTCGCGATGAGCCGGGCCATCCACACCATGGACGACTGGAAGCACGACCTGGCCGAAACGATCGTGCGGGAAGAGAACATCCCGTTCTCGATCGTGGCGCCGTTCAAGACCCGGCACGAGTTTTTCAGCCGCGTCGATCCATTCGTGATGCAATCCTCGACCAAAGCCGGCACCATGGACATGCTGCTCAATGCCGGGCAGTTCCACAACGAGATCGCGCGCCAGTCTTTGGCGCGCGGCATGCCGGTGTTCGGTTCTTCGGCCAACACCTCGCTGCAGGGCTCCAAATACCGCTATGAGGACATCGAAGCGCCGGTGCGGGAGGCCGCAAGCGTGTTCTTCGACTATGGGGTGTCGAAGTACGCCAACCCGGAGGGATATTCGAGCACCATCGTGGACTTCAGAGATTTCAGCGTGATCCGCGTGGGGGTTGTGTTCGATCGGGTGGTAGCGGCGTTCCGCAAACACGGCAAGGTAGAACTCACCCTCCCCTAGCCCGGCAACGAGGGCATCTCCCCTGGGATCGAGGGCATCTTGCCCTCGACGAGGGCGGGACGCCCTCATGATAGTAAGGCTGACGAACTGGATGTAACGCGTGTTGGTGGGGAGGGCTGGAAGCCCTCCGTCCCAGGGGAGGGCTGGAAGCCCTCCGTCCCAGGGGAGGGGGCTGGAAGCCCTCCGTCCCAGGGGAGGGGGCTGGAAGCCCTCCGTCCCAGGGGAGGGGGCTGGAAGCCCTCCTTCCCAGGAGAGGGCAGGTTCCCAGGGTGCGGTATCATGTTCGGTGTTTCTGGCGGCTCGCGGGCCGCCATTTTTTCTGGATAAGGTTCTTAAGGAGCTCCATGCATGACTAGTGGCATCCTTCGGTGGTCGCTGGCCGCCGCCTCTTCTCTTCTCGCCGCCGGCAGCCTGGCAGCTCAGGAAAATGTCCTGGAAGAAATTATCGTGACCGCCGAGAAGCGAGAGGCTTCGATCCAGGACACCGCCATGGCAATCACCGCGGTGGGCGGCGACATGCTCGAGAACAGCGGGCTCGACGAGATCGAAGACCTGAGCATGGACGTGCCGTCGCTGGTCTTCAGCCGCGCCGGTGGCGAAGCGCAGCTCTACATCCGCGGTGTGGGCACCAACCTGTTCGGCATCGGCCAGGATTCGTCCGTGGCGGTGCACCAGGACGGCGTCTACCAGGGACGCGCCCAAATGGGGCTGAACCAGTTCCTGGATGTGGAACGCGTAGAAGTGCTGCGCGGGCCGCAAGGCACACTTTACGGCCGAAACGCCACGGCCGGCGTGATCAACGTCATTCACCGCGAGCCGGGCGACGAAGCCGAGGGCTATGTGAACCTGAAGCTCGGCAACTTCAATCTTTACGACGCTGAAGCGGCCTATGGCGGACCGATCGGAGAAAGCGCCGGCTTCCGCCTGGCGGCCCGCTACGGTTCCGACGGCGGCTTCACCGAGGACCTGGACCCGAGGGGTGGCGACGAGGTTGACGGCGGCGAAACAATGGGCGTGCGCGCCACTCTGACGTTCGCTCTCTCCGACACGATCAACGTGAAGCTGATCGGAGACTACACCGACTTCGACGGCGACAACCGCACCATCCGCCCCCGCGGCAACCTGCATCGCTCGGCGGCCGAAGGCGCAAAGGCGCTGCCGGACTTCGACCAGACCCGCAACGAAGTGGACAGCTTCCAGAAGTGGACCATCAGCGGCATCACCGGCGTGGTCACCGCGGACATAGGGGGCGGAATGACGCTGACTTCGATTACCGGCTACCGGCAATTTGAGGACAGCTTTCGCTTCAACACCGACGGCACCGAGATCTTCGTGACCCAGACCCACTTCGAGCGCGACACCGACCAGTTCTCCGAAGAGATTCGGCTGGCCTGCAACTGCAACGACTACGAATGGATCGCAGGCCTTTACTACTTCACGGAAGACAAGGTAGAGGACTTTGGGCTGCCGGGCATCAATTTCGGCGGCGCATTCAATATCTTCGCCACCAACAAGACCGACGCATGGGCCGGCTTCGGCGAACTGACCTGGCACTTCAACGACCGCCTGAGCGGCATCGCCGGTGCGCGCTACAGCAATGAGGAGAAGGATGACTGGAACCTGCGCGGGCTGACCGGCGGCAACTACGACGGGCTGTTCGGCGGCAGCGATCCGAGGGCCTTTTCGTTCAGCTTTCCAGCGCGTATGACGGTGGACGACTGGGACGCGTTCACGCCCAAGTTGGGACTGAAGTACGACTACAGCGAGAACATTCTGCTCTACGGCACGCTCACACGAGGGTTCAAGTCCGGCGGTACCAATTCGCTTAGCGGGGACGCGGCATTCGATCCCGAGTATCTCTGGAGCTTCGAGGTAGGTGGAAAGTCCACGCTGGCTGACGGCAACGCGATCGTGAATGCCGCGGCTTTCCTCTACGACTACACGGACCTGCAGGTCTCGACCTTCTCCGAAGGCACCGTGGTGGTGACCAACGCGGCCGAAGCCACAATAGTGGGCCTGGAGCTGGACGTCTCCGCGGTGCTTTCCGAAGAGTTCACCTGGAACAGTTCGGTAATGGCGCTCAGGGCCGAGTACGACGAGTTCCTGAGCCGTTATGGATTCATTGACACACCGGCAGGCCGCCTGCCCAACGTGCTTGATCTTGACGGCAACAACCTGGTCAACGCACCGGAGCTCTCGCTGACCTCGACATTGAACTACAACTCCGACATCCCGCTGGGCGAGTTTTCGGCCATGGCGCAGGTCTCCTACCGCTCAACTGTCTATCACAGCCAGTTCAACGAGGTGGAAGTGGGCCAGGGCAGCATCATGCTGGCCAACATGCGCGCCGGGATACGCTTCTTGAACGGCGTGGAGGTGGCCTTTGTAGTGCGCAATCTGCTGGACCGCGAGTATTACCAGAACTCGGTGCGCTTTACGTCATTGAACGACCGCAGCAAGGACTTCGGCGGCATTGGCGCGGCCCTGGGCTACCCGGGCGAGGGGCGTTCCATGGCGCTGCAGTTGCACGCCGCATTCTGATCCAGGCCGGCGCGTCCGACGCGCGGGCGCCCCCCTGGGAACGAGGGCATCTTGCCCTCGTCGAGGGCTGGAAGCCCTCGTTCCCAGGGCGTTGAATCGTGAGCGTCAAGCCCAACCGTAGCTGGTACATCGTAGGCGTCCTGACGGTCGCCTACACCTGCTCGTACATCGACCGCTCGGTGCTGGGCCTGATGGTGGGCCCGATCAAGGCCGAACTGGGCATCACCGACACGCAGTTCAGTCTTCTGCAGGGCTTCGCCTTCGCGATCTTCTATACCCTGCTGGGTATCCCCATCGCCTGGCTGGCCGACCGCGCCAGCCGCCGCAACATCATTGCCTCCGGCATTGCCGTATGGAGCCTGATGACGGCCCTGTGCGGCCTGGCGCGCACCTTCGGGTCCATGTTCCTGGCGCGTGTCGGCGTTGGCGTGGGTGAGGCCGCGCTTTCGCCGGCCGCCTACTCCATGATCGCCGACCTGTTCCCGCGAGAGAAGCTCGGCCGCGCCTTGGGGATATATTCCTCCGGCGTGTTCGTCGGCATCGGGCTCAGCTTCATCCTGGTGGGCAAGCTCATCGGCGCCCTTGACTCCGTAACGCTGCCGCTTGTCGGCGAACTCACCCCCTGGCGGCTCACGCTAATCGTTCTGGGCATTCCGGGGCTGATCGTGGCCGCGCTGTGCTTTACCTTTCGTGAACCGGCACGGCTGGGCGCCAAGACCGGCGGCGTTCCGCTGGGCGAAGTGGGCGTGTTCTTCCGGCGGAACTGGAGAATCTACGTGCTGCTCTTCGTGGCCTTCTCCATGCTTACGCTGCTGTTCAACGGCGTGATGTCCTGGTTCGGCGAGTACCTCATCCGCATCCACGGTATGACTCGAGCCGACGCGGGCTGGTACCTGGGGCTGATCGTGACGTTCCTTGGCGGCTCCGGCATCATCTGCGGCGGTCTCCATTGCGATTATCTGAAGCGGCGCGGCGACAACGGCGGAGCGATTCGTTCGGCGCTGATGGCCGCCTGCCTGCTGCTGCCCCTGGGCGCCACGGCAACGCTTATGCCCACCGCCGAACTGTCGCTGATGGTGTGCGCGCCCCTGCTGTTCTTCGCAAGCTGGGTGTTTGCTCCGGCCACCACTGCATTGCAACTGTTTACCCCACCGGCCATGCGTGCGCAGTTCTCGGCCGTGTATTTGTTCGTCGTCAACCTGACCGGCATCGGCTTCGGCGGAACCGCCGTGGCGTTGATTACCGACTTCGTATTTCGCGACGAAGCCATGCTGCACTACTCCATAGCGAGCGCCGCCGCGCTGAGCGGGATTCTGAGCATCATCCTGCTGTGGCTGCTGCTTTCCATCTACCGGCGCGCCATGGACGTGCGCGAGCGGCAACTCGCAAACGATAGCGCTTCTTGAACCAGGTCACGCTCGATATCGATCACGTCGGCCTGGTGGGGCCGGACATTCACGCCACCGTCGGCGCGTTCCGGCGCCTCGGTTTCCGCGTAACGGACCCGGTGGAACTGCTGGGGACGGCCCCCAACGGCAGGGAACAGAGCCTGGGACAGCAAAGCGCCCATTTCATATTCGGCTCCACCTACGTGGAGTTGAGCGAAGTGACCGCGCCCGGGCCGAACCACCACCTGGCCGCCTGGCAGGGCGACGGCCACGCCATCCGCATCCTGATTCTGCGCGCCAGGGACATCGCCGCCGTTCGCGAGCAAGCGCTCCAAGCCGGGCAACACCCCAGCCCGGTGGGCGAAGCAAGCCGCGGCTTGCAATACGCCGAAGGCAGGGTGGCGCGCTTTCGCTGGCTGGCGTTACCGCCCGAAGATTACCCGGAAGCCCTGTGCGGCTACGTGCAGCATCTCACCCCCGAACTCGTCTTCTGGCCGGAAATGAACGCCCATCCCAACGGCGCGGAGGAACTCACCGGGATGACGCTGCACACGGCTGACGTGGATGACGCCGCATACCGGTTCGGGCTGCTGGGGCGCCCGCAAGCGCCGGAGCGCCTGGAGATCAAGCCGGCCGAACGGGGCTTGAGCGGCTTTACCGCCTTGCACTTTCGAACGGGCAGTCTGGATCAGACCGCCCGAACACTCCGCGAGGCCCGGCAACCGTACGACCTTGATGCCGGCCGCCTGCGCGTCCAGGCCCCCGGCGTACTTCTGGAATTCTCCGAGTAATCCCTGGCGCGGTTGCAGCTACCCGAGCATTGTGTTTCGAGGGCAGGATGCCCTCGTTCCCAGGCGGGAGGCCGCCGTTCCCAGGCGAGATGCCCTCGTTCGGAGCTTTTCCTGGGAGTATCCATGTTGTCAAGCATGGGCAGCCAGAGATATGGATGGGCCAATTGGAACGGGTGTGTGGTTTGTCCTTTGGGTGTTTCGCCGGTTGGATTCTGGCGGAGTGTGTTCCGGAGATGGCATCGGCAAGGGGCTCTCGCCGATGGGTTGTTTTGTATGGGCCTGGGGCCGCTGGGGGGTCCACAGGCGGTCTTGTTGGATCAGGACGTTGGCCAGGATCAGGAGCTTGCGCATGACGGCCACGATCGCGACCTTACCGGGTTTCCCGCGTTCGGCCAGGGTCCGGTAGGTTTGCTTCATGTCTGGATTGCAGCGGACCGCGGCCACGGCGGGCATGTATAAGAGCCGGCGCACGGGATGCCGCCCGCCCTGGATGAAGCGGCGGCCCTGCCAGGCGCCGGATTCGCGTGCGATGGGGGCCAACCCGGCCAGGCTGGCCGCGGCCTTGTTGCTGAGGGTGCCCAGTTCGGGCATCTCGGCCAGCAGGTTCGCGGCGGTATTCGACGCCAGCGAGGGGATCGAGGCGATGATCTCGGCTTTGCGGGCCAGGGTCGGCTCGGCGGCGATGAGCTCTTGGATCTTGACGTCGATGGCTTTGAGATGGCGATTGAGCATATTCAGGTGGGTCTGATGCTGCCTTTTGAGCAGGGGATCACGGAGATGATCGCCCCCGTTGAGTTGAGCGGTGCGGTCCCGGATGAGTTTGTTTTTGGCGGACTGCAAGTCGCTCAATGCCCGTTGGCGCTTCGAAGGAAGCGGCGTGGGCCTAAGGGTCAGCGTAGCGGCCATCCCCGCCAGCATGCGCGCATCCACCGCATCGGTCTTGGCACGCTGTCCGGTAGCCTGGGCGAAGCGCCTTGCCTGCCAGGGATTGACCTTGGCCAGCGGCAGCTTGGCTTTGAGAAGGGCCAGCTCAAAGTCACGATGGTAAGGTCCGGTGGGTTCATAGGCCACACACTTGACGGGGGTGCCGATCCAGGCGATCAGTTGCCTAAAGCCTGCTGCGTCATTGGTGAACTGGGCGGCCTTCTCCTCGGGAAGTTGGTGGGCGTCCAAGTGTCTTTTTGAGATGTCTACGCCTACGGTATGATGAATCATCTTTTCTTCTCCTGTGCTTGTAATGCGAGCCTTGTTGCTCATGTATCCATTCAGGACGGTGAGAAAAGACGGTGGCGACCCAACTCCCATACGGCTCTTAAAGGCCAGCGAGGGCACGGTCCTACCACCGCCACCCTCGGCGGCTCGAGGGCCCCGAGGGTGGCTCCATTCAAACATACAAGCGAGGGCATCCTGCCCTCGACAAGAGCGCTACTTTTGACGAATGCGAACACGCCCGCTTCAAGGAAATTGCCGTAAGCTTGCGCGCTAACCGGTGGGAGGGCCTTCAAGGAAATCGATACGCAGCGAAACTGGCGCGCCTGGTACGCGGTGATACTCCTCACCCTCGCCTACACCTTCGCGCTGATCGACCGGTGGGTCATCGGCCTGATGGTGGGGCCGATCAAGGCCGACCTGGGCTTAAGCGACACACAATTCAGCCTCTTGCAGGGGATCGCCTTTGCCTTGTTCTACTGCACCTTGGGCATACCCATCGCGCGTCTGGCCGACCGCTCGAATCGTCGCAACATCGTCGCCGCGGGGATCGCCCTGTGGAGCCTGATGACGGCGCTGTGCGGGCTGGCGCGCAGCTTCGGCTCACTGTTCCTGGCGCGCGTGGGCGTGGGCGTGGGCGAAGCCGCGCTGGCGCCGGCGGCCTTTTCTCTGATCACCGATCTCTTTCCGCGCAACAAAGTCGGCCGCGCGATAGGCACCTATCAGACCGGCCTGTTCGTGGGCTACGGGCTGAGCGTGATACTCGGTGGCTGGCTGGTGGGCACACTGGAACAAGGTCCTCCCCTTGAACTGCCCCTGCTCGGTGAGCTCACGGCCTGGCGGGCCACACTGGTCATCGTCGGCCTGCCGGGCCTGGTGATTTCCCTGCTGTGCCTTACTTTCCGCGAACCCGCCCGCCACGGCGCCGTGGAAGGCGGCGTGTCGATACCGGAATTGATCGGATTCTTAAGGAAAAATATTTCCGTCTACGGCTACCTGGTGGCGGCCTTTTGCATGCTGTCGCTGCTGTTCAACGCGGTTCTGGTCTGGGGGGCGGAGTACTTCATTCGAATCCATGAAATGCCACGCGCCACTGTGGGCCTCCGGCTGGGCCTGATCGTTGGGACATTCGGCTGCGTCGGCTCCATCGTCGGCGGCATGCATGCCGATTACCTGCACAAGCGCGGCGATCGGGGCGGCACCGTCCGCTCCGCCATAATGGCCACCATTGTGCTGGTGCCGATGGCTGCGATCACAACGCTCATACCCGACCCCAACTATTCTCTGCTCCTCTACGCACCGTTGCTGTTCTTCGGCAGCTGGGTATTCCCGCTGGCCGTGATGACGCTGCAACTGTTCACGCCCCCGTCCATGCGCGCCCAGGCCAGCGCCATTTACCTGTTTGTCGTGGCCCTTTTCAGCATGGGCTTCGGCAGCACCTCAGTGGCGCTGATCACCGACTTCGTTTTCGCCAACGAACTCAAACTGCATTACTCGATGGCGATCGTCGGCGGGATCAGCGGCGTACTGGGCCTGCTCTTCCTGTGGCGGCTGCTTCCGATCTACCGCCGCGCCATGGCCGCGCGCAACCTGCCCTGATCCCTGGGAACGAGGGCGTCCCTGGGAACGAGGGCAACCTGCCCTCGACGAGGGCTGGAAGCCCTCGTTCCCACGTTGTTCCCTGCCAGCAAGGGCGTCCCTGGGAACGAGGGCATCTTGCCCTCGACGAGGGCTGGAAGCCCTCGTTCCCACGTTGTTCCCTGCCAGCGAGGGCGTCCCTGGGAACGAGGGCATCTTGCCCTCGACGAGGGCTGGAAGCCCTCGTTCCCACGTTGTTCCCTGCCAGCGAGGGCATCTTGCTCTCGACGAGGGCAGGATGCCCTCTTTCCCAGGGGGTTAACCTAACCACCTATGGAGACCCAGCTCACCGTCACCCAGGCTGAACGGCTCGTCCTGCAAACCGTCCCTGCATGGCCGGCCGAACGGGTGCCTCTGCCGTCCGCAACCGGCCGCATCCTGCGCCAGAACGTACTTGCCGAACGTGACCTTCCTCCGTACGACCGCGCCACCATGGACGGTATCGCGCTGCGCTGGAAATCGTGGGCTTCCGGACAGCGAGAATTCGGGCTCGAAGGCATGCAAAGCGCCGGCCAACCTCCCGGGACGCTTGCCGACCCGCAGGCCGCCTGGCGCATCGCCACCGGCGCAGCCCTGCCCGCCGGCGCCGACACTGTCGTCCCCGTGGAAAAAATCGTTGCCGGAAATAACGCGGTCCGCATGGACGACAACTATCGCCCCAAACGATCCCAGTTCATCCACAAGCGCGGCTCCGACCGGCGCGCCGGCGCCCTCCTGCTCAAGGCCGGCCAACCCATCGGCGGTGTCGAGATGGCCCTGCTCAGCGCCAACGGCGTGGCTAAGCCCTCAGTCGCCCCGGACCCGCAGATTGCCGTGATCTCCACCGGCGACGAGCTGGTGGGCTTGACGTCCCGCCCGAAGCCGTGGCAAATCCGCTCCAGCAATGGCCCCGCCATGGCCGCTCTGCTGCAACGAAACGGTTACAGCAACGTCAAGGCAACGCACGCGCCCGACGACCCGGCCGTGCTCGCGGAGCGCATCAAAGAGGCCCTCTCCCAAAGCGACACCTTGATCCTGAGCGGCGGCGTATCGAAGGGCGCCAAAGACTACGTGCCCGGCGTCCTGACCAAGCTGGGCGCAAAGGCAATATTCCATCGTGTACGCCAGCGCCCCGGCTTCCCGCTGTGGTTCGGGACGCACGGTGAAACGATGATCTTCGGCCTGCCCGGTAACCCCGTTTCCAGCCTGGTCTGCCTGCGCCGCTACGTCATCCCCGCCCTCCAAATGGCTCAGGGCGCCCGGCCGGAATCACCCCAATACGCGACCCTTGCCGAAGATGTAACCTTCAGGCCCGCCCTTACCTGGTTCCTCCCGGTCCGCCTCTCCACCGGCCAGGACAACCAACTCCTCGCCCATCCCCGCCAAACCAACACCTCCGGCGACTTTGCCTCCCTGGCCCAAACCGATGGCTTCGCCCAGCTCCCCGCCGGCCGCAGCTACTTCACCAGCGGCTTCTCAACCCGCATATTCCGCTGGAACACTGCCTGATTCAGACAAGAATCAGAAAAGGTGCCGGTAACTCACGTACAGAACTCGCCCGTCGAGACTGTATAGGTTATATGCCTGCGGTAGTGGAGAGGAGAATGAGCCGAGCTCCGGGTCCTCGTCGGTGAGATTCTTGACGCCCACCGTGATGCGACCGTGCCAGGGCGTTTGCCACCGATAGAACAGGTCGTACTCCGTGTGCGGGGATATCGAAAACTCGGCCGCGGGTAACCCGAAACCGCCCACATAGTGGATATACGTCGATAAGGTGTGATTCCCGTAGCTCCAGTTTATTGCCGCGGAGCTGCGATCCGTGGGCCGTGCGCCGGCAGCCGCGGCTGCCCCGGATGCGGACCCAAGGCCCGAGCTCCATTGCGCCGCGCTACGCGATCGGGTTCGATGCCGGAGGATGACCCCGGCATACAGGGCGAAGTGGAAGTCGCCCAGCTTTGCCGTTTTGAGATCGTATGCCAGTTGAAAATCAACCCCCGTGAATTGCGCCCTGTAGGTGTTGTCCCAGGGAACGTCGGCTTCAACCAATGCTCCCGTGGCCGGGTCCCGCTTGAGGAGGCTGCCGGAACCGCAAAGGACAATTTCCGCCGGCGTCCCCGTATACCTCGTATTCTCGATTCGTCCCGTGTTCACGCACTGCCCCTCGAACTCCAGGCCGATCAAGCCCTGCAGGGGCGGCAAGGCAATCCCGTTTTCCAGGTTGACGTTCCAGTAGTCCAGGCGAGCCGTGAGCGAGTTCCACCCCATCACCACGCCGACGTTATAACTGTCGGACAATTCCGGCCGTAACGCCGGGTTGCCGCCGGTGTAGGTGGGAAATTCCCCTTCGTCACAATCCGACGGCGCGATGCCGTCGCGGCGGCACTTGACCAGGTCGAAGCTGCTCTGTAGCCACAACGAAGTCCCGTCGTACAGGTTGTTCATGCTGCCGGCGCGGAACCCCTCGCCCCAGGAGGCCCGCAACAAGAGCCAGCCGGCGGGCTGGTAGCGCGCCGACAAATAGGAACTCAGTTCGCTACCGGCGGCATCGTCGTACTTGTCCCAGCGAACCGCCGCGCTTAGTTGCAGGTTGGGCAGGAGCGGAACCAGCGTTTCGCCGAACAGCGCCTTGATCACCCGTTCACCCGAACCGTTAATGCCGGCGCGGCCAAGCAGATCTCCCCCCGCGGTCAAGGGGTCGTAGATGTCACGGTACTTCTCGTCAAAGTAGTCAAAGCCCAGGGCCCAACTCACCGGACCGCCGGGACTCGTGAACATGTCAAAGCCAACGTTGCCGCTGTAGGAATAGAAGTCGGCGCGGGAATCGCGGGTGGAGTTTGCGCTGAGGTCGCCGTAAGCGGCATCGTTGCCTGAGCTTAAGGGATCAAACGGGTTGTAGCGGCCCTGTGAAATAAGTTGCGAGGTGGTGAACGACTTGGGGAAGCAGCAACTGTTCTCCCGGCCGTCGTAGCGGGTGTGCCGGGCTTCGAACTCGTATTCGAAGATGCCCACCGTGCCATAGGCCAAAAGCGCGTTCTCATAGAGTGTCTGCAAGGCCTTGAAATCGCGGTTGTCCAGTCCTGCGAATCGATGCCGCAGCGTGTAGGGAAGCAGTTCGGGGTAAGGAACATCAAAGTCGAATCCCTGCTTCAGCCCGGCAGCTGAAGCCTCGGTCAGCAGGATGTCGCCCGGCGGGGGCGCGAAGCGTCCATGCACGTCTTTGGTGCTGAACAGCGACTGGAGACGCAGCGTGTGAGTGGGCGTCAATTCGTAATCGGCATGCAAGAAGATACTTGCGCGCTTCAAGTCGCTGGTTTCCCACGCGGAGGTGGCGTAATGGAAACCGCAATGCTGTTCGCCGGTACGAGCGATGTAGGGTCCTGCCAGCACCCGTTCGCCGGTAGCCGGATCCACGGCCTGCTCGCAATTCGGCGCGGCCAGGTAATGGGGCCAGATGGTATTACCCCAGGAGCTCACGTTGTCGGCGTTTCCCCAGGCATGCCAGGTTGCGGGAAACGGGGCATTGGGGTAATCCGCCGCACCGGCGGCATAGCCTGTGCCCCCCCTGGTGTAGAAACGATCCGCAGAGGCAATGTGGGCCTTGTTGCGGAAATCAGCGCTGAACACGTAGCGCCCCCGATCCGTGGCGCCGCCAAGCGTAATCACGCCGGATTCCGCGTCTGCGCCTTCGCGGGTGGGCTGATCCAGCGATGCCCCTATCTCAATGCCCTCGTAGTCCTTGCGCAGGATGATGTTGATAACGCCTCCGATCGCATCGGAACCGTAGATGGCCGAGGCGCTGTCGGTGAGAATCTCGATGCGCTCAACGGCCGCCAGCGGGATAATGTTGAGGTCAACAGCCTGGTTGGCCGTGACCGGCGAACGCGGCATGCGCCGGCCGTCCAGCAGTACCAGGCTGCGGTTTGCGCCAATCCCGTGCAAATCGATGGTGGCCTGCCCGATCCACGCGTTGCCCGAAACCTCGCGCGAGGAGCCGAAACTGTTCACCGGGCTGTTCCGCAGCACATCAGCCACTGATTCCTGGCCGCTCAGCTCGATGTCCTCGCGCGTAATAATGACTACCGGGCGGGCTTCCTCCACGTCGATTCGCTTGATCCGCGAGCCGGTAACCACCTGACGGCCGAGCTCCAGGACATCCTTTTCCTCATCATCCGCGCCGTCTTCCTGACCCGTTGCCACGGAGGCAATAAACAGCGCGGCGATCGCACCTGCGCACAATACCGACCGGAGTGCTTGGCCCATAACGTCACGATCGGATTTCATCAGTTGCCAATTCTTACCGCAAGTTGCTCTCCACACCACACTACTTCGCCCTACACTTACGAGCAATCATGATACCCAAGGAAGCAAAGAAACAATGGAACGAGCGCAACCCTCCCTGGGAACGAGGGCATCCTGCCCTCGACGAGGGCGGGACGCCCTCGCCCCCAGGCGGGTTACGTGTGAAGACAAACGCCTGATACGTGTACCGTGACGCGGTACACTCAAGTACATATTAGAAGGCAGGATCGATGCCCATGAAGAACCCACCGCATCCTGGCCGAAGCATAAAGGAGAACTGCTTGGAGGCGCTTGGATTGAATGTCACGAAAGCGGCGAGGATATTGGGCGTGGCCCGGCATTCCCTTTCGCGCCTGCTGCACGGCCATGCCGCGATTTCAACTGAAATGGCCGTGCGCCTTGAAAAAGCCGGCTGGTCCAACGCAGAATTCTGGCTGCGACGCCAGACCAGCTATGACTTGGCGCAAGTGCGACGGACACAAGATCAAATAAAGGTAAAACGCTACCAGCCTGTGCCAACGGTGTGATGCCGTATTAAATCACCTCCACGTCCTAACTTGGATGTGGGGTTCGCCTCCAGCTTTTTCTCTATAGCATCTGTTGTGAGCGACGCCATGAGTCAAAGCGCTTTGATCGCATTTTGCGGTATTGATGGATGCGGGAAGACAACGCAGCAGCCTTGAACGTGACATAGCCAGGCTTCATGAAGGCCTGTAGAAGCCGCCCATGCACCCTCGCCCAAGCCCTATCGTTTGAAGCCGGTAGCTATGGGAGAAGTAGTTGGGCCACACAACCTGGGAGGCACTGTTTCTGGCGAATCGAATTGAGGACGAGGAGATCACCCGGAAGCTTCATCGACGAGATATGAACCCATGGGGAACCCGCACAATCTATTGCTAACAAGAGCCGCAATCGCTACACTCAATTTCGTATCAAAATGCGCCGCGCCGTACGCTGCAATCCAAGAGAGCATCAGCTCCGCGTACGGTTGCGGCAACTTCACCTTCTCGTTTTCCGTTATGCGCAGATACGCGGTGCTTATTGACGCGGGCTTCTTGACGCGGGCTTCTTGAAGCGAAAACTCGGGTCACGGGACCGTCCGCTCACTGCGGATTCAGTTCAAGATTTCGTCAATCGGCTTGCATTACTCCGGGCTCTCCAAGACCTGCACCTTCATCGGGTCTACTTCTATGACGCACCGCCACTCAAAACAACTCAACGAAAGCCGCTTTCTGGCGATAGGGTCCACTTTGCGAATTCGCGGCTTGCTTTGAATAACCAACGCTTACATAAGGAGTTGCGGCTTGTGCCCTATGTTGCGCTTCGAATGGGAGATCTCAAATTTCGGGGTTGGACACTCAACGCACATCAACTGCCCGCTAACCAGCCTGAGATGAAGATCACGTCTGAGCACTTGGTGCCAAACGTTCACCAAAAGGGAGTCGATATGCGTGTCGGCCTCGATATAGCGTCGCTGACTTTGAAAAACCAGGTTGAAGTGATCGTTCTTGTGACCGGCGATAGCGATTTTGTGCCGGCTATGAAATTTGCTCGGCGCGAGGGTGCGCAGCTATTTCTTGTTACCTTCGGACATTCGGTCACGGAAGAAATGCGTGAACATGCTGACTTGATGCTGGACATGGATTAGACGCTGCTGAATGCCGCAGTAAATCGCCTTCACGACAAATTGATCCAACAGGTTCTTCTAGTACTGGACTCGGCAAGCGAATTGAGCTGGGGGTTCGCCTCCTGCTTGTTCTGTTGTCTGCCCTGGATCGGCAGTATCACCTGAGAACCGTCATCAAGCCCGCGCTTGCGGCCGGAAAAATCGTGCTTTGCAGCCGCTACTACTATTCAGCCATTGAAAGTAGCCTAACAGGCGTCGCCGCAGCAATGACAATTGATGACTTGATGCTCTGCAACATGATGCTATTATGACGCGGAGCCATTGTTCGGAGCCCATGATGCGAACCACCCTGACAATTGATGACAAGATCGCCAGGCAGCTGAAGGAAATCGCCTATCGAACCGGCAGGTCCTTCAAGACGGTGGTCAATGATTCCCTGCGCGCCGGTATTTCCGGCAAACCAGACGTGCCGGCGCCCAAACCCTATCGCATGAAGCCGGTCGCCATGGGACCGGTAGTAGGCCCATACAACCTCGATAAAACACTGAATCTGGCGGATCAGATTGAAGACCAGGAGATTGCCCGCAAGCTTCAACTGCGAAAATGATACTCATCGACGCCAATCTGTTGATCTACGCCATCAACCGGGATGCTCCCCACCACAAGGCTGCGAGAAAGTGGTTCGAGAAGGCTCTCTCCAGCGGCGAGCACATGGGACTGCCATGGATTTGTCTCCTGGCCTTCCTGCGAATCACAACTCGACCGGGCATACTCGCCAATCCTCTTACGGTCGAACAAGCTGCGGGATTTGTCGAAGAATGGTTGAAGCAACCGTCTGTGGAGGCGGTTTCGCCGGGCCCCGGGCATTGGCCCATTCTCCGGCATTTGCTCCATTCGGCCGGCACGGCGGGTAATCTGACCTCAGACCTGCATCTGGCCGCCATGGCGATCGAAGTGGGCGCCCCTATCTATTCCGCCGATTATGACTTTCAGCGTTTTGCGGGACTCGATCACGTCAATCCACTCGGCGAAATCACGTAAATCGCGCAGTTTCCCAAGCTGATGCAGCGCTGGGCGCTTTGGGGGAAACGCCCTGGGAACGAGGGCTTCCAGCCCTCGACGAGGACAAGATGTCCTCGTTCCCAGGGAGGGAAGCCCTCGTTCCCAGCGGGGGGTCAGGCGAGGGAGTCGAGGGAGGTGGCTAGCCTTTCTACGATTTCGGTGATGTGTTGTTCTTCGGCGATGAGTGCCGGGCATAGGGCTACGGTTTCGCCGGTGGCGCGGACCAGCAGGCCGTTGTCGTAGCAGTTGCGAAAGACTTCCTGGGCGCGGGCCGTGGGCTTGTCGGGGATCGGCTCCAGCTCGACTGCGCCCAGCATGCCGAAATCGCGGATGTCGATCACGTAGGGCTTGCCCTTGAGCGCCTGCAATGCGCCGCCCAGCACAGCGCCCATTTCCTTGGCCCGCGCGAACAGGCCCTCGTTCTGGTACACATCCAGGGCCGCGTGTCCCGCCGCCACCGCCAGCGGATGTCCTGAATACGTATAGCCGTGGGCAAACTCGATGAGTTGCTCGGGGCCCTTCATGAAATCGTCGTAGATCTGCTCGCGCACCAGCACCCCGCCCATCGGCACCGAACCGCTGGTCAGGCCTTTTGCAATCGTAATGAGATCGGGCGTTACGCCGAATGTCTGCGAGGCAAACGCTTCACCGGTTCGCCCGAAGCCGGTAATGACTTCGTCGAAGATCAGCAGCAGTCCGTGGCGGTCGCAAATCTCCCGAATTTGCTCCAGATAACCCTTGGGCGGCATCAGCACCCCACCCGAACAGGCAATCGGTTCCACAATCACGGCAGCGATGGTGGAGGCGTCGTGCAATGCCACGATGCGCTCCAGTTCGTCGGCCAGATGACCGCCCCACTCCGGCTGTCCGCGGCTGTACGCCTGATGCTCCAGGTCCTGCGTGTGGCGCAGATGGTCCACGCCCGGCAGCAAGGCCCCAAACAGCTTGCGGTTCGGCGCGATTCCGCCCACCGAAATGCCGCCGAAACCCACGCCGTGGTAGCCCTTCTCTCGCCCGATCAGGCGCACCCGCTGCCCCTCGCCGCGCACCCGATGCCAGGCAATCGCAATCTTCAGCGCCGTATCGACCGCCTCCGAACCGGAATTGGCGAAGAACACACGGGATATGCCCTCAGGCGCGATTTCAGCCAGCCGGTTGGCCAGTTCAAACGTGCGCGGATAGCCCATCTGAAAGGCCGTGTAGTAATCCAGCTTGGCCGCCTGCTCCTGAATGGCCGAGACGATGTGCGGATGGCAGTGTCCCGCATTGCAGCACCACAGCCCCGACACGCCGTCGAGCACCTGCCTCCCGGTGTGCGTCGTGTAATACATGCCCTGGGCTTCGGAAACGAAGCGGGGATCGCGCTTGAACTGACGGTTCGCCGTAAACGGCATCCAATACGCCTGCAAATCGGGCAGGTCGTTGGTCACATTTTTGTTCGTATCCATGGGCCGGTAGCCTACCAGCCCAAAGCCCCCTCGCCCACCCCCCTGGGAACGAGGGCATCTTGCCCTCGACGCTGGGAACGAGGGCATCTTGCCCTCAACGCTGGGAACGAGGGCATCTTGCCCTCGACGCTGGGAACGAGGGCATCTTGCCCTCGACGCTGGGAACGAGGGCATCTTGCCCTCGACGAGGGCTGGAAGCCCTCGTTCCCAGGCCGGGGCGCACCCCAGCGTAGTGCATCAACCATTGTGGTAGGGTGGCTGCAAGCAATTCAACGATGCAGGATCGACCAATGAGTCACGAAAAGCACTACAAACGCAGCTGGATGTTTCCGCTGATCCTTCTAACTCTGGTTGCATCGCCGGCCCTTGCCGAGGAAGAGTCGGTGATGGTGCTCGAAGGCACTACAGCCGCGCCGTACGACAATGGCGACTTCACGGTGTTTGACCAAAGACGTGCTTGGGACCTGGCCAGACGGGAAGAATGGAAGAAAACGGCGGCGCCGGGTGAAAGGGCGCCCATCGCAGCCCAAGGCGCCATTGCCCAGGCACAGATTGGTCCCGACGGCAAGTTCCGCCTGGAAATCGCCGTAGACAAGCCCCGAACAGCCTTTTTCGCCGTCCTCAACGCAGTGAGTCCCACTGGTAATCGCTGGGGGGCGGTCAAGATGGGCAATAACTTCATCCTGGAGCCCGGAAAGCTCAAGTTGAGGATGATACGGAGCGATTATTCCGTCATAACGGGCGGTCACTACAACGATGCCGTGTTCAACTCCTGGCGCCTGTCGGAGGAACACAAGGCAGCGCGGTCGGAATACGATCAGTTGCGCGAACCCGTGCAGGACGAGCCCGAGCAAGCCAAGCGACGCCGTTTGGATCGCATAGGAGAGGTTTACAGCAGAGTAATGCAGCTTGAGAGCGAAGGCAGGTCCAAAGTCGCTCTAACCCATCCTGACCTGCAGGTAAGGCGGTTGGTTATCGAGTCGGCCTGGGCAATTGGGCCCTGGGCGGACGAAGCAGTGCGCGGACTTGCGGTACTGACGCCCGAGGACCCGTGGGTCGTCAAACGTCTCGCCGGGATAGAAGCCGCTGAGGCGAATGCGGAGAAGTACAGGCAATTGCGGGTGGGCGAGAGCGTCCTGGACTTCACCGCCGACACGCTCGACGGCGAGAAGGTGAAACTGGCCGACTTGCGGGCCGACAGCCGCTACTTGCTGGTCGAATTCTGGGCGTCCTGGTGCGGCCCCTGCCGGGTGGAAATACCGCACATGAAGCAAGCCTATGCGCGTTTCCGCGACAAGGGTTTCGAGATCGTCTCGTTCACGATCGACGAAGAGCGCGACGACTGGGAAGAAGCCTCGGCCGAGGAAGAAATTCCGTGGTTTGACCTGGGGATGGGACCGGAAGCTGATGCTCCAAAGGCCTACAACGTCAGGGGTGTGCCCGACAACTACCTCGTGGAATCAAGCTCCGGAGAGATAGTCGCGACGGATCTCCGGCGCCACAAGCTCGACGAGAAGCTCGAAGAGCTGCTCAACTAGGATCCACCTGGGACCGACAAAAAAGCTATTCTCCGTAGTCATCCAGGAATCGTCCGAACTGGTGCATGCGTTCGTGCAGCACCGTCACGATACCAATGTCTCCGTTGCTCAACCACTTCCAATATACGAAGTGCTTCTCGTAGCGAAAGAAACAGCCATCCACGCCGAACTCGGCGGCGACCGGACGTGAGGCGACACCACCGGCCGCGATCCTCTCGAACGCATCAAACAAACCAGTAATGTACGAATCCGCTTGAGTTCTCCCCCAGCGGTCCCGCGAATAACGGTGGATTTCGTCGATGCGGAGTGCGGCCGATCCCTGGACGCGAACCGCGGTCATGTGCCGGACCGCTCCTTGTCCCTGGCGATGATTTCGGAAGCAGAAAGCGGATGATAGGAGTTATCCGGCGCCACGAATGCGCGTGTCAACTCGGCCCTGAGCCGCTTGAAAGCCTCTCGCTCCGCCCGTTCCTTGTCGCGCCGGATCAGGTCGCGGACATATTCGCTGACGTTCTCATAGGAGCCGTTCTCACCGACATTGGCCGATACGAAGTCGCGAAGCGCACCACTAAGCCGGACCGTCATTGTCGTTGTGCGTGGCATGACTCAATTTCCAGGGAGATGGTGCGTTCAATATAACCAATATTAAATACGACCACAACCGGCGGCCCTTGTGAGGGGGCTATTTTTTTCTCCCCTGGGAACGAGGGCATCTTGCCCTCGACGAGGGCTGGAAGCCCTCCTTCCCAGGGTACTGGGACGGAGGACATCTTGTCCTCCGAGGGCTGGAAGCCCTCTTTCCCAGGGGTCTGGAAGCCCTCGTTCCCAGGGGGCTGGAAGCCCTCTTTCCCAGGGGGTCTGGAAGCCCTCCGTTCCCAGGGTTATTCCTTGAAGCGGGTGCGGAGATGTGGGGGCACGATGGGGCAGGCGGTGGCGGTGCGGCCGAACATGCGGTAGCGGCGGTCGCCGACGAAGTGGTAGCCCATGGTGCGCATTCGAGCGGGGAAGACGCTCATTAGAAGCGCCAGCAACAGCCACAGGCCGCCCAGCATCTTCAATATCCGGATCGTGGCGTCGACCTCCATCAGCAGGCCGTCGTCGCTCATCAGGATGATGCTGTCCGGCAGATCTGCCCGCTCCAGCGGCGTCAATTGCGATTCGAAATACTCGCCTTGCAGCGGCGACAAGCGGATGCGGCCCTCGGTGTCCTCGGCCAAAATCAGGCGCACGATCCCGTGGCAGAGCGCGCAGGTGCCGTCGTAGAACAGCGTTGCCTGCGAAGGCAGTTTGCGATCCCTGACCCACGCCGGATCGAAGGTGAACAGGTGAAACAGCAGCATTGCGATGGTCAGATCGGCGAAATTCAGCAGGAACGCGAAACCGAATTGCACCACCAGCATCGCGCTCCACATCCATGGACGGGCGCGGCGGAACAGCACGATCGGCGCGAACAGCAACTCCACATACAAGATGCCCCAGGTGACGAGCATTACAAGAATGGGCGGCAGCCACAAGAGGAAGTCGCGCAGGAAGTAATCGCGCGCCAGCGGATTGTTCAGCACGTAGCCCACGGCGTCGCCGGACACCCACGACGGGCTGAGCAACTTGGAGTAGCCGCTGTAGCTATAGCTCAACGCCAGCACGATCCATCCAGCGAGAAAAACAGCGGCGGGAAAGCGCCAGCCGCCGCCCGGATCCGGACGTCCGCGTGCCGCCCAGGAACCATACGGAGCTCGAGGAATGAACAAGTGCGCCAGCAGCATCCAGCCCACGTACGGCAGGCTCGGATTGGCGATCAGAGGATTGCGGCCGAACAGGCTGGCCAACACCAACCACAGGAAGAAAGCGGCCCATTTGTCGGCCACTCCGGCCAGAAACAGCAGCGACGCCGCAGCAGCCGCGATCACCACCGCGACTACAAAACCCGGCGTATCCGCCAGGCGGAAGATGTTCGCAAACACACCGAATAACGGACTTTGGCGAGCGTCCGGGAGCATGCCGTCGGATGAAAACAACTCCCAGGCCCACGGCGCCAGATGAACGAAATGCACGAACAGGTAAGCACCCAGCAGGATGCGGAAGATGCTGTATTGGCCGCCGGTCCAGCTATTGCGCATCGCAACGACTCTCAAACTCAAGTTGCCAGCCGTGGCCGGCGGGCAAATCCTGGCGCGGCTCGATGATGACGGACACCGGCCCGGCAACATCGTCGGCGTTCACGCCCAGTTCCTCCAGGATCGTGGAGGAACCGCAGAAGGCAAATCGCAATGCACTTTCCAGCATCGGCCTAGTGACCTCGCTGGCGTTAAGCACCGGCGCATAGGAAATCGCAGCCCCGTAAGCGTTTCTGCGGTTATAGGGGCCGCGCACGCCGCGGTAGTTGGCGGGCGTGAGTTTGAGCTTGTGCCGCCGGCCGCTTCGGTCCGTCCAGGCCAGGAAGAACTCCGACGAATAGGTCTCGAACCCCTGGTGCGCGGTAAAAACTTTCGGCGTCGGCGAACTGCCGGTTGCCTGGGCCAGTCCCTTGATTACCGGAAAGCCGAACACGTCGCCGACCATTTGCGCCACCCCGATCAGGACCAGGGCGCCGGCGGAGATCCAGGCTCGAAAGTTCAAGTCCCGCCTCCTCCCTCAGCCACGGCGGATTGATGCAGATCCGTCCCTTTCAGCATCTCCACCAACCGCAGCTCGTAGTCCTTTTCAAATCCGCACTGCGATTCGAACCGATACGGATTGTGGAAAGTCCCGAACGCCATGTCCCAGATCGGCAGGTCTGAGAAATTCTGCCGATGCCAACGCATTTTGTGGTGAATGCAATGACTCTCCGGGCGCTGAAAGATAAACCCGATCCAGCGAGGCGTGTTGACGTTCCAGTGGTAGAACAACTCGCCCAACCCGGTCAGCAGCACCGAAAGCGAAGCCGCCGCCGGACTCAGACCGCACAGGATGTAGACGATTGCACTGGACAGGATGCTGTTGGCGAAGATTTCCGCCGGATGCTTGTAGAAGCTGGTGATCAGTTCAATCCGTTGCGGGCTGTGGTGCACCTGGTGGAACACCCTCCACAAAAAAGGCACCTCGTGACGCCAACGGTGCCACCAGTAGTAAATGAAGGTAATGACGACGTAGCCGGCGACCGCCCCGCCGCCAAAGCCCAGGTAGTCCTCAAGTCGAAAAAGCGCCCAACCATCAAACCACCGGTCCCAGGTCACGCCGGACACGAACACCGCCGCCACCTGCACCCCGTTCAACAGCGCCGCCCTGCCCCACCATCCGGTCACCTTCTTCCACACACGCCCGCGGGCGAACAACTCCACCACGAACATCACAATCGCAACCCCGGCAACGACGGCGACAATCTGCAAGCCTTACCCTCTAACGTCTGCTCGATACAAGTATAGGAGGATTACCGCCTCGCATAGAATCCAATGGTTGGACCCTGGAACAAAGAACGAGGGTGCCTGCCCTCTCCTCACCTGCCTTAGAATCCTCTCATCGCGGAAAGATCGGTCCTAACCAAATGGCCATTGATTATGCAACTTGAACGCGCGAGTAACTATCAACCGCCGTAGCCGACTCAAACGGGATTGTTTGCGGAGATAAAGGAGTAATTCTTGACCACAACGAAGAGAATCGTCTGTCTAGCCAACTCGCGAAAAATGTCGGGACGCTGCGTGGCCGGGGTGGAATTCAAAGCTGACAAGCCTGGTGGATGGATTCGGCCTGTGAGCGCTCGAGAGTACCAGGAGGTCTCGGAGTACGAACGACAGTACGAGAACGGGAGTGATCCAAGATTGTTGGATATTATTGATATCCCGCTGCTGGAGCATCGGCCCATCGACTACCAGCAAGAAAATTGGATGCTTGATCCTGAGTACTACTGGGTAAAGGTTGGTGCACTTAATTGGGACGGCCTGCATGAGATTGCGGATCGGGGCGGTACGCTGTGGCGGAACGGCAGTCACACCTACAACGGGACAAATGATCGGATTCCCATCGACCAAGCGGCCTCGGAGACCAGTTCGCTCAAATTGGTTCATGTTGACGGCCTCAAGTTACGCGTATTTTCGCCCGGCCAGGATTTCGGCGACTCGAAGCGGCGTGTTCAGGTACGCTTCCGGTTTGCTGGAATCGAGTATGAGTTGTGGGTTACGGATCCGCGCATCCAGCTAAAGTATCTCGCGAAGGAAAATGGAGACTACCAATTGGGCGAATGCTATCTAACCATCAGCCTAGGTGAGCCGTTCAAGGACTATTGCTACAAACTGGTGGCCGCTGTACTGGAAAAACACTGATGACAGGAGCGGCAGAGCAAAATTGGGTCTTTACGATAGGTCATTCTACGCACGAACTGGCGCCGTTCGTGGACTTGCTTTCCAAGCACCGAATAGGTGCCTTGGCGGACGTGCGGTCGATGCCCTACAGTCGTCGGCAACCGCAATTCAACCGGGAAGCTCTGATGAAGGCGCTGAGGGCGCGGGGAATAGCGTACGTATATCTCGGCAAAGAGCTTGGGGCAAGGAGCAATGATCCAGCCTTCTACAAAAATGGCCGCGTCCAGTTCCGTAGGCTGGCCGACTCTAGTCTGTTCCGGTCAGGAATCAAGCGGATACTGGATGGAAGTCAGCGCATGAGTATTGCGCTGATGTGTGCGGAAAAGGACCCTCTCGATTGCCATCGAACCATATTGGTCACACGCGAACTGGTTGGCTTGGGCACGGAGGTCAAGCACATTCTCGGCGATGGAGAGATTGAAACGCATCAGGCGGCGATGAAACGGTTATGCAAACGACTGGGAATTCGGGAAGATCTGCTCCGCCCGCCGGAAGAACTTGAGGACGACGCCTATACGGCCCAAGAGGAAAAGATCGCCTACATTAGCTTAGAGCACGCTCACGATACACAGGAGGTTCAAGAGTGAGAATACTGACGATCGGCTTTACCAAGAAGAGCGCCAAGCGATTTTTCGAGTTGCTGACGAAGGCGGGTGCAAGGCGAGTAGTAGACGTTAGGCTCAACAACGTCTCCCAATTGGCGGGGTTTGCAAAGAAGAACGATCTTGCGTATTTCCTGGACCAAATGTGCCACATCGATTACCGGCACGATCCGGAGCTTGCCCCGACAAAGAAGATGCTAGATGGATATAAGAAGCTCGGCGGCAGCTGGGACGACTACGAGCGGAACTTTGTGAACCTGATGGCCGAGCGACGAATCGAGGAGAAGCTCAAACCGGGTATGTTGGACGATGCCTGTCTGCTCTGTAGTGAGGACAAGCCACATCACTGCCATCGCCGCCTGGTCGCCGAGTATTTGAAGGACCGCTGGGAGGATGTCGAAATTGAGCACCTCGGGTAGCAGCGGCAGTCAGGACGATCGGCAACCAAGTCACGAGTATGTAATGCGCGCACGGATTTTGCCTCCGCAGTGTTACCTCTCCAGGAAAGAGGGCGTCCCGCCCTCAAACCACCTGACTTAAAATCTCCCCAATCCCCGGAGCGCATTACCTTGGGCAAGAACTCCCAAACCTTCCTTCCCCTCAACATCGCCGTGCTGACCATCTCCGACAGCCGCACGCTGGAAACCGACGACTCCGGCGCGCTTTTGGCTGAGCGGATCGCAACGGCCGGCCACAAATTACACCAGCGCCTCCTCGAACCCGACCACCGCTACCGCATCCGCGCAGTCGTATCCCAATGGATCGCCGACGAAGCCATCGACGCCATCATCACCACCGGCGGCACCGGCCTGACCGGCCGCGACGGCACCCCCGAAGCCATCGAACCCCTGCTCGACAAGCAGATCGAAGGCTTCGGCGAAATGTTCCGGGTGCTGTCGTACGAAGACATCGGCACCTCCACGCTGCAATCGCGCTGCCTGGCGGGACTGGCCAACGGCACCTTCGTGTTCTGCCTGCCCGGCTCGCGCAACGCCGTGGCCACCGGCTGGGACAAGCTCATCGAAGCCCAGCTCGACACCCGCACCCGCCCCTGCAACCTGGCCGAGCTCAGGCCACGCTTACGAGAAACCTAAGGCCTAAAGCCTATGTCGCTCCTCCAGATCCACCAGTTCCCCTGCCTGTCCGACAACTACGGGTTCCTGATCCGCGAGCGCCTGTCCGGCGTAACCGCCACCATCGACACGCCCGACCCCCGCGCCATCGAGCGCGAACTCAAGCGCAAGAAATGGCGCCTGACGCACATCCTCAACACCCACCACCACGCCGACCACGCCGGCGGCAACCTGTGGCTCAAGGAACGCACCGGCTGCGTCATCGTAGGCCCCAGCGCCGACGCCGCGCGCATCCCCGGCATCGACCTCCAGGTAGGCGAAGGCGAAATCCTGGAATTCGGCAATACCGAAGCCCACGTATATGACACCCCCGGCCACACCAGTGGCCACATCGTCTATCACTTCGCCGACGAAGACGTCGCCTTCGTGGGCGACACCCTGTTCTCCATGGGCTGCGGCCGCCTGTTCGAAGGCACGCCCAGGCAGATGTGGAACTCGCTGCAGAAGCTGATGAGCTGGCCCGCGCGCACACGCATCTACTGCGCGCACGAATACACGCAATCCAACGGGCGCTTTGCGCTGACCGTGGACCCGGACAACCGGGCTCTGATCAAGCGCATGGAAGAAGTGGACCAGCTACGCGCGGAGGGAAAGCCGACCGTGCCAACAACAATGCACCAGGAGATTCGCACGAATCCTTTCCTGCGGCCCAACAGCAAGGGAATACGGGTGCAGCTGGGCATGGAGGAAGCCAACGACGTGCAGGTGTTCGCAGAAGTCCGCCGGCGCAAGGACCGCTTCTAGCATCGACCAGACTGAGTATCCTCAGCAAACCACCCCCCACCCCTGGGAACGAGGGCATCTTGCCCTCGTCGAGGGCTGGAAGCCCTCGTTCCCAGGCTGTTCCATGCAAGAATGCCGAAACCGTGACCATCCTTCTCACCGCCGCCAACGGCCGAACCGGCCGCGCAGTCCTCACGCAATTGTCCAAAGCAGGCGCCGACGTAAAAGTGTTCCTGCGCGACGAACGTCAATGGCCCGCCCTGCAAAAACTCGGAGCGGCCTCCTATGCCCTGGGAAATATGGAGGACACCTCAACCATCAACGCAGCGATGGCCTCGTGCGAAACGATCATCCATATCGGCCCGCCGATGCATCCCAACGAAGTCGAAATAACAAGCCGCTTCATCGACGCCGCCCTGTCGCACGGCATATCCCGATTCGTCTACTACTCAGTCATGCACCCACTACGCCGCGCGGTCCGGCATCACCGCCTAAAGCTGGACGTCGAAGAAGCGCTCATCGAGTCCGGCCTGCCCTACACCATCTTGCAGCCCATGCGCTACATGCAGCACTTGGCATTGATCTGGAACAAGGTGCTTGAGACCGGCATTCACGCGATGCCCTTCAACATCGATGTCAAGTTCAATGTCGCCGATCTCCGCGATCTCGCCGAAGCAACGGCCATCGTGGCCACCAACCCCGGACACCTCTACGCGACCTACGAGCTTGCCGGCCTGGAGGCCCTAAGCCAGCGCGACATGGCCACCGTGATCAGCCGCGTGCTTGGCAGAGAAATCGGCGCCGCAGCCTTGAGCCTGGAGGAACTGGAGAAGAACGCCCGCGCAGCGGGCGCCAGCGACGACCGAGTAACGCAAATGCTCACCATGAACAAGCACTACGACCAATACGGCTTCCACGGCAATCCCAATGCGCTCCGATGGATCCTGGGTCGTGAGCCCAACAAGTACCAGAACTACGTAACAAGATTGGCCGCCAGTAGCGCGGCGGGATAGCCTTCCTCCATAAAAGGCATTCATCCCTTCCCGTTTCGGTAGAAAGTAGTGGCGAACGTGGACGTTGGGCATATGTAGGTAAATGTGTCCGAACACCGCATGAAAAAGAACTGCATTTGTGCCAGCGCCGTAGTACAAGTCGCTTCTGCGAGGCTGTTTCATGGCATGTTAGACTGCAAATTCAGTTGGTTGATGTCTGCAATCCGCTGCTTCTTGTCAGGACAATCGAATCATGAGCATACGTGCAATTGACGTAGCTGCCTACATCCTGCGCAACCAGGGTTCCATGCCGGCCATGAAGCTGCAAAAGCTCGTTTATTACTCACTGGCCTGGTCACTTGTTTGGGATGACAAACCGCTTTTTGAGGAAACGATTGAGGCGTGGGCGAATGGTCCGGTGATTCGAGAACTCTATGACGCGCATCGCGGACAGTATTCTGTTTCCCGCATTCCCGATGGAGACCGGGATCTGCTGGATAGAGATCAGTGCGAGACAATCGATGCGGTTCTTCGTTTCTATGGAGAGAAGTCATCCCAATGGCTGAGTGATTTAACCCATATGGAAGCTCCATGGCGGGATGCGCGTGAGAAGGACGGCCTTGACAGCGGTGAGCGCGGACGGGCCGCTATCGCGCATGCGTCAATGTTGGAGTACTACTCCGCCCTATAGAAGCTCTTGGCTGGACAACCTGGAAAGAAGCGGCCGAAGTTCGCTCAAAGGCCCCGGCCGACGAAGCAACCCAAGGCGCTGGGGCCGACGATTCATGGAGAGCCTCTCGCGTGGAGGTTTAGCGAATCTGACCATGATGGCGATTGGGCCTGGACGAAACTGTCCGATCCATCTCGGTACAAGAACGTGATGGAGAAATTACAGGAATTCGAGAAGAAGAACTGGGATGAGATCACAAAGAGCGGCAGCCACCCGATACCCGTTTCAAGTATCGTGAAGCGTGCGCAGGATCGCCTTCGAAATATCCATAAGGACGATGTCGATGAACTCATGTCGTTTCGACTGACGGGCATTAACCGCGTTTGGTGCGTAAGGCAATTGAGCGTCATGAAAGTTCTATGGTGGGACCCTAATCACAAAATTTGCCCGGCACCCGGAAAGCACACATGACAATTTGGCTCCCTGGTGGAGCCATTCGCCGGTTTGGACGCGATCGGCGCGGGCCGAGCGATCAGCTCTGCTTAACGTCCAGAACTCAAGCCGGCGATACCACGCCTGGCGTCCCAGCGAGCGGGCCTTGCCAAAAAGGTTCATCCCGATAACCGTGTATTAGCTCTTCCAATTCAAGGCCTTGGAATTCGCCGAAGCCCGAGTCTTGCTGGTCTAAGCAGGATAGCCTCTTACCGGCCCCGGCTAAAACGCAATATGGCGCTACTCGGGCATTGTAATTTTGCAACAGACCGGCAAGGGCCACCAACCCATGGAAAGCCCCCGCATCGAAACTCTCTTGTCCGAAGCGACAGAATATGCCGCCTCGGAATCTGCGCACGACGAAGAGACCAAATGTGGTGTTACCGATGGTAAGGCCGTGAGCGCTTATCTGGAGCAAAAGTTCAAGCGGCTCCTGAATAAGAAGAATGCTTGATCGGACGGCGACAAAGCCCAACGAGAAGACGGAACTCGGCTACTTTCAGGCGCCGGCATTGCTTGCCTGAATAGGTTGAGTAGCCTCACGAAACCATGACAATCCTGCTGACCGCCGCAAATGGCCGAACCGGCCGTGCAGTTCTCACGGGACTGGCTAAGACAGAAATAACAAGCCGTTTCATCGACTCCGCCTTATCTACCGGCACATCGAGATTCGTCTATTACTCGGTCATGCACCCGCTGCGCCGCGCGGTACGACATCACCGGCTCAAACTGGACGCGGAAGAAGCGCTGATCGAATCACGCAAATGCTCACCATGAACAAGCACTACGACCAATACGGGTTTCGCGGCAATCCCAATGTGCTGCGATGGGTCCTTGATCGTGAACCCAATACCTTTGAGAACTACGTGACGAGACTGGCAGCGGGAAGTCCGGGGACTTCACCGTAGCGGGACCGTCCAGAGTTGATATGATATGAGTCCAATCTCATCCGATTGCCGAAATCGCAGCTTTCATCGGAGGACGGCGGACATGGCAAAACGCGCAAGCCTGTCGATCAGCGAACCAAACGAGAAGTGGATTCAAGCGCAGATCGGCAGCAAGGAATTTTCCAGCCGTAGCGAGGTGCTGAACGACCTGATCCGCAAAGCGCGGAAGACCGAGGCGATCCGCGAGCGGCTCAAGTTGGCAGAAACGTCGGCCAAAGAACATGGCTGGGTGACAAGAACGGCGGATGAAATGCTGGACGGCTTCAAGGAGAGCGCCCGTCGAGATGGCGAACTATAGGCTCGCTCCCGAAGCGGAGGCCGACTTATAGCGCATTTGGCTCTATGGCGCGCGGCAGTGGGGAATCGCCGCTGCCGACAAACACCACCGGGCGTTTCACGAACGCTTCGAAGCGATCGCGGCCAACCCACTGCAATATCCGACCGTTGACCATATTCGCGATGGTTACCGCCGTAGTGTGCTCGGCAGAGACAGCATCTATTTTCGGGTTGATGGCGAGAGGCCGGAGATCATGGCGATCATCGGACAGCAGAACCTGGATGAATGGCTCTAGTCGTGCTCACCTCCCATGGAACAACCCTGGGAACGAGGGCGTCCCGCCCTCGACGAGGGCAGGATGCCCTCGCTTGCATGGAACAAGCCTGGGAACGAGGGCGTCTCGCCCTCGTCGAGGGCAGGATGCCCTCGCTCCCAGCGTGTTCCCTGCGCGTCAGCGTAGCGGCGCCCGCTGCGAATACTCCCAATGAGATTAACTTTAGCGCTCGCCGCGCTCGCAACGGTGTTTGTGCCGGCTGCTGCCGCGCTGGCTGCAGGTTCAAAGGTATTCGATCTGGAAATTGGCGATCCAAAGCACAAGGGCCAGCAGGTTGCGGTGGTGCTCGACGGCATTACCGATACCTCCACCGGCGAGTTGTTGACCCCGCGGGAAATGGCGGAACGGCTGGCCGATACCCGCATACTTTTCATCGGTGAGGACCACACCGACATGGACTTTCACCGTGTGCAGGCGAGAATCATGGAAGAGCTGCACCGCAACGGCCGCGAGGTGATGGTCGGGCCGGAGATGAATGGCCAGACAGTGGCCGGCTTCGGCGCTTTTTCCGATTTCCTCAAAACCCTGGCGCCGGGCGATACTGTCACCGCGATGGTACTACGCGATGCGCAAACGATCAGCGTCGCTGTTACGGTGGCGCCACGCTAATACTCGTTAGCCACCGCGCCTCGGATGAGGCCGCCATTCGTTGATCCAGCGCTTCAACGGTTTCAAGCAGTGGTCCGGGGCCGGTAGTGCTCTACCTTGAGTTGATCTTCCTTCCGCCGAACCTGGGCCAGGTCATAGCTTGTTTGGCGCCGCAACCAGAACTCCGCGTTGGACCAGCCTGCCTTTTCCAGGCGCAAGGCCATTTCCGGCGAAACCCCGGCATGTCCGTGCAGGACGCGGGAAAGCGTGTGCCGGGCAACACCCAATATCCTGGCAGCCTGGCTGACGTTAAGACCTAGCGGCCGCAAGCAATTCTCCATGATGCTGAGACCTGGATGGGGAGGGATCTTCATGGCCATATTTATTGCCTCCTGTTAGTGGTAATCGACCAGGTCAACATCGCAAACATCACCTTCTTCGAAGCGAAAGGTGATGCGCCAGTTGCCGGAAATCGAAATGCTCCAATACTCTTTCAAACGGCCTTTCAATCGGTGCAGCCGATAACCGGGCACGTCAAGGTCTTCGGGTCTGCTTGCACTATCCAGGTCCGCCAGCGCAAGGGCGATTCGCCCAACCTGATCGGACCGCACTTTGCTTGTATCTCCTCTTGCGTACAGGCGCTTCAGCCCACCGTGTCTGAATTTGCGAATCACGCTGGAGTGTATCGCGGCACGGTACACATATCAAGCGATAGCCTTGTCCAATGAGACATGAGTCTGGGTGGGCGCAGCGGAACCATGACCTGCCTGCTGACCGCCATCGTGGCCACCAACCCGGGACATCTCCACGCGACCTGTGAGCTGGCCGGCCCGGAGGCCCTAAGCCAGCGCGACATGTAACAATAAGGGGGGCAAGACCCACGATCAGCACCAGCAATCACCTCCCAATGAGATCAACTCTAAAGCTCGCTGCGCTCGCAACGGTGTTTGCGCCGGCTGCTGCCGCATTTGCGGCCGGTTCCACTGTATTCGATCTGGAAATTGGCGATCCAAAGCGCAAGGGCCGGCAGGCTGCGGTCGTGCTCGACGGTATTACCGACACCACCACCGGCGAGTTGCTGACCCCACAGGAATTGGCGGAACGGCTGGCCGATACCCGCATCCTTTTCATTGGTGAGGACCACACCGACATGGACTTTCACCGTGTGCAGGCGAGAATCATGGAAGAGCTGCACCGCAACGGCCGCGAGGTGATGGTCGGGCTGGAAATGTTCCCGTATACGCGCCAGGAATTTCTGAACGAATGGAGCGGCGGCTCACTGACCGAAGAAGAGTTCATTGAATTGTCCGGTTGGTACGAGAGCTGGAGTTATCGCTGGGACTACTACCGGCGTATTTTTCTGTTCGCCCGGGACAACGGCATCCCGATGTTTGGCGTGAACATTCCCCGCGACCAGGTAAGGACGGTGCGCATGAAGGGCTTCGAGGGCTTGAGCGCCGAGCAGGCTGCGCATATGCCGGAGTCCGTGAACACAAACAGCGACGAACACCGGCAATTATTCCGCGCTTATTTCGAACACGACGACGCGCTGCACGCGGCCATCAGTGAAGAGCAGTGGGACGGTATGTACCGGGCGCAGTGCACCTGGGACGCGGCGATGGGCTGGAATGCGCGCATGGCGCTGGAACGGCACGGTGGCGAGGACGCCATCATGGTGGTGTTGATCGGAGCGGGCCATGTCACCTACGGTCTGGGCGCGGAGCGGCAAATCAAGGATGCGTTTGACGGCCGGATCAGTTCCCTGGTGCCGGTGCCGATACGGGACCATGAAAACCAACCGGTCCATGAGGTGAGAGCTTCCTACGCCAACTTCATCTGGGGCGTGCCGCCCGAGACCGAGCCGGTGTATCCGAGCCTGGGGGTTTCGCTGGCCGGCGCCTTGGGCTCAGCCCCGACCCAGGTCATTCAGGTCAGCGACGACTCGGTGGCGCAGCGTGCCGGGATCCAGGTCGGGGATGTGCTGCTGTATCTCGACGAAAGCAAGCTGGACTCGGGCGTCGCGCTTGGCAAGCAGATCGCGAGCTATGACTGGGGCGACAGCGCCGTGTTGCGGTTCGAGCGTGACGGAGAGGTCCGGACGCTGGATTTACATTTTCGTCGCGTGCCGGCTGAGACGGACAACTAGCTCGTGCGGGCATAACCATAACCATGTATGCATTACATCAACGCCTGACTGATTTCGGCGGCGCCCGGCGTTGGATTCCGCTGCTGTTTCTGGTGGCGGGGACGGCGTATGCCGAAAACGAAACGCACTACCAGCTCGCTGTCGCCATCGAGCCGGACACTCATCAGCTCAAAGTATCTGCCATGGTCGAATTGCCGCCGGAGTATGCCGGACGCTCGGTCGAGTTTCTTCTGACGTCGGCCCTGCAAATCGACGACTCCGACCCGAACGTGAACCGCTTGCAATACGAACAAGGTGGTTTTACCGGCATTAATGGCTCCAGTGTGGTGTTGGGCGAACTCGAGGCAATCGCGCGTTACCGGGTCAACCTGCCTGAAGGTTCGAGCACGCTGAAACTCACCTACAGCGGCACGCTGAACTTCCCGCTGTCTTCCCCGGAGGAGGAATACGCCCGCGGCATCACGGAAACCGCCGGCCTGGTCCGTAGCGACGGCGTGTATCTTGCCGGCGGCACGCTGTGGTACCCCTACTTCAGCGATGAGCTGGTCAGCTTTGAGCTCGCGGCCGCGGTGCCCGACGGCTGGCACCTGATCAGCCAGGGCAATGGGACTTCGCGGGATCAAGCCACACTGGCACGTTGGGATTCGGGCGGCCTGGTGGACGAGATTTACCTGGTCGGCGGTCCTTTGACACCGTACGAAGAGGCGGCCGGCGCAGTGGCGGCGCAGGTGTACTTGAGAAAGCCCGATGCAGCGCTGGCCGAGAAGTATCTTTCCGCCACCGCTCAGTACATCGAAATGTACCGCGGATTGATCGGGCCCTATCCGTACGGCAAGTTCGCATTGGTGGAGAATTTCTGGGAGACCGGTTACGGCATGCCGTCGTTCACCTTGCTGGGACCGCAGGTCATTCGCTTCCCGTTCATCCTGACTTCTTCCTATCCCCATGAGATCCTGCACAACTGGTGGGGCAATTCGGTGTTCGTCGATTACCCCACCGGCAACTGGTGCGAAGGATTGACTGCCTACATGGCCGATCACCTGATGAAGGAGCAGGTGGATCAAGCCGCGGAGTATCGGCGCGATACGCTGAAGAAATACCGTGATTTTGTTCGTGACGGCCGCGATTTTCCGCTGACCGAATTTCGTTCCCGGCACAGCGCCGCGACCGAAGCCGTCGGTTACGGCAAGACGCTGATGGGATTTCATATGCTGCGCCGGCAGCTCGGTGACGAAGCGTTCACGACGGCGCTGGCGCGCTTTTACCGCGAGCACCGCGGCAGCAAGGCAGGCTTTGGCGATATCCGGGCGCAACTGGAACACGTTTCCGGTCAGGACCTTAAGCTGTTCTTCGAACAATGGGTGGAACTCGCCGGTGCGGCCGACCTGCGTCTCGATGCGGTCGAGGTTCAGACCACACACGACGGTTTTGAAGTGACCGGCGTGCTGCGACAGGTCCAGGCCGGTGCGAAATTCGACTTGCAGGTGCCGTTGTCGCTTACCACTGCCGATGGACTGGAGACCCAGGTGCTGAGCGTGACCAAGGCAGCGACGTCATTCTCGTTTGCGACCGTTTCCCAACCGCAGTTACTGGAAGTCGACCCGGAATTCGACCTGTTCCGACTGCTGGATGCGCGCGAAACCGCAGCGTCGATCGGCCAGGTGTTCGGTGATCGAAAACTGTTGGCAATCCTGCCGGCAGCGGCGGACGAAGCGACCCGCGGCGCTTATCGCGAGATGGTTGAACGTTGGCAAAGTCCAACGCAGAACATGACGATCGTGCTCGACGCCGACGTTGATGCCAATGAATTGCCGGCTGACGCTGCCGTCTGGGTCCTGGGTCGGGACAACCGGTTCGCCACGGTTTTGTTTCAGTCGGACCCCGGGCTGGGACTGACGGTCAGCGACACCGGCTTGCAGTTCCAGGATCGGGCGATTCCCGCTGCCGGCCATTCGACTGTGGTGGTGCGCCGGCATCCCGCGAACGTCAACAAGGCGGTCGGCTGGATTGTCGTCGATCCCGTTGCCGCATTCCCCGGAGTGGCTTCCAAGTTGCCCCATTACGGCAAGTATTCCTACCTCGCTTTCGAAGGCGACGAGCCGACCAGCATTGCCAGCGGTGAATGGGCCAACAACGATTCGCCGCTGCGGGCCGACTTACGCAGCCCGGAACAACGCGCCGCCGGTCCGGTGATTGCCGCGCCCCACCCGGCTCGCAAACCGCTCGCCGAACTCCCGGCGGTCTTTTCCGAGGAACGGCTGAAACAACACGTGGACTACCTCGCCTCACCCGAGATGGAAGGCCGCGGGCTTGGCTCAACGCAGTTGGAAGAGGCAGCCGCCTATATAGCCGGCGAATTTGCAAACGCTGGCCTTGCAGCCGCCGGTGACGACGGCAGCTATCTCCAGGGTTTCACGGTCGAAGAGGGGGAAGACGGGCAACCGCATCGGGTCCACAACGTCATCGGTTACCTGCCCGGGACCAATCCGGCGTATGCGGACCAGGCCGTATTGATTACCGCCCACTATGACCACCTCGGACACGGCTGGCCCGATGTCCGGCAGTCGGATGCCGGCCGGATTTATCCCGGCGCCGATGACAACGCCAGCGGCGTGGCCGTATTGATCGAGCTGGCACGCAACTTTGCTGCCGGAGCGCCCCCCGAGCGTAATTTGGCCTTTGTGGCGTTCAGCGCCGAGGAAGCGGGATTGCAGGGCTCGCGCTACTACGCGGAGCATCCGCGCCCCGCGCCGCTGGAAGGCATCGTCGGTGTGATCAATCTCGATAGCGTGGGACGATTGGAAGATCAGCCGGTATCGGTACTGGCCACGGGCAGCGCGATGGAGTGGCCGTTCGTGTTTCGTGGCGTCAGCGCGGTGACGAGCATCCCCAGTGAAAACATTGCCGGTGCGGCCGCGTCGTCAGACCAGCAGAGTTTCATTGATCGCGGCGTGCCGGGAGTGCAGATCTTCACCGGCGCCCATGGTGACTATCACCAAGCCAGCGACACGCCGGACAAGATCAACGCCGCCGGCATGGTCAAAGTCGCGACATTCGTCAAGGAAGCGACCGCCTACCTGATTCAGCGCGAGGAACCCATGGTCCTATCCGGCAGCACGACAGCCGCGGGTTCCGCCGGTTCCGACGACCGGCCAGCCAACACGGAAGGACAGCGACGCGTGTCTTTCGGCACCGTGCCGGACTTTGCCCACAACGCCGAGGGGGTGCGAGTGGACTCGGTGGTGCCCGGCTCGCCGGCCGAATTGGCCGGAATACAGGCGGGCGACGTATTGCTTGAGATGAACGGCCAGACAATGGCCGGCCTCGGCGCTTTTTCCGATTTTCTCAAGACCCTGGCGCCGGGGGATACCGTCACCGCGACAGTGCTGCGCGACGGGCGAACGATCAGCGTTGTTGTTACGGTGGTGGCGCGCTGATGATGCTGGCTGCTATCGCCCGCATCGTGTAATCGAACTCGCCTACATCCGGCGCCCAGGAAGGATCCGTGGGCGTAACGAACACCCTCGCCAGCTTGAGGCGACCAAGGAAGGGATAGACCGGCTCGCCCGGCGGACGGACCAAGATTCAGCCGTACTGCGCCAGCCAGTAGTAATCGCCGGAAAGGTTGGCCTGCGCCCTTGCGAATTCGAAATGATTGTTATAAGGATCGCTCAGATCGTAAGGACCCGTGCGATCCGACACCCACCGGGGGAGATTGAATGCGTCCTTCGGCGAGCTCTCGCTGCCCGCGTAATTCCGGAGAATACCGGGGTCTTGATCTCTGCATCGTGGGATCCTCCTTCCCAAAGGATCAGGTACCCACGAAAACGGGTCAACTCCAAAACACCAACAACAACTCGCCAACCCAAATTCAACTTAGGCCAGCAGCCCAAATCTACTTTGGTAACATACCCAACAAAAAATGACAAATCTCAATTGGACAGGCGACGAGCTTCTGCTTGCCCTGGACTTGTTCTTTCGTCTAGAGGGTAACAGAGCTACTCAATTGGACAGGCGAGTTCAGGAACTTTCCGCGTTATTGCGGACTAACCCAGCGTGGGCAGGCAGACGATTGGGCGCAAATTTTCGGAGCGCCGCAGCAGTAGTAAGTAAACTAAGCAATATTCGTTTTGTTTCTGGCGGACGCGGAATGCCCCATGCGAGTCAATTGGACCGCGAAATTTGGCAGAGATACGGACACCGGCCACAATCTGTGAGGCAAAAAACAGAAGTCATTCGACGCGCCATCCGATCCGGCGCACAGGCTACCGTAAGCGAAATCGAAGATATAGAGTTTAGGGAAGGCGGATTAGTTACACGCCAGCACAGGTTTCGTGAACGAAATCCAAACGTGCGAAAAAAAGTCCTTGCTTCCCTCTCGGCCAAAGGCGAACTTGAATGCGAGATTTGCGACGTGTCCTTTCCGACGCTGGACGACAGGCTCAAGCTGGCGGCATTTGAAGTGCATCACGTAGTACCCGTCGCCATTGCAGGAGAAAGGAAGGTCAGAATTAGTGACATGGCGCTGTTGTGCGCCACCTGCCACCGACAACTGCATGCGTTGATAGCTAATCAGCAAGGCTGGGTTGATTTGGAAACGGCAAAACAGGTTCTTTGCGGCAATTTATGAACTCTTGTGCAGCAATCAGTTTACCGGCGACAAGAAAGCACTAGTCCGTTGATTCTACCGGCGGTTCTACATTTGGTTGCTCCCGTGTAGCGCGCACGAAAATGAGCTAAGAAAGCAATAGTGCCGCTACAAGAAAACCCAGTCGGCGAAGTAGTTGACCTGTTCTGTGGAGCTGGCGGCTTAAGCCACGGTTTTTTTCTTGCTGGATTCAAGATCATTGCGGGATATGATCTTGATTCTAGATGCAAGTTTGCCTTCGAAGAAAATAACAAAGCAACCTTCTTCTGTAGGGATGTTTCGACAATAACCGCTGAGGAAATCCGCAAGCACTACAGCGGAAATACAACAACCGTCCTCGCAGGTTGTGCCCCTTGTCAACCATTTTCCTCCTATAAGCGTCGGTATGGCGAGGATCCGAAATGGAATCTAGTCACGACCTTTGCGAGGCTAGCCGCGACCGTAAGGCCTGACTTCGTTACGATGGAGAATGTTCCCGCGCTTCTTAAGTACAAAAATGGCCAAGTGTTTTCCGACTTCAAAGATATCCTGAACGATGCCGGTTTCATTGTCCGCAGCTGTGTTGTTAAGTGCGAGGAATTTGGCGTGCCGCAACGACGACGACGACTAGTCGTTCTGGCAGGACGAGATAGGCAAATGGGTGAGTTGAAACCGACCCACGATGGAAGTTCAACGGTTCGTCAGGCAATAGGCAACCTCCCTTCGCTAAGCGCCGGGCATGCGGATCCCGATGACCCTTTACATGTTTCACCGTCATTGGAGCCAATTAATCTTCGCCGTATCCGAGCATCCAAGCAGGGTGGTACCTGGCGTGACTGGCCAAAGGAACTAGTGGCCAATTGTCATCGACGCCCTTCCGGCAAGACGTACCCCGGCGTATATGCTCGGATGAGTTGGGACAAACCAGCTCCCACTATGACCACCCAGTGTTACGGGTTTGGAAACGGTAGATTCGGTCATCCAGAGCAGGACAGAGCAATCTCTCTGCGCGAAGCTGCGATACTTCAATCCTTTCCCAACAACTACATTTTCCTCCCGTCCAACGAGAAGCCAGCATTTTCCGAGGTGGGAAGATGGGTTGGAAATGCGGTTCCTGTCGTTCTCGCGAAGCATATCGGAAGCTTCCTTGCGGCTCATTCGTAGGTAATCGTAATGACTTCCAATGATCATGGTGCCAATTTTCGGTTCGCGATCTCCTTAAGCATTCTGAATCACTTGGGACGCAATCTTTATCGTAGCTTCATAACAGTATTGGGTGAGGCCATATCGAACGCTTGGGATGCGGACGCCAAGAATGTCTGGATACATTTGGATCGCGAGCGCTCAATGTTTAGCATCAAAGACGACGGCATGGGCATGACTACGGACGATTTTCAGTCAAAATTTCTAAAGATCGGATATTCGAAGAGGGCGGATGGGCAAAGAAAAACCGAGGGCGGGAGACCATTTATTGGCGCGAAGGGTATTGGCAAACTGGCACTTCTTTCATGCGCCCAGACAATTTCTGTGTTCTCGAAGACAAGGGGCTCAAGCTACATCGGCGGAGTGATTGACAACACCGGGCTTGATCAAGCAATAAAGGATGATGTTGAACCTGGTGAATATGAACTTAAGGCATTGAACTTTGAACTTATTGAGAACCTGCAGAAGAATCACAAGCAGGGAACAATTGTGGTTTTCGAAAAAACCAAGAAAGATCTCAAGACATCCATCCCTCAACTCAAGAAGCTACTTGCGATGAGCTTTCGGTTTTCTTTGATCGATACTGAATTTTCAATATTTGTAAATGATCAGGAGGTGACCGTCGCCGATCTTAAGGATCTCATCACCAATACTCAATTCCTCTGGTTACTTGGTAACTACGAAGACGATTATGTTGCATCATTAATGCACCTTAAGGAAGGCGAGATTCTAAATCTAGAGCCTACTATTACAATTAGGGGTTTCCTCGCAACTGTCTTGACGCCGCGACATCTAAAGATTACCAGCACCGACGAACGGGCTTCGGTCGATCTCTTTGTAGGCGGGCGGCTAAGGGAAAGAAACATTCTTAGGCATATCCCAACTCAAAGAATTGTCGAAAGCTATGTGTATGGTCAAATCCACTTCGACTCAATGGACCGTATTGGCATTGATCCATTTACAAGTAGCCGTGAGGGCATTGTCGAGAATGACGAGGAATTTCTCTCACTACTCAAGTACTTGAGGGAAACAGCAATCCCTAAGCTTATTGACCAATGGGACAAATTACGTCTCAAGAGCGGCAAAGACGGGGACGATGAACACCCCCGCAAGACAAAAAAGGAACGGCGAGCACGAAGCTTGTATGCCGCAGCAAGGGAAGAATTTGCGCCGGAGAATGGAGCGCCTGCGAAAGATCAGGTCGAGAAATGGTTGGATGAGCTGCGTAATGATGCGACGTTCAATCTATCTGCATATGTTGATTGTTTTGTGTCCGAAAACCTCCTGAGGAATTACCTCCGGGAACATGAAATCGGCCTTTCCAGGAAATCACCCACCCACATGACGAAATGGAAAAAAAATGAATCCCAAGCTAAGGCCAGGGCCAATATCAGTTTTGACATACGACAAAAAGATGATGATGTTTGCTATCTGGATATGGCACAGTTGGCTCACTCAGCTGAAGGGCACACTGCAGCCAACATAGAACAATCCCTAACACGCGACGCACATTCGTACAGACCAGTTCGAAATGTAGTTAGCCACACCGGCCTGCTGACGCCCGTCGCGAAGACTCACCTGACAACAACGTTTGAGAACATTAAAGCGCGGGTCAAGGCTCTAGTATTCCGGCAAAAGGCAACCATGTAAATTGGTAGCCTGTTTTCGGCTCTTATCTAAACGCAAATACGGCAAGGGACAGCTAACAGCTACTTGGCGAGACTAGGAGAATGGGTGCACATCCAAGCTAGTCTGTGCCCTGTTAGGCCGAAAGACTGATGGGTCTTGCCTGAGCATCCTCACAAGAAAGCTCGGCATCTCTCCGTTTCAACGTCTCGACCAAACGCAACCCGACCCATTTGGCAACCGCCGGCGTAACCGCGTTGCCTATTGCGCGGTAGCGTAAACTGTCCGACTTTCCACTAGGTTGCCGATCGCTATCGTTGAGTAACGTCCAGTTCTCCGGGAATCCCTGAACCAATTCAATCTCTGTTGGGGTAAATCTCCGCACGCGGCCGTCCGGATACCAAACATAGTTGCGCGACCAATCCGTGCCCGTATGGCGCGCGGACTCAGCATAAACGCAATGTGCAATACTCTTGACTAGGGGCCCTTCGCGAGAATCTCCAATGACTGTCTGAAAGAGGGAGGGAGGTTTCTTCCCATTTGATCTACTCGCCTTAGAATTCCAATCGCCGCATTCTGGCTCAAAAAGTACTTCTGCGGAACTTTGCCCGTCTCTATGCATGGCAACAATGTAGACACGACGGCGTTGCTGGGGCACTCCGAAGTCTTTGCTGTTAAGCACACGCCATCCCATACCATACCCGAGTTGATCCAACGCCTTGAGTACGATGGCGAAGTCTCGTCCTCCATGGCTAGAGAGAAGGCCGTGAACGTTTTCGAGGACAATAGCTCTTGGGTTACGCTCTCGAACGAGGCGCATAAACTCGAAAAAGAGTCCAGATTGGCTCCCTTGAAGCCCAAAGCGCGGCCCCATTCTTGCCAGCGATAAGTCCTGGCATGGAAATCCCGCCGTCCAGACGTCAGTTTCAGGGATATCTGTGACATTAAGACTCCTTATATCTTCGTGAATGGGTACGTTGGGCCAGTGTTGTCGCAGTATGTTTTGGCAAAAGGTGTCAATCTCACAATGGAACTTTAAGACCATGCCAGCCTGCTGTAGGCCTAGGTCCAATCCTCCGACACCTGAAAAGAAAGACGCGACAGTGTATGACAACTTGTGTTCCTCCTAGAACAGACTGCCGGGCTACAATCTTAACCTAGAATATCCCACCAACTTAGCCCCACTCCAAGTCAAGAAGAACTGGGGCAACAAGGAAATAATAATATGCCCAGGTGCACGGTAAGGTGGCGACCATCAGGGGGCCGCGGGGAGTTTGAGTACGTGCCCGCCAATTCGTTGCGCAATCGCAACATTTGCTTAGACTTCCCCGCACTTGAAATTCGTATCTCCGCAGAAGTACGAGGGGTTCACACGCAAGGAAAACCTCGACTTCGGAAATTTCAATCCAACAATCGGCGAAAACTGCACCTGCCTCAATTAGTTATGGCAGTTGCAGGTCTGCCTCAGCCTGCGCGATCAACTGCAAACCAGGATTTTAGGCTCCCCCTCGCAAATGGGTCTTTCCTAATTGACCGGATGCACTTCGACATAGCGGACGATGATGGAGAAACCATTGTGCTTGTGCCGCTTAGCGTTTCAATCCGGAACAGTGCTCTTTCCATCAAACTTACAGATAGGCTGGAAGCCTTTGCGAATGACCTGTCTGAGATTAATGAAATCCGTTCCTACAGCCCCGAATTGGCACATGCCGTCGAGAACCATTTCGACGAAATCAAGAAAGGCCGGAACTCCATTTCTATACGTCGAACTGCCAACACGATAATTCAATTGAAATCTGATCTTTTTGGATTAAGCAACGAAGCGTCTGCAACAACTCTAATTGAGGCAGCCAACTTGCCGGAGGTTGAAGAAGAAGAAGAAGACATTGTTGGCCGAGAGGGCAACATATTGACGCGTATGCACGTCTACAGGGAGCGAGATCGGACCTTTGCAAGAAAGGTACGAGAACACTACAGGAGGCTAGGAAACGGCAAGCTGATTTGTGAAGTATGCGGACTTGATCCTGCCATCATCTATGGTCCATCTGGGGATCGCAGTATAGAGGGCCATCACACCGTGCCTATCGAGGAACTGCAGCCTGATAGCGAGACTACAGTCGACGAAATGGCAATGGTGTGTGCTAACTGCCATCGAGTAATTCACTCCAAGAAGCCTTGTCTCAGCATTGATGAAGTAAGGCAACTCATTGGCCGTCAGAGCCAATTGGGCTAGTTGACTATGGCAGACACAATAAGTCGTGCACAGCGCTCCAAGCTGATGGCACGAATCAAAGGTCGCGATACCCAGCCCGAAATCCGTCTGCGTTCGGCGCTCCACAAAATGGGTCTGCGATTTAGAGTGTGCAGAAAGGACTTGCCTGGTACGCCCGATATTGTCTTTCCTAGCCACAAAGTTGCCATACAAGTCAGAGGTTGCTTTTGGCATCAGCATACGGAGTGCGATGCGGGAAGACTACCGAAGTCGAACGTGGATTATTGGGAGCCGAAGCTAACGAACAACGTTATTCGAGATCAAGCTAACGACGCGGCATTGGTTAGCTTAGGCTGGCACTTGTTGGTCGTTTGGGAGTGCGAAATAAAGGGAGAGGAGAAACTAGCTATTGTGGCCCAGGGCACTAGTAGGGCCATAATGAGGCTTCAACAATCGCGATAAGCACATTCGGGTATGAAAAGCTTCCCTTTTCCGCGTCAGCTGGTTTGTGGCCTTTCTAGCCCCAACAGGCCTTGAATTGCGGTGGTGACAGCTCATTGAAAGACCGATTAGGGCGAATCTCGCTATACTCCTGCCGCCAAGCTTGCAACTTGGCGTGCGCAAATGCCCAAGCATCACCGATATGATTTTGCCTCAATTCAGGTGGAACGATTCTGGGGACAAGAGCAGTGAATTCCACATGATAGCTCCCTTAATCGCAATTCAACTCCATATTCCGCTCCAATTGGTACTTGATTCAAGAAGTTAGCTAACCTGCTTTACTACTTGTGAAGACATATGGCGCTTCGAAATTTACACGCAGTATGAAAAATAAGGATCCGTTTTGGAGCCCGGAATTCAGCGCGACAATGCGCAAGCAATCTGAATTCTACGAACACTTAGACAGGAGCGATCATCTCAAGAGCACGCTTTATCGGCCAGAACAGTTAGGAAAGAAGGAAAGCGGCAAACGAACACGAATTACTGATAAGAGATTTGAAGGCGTTAGTTTTTCACATACTCGGATTTGCGACATTATTTTCAGGAACTGTAAATTCGATTCTTGCCAATTCGTTGACTCATCAATTGCCAATTGCGAATTTCATAACTGCATATTTACGCTTACCAATACGCACAAGATCAAGATCGCCACAACTTTTGTTAATCCACGCTCTTTCAAGGAGTGTTTAGACGCCGGTAAGCACCAAAATGTTGGGGTCCACCTTTATCAACAACTCCTGAAGAATAGCCGAGACCTGGATCAGCCAGAATTTGCGCGTGAAGCTCAATTTCTATTCTTGCGTTGGAAGCGTCTCCAAGACAAACACAACATAAAGAGATTTGCTAAGCCAAGGCAGTCCTGGCTGGATGTGGAGAGTTTGCAGCTTCGAAAGCGGGGTCAAGTTTTCGGTAGATGGTTGTGGGAAAAACTGTTCGGATGCGGAATACGGCTATTGCCGTACTTTCGAACGGTAACTGCATTTGCCCTTTTGTCTTGGGTGCTGAATTTTCTTCTCCAAGAACAATTCGGCCTTGATCGAGATGGAACTGCTGCCTCAGGATGGGCAGACAGTCTGTACTTCACGGTTATTTCTCTTACGACTGTGGGTTACGGTGATGTCGTTCCAACAACCGGCCTAGGCAAAGTGTGGGCCTGTTTTCAAGCTGTATCCGGGTTCATCCTTCTTGCGTTGCTTGCGTCTACGGTTTATCGGAGGATTGCCCCTTGAACAATGAACGTATCGAAAGCGTTTGCGTCTTTGGTTCATCTGCGAGAGGTTCCTCAGACAGCCTAAGCGACCGTGACCTACTTGTCATATCCGACAGCAGCATACGTCGACGACAGCTTGCGGAACTTTGGAGTATGCAAAATTGGTCTGTTGCATCCTATACGCCGGCACGCTTCAATAGTCTCGTCCAGTCGGGAAGCCTATTCGTCCAGCACTTGCGACATGAGGGCAAGATTGTGCGCGATACCGGCAACTGGCTGCGTAGACATCTAGCGAAGGCACGACCTAAGGAAAGCTACTCCCTTGATGCTGCCAACAGCGTACTACTTGCAGCACCGGTTGAAAGGTTTGAAATAGACGCGCCGATCGCTCACAGCCTTTTGGCAACTGACGTATCCTATGTTGCAGTCCGAAATTTTGGCATATGCCATCTTGCAGATAAAGGTAGCCTTTCGTTTGATTACTCGAAGATTGTTGAAGCCATAGGAAAAGACCTCCATCTAAACAGATCTGAAGTCTCGCTACTTTCCTCTTTGCGGAAAGGAAAAGTCGCATATCGCAAGGGACTAGACAGCATCCCGCTAACTGGCAGCGTAGGTCAGCTTCGAGCTGTGCTTTCGAAAGTCTTTGTTCATAGGCCCCTAGCCCAAGTCGAGGAAGAAACACCCGTCAGATGGCTTGGAGGCGGCTATCCGATGCTCAGAGACTTCGAGGCTTCTGTTATCACGCAGCTTGGAAAGTTACCTTCGCAGGCTGACATCCAGCAATATGGCTTGGAGAAAATCTGGAAATGGGTCCTTAATCCACGAACTTACTCATGGAGCGTGCGAAATTTGTCACTTGGGGATCTGAATGAGGACAACAAACGTGTTGCGGCCACGATTACATACTGCCGTTCAAGCGACCGCGCTGAGAGCTTTTCTATCCCATTGCACGATCGTAGTCTGCCAAGCTTCTTGAGTTCCTTCATGCCTTGCCAATAGGTGCTGGTTGCCATTGACTCTATACCGTCAATTTCAAGTATTGCAGCGAATTTGATTCATTCTTGGGGCTCAAGAAAGCAAACAGGAGATAAGCATGGCTAGTCGAAAACAAGTCAAGTCTAAAGTAATTGCACTATTGCGAAGGGTTGCAAACTTTGGCACGACGCAACCTATTACCGAAGATGACAAGCTCAAAACGGACTTGCTTTTGGAGACAAGATTGATTGAATCTCTTGCCTTTGTTTTTACTCGGATCAGTAGGAGTTTTGGCGGCACTAGAATTTACTTGTCCCAAGCGAGAAGTCTAGAGACTGTGCGCGATACTATTGAACTCGTTCATAAGCACGCTAACGAATAAGCGACGCGCTCTGGGAGGAAAGCCGCGCGGGCGGGCCAGTAGGCTTCCTGAGACTTCCAATAGGCAAAATGGTATTGCACAAGGTTTGCCCAAGGCTGATTAGGAGAGACGAGTGAACAATTCAATACGTATTCTGGCAATTGTGTTTGCAGTCTTCATCTGCGCATTGCCTGTCCTCGCGGATCTACCAGATTTTGACGAGCTTGAGAATTACCTTAGTGAGTTATCACCTGAGGACAGTAGTGTCCCAACAATTATTCGAACAAATTCAATTGGTTAAGTAAGTGCTGGTTGTTTGGGTTGTATTCGGTTTTTGCAAGTAGATGAATTAATGGGATTTTTTCAAACAGGGTCAGGCTCAGTATCTGTAGAATTGTGTAGAGATCGGTGGAGACGTTGAGCCGCTTCTTGACGATGGCCACCAGCACATACACCGCGACGGCATTCCATAGTTGGGTCTTCACCGCATTTTCCGAGGTGCCGAAAAAGGACTTGATGCGCAGGTGTTGCTTGATCCATTTGAAGAACAATTCCACCTGCCATCGATGGCGGTACAGTTCGGCGACGGTGGTTGCAGGTATGGCGAAATGGTTGGTGAGAAAGTCGAATCGCCGGTCCGATTGCGCATCGCGATACCCGACTCGGCGCAGCGGCTGAGGATAGCGCTTACGGCTCTTGACGCCGGTCAGCACGATGGTTTGGTCGCAGCACACGCCCGTGGACCTGTCCGCGGCGGCGGAGTACCGCCGCCGGAATTTGATGTTGGACTTGGCGCGCACGACGAAGAACGCGCCCAGGCGGTGCAGTAGGAACAGACGTTCGAAGTCCACATACCCTCGGTCCATGATGTAGAACGCGCCGGGTTCGGGCACGAGCAGGTCCAGCACGTTGACATCGTGCAACTTGGCTTCGGAAACGTGGATAAACGCCGGGATGTTGCCGCGCAGATCCAGCAGCGTATGCAGCTTGACACCGGACTTGGTGGAGCGGAACAAGGCCCAGGGAAACACGGACAGGCACAGATCGACGGTGGAGGAATCGAACGCGTAGACGGTGTTGTCGAGTTCCAGCCCGAGGTCCTCCTCGGCGTACAGCGGGCGCGCGATGCGAATCAAGGCTTGCGCGAAGTCCGCATGGATGCGCCAGTCCCGTTTCCGGTTCGCATTGGCCAGCGTGTTGCGGGCCATGCCGCCGCGGATCCCCATGTGATAGAGCTTCTCGCGATGCGCGCGCAAGCAGACCTCGATGCCGCGCAGGCTTTCGCGGTGAGTCAATTGCGCGAACGCCAGACACAAGAACTGGTCCAGGCAGGTGAATGACTGGATGCGGCGGTCTCCCCGATAACGTTGCACGCACCGGCGAAAGACCTTCGCCGGCAGATGCTCCATGAGCTGTGAAAACACGAATCGCCCGGAATGCATGGCGAACCTCCCCCGAAGGAAAAACCGCCACAATAGGGGAGACCGTCTCAGATAAACACAGCCCGGCGTTCAAATCGATACCCCCCGCAAATCCCGTATTTGTCTTGTCACAACAATATCTTATACAGTGTCAATCCGACTTTGTTGGGACAGTAGTGACCTGAGGAAAAGAAGACTGTCGCAAGCCAACTCCGTGATATAGCGAGCAACCTCGAGTCACAACTTTCTTTCAAGCCTGAGGCACTCGATACCCAGAAACCTGGACACACTGTTCCATGGCACAAGCGGATCCAGATTCGAAGATCGGCTTTTGACAAGGCTAGCATCAAGAAACCAGCTTCCCTACATTTCACGAAACCACAGAACGGGGAGAGTAGCTATGGAATTAACGTAGGCATTACTCTCCCAGTCAAGGAAACCGAGCGATTCTCGATCTCACCTCAATTCGAATATCATGGAAATACAAGTATCGAGAAGGAACAAGACACTTTAAAACTCGGCTTTGTCAGCTCACTACTTCTAGGCAGTGTGGTTGAGGAGGACGAGACTGATCCATCAGGTTGGTCCCCAAGACTTGCCGCTTGGCTAACGGGAAAGCTAGACCACAAACGAGACAGGATTCTTGGTGCTTCGTCTTTGCAGCTGACTACTATGTTATATCCTCTCCACACGCGGATAGGGTTGGGTAGTGCCGTTCGGCCCTTCGGAAAGGAACTCCCACTGAGATTTGACTTTGCTTTCGGCTTTGAATATGAGGATGCCTTGGATGGCACTGGGGCTTTGGGCGGCGAGTCGCTGCGGCTAACTACCAAAGCAGGCATCTATGCAATCCCGTTCATTAGTCTCTTAGATCAGAGACTTGAGTTCAGCTTCGCCACCCAATATTGGAAGGCGACAAGCAATTCTGGGATGTTTGATGACCAAAACAGTGAGTATGGAAATTTGAGTGCCTCTATCAACTATTTCTTCGACGACAACAAGCGCATTGCAATGGGCGCTTCTTACGTTAACGGTGATGATCCGTCAAGCGGTTTGCTGGACCAATCGTATTTTGAAGTTGGCGTTCACGTGCGAACTGGCGATTAGTCGTGACGGCAAATTGAGGAGGCAATAGCAGAACTGAGGGGCTCGTTTTTTGCCAGTGCATTTCAGAGTGGCAAACCTCTTGAGAGGCCCCCATTTTGCTAGGCGGAACTTTGCCTTAGTCATATTTTTCTCCGGTGCTTACAGATCCGTGAATGCCCGCACGAAAGGCCGAGCACTTCTCTCATGCGGATCGCCCATGCCGGGCCTCCCGCTGAATACAACAACCGCTAGTCGGTAAACGCGCGGGGTATCACCTCCGTGTGAGATTTGCAAAGACCCGGCTCCTATGAAGTTCGGCCCAAAACAAATTGAGCCCCGCCGAATCCTAGACCTTCGGCGAGGCTCCCAGCCATGAGGGCTAAGATGCCAAACCCCTCAACCTGCGAGCATTCTATTGCAGGGCGGACTTTCGAACACTTGGGCTTCATTCGCCTGCAAAGAGGTCCGGACGGGCAACCCATCCTAGATAATCCACAAGAGGATTGTCGGCCGGAAGATATCCATCCCAAACTGGAAGGCCCATTTTGCCGACTGCGATTGCCCAAGCTACCCAAAAGCGCCGGGGTCTATATTGTGGTAACGAACGGTACGCCAGCCTATGTCGGGACCGCAGATAATCTATACAAACGGTGGCACAGCGGCTACAAAAAAATCAGCAAGTCCAATTGCAAGCGTAACGGGCAACCAACCAACTGCCGGGTCAACCATCTTATCTTGGAAGCCCGAGAACGAGGCCAGCAAGTTGGGCTGCTATTCTGTAAATGTCAGACCCTGGAACAGCGTGACCGTTCCCCCGTAATCCGAGCACCCTTTGATGTGGGATTTCCTTGTATTGAGGGGCCCCCTTTTTCCGTACCAGATCGTTAGCGAATTTCTGACCTTCGTTCGGCCCATCGGGCCTTGAATTCCAGGGGCGAGAGCTCATCGAGAGACCGGTGAGGCCGGCTCTCGTTGTACTCTCGCCGCCAAGCTTGCAATTTCTCCTTGGCATCCGTCAAATCGTCGAACCAGTGCACATTCAGGCATTCGTCCCGCAGACTGCCGTTGAACGACTCGATGAACGCATTGTCCGTCGGCTTTCCGGGCCGAGAGAACTCCATCACAACACCATTGGCATAGGCCCACAGATCGACCAGGCGCCCCACGAATTCACTGCCGTTATCGCAGTGAATCCGCTTCGGAGCGCCACCTCTCTTGGCGATCCGACTGAGCACGTTGACGACATCGGCGCTTCGTAAGCTCTTGCCCAGCTCGATGGCCAGACATTCTCGCGTGAAGACATCCACGACCGTCAGCGCTCGAAAGCGCTGCCCATCGGATGTCTGATCACTGACGAAGTCCATGCTCCAGGCCACGTTGGGCGCCCGCGGCTTTGCCCGGGGCGGTTGCCGGCTTGCTGCGCTCACATGCCGCCTGGGCCGGCGAGGCCGTTACTGCAAGCCTTCCTGGCAATACAGGCGATACACGCGCTTCTTGTTGACGTGGATCCCCTGGCGCTTGAGCAGCACGTGGATGCGCTTGTAGCCGTAACGGATCCGGCTGCGGGCCAGGTCCCGGATACGCTGACGCAGCGCCTCCTGCGAAGGACGGATCGACTTGTACTGAAACGTGTTGCGAGCCGTGCCGGTGACCTCACAGCCGCGCCGCTCGCTCACCGAGTAGCGTCCGGCGAGATAGCGCACCGCCGAGCGGCGTTGCGATGCGCCTACCATTTTTTTCCCGCTATGTCCTGAAGCATCACCTTGTCCAGGCTCAAATCGGCCACCAGGCGCTTGAGCCTGGCGTTCTCCTCGCGCAGCCGCTTCAGCTCCCGGACCTCGGAAGCCTCTAAGCCTCCATACTGCTTCTTCCAGCGATAAAAGGTCTGCTCCGCAATCCCCAGCTTGCGGGCAATGTCCGCCGCCGAGACCCCCAAATCATGCTGCCTGACCGCTGCTACGATCTGTTCTACCGAGTAGCGCTTGTGCTTCATCCGACATCCTCCTTCCTCGTCTAGAGTTTGTCAGAAATCACATCCTACGTGGCCCAGTTCTTGGGTAGCCCGTCAAGAATGCGTCTTGCTGCTGCCTGGAATTAGATTGCGCCTCGTCCGGAAGGCTTGCAAAATCGCATCCGAAGTGGCCCAAATTTTGGATAGACCCTCAGTTGTATACGCTGACACGAGTGGTGACATCTCCTAACCAGCACGACCGCACCAATTCGCAAGCCCCGAATGAACGTGGAATACCAACGCCCTCACCGCCACTCGACCATGTACCGCTCCCAAATACCTTCCGGAAGATCTGCCAGACCACGACACTGCGGTTCCACATCACGTCGCTCGGCCAAGGCAGCGTGAACCGACCTCCACTGCGAAGAAGGAACAGGGCTTCCATCCATTTTATCTGTATATTGCCAACGTCGTAGAGTACCTAGAGCCGTAAACCTGTTCCTGCAGGCAAAATCAACTGTCCAATCGCGGACCGCTTCCCAGTAGAGTCGTTAACCAGCGCAATCGGGTTCGATTTTTCCCAATAGTGACTCCAATCATATTCCGTAAATCGATCTATCGTTTTGCTTCCCGTCTTCGTCTCGCCCATATTCCGTTCGATCTAGTCTCGCCCTTTGCCTTGTCTACGTACTCTTGTATCGTCAAGCCGGAGTCCAAGCCGTGCCTAAGGCCCGACAACTCACGACTCGGCAGAGAAATCAACACAGCAGTCACGTCTACGTCGCTGGGCGGCCCCTCGTATGTCACGTTTTCAAGCGATGTTAGATACATCGAAGTCGGAGTCCCCTCGGTGAACCCAAGTGCAGCGCCGCTAAGCATTGCTCCGTCAGCGTTTGAAATTCTAAAATCCGTACCGTGCAGTCTCGCTCCAGTGAAGTTTGCTCCATGCAACATTGCGCCCCTCAAGATTGCGCCCTGCAAGAATGTCCCACCCAAGTCCGCTCCTTGCAAACCCGCCGACATGAGATTCGCTCCCTGCAAGTAAGCCACGCCTAAATCCGCGCCAGCCAACTGCGCCCCGTAGAGCTCTGCACCTACAAACTGCGCCGTTGTCATTTGGCTCCCCCGAAAATTCGCTCTCCACAGGTAGGCGGAGTTAAACTTAGCTCGGAGTAGGTTGGCTCCCTCAAAACTCGATTCTCCAGCTCGCACGCCCGTGAGATCAGCATCCGACAGGTCTGCGCGTCTGAAGTTCGAACCACTTAACTCCGCCCCTTGAAGCTTAGCGAAGCGCAGATCTGCACCTCCCAAGTCGACCGAGTGCAGCCGGGAGAACCGGAGGTGCCTACTATTCAGATCAAGGTAGCGCTGCTGGTCACGCTGTTCACGTTGACCTGCTCCGGTTCCAGCCAAGGAAGAACCTTCGAAGACAACATCAGATCCTTCACTCACGTCCAAGAAGCGGCAAGCGCGTTGCCACCATTTGCAAGGCCCCACGTCGATGATATTTTTACCAGAGACCGCGGAACTCCAGAACCCTTCTTCTGACATTCCCCATACGGTGTTCCGACTCTCCTCAGCGGTCGCTGCCTCGAAACTAGGCGGATGTGCGTAGACCAAAACCAACAGCAGGAAACACGCTGCCGGAGCCCGCGCAGCTAGGTAAAGTAGTCGGCGAGCGTTCTCCGAAGTTGGGATAATCCGATGGCCCAAAAAAACAGAGAACAGCCTATCTGCAAGCAGGAACGGAAGTGCCAAGGTATCCCGTGGGTAGAGTGATCTGCCAAAGCACGAGATTAGCAAGAAGTCGAATAGGAGTATGGCATGATGAAACCAAGTTATTCCCGCTGATTGATACCGGATGAATGAGAGATCAACTGCGAAGAGCAAGAGCAACGGTATGCAAGTCGTCACTAGCCAGACGAGCACTCTCGCGACGAACGTCGCACCGCGCTCAGGATGATATATCTGGACGAACGGGAAGGTAGTCAGCCAATCCCAATGATGCCGCGTCCGGACATCACCTGTGTGCTTTTCTGATTCAGTCTGCCGGCTTTCGTTAGACCTAAGTAGCACTCGATATGAGCGCAATTGTCGCGCTACCGTGCTCAGAATGAACATGCCGTGAATATGAAGGAGAACAAATACTAGTGGCGCAATGATGTAGCTGCTCTCGACGGAAAGACCGACACCCAACTGTGGCAACACCACTTGGCCATTTATTAGCAAGTTGTAGTCGGTGGACGCGACTAGCGTTAGAAGAATATAGAGGGACACCACAAGCAGCGCAACGAAGGTCGCACGTGCTGTAGATGCGTTGACATTGATGGATGTGGCTAGCGCCTGGAGTTCAGTGGAGTGAGGGCTCATTTGAATTAACCTCTGAGGGAGTATTACTTCGGCAGTGATAGGGGACCAACCAGTAAGAACTAACTCCTATTGCTACAGCCTTCCTCAATTTTTCAGAAATTCGCCAACGGTCTGGCTCAGAAAACGTGGGCCTCTCATTTGCTGATCCTCCCACATCCAGAGTGGCTCGGACCCAGGGGAACGGTCGGCTTCGCTAACCAAAAGGCGAGCTGTCCAACGGCCAACCGAATCGCTCGCACGCATAGGCTAGACCAGCTAAGTCCCCGTAGATCGAAGGCTCACACAACTCGATCCGACAACCTTCGCGCAGGACGCCGAAACTCCAAAGCTATTGTTCTCCAATGACATTCCAGGTCGTGCTAAGACTCCACCCTTCTTTTTCGGATCCCTGATACGAACTCTCAATTGCTCCGGCCTTTAGCCTAAGCTCAACCTCCTTGTCCATTTGAGCCTTACTGGTCCCCGCTGGAAATTGTTCTACCGTTTCAAATGTGGCTGGCATGTTACTGCTGCTCCTTTAAGGACTGCATGGCTGCCTCCCAATTCTCCAGGTTTTCCTGCTCCCGATTAGCCAATAGCACCAACAGCATCTTAAGGATTTCCTTGGCCTTCGCTGGCTCCTCTGCGAACACGGAAGAAGCCTGACTCAAGTCTGTTCCTCCCAACCGAGCCTTGACCGCGCGTAGGGTATTTCCATCGATTTCAGAAGGCGGATTCTGGAGAATTTCTGCTGCAGCACTGTCTCCAAGGTCGTTTGCTAGACTAATCAACTCATCGACTTGCGCCTGCGCTCTTGCAGTAGCAAAGACCTCGCTACGGACTATATCTATTTGGCTCTCTGCTCTTGCTTTTGTCTCGCCCGCAGTTGCCAACACCTCCGCAATAGCGCCAGGAATCGTTCCAGCTTGCAAGTAGCGCTCCAAGTCTGCAAGCGCACGACCTAAGGGATACTCCAAATGGTTCAGTGTTAATCCGCCCAATATTTCGGCGCGAACTTCATCCCGCTTCGCATCCATCAAAGCTAGCAACGCTGGTAGGGTACGTTCATAGTAGACGTTCTTGTTTATCGCGGTTCCCGTTCCTGAAATACCGCCTGAGAGTGCCGAAAGAAGCTTGCTTGTATCCGCGTCACTAACGGCTGCGCCCGCTGCTCCTACGGCTACGCCAAGTACGTCGATCGAAAGATTGGAGACTATCCCTTCTCTGTAAATGGCTTCCTGAAACACGCCATACTGCAAATCAAGTGCGAGCAGACGTCCGTGCACAACCATGTCACGATATTCACGCTTTTCTCCGTCCGGTTGCCCATCAAAATCTGCGAGCACGTCTTTGGCTGGCAAGAAATACAATTCTTGTAGCTTTCTAAGTTTCTCGGTTACTGACTCTGGTCTATCAGGATAGCCGCCTATCGACACACAACCGCAAACTACAAGCACTAGGGGAAGGATGATCAATCTCAAAGGCAGTCTAGGCATTACTCTCGCTCCTGTAGACAAAAACCCCCGCTTTTGATGCGATACAAACAAATGCTAACAGGAATTTCAGAGTGCGCGAGATTTGCGCGAGGTGTACGAAATACTTCTGGTCAGAGCCTCAATTCCTGTTTGAGCTGATTGGAAGAAATCACCTGACCGTCGTCAATATCCTTCCAGGCCCTATCCAACTCCCTCCGGAACTCGTCGGTCAGTTCTTCGTCTTCTTCCGGTACGCTCATCAGGAACTTGAGATATGGATCGCCGCGGTCCTTAAGGTATTCCAGATACCGCACGGCCGCCTGAATCTCCTCTTCCGGGAGCTGCTCAATTAGCTCTGCCAGCCGATTCTTGTCCTGCGCATCCATACTGGCCCATTCTAACCATACGGACTCCTTACCCAACCAAGACACTCCACCAAACATAAGTTACGCTGCCCTGCGAAATACCTCATACCGCTGTGCCAACCGCTCCCGATCCGGACAATCTGCGGGCCGCCGCGGCAGGTGAATCTTCCCTCCATCAAGCAACTTAAGTGCTTCCAGCATCTTGCCGTCGTGCTGCTCAAGAAGGCGGTCCGAGACGTGCACGCGATAGTCGGGATCGATGCCGATCAGGTAGGCGTCGAAGGCTGCGTGATGGATCTTCGACAGCGGTAATCCATTGGGCACAACGGGCTGTCCCAACTGCTCGTTGGCGTCAGGAATGATGTGTGCGGCGTCGAGGAGCCGTTTCTCCGGCAGTCCAGAGAGCGAACAGCGGCCCTGATAAGCACTGATCACCGCCTCGCGGAACGACGCCTGGTGCAGCCGCTGCTTGACAGTGCGAAGCGCATAACGGCGCTCCTGAACGTCTTGGGGAGCCACAAGTTCTTGCTGATCCGGAGCGCCGAACACGATCCGGGCGTTTAGCGCGTTCGCATCCCAGCCCGCCACATACACCGGCACAATGGCCTGGTAACGACCGGGCGCGATGCCAAGGAAATAAATCACCGGGATCCGGTTTTCGTAGGCCGCTCGAAGCCATTGGTTGTCGGCGGCGTTCGGGTCATTCCCCATAAAGGCGTAGTCGATCGCGTCGTCGCCTTCGAAGATTTGACGGTGGACTTGCCGCTGATCGTCGTACTAGACCCGTCCGCACGGGCGAGGAAACACAGTCCTGATCGAAAGCAGGTAACGCATGCTCCTTGGCTTGAAGATCCCGCGCTGCGGGTTCACGAGGGGGACACGCTGACCTTCGAAGGTGAACCCGGAGCTCAACTCCCTTTGCGTGAGGTGATCATGCATTTTGCTCAGGAGCCTGACGCGCGCGAAAGCCGCGAGGCGCATAAGCATGTCGGTGTCGTTGGAGCTCACGCGATTGTTATGAGTTCAGGAAAGGGAACCTGGTGCGCAAGCTTACAGCCATCCGCAGTTTCTAGTATGTCAAGATGGAAAATGCCCGTATTTCGCCACATTTGGATGCGTAGCTGAAATTGGCCGCAATCGCGTAGCAATCCACTAAGTTTTCGCCCGATTCCGATCTCGGTTGGTGATCGAAAACTTTGACCGTTCCCCCGTAATCCGAGCCACCCTGGATGTGGGAGACGCAGCAACTGAGGAGCCCCCTTTTCCCGGGCCAGTTCGTTAGCGAATTTCTGACTTGTTTTTGGCCCATCGGGCCTTAAATTCCAGGGGCGAGAGTTCATCGAGAGACCGGTGAGGGCTGGTCTCTCTCGTCAGGGTGGAAATTATGCGTGTTTGGCTTTTCTCGGCATTTGATTCCATTAGTCCACGAATACAAAGGAATACGGCAGGAGATCAGGATAGTAATAATTAGAGCCCAATGAAAAGAACTCAGGAGATCCCCATTGCATTTCGAACAGGAGTGACAATGTTCTACCTGGACTTGGCCTACTCAAGTTGTCCGAAGAATCCGTCCTCAAGAGTCTCATGCTCACTTAACAACAAGTCGTCTACTCTTAGGCCAATATCCTTCGGCAAATTTCCGGCAGCAACAAGATATCGGTTCATGCCGAGCAAAAGCTGTCGTAGCCGCGTGTCAAAAACAAACTTCTCTTGAAGGACCTTGTCGAACTCAGGAACACTGGCTGTTACAGTTCGAATGGCAAGTTCCTTGAATACGTGAGAGCAGGAAAGCAGACTCTTCGGGGTGGAAATAGATAGACCAGCATAATTGACAAACATTTCCCACGCGGGTATATCAATCGTTTTTTGTTTGGCAAGCATTGCTATCTTGCCCCTAATCTTGAACTCGTCCCTGCCGCCCCAAATGTAGTAGCGAAGCACTTTCTCAAACGAAGCTTTGTCCATGCTGGCCTCGTAGAATCGGCTTATGTCTTGAGCCATGGAACCCCAAAGAATTGTGGCAGCAGCTAAGACATCGAGAAAGACCGCAATATGCTGCGCTCTTGCCGGATCAAAGTATCCTTGGGCGCGCCGCAAGTCAGCAATTAAGTTTCTGAAGGTTCTCCAAGGGACTGTGGTTAGTGGAACCTCATTGCGAATTAGCCCAAATAGGCTCCCCGTCCAATCGTTCTGCGAAAAAGCATCATGTACAGCTTCCCAACGACTGATTGAAGACTGGTAGTGGTTGTCAGCCGGGAAAGATTCATCCGCTCTTCGGCCTAATTCGAGAAAAGATCTCTCATTGTGCAAATCAACTCCACAAACCAATGCCGAAAGTCTATGATTCGTCACTGGGCGTGTCCTCAGTATCACATACGCTTGGTCAAATCCGACATACTCCTTTACCCCAGCTGCCCAAAATGCGCGATTTATCGGACTCATTCTCCTGGAGGACTTGCAATCAAAGAACACATGGCGCTGAATTCCCTCGCTATCCGCAACGATGCCCACGACGTCCAAGTCAGTAAGCACCTCTTTCGAATCGCTCAATCTAGAGATACTAGGAGTTAGGACCTCAAGAAAGGGTACGGAGCCTCTTGTCAGGCAATACCGCACAGCCAATTCCTTCAAAAACCTATCTTTATCATACTTGCCCATCGAATTCGCGTTGCCCACTACAGTCGTAGAATCAATTGTTGAAACTGCAGATCAGCTTCCGGACTCCCAATATCACGATCACGCTTCTTAATCTCGGCGGCGGAAACTAACGACTGAATATATTCTTCATCTTTGGTAAGCGCTATTCTTGCTTCCTGGTTGACCTCCAAGTCAGCCAAGTCGCCGGTCTCAAGAAGACTAATGGCCAAATCGAGCGCCATTTTGTTTTCCGGAATATCGTGCAAATGCAATTCTGACCTAAGCCCATCAACAGCCCTTAGAGAAGCAACCTTCAGCACTACGAGTGTCCTGTATTGATCACGAGCCTCCGAATTTGCTCCTATGTAACCTCTATCCCTAAAAACCCTAAGGAGAGTTAGCGGATTGCGTACTCTAAAGTTCGCTGCAAGCAACTGACCCTTCCTAACCGTGGAGACGAGAGCCATCGCACGCTCGTAGATTTCTCTGTTAGCAGCGTTTAAACGGGTCGCTCCGGGCTTAGGTGTGAAGAGGAATGCTTCGGACCCATTCCTGAAATCAATTGTTGGAGGTCTTAAGACGCCCTCGGCAGACAATTTCTTAATTAGAGAAAGTTCAATTCCACTAAGCCTCGTCCCCCCAATCTCTCTTGTGCTAGCAGTGATACCCAGCGGCCAACCTTGATTCTTGCGTACTTTGTCTAACACACTCTCGATAGCGCTTGCACCACTCGCTGCAGCGGCATCTGCAAGATGACTTAAGTTGTCAACAAAATAGAACGGACTGATTAGAATTCTGCGACCTCTAGCTTGATGAACTGAGATAATGCCACTGCTACTTCCTATCGTCAGACACCGATCGAAGAGCGCCTTCTCTATTCCGAGGGACTGAAGCAATTCGTCTGCTTGCCTCGGAGCATTCTGTAGCGCCTTAAGAATCTGAATTATCGCAGTCTCGTGGCCATTTAGCGCACATTCCGATTCCGCATACATGCCCACACGTGCGTATACATCATCAAAATTAGGAACTTGGGGAATTATCGCCTTAATTCTCTTGCCCGATCTGACAAGCTGCGCAACACCAATCGAATCCAGAACTACTAGCACCCTTTCCAATGCGACCGAAGGAATAGACATATAGTGATCGGACACCTTTCGGAGTACCTCGTAGTCAATTTCCCCAAGGCCTCTAATGTGAATCGCAAGTGTCGCGGCCATGCCGATTAGTGTTAGGTCGTCAAATTCTGGAACTCGCTGGGCAACTAGGCCGGTATGCAGGTCGAAAGCAATCTCTGTATCTTCTTTCTTCATTAGATTTTCAGTAGCCTGCTGGCGATCGCCTAGCCGAGAGATGGTCTGATCATGTCCTTGAGCTGACTTGGTGGCCCAGTATTGTAGTTGACCATGCCAGCCTTAATGGAGTGCTCCTGGTCTGGTAGACACTTCCGGGCTATGACCCGAGCATAGGAGGACGTGCCATGAGCAACCAAAGATACAGCCCCGAATTCAAGGACGAAGCCGTCCGACATATCGTCGATCGCGGATATTCCGTTGCGGAAGTTGCGGAAGTTTCGGAAGTTTCGGAAGTTGCGGAACGCCTCGGCGTTTCGGCGCATAGCCTGTACAAGTGGGTGAAGGCGATAAAGCCGGACAAGACTGACGAGCAGGCTGCAGCATTGACATTGGTCGAAGCGCGTAGTGAAGTTCTCAAACTGCGTGCGCAGCTGAAGCGCGCCGAGGAGGAGCGCGACATCCTAAAAAAGGCCGCAAGGTAATTCGCTCAAAACCCCGAGTGAAGTACCCGTTCATCCACGAACATCGACGCGAGCATGCCGTGCAGCTGATGTGCCGTTTGCTTCCAGTCGCACACAGCGGCTTCTACGAATTGGTCAAACGACCGCTCTCCGATCGCGCCATCGAGGATCCGCGGCTGCTGGTACTGATCCGCGCCTCGTATACGGCCAGTGGTGGTGTCTATGGCTATCGTCGGGTACACCTGGACTTGCGCGAGGTCGGAGAGGCCTGCGGCAAACATCGAGTGGCTCGCATCATGAAAGCCAATAAAATCAAAGCCAGACACGGCTACAAGATCCCGCGTGGGATCTACGGCCGACCCTCGATCATCGCCCCGAACAAGCTACACGTGAGTTTACGGTCGATCATCCGGATTGCGCCTGAGTGACGGACATCACGTACATCCGCACTTGTCAATGCCGAAGTAAATTTCCCCAGTTGCACCGAAGTAGAAATCCCCACTTTATTGGATGTCCTGGGTCAATGTGAGACCTTTTGTTTGGGAGGGCGTCCGCGTCGTTTCTTGGGCTCTACGGGTGCCGAGATGGGCGGCAGCCTCAAGTTCTCCGGGACCAGCTTGGCATGTTCTCTGAGCCGGTAGCTGTTGCCGGCGATCTCGATGACGATGGCGTGATGCAACAGCCGGTCCAAGAGTGCGGCGGCAACCACGTTATCGCCGAACAGCTCGCCCCACTCGCTAAAACCCCGGTTGGAGGTGAGGATGACGGCGCCGCGCTCGTAGCGGGCGTTGACCAGCTGGAAGAACAGGTTGGCGCAACCCTTTTGCACCGGCAGGTAGCCAACCTCGTCCAGTTATGTTGAGCTCAACATAACCGTTGTTATGTGGAGTTGGCTCTGTCGTGGGCTCAGCAACTACCGGTGCCGAGCACCGCCGACTCCACATAAGTAGGAGCTCCACATAAGTCGATTTATGTTGAGCTCAACATAACTGGACGACTGGGGACTTGCGAAACTCACCGCCCCTCAGCGCCGCGATCTGCTGGACATCCTCGAAGACCGCCACGAGCGCCGCTCCACCGTGGTGACCAGCCAGTTACCGATCGAACACTGGCACAAAATGATCGGCGAACCCACCCACGCCGACGCCATCCTCGACCGGCTGGTGCACAATGCCTATCGCATCGCGCTGAAGGGAGAATCCATGCGGAAAGTCAACGCGAAAGGAGGAAGATCACTGAAAGCCCAGTCATAATATCCAAACCGCGCCGCTACGCTCCGACGGGGTGGCAACTTTGCCTGGATGAGGTGGCAACTTTGGCTTGGAACAAGTGGCAGCTTTGAAATGGACCAGGTGGCAACATTCAGTGGAATACGCATCTAGAGAAATCGATAGCTTATGACCAACGCGTATATTTGCGCCTCGACCATAGATGACCTGATGCGGTGCGCGCTCACCATGATTCTCGAAAATGGCAAATCAGTTAATGCGTCTCGGGGAAGAAATCTGGAGATTACAGGGGTTCTACTTGAATTAACGAATCCTAGGGCAAGGCTTAGTCGAACCGAGACTAGGGGTAAAGCATTCAGTGCGCTAGGTGAATTGTGTTGGTATTTGGCAAAGTCTGATCGACTAGATTTCATTGAGTACTATTTGCAGCATTACAGCAGCGAGGGAACGGGGGAAAAGGTTATTGGTGCCTATGGTCCTCGGTTATTCAACTGGAACGGTCTGGATCAATTCTCAAACGTTGTGGATCTCTTAAAAACAAAAAGACACTCAAGGCAAGCTGTAATCCAACTCTTCTCTGCGAAGGACATAGCGGATCGTCAAACTGAAGTCCCTTGCACTTGCACACTGCAATTCTTAATTAGGAAAAATGCACTCAATCTATTCGTCTACATGAGATCGAACGATGCTTACTATGGGCTAACTCATGATGTGTTTTGTTTCACTATGCTTCAAGAGATAATGGCTAAAGAACTTGGGGTGGTGCTAGGACACTACAAGCACATGGTGGGCAGTTTGCATCTTTATGAAGGAAAGCTTGAGCCCGCACGGAAATTCCTGGATGAAGGATGGCAACCCACCCGCATATGTATGCCGAGAATGCCAAGCGGAGATCCGTGGCCAGCAATCGGATGGCTCTTGGAACGAGAATCAGAAATCCGGGAAGATCTTGTCGATGACGACTACGACTTTTCGGGAGTGGACACGTACTGGGCAGACTTGGCTCGATTACTTCTGGTCTTTAAGTACTACAAAACCCGGCAGCGAGAACAACTTGCGAGTTTGCGGCAGGAGATAAGAGCTGGCTATTTCCTTCCTTTTGTTGACAGGGTCTTAGTTCAAATCAACTCGAAATAACCGAAGCAAGTCCTCAAGATCTCGGCTTTCCTGTGCAGACACTCCTGGTTCAACTGCTTGATCGGCTGGACGGTCCTTCAATGAACGGGACTGGCGTTATCCCTTGGAGTTCCCCAGTTCCCGCATTTGGTGATATTGCACATGCACAAGTTGCAACTTTAGGCATTAATCCCAGTAACAGGGAGTTTGAGGATGCGTCCGGGGTTGAGTTAGTGGGAAACACGCGGCGGTTTCAGACTTTACGGTCTTTGAATTTGCGCTCTTGGGCTGACGCAGATTTCCGGCACATTCGAAAAATATTATTCTCATATTCAAATTACTTCCTACGTAATCCATATGACAGATGGTTTCGCGTACTGGACAGCGTAATTCAGGGTGCTAATGCGTCTTACTACAGCCCAACGTGTTCTGCATGCCATCTTGACTTGGTTCCCTACGCAACCAAATGCAAATGGACAGAACTCAATTCTGGCCAAAGGCAAAAGTTACTGGATACGAATTCCGAAATACTAGGCATCTTGCTTCGTGATTCTCCAGTTAGAGCCCTGATCCTCAACGGCAGGTCGGTGGTACGTCAGTTCGAGGTGCTCACCGGAACCTATTTGGAGCCAACACCAATGCCTTCGTGGTCACTCCCGCGGAAGGGGGGACCTGACGTGACGGGAATCTCATACAAGGCTCTGGTGCAGAATATCGCGGGTGTTGAACTGAGTCGTTCAATCCTCGTCCTAGGCTTCAATCACAATCTTCAGAGCAGCTTTGGAGTGACAAATCGTGCAATAGGCGAAATTCGACGTTGGATTTCCAATTCCCTGGGCGAAATTAGATATGCGACCAAAGGATAGGCCCAGGGCGAACGAACTCGAAAGCGCCCTAGCCGCTTTCAACACGGAAAAGACGCCCCTCTTGGGTATCGAGGATCCAGAAATCCGCAACTGTTTCTTGGAACAGTTAATGGAGAGTGTACGCCGTGTGGAGTATGTCCGAGTAATTCGAAGCCGTCCCCTAAGTCCACGGAGAATGAATCCGAATGACGAGTTGTTTGATCCACTTCGGGCAGCAATTCTGCATCATGATTCCGGGAATATCGATGAGGCCTTTTGGTTGGTTTTTCTGTTCGTGCATTTCGGCAAACATTCGAAGGCCAAATGGAGATACATAAGGGACGTATATGGTTGTTTAGGAGCGCAAGAGAGATGGAGTTGGGAAAGAGTAAGTCGTCATGTCTCTGCCTTTCGTGCCTGGCTTCATGCGCATGAGAAGGACATCAAACGCCCGGGGGTTCCAGGCGGGTTTGGTAATCATCGCAAGTACCAAAGCATGGATGCCTACTCCAAAAATGGAACTGGCGCGGCAGTAGAGACTTACGTCTCTTGGGTAGGACCAACTAGGAATCACATTGGTCTATTCTGTGAGTTCTACTCTGAAGCGGGTGGAAATCCCAAGGTCGCCTTTGAATTGATGTTTCGATCAATGAGCGAGGTTGCTAGTTTTGGTCGCACCGCAAAATTTGATTACTTGACGATGGTAGGAAAGCTAGGTTTGGCCTCCATTGCCCCAAATGCCGCTTATATCCAGGAATCTACCGGACCGAAGGTTGGGGCGCGATTTCTGTTTCTTGCAGACCGCAACGCGCGTGTTTCATTAGTGGAAATGGAAACATGGCTTCAGGAACTTGATGAGTACTTGGGCGTTGGCATGCAAGTGTTAGAAGATGCACTCTGCAATTGGCAGAAAAGCCCACGCACATTCAGACCCTTTCGTGGTTAAAAGCCAAGGGCCGTTAGGCCCACCTATAACGACGCTTCAAAGAATTCAATTGAGTGTATTCAAGTTTGCCCAAGTGTTGTAGCTGACCAACTACGATGCCTGGCGACACTCCAATACGAACCGCAAACCTGATCACATCCCTAGAGTTTGCTGGAAGTTGCACTAATTCTTCCTTGTGTTCAATTGGAACAAGCGCATTTGCCGCAAACTCGTTGGCCTCGTTTTCCTCAGGCGTGTCTGGTGCGCTCAAGTGCTCGAGAACGATTCCTTTAGGCTTGTGAAGCAAAAGGTGGCCTATTTCATGGAAAACAGTGAACCAAAAGTGATCATCTGCTAGATATCGAAAACTCAGTTGAATAAGCGCCTTCTTGGAGCCAAGAAATCTAACGGCTCCACTAGCATGGCAACCTGTAGGAGTCCTCACGACGACGACAGCCACTCCAGAATCCGCACAACAAGCCAACAACTTAGGTAAGAAGCGTCGTGGCTTACTAATACGAGTAAGGGAGCGAATGTATTCAATATTTCTCTCCAGTTGCTTAGGGTTCCAATCGGCACAATTGACTCTAGCTGCCTCAATTTCACCCTGCCGTAGCCATGCCGCAACTGCCGCTTGTTCTGGCTCAAATGACCGCGAAGTTCGAAAGGCCACTTGCTCCTGCATCGCCTCGTATTTTTGCCTCCACGCTGCCACACTCATAACGCCAAAGAAACTCAGGCACGATGCAAGCCTCTCGCTTGAATTAGAAACGGGCTTAATCCAACCAAAATTGACCATATCGCGTACTGGCATGCATTTGACCCACTCTTCTTCGCGCTTGCGCACACTTGCAATGCCCTCCTGAAATAGAAAATCTCGATTCATCCAGAATTCAACAGACGAACCGAGAACTTCCGAAAGCTTTCTTGCTAGGCGAATGGTGATTCGAACGCGCCCGCCAATTAGTCGCTCCACTTCTTCGGTTGACAGTTCGGTATCCTTGCAGAACCGACGCTTAGATATTCCTTTTTCTCTTAGTATGCTTTCGATTGTGGCTCCAGGAGGAGAAGCCCAATCGGGTCGAAAGTTTTCAAGATTACTCACCACTGGGTCCAACATTGATTATTCGCACCCGAGAAACTCTTGACCACTCGATGGCGCCCGAATCATCGACGGGGTTAACTGGATGATTGGCAACGAAAGTAACTTGGCATCCTTGGCAAAGATCCACGACCATAAACTCGTGATTTCGACAGCGAATCGAACGGGGAGAACCAGCTACGAGATCTCTAGGTGATTGGGCGGCCATGAGGTCGGCCAACCTTTCCTTGAGGGAATCACTGACTTCGATTCCAAGTTTCTCCGAGGCACATTGCTCATATTCGCATATCTCACGAAGTTGTTTGCTGCCAAATGCGAGATACAAGATTCGTAGTCCCCTGTAACATAGCGTCCTCCTAAGGTAGATTCCCCGCGTCAGACTCGTAGGCCTTCCTCTATAGGAAAGAGTATTAGCAATTCTAATGTTCTCTGGATCGAGATGACCTAGTTGGCAATGAGAGGCCCCCATTTCCTGGGCGGCAATTGCCTTACTCATATTTTGATTTTCGCAGTTTGAAAAAAAACTAGTAACAAGCGCGTGAATAGCCGGGTACATCCAGTGCACTTGGAAAAATCGACGACTACGCCGCGTTGCGAAATAGCTCATACCGCTGCGCCAACCGATCCCGATCCGGAAAATCTGCAGATCGGCGCGGCATGTGAATCTCCCCTCCATCAAGCAACTTAAGCGCATCTAGCATCTTGCCGTCGTGCTGATCAAGAAGGCGGTCCGAAACGTGCACGCGATAGTCGGGATCGATGCCGATCAGGTAGGCGTCGAAGGCTGCATGATGGATCTTCGACAGCGGTAATCCATTGGGCACAACGGGCTGTCCCAACTGCTCGTTGGCGTCAGGAATGATGTGTGCGGCGTCGAGCAGCCGTTTCTCCGGCAGTCCGGAAAGCGAACAGCGACCCCGATAGGCGCTGATCACCGCCTCGCGGAACGACGCCTGGTGAAGCCGCTGCTTGACAGTGCGAAGCGCATAACGGCGCTCCTGGACGTCTTCGGGAGCCACTAGTTCTTGCTGATCCACAGCGCCGAACACGATCCGGGCTTTGAGCGCCTTTGCATCCCAACCCGCCACATACACCGGCACAATGGCCTGGTAACGGCCGGGCGCGATGCCGAGGAAATAAATCACCGGGATCCGGTTTTCGTAGGCCGCTCTAAGCCATTGGTTGTCGGCGGCGTTCGGGTCATTCCCCATAAAGGCATAGTCGATCGCGTCGTCGCCTTCGAAAATCTGGCGGTGGACTTCCCGCTGATCGTCGTACCAGACCCGTCCGCCCGGACGAGGAAACACGGTCCTGATCGAGAGCAGGTAATGCATGCTCCTTGGCTTGAATATCCCGCGCTACGGGTTCACGAGGGGGACACGCTGACCGTCGAAGATGAACCCGGAGCGCAACTCCTTTTGCGTGAGGTGATCATGCATTTTGCTCAGGAGCCTGACGCGCTCGAAGGCGGCGAGGCGCATCAGCATGTCGGTGTCGTCGGAGCTCACGCGGTGGTTGTCAATGCGGTTATGGATCCCTGGACCGCAAGCTTACAGCTTTCGGCAGCGTTGGGTATGTCAAGAAGAAAATCGGTTGCGTTTCGCCACATTTAGATGTGTAGCTGCAATTGTCCGCAATGCGGGCGCTGCTATTCAACCCGTCTGGATCATCTGTCTTGCACCAGAGATGAAACCACCTTTCAGCATGACATCATAGATTCCCATTAGAAGTGCCGTTGGCCAATATGAGGGTTGCGGCACACTTTGATTCATCTCGTAGATTGCGCAAGTTACCCAACCTCAAAGCGAATCATGCTTCTCCACATGGGTTCCATTGCAAAAGGATGTTCGTCATAGGCGCGTTGCGCTAGTTTCTTGATGATCTCCGTGTGCAGGCGAACATCCCCTGCAGTCATCTGTACGCGGTACCCGCCCTCGCCCTTGTTCTCATAGGCGTAACTGGAGCGGCGTCTCTCCAAGCCACTGATCCACCTCCCGACAACGCCTAATGCGAAACGTGCATTCGGGGCCGGCAGCGCTCCTTTGGAACAGCACGAATTGACAGACGCGAAACTTGAATGTCTTTCTCATAACGCGAACAGCTATGTAGGAATCCCTGTAGGCGAGCCGCAATGGGCCAGGAAGCTCGTCGCCGCCCATATCTTGCGCTAGTCCAAGAACGGCTTTTGCGAGCGCAACGGTGTCATAGTGCCGCCTCTTCCAGCGTTCCTTGTTTGAGAGTTCCCGGATTTCAGCTTTAGTCAGGGCCATAGGCTTATTCGGGCAGTTGGTGTGAAAGTGCAAGCAGCAGGGAGCAAAAGGCGCGCGCGGGGGAGTGCGATCAGAAGTTAGCGCAAGATTAGCTGGCTGATCTTTCTCAATCCATTAGGCGCCGAGAAACGTTAGCCCATCAGCCACGGCGTGGCCATTCGCGACACCAATGAAAACCTTAGACCGCCCGATGTTCATTTTGGAATCTACCCTTGTTCTTTGGTGGCTGGAATCAGTGGCAGTCTTCATCTGGAATACGCAGAAATCCTTGCACTCTGACGCGCGGGAGCCTTGAAAATACTGGCTGAAGGCGTGTTCGTAGGGGTCTGTGTTTACGTCCTGAACTATAGAATTGTTTCGGGATGCAAAGAATCGGATACGTTTCATCTTGTGCGTCTTGAAGGCAACGCCGCGCCTTCTGCGTTCCATAAGGGCGACTTGCGCCCGCTGTTGTTTTTTCTCCTGGAGTATCAGTCGTTCTGATCCGGATAACGTTTCTTCAGTTCAGTCTCGGTTTTCTCTCGGCACTCTTTCTTAAGATTGGCGTCCTCCCACAAGCCCGCCACTGCGCCCCAGCCGATCGCTTCGGTCAATCGTTCGGCGAGTCGCTGGTCTTCGCGCTGGATTTCCGATTCTTCCGCATTGGAAGTCCGAACCCGATTAAACAGGAACCGGTAGCTTTTCTGAACCTTCGTGCATTCCAGCGCAACAAATTGGGCCACAATTGCCTTCTTGCCGAAATTCAGGACGAAGCTGATAACGACCGCGGTAATGACGATTGTGGCAAAAACGAATTCCTGCCAGGTCTTCGGCGGGTGTTCGGCCAATAGCACTCCACCGCCCGTGACGGCAACTCCCAATAAGACCAGCCGTGTGTACAAATGTCCGCGCCCCATTCGGCGGCCCAATTCCTCGTAATAGTGAAGCAGTTGTCTTGAGCAAACGAGCGACTGCCACACTTCGTTTTGAGTTGAATCGTTTTTCATGGAAACTCCTCCTGCATTCGAAAAGGGGGAGATCCATGCTAAAGGATCTGAGCATGGCATTCCGCAATGCTTATGATGCTGGGAAGATATGGGACTACTTCGCTTAGGTTGTCGCTTGGGCGAAAGCTAGTGATATTTTGGTCTATCATATAAACACTTTATGTTAATTTAAAACACCATGAGCAGACCCAGCGGGATTACCACCGCACCCCCGGCCGAGGTTGAAGAGGCCATTCGCCGATTGGGATGGAACCTACGCACGGCTCGCCTGCGCAGGAGGCTGCGGATCGAGGATGTGGCGGATCGCATCGGCGCTTCCCGGTTTACCGTGGCGGATTTGGAGAGAGGCAAGGTCAGCGCTTCGATGGCGGCGTATGCAGGAGCATTGTGGGCCTTGGGGCTGCTGCCTCAAATGACTGTTGTAGCTGACCCGGATTTTGACGAAGAAGGCAAGGTCCTCGAAGATGCCCGAAGACCGACCCAGGCACCGCGCCGGATGACCCTCGACAATGACTTCTGACCAGGAATGCTTCGTGCATATCGTCTTGCCCGGCGAAACGGAATTCGTGCCGGCTGGACGCTTCCGGTTGAGTGCTTCGCGCAGTGGCGCTCCAGTCGGTCGGTTCGTCTACGGTCGCACTTACCTTAAGCGGAGCAATGCCGTGGAGTTGGACCCCGTGCAGTTGCGGCTGGGGGCACAGCCCTATGAAACCGCACAACTAAAAGGGTTCTTCGGCGCCATCCGCGACTCAATGCCGGATGATTGGGGTCGGCGGGTCATGGAGAAGCGCTTCGGAGGAGTTCCGCTCGATGACTTTCATTACTTGATGGATGGACCCGATGATCGGTCTGGAGCGCTTGGTTTCAGCGATACCGTCACGCCTCCCAAACCGGCGCGGTCGTTTCCCGATGCGGTTCACCTGGACGAGTTGCAGGCATTCGCCGATGCGATTGTTGCAGGAGAGCCCGCATCTGACGCCCAGGCGATTGCGCATGCGGCAGACCTGCTTTCGCCAGAAACCTCGATGGGCGGCGCTCGTCCCAAGATCGTTGTTGAGAGCGCGGGCGAACTCTGGCTGGCCAAGTTCGCACACAGGGACGACCGATGGAATCACCCGCGCGTGGAGCACGGGCTGCTGGCGCTAGCGAAGGCGTGCGGCATCCGCGTCGCAGACAGCCGCGTGGAGACCATCGGTTCTCGCGATGTCTTGCTGGTTCGCCGCTTTGATCGCCAACGAGCCGACGGCGGGTTCTTCCGCCACCGAATGGTCAGCGCGCTCACGCTGCTTCGATCCGACAGCAGTGAAGCCGGTCGCCAACGTTGGTCCTACTTGCTGCTGGCCGATGAAGTTCGCCGGGTCAGTCCGGCACCAAAGCAGGATCTCAGCCAACTGTTCACGCGCATGTGCTTCAACGCTGCAGTGTCGAATTCCGATGACCATCCGCGCAACCACGCCCTGCTGGCTGAAGGCAGGACTTGGCGTTTGAGTCCTGCGTACGATGTGATGCCAATGCCGTCCCATGCGACAGGTCATGGATCCTTGGCCATGGCTTGCGGTCCATTAGGAAAGATGGCAAATAAAGACAATCTGATCGCTGGGGCGGGTCGGTTTCTGCTGAGCGAGGAGGAGGCCGAGCAGATCTTCCAACAGGTTTCCGAGCGGGTTCGCGCACAATGGGAACCTACACTGCGCCAATGCGGAGTGAGCGAAAGGGATTGTCAGGCTATTGCGCCGGCGTTCCTGCAAACCGGCCTGTTGGATCTGTTGAAAGATCCGGACTTGCCCGAACGAATGCCGAGGCCAGGTAAGGCTTCGTCGACTCAGCCGTTAGCGAACGAGCCTTTCGGTTTATCTTCGTAAAAGGCAATTGTCAGGTGCAGACGAACGGTCGACTTACCAACGAACAGCGATAGTGTTGTTCCGCGTGAGTCCAGATAGAGAGGGTCCCACTTTTTCAGACAGTTTTTCAGTCGTCGATAAGTGATGGGCCTTGCGGTTTCATGATTATGCTACCTGGTTAATCGACAGCACGCCAAAGTACGCCGCATCCGGCGTTAAGTCGCCATTCGCGGTATGCGGACGACGGCCATTGTATAACTCGGCTCTCGAACACCCACAGTACCGGTGAGCGCAGGGTTCTCTACGAGTTTCACCCCTGGGCGGGGCGGGATGTCAGCATAGATCAAGTGGTTGCCAAAGGTGGCGTTTCCGTAGCCCGCTGTCGCCTGCCCGGCAGCTCGCCCAGTCTTCCGCTTGAGTTGCCATGGTGGATGTTCGACCGGCTGGCTTGCTCGACGGTTCGTAGACGGGAGCGTGCGCAAGTCGATTAGACCGCGCTCCAAGCATTGCAGGACCTGTTGTCCCGGGTGGTCCGCGACGATGGGGGCGATAGTGACTTTCCCTCGACGGCTTGTGATCGGCGTTCAGACTTGCGGTCTGGTGACCGAAGTCAAGGAGCCGATCATGCACCCATCCCGCCCGAAGTCCATCCAATTGGTTCTGTTCGATCCTCCGGATCGCAACAGCCCGCTCCACACGCCGCAATGGCGGAGTCCGCCGCCACGAGTGCCGATCCACGCTGGTCACCAGTCAGTTACCGGTCGAGCACTGGCACAAAATGATCGGCGAACCCACCCACGCCGACGCCATCCTCGATCGGCTCGTGCACAACGCCTATCGCATCACGCTGAAGGGAGAATCCATGCGAAAAGCCAACGCCAAAGGAGGGAGATCACTTAAAGACCCGTCATAATATCCAAACCGCGTCGCTACGCTCCGACCGCCGGTAACTTTGCCGCGGAACAGTTGGTAACTTTCGCTGGAATAGGCACCGGAAGGCAGGACGCAATGCTCTCATATTGCTCAGCGGTGATTTCCATCCATAGATCGTACCAAAATTAGGCCCATTAGTGTTAACAGGCCTTAGTAGCGCAATCTTTGACGACCTTGAGTTCAGACAGGTCAGTCGGAAACCCCCGACGAGGGTTCTAAGACAGAACGCGGTTTATCAGTCCTCCGTAGACGGTCAACTTCGATCACTTTCCGCAGCCAGTTTGGGTCAGGCATTTGTGTTATAGCCGCGTATTCGAAGTCGTCGAAATCGCTCGGCGCCCGGCCGAGTTTCATCGCGACCCCTCGCAGGAAGGATAACCAGGGGACAGTAATACCCCAGCCAATGTTGATCCCGATAAGGTTACCCTTACGATCAAGAGTCGGCGCCCCGCTGTCGCCAGAAACAAGCGGAATGTCGTGAATTATGTCCACCCACGCAGGCGAGGAGCCGCGGGGCTCCCGTCTATCGACAGACAGAATGTGGCCCGCTGCCAGGATTGCACCGTCTGGAAAACTATCAAAGTGCTCAAAGGGCCAGCCAGCGCTGATGATCGGTTCATTGATTCGCGGGAGTTCGTCGGCAAGTTTAAGCGGTTTCAATGGCCCCACATCCGCATGGATAATTGCGAAATCCAGCGGAATCTCGGGATCTTCAGGATCCCATTTAAAATCCGAATAATCCTCTGATCTCCAAACAACTCGGGCCGGCATCGTCCGGCCACTTAGGTGACCGTCTTCATGCCAGACGGCCACGGAGAGGTCCAAGGTCTCAGCATCCCTTACGCAGTGGACTGCAGTCAAGAAATAGCCATCTATTGAAATGGGCACAGCTGATCCGGTTAACGCGTTCCCTCCCGGTTTCCCCTCGCCGGAGAATCCCGAATCATCGATCGTCATAGAGACTGAGTCAAAATTGCGAAAAACAATGGCGGTTCGTAGCCCAAGAGTCTCGATCATGGGAAAGCCGTCCAGCCTTGCAGTTTCCCAGCCGTTCAGGCTGTCAGCTTTTCTGGCAGCGATCGTTCGTTGCAACTGCGTTATTGCCGCCTGGGAAATGCATCCGGAAAGAAGTACGAGGGCGATACCAGCGACAAAGGCGAACCCGATTTTCTGCCGCAATCTCCGCCGGTATCGCCTCCCGCGTGCATGAGTGCCAACAGCTACGATTGGCGGGCGTTGCCCCATACAACAAGCGAGGGAGTGCTGCCTAGCATTCGGCGCGGCGTCTTCAAAGATAGCTTGGTTCACCACCGGATGTGGATGCGCTGCTGGAATTTGAAACGGGATCATACCACTTGCAGCGCCACGGCTCCTTCTCCGCGATTGTCTTGGGGCGGACCATTTCATTGATTGATGAGGAAAGTAATCTGAAGTCGATAGTGCCACTGAGGGGCTACCCAAAAACTGGGCCACGGAGGATGTGATTTCTGACAAACTTTGAACTTGCCCCCTTCTCTGGGCCACCCGATGCGAGAAAATCTCGGCTTTTGAAGGGCCCCATTTTTCCGTACCAGTTCGTTAGCGAATTTCTGACCTTCGTTCGGCCCATCGGGCCTTGAATTCCAAGGGCGAGAGCTCATCGAGAGACCGGTGAGGCCGAATCTCGTATTGGAAAGGCGGCAGAGCACTCAGTCCGTCATCCGCGTCGTGACGCTCCGGGCGGTAACTATCCCCTGGAATCAGCGGTAACTTTCCGCTGGAATGGGTGGTAACTTTCGCGTGGAATCAGTGGTAACTATCGCGTGGAATCAAAGGCAATTAAGAGATTTTCAGCCGAAAGATCATCGATTACGGGCCCTCTAGCCTCAAGCAACTTCAAGATCGGGCGATAGTCGCTAGTTAGAACCAATTCTCGAGTGTCGGGCTTCCTATAGCCACTGAATACTGGAAGCAGTGCTATGTCGGTATCTCTACGTCCGGGTCGCCGGGGAGGTTGGATCAATTGAGGAGAGCCGCGGAGTCAATACCGCAATCAGCGAACAAAAGAGAATAGTTAGAAGGTCAACTGGAAAGTCATAAAAGGACATGTCCTCCCAGCCCAACTTAAGGCCCGCTACAAGAACGGAAACAGGCCACGAAAATAATAGGAGGACAACACCAACAAGGGCGGAATTAAAGAAGAGGTGATAGCCCGTCTGGCCGAATATCCAGTATCTGGTTTTTTCTGATCTTGTTAGAACCCAATAGCCGCACAGTACCGGGATAAGCAAGGCACTAAGAGTCATGCCTCTTTAGGTGATAAGTTGCCTGTTTCAAAAGTTGGAATATCTACCTTTGCCAAGATTTCCTTCAATTGTTCGCTGTGCAGAAGATCGTCGGGATTCACGTAGAAGCCTCCATTTCTGGTGACATGCACTTCAAGAGCATTGTCCTTCCTGAGCGCCTTTGTCTTGTCAGCAGTCTTTTGCTTGGCGCGGCGAGGAATGATAGGCATTGGCATGGTGGCTCCTTAGATGGATAGAACAGTGTACGACAACGCAAAGTACTCTCGTTACCTGTTTTATTGGTTGCTCTTGCCTACTATTGGGTGCCCATCAAATAAACGAGAGTTTTCCAAACAATTACGGTGGCCTATCCTTGAGACTATCCTGATTGTCGTGCCCGATGACCAATATTGAAAGAGCTTTATTGTTCTTACTTAGCGGCGGATTGTGTAGTTTCACCTCGCTCCTTTTTGATTCCCGCTATTAGCAAAGTCCAAGAACATCCGCAAGAACGGCGGGGCACGTCCAAGGCATTCAGCTAAGTTGAAAACTATGCTGCGTTCCGAAATAGCTCATACCGTTGCGCCAATCGATCCCTATCCGGAAGGTCTGAGGATCGGCGTGGCAGGTGCATCTTCCCACCGTCGAGTAACTTAAGTGCATCAAGCATCTTGCCGTCGTGCTGCTCAAGAAGGCGGTCCGAAACGTGCACGCGATAGTCGGGATCGATGCCGATCAGGTAGGCGTCGAAGGCTGCGTGATGGATCTTCGACAGCGGTAATCCATTGGGCACGACGGGCTGTCCCAACTGCTCGTTGGCGTCAGGAATGATGTGTGCGGCGTCGAGCAGCCGTTTCTCCGGCAGGCCGGAAAGTGAACAGCGACCCCGATACGCACTGATCACCGCCTCGCGGAACGACGCCTGGTGAAGCCGCTGCTTGACAGAGCGCAGCGCGTAACGGCGCTCCTGGACGTCTTGGGGAGCCACAAGTTCTTGTTGATCCGGAGCGCCGAACACGATCCGGGCTTTGAGCGCCTTTGCATCCCAGCCGGCCACATACACCGGCACAATGGCCTGGTAACGGCCGGGCGCGATGCCGAGGAAATAGATCACCGGTATCCGGTTTTCGCATGCCGCTCGAAGCCATTGGTTGTCGGCGGCGTTCGGGGCATTCCCCATAAAGGCGTAGTCGATCGCGTCGTCGCCTTCGAAAATCTGGCGGTGGACTTCCCGCTGATCGTCGTACCAGACCCGTCCGCCCGGACGAGGAAACACGGTCCTGATCGAGAGCAGGTAATGCATGCTCCTTGGCTTGAATATCCCGCGCTGCGGGTTCACGAGGGGGACACGCTGACCGTCGAAGATGAACCCGGAGCGCAACTCCTCTTGCGTGAGGTGGTCATGCATTTTGCTCAGGAGGCTGACGCGCTCGAAGGCGGCGAGGCGCATCAGGATGTCGGTGTCGTTGGAGCTCACGCGGTGCTTGTCAGTTGGATTATGAATGCCTGGCCGGAAACTTACAGATTTCGGCGGCTTGGGGTTGGTCAATAAAGAAATTGCTTTCGTTTCGCGTCAATTGGATGTGTGCTTGCAATTGTCCGCAATGCGGTCGCTATTATTCAACCCGCCTATGTCCTGTTAGAGCGGTTGAAGCAATGGATGCGATTTTGTTTTGGTTCGGCGTCTTCGCCTTGGGACTCGCGGTGGCCTGGCTGGTAGGCTGGTTGCTGTTTCGCTAGCACAATCCGGGCCAATGACACAGGTCATTCTCAAAATCGCCGTCTAGATGGAGTCTTTTCGGGAATTCCTTTCTCAGTCACTGCTACTGAGCAGTGTCTTCGCCATTCTGTTCATAGCATCCGGCATTTTTGTTGCCTGCTACATCGTCCAACCAGGTATCTACAAGCTGGTGGACTGGATCCTCGGGCCGGAGCATCGGGCCGCAAAGCGCGAACGTGAAGCCCAAGCGGCCGCGCATCGGATTGCCTGGGAGAAAGCGGAAGCAGCCCGCAAGGAAGCAGAGAAGGCCAAGGAGGCTGAAGAATGGGCGCAGGCCGTGGAAATGGAACGGCGGACGCGGGAGCACGTTCGCCGGCGAGTCCACGAGCAAAGCGCTCCGCTCGACCGCAAAAGTGAAGAATAATCTCTCGCGCCTTTGAACCTGCCCTCCTCGCCGGGCCGCCCATCGCGACAGAATCGCTGTGACTTGCTTCTCTATTGATATTTCCACCGATTGCGACTCAATACGAGCGTTTGCAGGATCGTGCATTGCCAATACACTTCCGGCGACGTCCCCTCTGGTCGCTTCGAACCCCTAACATGTCTGAGCAGAAAACTATTGACCAAAAAGTCCGCCAACTTGAGCGGCGGGCCGAGGAATTGCACTCCATAGTCGAGTTGGCCCCACGAGCGTTTGTGGTCGAGTTTGCGGGGACGCCGAAATCCGGTAAGAGCACGTCCGTGGAAGCGATACGGCATTTCTTTCGACGATTCGGCTTTAGCGTTCATGTGCTGAGCGAAAGAGCAGCCCAGTGTCCCATTCCGATGAAGGGACACCTGTTCTTCAACACCTGGTGCGCTACGACCATGCTGGCCGAACTTCTTGAGAATGTCGACACGAAGACGGACATCATCATCGCTGACAGAGGTCTCTTTGATGCGCTGATTTGGTTTCAGACCCAAGCCAAACGAGGAGAGTTGTTAGACGAGGAATTGAACCAAATTGAGAGCTTCCTGCTGATGGACCGCTGGAAGAACCTGTTCAATCTGGTAGCTGTCCTGCACGCTGGTGCAGCAACGGCGCTTATACGCGAAAACGCTAACAGAATTACCGAGCGCACAGGCAGCATCATGAATACGTCAATGCTCGAGACCTTGTCCGATGCCGTCGATGAAGCGATTAATCTCTACGAGAAAAAGTTCAGCAAAGTAATCCGTATAGATACGGACAGTGGTAATGTGCGCTCCGTTAATGCTCGTCTTCTGAGCCAGATCCTCAATCACTTCGAATCCTTTGTAAATCCAGAGATACTCGTCGTTCCGAAGCAAGCCATGACGGGTCTTCTTTCTAGTGCTCCTTTCGCGTTTACTCCTGATGATGAAGCAAGCAGGATTCAGGAGATTATCGAAACAAACGGGCAATACCGAAGGAGAACGGAAGTTGAGTCGGATAAGGACTTCATACAAATAGTCCCGTGCGGAGTCTTACTTCACGAAGGGCGCGTCTTCTTGTTTCAAAGGCAAGACAAGAACCCCAAGTCGCGCCTTTACGGTAAGTCCACGATCTGGCAGGGATGCCACGTCACGCGACCTGCGGATCAGGAACGATCGATGTCCAAGGTTCTGGCAGCGCTGGAATCCAGGATCGCCCAATCGTTGTTCATTAGTCGAAAGTTTTACAGTCGCTTTGTTGGATATACTTGGGACGCTTCGGAAACAGGAGATGGGCGGCACTTGGGTTTGATTTGTCTTATGGAAATCGAGAACCGAGAATTGGCAGATAGCTTAAGGAAGAAGGAGTTCCGGCGCAGTAGAGGCCATAGTCTGGCCGGTGGTTTCAGGAGAATCGACGAGCTCGAGTCCAGTATGGACGAAGTTGATCTTGAGCCTTGGTCGAGAACAATACTCAGCAATTGGCAGGAGCTTTTGGAGTGAGCAATTGCAGGGAAACTCGCTGTGCTTTCGTTGTGATCAAACTCAAGGTCGGCAGCAAGGATTATTTTGTCCTGCGTCGCGACAAGGATTGGAATGACCTTAACCTGATCGGTGGACATCAGGAAGAAAAGGATAACGGTAAATTCAAGAGAACCGCCAGGCGCGAGATGTTTGAAGAATTGAGCGCTTTGAGAGGCAAGGCCGAAGTGGCGTTGAAACCAATAACCGAGCGCATTCGCTATGGGCCTGTGTGGTCGCAATCTGCCAAGTGTGAATCGCTATATCAACTCATGTTCTATCTGGCGCAGCTCAACACTGATCCGAGCGTTTTGGAAAAGACGTTTTCTGCGCAATCCATGAACTTTCTCGTCGATTGTGAGTCGCTCAAGGGGGCAATCGAACGAAAGGATGTGTCTGTGTTTCTTGAGCTGCTTGATTCGGAGGTTACTGGAGGGCTGGAGGCTATTCCCTACTCTCTGGACCGTGACTTGGGCGGCGCTCTGGACAGGAAAGTCCTTTCCAAGACCTTTCTCAAGCAATTGCCTTTATTCCAAGAAACGGTGAGCTGATTCGCTGAGCGAGGCAACATGCGTATACACGACCCGGCCCACCCAGGTGAAATTGCCCGCGACAACCTGGAGGCGGAAGGCTGGACCGTAAACGAGTGCGCGGCCCGGCTGGGCGTTTCGCGGATCACGTTATCGCGCTTGTTGAATGGACGCGCCGGCGTTTCGGCGGCGATGGCGTTGGCGCTGGAGCACATTGGCTGGGGCACTGCCGATCATTGGGTGCGAATGCAGGGCAGCTATGACCTGGCCCTGGAATGAATCAGGCACCGACTCAAAGGAGTCGTCCAACTCGGCAGACATCAAGCTACCAAAGAACTGGTTTGCGTATATTGGAGTCCGGAATCGGATCCGGTAGTTGCGACCCTCGCAGCGCATTCGGCCGTATGTGCCGTGAAAAATCTGCTTGTGCCATGAGTTGGCGGGAGTAGCCGAAACCCTGGCAGTGAAATACTTGATTGTCCGAATGTCGTGATAAGGATCGAGCACCGTCCTGAACAACAAATGGAGATCAAGCCATTTTCAGGAAGTTCCCTTCGGAGCCCTGTAGAAAAGATTGAATCCGTCCACATAGACAATAGTGCGCATTGGATCCCTCCAAAAAGCAAGGGCCTCCGAAGAGGCCCCGCGCCTTGCGGTCGAAACCCCAAGGGGTGCTAGCGCAAATGTACTCAGGGTTTACCTGAAGTCAACTGCTCGAAATAAGGCATCAACTGACGCGCTCAGTAGGCCGCCTCATAAATCCTCAACGCGTCCTGCTCATCCAGTTTTCGCGGATTGTTGACCAATAGGCGTTGCTGCTGCATGGCGTCGCGCGCAAGCATCGGCAGGCTGTCTTCAGGCACGTTCAGTTCCCGGAGCTTGGACGGCATCATCAGTCTATCCACCAGCGCTTCAAAGTAGGCGGGCAACGACTCCGAAACCGCATCGTCGGAAGCATTCCCCTCGCTTGCCCCTTGCATGATGATCCGGGCAAGCGTCGCGTACAAATCCGCTGACGTTTCGTAGTTGAACCGCAATACGTGTGGCAGCACCAGCGAGTTGCTTAAGCCGTGCGGAATGTGGAAGTGACCTCCCAGCGGATAGGCGAGCGCATGGACTGCGGCGACAGGCGCGTTTGCAAACGCTTGTCCGGCCAGAAGCGAGCCGAAAAGCATCGCTGTGCGCGCCGGCAAGTTTTCGCCGTCGTGTACGGCTGTTTCGATATTGGCCGACATCAATTTCAGCGCTTGCGCCGCCAGCATGTCCGAGTATGGATTCTTGTGAATCGCGCTGGTGAAAGACTCAATCGCATGAACCATTGCGTCTATTCCGGTCGCGGCGGTTACGTGCGGTGGCAGGCCAACGGTGAGCTCGGGATCCAGCAATGCAACGTCGGGCAGCAGTTGCGGCGCGATGACCGCGGCCTGAATCTCACTGCCCTGGTGTCCAACCTCAGGGGGTCACTCCACCCGCTACGAGGCGCGGATCGCGGAGCTGGAGCGCAAGGTGGGTCAGTTGGTCATGGAGAACGAGTGGCTGAAAAAAACGAGGCGCCCGGCGATCCAGCCCGGCAGCGCGATGTCCTCCGTGGTGAGCGGCCCTGTGGCCTCTCGGTCCGACGAGACTGCCAACTCATGAGTCTGAGCGTGAAAGCCAGGCGCCAAGCTGCCTGGACCTCTCTCCCGTAGCGGCCGCCTTCCTCGCCTCCCTTCGCGAGCTCGCCGATCAGGACATTGAACCGCTAACCCCTATTCTTTCCCGGACAAGAGACGGTAAACCTCAAGTCGTCCACATCAATTGACTCAACAACCCCATCCTGCCAAAGGCGAATGCAATGAATCGATTGCCAAGAAGATTCTTGGGAAGAAAGCGTTGCCCGTAGCTAAGGGCCAGCCTCCATTTTCGGAGTGTCCGGACTCGCTTCTTCCTCTTGAGCAGCATTGCTGGCCTGTGAATAGCGCGCAATTGGGCTCCGGTTAAGGCGCTCGTGGATGTAGGTGCGTTGCTCCTCAAAAGACAATCCCTGAATCTCACGACTGATGCGATCGCGAATGGAGCGCATCATTTGAACAGCATCAAGTTGCTTGCCGGCTTCAGTCATGTTCAATAACTGCCAGAGACGAATGAATCTCTAGCGCAGGATATCCTTGCCTTTGATTCACTGCATTGTATTCCTGTATTCGCCACAATCTGACAACGTGCTTGAAATTCCAACTCACCAAGGCTTCGACTTGATTTACCGTAGCAATGGCAATGTGCTGTGCATCCGCGAGATTGGCAGCACCAATTGCTCCTTGTTGAATATACATGTCCGCAAGATCGAGCGCGCTTTGCGTTATCTCCACCTACTCAATATTCGTCTGTGGAATCTCGTCAAGCAATGCCTGCACGCGTTGTGGCGCATTAGAAAGTTCCAGCAGAGTCAGATCGGACAATACCAGTCGCGACTGCCCTGCAATGAATGCTTCGATCAAGCGCCGCGACGCGTGCTCATAGGCGGAATCGAAACAGCCGCCAAGAGCGGAAGTATCACTGTAAATCCTACGACTCATGCGAACTGAGAGGCTCTCATATTCCGTGCCAGTATGTCAGAAATCGCATCGCCCGTGGCGCAGTTTTCGTAGAGACCCTCGTCTGCCACCGGCTAAACGCTTCGGCAGAAATGGGGAGTATTACTTCAGCAGTGACAACTGGGAACGAAGTAACGGGCCAGGTTCGGGAATACCGCCTCTGTGCATCCGCCATCGCTGGCACAAACCGCCTGGCGCCTGGATTTCACGCTCAGGCCGCGTTCGCGCATGATGCGCGCGACCCGTTTGCGGTTGATGTGCCAACCCTCATGGCGAAGCTGCGCCGTGACACGCCCGTAACCGTAGCGGGGAAACTCCTCGCAGATCGCCTCGATCCGTGCCGTCAGCGCCCCCTCATCCGCGCACCGACGGCCTCGCGGAGAATAATAGTAGGTGCTGCGTGCCAGGTTCATGAGTTGACAGCCTCGCCGGATCGAGAGCTCATCGGGCCGCTCACGACGGAGGCCTGCGCGCCGCTGTCCGGGAGGAGCGCTCGGGGGACTTTTTTCAATAGGTCTTCTCCATGACCAACTGGCCTACCTTGCGCTCCAACTCAGGAGGGAAACCATCGCCCTGACCGGTGTTGCACTTCGGAGTGGAAACGGCGCAATCACTCCGTGACTGATGCAATCGTTATCGGGAACAGGGGCAACGGCTCCTGACGAAGGCGGCGGGGCCGGCGCGCGGACGCGCAAGGAACACGTGCTGGGAACGAGGACATCCTGTCCTCGTGCAGGGCTGGAAGCCCTCCCTCCCAGCGAGCGAGGCCATAGGAGCGACCGCCTGGGAGCGAGGGCATCTTGCCCTCGCCGAGGACAGGATGTCCTCGTTCCCGGCGTTGTTTACTGAAATTCTTCTTCGCCTTGCAGGACGACCTATGTTCAAGCTCCTGTCAACAGCGGATCGGCCTGTGCCATTACCAGATTTTGGTTCGGTTCTCGGCAACAACCACGAGAGCCTATTGGGAGGCGCGAGCGACCAAGGCAACGGACGGTCCGGCAGACCAACTATTGAAGGTGATCCAGAGCCTCGATCCAAGGCTGACGTGCTGAAGGAACTGTCGAAGCTTGCGTATGACCGCCGCGCGGGAATGTAGACGATTCCGGCCTGCAACTTGCTGACTTGACCGCAAGACCAATTGGGAGACATGTCTTGAACCCGGAACAAAGAAACCGGGCGTGGGAAATTATTGAACAGAAGTTCCGTCGCAGTACGTCGGGGAAAGTAGACGGCTGGGGTCTTAAGGTCTTCCCCTAAAAACGAAAGGCCCCGGGAAACCCAGAGCCAATCGCCGACCGGGAACAACCCCCAGTCCATATTCAGAATCTATACAGCCTACCCGAGATTGTCAAACGTGACCGTTCCCTGTGTCAGCCCAAAGTTGTAATGTCCCCTTTCTCCAATTCAGAGATGTCCCCTTTTTTCGAAGTTCAATCGCGAACGCGCAGTCCCCGCTTCGACATTGCCCCTCGCACAGGCGACTGGACGCGTGACGGCAGCCATTGGGTGGACCGGCCGGGACGTGCTGCGCAAATTTACGTGTTTGCTTGGCATGGTGAGAGTCGGGCTGAGTCGTGCGATCAGAGCAATGCCGAACAATGGCTCTTCTACGTGGTACGCGAGGAATGCTTACCCGTTGGCCAGAAATCAATCGCGCTAGGTACGGCCGCTGGCGGTCGTGCCTACTCAGGGAAACGCCGGAGTTCAGTAACCCGGATGTCTGGCGGGACACGCCCTACATCCATTTCGGCGACGAGATTGCCTTCGTGGTGGCCGGCCTGTTCCAGGGTGACGGCGATCGCCTCTCAATAGCTTGACGGTACACTGCCCTGGCGCAGAGTGCTGCCGCGTAGAGTGCTGCCGCGTAGAGCGCCGGAGCGCGTCGCTTCGACCGGGGCTCAGTAGGCCGCCTCATAAATCCTCAACGCGTCCTGCTCATCCAGTTTTCGCGGATTGTTGACCAACAGGCGTTGCTGCTGCATGGCGTCGCGCGCAAGCATCGGCAGGCTGTCTTCGGGCACGTTCAGTTCCCGGAGCTTCGACGGCATCATCAGTCTATCCACCAGCGCTTCGAAGTAGGCGGGCAACGACTCCGGAACCGCGTCGTCGGAGTCGCTCCCCTCGCTTGCCCCTTGCATGATGATCCGGGCAAGCGTCGCGTACGAATCCGCTGACGTTTCGTAGTTGAACCGCAATACGTGCGGCAGCACCAGCGAGTTGCTTAAGCCGTGCGGAATGTGGAAGTGACCTCCCAGCGGATAGGCGAGCGCATGGACTGCGGCGACAGGCGCGTTTGCAAACGCCTGGCCGGCCAGAAGCGAGCCGAACAGCATGGCTGTGCGTGCATTTAAGTTCTTTCCATCGTGTACGGCTGTTTCGATATTTGCCGACATCAATTTCAGCGCTTGCGCCGCCAGCATGTCCGAGTATGGATTCTTGTGAATCGCGCTGGTGAAAGACTCAATCGCATGAACCATTGCGTCTATTCCGGTCGCGGCGGTTACGTGCGGTGGCAGGCCAACGGTGAGCTCGGGATCCAGCAATGCAACGTCGGGCAGCAGTTGCGGCGCGATGACCGCGGCCTTGGTCGTGGCCCCTGTCGTGATGATGGATATGGGCGTCACCTCGGAACCGGTCCCGGCGGTAGTGGGAATCTGAACCAGCGGCAGCCTTTCGCCGGTGAGGTTGCCGATTCCGTACGCGTCGGCAAGCGCCTGCGGCGAATTGCACAACGCAGCGATCAACTTGGCTACGTCCATCGAACTTCCCCCGCCCAGGCCGACTACAGCGCCGATCCTTTCGGCGCGCGCGAGGTCTAGCGCATCCAGCACAATGTCTTCGGGCGGGTCTGCCTGAACGTCCTGAAAAATCGAACACGCCAGGCCCGCGTCGGACAGGCTGCTCAACGCCGTCTCATGCAGTCCCGCCGCAATAATTCCGGGGTCCGTCACCAGGAACACCTTGCCGGGCGACAAGGTGGCGCAAATCGCGCCGAGCTGGCCAATCGCGCCCGGCTCACAGGCGATCGAGCGCGCCGTGTTGAATCTCAGCGGTCTGATGTCTGGTGAAGTCATTGTTCTGCAATGGCCTTTGCGAGGGTCCGGACACTGTCCCCCGCGACATCCAGCACGCCGAAGGGCATGAAGCCGTGGAATGCGGACGCAAAGTGAGTTGCGCTCACCCGAACGCCGCTTTGTTTGAGCTTCTCGGCAAACAGTTTCCCCTCATCCAGGTTCGGGTCGTGTCCGCTCGTGATGATCGTCGTTCGCGGCAGCGATTCGAGGTCGGGGATGAATATCGGTGAGACCAGCGGGTCTTCCGTGCTGGTGTCTTCTTTCAGGTACCACTGCTTGGCGGCTGACAAACCCGCACGCCCGACCAGGTAGTTTCCGTCGCCAAACGAGATCCTCGATGCGTAGGCTTGGTGATCGTCTCGCAGGTCGAGGAACGGGTACAAAAGATAGAGCGAGTTCACACGGTAGTTCGTTTGCCGCGCAATCTGCCATGAAACGGCCGTCGCCAGGGCGGCGCCGGCGCTGTCTCCCATGGCGCCGATCCTGGCAGGATCGATACCCAGGGCTTGGCAATTCTCGAAGGCCCAGAGTGCAGCCTCGTAGCAGTCCTCGTGGGCGGCGGGAAACTTGTGTTCCGGGGCCCGCCGAAAATCGACCGAGAGATAGTGGGCCCCGGTCTCCGCACACAAGCGCCGCACAAATCCATCGTAGCTGTCGATGTCGCCGACACTCCAGCCTCCGCCATGAAAGAACAGCACCAGTTTCCCTTTTGAATCTGCCGCGGCGCGACTCCCCCGGTAGAAGCGGGCCGGGATTTCCCTGTAACCGGTCGGGATCCGAAAGTCCCGCGTTTCCACACCATTGGCCCTTGCTCCCAGAAAGGTCTCCATCAGCTCGACCGTGTACTTGCGACCGATGGCGACCGGGTCGCTTTCGGACACCAGGATTTCCGCCAGGATGCTCTGGGCATTCTCGAGCAGATTGGCACATTGGCGGTCAATCATCGCTTTCGCCCTTCGCGGCGCATCAATCAAAGCGCAGTAGAAGCCGTATATCGTACAGGCGGGGCGCACCCATAAAGGCAGTTTCCACGCCGGAGAACTCCGCGGTATTAAAGCTCTGGGCGGCGCGCGCCTTGTCCGTCAGGTTCGTACCTCCCAAACGCACTTCCCAACGCTCATCATTGCCGGAAATCGATACGAAAGCGTTCAGGTAGGTCGCTGCGGCAACGGCGAGGTTCGGAGAATCCGACGACTCGTTGGCGTGGCCGCCCTTGTAGGCGATATCGACATGCACTTTTCCGGCGATGCCCGGGGTGAGCTGATCCGAGTAGGTCATGCCAAGGAAGCCGGTCCACTCGGGTGCATTCGGCAGACGCCGCTCGCTGACGTCGGTGAGCACGCCGTTGACCAGCGTTTCGAATTGCTCGTATTCCGCATTCAGGTATCCGAGGGAAGCGTCGATCGAAAGACAGTCGTTGGGCCGGTAAGAAACCACACCCTCCAGGCCTTGAATCTTCGCCGACGCTGCGTTGGTGAACAGGCTGACAAATTGCCCGGTCACGGGGTCCTGGCCAAAGCCGTTTAACTGCAGGTCGTTGTAGTCGTTGTAGAAATACGCGGCCGAGTAGGTGAAACGGTTATCCGAGTCTCTACCCTTGATACCCGTTTCGAAGGTCCAGACGGTTTCCGGATCAAACGGCTCGAACTCGCTACCCGCAAACGCCCGCCCCGGGAAACCGCCGCTCTTGAAGCCGCGCGCAACGGACCCGTACACCGTGACGCTGTCGTTTGGCTGGTAGGAAAGGACCGCGCGCGGTGTTACCGCGTTCCAATCCTGTTCAGCTTGCAGGTGCTCGCCGGGAAACCCGATGCCGGCCAGAAACGGCGGCTGATCAAGGCTCAAGGACAGCGTTGGGTCAAAGAAAAATTCGCCGCGCCGGGTGACCTCTTTTTCGTCATTGGTGTAGCGGGCGCCAATCTCCACGCTGGTCGTATCCGAAATGGGAAAAGTAATGTCGGCAAATGCTGCAATCGATCGCGTGCGCTGGTCACTTTCGCCGTATCCGCCCGATGGAACTCCGACACTGATAAGCGGGAAAAAGAATCCAAGGTACTGGAATGATGCCGACGCATCATCGAATCCCGCGAGCACGACGTCATCGTCGATAAAGTAGAAAACACCGCCCGTAAACGACAGGCCGCTATCGCGTTCAAACGCTACCCTCAACTCGGTGGAAAACTGGTCGTCGTCTTCATAAACCGGAATGTCGAGGACCGGATGAGGCGTGCTGTCGGCATCCAGAATGAAATCCCAGGAGAGCTTGCGGTATGCCGTGATGCTTTCCAGGTACCAGTCTTCACTGAACTGCCACTTGACCTTGAATGAGGCGCCGTAGGTTGTCAGGTCGGCAAGAATATTCGCGCTGCCTTCAACAACATAGGGTGAACCAAACGCTTCCTCTGTCGGCAGGTAGGTTACCGGGCTGAACGGAGCGCCTACCGGATCCGGAAACAGGGTGAGTGGCGTTTTCCGAATCGGTGTCAGTGAGCGGTCCGGACGCTCGAATTTTCCTTCGACACGAAGTGCCAGACTCAGATTGTCGCTCGGCTCGAAGTACAGGCCGGATCGAAACGACAGCGTATTTGTGTCGCCGTCGGTCCCCCCAAGTACCGCATTCTCGGAATACCCGTCACGTTTGATTCCAGAGAACGCGATTTTCCCTTTCCAGCGGCCGTCGCTGCTCAATGGTCCGCTAATGCGGCCGTTGTATATCCTGGCGTTGAGATTTCCGGCGCCAACCTCCGCGGAAGCTTCAAATTGGTCGGATGGCTGGCGAGTGATCAGCTTGACGGCGCCTCCGGGGGAGTTTCGACCGTACAGCGTTCCTTGCGGCCCGCGCAGGACCTCTACGCGCTCGATGTCGAACAATTCCACGAAAGCAGCTTGAGTGCGCGCAACGTACACGTCGTCGATATACACGCCGACACCCGGCTCGACAAAGGGCAAGGAGTCGTTCTGCCCGATGCCACGCAAGTAGACTGCGGAATTCGAAGAATCGCTTCTTTGAAAATGAAAATTCGGCACCGCATACTGCACCTGGCGCATATCGGTGGCCTGCAAATCTCGAAGCTGGCGCCCGCTGAAGGCCGAAACCGAACCTGGCACGCTCCATAGCGACTCCTCTCTGCGGCGTGCGGTGACGATGATCTCGTCGATTACATTGACCTGCTCTTCGCTCGCCACCTCTTGAGCAACACAGACAATACTGATGTCGAAAAAAGCCAGAACTGCGACAACGCTCGAGACTGCGACCGGCCGAATTCGGCCAACTGTCTTGTTGGGCCACATGGTGCAATTACTCCATTTGTAGCTGTGTATACAGCGAATCGAATATTCCCCAACTCCGTATTTAACGATTGCCCGGAGTGGTCCGCAATGACAAAACAGGTCATTTGATAGGGACAATTGTGGCCAGTGTCGTGGTACTGTATGAATATGCCGAATTACAGCAACCACTCAGGTTCGGCGAACGGTCCAGGCATTCCGTGCGTGGACAATTCCTTGTTCGAACCGCTGGCGAGAGCAGCCTTGTCCAGCGGTATCGACCTGGCCACCGTACTACGGGAAATACGGCGCCGGCGACCAGGCAGGAAAGATGAACTGGAGCCCGTTCTGGTTTCCGACTACTTCAGGCTTCTTGGGAAACTGGCCGACCTGACCAGTGACGAGACGGTGCGAATGTCAACGCGGCCGTTATTGCCGGGCGCGTTCCATTTTGTGATGTCTCAGGCGGCTGGCTCGAACCGCTTTGACGGCATGCTGCGCAAGTTTGCGAACGGGTTCAATCTATTGCACGGCCGCGTCTACAACCACGTAATGACACAAGGTGACAAGCTGATCTACGCCATTGACAACAAGGACTTCCCCACCCCATTCGAGTTGACGGCCAGCCAATTGCACAGCTTTCTTGAGTGCATCGTGATACTCATGCACACGCTGTTTGGCATTTGTGCGGGCGCCAACATCGATTCATACCTCTGCAAGGTCACGACCAAGCGGCGCCTGAGCAATTCTCGCAAACACGCGGGTAACCGGCTCAACCAGCTGGCGTACTGGGGCGTTCCGACCGCCTACACAAGCAACAACTACGCGCTGATCTACGACTACTCCGTCGCCACTTTGCCGGTAAAACTGGGGCCTGCCGACCTGCCCCGGCCAAACGCCATCTTTGGCGAAGTGGCTAAGCTGATCGAGAGCAATCTCAGGGTTTCGCCCGCAAACGTGCCGATCGTGGACAGGGTCGTCGACCTGATATTGACGCAAACCGTGTCAGCCAATGAGCTGGCATTGCAGCTCAATCTCAGCGCCAGGACCTTGCGCCGCCGTCTGGCGGAATCAAACACATCATTTCAGGAGGTCAGGCAACAGGCCTTGAACGCACGCGCAAAGCGCCTCTTGTCTCAAGATCACCTCGCCGGCGAAATCGCTGAAGAACTCGACTATTCCGACGAGAGGAGCTTTCGGCGCGCATTCATCCGCTGGAACAGGATCTCGCCTTCGAAGTTTCGCTCCGGATCATGATGCTGCAACCGTCATGATCGGGCATTTCTTCAACAGCCGTTGCGGACTGAAGTTCTTTTTTCGTGACTCTCCCACCGCATCTGACAGCGAACTGGCTCCGGTGGTGTGTCTGCACGGTCTCACCCGCAACAGCGAGGACTTTGTAGAACTCGCCGAGCACCTCAAGCCTTCCCGGCGCGTGCTTGCCCTCGACTTCAGGGGAAGAGGCCGTTCGGATTTCGACCCGAACTACCTGAACTACTTTCCAACCACTTATGCCCACGATGTTGTCGAATGGCTGGATCACCTGGGAATAGCGTCGGCGGTCTTTTGCGGTACCTCGCTGGGCGGTATTGTGACAATGGTCCTGGCCGGGCAAACACCAAAGCGGTTTGCGGGCGCCATCATCAACGATATCGGTCCGGAAGTCTCCATGGCCGGCATCCGGAGAATCGGCCGGTATGTCGGCAAGCTGAAGCCGGCCGAGCATTGGGGCGATGCTATCGCCAACACCAGGATCATGTTCGAAGTCGCCTGCCCTGACGCCGATGCCGCCACCTGGGACGCTATAGCGAGGCGCACCTACCGCATCGGCGCCGACGGCAAGCCGGTCCTGAAATCCGATCCCGATATCGGCAAAGCGTTCCAGGAGCTTGGCGGTTCACCCGCCGACCCCTGGGGCCTGTTCGAGCAACTCGGGCAGTTTCCCCTGCTCGCCTTGCGCGGTGAGTCCTCGGACCTTTTGGCTCCGGAGACTCTCCTCGAAATGGCTGAACGGGTCCCGGCCCTGCAAACCTGTAGCGTCGCCAACCGCGGACACGCGCCCTGGCTCAACGAGCCGGACGCGCTTGCCGCCATCGATTGCTTTCTGGCGTCGGTTCCCTAGGAATTCTCACCCCCGTTCCGGCAGCGCTGGCGCGCATGGAACAACCTGGGAACGAGGACATCCTGTCCTCGCGGAGGGCTGGAAGCCCTCCTTCCCGGCGTTGTTCCATGCAAGTTTTCCACTCCGGCGGCGACGGCGCACGGACGCGCAAGGAACACGCGCTGGGAACGAGGACATCCTGTCCTCGCGGAGGGCTGGAAGCCCTCCTTCCCAGGTGGTTCCATGCAAGCGTGCGCCGTGAATGCCTTGGCGAATTGTCTTGAGAGGTTCTCGCGGTTACGCATCGCTTCCAGTTCTGCTGTCAGAAATCACATCCTCCGTGGCCCAGTTTTTGGGTAGACCGTCACTTCTTGAGAGACCGCGATGCAAGATGGCTCGGGTTACGGGAGAACGGTCATTGGAGATCAATGGATTGGTCAAGACATAGTGTTAGGTAATTTGTAAATTAAGTATCTCAAATAGTAATATTCTTGACATATTTTATAATTTACTTATAATTGCTATACAAAATGTTTCTTTTAAGGAAACAAAATGAACAGATATTCCTCGAATTTCAAGACCATGGGTCCGCGCACGGCCCAACTGGTTACCGAGCTGAACGAACGAGGCCGTTCAACCTTTACGCTGGCGGATGTGGGCTCCATTACCGGCTTGTCAGCCGCCTCCTGCCGCAACCTGGTGCACAAGGCACAGCGCCGCGGCCTACTGACACGGCTCAAGCCCGGCCTATACAACCTGGTCCCTTTTCGAATGGGCCGGGCGACCGAATTTGTAGATGATCCTTGCCTGATCGCACATGAGTTGGTAAAGCCCTACCGATACTTTCTCTCGCACGGCAGCGCGTTTGAAATTCACCGGATGGTGACGCAGCCGGTACTGAGGATCCAGGTGTCGTGTACCAGGCGGTTGCGCTCTCAAACCGTTGGGGGCTATCCATTCGAGTTCATTCAAGTCCGCGATTCGCATGTATTCGGAACCATGAAGCACTGGGTGAACAAGCAGCAAGCGGTAACCGTCAGTGATCCAGAACGTACGATCGTTGACGGATTGCGACGACCGGCGCTCATAGGCGGGATTACAGAAGTAGCCAAGGGCTTGTGGATGAAGCACGAAGAATTAAATGCGGAGCGCCTTGTTGAATATGCCAAGCGTCTGGGGGTTGGCGCGGTCATCCGCCGGCTTGGCTATTTGCTGGAGCTGTACCAACTGACCAATGCCCGCACACTGGATAGCCTGCGCAACCTGCTGACTAACACCTATCAGAGCCTTGACCCCTTGTTGCCCGCCGAAGGCCGGCATGTATCGCGTTGGCGGCTTCAACTCAACGTAACACCTGAAGAGTTGGATGCCGTGAGGCACTGTCAGAGAAAACCGGCTTGAACCGGAATCCAGGCTCTCGTAGCCTGCGGCCATGAACAATCCCTTTCGTTATTTCAACAGTTCGCCCGAGGTCATCCGCCTCGCAGTGATGATGTACATCCGCTATCCGTTGTCGTTGCGCCAGGTCGAAGACATCCTGTTCGAACGCGGCATCGACATCTGTCACGAGACGGTGCGTTTCTGGTGGAACCGTTTCGGCCCGATGTTTGCCGCTGAAATAAGGAGGAGGCGCGTCCACGGCCGCAATGGGTCGAACTGGTGCTGGAACCTTGATGAGGGGTTTGTTCGCATCAACGGTGAGACACATTACCTATGGCGCGCTGTCGACCACGAAGGCGAGGTGCTTGAGGTTTTTGTCACGAAGCGGCGGGATCGCCGAGCCGCACTGAAGTTCCTGAAGCGCACGATGAAACGGTATGGACGACCATCGTCAATCGTTACCGAGTGGCGCCAACTCGCAGCCTGAGAGCCCTCGATTGAAGCTTCAATAGGTCCAATCCAGTTAGTTTGACAACGCCGTCATTCGGCTTCGAGGAAGATTGATCACGCAAGCTCTCCCCATGTGTGGTTGCTGAATTCGGAATTCCAAAACCTGCGCCAGACGCAGGCTCACTTGGAGAAACAAGCAACGATGTTACCAATCGCTGGCCTATCCACGTCAGGGTCGGGTTAGTCGCGAGGTTCTTCGCAGCCCCGAGTTCGTTATCGATTGTCTCAATTCTTCGTTCGGCGAACGATGAGTGCTCGGCGAAAATCTTGCTAATACAAGCCCAGAAATATCGTAGGTTACCAAACACGTATACGCCGTGCACTAGACCGCGCACGGTCCGCTGTTCGTTTTTCCACGGAGAGAACACACGCATTTCGTCTGGAGTGTTGATGACTAGCGGCTCGGCGGTCTCCACGAGGGAAAGCTGCAAGTGCAGTGCCTCATGCACAATGCTCTCGGCCAATCGCTCGACTCGATTCACTTCCATCAATAAGGGGCAGGATACAAAGACAGAAAAGGGCAAGGACGGATCGCTGTAACTTGAATCGAAATCCAAGTCGGAAGCGAAAAGCACATGGAGCGAGCGACACAGTCCCGCAACTGTTCCCAGAAGCGGGCAAACAGCGCGAATGAGGTCCAGAGACTGAGTCAGTACTTGCGGAAACGCCATATCGATGATGTCCGTGTCAGTGGCGAACTGAAGCTCCATGCTGCGCCACCTGGCCGCAATGGCGTCCGGTAGCAGCTCGATTTGCATGCCCGAGTCGAACTCCACGTCAGGAAATCCGGAGGTGTGGAGTACTGTCGGATCCGAACGTTCAAGAAATCGGGCGGTCGAGTAGGTCTGCCAAGCGGAGACTCCACCCCGGGCCTGGCGCCTCAAACGAGTTGGCGCCATGCGGTTCCAACCGCAAGGGCCGTCGACGAACTCGATCATCCGGAACTTACATCCGGATAGAACGAGTACACAACGGTAAATCGATCTCCCCCATGCACCGTACTAACCGCGTGGTAGGACCGAGGAGATATCGCAAACGCCTGTACCGTACCGTGTCTCGGCTCTATGACCTTGGTGACTGACTCCGGTTCCTCTCCACTGAAAAGCATCAAATACCCTCCGTGTTCGGGCTGCCAACCGCGATTGAGCTGCAGAAGAAGGCGATGACTTTCGCCCCTGGGAATGTAGTCGTTGTGAATTCGAATTGTTTGTTCCTCGAGGAGCCTATGAGCCGTCACCTCCACGCGTTCGGATAGCGGTCGACGGAACTGCCGGGCCATCCACTCCCGCAGTGATGTAATCGTCTCCGGGCAAGCGAGACTTCGAACGGCGGGAGCGAGCGGAGTGTGACGCAGGCTGAATTCGTACTGCTCGTAAAAATCCGTCGTGGTCAATTTCCATGGAGCATCTGTTTCAAACCAGTGCAGCCATTCATTGCAATCGCCCGGTCTCATGCCGAGCCCTACGAAATGCTCGAAGGGGAGCGATCCATAGTTGATTGAATCGAACTCAGGAAACATTTACAGGAGAAGGCCGTACGGCAAGAGAGTTGTGCAGCCCGAGGTCGTCCAACCGAGCGATGGCATGTCGAATCAAGGCCATGTGGTCGTGGCAATAGACCGACGGATTGTCGTAACCGCGATCAGAGCTCCAGCGGTAAAGTGGCATTCCGCCGCCACAAATGGCGTGCAAATGGCAGTCTCGACATTGACTGGAGTGAGGCACTTGCATGTGGGTATAGGCGATGTATTCCTCAGATGCGAGAACCGTCGAAAGTGAAGTAGTCATGACGTTCCACCGGTTGCCAAACCGGTCCGCACCCTCGAATGAAGCTCGCAGCGTGTCGTTCTTCCGAATTTCTCCGTCGGACTCTACAACCAATATTCCGTATCGATCATTCCCTCGACCTTCCTTTTGGCTCAGCCCGCCAAGGCACAACTTAATGAGGTCATCGAAGATGCGAATGGGAACGGGACAGGGATCTGTGAGATACAAGTCAAGTAGCGTACTCATCCACCGCCCGTACTCGGTGGTGGCGAATCCTGCCTTTCCTGGCGGAAGGCGATCATGATTCCCGTCCTGGAGAAGAAAGTCCATGCTCGGAGTACCCAACGCCTTAAGGAACTCGTACACGGTCCGTGGATTGACGGCGGGCTGAATGACCGAGAGAGTGCCAGCGAACAGGAATTTGTTTTCGCTGTGTGACGTAAGTAGGCGAATACCACTCATCGTCGCTGCGTATGTGCTCTCGCCACGATGGTTTACCCTGGCGAGATCGTTGACCTCCGGAGGGCCGTCGATGCTCACGGACACGCTAGTCCGCGTTTGGGCGAAGAGATCGAGCAATTTCTCGCTGAGAAGTGTACCGTTTGTCTGGATGCTAATCGGGTGGCGTTCGGGCGTCAGACGAGTCCGAAGGCGGCGAAGCAATTCGGCGAGATGATCGATACCCAGCAGCAGTGGCTCTCCGCCGTGGAGAACGATAGCGAAACCCGCATCCTGCCGCTCGGCATGTGCAACCAATCGATCGCCGACGGCGGCCAACACGTCCGGCCGCATGCGTTTGGGCTGGATACGCCACGTGGTATCGGGCCCCTGATATACGTAGCAGTACGAGCAGTCGATATTGCACCGGCTCGCGGTCTTCAAGAGAACCGTATCTAGCTGGGCGTCGGCGTCCATGTCGCGTTAGGTGTAGTTTGCTGTTCTCAGCCCCGATTGTGCCGGTTGTGCACCCGGTCATAGGAAGCTTCTACTTGCTTTTCGTTTCGTACCTCCTCCAACAGACGAGATAGAACCGGGTGCGCCAAGCCAGAACCGGGTACTTCCTTTCTCGGTCGATCGCAAGTCGAGTCGGCGGTCAATTTGGAGGTCGGCTGTTCTATTGCATGGTCCATGTGGGGTCTCCGGGCTGTACTGGGGAGATAACGCCGGGTTGGATGGCCGGGTTGCGCCTCTAATGGTAGACGAACTTCTACGATGGAAGCAAGCGTATGTATATCTAATTGAACATAAACGATATTCCAAGAATACTAATATGTAAGATATTGATAATTAAGCTATTTATGTTCTAATTTAGATTCGCCCGTTCAGGACGGTTGTTTTGCGCCAGCCGGGAGCCAAATAACGCCCTGACCGGAAGCGATTCAGACGTCGTAAGTGTCTCTGTGCGAGTGGCGTACAATCGCCCCGTGCAGAGTTGGCCGAATTCACCGCCAGCATCAGGTGTGGGCATGTCGCAAATCGACCGGGAACTCAACGAGGTGTGGAACGCGTTGCGCGGAAGTAGAGGCCAGCGCGACGAAGCCTTGGAGGAAGTTCGCATCACGAACCTGCGAGCCATCGGTGACCTCCGCGTTTCCTTCGACTACCCCGTCTCCGTTCTGGCTGGACCCAATGGTTCCGGCAAATCGACTGTACTATTCGCTTGCGCTTGCGCCTACCGCGTACCGGGACGCCGTTCAGGGCATTTCGCTCCCGGTCGGCTGTTCCCGAACTTTACCAGCCAGCAGAAAGCCGTGCGATCGGATTCGGTGCAAAATACCCAACTTGAGTTTCATTACCTGCATGATGACGATCGTCATTCCATGGTTTTGAAGCGGGGTAAGTCTTGGAGTCGTAGTGGATCGCAACCTGAGCGCCATGTTTATCTGCGTACGCTCGCCAATCTCGCCAGTCCATCCGAAGTGCGGAGCATCCTGCAGCTCGGAAGGAGAAAGGTCCAAACGGAGCCGATCAGTCCCGATCTGCTGATCTTCGCCCACCGTATTCTGCCGTGGCGGTATCGCAACCTTGACCTCATTTTCGGCCGATCCTCGCGCGATCTGCTCTTCGCGGAGCTTGATGGGACCAAAGAAACACGCTATTCCGAGTTTCACATGTCTTCCGGTGAACGGACCATTGTTCGTATTTCGAAGGATATCTCCGGTCTCGAAAACGCAATGGTTCTGATAGACGAAGTGGATACGGGATTGCACCCGTATACCCAGCAGCAGGCGATGCTCGAATTGCAGCGAAGCGCGCTTCGACAAAAACTGCAGATCATCGTCGCCTCGCACAGCCCGGTCGTTCTGAGCAGCGTGCCTCCGGAGGGGCGCATTTTTCTGGACCGTGATCACGAGACTGGAAACGTTCGGCGCGAGCCGCTTTACCGCGACATCTTCCAGAAGGCGCTTTACGGGCAGTCGCAGGACCGGCTCTCCTTACTATGCGAAGACGAGGTCGCAGAGGGTGTGATCCGTGGCGTGCTGGACGTACTAAACATTGAGATGGGTTTGCGCCCGGAAGACATCGTTGTCGGCAGGAACACGGGTAGAGACGAGTTTTCCAACCACATTCGAACGCTCGGAAAGTTCGGCAAGCTCTCCGATTTCATCGTGGTGCTGGATGGTGATTCGCGTGCGATGGAAAACAAACTAAAGGAGGTTGCCAAGGAGTATGGCCATCCGCTGCAGCCGCTGTTTCTACCGGGAGATGCTTCGCCGGAACAGTGGCTCTGGGGAATCCTGCGAGCGCGGCCGGGAGAATACGCGAATGTGCTCGGTCTTACGGAGACCAACATTAGGCAGATTGCTGACAGGGTAGCGAATCTCGTCGAAGGCGCCGTACAACAGGGCGATGCCGCCAAGACCTCCTTGAGGGCGTTCGCTAAGGATATCAACCGAACAGTCCCGAACCTCGCTCGCAGCATCGGGCGAAGCGAGGCGGAAAACAACGCAATTCCGGAATTTCTTGGTGTCCTAAAGGAGCAGATCGCCCGCTGGCGAAGTCTTTGACGGGGGCGTGAAAATCTCCGGGCAGGCCAGAAGTGGATTGCCACTGACTGATGAGAAAAAAAGGTTGCAGTGGCCAAATCTGCGCATCTGGCGGATGGTGCGGTAAGAAGCTGTGGCGGCCCGAATCGGAGAAGAAATTCCGAGGTACCATCGGCGTGCTTGGCGTTGCTCCAGGTTGGACGATGTAGTCCCAGCAAAATGGCCGCCGCCTCTCTGTGGGTCGGAACGTTCACCTCTCGCTTGCCGGCGAGCGGCTCCCCGCCCCTACGCGCGATGCAGTAGTTCGCCATCGCGGCAGCCCGCGCTTGACTAAGGGTCATCCACCCTCGCCAATCTCTATGACCCCGACCTGATGCCACCCAACCTACGCCGTGCCCACCAATCCCTCGACCGCGCTGTCGACCGCCTCTACCGCCGCCGCACCCCCTGTAAATCCGAACGCGACCGTATCGAACACCTTTTCACCCTCTACGAGACGTTTCGCGCAACCTTGAAATTTGTGATCAACCACAGTCCGAGCCGTAAGAGCCGCGGGAGCATGCGAACACCTACACTAGGCTTAGACGCAAATTGACTAAACAGCCGTCACTGCCGAAAATTGCAATGGGAAGCACAAGAGGCGGGAAGATTTTGAGGTAGATTTGTAGACGATAATCTACAGTCAGGCTTACTTCTCGTTGTTGTCGACTTCTTCCGCGGAACCTTGACTTTTCGCCCCGAGAAACCAGAGTTGCGGCGGTACCGGCATACGATAATGGCGACACGCCATTAGGAACAGAGGTGGGCACCATTCGTTGCACAACTTGGCAGCAAAAATAAGGTGTAGTCGGGTTGTTGTAGATGAATGCTGCCGATGATACGCGTGAGTTCGGATATCCGCACCCAGCGCTGCTGCGCCGATTTGCTTTGTGCCGGTTAAGCCGAGGAGTGAACGGCCGCGCGCAAGCCGTGGCGATAGGGCTGGTCGGGTTCATCACGCGGCTTGCTTGAGCAGCGGCTGCATGTAGGCTTCAAAGGGGGTCCGCCCACCTAAGCTCGAATGAGGACGTTCCCGGTTGTAGTAGGCGATCCACCAGCCAATCTGACCGGTGGCGTCGCGCATGGAGTCAAACGCGTTCAAATACACGCATTCCTGCTTAAGCGATCGCCACAGCCGCTCGATAAACACATTGTCCAGCCACCGGCCTTTGCCATCCATGGAAATCCGAATGCCCGAGGCCTTCAAAGCTTGCGTCCAATCCTGGCTGGTGAACTGGCTTCCCTGGTCGGTATTGAAGATCTCCGGGGGGTCTTGGCGATCCAGGGCGTCGTGCAAGGCTTCCAGGCAAAAGTCGGTGTCCTGGGTGGTGGACAACCGCCATGCCAGCACGCGCCGCGAATACCAGTCCATCACCGCCACCCGAGACAAAAACCCCCGCGCCATCGGGATGTAGGTCACATCCGCACACCAAACCTGGCCGGGCCGATCAATGCTCAACTCCCGCAACAGATACGGATAAACCGGGTGCGCCGGCGAGCGCCGGGATGTATTCGGACCCGGCGCCAAGGATCACAAACCCATTACACGCATCAGCCGGCGCACCCGCTTGCGGCCCACGCAATACCCCATCCGCCGCAAGGCACGAGCCATCTGACGGGAGCCATACCAGGGCGCGCTTAAATACTGCTCGTCCATGGTCCGCATCAACCGGAGATTGAAATCCGACTCCCCCCGGGGCGTGTAATACACGCTCCTGCGACTGACGCCCAACAGAATGCTCGGGCGAGACACGCTCAATGCCGGGGACGCCCGATCCACCATCCTTCGCCTTCGCCCGACACTCATCGATCGAAGGCCCTGGATAAAAAATCCCGCTCCACCACCAGCTCGCCGATCTTCGCCCGCAGCGTCTTGACCTCCGCGTCCTGATCTACCGGCCTCAAGCGGCCGGAAATGAAGCTCGCCTTGACCCCGTCCATTGCCTGACGCTTCCATTTGGAGATCATGTTCGGGTGAATCCCATAGCGGCTCGCAAGCTCCGCTATCGTGCCGTCGCCTCGGATCGCCGCCAGCGCTACCCGCGCCTTGAAGCTCGATGAATACTGCTTCCGTTTCGTCATACCGATAGGCCCCTTTCGCCAATCGACTACACCTTAGAACACTGTGCAAATTTTGGGGTCCACTTCTGTTGGCGTAGAATGCGCGCTTTCTTGCGCCCTGGAGGTTGAACAATGAGCTATGTTGAGCAAGCGCTCGCCGGACGAACCGTTGAAGAAATTGCGAACAGATATGAGACGCCGCTGAGCGTTTCAGACGTGAGGGCGTCATTGGACAAGGAGGTGAACAGGATTCGCAAAGCAACAATTCGCGGCCTTTTGAAGGCGGCTCAAGAAGGGGACGCTGCTGCGATTTTGCTGCTCGAAGAGCGGCTTGGCGTCAGGCTCGTCGGAGGCGAAGTTGCGGGGAGCCCCTGGGAGGATCCCGAATTCACTCTTGGGGGGAACGAAGGGGGGGACTAGAAGGGAAAAATAAGGAGAATGAAATGAAAGCTAAAGAACCGATTGACGTTGGCCATGATGTGGGGGATTTGCTGATCGCATGGCGACCAAATATCAAGCGGAGCGGCAAAGATGTATCCGCAGCTATCATGCACGCCCTCGAACACTATTCCATTGAGCGGGAAGGGTCAGAAGAAAGCGGGCTTTCCGCAATTATTCACTATCTGAGCAAGGACTTGGAGGCTCGATATAGGTCGATCTGATCGCCGCACCACGATTTGCGGCGTGCCCGTTCAATAAGAAAGCGGGGACGATAACTAACGCGCCTCCACATGGCTGAACTACTGAAAGAACCCGAAGTAGCCGCCGCACTGATAGGCGGCGTCTGCCTAATTGCCTCCACGCTGGTAGCAGTATTCAAAGGTGGCGATCTCTTGCGAGAACTTCGGCGGCGCAAAATTTACCGCCTTCGCGGCAAACTGAAAAATACTTGTCCGCACGCCGAATTTACGCCAGTTAAGACTGATGAAGGCGAAGACATCGTAACCAGCCTGTTATTCGTTTCCCCAGTCGGAAAGATCAATTACCACTGCCAGCTATGTAGAGCCTCGGGGAGCGAGTATGACGTGAAGAGCATAGAGGCATATCTGAAACGTCTCCCTCCAGAGAAATACATAGGGGAGACAAAAAAACTGAAAAAGGCGCAGAAACTGCGTAAGAAACTTGACACGCTAGGTAACTGGCTATCCGAGTGAACACAGCACATTGCGTCCGTTGTAGCGCGACAAACAGGATGAGAATTCTCATCTTGATTGTCGCTGTAGAATTAGTCGGTGCCTTGATCCTCCGAGAGTGCGTCACTCAAGAACCCGTGCAACCGAGATTCACCACTAGTACCCGCCGGGAAATTTTCAACGTTAAAGTCTTTGTCCTCCAATTCCACCCTTGCAAGAATTTCTTCGAATTCTCTTTTTTCGGGAACATCACCAAATTTCCCCTTAACAACGTATACGTACGCTATTTTTAGAAAACGCATCAACGCTCGAAAACCATTCGTCTTCGGAAGTACGTTGCCTTGATTCTTCCAGTCATCCCACGAGTTCGGCCACCTGCTTCTTACCGCGCTAAAATACCGAAGCAGAATACGTGTGATGTCTTCTTCGTTTCCATCTAAGAATAATCCCCGAAAAGGCATCCTCTCTAGTTCTTGTTGACTTGGTTTCTTCATTTTGAGCCGCCTAAAAAAGGTATCCCTATCACCCATCGGATCACTTGTTGTTAGTTTGATCAACATCTCAACCACAACTGCCTGCGTCAATGTTTCTCCTTCTCTCCCGGCAGTCGCGCGACCCAGTCGTTTTATTCTCCTCAAGAAGGGACTTCCTTCAATTTGATCTAAAGCTACTGCGATATGATGCGCAGATTTTTGTGGGCTGCGCTTCCTTTCATAGTCGAGGAGGTCATATGCGAGACTTCTATTTACTTTTGTCTGGGCCAAATTGACGGTTGCGAAAATGTTTGCCTGAGTGGCAATATCTGAGCCCACAAATATCGCCACGCTTAATTCAAAGTCAGCTTCCTTGCCTAGAGCCTCTAGGCCCGCTATCCGATGCTGCCCGTCAATAATTTTGGCAATCCGCTTTAGCTCAGCCTCGTCAGCAGCACTTAAGTGAAGAGTTGCATTCTCCTCGTCGTAAAGCGCACACTCAGATTTGACCGCCAAGATTATGCTCGTGGGAAAGGTAGCATCGTGCGTATTAACGTAAGACCTGAGTTGTCTTACGCGGTTCGGTGATAACCGCCGGTTAATTCCCATATATGTGTCAAGTTCGTTTTCTTTCAGCTCGCGCACATCAGCGTACGAAACCTTAACGAGTTCGCGCGCCTTCATGGCAACGACAAAAAAATCTCCAATAGGTTGTCGCACACGTAGCGCTCTTACACTAATACTATGCTCTTCGGGCATCACGAGCCTTCTATGTTCTTGGCAATTTCCCTTCCTCTCAGATCCCCGCTGATAGGTATCGAACCTTTTTCGATTATGCGGCGCTGGCTAAGAAGCGAGAATATCCAAACGACCAGTGCAGCTAGGGCGAGGAAAACTGCTAGGGTAGTGGCAAATCCCTCATTACGTGGAGGTGAGTCCAGACCGGCAATAAACAATGGTGTTGCAAGGAGAAAAATCGCAGCCGTGACTAGAAAAATGAGAGCGAGGCGCACGATGTGGGATCGCAGAAGTCTTATTCTGACGAGAAAGTAGGCTGTTGTGGATGACAAAATCCCGGTGACATAGATAATCACCTCTGTCGGATGAAGTGTGGAAGAAAATGTAATAAGAAATGCGCCAATGAAATCTACACCAACGCTATTCAATCCAAATCGGATACTCAATACCATTAGCGAAATCGAGGAAATTATCAAGACCCAGAGTGCCTCGAGAATTGAAGCGCACAAATCGAAAAGGAGTCCATCTCTCCAATGAGTTGCTCTTAGGAAGAACTGCGGTGCGCTTTGCAAGCTCATAGAGGTTGTACTGTTTCTAATTCTTCCACGATAGGATAAGCAGCTCGTCAACACTTCCTCTATTTTGACGTTGGGCCGCGATTACGCTTCTACGGCTGATGGTCATTTGTGCTCCAATGTCGCGGTAGAGCTTACGGAGTGATTCATGATCGGCATTAGATACAGCAACCATTGCTCCTCTGGCAATCGCTAGTCTGACTTTATTTCGTAGCCTAATTTGGTCTTCCCAACTGAAGATTCTCTCGTTGTACTTTACAAAGGCATTGCAGTTGTGCTTTACGGTATAAGGCGGATCTACGTAAACAAAATCGCCAGGACCAGCTCTCCTAAGTGTATCGGAAAAGTCTTGGGAAAGAATTTCAGCACCCTTGAGAGCACTCGATAGCGAGTTGAAATCGTCAGAATCGAGTAATACAGAGGACTTTGTCCCTTTGGGAACGTTGAATTCTCCCTTTAGATTTACGCGGTAAAGGCCATTCCAGCACGTTCTATTTAGATATATGAATTGCGCTGCACGCTGTGAAGCTGAACGGGGGTGTGTTCGCCTTCTCACAGAATAGTAATACTCTTCGCAGTGACGGGCTTGATGATGGCGGAGAAGCTTGGCGATGTATTTGGGTTTATCACGTACTTGAATATAAGTTTCGATGAGGCGGGCATTGGAATCTGCAAGGATGGCTTTAATGGGCCTTAGGGCACAAAATATTGAGCCGCCGCCCAGGAAAGGCTCAATATAACGATTGAAGGTCTTAGGAAAGAGATCGATATAGCCTCTAACAAGCCAACGCTTACCGCCTGCCCACTTCAAGAAGGGAAGTAGACCAGATTTGGCCTCGCTTTGCCCAGTTTCTTGTCGGGAGTGTTGTGTGGACATCCAGTGTGGCAATTGAAATCAGAATAGATTGCTTCAAATTAGGGCATGTCCGCATTGCTGCAGCGGGCCGCCCCTCCTTTCAATTTCTTGAACAGAGGTAGGGCGAAAGGAAACCGAGACAAAGCTTGCAGTCTAGAGCAAACGATACTCTTAGAGCAGTTGAAAGCGGCGGACAATCAGCATTGATTATGATGACCGCACCGGGCATTGCCGGCAAGCCAGGGAAAATGAAGCAACTGTTCAACCGCTTTCACGACGGCCAGGATTTGGTATCCCTACACTTCTCCAGTGGCGTTTCAAGTCCATGTGTAATGCAAGACAATGGCTCGGCCAAGTCTACTGTCGACCCCAAAGGATCTAGTAATTCGCGTTTGCTCCAATTAGCGTTGATGACATCGACAAAGCCGAGGCGTGCCATTCGAGAATTGAGTGGGCAAAGGCTACAACTCAGAAAAGTGTTGTACTCCTGTTTGCACAAGGATTGCAGAACCCGCTTTCAGAATTGCCTTGGGATAGACCAATGGACGATAGCCGCGTTCAGGCTCGATATTCGCCAAAGCGACGGCTATCGCGCTCCGTAATGAAACAATAAATTTCTAATATCTTATGCTCCCAGATTTGTTCTAGCTTTTTCCAACGGCGGCCCGATAGCATTGTGGCGAAAAGCAATTATCTCAACGGCCATGTTTGGAGCGCGACTCTGTATATGCCGAATCGCCGTACGAAGATTGGGTGTTCGATCGGTCAGAAAATGCGATAGCTCGTCATCGGGTACGATTATGATTCCGGCATCCAAACGACCACCGTCCAATTCATCCTTCAAGTGAATCACATCAACGGCTAATAAATCACTACGGCCAGAAACTTGTACTTCAACGCCTAATTTGCTACGTCGATCATTCTCTTTCGACCAATCTACGCCACCCGATACGATCTTGATCCAGCCGCCACACCTTTCAAATCCTAGATCAAATCGCTCCCGGATCACCTTGGTGCCATTGGCATGCTTCGTTTCTGCAATTGCCAAATTGAATCCTGTGACAACGTTTTCTACTTCGGTAACCAACGTTCGTAGGCCAAGACGGTCAACCTTTGTTTGAAATCCGTTGTAATCGATACGTTGCGTTATTATTGGCATGGTTCAATGTAGTCGAAGTTCATGTGCGGCTGCACACCACCAGATAGGCGTTCTTGAATGGCGTCAATATTCTCAATTTCAATGCCTAGCCACCTGCGACCATGATACTCGCAAACCGCATAAGTAGTCCCGCTTCCTCCAAATGGATCCAATACTAAATCTCCAGGTTTGGTTGTCATTTGCACAACCCGATCCAGAATTTTCGTGCTTAGGGCATTCGCAGTACGGCAACTTGATTTGAACTTGCTGTGTCGGACAGGTGGTATGTCAGTCCATATGTCTTTTAGAGTTACGCCTTTCGGGTGCATTGCATTACGGTGACCCCCGTAGTCCTTAATCTCTCCTCCACAATGGCGGCACGTCTGAATTGGAGTCCGAATGCGGCGAAAAACTCGCGGCTTACCTTTTGTGTAATAAATCATGGAGTAGTGCGAAGGGTATAGCCGGCCGAGGATGGGAAGGCGCCCAGTATGTTCAATAGCGATCCAATGTCGAAATGCCATTCCGATTTCGCCTAGGAAGGCACCGAGCGAAACATTCCATCGGGGCAAGTGATAGACAAAGAGAGCGCCGCCTGGAGCCAGAACGCGGACACACTCACGTAGCCAAGAGCGGCACCACTCCAGATACTCTGAATCAGGATAATCATCCCGCGTTTTCTTGCCGTAGTGCTTACCAAGATTAAATGGCGGATCAGCAAACACGGTATGCACTGAATCCGAAGGGATCGCAGGAAGAACAGACATACAATCCGCCTGATACAGTTTCCCCAATGGGGTTGATATCCGAGGCGTGCAAGATGTCGGAAAGACTAGGTCACTTCTTTCAAGTAGGTCTGTCGAATCCAAGCTTTCGAGCGGCATTTGGCTACTCACAAACTTAGTCCTTGATTGCTAATGCGCCTTCCGGTCTGGCGGCGAGTAAGCGATTTCATTTGACCTCCATTTCTAGTTCGCAGATATCGCGGTGCCGCAGCATTAGTTCCACTTCAACGCGGTCCTTAAGCTAACTACGGCTACGAGTATATACGCTAGCATGCAAACGCAAGACACCAATCGAGTCTGCAAACTGCCGATCAGTTTAACGTCTTGGATTTCGTGTATACGACGGCCGCGAAGCTACTAGTACACATCCTTGCCCAAGACCACGTACGTCGCCCCGACGGACTGCAAGAGCTGGTCCCGGTCTTTAAGACAGAGAGATAAGTGTAGGCTTTGCCCTAAGGCGGGGGGACCGCCAAATGGAGCGAAGAAAGAGTGAGGAGACCGAGAAGGAACCACAGGCCCCAGTTCAAGGCGCGAGTGGCGCTGGCGGCAGTGAAGGGCGAGAAGACACTGGCGGAGTTGTCGTCGCAGTTCGACGTGCACCCGAACCAGATCACGCAATGGAAGAGTCAGCTCCTGGAGCAAGCGGCGTCGGTATTCAACGGGGGGAGATCTCGGACCGAGGAGCCGGTGGATCTGAAGGCTTTGCACGCGAAGATCGGGGAGTTGACGCTGGAGAACGATTTTTTAGAAAGCGCGCTCATCAAGGCGGGCATGCTGAGCGCAAAGCGATGATCGATCCGTGTCACAAGCTATCAATCAGCCGACAGGCGAAGATCCTCGAGATCTCGCGTTCGTCGGTTTACTACACGCCCCGGCCCGTGTCGCCGGCGGACTTGGAACTGATGAAGGCGATCGACCGGCTGCATCTGGAGGCACCCTATGCCGGGAGCCGGATGAGGAAGAAACTCCTTCGCGCTGAAGGCTTCAAGGTCGGGCGCCGCCATGTCAGGACGCTGATGCGGACGATGGGCGTCGAGGCCTTGTATCGCAAGAAGAACACGTCGCGCCGACATCCGGGCCACGAGGTCTTTCCGTATCTGCTTAGAGGTCGAACGATCACCGAGGCCAATCAAGTCTGGGCGCTCGATATCACGTACATCCCGATGGCCCGCGGCTTCGTCTATTTCGTCGGCGTCATGGACTGGGCGACCCGGAGAATCTTGTCCTGGCGGCTCTCGACGACGCTGACGACGGACTTTTGTGTCGAGGCGCTGGAGGACGCGATTAGCCGTTATGGGAAGCCTGAGGTCGTCAACACCGACCAGGGCAGCCAGTTCACGAGTGCGGCGTTCGTCGAACTCGTGCACGGCCACGGAATCTCTCTCAGCATGGACGGCAAGGGTGCTTGGAAGGACAACGTCTTCATCGAGCGATTTTGGCGGACGCTGAAATACGAGGAAGTCTATTTGCGAGCCTATGAGAGCGTGTTGGCAGCGAGACAATCAATTACCCGGTATCTCGCGTTCTACAACCATGTCCGGCCCCATCGATCAGTGGGCAAGATCCCACCCTCGGTGTTTGCCAAGAAGGTGGCCTGATATGCTGTTTCTCCCACATCAAGGGTGGCTCGGGTCGGGGGAACGGTCAAAATCCCAAAAGCGAAAAATACATGCGCGCAAAGAGGCAACTCCGCACACGCTCGGCACAACTTTACTCGCGCTGCGCGAAGTCGCTTTGTTTCTGCAGATATTGAATTGCCACGTTCGCGAAACTGACGAGCGTGCCCATTGAGGATACTTCACGAAAACCTCTTTTCAGTTCGAGAAGGGACACGCCTTCGTCGAGTTCGCCATCCAATTCCTCGATGAGCGCTGACCGCTCAGCAACGAGTTCGAGATGGTTCAGGTTGAGCACATCAATCATTCGATCCGGTTCCGGAGAGCCGTCCCCTCGGATCCGTCCATCAGAGGAAAAAAGAAAACGTCTCTGACAAGCCTCCTCCGGCGCAGGGCTGACATTGCAATTCTGGTCGAACCATGCCTTCTTCTTGTTTCCGCACGTCGGTTGAGCACCGGCCTGGCTCTGCTGGGGGCCGCAACTCAGAAACAGGTTCCCGAAGGCCAGCTCACTATCCGGATACCGTGCGCGCGGTCGGAAATGCTCGATGTGATGCCTGTTTACCTCTTTGAGGTCGATTCCGCGGCCGCAATACACACATTGTCCTGTTTGCTCAATGAACATCGCTTGCTTCATCGCTTGCCTTGCGACTGCGCTTAGATCGCTGTAGAGCGGTTCGATGCAAGCGGCCCGTTGGCCCGCTTTCCAATCGCGCAGCACTTCCGGCTCTTCACCCTTGGCCGACCCTCTCATCCCGACGCGCTGCGCAGGCGCCTGCACTTCGCCCGGCGAAGAGAGACCCGGGAAGATTTTCCCTCGATGAGGTCGTCCAGCTCATCAAGTACTCGATCCGCTTCCTTGAATGCGCCTTTATCGACCAACTCATCGAACTTAGCGAACAGATCGTCCACCCGGGGGGCCTGCTCAGGCGTATCCAAAATCCCCTCGAGCACATAGTTAGTGTCACGCCCCTTGGACGCGATCGGCTCCGTGACGTCAATGTGACCGTTTCCGTTAGATGAGAGCAATCGCACGTGCCGCGCCGCGACGCTACCGATGACCTGGGGCGAATGTGTGCTGACAACGAACTGGCACTGCGGAAATAGATCCATCAAGGACGCCAGAATTTCACGCTGCCACGCCGGATGCAAGTGGAGCTCAATCTCATCGATGCAGACGAGTCCTTGAGCTTCGGTAAGGGTGCTGCTCGGAAATTCCAGCAGCAAGCGTCGCGCCAAGTCAACCGCAAGCAGGAAGTAGGCCTGCTCGCCGCCGGATAACGCCTCGAACGGAATGTCGAAACCGCCTTCTTTCCTCAGGAAGAGCATACGGTCCATGCTGCCGTCCGGCTTTCTGGACCTCAGTATGGCCGAACTTCCGGCGATGGTCTTCAGAACTTCCTGGACAGCCCGGACTTCCGGGTCCGTATATTCAAGGTCGCTGCGCTCGACAACCTCTCGCGCCTCGTCGCTTTCCTTTTCGAAAAACCAGCTCTTGAAGTCCGACAGCGCGCCGGGAGTCGTCTCGAGTGCCTCTTTGCGGTTGGTGTCGGAACGAGACCGATAATGATCACGCTCCAAACCACCGATGCGATTCTGATCGTAATACACGACCAGCGGTATTGGAGATATTTCTTCGTGGAGCCCCGAAAGTACCTTATTTTTCGAGAGGTTCCAATCTACCGATCCCTTTGCGTTGACAGTAGTATCGAAAGTGGTTCTGACATCGTCTTCAAACACCAACTCCGGGGCGACTTCCCCCTCACGAGCGCCGTAGCGAACTACGTCTCCGGGAGGCCCGAACCACGCCTCATTGCCGTCCGGACCCAGCCAACTCCACGCCTTCGTAACGGCCGCAAGCAGAGCCTCGATTACGGACGTCTTGCCCACCCCGTTGACACCAGCCAGAATCGTCAATGACTGGTCGAGCGAAAGATCAAGCTTCGCAATGCCCTTAAAGTTTCGAACTTTTAACGATCGGACATGAGGATACGGTGGCGTCATAGTAGTTCCCAGAATTCGCCCACTTCCCGCAAGCAGAAAAATGGTTAAGTGAATTATCAGTCAGGCGTTGGCATTCTCGCAACGTCAACCGCTCCGGGAATTCCGGAGAATGGAATCGACGCCTTGGAGTGCCCCCGGTCTGGCAGATACTACCGGACTATGACTGTACCACCCCAGCATTTCCGGAATCGTCTGTTGTTGCGACAAGCGAGGCACGGGACAGTAACCGACCCGTCGTGTTTCTGATAGAGGAAATCGACTGCCAGCGAAATGTTCATCGCGTTCGTCCACCAGGCCGGGCACTGTCAGAGAAAACCGGCTTGAACCGGAATCCAAGCTCTCGTAGCCTGCGGCCATGAACAATCCCTTTCGTTATTTCAACAGTTCGCCCGAGGTCATCCGCCTCGCAGTGATGATGTACATCCGCTATCCGTTGTCGTTGCGCCAGGTCGAAGACATCCTGTTCGAACGCGGCATCGACATCTGTCACGAGACGGTGCGTTTCTGGTGGAACCGTTTCGGCCCGATGTTTGCCGCTGAAATAAGGAGGAGGCGCGTCCACGGCCGCAATGGGTCGAACTGGCGCTGGAACCTTGATGAGGGGTTTGTTCGCATCAACGGTGAGACACATTACCTATGGCGCGCTGTCGGCCACGAAGGCGAGGTGCTTGAGGTTTTTGTCACGAAGCGGCGGGATCGCCGAGCCGCACTGAAGTTCCTGAAGCGCACGATGAAACGGTATGGGCGACCGTCGTCAATCGTTACCGAGTGGCGCCAACTCGCAGCCTGAGAGCCCTCGATTGAAGCTTCAATAGGTCCAATCCAGTTAGTTTGACAACGCCCAAATGCAGCCTGTTTGCCTACGAATTGTCGCATTCAGTCTGCCTTCTTACCGTCTTCCCTGCCTCCGCATGTGGCAAGTTCAGCAATTGTCAGAAAACGCATCCCACATGGCCCAACTCTAGGGTAGACCCTCACCCTTAACCAACCCTCCCGCCTACATCAAGGTTTGCTTGGAGCTGGGGGAACGGTCACGTAGTGAGTACGAGCACGGAGAGGCAATTTACCGATATTCTCATTGGCGAGCTGGGCTCTTATTTCGCACTGCCAATATTATTGTGATTATATGTCTATTATGATTAAATACTGCAATGAAATTTGCTCGACTTCTGGAACTCGTTGAGGATGAACCCGTATTCGAGACGGGTTGGTTGTGTGCGGGGCAAGCCAGCCGCAAGGAAATCGCGGCAGCGCTCAGCCGTTGGCTTCGCGCAGGGAAACTCGTTCAGCTTAGACGAGGGCTGTACGCCTTGGCTCCGCCCTACCGCAAGGTCAATCCCTCCCCGTTTCTTATTGCCAATCGGCTGATGCCGGGGTCCTACGTTTCCACGCACATGGCGCTGTCCTACGCCGGCGTTATTCCCGAACACATTCCTGTGGCGACGAGCTGCGGCCCCGGTCGTCCTCACACATGGGACACGGTTTTGGGGCGCTATATGTATCAATTCCTGCGTCCGGACCTCCTGTCCCTTACTGTGCCTTGCAACACGGGTTTGCGGCAAGTTGAGGTGGTGGCCGGACAACTGGCGCTGATCGCCACGCCGGAAAAGGCGCTCCTGGACCTGATTCATCTGACCCCTGGCGCCGATGCCCCGCGCTGGATCGACGGCATGCGGCTGAATTGGCAGCGCTTGAATCCCGCCCAGTTGATCGCTCTGGCGGAAAAATCGGGGCGTCCGAAGTGGCTCCGCGCCGCCCGGCGTCTTGCCGAGAGCGCACAAACCCGCAGCCAATCGGAACCGTCAGCATGAAGGGACAACTGCTGCAAATCGTTCAGCAGGCGAAAGCGGACCACAACGACTGGCACGCCAGACACCTGCTGCAGGAATACCTGCAGGTACGAATTCTGGAAGGCCTGGCGCACGCGGGCGCCATGTCCTCCATCGCTTTCATGGGCGGCACCGCCTTGCGGCTGCTGTACCATTTGCGGCGCTTCTCGGAAGATCTCGACTTCGCGCTGGAAGCGCGCCGCGATCAATACGACTTCCCCCGGTGGGTTGCGCACGTCCTGCGCGCGTTCCGGCGGGAGTCCTACGAGATTTCCCTTACGCTGCAGGACTCCGGCGCCGTGCACAAGGGCCTGTTCCGGTTCCCGGGGCTGTTCCATGAAATGGGGCTATCGCCGCACCGCAGCGAAGTCGCGCGCGTCAAACTGGAGGTGGACACCAAGCCTCCGTCGGGCGCAATCCTTACAACCCACCGCATCCGCCGGCACGTCGGCGTTCGGGTTCTGCATCACGATCGTTCTTCCCTACTGGCCGGCAAGCTGCTCGCGGTGCTGAATCGTCCCTGGGCCAAGGGTCGGGATTTCTTCGATCTTGCCTGGTATCTGGAGCAGGACCAATGGCCCGCTCCCAACCTTGACATGCTTAACGCCGGTTTGCGGCAGCATGGCGAGCGAGCGGAACGACTAACCAAAGACTCATGGCCGGCCCGAGTGGCTGAACGCGTACGCAGTGTGCCCTGGGCCGAAGTCGCTGCTGATATCAATCGGTTCAGGGAGTCCGTGGCCGATGAGTTGACGCAAGGCGATCTTCTCGACCTGCTAAGACCCGGCCGACACCCCTAGATGGAAGAGCCATTTCAGGAAAGATCGATCTTAGGAAGAAAAGCGGCACGACATCTGCAATTCCCGGTCGTGTTGAGCGCAGAAATCTACGGGACCCTGGTCGGGTATAAACGAGGCTGCCGGCCCGGCGGTGTCCACCATCCCCGGGGCACTCCACTCATAGCCCGGAAGTGTCTACCAAACCGGGGGCACTCCACTAATCAGCCTCCGGTAAACCCGGATCGACTCATCTGAACCTGCGGCTATCTCAATTCGTGGCGCTGTGTTCCGGCATGGACGAACGGGACCGGGCGGACGGCATGGTCGCTGCGGCGTAGCGCAGTCTGTTGGAAGCGGATCGGCGGGGCGCTACGGGTCGCCGGGCCGGGCCATGCGGTAGCCGACCCCGCGCTCGTTGAAGATCAGGGCGGGGCGCCCGGCATCGTCGCCGAGCTTGCTGCGCAGCCGCTTGACGTAGGCGCGCACGATCTTGGGATTGCCCTTGGCGCGTTCGGCCCAGACCCGGCGCAGCAGGGTCTCGTGGGTCAGGACCCGGCCGGCGCCCTCGGAAAGAACGCGCAGCAGCTCGAACTCGGTCGCCGTCAGCGCCACCGCCCGCCCGGCCACGGTGACCTGGCGCCGGTCGTAGTCGATGGCGAGGTGCCGGAGCGTAAACGGGGCAGCCGCCGAGCGCCGCCGCAGGACCGCCCGGATCCGCGCCGTGAGCTCGGTCGGCGAGAAGGGCTTGACGATGTAGTCGTCGGCGCCGGCCTCGAGCGCGCGGGCGATGGTCTCGTCGCGGCCGTAGCCGGAGATGAAGATGACGGGCAGGTCGGCGAGCTCCGGAATGGTCTGCATGAGCTCGATCCCGTCGGTCCCGGGCAGCATCAGGTCGAGCAGCACCAGCCGGGGTTTCTCGGCCAGGAGGATGCGCAGTATCTGGCGGTGGTCGCCGGTGACCAGGGGGGCGAAGCCGGCGTCGGTGAGCGTGTCGCGGACATGGCGCAGCGTTTCGGGGTCATCGTCGACCACCAGGATAGGCGCCGCTTCGGTCTGCGCGCCCGGCCCGTCGGGGCGGCCCCGGACAGCGCCGGCGACGGCCGTGGCGGCCACCGGGAGCGTGAAGGTGAAGCGTGCGCCGAGGCCCACGCCGCCGCTCTCGGCCCGGATGCGTCCGCCATGGGCCTCGACCAGGCCCTTGCAGATAGCCAGTCCCAGCCCGCCGCCGAGCCCGTCCTCCCGGTCCCCGGCGGCGGGGTATTTGCGGAACAGGTGGCGGAGGCGCTCCGGCGCGATGCCCCGGCCCTGGTCGGAAACCGAGACCGCGACATGCACCCCGTCGCGTTCGGCCGCGATCCGGATCGCGGCGCTGTCCGGGCAATGGCGCGCGGCGTTGGCGAGCAGGTTGTTCAGCACCTGCACGATACGCTGGCGGTCGGCCAGCACGGGCGGCAGGTCGGTCGGCAGGTCGATCCTGACGGCGTGGCGAGGTCCTGCATGGTGACCACTACCGAGGCGAGCGTGCCGTCCTCGGCGTCGATCGGGGTGGCGTTGACGAGCGTGGTGACGCTGCGCCCGTCGGGGGTGGTGAGCACGATCTCCTCGGCGCGCACCGTCTCGGCGCGGCTCAGCGCGCTTGCCAGCGGCAGCCGGTCCAGCGCGATCTCGCGCCCGTCGGTGAAGCGGCAGGTGAGGATCCCGAGCAGGTCCTCGGCGGTGTGGCCCGGCATGCGCAGGGTCTCGACGATGCGCCTGGCCTCGCGGTTGAGCGAGACCGGGTGGCCGGTGCGCCCGTCCAACACGACGACGCCGACCGGCGAGGTCTCGATCAGCGCCTCAAGGTCGGCGCGGGCGCAACGCCTCGTGTTCGGCCGCCGTCGGCTTGCTCTCGGTCATCGGTTCCTCCCCGCTCCCGTCGCCGGGCCGCCTTGCCGGCCTGGGTGGTGACTGATTCATTGGGGGACCGCGGCCGGGGTCCGGCGGCCCCGATTCGGTCCGATTCCCGGCAGGTCGCGTCGACATTGTGATGAATTCGTGTGAACTTCACGTAAATACACAGATAATAAACACCACTGTAACAATATTTTGCTTACAATTGCAACAGACTTTTTTGCGCTCGGGCGGAGCGCCACGGAGGCCGGTCAGGCCGCGTGGAGGGGCTGGGCGCCCTCGACCCACGGAATCGTGTGTACGGTGCGACAGGTCGTCGAGCAGCCAGCAAATCAGGAGACCAAAATGGATCGTTTGTCGATATCCGCCGCCCTCGCCCGGAGCCCCGAACCGCAGACCTGCAGGAGGGCTGTCGCGCCGCTGCCACGGACCGCCCCGCCGCGGCCCGATGGGCGCGCGTCCCTTTCCCCGGACCCGGCTTCCCCCGCCGCACGGGACCCGCGCGGCTGCTCCTCCCCCTTCCCGCGCCGGGCCTCCCTGCGCCGGCGGCTCCGCCCGCGTGAGAACGCCGCGACCCGGCTGCGCGGCGCGCGGGCCTGCCTGGCCCTGCTGGCCGCTGCCGCGCTGCTGGCCCTGGCCGCGCCCGCGCAGGCCCAGACCGATGTCTGGACCGCCACCCTCACCCCCGGCGACCTCAACTTAAGCATCCTCGGCTGCAGCAACAACGTCGGCGCCGCGAGATGCAGCAGCACCACCGTCCTCTCCGAAGACAGCTTCAACTACGACTCCACCGACTACACCATCACCCTGCTCTTCGTCCGCTCCGGCGGAAATTTCGAACTCACCGTCGACGCCGACATCACCACCGCCACCGCCGCCCTCACGCTCGTGGTCGGCAGCACCTCCCTCGTCCTCGCCGACGCCGACACCATCACCACCCGCAGGAGGGTCTGGGAAAGCTCTGGCGTCTCCCTGACCGAGGGCACCGACATCGTGGTCAAGCTCATCGCCGCCGCCAACAACCCGCCGACGGCGGCCCACAACACGGTGACGACGGGCGAGGACAGGCCGTACACCTTCGAGGCGGGCGACTTCGGCTTCGCCGACACGGACACCGGCGACACGCTGGCGAGCGTGAAGATCGTGACCCCGCCGGGGCTGGGCACGCTGGCGCTCGACGGCACGGCGGTCCTGGCGGACGGCGTAGTCACCAAGGCCGAGATCGACGGAGACATGCTCACCTTCACGCCCGCGCTCGATGCGCACGGCGTCGCCTATACGACCTTCACCTTCAAGGTGAACGACGGCACGGACGACAGCGCCAGCGCCTACACGATGACCATCGACGTGACGGACGCCCCCGCCCCCGTCTGCACGGCGCCCAGCTTCGGCGACCGGCGCAACTTCTGGACCGGCACGGTGACGGTGGACGAGTTCACATACGTGGGAGACACTCATCATGGATACACCGCTGGATACACCAACGCACTAATGCCCGCGGGTGAACTGGACGACCGGACCTTCACCATCGGCTCGAACGACTATACGGTTAACGGTACCTTCGTTCTGTTTACAGGGAGCCTTGCTGGGTCTCTCTTCTTTGAAAAATCCGCTGGACAGGCACTGACGAACAGGGAATCGGCCGCGCTGCGGCTGCATGTCTGCGATATGCCCTACGACTTTAGCAGTGCCACCAACCGACTTAACACTTCCACCTGGAGCGGAAGCCTCGACTGGTCGCACCCGGTGGTGACCCGCACGCTGTACCTCAGCCTGCCGGCGAACAACGTGGCGACGGGCGAGCCGACGATTACCGGCACGGCGCAGGTCGGGCAGGATCTGACCGCCGACGCGACCCCCATCGTGGACGACGACGGGCTGACCGACGTCGATTTCACGTACCAGTGGATCCGGGTGGACTCCGACGGCACCTCCAACGAGGCGGAGATTTCGGGCGAGACCGACGCCACCTACACCCTGACCGACGACGACGAGGGCAAGAAGATCAAGGTGCAGGTGAGCTTCACCGACAACCTGAGCGGCGAGGAGGAGCGCACCAGCGCGGCGTATCCCTCGTCCGGCACGGTCACCACCGCCTCCACCAACACCGCCCCGACGGGCGCCAACAAGACGGTGACGACGGGCGAGGACAGGGCGTACACCTTCACGGCGGGCGACTTCGGCTTCATGGATGCTGACGCCGGCGCCGCGCTGGCGAGCGTGAAGATCGTGACCGTGCCGGCGGCGGGCACGCTGGCGCTCGACGGCACGGCGGTCGTGGCGCTCGACGACGTCACGAAGGCCCAGATCGACGGAGACATGCTCATCTTCACGCCCGCGCGCGATGCGCACGGCGCCCCCTATACGACCTTCACCTTCAAGGTGAACGACGGCACGGTCGACAGCGCCGACGCCTACACGATGACCATCGACGTGACGGACGCCTCGCTCCCCGTCTGCGCGGCGCCCAGCTACGGCGACCGGCGCCAGATCTGGACCGGCACGGTGACGGTGGAAGCGTTCGAGGCGTTTGGAATAGTTGCTGGTTACGGATTCGATGAAGCGAGTTCCGCAGGCACGCTCTTGCCCAGTCAGAGCTTCTCTATCGGTTCGAACGACTACATGATCGACCAGATCTTGGTTACGCTCACCAGGAACCTGTACCTTTCCCTTGTTGGATCCGACCAATTGACGGACAGAGAAAACGTCGCGCTCCGGCTGCATGTCTGCGACGGGGACTACGACTTCAACACTTCTGATTTCTTCGCCTCCGATCGAACCGACACCGGCTGGACCACGAGCCTCGACTGGTCGCACCCGGTGGTGACCCGCACGGTGTATCTGAGCCTGCCGGCGAACAACGCCGCGACGGGCGAGCTGGCGATTACCGGCACGGCGCAGGTCGGGCAGGAGCTGACCGCCGACGAGAGCCCCATCATGGACACCGACGGGCTGCCCTCGAGCTTCACCTACAAGTGGTTCCGCGTGGACTCCGACGGCACCTCCAACGAGGAGGATATTTCCGGCGAGATCGCCGAGACCTACACCCTGACCGACGACGACGAGGGCAAGAAGATCAAGGTGCAGGTGAGCTTCACCGACGAGCTGAGCGGCGTGGAAATGCGCACCAGCGCGGCGTTTCCCTCGTCCGGCACGGTCACCGTCGCAGGCACCAACACCGCGCCGGTGTTCAGTTCCTCGAACGTGTCCCGCGAAATCGCGGAGAACACCGCCGCGGGCGTGAACGTCGGCGCCGCGGTGACGGCCACCGACGCCGACGCCGGCGATACCCTCGGCTACACGCTGGGGGGCGCCGATGTGGCCTCCTTCGACTTCGTCGAGACGACGGGGCAGATCCGCACCAAGGCCGGCGTCAGCTACGACCACGAGGCCAAGGATTCCTACACGGTCACGGTCACGGCCACCGACGGCACCGCCACCACCGACGCCAGCGTCACGATCAGCATCACCGACGTGGACGAGCCCCCCAGCGCGCCGGCGACGCCCGCGGTCTCGGCAGTGTCCGGGAGCACCACCAGGCTGACGATCTCCTGGGCCGCCCCGGCCAACGCCGGCAAGCCCGCCATCGCCAACTACGACGTGCAGTACCGCCTGGGCAGTTCCGGGGCCTGGATCGACGGCCCGCAGGATGTCACGGGCACGACCACGACCATAACCAGCCTCGCTACGGACACTGCCTACCAGGCGCGGGTTCGCGCCACCAACGCGGAAGGCGACTCCGGATGGTCCGACCCGCCCGGGTCCGGCCGGACCAGCGCGCCGGGCACATCGGCGCCCGGCGTGCCCAGAGATCTTGGCACCGCCCCGGGCGACGGGCGGGTGACGCTGGCCTGGACGGCGCCGGGGAGCGACGGCGGCGCGGCCATCGAGAAGTACCAGTACCGGGCCCAGCGGACGGGGACGACCGCCTGGACCCCCGACTGGACCGATGTGCCCGACGGTTCGGATCCCGGCAGCAGCGCGGCGGACGAGACCCGGGTCATCGTATCCGGCCTGACCAACGGCACGCGGTACCGCTTCCAGCTGCGCGCCGTGAACAGCGCCGGCGAGGGCCCGGCGGAGAGCGCTGCGGACACCCCCGTGCGTGCGCCGCTGCCCCCCGGGTCTGGTTTCCTGGTCGGCAATTTCGGGCAGCCCGCGGACCGCGTCGCGTCGATTTTCGTCACGCAGGATATCGTGGGCGTGTTTACCACCGGCGCCCGCGGCGCCGAGTTGCACAACATCGAATTTCGGTTCTTTACAAGACTGCCCAACATCACCGTGCTTCCGATTCCCTCGGTCACGCTCTACCGGGCGAGCGTGACGGACAGCCGGGCGACCCGGGGCGCACGGGTGGCGGCGCTCACCGCCGTGGCGGGGTCGCGGCAACCGGCGAACACCGCGCAGACCGTCGCGTTCGCCGCGCCGAGCGGCACCCGCCTTGACGCGGGCGCCACGTACCTGGTGGTGCTGGAGCGCGCCTTCCCCGTCAGTGTCGAGTCCACCACCTTCCCCGCCGAAGACGCCGGCGGCGCGCCCGGGTGGGCCATCGACGGTATCGGCGCCGGCAACAACTCGCCCTATTCCTACCGGACAACCGCCTCGCTGCTGATGCGCGTCAACGGCGCGGCGGCGGGCGCGACGGTGGCCACCGCGCCGGAGGCGCCGGCGAGCCTGGGCGCACGGGCGGGCAATGCAGAGGTAACGCTGCGCTGGGCGCCGCCGCGGAGCGACGGCGGGGCGGGCATCGAGAAATACCAGGTCCGCTACTCGGCCGGTTCCAGGGTCGACCCGGAAACCGACTGGACCGACGTGCGCGACGGTTCGGATCCCGGCATGAGCGTGGCCGACGAGCGTTCGGTCAGCGTCACGGGGCTTGACAACGGCAGGCAGTACGCCTTCGAGCTGCGCGCGGTCAACCGCGTGCGTGCCGGTGCGGGGGCCACCGCCACGGCCACGCCCGCGGCGCCGCGCCGGAGCGGGTTCCTGGTCAGCAATTTCGGGCAGCCCGTGGACGGTGCTGCGCAGATTTACGTCACGAAGGATATCGTGGGCGTGTTCACGACCGGGGCGCTGGGCGCCACGCTCGACAGCATCGAATTGCGGCTCTTTACAAGACGCCCCAACATCGCCGTGCTTCCGATTCCCTCGGTCACGCTCTACCGGGCGAGCGTGACGGACAGCCGGGCGACCCGGGGCGCACGGGTGGCGGCGCTCACCGCCGCGCCGGGGTCGCGGCAACCGGCGAACACCGCGCAGACCGTCGCGTTCGCCGCTCCGAGCGGCACCCGCCTTGACGCGGGCGCCACGTACCTGGTGGTGCTGGAGCACACCAGCTACGTCCGTGTCGAGAGCACCCATTCCTCCGCCCAGGACGCCGGCGGCGCGTCCGGCTGGACCATCGACGGCGTCGGCGCGGGCAACTCCTCCCCCTATTCGTACGGGACGAGCGATTCCCTGCTGATGAGCGTCAACGGCACGACCGCCAGAGCGCAGCGGGCGGTGCGGGAGGCGGCGGTGCGCAAGAAGGCGGCGAAGGACGAGCAGCAGGAGGAGGAGCAGGTGCAGGTGCAGGAGCAGGAGCAGGAGCCGGCCACGTCACCGGACCCCGACCGGGGGATCAGCCTGTCCACGAGCAGTTCCTCGGCGATCGAAGGTCAGGCGGCGACGATCAGCGTGCGCCGAGCCGGCCCGACCGACCGCACGACCTCCGTGGCGGTTCAGGTGTTGGACAGCGCCTTGACTGGCGCCTGGCCGATAGACGTGAAGCTTCGCTCCGGGGAGGCCACCGCGACGGCCACGGTGCCGATTCCGTTCGACGGCGCCCGGCCGGCCTCGCGCACCGTGACGGTGAGGTTGGCGAGTGTCGAGGAACCGTATTCCGTCGGCTCGCCGTCGACGCTCACCTTCAACGTGACCGACCGCGACGCCGCCTTGACCGTGGCCGACGCGAGCGTGAGCGAAGGACCCGGGGCGACACTGGCGTTTGCCGTGACCCTTGACCGGACGCGGGACCGCGAGGTGAAGGTGAAATACGCCACCTCCGACGGCACGGCGACGCAGGGGGACGACTACACCGGCGTTTCCGGGACCTTGCGGTTTGCGGCGGGGGAGACCTCGAAGACGGTGTCGGTGACGGTGCTCGACGATGCCCACGACGAAGGTTCGGAAACCCTGACCCTGACCCTGTCCAGCCCCCGTCGCGCGGTCATCGACGACGACACCGCGGTGGGCACGATCGTCAACAGCGACCTCATGCCCGCTGCGTGGCTGTCGCGGTTCGGGCGGGCGGCCTCGGATCAGGTCGTGCAGTCCATCGGCCGGCGGCTGGAAGGCGGCGCGCGCGAATCGCACGTGACCGTCATGGGATGGCGGATGGATACGCTGTTCGAGCCCTCGCACGCCGACCGGGACGCCCTGGACCGGCAGCCCGACGGTAGCGTCCGGGCGCCGGACGGGCGGATCGGCGCAGCCGGCGCCATGACCGGCGCAACGCGAGGGTTCGGCGCGATGTCGGGCCCGGGCGCTGCTCGACCGGCGTTCGACGGCGCCATGACGCAGGGCTTCCCGCCGATGCAAGGCGGGACGCTGCAAAGCCCGGCGCGCCCAATGGGTGGTTTGCCCGCCAACGCGGGCGGAAACCCCGGGGCGCCGGGCGGGTTGCGGGGCGCGCCGGGCGTAGTACCCGTCGCGGTACACGCACCGGGCGCCGTACACGCACCGGGCGCGAGGGGTCGGGGCGGTCCCTGGGCCAATATGCTGCAGGGGCTGCTGATGAAGGTTGGCGCGGGCGGGGACGTTCGCGCGCCCGGGCTGCGGGACATGGTGATGGGCAGTTCCTTTTATTACGGCTACTCCCCGGACGCCGGCCCGCTGCGCGGCATGAACCGGCTGACGGCCTGGGGCGAGAGCGCCTCGACCCGCTTCAGCGGCGCCGAGGGCAAGCTGTCCCTCGATGGCGAGGTCAATACCGCCATCCTTGGCGCGGACGGCGAGTGGGGCCGCTGGCTCGCCGGCCTTGCCCTGTCCTACAGCGAGGGCGAGGGTGGCTATCGCCAGGTTTCGGCAAAAGGCGGTGCGGTGAGCAGCACGCTGACCGGGGTCAACCCCTACGCCCGCTACCGTCTCGATGAACGCACCTCTTTGTGGGCTACGCTGGGCTACGGCAGCGGGCGACTGACCCTGACCCCGGACGGGGCGGAGTCGTCCCTGGAAACCGACATGACCAACGCCATGGCGGCCTTCGGGGGCCGTGGCGTGCTGTCGATGCGCGCCGGCGAAAGCGGCCGGTTCGAACTGGCCCTGCGCTCGGACGCGATGCTCACCGATACCGCATCGATCGCCGTGCCCGGGCTGTCGGCCGGTGAAGGCGCCACCAGCCGAATCCGGCTCATCCTGGAAGGTACCGGCTCCCTGCCCGCCTTCGGCGGCGTTCTGGCGCCCAAGGTGGAAGCGGGGCTGCGGTATGACGGCGGCGACGCCGAAACCGGCGCGGGCCTGGAAGTCGGCGGCGGTCTGGCGTATGACAAGGACCGCCTCACGGTACAGGTTGACGCGCGCGTGCTGCTGACCCATCGGGACCGGGACTACGAGGAATGGGGATACAGCCTGTCGTTCGTGTACCAGCCCGGCGAGGATGGGCGCGGGTTGCGCTATCAGGCGGGATCCCAGTGGGGCGCGACCCAGAGTGGCGTGCAATCGCTTTGGTCGTTGCAGAACGCGGGAGGCCTGGCGAGCGGCGCACGCACAGCCGACGGGCAGCGCTACACGGCTGAACTCGGCTATGGCTTCGGCGAGCGACGGCTCTGGTATCCGTATGTCGCCACCGAAAGCGGGGGCGCCTCGTCACAGGCGCTGCGTTTCGGCCTGAAGCTCAACGCCGCTTCCGATCTGGAGGCAGGACTTGAGATCGGCCGGCGGCCACACATGTCCGGCCAAATCGAGAACGACATTCGGCTGCAGTGGCGGGCACGCTGGTAATGACATTGGCCGCCGTAACGCCGGTGCCGGAAACATTCGATATCCGCCCAGCCGAAACATCCCACGGCGCACGCTTGCATGGAACAAACCTGGGAACGAGGGCTTCCAGCCCTCGGCGAGGGCAAGATGCCCTCGTTCCCAGCGCGTGTTCCCTGCGGCCAGCGCCGCCGGAACGGGGGTGGAAACTCCTAGGCCGTAACGAGAAGTGAGCCTGTAGGGTGAAGTTTCGAGGATCATCGGAGGATGATCCTGATGTTACAGACTGAACGACTTCGGACCCTGGATGAGGTTCGCGCCGTGATCGACGGCAACCAGCGGGTGGATTTCCAAATCGCCGATCGTGAGTCCGCTTACGATTTCATTCGCCGGACGCTGGTGCGGTTCCACTACCTGGGCTTGAGCAAGCCGGACCGGGGCGTGATCCGGCGCTACCTGGCCAAGATGACGGGGCTGTCCCGCGCCCAGTTGACCCGTCTGATCCGGCAGTATCGGGACGCCGGGCGGATCGTGGACCGGCGCGGCAAGGCGCCAGCGAAGCCTTTTCGGCGCCGCTATACACCGGCGGACATTCGCCGGCTCGCCGAGGTGGACGCCACCTTGGGTGTCATGTCCGGGCCGACTACGCGGGCCGTCATGCGCCGCGAGTTCGAGGTCTTCGGCGACCCCCGCTTCGAGCGCCTGGCGCGGCTGTCCAACGGCCATCTCTACAACCTGCGCAAGTCTAATACCTACCGCTTAAAGCACACCACCTTCACCAGGACGCGACCGGTTCCGATCGCCATCGGCGAGCGCAGAAAGCCCGAACCTCAGGGCCAGCCCGGCTTCCTCCGAGTCGATACCGTCCACCAGGGCGACCGCGAGGGCGCCAAAGGCGTCTATCACATCAACACCGTCGATGAAGTCACCCAGTATGAGCACATCGGCTCCGTCGAAGCCATCTCCGAGGGCTTCCTGATCCCCGTGCTCGAAGCCCTGATCACCGCCTATCCCTTTGTCATACAAGGCTTTCATGCCGACAACGGTTCCGAATACATCAACCACCAGGTTGCCGCACTGCTCAACAAACTCCACATCGGCCAGTTCACCAAGTCTCGAGCCCGGCGCTCCAACGACAACGCCCTGGCCGAGGGCAAAAACGCCGCCGTGGTGCGCAAATATCTCGGCTACGCCCACATCCCCCGGCGCTTCGCGCCACAGATCAACGACTTCAACCACAATACCCTCTCGCCGTTTTTGAACTACCACCGCCCGTGCCTGTATCCCACCGAAATCATCGACCCGAAAGGACGCCTGCGAAAACGCTACCGCGACGCCGACCTCGCCACCCCCTACGAAAAACTCAAATCCCTGCCCAATGCCTCCGGCTTCCTCAAACCCGGCGTGAGCTTTGCCCAACTCGACGCCGAAGCCTACGCCATAAGCGACCTCAACGCCGCCAAGGCCGTCAACCAAGCCCGCAAAGCACTGTTCGGAAACCTCACCCAAGGACGGCCCGAGGCCGCATGATCCGCCCAAACGGAAATACGCATCAACCCCACCGCTAAACGGCCCCGCGTCCTTCCCGCTTTCCCTCACAGCGCTGCCAGGCTGCGCCGAATCCCGCGCCGCTGCCCGAACACACCTCAGCTACTGCCTTCTTTGATTGAATCCCTTTCCGCCGGCTACCAATCAGCCCGCCGCCAACCCGTCCACCGCCCTGTTGCCGGATCCGCCTCCGTCAAGGCATCATTACGACTCCCTTTTCAATCCCTCGAATCCAAACCCTACTGACTCCTCCTCATTACCCCGGTTCAGGCTCATTTCCATATTGGAATAGACTGTACGATTGTGTGCGCGCGCGGTTCCCCACGGAGGCCGGGCAGGCCGCGTGGAGGGGTGCGGCCCCGGCGACGCACGGAATCGTGTGGGCGGGGCGAAAGGTCGTCGAGTAGTCAGGGAATTGGGAGACCGAAATGGATCGTTTGTCGCAGCCCGGCGCCGTCGCTGGGAGCCACGAATTTTGGACCGGGTGCACGGACGCCGCGCCGCCGCCATTGTCCGCCCCGCGCCCGCCCGACGGGCGCGCGTTCCGGTCCCCGGAGCCGGCTTGCCCCGCCGTGCGGGACCCGCGCCGTTGCGCCGTGCCCTTCGCCCGCCGGACCTCCCTCTGGCGGCGGGCGTGCCGGAGCAAGTCAATGCGCAGGCCACGGTGTTGGTCTACGGCAGCGGGCGATTGACCCTGACCGCGGACGGGGCGGAGTCGTCGCTTCAAACCGACATGACCAACGCCATGGCGGCCTTCGGGGGCCGTGGCGTGTTGTCGGTGAGAAGCGGGGAAGCCGGCCAGTTCGAACTGGCCCTGCGCTCCGACGCGATGCTCACCGATACCGCCTCCATGGTCGTGGCCGGGCTGTCGGCCGGCGAAGGCGCCACCAGCCGGATCCGGCTCATCCTTGAAGGTACGGGCTCCGTGCCCGCCTTCGGCGGCGTTTTGGCGCCCAGGGTGGAAGCGGGGCTGCGGTATGACGGCGGCGATGCCGAAACCGGCGCGGGACTGGAAGTCGGCGGCGGCCTGGCCTACGACAAGGCCCGGCTCACGGTACAGGTTGACGGGCGCGTGCTGCTGACCCATCGGGACCGGGACTACGAGGAATGGGATACAGCCTGTCGTTCGTGTACAAGCCCGCCGAGGATGGGCGCGGGTTGCGCTACCAGGCGGGATCCCAGTGGGGCGCGACCCAGAGCGGTGTCAGCTACAGCTACCAGTGGATTCGGGTGGACGGCGTAAACGAGTCGGATATCGGGGAGGAGAGCACGGCCACGTACACGCCGGTGCAGGACGACGTGGGCAAGACCCTCAAGGTCAGAGCGAACTTCACCGACGACGCGGGCTTCGACGAGCAACGCACCAGCGCGCCGACGGCGACGGTGACCGCGGCGCCCGCCACCTGCCCCGCGCCCGACTTCGCCGAATGGCTAAGCTACTTGACCACGATCGAGGGGAGCCGGACCGGTGCCGGTAGACGGGATGAGCCGTAGATCAAGCACGTGATTGCAGCAGTTGAGCAGACCACGGTTGCGGCGCGGGGGTGCTCTGTCGCATTGGTTGGCCTCATCTTCGCATGCTCGCTCGCAGCGCTCGCCCCCGCCGCTTTAGCCCAGACGACCCTCGTCAGTAATACTGGGCAATCACCGAGCAGTACTGGCGGAATCAGCACTGTCGGCTTCGGGCTTTCGGATCCACAAAGTACGCGGGCCCAGCAATTCAGCACGGGAAGCAACCCTGCCGGGTATACGCTTTCTTCAGTCAGCTTTATTGTCACCGGTTGGGGCAGCGGTGATTCCGTAGCGGTAGCGATCTACAGTGATTCGAGCGGCAGTCCGGGCTCCGAAGTATATAGTCTGACCAACCCGACAACCATCAGCGACGGCCTCAACACTTTCACAGCGCGAGGGAATCCGACACTGGCCGCGCTAACCAATTACTTCGTCCACATAACTGCACCTGCGGGGGAATTCGGTGGAAGTTCAACACTCTCGCACGCAGAGGATTCCGGAAGCGCGACGGGCTGGAGTATCGACGACGCCAGTCTAAGCAGCATCGACAATGGAGCAAATTGGGGCAGAAGTTCTCCGATAGTTCGAACAGCGATCAGCGGAACGGTGATCACCGCACCCGGGCCCGCTCTCGGCATCGCGTCCGCGTCCGCGCCCGAGGGCGACGCGGCCACGTTCACGGTCACGCTGGCGGCGGCCGCGACCCGGGAAGTGACGGTGGACTACGCGACCTCGGTGGCGGCGGGCGACAGCGCGGCGCAGACGGACTTCACGTCGCGCAGGGGGACTGTGACGTTCGCGGTGGGCGAAACCCAGCGGACGTTCACGGTGTCGACGCTCGAGGACAGCATCGACGAGCCCGAGGAGACGTTCACGGTGACCCTGGACAACGTGAGCCCGCCCGGCGCCGCGACCCTGCCGGGGGACCCGACGGCGACGGGGACGATCATCGATGACGATGCGTCGCCCACGGTGACGCTGTCGCTGTCGGATGCCTCGATCGGTGAGGATGCGGGCGTTGCGACAGTGAGGGCGAGCCTGAGCCATGGTTCCAGTGTTGTCACGACCGTGACGGTGTCCGTCAGTCCGGATGGGCCGGCAACCTCATCGGACTACTCCCTGAGCGCAAACAAGGTGCTGACGATCGCGGCGGAGGCGACTTCCAGCACGGGCATGGTGACGATTACCGCCGTTGACAACGACGTGGATGCCGTGGACAAGACGGTGCAGGTGAAGGGAGCCACGAGCAACACGTTCGGGATATCGGGTCCCGCGGACGTGGAGTTGACGCTTGAAGACGACGATACGCGCGGGGTCACGGTATCGAAGACGGACCTTGACATTGCGGAGGGAGGGGACGGCGACTACACGGTGGTGCTGACCTCCGAGCCGACCGGCCAGGTGACGGTGACGCCTTCGCGCAGCAGCGGCGATCCCGACGTGACGGTGTCGGGCGCGGTGACGTTCACCGCGGGCAACTGGAGCACGGCGCGGACGGTGACGGTGAGTGCGGGCCAGGATACGGATGCCGCGGATGACACCGCGGTGATCGGTCACACGGTAAGCGGCGCGGACTACGGCAGCGTGACGGCGGCCTCGGTGGACGTGACGGTGGACGACGACGAGACGGCGTCGAGTGGCGTGACCCTGACGGTCGTGCCCGAATCGGTGAGCGAGGGCGCGAACGCGACCACGGTGACGGTGACCGCCGGCCTGAATGGCGGCACGCGCGGCGACGCGACGCCGGTGGCGGTGACCGTGGGATCGGGGACGGCGGAATCCGGAACGGACTTTGCGGCGGTTGCCGGGTTCACGATCATCATCCCCCCCAACACCCGGTCGCACACGGGCACGTTCAGCCTGAGTCCGACACAGGATACGGTGGATGAACCGGACGAGACGGTATCGGTCGCGGGCACGACGACGGTGCCGGGCTTTTCGGTCACGGGCGCGACAGTGGAGATCATCGACGATGACGCCACGCCCACGGTGACCTTGACCTTATCGGACGCTTCGATTGGGGAAGATGGCGGCAGTACAACGGTGACGGCTTCATTGGGTCACGCATCAAGCGTTGCGACGGCCATCGCCGTCTCGGCGAGTCCGGTATCCCCCGCGGTAGCCTCGGACTACAACCTGAGCACGAACAAGGTGCTGTCGATCGCGGCGGGGGCGACCGACAGCACGGGCGCGGTGACGATTACGGGCGTTGACAACGACGTGGATGCCGCGGACAAGACAGTGCAGGTGAAGGGTGCGGCGGTCAACAGCCTGGGCGTAACGGGTCCTTCGGATGTGGAGTTGACGCTGGAAGATGACGACGCGCGCGGGGTCACGGTATCGAAGACGGACCTTGACATTGCGGAGGGAGGGGACGGCGACTACACGGTGGTGCTGACCTCCGAGCCGACCGGCCAGGTGACGGTGACGCCTTCGCGCAGCAGCGGCGATCCCGACGTGACGGTGTCGGGCGCGGTGACGTTCACCGCGGGCAACTGGAGCACGGCGCGGACGGTGACGGTGAGTGCGGGCCAGGATACGGATGCCGCGGATGACACCGCGGTGATCGGTCACACGGTAAGCGGCGCGGACTACGGCAGCGTGACGGCGGCCTCGGTGGACGTGACGGTGGACGACGACGAGACGGCGTCGAGTGGCGTGACCCTGACGGTCGTACCGGAGTCGGTGAGCGAGGGCGCGAACGCGACCACGGTGACGGTGACCGCCGGCCTGAATGGCGGCACGCGCGGCGACGCGACGCCGGTGGCGGTGACCGTGGGATCGGGGACGGCGGAATCCGGAACGGACTTTGCGGCGGTTGCCGGGTTCACGATCATCATCCCCCCCAACACCCGGTCGCACACGGGCACGTTCAGCCTGAGTCCGACACAGGATACGGTGGATGAACCGGACGAGACGGTATCGGTCGCGGGCACGACGACGGTGCCGGGCTTTTCGGTCACGGGCGCGACCGTGGAGATCATCGACGATGACGCCACGCCCACGGTGACCTTGACCTTATCGGACGCTTCGATTGGGGAAGATGGCGGCAGTACAACGGTGACGGCTTCATTGGGTCACGCATCAAGCGTTGCGACGGCCATCGCCGTCTCGGCGAGTCCGGTATCCCCCGCGGTAGCCTCGGACTACAACCTGAGCACGAACAAGGTGCTGTCGATCGCGGCGGGGGCGACCGACAGCACGGGCGCGGTGACGATTACGGGCGTTGACAACGACGTGGATGCCGCGGACAAGACAGTGCAGGTGAAGGGTGCGGCGGTCAACAGCCTGGGCGTAACGGGTCCTTCGGATGTGGAGTTGACGCTGGAAGATGACGACGCGCGCGGGGTCACGGTATCGAAGACGGACCTTGACATTGCGGAGGGAGGGGACGGCGACTACACGGTGGTGCTGACCTCCGAGCCGACCGGCCAGGTGACGGTGACGCCTTCGCGCAGCAGCGGCGATCCCGACGTGACGGTGTCGGGCGCGGTGACGTTCACCGCGGGCAACTGGAGCACGGCGCGGACGGTGACGGTGAGTGCGGGCCAGGATACGGATGCCGCGGATGACACCGCGGTGATCGGTCACACGGTAAGCGGCGCGGACTACGGCAGCGTGACGGCGGCCTCGGTGGACGTGACGGTGGACGACGACGAGACGGCGTCGAGTGGCGTGACCCTGACGGTCGTACCGGAGTCGGTGAGCGAGGGCGCGAACGCGACCACGGTGACGGTGACCGCCGGCCTGAATGGCGGCACGCGCGGCGACGCGACGCCGGTGGCGGTGACCGTGGGATCGGGGACGGCGGAATCCGGAACGGACTTTGCGGCGGTTGCCGGGTTCACGATCTCGATTCCCGCCAACACCCAGTCGCACACGGGCACGTTCAGCCTGGGTCCGACACAGGATACGGTGGATGAACCGGACGAGACGGTATCGGTCGCGGGCACGACGACGGTGCCGGGCTTTTCGGTCACGGGCGCGACCGTGGAGATCATCGATGACGATGCGTCGCCCACGGTGACGCTGTCGCTGTCGGATGCCTCGATCGGTGAGGATGCGGGCGTTGCGACGGTGATGGCCAGCCTGAGCCATGGTTCCAGTGTTGTCACGACCGTGACGGTGTCCGTCAGTCCGGATGGGCCGGCAACCTCATCGGACTACTCCCTGAGCGCAAACAAGGTGCTGACGATCGCGGCGGAGGCGACTTCCAGCACGGGCATGGTGACGATTACCGCCGTTGACAACGACGTGGATGCCGCGGACAAGACGGTGCAGGTGAAGGGAGCCACGAGCAACACGTTCGGGATATCGGGTCCCGCGGATGTGGAGTTGACGCTGGAAGATGACGACGCGCGCGGGGTCGCGGTATCGAAGACGGACCTTGACATTGCGGAGGGAGGGGACGGCGACTACACGGTGGTGCTGACCTCCGAGCCGACCGGCCAGGTGACGGTGACGCCTTCGCGCAGCAGCGGCGATCCCGACGTGACGGTGTCGGGCGCGGTGACGTTCACCGCGGGCAACTGGAGCACGGCGCGGACGGTGACGGTGAGTGCGGGCCAGGATACGGATGCCGCGGATGACACCGCGGTGATCGGTCACACGGTAAGCGGCGCGGACTACGGCAGCGTGACGGCGGCCTCGGTGGACGTGACGGTGGACGACGACGAGACGGCGTCGAGTGGCGTGACCCTGACGGTCGTGCCCGAATCGGTGAGCGAGGGCGCGAACGCGACCACGGTGACGGTGACCGCCGGCCTGAATGGCGGCACGCGCGGCGACGCGACGCCGGTGGCGGTGACCGTGGGATCGGGGACGGCGGAATCCGGAACGGACTTTGCGGCGGTTGCCGGGTTCACGATCTCGATTCCCGCCAACACCCAGTCGCACACGGGCACGTTCAGCCTGGGTCCGACACAGGATACGGTGGATGAACCGGACGAGACGGTATCGGTCGCGGGCACGACGACGGTGCCGGGCTTTTCGGTCACGGGCGCGACCGTGGAGATCATCGACGATGACGCCACGCCCACGGTGACCTTGACCTTATCGGACGCTTCGATTGGGGAAGATGGCGGCAGTACAACGGTGACGGCTTCATTGGGTCACGCATCAAGCGTTGCGACGGCCATCGCCGTCTCGGCGAGTCCGGTATCCCCCGCGGTAGCCTCGGACTACAACCTGAGCACGAACAAGGTGCTGTCGATCGCGGCGGGGGCGACCGACAGCACGGGCGCGGTGACGATTACGGGCGTTGACAACGACGTGGATGCCGCGGACAAGACGGTGCAGGTGCAGGGTGCGGCGGTCAACAGCCTGGGCGTAACGGGTCCCGCGGATGTGGAGTTGACGCTGGAAGATGACGACGCGCGCGGGGTCGCGGTATCGAAGACGGACCTTGACATTGCGGAGGGAGGGGACGGCGACTACACGGTGGTGCTGACCTCCGAGCCGACCGGCCAGGTGACGGTGACGCCTTCGCGCAGCAGCGGCGATCCCGACGTGACGGTGTCGGGCGCGGTGACGTTCACCGCGGGCAACTGGAGCACGGCGCAGACGGTGACGGTGAGTGCGGGCCAGGATACGGATGCCGCGGATGACACCGCGGTGATCGGTCACACGGTAAGCGGCGCGGACTACGGCAGCGTGACGGCGGCCTCGGTGGACGTGACGGTGGACGACGACGAGACGGCGTCGAGTGGCGTGACCCTGACGGTCGTACCGGAGTCGGTGAGCGAGGGCGCGAACGCGACCACGGTGACGGTGACCGCCGGCCTGAATGGCGGCACGCGCGGCGACGCGACGCCGGTGGCGGTGACCGTGGGATCGGGGACGGCGGAATCCGGAACGGACTTTGCGGCGGTTGCCGGGTTCACGATCTCGATTCCCGCCAACACCCAGTCGCACACGGGCACGTTCAGCCTGGGTCCGACACAGGATACGGTGGATGAACCGGACGAGACGGTATCGGTCGCGGGCACGACGACGGTGCCGGGCTTTTCGGTCACGGGCGCGACCGTGGAGATCATCGATGACGATGCGTCGCCCACGGTGACGCTGTCGCTGTCGGATGCCTCGATCGCTGAGGATGCGGGCGTTGCGACGGTGATGGCCAGCCTGAGCCATGGTTCCAGTGTTGTCACGACCGTGACGGTGTCCGTCAGTCCGGATGGGCCGGCGGTGGCCGGCGACTATTCGATATCTGCCAACAAGAGCCTGTCGATCGCGGCGGAGGCGACTTCCAGCACGGGCGCGGTGACGATTACGGGCGTTGACAACGACGTGGATGCCGCGGACAAGACGGTGCAGGTGAAGGGAGCCGCGAGCAACACGTTCGGGATATCGGGTCCCGCGGACGTGGAGTTGACGCTGGAAGACGACGATACGCGCGGGGTCACGGTATCGAAGACGGACCTTGACATTGCGGAGGGAGGGGACGGCGACTACACGGTGGTGCTGACCTCCGAGCCGACCGGCCAGGTGACGGTGACGCCTTCGCGCAGCAGTGGCGATCCCGACGTGACGGTGTCGGGCGCGGTGACGTTCACCGCGGGCAACTGGAGCACGGCGCGGACGGTGACGGTGAGTGCGGGCCAGGATACGGATGCCGCGGATGACACCGCGGTGATCGGTCACACGGTAAGCGGCGCGGACTACGGCAGCGTGACGGCGGCCTCGGTGGACGTGACGGTGGACGACGACGAGACGGCGTCGAGTGGCGTGATCCTGACGGTCGTGCCCGAATCGGTGAGCGAGGGCGCGAACGCGACCACGGTGACGGTGACCGCCGGCCTGAACGGCGGCACGCGCGGCGACGCGACGCCGGTGGCGGTGACCGTGGGATCGGGGACGGCGGAATCCGGAACGGAATTTGCGGCGGTTGCCGGGTTCACGATCTCGATTCCTGCCAACACCCAGTCGCACACGGGCACGTTCAGCCTGGGTCCGACACAGGATACGGTGGACGAACCGGACGAGACGGTATCGGTCGCGGGCACGACGACGGTGCCGGGCTTTTCGGTCACGGGCGCGACCGTGGAGATCATCGATGACGATGCGTCGCCCACGGTGACGCTGTCGCTGTCGGATGCCTCGATCGGTGAGGATGCGGGCGTTGCGACGGTGATGGCCAGCCTGAGCCATGGTTCCAGTGTTGTCACGACCGTGACGGTGTCCGTCAGTCCGGATGCGCCGGCAACCCCATCGGACTACTCCCTGAGCGCAAACAAGGTGCTGACGATCGCGGCGGAGGCGACTTCCAGCACGGGCGCGGTGACGATTACCGCCGTTGACAACGACGTGGATGCCGCGGACAAGACGGTGCAGGTGAAGGGAGCCGCGAGCAACACGTTCGGGATATCGGGTCCCGCGGACGTGGAGTTGACGCTGGAAGACGACGATACGCGCGGGGTCACGGTATCGAAGACGGACCTTGACATTGCGGAGGGAGGGGACGGCGACTACACGGTGGTGCTGACCTCCGAGCCGACCGGCCAGGTGACGGTGACGCCTTCGCGCAGCAGTGGCGATCCCGACGTGACGGTGTCGGGCGCGGTGACGTTCACCGCGGGCAACTGGAGCACGGCGCGGACGGTGACGGTGAGTGCGGGCCAGGATACGGATGCCGCGGATGACACCGCGGTGATCGGTCACACGGTAAGCGGCGCGGACTACGGCAGCGTGACGGCGGCCTCGGTGGACGTGACGGTGGACGACGACGAGACGGCGTCGAGTGGCGTGACCCTGACGGTCGTGCCCGAATCGGTGAGCGAGGGCGCGAACGCGACCACGGTGACGGTGACCGCCGGCCTGAATGGCGGCACGCGCGGCGACGCGACGCCGGTGGCGGTGACCGTGGGATCGGGGACGGCGGAATCCGGAACGGACTTTGCGGCGGTTGCCGGGTTCACGATCTCGATTCCCGCCAACACCCAGTCGCACACGGGCACGTTCAGCCTGGGTCCGACACAGGATACGGTGGATGAACCGGACGAGACGGTATCGGTCGCGGGCACGACGACGGTGCCGGGCTTTTCGGTCACGGGCGCGACCGTGGAGATCATCGATGACGATGCATCGCCCACCGTTACCATCCCCATCACCGATGTGGATGAACCGCCCGACGCCCCCACGAGCCCCACCGTCTCGGCAGTCTCCGGCAGCACCACCAGCCTGTCGGTCTCCTGGGCCGCCCCGGGCAACGCCGGCAAGCCCCCCATCGCCCACTACGACGTGCAGTACCGAGCGGGCAGCTCCGGGTCTTGGACCGACGGCCCGGAGAATGTTGCGGCCACGACCGCGACCGTTACCGGCCTCGTCGCGGACACGCTCTATCAGGCGCGGGTTCGCGCCACCAACGCGGAAGGCGACTCCGGATGGTCCGACCCGCCCGGGTCCGGCCGGACCAGCGCGCCGAGCACATCGGCGCCCGGCGCGCCCAGAGATCTTGGCACCGCCCCGGGCGACGGGCGGGTGACGCTGGCCTGGACGGCGCCGGGGAGCGACGGCGGCGCGGCCATCGAGAAGTACCAGTACCGGGCCCAGCGGACGGGGACGTCCGCCTGGACCCCCGACTGGACCGACGTGCCCGACGGAGCGGACGCGGGCGACGGCGCGGCGGACGAGACGACCTTCACGGTGTCCGGTCTGATCAACGGCACGGAGTATGTCTTCGAGTTGCGCGCCGTGAACAGCGTCGGCGCGGGCCCGGCGGCGAGCGACGCGGCCATCCCCGTGCGTGCACCGCTGCCCCCCGGGTCCGGTTTCCTGGTCGGCAATTTCGGGCAGCCCCCGGAAGACGACGACGCGCAGATTTACAAGACGAAGGACATCGCGGGCGTATTCACGGCCGGGGCGCAGGGCGCCACGCTCGACAGCATCGAATTCCGGCTGTCTACCATACTGACCAACGCCACCGCCGAGCTTCCCTCGGCAACGCTGTACGGCGCGAGCGTGACGGGCACCCGGGTGACCCGGGGCGACCAGGTGGCGGTGCTCACCGCCGAGCCGGGCGCGCCGAGAGCGGCGGCCGAGGCGCAGACGATTGCCTTCGACGCGCCGTCCGGTACCCGCCTCGCGGCGGGAGCCACGTACCTGGTGGTGCTGTCGAATTACACCTACGTCAGTGTCGAAATCACCACCTACCCGGCCGAAGACGCCGGCGGCGCGCACGGGTGGGCCATCGACGGTATCGGCGCCGGCAACAACTCGCCCTATTCCTACGAGACAACCGCCTCGCTGCTGATGCGCGTCAACGGCACGTTGGTCGGCGCGACGGTGGCCACCGCGCCCGACGCCCCGGCGAGCCTGGGCGCGGCGGCGGGCAATGGGCGCGTGAGCCTGATCTGGACACCGCCGCGGAGCGACGGCGGGGCGGGCATCGAGAAATACCAGGTCCGCTACTCGGCCGGTTCCCGGGTCGACCCGGAAACGGGGTGGACCGACGTGCCCGACGGTTCGGATTCCGGCACGAGCCGGGCCGACGAGCGCTCGGTCAGCGTCACGGAGCTTGACAACGGCAGGCAATACGCCTTCGAGCTGCGCGCGGTCAACGGCGTGCGTGCCGGCGCGGCGGCCACCGCCACGGCCACGCCCGCGGCGCCGCCCCGGACCGGTTTCCTGGTCAGCAATTTCGGGCGGCCCGTGGACGGCGCCGCGCAGATTTACGTCACGAAGGATATCGTGGGCGTGTTCACGACCGGCACCCGCGGCGGCGCGCTCGACAGTATCGAATTGCAGTTGGATTCGAGAACTCCCGAGATCGCCCAGCATCCCTCGGCCACGCTCTACCGCGCGAGCGTGACGGGCACCCGGGCGACCTCGGGCACGCGGGTGGCGACGCTCACCGCCGCGCCGGGGTCGCCGAGACCGGCGGCCAGCGCGCAGACGATTACCTTCACCGCGCCGAGCGGCACCCGCCTGGAGGCGGGCGCCACGTACATGGTGGTGCTGGAGGCATCATCCGGTTACGTCGGTGTCCAGTACACGAATGCCTCCGCCCAGGACGCCGGCGGCGCGTCGGGCTGGACCATCGACGGTTTCGGCGGCGGCAACTCGTCCCCCTATTCCTACCGGACGAGCGGCTCCCTGCTGATGAGCGTCAACGGCACGACCGCCGCCGCGCAGCGGGCGGTGCGGGCGGTGACGGTGACGGGGGAGGACGACGAGGAAGAGGAGGAGCCGGCCACGACGCCGGACCCCGACCGGGGGATCAGCCTGTCCACGAGCAGTTCCTCGGCGATCGAAGGCGAGGCGGTGACGATCAGCGTGCGCCGAGCCGGCCCGACCGACCGCACAACCTCCGTGGCGGTTCAGGTGTTGGACAGCGCCTTGACTGGCGCCTGGCCGATAGACGTGGAGCTTCGCTCCGGGGTGGCCACCGCGACGGCCACGGTGCCGATTCCGTTCGACGGCGCCCGGCCGGCCTCGCGCACCGTGACGGTGAGGTTGGCGAGTGTCGAGGAACCGTATTCCGTCGGCTCGCCGTCGACGCTCACCTTCAACGTGACCGACCGCGACGCCGCCTTGAGCGTGGCCGACGCGAGCGTGAGCGAAGGACCCGGGGCGACGCTGGCGTTTGCCGTGACCCTTGACCGGACGCGGGACCGCGAGGTGAGGGTGAAATACGCCACCTCCGACGGCACGGCGACGCAGGGGGACGACTACACCGGCGTTTCCGGGACCTTGCGGTTTGCGCCGGGGGAGACCACGAAGACGGTGTCGGTGACGGTGCTCGACGATGCCCACGACGAAGGTTCGGAAACCCTGACCCTGACCCTGTCCAGCCCCCGTCGCGCGGTCATCGACGACGACACCGCGGTGGGCACGATCGTCAACAGCGACCTCATGCCCGCTGCCTGGCTGTCGCGGTTCGGGCGGGCGGCCTCGGATCAGGTCGTGCAGTCCATCGGCCGGCGGCTGGAAGGCGGCGCGCGCGAATCGCACGTGACCGTCATGGGATGGCGGATGGATACGCTGTTCGAGCCCTCGCACGCCGACCGGGACGCCCTGGACCGGCAGCCCGACGGTAGCGTCCGGGCGCCGGACGGGCGGATCGGCGCAGCCGGCGCCATGACCGGTGCAACGCGAGGGTTCGGCGCGATGTCGGGCCCGGGCGCTGCTGCGCCGGCGTTCGACGGCGCCATGACGCAGGGCTCTGCGCCGATGCAAGGCGGCAGCTTCCAAAGCCCGGCGCGCGCAATGGGTGGTTTGCCCGCCAACGCGGGCGGGAACCCCGGGGCGCCGGGCGGGTTGCGGGGCGCGCCGGGCGTAGTACCCGTCGCGGTACACGCACCGGGCGCCGTACACGCACCGGCCGCGAGGGGTCGGGGCGGTCCCTGGGCCAATATGCTGCAGGGGCTGCTGATGAAGGTTGGCGCGGGCGGGGACGTTCGCGCGCCCGGGCTGCGGGACATGGTCATGGGCAGTTCCTTTTATTACGGCTACTCCCCGGCCGCCGGCCCGCTGCGCGGCATGAACCGGCTAACGGCCTGGGGCGAGAGCGCCTCGACCCGCTTCAGCGGCGCCGAGGGCAAGCTGTCCCTCGATGGCGAGGTCAATACCGCCATCCTTGGCGCGGACGGCGAGTGGGACCGCTGGCTCGCGGGCCTTGCCCTGTCCTACAGCGAGGGCGAGGGTGGCTATCGCCAGGTTTCGGCAAAAGGCGGTGCGGTGAGCAGCACGCTGACCGGGATCAACCCCTACGCCCGCTACCGTCTCGATGAACGCACCTCTTTGTGGGCTACGCTGGGCTACGGCAGCGGGCGACTGACCCTGACCCCGGACGGGGCGGAGTCGTCGCTGGAAACCGACATGACCAACGCCATGGCGGCCTTCGGGGGCCGTGGCGTGCTGTCGATGCGCGCCGGCAAAACCGGCCAGTTCGAACTGGCCCTGCGCTCGGACGCGATGCTCACCGATACCGCCTCGATCGCCGTGGCCGGGCTATCGGCCGGTGAAGGCGCCACCAGCCGAATCCGGCTCATCCTGGAAGGCTCGGGCTCCCTGCCCGCCTTCGGCGGCGTTCTGGCGCCCAAGGTGGAAGCGGGGCTGCGGTATGACGGCGGCGACGCCGAAACCGGCGCGGGCCTGGAAGTCGGCGGCGGTCTGGCGTATGACAAGGACCGCCTCACGGTACAGGTTGACGCGCGCGTGCTGCTGACCCATCGGGACCGGGACTACGAGGAATGGGGATACAGCCTGTCGTTCGTGTACCAGCCCGGCGAGGATGGGCGCGGGTTGCGCTATCAGGCGGGATCCCAGTGGGGCGCGACCCAGAGTGGCGTGCAATCGCTTTGGTCGTTGCAGAACGCGGGAGGCCTGGCGAGCGGCGCACCGACAGCCGACGGGCAGCGCTACACGGCTGAACTCGGCTATGGCTTCGGCGAGCGACGGCTCTGGTATCCGTATGTCGCCACCGAAAGCGGGGGCGCCTCGTCACAGGCGCTGCGTTTCGGCCTGAAGCTCAACGCCGCTTCCGATCTGGAGGCAGGACTTGAGATCGGCCGGCGGCCACACATGTCCGGCCAAATCGAGAACGACATTCGGCTGCAGTGGCGGGCACGCTGGTAATGACATTGGCCGCCGTAACGCCGGCGCCGGAAACATTCGATATCCGCCCCGCCGAAACATCCCACGGCGCACGCTTGCATGGAACAAACCTGGGAACGAGGGCTTCCAGCCCTCGGCGAGGGCAAGATGCCCTCGTTCCCAGCGCGTGTTCCCTGCGGCCAGCGCCGCCGGAACGGGGGTGGAAACTCCTAGGCCGTTGAATCCTCACCAGTCGGCCGTTATGCCTCGCTGCGGTCTCGTCGCTCCGGAACCAGTGCGATCCTGGAGACGTCGCGCAAGGGAAGCGCAGTAATCGAATCCGTCAAAGGGTATTGCTGATCGCCCGGATAAAGCACCCACAGGTGAGCAAGCCGTAAATCCTGAAGAACAACGTGCATGGACCTGGTGGTCCGGGGGGCATCCGTACACTTGAACTCGAAGCCCCACCGCCGGCCGCGGCGAAGAAGCAGCAGGTCCAGTTCGGCGCCGCGTTGGGTCCGGTAGAAATAAGCTTCGCGCGCCCCGTGAGCAATCAGTGTCTGTTCAAGGGCAAAACCCTCCCAGCTGGCCCCGTAACGCGGATGCATGGCTAACTCCGATGCGGATTGCAGACCCAACAGGAAATGCAGGATGCCGCTATCGCGCAGATACACCTTGGGGCTCTTGATGAGGCGTTTGCCCAGGTTCTCGAACCACGGCGGCAATATCCGGACCATGAACGCACCCGCCAGCAGGTCGCGATACTGGTTGACATTACGCTCGCGCACATCCATCGATCGGGCCAGTTCCGATGCGTTCCAGGTCTGGCCATGGCAGCGCGCGAGCATGCGCCAGAAACGGCTCAAGGCTGCGGGTGGGACGCGCGGCGCCAGCGCCGGTATGTCCCGCTCCAGGAAGGTCTGTGAAAAGGCTTCAGTCCATCGCCACCAGGCTTTCTCGCTTGAGGCCAGGTAGGCTCGGGGGAACCCGCCGCGCATCCAAAGCCGCGCCTGATTGCCGGCGCCGGTTTCCGCCAATGAAAAGCCGCACACGTCTACAAATTGAATGCGGCCTGCCAGCGAATCTGAAACGCCCTGGATCAAGTCCGGGGAAGCGCTGCCCAAGAGCAGGAATTGGGCTTTCCGGTTCGGATCATCGCAAATGGGCCGCAACGTGGAAAACAGTTTCGGCAAGCGCTGAACTTCGTCAATAACAACCAGGCCCTCGCTGTTTCGCAGGAGGGATTCCGCCGTCGTGGAAAGCGCTTCGCGCGCTGGCACCGTTTCAAGGTCATATAGCGTGGACGGCCCGTTCCAGGCCTTGATAACCTGGTGCGCGAGCGTGGTCTTACCCACTTGGCGCGCGCCTGGCAGAGCTACAACCGGCGACTCTGTCATGCCCTGCCCAATTGCGGCGCGTTCAATCCCGCCGGACGTCAGGCTCGGATTGGTTGGCAGTTACCTCGGCGAGGCTGACATCCAGGTGGACCGCGCCATCGGCAAGGAACGCCCGAAAGCGCTGCTCGACGGTGCTGTCGCCGTCCACGCATTTCTCCGCGATGCCGTCGGGCAGCTTCAGGAACAGCTCCCACAACGTCATGCGCTCGAGACTACGTCCTAGCGCCCACGCCTTGTTCTCCGTGGGCCGCAGCCAGCGGCCCTCATGCAGCACGTCGAAGATCCGCCCGCGCTCGGTCCGCGTCATCGGCACGGCGCGGAGGATGTCGGCATCTGTTACGGCATTCCCGGCGAGATGTGCCTGGTGCAGCAACTCCAGCACTCTTGCGCACTTGACCGCCGCCGGTACGCCGTCCGGCTCGTCCTCCCAGGGGGTCAGAGACAGGGTGCGCACGCATATGGCTCCCGCGAGAATCAGCACCCAGACGAGGTTCAGCCCAATCACGAACAGCGGCAGCGCCGCAAAGACTCCGTATATGACTTCCTGCTGGAACCACGGAACCGCCCATCCGAAGACCTCCTTCGCAAAGGTCAGGAGCACGGTGGTCAGGATGCCGCCGAACAGGGCGTGGTGGATCCGGACCCGGCAACTCGGCACCGCGTAGTAGAGCAGCGTGAACGTCAACGCCATGGCCACGGGCGGAACCGCCTCGCGGACGCCTTCCATGACCGGCGAACCGCGCAGCGGCGCCATGTAATCGAGGCCGAAGTCGTAGCTGGCGGCGATGACGGCGATCCCGATCATGGGAACGCCCAACGACAAGATTCCCCAATAGGACAGGAAGCGCACCAGGCCGGTACGGGTGTTGGCGACGTGCCAGATGCGATTGAACGACGCTTCCATGCGCATCAGCAGGAGCATGGTGGTCATGAAGACGATGCCGACGCCCACGACTGTCAGCTGGTTCGCCCTGGCGGAAAACTCCCGCACCTTTTCGAGCACCACGTCGCTGGAACCGGGCAGGAAGGTCTCGAAGACGAAGCTCGTGATCGTGTCGCCGACCCCGGAGAACTCCGGCAGCAGGGAAAGGATCCGGTACACGACCGCGAAGAAAGGCACGACGGCGATCATGGTCGTCAACGTCAACGCGGCGGCAGCGACGGTGCAGCCGTCGTCGCGGAACTGACGCACGATCCGGCGCACGAACCAGCAGCCGTAACGCCATGCTTTCAGCCAGAGAGCGAGCATTGCCACACCACTTCGCCGACCGTGTGGACCGCGACGACCACCGCGGTCGCCGCCAGGCCCCATCCCGTCATTCGTCTCAGTAGCATCATCGCTCCTTGTCCCGTCCCACCGATGGTTCCGGCCGCGTCGCGACACGCCGCGCGGCTACGCTTCATACTGCACCCTTGTTTAGAATTTCTATCGCAATGCGATTCCCAACGCAACGACACTACTCACAGTTGAGTGAGCGACTACAACAGCCGACATGATGGCACGGTCAAAGGATTTTCTCTATGAATGATTTGGCAGTTCGAACGTTTTGTACGCTGCTAACAATCCTGTTGATTCCAGAAATCCAAGCGATGGAATCAGAGGAAATACACGCCAGGATTAACAACGCGGTGAGTCGTGGTACGGTCGGCGCCGCTGTGGTTGGCATCTACGACCAGGGCGATGTAAGGGTATTGGGCTACGGTCAGAAGAATCCCGGTGAAGCGCAGAAACCGGATGGCGAGACATTGTTCGAGATTGGGTCAATCACAAAAGTATTCACGGCAATACTTGTTCAGCGCCTGGTTGAGCAGGACAGGCTCGGGTGGGACTCTCCGATCTCCAGCTACTTGAGCGATTTCCAGTTCGAGAACGAAGCGGTAGGGGCAATCACGCTACGTTCATTGGCAACCCATTCATCAGGGCTGCCACGTCTTCCCGCCAACATTTCGCCAGCCGACAGTCTGAATCCGTATGCAGATTACGTTCAGAGTGACTTACACGCCTTTCTACGTTCATTCAATCCTGACTCGCTCTCAAGTGAGCACGCCTATTCGAACCTGGGCGTCGGCTTGCTTGGGTCCATTGCCGCTGATGTCGCTGAAATGGCATATCCCATTGCGATTGAAGATTACATCTTTGAACCATTGGGCATGAGCCGATCATTTGCTTCGCACCCACAACAGACGGACTCGAATATGGCGTTGGGATATAGCAATGGGGCGGTTGTGCCGGCTTGGACTTTTGGGGTCCTGGCGGGCGCCGGCGCGATCGTTTCAACGGCAAATGACTTGATGCAGCTCGTACGGGCAAATTGCGAAGATGATGCATCGGACATGCACAAGGCAATCGTCGCCACGCAACATGCCCAAGAAATTGATGAGATGGCTTTAGCCTGGCACACAAGATCAGACAGCGAAGGGAATACTGTTTATTGGCACAACGGTGGTACGGGCGGATATGCCAGTTTTCTGGCGGTAAATCCAATGAAATCGCAAGGATGGCTGATTCTTACCGCTTCTACCGAGTACGCCTGGGTTACCGAGCTTGGACTGTCGCTACTTGCACCACCCCAGCGCGTTGAGCGAGTTGACCTTTCGCCGTACTCGGGAGTATTTCAGTTGGCGCCAACCTTTTTCCTTACGTTCACGGAGCGTGATGGTCAGCTGTTTGGTCAGGCTACAGGACAGGCGGAATTTCCATTGACGCATGAGGGGGAGCACGAGTTCCAATTCGCCAACGCTCAAGTTCGAGTTGCGTTTCAAACTCCATCAGATGGCGTGTCTTCGGAAATCGAGTTTGTTCAAGCGGGTCAAACGATCAATGCTCCCCGTGTTGAGGATAAGTACGGGACGACGGCACGTGAGGAAATTCATGTCGACAGCGAAGACTTGAAGGCTTACGAGGGCCAGTATCAACTTGCCGGAGGAGTGGCGATGACGGTTACGGTTCGAGGATCACAGCTATTCATTCAAGTTACAGGTCAGGCCGCCTTCCCGGCTTTTGCCATGGATACGGATCGATTCTTCTTGAAGGCCGTTGACGCAGAGATTGAGTTTTTGCGCGATGACAGTGGCGCCGTTCACGAGCTAATACTGAATCAGGCAGGCGAGCATCGCGCGACGCGCATTGAGGCTGAGCCCAATGATTGAACAACTCGCCAGGAGCGGACACCTTGCCGTGGATTAGCCCCGCGGCCTGACTTCGTTCTGTAGGTCACGCCAGTTGAAACACTAGCGACCAAGTAGCTGATCCTCACACAGCAAGGGTGGCTCGGGTCGGGAGGAACGGTCACTAGATCCATACATTGAGTTCGGATACCTTCGATAGTTGCTGGGGGGCCGCCGACTCTTGCTGTTTGGTAATATATAAGTTACCTTTAAGCAAGTGATTCAAATCAGGGAATACATTGACGCCAAGGACCGTAATTTTTTTGCCATGTGGTTTGAGCGACTTCCTGCTCCAGCCGCCGCCAGGGTATCTACAGCCCTTTATCGGATCGGGCTTGGCAACCTTTCCAGCGTCAAGAACTTGGGTGGCGGAATATTCGAAAGCAGCGGGAGTACTAATGACATGACCCTCACTCGTCATTTCAAGGAAACGATCCAAACACGTCTTCAAGACGATCCGAAATTTCGCGAGGAACTACTGAAAGAAGGACTCGACTCACTACTTTCCGGCGATGTCGATACAGCGAAAGTCGTGCTGCGGGACTACATCAACGCTACCATAGGCTTCCAGGAATTAGGCAAGCAAATCGACAAATCCCCTAAGAGCCTGATGCGCATGTTCAGTCCAAACGGAAATCCGAGTACCCAAAACTTGTTTGCGACCATAGGATGCCTTCAGAAACATGAAGGAGTGCAATTTAAGGTTCAGTCCATGTCCGAAGAGGACAGTTCGGAAGCACAAGTCAACTTCCAAGCAGGTCTCTAGCCGCAGAAACCGCCGGTTGCAGCAGTTTTCTCTGTCCTGGCGCTTCGCTATGGGTTTCCGGGTTTGAGGAGATCCTCAAACGTGAGCGGGCCCCATCATTATTTTGCAGCCGTGGGTTCCGGGATTACTCGCAGACTCTCCAGCTCCGCCGCGTATGCAAGCCGGCTGTCCAGGCATACAAACGAAAGTGGCTCGGCCATCTGTTCCTGGACCAGTAGGGCGGCGCCAAGTTGACCGGCGTCTGCCGCTCGAAGCGGGTGCCGGGCAAGCAGAGCATTTGCCCGGGCCCTGACCGCAAGCACTTCGGTAACTTCATCCCAACTTTCGGCGAAGGCTGCGAATCGCTCAAGCAATTCGCGGCGGTGCGTGCGGGAAATTAGTTCCTCGCGGGTTCGCCGCTCGATGGCGCTAACAATCTCGGTGCGCGTCCAGGCCCAGGTAACGATGTGCCCGTCCTCGGCAAGCCAACTGCGGACCGCCTCGCTTGCCGGCTCGGCAACGACCAGAGGAACGAGGGCGGATGCGTCCCAGTACCTCACAGCCGGTCGGCCCGATCCTCCATGAGCGCGGCCGAAAGGCTTGTCGGCAACTGAATCGGAGGCTCGTCCAGGATTGCAGCTGCCTGATCCTTGCCAGGGCGCAGCAGGCCGATCCTTACAAGCGTTTGGCGCAATCTGTCGCCCGTAGCAACCGGTGGCGCCAATCGCGCAACCGGCGTGCCCCGGTCAAGAACTTGAACCTCGCCCCCACGTCGGACTTCGCGGATATAGCGGGACAGGTTCGCCTTCAAGTCGGAAATAGATACCGTCGTCATAGTGACCAGTATGACCTGTTCAATTTGACTTATCAAGTCTCAATGTGAAAGGACCATGGCAATCAGATGGGCCGACGGCCTCTAATCCGGGACGTTGTCTCCGCCGTCATCCAGCACTGGAGTTGACCCGTTTGCGTGGGTGCCTGATCGTTTGCGAAGGAGAGGGATCAGGGGGTGGGCAGTGATCCAAAGAAATCGCGTGCGGAATAGTCGGCACAAGTTATTTTGCGGTATCACGCCGCGCTATACTCCCTGCGTGGCCCATACGTGCACTGCAGTCATAGAGCGTTGCCTGGAAACAGGCCTGTATGTCGGGTTTGTTCCCGGCATTCCAGGCGCGCACAGTCAGGGCGAAACGCTTGAAGAACTCAACTGCAACCTCAAAGAAGTAGTCGCCTTACTCCTTGAGGAGGACGCGCCGATCCTGGCAACCGAGTATGTGGGTACGCAGACGATCGCCCTGACATAAGAACGGGTGTCGCGCGTCCCAACTCTTAAGCCGCGCGAGGCCATCGCCATCCTTTCCACGCTCGGGTTCCAGGAAGTTCGGCAACGCGGTTCCCATAAACGCTTCCGGCATTCGGACGGCCGCACAAACAACAGTTCCGGTGCATCAGGGACGCGACCTGTCCCCTATCCTGCTCCGGCATATCGCCCGCGACATCGGGCTGAGCTTGCGGGAGTTTGTTGAATGCCGGCGATAGGCTGTACAAGTGCGGACAGATTATTTGTTTCTAACAGATGTCCGAGAAAGGTGACTGTTCCCCCGCAATCCGAGGCGCCCTGAACGTGGGAGGACGAGCATTTGAAGAGCCCCCAAACTTCTACCTGCACGGGACAAGCCCGTCAATTCAAGCTTTCCGGAAAACGGCCATTTGCGTGGGTGGCCCAAAGTCCGGATGCGCGTCGCCGACACCCTTGTGCTCTACGCCGTAGCTGTACTTCCCGCACACATGCGAGCACCACGCCTGGAATTCCGCGCGGGTCCACTCGAATCGGTGATCCGGATGGCGCATTTGTCCGGGCTTCATGCCCTTGAAGCTGGCGTTGTATTCGGCATTGGGCGTAGTCAGGATGACCGCGCCCGGCCGTGAGAACTCGAAGACCGATCGTTCGAAGGCGCCCAGGCGGTCCGGATCGATATGTTCTATGACCTCTGCAGCAACCGCCACGTCAAAGCCGTTCAGCCGGGTATCCCGGTAGGTGAGGGATCCGTGCATCAGCTTGACCCGCCGCCGCTGATTGTCCGGCATTTCCTGCAAGCGAAGCCGCCGTTCCGCCATCTCGAGCGCGGTGCTGGACACGTCAAATCCCAAGATCCTCTCAAGCTCGCGAATTTCCAGAAGCTCTCGGATCAGCTTCCCCTCGCCGCATCCCAGGTCCACCACATTGCTGGCGCGAGTTGCCTTCACGACCTCGACGATGGCGCGCAATCGTCGCTCGTTCAGGCGCAGCGGGGCCTCCAGAACCTGCTCGCTGTCCAGCCGGTGCTTTTCAACCGAATCGGAGTCACCGTCCTCGACCGTCAGTTGCTCCAGGGCGGCACGCGCCAGACTCCGCTGCGATTTAAGGTATCGCGATGCGATGAGGGCCTTCTCGGGATGCGATTCAAGCCAGTTCTCACCCTGGCGCAAGAGCTTCTCGACTTCGTCGTCCCCAACCCAGTAGTGCTTTTCATTGTCGAAAACCGGGATCAGCACGTACAAATGGCGCAGCAAGTCACTCAGCCGCCTGGAGCCCTTGATCGTTATGGTGAAGTACGGGCTGTTTCCCCAATCGTCATATTTGGAATCCAGGGGATACGGTTGGATGCTGACCTCATAACCCAGAGGTTGGAATAAACGCAGCAGCAACGAGTCGTCGCCACGATTGCGCAGGCAATGGACGGTGGCCTCAAGCGGCATCTCCGTTGCGGCAAGTTCCTGTCTGCCGTCGCTGCGGCCGGCAAAGGCGGACCGAAAAACCTTGTTGATCGCGACGCTGAGGAAAGACGATGCTACGTAAGGGCGGTCATTCACGTAGTGCTGCAAGGAACGTTGCTTGCCCCTGCTCTTTATGCTGCGAACAAGCCCGATAGGATCTATCTCGAGCTGCAGCGCCGCTGTACATCGTTCGTCGGTCGCCTCCGGGTAATAGACATGCGCCTTGCCGAAGGACAGATCGAAGGTCTGCAGCTTGTCCGGGTGCTTGTGCAGCAGATAGCCGAGGTCGGTCGCGGGCTTGTGGGTTGTGGATATCGTCAGCAACATCGTTACAACCTTGGATCAACGGGCTCGGATTCCAGCGCGAGAACGCCCAACACACACTCGTGCACCTTGCGGATGGGTTCCCTGCGGACAAAACGCTGCAGACCTTCAAGGCCGAGAAAGAACTCACGGAGCGCCATTTGGCGCTTGGCGCTCAATCCCCGGGACCGCAGCCGTTCAAGGTTTTCCGCCCGCGAGTACTCGGGCCCATAGATAATTCTCAAGTACTCGGGACCGCGACACTTGAGCGCCGGCTGCACGTAGCCCTTGTTTCCGCTGGCCACGAAGTTCAAAGGCTTGACCACCATTCCCTCGCCACCGTCGGCGGTAAGCTGCTCCCACCAGCCAATAACATTGTCACACTCGCCGCGATCGTTCAGGTTGACGGTCTTGTAGGGTGTCGCCACGAACATTTCGAATTCCGGCAAAGCCAGCCGAGCCAGTGTGTCCATGTGCCACTGATGATTCTTGTCGATGTGCGCCGCCCCCTCGCTGGCCACCAGGTGAAAAGGCGCCAGCCGCAGGTTGTCGATCGACTCCACGTTCCAGCAATAGGCCCGATACGCGGCCACGTACTGCTCGACCATCTCGGCTCGCTGCCTTTGTTCATCAAGAAGCCCATCGACCGGCAGGCCACGCCCTTCCGCCAGGGTCAGCATCCTGATGCTGGCCGACAACGATGCATTCGCTGCTGCTCCAACCGCCGCATACTGCTCTCGAATGAGTTCAATGGCCTTAATCGACCACGGCATCAGTTCGCAATCCAGCGTAAGCCATGAAGTCTGCAACTCGTCCCATAAGCCGGCCCGGGACACGGCGTTGCTGAGCCGTTCAAGCAAAGCGGCCTCCAGCGACTGATTGGAAAAGAAACGACGGCCGGTTCTGGTGTAACAGACGCCGATCTCACCTGTCTCAATGCCGAACCGGTCGCGAGCAGCGTCCGCGTCTCGGCTTATCTGGATCACGGCGCGAGACCCCATGTGCTTTTCTTCGCAGACAACCGTTTCCATGCCCTGCTTTCGGTAGTAGTCGAGTGCTTCCTCGGGGTGCTCCAACAGACCGGCCTTGTTGCTGGTGGCGGACGGCGACATCGTTGGCGGCAGATAGTTGATCCATTTCGGATGCACGGCGAACCGACTCATCACTTCCAGGGCGGCGAGTGTCCTGTCCTCCGTCAGGATGATGGTCTTGCCCCATTCGGTTCGGATATGGCGCTTGCCCAGGACATCCTCAATGTCCAGCATGTCGTCGTGCTCGTGTTGTGCCGCCAGGTTTGATGAGCCTGCTGCTCCGAGAGGTTTGATGGGTTCGTAGTGCTGCCGAACCGCGGGCACTTGTACCAGTTCCTTCTCCGGGTATCGGAGCGCCGTCAGCTTGCCGCCGAACACGCAGCCTGTGTCAATACAGATGGTGTTGTTCAGCCACTCCGCCTCTACGACCGGTATGTGGCCGTAAACGACCATGGCGTCACCGCGGTACTCGGACGCCCAGTCGTAGCGGACCGGAAGGCCATACTCGTCCGTTTCGCCGGTGGTCTCTCCAAAAAGCGCAAACGCGCGAACGGTTCCCGAAGCACGGCCTTGATAGGCTTGTTTCATGCCCGCATGGGCAATAACCAGCCGCCCCTCATCCATCACGTAGTGGCTGATCAAGCCCACGATGAACGATTTCACGCGGGCAATGAACTCCTCGCTCTCGCCGGCTAACTGCTCCATCGTCTCGGCAAGCCCGTGCGTCATCTTGACGTTCTTGCCCGACAGCTTCTTCAAGAGCTTGATTTCGTGATTGCCGGGCACACAGATCGCTACTCCGTCGTCCATCATGTCCATGACCAAACGGAGGGCGCCGGGACTGTCGGGTCCTCGATCCACCAGGTCGCCCACGAAGACCGCCTTGCGCCCGTCGGGTGGCCTTACGGAGTAGCGAATGCCGGATTCGAGCGGCGTTTCCGATACGGCATATCCAAGTTTGTCGAGCAGCTCGCGTGCTTCGTCGAAGCAGCCGTGAATGTCGCCGATGATGTCGAACGGTCCCGTTTCGCTGCGCTTGTCCGTCCACATGGGTTGGCGGGCCAACGTGACCGAATCCACCTCTTCGGGCGATCTGAGCACATGAGTCTGACGGAAGCCCTCGCGCTTTAGCGAGCGCAAGGACTTGCGAAGCTGCCGCGCCTGATGGCGAACCACGTGAGGTCCGAAGTTGCGGTTGGGGCGGTCGGCATTTCGGTCGTGGCACAAGCGTTCGGGGAGGTCCAGAACAACCGCAATTGGAAACACGTGATACTCACGCGCCAGGCGCAGCAACCCCCGCCTGTCACGCTGCTGAACGTTGGTGGCGTCAACGACAACCAGCCTGCCGAGCGCGAGGCGTTTGGCCGCAATGTAGTAGAGAAGTTCAAACGCTTCCGGCGTGATGGTCTGATTGTTTTCGTCGTCAGAGATAAGCGCACGGCACTCATCGGATGCCAGGATTTCAGTCGGCTTGAAATGCTTGCGCGCAAAGGTTGACTTGCCGCTGCCGGATGCACCAACAAGAACGATGAGAGAAAGTTCGGGGACTGTGATCTCCATACGGTTGTAACGCGTAAAAATTCCTGATTACCGAGGCTGATTATCCGAAGCGCTCAGACTCGCGCGGACCGATCATGGTCGAGCGCGCGAAGCTGGTGTGCCGGTTCGTGAAGTGTACTCACTAGATTGCCGCCGAAGCGCGTGGTTGCTAATACTCGGTAGGCACTGCGTCCAGGCTTCGCCACAAATACCATGAAGCAACGGATCGCCATGGACGCCAGGGTTCTGCAATTGCCGACATCTCATCGAGAGTCGGGCGCACGCCGCCGTTGTAGTGGCGGGCAATCGCCTTTTGAATGCCTACATCTGTAGTGGGGAATACGTCTGGCCGAACCAGGTGAAATATCAGGAACATTTCAGCCGTCCAACGACCGATCCCTTTGATCTTGACCAGCGTGTCTACTACGGTCTCGTCATCCATACGATCCCATGAACTCTGGCCAAACCCACCTTCATTGAAATGCTCGGCCAGGCCAAGAAGATAGCCAGCCTTGCGCCGCGACAGTCCGCAAGAATGCAATGCCTCCTCGGAATGGCTCGACACCTCTGTTGGCGTCATTTCGCCGAGGCGCGCGATCAGTCGCTGCCATACGGCCTGCGCAGCATGAACGGAGATTTGCTGCCCCACGATGGAGCGTGAAAGTGAGTAAAACGCATCGTTTCGAGGCCTGAGAACAGATCCTTTGGCGGCAACAATGAGGCGGCCAAGTACTGGATCAGTGCAAAGCAATGCAGACCGGGCTTCCTTCCAATGGGACACCGTGTCCTTGTCCGTTTCATTCATGTGGCTGGAAAAAGCCTAATCTGACATCCCCCTGCTTTACTCAGCATTTGACCTGCTTCCCGATTTTCGGGCCAGTACATCGCTATACCCGCACCACGTTCGTGCCGATGCTGTTGATGGGCTCGGCGCCGTCTTCCGTGATCAGCATGAGGTCTTCCAGGTGGGAGGATCCGCCCATGCCGGTGGCGCCCATGGGACAGTCCACGCTGAGGATCATGCGCGGCTCAAGCCTGATATCTTCACGCGGCGGCGAGCCCATGGCGCCCACGTGGTCGGTGTGGTACAGCCCCACCGAGTGAGGGCTGAACGATATGGAGAAGTCCGCGCCCATTTTGCGCAGCGCCTCCCGGCCCATGCGCCGCACGTCCGAGAACTTCAAGCCGGGCTTGAGGTTCTCGCGCACATGGTCCCATGACTTGCCGGTGAGTTCGGACACCTTCTGCATGCGGTTGGACGGCTCGCCGATGTAGATTGCGCGGGCGAAGTCGCCGTGATAGCCCATGTATTCGCTGACGCAGTCGATGGAAAAGCACTGGCCGTCGCGCAGATTGGCCGAGTAGGTGGGCGAACTGACCCGGTCGATGACCATGAACACGCCGCGCATACCCCGTGCGGCTGCGGCCGCAAAGAAAGTGGCGCGAAGTTCCCGCACATCGGCGCCGGCGCGAACGGTGGAGGCCGCCTGTAATGCGGCTTCGGCGTTGGCCTGGGCGGCATAGCGCATAAGCTGGATTTCCACGTCGGACTTGACCGGCCGGATGCGCCTTAGCGCGTCATCGGCGTTGACGATGGTGGCCTGTTCGGCGGCCTGCGTGACATTGCGCGTCACGGGCTGCAAGTCGGTGGCAATACGCCCACGGGCCACGCCGGTGTCCTTCAACGCGTTGGCCAGTGCAAACTTGAGATTGGGCCGGGCCGCTTCCGCCCGCACGGCGCGCTCGACCATGCTGAGGCGCGTGGACTCGATGAGATCGAGCGGCTCGTGCTCGAGGTTCGGATAAAGCGGCAGTTCGTCGAGACTCAGCTCCGCGTCCTCTACTTCTTCACCGGGTCCCGCATAGAGGTATGCCGGGAAGTCCGAATGCCGGTGATCCATGGCGATGGTGTAGTAGTAGAGGAAGGACGGCGCGATGAGCGAAAGGCGCTGGTCCTGGTTGCGGGTGATCAGCGCGTAGACCCCGGGGGTATGGCCCATCTTGGTCGCTGTCAGATCAAGCCCCGTGGCATGGTAAACATTTTTGCCCGCCCCCAGGACAATGGCGTCGAGTCCGAGTTCGGCCATGATCTTGTCGGCCTGCTCGAAATTCATGCGCGGTCCCAGTACCGGGGGCGGCACGGACACTCCCATGCGCAGGCGCGACGGCGAAGCGTCAGCGCGCGCGGGAGCGGCGAAGCCGGACGCACCCGCGGCAGCAAGGCCTCCCAGCAGATGCCGGCGATTCATCGTGGGCAGTATGGGCATGGTGTGCTCCTTTTCTTGCGGCGTGTACTCATGGGCTTGTGCGGATGTGTGCCGTTTGTGGCGTGATCCAACATCCGGGAATGTTGGAAGCTTGGCATGGTCACTCCGATCGACCGACCTGAACTGCGCTTATTGAACGGGGGAAAACCTCAGGAGCAACAATTCCCGGCGCACGGCTCGGCCTCCCACCGCGGCGGTCTGTTCGACGTCAACAAATCCCTTATCCAGGGTATCGCGATCAAGCGTGACGATCGTACTGAAACACCTGTCGTCCGCAAAGAAATCACTCTCCCATATAACAACTTCGATATCGTCGTTCGGATATACAACTATGGATTTGGGGTTGTTGGGTCTGGACGTCACCCAAAGCTGACTCTCCAAGCGAGACCACTCGTCCATCAACTCCTGCCCCTGGTCCAGAGTCCTTTTTTCCGCTTCGGAAAGAGATACCCGAGACTCAAGCGCCTCTAACTCGTCATCGTCCGAAAATTCATTAGCATCGTCACGAAATTCAGCAGGCAATTCAGGCAATTCAATAGTAACGTCAGGCAACTCAATAGTATCTTTACGACGAGGTCGAGCAGCTTCATGAGCTTCCTTGGCGTCTCGCAGGCTTGCCAACCTGCTCTTCTCATCCTCGGAAAGGGGGGCGGCCCGGCTGTTTCTCTCCCGCTCAGCCAAGTCATCCAGTGTCGATTCACTCTTCCTCATGGATTTGGATCCGACGACCACCTTGATTCTTCTCTCCAGGATGTCGATCTGGTCCTCAAGCTCCGGATCCAGTCGTTTGACAACCACATAGGGCTCACTCCGCCCCACTTCGTCACCACAAGCTACCGGCATTCGCACCAGATAGGTGGATAGCTCGTACGCCGAGCTTTCAGTCTGGGCGTGCAGGCCGGTGGCCCAAACGCCCACGAGTGTGAAAATCAACCCTCTTCCCAAACAGGTATGCACCAAAACCTCCCGCTACAGACCACCAGATTCTCGGTTCCAAATACGACCCTCTATTGGCTCAACGAAGTGGAGGGTTCATTCGATCATATCACCCGGAATTGACTTGTTCCCAACGTTTGGGACAAGTTCGATCAACCATGGCGAATCATCAAAATCGGCAAACGCGACTGGACCCATGAGTTCTGATCAGCGCCCGCCAGTCCGGGACAAATCGTGGCCGACACAAAGCACCACGCAGCCGCCATCGGTAGCGGATTCTTGCGGTACGCCAAGCACCGCTCCAGCACGCCACAAGAGAAACGCCCCTTCCCGCAGGCCCAGGTCGTGTCGCGTTCCGTTCTCCGCAACTTGTAGGCTAACTTCGCCGGAAAGGACGAACAGCCAGGGCGGTGTCTCATACGCAGTAACCTCCAGGGGTTCGCCTGACGCAGTCCAATCGGCGGGAATGTGGACCAGGCAGACCGCCCCGGAGTGTTCAACGGCCTCGGCCAGGGGTTTGATCTTCCAGCCTGCCACGGAGGAATGCTCTTGCCAGCCGAGGTCGCCGCTATCGAGGAGGCGGCAATCGGCAAAATCCGTGCGGGCATCATCGGCACTGCCGTCGAACGGAATCGTAACCGTTTCCTGTGCCGCTTCCGGCTCGGCCACACCGGTGCCCGGACCCGTGTTCCAGTAAAGGAGCACCGATCCCGTTTCGGAAAGGGGTTCGGGCATGAGCCCATGAATACTCTTGGGCGGCCGGTCCATGAACAGATGGCGGCGGAACGTGATCAATTCACCTTCCTGGTCCTCAACCCCGGAAAACTCCCAGTGAGGAAAGTCGCCGAACAAGGTATAGGCCCGTTCCGTTACGGATTTATGGTAATGACGGTGAGGTAGCTGGAGCACGTCGGGTATGGTCCCGGGTGGCACGTAGTCCATTCTGATCTCGGCCCTTTTCGCGTCGTCAAAAGCCAACAGCCGGCGTTTGAAACCGGGGATGCCCGGGTTGTCCTCCCAGGGCACCGCATTTGTATCAATCAGGGTAAAAGGTGTCGTAGCCAACTGTTTATTCTCCGTTGCGAAAACCTTGCGGGAACCGGCGGCTCGCCCGATTGTAGCTTCTGGAGGTCGGGCCTACTTAGTCTGGCAATGCCCCTTGGGGAGATAACACGATCCTGCAATCTTACGCTTGGCCGGATGCCACACCGCTGAAGTAACGGCTTTCAATTGGGCCACAGCTCAACGAGGGCCATGCGCGAAAAAGGCTTGACAACCCAACTGGCTAGATGAACAATCTAGCCAGTTGGGTGGACGGAGAAATCCTCATGGTCGAGTGGCCGCTTCAAGACGCCAAGAATCGCTTCAGCGCCGTTGTTGACGCTGCGCTTGCCGGCGACCCGCAACAAGTAACCCGACGCGGCAAGCCGGCCGTGGTCGTACTCGCGGTGGCCGAGTATGAGCGCCTGCGCCACATGGAAAAAGCGGCGGCGCCCAGTTTTGCCGATCTTCTTCTCGCAATACCACAGGACAGCGAGGAGTTCGATCGTCTTCATTTGGCCCCCAGACCGATGGATTTCTGATGTTCCTGATCAACACGGATGTCCTGTCCGCATTGCGTAGAAGGGAGCGATATCCCCAAGTCGCCCAATGGATGTCGAAACAACGGGCGGCAGATTTGTATTTGAGCGTTGTTTCCATCGGCGAAATTGAACGTGGCGTAGTTCGTCAACAGCGCTCCAACCCGGACTTTGCGCGCACGCTGGCCTTGTGGCTGGACAGCGTAATTACGCTATACGGCGAACACATACTGGGCGTGAATCTGGCCGTCGCGCGCAGGTGGGGGCAGCTTTCCGCCAAGGTTGGCAACGACAGCGCCGATCTATTGGTGGCTGCCACCGCTCTTGAGCACGGGCTTTCCGTGGTGACACGAAACGTGCGCCACTTTCAGCCAACGGGTGTTGGCGTGATCGATCCCTCCGCACCCGGCAGCTCATAAAGGACGATGAGATTACCGTCCCAGTCATAAAACCCGGTCTCAATTCCAACCCCCTGGTCGTCAGTCACGAGTTTTTTCTCACGCAACATCTCAAGGCCCAGTCCAGGCAAAGCCGCCCTGATTTCGTCCAAGCGACCATTTGCATTGATAACCACGCTGCCCCGGCGAATTCCATCCTGCACTTCGAAAGGCACACCGGTTACTTCGTAAATGCCCAGGGTTCGCATCTGTCGCGGGCCGGCGTTGAGAGTAGCGAAACGCGTGCGAGCGATCCTGGGAACATTGAAAAGGTCATAGGCCAGAGAATCGGTGTCTTGTGAAGTTACGGTATCAATTTGCATGCCGAACAGATCAATCCAGATCTTGCAGGCTCTCTCCAGGTCCGAAACCACGAGATTGCCGCGTTTGAAATAAACGCCGTCATACTCCGCATCGCTCGCAGGACCAGCGGCATTCGCCTCCTGTTCTTCAATATCGCTGGGAGAGCACGCGGCAAATGACAATATCAGTGCGCTGCAAATCACACTTCGCACATTTTTTCTAGCCGCTTTGGCGTTCATTTTGACTGACTGGCAGAAGGCGACCTATCAAGAAATGCCGTGGGATTACTTTGGTACAGACCGGCGTTGTTTCTTTGCCTTCCATAAGTTCCACATCAACAGCAAGAAGAGCAGAAAAGACAGCCCTGCGAAGGTGCCGAAAATCAATAGCTCGTCCGGAATCCACCGGGCTTGGGGGTCTTCGCCCAGTTCACGCAGCCAGCGCACAGTATTTGCGAGCGGGAATAACACCCAACAGAAAGCCATCACCCAGGAAATCCACGGCGCACGGTACGGCTTGGATTCATTGCTCATCCCTCAATACTAACTTCTCCTGCAATGGTCAAGAATTCAACAAAGTACAATTCCTCCAGCCCCATCTGTCCAACTCGTGCCAACGATTGCACCAGCGCAATGGCACGAGCGCCCCGAGAGCAACAATGACCCCCAAAGCCGCCGCACCTGCCCTTCGCGTGGGCGAATTCGTCCCGCTGATCGCGCTGCTGATATCGCTCGTGGCGCTGGCGATCGACGCGATGCTGCCGGCGCTGCCCGCGATCGGCCGAGACCTCGGGGTAGTGCATCGCAACGACGTCCAGTTCGTCGTTACGGCGGTGTTCTTGGGACTAAGCCTGGGTCAGATCGTCTTCGGCCCGCTGTCCGACCGTATTGGACGCAAGCCCGCGATCCATGCGGGACTCATTCTGTTCATGGCGGGCTGTCTCATGAGCATCTTCGCCCGCAGCTTCGAGATGATGATTGCGGGTCGTGTGCTGCAGGGCATCGGGGTCGCGGCTCCGCGCGTCGTGACGATGGCCCTGGTGCGCGATCAGTACTCGGGTCGCCAGATGGCGCGGCTGATGTCATTCACAATGGCGGTCTTCATCATTGTTCCGACGATCGCACCGGCCCTCGGGCAGGGGATCCAGGCGTTGGCAGGCTGGCGCGCGATATTCACCGCTTTCTTTGGCGTTGCCGCAATCTCGTTCGTCTGGTTTGCAATTCGACAGCCGGAAACGCTGCCGGCGGCCGGCCGGCGCCCGTTCTCCGCCCGGTCCATCGGCCGAGCGGTGGTGGAAGTCGTCAAGATTCGTACTGCACTCGGATATACGCTTGCCAGCGGATGCGTGTTTGCGCCGTTTCTAGCCTACTTGAGTGCGGCTCAGCAGATCTTCCAGGACGTGTATGGGACCGGCCGGCTTTTCCCCCTGTATTTCGGGGCGCTGGCGTTTGTCATTGGTGGCGCCTCGATTGTGAATGGCCGTCTCGTGCTCAAGTATGGGATGCGCCGGCTCTCGAGGGTGGCGATGACCGCCGCCACCATCGCGTCGTTCGCGTTTTGGGGGCTGGCCTTCGTCTATGGGGGTGTTCCTCCATTCTGGCTGTTCATGGCCTACCTGCTGTTCATTTTCTTGAGCGTCGGACTGCTGTTCGGCAATCTCAGTGCGCTCGCCATGGAGCCCTTGGGCCATATGGCCGGCGTGGGAGCGACAGTGGTCGCGTCGCTATCCGGGATTGTATCGGTGCCGCTTGGAGCGTATGTGGGATATAGCTTCGATGGAAAGCTGTACGCGCTGATTGCTTCCTACGCGGTGTTTGGCGCAGGCGCGTTGGTGGCGATGAGGTGGGCTGACGGGGGTGGGGGCGCGGAACATAGCGCTGACGCTATCGCCCTTGAATCGGCCGCGCTTCCGTCTCACAACCCATAACGCAGGGATAGCCGGAGCCCGTGGCTCCGGAGCCGCGCCCGGGTTTCGGCGAGATTTAGCGGTAGGGGCTCGCGGCTCCCGTCGCGCCAGATCACCCGGCCTGCGCCCCGGCCGGTGCGGAATTCGCCGAGGGCCGTGTAGCGCCAGGCAAGGTCGAGTGTCACGCGCTCGCCCAGTGCTGCCGATACCCCTGCGGCTACCATCCAGCCGAACCCGGTCCGGCTTGCGCCCGGCACGACAGTGGTCGTCCTCGGGAACGTCATGTGCGTCTCCTCAATGCGGGTGCGGACCACGCCCGCGCCGGCACCGACGAACGGAGCAAAGGGACCGAGCTTCGGCAGGCCGAGACCAGGCAGGTCGATATAGCCTGTGACCATGGCCGACTGTGATGAAAGGTCCGCCGCGACGGACTGCTCACGCTCCGGATCCAGGAAATTAGCGTGGCCGTCGAAGGCTAGCCGCGGGCGGTATTCGACCAGGACCTCAATTCGTATTGCCGGCGTAGCGGCGTAACCCAGCCCGGCTTCCAGAACAGGCGGCGTGCCAAACCGGCCGCGCGAACGGTAGGGCGCGCCGTCGCTGCCCTGGCCGCAGCCGTAGAGCGCCGCCGGCGAGGCGCTCGAACAGTCGCTGTCCGTGAACGTGGTATCAGTTGGGCGGTCGAGGCCGATCCCGGCCCGCAGGTAGACATCACCCGCGGATGCCGCTCCACAGAGAATGGTCGTCCCGGCAGCGATCAGTGCGACCGCCTGCACTTTGGCCGTGACCAGCAGGCTCATGCGTTCCCCGTCGACGGGCGCCGCCCGGCACAAGAACCTTCTTGCTATTGGGTAGCCGCCATCTTTCGGAAGCTCCGAAACGAGATCAGCTCGCGCCGGCTGTCATCCCATAGAGCCAAAGGTATGCATTTGAGGCTCTCCCACAATGTCAGTCGATTGACTTTGCGCAGTTCGGGAATGTCCTTGAGACACTCGTAGAGCCGATAGCTCGGGATGCGGCATTTCAGATGATGAACGTGATGAATGCCGATGTTGGCCGTGAGCCAGCGCAGGGGCGCGGGCAGGTCATAGTAGGAACTGCCCTCGATGGAATGCCGGCGGAAATTCCACTTCTCGTGACCGTCCCATCGCGTTTCCTTGAATTGATGTTGCACGTAGAACAGCCACACCCCGATCGTGCCGGCACACAATATCGTCGCGAGATGGACGATGGCAAAGGTGGTGGGACCCACCACAATCGACGCGACTATGGCGAGACCGATAATGGCCGCGTTGGTGGCCATGACGCTGATCCAGCCATCCTTGAGTTCGTGGGTCAATTCAAGCGGCATGCGGTGCTTCAAGATGAATATATAGAAGGGTCCAAACCCGAACAGCACAAGCGGATTTCGGTAAAGCCGATATTTGAACTGGCCCCAGGGGGTCCGGCTCCGGTATTCAGTGACCGTAAGCGTAGCGATATCTCCAGTACCGCGCCTGTCCAGGTTTCCCGACGTCGCATGGTGGCCGGCATGCAGGCGGCGCCAATAGGCGTACGGCGTCCAGCAGAGAACTCCGATGACACGCCCAACCCGATCGTTCCACTTTTGGTTACGGAAAAAGGAACCGTGGCCGCAATCGTGCTGGATCATGAACAGGCGGATAAGAAAAACGGCCGCAGGTAGGACAAGAAACGCGAACAGCCAATGCACGTAAGCGACGCCGAGCAACGCCCCCAGCCAGCAGCCCAGGAACGACACCCCGGTGATGGAGAGTTCCCAGATGGCGCGACCCAATCGTGCCCGACAGTATTGTGACAGCCTGGCGGCTAAGTGCGAGAGTTCTTGCCCGGCCTGGGCGGAAAGATCATTCATGAGGTACCGATGACAGTGGAAATAGAGACAAGTTCGTCCTTTTGGGCCGTCATCGGGCTTGATTAGCCCGAAACCCTTCATAACCCTAAACCATTTGACGCTTCAGGTCACTACCGTGTACCGGTTCACTACATCTGAGACTGGCCGGATTCGGCTGGCCTGTTTTGGAGAAGGTATTCCATAGGGGTCATCAAGTCCAGTGCGTAGTGGGGCCGTACGTGATTGTAGAAGCGTTGGTATTCGGCCAGTGCGGGGCCGGCGTTTTTGACGGTGAGGTTGCCGTCGTAGAGGTTCCAGAACTCGGTTCGTGAGCTGTCGTTTGCCGTTTCGACGACGCCGTTGAGTTGAGGGCTTTTTGGGGGCAGGACGGCCAGGGGGAGGTTCAGCGCCTGGCAGGCGTCCTCGAACTCGGCGCGGGACTCGCTGCCGCCATCGACCCCCGCATTCGCGAGGGCAGGCTCTGGATGGAGCGCACCGGATACGGCAAGTCCTCGCGCTGCGCGTGCCCCTTCGCGAAGGTGCGCCGTTTCTTGGCCGTAACCCGCCCGCGGCAGAAGGCGCACGGGGCGATCCGGCCCAAGCCAACGCCTTTGGCCAGGATCCGCCCAAGGGTCGATTCCGACAGCGCTATCGCTACATCCGGGACTGTGCTGGAACCATAGGTGGCTCATCCACAGTTCAGGCGGCCGTTCAGGTATGGCCCGCCTCCCGGCACAGGGCATCGATGGCGATGTTGTAGTCCATGCGCTCGCCACCCCAGCCGCAGCGGGCGGTGTGGGCGTTGATGGCCAGGCCGCGCGCCGCATTGAACGCCGCCAGCCGCCGTGCCCCGCTGGCTGCACAGGTGTTTCCGCGGAAACACCCGCTGTGCGTTCGGCCCGCCGGCGGGATCACCCGGCCATCCGGACGCGTGAATTCGATTCCACCCTGGCGCACGCGAACGCCATAACCCCCCTCGTGCACCTGCCGGTGATGAAACGAACACAAGGTCACCAGATTGCCCAGGGCGGTCTCGCCGCCATCGGCCCAATGCCGGATGTGATGGGCGTGCAAATGGCGGGAACGATCGCAGCCCGGGAAGCGGCAGCCGCCGTCGCGAACGCGCAGCGCGCGACGGATGGCCGGCGGTACCGCCCGGGTCCGGCGCCCGACCGCCAGCGGCTCGCCCTGCGCGCCTTTGACCACGCCCAGCAAGGCCCCGTCGCAACCCAGCCGCCGCGCCGTCTCCACCGCCACCCGGCCGCCGTGTTCAAACGACGCGCCCGTGCTCTCCGGCACGTCACGCAACGCGTCGTGGGCGATGTGCACCACCAGCTCATGAGCACTGGCCGCCGAACCCGAACACTTCCCGGCCAGAAACCGCTCGAGGATGTGCTCCAGCGCATCCGCACGCCGCTGACTGGCGCTCCGAGGAGGTGTTTCCGCGGAAGCGCCGCCCGGCGCCGCACCTCGCCATTGCCGCAGCACCGGTCGAGGGCCGGGTGTTTCCGCGGAAACACTTCCGCATACCGAATGCGCGGACTCGGCCGCTTCGGCGCGCTCGATGCCCCCGGGCTTGCCATTGCTTTGCGCCCCGGTTCCCTCGGTATCCGCGCCCGGCTCCTCAAGTTGCGCTTCCGCCGCTTCCAGCGCCTTGAGCAGCATTTCGCCCACCTCCGGAGCCAGACGGGCCTCAAGCCTGACGCTGCCGTCGCTTTCCCGCCGGCAGTCCAGGTAGCGCCGCTCGTGCACGGCTTCGGCCTCGTCACGCTCGATTATCGCGCTGCACCCGCCGAAACCCCCGCACCGTGCGCTCCACATGCTCCGCCGTGCCGTTCAAGGCAATGTGCAGCAAGGTGTCCTCCGTCGCCGCCGTGGCCACCCGCGTGAGGGCGCGCACCTTCGAATACGACAGCCGGCCCTCGCCGAAGGCTTCCGCGATCTTCGGCAGCGATTCCAGGGCCCGCGCCGTGCGCACCTTCTCGCGCGCCGCCACCGGGCCGATGCCGCATTGCCAGCTCAGCCAATGAGCGCAACTCGCCATGCCGTGCTGGGCCCAGCCTTCCTTGCGGTCGAACTCCGTCAGCAGGGCCAGAAACTGCGCCGTGGCCGCGTTGATGTGCCCCCACAATCGGGTGATCTGTGCTTCCAGGGTATTGAGGGCCCCCTCTTCGCGAGCCCCAGCAGCCATCCGGACGTCAGCATCCGGGTGGGCAAACTGTGCAGCGCTGGCTGCCGGCAACTCAAAAGCGCCACTCGGAGGACGCTCAGCGTCGCAAACCGGGGCGCGGGAGGAAGTGCGGTGAAGGTCCATTTCGAGGCTCCGTTCAGTCCGTTGACGTGCCCGGAACTATAGCACGAATCACCAGTCAAATCAAGCCTTTATGGGACTATACCGGTTCACTCAGAGCCATCCTGAAGGCTGAGCCGGGTGTGTGATTGGTTCGCTACGCTCCCTTCGGGACAAAGGTGCGAAAGTCCCCCAATCCCAGTCCCACTTGTATCTGAACCCGGACATACCGGCCGGTTAACTTTAGGCGCTTGAATCAAAACCGCCGGCTCGCCCGCTTAAGAGAAACACGAGCTCTCGATTGAAATCTGTTCCAGGTCCAAAGCACGGCCATGGCGATTAGCAGCGTGTCGATTGCGGTCACGCTCGTAATGCTCCAGCCCTGCGCTCTCTCGAGAAATCCGAGCGCACATGCAATCGCCCAGGACCCAATCGCGTCCCAGCGAAAATCAGGAACCGCGTCCAGTTGCTCGACGTTGATTCGGGTCGGCCGGATCAGGAAGTAGTTCACCAGGTAGACGCCGGCGATGGGTGGAACAATGATTCCCAGCAGAATCAGGAAACTGACAAAGTGGTCCATGATCCCGGCAAGCGCCAACAGCGTGCCGATCACTCCGGAGACCAGTGTGATAACCCAGTCCCGGACCTTCGGCATGATCCGGGCGATGCTCAATGAGGCGGAGTACAAGTTGTTGATATTCGTGGTCCAGGTTGCAAATACCATCACGATCAACGCGGGAATGCCGAGACCCAGGCTGGTCATTGACGTAATCAGGTCCGGCTCGGCAGACACCAGCACCGGTAGGCCCGACAGCAACAGGATCACTGGAAACCCGATGCCGTAACTCAAGAATGCGCCGGTTATCGCATCCCTGCGGCCGCGCGCGAAACGGGAAAGGTCCGGAACCAGCGTGACGCCAACGAAAAAGCTCCCGATTACGATGGAAATCCCGGCGGAAATGGATGCAAGTCCCTCATGGGGCCGCCCTGGCACGCCGCTAAGTTCCGCCAAGCTGGCGCCATCCAGAACCGCCCAGACTCCGTACAGGAGCAAAGCGGCGAGCAACGGCACCGCAATTCGGCTCAAACGATCTATGGCGCGAAAACCGTATATGGTCGTGACCACCATCAGGACGCCGCCGGCAATTGTGAAGATATGGGGCGACACGAGAACCTGGAACGTGCTCTCCACCATTTGAGAAAGCGCGCGCCCAAACAGTGCCGCGGTAACTCCGTACCAACCGAACAAGGTAACGGCGAGTATCAGGTTGACGATGTGCGACCCTGTCCGGCCGAAGCAAAACAGAATTACGTTATAGGTCGAGAGCCGGGTCTCAGTACCCACACGCATCGTGAGGTAGCCAACACAAGCAGTAAGGAGCCCGCCGAGAAAGATGGCCAGAACGCCGTCGATCAGTCCCAGGGCTCCGATCAGTTTGGTGCCGACAAGAAATGCCGGCAAGGTAATGCTCACGCCAATGATGACTACGGCGATGGCCGTGCCGCTTACCGTTTCGCGGTCCGGCACCGGGCCGCGGGAGTGATTGTCCGTCAGACGCTCGGGTTGCACACTCTTCAGCGCTTGCATGAATCAAGCACTGCCAAGTTCCTTCAGCGAGCGATAGGTGTAGTTCATGCCGAACGCCTCAGGGCCCACCACCTTCAAGGCACGTTCGGTTCGAAAAACCGGATTGCACGACAAGCCGAGAGCGGTCACCCTCTGGCCGTATCGGATATCCGGTGTCGGAATGGGTTCGGCGGTTTCGCTGTCAACGACACAAATCAGGTCCGGCGTCAGAGCGCGAGGCACGCCATCAAGCGTGAATGCCAGGTACTCGTTTCGAAATTCGATGTGAGCTCGATGGCCGCCCCCGTTCAAAGGGGCCAGGTCAAGCCAACCGACCACAAATCCTCTCTCGGTTGAACGCCAAACGTCCACTACTTTGCCGTCGAACAGCTGGACCACTTCGGTGCCTTCGGCCTTCGACCGAATACCCTCCATCAACGTTTCAATCGGGTTATTTCCGGTTCTTGCATTCTCGATAGCCTTCCCGAGTGCGTGAGCAAGGGTTACGGTATCCGGGATTACTACTCGCTTCGCCTCACGTCCAGACATTGCGTAGGCTGACAGGAGCGAAAACAAACCCATTCCCACGCACACGGCTCGTGCCAGCGCCTCGCCCTTCTTGTTGTCGCTGCTTTGGCAAATGACCGTGTTCAGGTGCTCGTCAGTCATGACGAAAGGAGATGCCGAGATCCCATGAATCGAGTAGCTGGTCATTTGAAGCTCGGGGAAGGCGCGCCCCATGCCATCGCCATCAATGACGGGAAGCCCGCAATCGGTGGCAGCCAGGATGGGAATCAGGGCATTGCAACCTCCCATTTCAGCGGCAATCAAGGCATCCGCCCTGCGCCCGATGTGCTCCTCCAGCGTTCGAATCGAGTGCATGAGATGCGACAGTTCAAATAGTCGCTCTTTCTCGACGGTGGGAGCGCCAAAACCTGCGACGCATAGCACCTGCGCATCATCATCGAGATCGGAGACCTTGATCAGGTTCGCCTGATGACCGCCGGCCGCAAAGGCTTGCCGCGCAGCAAGCAATGAAATGTACGGATCTCCTCCGCCTCCGGCGCCAAGCAAAGACGCACCCAACGCGATTTGCGCCACGTCGTCAATATCGAGGTTCCAGAGGCTATCCTCCATTACATTTTCCGGGGTTGCCCCCAGGAAGCCAGGGATTCACTAGAACCGATAGCGCAACTCCGCGCCAATCGAGCGCGGCGGGCTGAAATTGCGGACAAAAAAGCCCAGGAACCCAGGGTCGCTCGCGTATTGCTGGTCCAGGGCATTCTTGACATAGGCTGCAACGGTCCAGCTATCGCCTTCCACACCAATTCGCACGTTGACCAGGTCCACCGGATGGATGTCGAATGTATAGCCACTTTCATTGATAAAGAAGTTCCCTTGGTGACGCCAATCGAATCGCGCGAATAACTCCTTGCCATTGGCCACGGGTCGCGTGTATTCAAGCGCCAGGTTCGACGTCCATTCGGGAACACCATCCGGCCGAACGTCTTGTTCCGTAATCTTCGCGTCGAGGTATCCGAAACCACCACTGAGTTCGATACGATCACTGGCACGCCATAAGAACTCCAACTCGACGCCACTTATATCCGTGCTGGGCACATTGGTCGTTAACCTGAACGGTGGCTCCGCCAGGATTGTGGACTGCTGCTGGTCCGAGTAGTCAATCTTGAAGACGGCGCCGTTCAGTGACAGACGGTTATCCGCTAACATGGCCTTGAAGCCCAGTTCGAAATTATCGGTTGTTTCGGGCTTGGTCAGGTTGCCGGAATTGTAGAAGCCAAAGCGAAATCCTCTTGCATAGGTCAGATAGGTCATGAGATCGTCGGACCAGTCATAGGAGAGTTGGACCTTGGGCTGAAACTGGGCATCCTTGGCCGTCAACTGCTCAACCGAATTGCCATTGCCATCCAGGTTCGGAATGGTCGCGCCGGTGGCCCCGTCAAACTGACGCGTGCTGTAAGTGTTCTCATCGTAGCGGCCCGCGATCGTCAGCTCATAAGCATCCGTCAGGTCAATGTTCACTTGCCCGTAGATGCCGAATATCTCATCTTTCTTGTCGTCGAATCGGCTGAAGATGCTGAAAATGGAGCCCGGCGCGGGAGCAAGCAGCAAGCCGAGATCGAGATTGGTCTCGGTCGTTCGCTCCAGGAACTCGACGCCTGCGATCCAACGAACCGACCCATCGCCGGCCGATGTCAGGCGCACATCCTGGAAGAAAACCTCAAAGTTGTCCGCCAGTTCCTGGTAGTGGTCATAGGGTTCTCCCGGCATTGCATTCTCGCCAAGGATGGGACCGAAAATACTCCCAATGGGCAGTTCGCCGAGCGCCGGGGGTCGAGACCAACTGGCGGACCCGTAGATGTCCTGATCCATGGTCACGGAACTGGTCACGGAAGTTAGCGTGGCAAACGGAAACTCGATGTCGATCTTCGCCGATACATCGGTTGATTCCCGGTTTTCTTCACCAATGATGCCGCGATCAACGCTGAAGTCTTCGCTGCCGAAACGGTTGACTTGCTCAAAGGTTTCGAAGCGCTCCTGCATGGCGGCCCCTGCGTTGACGTCGGAGTAGGAAGCCCGCAAATCGATGCTCAAGTTCTCGGATGGCGTGAACAACAGCTGTGCTCGAAGGGAGCTCTGGTCGACAAAATCGATGTCATCGCCGGTGGTTGAATCGGTCAGGCCATCCGAGCTCCGCACGAAGCCTGTCAGCCGGAACGAAACTTTTTCTTCAACAAGCGGGCCCGAAACCATGCCTTGAAGGGTTCGATCATTGCCCTGGGCGTAAGACACTCGCACCTCACCGCCGAATTCGTCGCGAGGGGCCTTTGTCACAATGTTGACCGCCCCTGCAATTGCGCCGTTACCGTATAGAGCCCCCTGCGGTCCGCGCAGGATCTCGATCCGCTCCAAGTCGAACAGGGTGCCGGGATTGAGGGCATCAAGCATGCCGGCTTTAACACCGTCGACGGTATAGGAGATCGGTGGGAATCCTTGTTGTCCGGTGGTTATGCCGCGAATCGTCACAAACACCACGCCGGCACGGAAGCCCTGCCGGGCCAGGAAGTTGGGCGTCCGGTTTACGTACGATTCGAAGCTGTCGATACCCAACCTTTCAATCTCCGGTCCGCTGAACGCGGTAATCGCGTCCGGCACGTCCTGCAGGTTCTCCGCGCGTTGCCTCGCAGTGACCACTATCTCTTCCAGCACCGCGGCAGGCTGCTCCTGGGCCATGACTGACGTAGAACCAGTCAATGCAAGGCCTACCCATGACGTCATTGCCAACACCCTTCTTGTTCCAACTTTACTCATCTCACTTCTCCACGATCGATTTAGAGTCAATGTCCGCCTGCACCGGCGGGATTGAGGGTCACTTGCCCTCAGCATGTGTTCACGCCCAACCGCGCTAAAGCGCCGGCGGCTTTGATTCGCACTCGCACTACGGCGCCCGGCACATAGCTGAGCGGAATCTCTTCAACGTTTGTAATCTCAATGGTGCCGGGCTGGGCGCCGGCATCGATAGCCGCCCGTTCGGCCTGTTCGCGAGCGGCCTCCATCGCAGCATCCCGCCCAACATTTTCATAGGAATACACGGTGTCAACCTCACCGCCGACCAGTGCTATGGACGCACCTACGGCGTTCGCAACCGCCGCGTTTTCCGGGATGATCACTTCGGAAACTCCCGGAATGTCCCGGCAAATAAGCACCGAGCCGCCGCCGACCAGAATAAGGGGTACCGGCTCGGCACTTGTCTTCATCCGGTCCACACCCTCGGCCAGCATCCGGTGAATCTCGGCGACCGCAAGATCAACAGTTCTGCGCGGCAATTCGGCAACCAGGACTGGATCGCCCAGCTTTGCGTATCCCGCTGCGACGGCTATGTCCGTTGCGGTTAGCGTCTTGCCGCCAAAGACATGGGCTTGATCAAGCAACCGGTAGCCTACGGATTGCGGTCCGATGCGAATGCCATTGTGGCCTCTCGATACCAGGCTTCCGCCACCCAGGCCCAGCGCCAGAATATCGGGCATGCGAAAATTCGTTCGAACCCCACCGATATCCACCTTGACCGACGACTCTCGCGGAAAGCCATTGGTCAACATGCCAATGTCGGTTGTTGTGCCGCCGATGTCTGCGACCAGGGCATCGGCGGCGCCGGACAGATACGCTGCTCCCCGCATGGAGTTGGTGGGACCGGAAGCAAACGTCAGCACCGGGTAACGCTCAGCCACCTCGGCGGCCATCAGCGTTCCGTCGTTCTGGCTGATGTAGCAAGGCGACTCGATTTGCAGTTCTTTCAAGGCCTGTTTAATGGACTTCACAACCTTGGCCGACAGGTCTACCAGGCTGGCGTTCATGATGGCGGCGTTTTCCCGTTCCAGCAGGCCAAGGCTGCCAACCTGAGATGAACAAGTTACCGACGCCTCGGGCATTTCATTTCGAATGATCTCTTCCGCGCGCCTTTCCATGTCGTCATTCACGGGAGAAAACAGGGCACTGATTGCCACGCTCTTCAAGCCATTGTTACGAAAGCGCCTGGCAGCGTCACGAACGGCCAGTTCATCCAACTTGGAGTCGACGCTTCCATCTACGTGGTAGCCACCGCCTACCAGGACCATGTTGGCGCCGATTGCTGCAGCAAGTTCCGGCGGCCAGTCGCTCAAAGGCAGGACACCTGATGATGCCGGGAGCGCAATGCGAATCAGACCGACATTCAATAGCCCTTCGCGCTGTATGAGCGCGTTGGTGAAATGCGTAGTGCCTATCGCTACGCATTGGATCTTGCCTGCCGAAATACCGGATTGGCACAACACCAATCGAATGGCGCCAAGAATGCCGAGGCTGACGTTGGATGTTGTTGGAAGTTTCTGAGAAGCGATCACCCTCGTGCCATCCATAAGCACGGCATCTGTATTGGTGCCTCCCACATCGACGCCTATGATCATTGGAATCGCCTCCCCTTCTCGACTTTGCCCTCGACAAAAAAGTAACACTGTTACCGGGCAAACCTGCATCTCCTGGTCAGTAGGTTGACTACTGTTTCAGGTAGGTCCTAGAATCGGGTGTATTACTTAAGAAACCTACCTCTTCAGGTAGGTCACATACGACAGAAGCACTTACGGCACGGTTTTTCTGTTTGGGGGTTTTTGAGATTAACGGTCAATTTCGACAAAAGTCACCATTCCCGGCCTGGATCATCAAGTCCAAAATTGAACCCGAAGAGCATTTGGTTTCGTTGATCGAAAGGCCACGACTGATTCAACAACTTAACGACGGGCTGCGAAAAGAACTAACGTTGATCTCGGCGTCGGCGGGCTACGGGAAAACAGCGCTATTGAGCCATTGGCGCCGCGACCTGTTGGATCAGGGCATCAATACGGCCTGGCTTGGTCTGGATGAGGATGACAATCAACCGGGTGTGTTGGCGACCTATCTCTGTTTCTCCCTTCACAGTATTGGGCTGAGCAGTGCCATCGACGAAATGTCGGAGGGGGACTTTGGTCCTCATCTCGATCCCAGGTCCGTCGTCGGAATGCTCGCTACGGCAATAGCCATGAGCGAAGAGAGATTCGTTCTGATGCTGGATGGATTCGAATCGCTCAAGGCCGAAAGTACAAAGTCGGTGGTCGAGCCCTTGCTGCGGTATTTGCCGAAGAATATCCATATTGTCATTGCAGGTCGCACAAAGGGCTTGTTGCCCTTGTCCGATTACCGGCTCAATGATGCGCTTAAGGAGCTGAACGCCGATGACATGAAGTTCACATATCTCGAGATGACCAACTTTCTGGAGCCCCTGCTCGACAAGACACAGATCAAGCAAGTCGCAAGAATCTCGGGCGGCTGGCCGATTGCCCTGCAGTTCATGAAGATTGCATTAACCAACAGCCATGATCGCAAAGCACTTTTGCGGCGATTTCGAGGAACCAGGGAGGAATTTCGCAGCTATTTCTCGGAGCACTTTCTGAATTTCGTTCCTGAGGCGCAACAAGAGTTTCTTACTGAAGTCAGTATCCTTGACTACATCGATGCGGAATCCGCGGATTTCATCAGGAACAGAACAGATAGCCAGCTCTTCCTGGATGAAATGCAGGATTTGCGCGGCTTCCTGGTTCGCGAAGAAACCGACGATTGCATCTATCGCCTGCATCCACTGCTGAGAGAATTTCTGCAGCATCATTTCAAGCTGCACTTTTCCGACAGGTATCGATCAGTAAGTCTCCGAGCCGCCACCTGGGCCGCAAACAAGGGGCACGTAATCCGCGCCATGAAATACGCCCTGGAAGTGGGGGATAAAGAAGCAGCAGCGAGATTCTTTGAATCCGGCGGCGGACTTACGCGTTGGGACCGCGAGGGCATGGCCAGGCTCCGGACTATCCATTCCTTGTTGCCGGATGACATTGTCGTGAGTCGGCCCAGGCTGCACCTGATCCGGGCCCTGGTGTTGCTCAAGGACGGAAATCTGACCGAAGCAAGGCAAATCCTTCAGCATGTCCGCAGTCTGAATGCGGCATCAACCGACGCTCGCCTCAATTATGAGATCACAGTCCTGGCATCCGGCATCAGCTTCTATGAGGGCTCCGATCCGGCGGCTTACATCCCTGAACTCAAAGCGGCGCTGGATGCCAATGACGACCAGCATGACGCGCAGAGCGCGTTCTTGTACATAACGATTTGTGTTTCCGGATTGCAGTACGGTCGATTCACTGAGGCACGAGAGGCTGCAAATTCCGGAATATCAATAGGACTGCCCTTTCAAGACGCCTATTTTCATCTTCATCTCGGTGCAATCAATCTGGCGGAAGGTCACGTCCATGAAGCGATCTCCGAATACAGAAAAGCGCAAGTCATTATCCGAAGGGACTTTCCTGACGATAAGGACATGAAGCTGGTGGCGAATGTGCTGACCGCGGAGTGGTATTTCGAAAGAAATGACGTAACACGGGCAAGGAACTTGCTGGGAGACACCAACACGCGCCTGGTGCATGGCGAAGCCTGGTACGAGATTTACGCTGCCGGATACACAACATCGTCATCTATCGCCTATGAACTTCACGGCCTGGACGCTGCCAGGAAAGAAACGGAAGGCGCCAACGAGTATGTTCAAAGGGAAGGCTTAAGAAAGCTCAGGCACCTGCTGGTGGCAAACAGCTGCGGGCACTTAACGAGATCCGGCGACATCACAAAGGCCAGAACACTGGTGCAGGAAAGCGGACTGTCGCTTGACGAATACAAGATCCCTACCGATGAGAATTCACTGATCAGGGAGCGTTTCAGTATCGTCCCGTCTCTCTGCCGACTGTTGATTGCCGAGAAACGATATAAGAAGGCTATTGATGAATTGTGCTTTTTCATCGACATCGAAAAAGCGATCAAGCACACCAGGGCCGTCCTCAAATACTCTCTCCTGCTCTCGCTTGCACTCTATCGCGCGAAGCAACGGGGGAAATCCTTTGATGTATTGAATGAGGTACTGACTGCGGTTCGGCGAGAAGGGTTTGTTCGGCTTGTCCTGGATGAAGCGCCATTCATTGTGGAATTGCTGGAGGCCTATATGAAGTCACCCAATGCAACGGAACGAGATCATGCTGCGCATCTCTTGAGTCTCCTCGGTAATGCACTTGCGGATCAGGACGTGACGAAATTGAGCAAAAGAGAACATCAGGTACTTGAGGAATTGTCGAAAGGGCTGTCCGACAAGGTCATCGCAAGAAATCTGGGTATCACAGAAAACACGGTTCGCTTTCATCTAAAGAACATTTTCAGGAAACTCGGCGTGCATAGCCGGCTACAAGCCGTGACCGAGGCCAAGACCTTGCTTATGGAGACGTCCTACCAGCGAGATTGCATGACATGGCTGTGATAAGGTGCCGCGAGGCGCGGTGGGCGATCAGTCGCTATGGCTCAGCACAACACAATCAAATCCGAGGCCAGGCTTCGGCAGCATTTCCCGGCCGCCGGTGAACGGGCCATTCTCAAGGTCCAGAAGAAGCTGGACAAGCACTGCCGCGGCTTCATCGCGCGGTCTCCCTTCCTGTGCATCGGAACCTCGCGCCCGGATGGTTGCGCCGATGTGTCGCCGCGCGGCGACCCTCCGGGATTCGTGCATGTCGCCGACGATCAAACGCTACTGATACCGGACCGACCCGGCAACAATCGGCTGGATACGATGTCGAACATCCTTCACAACCCCAAAGTGGGGCTGATCTTCTTCGTGCCCGGTATGGACGAGACCCTGCGTATCAACGGCGACGCGACGATCATTGACGACCAGGCCGAATTGGCGCGCTTCGAGTTCAGGAGGCACACGCCCGCTGTGGCGATTGCCGTGACCGTGCACGAAGCCTTTCTGCACTGCGCAAAAGCACTCAGGCGCTCCAGGCTGTGGGACGAGGAATCAAAGATTGATCGCAGGTCCTTTGCACGCACCGGCGACATCTTGTCGGATCACCTCAACAGCAGCATGTCCGGCGATGAAATCGAGGAACGCTTGCACAAGCTCAATCAATCAGGACTGTATAACGACTGATCCGGAGACTTCTCCCCGGCCTCAATCCAGGAGATAGCGGACTGACAATTGGTTGCCCGCCAGTACCGATGTCTTCTGTTATTCGGCAGAGTTCAAAATGACCATGATCGCAAACGACCCCATTCATCCCGGAGAACACCTGGCCGAGATTCTTGGCGAACTTGGGATCAGCCAGTACCGTTTGGCGAAAGCGATCGGGGCGCCGCCACGAAGAATCAACGAAATCGTGCACGGGCGCCGTTCCATTACGGCGGACACGGCGCTTCGCATCGGATGCGCGCTGGGTATGACCCCGGAATTCTGGCTGAACCTGCAGAAGCTGTATGACCTGGATCGCGCCCGGGCATCCACCGACCTGAGAGATATCGAACCACTAGCCGCGGCAGGCTGATACGGGCTGCAGGGGATATCGAACCACTAGCCGCGGGGACTTCCCTCAGGACCTCAATCCAGGACGTTTTCTCCGCCGTCTTCCAGCACTTCCGGGCGCCGCCAATAGGAATACTGGGGTGTCCAGTCCTCCGCACCCATCCCTGCCAGGGCAAGCAGGCTCCATAGGGAGCAGTAGAGGTCGCCGGGCCCGAAAACACAGGCGTTGTAGCGAAGAATCCTGTCGCCTTGCCGCTTGTACACCACCGCGCCCGGATAGTTGTCCTGTCCATCCACAACCGTCTGCTCGCGAATGTAGTCACCGCCGCCATGCGATGCGAGCCGAAAGCGCCATCCACGTGAGTTCGCGAACCGCCGCTGCACCTCGGGCGTGTCCTTGGACAGCAGCGCCACCGACAGGGCGGACTCCAGGTGCGGAAGAAAGCCATTGAAGCCGTCGGCCCAAACAGTGCAGTAGCGACACCCCTGCCCCATGTTGTGAATCGCCAGCAGGGTATCTTTGTCTGCAAACAGTTCGAGCAGGCTGACCTCGCCTTCCCCGGATGCAAAGCTGTAGTTGGGAACCTCAGTGCGGGGGCTCTGCTTCAAAAGCGTCCCCAGTTCCCCGGTCAGTTCAAATATCTGTTGCTGAAGTTCGGTGATTCGCTGTGCGGTCATGTGAAATCCTTACTTGTTGGCCCGAAGAAGTCACCTCAGTTTATGCCAGCGAGCACCGCGGCCCCGGCCTCTTGGTTCGACTAACCCCTCTTTCTTCATTGCCCGAAGCACAAGCCTAATCGTCTCCCGGCTGACATCCGGACATTCTTGTTCAATGTCCACGATTCGAAAAGGCTTGACCTTTCGTTCTACTGCTGCTCTGACACGTTGCGATTTCCTTTTTCCGGGCTGATCGAGACTCCCGACACGTTGTTCGAATTCCTTGTAGGCGCGTAACATCACGCCCCAGAAGTATTCGAGCCATGGAATGACATCATGTTCGCTCTCGTGCCAACCCCGGGAACTTGCTTCCAGGGTTTCGTAGTAGGACTTGTGCGAGCCTTGAATGACGCGTTCCAGACTGATGAATCGGCCGACGTTGTAGCCCGCGTGATACAGGGCCAATAGCGTCAATAGCCGCGCCATGCGACCGTTGCCGTCACGAAACGGGTGAATGCAGAGAAAATCCAGGATAAGTAGTGGAACGACGAGTAGCGGCTCCCGGTTGTCCCTGGTTGCCGATTCGTAACCTTCGACGAGATTCTCCATGGCTGGAGGCGTTGCAACCGCGGATACCGGAGTGAAGCGAATCCTGACGATTTTTCCATCGGGGTCACGTTTCACGATTTCATTGCCGGAAGTTCTCCACTTGCCGCCTGGATCCGGCAAATAGCTGTGAATGCGCTGGTGAAGCTGCCGCATTACGTTTACGGTGACGGGCATGTCCGTACGCGATTGATGGATGAACTCCAATGCGTCGCGATAGCCGGCAATCTCTTGTTCCGAACGGTTTCTCGGTGCATCGTGTTGGCGAACCAGTGCTTCGAGCCTCGCATCGGACGCGGTAATGCCTTCCAGTTTGTTGGAGGCACCGGTGGACTCTATTTTTGCAACGGTAAGCAATGCGTCCAGGAGTTCGGGACGCTGGTGCTTGTAAAGCTGTTGCTTGCCTCGGCATTCTCCCAGCGTCCTGATGACGGACGCTTGCTGAGCGCTGAAGGTCAGGCTGTTCAGGAACTTGTCACTGAGGGAGTTCATTACCAGGGGTGCTTATAGAGGGTATTTGTTGATATATATTACCCCTATTAGAAAAGAATTACCTTCTATAGACGATAGCTAATTGACAAATAGGACATTAACCGGAGGTTTTGGAAATTCCAAGTTGATAATTGGACGCTATAAAGGGTATTTCTCACACTGAATTCCAGCATAAGCAGTCTTCGCACCTTGGCTATTCGACCTTGGCGCCGACCGTAACCGGCACCGCATTACTGGCGTAGCCGTAAAGGACTCCGTAGCCGTTGGACGAGAGCACGATCTCACCGGCGGCGCTGATGGCGATCGCTCCGCCTTGCGCCTGGTCAATGTTGCCTATCAGGTCGACGATGACATAGTCCGCGGCCTCCTTTAGCGGCGTGCCGAGATACTCCGCCCGGGCGGCTATGTCGCGGGTCGCGGACCGCTGTATGAAGAACTCGCCCACACCGGTGGCCGACAGCGCATATTTGGTGTTGGCGAAACTGCTGGCGCCGATGATCGGACTGTCGCCGACGCGGCCCGGCATCTTGCCCGAGGTCCCGCCGGTGGAGGTGCCTGCGGCCAGGTGACCGCAACGGTCGAGCGCCACAGCGCCTACGGTGCCGTGTTCCTCGTCTGGTTCTTTGGCCTTCGGCGGCCGAAATTCCTTGAAATAGATCTTCGGATCGTCCACCACTTCCGCGCCCAGCTCGATCATGGTGGATTCGCCGGTGGTGCCGACGAAAAAGACGTGCGGCGTCTTCTCCATCGCAATTCGCGCGGCGCGAATCGGGTTCTTCAAGGTCTGCATCGCGGCAACGGCTCCGGCCCTGCCCGTGTGCCCTTCCATCAACGAGGCGTCATTCTCGACAAAGCCCCTGGTGTTGAAGTACGAACCCTTGCCCGCATCGTAGATCCCGGAATCCTCAAGCAATACGATGGAATTCTCGACCACGTCGAGCGCCGTGGCGCCTTCCGCCAACGCCTGCAGGCCCGCTGCAACGGCCTGGCTCAATACGTCGAGATGCTGTTGCTCGACCCTTTCGGGCCCGGAAGCGAAACCGCCGTGGAGAAGAAGGATGTACTCGTCCTGTGAGTCACAGTTTCCGTCCCCGGCAAAGCTGTTCATTGACCAGGTCATGGCCAGAAAAATATAACCGCATTTCCACTTCATCTGGTTGCTCCGTTTTCAGCGCCATAATTATGCGCGGACGGCCCCAATCAGGCGTGATAGCGCGCGAAGCCCGCTACGCAGGCGCCGGCTATCCGTCACGGTCAATTCATGCAAGCAATGCCGACAGTACCCGGCGTCACCCATGAGTTTGCGGATGGCCTCTTTGCAGGACGCAACAACCACCTCTCCGTATGGTCGGCGGACTGCCTGTATTCGCCCAAATCCAGGACCAATCTCGTACCGCCGCCAAAGTAACAGCAAGTTTCCGCGAGAAACCGGGAGTTCAGGCACTCAAGCGCCCTCCATACATGGAGATGCCTTGCGCTCTTGAATTCAGGCGTTGATGACACCGTTGCCATACTCTCTTGCCAACTGCGCTATCAACTCACGTTCACTGGCCCCCATTCCGTTCAAGTCAACGTGACGCCAGTTACGTTCATACAGCTGAAACGCCTCAGCGCGAGTGATGAACCGGCCGGAGCGATTCCAGGCAAGCAGCTGCAAATTGTCATAATCGCCAATGCAAATGACCTGCTGGTCGATGAACTCCTGCAGCGCTGCCGCAAAAGGAGCTTGTTTGTTGCCCGCTCTAAGCTTCTCTGCAATCCGCCGCGGCATTCGAAGTTGATACGTCGCCAGATCGCGTTGTTTCTCCCGTTCGCGCTGGCGCCGTTTTGCCAGGCGCAATTGCTCGCGGCGAGCCGCCTTGGGATGGCCATCGGGTGCTCGCGTTTCCCCAGGTTGCAATGTTGTCTGTGGCATGTTGACGTGTCATCATGCCACAAGAGACAATAGCGTGAAAGTCCTTGGGCCGGTTTGTTGTTCATGGATTGACCTGTTCTTGATGACCTATAAACCTTCATGCCTGCGTCCTGATCAGGTGTTTTTGTCAGTGGGAAATGGGCAACCCGTCCTCAAGCGCGCGCATCAGATTCCGGGGTTCGTAGGACTTGCTCCCGGGATTGCCGGCGAAGCGCCTGCCGATCGCCTCGGTGACGCTGCTGTGCGCACGCTCACCCGGCACAAGATCAACGTCGCGGCGAATATCGCCGGTTTGCCGGGCGCCGATTTCCCGGGCGTACGGACGCACACGCAGGAGACGCAAGGCCTGGTATCCGGCCGAAAAGGGATCTTCCAGCCTGCCCTGGTCGGCTGCCGGGGGCGTCATTCCCGCAATCGCGCCGGTAAATTCGAGGCCATGACCGGCGGCTCGGCCGGCCATCCAGGCCAGCGCGATACTCGATAGCCCGGTGTTGCGGTAACCCCCGCCGATATTCGAATGCACGCCTGCAAACCAGGCCTGCTGAATGGTCTGGCCGTTAACCGGGGCGCCGGTCCAGAAGACGGGCTGAAACGGCCGCCGACGCTCGTCAACAGCCAGCGCCTGATACGCGTGTTCTACGTCCTTACCCAGGTGCGTATTGTGAAATGACACCCGGTTGCGGGTCAGACGGCCCAACAGAGGCGTAGGGGCGCCCAGCGCTCCCACCGTGTCCCACACGCCGATGAACTTGATGGGAGTCGGGATTCTTGACGGCTCGCCCACTTTCTTGAGACGCCGCTCAACCATGGAGCCGGAGCGCATGTTCGGGGGCAGCCGGTAGAGTGAGTAGGCCTCCGGAAGAAGCCTTAAGTTTTCCTTCCTGAGCAACCCGACAACGCCGATGAACCCCGCCAGCGAGCGCACCGTATAGGCGCCGCGGCTGAACCCGAACAGAAACAGCTCGTCGCCCTCGTGATAGTTATTGGCGATAAAGCGATAGGCCTGGCGAATATTCTCCGACATGCCGCTTCCCAGTCCGCCGCCGATGTACTTGTCGGCCATACCCTGGGTGCCTACGCCCGTGTCGTAATACACCACCTGTGGTACCTGGTTGGCGTCCACCGGAGCAAGCCCCCGGACGACTTTCAGGACATTCGTGGGCTCAGTCTCGTCGGCGGCATTCCCGTCAACGCTTTGGTCCGGTTCGTTCCAGGTACCATCGCAGCAAATCACCAAACGCTTGTTTCCGTTCTGCACGTAACATCCCTCCGTTCTCCAAGCCCCCGTGCATACGCGTTATCCAAAGTGTGTAGCAGCGCCGATCATACCGGAGCAACGCATTAAAATACTCGCGAATGACCTCCAGGAGTTTTCGCCGCGGGTACCGTTGCGCTGACGCGCAGGGAACAATGGAGCGAGGGCATCTTGCCCTCGTCGAGGGCTGGAAGCCCTCGTTCCCAGGTTGTTCCATGCAAGCAGGCTCCGCGGTTTCCGCGGCGCTGGCCGCAGGGAACACCCGCTGGGAACGAGGGCTTCCAGCCCTCGCGGGAGGACAGGATGTCCTCCTTCCCAGGGTTGTTCCATGCAAGGCCGAAGGTAAAGTGATAGTCATGAGGTTCATGACCTTACGGTCGCTTGTTGCTCTGCTGCTGCTGATCCCCCTTGGAGCGCCTGATTTGCAGGCGGGCGGGCTGCGGCGCGGAACCAACGTCGAATTAACTTCTTTCGACCCTCAGTACGTCATCGGCAACTCCGCCGGGGCAATCATGTATGACCTCTTCGAGGGCCTGGTCACCCGCACGCCGGACGGAACCGTTGTGCCGGCTATTGCAGAAAGCTGGAGCATTTCGGAGGATGGAACGGTCTATACGTTCCATCTGAACAAGAAAGCGAAATGGTCCGACGGAAAGCCGATTACCGCACAGGACTTTGTCTATTCGTTCAAGCGCATTCTTGATCCCAAGTCCGGAACACGGGGAGCGAGTGCGCTGTTCCCTGTCCTGAACGCCTCGTTGATTTCCCTGGGCGAAGAACCCGTCGATTCACTGGGCGTCAAGGCAATTTCTCCTGCAACGCTGGAAATAACACTGCATGGCCCGGCGCCCTATTTCATCAATTTACTGGCCTCCTACAGCAATGCACCCGTTCCTCGGCAGGCCATCGAGAAATATGGAAGGAAGTGGACGCAACCCGCCAATATGGTGACCAATGGCGCTTATATGCTCAACAAGGTAGTCACCAATACCTACTATCAATTGGTGAAGAACCCCTACTACCACGGCGCGCACAAAGTCACGATCGATGAGGTCTTTTACTACCCCGTTCCTTCTCCCACTACTTCACTGAAACGATACCTGGCTGGTGAGTTGGATGTGATTCTCAATATCCCCTCGAACCAGTATGAGAATTTGCGGAATACCCGGCCCGATGAATTCCACCTCGCGCGCGGTATCGGCCTGGGCTACCTGTCGATCAACAACACACGACCTCCGTTTAATGACCGGAGAGTGCGCAGGGCCCTGTCCTTGTCCATTGATCGCGAAGTCATTGTCAACAAGCTGCTCAAGACCGGAGATGAACCGGCCTATTCGATCATCCCGACGGCGATCTGGGGGAGTGCCGGCGAACCTCCCGCGTACGCCGGAAAAACCCAACAAGAGCGCTGGGCAGAAGCCAGAAGGCTGCTGAATGAGGCAGGTTTCAACCGGGGCAACCCGCTTCGATTCACCTTCAATTTTTCGCCCGTGGAAAAAGACCGCCGCCTGGCGGTAGCCTACCGCTCCATGTGGAAACAAGCGGGTGTTGATGCCGAGCTGGAGACTGCAGGCTCCAGGGACCTGATGAAGAGAGCCGCTTCCATGGACTACGAGGTGATGCGGCTGACTTACTACGCAATCTTTTCCGACCCCGTATCGTTCTTTGCGCTAGTAAGAGGAGACAGCTTCAGGAACTATTCCGGTTATTACAATCCCGATATCAATGAACGATTGGTAATAGCCGATACCATCAGATCTGCAGAAGAACGCAATGCATACCTTAGAGACATTGAGCGGCGGGTCATGCAGGACTTTCCCGTAATACCCACCTATTTCCAATCCAGAGCTTTCCTGGTGAGCAAACGCGTGCAGGGCTGGAGCAACACCTACACTCCCAAGATGGCGAAGGACTTGAACATTCGCGACGACCTTTAGAGAAGGCAGGGGAGATGCAAATTGGACAATGACGCAACGGAGCGGCGCGATACCGCCAACTTGAACGACTCGGATGAAGGCGATCTGTTTCTGGCTTTGAATGAAATCGACCAGAGCAATATCGATTTCAGGAAAGGCATTTCGGGGCTATGCCGGATAGTTCACCACGACCGGGATTTCAACCCCAAAGGGGAACTCTGGACCGGTGAATCGGGGTTACTCGTTGGCTTGTTGTATAACCCCAACGACCAGCGCCTCTACGCTACCAACCCGCAGCAGAACAGTCTCCTTGCCTACGATTCGGCCGGCGGGAAACACCGCTTGACGAGTTACATGCCGGACCGGCGCTATGGGAATATGGCGCTCGCCCGGAACGGCGACATTGTCATTGGCGTTCACTCGCTGTATGGCGAACCGCCCGAGGATCAATACGGCGCCGGCAAGCTGATTCGATTCAATCCCGAGACCGAAGCGGTCCATTTCCACGACCTTGAGATCGATGGCGGACGTAGCGGCAGGCACTGTGTCAGCAACCTGGCCATAGCGCCTGACGATAAGACCATCTACTACGTTTCGGAAGCCGGCAGGCGCCTGTGCCGGTATGACACACAGTCGCGGCATCAACTTCCGGATTTCCTCACCTTCGCCGAGAACGACTCCATGAAAACCTATGGCATGGGTGTGCTTCCCGGCGGAGAAGTGCTTATGGCATGCAGCTCGGGAGCTGTGCTCTTCAGTCCACAGGGAGAAATCCTGCAGAACTATGATGTTCCCTACAAGAAAGGCTGGACACGCGCCAAGCTGGCCCTGGACGGCAAGCACTTTTATCTGAGTAACTTCTCACAAGGGCTGCTTCAACGTCGAGACATAGAGACGGGACAGGTCGTAAGTGAGTTGAACACCGGACTGAAATGCTCGATGCTGAGCCTGTCGGAATATCAGACCAGCTAGTGTCGTGACACGACACTAGTTGGTCAGGCGCTGGCTATCGGAATCGAATTTTCTCCGACATATTGACCGAACGCCAGTGCGGGCGTGATCCCCATACCCGCGACCGCCGCGGCGCCGAACAGTCCCCCTCCCAGGATCTCGCCTGCGGCGTACAGGTTGCGGATGGGCCTGTCGCTCTTGTCAAGCACTCTGAATTGCGTATCAACCTTGATACCGATACTGCCTCGCACCGCGTAGCTTGCAATTTCGACGGCATAAAACGGCCCGGCTTTGATCTTCTGCGGAAAGTGTTTTCGGCCAAACTCATCCTTGCCGGCCTCACACGCCTTGTTGTATTCCGCCACGGTCTGCACCAAGGCTGCCTTGTCCGTGATTCCACAGCGATCGGCAAGTTCATCCAGGCTTGAACCCTTCATCACCGTGCGTCCATTGTTGTAAAGCTTCTCCAGCGTTTCACCTGTCCAGCGCATGAAAACATTGGGGGCCTTTTGCCGGATCGCCTCGTCAAAGACCAGCCAGGCGCGGTTCCCCGTTTGCCGGCGCAGGTGAGTCGTCCTGTACTCATAACTTTCGTGGTCTTCGGCCATGAACCTGCGTCCTTCCTGATTGACCAGAATCTCCCAGGGAAGCCTCACCTGCGGCGTCAGGCCCCCTATTCCGCAATAGCGAGGATATTGCGTCGTACTGTCAAAAATCCCGCCCATGCCCAGGGAAAAATTCTCCTCGTTCCAGGTAGCTGCGCCAATCTCCATTGCCGCCTTGATCCCGTCACCTCTGGAGTGCTCCCAGGTTCCCGGAAAAAGTGTCACGCCGGGATGCATTTGCTCATAGAACTGTTTATTTCCGGAATAGCCGCCAGTGGTAAGAAAGGTGCTCTTGCCGAGTATTCGTTCCCCGCTCTCGGTTGATACGCCCAGCACCCTGCCTTCGGCATCGAGCACGATCCTGCTCATGGCCGTATTCAATCGAACAGTCACCGAACCGTCGTCAATATAGGGTTGCAAAAGTTTGAACAGCACATTGCAAATGGACCGACCTCGCTCGTTGCCCCAGTAAAGGCGAGCTGCGGAATAGGGTTCGTGCACGTACAGGATTCCGGGAACTTCCGGCGCCATTTCAAAGCCGTTTTCTTCCAGCCAGTCGATTAACGGCCCCTGAATTCTTGTCGCCAGGCGCAAGAAGTCATCTTTGGCGGTGCCATGGGTGATGCGCACGGCGTCTTCGTAGTGATCCCGCCAGGAATCCTCAATGCCCTTTTCCGCCTGGATTCTGGTGCCGGCTCCGCTCATCTGCCCCCAACTGATCGCGCAAGTACCGCCCAGAGCACCGGTGGCTTCAACGATGCAAACCGTTCCGCCACGCCCCGCAACCGCAATGGCAGCGGGGATGCCAGTCGTCCCCCCACCGACTATGACAGCATCAAAACTCACTGAATTCATCGATAGTTCGCGGGTAGCCCTTTTGCGTCATAAGCGCCTTCTTGCGAAAGAACCGTAACAACCCGGAAGGCCCCATGCGAGAAGCGCCGAGACCCGAATAATTGAATCCATGCTTCTCGCACTCGGTGGTAACGGACTGCAAACCCGCGTCGTTAATGCTCATCCCGCCACAATTGATCCTGCGAGCAATGCTCATCGCCTCCTCATCCGTTCTCGCGAACACCGCGGCCGACAAACCGTAGTCACTGTCATTACTGAGCTCGATCCCTTGCTCGGCGTCCGAGAACTTCATTACCGGAATTATGGGGCCAAAGGTTTCCTCGTTCATGATTTTCATTCGATGATTGACGTCGCTCAATACGGTGGCCTCGCACCAGTTCCCACCTCCGAGATTCTCGATCTTTCCACCGCAATGGACCTTGGCGCCGCCAGCCACGGCGTCGGCCAGGTGCTCTTCGATGACGGCCGCCTGGCCCTCACGAATCAGAGGGCCGATATGACCCTCATGTATGTCGGGATAGTTGGGCCGCACCTTCTCGGCCTTGGTCACCAATACGTCCACAAACTCGTCAAAAATGCCTTCCTGAACGTAAACACGCTCCAGCGACAAACAAACCTGGCCACTGTTGATCACGCTCTGGCGCAGAATGGCATCCGTCGCTCGTTCCAGATCGGCCCCTTCCATGACCATCGCCGGATCTTTACCGCCCAATTCCAGGTACGCGGGAATGAAGCGCTCGCCGGCCACAGCCGCCACTTTTCGTCCTGTAGCCACACTGCCGGTAAAGCACACCAGATCCACTTTCTTCACCAATGCCGACCCCGTTTCTCCATCTCCGGGCAAAATCCGAAAGACACGGGCCAGTTCCGGCACGGCCGCGACACTTTCTCGCAATGGTTCAATGAAGCGCGGAGTAACTTCGCTGGGTTTCAGGGCAACGCTGCAGCCCGCAAACAAAGCCGGCAGCGCATCGATCAACGATAGCGTTAGCGGGAAATTCCAGGGGCATATGACGCCGACTGCGCTGTAAGGAACGTATTGATTGGTGAATACGACATTGCTGTTTACCTGGGACACTTGCTCATTCACAGCCAGCAGGTCCGGTGCTTTACTACACCAGGACTCAATTCTCCGGCGCACCCCCAGCACTTCGTTGCGCGACATCGAATAGCGCCCCGTGTCGGTGACCAGGGCCTTGAGCAGCGCCTCTTTTCGCTCTTCAAGCGCTGCGGCCCATTGTCGCAGGATTGCGCTGCGGCCCTCGATTCCCAGCCTGTTCCAGGCTGCCTGGTGTTCGCGCATACCGGCAACTTCCCGATCAACGCCACCATCGGAAAGCGCTTGGAACTCATAGTCGGCAACGCCGGTTCTCGGGTTCCGTACAGGAATTGTTCTGTCTTTCATAGCGCAATGCAGTGAACCCCTGCACCTGGACACCAGGGGTTCTAAGCCGGCAACGGTGTTTTGCCTGTGACGTGTATCATAACAACCCGATACAAGGGCAACTACAAGTCATCCAGTACTATCCGCCAGGAAAACGTGCATGTTGATTAACAACTGGTACGTTGCCGCCACCGAGGACGACGTCAAGGTCGGTACACCTTACCGGGTGAAGATGCTCGGACTGTGGTTCGCGCTCTTCCGCAGCAAAACCGACCAGGTCATTTGCGTTAACGACACCTGCTCCCACAGGGGCGGGTCGCTTGGCCTTGGCAGAATCAATAACGGGCGTATTGCCTGCAGCTATCACGGTTGGGAGTACAACAGCAAGGGAAGGTGCACAAAAATTCCCGCGCTTGGCGATGACGTCAGTATCCCCAAGCGCGCGCGTGTGGATTGCTACCCTGTACAAATACGTTACGGCTGGATTTGGGTGTTTCTCGGCGACCTGCCCGAACAACAGCGTCCCCTTATTCCCGATAATTATCCGTACTACGAAGAAGCGATGAAGAGTCGCGAGAAGTGGGGCATCGTGCATCTGAATTACGATGTGAATTGCAACTGGGCGCGTAGCGAAGAGAACTCCATCGACGGGTCTCACCCTTCATTTGTGCACGCCTCTTTCGGCAGCAAGAGGGACCCCAAGCTCAAGATCGTGGAACCCGTTGCGCACGACTGGGGCAGCAGTACTTACCGTGAGCGGCCGCCCGCGGAATATGCCAACCTGAGCAAGATGACGAAACAAGTCATTGAGAAGAAGCGCGGCAACAACAAGGCCTACACCTGGTTCAGCATTGTTGGCGTTTCACACCTGATTGACGTAGAACGCAGCAACGGTGTCCGTCATGTCACGTTTGCCGCCCGCACCCCGATCGATGCCGACAACACACGTATATTCAGCCACCAGGTGCGTAACTTTCTGCCCGGGCCCGAACACGATGAAGAACGGCTCCAGGGACGCATCAATGCGGCCGCCGAAGACACGATCATTTCACAGAATGTCAACCCCAGGTATCTGCCCAGGACGATGTCCGGTGAGTTGCTCGTAGAGTCAGACCAGAACGAGGCCCCTTTCCGCAGGCTGATCTACAAACTGGCCAAGCGGGGCTGGGAGATTGATATCGACGAAGTGGAGAAACAGTCACGCTACAAGGCCTTGGCGATTCCATGTCCGCAGCGTCGCGAGGATCCCAGGAACTGGATGGCCAAACCGATTCCTACGACCTATCCCCGGGAACAGGACTAGCGTCGCGCCACGTGAGCACACAGCCGCTTATCCGCAATCGTGGATGCGCCCCCTGGGAAGGAGGGCTTCCAGCCCCTCCGTCAGGGCAGGATGCCCTCGTTCCCAGCGGGAATGGAGGCGCCCTGCCGACCTGAGCATTGCTGCGGCGCAACCCGGTCTGGCGGCCTATACAGGATGGCTGGCCAGTTTTTCCTGTAGCTTGCGGTAGTTCTCCTCGCGCTGCTCCAGGGACTCTTCCTGAAGATCCTCCTGCAGGATGCGCAGCATGCGACCGAGAAAAGCCTGCCTCCAGGCTTCCCGCTGAGCCTCCACCTCGTCATCGGGAACATAGCTTTCCAGGTCTTGCAGATCAACCACGCCCTTGTCGGCAAGTATCCGGGCCAGGGTGTCGTATCGGTCATACACAACGGAGACTTCCGCCGAAACCGCGACCAGCATGCTCAGCATGCGCTCCAGGTGCCGGTTGCCCAATGCAAAGGGCCTGACACCCTTGGGCGCCCTGGGGCGCGGCTTGAATTCTTCCTTACCTGCCACCTAAAGGGTCCCGTCTAGCGTCAGGGCCTTTCAAACAGGCCCTGCGCGAGCGCCAAAACCCCACCAGCCATCACCTTTCCTGAAGACGCCGCCCGGCGCCTGGGAATACACCGGCCGGTCAAATACCCGGTCTTCATCAAACCCGGCTTTCACAGCCAGTGACCTGACATCGGTGCGGGCCAGGATGCCCCAGAACGGCTCGTTGTTGTTCCAACTGTCCCAGTTGGCCAGAAACTGCTTGAAGGGCGTATCGCGTCGTACCGGCACCTCTACATGCAGAAACAGGCCGCCCGGCGCCAATACCCGCTTCACTTCACGCAGGATGTTGAGAATCGCCTGGCGAGAGGTTTCATGGAACAGGATGTGCGAGACAACCAACTCGAAGCTGTTGTCCTGAAATTTCATGCACTCTGCGTTCTGTTGCGAGAAATGGACCCGTTTGCCCATGGATTCCGCCCGGGCGTGGGCATATCGCAACTGCGGCGCACCCAGATCAATGGCATGAACCTGAGCGTGGGGGTAGGCATCGACGTAGGGCACGGTGCTGTTGCCCGACATGCAGCCAAGATCCAGAATGTTCCCTGGGCTCAAGTCGGGGAAGTTGTCCTTCACGAACTTTACCCCGCTTACGCCTTTGTCTTCGTTGTATCTTCCACGTAATCCGCGGCTGTATGCGTAGGAACCTATATCGGCGCGGGCGCCGGCATACACATCGTCCTCGCCAAGCTCCTCGTAATACGACAAGGGCACGCAGTGCTGGTGGGATTCTTTCTGGTAATAGGGGATTTCCAGTTCAGGATCCAACTGAAGACTGCCCAATTTCGCCTGCCCGGCGATCTTGCGAAACTTTCCCACCAATTCAGGCAGCTGGCGTTCGACAATGCTGCCGGTGCAGTCAACGTACTGCTCTTGCTGGGAACGGGAAAGCGCGGTCCACATCTGATAGAACTCCTGGGCTTCCATCACTTCCCGCACTTCTTCGGGCGTGGCAGGTTCACGCCCATGCCTGGCGACGAATTCCGGCTTGGCGTCCCGCTCATAAATCAGTTCGTTGCCTGCCGCCAGTCCCTTACGGGCTGCTCCACTAAACGACACGAGAAAACTCAGCCTCGACTGCTCCTCCTGAGATATCTCCGGCAGGATGGCATGCGGCCCCGGTTTCTTCATGACTCTTCCTCCGGGATTTGCCTCTCAAACAATATCGTCAACGGCAATTTTTTCATTATAGGTGCAACGCCAACAACTGCTCTCGACTGTCAACAGGGCGCCCCCAGCCTGGCCAGAGATAGTTTGCTGATGGGAATTTGCGTGGTTTTCTTCTCGGTGAAGAAATCCATGCATTCCCGCACGCCGTCGCGACCAATGCCCGAGGCCTTGTAACCTCCGAAAGGCGCACGCACTTCGCGGACCAATGGCGTGTTGACCCAAACAGTCCCCGCGCGCAGTGCTTGTGAGACACGAGTAATCGTATGCAGATCGTCGGACCAGACGTAAGCAACCAACCCGAATTCCGTGTCATTTGCGATGGCGATCGCATCATCCAGGCTGTCATAGATCTGAATGGCGGCGAACGGCCCGAATATTTCCTCCTGACAAACGCGCAGTCCATTGGAGGGCGCCAGTACCGCCGTGGGTTCGAAGTAGTAGCCCGCCTCGAAGCCTTCAGCGCGCTTTCCCCCGACCAGTAACTCAGCTCCCTCGCCCTGGGCGATTTCCACATAGGAATGCACCTTCTCCAGGTGCTCCCTGAATGCCAGCGGACCCATTTCCGTATCAGGATCCATGGGATCGCCGATACGGATTTGCCCGGCTCTCTCAACAAATCGCTTGATAAACCGGTCCGCGATCGAGCGTTGCACCAGGATTCTCGAACCCGCCAGGCACTGCTGGCCGTTATTGGAGTAAATCGCCAACAGGGCGCCATCCAGCGCCTGCTCGAAATCCGCGGTTTCGGTAATGATATTGGCGGACTTGCCACCCAATTCCAGCGCGACCGGGGCGAGATTTTCAGCGGCAGCCGACATGACTGACCGGCCTGTTTCGGTTCCACCGGTAAAGGAAACCAGGTCGATTTCCGGATGTTGCACCAGTGCGGCTCCTGTAACGCTACCGCGGCCATTCACCAGGTTCACGACCCCTTTGGGTAAGCCGGCGTCATGCAGGATTTCAACAAATCGGGCCAGCGCCAGGGGAGTGTGTTCAGACGGCTTGAGGACACAGGTATTACCGAAAGCAATGCAGGGCGCCAGCTTCGCGGACGCCAGTCCCAAGGGCGAATTCCACGGCGCTATCAAGGCCGCAACCCCTACCGGCTCATGGGTAACCATGGTCAGAAACTGCTTGTTCTGCTGGTAGGTCTGGCCGGCCATCATGCTCAGACATTCGGAAAAGAGTTCGAAGTTTCCGGTCAGGCGTTGGATCTTCCTGTCCCTGATCGTGCGGATGGGAACACCCGTATCAAGGCACTCCAGGAAAGCAAGCTCGTGGGCGTTTTCAAGAAGGCGCGCACGTATCGATTGCAGCACCGCTTTCCGCTCGGGGATACCCATATTGGGCCAGGGCCCTTGGTCAAAGGCTGCCCGGGCCGCTGCTACTGCAGCATGGACCTCGGCTTGTGCCGCCTCTTCCAGCGTGCTGACAACCGCCTCGGTTGCCGGATAGATGACGGGAATCTCCTGTCCCGTTCCCGCAAGCCACTTTCCGTCGACAAAACAACGCACTCGCTCCGGCACAAAAATCCCTTGCGGAAGCTTCGGTTTCGATTTACCGTTACCCGTCATCAAGAGCCAACCCGAGTCAACAACCTGTGGATTATTTCACGGCAACGGATAAAGGACAACGGGAACGGTATCCATGACATGGGGATCCAAGGATACATTGATCCGAACTTCGCAATAATCGGCTCGCATGACACTGACCAACTCTCAAGCGTTCCACGCATCGGGCGGATAAGAGCGTGCTGAACTTCGCCTTGAGAAGGATCCTGATTGCCGTACCTACGCTATTTGTCATTATTACCGCCTCTTTTTTTCTTACCCGCATTGCTCCCGGCGGCCCGTTCGACCTGATTCCCGATCTTGACCCGGCGGTAGTAGAAAACCTCCAGAAGTTCTATGACCTGGACAAACCGCTTGTCCAGCAATACGCCAATTACCTTTGGCGCCTTGCCCAGGGAGATCTGGGACCATCAATGGTCTATCGCGACAAGAATGTCGCCGAGCTGATAGCCGAAGGACTTCCGGTCAGCGCGCAACTCGGCTTGACGGCGATAACTCTCGGATTGTTCGCCGGAATGCTAAGCGGCATTGTTGCTGCACTGCGCAAGAACACCGCGGTTGATTTCACCGTGATGTCAATGGCCATGACCGGAGTGGCCATTCCCACCTTCGTTACCGCGCCACTCCTCACTTTGTTTTTCGGCCTTTATCTGGGCTGGCTGCCCATATCCGGCTGGAACAACGGTCAACTTGCGCACATTATCCTGCCGGTCCTGGCATTGGCGCTTCCCTCTATCGCGGGCATCGCGCGAATTACCCGAGGCTCAATGTTGGAGTCACTGAACGCAGATTACGTTCGCACGGCGCGGGCCAAGGGCCTGCCCGAATGGAAGGTCATTACCCGTCACGTATTGAGGCCGGCCTGCATGCCGGTCGTCAGCTACCTGGGGCCGGCGATTGCCGGCGCAATGACCGGGTCGGTTGTAATTGAAACGATATTCGGTCTACCCGGGATAGGACGCGCCTTCGTTGAGGGCGCATTGAATCGTGACTACTCCCTGATCATGGGAATCGTCATTATCTACGCCACCTTGATCATATTGCTCAACCTGCTGGCCGACATCATCTACGGATACCTGGATCCGAGAGTCCGTCTCCAATGACCGAGCCCTTCACTGTGAGCAATGCAATTGCCGGCGGTAGCGGCATTGGCGACATTCGGGGCCGCTCCTTGTGGAACGACGCCATGGCGCGATTCCGCCAGCACCGCGCGGCCATGGTGAGTGTCTGGATACTGGGCTTTATCACGATATTGGCCGTTCTGGTCCCCGAGTTCTGGCCGAACAGTCTGGATGAGGTGAATTGGGACTATATTCAGTCGCCGCCAACGACGGAGAACAATCTTTGGTTTGGCACGGATGTCAATGGGCGCGACATGTTCTCGCGTACTTTCTATGGCGCCCGAATCTCGCTTACGATTGGTGTATTGACCACCCTGGTCGCGCTGATTATCGGTGTCGTCTACGGCGCCATTGCCGGTTACCAGGGCGGGGCCGCGGGCGACGTCATGATGCGCGTCGTAGACGTGCTCTACTCCTTGCCCACCCTGTTCTTCGTCATTATCCTGGTGACGATCTTCGGCAATAACTTCCTGCTTATCTTCATCAGTATTGGAGCCGTAGAGTGGCTGACCCTGGCCCGCATAGTTCGGGGGCAGACGCTTTCCATCAAGGAAAAAGAGTACGTCGAGTCGGCCCTGGCGGCAGGCCTGTCCACTCCCACGATCTTGCTCAAATACATTATTCCCAACGTAATCGGACCGGTAATCGTCTATGTGACCTTGCTGATACCCATCAATATCATCGTAGAGAGTTACCTGAGTTTTCTCGGCCTCGGCGTGCAGGAACCCTTTACCAGCTGGGGCCGATTGATCTCGCAGGGTGCGGATGAAATCGGCACGGCCCCCTGGCTACTCATTATCCCCGCGGTATTTCTGGTCATTACCCTGTTTTGCTTCAATTTCATAGGCGATGGCCTGCGCGACGCGCTGGATCCAAAGGACCAATCGCGATGAGCATGCCGCTATTGCGTTGCGAAAACCTGCACGTCCGCTTCAAGACGCACGACGGAGAAGTGTTCGCCGTGAACGGTGTGGATTTTGAGGTACACAAAGGAGATTGCATCGGAATCGTGGGCGAATCCGGCTCGGGAAAATCGCAGACTGCCATGGCTCTGATGGGCCTGCTCGCCCAAAACGCCGTGGGCGACGGCAGCGTGAAGTTTCTGCAGAAGGAAATCCTGAATGCGCCGGTTGAGCAGCTCAATCGGATTCGAGGCTTCAAGATCTCCATGATCTTTCAGGATCCGATGACCGCGCTGACTCCGTTTATGCGGATTGGCCAGCAACTCTGTGAAGTCCTGGAAGAACACTCCAACATGGGCAAGGAAGAAATCAAGGCGCGCGCGCTGGAAGTTCTCGAGATCGTGCAGATGCCCGATCCCAAGCGCCGGTTCGACATGTATCCACATCAATTGTCCGGGGGACAAAGGCAACGCGTCATGATTGCCCAGGCGCTGTTGTGCAAGCCCGACCTTCTGATCGCGGACGAGCCGACCACGGCATTGGATCTCACCATTCAGGCGCAAATCCTGGACTTCTTCAAATCATTGAAGAAACGAACGACCATCATGATCATCACCCATGATCTGGGTGTGGTGGCCGGGCTCTGCAATAAGGTCCTGGTCATGTATGCCGGCCGCATTGTCGAGAACGGGTCGATCGAAGAAATTTTCAACACTCCGCAACACCCCTACACCCAGGCGCTACTGGCGGCCTTGCCACGCCCCGATTGGGACCCCGACAGGCCTCTGCCGATCATCAGCGGGCAACCGCCGGCAAACACACACCTGCCCGCAGGATGCAGCTTTGCTCCGCGCTGTGCCCATGTTGTGAAGCGCTGCACGGAAGAAACACCCGAGCTACGCGGTAAGAAGCACCTGAAGGCCTGTCACCTGGACTCCTTGGCGTGAGCAAGACACTCCTGCGCGTCGAGAACCTCAAGGTGTATTTCCCCGCCCGGGCGCAAGGGGGCATTCGACCCAGGTACGTACCCCTCAAAGCCGTCGATGACGTTTCATTCACGGTCGAGGAAGGCGAAACCGTTGGCATCGTGGGTGAATCGGGCTGCGGAAAATCAACGCTGGCGCGAGCCATTCTGCAACTCATAGGATCCACCAGTGGACGCATCGTGTGGCAGGGAGAAGACCTCACCCGGCTCAGCAAGAAGGACATGAATGAAAGGCGCAGAGACTTGAGCGTGGTGTTTCAGGATCCGCTTTCCAGTCTCAATCCCCGCATGACCATTGGCAATATCATCGCTGAACCCCTGCGGCGCTTTCATCCGGAAATGAGCCGGAAGGAAATCAACGCCGCCGTTCTGAGCGCAATGGCCGATGTCGGTCTGAACCGGGAATACCTCAATCGTTACCCTCATGAGTTCAGTGGCGGCCAATGCCAAAGGGTCAGTATTGCCAGGGCCACGATCCTGAAGCCGAAGCTGCTCATTTGTGACGAACCGGTCAGCGCGCTGGACGTGTCCACGCGAACACAAACGATCAATCTGTTGAAAGACCTTCAGAAAAAGCACAAGATTTCCATCATTTTCATCAGCCACGACTTGTCGATAGTGCGAATTATCTGCAAGCGTATCGTGGTGATGTATCTGGGCCATTTCGTCGAGATGGCTGACCGGGATACCTTGTTCGACTCTCCGTCTCACCCCTATACCCGAGCCTTGATCAGCGCCATTCCCGTGCCGAACCTGGAATCGCAACGGCACAGCAAGAGAATCATTCTCAAGGGCGAATTGCCCTCTCCTGCTGACCCGCCGTCCGGTTGCGTATTCAGGACTCGTTGCCCCATAGCAACGAACTACTGCATAAAGCGAGAACCTGTTCTCACGTCCCGGGATAACGGGGCGCGAGTTGCTTGCCACCATGTTTGAAATGAATTTCGCACCAGCGCCGTTCGAAACGCTCGGAGGAAGACGGCAAAGACCCGTGTACTTGCATCGAACAACCCTGGGAACGAGGGCTTCCAGCCCTCGGCGAGGGCAAGATGCCCTCGCTCCATTGTTCCCTGCGCGCCAGCGCCGCCGGAACGGCGGCGAAAACTTGCATCGAACAACCCTGGGAACGAGGGCTTCCAGCCCTCGGCGAGGGCAAGATGCCCTCGCTCCATTGTTCCCTGCGCGCCAGCGCCGCCGGAACGGCGGCGAAAACTTGCATCGATGTTTAGGGTCGAGCCGCTGTTGCAGCGCCTGGCAATGCTCGATATTGCCGGCTTGCCGAAAGTCGAGCAGAAAGCCCGGCTGCTGCTGCTGGACACCCTGGCTTGCGCGGTTGCGGGATTGGGAAAGGCCGAACCTCGGGCACTGGCGAAACAATTGGCCCGGATTGCGCCCGGCCCCGTTCGCTTGCCGGGAACTCATGAGGGTTTGGCTCCGGCGGAAGCCGCATATGTACTCGCCTTGGCGGCCTGCTGGGATGAGGCCTGTGAAGGACTCGCCAGGGCCCATGGCCGGCCCGGGTTGCATGCGGTCGCAACGGCCGCCGCGCTGGGAAGTGCGCTCAAGGCGACCATCGAGGATGTGCTGCACGGCATTGTTTCCGGCTATGAAATCGGCGGCCGTTTTGGCGAGGCCCTGCGCATCCGCCCCGGAATGCATGTCGATGGCGGCTGGGGGTCCCTGGCCAGCACAGCGGCTGCCGCGCACACGCTGAACGCAGACGTCGAGACGACCGGAAACGCGCTCGCCATGGCTGCCTGTCAAATGCCCTGCAGCCTGTACCTGCCAATTGCCGAGGGTTGCAGCGCACGCAACACCTATGCGGCCCATGCGGCAAGTATGGGTATCTTCTACGCGCAATCGGCAATGGCGGGAATGACTGCCCCGGAAGGGGCTTTTGATGCCGCCAACGCGCTGAACTTTGGCGGAAAAAAACTCGACCCGCCGCCGTCTGACGCGACCGACGAGTTCTACATCCTTGAAGGCTATTTGAAGCCCTATGCCGCCGTGAGACACGTTCACTACGGCGTGGCCTGCGCGATGCTGTGGCGCAAGGAGAATCCTCACGCCGACCCGGGTGCTATCGAAGCCCTGGAACTGGAAACCTACGAAGAGGCCGTAAGGTATTGCAGAAACATGCAACCGCAAACACCCATACAGGCACAGTTCAGCCTTGCTTACGGCCTCGCGCACGCCCTGCGAACCGGAACACTGAACCCTGATGCGTACCTGCCTGAAGCGCTTGGGAATGCCGGCCAGCAGAGCCTGGAAAGGAAAATAACGGTAACCGTCAACCCCCGAATCAGGGATCGCGGGGCCATCCTGCGTGTGCGCACAGGAGACCGAGTGCAGAGTTACGAGGTTGATTCGGTCGAAGGTGATCTCGAAAACCCGATGAGCGCCAGGCAGGTTATCGCCAAGGCCGGCCAGTACATGACGCCTGTCATCGGGCCCGAAAGAACCCGGCGGGCGATTGATTCGATTATGGGCGCCAGCCTGGAGAGCCGATTTACTCTTTGAAAAGAGCTCCCTGCGTTGCGCTTTTCAGAGTGCAGGCAACAGCCCCGTTGCTATGGCATTAAATAACGCCGATCCGGATTTCAGGCCCGATTCTCGTAACAGCCACCACGCCCCACAGAGATTGGACGACAGGATCGGGTTCGGGAGATCGCCTCGAACAGCTCTCGCTGCCTCAATCGTCACCATTCCCGTGCCCGATAGGACGATGGCGGAATCTGCCGGCGGAGCCAGGGACTGCAACGCTGCAACAACCTGCGGAGTCAGGGCATCGTAGGCACTGAATTGTTCGTGTTCACTGAAAACCCTTGCAATTTTTGCCACCCGATAGCCGGCCGCTTTCCAGTAGCGCGCCGCCCTCCCGGTTAACCAGTCCGGATAGGGGGATACCAGGCAGATTTCGCTGCAGCCCACCGCCTGCAGCGCTGCATGGATGGCAAGGCTTGCGGTTATTGTCTTGATACCCGTTGATGCGGTCAGTTCAGCGCAAAGCTCCTCGTCGCCACTCAACATCAACCGATAGGACGGGCCGGTGACCGCGATCAGAACGGCGTCCAGTTTCAGACCGCCATAGGACTCGATTGCCTCCCGATAGTGCGTTACATAGAGCTCATTCCGCTCTCTGAGCGACTTGCCCTGCATGACCGGTAGTCGCGACGTGTACATCGTCATCTGCTGAGGAAGCAGGCGCGCCATCTCAGGCTCTACCGTCGGGTTCGCTGGAGGGACGATTACCCCTACCTGGCGCGTCATGGCCGGATCGGGAAACGAGGCGAAAGTTTTCATACTTGCTGCCGCAATTCAACTGATGCCGTGCGGTGACTTCATTTCGATGGAAGCAATATCGAGCATGGAGGACTGGTACAGGAATTCCCGGGCCCGAGCAGGATCTGCAGCCATCGATCTGGCTTTGTTCGGCCATTGGGAGATGGACGAAAGTCGGCTTTCGGTTCGTGAGACAAGTTCCTCTTGCGCAACTCGCAGTCGTTCCTGTGCGCAGGTGGCCAACGCCTGGTCCGCACTATCTTCCTTGCAGGCGTGAGCGATAGCTCGCCCTATCGCATACGCATCATGCATACCGCAGTTCATATTCATGCCGCCCCGTGTATTGGTCAGATGCGCGGCATCTCCGATCAGAAAAGTTCGGCCCACCCGGTTGGTTTCCGCCACCCGCCTACTGACGGTGAAGATATCGGCGGTACTACGGGCAATAGTGTCGTCATCCAACGGCAAGAAGCGTTTGATCACCTTGCCATACCAATCCGGGCTGAGCGCTGTTTGATCGGGGACCTCTACAGGGATTCTCAAGATTATCCGCCAGAAATCCGGCATCTTCAGCAAACTGCATGAGTCGGCATCGCCGAATATGTAACTGAGCGGCGCCAGTCCCGGTATGAGCTCCTCCAAATCAGTCGCAGTGAAAATACGGAGTACGCGCGTGTCGTAAGCACCGCCTGGAAAAGCGATGTTCAGGGCGTTGCGTATTCTGCTGTGCGCCCCATCGGCCGCGATCAAGTAGCGGCCCTGGACATGCGCTTTACCCTCTTGTGTTTGAACGAGGGCCGACGCCACTTCGCCACGATTCTCGACATCCAGCACCTCGCACTTGAAACGAACCTGGAACAGCGAACTCTCTTCCAGCCTGGCCAGAATGACCTCCGTAAGCTCCGATTGCTCCAGGTGAATGCGATACGGAAATTGCGTAAGGCGACTCAGGACTTTCATTGAAAACTCCGCAACCAACCCTTCCGTGACGCTGCGGTATTGGACCTGTTCAACCCGAACTCCCTTCGCCAGCAGGATATCCACCAGACCCAGGCGATTCAGCACTTCGAGCGAGGCGGGGTGGAATGTCGAGGCTTTCGACGCCCGGTTGAGTTCCGCGTGCTTCTCACACAATACAACAGGAATACCTTCCTGAATCAGCGCCGCGGCGGCGATCAGACCCGCAGGCCCTGCGCCTGCAACAATCACTGGCTTCAGATCGGTCGCACTCAATGGTTCAGGAGTTTTCGCAGCGCCCAGGAGCGAGGGCATCCTGCCCTCGTCGAGGGCTGGAAGCCCTCGTTCCCAGGGTTGTTCCATGCAGGGTTGCACACCGGGAACACGCTGGGAGCGAGGGCAACTCGAGGGCTGCCCTCGTCGAGGGCTGGAAGCCCTCGTTCCCGGGGGTGCGGAAACGCGGTTTGCCATGGCCCGATTACGCAATCAACTCTGCATTCTTGAGTGACTGCAACATCGAACTCTGCATCAGGTAGTCCGTCATCAACTGCCTGTCACTTGTCACCCGCTTGAGCTCCGCCCAAACCCTTGCTCTCTTCATTTCTCCCTTTGCCCGGTGGCGCCTGTAGTTCGTGTCGGCTCTCACCTGCACCTCTTCCATGGCAATGGAACGGCGCTGCCTGGAGTACCGGTCCAGCAGCGATTCCTCGGCCTTGTGAAGGATGATCTCAGTCAATTTGTCGCATAAGTTGCGCGCGTCATGAATACCACTGTTCATGCCCATACCGCCCGCAGGGCTGTTCAAGTGCGCGGCGTCGCCTGCGAGAATCATGCGTCCAACTCTGAAGCTGGCGGCCACCCGGCGATGGATGGTATAGGCCCCCGCATGAGCGATATCGTAGGAACCCTCTTTGGGGTGTATCTCCTGCAGCCGCGCCTGAATCTGTTCCGATTTCAATGCATCTTCGTGAGATTGACCGGCTTTTGGCGAGAATCCGACTCGCCAGACGTTCTTCAGTTGCATCATGCTGAAATGACTGTCTCTCGTCCAGCAATAGTTAACGGGCAACAGGCCTTTGATGTGTTCGTCAAAGGGATATCTCACTGCTACCGTAAGTGAAGTTGCCGGATAAGTTTCACCCTTCAAGTCCATTCCCATGACTTTGCGGACGAGACTCCCGGCGCCGTCCGCGCCGATGACGTAGCTGCCCTTCACCCTCCGAGTTCCGTCGAGCCCTTCTACTTCTACCTCAACGCTCTCTCCAGCCTGCGTAGCATTGGTCACAGGAGTGCCGAACTCCAGGCTGAAGAGCCTGTTGTCTCTCAGCTTCGCGCATATTGCGCGCGTCAGGTGAAATTGCTCACATTGCAACCGGAAGGGGTGAGACGTCCTGTCTTGCAAGACATCAAGGTCAAGAACAGCGCAATTTTCATTCTCGTGATTGCGATACTGCCATTTTCTGCAAATGACCCCACGTTCCAGCAATTCACCCACCACGCCGGAGTCTTCAAGCACATCCAGGGTGGCAGGATGAAAGGTGGAAGCGCGCATATCTTCGGGCAGTTCGTTTTCGGCTTCAAATACCGAGACCGGTATGCCGCTGCGCGTCAGGAACAATGCGCAACTCAACCCAACGGGCCCGGCCCCTGCAATCAGAACTCGGCTTGCATGACCCTGTGCGCTGAGGCCCATCAGATCAACAGATTATCCAACGGCGATGTGCGGCGCAGCAGGCGCCTGGTGTGATGGAATGCCAAGTTCATGCTTGCCGTATTCGGCCATGTTGTGGCGCCATCTGATTGTGTGATAGGTCGCCATGGCGTGAATGTCGCGGTATTGCCGCTGAACAGGATTGAACTCTGCAATACCGATCGCGCCCATCTGTCTGACAAGATCCCGTATAGCCGTTTGACAAAGCCTGGCAATGAAACTGCGGTCTCGTGCAAGTTCGAGCTCTTCTTCCCTGGTAAGTTCTTTCCCCTCTAGACGACGCGACAGCAGCAAGTGCCTCGATTCTTCATAGAGAAGCCGGGCGGCCTTGATCCGGGCGCTCACTTCGGCCAATCGCTGCTGAACTTGCGTGAATCCGGCAACCGCAGCGTTGGTCGTTCCCCCGACACGCTTCTTCGTGCTTGATGTGTAATTGTGATAGGCCCCTTCGGCACAGCCGAGCAGCGGCGCCAGAACCTGATTTTCCCAATAAGGCAGAAAACGAACAGCAGAAGAGGTTTCGCCAATTCCAAAAAACTCTTTGGCGTCAATAAGTCTATGCGCCGGAACAGACAGGTCTCTTACGGACAGCCCATATACGCCAACACCCCGCAATCCTCCGAGATGATCAGCGGGTGTGGACTCAAAGGCATCACTTGGGACCAAGGCATAAGCGTCAATATTGTTGGGCATACACACGGCAACAAGGATCCAATCAACAAGCGCGGCCGCTTCGACATATCGCCATGTGCCCGTGAGACGATATCCCTCGCCTTCGGATTGCAGCATTGCTGTGGCATAGATTGGCGCTACGGACACCAGACCCAACCTATTGCCGCCCCAAACGTCGGCTTGCACAGCCGGTGACATTCGGGCAACTAAAGATGCGTTTCCGCCGATGACCGACACGAGCCAAGCGGAGGAGGCACAGGTTGCTGCGAGCCTTCGTCCCAGGATCAAATGACTGCCCCACGGCAATTCCAGGCCACCGAAGGCGGCGGGTTTCAAAATGTCAAACAGTTGCGCATCAGCGAGGAGTTGCAGATCCTGCGCCGTAAGCCCTGACTCGCCAACTGTCCGTGCGCGCTTGCCAAGCTCTGGTGTCAGGGTCTCCATTTGCCCCTGAATCTGCTCCAGTCTTGCTGTTTCTGGCGATAACATCGATTGCAGACGCCTCAAGATTTATTGAAGAAGGGGATCTCGGTTTCCATGCCGAATTCGCGCTTCGCACAATTTGACATGTTGCGGTCCCAATTAATACCAATCTGCTGCACCATTGCGTTTATGTCACGGTAATAGCGCTGAAGAACCCCGTCCTCAAATACCTCTGAACAATTCAAGTTTGTGACCAGCCGTTCGACGGCATTGACGCAAAGCCGGGCCGCATAGGTCCGATCCCTGACCAACGCCACACGTTCATCCATGGGAAATTCCTGGTTTGCCGTCGCATAAGCGTGTTGCCGCTCAATGAGGTTTTCGAGCAAGAGCACTGCCGTATGCACTTCGGCCGACGACTCCGCAAACATAAGCTGCACGGCCGTGTCTGTTGTGTCCAACTCGTTGAGTACTCTGTTGCCGTTGATGAGCAACGATTTGAATTCATCGATTACCGTTTCCGCTGCGCCCACAACCGGTCCCAGGAGAGCCGTCCCGGCAAATGCGCGGAAGTTATAACGATATACATAGCCTGGATTGACCGTCGATCCCGGAGGGTTCGGAGACATCAGCTCGGTAAGCGGCAAGGTGCGATGTTGGGGAACGAAGATTTCATGGATCCTGATCGACTTGGATCCGGTTCCCCGCATGCCGCTGACGTACCAATCATCTTCAATTGTGAAATCTGATCGTGGATAGAGAAAATAGTATTGCGGACCGTCTTCTTCGCCATCAGGAAAGCCTCGAGTCAGCGCCCACGAAGCGTGGTCCACACCGCTGAGAAATCGCCACTTTCCGCTGAGCACAAAGCCGCCATCTACCCTGCGGATGGTGACGCCGCTCGGAACCGAGCCGGTGGCAATCAAGACATCTTGCGAATCGCCCCACACGTCTTCCTGAGCCCTGGGCGACATACGTCCGACATAAGCCGCATGTGAGCCTATGACGCTAACGATCCAACTTGTCGAGGCGCATCCCCGGCAGATGATCCGGCCAATGCGTGTCTGTGCGCCCCAGCCCGCCTCATAACCCCCAAAACGGCGCGGTTGATAGAGCCGCAGCAGATTCGCATCAAAGAGTTCCTTCAGCGTCTCGGACGACAGCATGCGCTGTCTTTCGGCCTCGGCCGCTCGCTTGCGCAGGGTCGGTACCAACTGTTCTGCGCGGGCAATCAGATCGTCGAACGTTGTCGTGTCGGGCTGTCTCGTCATAGAGCTAAAGCAAGCGCCCACCGGTGATGTTGAGCGTGGTTCCGGTAACGTAGGCGGCGGCAGAGGAACACAAGTAAGCAATGGCTTGCGCCACCTCCTCGGGTTGGCACAAGCGGCCCGATGGAATGTCGCGAATGATCTGGTCCTGTTGAGACGTCTCCAGCCTCCTGAACATCGGCGTATCGATTGCTCCGGGCACGACGCAATTGACACGAATCTGATCGGGCGCCCATTCCTTTGCCAGGTAGCGTGCAAGGTTGATAACGCCGGCTTTGGCCGAAGCGTAGGCGGGGCCGGAGAGATGTGAGCCGCCGTGGACGCCGTTAGGGGATGATACGAGGACGGCGCAACCTTTCGTTTGGCTTAAGGACTCATACGTGGCCCGCGCCAAAAGAAAAGCCGATGTCAAATTGACGTCGATGAGCCGCCGCCAATCTTTCAATTTTGTATCGACGAGTTTTCCTTTGCCGACGGCGCCGGCAAGGTGGATGACATAGTCGATGTGCGAATAGTTCCGCTCGCATTCGCTGACGGCGGCGCGAACGTCGTCTTCCGAAGTGACATCTCCAATGAGGGCGAGTGAAGAACCGGAAACGCCTGAAGGCTTTACCAGATCAAAGCCGGCAACTTCTGCACCGGCATCGGATAGGAGGCCTACAATGGCCTTCCCGACGCCGCCTGCGGCGCCCGTTACGAATGCAACTCTGCCCTTGGCGTCGAAGACCGGCGTCACGCAGCTTTCCCGGCCACCAACTTGTCGTAAATGCCGTTGAGCATGCTGTAGCGCAATTCGGCCGTAGCTCTGACGATGTTAAGCGCACGCTTTTGACGTTCAGGGGTGTTGGCGTAGCGGGCCGTCAATTCCAATCCGGTTTGCGCGTGTTCCACATCGCCTTCAATGTGCACGTGGAAAAACTCCAGGTCGTCTTCGGAGAAACCCATTTGTTCCATTGCCGCGACATACTTGGGGAAGAGAGTGGGCAACTGACCTTCCAGGGCGACCATAATGCCCGCGCAAGCTTCCGAGACGTGGCGAATAGCCGTCAGTTCCCAAGTCCAGGCCGCCATGGCGCGCGTTGTGGGCAGGATACGGTTTTCATCTTCGCCATCGACGATGTAGTTACGCGATTTCCCGCACGCCATGCCAAACTTGACAAGCAAATCCGGATGCCGCTTTTCGGGTTGCTCCGGCATTTCTTCGCCCAGCATGTTTTCAAGCAAATGCTGACGCGCGTCCAGGTCGGGGAGCCGCGAGTAAAGGAGTGCGAAATGCTGGGGAACCGGCCTGATGTAGTAATAATGTTGAACGGCCCATTCGCCGAGCTGTTCCCGGGTCAAGTCTCCTGCGGCCCACGCTGCGCTGAACGGGTGCAACCCGCTATGGCTCGGCTGCCGCGCGGCCTCAAGTGCGGCCCAGAACTGTATCTTCGGTATCAGCTTGGCCATACTGCTCTCCCCCATATGGATATGCCGTTGTTGCGCGGCCCAAGCCTCGCGTCCTGCTCTCTCTAAAGCGTGCCGGTGGTACTTTCGGCAGCACCGGCGCCACGGCTGAGATAGACGTGATGTTCGTAACGTTCTGCCAGGTAATACGCGGTGCTGCGTTCAATCGGCCTGCTGGAATCATCAAAGACAACGAGCCTGATCCGCACCAGCGGGGCGCCGACAGCGGTATTCAGCAGCGAAGCTTTTCTGGCGTCGGCCAAACAAGCGCCGAGGAGTTGATCCGCACCGCCGATCCTTACGCCTTTCTTTTCGAGCAGACTGAGCATTTGCTCTTTCTTGAGTTCGTCCTCGGTGAAATTGAAGCCCAGGTCGCCCCGGACGTAGGCGACCCGATAGCCGACCGGCGCACCGTCCGTATGCCTGACGAAGGAGATTTGCTGAACATGCGAGCCTTCCGGCAAATCGAGATCATTGCGGGTTTGTTCGTCTGCCAGGACTTCCTTGATTTCGACCGATTTGACTTTGGACTTCCTGGCGAGCCGAGTCGTCTTGCGGATGAGCTGCTCCATGTCACCCTGATTGGGCGCGGCGGCCAAGTCATCCGTTACATAAGTGCCCTTGCCCTGAATTGGGATCAGCAGCTTTTCCGTGGCCAGCATATCAAGGGCCTTGCGCGTGGTAATGCGCGAAACACCGAAAGTTGCGCACAACTCGTACTCAGGCGGCAACTTGCTGCCGGGAGGATAGGTGCCGTCGAAAATCCAGCCTTTCAGCAGAGAATAGACCTGGTGATAGCGGGGTACCTTGAGCGACTCATTGATAAGACTTGCGACAGTTGTATCCATTGATCCTCTCTTTCTTAAGGCGGAGCTCGCTATAGCTCGGCCTTATCTTCGGCGATTAGAGACTGCCGAGGGGGAATGTTCGGCAGCTTTGCTACTTAATATCTATAGGAGAAACCCACGCCGCACTTGCGGCCCTCACGCTCCACAACTACGCGATGCGGCACTCCAAGGAAGTTCCTCAGAACGAAGCTTCTCACCGGCGTGTCGTCATCCGTCAGATTGTTGCAGAAGCCCTGCACCCTGAAGTTTTCCTTTTGCAGTCCGACTCGAAGATTGACCGTCATCTGCCTGCCGATAAACCCGGTGTTGGAATTTTCAATAAAGCGCTTGCCGCGGAAGACGGCATCGGCGCGGCCGAAAAAGTCAAAGCCGGTAGTCATGAATTGATTAACGAATTCCAGGCCGACATTGCCGGCATGCTTGCTCACGCTTGGGAATTGATTACCCGTAGTTTCACCCGTCGTGATTGGGCCTTCACCCATATCATCGGGCATGATGGCGCAATCAAGGATGTCGCAAACTCCCTCCAAATCGTCAAACGACGTTGAGAAGGCGTTGCCATACTCGGTATCGGTATAGGCGTATCCGAAATTCAAGGTTACGCCCTCGGTCAGGCTGACGGAGCCCTCAAGCTCAACACCTTGAACCTTGGAACCCTCGATGTTGCGTACGATCGGACTGTTGCTGGTCGCCAACTCCGTGCCTGCGATCAGCTGCTGATCTTTCCAATCCGTGTAGAAAACTGACGCATTGACTTGAGCAACGTCGAACAAGGCGACCTTGGCGCCCGCTTCGTAGGTCCAATTCGTCTCGATTTCGAAGCGGCGTTCGGAAACCGAACAATCAGGACCGGGGGCGTTGGGTCCAGCGCAGATTGAACCCGAGTTGAAGCCGCCGGATTTCGCTCCCCGTGCGGCAACCGCATAGAGCAGAACATCTTCGGCCGGCTTGAAGGAAATGACGCCACGTGGTGTCAGGAAGCTGAACGTCTCCTCAAATTTACCCTGCGGCGGAACAAAATCCCGACTTGATGGATCCCTGATCGGGAAGAAGTTCTGTATCTCGTTGAACTCTTTCTTTTCCGATGTATAGCGGATTTCAAAAGCAAGATTCAGCTGCTCGGAGACATCCATGTCAATGGCGCCGTAGAGGGAACTGAACCTGTTCTTGCGATTGACCACTTCGTCGAGCACAGGCGGACAGGGTTGGGTATAAACCGTGCTGCGTGTCATGACGGCAGGATCCGAACAACGTGCCCGGTTGTCGTCAAAATCTTCGTGGCTGTAGTACCCGCCGATCAACCAGTCGAACCTGTTGTCGCCGTTTGATTGCACGCGCAGGTCCTGGCTGAATTCAGATCGGTCTTCGTCCGATCCCGTGAGCGATTGCGCAAGGACGGGGCCCCCTCTCAGAAATTGAGTCCTGCGCCCGACAATGCCCGAAAACGAAGTGCCCGCCGACGTTGTATCGGAATCGGAGAACGTAAACGATTCTCGGTCCTGATAGCCGGTAAGCGAGGTTACCGTTGCGGTGTCCAGGTCCCATGTCAGCTCCAGGATTGCCCGCAGGGCTTCGCGGTCTCCCGCAACCCCAAGTGGATCCGAAAATAGCGGTCCCCCAAGCGATGTGACTTCACCACCAAACAACCTGGGAATTCCACAGTCGATCTCGGCCCCCAGACCATCCCGGCAAATGCCCGCCGCAGTTGCCTCGCCTCGTTCGAAAGGACTAACGGAGGCAGGTTTGCCGATTAAACGGGGATCGTCGTCGGCCACAAACGCGCGCGCGCTTGGCGTGATCTTGTCGTCCTGATAGCTGAACGAGAAGAACGCGCCCATTGAGTCAGTGGGACTGAATTCAGCGTTCAGGCGGACAAACCAGGATTCGCGATTATTGAGCCGATCGCCGTTAATGCTGTTGGTATGGGTTCCGCCGCTATTGAAAACCCCGGCGTCAATGCGCACCCCAAGCAGATCGGTTACCGGACCGGCGGCATAAGCAGATACATCCCACTTGCCTTCCGTTGCCGCCGTAGCCCGGCCGCCGAACTCCAATTCGTCTCCGGGCCTTTTCGTAATGTAATTGATTGATCCCGCAAAACTGTTGCGGCCTTGCAGAGCGCTTTGCGGACCTTTGGCCACCTCGACGCGTTCAAGTCCGTTGAATCCTATGGACGTCGAGCCGCTGAATCCGGGCGTGTAGACACCATCCACAAAAGTAGCGACATTGACTTCATCGCCGACCCGGGTTTGCTGATTGAGGCCGCGAATAATCGGCCGCGAGCCGTTAATGCTGCCCGTGGTTTCAAAATCAAGGCCAGGCACCTGGCGCGCCAAATCGAACAGGTTGTCGACACCGCGATTTTGCAGTTCCTCTCCGACGAGCGCCGAAACGGATAGCGGCAATTCGGAAAGCTGTTCCTCGCGCTTACGGGTGGTAACGACGATCTCTTCGATCTGCGCATAGGCAAGGTTTAAGGCGCCGTCACTTATTACGAAGAGGCTCGCGAGTGTGGTTGCTGCCGCGAGAATTGAAAGGTGCTTTTTCATGAGATCCCCTTCTGATCTGCGATGATTCAGTAAGCTGCCTGCCAGGAAAGTGATATTACGCGTTTGATAACATCTTATCAAGTCATAATAATATTATTACAAGAGGAGCGTTACTCCTTCTTGGTCTTTGCTTCCCTACTGGCCGTGTCCATTGGATGTAACGGCTGAATCGGCGTGGATTGCCCAGGCACTGGAATGCTCTCCATCAGGCTCTCCACAAGACCATCAAAGGACTTCCAGGGGGCTTCGCGGAAGCTATGGTTTCGAACGATGAAGGAAGGGCCGGCAAAGAAGTTCTCGTATTGCTGCTGGCGAGCACCAAACTCACTGCCGTACATGTCCCAGGCCAGTCTATAGAGTTTGACGCGGTTGGCTGCGCCTTCGTCTCCGGTTGCCCAGTAGGCATTGAAGATGTCACGCGTTGCCGGGTTTTCCAAAACGGAAATGTCAGCAGGCATCTGGAACACACTGCCTCCGGCCAACTCTCTCATCATTGCGATGATCTCGGGGTAGTGCTCCTGACACCAGTTCAAGGCGGCATACATATAGCGCCTGTTGAAATTGACGTAGCCGTTCCCGAGTTCTTCAAGGTCATGAATCTGTCCCTGAATCATCGCGCCGAGAGCGGCTTCCCATGATGCAAGCCGCCCGAGCTTTTCTGCGACGGCCGGAATCTTGTCAACCCCCGCAGATTGGGTCATCTTGTGGATGATTCCCGCAATAAATCGCAGTTTTGCGTGAAAGCGCACATTGGACTGGTGATTGCCAAGTGTGTGCGAGGCGGTCTCGATATAGATTTCCCGCGAGAGTGCCGCGCGGTCATGAACGAAAACGCGTTCCCAGGGCACTCTTACGTTCTCGCAGATCAGCATGACATCGCTTTCATCGAAGCGAGTCGTTAGAGGATTGTCAAATTCGGAGACGGCATACAGCTCCATGGGCTTTCGTGCCCACAGCTGCAGACCCGGAGCATTCATCGGAATGGCGCAGGTAATCGCCTCCTTCTTCTTCTCATCCGAAATCGGCGTCAGGTTGCCGATCCACACTTCATCACAGAAAACGCCTGCTGTCGCAAGCATCTTCATTCCATTCAATGTGATGCCTTGCTGGTCTTCATCAACGACCTGCAAGACGGCTTGACGACCCTTGGCGTCACCGAACAACGCCTCGTTTTTTGATTGAGGAGCGGGATGTACGGCATAGGTGGCATACAGGTCGTTGTTGCGCAGGTGCTCGTAGTAAGCCGTTATGTTGCTTGAGAAGGAATCGCCGTCCCGGTCCAGTATCTCAGGGTTCATTGCCAAACCGGTCACGAAACTGGCTACATGATCGGGGCTTCGGCCAATAAGGCCATAACTGTGTTCTGCTATCGCATAGTGTGCTCTGGAACGTCTGGCCAGGTCTTCTCTCGTTTGAGGCTTGAGGAAATAGGTTGAGTATCGCTCGCCTTTCTCTTCAAATGACATCACGTCACTATTTCCGGGATCGGCCTTGTAATCGAACAAACTCGCAAGAGTGTGTGCCGCGCCCCTGAAAGCGGGGTGTACAACAACATCGTCAACTCTATGACCACCGACATAGACTGTGCGTCCGTCTTTCAGACCAGCCAGGAATTGTTTCCCGTTACGCAGCATTGTTCAATCGAGTCGATACAATAGACAGAACATACGCCCGTGACCGTCAAAAGGGGAGACGAGCATGTTGATGAATAACTGGTATGTGGCTGCCAAGAGTCAACAGGTCAATCGGGAAGAGCCCTTGATTGTGCGTATGTTAGGCCAGAACTTCGTCCTGTTCCGCACTCCCGGCAATGAGGCGATATGCCTTGCCAACACCTGCTGTCATCGTGGCGGTTCGATAGGCCGGGGTAAGCTGGACGGAGCCGGCTGCATTTCCTGCGGCTACCACGGGTGGAAGTTCAATTCGCGGGGCCAATGCGTCGAGATTCCCGCCCTGGGCAAGGACACGAAGATCCCCCGGCGCGCACGGGTGGACGCGTATCCCGTTGAGGAGCATTTTGACTGGGTATGGGTTTTTCTGGGTGACCTGGAAGAGGAGAAGCGTCCTCCGATTCCGGCGACCGAGTTCCCTGAATACCATGACAAAGAAAACTGGCGTGTGGTCTCGATTGATTTTGAGGGCGAGGTCAATTGGGCCCGCGGTCACGAAAACTCTCTCGATAGCGCACACCCCGCGTTTGTGCATTCCAGGTTCGGCAGGCGCGACGCGCCTGAAGTACAGATTGTTCCCCTGGTCAGGAACGCCTTTATGGGACACAACGCCACCCGTGAGAGAGTCCCGCCTGAGCACAGGCAGGTGAGTGCCGATATCGCCAAACTGGTGTCAAAGAAGAGGGGCAAGACTATTGCCTCGACCGATTCCTATCTGGCGGGCATTTCTCATCGAATAGACATTACGCGGGTAGGCAATGTCAGGCAGGTGACGGTTTCCGCCCGCACGCCCATTGATCCTTACAACACGCGGCTCTTTATGCATCAGGCACGCAATTACTTAAGGGAAGAAGAGCACGACGAGGCGCGTCTCGACGGTCTGAGGTTGGCCTTCAGCGAAGATTTTGGGGTGGCCTCTACAGCCGAGCCAAAGTTTGTACCGCGCTCCATGGCACACCAACTCCTGGTTGAATCCGACCAACTCGAGACGGAATTCCGTAAAGAGTTGATTGAGAAAGTGAAGCAGGGGTGGGAAATCGATTCCGACAAACTGGCCGATGAAGGGCGCTACAGGCATTTCTCGATCCCCTCGCCCGCCCGCAGGAAAGACCCAAAGAATTGGGTCCACCCCACGGTGCCTACAACTTTCGAACGCCAGGACCAGGCGATACGCATGCGCGACGGCTAGCGCTCAATAGTCGTACCAGAAGCTGTGCCAGGCCGCCCGCTTGTGCAGATAGTCAGCGGCTTCTTTGGCATTGTCCGGCAGGTATTCCGCCCAGGTATTCGGCTTGTATCGTTCTTCGTACTGATCAAACACATGCCGGTACATACTCAAGTGGAAATCCGGAATCCTGTGGCGCTCGCGATATGCCGCCATATCAATCACGGCCCGGCGCCTGGTTTCGAACGGGCCGGCCTTGGCCAGAACCTCTCCTTTGGGGCCGAAAATCGAAGACCGTCCAACCCAGTCATTACGCGGCGCATTCTCGACGAAGAATTCCCTGTTCTCGTAGCCGATATTCAGCGAGTTATTGACCACGACCGTGTAGACGTCGTGATGATAGGAGCACATCCGGGTGTCCTCCCAGCGGAATCCGCCGGTCGCGGGACGTACCAGGATTTCCGCACCCTTTAGCGCTTGGGCCCGGAACAGCTCGGGTTCATATTGGACGGGAGACATCGCGATGTTGCCGATATCCGTCCGCGCAACGGGAATGACTTCATCCCAGCCGTACATTTCCACAAAGCGTTCGAAGACGTCGTAAATGCAAGTCGTAATCTGCTCACTGTGTCTGAAAGTGCCGCGCTTGGCCCGCTGCTTCCAGTGCCTGGCCACAATATTCCCCTCAGGCCCCACCAGGATTTGCATGTTCATGACATGGCCCGGCCAATCTTCCTCTTTGATCAGGCAGCCAAAGGAGATATAGCAATCGTATTTCCTGGCGCGCTGCCCGATGGCCTCAATTTCCTTGCATTCAGGGTAGCGCGCCACCTTGAGATATTGTTCGCGGTTCTTTCTGCCCCCTCCCTGTAGCGGAAATTCATGGAAGCACACCAGGTCGGCGCGGCCTCTTCCCTGTGCCTTGTCGATCGAATTGAGCAGATGATCAAGATTCTCACGAATGAGCGGCTCGGGATCATTCGGGTCAACCGGTCGTGCACGCGTTTGCACGATATTGATCGACACTTTGTCCTTACGGAGTTCGACGGTCGGATAAGTGCCATCCGTTCTCACCATTTGGGGAATTGGGATGTCGTTTCGACTGGTCATGCAAGGCCTCCCCTGATTCAGCAATTCCGAAAAGTGTTGCTGCTGTCGAACTTTCGACAGCCTGGTCCAACAACAACAGCGCTCAGGCTTCCTGCTCTACGTGACATGCTTCGGCCTGATGAGTCTACGCGACTTTCACATCGCCCGCCGAGGCTTCCTGCCTTGCCAACGTTTGCCTTCGGTAGAGCAAACACAACAGCACGGTAAGCAAAATAAGGCTGGAGCCGACGAAAACCGGCCACCTCATCCCGGCAAATTCAGCCGCGATGCCGAATGCAAACGTACCCAGGGCCGGGCCGCCTCTGTTCAGCATGAACCAGGAACTCATTACCCTGCCGCGAGTCTGCTCATTGACCGCATGATGAACCAGTGATTGGGATGACACGGTGAAGACCACAGACATATAACCGAGCACCACGACAACACAGACCGCCATCCAGTAGTGGTCAACCAGGACAAACACCGTTGCGGCGGCGGCGACGGCAAGGCTGCTCACCAATACCACTCTCAACAGACCGCTTGAATACGTTGATCGGGCCATGGACAAGCCACCCAGAATGCTTCCCACTGCACTCATCGAGATCAATATGGACAACCCTTCCATACCTTTGGAAAATACGGTATCCACGAAGGCAGGCAGCATGTGCATGATCGGGCGGGCAAACAGGACCATCGCCGCCGACAGGATGACCATTATCAGAATGACTTTGTTGCGGAAGATATAGACAAACCCTTCTACAGCATCGCTCCAGGCCCCTGCCCTGGGCCTTTCCGAAATACCGGATTGACTCTCCAAATCCGGTAATCGAAGTGCCGCTATGGAAGCGATTAGAACCAGATAACTAAGGGCGTTGACCAACATCGCCATGCCGATTCCGCTGATCGCAACAACAACGCCTGAGAGGATGGGGCCGGCCAATCGAGCAAGGTGCAAGCTGATATTTCCCATGGCTATAGCCGCGGTTTGCTGGGCTGACGGCACCAGCCGTGGGACAACAGCCATGCGCGCCGGCTGGCCCAGCGATTGAAACATCGCCTGAAGCGCCCGGGCAACAAACAGCACGAGAATACTCAGGCCGCCGGTTTCATAGATGACAAAAAGAAACAGCGAGCAGAGCAGCCCTCCGCAATTGCTGAAAATAATGATCCGGCGGCGGTCAAAACGATCCGCCAATACTCCCCCTATCGGACCGACCAGAAAAATCGGTATGAATTGGGAAGCCGCCATGATCCCCAACCAGGCGGTGGAATGCGTCAATTCCCATATCAGCCAGGACACCGCCACCAACTGAATCCAGTTTCCGGTAAGCGACAACACATTGCCGACCGTAAACAGCGCAAAATTCCTGTTGCCGAATAGCTGCCTAACGGTTGAGATTCTCATTTGGGTCGGGGCGTTGGGGGGACTCGTCTGGTCAACTTCATTTGCCGGCTATCGCCGAAGATTCCATCTCTCTTCAGCATGACCAGAACAACCCAATAGTGTAAGCGGCTGGTTGGATCAGGCCGGATGGGTTGCGCAACTGATCGTGTCATTGCCCGCCTGCTTGCCTCATCACATTCCCACCAGTTCGTTCAGCGCATCCAGGCGTTCAGCCCATGAGTCGATTCGGGCGTGAATGCCGTCCGGCGTGATAGGCGCCATAGATGGTTTCGCCGTTCAGTTCTCGCCTCTCAACACCCACGCTGGGCATGGCGAATCAATACGTGTATACCGTAGCCCGATTCTTCATGGGCAAAGGCAATGCCGCGGTTTTGGCCATGCAACGCGTAGTCGCTGTACAGATAGATATCACGCTGCACTTCATCGCCATAGAACCGCGTCACGCTGGGCCGGTGTTTGCGGCGCCCGCCAACGCAGGTCACCGGTTGGCGGGGCGGCATAGGGAATGCCTGTGTACTGGACTAGCCCGTCGTGCGCGGCGCCCCGAACCTGTCCCTGGACGGTAGCAACCCGCACAAAAGACCGCGACTTATCCGCTGCGGTATCGGTTTCGGAATCCTGCTCGCAGCCGACGAGCAATGCACAGCAGACAAGCGGCCCCACGGCCAGGAGGCTCAGTTTGCTTCTCACAACAGCTTCCTCTCAATTGGTGGCGCAAGTTGGATTATCGGCTACTGCGCAGGGCCTTACGGTCGCACACAAACAAGGATATCCAGGAAATATTGCGGCAATCCCGCCAAGGGCCAAGTTCTGAACGCAAAGAAACCCCAATATTGGGGTTTTCAAGTCCGGGGTATTTTGGGATATTTGATTTCCAGACGTAAACAAAAGGCCGGATTGATTGATGGTTATACGGAATCGAATCTTCTCATTAATGTTGGGTGCTCTTGCTGCGCTATTCATTTTGCGCGTTTATGCGCAACTTGTGCAGGTTTCCTTTCAAGTGGACTGGATGCCTGAGTTTGATGCCTGGCACAGCGGGATGCTGCCCTATCCCATTCTTTTCGTTTTTCAGCTTTGCATCATTGGCTGCATGATCCAGTTGATGCGTGCGGTGCGAAAGGGCACGATACGCCCAAAGCGTTGGAAATACCGAGCGTGCTTTATCTTCGGCGGCCCCTACTTTGTCTTCACGCTTTTTCGCTGGACCACCGCATTGGCGGTTCTGGCGGAGGACCCGTCCTTATCCACGGCCCTGCCGGCGCTTTTCCAGATTGTTCTGGCCGGCTTCATACTGCTGCTCGGGCTGTATTCCTATCTTGGGTATCGCAATCGAAGACTCTTTTACCCCGCTGCCTATTCCTGACGGTTCGCATAACCTGATCTCACCGCGCGACGGGTGGCGTCCTGAAATTGGGCGCCATCGGTATGTTGCGTTTGCCATCTGTGGGCAAGCCCGGGGCTCCACAAAGGCCTGCGCGCCCGAAGCTGGACACCACATGGGTGCGGCAGGCATTGCGGCGGCGGCCATTCGCCTGCTTCTGCCCCTCCGGGCGTTAGATGTTCAGGTAGAGGCAGTCTTCGCTTTCGCGTGGGTAAAAGCATCCTGCATGGAAAGGCCTCGTTCAACGGGTTCCTCCTCTTGGGCAGGAAAACGCGGATTATCCCCCGCTGGGGAAGGCAAACCAAGGTGTAAAAGGTCAGCGCAGATCTACAGGGAAATCAGGAATCGCAGGAGCTTCCAGAAGACTACGGCTATTGTCACCACCAAGCCAAAGAAAACGGCGCCCAGAGTCATGGCTGCGCCCAGGGGATGCACGTAGACATTAAGTAGATTGCCGACTTTCTTTAAACGGGGCCAGAACTTGACGCCGAGAAAGAACACCCACACCCAGAAAGAAGTGAAAAAAGCGGTGTAGAAGAAAATCGCAAAAAAGTCTACAGGGAAATCCACGTTGTCCGAACCCGAGAAAACCAGACCCCCTTGCAGGAAGACCGCCCCGACAACAATGTCGACAAACCACTGCAACGTAGCAAGAAAACCAAACCTCGTGTCAAGTACGTTTGTTGCCAACGCAATGACCCACAGAATCGCGAATCCAATAATGAGGCCCACGAAGTACATCAGGAAGGTCGCGATGGCATCACATACCAGGAGCGTAAGTTGAACCCAGGGACGCGCGCCGACCATGCGACCGAGCACGAAGCGCGTCTCCCACAGCGAGAAAACGTCCCCGATTATGTTCGCACCGATAGCCAATGCGCCCAGGCCCACTGCAGCTCGAATTGGAAGAGATGTTTCCTGCAGCGAAGATTGTTCTTGCGAGAACAACGCCGCCACTATGGCGTCTAAGCGTTCCGGCCACCAAGCCCACCAGACGCACAACATCAAAGCCAGGGTAATGAACGATGCCACAACGGAGCGTCCGATTCGTGGCCGGCCGCTGCCACTCGGGTCAAATATCCGGTCAAACAGGAAAATAAACAGCTCGGCCGGGTTCTGATCCTGCATCACGCCCAGCATCTTCTCCCGCACGGCATCCCGGTGCTTTGGGTCGAGCTTGTCGTCCCAGAAGTAGCCAAACCGGATCCAGGCGGTCAACAATCCCACACCCGTCAATATGGGCCACAACCACTCATTCATATACCTGGTCTCTCGCCGGTCCGCCCAAAGGGGGAGAGTTTACTTGGTAGGCGTGCCGCCTTGAAGTCGAGCCTTCACGTTCCCGGATCAGCGATATGCGCTCCTGGTTGACTAAAGGACGACAAACGGGTCCCGTTCCGTGTTGAACGGCTCGTAGCCGGTCCTGGTGACACGGAAGAGATCCTCGTTGTGCCCGGAGCCCCAGCCCACTTCCAGGTAGGGCAGATCGACGGTGAGCACCATATTCTCTTGCAACACGTGATCAAAGGCCTGCACGCCGAAGTTCGGCATGCGGAAGGGGTTGTCGTCGTGCTGCAGACCCACCGAGTGGGGCGTGACAAATATCGCATGAGCCGGCATGCCCGCCTTGATCATGGTATCGAGGCCGATCTGCTGCAGCGTGGAATACTTCACCCCCGGTTTGATGGCATCGAACACCGCTTCACGGGCGAGCTGATTGGCGCGGCGGCGCTGCTCCACTTCCCTGGGTGGATCGCCGATGATGAAGGTGCGCGCGATGTCGCCCATATAGCCCTTGTAATTGCTGACGCAGTCGATGAGATACGGCTTGCCGGCAACCAGCACGCCGTCATCGGGGAAGTTGCCGCCGGGCATGCCGGCGATGACGCTGTCCACGTGGTTGCCGCGAATGGCGCATTCGGCCAGAAATATCTGTTCCACCTCGGAATGACGCATGCCTGCTTGCAGGGCGTTGATGGTGGCGAGACAGGCCTCGCCGTTGTTCCAGCTGCCGACCTTTTGATAGGCCAGTTCCTGTTCCGTCTTGACCATGCGGATGAGCTGGAAAATGCCGTAGCCGTCCACGCATTCCAGGTTTGGCAGATCCACCTCGGCAAGGAACCTGGCGATGCGCATATCGTCCACCGCGATCCGGCCCTTGGTGATGCCCTGGGCTTTCAAGGCGCGGGCCAGCCCCCAGGCGGCGCCGGCGGCGATATTGTCCCTGAAGCTGTCCGAGGCCGCTTTCCAGCGTTGTTCCCGCGCGGTCAGCTCAACGTCGTCGCGAAAGTGATAGTGACGGGTGGCGCCGTCCGTGGGCTCGACCGGCAGGCCGTCGGAGTTGAATTCCGCCTCGTTCCAGCCGCCGAAACCGTAGGGTATGAGCTCGGCAGTCTCCCGGTCGCGGTTGGCGATGTCCCAGGCCGCGGACGACCCGGAGACCAGATAAACGGGCATGTCCGGGTCCGGCCCCATGGTTGCAAAACCGGGATACTCGGTGATGAACTTCCTGCCGATGGCGGTGACGTTGGTCATGTAGTAGACGTTGATGGGGTCCAGCGCGATAAGGCCGGCGAGGCCGTACTCGTCCATCACGTCATGGGCGCGGTCCTTGTTGATGAGCGCCCGGCCCTCGATCTCCGGCTTCGGCGGCGTATGACCCGCAGGTTGGTTGGCCGCTCTTGCCAACGCCGGGACAGTGAGTGCTGAGGTGGCGAGGCTGCCAAGGACCGCGCGTCTGTTCATGGTCATGGTCCCTCTCCCGAAGAGTGTCAAGCTCGGATGATACGCCTTTCCCGAGAACGGCCTGGGAACGAGGGCATCTTGCCCTCGTCGAGGGCTGGAAGCCCTCGTTCCCAGGGGGTCAGTCGTCGGCGCTGTCGCGGGACTCTATTTTGACGCCGTTGTGCACCAGTCGGGTTGACCAGGGGATGGGGTTGCGCATTGCGTGGTGCGCCATGCACGATCCTTCGGCTTCTTCCAGGAGGGATTGGATTCGCTCCGCCGGTTCGGGGCTGTCGATGATGACGTGGGTCTCGACCATCTCGGTCTCGCCTGTCGTTCGGTGACCGAGTTCGCGCATGGTCCCCAGCGTGGTCATGAACCGGATCCGTTGCTCCAGGCGCATTGATGTGACCTCGATCTTGCGCGTGTTGAGGATGTCGGTCATGTGCGTCATCAGGCAGAAGCCGATGCCGGCGGTGAAGAATGCCAGAGGCGGCGGCGCCTGGTCGTCGCCGACCGGCGGCTGCTCATCGCAGTACAGCGTGACCGGGCTGAAGCCGGGGATGTTGACCTGCACGGTGCCGGTTTTCTGCTGCTTGTTGTGCGCCTGAGCAACCATATTGACTTCGAACCGCAACGGTTCCGGCGGGCGGGACTTCCTGAATGGCCCTGGCTCGAACTGTTCCGGATGCGGCGTCTCGCCGGCCTGCTCGCCAACGTAGTAGTCACGGTTGTGAAATTTCATTTCTTTCTTCTCATCAGCACTCATTGCAGCAAAATTACTCCGACAGGCGCGATATTCCAAACTTGCGATAACTATTGGTCCTGCGACCTTGACTTGAACCACGTAGAAAGAAAACCAGCAAAGGCCAAACGGCGCCTCCGATACCAACTGAAGAGCGCCCTCAATCAGCACTGGAGATTGACTCATCGATAATGAGTCACATACACTCATCGATATGACTAAGCGATTACAGGTTCTCTTTGAGGACGACGAGTATCGGGCGCTCCAGCAGTCTGCGCGAGAGGAGCGGATGACCGTGGCAGAATGGGTGCGGCAGGCATTGCGGCAGGCGCGTCTGAGCCGGCGCCGTGCGGTGGATACCAAGCTGCGGGCAGTGGCGCGGGCCTGCCGGCATCAGTTCCCGACCACGGAAATTGACGCCATGCTGGACGAAATCGAACAAGGCTACCTGACGCGGTGATTTTCGTTGACTCGAACGTCCCGATGTACCTGGTTGGCGCATCGCATCCGAACAAGGATCGCCTGAAGGAGTTGCTGGATGAGTTGATTCGGGGGCGAACCCGCTTCGTTACCGATGTCGAGGCCTACCAGGAGATCCTGCATCGATACACGGCTATTGGACGATTGGACGCCATCGACCCCGCCTTTGCCTGCCTTGACGTTATCGCCGACGAAACATTGACTTTCGGGATGCCGGAAATTCGCGCGGCCCGGGAAATTCTCGGGGCCGTGAAGGGCCTCTCGGCCCGCGACGCCCTGCACGTTTCGATCATGCGAAGCGCCGGCATCAGCCGCATTTTGAGTCTTGATCAGGGTTTCGACGCCTGTCCCGGGATTGAGCGGCTGAACTGATCGCAATGCACGGCCGACGCCTGCGATATATTTCGGCCGCGCCTGGCTTTGAGTCGGTTTATCGTCGGGGTATAGGGACGCGGACCTTTTTCGGCTCGATATTTGCAGGCTGGCGGACCGGTTTCACGGTCGGCGCGACAGGCCGTGCAGTCGGAGCTTGCGGCTTCGGGTTGGAGACATTTGACCTGCTTGGCGCGGCTGGCTTCGGCTTGGAGACGTTTGACCTGCTTGGCGCGGCCGGCTTTGTGTTCGATGACTGCGACGCGCGTGGCTTCCCATTCCTCGAACGACCTTGCCGATGCCCGTCGCGACCGAAGTTTCGGGGCCGTACTGTGAATGGCCGCTGCGCAAGTGGCGATCCGTATATCACCCTTATCGGCCTTAGTGCCCGCCTCCGTGACGAATAGGGCGTGTTAGTTACTTCGTCGTCAATCACGACCACTTGAGGGTATTGGTCCACTGCGGACCGATTTCCGGCGATTTCCTCCGCCGAAAGGCTTTCAGCTTCCTGGGCGGCCTCACGGACGGCGCTCATGTCGGCGCGAATTGCGGCGACTTCCTCGCGTAAGCTCTTGGCTTCCTCTGCCGTGCGCTCGACTTCGGAAGCGGCGGCTTCGCTCAATTCCCTTGTTTCACGTCGGATCGCGGCGATTTCATCACGCAGGCCCGCCGCCTCATTGGAGGCGCGTTCGGCTTCGGAGCTTGCCGCGTCGCGTACGGCCCTCATGTCAGCGCGCACAGCGGCAATGTCGTCGCGGAGATACCTTGCTTCCTCAACGGCGCGCTCGAACTCAGAGACCACCGTTGCGCGCTGGTCTTCCAGACCGGCGCCGGGCTCGGCCTTGCCGGCATTGCCATTGCCATTGCCGCCGCATCCCGCAGTGACCAACGTCATTACAGCGAACACCGCCGCTGCGCGTCGAGTCGAAGTACTCATGCCCGCCAGTATAACAATGCGTTAGGTTACGAGATCGTCGCGTTCTTGCTGTTGCCTGCTGGCGTAGCGAAAACGAGGGGCGAGATTCCGCTCCAGAACAGAGACAAATCAGAAGGTTCCTACAGTTTCGGAGAGAGGAACGGACGCTGGAAATTGCGCCGCCCTAACGGAGATGTCCACGAGCTCCACTACGTGAACGGCCGTCAGGTGCGGCAATAGTGCCTCCGACTTGGAGGACGGCGCTTACGGCGGTCAGGCCCAGGGAATATTGGGGGACTATTTAGTGTCTGTTAACGCTATGGGAAGCAGGCGGGCCGGTCTGGGCAATTCGTCCGCTCGCGCATTACTCTTCTTCTTCATCACCGTTCTCCACCGGCGGGAGCTCAATGACGGTCGTCTCGCCTTTGCGCGCAGGCCGGGGATAGGGGACCGGTCGAAGCGTTATGTCCACCAGCCTTGTGCGGCCGCCCACGGCCAGGAGCACGGAGGTTTCCGGCGAGCCGCAGTTCAGCAGGATCCGGCTCACCAATCTCGGGTCATCCACCCACTGGCGGATATCTATCGGCGGGTCGCCGGGCGCCCAAGACGCCGCGACGGCGATGAACTCGCCCGTGGGGTCCAGCGTTCCGCGCGTTCGGTCGGGTGGCGAGAGGATTTGCGACAGCTGCTCGAGCGAGCGGATGCAGATTTTCTCGTCGACGGTCATCCGGCCGGCTTCCGTCCCGGTGGAGCAGGCGGCGAGGGCCAGGACCGCCAAGGCAATTGAACAAGAAAGCGTTCTTAGATGCACATCGCTACTCTATGGAAAAACCGATCGCCTGGGCAGAAAATCATGTTAACCGAACTTCTTCGAGGAGCCTTGAGAATTGGCGGCATGAGAAGGTGAGACCGTAATCTCCGCCATTGGCAAAGAGTTCCTGCGCGGGCTACAGGATTGCGCCTACCGTCCAGGGCACGAACTCGTGCTCGCCCATGCCGAGGAGTTCGGAGCGGGTTTTCTCCCCCGACGCCAACGCAAGAATGCGCTCGAAGATAGTTTGGCCCATCTCCTCGACGGTGGCCTCGCCGTCGATGATGGCGCCGCAGTTGAGGTCCATGTCGGCCATGTATTCCTGCCACCAATCGAGCTTGTTCATCAGCTTGTCGCTGACTTCGCGGCTGACGGCGTCCGAGCCTGATGCCAGGGGGAGTGCGTCCGGATCCAGGCCCACGGCCCCGAGCTTCATTCTCGCCGTTTCCTCCCAGCCACCGGTCGCCAGTCCTATTGCAAATTGAGGACGGGACTGCAGGTTAGCAAGAAAAGCTCCAGCGCCTGGCACCTCGGCAAGCGGCTGCCCCTGTCCGTACAGGTGGTCGGAAATCAGTTCCGCAAAGGTCTCTCTGACCTCCGCCTGGATTCGGCTGCGGTCGCCCTTGACACCTGCTTTATCCATGATTTCATTGAGGATTCCACTGTCCGTGACATGCCGGTAAACGGCCCAGTCGTCATCGACCTCAATCCCAAGAACGGCCCGCACAGCCTGCACATACATCTCCGAATCGAATTCATGCGAATCCACCAGTGTTCCATCAATGTCGAACAGGATCAGGTGCATCGCGAACGGGAGGTGGGGAGTTTCACTGCGATTGGCCGCCGTGAACCCACTGTGCATAGACCGCTCATGCCCCTTGGCCTGTCCAGTTTCGGCGCCAGCTTGCGAACTCACAGGGGTGAATGCGGTAGCGGGCGCAATTGCCGGCGTGCAGGCTCAAGAGCTCTCGTTCTGCGATGTCGCGAAGACTCGTGCGTTCATTCGATTCGATATGTTGCTGTGACCAGGATCGGATATGCGCAACGGCCTGGGACTTTCTGAGGCAACCGCGAATGACGCCGCCGATCACGTGGCGCAAAGCCGTTTGGTGCTTCCAGCGCAACGGGTCCGGCTCGCCCGAGAGGTGTCGAACGGCGCCGTAGTGGCCGGCGGAGCGCTGATAGGCGTAGACGAACACTTCGGCGAGGAATTGCCTGCGGCGTAGCTCGTTGAAGCCCAGCACCGCCTGATTGTAGATGTCTCGCGGAACGCCTTCGAAAGTCAGTGGCGCCAGGTTTGCCTTGATCAGCGGGATGTTTGCGGCCAGGCGTGCGACCCGGCTGTTGGCATCGTCGAACGGTTGCAGATACGCAATCTGCACCAGCACGAAGAACGACTGCTCGAAAGGGTCTTTGATCTCCGAAGCGGCCGCGAGCAGTCGTTCGAAACCGGCCTCAATTTGCACAGATTCGGCCGGTGGTGTGTATACAGAGCCTGCGATGCGTGCCGGCGCACGGCGAAGACGGCCCGCGGCCTCAGGATTCGCCAGCAGGTTGTCGGTCAGCAGCGCGTGCAGGCCCAGGAGGGTGGGGCGATTGAAGCCAATTTCCTTGGGCCCGCTTGCCAGGTACTCGATCGATGCCTTGTGATTGAGGATCATCTGCGTTTCGCGCAGGCGCCTGCCCTCGGCCGCCTCACCAGCTTTGATCAGGAGTTCCGTTTCCAGCAGTGAATAGGAATTGCCTTCAAGGCGGCTTGAATTCCATGACAAGTCAGTCAGCAACCTCTTCGTAATCCGGTCGGGATAACCCTTCGCAGACTTGCCGGTCGCTCTCACTGTGCCGATGTCCAAAAGGTTTTCGCGTTGTTCCCTGGAGAGATAGAAAGTCTCGTTGGGTCGGTAGGCCTTCAGGGATGCGGGGTTGTAGCCGGCCGCGCGCCGCCGGTCGAGTGGTTGGTTGACGTATTGCTGAATCCTTTCAGCGGCCGGGGTCCCGGGCGGCGCGGCGCGGCGCCGAATTTCGTTTCTGGCTGATGCCCGAGTATCTGTCGACCTCTCAGGGCCCGGGCGCGGCGGAAGATAGCGCGCCCAACGCCCGGCGCCAGCCCGGTGCAGACGCTTGCCATCGACCAGGTGTTTCAGCCGGTATTGCAGCGTTCGGCGTGGTGGCGGCGCAGCGAGCGCGTCGTGAATCTGCTGGGCGGTCAGTCCTTCCACGTGCTGTGCGAGCGCAGCTTCAATCGCCTGCAGTTCTTTTTCCTGGATACGCCGCGGCATTTTTCTTGTATATTGCGTATAGAATCATTACGCAATATATCTCTTTGGTGCGCAATTAACAACACCCTGATAACTTTATACTTGCGCATAGAGAAAGAGGTAGCCGCAACTTGGCCCTGTCGGCAGCTTCCATATGCCGCGTTCCCCCAAGCGCGAGAAGGCTCGGGATGCCTTACTCTTTCAGCTTGATCAGTGGTATTGGCGGAAAAGGCGTTAAGGTGAAGGGCAACAACTCCACTTCCGGCAGCTGAGGCCGCCGAGCGTCGTACTCCAACCTCCGTTTTGCGCGTTCTTGCTGATCGCGGCGCACCAAACTCCAGAACTCAGCCTCTTCATCGGCCTCTCTTTTCCGAGAGACTGTCATATCCCCAAGCCCAAGCCGCTCGACTTCCGCACGCATCTCTTCAATCCGGCCTAAACGGGGATCCGATTCAAAAATGATAGGCAGGATCCCGGTACCGCACCATCTCTCGTATAGCTGAAAATCCAGTTTCCAATATTCTTGTACTTTTTGCCTGAATTCTCTTTCCTCCCGGCTCAGGAAATACTTCCTATACCGCTTACGAAGATTCTTTGTCCTGACGATGCCTTCATGCAGCCTGTCGTCCCTGATCTTGAGTTCCAGCCTCTCGAAAACCTTGTCGGCATAATGCATCCGGCTTTCGATTAGCGGATTTGGGTGCGGTTTGCGCCCGCCGTAGCCGGATGTGCGGGGTTTGTTGAGTTCGAGGTTGAGCCAGGTCAACCCGGGCTCGCGGAATTTCAATTCGCTGAGGTCGATGCCTTCCGGCTGGGCGGCAAGCGCCCAGGTCAGCCCGATGACACCGGCCAGCAGCTTCTTCATTTCACCAGTCTACCAGTTGGCGACATCCTCCAGTCGCGCGGTAATCGTGAGACCGTAGGTCTGGCGCTCGCCCAGGTAGGCGTTGTACTGCACATTGGGCTGGCCGACCAGGGCGCCGGAAACGTATTGCTCATCGAACAGGTTACGCGCCCAGAGTTGCGCCTCGAAGCGCTCCCCGGCGATACCGATGCTGGCGTTGATGATGGTCCGCTCGGGCACCCAGGACAGGTTCACTGCTTCCGCATATTGCTTGGACTGGTAGGCCATATCCCAACGCAGGTAGTACTCCTGCGCAAAGCCGAACGCGAGCTCGTCACGCCACTCGGCCGAAAGCGTGGCCTGCACCTTGGATTGACGCTCCATCTGGTTGCCGGCGATATCGCCATTGGTCGGGCATACGATGTCATCGCACACCAGCGGCGTCCGGGCCCAGCGCAGATCCCGCGTGCCGTCCTTGTACTTCGCATCTCCGTAATAGGCGGAACCGCTGAAGGTCAGGTTGGCGGTAAACGCATACGCGCCTTCCAGCTCGAATCCCGTAGACCTCACGTTTCCGAGATTGCGGGTGATGTTCAGCGGCAGAATGGCCGGGTTCCCAGGATCCTGCGCCGTGATCTGCACGTCCGACCATTCGACCCAGAACAACGATCCGTTCAGTCGTAACTGGCCGCCCATGAAGGTGTTCTTCATTCCTATTTCATAGGTCCAGTTCTGGTCTTCATCAAAAGTACGATTCTCCTCAAGGAAAGCGCTGGGATTGAATCCGCCAGCCCTGACGCCCGTCGCAGCCGATATGAACAGTAGCCGGTCGGCGCTCAAGTCGTACTCCCAGGTAATGCGCGGCGTAAACGACTTGAACTCATTCTCAAACGTCAACCCCGTGAACTCGGCAAGCCCCCCGGCCCCGCCGGAAGCCAGAGCGCCCTCGAACTTGTCGCTGTTGGAATAGCGCGCCTCAATCCCGAAGCGGGAGCGCCCGTCCATGAAGGAGTAGCTGAGCTCAACAAAGGGTGAAATCGTCTTGTTCGTGCGCAGGGTGCGGGTAAGGACGGCGTAAACAATGAACGCCGACCGGTCCAGAATGTCCACCGGTCCTGTCGGCACGCCCGAAAGCGGCGGAAGTGTCGTGAAGTTCGCGGTGTAGAAGTCTTCGTTCTTCGTGTAGTAGAGCCCTCCCGCGACACGCAAGGGTCCGCCGCTGTCATAGGAAATACGGACTTCGTGCGAATCCACCTCGAAATCGCCGATAGGCCCGCTTTCAAATACACAGCCGGGCAAGGGAGGAGATGCAAATGTGCAGCCCGGCAGACTGTCCTTGTAGCCCAAGGTCTTGCTGTCGGCCTCCATCTGCCCAAACACATACTCCACTTCAATCGATTCGGTCATATTCCAGACGATTGAGGCCCGCAGGAAAGATGCGTCGAGTTGCCGCGCATAACCGCGCGGGTCCGTGGCTACATTGCGCACAAAGATCTCGCCGCAATACAGCCGCCACCACTGGCCTCCGAAGCCGAAGCCGGGTCTTCCCGCCGGGCGGACATCGGCATTCCACTGGCCGCAGTTCAGGAACTCGCTCTCCGCGCCCAGCTCGGCGAACCAGTTCTGAGCCCGATGCTCACGGTCGAAGTCATAGTCGTAGTAGGACAGGTCAATACGCATGTCTTCATTCGGCGTAAATAGCACTGCGCCGCTGAGGACTCCGCGCTCGTATCCGCCCTGTCGCGCGTCCGTTCCCTGATCGAAATCAATGTCCGCGTACGGGTGGGTGTTCTCCCAGGAGCCGTCGAACTCGGAGTAGTCCATTCCCACGAGTATCGACAAGACACCGGGAACAATCGGCCCGGACACCGTGGCTGCCCCGTCATAGCGCTTGAAATTGCCGGCCACGCCCTTTACCTTGACTTCCCAGTCGTCGGTCGGTTTCCTGGGAATGTAGTTGACTGCCCCCATGAACGCATTACGGCCGTAACGGGCGCTCTGCGGGCCCTTGACCACTTCGATGCGCTCTATGTTGGCGAAGCCGAGGTCGGTTACGTAGCTGCGCGGCAAATAGACACCGTCGAAGAAGAACGACACGTTCTGCTCCGTGTTGCGGAAACTTGCAACCTGGGTGGTGCCGCGAATTACCGGCATGGTCCCGCCGGCGCCGCCGAAGTCCTCAAAGTTGAATCCCGGCGTAAACAGCGCTATGTCGCGCATCTCCTGAATATTGCGTTTGGCGATCTCCTCGGAGGTGAACGCCGTGATTGCAAGCGGAACATCCTGGATCGTCTCTTCGCGTTTACGCGCGGTAACCACGATTTCCTCCAGCTGGGCTTCCTGCCCGAACGCGATATTGACCTGGACAGGTCCAAGCAAGAGTGCCGCAGTTGCAACCACGCAAATAGGAAATGCACCAAAGGCTTTTGTCATGAGTTTTCCTCCCGTGCTCATGAACGACGAAAAAATGAAAGGTGTGGGTGCTTACGCAGTTCGCGTGGCGTGCACCTTTCCGAAGAACAACACACCCTTTTTGGCTTCGCGAACGGTGAATCCGGCCTGGGCGATCTCGGTGGGAAAGTGAATGCTCGCAAACTCGTTGCGCCACACCTCGTTGTTATACCGATAGTCCCACCAGCGGCGAAAACGACGATAGCCCGTGGGCGGATTCGCATCGCTGGGAAAATCAAACGGCTGAAATACCCCCTCGGGACGGGTAATGCGCCGGACTTCCTTCACAATCGCCCGGGTAATCTCCACCGGGGTCTCGTGAAACACGATATACGAGGCCACCAGGTCGAAGTAGTTGTCCGGAAAGTCGGTGGTCTCGGCCAGCGCCTGTACGAAATGCACTTCCTTGCCCAAGTCCGCGGCGCGCATGTGCGCATAGCGGACCATTGGAGCGGAAACATCCAGGCCCCAGACCTCGGCATCGGGAAAACGGTCCTTCAAAGCCACCGTCAATTGGCCGGGGCCGCAAGCCAGATCCAGGATGCGGAGTACCTGGCCGTCTTCGGGGGGCTCAACGGCGGCGACCAGCTGCCCGTGCACTTCGTCCTGGTCGTTATGACCCATGTAGAAGTGGTTGGTGCCGTAGTGATAAATGTGACCGGCAAAGGGATCGCCCACATAGCCGCCGGGCTGGATATGGATCTCGTGGGCGGCATACTCGGGCACCTCAAGATCGGGGTTGAGCTTGAGCGTGCCGGGACCGGCCTTGTCGGCCGCATCCATCTCGCCCAGATAGGTCTCGGCATTACCGTGGAACTCGTCCTGCAGCAGCTTCCAGGAGATCTGCTGACCGCTGATCCAATAGCGCATGCTGGCGCCAATGATGGGGTCGCCTTCCAGGGCCGCGCGTATGGCCTCCAGGGAGGCACTTTCAGGATCCAGTCCCTTGGCTTGGAAGATATCCCCGGCCCGGACCTGGGCTGCTCTCCCCAAAGGACCGTTCGACCAGACCCTAAAGCCGGTGAAAAAGTCCTGGCGACTCTCAAGGTCCAGGGTAGCCAAACGTTCCAGCTTGCCCACGCTGCCCCGCGGCTCGAAGTCATACGGCGGTGATGGAGGACGGGCGCTTGAAGCACGGGCCTTGCGGGTAGTCGCCGCAGTCGCCGAGAACGCCGCCGCCAGGGCACCTAAGATCGTGCGTCGGTTCATCATGACTTGTCACCCCCCATGTCAAAAAGCTTGCGCTCCAGGGGCGGAGACTCCTTCGCACGCGACGCGCCCACCGTAATCGAGCCGAAGGTGCGCTCGATGAAACGGTCCCGCTCGGATTGCCAGGCCGCTTCCTCTTCGGCACTCGGCTTATACGACTCGATCATCTCTTGCGTGACCTTGCCGTGGTCTTCCAGCAAGCGCTCCACGATCTTCATCCGCCGGGCCTGCACCCAGATCTCGGTGCTGACCGACACCAGTGCGGTCATCAGATGGTCCAGGGCCGGATCCTCCATGAAGGTGGCCTGGTCCGTGTCGGACTTAATGAAATCGGCTGTGTAGCCGGGATTGTCGCTCATTACTGGGCCTCCGAAACCGCCGCGCCAGTATACAACGGCCGGTCAGAAACGAGGTAATCCTGCCAACCCGGGAAGGAGGGCATCCTGCCCTCGGCGCTGCGAGTGAGGGCATCCCCGCTGGGAACGAGGGCATCCTGCCCTCGGCGAGGGCGAGACGCCCTCGGTCCCAGGAACGCACTCGCTACAACACGCGGCTTGGGAAGAAGATGCGCGCCCGGAGAGATTCGAACTCCCGACCTTCTGGTTCGTAGCCAGATGCTCTATCCAGGCTAAGCTACGGGCGCGTGCGGCGGATTATAGTCTTGGGGGAGTGCGCCGGGAGCGAGGGTGAGACGCTGGGGGCGAGGGCATCCTGCCCTCGTCGAGGACGGGACGCTGGGAACGAGGGCATCCTGCCCTCGTCGAGGGCTGGAAGCCCTCGTTCCCAGGGGGCGCGCCGGGCGCTAGATCAGGCTGCGGGCGTCGGTTCGGGCGCCGGGCCGGGATGAGCCGGGCCGAAGGTAGATTCCTTCGCTGTAGAACCGATCCAGCGACGCCTTCATGGCTACAAAATTTGCATACGGGTTTTCCTGCGGATCGCCGGCCCAGAGATCTCCCGGCAGGCCGTGGCCCTTCTCGTACCAGTCCACGTAGCTGCGCGGTTCGTCCCAGATCATTAGGTTGGCCGAGGGCTTGGAGCGGTAGCGGCGCAGTTCGGCCAGGTCCAGGTTGGCCTGAAAACTCACTTTCCCGGAAGTATCTGCTTCTCCCAGCAGCCGGCCGTCGTAGCCGATGAAGCGCGTGTAGCCGCGCAGGAAAGTGCCGGGGTGCACGGCGTGCGGGTCGAAGTATTCGCCGCCGGGCCGTGGCGCCAGGATGTAGGCGCCGGTGTCGTGGGCGCGGGTCATTCGGCACTCCTCCCAGGGCCGCCGGCCGGCGCCGTGCGGGTCGGAGGTGCAGTGAATAATCACTTCCGCGCCGCGTTTGGCGAGCATGTGGGCGGTCTCGGGCACGGTGTGGTCGAAGCACACCATGGCGGCGAGCTTTCCCAACGGCGTATCGACTACCGGGAACAGCGCGTCGTAGCCCAGTTCCTCCACGAGGCGGGAATAGATGCTGCCGGGCGTGGTGTCGGGCAGCTGCCCCCAGATATCGGCGCAGTGCAGCTTGCGGTAGTGCAGGATGAGGTTGCCGGAGTCGTTGAGGATGAAGGCGGAATTGAACACCCGTTCCGGGAAGCGCGCGTCCTTCTCGAACGAGGACCCGGCCACGTACACATGGTACTTCTGCGCAAACTCGCTCAATACATCCAATTCCGCGCCGGGATAGGTAATCGCGATTCGCTCCAGGGTCCTGGGCGTTCGTTTGCCGAAGCCGCCTGAGCCGGTCATGAAGAACTCCGGGAAACACACCAGCCTTATGTTGGGAATGAAGGCGCTGCGGGCCGCCAGACCCACGGCCTCGTCCAGGTTCTGCCTGAGGATTTCCGCGGGATTCGGCGTGTCCATGTGAATGACCCGGAACTCGGTCTGGACCAGAAGCGCGGAATACTCATCCTCACGCGGGCCGTCGATTGAGTTGGCGTCCGCCTGGGCCGCAACCCGCCGTCCGGCTTCCTGCCTCCAGGCCGCGGAAGTTTGGGGCATGGGCCGGGCATTGGACGCGTCAGCGGCGGCGGCCTGCCGGTAGCCGGGCGCATACAGCATGCTGCGCAAATACACCGGCTGGTTCATGAACAAAGTGGAGCGCTTGCGGCGCAGAAACCCGATGCTGAAGTCGGGTTTCAAAAAGCTCTCGCCCTGCCCGGCTTCCTCGTAGGTCTGCTGGTCGTGCAGGTATAAGCCCGATGCGCACGGCAGACGCACGTTCACGTCGCCCGATACCTGCGTGTGAGGCGTTGCCACCGCAAGATAGGCGGAACTCTCGTAAGCACGCGTACGGCGAGCCCGGCGACGGCTTTCGAAACCGGCATCGCGGCGCTCGCGGCAGGGGTTCAGGATCACTTCAGCGCCGTTGTAGGTCAGCACCCGCGCATAGTGCGAATACAGGACATCCTCACCGGTGAGTATCCCCAGCCGGCCGTGCGGCGTATCCAGCACCGGCAGGTCGGCGGGTTTGCCCAACTCGCAGGCGGTGTCAGTGAATCCTTCCAGGAAATCCGGCGTGATCTTGGGGCAGCGAAGCCCGGTCTGGCCGTCCGGGCCCACCACGAAACCTACCGTCTGCGGTAATTCGGAATGGGCCGCCAGTACCGGCGCGGCGCCGGCGATATAGATCCCGTGGCGCTTGGACGCGGCGCCCGCTTCGGCCAGCAATTCCTGCTCCGGCCGAAGCCGGCGAAGGTCCGCCTCAGCCAGGGGCAACAGCAGCAATGCGCCGCTTATTTTTCCGAATTGCGCCTCGGCGGCCTCGGCCAGACTGCGCAGCCGCGCGCCGGTGGCATTGGCGCGCCAGGGTTCCTGGGTAATGATCAGCATTTCCATAATCCCTTGTAGTCTTTCAATCAAGCACCGTCAGCCGGCTCCCAGCCTGGGGATCCGGTGTTGGCCGCTTGCAACGCTGACGTTCTTGGTTTCCATGTAGAAATCGAAGCTGTAGTCCCCGCCATCCCGTCCGATTCCACTGGCCTTCATACCCCCGAATGGCGCAGGCAAGTGGCGCACGTTCTGGGAATTCACCCAAACCATGCCGACCTCCAATCCATCGGAAAGTCGTTGGGCGCGCGCCGAATCGCCAGTCCACAGGTAACCGGCCAGTCCGTAGCGGCTGTCATTGGCCTGGGCCAGCGCATCGGCCTCATCAGCAAACGGCATCGCGGTCAGGACAGGACCGAAAATCTCCTCCTGGGCGATCCGCATGTCGTTGCACGCTCCGGTAAACAAGGTTGGAAGCACGTAATGGCCCGGCCAGGGCATTTCCGGGCACTCGCCGCCGGCGGCGATCGTTGCCCCCTCCGCCTTTGCAATGTCAAAGTAGGCACTGACCTTCTCAAGGTGATTGGGGTGAATCAGCGGCCCAACCTCGGTTGCCGGATCCAACGGATGCCCCACCTTAATTGCGCGCGCGCGTTCGGCTACGCGCGCGACGAACTGGTCGTGAATCGACTGCTGCACCAGCAGCCGGCTGGAGGACGTGCAGCGCTCGCCGTTGAGGCTGTAAATCATGAACACCACGGCGTCCAGCGCCCGGTCGAGATCGGCGTCGTCGAACACGATTACCGGGTTCTTGCCGCCCAACTCGAAATGCACGCGTTTCAGCGTGGGCGCACCCTGGGCCATGATGCGCCCGCCGGTTGCGGATTCTCCAACGAAAGCGATGGCCTTGATCGCCGGGTGCTCGGTCAGCGCCCTGCCCGCCTGCTCGCCGATTCCCTGGACCGTGTTCAGCACGCCGGCCGGCAAGCCGGCTTGGGTGCAGATTTCCGCCAGCAGCTGTGCCGTAAGCGGACTCCATTCGGCCGGCTTGTGAACCACCGTGCATCCGGCCGCCAGGGCCGGGGCAATCTTCCACGTGGACAGCATGAACGGCGTGTTCCACGGCGTGATCACGCCGACCGGGCCGATCGGCTGACGCGACGTGTAGTTGAGGTGCTCGCCGCCCGAAAGCGTCCGGCCGTTTCGCGCATCGGGGGCGCGATCGCCGAAAAAGCGGAAATTGCGCGCCGCCCTCAAGGCCGCCTTGGCGGTAAAGCGCAATGCCTGGCCAGTATCCATCGACTCGACCAGGGCGATTTCGTCGGCGCGCGCTTCGATCGCATCGGCAATGTTGTGCAGCAGCTTGGCCCGGCGGTCTCCGGCCATCGCCGCCCATGCAGGAAAGGCATCGCGCGCGGCGGCGCAGGCCAAGTCAACGTCGGCCTGGTTGCCGGCGGCGACTTCGTTGATCGGTGTTCCGTCGGCGGGACAATGATTGGTAAAAGTAGCGCCCGATAGCCCGCCGCAAGCCGACCCGCCGATGAAGTGGCCCTGCACGCCGGCGCCGAAGCGCTTCAGATAGGCGCGTGCGCGGCCCAGGTTGTCTTCAAGTGCTGTGGTCACATTGACCTTCCGTTTCTGGTTGCGGCGATATTAACCGCCGCGAAACGGTTCGCGCCCCAGCCGGGTCACATTCTTTTGCCAGCCGCGCGGCAGCGCTCGACCGCGCAGCGCCCGCTTACCGAAGTAGCTTTCCAGCGCCTGACCACGCAGGGTCATCTTGCGGTCGCCGCACTGAATGATCAGCCGGTCGCGCGGCCCGATCAAAGTGGCGGCCGCCAGCCGCTCGCCGTTCTTCAGACCGATCAGCAGCACGCCCCGGCCGCCAGCGGCTTCCGGCAGTTCTTCTGCGGGGAACAACAGCAAACGTCCGTCATCAGACACGGCGGCTACCCGGACCGCGCCGCTCGGCGCCGGGACCGGCAACAGCGGCTTCGCTTGGTCGGCCAGGTTCAGGAAGGCTTTGCCGGCGCGGGATCGCGTATACAGGCCGCCGGTCTTCGCCATGAAGCCATGGCCCCGGCTTCCGCAAACCAGCCATCGCGTCTCCGGATCGCCGCCCATCACCCCGCTCCAGCGCGCCCCGTCGGACATGTTGAAGCGGCTGGACAGCGGCTCGCCCAGAGTCCGCGCCGAGGGCAGGCTGTGCGCCGCCAGCGAGTAGACCCGCCCTTCGCTGCTCAGGAAAACGACTTGCTGATTCGACTTGCAGGGCAGATCGCACAACAGCTCGTCGCCGGGTCGAAAACTCAAAGACGCGCTGTCCAGTTCGTGTCCCTTGCCGGCGCGCGCAAAACCGTGGCGCGACAACACGACCGTCAACGGCTCGGCCGGTGTGACGTCCTCTGCCTGAAACGCCGCCGCCGGCGGGGCGCTGTCCACGATCCGCGTGCGGCGCTCATCGCCATGTTCCCGGGCCAGGGCCCGAAGCTCCGCGATCATCAGCTTGTCGAACTTGTGGCTGTCGCCCAGGGTCGCGCGCAGATCCTTGCGCTCCGCTTCCAGCTCGTCCTGTTCCGCCAGCAGTTTCTGTTCCTCTATTCGCGCCAGGTTGCGCAAGCGGATATTGAGAATGCCGTCGGCCTGCTCGGCGCTCAGTTTGAAGCGCTCCATCAGGCGGGCCTTGGGGTCGTCCTCGTAGCGCACGATATTGATCACTTCGTCGAGGTTCAGATAGGCAATCAGGAGGCCTTCCAGGACGTGCAGACGCGTCGAGACCTGGTCTTCGCGGTGCTTCAGGCGGCGGCGCACGGTGGCGCGGCGGAACCGCAGCCATTCCACCAGCAAACCGCGCAGGTCACGCACCCGCGGGCGGCCGTCCTGGCCAATAACGTTCAGGTTGACCCGTACGGACTTTTCAAGGTCCGTGGTGGCGTACAAGTGCGCGATCAAGGCATCGACATCCACCCGCGGGGAGCGCGGAATCAGCACCAGGCGCACGGGATTCTCGTGATCGCTCTCGTCGCGCAGGTTCTCCAGCATGGGCAGACGCTTGGCCCGCATCTGTTTGGCGATTTGCTCCAGCAGCCGGCTGCCGGACACCTGCCAGGGCAGTTCGTGGATCACCACCGTACCTTCCTCGCGCTTCCAGGTCCCCCTGAGGCGCAAGACGCCGTGGCCTGTCCTGTAAATCTCCTGAATTTCAACCGCTGGCGTTATCAATACCCCGCCGGTGGGGAAGTCCGGTCCCGGGATAAGGCTGAATAGCGTGTCGTATTGCAGTTTCGGGTCGGCGGCGACCCGTTCCAGGGCCTCGGCCAGTTCGCGGAGATTGTGCGGAGGAATATCGGTGGACATGCCCACCGCAATGCCCGAGGAGCCGTTGATCAGCAGGTTCGGCAGTTGTGCCGGGAGCAGTTCGGGCTCCTTGAGGGTGCCGTCGAAGTTGTCCGCCCAGTCAACCGTGCCCTGCCCCAGCTCCGCCAGCAGCGTTTGCGCGTAGGCGGTAAGCCGCGCTTCCGTATAACGCATGGCGGCAAATGACTTGGGATCGTCCACCGCGCCGAAATTGCCGTGGCCGTCCACCAGTGGATGACGGTAGGCGAACGGCTGCGCCAGGTGCACCATGGCCTCGTAACAGGCCGCATCGCCATGCGGGTGAAACTTGCCGATCACGTCGCCTATGGTGCGGGCGCTCTTGCGCGGCTTGGCGGTAGCCGCCAGCCCCAATTCGCTCATGGCGTAAACGATGCGGCGCTGCACCGGTTTGAGCCCGTCGGCCAGATGCGGCAGGGCCCTGTCCAGGATGACGTACATGGAGTAGTCCAGGTAGGCCTGCTCGGCGAACTCCGCCAGTGGTTGCGCCTGTGCGTTGTCGCGCGGCACCAGGGTGAGTTGCGGACCCGCCATCAGCCGGGAACGAGGGCGTCCTGCCGGGTGCGAGGGCGTCTCGCCCTCGTCGAGGGCAGGATGCCCTCGTTCCCAGCGTGAGGGCGAGACGCCCTCGCACCCGGGTCGAGGGCTGGAAGCCATCGTTCCCAGGCAACGGCAAGCAGGAAGTTCCTCATGTACCGCTACGCGCCTGCCAAATCGCCCTTGTCTTCCAGCCAGGCCCGGCGGTCGGCTGCGCGCTTCTTCGCCAGCAACATGTCAAGCATCGCAAAGGCCTCATCGCCCTCGTCCATTTCCAGCTGGATCAGCCGCCGGGTGTCCGGCGCCATGGCGGTCTCGCGCAATTGCCTGGCGCTCATTTCGCCCAGTCCCTTGAAGCGCGTCACCGAAACCTTGCGCTTGGCAAAACGGCGCATGAGCGCGGCGCGCTCTTCCTCACTCAGCGCGTAATGGGTCTCCTTTCCCACGTCGAGCCGGTAGAGCGGCGGCATGACCACATGGACGTGGCCGCCCCGGACCAGCGCCGGAAAATGCCGTGCAAACAGCGCACAGATCAAGGTGGCGATATGCCTCCCGTCGGAATCGGCGTCCGCCAGGATGCAAACCCGGTGATACCGCAGGTCGTTCAGATCCGTCTCGCCTGCCTGAATTCCCAGGGCCACGGCGATGTCGTGGACCTCCTGTGAAGAGTTGATATCCGCGGAATCCACTTCCCAGGTATTCAGAATCTTGCCGCGCAACGGCAGTATCGCCTGGTACTCACGATGCCGCGCCTGGCGGGCCGAACCCCCGGCGGAATCGCCCTCGACCAGGAAGATCTCGCACTCTTCGGCGACGGTGCTGGTGCAATCGGCCAGCTTGCCCGGAAGGGCCGGCCCGGACACCGCCGTGCGGCGCGGCGTCTTGCGGGCGGCCTTGAGCCGCCGCTGGGCCGCCGCGATCGCCTGTTTCGCGATCCGTTCTCCCAGCTCCGAGTGTTGATTGAGCCACAGCGCCATGCGGCTGCGGACCGCCTCGGCCACGAATCCGGCGCAGTCGCGCGAAGCCAGAGACTCCTTCATCTGCCCGGAGAACTGCGGCTCCGCCAGCTTGATCGAGAGCACGAAGTTCACGCCGTCCCACACGTCCGGGGGTGAAATCCTGACATCGCGGGGCAGCAGCTTGTGAAACTCGCAAAACTCCCGCAGACCCTCGGTCAGACCGGTGCGCAAGCCGTTGACATGGGTGCCGTGGCGCGGCGTCGGAACAAGGTTGACATAGCTCTCTTCGACCCGCTTGGAACCGTCTGCGGACCACTGCACCACGCAGTCCAGCGCGCGCTCCTCGGCATCCAGCTGCGAGAATCGAAGCGGCTCATCCGGCAGCCATTCGCCCTCGCCGGACTGCTCTTTCAGGTATTGAGCCAGGCCGTCCTCGTAGTGCCATTCGTCCGTAAGGTCCTCGGCTTCCCGGGTGAGCGTGACGGTCAGACCCGGACACAGCAGCGCCTTGGCGCGCAGCAAACGCTTGAGGGAAGGCCCATGGAAACTCGTCTTGGCGAAGTATTGCGGATCCGGCCAGAACCTGAGCCAAGTGCCGGTGTTGGCTTTTCCGACGGTCCCGACCGCTTCCAATGCCCGTTGGGTCTGGCCGCCGGCGAACTCCATGCGCCACTCGCGGCCGTCGCGGCGCACACGCACCTGCAATCGGGTTGACAGGGCGTTGACCACCGAAACCCCCACTCCGTGCAGGCCCCCGGAATACCGGTATTGCCGGCGCGAGAATTTGGCCCCGGCGTGCAGGCGCGTAAGGATCAACTCGACGCCGCTCAGGCCGGTCTCCTCATGAGTATCCACCGGCATTCCACGGCCGTTGTCTGCCACTGCCAGAGAGCCGTCCTCGTGCAATGTCACGTCGATGCGATTGCAGCTCTTGTCGGCCAGCGCCTCATCGACGCTGTTGTCGATCACCTCGTGGGCCAGGTAATTCGGTCGCGCGGTGTCGGTAAACATCCCCGGCCTGCGGCGCACGGGGTCAAGGCCGCTGAGAACTTCAATGTCGTCAGCGCGATAGGCGGCTCTCATGCCGTTAGCCTTGAAAATCCTTAAGTAAGGTCAGCCGGATGGAATCGGGAAGCGACTCGATCCTGCAATTGTAGCGCGGATGATCCATGCCCGCCGCCAACTCCTCTTCAGAGAAGTATCTGCGGATTGTGGCCCTGCAGTCTCTAGCTACACCTGCTCGCATGCACAAGAGACGAGTGCTACGCCAACGTCGCTGGAATCATGCAAGGTCGTAGCGATCGAGATTCATCACCTTGTCCCAGGCAGCCACGAAGTCGCTTACGAACTTCCCCTGCGCGTCATCACATCCATAGACTTCCGCGATGGCTCGGAGCTCGGAGTTCCAACCGAAGACGAGGTCCACCCGGGTGCCGGTCCAATTGACATCTCCGGTCGCGCGGTTGCGTGCCTTGAACACGTCTTGCGATGTGGAGGACGCCTGCCACTCGGTATTCATGTCGAGCAGATTCACAAAGTAGTCATTGGTCAAGGTCCCGGGCCCGATTGATCCGTGAGTGCGCCATGCTCCGATTGTCCATTCGCATTCAACACGCGCATGCCGCCAACGAGCGCCGTCATCTCGGGAGCGGTCAGCGTCAGCATGCATGCCCGTTCCACCAGCAGCTCTTCCGCTGATCCCCGATGCTCGCCCTGGAGATAGTTGCGGAACCCGTCCGCGGTGGGTTCGAGCACGGCGAACGACTCCTCGTCGGTCCACTCCTGCGACGCGTCCGTGCGCCCGGGCGAGAACGGAACCTCAACGTCGTGTCCGGCGTTCCTTGCCGCCTGTTCGACGCCCGCGCAGCCGGCCAACACGATCAGGTCAGCGAGAGAGACCCTCTTCCCGCCGGTTTGCGAGGCGTTGAACTCCGTCTGGATCTGCTCCAGGGTCTGCAACACGTTCGCCAGGGTGGCAGGGTCGTTCACTTCCCAGTCCTTTTGTGGCGCGAGGCGGATGCGCGCTCCGTTCGCCCCTCCGCGTTTGTCGGTGCCACGGAACGTTGCCGCCGAGGCCCAGGCCGTCGAGACCAGTTGGGAAACCGACAATCCCGTGGCGAGGACCCTGGTTTTAAGGTCCGCGATATCCTGCCCCCCAATCAAATCATGATCGACGTCGGGGACCGGGTCCTGCCACAACTGCGGCTCTGTAGGAACCAGCGGTCCGAGATACCGGCTGCAGGGCCCCATATCGCGGTGCAGCAACTTGAACCAGGCCTTGGCGAAGGCGTCTGCAAGATCATCCGGGTTTTCGAGGAAGCGCTTCGAAATCAGCGCGTAGTCCGGATCCATTTTCAGTGAGAGATCTGTCGTGAGCATCATGGGGGCGTGCTTCTTCGAGGGATCGTGCGCATCCGGCACGGTGGCCACCTCAGAAGCGTTCTCGGGCGCGTACTGCGATGCGCCCGCCGGGCTCTTCGTCAACTTCCACTCGTGCTGGTGCAGATTCTCCATGAAGTTGTTATCCCACTTCACGGGGTTTTCGGTCCAGGCGCCTTCCAGGCCGCTGGTGATCGTATCGCTGGCTTTCCCGCTGCCGAAGCTGCTGGTCCAGCCGAGGCCTTGCTCGTCGATTCCGGCGCCCTCCGGTTCGGCGCCGACGTGGCTGTCGGGGGCCGCGCCATGCGCTTTTCCGAAGGTGTGCCCGCCCGCAATAAGCGCAACCGTCTCCTCGTCGTTCATCGCCATGCGGCTGAACGTAGTTCGAATGTACCTGGCCGCTGCGCACGGATCCGGGTTGCCGCCGGGCCCCTCCGGGTTTACGTAGATCAAGCCCATGTGGTCGGCGCCCAGGCGTTCCTCCAGTTCTCCATCTTCACTGTGGCGCTCGTCAGCAAGCCACGTGTCCTCAGCACCCCAGTCGGTCTCGTCAGCCTCCCAGACGTCCGGGCGCCCGAAGGCGAAACCAAAGCTCTTGAAGCCCATCGACTCCAGGGCGCAATTGCCGGCGAAGAGGAGCAGGTCGGCCCACGAGATCTTGCGGCCGTACTTCTGCTTGATCGGCCAAAGCAGGCGGCGGGCCTTGTCCAGGTTCGCGTTGTCAGGCCAGCTATTCAGCGGCGCGAAGCGTTGGTCGCCGGAACCGCCGCCGCCGCGGCCGTCGCTGATGCGGTAGGTGCCTGCGGCGTGCCAGGTCATGCGGATGAAGAGCGGTCCATAGTGGCCGTAATCGGCCGGCCACCAGTCCTGCGAGGTGGTCATCACTTCTTCGATGTCCGTCTTCAGCGCATCCACGTCAAGGGTTTTGACCGCCTCGGCGTAGTTGAAATCCGTGCCCATCGGATCCGACGCGGGAGAGTTTTCGCGAAGAATCTTCAGGTGCAACTGATTCGGCCACCAGTCTTGGTTCGAAGTCATCTCATCTTTCCTATGGCAATCCAGCGAGTATGGCGCACCCTACTGAAACCGTGGCACGCCCTCGATATTTTAGCCTCAATCGTCACTTTTTGGAGACCCGCAAGCTAATCCAGCGCCAGTAACTTAAAGGGGGTGCACAAATCGACGCGGCTGCTTGAGCACGGCTGCTTGAGCACTTGTCGCAGTTCGTGTGAATAAGTACCCTTGCTGCATCAACATCCGCACAATTGCAAACGCGAAAAGGAGAAGATCTTCATGGCTGTGCGCTACATTCCCGACGGTTACCACTCCGTGACGCCGTACATGCTCGTGGGAGACGTTGACCAGCTCGTAGACTTCCTCACGGCGGCATTCGGCGCAGAAGAAAAGGAACGGGTCCCCAACCAGGACGGCAAGACCGGACACGCGGAAGTGCTCATTGGCGACTCCTACGTGATGATGGGCCGCGCGCAGGACGAATTCCCGCCCCTGCCCTGCATGCTCTACATTTATGTGCCGGACACGGACGCCACCTTCGCGCAGGCGCTGACGGCCGGCGCGAAGTCCATGCAGGAGCCGCAGGACATGTTCTACGGCGACCGTAACGCCATAGTTGCGGACCCCACGGGCAACACCTGGTGCATCGCAACACACCAGGAAACACTGACCCCGGAAGAGCTGGCGAAGCGGGCCGAGGAAAACATGCGCTAAACCCCCGGGAGAGAGCGCCCCCCTGGGGACGAAGGGGTCCCGCCCTTAGAAAAAACCAAAACAAGAACGATTACCTCGAGAAGATTTCCTGTCCCCGCAACCCTCACCCGGCTAAAATGCCTGTACGGAGGTCAAGCCCGAATGAGTGAAGAGAAACCGGCCGAGGGCGTTCAGGGCCTGGAGCAAGCTCTGAAAGACCTGGAACAGATCGTTGTCAACCTGGAAAAAGGGGATCTACCTCTGGCCGAGGCGATCAGGCAATTCGAGCGCGGCGTGAAGCTGACGCGCCGCTGCCAGGCGGTACTGAAGGAGGCCGAACAGAAAGTCCAGGTCTTGAGCGAAGGGATGCTGGAGGACGTAGATCCGTTGACGCTCAAGAAATCCGGCGGCGAAAACGGCGGAGGCGGATCACTCCCCCTCTGAGCCGGCCGCGACCGCCTCGACAGCTTCCATTACCCGCAGCAGGTTCCCGCCCCAGAGCTTGGCGATCGCCTCTTCGGAGTAACCGCGCCGCACCAGTTCAACCGTGACGTTCAGCGTCTCGCCGGCGTTGTCCCAGCCCTCGATCCCGCCGCCGCCGTTGAAGTCGGATGAAATCCCCACGTGGTCGATCCCGATCAGTCCAACCGCGTAGTCGATGTGATCGGCGAGATGCTTCACCGTCGCCCGGGGTGGCATGCGGGTGACTTCCGCCATGCGCGCGTAGAAGGCGCCGCGCTGTTCCTCGCTCATGCCAGCGAAGTCCGCCGCATTGCGGATGTTCATTTCGCGGTAAACCGCGCCCATAGCGGCCTGTTTCTCGGGCGGCGTCGCGCGCAGATAGGCGTCGAATGCGACAATCTGCACGACGCCCCCGTTGTCCCTGATAGCGAGGAGCACCTCGTCGGAAAGGTTGCGCGGGTGCACAAACGCCCCGGCCACGGCGGAATGCGAGGCGATCACCGGGGCCGCTGACGCCTGGATCGCATCCATCGTGGTCTTTTCGGAGGAATGGGACACGTCCACCATCATTCCCAGTTGGTTGGCGCGCCTGATCGCTTCGCGTCCGAGTTCGCTCAAGCCCCCGTGCTCGGCCTCCGGCTCTCCGCGGGCCGCGTTCGGAACGGCGGAATCGCCGAGATCGTTATGCCCGTTGTGCAACAACCCCAGGTAGCGCGCGCCGAAACCGTATTGGACGTCGAGCAGGTCGAGGTCCCGGCCGATCGAAAAACCGTTCTCAATGCCGATCAGGGCAATGCGACGGCCTTCATCATGTATGCGGCGCACGTCTGCCGCCGTGAGGGCCAGACCGATCCGATCCGGGTGATCCACGTCGGTCATCTTGCGGATGGCCGCGTACTTGACGAAAGCGTCGGCCATCGCGCGCGCGTAGCCCGCCGCATTGCGCTCCCGCTGCATTACGAAAACGATGAAGAACACCGCATCCAGTCCGCCGCTCTCCATGCCGGGCAGATCCACCTGCTGCCCCGGAGGCTTCGCTTGAGCGGGATCGTACGCGTCGGTGCCGAAATCGAGAGGAATGTCCACGTGCGTGTCGATCGTGATGACACGCTTATGCATAGCCTCGGCCCGAGCCAATAGCTCGGCTTCGGTTTCCGCGATTGCCGCGTCGGCGGGTAAGGCCCCCAGCAGGATTGCCGCCATCGTCGCACTTGCCTCCCTCATGAACACTTCCTGATCCGATTGCACGCAAGAGTGCGCAAGAGAATACAGCAACGACAGCCTAAGCCAACAAGGGCAGTCCTTTCATTGGGCTGTGATTCGGGCAGTTTCCGCAGGGAGCGGCAATTGCAGGCCAAACCTTGCAGGCAGGTATGTGGGTCCAGTTTGAGGCGAGGAGATGATGATGTAACATCAGTTGGATTGTTTAGTGACCAAGACGGGGGTGCGCTATGAAGCGTTCAACGATTTCGGCTTTTTCCGTTCCTTTTCTTTTTTCGACTTTTCTGTTTGCCGGCTCGGCAGCCGCCCAGGAAGACGAATCGGCCCAGGCCGGTTCATCCGCGGTGATTGAGGAGATTGTCGTTACCGGCACGCGCCGCGCGGACCGCACAGTGACGGAGTCGCTGTCGCCAATCGACGTGGTCAGCAACCAGGAACTCGAGAAGCAGGGATTCACCGAGATGGACGACCTTCTGCGCACCAATGTCCCCTCCTTTCAGGTCAACAGCCATCCGATCGACGATGCCGGCACGCTGGTCCGCCCCGCCAAGTTGCGCGGGCTGGCCCCGGACCAGACACTGATTCTGGTCAATGGTCAGCGGCGCCACCGCTCGGCGGTCATCAACTTCATTTCCGACGGTCTGACCCAGGGCGTTCAGGGTCCCGACCTGTCGGCGATTCCAGTCAGCGCGCTTGACCGGGTCGAGGTGCTGCGCGACGGCGCCGCCGCTCAGTACGGCTCCGACGCCATTGCCGGGGTCATCAACTTCATTCTCAAGGAAGACGCTTCGGGCGGCTCGCTCGAAGCGAGCTACGGAGCGACCACGGAAAGTGACGGGGAGACCAGGCAACTGAAGGCCAACTTCGGCCTGCCGCTCACCGATGATGGCTTTATAAACGTGACCGCCGAGTACCTGCAGCAGGACGAGTCGATTCGCAGTGTGCTGCGCACGGACGTGGCCGAGTTGATTGAGAAGCGCGAGCTGGTGGGTATTGACACAGCGGGATTGGACGACCAGACCCAGATCTGGGGCAGTCCGATCATCCACGATTTCGTGAGTATCTTTGTGAACTCGGGCCTGGAGCTGAACCCGTTTGCCAAGCTGTACGCATTCGGGAACTACGCCGAGCGCGAGGTGGAAGGCGGCTTCTACTTCCGTAATCCCGACACCCGCAACGGCGTGTTCCGGTCAGGACCAGGCGAACCACGCCTTGTGGGAGCGCTGAACGAGTCGGCCTACCTGGAAGACGCCTGCGCGGCCTACCGCATGTTAGCGACTTCGGCGTCGGACGGCCCGGCCGCGGTCCAGGCGGATTTCGACAACCTGGCCGCCCTGGCCGCGGATCCGAATTGCTTCTCCTTCAACGACGCGTATCCCAACGGCTTCACGCCGCGCTTCGGCGGGACCGTGAACGACTACAGCATTGCGTTTGGCTTGGAGGGCGAGTTCAAGTCGGAGCTGCGCTATGACTTGAGCGCATACTACGGCCAGAACGAGGCCGATTTCTTCATCTTCAACACGGTGAACTCCGCACGCGGCCCCGACCAGCCCGACCGGGCCTATTTCGATCCCGGTGTCTATACTCAAAGCGAAACGAACTTCCAGGCGAACTTCGCGTATATGTTCGATGCGGGTTTTTTGAATGAGCCGTTGCATTTCGCGTTCGGGGGGGAATGGCGCGAGGAAACGTTTGAAGTACAGGCTGGCGATACATACTCGGTAGGGTCAGGCAACTCGAAGACTTGCGGCGAGAGGCTGACCGCTCTGGAGGCCGGCGAAACGCCGCAGCGGACCGCAACCTGCACGACCGAAGAACTGCTCAATCTGGCGGGCTTCACGCCCGCATCCAACGGCTTTTCGGGCTTCTCGCCGCAGGTGGCCGGCGAGTGGTCACGCAACAACATCTCCGTATATGTGGACCTGGAGACCGACTTGACCGATTCCTTCAGTCTCGGCGCGGCGGTTCGCTATGAGGACTACGAGGACTTCGGCGGCACGACCAACGGCAAGCTGGCCGCCCGCCTGCGCGTGTCCGATTCGGTAAGTCTGCGCGGCACCATCCAGACCGGTTTCCGGGCGCCGACGCCGGGTCAGTCCAACGTCAGCAACGTCAGCACGGTTTACTCCGCGGCTGTCCGGGACCTGGTCGAGACGGGTCTAACCCCTCCCACCGACCCGGTCGCGATGTTCTACGGGGGCCTCCCCCTCGGGCCCGAGGAATCCACCAATTACACCTTCGGAATCAACTGGACCTCCGACTTCGGCCTGGCGGTAACGCTGGACGGATTCGTGATCCAGGTGGATGATCGACTCGCCCCTTCGAGTGAGTTCGAACTTACCCAGAGCGATGTGGACGAGCTGGACCGCCAGGGAGTTGCAGGAGTGACCGAGGGAAGCACCTTGACCTACTACACCAACTCGTGGGAAACCGAGACGATGGGCGTGGAGTTGGTAGCCTCCTGGAGCGCCGAGCTGGGCATCCCCGGCGGCGACACGGATTTCACCCTGGCGGCGAGCTTTATCGAAACCGAGGTGGTCGGGTTCGACCCGGGCACCCTGGACGAGCGGCGCGTCTTCAATATCGAGAACCTGCTGCCGAAGGCGCGGTCCGTGCTAACCGCCAACCACTATTACAACAACTTGCGATTCACGGGTCGAATCAGCTATTGGGGGGCCTGGAAAGCCCAGGATTCGGGCGTCCCGATGCCCGACAATTACGACGGCAATGTGCTATTCGACCTTGAGGCGGCCTACGCGTTCGACTCCGGCCTGACGCTGGTGCTTGGCGGCCAGAATGTCTTCGACGCCTACCCGGACAAGCATCCCCGCGGGGCCAGCGACAGCGGGCAGGGTTACCATGAACACTCGCCGTTCGGGTTCAACGGTGCTACCTGGTACATGCGCGCCCGTTTCGAATTCTGATCGGAAGGCGCCACGCGCATAGAACCACGCCGCTGCCGGCGGCTGGGAGCGTGAAGGCGTTTCGCCTTCACGAGGGAATCGTCGATGGTGAACCGCCAATGGACCTTGGCTTTTTTCCGGCTCCCTTGCATTGCGAGGTCGGGAGCCCCCCTGGGAACGAGGGCACCCTGCCCTCGACGAGGGCGAGACGCCCTCGTTCCCAGCGGGAGTGCTTAGACCACGATTACGCGATCGCCGATGTCGTTGATCTGAACGCCGCCGTCGGCGGTTATCAGCGTCAAGTCCTCCAGGTGGGCCGAACCGCCTAAACCCACGTTGCGTACCGGGCAGTCCACGCTGATGATCATGTTTTCGGCAAGGACTACATCTTCCTTGATAAAGAAAGGGCTGTCGGCGCGTCCCGGGTCGTCGGTGTGCATAAGGCCCACGCTGTGCGGCGTGAAGGCCACGTCCAGGTCGTAGCCGCCTTTCTTGAGCGCCTCGACGCCCATTGCTCGAATCTCGGAGTAACGCAAGCCCGGCTTGAGTTGCTCCATGATGGCGCTCCAGCCGAACGAAATGCCGTCGGTGGCGTGCTTCATGGAACGAGTGGGTTCCCCCAGGAACACGGTGCGCCCGTAATCGCCGTGGTAGTGGAAGCCGTGACTTACGCAGTCGATCTGAAACGCCTGCCCGTCGTGAAACTCGCCGTCGCCGGTCTCCGCGCCGATCGTATCCACCTGCATGAACAGGCCAAGATTCCCGCGCTTGGCGGCTTCGGCATAGAAGGCGGCGCGCAATTCCTGGTACGTGGCCCCGGCGCGGGCGGCGCGGGCGGCGGCCAAAGCCGCCTCGGCGTTTGCCTGGGCGGAAAACCGCATTAATTCGATCTCGCGCGGCGACTTGATTGCCCGAATACGGCGCATCACGCGGTCGCAGGGAACCGGGGTGGCATCAAGGCCCGCCCGCTCGAAAATCGCGTTGATCACGAGATGATCCACACCGATGCGGCCGCGATCCAGACCCATGTCGCGGGCCGCTTTGACCAGCGCCCATCCCGCGTCCGCGCTGAGCTCCTGCTCCGACAAGGCGGCGTTCAGGGTGCTGCGCCGATGAACCTCTATGTCGCGTAACGCCACCTGGCCCTTGTCCTCGAATATGTAGGCGGGATTGGCCACCGGCTGGCCGTCTTCGTTCTCGCGCCGGCCGTCCTGGCGCTCATCCTTGCCGTCCTGTTTATGGCGCCTGTCCCAACCCGTGAACAGATAGGTTTGCAGCGGGAAGTTGAAGTAGCCGTCGGAATACGTGTAGTAGTAGATAAATTGCGCCATCACCAAACCGGGCGCCTGGCGCTGATCTTTGGAGAGGAGCGCGTAGGCGGGAGCGGGATAGCCCATCTTCGCCAACGAACCCCAATGGCCGGTCAGATGAAAGACATTGATCGGGTCGGCCAGCACCAGGCCGTCCAGCTTCTCTTCTTCCATCACCCGGTAGGCCTGCTCCAGGTTCATGAGCGGCCCGGCCCGCACGCGCTTGACGCGCTCGGCGAGGTTGTTGGGCGTAAGTTCGGTTGCCGCGGCCGGAGTAGAGGCCGCCAGCGCGGCCGCCGCACCGGCCGCCCCAGCCGCGCCGATGCCGGTCTTCAGCACCTCACGCCGAGTAATCACGCGTTCACTCCAGACCGCTCCTGTTGCTGAACAACGCTGGCGAGTCGAGGGCAGGATGCCCTCTCGCTCCTGACGGGTGTTCAACTGTTGTAGATGTAAGCACTCAGAAGTTGTACGACGCACGCACACCCCAGGCCGCCTTGTCGGGAAGCCCGGCGGTAAGTATGCGCCGGGGCCCAAGATAGGCAAAGTCATGCAGGATCTGGTAGTTCGTAAAGGTCCTGTCGTCAAAAACGTTCTTGCCGAACAGTTCCAGCCGCAGCGACTCGTTCTCCATGCCTACGCGAACATTCACGCGGTGGCTGTCGCCGGTCTCCGTAAGGTTCGGGGTCCCGGCAAAACGGCTACCTGTCATGATGTAGTCTACGCGGGCGTACCAATCGTAACGCTCGTTGAACTGATCGGTGAAGGAAAGACCGAGCGAACCCTGGTTCTTGGGATTTTTCTGCGTCTGCTTACCGAGTCCGTCAACATTGTCAACACCGAGCAAAACGGGGCAATGGCTTGGGCAGGTGCCTTTCTTGATCTCCGAATCGTTGATGCTGAAGGTGGCGTCAACCGTAAACTTGTCGGTCGCCGCCAGCGCGGCCTCGAACTCGAATCCATTCAGGGCGATCTTGCCGCCCACCTGTTTGACGCCAACAAAGTCCGTTGATCCGTCGGGGGCCGTTACAAAGGCGCCCGAAGTGCTCTGCGCTTTCCAATCGGCCCAGTACACGGTCGCAGTAACCCAGGCACGTCCATCCAGCAGGCTGCCCTTGAGACCCAGTTCAAAGCTGTCCAGTTCTTCTTCCGGTACCGCAAGGCCAGCGCCGGTTTGCTCCTGAATCTGGTCTAGTTCCTGCTGTGACCGCCCGACGAAGTTCGCATTGAAAGTTCCCGGACGGGTGCCCTGGGCAAAACTGGCATACAGTGTGATGTCCTCAGATGCCTTGAAGTCCACGATTGCGCGAGGCGTAAAGCTGGTGAACGTGTCCGACAGTTTCGCCGTGCCGGTCGCACCTCCTTCGGCCACCTTGTCCCATTGCTGGCGTCCTTCCACGCTCACGCTCAGCTGATCGGTCAAGTCATATCCAACTGAACCGAACAAGCCGGTAGTCTGGATATCCCACGAGTTGCCGACACCCAATCCTTGAGTCCAAAAGAGGAACTTGAGGCCCGTGGAGCGCACGCCAGTGGTGTCGAAATAGTTGGCGCCCAACTGCCATCGCCAGCGTCCCTGATCCGCAGACAGTCGCAATTCCTGGCTGAAGTCCCTGAGGTCGCGGTTGTTTAGCAGGCCCGTGTCCCTGATGTCTCCGATACTGGCTGTAGCGCGGCGGTCCACGTCGTCGAGCACCATCCACTCGTTGGAGTGAAACGCTGAAATCGAAGAAAGCGAAATACTATTCGTGAACTCGTAATCCATTATCACGCTGGCGTTCCAGGCGCGTCTCGCCATTCCGTAACCATCGAGAAACGGTGGGTCGAATGGGGCCACGATTGCTGGCCGCCCCGCAGTCGCCCTGGCGTGAAGCACGTCCGCCTTACTGCCAACCAACTCAAAATCAGCATTGATCTCACTTGCCTGGGGAAACGGAGCTTCGCCGCAAATCCAGGTATTGCCGCCGTTTCGCGCAAGCAGTGTCGACCCCGGCGGATTGCAATTGAAATAGTGCTCGCCGTTCCCCTCGCCGTACGCGAAGGCCGCGCCCGGCCCGTCATCGTCGCGCCAGTGATGCACGCGCAACTTGGCGGAGAACTGATCCGAAGGCGTAGCGTAGAGCGTGCCGGCCAGGTTCCAGGTCTTACGTGCGCCCAGCTTCTGGTCGGGGTTGTTGCCCAGCCGGTATTGGCCGCTGGTACGGTAGGAACTGCCGGAAACACGATAGAACAGACTCTCGCTCAACGGACCTTCGATCTGGATCCCCAAGTTGGTCGTTCCATAGCGGCCCGCCTCGGCGTTTATCTTGCCCTTGAATTCTTCCGAAGGTGTCTTGGTAACGAAATTCACCGCTCCGGAAAAAGTGGCCCGGCCGAAGTACGCGCTTTGCGGTCCCTTGACGACTTCAACGCGCTCGGCATCCTCAAGCCCGCTGATGACGCTGCCCATCATCGGCGCCCCATCGACGAAGACCATGGCCGGCTGCACGTGATCGTCCTCGCTCTCAATTCGCATGCCACGAATCACCAAGAGGCGGTTGGACCGGTCGCCGCGACCTACCGAGTGCTCAGCAAAGAAGAAGCCCGGCGTAAAATCGACAAGATCGGCGAACTCGGTAATGCCCTTGGCATCGATGTCTGCCGCAGTTATCGCAGTAATGCTTAAAGGCACTTCAAGCAGGCTTTCCTCGCGTTTTCGCGCGGTAACCACAACTTCTTCCAGGACATCTTCCGCAGCTTGCGCCACGTTGATTGCTCCGAATCCGGCAGGCACTGCGATAAACACGCCAGCCAATACAGCACATAATGCTCTAGATTGCATGTGACTCCTCCCAAGAGTAAGGGGGCCAAGCCCTCTGACTGAACCGCAGAAAAACCGTCCCGAAGAATGATCGGGAAATTGGCTTGGCCAGAGTAACACAGACCCACCGTGCTCCCCACAGGCATGGAGCGAGGCACGAAGGCTTGTGAAACCTACAAACGCTTGACATCAGCGCCTTTCTCATGTTCTCCTTGATCCCTGTTTGGCTACTTCGTAACTCGTTTTGAGTAACGACGATATTCCACTACCTGCCCTTCTGGGCATATTGTTCTTGTTGCTGGCCTTGTCGGCCTTTTTCTCCGGCACCGAAACCGCGCTGATGCGGGTCAATCGGTACAAGCTGAGGCATCGCGCGCGCGAAGGGCACCGTGGCGCGCAATTGGCCGAACAGTTGTTGAGCCGTCCGGATCGCTTGCTTGGCCTGATTCTGTTCGGCAACAACCTGGTGAATTTCCTGGCGGCTGCCATCGTGACTGCGCTGGCCCTGCGCACGGGTGGAGTTATTGGCGCAGTCGCCGGCAGCATCGCGCTGACGCTGATCGTGCTGATCTTCGCCGAGATCGCGCCCAAGACCTGGGCTGCGGCGCGGCCCGAGAAGCTGGCGCTGGTGGCCAGCCGCATCTACTACCCCCTGCAAAAACTGCTCTGGCCCTTGATATGGGCCGTTAACCTGGTCGCGGGACAGTTGGTGCGCCTGGCCGGCGTGCGCCCCGACAAGGACGACGAGCAGGAGCTTACCGTAGCGGAGCTGCGCACGCTGGTTAACGAGTCCGGCGGACGGATCCCCAATCGGCGCCGCCAGATGCTGCTGGCGGTTCTCGAACTGGAAGCGCTGACGATCGAGGACATCATGACTCCGCGCGGGGAAATCGAGGCGATCGACCTGGACGATGAGTGGCCGGAGATTATCGGCGGACTGCGTGCCAGCACTCATTCGGTGCTTCCGGCTTTTCATGGGCAGCTCGATCAGGTGGCGGGCATGGTGCACGTGCGCAGACTGTTTCAGGCGGGCGGACCCGAGGGACTGAGTCGGGCCAGGCTTGAGGAGTTCCTGGAAACTCCGCGATACGTGTTCGAGCACACTTCTCTTACCCGAATGTTCTCCGACTTCCACCGCGGCGGCGGCGCAACTTCGCTGGTCGTGGACGAGTACGGCGACATCCAGGGCCTGGTCAGCGTTCAGGACCTGCTGCACGAGATTTCCGGCGGCCTGATCAGCGACGGTTCGCAGGAGGCGGAAGATAACGAGGTGCAGCCCGACGGCAACGGCGGCTGGCTGGTGGACGCCGGCGCCAATATCCGGCTCTTGAACCGCCGCATGAGTTGGCGTCTGCCAACATACGGGCCGAAAACTCTCAATGGCCTGATCCTGGACAAGTTGGGTACTATTCCGCAACAGGGGCAGCGTTTGGAACTGGGTGGATTCCCTATGGAAGTGCTGGAAACCTCCGAAAGCGCTGTGGACCGGGTGCGCGTCACCCGGGCCGCGAGTCCCAATAATCCGTCAACGCCTGCCGCCAACACCGGAATCTAGTCATGCTAGTCATCCTTTCACCCGCCAAATCGCTGGATTTTGAGTCTCGCCTGCCGCGGGGCAGGCACACCATCCCGGACTTTCTCGAAGACTCCGCACAACTGGTGGACCGTTTGCGCAAGCTCACGGCGCCCGATCTCTCGCAGTTAATGGGCATTAGCGACAACCTGGCGAAGCAGAATTTCGATCGATACACGGCCTGGAAGGAGCCTTTCAGCCGCAAGAACGCTCGCCCGGCGGTTCTGGCTTTCAACGGCGATGCCTACCAGGGCCTCAGGGCCTGGGAATTCTCCGGCCGCGATCTCGGTTGGGCCCAGCGCCACCTGCGCATTCTGTCCGGGCTGCACGGCGTGCTACGGCCGCTGGATCTGATTCAGGCATACCGGCTTGAGATGTCCACTCCGCTGCCAACGGCGGCTGGTTCGAACCTCTACGATTACTGGGGTGAGCGCCTGACCGGCGTGATCCGTGAGGCGGTCGCTACCAGCGGAACGCCGGTGCTGGTCAACCTGGCTTCCAAGGAGTATTTCAGCGCCCTGGACCTCTCGGCTATCGACGCCAGGGTCATTACGCCCCGTTTCCTGGATTTCCGCAGCGGAAAATACCGCTTCGTGAGTTTTCTGGGGAAGCGGGCGCGCGGCATGATGGCGCGCTTCATCATCGAACGGCGAATGCGCTTCGCCAAGGGCCTTCTGGATTTCTCCGAAGCCGGCTACCGATACGACCCCGATCAATCCACGCGCGACCAGCCGACCTTTATCCGCGATCCGCTCTAGTCCAGGGAACTGTCCCATGCGGCCACCGATCACCTTGATAAGCGCTATCTTGGCGGTACTTATCGCGCTGTATCACACAGGCAGCGCCGCCGATAAGGCGCAAACCGGCACCGAATCCGACGCCAGTGCCGCGATCGCGGCCGCAATCGAGGATCCGCGCCGATTGCCGGCAGATCGGGCCCGGGACGCCGACCGCAAGCCCGAAGCCATCCTGGCCTTCGCCGGTTTGCGTCCAGGCATGACCGTCCTGGAAATGTTCTCCGGCGGCGGTTACTACACCCAACTCGCGGCTTCCGTCGTCGGCCCCGCGGGCAAAGTCGTTGCACACAACAACACGCCTTACGCCACGATAGCCCGGCGAGAGATCGAGCAGCGCTACGCAGATGGCCGATTGGCGTCGGTAGAACAAGTCCTGGGCGAAAACAACAAGCTGACCTTATCTGCCGGCGCCTTTGATATAGCGCTCTTTATCCTGTGCTACCACGACGTTTACTACATCGATGGTCAGCGTGGCTGGGAACGAATAGACCGCCCCCTGATGCTGGCCGAACTGTACTCCGCGGTGAAACCTGGAGGTGTCGTGCTGGTCGTTGACCACGTTGCCACACCCGGCACCCCCGATAACGTGGTAGCGGGATTGCACCGAATCGATCCTGCCCTCGTCAAGGCAGACTTCAGAGCGGCGGGCTTTCGATTCGATGCCGAGAGCGACGTATTGTCAAATGACAACGACCCACATGACGTCATTGCCATGGCTCCGCACGTACGGGGGAAGACCGACCGTGCTGTCCTGCGCTTCAGGAAACCGGCCTACCCCTGATACAGTCCGCCCCCCATTGAGGGGCTGTGCGACAATCCCGGCACGAGAAATTGGAGTCTGGCGATGAGAAACAGTCTCTTGGGTCTGACGGCCGCGGTCATCTTGCTGGCGCCGCCAGCCCATGGCGGTGATGGGGTCTTGATTTTCGGCGCCACGCGCAACACAGGACTGGAAATTGCCAAGATCCTGGTCGGGCGGGGCGAGGCGGTCACCGCCTTCGTCAGACCCACGTCCAATCTGGAGAACCTGGAACCGTTAGACGTCGACTACTTCGTCGGCGACGCCCTGAACTCTGACGATGTGCACCGGGCAATCGCATCCAGGAAATTCAAGGCGATCATTTCGACCCTAGGCTCAAGACTTGGTGAGATCCCAGTGGATGTCGTAGGCACTGCCAACATCCTGGATGCGGCACAAGCTGAAGGCGTCGACAGATTGATCGTCGTGACGATTGTCGGTCCCGGCAAGAGTATCGTTATGGTGCCCGAACAACACCGGGAATCCCACGCCTGGGCAATCGACATCAAGGACAAAGCCGAGAAGCACATCATGGCGAGCAATCTCGATTACACCATCATCCGTCCCGCGCAACTCACCTCCAATCCAAGGTCGGGAATTATCAGACTGAACCTGGAGCCGGAGCCTACAGGTCCGGTCACACGAGGGGATCTGGCCGATATGGTCGTATGGACCTATGACAACGATGAATCCATCAGGAAGGTCTACCACGTAATCGGCGACGATCCGCTGGCGGTGCAACGAATGGACGATCCCAAGAAGTAGCCTTGGGTTATCTGACCCGCACTATCCTGCTACGGTGACCGTTTCCGCCAGCTAAACCCGATCATGCGGTGGTTCTCGTCAATGTCGATGACCGCATCCGCATAATCCGGCATAGTTGTCAGCATATGGCGCGTCAGTCGCTCGTAATGCTGGACGAAATATGCAATCTCCGCGTCCGACATCCCCGGCGGCCTTGCGTCGACGCGGGGCCGTGCGCGAAGTCGCTCACGGAGCCTCTGTTCCTGCAGCGAGCGCCATTCGAGGATCTTTTCGAAGTTCGGAACACGCAGCATGACCAGCAGGTCCAGACGCGCGAACAACTCCGCGTAATCCGTGCGCAGGCGCTCGTTGACCCCCGTCCTCCAGGCCGCGTCACGGTCCTGGGCCGCCTCCAGCTGGTTTACTGGATCGCTGAGTGATTCCGGCGTCTGCGGCCGGGCTCCCACACACCAGCCCTCGAACAGCACGACATCCGCCGGCGCATCGATTCTCCGCCAGTCCTGCTCGGGCACACGGTCGTCGGTCGCCTTGTCGAATGCCGGCACGGCGACCTGGCGAGCTGCGCCGGGATGCGTCAGCGCATCCAGGACCCGGTGGGCCAGCGGAACATCGTGCGTTCCGGGGACGCCTCGCGTCGCCAGCAGCGGGTGCGCCCGGCGGGCAAGCCGCTGGCGCTGGGCCTTTGTGAGATACGCATCGTCCAGCGAAACGCAGACCGCGGAGAGTTGCATCCGCCGGCTCAGCCATTTCGAGAGGAACCGCACAAACGTGGTCTTGCCGGATCCCTGCGCGCCGCTGATGCCGACAAGCACCGATCGTTGCGCTTCACCGCATGCGCTCAGAATTCGTTCCGCAACCCTTCGAACGCAAGGCCGGACGTTTTCCCAATAGTCCGGCGGCAGCCTTTGTTCCGCTACGAATTCGTCGCACCACGCCATTGCCGCCCACCCCCATGGCCAAAAGCCATGCCGCTGCCTCGGAGCCGCAATGTTCGCTCCTTCCGAATCATGATCTGCAATTCAGCCAGAAGATGGGGCACATCCGTCCGAACAATGTCCCAGACCACGTCCTGGTCAATGCCCAGGTACACGTGGATCAAGCGGTTACGCAAGGCAATGATTTCCCGCCACGGAATTCGGGGATAACCTTTGCGGATCCTCAAAGGAATGTGAGTGCCCGCCTCCCCGATGAACTCCGGATTCCGAAGCGTGGCATCGTAGGTCCGCCTGTCGGTAATGAACGTTTGCTGATCCAGATCGCGAGTATAGGATAGAACCCTCTCGCAAAACTCGATCATGTCGGCGACATAATGCCGCCACTCCCGTAGCGGCCGCTTGTCGTCAGACATGCACCGCTTCCCGCTCAACGCGGGGCCGCAACTCTTCCCGAAGCGCCTTGTCGGTTACCAGATCAACACTGCGCCCCAGCAGATCCTCGATGTAGAACTGAACGCCGAAATATTGCTTTGAAGTGGCCGGCCCCTCAAACCGGGCGAGGATATCGACATCGCTCTTTTCGGTCGCATGACCGCGCGCAAAGGATCCGAAAACTGCGAGGCCAGCCACGCCAAACCTCGACATGATCTCGGACTTGTGCGCCCGAAGCAATTTGACAACTTCATTGTGTTCCATAAGTCAGATTCTCCGCGGTTGGCTGCCCGGAGTTTAATTCAACCCTATGCGCTTCGCTGCTCGCTGCGATGGACTCCGCAAAGCTGCGCACTTGCACTGTCACGGCCTCCAATAGCTCGTCAAAGCCACCATCCTCCGGCAACAGGACAAATTGGTCGGCACCATTATCCGGCTCCGAACAACTCAAAACGAGGTGCCCGTTCCTGGAACTTACGCCAAACCAAATGCAACGCCAGCGCCCGCCGCCGCCAAGATTCAGGTAACGACCGTATCGCCCATCACGCCGCCTGCGGTTGAGTCCATCCCTGTCCGCCCAACCTTCGTCGATGCCTGTTTCGGTCACGCTATCCACCAGACGCTCTGCCAAAAATGGAGAAATGCCGGAAACCAGACCATCCCGGTCTTCACTTGGCGACGGAATTCCGAATTCGTTGCGAAGCGCAGCTGCGTGTGCCCATATCTTGTTTACGTAGTCGGCGATGATCTGACTTCGACGGTTAATTTCCTTCTCGTCCCATGTGTCGCCTTCCATGTCGCTCAGCAGATGGCGGTTCATCTCAAGATTGTCGTTCTCTAGTAGTTTTGCCTTGTGGGACCAAGGGTTGTGGCGAAGTTTTTTGGAATTCAACGATCGAGTTACAAGGGTCAGATTTCCGATCCGGTGAACAAGTCCGTTCAATCGTTGCCTTTCCTCATCACTATCTCCGAAATCGAGGTCCACTTTCCAATGCCGCTCCCAACCCTGCGGGGCGACATGTTCGACCGTCAGGGCGCCCTTGGGCTTGAAGGGCATGGTGAGATCCTCATCTTTTTCCTGGTGCATCTTCTGCGCGATTCCAGACAACAGGAGTTGCTTCCTTGAACTCGCAATGCTGTTGTACATGTCTGCCTCGCGAAGATGAAACACAACTTTTTCGTCGCTTGGCCAGCGGTTCGACGATGTTGACTTCTCAAGTTGGTCGATAAAGACGCTGCAAACGTCCTCGGGAGGCGCGTCACGCAGAACCTGAACGTGATCGAATGAAACATCATCGAAGCTGGAGTAGCTCGCCTTGAGCGCGACGCGACGCATGAGATAACTGTCCACTATGCGCAGAGCGCGATCAAGCTCGTCACCATAGCCGAGCTTATCGACGAGGACCATGAAGACCGGAATCAAAGAAGCGAGGTTGAGCGTTTCCCTTCGCTGCATCACCAACCGGGCATACTCTGAGAATTTTTCGCTCTGGTCGATCTCCCGGTAGATGCTTGCGTAGCGCCCCATCCGCTCCAGCAGGCCGCTAAGTTCCTCACTTGAGCTCCGGTAGACGTGCTCCCCCACGTATCTGAACTCTCGGTAAAGGCGGTGGCGCGGAAGGTTGCGAAGCTCCTCTTCGCCCGGCACTGCCTGTCGCCGCTTGGGAAGCTCGATCTGCGCGAAAAAAAACAGGAACAAATCTATGCGCTTGCCGGAGAAGCGCGGCGCATTTACTTTTTGATCCCAATACTCATCGCTGTCGTAGCACTCAAGATGATTCGCGTAGGCATGATCTCCATCTGGATCATTTTCAGTGACGGCAATTGACAATATATAGTTTTTCGTTTTCTCCCACTCGGTCAGAGGTTCACCTCGGGCATTCAGCGCTTCGAAAATTGCGTGGCTGTTTTCGCTTTCCAGACGGATATCAACCACTTGGAGCATATCAACTATCGTTCTTTTTAGGGCGTCGCCTCGCTCGCGGAGACGTTCTGCAGTATCACGCTGAAGCCAATTAGTCATAGCCCCTCGAAAATAGCGATAGCATTCGTACAGCCTTTGATTAACTCGCGAATCACTGGCCGTCGCATTCGATTCGCCGAGAGCGATTTTCACTAAGGCAGCGAAACCGACGTAATCCCGACTCTTGTGGCGAATCTTGAACTGCTCATGGTCCTCCTGCACCACGTTCGGCTGATTGAACAGGTAGTCCCTGAGCATCGATGCGAAGTCACTTAGTTCGAGCTCCTTGAACGCCGAATGTGCTGCGGCGATCAAGAGTTGGAGTGTCGTGAGCCTTTGTTGACCGTCAACAACCCATCGGCGTTCAAGGTGGCTCCCACCATGCGAAATTGGCTTTGTGATTATTGTTCCGAGAAAATGACGTTCCTCTTCGGAATCGTCGCCGAGTATCTGTTGCGCAACTTTCAGGACATCATCCCAAAGTGCCCCCATTGATCTTGCTTCGTCCATACGTAGTTGCGTTGATGGCTCGGCACTACATATTGAAATCTCGCTTGGAATGCGTGGCTGACGGTTTTGCCATGTGGTTCCATAGTTGGACTCGTTTTCTACGAACACATGCTCGCCCGCGCAGACGCAAAAGGCAGGAGCTTGCCTGAAATCAACAATATGATTATGTGCGGTGTTTGATTCCAGTCAAGCACGGACGCCAAACTTGTTACCCGCCGCATTCGATCGCAGAACCGCCCATTCATCCACTTCCGTCACGGAACCTATGCCGTGTCGTTAAACCCCCTGTTAATTCTTCCCGACATTCTTGCTCCGTATCGTAGCGATACGGGCATTGGTTACTGACTCTTGGCTGGGTGTGATAGGGTGGCCAGGGCTTCGTTCAGGTGTTTTACGGCGGTAATTTCAATACCGCTAATAGGTTTTCGGGGGCGGTTGGCGCGAGGGATGATGGCGCGCTTGAAGCCGAGCTTGGTCGCTTCGCGCAGGCGCTCCTCGCCGTGGGGAGCGGGGCGGATTTCGCCGGAAAGTCCGAGTTCGCCGAACAGTACCAGGCCGTCCGGCAGAGGCTGGTCGCGAAAGCTGGACCAGACGGCGGCGGCCACCGCCAGGTCGGCGGCGGTTTCGGCAATCCGCAAACCGCCGACGAAGTTCACGAACACGTCGCGGTCGTATGCCGCTACACCCGAATGCCGGGCCAGCACGGCCATCAGCATGGCGAGGCGGTTGTGGTCCATACCGGGACTGACCCGGCGGGCCATTCCTGCGCCGGCCTGCGAAACCAGCGCCTGGACTTCCAGCAGCATGGGCCGAGTGCCTTCATGACAGGCGGTAACCGCGCTGCCCGGCGCTCCCGGCTGGCGCCCGGTCAGAAAAATCGCCGAGGGATTACGCACCTGCTTCAGGCCGGCTGAATCCATGACGAACACACCCAGTTCATTCACTGCCCCAAAGCGGTTCTTGACCGAGCGCAGCACGCGGAAACGGCTGCCGGACTCGCTTTCGAAATACAGCACCACGTCCACCATGTGCTCCAGCATCCGCGGGCCGGCGATCTGACCCTCCTTGGTGACGTGTCCCACCAGCGTCACTGCGATTCCGCGGGTCTTGGCAAGGCGCACAAGGGCGGCAGTGCACTCGCGCAACTGCACGGCCGAGCCGGGAGCCGAACCGACCTCGTCGAGACTCATGGTCTGAATGGAATCGATGATCAACCACGACGGTTGCTCCTTTTCCACCGCCGCAAGGACGGCGTCGAGCGAAGTCTCGGCGATGGCGCGCACGCCGGCCTGCTCCAGCCCCAGCCGCCTGGATCGAAGCGAGAGTTGCTGCAGGGATTCTTCACCGGTTACGTAAAGTGTCTCGGCGCTTGCCGGGTTGCCGCCGGCAACCTGCAGGAGAACGGTGGATTTACCGATACCGGGATCACCCCCCAACAGCACCACCGAACCCTTCACCAGCCCGCCGCCCAGCACCCGGTCGAATTCAACCAGGCCGGTGGTCATACGACGGTCCGGCGCGGACGCCAACTTGCTCAATTGCACGACTTCTGCCGCCGCCGGCGCGACCTTGGAAGCGCGGCCGGCGCGCGCCGTTGGAGGCTGCTCGCGCAAGCTGTTCCAGGCGCCACAAGAGCCACACTGCCCTTGCCACTTGAGGCTCTCCGCGCCGCACTCGGTGCAAAAATACGACTTGCTCTTCACGATATCGGCAATGGTACGGCAGGCTTGGTCGTTCGGTTCGAAGCGGCCATTATCACCACGAAATCGATCCCGCCTTCGCGAGGCAAGGACAAATTTTGTGCCGATCACCTCCACTCCAGGGCATAAATCGTATATTCTTGCGCACCTCGCGCGTCAAACGGTTACAAAAACCGGAGTGATACCCCCTACTGCTTCCAACGCCCGGCAATGGGTGGAGCAGGTTGCTGCCCTTACGCGGCCCGACCGGATTCACTGGTGCGACGGCTCCCGGAAAGAACACGACGGCCTGGTTTCAGGGCTCGTGGATTCGGGCGGGCTGATTCCGCTGAGCGGGAACCAGTTCGCCGATTGCTATCTGCACCGCTCGGACCCGTCGGACGTCGCACGGGTGGAGAACCTCACCTTTATTTGCACGAAGGACCGCGACGACGCGGGGCCCAATAACAACTGGATGGCGCCGGAAGAGGCGCATTCCCTGATGGACCGGCTGTTCGAGGGCTGCATGAGCGGCCGCGTTATGTACGTGATTCCCTATTGCATGGGGCCGATTAATTCACCGCTCTCGCGCTGCGGGATCGAAGTGACCGACAGCGCCTACGTAGCGGTCAACATGTACCTGATGACTCGAATGGGCGATCGGGCGCTTGAGCGCATCGAGAGCGAGGGTCGGTTCGTGAAAGGGATGCACTCGATCGGCCAACTGAACCCGCAAGAGCGCTTCATCATGCATTTCCCCGAGGAGCTGAGCATCCGCAGCTTCGGTTCCGGATACGGCGGCAACGCGCTGCTGGGCAAGAAGTGCCATGCCTTGCGCATCGCCAGTTGGCAGGCTCGCCGCGAAGGCTGGCTTGCCGAACATATGCTGATCGTGGAAATCGAGAATCCACAGGGCGAGAAACACTATGTAGCCGCTGCTTTCCCATCCGCTTGCGGCAAGACCAACCTGGCAATGCTGATCCCGCCGGCGCAACTGCCCGGCTGGAAGGTGCGCACGATCGGCGATGACATTGCCTGGCTGCATCTCGACGACTATGGCGTGCTACGCGCAATCAACCCGGAGGCCGGATATTTCGGCGTGGTGCCCGGCACCAACCGATACACTAACTGGAACGCCTTCGAAATGATCCAGCGCGAAACGATCTTCACCAACGTGGGCGTGACCCATGATATGGAGCCGTGGTGGGAAGGTCGCCGCTTCGGCACTCCGGCGCTGAACTGGAAGGGCGAACCGGCCAGGCCCGGCGAGAAAGCGGCCCACCCGAACGCCCGTTTCACCGTCTCCGCCCAGCGCAACCCAAGCTATTCGCCGATGGCCGAGCATGATGCGGGCGTGCCGCTCAGCGCGCTGATCTTTGGTGGCCGCCGGGCACGGTTGGCGCCGCTGGTCATGGAGGCGCGCGACTGGCGCCACGGCGTGCTGATGGGCGCCGCCATGGCCTCGGAGTCCACCGCGGCCTCCAGCGACTCCGGCAACGGGCTGCGGCGTGACCCGATGGCGATGAAGCCATTTTGCGGCTACAACTTCGCGGATTATTGGGCCCACTGGCTCAGCTTCGCCAACCGCAGCGACCGGCTGCCGCGCATCTTTCATGTGAATTGGTTTCGACAAGACGACTCGGGCAACTACCTGTGGCCGGGATTCGGTGAGAACCTAAGGGTCCTGCAGTGGATCCTGGACCGCTGCAATGCGCGCGCAGATGCGCGCGAAACGCCGGTAGGCAACCTGCCGCACCGCAAGGACTTGAACCTCGACGGGCTGGACATCGAACCGGAGGCCCTCGACGGGCTGCTGGCCGTGGACACTGCCGGCTGGCGCGAGGAACTAAGTGGTATTGCCGACTACCTCGCCCAATACGGCGACCGCCTGCCTGCGGAACTCGCCCGGGAGTGCGACCGCGTAGCCCAAGCTCTCGGCTAGCCCCCCGGGCAGGAGGGCATCCTCCCCTCAACAATCCCTGGGAGCGAGGGTTTCCAGCCCTCGACGAGGGCAGGATGCCCTCGTTCCCAGGGGTGAAATGCTACGCAGCGCGTCGAGCTTGGCCTCAGGCCGCTTGGCGCAAACCTTGCAGCACGTAGTCGAACAATAAGCCCGCCTGATTGGCCGGGACGACTGCGTGGCGGGCCAGCGCGCGCCGCCAAGCGCCGGCGCCCGGCCGCCCTGCATACAGACCCGCCATGTGACGCGTGATCGCGCCCAGTGACACGTCAGCCTGATCCGGGTGGCAGGCATAGTCCACCATGGCCTCGAGCACCTGCTCGCGGCTACGGCCGTTTGCGCCCGCGCCCGGCAACTCGGCAATCCGCCAAGGGTTTGCGTAGGCCGCGCGCCCCAGCATCACGCCATCGACTCTCGTTAAATGTGCCGCAATCTCGTCTGGGCTCGAAACGCCGCCGTTGAGCACTACAGGAAGATCGGGTAACGCCCGCTTGAGCTGGTAGACCACGTCGTAGCGCAGCGGCGGCACGCTGCGGTTCTCCTTAGGCGACAAGCCCTCCAGCACGGCGATGCGCGCATGCACGACCAGCGCCGCCACGCCCGCCTGTTGCACCGCCTGGGCGAATGCCAGAAGGTGGGCAAAATCCGGTCGATGATTGGTGCCGATCCGGGTCTTGACAGTGACCGCCCGCCCGGGCGCCGCCTCGCGCATCGCGACCACGCACTCAGCCACGCGCTCCGGTTCATGCATCAGGCAGGCGCCGAATCGCCCGGCGCGCACCCGTGAACTGGGGCAGCCCACGTTCAGATTGATTTCGTCAAATCCTGCCTCGGCCGCGAGGCCTGCGGCTTTGCCGAGCGATTCAGGCTCGCTCCCGCCCAGTTGCAGCGCCAGGGGGCGCTCGGAGGGATGATGCTTCAGAAACCGATCGTCGGTGGCGTGAATTACCGCCTGCGCGTGGACCATTTCCGTGTAAAGGCCGACCTCCGGGGCCAATAGCCGGTGGAAGTAACGGCAGTGGCGATCGGTGCGCTGCATCATGGGCGCCACCGACACACTGCATGCGGCGGGAAAGCTAACAGCCATATTCTTGGCGCCGAGTCTTCGCACCAGGCTTGCTGCGCCGACGCACAGGAAACAATGGAGCGAGGGCAACCTGCCCTCGACGAGGGCTGGAAGCCCTCGTTCCCAAGGTTTGTCGAGGGCTGGAAGCCCTCGTTCCCAAGGTTTGTCGAGGGCTGGAAGCCCTCGTTCCCAGGGATTGTCGAGGGCTGGAAGCCCTCGTTCCCAGGGTTGGGTCAGCAGCCATCCATGGTGGCCTCGACCAGGAAGCGGACCACTTCGCGCAGTGCTTCGGGCTCACTCGCTCCCTCTTCCAGCGCCTGCCGATAAACTGCCAACTGCATGCTGGCGCTGGTTCCGCGCCGAATGATGGTGCGGGCATGTTCCACTTCTTCCTTGCAGTCGAAATACTCCATGTCCTGACGCACCAGGGCGATCAGTTCGTCCAATAGTTCCGAGAAAGGAACCATCGTGCCCTTGCCGAAGTCGAGCAGGCTGTCGGTGGGCCCGTAGCGCATCGCCCTCCAGCGGTTCTCTTCCAGCAGCAGCAGGTTGTAGCTGCGCCAGCGGCTGTTGCTGATGCGCAGGCGCCACAGCATGCGGAGCAGGCACACGCAAAAGGCCGTAAGGCAGACGGTGTCCTCAACAAAGGTGCACAGATCACAGATGCGGGTCTCCAGGGTCGGGAACCGCGCGCTGGGGCGTACGTCCCACCAGATCATGGAGGAATCCTCGATCACTTTGGCCCGTACAAGCGTGTCTATATGCCGCTCGTAATCGCTCCAGCTATTGAACTCTTCGGGTAGGCCAGTTCGCGGCAGGCCGGAGAAAATCGTTAAGCGGAAACTGTGCAGGCCGGTGTCGTCCCCCTCCCAGAACGGCGAGGACACGCTGAGCGCCAAGAGATGAGGAAGGAAATAGCGGAACTGGTTCATCAGGTCCACCCGCATATCCTGGTCCTCTATGCCCACATGCACATGCATCCCGCAGATCAGCATGCGTCGGGCGGTGGCCTGCATTTCCTTCTGCAAGGCCACATAGCGCTGCGAAGGCGTTTGCTTCTGCTCCCGCCACAAGGCTGACGGGTGGGTCGAAGCCGCGATGATTCTAAGCCCGAACTGTTCCGCAACGGCGCTGATTTCTCGCCTCTGCCGAGTCAGTTCCTGGCGCACCTCCGCAACGTTCTCGCAAACCTTGGTGGCCGTTTCCACCTGTGCCCGCATCAGCTCGTTTACCACCTGGCCGGAAACCTGCTTCTGGCAGGCAGGCATGAATCCATCCGGCGGATCTACCGACAACTCAAGGGTTTCGGCGTCAACCAGGAGGTATTCCTCCTCCACACCCAAAGTGAAGCCGGGCTGTTCTCTTAGCAGACTCATGTGTTTCGCTCCCCGCCGAAACGGCTCCATTGTATTGCGCCGGAGACCCTGGGAGTTTTCGCAACAGCCGACCGCCGCGATGATGCGCAGGGAACACGCAAGGAGCGAGGGCATCCTGCCCTCGACGAGGGCTGGAAGCCCTCGTTCCCAGGGGGGCTACCCCAGGCGTTCCGCCAGCCAGTCGCGTACTCCTTCAAGCGCCTGATCCAGCGCCTCCCCCTGGGGGCCTCCGCCCTGGGCAAAGTCGGCCCGGCCACCGCCTTTTCCGCCCAAATGCTCGGCCACCGCGCGCGCCAGGTCACGGGCAGGAGCGCGCTCCTGCACTGCCTTGCTCACGCCTGCGACGATCCGGGCCTTACCGCTGCCGTCAGCGGCGCCCAGCACCACCACGGCGGGATCGTAGCGATCGCGGTAGCGATCCACCGCACCGCGCATGGTCTCCATGTCCGCTTCGTCATCCAGCCGCATGGCGATCAGGTTCACACCCGCCACCCGCTTGACCGGCGTGGCTGCCGCACCGCCTCCTTCGGCCAGGCGGGCACGCGCCTGCGCCAGGTTCTTCTCCACGTCCTTCGCCCGCTTCATCAGGGCGGTGAGTTTTTCCTCCGCGTCCTCCGTTCCACCCTTCAACAGCCCCGCAAGGCGGCTCATCCGGTGGCGCATCCCGCGCACCCATTCATAAGCGCCCGCGCCCGTCAGCGCCTCAATCCGGCGAACGCCGGCGGCAACCGAAGATTCCGACACGATCGCAAACAGGCCGACGTCCCCGGTTCGATCCACGTGCGTTCCGCCGCACAACTCCATCGAGTAATCGCCCAGCTTCAATACCCTTACCCGGTCCGCATAGTTCTCGCCGGCCATCGCAAGCGCGCCCGCCTCAATTGCCTGGTCCAGCGGCATCTCGGTTGTTTCAGCCGGCCGGTTGGCGCGTATCTGCTCGTTGACTTCGTCCTCTATGCGTTCCAGATCGGCAGCCGCAACCGCCTCGAAGTGCGAGAAATCAAATCGCAGCCGGTCCGGGGCGACCAGCGAGCCCTTTTGCGTTACGTGTTTTCCCAGGACCTTGCGCAACGCCGCGTTCATCAGGTGGGTGGCGGAATGATTCAGCACGATGGCGCTCCTGCGCTCGGCGTCCACCGCAGCGGTGACCTCTTCGCCCACGCGCAAGGTACCGGCGGCGACCAGGCCAATATGCGCTCGTCCCACATCTGGTTGCTGTGTATCGTGGACTTCAAAGCGCAAGCCGTCCGCGGTCAGCAACCCCGTGTCGCCCACCTGTCCGCCGCTCTCGGCATAAAACGGAGTCTTATCCAACACCACCGCGGCCCTTTGGCCCTTTTCCGCCCGGTCGGCGGAATTGCCGTCCACTTGGATCAAGCGCACGCGCCCCTGATCCTCCAGGCGCTCATAGCCGGTGAAAGTGCTGGCTGGCAGGTGAGTTACAGAAGCCTCCGGGACGTCAAGACTGAACTTTGCCGCTCCTGCGTCAACGCGATGATGCACAGGCCCGAACTTCGCGCGGGACTTGCCCCGTGAGCGCTCCCGCTGCTCGGACATCGCCGCTTCGTAGCCCGGCATGTCGACTGACATACCACGCCCGCGTGCGATATCGGCGGTGAGATCGACCGGGAAGCCATAGGTGTCATATAGCACAAACGCCATTTCTCCGGGAATCAAATCCGCCTTGACCTTGTCCAGCGACCGCTTGAGATAGCGCATCCCGTGCTCCAGGGTCGTAGCGAAGCGTTCCTCCTCGGACCGCAGCACCCTTTCTGTCAGCTCGCGCGACTCGGCCAATTGCGGGTAGGCCGAGCCCATCGCCTGCACAAGCGGAGCGATCATTCGGTACAGGAAAGCGTCCTTCACGCCCAGGTCATAGCCATGGCGCAAGGCCCGGCGCAGGATGCGGCGCAGCACGTAGCCACGTCCCTCATTGGAGGGGAAGACCTCGTCCTGGACCAGGAAGGCGGCTGCGCGGGCATGATCGGCAATGACCTTCAGCGAATTGGAATCGAGGTCGCTGGTGGAAGTGATCTCGGCGGCGGCCTCAATCAAGGTGCGGAACAGGTCGATCCGATAATTGCTGTTGACGCCCTGCAACACCGCGGCCATGCGCTCCAGGCCCATGCCGGTATCCACCGAGGGCTTGGGCAGTGGCGTCAGTTCGCCCTGGCTGTCGCGGTTGTATTGCATGAACACCAGGTTCCAGATTTCCACGTAGCGGTCGCCCTCGTCCTGATCGCTGCCGGGCGCACCTCCGGGCACTTCCGGTCCGTGGTCGTAGAAGATCTCGGCGCACGGGCCGCAGGGACCCGTGTCGCCCATCGACCAGAAGTTGCTTGATGCTCCCAGGCGTACAATGCGCGCGTCGTTGAGGCCCGCTTCCTCCCGCCAGCATTGCGCGGCTTCGTCGTCGTCCTTGTAGATGGTGACCAGCAGCCGTTCGGGGGGCAGGCCCAGGTCCCCGGTCACGAAATCCCAGGCATGGCGAACCGCCTGCCGCTTGAAGTAGTCGCCGAAGCTGAAATTGCCCAGCATCTCGAAGAAAGTGTGATGGCGGGCGGTATATCCGACGTTTTCCAGATCGTTGTGTTTGCCGCCGGCCCTAAGGCAGCGCTGTACGGTCACCGCCCGCGGGTAGGCACACGGCTCCCGGCCCAGAAAAATGTCCTTGAACTGGACCATACCGGCGTTGGTGAACAACAGGGTCGGATCGTTGTGCGGCACCAGAGACGAACCGGGTAGATGCCGGTGATCCCGGCCGGCGAAGAATTCCACGAAAGCGGAACGGACCTCAGCGGTTTTCATGGCGCATTGTCCGAAAACAACGCGCGCGCCACTTGAGCGGCGGAGAATCCGCGCCCGCGCAGGAACCGCGCTTGTTTCGCCATCTGGTTCCGGTCCTGGGGAGGCGCCTCGCCGAAACGCCGGCGCCTGGCAGCCACCGCGCACCGGTCCCAATCCACTGCCGCCTCGGCCAGGGCCGTTTCGATCAATTCCGCATTCACGCCGCGCTCCATAAGCTGCGCACGAATCTTGAGCGGACCCTGCCCGCGCTCCCGGCGCGAACGCAGGAAAGCCCGGGTAAATCTCTCGTCGCTAAGCAGATCGCGCTCGACCAGGTCCTCAAGGGTGGTTTCAATGACGCCGCCTTGGTGACCGCGCGCCGCCAGTTTGATCCGCAGTTCCTTAACGGAGTGTTCACGCCGGGACAGTAGGCCCAGCGATGTATCAAGCGGGCCGGCTGTACGCTTTGACTTGCGTTCAGGCACTCGCAGCCTCGGCTGGTTCCTCCACGTCTTTGTCTTTGCCGCGAATCAGCGCCTCCAGCTCGTCGGCCACGTCCGGATTGCTCAGCAAGAAGCTGCGGGCCTTTTCCTTGCCCTGGCCGATGTGCGAGTCCTTGTAGCTGTACCAGGCGCCGGACTTGACGATCAGGTTGTTGGCCAGGCCCATGTCGATCAGTTCACCGGCGCGGGAAATTCCGTACTGATCACCGGTAAACAGGATATCGAACTCGGCCATCTTGAACGGCGGCGCCATCTTGTTCTTCACCACTTTCACCCGGGTGTGGTTGCCGATCACCTCATCGCCACGCTTGATCGCCCCGATACGGCGGATATCCAGGCGCACCGACGAGTAGAATTTCAGTGCGTTCCCGCCTGTGGTGGTCTCCGGGTTACCGAACATGACACCGATCTTCATCCGCAACTGGTTGATGAAGATCACGATGGTGTTGGAGCGGTTGATGTTACCGGTCAGCTTCCTCAAGGCCTGCGACATCAGGCGGGCGTGCAGACCCATGTGGCTGTCGCCCATTTCACCCTCGATTTCGGCCTTTGGGGTAAGAGCGGCGACCGAATCCAGTACCACCACGTCCACTGCGCCCGAGCGCACGAGCATGTCGGTAATCTCCAGGCCCTGTTCTCCCGTGTCCGGCTGCGAAACCAGGAGATCGTCAACATTGATGCCAACGCGTTGGGCATAGACAGGATCCAGGGCATGCTCCGCGTCCACGAATGCGGCGGTGCCGCCGGCTTTCTGGCATTGCGCTACTACGCTTAAGGTCAGCGTGGTCTTGCCCGAGGACTCCGGTCCGAATATTTCAACGACCCGTCCGCACGGCAGTCCACCTATCCCGAGGGCCAGGTCCAGCGCCAGGCTGCCGGTGGATATGACTTGGACGTCGCGCACGGCGCCGGCGCCGCCGAGGCGCATGACAGAGCCCTTTCCGTATTGCTTCTCAATCTGCGATAGCGCTGCCGCCAATGCCCGCTTGCGATTGTCGTTCATGTTGCTCTGTGCTCCAGCGTTTGCCTGTACAGGGTGATTATTCCACAGCCGGGGGGCTTTGCCGCACTGCAATGGGACGTTTTGGGCAAGTTATTAGCCGGCATTGCCCGTTGCTCCTGTCACGCCCCTTGCCTGGAACTGGCTGGAACGAGGGCGGCCCGCCCTCGTCGAGGGCAAGATGCCCTCGCTCCATTGTTCCCTGCACGTCGGCGCAACAAGCCTGCTGCGAAACTTCAGGCGGGGTTCAAGCACTCGCTTTGACTCGCTTAAGCAGCCCCTCCAGCGCATGCTCGACCGTTCTGATACGTACGCCGCGGCGATCGCCGTCGAAGCGCCGGCATTCCGCCTCGCGCAGCCCATTGCGGCCGGCCCAGGCAAACCACACTGTTCCGACCGGCTTGGCGGGGCTACCTCCGCCGGGACCGGCAATTCCGGTAACGGCAAGGCTCCATTCGGTGCGGCCTCTCTCCAGCGCCCCGGCAGCCATTTCGGCCGCCACCTCGGCGCTGATCGCACCGTGATCCCGCAACGTTTGCGGGCGTACGCCAAGCAAACGCTGCTTGGCGTCGTTGGAGTAGGTCACGATGGAGGCCGAAAACCATCCTGAACTGCCCGGCCATTCGGTAATGGCCTGGCCGATCCAGCCGCCGGTGCACGACTCGGCCGCAGTCACCATCTCGGCACGCTTCAGCAGCAGTTTCCCCAGGTCCTCCACAAGGAGGCTGACGCGTCTTTCGATCACTTTTTGACCCCACTCAAACGTTTCATCTCAAACAGTAGATCCAGGGCCTCACGCGGGCTGAGCTGGTCCGGGTCCACGGCCGCCAGGAGCTGTTCCGCCGGGCTGGGCTCGCCGAGCCGCAGCGGCAATTGCGGATGCGTGGTCTCGCGCTCGATCAGCTGTCCCGATCGCTGCTCCAGGTCCCGCAAGGTCTGGCGCGCCGCCGCAATCACCTGGCGCGGCACTCCGGCCAGGGCCGCCACCTGGAGGCCGTAACTGCGATCCGCCGGCCCCTCGCGCACGGAATACAAGAACACCAGCGTCCCGGCGTGCTCCACCGCGTCCAGGTGTACGTTGGCGCAACCGGGGACGGTCTCGGGCAAGGCCGTGAGTTCGAAATAATGGGTCGCGAACAAGGTAAAGCAACGAAGGCGTTCGGCGATATAGCTCGCGGCGGCCCAGGCCAGCGAAAGGCCGTCGTAGGTGCTGGTGCCGCGCCCGACCTCGTCCATCAAGACCAGGCTCTGTTCGGTGGCGTTATGGAGAATACTGGCGGTCTCGGTCATCTCGACCATGAAGGTGGAGCGCCCGCCCGCCAGGTCGTCGCCCGCGCCGATCCGCGTGAAAATGCGGTCCAGTGGACCGATCTTTGCGGTCGCCGCCGGCACATAGCTGCCGATGTGCGCCAGTATGACGATCAGCGCAACCTGCCGCATGTAAGTGGACTTGCCGCCCATGTTCGGGCCGGTGACGATCAGCAGGCGGGTATCGTCGGTGAGTTCGAGTTCGTTGGGAATGAACTCGCTTTCCAGGGCTCGCTCAACCACCGGGTGGCGGCTGCCGGCAAGCCGGATTCCCGGCAGATCGTCCAGTTCCGGCTTGCTGTAGCCCAACTCCAGCGATCGGGCCGCCAGGTTCACCAGCACATCGGTCTCAGCCAGGGCGGCGGCCAGTTCCTGCCAGTAGGCTAGCCACTGCGACAGCTTTTCCACCAGTTCTTCGTAAAGCCGGGTTTCCAGCTCCAGCGCGCGTTCGCGAGCGCTTAAGACCCGGTGCTCGAAGCGTTTCAGTTCCGGGGTGATATAGCGCTCGGAGTGCTTCAGTGTCTGGCGGCGTATGAAATGCTCCGGCGCCTCCTCGGATTGACTGCGGCGCAGCTCGATGTAGTAGCCGTGCACCCGGTTGTAGCCCAGGCGCAGGTTGGGGATACCGCTACGTTCGCGCTCCTGCTTCTCAAGGTCCTGCAGGGCCGTGTCCGCATTGGTGCTGATCTCGCGCAGTTCGTCCAGTTCGTCGCTGTAACCGGCGGCGATCACTTCGCCGTCCCGAATCCTTGGGCTTGGCTGTTCGGCGATCGATTTCTCAAGCAGGCTCAATCCCTCCGGCGGCGTGTCCATGCGCCCGGCCAGGTCCTGCAACAGCGGTGCGTCCAGCGCCGCCAATTGCCCGCGCAATGCCGGCGTCGCCTTGAGAGCGGCCCGCAGCCGCTCAAGGTCCCTCGGACGGGCGGTTCGAATGGCCAGGCGAGCCAGCACCCTTTCAAGGTCGCCGACCTCGCGGATGCTCGCGCGCCATCCGTCCTTGGCCTCGCGCAGAGTCTCAATCGCCTGAAAGCGGCGGCGCAGCAACTCGTGACAGCGCAGCGGACGATGAATCCAGCGTCGCAGCATCCGGCTGCCCATGGGCGTGGCGCAGCGGTCGAGGACGCCGGCCAGGGTGTATTCATGGCGTCCCGAAAGCGAGCGATCCAGTTCCAGGTTGCGGCGCGTGGCGGCGTCCATGAGCAGCGCCTCGCTGGGCCGTTCCACTGTGAGGGTCCGCACATGAGGCAGTGCCCCGCGCTGGGTGTCCTTTACATAGTCAAGCAGGCAGCCGGCAGCCGCCAGGGCGCGGTCCATGCCCTCGGCGCCAAAGCCATCGAGATTGTGCACGCGAAATTGCTGCTGCAAGGCACGCCGGGCGGAGGAAACGCTGAATTGCCATTTTCTTCGCTCATGCACGGCGGGCGCATCGGGCAGGGCCTCCGGCAGCCGCGCTCCTTCGCTGGTCAGTAGTTCGGCAGGCCGCAAACGCTGCAAGTCGCCTTGTAATTCCTCCAGGCCGGCACACTCGGTAATGCAGAAGCTGCCCGAACTCAGTTCCATCCACGCCAGGCCATATGCGCCATCCTCTTGATACAGCGCCGCAATCAGGTTGTCGGCTGCGCTGTCCAGGAGCGCCTCGTCGGTGAGTGTGCCGGGCGTTACCAGGCGCACGACCTCACGTTTCACCGGGCCGGCCGAGGCAGTGGGACGGCCGATCTGCTCGCAGATCGCGATCGACTCTCCCATCTGTGCCAGCCGGGCGATATACGAGTCGGCGGAATGCGCCGGCACGCCGGCCATGGGTATCGCCTCGCCGTTCGACTGACCGCGGCTGGTCAGAACGATGTCCAGCAGCGTCGCCGCACGAGTGGCGTCTTCGAAAAACATTTCGTAGAAGTCGCCCATGCGGTAGAAAAGCAGCGAATCGGGATGCTGCGCCTTGATGCGCAGGTACTGTTGCATGACCGGCGAGTGTCCGGCGAACGGCCGGGCGCCGGTGGTCATTTTCTTAAGCCTTTCCGAAGCCGCGGCCGGCCGCGGCCAGTTCCACCAGCCGCTGCGCCGGAGCCCAGCGGCTGCCGAATCGCTCATGAAACGAGCGGATGTCCGCTAGCACCAAGGCCAGTCCCTGGTGATCCGCGTAGTGCATGGGGCCACCCCGCCAGGGGGGAAACCCATAGCCGTAGACATACACGATATCGATGTCCGATGCGGCCCTTGCCACACCTTCCTCAAGCAGCTTGGCGCCGACGTTCACCAGCGGGTACATGCACCGCTTGACGATCTCTACCGGATCGGCAGGCGGGCCGCGCCGGTAGCCCATCTCTGCGGCCAGGTCCTCGATCAACCGGGCCACGCCGGGGTCGGATTCGGGAACCCGGCTGCCGGGCCGATAGTTGTAAATGCCGCGGCGGTTCTTCTGCCCGAACCTTTCCCGCTCGCACAATGCATCGCCCAGGCGCTCGCCCGGCTTGCGCTCGGCGAGCGGCTTGTTGGCCAGTTCCCGTGCCCGCCAGCCGAGATCCAGGCCCACCAGATCGGCCATCTGAAACGGCCCCATGGGCAGGCCGAATTCACGCAGGACGGCATCGACTTGCTCCGGCGGCGTGCCTTCGAACAGCAGTTCGAAGGCTTCGAACATGTAATCGGTCAACATGCGGTTGCCGACAAAACCGTGGCTGTTAGCCGACCACACGGGGATCTTCTTCATGCGGGAAGCCAGCGCAAACGCGCTGGCGATGGTCTCCGGAGCGCTTTGCCGGCCCTGGATCACTTCCACCAGCCGCATGATGTTGGCCGGACTGAAGAAGTGCATGCCCAGGACCTGCGCCGGCCTGCCGGTTGCGTCCGCCATTCGGTCGATGTCCAGATAGGAGGTGTTGCTGGCGATTACTGCCTCTGCGGGCAGAATCTCGTCCAGGCGGGCGAAGATCTGCTTTTTGAGGTCGAGGTTCTCGTAGATCGCCTCTATGGCGAAGTCCGCTTCGGCCAGGGCAGAGTAATCCGTGGCGGGCGTAATCAATGCCATGCAGCGTTCGGTTCCGCCGGGCGGCAGCCGGCCGCTTTTTTCCGACCGCTGGAAGTTCTTTTGCACCACGCCCAACCCCCGCTGCAGGGCCTCCTGGTTGGTTTCCAGTACCGTCACCGGAATGCCGGCAATGGCGAAATTCATGGCAATGCCGCCGCCCATGGTTCCGCAACCCACCACCGCGGCGCGCTCAACCGGACGGGCGGGAGCGCCCCCGGCGCCCCTGGATGCGGCACGTTCGGCGAAGAACACGTGCGAGAGCGCCGCACTCTGCGGGTTCTTAAGGCAGCTTATGAAGCGGCGGCGTTCCTCGCCTAGCCCGGCCCGAAAATCGTCCCGGCAGGCCACCGCCTGCTCAATGCACTGCACGATCAGTTCCGGCGAGTCCCGGCCCCGCATCTTTCGGGCGATCAGCCCGCGGGCGGCGGCAAACGCCTCCACCCCCTCGCCGGGCTTGGGGAGTTTCCCCGGACCCGAGGATATCTTGCGTAACGGGCCATCCTGATCCAGCAACTCATCAGCGTACGCACAGGCGGACTCGGTCACGCTGCCTTCCAGCAACCGGTCGGCCAGGCCGATCTTCAGGGCTTGTTGCGCGTCCACCGGCCTTCCGTCCAGGCACATGCGCAAAGCGTGCTCCACGCCGATCAGGCGCGGCGTTCGTTGCGTGCCTCCGGCGCCCGGCAGCAGGCCGATATTGACCTCGGGAAAGGCGAACCGGGCGCGCGAGGACACCGCGCGATAGTCGCAGGCCAGGGCCAGCTCCAGGCCGCCGCCGTAGGCCACCCCGCCGATCACCGCCAGTACGGGCTTGGGACACGCATCCAGGGCGTCGCACAGGGCCGTCAGCGACGCCTCCGGCGCCGGCAGTTCCTTAAGGCCGAACTCCTTGATGTCGGCGCCGGCGCACCAGGTCTTCAGGCCGCTCAGCAATAACACGGCACCCACCGTGTCGTCCTGCGAAGCCGACTCGATTGCCGCCAGCAGCGGGGCGCGCAGTGCGGCGCCCAAAGCATTGACCGGGGGCGCATTCATCTCGATCAGCCGCACCCGGCCGCGGTCACTCACCTTGAGCGTCATGCGCCGCTACCTTCGATTCGGCGAGGGCAGGATGCCCTCGCTTGCATAGAACAACTCCGGGAACGAGGGCTTCCAGCCCTCGACGAGGGCAAGATGCCCTCGCTCCTTTGTTCCTTGCGCGTCAGCGCAGCGGCACCTGCTGCGAAAACTCCCAGGCTCACCCTGAGGGTCATGCGCCGCTACCGTCCATTCTTAGTACCCACTTGCCGGTTACCTGACGATTGGCAAATGCTTCAAGCGCCTGAAGGTAGTCCTCGAGCGGGAGCTCTCGATCGATAGGGCAACTGATGGCGCCTTTCGCCGCCAGTGCCGACAAGGCATCCAGGTTTTGGCGCGCGACATCGGGATGCCCATCGGTCCACGGACCCCACAGCACGCCCAACACCGCGGCAGTCTTAAGCAAGACCAGGTTCAGCGGCAGGCGCGGGATGGACCCGGCGGCGAATCCCACCACCAGGAACCGGCCGCCTGGCGCACAAGAGCGATAGGCTGATTCCGAAAAGTCCCCGCCCACCGGATCGACCACGACATTCACCCGGCCACCGGCCAGTTTCTTCAGCCGGCCACGAAAATCGTCCTGGGTATAGTCGATGCTTTCTTCCGCGCCCACGGACCTCGCCAATTGCAGCTTGTCCTCGCTCCCGGCCGCGGCGATCACGTGGGCGCCCATGGCCTTCGCCAGGGCTACGGCCGCCATTCCCACGCCTCCGCCGGCGCCCAGCACCAGCACGGTCTCGCCGGCCTGAAGGTCCGCGACCTGCTTGAAAGCGTGGTAACAGGTACCGTACGTAATGCAAAAGCCGGCGCCCTGGGAAAAACTCATATTTCCCGGCAGGCGGGCCACACGATGGCGAGGAGCAACCGCCAGCTCGGCGAACATGGCCCGGCCGTGCATCGCAACCCGATCGCCGATCGCCAGGTCCTCCACGCCTTCGCCGAGCGCCGACACTAAGCCGGCAGCCTCACCCCCGGGAGTAAAGGGAATCTGGGGACGGCGCTGGTAGCGGCCCTGAACCATCAGCAGATCGAAGAAATTCAGGCCCGCGGCACGCACGGCCACCAGCACCTCGCCGGGGCCCGGGGCCGGTTCCGGCGCCTCGCCCAGGACAAGCTCCGGGCGCTCGGCGTAGCGGGTGCAAATCAGCGCGTGCATGACTGCGGGGTTTCCTTTATCTTCGAGTCGTGCGCTTAGACGTGGATTCCGCCATCCACAAGCAGCGCCTGACCGGTCACATAAGAGCCGGCCGGTGATGCCAGGAACACGACCAGCCCCGCAACTTCATCCGGAGCGCCCATGCGCCCCAGGGCGGTGGTGTCGAGAAAGCTCTCGCGCGATTCGGCGTCGCTCCACAAGGCCCTGGAGAAATCGGTCTTGATCAGTCCCGGACAGACCGCGTTTGCGGTGATGCCGTCGCGCCCGAGCTCCAGCGCCAGGTTGCGGGCCATCTGGATCTCGGCCGCCTTGGACATGCCGTAAGCACCGATCCTGTCGTGCGCCATCTGCCCCACGTACGAGGAGATCAGCACGATACGGCCGTAACCCCGGCTCTGCATGTCCGGCACCACCAGCTTGCTGAGCCACAGATTGGCCGTCACGTTACAGCGCCAGATGCGTTCAAAGGCGCTGTCGCTGATATCCAGCATCGGACCGAAATGCGGGTTCACGCCCACATTGGACACCAGGATATCGATGGCGCCGAGGGCCGCCCGGGTGCGCGCCACCAGGTCTTCCACCTGGTCCTTGTGAAACACGTTGCAGGGGGCCGCAATGGCAGTGCCCTTGCCGAACTTGAGATTGAGTTCTTCGGCGGTTTGCTCACAGGCCTCCGGCTTGCGGCTGGACGCAGTTACCCGGGCCCCGTGCTCGGCCATCCGCATGGCGATGGCTTTGCCGATACCGCGCGTGGAACCGGTAATCAGGGCTGTTCGGCCCTCCAGGTTGAACAGTTCGTTCACGCCTGGGGCCGATCAGGAATCCTGTGGAATCAACATGAAGAGCTGCTGGGCCACCCAGGCAGGCCTTTCCTGGCCTTCGATTTCCATGTATTTGTCGAGTTGAATCACCACCCGTCCGGCGCCCCGATCCCGAACTTCAGCCAGGGTGGAATGCATCCGAACGCGCGAGTCGGCAGGTACCGGGTTGATGAACCGGAGCTTGTCCAGACCGTAGTTGATCACGAAACCAAGGTCTTCGATCTCGGCCAGATCCGGCGATTCCAGATGCACCGACAAGGAAAGCGTCAAAAACCCGTGCGCGATCGTGGATTTGAATGGAGTTTCGCCCGCAACGCGCTGGGGGTCCACGTGGATGAATTGGTGATCGGAGGTGCAGTCGGCGAACGCATTGATACGCGCCTGATCCAGGTGCAACCATGCCGATGGAGCCAGCGTGCGCCCCTCCCAATCTTTGAGGTTTTCAATCTTCACAGGCGGTCTTCGGTAGTCTCTGATGCAGTGTCGAGCGGGTATAGTATATGGGTTCGGCATCGCCTTCCGGAGGCACTCTGATGAGCCCGCAAGACACTCGTGATCAAGGCAGTCCCGGCTGGATGGCCGAAGTTTTTGCGCGGCCGCCTTTTATCGGCCTGTTCCCGTTTACAGTGTTCTTTTTGTCCCAGGGACTCGGGCATGCAGTGATGATCCAGGTGGAGCGCGGCTTCGGGGCGCCGATCATGTATTACGCTGCCGGCGCCATGGGTTTGGTCGGCGCCGTTCTGCTTTGGATAGGCATGCGCCAGGAAAGCGAGGTAAGCGCGACCTGGTTGGGTTATTTCGCCGCCTGGCTGATGTGGACCGGCTGGGTGGAGTTCTCGTTCGTTTACTACGCGCACTCGCTGGAGGTGGCGCCGTTGATGGACGCGGCCGGCGAGATTGCTACCAAGCCGGAATACCTGGTAATGATGTCCTCGCTGGGCGTGATGCTGGCCACTCTGGTGTATTTCCTGTTCAACCGGGAAACGCGCTGCAATTTCTTCCGCTGGTTCCACCGCCGGCTGGGCATGGGTACCGGCAAGCCCACCGAAGGCCACAAGCGCAACTTCGCCGCCATCACGGCGCTGGAGACGATCTACCTGATCTGGTTCTTCTACCTGGCGCTGCTGCTGATTTACGATGAAACCGTGCTCGGCGACCAGCACCCGGTGACCTATGTCATCGCCTCGCTCAACGCGGTATGGGCGATCTTCCTGCTGCAGCGCCTGCTGCGCTTCCGCCGGGTAGCCACTGCGCTACGCTACTCGATTGCTACCGCCATCATCACCTGGAACGCCTACGAAATTGTCGGACGATGGGGCTGGGTCGACGATTTCTTTGTCCGCCCCGACAAGTACGGTTGGGAAATCACTGGTATTGCCGTGTTGTCGCTGGGAATCGTGGCGTTCTGCCTGTTCATGCCGGCGGGCAAACGCGAGCGCGAACGGGTGGCGACAATGGAGCAGGAACTCAGCGCGAACTAGTGTCGTGTCACGACACTAGGCGCTATTTGATTTTCTCGTCCCGGGCCCGTCCTTTGGGGCGGGCTACAGGTTAGTACGTATTCAATGAACATGCGATCTCATTATTGTGGCGAACTCAAAGCCGAGCACGTCGGCGCGCAGGTGGAAGTGTGCGGCTGGGTCAACGGGCTGCGCGATCACGGCGGCGTGATCTTCATCGATCTGCGCGACCGCGACGGCATCCTGCAACTCGTGTGCAATCCCGACCAGGCCGAGGTATTTGCGGTAGCCGAAAGGGCGCGCGCGGAATTTGTGCTGCGAGCGACGGGGGGCCTGCGGCTTCGCCCCCAAGGAACGATAAACCCGGAGCTTGCGACCGGCGAAGTGGAACTGGTCGCCGCAACTCTGGAAGTCCTGTCCGCGGCGCGCGACCTGCCGTTCCACCGGGGCGAAGGGGCCAACGAGGAACTTCGCCTGAAATACCGCTACCTGGACTTGCGGCGCCCGGAGATGATCTCCCGGCTGCGGCTGCGCCACCGCGTGTTGGCTGCGATCCGCGCGTTCCTGGATGAGCGCGGCTTCGTGGACGTGGAAACGCCCATGCTGACGCGCGCCACGCCGGAGGGCGCCAGGGATTTTCTGTCGCCGGCCCGCAATCGGCCAGGGCGCTTCTATGCCCTGCCCCAGTCTCCGCAGTTGTTCAAGCAGTTGCTGATGATGTCGGGGCTGGACCGTTACTACCAGATCGTGCGTTGTTTCCGCGACGAGGATCTGCGAGCCGACCGGCAGCCGGAATTCACCCAGCTGGACGTGGAGATGTCGTTCGTGGACGAGGAAGAGGTAATGGGTCTGATGGAGGCCCTGGTCCGCGGCGTGTTTGCCGGTGTACTGGATGTGGACCTGCCCGACCCCTTCCCGCGGATGACCTACGCCGAGGCCATGCAACGCTATGCCAGCGATGCGCCGGACTTGCGCAATCCACTGGAACTGGTGGAGTTGAGCGACGTCATGCGCGACACGGAATTCAAGGTCTTCTCGTCTCCCGCCCGGGATCCGGGTTGCCGGGTGGCGGCCTTGCGTATCCCCGGCGGCGGCGGCATGAGCCGCCGCGAACTGGACGAACTCACTCAATTCGTTCAGGCCATGGGCGCCAAGGGGTTGGCCTGGATCAAGATTTCCGAGCCTGCGCAGGGGCGTGAAGGCATGCAGTCGCCGGTGCTCAAGTTCCTGGGCGATCAGGAAATCATCGCGCTGCTCGAAAACACCGGAGCAGCCGCCGGAGACCTGCTGCTGTTCGGCGCCGGGTCCACGGCGATAGTGAACCGCACTCTTTCGGCGCTGCGCAACCGGCTGGGGCGGGAGCGCGAACTGCTCCGCGACGGATGGACCCCACTGTGGGTAACTGAGTTCCCGGCGTTTGAGCTCGATGAAGACGACAAGCGCTGGAAGGCCCTCCACCACCCGTTCACCGCACCGGGAGCGACGGCTCCCGATGAGTTGCTCAAACACCCCGGCAAGACGGTCTCGCGCGCCTACGACCTGGTGCTGAACGGCCATGAGATCGGCGGCGGCTCGATCCGCATTCACCAGCGCGAAATGCAATCGGCGGTCTTTGAGTTGCTGGGGCTCTCGGCCGAGGAAGCCGACGCACAATTCGGGTTCTTCCTGAAGGCACTGGAATTCGGCGTGCCGCCTCACGGCGGTATCGCCTTCGGCATTGACCGCTGGGTGATGCTGATGGCGCAAGCGGAATCGATCCGCGAAGTCATCGCATTCCCCAAGACCCAGTCCGGCGCCTGCCCCCTCACCGGGGCGCCGGCGCCCGTCGAGCCGAAACAGTTGCGCGAGTTGGGCATCCGCCCGTTATAAAATTCGCGCAGCCTCACGGTTGGTCCTTTTACACCCATGCCAATTTACGAATACGAATGCCGCGAATGCGGATACCGGCTGGATGCGCTGCAGAAGATCAGTGATCCTCTACTAAGCGCTTGTCCGGAGTGCAGGCAGCCCGCCCTGAAGAAACTCGTTTCGGCGCCGCACTTCCGGCTCAAGGGCAGCGGCTGGTACGAGACCGACTTCAAACATGCCGGCGCCAGGAAATCGGACCAGAGCGCTGAAAACGGCGAGCCCAAGGCCTCATCCGAAGGCGGCAAGGATTCCGAAGGCAGCAAGGATTCCGGGGGCAGCAAGGATTCCGGGGGCGGCAAGACGGAATCTTCCGGCAGCGGCAGCTCCAAGGAGAACAGCGCTTCCGCAGCGAGCGCCTCGTGAATGATGCTGTTTAGGAATTGGTGGCCGCGGCTCCGGCGCATTCTCGCTGCGGGAATGCTGGTATGGGTTCCGCTGGGCGTAACGGTATTTCTGCTGGGGCTGCTGGTGAATCTGGCGGACCAGACTCTGGGCTTGATCCCGGAGCAGTATCAGCCCGAGGAATTGCTCGGCCGTCCGATCCCCGGACTTGGCGTGGCGCTGAGCCTGCTGCTGCTGTTCTTTACCGGACTCATTGCCGCCAACGTATTCGGGAGGCGCCTGATTTCATTCTGGGAAGGGGTACTGCGGCGCATTCCCCTGGTGCGGCCCATATACACGGCCGTCAAGGGATTCCTGGAGATGGTCTTGAGCGGACAGAACGGCTCCTTCAACCGCGTGCTCCTGATCGAGTATCCGCGCAAGGGCGTCTACTGCATCGCGTTTCAGACCTCCAGCACAGTAGGCCAGATCGCGCGACACACTCCCGACAAGTGCGTATTCGTGTTCGTGCCCACTACGCCCAACCCGACCTCCGGATTCCTGGTTGTAGCGCCCGAGAAAGACCTGATCGAACTGGATATGACGGTGGAGGACGCCATCAAGCTCGTCGTTTCCGTCGGCGCGGTCGTGCCGGACCCCTCAACACTGAAGCGCGCCGACCCGGCCAGTCAAGCGGAGCGTGCCGCCGGTGACACATGAGCGCCGGGCCGAGTGGCGTATCGGTAATCTTCGGCACCTTCCAGCAGCCCGAGTGGCTGCGCAAGGCCCTTTGCGGGTTCGCCTCTCAGACTCACCGGGACTTTGAAATCGTCGTCGCCGATGACGGCTCCGGTGAAGAAACCGCTCAAGTCATCCGCTCGGCTGGAAAGGGCATGGGATTGCCCATAGAGCATGTTTGGCAAGCCGACCGCGGGTTTCGGAAGTGCCGCGTGCTCAACAAGGCCATCGCAAGAGCCCGCGGCGACTATTTGATCTTCACCGATGGCGATTGCATCCCGCATCCGGAGTTCGTTGCCCGGCACCTGGCGCTGGCCGAACCCGGGCGTTTCCTGTCCGGTGGCCTGCTGCGCCTGCCGATCGGCCTGTCGCACAACATTCAGTCGGACGACATTGCCTCGGGACGTGCTTTTTCGGCTTCCTGGCTGCGCGGGAAGGGAATGCCGTTCACCTACAAGCTGCTCAAGCTCAGCGCAGGCCTTGACCTCGGAGCGCTACTGGACCGCGTTTCCCCGGCCACCGCCGGCTGGAACGGCCACAACGCTTCCGGCTGGAAGTCGGACATCCTTCTGGCGAACGGGTTTGACGAACGAATGGGCTACGGCGGTGAGGATCGCGAACTGGGGGAGCGCCTGGAGAACGCGGGCATTCGCGGCAAGCGCATTCGCCACCGGGTCACTTGTTTGCACCTGGATCACCCGCGCGGCTACGTTGATCCGGACATACGAGCGGCGAATCTCGCCATCCGCCGGGAAACCGCCCGCCTGCGCCGCACGCGGACCGAGCACGGAATCACGCAGTTGTAGTTGACCTGGGAAAGAGGGCGTCCTGCCCTCGTTCCCAGGAAGTGTGTCGAGGGCAAGATGCCCTCGCGCCCAGATTTCGAGGGCAAGATGCCCTCGTGCCCGGGTTGTCTATGAACCGGCGGCTGCGACTTCACCGGCGGCATCGGCCTTGGCCTTGTCACCGCCGATGAAGATCACGAAGTCATCGGCGCCAAAATACTTGCGGAACACTTCGTTGACTTCCTCAAGCGCAAGCGCCCTATAACGCTCGTGCATCGCTCCATACCACTCGACATCCAGACCGTAATCCGCGCCGGACCGTAAGATTCGCGCCAGACTGCCGTCGCTGGACCAGGAACTCAGATCGCTTGAAATGGTGCCGTCCACAGCGTCCTGAAGTTCCTCTGCAGTGAATCCATCGTCCAGGGCGCGCTGCAATTCCTCCAGCGCTCCGGCCTTGACTTTGGCCAGGTTTTCCGGAGCGGCGATGGCCTGAATGAAGAGTCTGCCGCTATCGTCACCTTCCCGGCTGGACGCGTTCACTCCACCTCCCGCTCCATACGACCAGCCCTCTTTCCGGCGCAGGCGATCAATCAGGCGATTGCTCATCCCGCCGCCGCCGAAGATCCGTGCCGCGATCACCAGCGCGGGGTAGTCCGCGTCCCGGACGTTAAGCGGAACCGGCAGAGCGGCAACCATGACCCCGTTGGCCTTGTCGGGGGTATCCAGCCATGCCTGCTGCGACTCCACCGGATGGTAGCTGCTCGGCGCCGGCACATAAGCCACCGTAGCTTCCCAATCGCCGAACAGTTCATTCAGTCGCGCGGCCAGCGCAGCGGAATCAACGTTGCCAACGGCGGTTGCGATCGCTCCCTGAAAACCGACGTGCGAGTTCCAGAATTCCGCCAGATCGTCCCGGCTAATGTTCCGGATCATTTCCTCCTGCTCGTCGAGGTCCATGGCGTAGCGGAAGTGGCCCGGGCCGTATGGACTCAGTGTCTTGGAGAGCGCGATCTGAACGACGCTTTGGGGCTGGCCACGGGCGCCTGCCAGGCTCGCGAGCGCGGAACGCCTGACTTCCTCCAGTTGACCGGGGTCGAAGATGGGCTCACGCAGCACGTGCGCCATCAGCGCAAGCGCTTCATCGAAATTGTCCTCGTCGGTCGTCACGGTGGCGCTTACTCTCTGTCCGCCGGCGCCAACGCCCATGCTGCTTTTCAAACGATTCCACTCGGTGGCCAACTCGTCGCGCGTGTAGCGCGTGGTGCCACGTTGTAATTGACCGGCCGCGTAACCGGACACGCCCTGTTTGCCGGCCAGGCTTTCCTCGCTGCCGAAGAACAGGTTCAGTGACACAATGATCTGGTCGCCGCGGGACTTCTTCTCGATCGCCCAGAGTGAACCGTCGCCCGCCAACTCATGCTTGACGGTGCGGGCAGCGATATTCTCGGCTGTGGGAATAAATTCTTCGCCGGCGCTTACCGATTGCCGTCCTGCCAAGGCGGCAAGCTCAACGCTCTGATCGGCACGCGCGGCAACCATGGCCCGATCCGGGCTTTCGGTGGGAACAAACATGCCGGCGGTGCGATTGCTGCGCTTGAAGTGCTGCACCGCGGCCGCATTAAGATCTTCCACCGTGAGCGCATCCAGCTGATCCTTGTAAAGGAACAGATACCGCCAGTCCCCCGCGGCGATGCTCTCCGAGAGAAACCGCGCCAGCGAGGCGACGCTCTTGATGGCGTTCTCGTAGCCCGAAGAAAGCGCCAAACGCGCCCACTCGAGTTCTTCCTCGGTTATAGGCTCCTCGGCAATGCCCTCAGCCACTTCCAAAAGGGCGTCCATTACCTGTTGCGTGTCGCCGTCGACCGGCACCGTCGCGTTGAACTTGAACAGGCACGGCCAGGCAAACTCTTCAGCGCGCGCGCTGGCGCCGGCGGCTATGCCCGGTTCCACAAGCTTGCGGTACAGCCGCCCTCTGCTGGAATCGGACAGAATTTTCGCCACCACGCCCAGTGCCGTGTTCTCGTATGTGGAGCCGGCCGGAATATGGTACGCAGCCAATACCAGGCTCTGCTCTCCAACGCGCCTCAGTGTTACGAGACGCTCGCCGTCCTGCACCGGTTCGACGGTGTAAATGCTTGGCAGTTGCCGTTCGGGCGCCTGGATGGCGCCAAAGGAATCGGCGATGATTGCCGCCGTCTCCTCAGGATTGAAATCGCCGGCCACGATCAAGGTAGCGTTGTCGGGCTGGTAGTGCATGCGATAAAAGGCCTGTAGACGCAAGATATCCACGCCTTCTACATCGGAACGGGCTCCTATGGTGGAGTTACCGTAGTTGTGCCATTCAAAGGCAGCCGCCGTTACGCGTTGATCCAGCATCCGTCCCGGGCTGTTCTCGCCGCGCTCCATCTCGTTGCGCACCACCGAAAATTCCTTTTGCAGATCCTCATAGGCGATATGGGAATTGACCATGCGGTCGGCTTCCATGCGCAAGGACCACTCCAGGTTGTCATCAGTAGGTTCAAAGCTCTCGAAGTAATTGGTGCGATCCAGCCAGGTGGTGCCGTTGAAACCCATGCCGCGCTCGGCAAAATCCTTGGGGATGTCGGGATGGTCCGGCGTGCCCTTGAAGAGCAGGTGCTCCAAGAGGTGCGCCATGCCCGTTTCGCCGTAGTTCTCGTGCATGGAACCGACGTGGTAAGTAACGTTAACCGTCACCCGCGCCTGTGCGCTGTCGGGAAACAGCAGCACCTGCAGGCCGTTGGGCAGTGTGTACTCGTGAATACCCTCAACGCTGGTTACGTATTCGAAACCCCCTTCGCCGGAGGAGAGCCCCAGCGGATCTTCTGCTATAGCAGCCGCCGGCAGCGCCAGCAGCGTTACGATCAAACCCTTGTACAAGAACTTCATTGCTATCTCCTGTTGATATTCAATACATTAGACGTAATTTCAATTTGATGCCGCCGCCTGTCGGAACGTCGCATCGTCCGTTCCCCCGCGGGGGCCAACGGCAATCTTATGCCGCTTTAGTCGCGCTTTGCGCTCGTATGACCGTTTCCGCACCCTGCTCCTCAACAACAAGCCTTTCACCGGCCTTCGCGCCCGTCGACAACAGCCATTCCGCCAGGGGGTTTTCCACGTAGTCGCGAATCACCCGTTTCAGCGGCCGCGCGCCGTAGGCCGGATCGTAGCCGAGATTAGACAGCCGCAACCTTACGGCATCCTTAACTTCAAGGCTTAAGTCCTGTTCCGCCAGCCGCGCCGCCAGGCGATCCAGCTGCAAGTCCACGATCGCGCGAATTTCGTCACGGGTCAGCGGCTTGAACACCACGATGTCGTCGATGCGGTTCAGGAACTCCGGCCGGAAATGCGCACGCAGCGAAGTCATCACGGTATTCTTGATTTCATCGTGCGGTGAGCCGGCCAGCGACCGGATTTGATCCGAGGCAAGATTCGAAGTCATGATCACTACCGTGTTGCGAAAGTCCACAGTGCGTCCCTGGCCGTCGGTCAGACGACCCTCGTCAAGCAATTGCAGCAGGATGTTAAGCGCGTCCGGATGGGCTTTTTCCAGTTCATCCAGAAGCACAACGGAATAGGGGCGGCGGCGCACCGCCTCGGTCAGCTGACCGCCTTCCTCGTAGCCCACGTAGCCGGGTGGAGCGCCCACCAGGCGCGAAACGGCGTGTTTCTCCATGTATTCCGACATGTCTACGCGCACCAACGCCGACGCGCTGTCGAAAAGGAACTCCGCCAGCGCTTTGCACAACTCGGTCTTGCCCACGCCGGTCGGCCCAAGGAACAGGAACGATCCGGTGGGACGGTCCGGGTCGGCCAGCCCCGCCCGGGAGCGCCGGATGGCCCTCGAAACCGCTCGCACTGCCTCGTCCTGCCCGACCAGGTGGCGGTGTAGTTCCTCCTCCATCTGATTGAGGCGCTCGCGTTCGCCGGTCAGCATGCGGGCCACGGGGATGCCCGTGGAGCGCGCCACGACGGCCGCGATATCCGCTTCATCAACCCGGCTCGACAGCATGGCATCGGATGAATCGTCAGCGTCCCGGGCCTGCGATTCCTTGAGTTTCTTCTCCAGCTCCGGTATTACGCCGTACTGAAGTTCGGACATGCGCTGCAGGTCCTGGCTGCGGCCGGCAATTTCCAACGCCAGGCGAGCCTGTTCAAGCTGCTCCTTGAGCCCGGCTGCCTCCTGGGAGTGGGCCTTTTGCGCCTGCCAGACCTCCGAAAGGCCCGCGTAGTCCCTTTCTCGCTCGGCTATTTCGGCATCCAGGTCCGCCAGCCGCAGCCTGGCGCCTTCATCTTCATCCTTGCGCAGGGCCTCGCGCTCGATCTTCAGTTGGATCAGGCGGCGCTGCAGCCGGTCGATGGCTTCGGGTTTTGAATCCATTTGCAGGCGAATGCGGGCCGCCGCCTCGTCCACCAGGTCGATGGCCTTGTCGGGCAGCTTGCGATCGCTGACGTAGCGTTGCGAGAGGGTGGCGGCGGCCACGATCGCGGCGTCGGAAATTTCTACGCCATGATGCACTTCATAGCGCTCCTTGAGTCCCCTCAAGATGGCGATTGTGTCCTCCACGCTCGGTTCCTCGATCAGCACCTTCTGGAAACGCCGTTCCAGCGCGCCGTCCTTTTCCAGGTGCCGGCGGTATTCGTCCAGGGTAGTAGCGCCCACGCAGTGCAGCTCGCCGCGCGCCAGGGCTGGTTTGAGCATGTTGCCGGCGTCCATGGCGCCCTCGGCCTTGCCGGCTCCCACCAGCGTGTGCAGCTCGTCGATAAACAGAATAATCCTGCCTTCGTGCCTGGCCAGCTCCTTTAAGACCGCCTTCAGCCTCTCCTCGAACTCGCCCCGATACTTGGCGCCGGCAATCATCGCACCCAGGTCCAGGGCGAGCAGGCGCTTCTTCCTGAGGCTCTCGGGAACTTCGTTGTTGGCGATACGCTGGGCCAGGCCCTCCGCGACGGCGGTCTTGCCAACGCCGGGTTCGCCGATCAGCACCGGGTTGTTCTTGGTGCGCCGCTGCAGGATGTGCATGGTCCGGCGGATTTCCTCGTCGCGCCCGATGATCGGATCGAGCTTGCCCTCCTCGGCCCGGCGAGTGAGATCGATCGCGTATTTCTCAAGCGCGCCGCGCAACTCCTCGGCGCCGGCTTCGTCTACCGTTTCCCCGCCTCTAAGCTGGTCAATTGCTGCTTCCAGCCGAGCCGGTTCAACGCCGGCTTCCTTCAGGAGCCGAGAGTGCTCGCCCTTGTCGCCGGCCGCCGCCAGCAGCAGGATTTCACTGCTTACGACAGTATCGCCACGCTTGCGCGCCAGCTTCCCGGCCAGATTCAGAACCCGTCCCAGTGCGGCCGAAGCGTGCAGATCGCCCTCCTGGCCCTGCACGCATGCCATCTGCTCAAGGGTCTTGGCCAGGCCCGTGCGCAGCCTGCCGGTGTCGGCTCCGGCACGCCGCAGGAGAGGCAGAATTGCGCTTCCATCCTGGTCGAGAAGCGCCTGGAGAACGTGCAGCGGTTCGAGAAACTGATGGTTGGCATCCACGGCGCGCGCGCGCGCCTCGGCCAGAGCGTCACGAACACGATCGGTGAATTGGTCCATGTTTCGGATATAGCGCCCGCAGCGCCGAATTCAACCAGCCTATTGGGCGGCGTTAACCGGCCGTAAGCCAGATAAACGAGGCGTGTCGGCCTGAGTCACCGTCCCTGCGGCAGGAATGAAACCGTTGTGGATCGGAAAAAGTGCACCAGCGACCGCCGTAGACCCGGGAGATGCCCAGGCGTTCTAATTTGTGCCGGGCCAGTGACGCCAGATCCAGGAGCCAGTGTTCGCTGTCCTGGAGCAGAAAGAACCTTGCCGCATCCGGCGTAGCGGTTGTAATTGCCCAGTACACGTCCGCTCTTACCTGGTATGCGGACGCGCCGATGCCTGGTCCGATCCAGGCCATCAGGCGCTCCGGCTCTGCAACCCCGGCTACACCCCGGCAAAGTGCCGCAACGGTCGATTCAATCACTCCCGAAGCCAGGCCGCGCCACCCGGCATGCGCTGCACCTACCCGGGTCCCGGCATCGTCGCACAGCAGAATCGGCAGGCAATCCGCGGTGCGCACAACGCAGGGCTGGTGGGAAGAAAACGAAACACAGCCATCGGCACTGGCGGCAGTCCAGTCGTTGTCCGCGCATACCACGTCGGCGCCATGAATCTGCGAAAGCCAGCGCGGTTTGCCTGGTATCCCAAGTGACCGCCAGGCTTCGTCGGGCGTTACGCCGCACAGGGTGCTGGCGGCACGCACCGAGCGGGGCGCGGGCCAATCGGGATGAATCAACCGCTCCATGAATACCGATCCCAGTCGCGCTGTCCGCCGGCCAGCCCGGCAAGTAGTTCGCACATATCCTCCGGCAGGGGTGCGATGAAATCGCACCCCTCGCCGGTTGCCGGGTGCTGAAGCGTAAGCTGGCGCGCATGCAGCGCCGGGCGGTGGAAGTCTCTTACGCCGCGCGCATACAGGAAATCTCCCGACAGGGGGTAGCCCCGATGCGCCAGATGAACACGAACCTGGTGGGTACGCCCCGTCTCCAGGCGGACCGCAAGTAATGAGTGCCTGGGAAAACGGGCCAGGACGCGGAAATGGGTCACGGCGCTTCGTCCTCCCGGGCGCACCGCCATACGCAGCCGGTCACGGGAGTGACGTCCCAGGGGCTCATCAATGGTTCCGCCGGCAACCGGACAACCTCGCGTAACGGCCCGGTACTCGCGTTGAATTCGCCGCTTCTCAAGGTCGCGGGTCAATCGTTGGTGGGCCGCAGGTGTGCGTGCCACCAGCAATAACCCCGTAGTGCCCGCATCAAGGCGATGGATCAGCCCGTATCGCGGCACCGAGCCAAGTTCCGGAAAACGGTGCAGCAGCCCGTTTTGCAGCGTACCCCCGGGATTGCCGGCGCCCGGATGGACCACCAGGCCGGCCGGCTTGTTCACTACAATCAGATCAGGGTCCACATGCGCCAGCGCAAATTCCACGGGTTCGGGTTCTACTGAACCTGCGGCCTCAAATTGCGCCCGAATTTCATACACTTGGCCGCCCTCCACCGGCATGCGCGGAGGCCCGACCGCGCCCTCTTCCCCGAACACCTGGCCGGTCTCGATCCACTTCTTGATCAGACTGCGCGAAAAATCAGGCAGCAGTTGTGCAAGCACCGCATCCAGCCTGCGTCCCGCCAGTTTGTCCGGCACGACAACCCGGGATTCAACCACGCGCCTTACCAACTGAGCCCCAGCAATCCGCCCGGCATGCCTAACAATCGCGGCCTTTCGTTATACTGCACGCTTCAAGGAACCTAAGCCGTTTCGAGTAATTGAATGATTTCAGCACGATACCTCGCCGGATTTCTACTTGCGGCAGCAGCCTGCGCCACCCTGGCCGGTTGCGGGCGCGGCGATGAGCGCGACGAACTGTCGGCTGCCAGCGTATTGTATGACCGAGGCCACGCCTCGCTGGAAGGCGGAGACTTCCGCAAGGCGCTCCGGTTCCTCGGCACATTGAAGGCTCGCTTTCCGTTCAACCCGCAAACCCGCCAGGCGCAACTGGAAATCATTTATTGCTACTACCGGCTCAACGACCAGGACAGCGCCGTGGAGGCCGCGCGCGAGTTCCAACGCGAGAACCCACGCCACCCGAACGTCGATTACGCAATCTACATGCGCGGGTTGGCCTTGTTCGCCCGCCAGCCCGGGCGGTTCGGGCGACTGTTCCGGATTGACTACTCCCGGCGTCCCATTCTGACCGCCGGAGAGTCATTCGACGCCTTTACGCAACTGGCCAATGGTTATCCCGAAAGCGAATATGCCCCCGACGCACGCCGGCGGATGGTGTTCCTGCGCAACCGGATGGCCCAGTACGAAAATCACGTAGCCGACTATTACTTTCGCCGCGGCGCGTGGGTGGCGGCGGCCAATCGGGCGCGCTTCGCCGTGGAGAACTACCATGGCTCGCCGGAAGTCGCTCAGTCGCTCAAGATCATGGTGAAGGCGTACCGCAGCATCGGGATGGACGACCTGGCCTCGGACGCCGAGCGCATGCTGGCCGCGAACTTTCCCGGTGAGCAGGTCGACAGCGAGCGGCGGCGGCGGCGCTTTTTCTTCTTCTAGAAGCCCGAGATTATGCGGTAGCGAGACCACGATGGCCTCGTTCCCCGGGGGAAGGCCAGGATGCCCTCGCCCCGGTTCCGCCGATCAGCCCTCCAGCGGTATCAGCGAGGCAACCCGCTTGATCCGGCCCTGCTTGCCCGGCGGGCCCAGAGTGATGCACGCCGCCGTGGGGCGCCTGATTTCGTATTCGCCGACCGCGTAGCGAGCGTAGCGCCGGCGCAGGACATCTTCGCAGAGCAATAGCCGATATTCGCGCTCCAGGTGACTGAACCGGACCCGCACCACGTTGTCGTCGGAAACCGGCCGCCGCGTAACGTCCACGATGTAGTGGTCGAGCTCAATGAGCATTAGCGAAGAATCCAGTTGCATGGCTTCCGCAGCCAGCACGCGATCGTAGAAGCCGGCCTTCGTGGAGGTCATATCCGACCATAGCGCCAGCGGCGGCGAGCACAGATCGCCCAGCAATTCCCGTGGATAGGCTCCTGCCTTGCGCCACCTGGGGCGATCCGCTACCCGCAGGTTCTCGGTTTGCGGTGGCTTGGGCGTGGCCTCTTCCACCGGCGCCAAGAAAATATCCAGCGGGCGGGCCGGGGACTTGTTTCGGTAACGCACTGCATTAGGCGACAGCGCACCCCCCTTTTCGTGGCTCTCCAGCCGTGCCCAGGATCCCAGGCTCTCGCCGTCAAAATGCATTGCGGCCACCCGCAGGCCGCCTGCGACTTCATAGCGCGCTAAACACAGAAATTGTCTGATTTCCACACAAGGCTCCGAAAAAGAGCCTTATTTTATGTTTTTCGGCTGCCGCGGCCAAACTCCGGCGGACCCAGGCGCTCCAGCACCGACCGCAATTCATCCGGTAATGGCGCCCTGAGGCAAAGCTCACGCGATGTTTGCGGGTGCGTGAACTTCACCTCCCAGGCATGCAGAAACAGCCGCTTGAGCGCGATTCGCTCCGCCAGCTCGGCGCTTGACCGGCCATACCGGTCGTCGCCGAGCACCGGATGGCCGATGGCGGCCGCATGAACCCGAATCTGGTGGGTGCGCCCGGTGATTGGAATAGCGCGGACCAGCGTAGCGTTTCCCCAACCACGGCTGGGAATATAGCGAGTTTCCGCCGCCTGCCCCGAACCGGCTCGAACCCGCCGTTCGCCGCCTTCGCTGAAGGAGCGGTCCAGGGGCAGGTTGACGCGGCGCTCGCCGCCGGTCCAGCCCCCGGCGAGCAGGGCCAGGTAGTATTTCTCGACTGCATTGCGGCGAAATGCCTGGTGCAGGGCGCTCAGGACGCGGGGCTTTCGGGCAAACACCAAACAGCCGCTGGTAGCCCGGTCCAGACGGTGCGCCAATTGCAGGAAGTCCTCTTTGGCTCGAGCCGCACGCAGCAGCTCCACCGCTCCCAGGCTCACCGAGCCGCCCGCATGCACGGCCAGTCCGGCCGGCTTGTTCAAGACCAGCAACCAGGCGTCTTCATACAGCACACACTGCTCAATCCAGCGGGCGCGTGCTGCGACCGGGGGCGGTGCGCGGCGATCAAGAAACGGCGGCAGACGGATTTCGTCACCGGTTCGCAAACGATGGCCCGATGCCGCCCGGCCCCGATTTACCCGCACCTCGCCCCTGCGAATCATGCGATGCAGCCGCGCCAGGCGCATTCGCTTGAGCCGGCCGGCCAGGAAATTGTCCAGCCGGCGGCCCGAATCGTCTTCCGATACGATCAGGATGTTGCTTTTCACCGGCGCCCAACCGTCATGCCACGGCCCCTGGACTGGATCAGGCTGTTCCGCATGCCGTGCTATAGTAATCGTCGGCGCTGCACATTGGCGCCCGCGCAGATACTTGCGCAAGCGGCAAGACCTATTGCCGAACCTGTTTTCTAATGCGGCGGAGGAACGCCGGTCTTACCGGATGGATTTCCAATACAAGAACGCGCCAAGGGTCACATTCCTGGTGAATGACCTGATTGCGTACTGCCGCCGGCGCGGCCTCGGTGCAGCGCCGTGCGCGGCTGCGGCATGGTTCCGCCCGAACCTGGACAAGAATCACAATGAAAAGAATGTTGGTAAACGCCACCCAGCAAGAAGAGGTGCGCGTTGCTTTGGTCGATGGGCAACAACTTTATGACCTTGCTATTGAACATCGAGAAAAAGAACAAAAGAAAGGCAACATCTACAAGGGGCGCATTGCGCGAGTAGAACCCAGTCTAGAGGCTGCGTTTGTAGACTTCGGCGCGGAGCGCCACGGTTTTCTCCCCTTAGAGGACATATCCCGCGAATATTTTCTGCGGACACCGGAACCCGGCAAACCCCTGAACATTGCCGAGCTGGTAAAGGAAGGCCAGCAACTGGTAGTGCAGGTCGAGAAAGACGAGAGGGACACCAAGGGCGCCGCCCTGAGCACCCTGGTCTCCCTGGCCGGCCGCTACCTGGTGCTGAATGCCAACAACCCGCGCGGTGGCGGCGTTTCCCGCCAGGTTCGGGGCGAGGACCGCCAGGCGGTGCAGCAGCGACTGGGCACACTCAATATTCCCAAAGGCATGAGCGTAATCATCCGCACCCAGGGTCACGACCGGGGCACCGAGGAGCTGCAATGGGACCTGGACAACCAGCTGCGGATCTGGGAGGCCATCAAGCTCGCGGTGCTGGAACGCGATGGTCCGTTCCTGGTGGTGCAGGAATCCAACGTGATCCTGCGTGCGGTGCGGGATTATCTCTCCGACTCGATCGGGGAAGTCGTAGTGGACGACGACGATGCCTACGAGAGCATCCGCAGCTTCATGAAGCACACCATGCCGCATTTTCTGGACCGCCTGCGGCGGCATGAGGGTGATGCTCCGCTGTTTAACCGCTACCAGATTGAAAGCCAGATCGACTCCGCGTACAGGCGCCGCGTCAACCTGCCCTCCGGCGGCCAGATCATCATTGACCAGCCGGAGGCCGGCATTTGCATCGACGTCAACTCCGCGCGCGCCACGTCGGCGGAGGACATTGAGCAGACTGCGCTGCAAACCAACCTGGAGGCCGCCGACGAAATCACTCGTCAGTGCCGAATCCGTGATTTGTCGGGGCTGCTGATGATCGACTTTATCGATATGCGCTCCGCCGGATCCAACCGGCAGGTGGAGGATCGGCTGCGCAAGGGCACGCGCAACGAACCGGCGCGGATACAGATCGGACAGATTTCGCGCTTCGGCATCCTGGAAATGTCGCGTCAACGCTTGCGCTCGTCGCTGGTCGATACGACCCACGAGGCCTGTCCGCGATGCGGAGGTACCGGACGAATTCGCGGCGTGGAGTCGCTGGGCCTGCACGTGTTGCGCATGATCAGCGAAGAAGCGGGCAAGGAACGCACCTCGAAGGTGGTGGCGGAACTGCCACTGGTTGTGGCGAATTTTCTTCTGAACGAGAAGCGATCCGCCCTGACGCAAATCGAGGACGTATACAAGGTCAGCGTGGTTCTGGTTGCCAATTCCGCCATGGAGACACCCGAATTCGCTTTGCGGCGGGTGCGCGACAATACCGATGACGAAACCCCCAGTTACGAAATGGCAACCGTAACGGCCCCGCCCCCTGCCACTCTTTCACCGAGCCGCGGCAAACCGCCGGAAAAGCCGGCGGTAGAGCGCTCCCTACCGGATACCGCGCCGCCCGAGCACAAGGCCAAGACCGCCAAAAAGCCGGACCGAAAGAAGAAGAAAAAGCCGAAGGCCGGCTTTTTTGCTCGTCTGTTCGGGCTGAACAAGGAAAAGACAACCCCGGCCAGGCAACCTGCCAGAACAGCCCAGCCGCAGCAACGCTCTCGGCCGCCGCGCAAGGCAAAGCGGCCGCCGAAGCACCAGGGCGGACCCACGAACAGAGCGCAGGGCGAATCGCAGGCGCCCCGCCGCAAGGAATCCGAATCCGGCAACAGTGCACCTCCGCGCCGGCGCCGGCGCCGGCGCCGCAGGCGCCCTGGCAGCGACGCCCCGCCGTCCTCCTGAGGGATATCCGCCGGTTCGACGAGTTCGGCGGTTAGCCGGCCGCCCGGCTTCTGCCTGGCGAGGGCAGGATGCCCTCCAACCTGGGAACGAGGGCAGGATGCCCTCCAACCTGGGAACGAGGGCAGGACGCCCTTCAACCTGGGAACGAGGGCTTCCAGCCCTCGACGAGGGCAGGATGCCCTCGCTCCATCGTTTGCGCGTCAGCGCATCGGCGCCTGCTGCGAAAACTCCCGGCTTAAACGAGTTCGGCGGTGAGCCAGCCGTCGGACTGCCAGTGCGACACTCGCATCTCCACGCCCATGCTCTCGGCGTAGGCGAGCAGCCGCGGACGGGTCCAGTTCTCGTGTATCCACTCCTCGCTGAAGTCGAACTGCCCCAGCTTGCGGCTGGCGGCCAGGACCCGGCCGAAGGGTGAGCGCCAGCGGCGCACCCCGGGGCTGGATTCGTTGTCCAGACAGAGCTGATAGTGACAGGCAGTACGATCAAAAATCCCGATCAAGGCGATTTCCCGCTGACCGGTCTTTTCGATCAGGCCTCTCATGCGCTCATTCAGGGGCTCCATGGTCTTGATGTCGTGAGCCACGAACTCGTCCATCATCCCGTGGTCCTTGGCGAACTGCATGGCCTGAAGGTGCGACTTGATCAGCGCATCGTTAATCTCGTGGGCATAGGGCTGGGTGTTCCTGAGCGTCTTCAGCAACACGGCCATGGACTTGCCGAGTTCCTCTTCGCGGCCCTCAAGTCCGCTTTGAGCGCCGGCGAACGCGCCGGGCGGCGGACCTCCCGATACACCAGGCGGCGGGCCGCCGGCTACTCCGGGCGGAGGACCGCCCGCGGACTGCGGCCGGAGGCCGGCAATCGGCCCGGTCTCTTTGCGTAATGGTTGAACGCTCATGGCGTGCCTCGCTGGGTCTTTGGTTACCTTAGGGTGTCAATTATATGGAGCGCAAAATCCGCTCCACACGGCGCACATCTTCGACCGTGTCGACTTCCGGCCCGGGAGGCGGATCCGCGATCTCCACTCCAATCCGCATTCCCAGCCACAATGCGCGCAATTGCTCCAGCCCCTCGATGCGTTCCAGTTCGCACTGCGGTTCGCCGGTAAGGCGCTTCAGGACCGATACCCGGTAGGCGTAAAGGCCCGTATGCCGCAAGTAGCGGGGTCGCCCCCCGGTTGCGGGGTGGCTCGCCGGAATCGCAGCGCGGCTGAAGTACAGGGCCCGGCTGTGCCTGTCCAGCACCACCTTTACGATATTCGGATTGCCGGTATCCTCAGGGGATTCAAGGGGCGAAGCCAGGGTCGCGACGTCGTCCCGCAGCGCCCTGGCCGCAACCGCCCGAATGTGCGCCGGGTCAACAAGAGGCGCATCACCTTGCAGGTTTACAACGACTTCCCCGGGCGCAAACCGCAATTCCTCGGCTACCTCCGCCACCCGGTCCGAGCCGCAGGTATGGTCCGGCCGGGTAATACGCGCCTCGCCGCCGAACTCGGCTGCGCAGGCAGCCACGCGCTTGTCGTCGGTGGCGATCGTGACCGTCCGCGCGCCGGCCTTCGTGGCCCGCCGCCAAACGTGCTCGATCAGCGGCCGCCCGGCAATTGCCTGCAAAGGCTTCCCCGGCAGCCGGCTGGAGGCAAAACGCGCAGGGATGACGATATGAAAGTCCAAGGTCACTATTTGTTTCCGAAAAGCGCGAGAACTCGACCGGCAATTCTCTGTGCGGAATCGCCGGGCATGACCACACGGGCCGGTGTCCACCAGAGGTCCTGGCCGTCGCAGCCCGAGTACTTTACGGCGTCCTTGGCGGTCATGAGTACCGGCATTCCGCGCTGCAGCAATTTCTTCATGGGTACGCGTCCATGATCGGGCGCCTGCACCGGCTCAATTTCGAGACCGGCGTCTGCAAGCGCCCGGTGAAAGCGCTCGGGCGCGCCAACCCCGGCAAGCGCCAGAACCCGCCGCCCCGCAAACTCCCGCAAGGGCCGCCGGGTGGTCCCATCCAGCCGCACGGCATGGTCTATGCGCAATTCAAATCGCAGTCCGGGAAAATCCCCGCCAGTGCCTTGCACCAGCACCTCATCCGCTTCGCCTAAGCGGCGCGCGGGTTCCCGCAAGGGGCCCGCGGGCAGCAGACGGCCATTTCCGAGACCCCGGGCGCCGTCAACTACGCAAAGTTCCAGATCACGCGCCATGCGGTAGTGCTGCAGGCCGTCATCCGACAGCACGACGTCCGCCCCCTCCTCTGCCGCCCGGCAGGCCGCTCGCGCCCGGTCGATGCATACCCACACCGGGCAGCCGACCTGCCGAGCCAGCATCACCGGCTCATCACCTACCGCGGCGGGATCCGAGCGCCCGGTAACCTGCACCGGCGAAGTTTGCCTTCGCCCTCCGTAACCGCGGCTAACGATAGCTGGCCTGCGCCCGGCCTTGATCAAGGATTCGGCCAGCCAAGCGGTAATCGGGGTCTTGCCCGTTCCTCCCACGGTAATGTTGCCGATCACCACAACCGGAACGGCTGCTTTGATTGAGCTGGCCCAGCCCTTCCGGTAAGCGGTTCGCCGCAGGGCGACCGCGCCGGCAAACACGCCGGCCAGCGGGTAAAGCAGAGTACTCAGCCAGCCGCGCCGCTCCCACGCCTTTGGTGCGCTAGCCCGCATTTCTTGCGTTGGCGCGGAATTGCAGCCGGTAGAGGCTGGCGTAGTGACCGTCGCGCGCCAGAAGGTCCGCGTGAGCACCACTCTCTACGATGCGGCCGCGCTCCAGGACCACGATCCGGTCGGCGTGCTCTACAGTGCTCAGGCGATGGGCGATCACCAGGGTGGTTCGGCCGCGCATCAAGCGATCGAGCGCGTCCTGCACGTGGCTCTCGGAACGGCTGTCCAGGGCGGAGGTTGCCTCGTCCAGGATCAGCACCGGCGCATCTTTCAAGAGTGCGCGCGCAATTGCCACCCGCTGGCGCTCGCCGCCGGACAGGCTGACGCCACCCTCACCGACCCTTGCGTTGAGGCCCTCTTTCCTCGATTCGACGAACTCCATGACATGAGCCGCGCGGGCGGCGGCCTTGACCGCCTCGGGGTCGGCCTTCGACAGCGCGCCATAGGCGATATTGTTGGCCAGGGTGTCGTTGAAGAGCATGACATCCTGGGTGACCAATGCGATCTGTTCGCGCAAGGCCGGCAATGGCCAATCGCCCAAGGGACGGCCGTCGAGCCGCAGTTGTCCCGAATCGGGTTCGAAGAAGCGCGGTATCAGGCTCACCAGGGTGGACTTGCCGCTGCCGGAGCGTCCCACGATCGCCACCCGCTCGCCGGGCTGGATCTTGAGCGAAATATCACGCAAGGCCGCCGTGCCCTCGTTGTCGTAGGAAAACGACACGTCGGCGAACTCCAATTCGCCTTTGACACGCCCGGGCAGGTCACTGCGCGGCGCGGCGCCGGCGTCGGACTCCACCACGCTATCCAGCAGCCGGAACACGGATGTGGCGGCGGCCAGTCCGCGCTGCAAAGAAGCATTCACGTTGGTGAGATGTTTGAGGGGAGTCATGAGCAACAACATCGCGGCCATAAAGCCGGTGAACTTTTCCACCTGCAGGCTTTCGGCGGCGGAATACTGGGCCACGAACCAAGCCACTGACGCAACACCGATAGCTGCCAGCAGCATAGTCAGCCCATCGCCCCCGGCCCGCGCCATAACCAGCTTGAGGTGCAGCCGTTTGTTGACCTCATTGGCCTGGGCAAAGCGCTCAGTCTCACGCGCCGCCCCTCCGAATACCTTGATAACGCGATGGCCCCGCAAGGCCTCATCGGTAATCCGCGACACCTCGCCCATGTTTTCCTGGATACGGGTGCTGTAGCGGCGAAAGTGCCTGGACAATACACGCGCCGTAAGCGCAATCAATGGCGCTACCGCGAATACCACCGCGGACAGACCGGCGCTGGCGTAAACCATGTAGGCAACCAGGCCCACAACGGTAAGGCTGTCGCGAACGACGGTGGTGATCACGGTGGATGAGGTATCCGCAACCTGCTCGGCGTCATACAGCATCCGGGAGAGCAATTCGGCGCGCGGCCTTTGTTCCACGTCGCGCACCGGCATCTGAAGGAATCGCGCAAACAGCATTTCCCGCAATTGCCCCACCACTGAGCGGCCAATGCGTCCCAGCTGATATGCGGACAGGAACCCGGAAACGCCGCGCACTGCAAACAGGCCCAGCACGCCCAAGGGCAACCACCGGCCCCATGGTCCGGCCGCGTTGCCCAACAGCCCGGTCAGTCGCTCCACGGCGATTGCAAACCCGGTTTCCGTCCCCGCGAATACCGCCATCGCCAGGACCGCCAGCAGAAAGCCGCGCCAATGCCGAACGGCCAGCGCCGCGAGGCGTTTCGTTGGAGTATCCCGCCGCATACTTCGAGTTTACCCGTCAGCCGGCCTATCGGGGCCATCTACTGCCGGAGGCGGATAGGTCCAGAGCCGGGCCCGATCACGGCGCCATTCCTTCACCAGCTCCAACGGTCCGCCGTCTCGCACCTCAAACCGCAAGGCGCCGCTCGCGCCGGTGTTCCACTGCCGGGCCCCCGCCTGGGCCCATCGAGCCACCACGGTTTCCCGGGGAAATCCCCAGCGGTTGAAGAAACCCGAGGAGTGCGCAACCAACCGGGCGCGCGCCGCGTCCACAAAGGCGGCCGACGACGAACTGGCGCTACCGTGGTGAGGCGATACAACCAGGTCGTAAGGCCCGCCAAAGGAAGCCCTGACCAGCCCGGCCTCGCCGGACGCCTCAAGATCGCCCGGCAGCAATACGCGCACACCCGGCGCTTCTATATCCAGTACGCAGGAACTGTTGTTGCCGCGGCTTCCCGCGCCGGGTTGCGGACTCAGCACGCGAAACTGAACCTCTCCCGCCGTCCATTGCCCTCCGGCCGCGCAACGCCGGAAAGTGTTTGCCGACAGACCGAATAACTGCGGCGCGGTCAGTTCCGCTTCGGGATGAGCGGCCAGAACGCTCGCTGCTCCGCCTGCATGGTCGTTGTCCCCGTGCGAAATCACTACCGCATGCAGGCGCCGAACACCCAGCGCGGCCAAGGCCGGCGCCACCACGCTGTCGCCCGCGTCGCTGGAAGAATATTTGGGGCCTGCGTCGTATAGCAGGTTGTAGCCGGGCGCCTGCACCAGAATCGAAAGGCCCTGCCCCACATCAAGCACGGTCACCGCGAAATCAGCCTGCAAACTCTCGCGATTCAGCCCCAATATCGCCGGTAGCAACAGCAAGGGCGCGGCCCAACGGGCCAGCGTCGGCCGCGGCGCCAACAGCCAGGCGATGCCGGCAGCCGCCAGGATTGCCGGAAGCAAGCCGAAATCAGGAGCTGCCCATGCCGACAGCGCGAGACCCGAAAGATCACTCAGAATCGCCATGACGCCCGCAAGCAGGCTGGCCCCGCACTGGAGTAGAAATACGCCCGAAGGGGGCCAGACCAGCGCAAGCAGCAAGGCTCCGAGCAATCCGGGCACGATCAGCAGCGAGAACAAGGGAATCGCAACCAGGTTGGCTGCAGCACCGATCAGCGATACCTCGCCGAAGAACGCCAGCACCAGCGGCGCCAAGCCCAGCGTAATGCGCCACTGGGCCGCCAGCAGACGACGTGCCCATTGGGCCGCTGCCACGGGACGCGGCTCACCGGCGGACAGTCCCGGCTCGCGCAAGCTCAATGCGCTGATCGCCAGGAGAGCCACGGCCCCAAAGCTCAGCCAGAACCCCGCCGAAAGCACCGCGAACGGATCCGGCGCCAGAACCACCAGCAAGGCGGCTCCGAGGGCCGCGCCAAAGCCGCCGCGGCGGCGCAGCTGGGTAAAGACAAGCACTGCGGTAATCATCGCCAGGCTGCGCAGTGTGGATACCGCAAAACCTGCCAGGGCCGAATAGGCCAGGGCAGCCAGAAATGAGCACGCCGCGGCCGGAAACCGCGGCTGAAGCCCAGTGAAGCATCTCTGCGCAACGCGTCCCAAGGCGCCCCCAAGAAACCACGCGAACCATGCCACCACGCCCACATGCAAACCCGAAATCGCAAACAGATGCGCTGTGCCGGTGCGCCGAAGCACCTGCCAGTCATCATCTTTGAGCCGATGCCGCGCCCCGGTGGTCAGGGCAATCACGAAGCGCAGCCCCGAATTGCCCTCCAGCCAGCCATCGAGCCTGTCAACCAGGGCAGCGCGCAGGCACAAGAGCCTCGGGCCTGATTCACAGCCGGCCAGCCGTTGCGGCGCAAGTTCGTCGCGTACGTATCCCGTGGCGTTGAGGTTTTCCCGGAAGGCCCACTGTTCGAAATCGAACCCACCCGGGTTGTAGAGCCCGCGGGGAGCTCGCAGCCGCACCTTCAGCCGCCAGGTTTCGCCCGCCAGCGGTGGCTCATGGCAGTCATACCAGCTGACCAGAATACGATCCAGCGGCAGTCCTTCATCCTCGACGTCCCTGACTCGAAAGCGAAACCGGCAGGTAGAGTGGTCGACCCGCGGAAACTCGTCGATCACGCCGGTAACGATGCGGTCCACGCGCCCGGCCGTGTCCGGCATCCGCTGTTGCAAGCGCAGCTCCGCCAGCGAAAGGCCCACAGCGCTCCCCAACAGCAGCACGGCAAGGAGCGCTCCGCGCATGCGCCAGGCACACAGCGCCGCAAGCGCAAGCAGCGCCGCGAAAAACTTTGGATCGGGCGGCGGCGGCAACACCACAAACGCCAGGCTGACGCCGGCCAGCCATGCTATGCCCAGCGGCAACATTGAATTGCGGTGGGATAAAGCCTGGTTTCAGCTTTCCGCGGCAGCCAGCAGGCCGTCGCGCAAAGCGAGTACGCGGTCCATCCGCCGGGCGCGATTCAGATCATGGGTCACGACCACCAGCGCGGCGCCGGTGTCGCGGTTGAGCTCCAGGAGTAGCCTGAAGACCTGCTCGCCGGATTCGGGGTCCAGATTGCCGGTCGGCTCATCGGCAAGAACAACGGAAGGACGCGTAATCAGCGCGCGCGCCACGGCCACGCGCTGGCGCTCGCCCCCGGACAGCTTGGCCGGGCGATGACTCAGGCGCTCGCCCAGACCCACCTTTTCGAGCAGCTCGCGTGCTCCAGCCAAAGCCCCGGCCGTTGCCGACCCGCGAATGAGTAGCGGCATTGCCACATTCTCCACTGCACTGAATTCCGGCAGAAGATGATGAAACTGGTACACGAAGCCGACGTGGCGGTTTCGCTGCTTGCCGCGCTCGGCCGGGGACATCGCGCTGAAATTCCGGCCTTCCAGCTCCACCCAGCCGCGGGTGGGCGTGTCCAGGCCCCCGAGCAATTGCAGCAGCGTGGTCTTTCCGGAGCCCGACGCACCCACTACCGCCACCCGTTCACCCGGCTCGATCGTGAGGTCCACTCCACGCAGCACTTCGAGTACCTGACGCTGCTCGCGGAAATGCCGCACCAGTCCATGGCAGGACAGCGGCGCCGCGCCCTCGGAGGTTGCCTGCTTGCTCACGGTATGCTCCGCTAGTCCCAGCGGATTGCGGTTGCCGGGTCCGTTCGTGCAGCGCGCAGCGCCGGATACACGGTGGCGATCAGGGAAAGCAGCAGGGCCAATGCGCATACGAAGATGACTTCCGGAATCACGATTCGGCTCGGCATTTCATCGAGAAAATATTCCGAGCTGACCAGGCTCGTCTGAAGAAGCTGCTCAATCGAAGAGGTGAGCGGACCCGCAAAGTACGCCAACGGAATTCCCGCCGCCAGACCCAGCAAAATGCCGAACACGCCGGCAAAACCGCCATGTGCGACGAATATGGCCAAAACCGACCCGGGTGTGGATCCGAGGGTCCGAAGGATGCCGATTTCGGGGGTCTTCTCGCGCACGATCATCACCAGGCTGGACACGATATTGAAGGCGGCAATCGCCGCCAGAAGCGTGAGAATGATAATCGTCACCCGCTTGGTCATCGCGATGGAATAGAAAAAGTTGCTGTATTCCCCGTTCCAATAGCGCCCGAACAATTCCCCGGCCCTTTCGCCGGCTATTTCAGGCAGCACCGTGTTCACCCTGCGTGGATCATGAAGCATGACGCGTAGACCGAAGGTGTTCTCCCCCAAACCGAACAGGCGGCGCCCATCTTCGTAGTGGACCCAGGCCAGCGAACGGTCAAGATCGTTCATACCCGCATGAAATACGCCTGCTACGTGCAGAGGCCGCATCCGGGGAACGGTCCCGGCGGGCGTGCTCCAGCCCTTCGCCATCATCAGTACAACGTCATCGCCCGTACCGACGCCAAGGCGCGCCGCCAATTCGCTGCCGAGCACAATGCTCCAGGAACCCGCGGTGAGCGACACCAGTACGTCATCACCCGTCAGGCCGCCCAGCCCTTCGAAGGCTGGCTCGCCGGGTTCAAATCCGAGGATCAGAACGCCGCGACCGCATCCGGCACGCTCAATACTCCCTGCCCTTCAATAAAGGGCGCCGCCGCGGCGACGTCCGGATGCGCCAGAGCGGACTTGCGAAGTTCACGCCACCCGGCCAGTTGCCCCTCTGAGCCGTGAAGACTGCCGTGCGCCAGGACATTCAGTATCCGCTCGCGCACAACCTGGTCAAATCCGTTCATAACCGACAGGACGACTACCAACAGCGCCACGGCCACCGCTACACCCAGCATGGACAGCATTGAGACCAGCGAAACAAACCCCGCACGCTGGCTCGCACGGAGCTGCGCCCACGCCATCCGTAGTTCGAAGAAACGCATGGCCTACTCGTAGCGCAGTACGCTGGCAGGATCGACTCGGGCCGCGCGCCGGGCGGGATACCAGCTTGCCAGCGCCGACAGCAGCAATCCCAGCACGGCCACCGAAAGCACCAGACCAATTGACAATTGCGACGGAACCCCAACCAGATAGGTGGATTCGGCCGGCAGGAAATCAAAACCGAAGAGGTCCTCAAGAGTCATCATCACCGCATCGACGTTGCGCGCCAACCAAACGCCCAGGGCCCCGCCCAGGAACACGCCGACGATCCCCGCCAGCAGACCCTGCAGGGAAAAAACCGCCATGATGGTCGGAGTGGTAGCCCCCAAGGTAGCGAGTATCGCGATTTCACCGCGGCGCTCATTGACCGACATCACGAGCGTAGCGAGAACGTTGAACACGGCAACCGCAATGATGGTGGACAACATCACCGCCATGGCCAGGCGTTCCAGCTGCACGGTACGAAACAGCGCCTCATGCTCGTCCATCCAGGAACGCGGCGCAAGGCCGTAGCGTTGTGCCGTCTCGGCATTGGATGCCCAGGTCTTTACCGCTTGTGGTGTGGCGTAGGGATCATCGCCGCGAACTTCCAGCGCGCTTACCCGGCCTCCCAGGCCTGCAAGTGCCGACACGGTTTCCAGGCTTGCTAATGCCAGGCTCTTGTCGGCCCCGGCTACCCCCGCCTGAAATACCGCCCGAACGGGAAGTTCGCGCAAGCGCGGAGTGGCTCCTCCCGGTTGAGGGACCAATACTGTTACGGTCTCGCCGACCCAAACGCCCAAGTCCCTGGCCAGGTACCACCCCACAGCCAGACCGCCCCGACGCCCATGCAGATCGTTGAAGGACCCCGCTGTTGATCTTTCACCATAGGGCGCCGATTGCGACTCCGGGTCGGCGGCGATTCCGCGCAGCCGGACCACCGCAAACCTCCCCCTCGAGGACAACAGGCTTTCCACCTCAACGGTTGGCGCAACCGTAGTGACCCCGGGGACTTTCGCCACCTCTTCGGCTATTTCACGCCAGTTTTCAATGCCATCCGCGGCAACCAGCTTCACTTGCGCGTCAAACCTGAGCAAACGGTCACGCAACTCCGCATCGAAACCATCCATAACCGCGATCACCACGATCAATGCGGCCACGCCGAGGGCGATCCCGCCTACCGACGCCAAACCGATGAAGGAGATGAACCGGTTGCGCGTCGGCGCGCGCAGGTAGCGCCAGGCGATGGCAAGCGACAGCGGCCGGATCATCCGCTCATTGTCCCACGAACCCGCCGGCATTCGGCTTCATAATGCGCGCCGTATGCACCAAGAACCCGACAGACCTCCTCCGTTGCGGCAAGTCCTCCGGACCCACTGGCCGGAGCAGCCCGGCTCACCTCTGCGACTCCACGGGGTAACCGCAGGCGTGGCGCCATTGTTATGCGCGGAATTGATCTCCTCCCGGCCTTCATCCTGCGTTCTAGTGGTGACGCCCGACCCGGGCGGGGCAGAGCAATTCATGCAGCAGGTGGCCTGGCTGCGTGGGAACAAGGACGGCATGGCGCTGCTTCCCGATCGCGAAACACTGCCCTATGACCTGTTCAGTCCGCACCCGGAGCTCACCTCCAGGCGGCTGGAGACGTTAACCCGGCTGCTGGAACCCGAGTCATCGCGAATGCCCCGGACGCTGTTTGTGGCCGCTCCCACGCTCCTGGAGCGTCTGCCGCCACGCGCACAATTCCGCCAGTGGCTCGGATTTTCCTGCCGCGTGGGTCAGAAGCTGGACCCGAAAGCCCTGCGGCAGCGGCTTGAAGAGGCCGCCTATGTGCGCGGGCCACTGGTCAATGAACCTGGCGACTACGCGGTGCGGGGCGCCTTGATCGATCTTTACCCCAGCGGCGCGGCCGCGCCGGTGCGGATCGAATTCTTCGACCTTGAAGTGGAATCGATCCGCTTGTTCAACCCGGCTTCTCAGCGCAGCATCCGGACGCTGGACTCCTTCAAGCTGCTGCCGGCCCGCGAGCTGCCGCTGGATTCAGGCAGCGTCGAGGCGTTCCGGGAACGCTTTCGGCAACGGTTTCCGGCCAATCCCGCCCGGGCGGAAGTATTTCGCAAGCTGGGGGAGGGAATGGCGCCGCAGGGCGCGGAAAACTACCTGCCGCTGTTCTTCGAGCACACTGAAACCCTGTGGGATTACCTGCCCGCCGACATTGCCGTGATTCTGCTCCCCGGCAGCGCGGCGGCCATGCAGAGTGAATGGGAGACGGCGGCGGATCGTTACACGGAGCGGGATGGCGACCCGGAGCAGCCCTGTCTGCCGCCCGAGGAATTGTTTGCGCCGCCGAAGGTGCATCAGGCAGCCATGGCAAGCTTGCGCTGCATTGAAGGCCTGGCCGATCCCCTGCCCGATGTCGCGCGGCAGGCAGACGCACTTTCCGTCAACGCCGGCCCCGCACCCATGGTGCCGCTGGCCCGTGCTGACAATCACACGTCACTTGAAGCCTACTCAAGCACGCCCGGTCGTAGAATCCTGCTGAATGCGGAAACCGCCGGCCAGCGTGAGCTGATCCGCGAACTGCTGGGCGCCCGGCGCCTCAAGCCGCTGGAAGTCGGGTCCTGGGCGGAGTTTCTGTCATCAAGGGCCCCCTTGTGCCTTACCGAGAGCCCGCTCAATTGCGGCATCACCCTGGCGGATGATCTGGTCATCCTGACCGAGCGTGAACTGTTCGGCAGGCAACGGCCGCTGACCCGCCGGCGGCGCCGCGGGCAGCCGGACCCCGAGGCTATCCTGCAAAGTCTGGCCGACCTGACCCCCGGCGCGCCGGTAGTGCACGAAGATCACGGCATCGGCCGCTACGAAGGCTTGCAGCACATGGACGTGGGCGGCGCCCCCGCCGAGTTCATGCGCGTGCGCTACGCCAGCGACGATCGTCTCTACGTCCCGGTGTCGGACATGCAGCTCATCACCCGCTATACCGGCGGCAATCCCGAGAACGCGCCGCTGCACCGCCTCGGTTCGGATGCCTGGGCCCGCATCAAGCGAAGGGCCGAGCAGCAACTGCGGGACGTGGCAGCGGAACTGCTTGACCTGCAGGCACAGCGGGCCGCGCGCCAAATGCCCACCATGAGCGCGTCGCTCTCGGAAATGAGCACTTTTGCGGCGCGCTTTCCGTACCGGCTCACGCACGACCAGGAACGCGCCATCGAACAGGTTCTGGACGACCTGGAAGCCGGCAGACCGATGGACCGGCTCATCTGCGGAGACGTGGGTTTCGGCAAGACCGAAGTGGCGCTACGCGGAGCGTTTGCGGCCGTAATGCAGGGCTTTCAGGTGGCGGTGCTGGCGCCTACAACCCTGTTGGCGCAGCAGCTCCATCAGGTATTCAGCGACCGGTTCGCGGATTGGCCGGTTCGGGTTGAATCGCTTACCCGATTCGGCAGAGGCCGCAAGAACGAACAAGTGCGAGAATTCATCACGGACGGACGCGCCGACATAGTTGTGGGCTCGCACGGCCTTCTGAGCCCAGGCGTTCGTTTCAAGCGCCTGGGGCTGCTTGTAATCGATGAGGAACATCGCTTCGGTGTGCGCCAAAAGGAACGCATCAAGGCGTTGCGGGCCGACCTGCACGTTCTGACCCTCACCGCAACCCCGATACCGCGTACGCTGAACATGTCGCTGGGCGGCCTGCGAGACCTCTCGCTGATCACCACGCCGCCGCCCGCGCGCATGGCGGTAAAGACCTTTGTTACGCCGTGGCGCAACAGCCTGATCCGAGAGGCTTGCGGGCGCGAACTGCGGCGCGGCGGGGCGGTTTTCTTCGTCCACAACCGGGTCCGGGACATCGACCGCATCGCCCGCGAAGTGAAGAACCTGCTGGGAGAAGTAAGGCTCGAAGTTGCCCACGGCCAGCTGGTCGACGCCGAACTGCAACGGGTCATGACCGACTTCTATCACCGCCGCTTCGACGTGCTGGTATGCACCACCATCATCGAGAGCGGCCTGGACGTGCCGCACGCCAATACGATGTTGATCAACCGCGCCGACCGGCTCGGCCTGGCCCAATTGCACCAGTTGCGGGGCCGGGTCGGACGCTCGCATCACCAGGCCTTTGCCTACCTGATCCGGCCGCATGAGAAGGAAATGACCGCCGACGCGCACAAACGGCTGGAGGCCATACAGGCGGCCGGTGAACTGGGCGCCGGCTTTCTGCTTGCCACCCACGACCTCGAAATCCGCGGCGCCGGAGAACTGCTGGGCGAGGAGCAATCCGGCCAGATTCAGCAGATCGGCTTCAGTCTCTACAACGAGATGCTGAACCGGGCAGTCGAGGACTTGCGCGGCCAGGGAAGCGGCCGTCCGGTTACACCGGCCCATCCGCGCGCGGACCTGGAACTTAACCTCAGCGCCCTGCTGCCGGAGGACTACATGCCGGACGTCAACCAGCGCCTGAATTGGTACAAGCGGATTGCGTCGGCTGCCGATTCTTCAGAGCTGAATGCGCTCCTGGTGGAGTTGGTGGACCGGTTCGGCCCGGTACCGGACTCGGCCCGCAACCTGTTCCGCCAGGCGCGCATCCAACAGCGTATGCGGGAGTTGCGAATACAGATGCTTCAAGCGGCAGCCCACGGCGGTGAAGCGGAGTTCCACAACGACACCCCGGTAGACCCTTTGCGCCTGGTTGCGATGGCCCAGCAACAACCGCAAGAGTTCGCCCTGCGTCCCCGCGGCGAACTCAGGTTCCGCGCGGACCTGACAGAGCCGGAGCAGCGCTTCCGCTACGTCGAGCGCCTGCTTGCCAGCCTTGAGCAGGCCGGGCAATCCGGGCACACCGTAAACTAGCTGCATGACCTCTCGTCGCACTGGCTGCGCGGACCTAACGCCGGGGTTGGTCCGCATTGCCTTGCTTTCGGTCCTGATGTGGGCAACGCTGACGCCGCATCCTGCGATTGCGCAAGAGAACGACTTCCGGGTTGCCCTGGAGATGGTGGTGTTCGCCCAACTGGATCCGGAGGCCAGCACGGAGGACATTCTGGTGATTCTGCCTGACCTGCCTCCCGCGCGGACCTATCCCGCACCGATTCGGCTGCCCGATGCAGGACCTGTGACGCCGCAGACGCCTCCCGGCGTAGTTGCGCTAACCCGTGCCCAGTATGCGCTGGACGGGATTTGGGCCGTAATGCGCCGCAGCGCCGAATACCGCCCGCTGGCCCATTTCGCCTGGGCCATGCCAGCCGATTGGAACGGCGAGGCTATCCCGTTACGGCTTTCGACCCTGGCTGCCACCACCCTGCCCTTTAGTGGACTGGTTACGCTGGAGGAGGATCGATTCGTTCTTGTCACGCTCGACGTCCGTATGCCGGCGGATGAAGAAGGTGAAGTTGAGTATCGCCTCGCCGAGCGGCGGCGCCTGCTGCTGGGGGAGACCCACTACTTCGACCATCCCCGCTTCGGTGTAATCGTGAGGCTGTTCCGCTATCGTCCCCGGCCGGATGCCGAGAGCTAGTGTGCTGTCCCGGAAAGCCAGCGATTGATCAATTCGCGGGCGCCTTTCAGCGCCGTTTCCAGCCAGGCCCGGTGCTGGGCGAGGATGCCGGCGGTCTCGCCCGCTGCTTGCCGGCCGGCAGCGTAGTTCGTCACCAGCGAGAGCGAGACATAAGGGATAGAGAGTTCGCGCGCAAGCACGGCTTCCGGCATCAGAGTCATTCCGACCAGGGTGCAACCATCGCGCTCAAGCCGGTCAATTTCCGCGGCGGTTTCCAAACGCGGACCCTGCATTACTCCGTATACCCCCTGGCTGAGGCACCGCGTATCGTCGGCAACCGCCACCAGGCTGTCCCGCATTTCGGGATCAAACGGAACGATAAATTCGACGAACGCACTCTTTCCTGCGCCCTCCTTTGCGAAGCTGGTTGAGCGCGAGTGGGTGTAGTCGATCAGGTCATGGGGGATGGCTACGGTCCCCGGGACGGCGTCGGGCGCAATGCCGCCCACGGTATGCACGGCGAGGATGCATCGGGTCCCCGCATCCGCCAACGCACGCAGATTTGCCCGGTAGTTGATTCGATGCGGCGCCAACGCGTAGTCAGCCCCATGCCTGGCCAGGGAAAAGACCCTGGTTCCCTGCATTCGGCGAATCTCCACCTGTGCGGACGGCGGTCCATAGGGCTGCGTCGCCACTGCAGCCAAGCCTTCGGGCGGGCCACAACCCAAGGACTCGGGAGGAGCCCCGCAAATAAAAGCCAGCCCCTCTACCGGCATCAGCTACTCATGCCTTGTGGAGCAAGAGGCAGCCGGCTCCTGCAAATGCAGCCAGGCATCGCCTAACGCCTGCGCAGCAGCCTGGCGAGCCGGCCCGCCGACTCTGCGTTGGCCTTGTGAGTCCAGCCTGCCAGGAGCTCCCGCACCCCTTGAGGGGCATTGCAAATCGGCAGCATGTTGCAACCAGCCTCCAGCGCAGCCGCCACACGTTCGGCAAGCCCGCCGGCCTCCTGAGCACCGTGCATGGACAGGTCGTCGGCAAAGATCACGCCGGAAAAACCCAGGCGTTCACGCAGCTCCCGGCGCATCCATCGGTCCGAATAGCAAGGCGCGGAAACGTCCACCGCAGGGTATTGCACATGGGCGGTCATGATCGCGCCCACGCCCGCGCCGATCAGCCGTTCGAAGGGCTGGAGATCAGCGAGCAGAGCCGCATATTCCCTTTCATCCTCCGGCGTCTCATGATGGGAATCAGCCGCTACCCAGCCATGACCCGGAAAGTGCTTGGCCACGCAGGCCATGCCGGCGGCGCGGGTACCTTGAAGAAACGCCAGTCCCAGGTCCGCGACAGCCCGGGGCTCGCCGTGCAGGGCACGGTCGCCGATTACGGCGCTCCTGCCGTAGTCCAGGTCCAAGACCGGCGCAAAGCTGAAGTCGATGTCCACCGCCTCCAACTCCAGCGCCAGAAGCCGGCCCCGTGCGTAGGCCAATTCCTTCGCGCGCCCGGGCTCGCGATCGTGGGTCTCGCCCAGTACCCGGGCCGGAGGCAGCGAGGAAAACCCCGAACGCATGCGCTGCACGCGACCTCCCTCCTGGTCGATAGCGACCAGCAAGGGGCGGCCTGCCGCGGCGCGAATCGCGCCAACCAGGCGCCGGGTCTGCCTTGGCGATCGGTAGTTTCGGGTAAACAAGATGACGCCACCCACTGCGGGATGGCGCAGCAGCCCTTCCTCTTCGGGCAACAGGGCGGCGCCCTGCAGATCGATCATCAGCGGCCCCACGGCAGCTACACTCAGGGTCGAATTTCCACCCGGCAGCCAGGTTTCACCTGGTCGCACAGATGGATTACGTGGGCATTGCGCATGCGCACGCAGCCGTGCGAGCGCGGAACCCCCATCGGCTCGGACTCCGGTGTTCCGTGGATGTAGATGTAACGGCGCATGCTGTCGGCCTGCCCGTGCCGGTTAAGCCCGGGCTGTTCTCCGCACAGCCAGAGAATACGACTCAGTATCCAGTCGCGCCCGGGATGCTGGCGGGCCAGTTCTTCGGAGTAGATTTCACCGGTTGGCCGGCGGCCGACGAAGACGGCTCCCGGCGGCTGACCTGCGCCGATGCAAGCCCGGATGCGATGCAAGCCGCGCGGCGTGCACATGCTGTCGGCCAACTCGCCAGGGCCGTAGCGGGAAGTGGAAACTGCCCATTCCTGCCGCACCCTGCCTCCATCAAGAAGCTTCAGGGACTGCCGGGAAATGTCGATGAGCACTTCGCCAGGCATTGATCAAACGCTATGACTCAATCTTCGTGTTGACCCAGCCGATGGCCGCCGTCCCGGGCGCCGGGTAAGGGCAAGGACGCGCCGGACACCCGGCTCGGCAACTGTGCTCTGCATGGCACTCCCAGAAACCGGGCACCACCGGCTCTTATGCCGCCTGCTCTTCCTGAACAGCGCCCTCCGGCGAAGGGTCCGGGGCCGGAGTTTTCTGATCGGAACTCTGCTCCGGCGAAGGGTCCGGGGCCGAGGCTTTCCGATCGGAACTCTGCTCCGGCGAAGAGTCCGGGGCTGGAGTCTTCTGATCGGAACTCTGCTCCGGCGAAGGGTCCGGGGCCGAAGCTTTCCGATCGGAACTCTGCTCCGGCGAAGGGTCCGGGGCCGGAGTTTTCTGGCTGGAACTCTTTCCCGGGGCGCCTTCTTCCGGCCCGTCCGCTTCCGCCTCCAACTTGCCGGCAAAGGCCTTCAAGTGATCTTCGCTACTGACTTTCAGCACGTCGATCAGCAGCCCGTACTCTTCGTCCAGATTGTCTTGCGTCAGCTTGCCTCGCAAGAATTGGAAGTGCAGGAACACCAGATAGGTATTCAGCGCGTCCTCAAGACAATAGCGGCGGATTTCGCCGATCTTGCCGTCCAGGTAGGCGCCCATCACCGATGATCCATCCATCAGGTTCTTGCCGGGCAGGCCAAGCAAGGCGCAGGCCTCGCGCAAGCTGGGACGTCCACGGCCCTGAAATCCGGAAAGCGCATCCATCAGGTCCGTATGGCGCCAATGGAAACGCGACAGATAGTTGTTGAAGCGAAAGGCACGATCGTTAATGCCGGTTTCCCAATAGGTCTTTGCCTGCACCTCGTAGCGAAGCGCGCGAAAGTTCAGAACCGGCAGGTCGAACGCCGCCCCATTCCAGGTAACCAGGTCGGGCACATAGTGTCCAAGGCCGCGGAAAAACCGCATGATCAGTTCCGATTCCTTTGCGTCTTCGTCTCCCAGCACCAGCGGCCGCACGCCCTCATCATTCCGAAGCACCACCCCAATTGCCACCACTTTGTGCTGTATGGGCGGAAGAAACTCCAGGCCGGTGCGCTGCTGATAGTGATGCTGCATAGCGCGCATCACCTCGCCGTCGTCCAGGTCGTCGAGTCCGTATAGCGATCGCCCTAATTCCGGATCCGGTACCGTCTCAATGTCGAAAATCAGTTGCGCACTCATCGCTTGCTCCCCCACTTCCAGTAACAAGTATCGCCGTTGCCACAACCAGGCCGGCTTCATCAGTCAGACTCAAGTGGCCACCGGATATTCCGGCAGCCGCGCACGCCGCTTTGCCGCGTGGCGAAAAAATGATTTCCGGACGGCCTCGCCCATCGTGCCGGACTCCGGAATCGCGAACCCACATGCCGTGCCGGAAACCCGTGCCCAGCGCCTTCACGATCGCCTCTTTGGCCGCGAAACGCATGGCGAGAAAGCGCACAGGATTCCTTGCGCCGAGGAAGTCTCGCTGCTCCGAATCCATCAGCACGCGGCGCGCAAACCGATCGCCGAAGCGCCGGTACACGCGGGCCACCCTGTCAATTCGCAGCAGGTCCGTTCCTATGCCGTAGATCATTGCCCCTCTAGCCTCCGCGAGCCGCCGTCATCAGCCTCTTCATTCGCCGCACGGCCCCGGAAAACCCATCAAATACTGCTTGGGCAACGATAGCATGACCAATATTGAGTTCCGCAATCTGCTCAATAGCGGCGACCGCGGCGGTATTCTCGTAGTGGAGTCCGTGGCCGGCGTTGACCACCAGCCCCAGGCCCGCGGCGACTCCCGCGGCGTGCTGGATGCGCGCCAACTCCTCGGCCGCGGCCGCTCCCGCAATATCAGCGTACGCGCCCGTATGCAGCTCCACCACCGGCGCCCCGGTTGCGGCGGCGGCCTCAAGCTGGGCCTCATCAGGGTCCACGAACAGCGACACGCGCACACCCGCAGCCACCAGGCGCGCGCACACATCTTCAAGCGCGCCTGCCTGTCCAAGAACGTCCAGCCCGCCTTCGGTCGTCAACTCCTGGCGCCGTTCGGGAACCAGGCAGCAATCCTCAGGCAGCCAGCGCTCAGCCAGCGCAACCATCTCCTCGGTAGCGGCCATCTCGAGGTTCACTCGAACGCCCGGCATCCGCACCAGGCGCTCCACGTCGCGGTCCTGGATGTGGCGGCGGTCTTCCCGCAGATGCACGGTAATGTAGTCGGCGCCGGCCGCCAGGGCCTGCTGCGCGGCCTCCACGGGATCGGGGTACACAGTGCTGCGCGCCTGGCGCAAGGTTGCCACGTGATCTACGTTCACTCCGAGAAGTATCGTCACTGCAAATGCCCCTGTCGGGCTTTCTGAATTGCTGTGCGAAGTTTGACAGCTTGCCTACTTGATCGCAACGGCCCGCAAATTCACGGATTTGCTTGACGAGCTGGTTCAGAGTACCATGCAACGCTCACACACAGGCTCGCGATAGCGCGATGCGCCGCTTGAAAGCGGTGCCATGTCCCGGGCAAAACCATCGAATATTCCCGTTCCGACCGCGCCCGGAACCGGGTCAAGAACCGCCATATCAAAACCGTGCCAAGGACTCCGGCCGCACAGTTTGGCGCATTAAGGACATCCTCGTGACCGATAACAAATTCTCAGGCCTCGACCTGGCCGATCCCATACAGCGTGCGCTGGCCGCCCGAAACCACGTCGAGCCGACACCGATACAGGCACGCGCCATTCCCGAACTGCTGGCCGGCAAGGACCTGCTGGGTATCGCCCAGACCGGCACCGGCAAGACGGCGGCCTTCGCACTTCCCATTCTCGACCGGCTATCGCGCGGTCACGGCAACAAAAATCGCCGGCTCCCACGCGCCCTGATCCTTGCGCCCACCCGCGAACTCGCGATCCAGATCGGTGAAGAATTCCGCGCCTACGCCATATACCTTCATTTGCGCCAAATGGTGATCTTCGGCGGTGTCGGCCAGAAGCCCCAGGTCAGCGCTCTGCGGCGCGGCGTTGACATCGTGGTCGCCACCCCGGGCCGACTGCTCGACCTCATGGACCAGGGCTGGGTGAGACTGGGCGCGGTTGAATTCCTGGTGCTTGACGAAGCCGACCGCATGCTCGACATGGGTTTCGTGCGCGACGTTCGAAAGATTATCGGGGCCTTGCCAACCGACCGCCAATCCTTGCTGTTTTCTGCCACCATGCCCACCGCGGTTGCCCGTCTTTCGCGCACCATTCTGACCGATCCGGTGAATGTTGAAGTGACGCCACGGGCCACGCCGGTTGCGCGGGTTGAACAGCGCGTTTATCACGTCGGCGCGCGGGAGAAAGTGACCTTGCTGACCGGGATCCTGGAGGACCCGGCGCTGTCCCGGGTCCTGGTGTTTTCCCGCACCAAGCATCGCGCCAACAGGATCACGGAAAAGCTTGGCAAGGCCGGAGTGAGCGTTGACGTAATCCACGGCAACAAGTCCCAAAGCAGCCGCCAGCGTGCCTTGAAACGGTTTCGCGACGGCCAGGTACGCGTCCTGGTCGCAACCGATATCGCGGCCCGCGGCATTGATGTCGAGGGCGTTACCCATGTCATCAACTTTGACTTGCCCAACGAGTCGGAAAGTTACGTCCACCGCATCGGCCGAACGGCGCGAGCCGGCGCCGGCGGAATTGCATTGTCGTTCTGCGACCCGGCGGAACGAGCCTATCTCAGCTCCATCGAACGCCTGATCCACCACCGGCTGACGGTCGCCGGCGACGGTGTGACGCCCGCGCAGCCGAACAAGGCGGAAATGGCCGTAGAGCATTCGCGCCGGCCCCGGCGCAACGGCGGCCCCCGCAACCAGCGCCGAGACCGGGTGGCAGCGGCGAATGCCGGCGCCATGAGGTTCCCTCGGGACGTCCCAGCCTCCGCCTGAACAAGCCAGGCGGCGCCATCAGGGTGGGCCGCAGGCGCGCCAGGCGATCGAGAGCCTTGCCTATTCCGGCTGTGCGTTCAGAAAGGTCAGTAGCTGCGCTTCGTTGAGCACTTCTACGCCGAGTTCTTGCGCCTTGGCCAGGCTGCCCCCCGGGTTGGCGCCGGCTACCAGATAGCTGGTGTTTTTCGATACAGTGCCCGTTACGCGGCCTCCGGCCGCGCGGATGCGCTGGCGCGCGGCGTCTCTCGTAATGCTCTCCAGGGCGCCGGTCAGCACCAGCGTCTTGCCGCGCAACGGTCCGGCCGAGGGGGCCGGGGCCGCTTCGCTTTCGGGCCAAGTCACGCCTTGCTCCTGCAGCGCCTTGATTACACGCAGGTTTTCCTCGCGCCCAAAAAACTCCCGCAGGCGGCGCGCCACGATCTCGCCCACGTCGGGAACCTCGCAAAGCTGCTCTTCGTGCGCCGCTCGCAGGGCGTTAAGGTGGCCGAAATGCCGCGCCAGGGCCTGAGCCGTTACCTGCCCGACGTCTCGGATTCCCAAGGCGAATAGAAACTTCTCCAGGATGGTGGACTTGCTGCGTTCAATAGCGGCCAGCAGATTGGCGGAAGACTTCTCGGCCATACGCTCCAGACCGTTCAATTGCTCGGCTGTAAGCGCGTACACGTCGGGCGGACTTTGCGCCAGACCCTTTTCCACCAGTTGGCCGATCAGCACTCCCCCCAGGCCCTCGATGTCCATAGCCGCGCGGGAGGCGAAGTGCATCAGTGCCTGGCGGCGTTGCGCGGGGCAGATCAGCCCGCCGGTGCAGCGGGCCACGGCCTCGTCTTCCGGCAGCGCCACTTCCGATTGGCATTCCGGGCAGTGCTCGGGCAGCGGCGGGATGGGTGGAGTGCCAGCTCGATGCCCGGGCAGCGAGCGCACGACCTCGGGAATCACGTCACCGGCGCGGCGCACGACCACGGTATCGCCGACGCGCACGTCCTTGCGCAGGAGTTCGCCGTAGTTATGCAGCGTGGCGTTGCTGACCGTGGCGCCGCCCACGAACACAGGTTCGAGACGTGCTACGGGCGTGAGCGCGCCGGTTCGCCCTACCTGATACTCAATGGCGCGCACTGTAGTGCGTTTCTCTTCGGCCGGGAACTTCTGCGCTACCGCCCAGCGCGGTGCGTGCGAGGAAGCCCCGGCCTGATCACGAAGATCGAAGCGTTCGAGCTTGTAGACCACGCCGTCGAGCGCGTAGTCGAATCCGGCGCGGCGCCCGGCGATTTGCTCGTAGTAGCTCGCGCAGCCACCGGCGCCGATCACAGTCTCGGTCTCGGGACACACCTTAAGGCCCCAGGACTTCATCGCATGGAACAACTCCGATTGACGCGAGGCGGCGGGCACTTCATCGATACGGCCCACGCCATGCGCAAAGAAGTCGAGGGAACGTTCAGCGGCAAGTTCAGGGTCCTTTTGGCGAAGCGCGCCGGCCGCCGCGTTGCGCGGGTTCACCAGTATCTTGCCGTCCTGTGCTGCAGCTTTCCGGTTGTAGGCCTCAAACGCGCTCAATCGCATGAACACCTCTCCCCGCACCTCTAGCCGGCGAGGAATCCCCGCGCCCGAAAGTTGAACGGGAATGGATCGAATGGTTCGCGCCGTATGGGTTACATCCTCGCCTACCCGGCCGTCGCCGCGGGTGGCGGCGCGCACCAGCCGGCCCTGCTCGTACAGCAGGCTCAAAGCCACGCCATCCAGCTTGGGCTCCGCCGAATACTCGCGCTCGGCCTCCTCATCCAGCAGACCGGCGAGGCGGCGGTCGAATTCCTCCATCTCCTGGGCGTTGAACACATTTTCCAGCGACAGCATCGGCGCCCCGTGCTTGACAGGGGCGAACGCCTCGCTGGGGCGCGAACCTACCGATTGGGTAGGTGAATCAGGCGTTACAAGTTCGGGATGCGCTTCTTCCAGTTCGCGCAATTCCCTGTACAGCGCGTCATATTTCGAGTCCGAAATCTCTTGATTATCGTTCTCGTGGTACAGGAGGTTGTGCCGCTGGATCTGTTCCCGCAGCCATTTCGCCCTGTCTTCCTTGCGTCCGGGAGGGGGTTTCGACGCCGAATCAGGCGGCGGCAAGACGCACCGCCTCTTCCAGATCCACGGAGACGATTCGGGATGTGCCGGGCTCCTGCATGGTTACGCCCAGCAGGTAGTCCACCGCCTGCATGGTGCTCTTGTTGTGCGTTACCACCAGGCATTGAACGGTGAGCGACATTTCCGTGATCAGTTCGCAGAATTTCACCACGTTGACGTCATCGAGCGCGGCGTCCACTTCATCCAGCATGCAGAAAGGCGCCGGGTTCAACTGCACCACGGCCACCAGGAAGGCAATGGCCGCAAGCGATTTCTCTCCGCCGGAGAGCTGACTGACCCGCACGTTGCGTTTGCCGGGCGGATGTACCACGAAACGAATGTCGGCGCTCAGCACATCGTCGCCCTCAAAGGCCAGGCCGGCGCGCCCGCCGCCGAACAGGCGGGCAAAGTTGACGTCGAAACCCTTGCTGACGGCTTCGCTGGTTTCCTGGAGGCGCGACCGGGTCTCGCGATCGATCCTTCGCATGGTGTTCTCAAGTGTCTCCAGGGCGCCGGTAAGATCGTTGTGCTGCGAATCCAGGTACTGCTTGCGTTCCTTGAGTTCATCAAGCTCCTGTTCAGCCGCCAGGTTTACCGGGCCGATTCGTTCGATCCGCCGTTCGATTTTCTCAAGCTGCTGGTCCAGTTCCTCGGTGCTCAGGTTCTCGGGCAAATCCTCAAGAATCTCCGCAAGCTCATGGCCGGTGTCCGCCATTTGTTCGCTGAGTCCGTCGCGGCGCACTTCCAGTTCCCTTTGCTCGACGCGCGCCTCGTTCAATTGCTCGCGCCGCTCGGCAAGCCGCAGCTGAATTCCGGCGCGCCCGGACTCCTCGGATGCAAGCGTGCTGTCGGCCTCCTCGCGAGCCCGTCTGGCCTCGTTCAGATCCTGGTCGACTTCGGGCTTGCGTTTGAGCGACGTGCGCAGGTTTCTGCGAGCGGCAGCAAGCGCCTCCCCCGATTGTTGACGCAGCTTTCGTAGCTGCTCAATGCGTTGTTCAATGTTGCTGATGTCCGCCGCGATCCGTTGGCATGCGCGGGCTGTCGCGAGAAGTTGAGGCTCAAGTTCGGCCTGCCGGCGCTCCAGGATGCGGGCGGCTTCGCGGGCCTCTCCGGTCCGCGAGCGCAGCGAGTGGACATCCTGAGTGGCGTCCGGCTTGCGCCGGGCAACGGCCTCCTGTTCGGCGGCGGCCTGCTCCAGATCCTGCCGCAGCTTCTCCAAACGGGACTGCAACCTGGCGCGCTCCGAATCGTCAGACTCTTCCCGTGAAGCAGGAGCGGCATAACCCTCGGTATCCGCCAACACTTCTTTCAGCGCGGCAATCTCCTCCTCGCGCTCAAGCGCCCCTTCTCCACGCTCGCCGGCCACCCGCAACCAGCCGCGGCCAAGCCATACTCCTTGCGGGGTAATCACGGACCCGCCATCGGGCAGCTCCGCAACCATGGCCAGTGCCGCGGCGACATCTCTCGCCGTGCGAACGCTGCCCAGCCGCTCAGCCATAGCCCCCGCTCCGCGCACTTCGGCCAGCAGGGTTCCGGGCGCGGCTTTGGAATCGCCCGCCTCCACCAGCAAGACACCGGGCGCCCATTGTTGTTCGCCCGCCAGCGAGGTCAGCCCATCTACGCGGGTGGCCTCGATGAAGTCACCCAGCACCAGTTCCACGGCGGTTCGCCAGCGCCGGGTTACCTTGAGTTGCTGCGACAGGCGAGGCCGATCGGCCAATCCCCGGCTTCGCAACCATTCAACGGCCTGCTCTCCGCTGCGCCTGCGGGCCGCGTCCTGCAGCGATTCAAGACCGGCCATCCGCTCCCGAAGCAATAGTTCACGCTGTTGGCGCAGCGACTGTAAGCGCATCTCCGCCGCGTGCCGGTCCGCCTCCCAACGCGACTGCCGGTCCACTGCCTGTTCGGACTGTGCGCGCATGAGTCGTTCCTTTTCGCGAGCGGCCGCCAGCTTCGGTTCCAGTTCACTCAGCGATTGCTTGCGTTCCTCACGCGCGGCGGTCTCAAGCTTAAGTTCGTCGCACAAGGCCCTGAGCCTGGGTTCGAGCTGCTCCAGCTCGGCGTCGCGCTCCCGGCCCAGCGATTGCTGTGCCTCCACCGTTTCCTCAAGGCCCGCGATCTCCGCCTGAAGAACATAGTAGGCCCGGTTGGCCTCATCAAACGCTGCCTGGGCGGCGGTTTGCTGCTCGCGAGCCGCCAGCATGCGCGCCTCCAGCGCCCGGTATTCCGCCTCGACCCGCTCCAGCTGCGTTTTCCGCGACCTTGCCCCGACCTGCATCCCTTCCAGCGAGCGGTTCAGAGACTGGATGTCCAGCGCCAGGCGCTGCGCCCTTACGCGCCGCTTCTCGCCCACATTCTTGCGGTAGCGGCCGGCCGCCGAAGCCTGGCGCCGCAGCCTGCGCAAGTTGCTGCCCAGCTCCGCGCGCCGTTCAGCCAGGCGCTCCAGGTTGTCGCGGGTGCGACCGATGCGCAGGGTAGTCTCGCGCCGTCTCTGCCGGTACCCGGAAACCCCTGCCGCTTCTTCGAGATAGGCGCGCAGATCGTCGGAGCGACCTTCCACCAGCAGGTTGATCGTGCTCTGCTCAATAATTGCGTAGCCGCCGATACCGAGACCGGTTCCGGCGAACAACTGTGTGATGTCCTTTCGGCGGCAGCGGGAATTGTTCAGAAAGTACTCGGATATACCGTCGCGCCGCACGGTTCGCCGAACCGTGATCTCGCTGTAGTCGGCGAACTTCGCGCTTGGGCCGGGCCCCGTGTTGTCAAACAGCAATTCGACGGTAGCCGCGCCCAGGGCCGTCCTTTGGGCGGAACCGTTGAAGATGACTTCCGCCATCGCGCCGCTGCGGAGCTGGCGAGCGGAGATTTCGCCCAGCACCCATCGAACCGCGTCAATAATGTTGGACTTTCCGCAACCGTTCGGCCCGACCACGGCCAGGGACTGTTCGGGAACTTCGATATTGACCGGGTCCGGAAAGGACTTGAAGCCGGCCAGTCGAATTCGCTTAAGGTGCATTGCCCGTGGTTCTCAAAGGCGGGGTAACTGGTGTAAATTGCCCTGCCATGAAGCCCATCCTGAAGACTTTTCCCAACCCGCGCACGAGCCGAAATTATACCATCAGCGTGCGAGCACCCGAGTTCACCTGCCTATGCCCGGTGACCGGTCAACCGGACTTCGCGGAGCTCGCGATCGACTACGTAGCGGACAGATTGTGCGTGGAGTTGAAGTCGCTGAAGCTGTATCTCAATTCGTTTCGCGACCGCGGCGCGTTTCACGAGGCGGTCAGCAACGAGATTCTGGATGAACTCGTGACGACCACGCAGCCCCGCTACATTCGGCTGGTTGCGCGATTCAATGTTCGCGGAGGCCTGTATACGACCGTTACCGTGGAGCATCGCGCGCCGGACTGGGAGCCGGCAACCGAGTTCGAAAAAGAACGTGCCGAAGGGGCCGCATAACGCTATAATTCCGCGCGCTCGCAGCACCATGAACGAACAACTCATACACGGCATTTCTCCTTATCGCCCGAAGAAGGGTGAGAAGTACATGAGTGACGCCCAATTGGAGCACTTCCGCAAGATTCTTCTGGCGTGGAAGGCGGAATTGATGGGCGAAGTGGAACGCACCGTGCACCACATGCGCGATGACGCAAGTAATTTCCCCGACCCGAGCGACCGGGCCACTCAGGAATCGGAATTCGGCCTGGAACTCAGGACCCGCGACCGGGAACGCAAGCTGTTGAAGAAGATCAACGCCGCGCTGGAGCGGATCACCGACGGCAGCTACGGCTATTGCGAGGAAACGGGCGAGGAAATCGGCCTGGAAAGGCTACAAGCGCGGCCTGTGGCCACCCTATCGGTGGAAGCGCAACAACATCGCGAAATGGCCGAGCGCCAATTCCGCGACCGGACGACCCGCTAGCCGCTAGCCGCTGGGAGCGAGGCCTTCCAGGCCTCGTCGAGGGCTGGAAGCCCTCGTTCCCAAAAAGCAAGTCAGGCCTTGGCGCGGCGGCGGCGGCGCGGGCGCTTTGGTTCCTCGCCTTCCAAGGCTTCGCTCGCTCCCTCCAGGCCGCGCATGGTCAGCCGGATACGCCCGCGGCCATCCACTTCCATGACCCGAACGTTAACGCTGTCGCCCACGCTGAGCACGTCGCTGGTGCGCTCAATCCGCCGGTCCGACATTTGCGAAATGTGCACCAGGCCGTCAGTACCCGGAAGTACGGTGACGAAGGCGCCGTAGTCCATAACGCTGGATACGGTGCCTTCATAAGCCTTGCCGACCTCAATCTCCTGGACCCGGCTGCGGCTTGCCCCCCTGGATTCCGGAGCTTCTGTTTCGCCGTCAAGATTGCGCATGCTCAGCCGGATGCGGCCCTGGCGGTCTACCTCCAGGACCTTGACTCTCACGGAATCGCCTTCCGCAAGCCGGTCGCTGACCTGATCCACCCGTTCGTCGGATATCTGCGAAATGTGCACCAGACCGTCCTTGCCCGGAACAATGGTGACGAAAGCGCCAAAGTCCATCAGGCGGGCCACCTTGCCGTCGTACACCTGGCCTACTTCAACGTCCGCGGTAATCAATTCGATTCTTCTGCGCGCTTCACGCCCGGCCTCGCCGTCAACGGAGGCGATCTTCACCGTGCCGTCGTCCTCAATGTTGATCTCCGCGCCGGTTTCCTCAGTAATGGAGCGGATCACCGCGCCACCCTTGCCGATCACGTCGCCAATCTTTTCACGGTCGATCTGCATGGTGAAGATGGAGGGGGCCCAGTCCGACATCTCCTCGCGGGACGCGGAAATCACTTCGTTCATCTCGCTTAGGATGTGCAGCCGCGCAACGCGGGCCTGTTCCAGCGCCTCGGCCATGATGTCGCGCGTGATTCCGTCTATCTTGATGTCCATCTGCAGAGCGCTGATTCCCTCCTCGGCGCCGGCTACCTTGAAGTCCATGTCGCCGAGGTGATCTTCGTCACCCAGGATGTCGGTCAGGACCGCGTAACGGTCGTCGTCCTTGATAAGGCCCATGGCGATACCGGCCACCGGCGCCTTCAATTTCACGCCGGCGTCCATCAGCGCCAGGCTGGCGCCGCACACGCTGGCCATGGAGCTGGAACCATTCGACTCGGTAATCTCCGAGACCAGGCGGATCACATAAGGGAACTCGTCCATTGCGGGAAGCACCGCTGATATGCCGCGCCGGGCAAGCCGACCATGACCGATTTCGCGCCGTTTGGGGCCGGTCATGAAGCTGGTCTCGCCCACCGAATACGGCGGGAAGTTGTAATGCAGCATGAAGCGGTCGCGGGTGGTGCCATCCAGGGCCTCGACGATCTGGGCATCGCGGTCCGTCCCCAGGGTGGCGGTCACCAGGGCTTGGGTCTCGCCGCGGGTGAACAGCGCTGACCCGTGGGTTCGCGGCAGCACTCCCACCTCGATGTCCAGGCCACGGACCGTGAAATTGTCGCGCCCGTCAATACGCGGATCGCCCGAGAGCACCCGCTGGCGCACCACGCTCTTCTCCAGGTTCTTGAGCGCAGACGAAATCTCCTGCAGCTGAGCAGGTGCGGCGTCCTCCGGCGCCAGCTCCTCGGCCACCCGCGAGCGAATCTCACCCAGGCGCTCATTTCGCTGGACCTTCTCGGTGATGCTGTAGGCTTCTGCAAGATCCTGCTCGGCGATCCGGACCACCTCGGCCGCAAGATCCTCGTTGGCAGGCGCGGCCTGCCATTCCCAGGCAGGCTTGCCGGCTTCTGCAGCGAGTTCCTTGATGGCTTCAATCGCCGTTTGCATCTGCTCGTGCCCGAACAGCACCGCGTTGAGCATGATCTCTTCCGACAACAGGTCCGCTTCGGATTCCACCATCAGCACCGCGCTCTCGGTCCCGGCGACCACCAGGTTCAGCTTGGAGGAAGCCAGTTGCGTGGCAGTGGGATTGACAACATATTCTTCGTCTATCCATGCCACGCGGGCGGCGCCGATCGGCCCGGCGCAAGGCAGCCCGGACAGGGCCATCGCCGCGAATGCGCCCAGCATGGACGGAATGTCCGGATCAACCTCCTGGTTGTTGGACAGCACCGTGGCAATGACTTGAACATCATGAAAGAAGCCCTTGGGAAACATGGGCCTTAAAGGGCGGTCAATCAAGCGGCAGGTCAGCGTCTCCTTTTCCGTGGGGCGCCCTTCGCGGCGGAAAAAACCTCCGGGGATGCGGCCCGCGGCGTAGGTCTTCTCCTGATAGTTCACTGTCAGCGGCAAAAAGCCGCGACTGGGGTCGGCCTTCCCGGCTCCGACAACGGTAACGAGCACCACCGTCTCCGACATGCTCACCAGCACCGCGCCGTTCGCCTGACGCGCCATCTTTCCTGTTTCCAGCGTTACCGTGTGGCTGCCATACTGAAATTCTTTGTTTACGATAGACACAGCTACCTCTCTTGTATTGGTCTTGGGGCGCGCCTTACGCGCGCATCATCTCACTCCACTAATGGAGTCCTGTGGGAAATCCTTCAAGATTTGATCTTAGGTTCCGCGAAAATAAATCTGCACTTACGGATTGGACCGGCGTCGGCAAACCCGATCACTCACGGCAAAGTTTCCCGAATGCTCAGCGACGCAGGCCGAGGCGGGAAATCAGCGTGGCATAGCGCTCCTGATCCTTGCCCCGCAAATACTTGAGGAGCCGCCGACGACGATTGACCATTCGCAGCAATCCGCTGCGTGAGTGATGATCCTGCTTGTGTGCACGGAAATGGCCGGACAACGCGTTAATGCGCGCCGACAGCAGCGCAACTTGCACTTCGGCGGACCCAGTGTCCGCCGAACCGCGCTGATACTCATGCACGGTTGCGCTAATATCACTTGAGTTAAGTGGCATGCGGTAGTTCTTCAGACCGTATCTAAAGCGAACTATTGTACTCTGCTTTCTTGCACAACATGATTCTTCGCCGTTCCATCTCGAAAATAATTCCGCGCACAATCCGCCTGGGAGAGAGGGTGCCCTGCCCTCCGGAGACGGGGCGCATGGAACAACCTGGGAACGAGGGCTTCCAGCCCTCGCCGAGGGCAAGATGCCCTCGCTCCATTGCTTCCTGGCGTCAGCACAACAGCGCCCGCTGCGAAAACCCCCAGACGGCTCAGCCCACCTGCGGAGTGCTTTGGGCCTTGAGCAGACGGCGGGGCGCGACCTGGCCGTCCAGAGTGGCTTCGCCGATCCCGATGAAGCCTTGGGTTCCCGCATACAAGCGAACCGGACCGGGGCGCATCCCGCGGGCCGCAGCCACCGGATTCCCATGCTGCAAATAGAAGCTCTCACTGGACGACAGCTGCACGGCCGGCAACCCCTCGACGGCGGCATCGGCCGGCAACAGCAGCGCATCGAGCGCTGAATGCCCGAGGGCGGCGCAGGCCTCCAACCGCTCCATGGTCACCATGCCGGGCGCTTTAAAAGCCGCAACGCCAAGACGCCTGAGAGCGCTTACGCAGGCCACCGAGCCGGCCGCCTCGGCAATATCTTCAACCAGGGTCCGGATATACACGCCGCTGCCACACGCCACCGTCAATACCGGGGCGGAAGGCGAGTATTCAGCCAACTCCAGGCGGTGAATGACGACACGCCGGGGAGCGCGCTCCACAATCTGCCCCGCGCGCGCCAATTTGTAGAGGCGCCGGCCCTTGTGCTTGAGCGCCGAATACATCGGAGGAACCTGCTCGATCTCGCCGCAAAAGCGTCCGAGAACCTCCTCAAGCCGCGAGCGGGTCAGCTGTGCGTCGGCGGTCTCAAGTAGCGTCGTCCCGGTTGTGTCGCCAGTGTCGGTCTTGCGCCCGATCCGGGCGGTGACCCGGTACAACTTTTCGGCCTTGAGCAGATACCCCGACAACTTGGTGGCTTCGCCCAGGCATACCGGCAACATGCCGGTGGCGATGGGATCGAGGCTGCCCGTGTGGCCTGCCTTGCGGGCCGCATACAGGTGCTTGACCCGCTGCAGCGCGGCATTGGAGGTCAATCCGGCAGGCTTGTCGAGCAGCAGCAGTCCGGTGATCTCACGCCGATTCCGGTCAGGCGTCATTTTCGGGCAAGCTCATCCTTGCGCACGGCTTCCTCGATCAGTTCAGCCAGAGCGTCGCCTCGAATCTGGCTATCGTCCGGCACAAATCGCAATTCCGGCTGCCTGCGAAAGCGAAAGGACTCACTCAAGCGTTTACCAATGTAGCCGCGCGCGGCCTTGAGCGAGGCGGCGGTTTCCTCGGCGCCCGCCGTACCGGAGAGATACCACACGCGGCAGACACTGAGATCACCGGAGAATGTAACGTGAGTAAACCGGACTCCCTGCAACCTCGGATCTCGAAGGTCCGAGTAATGCATGGTTGCGAAAACCCGCAAGGCTCGAGAGGCCAGCCGCTCTGCACGTGTAAATTCGCGGGGCATGTTCAGCAGTCCTATCGTCAGACGAATACGGGATGGAGACTACGCCCCGTGAGAACGAGGGCTTCCAGCCCTCGTTGGAGGGCAGGATGCCCTCCCTCCCATGGAACAACCTGGGAACGAGGGCTTCCAGCCCTCGACGAGGGTAAGATGCCCTCGCTCCATTGTTCCCTGCGGGTCAGCGCAGCGGTACCCGCGGCGAATACTCCCAGGAGTTCAGGCCCTGGGCTCCTCCACGCTCTCGAAGCACTCGATGATGTCCCCGGCGCGCACGTCCTTGTAGTTGCGTATTCCTATGCCGCACTCGGTCCCGGCGCGCACCTGCTCAACATCGTCCTTGAAGCGACGCAATGACTCCAGCTGCCCCTCGTAAATCACCACGCTGTCGCGCAGTACGCGGATGGGGTTGTGGCGCTTCACCTGGCCATCGGTAACCAGGCAACCGGCGATGTCGCCGAACTTGGGCGAATGGAACACCTCCCGGACCTCGGCGTTGCCGACAATCTCCTCGCGCAGCAACGGCGCCAGGTGACCCTTGACCACCTCCTGCATGTCATCCAGGACTTCATAGATCACGCTGTAGTAGCGCACTTCCACACCGGTGGCCTTGCGCGCCTGCTGCCCGCCGGGATCCAGGCGCACGTTGAATCCGATCACTGCAGCCCCCGAGGTGGCCGCCAGGTTGATATCCGATTCGGTGATGCCGCCGACGCCGGACGAAACCAGCTCCACTTCCACCTCGTCGCGGCTCAAGTGCCTGAGCGCATCGGACAGGGCTTCCACGCTGCCGCGCACGTCGGCCTTGACCAGCAGGCGCACGGTCGTGGCTTCTTCCTCGGCCGGGAACGCGCCCGTAAATGCCGGCTGTCCCTTGCGCTGGGCCAACTGCTGCTCGCGGACGGCCCGCGCACGCCACTCCGCCAGCTCCCGGGCAAAACGCTCGGCGGGAAACACTACCGCGTCCTGCCCCGCTTCCGGGGCTCCGGAAAGCCCCTGAACCACGACGGGCAGCGACGGCGAGGCGTGGTCTATCTGCTTGTTGCGCTCATTGCGCAACGACTGCACGCGCCCGTATTCGGATCCGGCCAGCAGGATGTCACCCTTGCGCAAGCGGCCTTCCGTAACCAGCAGGGTGGTTACCGGTCCCCGGCCGGTTTCAATGGTCGATTCAATAACGACTCCGCGGGCGCCACCCTTGCGCCGCGATTGCAATTCAAGCAGGTCCGCCTGCAGCACGACTCGCTCAAGCAGGTCGTCGACACCCTGGCCGGTACGGGCGGAAATTTCCGCGACCTGCGTATCGCCGCCATATTCTTCCGGCGCCAGACCGAGCACGTTGAGCTGGTTACGCACCTGGGTGGGGTCGGCGTCTTCAAGATCAATCTTGTTGATCGCGACCACTATGGGCACCCCTGCGGCCTGGGCGTGTTTGATCGCTTCCTCGGTCTGCGGCTTCACGCCATCGTCGGCGGCAATCACCAGGATAACAATGTCCGTCAAGCGGGCGCCACGGGCCCGCATGGCGGTGAACGCGGCGTGGCCGGGCGTGTCCAGGAAAGTAATCGCGCCGCCTTTGGCGCGCACCCGGTAAGCGCCGATATGCTGGGTAATGCCGCCGGCTTCAGAAGCCGCAACACTGCTGTTGCGCAGGTGATCCAAGAGCGAGGTCTTGCCGTGATCGACGTGTCCCATGATGGTCACCACGGGATCGCGGCCCTCCAGGTCGCCAGCCGTCGGCACGGCCTTCGCCAGCAGAGCCATCTCCTCGTTGGTCTCGGCCTGCACGACCACCTCGTGCCCCATGGCCTCGACGATGATCATGGCCGTTGTCTGGTCCAGTGAGTCGTTGATTCCGGCCATCACGCCTTCCTGCATGAGTGTGGCGATAACCCTCTCAGCTCCCACCGCCATCTGGTGAGCCAGTTCCGATACGGTAATGGACTCGGGCACTTCGACGGTGCGCACGACCGGCGCCGCCGGCCGCACGAACGCGTTGACGTTCTGGACCTTGGCCGTGGCATGCCGGCTGGCCTTGCGACGGCGCGAGCGGCGCGGCCGAACATTGGCCGCCACATGCAGTTCTTCTCTGGGCGGCGCCTTCCTCGATCGGGCCACCTTGGGCGCTCTCGCCTGCTTGCGGGCCGCCTCCTCGCGGGCGCGAGCCGCCTGAGCGGCTTCCGCCCTGCGTTGCTCTTCGGCCTTACGCTCGGCCTCCTCCAGCTCAAGACGCGCCTGTTCCTTGGATTTTTCCAGCTCGGCTTCCTGTTCCGCGCGATGCTTGGCGTCCTCTTCGGCCTTGAGCGCCTCTTCGCGCTCGACCTGTTCCTGTTCCTTGCGCGCTTCCTGTTCGGCAAGCTTGCGCTCCTGTTCCTCTTGGTCGGCTGCCTCGGTAGCGTGGCTCTCCTGTTCCAGCCGGCGCGCTTCCTCCTCCTCGCGCTGCTCCAAGGCCTCGCGCTCCAGGGCGGCACGGTTTACGAATTTCCTCTTGCGCCGAAAATCGACCTGAACGGCGCGGCGGCGCCCCTGGTCAACCTGCACTACCTCCACCGACTCGCGGCGCGTAATGCTGATCTCACGCGGCATCGCCGAGTCCTTGGAAGTTCCTCCCGCGTGCCCATGGCGATCTCGCAGGAAAGCCAGCAATTCCTCCCGGGCTACATCGGGTACCGGTTGACTGGCGTCGTCAAAAGTGTGCCCGGCACGCTCCAGTTGATCCATCAGGTGTTCTACCGGCACCTTCAGGTTCTCTGCCAGTTTGGCTACGGTCAGGTCAGTCATGCTCACCCTGTGCGCCCTCCTGATCAGCGAACCACGGCGCCCGTGCAGCCATGATGAGCTGGCCTGCAGCCTCCTCGCTCAACTCCTCGATATGCTCGGCTAAGTAGTCAGCTTCCTCCCAAGCCAGGTCCTCGCGCGTGGATACGCCCTGGCTGGCCAGTGAATAGGCCAGCGCGCGAGTCATGCCATCCACTTCAAATAGATCTTCAGCCGGCGTGGCCTGTTCCATTTCCTCTTCGCGGCTCAAGGCGTTCATCAACAGCACGTCACGCGCCCGTCCGCGCAGCTGATCGACCAAAGGCTCGTCGAATTCCTCAATGGCGTAGAGTTCGGCAACCGGCGAGTAGGCAATCCCTTCCAGGTCGGTGATTCCCTCGTCCACGAGGACCTGGGCCACGTCCTCGCCGACCGACAATTGCTCGCGAAACATTTCGATTAGCTGGCGATTCTCCCGCTCGATCTTGGACTCGATCTCCGTCGGCGTCATCGCGTTGAGTTCCCAACCGGTCAGCCGGCTGGCCAGCCGAATATTCTGGCCCCCGCGCCCTATCGCCTGCGACACCATCGACTCGGAAACGGCGATATCCATGCGCCGGTGGTCCTCATCCACCATGATCTGCACGACGTCGGCGGGCGACATGGCGTTGACCACGAATTGCGCCGGGTTTTCGTCCCAAAGGATGATGTCCACCCGCTCGCCCGCAATCTCGTTGGTAACCGCCTGCACCCGCGACCCGCGCATGCCGACGCAGGCGCCCACCGGGTCGATCCTCGGCTCCCTGGAACGCACGGCTATTTTCGCCCGGGCGCCCGGATCGCGAGCCGCGCCGAGAATCTCGATCAGGCCCTGACCGACTTCCGGCACCTCCACGTTGAATAGGGCCATAAGAAATTCCGGACTGGTACGGGTCAGCCTGAGCTGGGGCCCGCGGGTTTCGGTGGCTACCTCGAACAACAAGCCCTTGACGCGATCCTGCGAGCGTATCGGCTCCCTGGGAATCATGTGCTCGCGGGGTACGAAGCCCTCCACTCCCCCTCCCAGGTCTACATAGACGCCGTTGCGGTCCACGCGCTTGACCACGCCGCTCAACAACTCGCCGATGCGACCCTGGTAGCGTTCGCGGATCAGGGTACGTTCCGCCTCGCGCACTTTCTGATTGATGACGTGCTTTGCGGTATAGGCGCCGATGTGCCCCAGGTCCATCCCGTCTATGGGCCGCTCCACGACTCCCCCGGGAACCGCCTCCGGATCAATGCGCTGGGCTTCCGTCAAGCGCAGCTGGCGCGTAGGCGCCTCAATCTCCTCGGCGTCGTCCTCCATAACCTCCCATTGGCGAAAGTACTCCTGCTCGCCGGTGTGCCGATCGATGGCTACGCGAACTTCAACGTCCTCGGCCAGCAGCCGCCGGCGCGCCGCCGCCAGACCGGCCTCCACGGCAGAAAAAACCACGTCCTTGGCGATGGCTTTCTCGTTGGAAAGAAGCTCTACGGCTTCGAGAATTTCCTTGCTACCAAACACTGATCATCCCTCAACTCGGACGTCGGGCGTCAGGCGCGCGACTTTGATGTCCGCCAGGTTCAGCTCGATTTGCCCGGTCCCGTCGGTTACATCCAGCACCACGACTTCGCCCTTTCGAGCCAACAGCGTTCCGCCGAAATTCGTCCGGCCATGTTGCTCGCGGGCCATCGTGACCCGCACTCGCCGCCCGGCAAAACGATCGAAATGCTCAGGCTTTGCGAGCTTCCGGTCCAGGCCGGGCGAGGAAACTTCCAGGTTGTAATTCCCGGCAATCGGGTCCTCGACGTCAAGCAAGGCGCTGACCTGACCGCTCACCCGCTCGCAGTCGTCCAGGGCGATGCCGGAGCCCTGATCGATGTACAGACGCAGCACCTGACCGCGGTTCTCCCGCCTCAGTTCCAGGTCCGCCAGCTCGTAGCCCAGCGCTTCCACGCAGGGCGCCAGCAAACCGTTCAACCTGTCCAAAATCACATTCATACGCCACAAAAAAGCCCCTCGCGGGGCCATGTCGCAAAACCAAAGTTGGTAGCGGGGACAGGATTTGAACCTGTGACCTTCGGGTTATGAGCCCGACGAGCTGCCTGACTGCTCCACCCCGCAACCGCGAGATCGGGATTATACAGGAAAACGCTGAATAAGAGCCTGAAAGTGCGGCCCTTATCCACAGTTCGGCCGGCCTTGCGGTCCCTGAAAATTGCCCGTGTAGCGCACACTCCGAGCGAGTGCTAACATTCCGCTTTGCCGCGGCAGCCGAATCCCGCTGCGACCTCAGTGGATTCGGCGCTTAAGGGGGGCGGCGCGGGCTTGAAGTGCAAGTAGACCAGGGGGACATCATCATGGCTAGCACTGCTGACACAAACTACGCCGGAGTGTGGGATAACCGGCTTGGCTTCGGCAAAATACCGGTCGTCATCGTTATCGACCTGCTCAAAGGCTACACAACCGAAGGATCCGCGCTGTATGCGCCCGGCGTTGTGGCCTGCGTGAAGGAAGTCCCCGAGGTGGTTGAAGCGGCCCGGTCCAAAGGCGTGCCGGTAATTCACACCCGCGTACTGTACAACCCCGCCAACTTCGAGGACGGCGGTGTCTGGACCTTGAAAGCCCCGGTGCTCAAGGACCTGGTGCCCGGCAACCTGTACGCCGAGTTCTGCGACGAAGTGGCCCCGCCACCCGGCGAAACGGTCCTGACCAAGAACTATGCGAGTTGCTTCTTCGGTACCAGCCTCTCGTCAATTTTGGCGGCCAAGGGCGCCGATACGCTGATCATTCTGGGCTGCACAACCTCGGGCTGCATTCGCGCCTCGGCGGTGGACGCCGTCCAGCATGGATACCGCCCAATCGTGGTACGCGAATGTGTTGGCGATCGCCATGACGGGCCGCACGAGGCCAACCTCTTCGATATCCACGCCAAGTACGGCGATGTGGTGTCCAAGGCCGAAACTCTCGAATACCTGCAGGGCCTGTAGCGGCTGTATTGCGCTTCAGATCCCAATTCCAACCAAGGAGACGAATATGTCGAACCTGACCCAAACCCGGCATTACGACTACATTCCGCTGATCGACCGCGAGCCGTTCAAACTGCCCGATGGCGCGCGTGTAGCCGTTATGCCGTATCTGAACATTGAACATTTCCCGGCCGATATTCCCGGCACCGCGCTGGTCCCGGGTACCCAGCAATTCAACCCGGACCCGCTGAACTACGGCTGGCGCGACTACGGCAACCGGGTCGGCTTGTGGCGGATGATGGACCTGATGGACGAGTGCGGCGCCCGCGGCACGGTGTGTCTGAATTCCGAAATCATCCGTGAGTATCCCCGGATCCTTGAAGAAGGCATGGCGCGCAACTGGGCCTGGATCGGGCACGGCGTCAACAACGCGCCGGCCAACTTCATCAGCAACATCGACGAGGACCGCGAGCGGGAAATCCTGTCATCGGTCTTAACCTCCATGCAGGAAGTGATCGGGCGGCCCACCAAGGGCTGGCTGAGCCCTTTCCTTACTCACACGGACAACACGCCGCGCCTGTTGGAGGAGTTCGGCGTGGAGTATCTGTGCGACTACACGGCCGACGACCACCCGTTTCGATTCAACACGCCGAAAAACAACCTGATCGCGGTGCCGTACACCGTGGAATTGAACGATATTCCCGCATTCGGCAACGTTGGTGTTTCTTCCGAAGCTTTCGGCGACATGATCATCGATCAGTTCGATGTGCTGTACGAGGAAGGCGCGACCAACGCCCGCTGCATGCCGATTTGCCTGCATACCTTCTGGGTGGGCCAGCCGAACAAGTTCAAGCACCTGGCGCGCGCCTTCCGCTACATGGCCAAACACGAAGGCGTGTGGTTCACTACCGGCGACGACATGAACGACTGGTACCGCAAGACCTGCATGTAATAGGGAAGGAGGGCTTCCCTGGGAGCGAGGGCATCTTGCCCTCGCCGAGAGCCTGTCCCCGACCCCGATCGGGGAGCTGGAAGCCCTCGATCCCGGCGTTGTTCCATGCAAGCGAGGGCAGGATGCCCTCCATCCCAGGCATTCAGTTGTCGGGGTGCTCGAAGGGAATGAGCTGGTTGGCGTCAACGTTGTCCATCGTGCTGGTCTGGCCGTCCGGCCATTCCACCGTGATGTCGGCCTGCGTGCTGCTGCCTAAGCCGAATACCTGCACTAAGGGATTCTGCGACGTGAAGTTGCTGCCGATCATGATCTCCCGCAGCTGATCCTCGCGGTTGACGGTAACCGTGATCCGCGCCCCTGCAGCCGCCGTATTGGGTGCGCGGCCGTTGAGTTTGACCCTGAGATAGTTATTTTCCGACAAATCGTTGCGCCAGAGCGTGCCGGCGTTGGTCTCGTTGCGGTGCATCTGGAAGATGTCCACGTCGCCGTCGTTGTCGAAATCGCCGCACACGATTCCGTGACCGCGCTCGTTGTCGACGATGCCGGCCTCTTGCGAAAGCTCCGTGAAAACGCCCTCGCCGTCGGATATGAACAGCCGGCTGGTGTCGGTATCGAACCTGTAGGGCGCGAATTTTTCCACAGGCACCCATCCATTGGTGTGGTAAATATCCAGGTCCTGGTCATTGTCAAAATCGGCGAAGCAGGAGCCCCAGCCCCAGCTTCCGTCACGCACACCCGCCTCTTCAGTGGCATCCGACAACACGCCGTCGTCGTTGCGGTAAAGCCGATTTCCTACGGTAAACTCCTGCTCACCATCCTCGTTGGGATCGGTCCAGATCGAACTTACGAACCAGTCAAGGTCGCCGTCGCCGTCGTAGTCACCGAGCGTCGAGCCCATACCATTGCGGTCGATGATCACGTCGCGGTCAGTGGCGTCGGAAAAAGTCCCGTCGCCGTTGTTCGTGTAGTACCGCGAGGTACGAAAGTCGCTGGAGATCACCAGATCCGGATAGCGGTCATCAGTAATTCGCGCAAAAGTCGGGCTGAAGCTGTAGTCGTGGCCGGAACCACCGAAGGATCCCTGTGGGTCTTCGTCGACTATGCTGGCTGAGATGCCCGATGCCCGACTCACGTCGGCAAAACGAATCACGCCATCTCTCGTGTCGTTACGCCACAGGTTTTCGGTACTCAGGTTTGGCTCGTCTTCAAAGTCCCTGGGCGTCCCCCAATGGCCCAGAAACATGTCCAGATCGCCGTCGAGGTCATAATCGCCGAAGGCGGAGGAAAGCGTGTAGCGGGCGTTCATCGCCTCCAGTCCCGATCCCACCGTGACGTCTTCGAATGTGCCGTCGCCTTTGTTGCGGTATATCTTCGCGGGATCGCCCTCCAGGCCCCCGATGAACAGGTCCAGATCGCCGTCGCCGTCCATATCGGCGAAACCCGGCCCGCTGTTGCGATAATTCTCAGTTGCGGACTTGGTGTAGGCCAGACCAGCCTCGGCGGCGACGTCCTCAAAGGTGCTGTCGCCTTTGTTGCGGTACAGCAGGTTGGGGCCGATGTCGCCCCGCACGATGAACAGGTCCACCAGTCCGTCGTCGTTGTAGTCGCCCGCGGCCACGCCGCCGCCGAACTCACGCACGTCGGCGTCCTGAGCAAAACCGCTGTCCACGCCGGTCGGCATATAGCCGCGCACAAACAAAATCCCGGATGCGCCGGTAGCGTCGGTGAACTGCACCACGGTTGAGACGTCGGTGACGGAGACCGTTACCGTGTCCGTTGTGGAATCATCTCCGTCGCTGGCCGTGATTGTCACTTCCACGGAGGTCGCGGCCTCGTAATCCAGCGATTGGCCCTCCTTGAGCTTGAGGTTGCCGTCGCTCACTTCGAACCGGTCGTCATCCACCGAAACAGTCACCGTATCGCCATCGGCATCACTGGTCGCCACCGAGGTAATCACGGCGCCGGCATCATTCTCCTCCACGGATGCAGTAGAACTTACCGTGATGGACGGCGCCTGGTTTGGGTCGGGCGGGGGAGGAGGAGGCGGGCCGTCGGAGCTCGATCCGCCACAGGCGGCCAGGAACGCGGCGGTTGCCGCCACTACGAGCCAAGCCGGCGTTTGCGTTTTCCTGTTCATTCCTCTGGCCCCCTGCGACCCCGCTTGCGCGCCCTGCGTGTTGTATCAAGCAACTAGGCTATGCAATCTATCACAAACGGGTTTTCTCCGTTCCACGGCGTTGATCCGGTCCATCCGGGTGTTCCCTGCGCTGAGCACGCACGGGCAATCACGCAACCGCACGTCAACTCCGTTTCGGAGTAAGATTGGTGGGAATTGCACACTCACGGGACACCAAAATGAAATATCGCTACCTGCTCTGCGTTATGACCGCATTAGCCCTTGCGGGCGGCGTGACCGGCGCCCAAAACGCGACCGAAACGGCCCAAACGAACCGCTATACGATCACAGGCGATGTGTCAGCGGCTTATTCCAACGGCGAATTTGTGGTGTGGGTGTCGGGGCCCAAGAAGACTGCCGGCGCCGGAGTCGGCATGGCGGCCGCCTCTTCGGTTGCCGACAGCGGAGTCAGTATTGGGGGCGCCTCTTCGGCTTCCGGTGATCGTGACGCGCAACCCAGCATTAAGGACAGCCTCAACATCGTGGCTGAAGCGCCGCTTGTCGACGGGAAGTTTTTCCTTGAAGGGACGGTGCACAGCCCCCGCAACGTGTCTTTCTACGTGCTGAATGCGATCAGCAAAGATGGCAGGCGGATGGCGCCCATCAAAATGCAATCCTTTGTCCTTGAGCCGGGTAATCTGACGCTGGTGATGGACAGCCGTACGAAATTCTTGGTCGAAGGCGGCCATTACAACGACATCGTAGTGAACTCCTGGAGGCTTTCGCCGGAATATCTGGAGTTGATGGGCAATTATTATCGGACGGTGAAGTCTGTGGAGGGGGAAACCGAGGAAGAACGGCGCGCGCGTGTCGACAAGTCCTCGGAAACTTTCAGTGCAATGCTGCGTCTTGAGGGCCAGGGGCGAAGCCAGGTGGCCCTGAATCATGACGATCCTCTTGCCCGCAAGCTCACCATTCAATCCACATGGCTGCGTGGGCCCTGGGTCACCGAGGCGTCCCGGAAATTGGCGGAGATGATGCCGGACGATCCATGGGTCATTCGAACGCTGGCTTCCGAAGAGCAATACGCCGCCAACCGGGCCAAGGCAGCCGCGATTGCGGTAGGCACCGAGATCAAGGACTTTGAGGCGGAGACCCTGGACGGAGAAGTGGTCAGCATTTCGGGCGCACGTGAAGGCAAGGAGATCGTGCTGGTGGAGTTCTGGGCGTCGTGGTGCGGCCCTTGCCGGACGGAAATCCCACACATGAAGCAGGCCTATGAAGATTACGGGCCCAACGGCTTTGAAATCTTTTCATTCACGGTTGACGATGAACGGGAAGATTGGGTGGAGGCCTCCGAGGAAGAGGAACTTCCGTGGATCAACGCGGGGATGGGCTTGGACCACCCCGCCACCGTGGCCTACGGCGTAACCGGCGTGCCGGCCAATTTCCTGGTGGACGCGGCCTCCGGCGAGATCGTGGCCAAGAACCTGCGGGGCCACAAGCTGGATGAGGCGCTTGAGGAACGCCTGGGCAAGTCCGACGACGAGAGCTGATCGCCTGGGAGGGAGGGCATCCTGCCCTCCGCAAACACGGGGATTCGCTAGCCCTCCCTAGGCTTGGCGTCAAGCGCCCTATAGCACCAAGGGCAACCTTAAAGAACTTTCGGCGCCGACGGGGGGCTGTCGCGTTTCGCGACCTTCTGCTTTGGTAGCTATAGTGACAAGAATCGGGCGTAGCAGGCACTTCGCCCGCCGCGGGACAAACCCGCAGTCAAGCGTTATCATTCCTGTTCGTGAAGAGCAAGGATGTGATTCGCAAACTTGAGGCGGACGGTTGGCGTTTGGCGCGGATTCGAGGTTCGCACCATCACTTCACGCACCCAGCAAAGACATGCATAGTGACAGTACCACACCCCGAACGCGACTTGCCCAAAGGTACGCTTCGCAGCATTGAACGCCAGGCGGGTGTTTCGTTGCGCAGCGCCTGACGGAGATTCAGCATGTTGTATCCAATTGTTATTCATAAGGATAAGGGCAGCGACTATGGCGTAAGCGTTCCCGATCTTCCGGGCTGTACGAGCGCGGGTTCCACCGTGGCTGACGCAATTGAGCAGGCGGTCGAAGCCATCACGGGACACCTTGAACTTCTGGTCGAAGAACATCGTGAAATTCCTCAGCCCAAGACAATTGAAGAACATAGGGCGAGCGCGGCTTACAAGGGTGCTTACCTTTGGCAGACTGTAGAAGTTGACTTCTTTCCGACCGATTTGATGCGCCAATCAGCTTAAGCAGCGTGCGGCCTGGGAGGGAGCCTGGGAGGGAGCCTGGGAGGGAGGGCATCCTGCCATCCAGGTTCAGGCGTTTTCGATCGCTTTGATTACGGTGTTGGGTGTGAGTAGCTGAGGCAGGACCAGGGCTTTTGCCGAGCCCGGCTTGAAATAGAGATACAGCGGCACACCGGCGCTGCCGTGGCGCTGGAGTATCTCGGTAATCGCCGGGTCCTCGTTGGTCCAGTCACCCACCATCACTTGAATGCCTTCGCGGGAAAAGAATGTCTTGACCGCATCGCTCTTGAGCGCCACGCGCTCGTTGACCTTGCAGGTGATGCACCAGTCGGCGGTGAAGTAAGCAAACACCGGCTCTTGCTCGGAACGCAACTCGTCCAGCCCAACCTGCGAATAAGCAATCTCGCCCGCGTCCATTCCGGTGTTTCCCGGCTCCACGGCCGCACGCGGAACCGCCCAAATGCTGACCAGCACGATGAGCAGACCGGCCACGCTGGCGGTGCGCCAGGGCCGCGAATAACTCTCGCCGCCGCCGCGGCGCCATCCGAAGGTCCCAAGGCCCAGCGCCAGGGCGGAGATCAGCGCCAGGGTAAGGGCATTGATGCCGGCCTGGTTGCCCAGCACCGAATACAGCCAGAGCGCCGTGGCCAGCATGGGAAAGGCCAGCGCTTGGCGGAAACTCACCATCCAGGCGCCCGGGCGGGGCAGCAGCCGATGGGCGGCAGGCAGAAAGGCCACTACGCAATACGGAAGCGCAAAGCCCAGGCCCAGCGCCAGGAACACACCCACCGTCACCGCGGCGGGCTGAAACAGCGTATAGCCCAAAGCCGACCCCATAAAGGGCCCCGTGCAGGGCGTGGCCACGAGCACCGCCAGCACCCCGGTAAAGAATTCGCCCGCCTTACCCTGCGTCGCCTTGCCGCCCAGCGCGCCGGCCCCGAGGTTTATTTCAAACACCCCGAGCAGGTTCAGACCCACGGCGACCATGACCAGCGCCAGTATCGCGACGATCAGGGGGTTTTGCATCTGAAAGGCCCAGCCGACGACCTCTCCGGCCTGGCGCAAAGCGATGATCAGGGCTGCGAAGACCAGGAAGCTCACAAGCACGCCGGCGAGATACTGCAAACCCGAATTGCGCGCCGCCGCCGGCTTCTCCCCGGCCATCTGCGCCACACCCAGCGCCTTGAGGCTGAGAATCGGCAGAACGCAGGGCATCAGGTTGAGAATCAGGCCGCCCAGAATCGCGAAGCCGATCGCTTGCCATAGTCCCGGACCGGAAGAGCCGCCGCTCTGGGCTGTTCCGGCAGAAGGGCCGGCTTCTCCGCCGCCGGAGGCAGCATGACTGCCCCCTCCCGGCGTGGCGCTCAGGCCCGCGGGCGCTGCGGCTGCGGCGTCATCGGGCTCATCGGCGCGTTGCGCAATGAGGCTGAATGATTGCCTGGGGGCGCCCTCCATGTCCACCGACAGCACCAGGCCGGTTTCTTCATAGCGCGCCACCCGCGGCCCGGTGGGGACGCTTACGCGAACGCGGTCGGTCCAAAGACCAACCTCCTGGGCCGCCGTGTGGTCAATCATTCCCGCCGCTTCGGGGAACAGGTACAGGTTCGAAGCCTCTTCCAGCGAAAGTGGCGTGGAAATATCGAAGACCACGCTGTCGCCGCTCTGGAAAAAGACCGCCGGCCAATTCGCCGACTGGGGTATCAGCGCGCGTGCTTGGGAAAACGCGGCGATCCGCCACTCCTCGCTGCCGGAATCCGACTCACCTCCGGCACTGATCGGGATTGTCAGTTCAAGGTTCGCGCGCTCGGGAATACAAAGCTGGTCATCGCAGACCAGCCAGGAGGCACGGGCCTTGATCAGCAGTTGGCCACCGGAAACAGGTTGCGTTTGGGTGACGTCGACCAGCAGCAAGGTAGGCTCGTTGTAGCCATAGCTCATCATCGACATGAAGGGCACGAAACCCGGGGCCGGGAACTTCAGATCGCCGAACTCCAGCCCCTCGGGAGTGTCCCACCGAAGTTTGGCCGGTTTGCCCGCATCACCCGGATTGATCCAATAGGTGTGCCAGCCCGGGTCCGGACTGAGACTCAATCCCAGGGTAAACGGTTCGCCGGGCTGCACGCTTGCGGTTTCGACCAGCAATTCGGCACGCGTGTGGTCAGTCTTGACCGGCGCCGCCTGTGCAGCCTGGAGCGCAATTGCTGCCAGCCCAACCAGGATTCCCGTGCATGCCGCCGGAAAGCGCTCAGTCCACCCATTGAATCTCTTCATTTTGTAATCGCTGTGCGATCGTTCCATGTTCCAGTTCTCTCAGGGGATATTTCGCTCAAGCATAACGCAGTCCGGGACGGGTAACCTTACGCTTTCCTGATGAGGAAAAGTGGTTGTCATCGCTCTCACGGCTGTTTGTCGGGCAGCTGATTATCGGTTGTACAAGATACGGCGGCGATGACCTCAAGAATCGCGCTTCCATAGCGTTCAAGCTTGGCCTGCCCCACGCCGTGCACCCCGAGCAGGGCATCGAGCGATTGCGGCCTTGTGCGCACGAATTCCTTCAACGTCGCATCATGGAAAATCACGTACGGCGGCACCTTCGCGGAATCGGCCAGTTCCCTGCGGCGCTGCTTCAGCGCCAGCCACAGGGGTTCATCTTCCGCGCCGATTTCGAAGGGCTCCGGTCGCGGCTTCGGCTCGCGCTTCGGCTTCCCGGGCGCGTGAACCTCTTCCCTGAGTTCGAGCAGCCTCTCGCCACGCAACAGCGGTCTTGCTTGGGGTGTAAGCACCAGGGCGCCATGCCGATCGGCATCCACGCGGGCCAACCCCAGCGCCACCACTTGGCGGGCAACGGCATGCCATTGGCGTGCAGAGAATTCTGCCCCGATACCGTAGGTGGAAAGGTCCTGATGGCGGTGCCGGCGAACCTTGTCGGTGTCCTTGCCGCGCAACACGTCTATCAGGTGGGCGGCGCCGAAGCGCTGCCGGGCCCGTAAGACGCAGGACAGGAACTTCTGGGCCACTATCGTTCCGTCAAAGGTCTTCGGCGGATTAAGGCAAATGTCGCAGTTGCCGCATGCCTGCGGATAGTGCTCGCCGAAATACGCCAGCAGCGCCGCACGTCGACATTGGGTGATTTCGCACCAGGCAACCAGGGACTGGAGCCGCGCGCGTTGAATACGCTTGTGGTCTTCGTCAGCATCCGACTGGTCCACCATGTGCCGCAGCCTTACCACGTCCTGCAGGCCATAGCTCATCCAGGCCTCGGCCGGCTCGCCGTCGCGGCCCGCGCGGCCGGTCTCCTGGTAGTAGGCCTCGATGCTTTTGGGCAGGTCGCAATGCGCTACGAAACGCACGTCCGGCTTGTCGATCCCCATTCCGAAGGCGATGGTCGCCACCACGATGGCGCCGTCTGCGCGCTGAAAATGGGCTTGGCATTGACGCCGGTCGGCGGCGCTCAAACCGGCATGATACGGACGGGCGTCAAATCCCGCCTGCTTGAGTTTTTCTGCCGTTGTATCAACCTTGCGGCGCGACAGGCAATACACGATTCCGGCCTGCCCGCGGCGATCTTGCAGGAACGCAAGCAGGTCGGCGCCGGGTCCGCCTTTCATGCGCACCGTGTAGCGGATATTGGGGCGGTCGAAGCCGCTGATGAAAAGCTGCGCGTTGGTTAATTTGAGGCGTGCAACGATTTCCTTGCGTGTGGTCTCGTCCGCGGTGGCGGTAAGCGCCATGCGGGGCGTACCCGGGAAATAGTCCTTCAGTACGTGCAACCCCAGGTAGTCCTGGCGAAAATCGTGGCCCCACTGTGATACGCAATGGGCTTCGTCGATGGCAATCAGCGCAATATCGATTTCGCGCAGCAGCGAGAGAGTGCCGGCTTCTTCCCGCAGCAGCCGTTCGGGCGCCAGGTAGAGGAGGTCCAGTTTCCCGCGCCGCAGCGCAGCGTGGATTCTTCTTTGTTCATCGTAGGCTACGGATGAGTTCAGGAAGGCCGCCGCAACGCCATGCTGCCGCAGAGCCGATACCTGGTCCTGCATGAGCGCAATGAGCGGCGAAATCACTACGCCCACGCCCCGGCGCAGGATCGCCGGAACCTGGTAACACAGCGACTTGCCCCCGCCGGTGGGCATCAGCACCAGTGCATCGCCGCCGCGAAGAATCGCGCGGATTATGTCGTCCTGCGGCGGCCGAAAGGCCGGATATCCGAAAACGGTGCGCAGAAGCTCCCGCGCGGGCGTGAGTTCGCCGATGTTCACGGCGGCATTATGGATGCCGCCACAAAACATCGGAGTTCCCTGCTCCCGATCTCCGGCTTATGCGGCATAACGCCGCGAAGGATGCTCACCCCCCAGGTAAACTCGGCATCCCTGCCGCACAAGCGTGCAGATATAACGGCCGGGGCTGACATCCTTTGTCAGCCCGTTCGCATCCGGCAAAGGCGTGCTTTGCCTCGCTGCGCTGCGCGCAGCGACCGATGCTCACCCAGGAAGTAACGTCGGCATCCTTGCCGCGCAGCCGTGCAGATATAACGGCCAGGGCTGACATCCTTTGTCAGCCCGTTCGCATCCGGCAAAGACATGCTTTGCCTCGCTGCGCTGCGCGTAGCGACCGATGCTCACCCAATCGCGATAGGGCGCACCGGCGAGCCCGATGCGCCGACCGAACGCAGCGGCAGGATGATGGTGCAGGACTCCCACACTTTGTCAGCAGCCATCTCGGAGAGGTTCGCGTTCTGGATGTTGTGTACCCCCGATTGCGTGAGGTTGTGATGGTGAATCACGAATGGCAGGCCCTTGGGTGTACCAGCAGGCGGATCCGCCTGCCCCATGAGTTGCCCATCATTGACCGGATCCGTAAAGGGATTGTCCAACGCCACCAGGACCACTTTCTTCTCACCCAGCATCTGCGCCGCGTCGTATCCCAGTCCGGGCCCCATGGTGTAGTACGAAGGGTCGTTCCAGTTATCGCTCCAGCCGGTATAGATGTACAGCACATCGCCGGGCAGGATTCCGCGCTCCGCCAGTCCCTGGGCCGCGAGCATCGCGTCGATATCCGCCGCCGTAATCACCTGACCGGGTTGCAAGGGTGCGCCGCCGCCCATGTGTGCGCGGGCGTCCAGCAACACGGCGCTGGTGACCAGCGGCGGCGCCTGCTCCATGCCGAGCTTGAGCAGCGGAGAATCCGGCGAGGGCTTTACGTCGGCCTGGGTGTATCCGCCGTAATACATGGCGGTATTGGCGCTATCTTCCGGCAAATTATCCTCTGCCAACCACGGCTCGGCCAGGTAGGCGAAGTGCCCCAGCGCGTCCATTTGCGTACCCTGGGCTCCGGGTTCCCCGCCGGTAAGGTGCTCTCCGTTGAAGGCGTGCGCGCTGTAGGGAACACCCGCGGTCGGGCGGTAAACATACTCAAGCGGCGGCGAGAACGGCGATTGCGGCATGGACATGGAGCGCGGATGCGACAGCTCATAGACCTTCGCGCCGGGCTTGCCCATGTGATAGGCGCAACGCATCCAGGTGCCGGGACCCTGGGTGTTGCCCATCCCGCGCTGATCGCCTTCCGGCCAGGGACCGGCCGGCGTCAGTCCCACCGATTGCGCCCAAATTTCGGCCCGCGGATCGGGCTGCATTTCAGCCTGCCCGTCGCTATCGTCTTGCGGCCCTTCGCATCCCCAGGCTAGCGCAAGCAGCGCCACGCAGGCGCCGGCTGTTCGCTTAAATGAATTCATTTTGTGTCTCCCTTGGCGCGCTTCTTTCGCCGGTAGCTTGCCACAAACATTATGGCGATTACGATTGCCGGCAGCGCGAATTGCACCACAAGACTCTCTGTTGGCAGTCCAAGAATCATAAACTCAAGCCTCCTGTTTCGCTCCGGCCGCTACGCCTCCGATTGCAACCGCCGGCGGAGTAAAAGCGTTGACCAGCGCCATCAGCGCCCCCGACACGATCAGGCCGGGAATGCCGGGATGCAGCACTAGAGCCCATCCCTGCCCTGATAGCGTGCCTGCGATGCACACGAGGGTGGTCAGCACGCCCCCTAGCGAAGACGCGAGCGCGGCCTGAGCGCTGACCCGCCGGCTCACCATTCCCGCGATAAGAGGGAAAAAGAACGCCGCCCCGATGATCGCCACCGCGAACGACACAATGCGCAGAATAAGGGCCACGTCGGGAATCGCCAGCACAAACGCCAGCGCCCCCACGGCCACGATGGCGGCCCTGGAAATCCACACGTAATTGTGCTCATCCCGCTTCACGCCACGCGGTTCGTCCACGCACTTGCGCATGAGATCATGGGCCAGCGCGGATCCCGCCATCAACAGCAGGGAATCAGTGGTGGACATGGCGGCCGCGGCGATGCCGGTAAGCGCGAACGCCGCCAGCGCCGGCCCCAGGTAACTGGACACCAGGGCCACGTAGGCCTGATCGGGCGAGGCCAGGCCTTCCCAGACGGTGATTCGGGCCACGGCTCCCAGGTACATGTTTCCATATACAAGAAACACCAGCACGATCAGAAGGGTCCAGGGCAGCGACACTCGCGCCACCCATGAATCGCGCGCCGCGTACATTTTGGTAATCAGTTCCAGGCGCGTGCAATAGGCCAGCATCCAGATGATCTGCCAGGAAATGAGGTAGCCCCAACTCCAGGACACTCCGCGCAAGCTGGTCCAGCCGGGAGCGGCCTGTTCCACCTGCTCCATCACGGAGGTCCAGCCGCCCACTTCCTCCAGCAGTACCGGGGCGATCAGCAGCAATCCGGCCCACATGAAGAAAAACTGGGCGATATTGGTCCACACCACCGCGAGCAGACCGCCCAGGGCCACGTATCCCACGAAGATGATGCTCCCCAGGGCCAGGCCCCAAAGGAACGGAATGTCGAGCAATGTCTCAAGAATGAAGGCCATGCCCCGCAACTGGGCCACCAGGTAGATCACGCTGGACACCGCCACAACGACCGCGCTCCAGGCACGCAGGGGCCGGCTGTCGTAACGATCGCCCAGGTAATCCGGAAGCGTAAAGCCGCCCGATTGCCTGAGCTTGCGGGCGAAGAAGAAGAACAGCACCGCGATCCCCAGGGCAAAGGCCAGGAACGGCAAGGCGGCCACGCCCCCGAACTTGCCGATAGCCGCCACTCCGCTGAGGATGGACCCACCGTGCATGATCGCGGCCACATTGGCCAGCACCAGCACCGGAACGCCGAAGCGGCGCCCGGCGACCCAGAAGTCTTCACTGCCGCGCTGCCCGCGCGATGCGATCAGACCCAGCACAACCACGACCAGAAGATAGGCGATAAATATGGAAAGGCCCATGGTTCGATTCAGCGCGGACGCTTGGTGCCCGCAAGGCGCGCGATGATGCTTCGCAACATGCGCTTGAAGTCCTGTTGCTCCAGTTCCGGCAGATCAGACAAGACGTCAGCCTCCCGGGCCTTGGCAACCGCCAGCAACTTGATGACACGGCGGCTTCCGCTGGGCGTGCATACCAGCCGCGGTTGGCCGCCTTCGACCCGCGGTTCCGATTCGGCGATCATCCCCTGCCGGTGCAGCGCCTCGAGTGTGGAATCCAGGATCTCCTCCGGCATTCGAATGACCCACACCAGTTCATCGCGAGTGCAGCTTTGGTCACTTAGTGTCGCCAATACGCGCCACTCGTCGCGCGGAATGCCGCGTTCGGTCAAGTGCTCGTAGAACGGCAACCCAAACAGCCGGTAGGCTCGAGCCAGCAGCGGAAGCAGGAAGTCATCGACATAGCCGCCGGCGAATTCGGCGCCCTGAAAGCCCTCGGTCGGGCGTGGCAGAGTCACCGTGTAATCCCCGCGATGAAAAACCAGCGGAGTGCGCTCGTGGACGTCGTAGTCGAGCACCTCGCCCACGAAAATCGCATGATCCCCGCCGCTGTAGCGATGCACATTGCGGCACTGAAAATTTGCCGCGCAGCCGGTGATCACGGGAACGCCGCCAATGCCATCCGTACACTCCAGTCCCGCGAAGCGGTCCTCCACGAAGCGGGAAAAACGCTGCGATACCTCCACCTGGTCGGCCGCCAGCACGTTAACGGCAAAGTGGCTGGCCGCCACAAAAACATCGAAATTCGCCGAATCGTTCTTGAGGCTCCAAAGCACCATGGGCGGATCCAGCGAAGCGGAATTGAAACTGTTGGCGGTCAAACCAATGCGTTCACCACTCGGCGCCCGCGTGGTGACCACCGTCACCCCGGTAGCGAATTGCCCCAGGGCGGCCCGAAAGCCCCTGGTTTCCACCTTGGCCCCGCCGCTCACTGGCTAGTCGCCACCGTTGTCCGAAGCCCGCAGGAATTCGCGCACCCGCTCCATGTAACGCGTGCGATCCTTGCTGTGGAAGATCGCGCCCGCCATGCGCACCGGGTCGCCGAAGAAATAGGTTTCGTACTGCACTTGCCGCGCGGCAAAGGCCGACAGCGCCGTGTCCCAGGCCAGGCGGTACAGCGGAATTCGATCCTTGGCCTCAAGCCGGGCCGATTGGTAATAGCGCTCAATCTCCTCGCTCAACGGTCCCTTGAGGTCCGCTTCCGTGGGCATGGCCACCAGGCCGCTGGCCCCCAGCAGGCGCACGATCTCAATCATGCGCGGATACAGGCGCGGATACAGGTTGCGCGCGGCGTCCAGCGGATCGAAGGCCGGCGTCATCATGCCGTGATCGTTCAGCGCGGCGTCGGCTTCGGCTGCGCGCCGAAACGCCTTCATGGTCTCCAGGTTGACCCAGATTTCGGCCACCTTCTCCTGCACGTGCTGGAAGATCTCGATGCCCACGGCGTCGATCATCAACGACACCAGGCCCAGCAGATATTCGGTCTTGGCAATGTTCTTGCAGATCACCTGATGAGACATATGCACCACCGCCGAGGTGGCCGCATAGGCCTCGTTGCAGGCCTTGACGTCGCGATACAGGAACACGTTTTCCCAAGGCACAAACACGTCGTCGAATACCACCACGGCATCCATTTCCTCGAAACGGGAGCCCAGGGGATGATCGAAGTGGTTGCGCCCGTAATCGACCGATTCGCGGCAGATGAACTTCAGACCCGGCGTGGCATTGGGCAGGCAGAAGGCAAACGAGTAAGGCGCGTCTTCCTCGGGATTCTTCAGCAGCGTTGAAGGAAAAACCATGATGGCGTCGGAGATGGGCAGCGTGGCCAGCATCCGGGCGCCCTTGATCACCAGCCCGGCGTCAGTCTCTTCCTTTACCCGCGCCGCAAGAAACGGATCGGCCTGCTTCGCTGCGCTGACCGCACGATTGATCTGAGGGTTGATCAGCGTGTGGGTGAGCGCAAGGTCGCGCTCGCGCATTTCCCGGTGAAAGGCCCTGGCGTTGGCCCCACCCCCGTCATGCGCGGAGTCCAGCCAGGCGGCGGCGGCCGAGTAGGCGCTCATGGCGCGATTCAGATAGCCGGGATCGCGCCCCGCCATGCCGAAGCTGAACTCAGCAATCCGGTGCATGGAGTCGCCGACCCGGACCAATTCGTCGCATGTTTCGGGAATCATGAAACTCAAGCCCACCGGATCGCCGGTTTCGGGTGACGCGAACAAAAGGCGATCAGGCTCACTATGCTGCAGGTCGTAGCGCGCGGCCAGGCTGCGCACGCCGCTTGCAAAGCCCTCCTCGGTGGTTACGTCCGAGACCTTGCGCCCCCGGTGCCACAACTCCATCGGTGACTCCTTAAGCGCCTGTAATAGTTCCTCTCCCGTTCTTGCCGTCACGTTCTCTTCCTTTCGCAAATCTCAGTCGTGCGGGCAATTCTAGCCCGAATGACCATCTGGTTTTTCCCCTGGCGGCAGGCGGTGCGAAAGGCCGGAAAAGCGTCTTGGTGAGCGTCTGCGACATGCCCGCCAAGACAGTGCGGAGCCCTGCCGTTTCCGTTCTCTCGAGAGTTGGCATAATGCCGCTCATGGACGCCAAACCCGACATACGAGAAGAAATCGCCGCGGTGCTTGAACAACTGCAGCAATACTGGGGACGTATGGACCTCAAGTCGATTGCCGGCTTGTGGGACACCGCCGACCCCAACCCTTTCTACCTTCCGGAAGAAGTCGAGCAACCGCTGTGTGACTGGGCCTCGATTCACGCCTATTGGGACAAGACCATGAGCATGATTCCGCGTCTGGAAATGCGAATTTGGGACCTGCAGGCCGTACCGATAGGCGAGGACCTGGCATGGGCCTTCTACCAATTTCATTGGGATGCCGAAGTGGTCGGCTACGCCAAGCCCGTGGGCGCCGATAACCGCGCTGTCGCGCTGTTTCGCAAGCTGCCGGAGGGCTGGCGCATCTGCCGTTACGTGGAAGCCCCCCTGGCCCCCATCCTCTTCATGCGCAAACTCTACGAGAACTCGGTCGCCCCCAGCTTTCGTTGATTAATCAGCCCTTCCTGCAATGATCTGGCTGCATCTCATTTCGGTGCTGCTTGCAATAGGCCTCGGCCTCGCAAACCTCCTGCTGGCCAAGGGCACGCCCCGTCACAAGGCGTTCGGCTGGATCTGGATCGCCGCAATGCTGTTTGTAACCTTGCCTTCCTTGGCCATTCGGGAAGTCAACGACGGCGAGTTGAGTTGGCTGCACGGTCTGACGATCTGGACCCTGTTCTGCATGCTGGCTGCAATCGTGTCTATTCGCAGGGGAAAAGTAAGGACTCACGCGGGTTTCATGATCGGAACCATGAGTGGAGCACTCATCGCCGGCGCGTTCGCCCTGGCGCCGGGCCGCTTCATCGCCAATCTGCTGGGCTATAGAGCGCGCCTGGGTAGCATCACTTTGAAATCGGATTCAAATTGAAGGGCGATCGGTTTGCTTATTCTTGGTCCAGATATCCCCAGAAGTCACAAATTACATCGTCACACTTGCGCGCTACGAGCCGTCTCAATGCTGATGAACATTCTCAGCGGACGCGCCGGCAAGGGCTGAAACCCCATGGCGGCGTAGAATGCACGGCGCCTTTTTGTGTTCTTGGGGCCGCCATCCTCAATCACGTCGAGTATCACGGCCTTCAACCCGATCTGGTCGGCAGCGACTACCGTTCGATTCAATGCGTCCGCGAGTAGGATGCGTCCTAAGCCTTGGCCCTGATAGCGGCGGCCGACTGCGATCATCGAAAGATAGACGGTCGGGATACCGCCAAAACGGGGCGCGTTCCTTATCAGACTAGCCGGGAGATCGCCGCCTTCTAGCGAATGTGCGTTCAACGCATAGTAACCAGGAATTTCGGCGTGCCCGCCTTCCGTAGCAACCCAGACCCGCGTGAAATCTCCCGCCTGGTGTTTCTTTGCGGTACGTTTGAGAAAGTTGTCAAGCCGCTGATTCCCGCAAGAAAAAGTCGCTCGATGGTGCTTTTGCGGGTCGAGCGGCTCAATGGATATCCGTTGAGGATTGACAGCGGTCTCAACCCCCACGCGCCACCCGTGCTGCGTGCAAGGCCATCGCCTCCCGCAACGCATCGGTCGCTTCCGCCGGAGTCTCAAGAGCAGCAAGGATCACATCACGGTCCTGTGGAGAAAGAACCGTACGCTCGTGATCGGCAATCGTGATCCTAGCGCGCTCCAGCGCGACGCTGGTCACGAACGTAGTCTCGTCAATACCAAGCAGGGCCGCAGCCTGTTGAATCTGCGCCTTCACGCGCGGTTTTGTGCGCTGTTCCATTCGCGCCGTCTTGGGCTCGTCAATATCGGCCGCAGTGTCACGAAAGCTCAGCATATCTTGTTCCCTATTCCTTTCCGATGTCCGGCATATTACCGGACAATTTAGGTTTTTGTCACTTTCAATGGACGATTTCCTGATTAATTAGTGAATTTGCTCCAGACACAAGGGAACTCAGTTGCCCTACCCCAGCAACCAGTAAGCAATCGTTGAGATCGCCAGCGCGCCAAGCAGGTTGAGCACCAGGCCTTCGCGGGCCATCTGCGGGACCGTTATTTGGCCGGAACTGAACACCACCGCGTTGGGGCCGGTGGCGACCGGCAGCATGAAGGCAAAACTGGCGCTGATTGCCGCCGGAACCATGATCAGGCGAGGTTCGATGCCCGCGGCAAGCGCCGCTGCCGCCAGCACCGGCATCAGCAGCGATGTGGTAGCGGTATTGCTGGTGATTTCGGTAAGAAACGTAACCGCCAGGCAAATGATCAGGATGAGCAGCCAGGGGGACCAGCTTGCATACGAAGCCAGCGCCTCGCCAATGCTGGCGCTGAGACCGGTGCTGGCAAACGCGCCCGCGAGGCAGATGCCCCCGGCGAACAACAGCAGGATGCCCCAGGGAATGCTCCCGGCCGTCTTCCAGTCGAGCAGCCGGCCTCCCGCGCCGTTCGGAATCACGAACATCGCCACCACGGCCAGCAGCGCCACACTGCCGTCGTTGGCTTGCGGCAGGTCCAGCAGGCCCGACCATCCGCCGAAAGGCTCACGGCGCATCACCCAAAGCAATGCGGTTACCGCAAAGACCGCAAGCGTGCGTACCTCTTCGCTGCGCCACACGCCGACCGCCGGCAGCTGAACCGGCGCGCGCAGCTTAAGACCCCGAGTCAGCCAGAGCCCGGCTATCGGAAGCATTACCAGGACCACGGGCAAGGCCCACCCCATCCACTGGGTAAAGCCCAGCTCCAAGCCGGTACTCTCCTGGTAGACACGCATGAAGATCAGGTTGGGCGGAGTGCCGACCGGCGTGCCGGTGCCGCCGATGCTGGCGGCGTAGCACATACCCAGCAGCAGCGGCAAAGCCAGGCGCTTGTCGTCGCAGCCCTGAATCACGGCCAAAGCGATGGGCAGCAGCATCAGGGTGGTTGCGGTGTTGGATATCCACATGCTGAGAAGAGCGGCGGCGGCCATGAAACCGAACACCAGCCGCCGTCCGTCGCGGGCGCCGAACAGATTGATCATCCCCAGGGCGATTCGCCGGTGCGCTCCGCTCTTTTCCATGGCCGTGGACAGCATGAACCCACCCATCAGCAGCAGAATGAGCGGATCGCCGACGGCGCGCGCCGCCTGCGCAGCCGGAATGGCGCCCACCAGCGGGAGTAAGGCAATCGGGATGAGTGCCGTGACCGGGATGGGAACGGCTTCCGTTATCCACCACAGCGCGCACAGGGTGGTTACGCCCACGGTCCATGCCACGGCCGGACCGGCGTCGGCCGCCAGGCTGCCGGCCACAAACGCGGCCAGGGGCCCGGCCAGCAGCATGATCTTCTTCAGCATAGTCCTAGCATCGTGTCACGCGAGTACTCTGCCTTGGCGACTACGCCAGGCCGAACGCGTTCCGGCACAACTCCATCAGGGCATTTGGCCATACGCCGATGACGACCAGTGCCAATCCATTGCCGGCGAGGATCAATCGAGTGCCCCAATCCGGCCTCAACTGCGTCTCTTGGGCAGGCTCCTCCATGAACATCAGCCGAATGATGCGGAGGTAGTAGTAGGCCCCAACCACCGCGAATACCACCGCGACGACCGCCAGGGCGGTCATACCCTGTTCTACCAGCGCCATCAGGATCTGCCACTTGGCCATGAAACCGGCCAGCGGAGGTATTCCGATCATGCTCAGCATGATGAGGAGCATGATGAATGCGATTCCCGGGTGGCGCTGATAAAGTCCCTTGAGGCTATCCAGCGGTGCGTTCTGCTGCTCAAGCACGATGATTACACCGAAAGCCCCCGCCGCCATGACCACGTAAACCAGGGTGTAGAAAAGCGCAGCGCTCAAACCGTCGGCGCCTCCCGCTACCACACCCAGGAGCAGGAAACCCACATGCGCGATCGCGGCCCAGGCCAGCAGGCGGGCCGCCTGGGTCTGGGCCATCGCCACAATCGTGCCCAGCGCGAGAGACGTCACCGCCATCACCACCAGCAACAGGTTCCATTTTTCCTGGGCGACCGGCATTCCTTCCACCAGCAACCGGACAATCAACGCAAACGAGGCCAGCTTCGGCACCGTGGCCAGCAATGTCGCCACACCCAGCGGAGGCCCGTGATACGCGTCCGGAACCCACTGGTGAAACGGCACGGCGCCCAGCTTGAAAGCGACGCCCGCCAGCACCAGCGCGCAGGCGACATAGGCTCCGACGCCTTCCGAGGCCAATGTTGCGACCTCGCTGAGCACCAGCGAGCCGGACAGGCCGTAGAGCAGGGACATGCCATACAGCATCGCCCCCGAGCCGATGGCTCCCAGCACGAAATACTTCATGGCCGCCTCCGCGGCGCGCGCCGAATCGCGCTGCAGGGCGACCAGCGTATACAGCGCCAGGGCCAACAGTTCCAGGCCCAGATACAGAGTCAGCAGACTGCCTGCCGAGGCGGTCACGAACACGCCGAGCAGCGCGAACAAGCCCAGCAGGTAGTATTCGCCACGCAGCGCTCCGGCGCGCTGCAAGTCACGCGGCGCGTAGACGAAAGCCACGCCGGTCATCAGCACGCCGGCAAGTTTGAGAATCCGCGCCAGGCCGTCCATAACGAAGGAGCCACCAAACAGCCCGCCATCAGGCGCCTCGATGCACGCCCAGGCCACCACTGCCAGCCCAGCGAGGCAAAGCAGCTGCACTAACCCTCGCCGGCGCCCGCCCATGGCCAGATCCACCAGCAAAACCAACGGCAGCAGCACGGCAAGCGCCAGTTCCGGATACATCGGCGCCAGGGCGGTCAGGTCGATTACCATGCGGCTAGCTTGCCTCCCAGTACGTGCCGTGCCAGGGCATCCAGAGACGGTTCCATGAGTTCAACCAGCGGATCAGGGTACAGACCCAGGGCCACCACCGAGAGTGCCATGCCGCCCAAGGCAATCAGCTCCCGCAGGTCGAGATCCTGCAGGCCCGCCACCCTGTCATTGGCCACATCGCCAAAAACCACGCGCTTGATCATGTACAGGCTGTATGCGGCGCCCAGCACGAGGATCGTGCCGGCCCCAAGGGCCACCAGGGGCTCGGCGCGGAACGAGGTGAGGATAACCAGGAATTCGCCGACAAATCCGGAAGTGCCCGGCAATCCCGCGTTGGCCAGCGCGAACAGCACCAGTAACACGGCGAAAACCGGCATGGTATTGGCCACTCCTCCAAAATCACTGATCCGGCGCGTATGGGTGCGGTCGTAAAGCACTCCAACGCACATGAACAAGGCCGCCGAGATGAAGCCATGCGAGATCATCTGCACCATACCGCCGCCCATGCCCAGGGCCAACAGGTCATCTTGCCCGGATCCCGCATAAGCCAGCGGAATGAACAACCCCAAGGTCACAAAGCCCATATGGGCCACGGACGAATATGCAATCAGCTTCTTGAGATCACGCTGGGCGAGCGCTACCGCCGCGATGTAAATGACCGAAACCAGCGAGAGGCCCACGATCAGCGGCGCGAACTGCGTTGCGGCATCGGGGGTTACCGGCAGGCTGAAACGAAGCAGGCCGAAGCCGCCCATTTTCAGCAGAATGGCCGCCAGAATGACCGATCCGCCGGTCGGCGCTTCCACATGCGCATCCGGCAGCCAGGTATGCACCGGCCACATGGGCACCTTCACCGCAAAGGCAGCCAGAAAACCCAGGAACAGCCAGTGCTGCTGGGCTCCGGTAAGCGGCAATGCGTGCAGGTCGGGAATGGCGTAGCTACCCGCTTTGAGGTACAGGTAAACCAGTGAGACCAGCATGAACACCGAGCCCAGAAAGGTGAACAGGAAGAACTTGACCGTAGCGTAAATGCGCCGCTTTCCGCCCCAAATGCCGATGATCAGGAACATCGGGGCCAGCATGAATTCCCAGAACACGTAGAACAGCAGGCTGTCCAGGGCGCAGAAAACTCCGAGCATGAGTCCCTGCTGAATCAAGAGAGCGCCATAGTACATGCCCGTGCGGCGTTCAATCGCACGCCAGCCCGCCACCACCGCCACCGGCGTCAGCAACAGGGTCAGCAGAATCAACGCCAGCGCGATGCCATCGACGCCCAGGTAGTACTGCACGTCGAAGCGCGAAATCCAATCGTGTTGTTCGACGAACTGGAATCCGCCGGCAGGCTCAAAACCGCGCCACAGCATCCAGCCCGGAATCCACTCAAGCAGCGCCACAGCGAGACCCCCCCAGCGCGCAGCAACCCCGCTTCGCGCCAGGCCCAGAATCAGCAGGCCGCCCGCCACAGGCAGCCAGATAATCACACTCAAAAGGCCAATTTCGGGCATCTAATCGAGCACCAGGACCACCCAGGCGATCAACAGGCAAATCGCCGTCACCATCACAAAGGCGTAGTGATACAGGAGACCCGTCTGAAGGCGCCGCATGACACCCGAACCCCAGCGAATCGTATAAGCCAGCCCGTTGACCAGCAGCCCGTCGATAAACCGCGCATCCGCCTGGTCGGCAGCGCCACGCGCCAGTCCCCGGGTGGCGGGGATTACGGCGCGTTCAACCAGCCGGTCGAAGCCGTAGCCCAGTTCAAGAGCACGCTTGGGAAGGCGTAGGACGGAGTTCGCTTGCTCGCGCCAACTCGGGCGCCATTCATACATTACCCAAGCCGACAATCCTCCAAGCACCGCCAGCGCGAACACCGGCGAGACCAGCCCGTGAAGGAAAAAGTTCAGTGTCCCCCCGGTGTCGGCAAACGCCCCGGAATCGCCGCCCGGCAGATTGAACAGGGACCCGCCAAAGTAGTCTCCAAGGACCACAGGCTGGAAGGTAAACCAGCCAATCAGAAGTGAGGGGATCGCCAGGAAGACAAGAGGACCCAGCATCCAGGCGCCCGGGGATTCCAAAGACTCGTGTTTTGCCGGGTCGATTCGTTGCTCGCCGTGAAACACGACCAACAGCAACCTGGCGCTGTAGAAAGCGGTAACCGCCACCCCGGCCAGCAAGCACCAGCCTGCGTACGTGCTTGCCGGGCCTGAAGCATGAGTGACCGCGGTGATCAACGCATCCTTGGAAAAGAACCCGGCGGTGCCCGGAATCCCGGCCAGCGCCAGCGCCCCGATCAGGGCCGTTGCGTAGGTCAGAGGCATTCGCCTGTACAGGCCGCCCATCTGCCGGATGTCCTGTTGATGATGCAAAGCCACAATGACAGACCCGGCGGCAAGAAACAGCAGCGCCTTGAAGAACGCGTGGGTAAACAGGTGATAAATGGCCACGGAATAGGCCGAAACTCCCACGCCGGCCATCATGTAGCCCAGCTGCGACAGCGTCGACCAGGCAACGATGCGCTTGATGTCCTGCTGAACGATGGCCACCAGCCCGGTCGCCAGCGCAGTCGTCGCGCCTACCGCCAGCACCACGGAAAGCGCCAACGGACTGTATTCGAACAGGGGCGACATTCGCGCGACCATGAAAACGCCTGCCGTGACCATGGTCGCGGCGTGGATCAGGGCGGAAATCGGCGTCGGGCCCTCCATCGAGTCCGGCAGCCAGATGTGCAGCGGCATCTGCGCCGACTTGCCCATGGCGCCCACGAACAGGAGTACGCAGCCCAGGTCCATTGCCGGCCAGCTCACTCCCGGCCATACCGTGATTCGCTCCGTGGACATCGATTCGGCGCCGGCGAAGACCACCGCGTAGTCCAGGGACCCCGCAGCGCCGGCAATCAATCCGATACCCAACAGCAGTCCCAGGTCACCGATCCGGTTCACCAGGAATGCCTTCAAGCTGGCGAAATTGGCCGACGGACGCTTGAACCAGAAGCCGATCAGCAGATACGAAGCCAGGCCGACCGCTTCCCAGCCCATGAACAGCTGCATGAAGTTGTCGGCCATCACCAAAAGGAGCATGGCCGATGTGAAGAACGCGATGCAGGCAAAGAACCTCGCGTAGCCTGGATCGTTGCGCATATAGCCGACGGTGTAGACATGGACCGCAAGCGATACCCAGGTCACGATGCACATCATCAGCGCGGTCAGCCTGTCGATCAGCAGGCCGAAACTCAAATGCAGCCCTCCGATGCTGAGCCAATCCAGCATCTTTACGGTTATGGGCTCCCCGTTTACTTGCTCGACAAGGGCCCATACCGACAGGCACGCCGATAGGCCCACGCCGAGTATCGGCAGGCCATGCACAAGAATGCGGGGCAGAACTCTTGCGCCCAGCGCAACCATCGCTGCCGCGCACAGCGGCGCCAGGAGGATCGCTTCGTACCTCATCCCTTAAGCAACCTGAATTCTTCCACGTTGACGCTGATCCGGTTGCGGAACAGCACCACAAGGATGGCCAGGCCTATCGCCGCCTCCGCGGCCGCCACGGTAAGGATGAAGAACACGAAGACCTGCCCCGCCAGATCGCCCAGAAAGTAGGCAAAGGCCACAAAATTGAAGTTAACCGCCAGCAGCATCAACTCCACGCACATGAGCAGCAGAATCACGCTGCGTCGGTTGATGAAAATACCGCACACCGCAATGGAGAAGAGCACGGTACTCAGGGTCAACAGGTGGGCCAGGGTGATCATTCGTCCTTTTCCACCGCCATCTTCACCAGCCGAACCCGGTCCTTGGGACGCACCGCCACTTGTTCGGCAACCTTCTGTACCCGAAAGCCCCGGCGGCGCCGCAAAGTCAGCGTGATGGCGCCTACAATCGCCAGCAGCAGAATGTAGCCCGCCACTTCAAATGCATACAAATGGTCGGTATACAAGAGGGTCCCCAGGGCCTTGGTATTGCCCTGCCCGAAAGCCGGCGCCTCTTGCGGCACAGGAAGGTCCAGGCCGGACTTGCGCAGCCACCAGACTGATGAGAGCTGCACCGCCAGAAGCAAGCCAACCAGGATGCCCAACGGAGCGTAGCGCGTCAGCCCTTCACGCATGCGCTCGACCTTGATGTCCAGCATCATCACCACGAAGAGCAGCAGCACCATTACCGCGCCCACGTAAACCAGAACCAGCGCAACCGCCAGGAACTCGGCTTGAAGCAGCAGCCAGATGGCGGCTGAAATCACAAAACACAAGACCAGAAACAGCACCGAATGCACCGGATTACGCGCCAGAATCACCCCGAGAGCCGACGCGATCAGCACGCCCGACCAGCCGAAAAAGAGGATGAGCGGAAAGTTTTCCAGTAGCAGGGACATGCCGGTGGGGGTCAGCGGTACGAGGCGTCCGAACTGCGGTCGGCGGCAATCTGTTCTTCGTGGCGATCACCGATTTCCAGCAGCCGTTCCCGGGTCAGGATGTTCTCGCCCCGGCGCTCCATGTGGTATTCGTGAATGCGGGTTTCGACGATCGCGTCCACCGGGCAGGCTTCCTCGCAGAAGCCGCAATACACGCACTTGAACAGGTCGATGTCGTAGCGGCTGGCCCGCCGCGTGCCATCGTCGCGCACTTCCGATTCGATGGTGATCGCCAGCGCCGGACAGACCGCCTCGCACAGCTTGCAGGCAATGCAGCGCTCTTCGCCGTTGGCATAGCGCCGAAGAGCATGCAAACCCCGAAATCTCGGCGATTGCGGAGTTTTCTCTTCCGGGTAATTCAGGGTGATCTTGCGGCGGAAGAAATTTTTAAGCGTGACCCGCAACCCGTACAGCAACTCGACCAGCAGGAAAGTGCGGAAGACCGACCGGACGCGATCGCCCGCCCCAGGCCGGCCGGCGGCCGGTTTACGTTCGGTCTCAGTCATGCAAACGGTCCCCATTTGAGCAAGGAAAACACTCCTTCCACCCCGATACATACCAGGGTCACCGGGATGAACACCTTCCAACCCAGGCGCATGATCTGATCGTAGCGATAGCGCGGGAAAGTGGCGCGCAGCCACAGAAAGACAAACAGGAAGAAGAAGGTCTTGGCGGCCAGCCAGAAAAGGCCGGGCTTGGCCAGAATCCCGACCACTGTCCAATCCGGATTGATGACTCCCGCGAACGGTGACTCCCAGCCACCAAGAAAAAGAACCGCGGTGAGCGTGGCGATGAGGATCATGTTGGCGTATTCCGCCAGGAAGAACATGGCGAAAGCAGCGCCGCCGTATTCCACGTGAAATCCCGCCACGATCTCCGACTCTCCTTCAGCCACGTCAAACGGCGCACGGTTGGTCTCGGCCACGCCGGAAATGAAATAGACCAAAAACAGCGGCGCCAGCCAGACGATGTACCAATTGAGCACGCCACCTTCCTGAGCCTTCACGATTTCGCCCAGGTTGAGGCTGCCGGCCGCCATCAGAACGCCCACCAGGGCAAAGCCCATCGCGATCTCGTAGGCCACCATCTGGGCCGCGGAGCGCATCGCCCCGAGCAGTGCATACTTGGAGTTGCTGGCCCAGCCGGCGAGAATGACTCCGTAGATGCCCAGCGAGGTCATGGCCAGCAAGTAAAGCAGCCCGGCATCCAGGTTGGCGACGGCAAACCCCGGAAACAAGGGCACCACCGCCCAGGCCGCCAGCGCCGGAACCAGCGACAGGACCGGTGCGGTCAGGAACAACCAGCGATTGGCGCGGCCGGGAATTACCACCTCCTTCACCAGCAGCTTGAGTACATCGGCGAAGGGCTGCAGCAAACCGCGATAACCCACCCGGTTCGGCCCTTGGCGAAGCTGCATGAAGCCAATGACCTTGCGCTCGAGCCAGGTCGCATAGGCCACGCAAAGAATCACCACCACGGTCACGGCAAGTATCCCCAGCAGATCGATCAACGCCTCTACGACCTGCCCAGGGAGGAAATCCAGCCAGTTGCGGAGAATCTCAGTCATGGCCGTTCGTCAGGCAGCCCGTCGCGCCGCGGCGACCTGTTGCAAGGGCGCGGACCGCCGAACCAGGCCGTCTACCGAATACATCGGTAATTCCAGCCGCTGGAACTCGTCTTCGGCGTCGTCCTGGGAATGCAACACAAACCCGTCCCGCGCTGGAGCCGGGGTGTCAGCCTGAATGTCGATCTGTCGGCGAAGCTCCGCAAGCGCCTGGTCCGCTTCGGTGTGGCCGAAGCCCGGCAGGCCGAGGCGATCCGCGAGCGCCCTCACCACCTTCCAGGCTGGACGCGCCATGCCCGGTGGCGGCGCGGCCGCGGCGAAACTCTGCCAGTCCAATTGGCCGTTGACGAACGTGCCGGGAGTCTCCAGGTAGGCGGACGTAGGCAGGATTACGTTTGCGTGCTGCAACAGCCAGGGAGAAGTCCAGGGATTGAGAGCAAGAACGAATTCCGCCTGATCGAACGCTCTCGCCGCGCCCTGCGCGCAGTCATGCTCCGGTTCCACGCCCAGCAGAATCAGCCCCGGCGGGCAATGCTGCAGCATCAACCCCGCATGCTTGCCGGCCGTGCTCGCGGATCCCCGATTCGGCAGCACGCCGGCGAGGCTTAGGCCGGCCGCGTTTCCGCCGTGTGTTACCTGGCCGATCATGGCCTTTTCGCCCATCTGGTTGGCGATCTCGAGCAATTCGGAATACGCTGGATGGCGCAGCGCCATGCCTCCCAGCCACAAGGCGCGACGATTGCCTTTCAAGGCGCGCGCTGCGCGTTTGGCCAGATCACCCACCCATTCTTCAGGAGGCCTCACGATCGATTTCTCTATCGGATGCAGGTACTCCCTTGCGGCAAGGTCGAGATAGCTGACCCGGGCGCCCGCCAACGCGGCCTTGCGCACGCGGTGGGCGAGGATGGGCGCTTCACTGCGCAGATCGCAGCCAACCAATAGCAGCGAGTCCAGATTCTCCACGTCGGCAAAACCCATTCCCAGCCACGGCTCCGCCGCTCCGCTCGCCGGCCCGCGAAAGTCACGCTGCCTGAGGCGGTAGTCGATGTTGGCGGACCCCAGCGCCTGCACCAGCTTCTTGAGCAGGTAGCCTTCCTCGGTGGTCGCGGAGGGCGAAACCAACGCTCCCAGCGCCTTGGCGCCCTGCTCTTCCACCAGGCCTGCCAGTCCCGAGGCGGCCGCATCCAGCGCTTCATCCCAACCGGCTTCCACCAGTCGGCCATTGCGGCGAACCAGCGGGTTCTGAAGCCGGTCTTCGGCGTACAGCCCCTCGCAACTGAAACGGTCCCGGTCGGAAATCCAGGTCTCGTTGACCGCCTCGTGCTCGCGCGGCACGATTCGCCGCACCCGGCCTCGCAATACGTGCGCGTACAGCGCCGAGCCGACGCAGTCATGCGGCGCCACGGTAGCGTGGGCGCTCATCTCCCAGGCCCGGGCCGTGAAGCGGTAGGGCTTGTTGTTCAGGGCCCCCACCGGGCATACGTCGATGACGTTGCCGGAAAGCTCGTGCTTGAGGGACCGCTCGACCCAGGTGGTGATCTCCATGTGCTCGCTGCGGCCGGTGGCGCCCAGTTCCTGTACGCCCGCGATCTCCTCGCCGAAGCGGATGCAGCGCGTGCAGTGGATGCAGCGCGTCATGTCGGTGGAAACCAGCGGACCCAGGTCAGGGTCCGGTACCGATCGCTTCCCTTCCGAGAAACGCGAAATGTCGCGCCCGAAACCCATCGCCAGGTCCTGCAGCTCGCACTCGCCGCCCTGATCGCACACGGGGCAGTCCAGCGGATGATTGATGAGCAGGAACTCCATCGTGGCGCGCTGCGCGGAAACGGCGCGCTCGGAGCGGGTTTCCACCTTCATGCCCTCGGCCACCGGGAGGGCGCAGGCCGGCATCGGCTTGGGCGCCCCCGCCACCTCCACCAGGCACATGCGGCAGTTTGCGGCCACACTCAGTTTGGGGTGGTAGCAAAACCGGGGAACATAGATGCCGGCACGATCGGTGACGGCAATCAACATTTCTCCGGGCGCGCCTTTAAGCTCTCGGCCGTTTACGCTGAATCGGACGGTCTGGTCAGGCATAGGCAGCCTCTCGCTCACGTGCCGCCGGCGACCGGCCCAGGATCTTGGTTTCGAATTCACCGCGAAAGTGCTTTAGGAAGCTCTGCACCGGCCAAGCCGCGGCATCGCCCAGGGCACAGATCGTGTGCCCTTCGATATTGTTCGCCACGTTCAGCAGCAAATCCAGATCCGAAATCTGGGCCCGTTCCTCAAGCATGCGGGTCAACATCCGGTACAGCCAACCGGTTCCTTCGCGGCAGGGGGTGCACTGCCCGCAGGACTCGGCGTAGTAGAAGCGCGCGATGCGCCGCAATACGCTCACCATGCAGGTTTGATCGTCCATCACGATCACCGCGCCGGTCCCCAGTGCGGAGCCCGCTTCGCTGAGCGAGTCATAGTCCATCGAGCATTCTCGAATGAGTTCGGCCGGCAACACCGGAACCGATGAGCCACCGGGTATGACCGCCTTGAGGCTGCGGCCGCGCCATACGCCCCCGGCATGTTCCAGCAGTTCGTTGAATGAGACGCCCAGGGGGGCTTCGTAATTTCCCGGGCGCTCCACATGGCCGGAAACCGAATAAATCATGGTGCCGGCGGAGTTCGCAGGGCCCAATGACTTGAACCAGTCCGCACCCTTATCGACGATGGCCGGCACGCATGCCAGCGTCTGAGTGTTGTTGACCGTGGTGGGGCGGCCGTAGAGCCCGCTCTGGGCCGGAAACGGGGGCTTGAAGCGCGGTTTGCCCGGCTTGCCTTCCAGGGATTCCAGCAGGCCGGTTTCCTCTCCGCAGATATAAGCGCCCGCCCCTACGAACGGATGCAACTCGAAATTGACGCCGGCCGCTCCCAGCCCGCGTCCGATCAGGCCCGCGCCCTGCGCTTCGTCAAGCGCTTCCAAAAACCTGGGCACGGGTTCGCCCAGGAATTCTCCGCGAATGTAGTTGTAGCTGACTGTAGCGCCCATGGCATAGGCCGCCAGGGCCATGCCTTCAATGAGCGCGTGCGGGTTGTAGCGCAGGATGTCGCGGTCGTGGCAGGTGCCCGGCTCGCTCTCGTCGGAGTTGCAGACCAGGTAGCTGGGCTGCTCGCAGTCTTTGGGCATGAAGCTCCATTTCAAACCGGTAGGGAAACCGGCTCCCCCGCGTCCGCGCAAGCCGGACTCCTTGACCGTCTGCAGAATTTCCGCAGCCGTGAGATCGCCCGCCAACACCCGCCGCCAGGCACTATAGCCTCCACAAGCTTCATAGGTCTCAAGCCGCCACGGCCTCTGTGAGCCGGCCGGCGGCATGCAAACGTGGACCAGCTTCATGCTCATGGATCGAGGTTTCCAATAATGCGGTCGGCCGCTTCGGGCGTGACGTTCTCGTGATAGGTGTGATCCACCATCATCATTGGCGCACCGGTGCAGGCCGCAAGACACTCCTCTTCTTTCTTGAGGAAAATTCGCCCGTCCGCGGTGCTTGCGCCCACCGGGATGCCCAACCGGTTCTCCAGGTGGGCGAGCAGTTCCTCCCCACCGCGCAGCCAGCAGGAAATATTGGTGCATACCGATACGCAATGCCGGCCAACCGGCCGGACTTCGAACATGGAATAGAAGGTAGCCACCTCATAGACCTGGATCGGCGGGATTTCCAATTGTTCCGCCACTGCGTCCATCAGCCCGACAGACAGCCAACCGCCATTCTCTTCCTGGGCCTGGCGCAGCGCATCGAGCACCGCCGAGCGTTGCCGACCCGGAGGAAAACGCCGCGCCGATTCGCGAATTGCGGCCCGCGCGCCGTTGGAAAGCACGGTTACTTTGCTCATGCCGCCCGCACTACCGATCGATTTCGCCGAAGACGACGTCCATGGTGCCTATGGTCGCCACTACGTCGGCAAGCATGTGTCCGCGCACCATTTCGTCCATGGCTGCCAGATGGGCAAATCCGGGCGCTCGAATCTTGACCCGGAAAGGCTTGTTGGCGCCGTCGGAAACCAGGTACACGCCGAATTCACCCTTGGGGTGCTCCACCGCCGCATAGGCTTCGCCCTCGGGCACGCAGTAGCCCTCGGTAAACAGTTTGAAATGGTGGATCAAGGACTCCATGTTCTCCTTCATTTCGGCCCGCTTGGGGGGCGCCAGCTGGTAGTCATCCACCATGACCGGGCCGGGGTTGTGGCGCAGCCAATCAACGCACTGGCGAATAATCCGATTGGACTGGCGCAGCTCCTCCACGCGCACCAGATAGCGGTCGTAACAGTCGCCATTGACTCCGACCGGCACGTCGAAGTCCATGTCCGCGTAGGCGGCATAGGGCTGCTTCTTGCGCAGGTCCCACTCGACGCCCGAACCGCGCAACATAGGACCGGTAAACCCCAGGTTGATGGCCCGCTCGGGAGAGACCACAGCGATGCCCACCGTGCGCTGCTTCCAGATCCTGTTTTCGGTAAGGAGCGTCTCATACTCCTCCACCCGGGCAGGGAATCGATCGGTGAAATGCTTGATGAAATCCAGCAGCGAGCCTTGGCGGCCCTCGTCCAATGCCTGGTCGCGGCCTGAGTCGCGCTTGCGGCTCGGCTGCACCAGATGCCTGGGCATGGCATCGGGCAGGTCGCGATAGACGCCGCCCGGCCGGTAGTAGGTGGCGTGCATGCGCGTGCCGGAAACCGCCTCGTAGCAGTCCATGAGGTTCTCGCGCTCGCGAAAACAGTACAGAAAGATCGTCATCGCGCCCACATCCAGGCCGTGGCAGCCCAGCCACAAGAGGTGATTGAGGATTCGTGTGATCTCGTCGAACATGACCCGGATGTAGCGGGCCCGCAGCGGCGGCTCAATCCCCAGGAGCTTCTCGATGGCCAAAACGTAACCGTGCTCGTTGGCCATCATGGACACGTAATCCAGGCGGTCCATGTAGCCGATGCTCTGGTTGTAGGGCTTGGATTCGACCAGCTTTTCGGTAGCCCGATGCAGGAGCCCGATGTGCGGGTCGGCTCGCACCACCACTTCGCCGTCCATTTCCAGCACCAGCCGCAATACGCCGTGGGCGGCGGGATGCTGCGGCCCGAAGTTCATCGTGTAGCTCTGGAATTCAGCCATCGGCCGGCCGCTCCTCGCCATTGCCATTGCCGGACGGTTCGCTGCGCAGCTCCGGCCGGTAACGGTTGTCGTCGCGAATAACGCGCGGGACCAGGGTTCGCGGTTCTATGCTGACGGGTTGGTACACCACCCGGCGCTTCGCCTCGTCATAACGCACTTCCACTTTGCCGCTTAAAGGGAAGTCCTTGCGGAAGGGATGCCCGATAAAACCGTAGTCGGTGAGTATCCGGCGCAGGTCGCCATGGCCTTCGAACACGATGCCGAACAGATCGAAGGCCTCGCGCTCGAACCAGTCCGCGGCTTGCCAGATCCTGGTAACCGTCGGCACCAGCGGCGGATTCTCGCCCTCGGCAAACACCCGCAGCCGCAGGCGCACGTTGTGGCGCAACGACAGGAGATGATAGACCGCCGCAAATCGCGCCGGTTGATCCACGGACTCGCTCTCACGGCCGGCGGCCCCGCCGCTCGCCATGGCGCCCGCTTCCACTGCCCGGCTGAATCCCGTTTCGGTCGCCTGTTCGGTGCGCCATTGGACCCGGCCATAGCCCAGGTAGTCCACACCGCAGACGTCGATCAGCGAGGCAAAGGCAAATGCTTTCTCGTCGCGCAGGGCGGTGGCGGTAGCCACAAGGTCCGACGGGTCAAGGTCAAGACTGAGTTCGCCGCAGGATGATTCACGCCGGTGCAGAACGCCGGCAAAGCGCGCGCGCAGGGCTTCGGCCATGGACTCGAGGCGTGCGGACATCAGACGATTCGCTCAGGAATCGGGCTCGGGGCGCGCCAGCGCCTTGCTGTGACGGATCTTGTTGCGCAATTGCAGAATGCCGTAGAACAGCGCCTCGGCCGTTGGAGGGCAACCCGGCACGTAAACGTCCACCGGCACAATGCGGTCGCAGCCACGAACAACCGAATAGGCGTAGTGGTAATAGCCCCCGCCGTTGGCGCAGGAGCCCATCGAAATCACCCAGCGCGGTTCCGGCATCTGGTCATAAACGCGCCGCAGAGCAGGAGCCATCTTGTTGCACAGGGTTCCGGCCACGATCATGACGTCGGACTGCCTGGGGCTGGGCCGGAACATGACGCCGAAGCGGTCGAGGTCGTAGCGCGCCGCGCCCGCATGCATCATTTCCACCGCGCAACACGCCAAACCGAAGGTCATGGGCCACATCGAGCCGGTCCGCGCCCAATTCAGCAGCTTGTCCAGGGGGGTCACTACGAAACCTTGCTCACGCGCCTCGTTGAGCGTGTCGGACATGCCCTCAATCCGCGGGCCGGCCGTGTCTTGCTCCAGTGTCGTGTTAAGCGACATCAGTCCCATTCCAGGGCCCCCTTGCGCCACTCGTAGAGAAAACCAACCACCAGGACCAGCAGGAAGATGCCCATCGCGATCAGGCCTTGCACACCTATGGCGTCCAGCGCAACTGCCCAGGGAAACAAGAAAGCGATTTCCAGGTCGAAAATGATAAACAGGATGGCAACCAGGTAGTAGCGCACGTCAAACCGCATGCGCGAATCCTCAAACGCGTCAAAGCCGCACTCGTACGGCTCCAGCTTGCTTTCGTCACGCTTCCCGCGGCCCAGTAACAGCCCCAGTCCGAGCAAAGCCAGCGCGATGGCAAAGGCCACGCACAGGTAGATCAGCACGGGAAGGTAAACGGCCGGCATTACGAAACGATGGACGCTTGTCCTGCGAGTCCTATAGGTCCAGGGCCTCCCACAGCGTTTACCGGCGCTAGTGTCGTGTCACGCGACACTAGTGGTGCCGATGGCCGGACTCGAACCGGCACGGCTTACGCCACTGCCCCCTCAAGACAGCGTGTCTACCAATTCCACCACATCGGCCAGGAATGAATTCTCGTATCATTGCTGCTCGGGTTCAGGTTGCTCCGCGGGTTCTTCCACAGGCAGCTGCGGAAGGTCATCGCTTTCCGCCTCAAGCGGCGCCTCTTCTTCGACCGGCACGGCCTGCGGCAAGGTGTCCAGAAGGCTCTCCTCCGGCTTCGGCCTGCCTATGGCAGTCAGGATCAGGCTGGTTGCAAAAAACAGCGTGGCCAGGACCGCCGTGACACGCGAAAGGAAATTCGCCGAGCCACGCGCGCCGAAGACCGTACCCGAAGCACCGGAACCGAAAGCCGCGCCCGTTTCCGCGCCTTTCCCGCGCTGCAACAGCACAAAGACAATAATCAGAAGAGCGACCAGCACATGCGCCGCCAGGAATAATTGCTGATACAGAATCGCTACCCCGCTATGCCGCCGTTAATGATCCGCCAAAAGTCCTTTACGTCCAATGAAGCCCCGCCCACCAAACCGCCGTCAATGTCGGGTTGTGCCAACAGCGCAGTAGCATTGGCGCCATTAACACTGCCCCCGTAAAGAATACGTAGTCCAACTGCAATTCTAGCATCGGCGCGGGCTATTTCACCGCGCAACAGGGCGTGTACTGCCTGTGCCTGGTCCGGTGTGGCGGTGTGACCGGTGCCGATCGCCCACACCGGCTCATAGGCCAGAATTGCTCGCTCGAACCCCCTGGCTCCGCAACCTGCAAGAATCGCCCCGAGCTGTCTCAGAACGACCTCGCCGGTTCGTCCGTCGGTGCGTTCATCCAGCGTTTCGCCCACGCAAAGAACCGGCGTCAATCCGTGTTCAGCCGCCTTGAGAAACTTCTGCGCCACCAATTCGTCGGACTCGGCGAACGCAGCCCTCCGCTCCGAGTGCCCCACCAGAACGTGGCTGCACCCGCAGTCGGCAAGCATGGCGGCGGATACTTCCCCGGTATGCGCGCCCTTTTCGTGGACGGAAACATCCTGGGCGCCCAGGCCTACCTGCAAGTGGCCTGCTCTACAGGAATCCTGCAAGGCCCGCCTGACCGCGGCCAGGTACGGATACGGCGGAAACACCACAACTTCGGGCACGGCCGACGACTGCCCTCCAAGAGGTCGGGACAGGCTCGCCGCAAGTTCCCTGACCGTTGCCCGGCTGCCGTGCATCTTCCAGTTGCCGGCCACAATCGGGCGGCGGTCTGCCATTGCCGGGTCCCTTCAGGCGGAAGCGCGGCGGGAATTGAGCGCTTGCGCAACGCGCGCGGCCGCCTTCTCTACCAGGGCGCGGTTCGGTCCTTCGGCCATTATGCGAACCACCGGCTCCGTACCCGAGGGGCGCACCACGACCCGGCCGTCCGCACCCAGCAGCTCCCGCGCAGCGCGTAGCGCCTTCTCCACTTCCGGGTCCGCCAGCTTGCACGCGCCATTGGACGGCACGCTGAGGTTGGCCTGCTCCATGTGCGGCATATCCACGGCAAGATCGGACAGCGAGCTGTTTTTCCCGCGCATGACGGACAAGACTTCCAATGCAACAATCAGTCCATCGCCGGTGGTCGATTTGTCGAGGCACAGAATGTGTCCGGAGCTTTCTCCGCCCAGGTTGCCGCCACGCTGGCGCAGCATGTTCACAACCTGGCGGTCGCCGACGTCAGCCCGGCAGAAGTTGATCCCCTGTTCCTGCAAGGCGCGTTCAAGCGCCATGCTGCTGATTTCGGTTCCCACTACCGGGCCCTTGAGCCGGCCTGCGTCCCTTCGGGCCCGCGCCAGGATCAGAAGCAACTTGTCGCCATTCAGAATCGCGCCGTTGCTGTCCACCATGATCACGCGGTCGCCGTCGCCATCCAGGGCGATGCCCACGTCGGCCTCGACTGCCCGTACCGTGCGCCGCAACAGATCGGGCTCGGTGGCGCCGCAGCGGTCATTGATGTTCCGCCCGTTCGGAGAGCAGCCCAAAGGCACCAGTTCCGCGCCCAGCGCCGTCAGTGTGGCCGGCGCCACGCGGTAGGAAGCGCCGTGCGCGCAGTCCACCACGATTTTGACCCCTTCCAGGGACATGCCGTGGGGCACCGTGTCGAGGCAGTGCTTCTCGTAACGCTCCAGGGCATCATCAACGCGGCGCACCTGGCCCAGCGCGGTCGAATCCAGCGTGACAGCGGCATCGCCGAGATGGCTTTCGATCAGTGCCTCCTCCTCGGTAGCAAGCTTGAAGCCGTCGTGCTTGAAGAACTTGATGCCGTTGTCGCAGTAGGCGTTGTGCGACGCGCTGATTACCACGCCCAGATCGGCGCCAAGTTCGCGGGTAAGCAGGGCCACCCCGGGCGTAGGCAGGGGGCCGGACAGCCGCACGTCGGCCCCGGCCGCGACAAATCCGGCTTCCAGGGCCGATTCGAACATATAGCCGGACACCCGCGTGTCCTTGCCGATCACCACCTTGCCGCCCCGGGGCAGCAAGGCGCGAGCGGCCGCTCCAGCCAGGCGCAGCGCGAACTCGGCCGTCATCGGATGCTTGCCCACCGTGCCGCGCACGCCATCGGTGCCGAAATACTTCATGGGCTGCTGTTCGGCCACGCCTAGTGTTGTGTCACGCCTGTATTGTCGCATCAGCGCGTCTCCCCTGGTCCGTGGCAAGGCGTGACACAACACTAGTCCGCGAAATACTCTTCCCACCGCTGATCGACCAACTCGAAAGCATCCGCGGCGCGCTCTTCCATCACAGTCCGGTTGTCCTCGGCAAACACATTCGGGCCGCCCTCGGCAGGCAGCTGGCGCGTGGCGTCGATCAGGATCTTGCTGGACAGCGCGTTGCGATGGGTACTGGGATCGATCATGAAAGAAAAAGTCTGCTTTACCGTCAGGCTGGCCGGCCATGGCTGCCAGCGAGTGCCCACCGCATGCATCACCCTGGAGAGGTCGGTGGGGTCCACATCCTGGTCGAGGATGATAATCATCTTCTTGCTGAACCCAACCATTCTGTAGCCCATGATCAACAGGCCGGCTTCGATCCCTTCGCCGGGCATGCGCTTGTTGATGCAGGCAATCACCATGGTGGGGATATCAGGCGGCACGTGCAGCTTTACCAGGTTGGGCATGATTCTCTTCAATCGCGCGAAATGCCCGACCTGCCACGGCCAGGTGAGATACGCCCCGCCGATACCGGGCCAGATGTTATAGACCCAGGGCTTCTTGCGGTGGGTGATGGCGGTAACCGTCATGTAGTGATTGGGCGCCGGTTCGCCAATGTATCCAAGCATCTCGCCGTACGGACCCTCCATTTCCCTGTCCGTGCTGATTTCTCCCTCTATGACGATCTCGGCATGCGCCGGCGCCATCAGGGAGTTGGTTTCGGCCCGGACCAGCTCCACCGGCTGGCCGCGAAAGCCGCCTGACAGCGCAAATTCGTCGTCACCCAATTCGCCGACCCGGGTACTGCTCATCATCCAGGTAATGGGATCCAGGCCGGTGGCTATCACGCAAGGGACGCTTTTCTTTCCTGCCGCAATGGCTTTGCGCATCATCATCGCGCCGTGGTTTTGCCCGGTAAAGCAAATGCCCAGCTTTTGCGGTCCCTTGACCTGTAGCCGGTAGGTGCCGACATTGCGTCCGATGTTTGGGTCTTCCATGATGACGGAGCCGGTACTGATGAATCGCCCCCCATCAGCCGGATTGTTCTGAATCCAGGGGAAACGGTCGAGGTTGGCGTCCTCGCCGAACAGCTTGACCTCCTTGCAGGGAGCGTCCGACGCGTCAACTTCCACCGGAGGCATCTGTTCGAAGCGGTAATTCTCGTCCATGTGTGTGAGCAGCTCACGCTCCACCACCTGGTTCATCTCACTCTCGTCATCCGAGAGGTCTTCGATCCCCAGGCACATGGCGACAGTCTTGAAGCTGTTGAGAACATTGCAGATCACGGGAGTTTCGTACCAGGTCCCGTTCATCCTGGTGCGTTCCACCAGGAATGCCGGCGCGGCGGTGCGCATGCGATCCTCAAGGCGATAGGAAAACGCAGTCATCTCGTACTTGTCCTGGTCCATGTCCGCGATGCGCAACAGCTTGCCCTGCCGTTCCATGGCCTCGGCATATTCGCGAAGAGAATTGAATACCTGCATTGTTGGAATCCTTCGGTGGTCTTCGGGCGGCCGGGGCAGCGCACTAGTGTCGGTTAGTAGCGATACCGATCCGGCTTGAACGGTCCGGTCTCGGGGATGCCGAGATACTCGGCCTGTTCCGGACTGAGACGGGTCAGCGCAGCCCCCAGCTTGGGCAGATGCAGGCGCGCCACTTTCTCGTCAAGGTGGCGTGGCAGGGTGTGAACCCCGATCGCGTAAATGTCGCGCGTGAGCAACTCAATCTGCGCCAGCACCTGGTTGGTAAAGCTCGCGGACATGACGAAACTCGGGTGCCCGGTGGCGCAGCTCAAGTTGACCAGCCTCCCCTTGGCCAGCAGGATGAGCCGCTTGCCGTCCGGAAAGATAACGTGATCGACCTGGGGTTTGATTTCCTCCCAGTCACAATCTTCCAGGCCGGCGACGTCGATTTCCACGTCAAAATGGCCGATGTTGCACAAGATGGCCTGATCTTTCATGCGGACCATGTGGTCGTAGCCGATAACGCCCTTGTTGCCGGTTGCGGTTACGAATATGTCCGCTTGGTCACAGGCCTGGTCCATGGTGACGACGGGATAACCCTCCATTGCCGCCTGCAGGGCGCAGATCGGATCGATCTCGGTGATCCACACGCGGGCGCCCAAGCCCTTGAGAGACTGCGCGCATCCCTTGCCCACGTCTCCGTATCCGCAAACGACGGCGATCTTGCCGGCCACCATCACGTCGGTGGCGCGCTTGATCCCGTCAACCAGCGATTCACGACATCCGTACAGGTTGTCGAACTTGGATTTGGTGACCGAGTCATTGACGTTCATGGCCGGGCAGCGCAGGGTCCCCGCTTCGTGCATCTGGTAGAGGCGATGAACTCCGGTGGTGGTTTCCTCGCTGAGCCCCAGCAGCCTATCGGCAAGCTTAGGGTGTTCTTCGTGAACAATCCGGGTCAGGTCCCCGCCATCGTCGAGCAGCAAATTGGGCGCCCACCCCCCGGGGCCCGTAATCGTGCGCGCGACGCAGCGAACGTATTCTTCCTCAGTCTCGCCCTTCCAGGCAAAAACCGGAATGCCGCGGCGGGCCATCGCGGCGGCCGCGTGATCCTGCGTGGATAGCCGGTTGCACGATGACCAGCGCACTTCAGCGCCCAGTTCGAGCAGCGTTTCTATCAACACGGCAGTTTGCACCGTCATATGCAGGCAGCCTGCGATCCGGGCTCCCGCCAACGGCCGGCTGTCGCCGTATTCATCCAGCAACGCCATCAATCCCGGCATTTCGCTGCGCGCAATGGCGATTTCGCGCTCGCCGAAGTCGGCCAGCGACATATCCGCGACCTGGTAGTCGCCGTGGAGCCGAGCTACTGCCGTTGGGGACATATCAGGCCACCCTCACGCCCGGCGCGTCGCCGGCAAGCTCCGCCGCGCGGTCGGTCGCTTCCCAACTGAAACGGCTTTCGTCCCGCCCGAAATGACCGAACGCCGCAGCTGGACGGTACAGGGTATGCTTCAGATTCAATGCCTCGATGATGCCCTCCACCGACAGATCGAAATGAGCGCGAACCAGGGTTCTCAGGTGCTCGTCGCTGACCGTGCCGGTGCCGAAACTCTCCACGTCAACCGCTACCGGCTCGGGCTTGCCGATGGCATAGCAGATCTGAATTTCACAGCGCTCGGCCAAGCCTGCGGCAACGATATTCTTCGCCACATGCCGGGCGGCATAGGCGGCTGACCGGTCCACCTTGGATGGGTCCTTGCCGGAGAACGCGCCGCCCCCGTGGCGAGCCATTCCGCCATAGGTATCGACGATAATCTTGCGCCCGGTGAGACCGCAATCGGCTTGCGGCCCACCCTCGACAAACCGGCCGGCGGGATTGACCAGGTAGTTGATCGGCCCGCCCAGCCACTGCGGCCCAAGCACCGGTTTGATCAGTTGCTCGACGATGGCCTCTTCAAAATCAGGCGGACAACAGCCACGCGGATAATTGTTCGGCCAAACGTCCGGTGAGTGCTGGGTCGATAGAACCACGTCGCGAACGGCAACCGGCCGATAGTCCTCGTAGAGAACCGTAACCTGTGCCTTGCCGTCCGGCCGCAGCCAGGCCAATTCGCCGGAGGCCCGTAACTCTGCGTGCCTGCGCATAAGGCGATGCGCAAGATCGATGGGAGCAGGCATCAGGGCCGGAGTGTCCTTGCAGGCGAAGCCGAACATCATGCCCTGGTCGCCGGCGCCCAGCGGCTTGCCTTCTCCCGCGTTCACTCCCCTTCGGATGTCGGGTGACTGCTTGCCGATTGCGTTCAGAACGCCGCAGGTGGAGCCATCGAAGCCCAGCTCGGAACTGTTGTAGCCCACATCCTGCACCAGGGCCCGCACCAGCGCCTCCAGGTCCACCCAGGTGGAGGTGGTGATTTCTCCGGCCACCAGCACGAACCCGGTCTTGATCAGAACCTCCGCCGCGACGCGCGCATCCTTATCCCGCGACAGAATTTCGTCTAATACCGCATCGGAGATCTGGTCCGCCAGCTTGTCCGGATGGCCGTCTGAAACGGATTCGGAGGTAAAAAGAGAGGTCTTGGGCATGCGGGAGGCGGCGCAGTAAAGCAGCCCATCATTATATGCACAAGGCGCATGATCCCCCGGGCCCGGGGCCGGCTACTCGGACCGCCGCAGCGCCAGTGCGCGCTGATAGGCAAGGCGGCGCGAGGTCCCCGAAATAGTGGCGCCAAGGCGCGCAGCCTGGCGAGTGGGAAGTTCCTCGAGCAGAGTTTTGAGCACGGTATCCAGAGCGCCTGTATCCGCGTCCTGCTTGCCGCTACCGCGTACCACCAGGGTGAACTCGCCCTTGGCGACAATTGCCCCCGATTCCGCGGCAGCGCATAAGTCACCCAGGGTTTCCCCGTAGGCGCTCTCGTGGAGCTTGGTCAACTCGCGAGCGAGAAATGCATTGCGTTGCGGGCCGAATACCTCGGCCAAGTCCTCAAGCGCCGCTGCCAGCCGGTGAACGGCTTCGAAGAACACCAGGGTTTCGTGAACCGCCTTTAACTCTTCAAGCCGAGCGCGCCGGGCTGCCGACCGGGCCGGGAGAAATCCCTCGAAACGAAACCGGTCCGCCGGGAATCCGGCTACCGACAGCGCCGCCACCGCCGCGCAGGGACCGGGCAAGGGAATGACGCGGATTCCGGCCTGCCTGGCCTCCCAAACCAGCCGCATTCCCGGATCGCTGATGCCTGGAGTGCCGGCGTCGCACAACAGCACCAGGTCGGTGCCGGCCAGCAATGCCCGCAACAACTGCGGAATCCTCGACCGCTCATTGTGGGCGTGTAGCGATATTAAGGTGGGGCGAGCGCCCACGCTTTGCAGTAGCTTGCCGGCACGCCGCGTATCCTCTGCCGCGACGCGCGAAACGCGCTTCAGGACCGATCCCAGCCGGGTGCTGATATCATTGAGGTTGCCAATCGGAGTGGCGGCAACAAACAAGGCCCCCGCTTCCTCCGGCACGTCCGGCCCCGTCACTTTCTCGACCGCCATATGTCCACCTCCTTGCCCACCCGGCCGCGCACCGCCAAGCGCTCCGAGAGCTGCCTGATTCGGCGAAGCGCCCGGCCCATAGCGCTTGCAAGCATAGCGCTAGTCGCCCTTGCGGCTTGCACCTCCGCCGGAAGGACAGGCGCTTCCAGCCAGGAACTGGCAGCCCTGGACAAACAAGCACAAACGCTTTCGCAAGCCGGAGATCACGGCGCCGCTCGCCAAGTTTACCTGTCCATGGTTCGCCGCGCGCCCGCCCGGGAACGTCAGCAATATCGAATCCTGGCGGCTCGCGAAGCGGGGCGCGGGGGACTGCATCGGCGGGCGCTGGATGAGTTACTGGACATTGAGCCCTTTCCGCAATGGCTCGCCCTGTGGGCGCTTGCAGCAGCCGAGAGCGAGCGTGCCCTGAAAGGTCCGCGGGCGGCCTATGACCGTCTGGCGGGAATTGACCCCGGCGAATTTTCCGATCTGGCGCCCGATCTGCTGCGGGCCCGGTCTGAACTCCTGTTTGCCTTGCAACAGCCAGCACAGGCGCTGGCTGAATTGACGCTTTTGGGCGCCGGCTTTGGTAAAGCCGACGTCAGGACTGCCGGCTTGACCTGGTCGCTGCTGCGCGAGTATCGCTCTCAGTTGACCACCGACGGCGTAGACGGCGTTCCGCGCGGATGGATAGAACTGGCGTTGCTGGCGGATGAGCTCGAACAGGACCCGACGGAAACCGGGGCTGCGCTGAACGATTGGCGCGCACGATTCCCTGATCACCCGGCATTCGCCTTGCTGGCTGACACAATCACACCCGAGATCTGCAATTCCATCCGGATGCCCTCGCGTATCGCAGTGCTGCTGCCGGGGTCGCGGGGTTACTCGAATGCTCTGCGCTCCTTGCGGGACGGAATCCTGGCAGCCCGCTATGCCCTGATGTCGGGCTGCGCTGCTCCGGACGTAGTGTTCTACGAGGTCGCCGATGTCAGCGATGCGCCTCGGGCCTGGAGTCTCGCGGCCGCCGAAGGTGCAGATTTCATTGTGGGACCTCTGCTGCCCGAATCGGTTGAAAGGGTGGCGGCGGTCGCGGGTGAATTGCCCACGCTGGCCTTGAACCGCTTGCGCGGCCGGGCGCCTCCACCCCACTTTGAGGAATTCGCGCTGGCCCCGGAACACGAAGCGCGCCAGGCTGCTCGCCAGGCTCTGGCAAAGGGCTTGCGCCGAGCCCTGATCCTGTATCCCGGCACCAACTGGGGGCGGCGAATCTATCGCAGTTTCTTAGAGGAGTTCCAGGCGGGCGGCGGTGAACTCATCGCCAGGGAGCAATACAGCCTGACCGCGGTGGATTATTCGGACCAAATCGGCCGCCTGCTCAAGATAGGCGCGAGCAGCCGCCGGCACCAGCAGCTGCAACGGCGGCTGGGAAGGAATCTGAGTTTTCAGCCCCGCCGCCGCCAAGACACCGATCTGGTGTTTGTGGTGGCGCGCGCTCCCCAGGGCCAGTTACTGGTTCCGCAACTGCGCTACAACTACTCGGGCGATCTACCGATCTTCGCCACTCAGAATATCTATCTTCCGGAAAATCCAGATAATCGCGACCTGAACGGCGTGGAAATGCCGGCCCTGCCGCTGCTGGCGGAGGGGCATGTGCAAGTCTCCCACGGCCAACTTGCATTGGACCGGCTCTCGACGTCGGAATTGAACATTGCTCTTTTTGCCATGGGCTACGACAGTTTCAAGCTGGCGCTTGCTCTCCACCATGGGCCGGGCGCTCTCGGCAAAGGAATTAGGGGCCTGACGGGCATCGTGCACCGTTCTTCGGATGGCGGGCTGGAAAGGGAATTGGCATGGACGCGCGTAGTAAACGGCGAGCTCAAGACCACTCAAACCGCGCAGTAGAACAACCGCGCGACGCCCCCGGCCGAGTGTCGCGTGACACGACGCCAGCTCCGGGAAAGGCAGCCGAAAGGCTGGCGCAGCGCCACCTTGAGGCGCGAGGACTCAAAGTGCTGGCGGCGAATTATCGATGCCGCTACGGCGAGCTGGATCTGGTCATGCAGGACGGCGCCGCGCTGGTTGTAGTGGAGGTCAAGGCACGCCGCAGCGACCGCTACGGCGCACCGGAGGCTTTCGTTACCGTGAGAAAAATTCGTTGCCTGACACGGGCGGCGCGATCCTTCGTTCACGATTATCCGCAATTCAGCGGTATGATGCTGCGCTTTGATGTCGTGGGCATCCTGACCCGCGGCGCCCGCCCCAGGATCCGCTGGATCCGCGATGCCCTGCAATTTGATGGACGCTGAACGAGTCACACGGGAATTCGCCGAGAGTCTTGAGGCACATTCTCGTGCCGCCGACACCTTGGCCGGCCCGATTGCAGAGGCTGCGCAGCTGATCCTCTCCAGCCTGGACGCCGGCGGCAAGGTTCTCAGTTGCGGAAACGGGGGTTCGGCGGCCGATGCCCAACATTTCGCGTCGGAATTGCTGAACCGTTTCGAAACCGAGCGAGCCAGTCTTGCGGCAATCGCACTGACAACGGATTCCTCCACCCTTACTTCGATCGCCAACGACCGCGATTACCGGGAAATCTTCTCCCGTCAAATCAGTGGACTGGGCAAGCCGGAAGACGTTTTGCTGGCAATCAGCACTTCAGGCGCTTCGGCCAATGTCACAGCTGCCGTACACGCCGCTCAGCGGGTGGGCATGCGCGTGATTGCCTTCACCGGCTGTGACGGGGGGGAAGTCTCAAGAGCGCTGCGGGAAGGAGATGTGGAATTGCGAGTCCCGCACACCCGTACGGCACGCATCCAGGAAATCCACCTGCTCGCCATCCACTGCCTGTGCTGCCTGCTCGACGACGCGCTTACTTGACCAGGCGCAGCTTGGGAGTCCCACGCGGGGGCGGCTCAGGCGACTTACCGCCGACTTTCCCGAAAGCGGCGCCCAGCTGCTCGGTCAGCACGACGCCCTGGCCGGTTTCGCGCGAATAGATACACAAGACCGCGTCCAGCGGCACAGAAACGGGGCGCGCCCTGCCACCGAACCGGGCCTCAAAGCTCAAGGCTTCCTTGCCCAGTTGCAGATTGCGTGTCGCCTGGTAGCTGACATTCAGTACCAGGCGACCATCCTTGATCCGATCCTTGGGCGCCTGCACGTCTTCGCGGTCGGCCTGCACAACCACCTGCGGAGTATCACCGCGATCGGTAATCCATTCGTGAACGGCGCGCAACAGGTACGGGCGCAGCGACACCGCTCCATCGCTCATCGCACCCAACCTTCCTCCCCGCCCCGGCCGAATCGCCGGACGCTCATGCAGCCAGCGGGCGCATGTCCCGCTCCAGTTCCGAAAGGCCCTCCACAAATGAAGGCCGGTCAAAAACTTGGCGCATATAGCCGTACAGCGCCTCGGCGCGCGGCCCCGGGTCGATACCGTAGCTGCGCAGCCGCCAAAGCAGCGGAGCCAGGCTGCAATCGACCAGCGAGAACTCGTCGCCCAGGAAAAAGCGTCTCGCTTCAACCGCTTCCGACACCTCTATCATGGCTTCTCTCAACTGCCGCTTCTCGCCCAACGCGCTGCCACGATCCAACTTTGCCGCAAGGACGTAGAGATCGTGTTCGATACGGTGAAGAGCCAGCCGGAAATGCGCCCTGCGCTTGGGATCGACCGGCATCAACGGCGGCTGCGGGAAACGCTCGTCCAAGTAGTTGATGATGATGCGGGAGTGGTATACCGCCAGTTCGCGATCCACCAGCGTGGGCAGGGAGTTATAGGGATTCAGAAGCTGTATGTCGGGCGGAAGATTGCCGTCCCGAATCTGCACGATTCGCACACCGATGTTCTTTTCCGCTACAACTATTCGAACCCGGTGACTATGAAGATTGGTTGGACTGGAATACAAAATCATGGCACGGATTATACGCGCCGGATCACCGCCCCAAGGCCGCTCAGCTTTTGCTCAATTCGCTCATATCCGCGGTCTACGTGGTAAATCCGGTGAATCACCGTTTCGCCTTCGGCGACCAGCGCGGCGAGCACCAGGCTGGCCGAAGCCCTCAGATCCGTGGCCATCACCGGCGCACCCTGCAGCCGCGGTACTCCGCGGATCAGGACCTCGCGCCCCAGGGGTTCAATATCGGCCCGCATGCGCTTGAGCTCCGCTACGTGCATGAAACGCTGCTCGAAGACGCTTTCCCGGACCAGCGCGTGGCCCGAGGCAATGGAATTCAGGGCCGTGAATTGCGCTTGCATGTCGGTGGGAAAGCCGGGCCAGGGCGCGGTCACGATGTTGACCGACTGGGGCCTCTGTCCCCGCATGTCCAGCTCCACGAACCCGTCTCCACGGCGAACCTTGGCGCCGGTATTGCGCAGCGCCGCCAGCACTTCTCCCAGCGCAAGCTCACCGCTGAAGCGGGCCACCACTCGTCCGCCGGTCATGGCGCCGGCCACCAGGTAGGTACCGGCCTCAATGCGGTCCGGCGATATCGCGCGTTGAGCCCCATGCAGGCGTTTGACGCCCTTGATTAATATGCGGGAACCACCGGCCCCGGAAATCTGCGCACCCATTGCGTTCAGGCATGCCGCCAGGTCAAGGATCTCGGGCTCGCGCGCGGCGTTCTCGATAACGGTATCGCCCTTGGCCAGAACCGCGGCCATCAGAATATTCTCGGTGCCGGTCACGGTGGGCAGCGGCAGGTCAATGCGGGCGCCGCGCAAGCCTGCACTGCGCGCGGAAATATAGCCGCCACGAATATCCACCTCCGCTCCCATACTGCGCAAGGCATTGACATGGATGTCGACGGGCCGGGCCCCGATCGCGCAGCCCCCCGGCAGGGACACTTCAGCGCGTCCGAAACGGCCTACCAGGGGACCCAGAACGAGGAGCGAGGCCCGCATGGTGCGCACCAGTTCGTAGGGTGCGGAGTACGACTCCGGCGTATCCATCGAAACGCTGATCTTGCCGGGCGCGGCTCCGTTCACTTTGGCGCCAAGGAGCTTCAAGAGGCGCAACATCGTATGCACATCGTGCAAATCGGGCAGGTTGGCCAGCTCCAGCGGCTCTGCGCTGAGTAGCGAGGCCGCCAGAATCGGCAGGGCGGCGTTCTTTGCGCCGGAAATGGGGACTTCGCCATCCAGCGTTACGCCGCCGGACACGACCAGCTTATCCACGCGGCGTCTCTATGTTTTCCCCGCGCAGGCCGGTCCATTCGTCCGGCGCAAATGCCCGTATCGAGAGTGCGTGTATTTCCATTCCCATGCGCGAACCCAGGGCTTCATATACCAGGCGATGGCGGCCCAAAACGGAAACTCCATCAAAGGCCGCGCTAACCACAGTCGCGTTGAAGTGCGTGTTATCCTCGCTCTCGACGGTAACTTCGCAGCCGGGCAGGTGCGCCGCAATCAGAGCAGAAATTTCCCCGGGCGTCATCGATAGGATTTTAGCTTTTATTTGAATCATGCGCCCTAGTGTCGTGTCACGCGAGTACAGTCGCATCAGAGCGCTCGGAGCGCGCCAATGCAAGGCGCAGCCCGCAGGGAATACTAGAACGTATTGCCCAGGGCTGCAACGCCGCAGTGGCGCGCTCCGAGCGCTCCCAAAGGGCGCTCCCCCCTTTGCCTGTGGCCGCGTTGCGTCCCTTGGCAATGGGAGGCGCCATTCCCGTCGGGAACGCGCCTTGCCACAAACCAAGGGGGGAGCGCTGATGCGACTGTACTCGCGTGACACGACACTAGGGCCTGTTACCACTATGGGAAGTCGCTCAGCCGGGTCTATTTTCTCGCCCGGCGACGTTGCCGCTCGCTTAGGGAGCACAGGCATTTGCACGACATGACACTCTTGATTCCCGGCGCGTAGGTGAGTTCACTTGTCCTATGGTTGCTGGCCGCCGCCGCCGGCCTGGTGCTGCTGCCCTTTGGCGCCCGCCTGTTCATCGACGGAGCCGCCGACGGGGCGCGGCGCATGCGTGTTTCCCCAATGCTGGTGGGGATGTTCCTGGCCGGCTTCGCCACTTCGCTGCCGGAGGCCGTGGTAGCCGCGGTAGCCGCCTTCAGGGGCAGCCTGGAACTGGCGTTGGGAAACGCCGTGGGCTCGAATATCGCCAACATCGGCCTGGTGCTGGGGGCAGCCGTGCTGTTTATGGGAATGCAGCCCGAACGTGGCGCGGGGCGGGTCGATTTGGGCACCATGACGGCGGTAACCGTGCTGACCTGCCTGCTGCTTCTCAACCAGTACCTTTCGCGACTCAACGCCATCATATTGCTGGCCGCACTGCCTGCCGTGATTTGGGTGCTGGTGCGAAACATCCGCTCAAGAGAGCTTCACCGGGCGGGCGCCGAAAGCGGCCCGGTGCAATCAGTGCAGCGCAGCATGCCTCGCAATGCCGTATACGCAGCCGCCGGGCTTATCCTGTTGCTGCTGGGAGCGGAATTGCTGGTGCGGGGCGCTCAGCAGGTGGCCTTGATAGCCGGAGTGGGGGAGTTGGTGATCGGCGCCACAATCGTCGCCATAGGCACCAGCCTGCCGGAGCTCGCCATCACGATAGCCGGCGCGCTCAAACGCGAAGCGGAGATCGCCCTGGGCAACGTCATAGGATCGAATATTTTCAACCTCCTGGTCGTGATCGGTGTGGCCGGCCTCATCGCACCCTCCGGTTTCTCACCGCAATTGCTAACGCTGCACGTTCCCATGCTGCTGGGATTCACGCTCTGGTTCGTCCTTTTGGCGCGCCTGTGCGCCTGGCGTGGCGGCCTCGGGCGGGCCTGGAGTATCAGCCTGTTGCTGCCTTTCGCGCTATACCTGGGCCTGGTCATTTCGCTTGGCGCATCGCCGGCCTGAGTCAGCTGATCCGAGCGGCCGGGATTATCATGACCACCCATGTCCGATAAGTCGCCGTTCGTCGAGGAAGCCCGCCGGGTCCTTAGAATCGAGGCCCAGGCAGTGGCGGCGCTTGAGGACCGCCTGGGCGATGACTTCATGTTGGCCTGCCGGCTTTGCCTGGAAAGCGACGGGCGGGTGGTCGTTACCGGTATGGGCAAGTCGGGCCACGTTGCGGGCAAGATCGCCGCCACCCTGGCGAGCACCGGCACCCCCGCCTTCTTCATGCATCCTGGCGAGGCCAGCCATGGGGACCTGGGCATGATTACGTCCCAGGACATCGTAATCGCCCTGTCCAATTCCGGGGAAACGGACGAAATCGTGCGCCTCTTGCCAATGCTCAAGCGCGCAGGAGTCCCGCTGATCGCGATGACCGGCGGCGAGGAATCAACTCTTGCGCGGCACGCAACGGCAGTACTGAATGCCTATGTGAAGGAAGAAGCCTGTCCGCTGAATTTGGCTCCGACGGCCAGCACCACCGCCACTTTGGCGCTTGGCGATGCGCTGGCGGTGGCGCTGCTGAAAGCGCGGGGCTTTACCGCCGAAGAGTTCGCCCTCACTCATCCCGGAGGCCGGCTGGGCCGGCGCCTGCTGGTACGGGTATCGGACGTAATGCGCAGCGGCGAGGACATTCCTCAGGTTGCCCCCACTGCCACCCTGGCTGAGGGGCTGCTGGAAATGAGCCGCAAGGGCCTGGGCATGACCGCGATTGCCGATGACGCCGGACGCGCCCTGGGAGTGTTTACCGATGGTGACCTGAGACGGGCGATGGACCGCGGCGTCGGACTGAAGACGACCTGCATGGCTGAGGTCATGACCAGGGGAGGCTGGACCGTAGCGCCGGATCTGCTGGCCTCCGCGGCCGTGGCGGAGATGAAGCAACGCAAGATCACCGCCTTGCTGGTCGTGGCCGACGGCGTACTGGCCGGCGCCTTCAACATCCATGACCTGATGCGTGCCGGCGTCGTCTGATGCCGACACCGACGGCATTGCGGGCGAGAGCGGGACGAATACGCCTGCTGGCGCTGGATGCCGACGGCGTGCTCACCGACGGGCGGATCTATATCGCCGATGCAAGTGGGAGCGAGTGGGCAATGGGGTTCTCAGTGCGGGACGGCTACGGCATCCGGTGCTTACTGAAGGCCGGCATGGAGGTCGGCGTGATATCCGGTCGGGACAGTTATGGGCTGCGCCTTCGCCTGAGCGAGTTGGGCATCCGGCATACGGTTCTGCGTTGCAGGGACAAGCGGGCCGCTCTTGCGAACATGCTCGCCGAGTTGCAACTCAAGCCCGTGCAAGCCGCCTTTGTCGGCGATGATGTCCCCGATCTGCCGGCTATGCGGGAAGCGGGGCTGGCCATCGCGGTAGCCGACGCCCATCGTGAGGTTTGCGACTCCGCCGACTGGGTCACGTCGCTCAAGGGCGGCCACGGCGCCGTTCGGGAAGTGTGCGACTTTCTGTTGGACGCGCAGGCGTGATCCGGATCCGACGCTTTTTGCCGGCGGTTCTGCTGGCCGGGTTAGCCGCCGCGAGCCTGCTGTTTACCTATAAGCCGGAGCCGATCACCGCCCCGCATCGGGTAAGCTTGTCAAGTGATTATTACTTCCGCGGCGCCGAGATGACGATGGCCGGCGACGATGGCAAAGCAGAGTTGATCATCACCGCGGGCAAGGCCACCCGGGCGTTGGACAGTCCCGCGTTGCAGCTTGATGAGGTATTCATTCGGCGCGGAGGTTCCGGGGCGTGGTCGCTAATGGCCGATACCGCGCGGCTCCCGCATGAAGGCGCCGAGATCACGGCCCAAGGCAAGCTGCACCTGACTTTCGGTCCTTCCGGAGAGTGGGCGGCAGGCGCCCTGCGCGCCCGCATCAGGGAAGACGGATCACTTGTGACGCTTACCGAAAACATGGAGATCCAGGGGCCTGACCTGGGTACGGGAAGGTTAACCATTACCGGCGAACACGTCGAGCTGGAACCGGAAAACATGCTGGCCCGGACCGATCAGCCGGTGGGTATGCGAATCGGCAGGATTCAATTCGAGTCCAACGGATTGAACGCACGAATCGACCAGCAGGTCTTTCCACTTGAACCTGATGCGCAATCCACAATCAAACCGTAAGGCACTTCAGGTAATCGCAATGGCGGTGGCGGCCATGGCCACTGCCATCGCGCCAGCAGACGAAGCGCCGGAGCCCGCGCTGAAGATCGTTGCGCTCGGGGGGACAACCTACGACGGCGCAACAGGCCGTCTGGTGGTTATCTCGCCACGTATCTCGCATGGAGACTTTGAGTTACGTGCCGACCTGGGGGAAAGCAGTTCGCCGGATTCAGATTGGCTCTTCACGGGAAACGTCAGGTTTCGGGCCCTGTCCGCCACGCTGGAGTGCGATTCCGCGGACCTCAATTTCCTGGGAAACCGCCTTCAGCGCGCCATCATTCAGGGTGACCCGGTACGGCTGAAGAACGAGGGCGAAAGGGTGATCGAGGGCCGTGCATTACGCATCGAGTACGAGGCGGAAACCGCGCTGGTCCGATTGCTCGGCGGCGCCGAACTCGAGACCGGCGAGATTCGGCTGCGCGGCGAGTCGATGACCTACGACCTGCGCGCCGAGACATTCAGGGTCGATCCCAGCGCCAGCGAAGGCGAACCCGTTGAGTTAACCATAGACGCCTTGGTTCCAGACCCGGATGAAGTGCCTTAAAGCAGACCGCATCTCCAAGCGCTTCGGCCAGCGCCAGGCTGTCGTAGAGGCCTCCTTCGAGGTACAGGGCGGAGAGGTGGTCGGTCTGCTTGGGCCGAACGGCGCGGGCAAAACCACTGCGTTTTACATGGTCGCAGGGCTGCTCAGTTGCGATGCGGGCTCGATACTGCTTGACCAGACCGACGTTACCGGGTTCCCCGTGCACCGGCGCGCTTTGCTTGGACTGGGCTACCTGCCCCAGGAGGCTTCGGTATTTCGCAAGCTGTCGGTGGAGCAGAACATCCTTGCCATCCTGCAATTGCGGAATGACCTGGACCGTGCCGCGCGCAGAAATGAACTGCATAGGCTGCTGGACGAGTTCCAGCTGCACAACGTGCGCAAATCGCTTGGGGTCAGCCTTTCAGGCGGCGAGCGGCGCAGGGTGGAAATCGCCCGCACGCTGGCAAGAACGCCACGCTACGTGCTTCTGGATGAGCCGTTTGCGGGAATCGATCCCATTTCGGTGGCGGACATCCAGAGCATTATTGCCCAGTTGGCTGAGCGCGGTATTGGTGTGTTGATCACCGACCACAACGTGCGGGAGACTCTCGGGATTTGCAACCGGGGTTATATCCTGCACGAAGGCGTGGTGATCGCATCGGGGGCCCCTGAAACCTTGCTTGAAGACCCCAAGGTGCGCGCGGTTTATCTCGGAGAATCCTTCCGGCTCTAGTGTCGTGTCACGCGAGTACAGTCGCAGCAGGGCTGCGGAGTCAGGCGCCGGTGCCTGCGGCGCCGTGGCAGCGCTTGTATTTCTTGCCCGAACCACAAGGGCAAGGCTCGTTGCGGCCGACCCGCGGGCGGGCGCGCCGATAGGTCTCCACCGGGGTCGGCGCGGCAGCGGGCGCGGGGCGCCGGCGCTGGCTGGAGCCGCCCCGGCGTGGCGGCCCGGCCGCCGGTCGAGCGGAGGTGGCCGACAGCGCCGATGCTTCCTCGTGCTGCAACTTAAGTTTGCGAGTTGGCGCAAGCGCTTGCGCAACCGGCTGTTCCGCGGCCGAGAATTGGGCCCGGCACAACATGAAGGTTACTTGCCGGGCCACCATGCCCAGCATTTCCGTGAACATCTCGAACGCCTCGCGCTTGTATTCCTGTTTGGGATTCCGTTGCGCATAACCCCGCAGGTGGATTCCCTGGCGAAGATAGTCCATCGCCGCCAGATGTTCCTTCCAGTGATGATCCAGTTGCTGCAGGAGCACCACCCGCTCAATGTGCCGCATGACATCAGGCGCCACCGCGGCGGTCTTCTCCTTGTAGAACCGGCCCAGCTCGTCAATGATCTTCTCCGACACCGCGCCTGCCGACAAGTCGCTGGCCACCTTGAGCCATTCGCCGACCGGCGCCTGGGCGCCCAGTTCCAGGGATACGGCTTTCTCCAGCGCGGCGGGGTCCCAATCCTGGTCAGCGGCGTCCTCGGGCATGTATTGCGCCACGACGTCCAGCACCATCTCACGGCGCATGCTCTCGACGATATCGCTGACATCACCGGAGCCCAGCAATTCGTCGCGCCGTTCATAAACGACGCGGCGCTGGTCATTGGCTACATCATCGTATTCCAGGAGCTGCTTGCGCACGTCAAAATTGTGGGCCTCAACTTTCTTCTGGGCGCGTTCGATCTGGCGCGAAAGAAGCTTGCTCTCGATCGCCTCACCTTCCCTCATGCCTACCGATGACAGCATGCCCTGGGTGCGCTTCGGATCACCGAAAATCCGCATCAGGCTGTCGTCCAGCGATATGTAGAAGCGCGAGGCCCCGGGGTCGCCCTGGCGCCCGGACCGGCCCCGCAACTGGTTGTCAATCCGCCTTGACTCGTGACGCTCGGTGCCCACGATGCGCAGGCCGCCGGCCTCGATCACGCGGCGGTTGCGCTGCTGCCAGTCTTTCCGCAAGGCTTCCTTTTCCCCGGCCGGGGTCTCTTCTCCCAGGGACTTCAATTCCGCTTCCAGGTTCCCTCCCAGGACGATATCGGTCCCGCGGCCGGCCATATTGGTCGCAATCGTTACCACGCCCGGACCGCCCGCCTCGGCAATGATCTGCGCCTCTCTGGCATGCTGCTTGGCGTTCAGCACCTGGTGCGGAATCCGCGCTTCATTCAGCATGCCGGAAAGCAATTCCGAGGTTTCGATCGACGCTGTTCCGACCAGCACCGGCTGGCCACGCTCGCGGCTTTCCTTGATGTCCTCGGCAGCCGCATCGAACTTGTCCTTTGAGGTAAGAAAAACCAGGTCCGGATCATCTTGACGGATCATTTTCTTGTGGGTCGGAATCACCATTACTTCCAGGCCGTAGATCTGCTGGAATTCATATGCTTCGGTGTCCGCCGTTCCCGTCATGCCGGCCAGCTTGTCGTACATGCGGAAATAGTTCTGAAAGGTAATCGAAGCCACAGTGCGGTTTTCCTGGCGCACGGCCACGTTTTCCTTCGCCTCAACCGCCTGGTGCAACCCGTCCGACCAGCGCCGGCCCGGCATGGTCCGGCCGGTAAACTCATCCACGATAATCACCTCACCGTCGCGCACGATGTACTCCACGTCGCGCTTGAACAGGTAGCGCGCCCGCAAGGCGGCGGTAAGGTGATGCATAAGACTCACATTGGCGGCGTCATACAGGCTTGCGCCAGCCTGTATGAGGCCCACCTGGGTCAGCAGGCTTTCCACATGTTCGTGGCCGGCTTCGGTAAGGTAGGCTTGCTTGGCTTTCTCATCGAGAGTGAAATCTCCCGGGCCGTCTTCCTGCTCCTGCTTGCGCAGGCGCGGGACCACCTGGTTCATCCGCCGGTACAGCTCGGTGCTTTCCTCCGCCGGGCCGGAAATGATCAGCGGCGTGCGTGCCTCGTCTATCAGGATGGAGTCGACTTCATCGACGATCGCGAACTGAAGGCCCCGTTGCGCCTGATCTTCCGCGCGCATGGCCAGGTTGTCGCGAAGGTAATCGAAACCGAACTCGTTGTTGGTGCCGTAGCAGACGTCGCAGCGATACGCCTCGCGCTTTTCGTCCTGAGCCTGCTGGCTCCTGACCACACCCACGGTGCAACCCAGAAACCGGTAAACCGGCCCCATCCAGTCTGCGTCCCGCTGCGCCAGGTAGTCGTTTACCGTAACGATGTGGACGCTGCCGCCGGCCAGTGAATTCAAGAAGGCCGGCAGCGTTGCAACCAGGGTTTTCCCTTCACCGGTGCGCATTTCAGCGATCCGGCCTTCATGCAAGGCTATGCCGCCGATCAGTTGAACGTCAAAATGCCGCAAGCCAAGGGTGCGAACCGCGGCCTCGCGCACCAGCGCGTACGCTTCGGGCAGCAAAGAGTCCACGCTGCCTTCCTCGGCGGCACGCCGGCCCAGGGCTGCCACGCGTTCCCGCAGGCTTGCGTCCGATAATTCCTTGAGTTCCGGCTCCAGCGCGTTGATCAGCCTGGCGGTTTTCTCATAGCCCTTGAGTAGCCGCTGATTGCGGCTGCCTATGATCCTTTGCAGTGGGTTCACCGATTACCCCGGGATACGGTTTTCACGAAACTTGGCGAACTGTCCTGTACAGCAGCCAGGCAAGCAGCGCGTCAATCAGGGCGCTTTGCGCAGAAAATCAATCGGGTTGACCCATGCCCCGTTGCGCAGGACTTCAAAGTGCAGATGGCTACCCTTGGCGCGTCCGGTACGGCCTATGCGCGCAATTTCCTGGCTGCGCTGCACGTAATCGCCCACCGCGACAAGATTCAATGAATTGTGGGCATAGCGGGTAACGTAGCCGCCGGAGTGGCTGATTTCCACCAGCTCTCCATAGCCGTTTCTGCGACCCGCCCAGGTAACAATGCCCGATGCCACCGCGTAGATCGGATCACCCATCTCGCCATCGATATCCAACCCGTCATGCCAGTCGCGATTGCCGGAGAACGGATCCTTGCGGTATCCGCGATACGACGTAATGTGGCGGGTATCAACCGGCCAGCCCGAGGGCCCAAACATGGACTCGGAACCCTGGACAGTCAGCGCGTCGGCAACGGCCCGCAGTTCTTCGAACCGATGGTTCATGCGGGCGGACAACAGGTTCAGTTCGACTATCAGGTCAACTCTGCTGCCCGGCGCAGTCACACCGTAGTCTAGCGGCGGATTCATGAACCCGGCGCTGGCGGGCTTGAAGGCCGCTCCACCGCCCATTTCCTCAAGCGAAATCTGCCATGTCTCCATCTGCACCAGCGCCGCCTTCATTTTCGCGACCTTGGTCCCCAACACGGCGATGCGCCGCTCTGCATTGACCCGCGCTTGTTCGAATTCTTCCTGCTGCGCAACCAGCGTGCCCTGAAGTTTCTCCAGGCGCATAATTGCGGACGGCAGCGCGCGTTCCTGCATTTGGCCACCGATAGTAAAACTCACCGCCGAACATGCGACCAGTGCAGACGCCCAGATCACGTTGCGGTTAAACAGCAGATTCCGAAAGCTCAAGTTCATGGCAATATCGTTAGTGAAGACTTTATGAGATGTGCCCGATGGCAGAAGCGCGCAGGAAAAGCCGTCCCGAACTCCTGGAATCCACGCTTGGCGACCTGGTAACGCAGGCGCGCAACCAAATCGCGCTGGCCGACCGGCTGCGCGAGGCCTTAGATCCCGAACTGCGCGAAGGATTCGCCGGCAGCGACCTTGATCCCGGCGGAACGCTAACGGTGTTTGCAGCCGCACCGGAATGGGCGGCCCGCCTGCGATTCGAGGTAAACGGGCTGGAACAGGCCGCCGGTAACGGAGGTTGGGATGTCAAGCAGGTGCGCATCAAGCTAGCCTTGTAAGGCGTTCGCACCTTCCGCCAAGCCGGCCTTAGCGGATACCGGCGATCCGGCGGGCAAGGCCGTAACTTCTTCCCACGCCGAAGATTGGCGCATCAGCTCCGTGACAAGGCGGGCATTCAACGTGTGCCCTGATCCAAAGCACAGGAATTTTCCGATCAAGGGGCGCCCCAGCAGATACAGGTCGCCCACAACGTCCAGCAATTTGTGCCGGATCGGTTCATTTGCATAGCGGAGACCGCCTTCGTTGACCACCCGGTAGTCGTCGAACACCACGGCATTGTGCAAGCTGCCTCCCAGCGCCAGACCATGGCGGCGCATGGCCGCCACTTCATGCAGAAAGCCGAAGGTGCGGGCGCGGCTGATTTGCTCGATATATGCGGTCGTGGAGAAGTCAAAGCTGTAGGCCAGACCGCCGCGAGCAAACACCGGGTGTGAGAAATCTCCCTGGTAGCACAAACTGAAGCCTTCACCGGGCGCCAATGCCGCCCAATGCCGCCCCTGTTCCACCCGGACTTCCTCAAGCACACGCACAAACCTTCTTGGCGACTCCTGTTGCTGAAGTCCTGCCTCTTCGATCAGCAGTACAAACGCCGAGGAGCTGCCATCCAGCGCGGGCACCTCAGGGCCATCCAGATCGACCCAGGCGTTGTCCACTCCCATTCCGGCCAGAGCGGACAACAGGTGTTCTACGGTCGCTACGGTTGCGCCGTCCCGCCCCAGCGTCGTGCCCCGGCGCGTATCGACGATGAAGTCGTGGCGCGCGGGAACATCCGGCGCGGCGGCCAGATCTTCGCGTCGAAACACCACTCCAGTGTTGGGCGCTGCCGGGCGCAACGTCATGCGTGCTTTGCGGCCGCTGTGCAAGCCGATACCGCAAACCGAGACACTGGATCGCAGGGTCCGCTGCCAGACACCAGTCTGTCGGGCGAAACTTTCCATAACCTATCGGATTATCGGTATTTTTCGGAATAATGCAAGCCAGCCACGAGGCCCGTACCCCACCCGATCCCAGTCGCCAGAACGCCGCCCGGAAGCCGATTTACGCCGGATATGAAGCCAGCTAACGCTAGAACTCGTAACGGAAGCTCAGGCCGTATTCGCGAGGATTACCCAGAAAGGCGTTGAACGACTGCGTCGAACCCGGACCTGTGCCCGAACCCTGCAACGGAGCATCGAACGCCGTAATGGTGTATTCCTCGTCAAGGAGATTGCGCGCCCAGAGATCAACGGTCCAGCGGGTCGTTCCGGGGCAGGACAGCATAAGCCTGGCGTTGACAACGGTGAAGGCGCCCTGCTGCTTCTCGATATCCAGATCGGAACCCGTATTGTGTTCGCTGGTGTAGCGGGCATCCAGATGGAACGCGCCTTCAAGCGTGCCGACCGGGAAGCGCAAGGTGGCGCCGGCCACGCCGGTCCACCTCGGCGCATGGGTCATCTGCTGCCCTGAGCGCACGCCGTATTCCGGGCCTTCGCCATAACGCACGTCCGCATAGGTGATGCCGCCGAACATCTCGACGCCGCCGATAATCACTCCGCGCGCTTCAACCTCGATACCCTTACTGGTTACTTCCGGAATATTCAGGGCTTCAAACGCCAATCCGGTAAAGGTCGTCAGTTGAAAGCTCTCGAATTTCTCGTGGAACAGGTTGACGTCCATGGTGGCCCGCCGGTTCTCGAACTCGAACTTTGCGCCCACCTCGAAAGCGTCCACGGTCTCCGGATAGAACATCCACTCATGCACTCCGGGCACGTTGGCGGTTCCGGTAGTCAGCAGGGTCAGGATCGGGCTGATCAAACCGCTGCGATCCATATTGAAACCGCCGGCCTTATAGCCCCGGGCATAACCTCCATAGATGAGGTGATCGCCCACCGGGCGCGACAAACGCACCGTGCCGGACAGTTCGCTCTCATCCAGCGAGCCTGCGTAGTTGCCGTCCAGGGAGGGATCCACAAACGGGATACAGGCCAGGCTCATGAGTCCACCGATACCGCGGTTCACATCCGGATTGACCAACAGCGCCTGGCCACCCTGCGCCACCTGCGCGGCGCCCGGCAGCAATTGCGCGGCGCCGGCCTTGACCTGTGCCGCGCCCTGAGTGATCTGCGCCTGCAGGGCGGGAACCGGAATAGCCTGCGTCGCCTGTGCGACGAATCCGTCGAGTTGCTGCAGGTAGCCGTTCACGCCTGCCGCGTACGCCTGCACACTACCCAGATAGGTCTGCATGGAATGCAGGTATCCGAGCATCTGCTGGCTCATAGGCTGGCATACCTGATCCGTTGAGGCCAGGTTGGCGTCGAGGGTCTTCTCCTCCGACGTGTAGCGCAGACCCACGGTCAGTTCAAATTCATTGGCCAGGGCAATGCTGTTGTGCGAGAAAAGAGCCCAGCTATCGGAGTTCTGTTCAAACGCATCGCTGGAGCCGTTGCCGTAGAAGTTTCCTCCCGAGAGTTGCTCGTAGCTCGACCAGGGATTGAAGGGAAAGGCCGGGAAGGAAGGCAGGCTTGCGGAAAGCTGGGGAACCGCAAAACCGGGCGGAAGGAAGGGCGCCAGGCCCGCCGCGAATCCCGCCGCTCCGGCCGCCAATTGTGCGGCGCCGGCTTCCAGCGCCGGTGTCGCCGCGCCCAGCTGGGCGAAGCCGGCGCCCACGGCCGCCGCAACGCCGGCGGCGGTCGTATTGGCATAAGCCGACCAGTCCACGCCAAAAGCAAGGCTGTCGTGATAGTTCAGTTTTTCTTTGGCGAAGAACGCTCCAACCAGCCAGTCCACGGGGCCGGCCTCGCCGTTGATGCGAATCTCCTGCGTCAGGGTTTCGAATCCCGTAACGGATTCCCCGTACGGACGCTCACCGATATCAATCGCGGAGAAATCGATGTCCATTCCTCTCTCGGTCTGCCAATCCCTGAGAGCGGTAACGCTGGTAACACGGCCCAGCGGCAGGTCGGTATTGATCTCGATCGAAACTCCCGACTCATCTACGCCCTGGTAATAGCTGGAACTGGAGGAAACCGTGGCTTTTCGGTCATAAGGGTCAAAGGCGATACCCACGATAGCGGGGTTGCGGGTCCGCTGGAGCGCGATCCCCTGGATGAGATCGGCCGTGGGGCCGCGCACCAGACCCACCGCGGCACAACAGACTTCGTCGCGAGTGGAGTGATCAGCAATCAGCCGTATGCTGGTGACCTCGTTCGGCTCATAAACCAATTGTCCGCGCAGGAACAGGCGGTCGCGGTTGTTATAGGTCCGGTCGTCGTTCGCGTCCTCGATAAAACCATCGCGCTCATGCCACACTCCATCCAGGCGCGCCGAAAGCCCGCTGCCGGAGTCGCCGCCGCTGACGCCGGCCTCGACCCGGATCGCATCATAGGATCCGACGCTTATGTCGGCGTAGGCAGAGCCCTCGGGATCGGGCCCCGCCGTAATGATGCTGACCACGCCGGCAGACGTGTTGCGCCCGAACAGCGTGCCTTGAGGGCCGCGAAGAATCTCAACCCGTTCAACCGCGCCCAATTCGGAATATCCAACGCCGGCACGGTTGCGGTACACGCCGTCTACGTACAAGCCCACCGCCGCTTCGAAGCCGGGATTGTCGCTGTTGGTTCCGATACCCCTTATTCGCGCCGTCGCACCGACCGACTCCCCCTGCCCGGTACTCAAGAGCAGACTCGGCGCAATGCGCATCAAGTGATAGATGTCCGTTACCCCGCTCATCTCGATCTGCTCCGCGCCATATGCGGAAACGGCCAGAGGCACATCGCTGATCGAGCGTTCACGGCGGGTTGCCGTAACGATTATTTCCTCGAGTACCAGTCCTTCGGCGCCGGTTGGAGCAGCGTCATCCTGCGCGGCCAGTGGAGCAGAAACAACCAGGGACAAAAACAGACAAACGGCTCGCATAATCCCCCCTTTTCGCCGACGCGATCGGCGGAATCCAAACCAGAGTTCGATCTGCATATTACACCGGCTCAGCGGTGACGGCCAAGCCACACGCTCCGGCGCCCCGATGGGCGCCCTGCCTCGCCGCAGGGGCCGACGCTATCGCCAGACGCTCCGCGCCGTAGCGCTACCGGTGGCGCTCTAGAGCAATCCCGGGCCCTAGTCCACCTGCTTGCGAAGATGGGTGGGCACGGGATTGAAGAGGTCGTTGCCACTCCCCGCGCCAGCGCGCATGACCGCGGGGCGTTCCAGGCCTTCGTAGCTGGGCTGCGGCGAGAGGCCGAGAATGCTGCGTTTTGCGTTGCCGGTCCTGAAATCCTCTTGCGATGCATCGTAGGTCCCGTTCCTGCGCGGCTCGGCGCGCCGAGTGGTAGTCCCGGTCTGAGATGCCTTGTCCCGGCCATCGCCGGCCAGGCTCAGTCCCGTGGCGACCAGCGTCACGCGAACCGCGCCCTTCATGGACTCATTGATCACCTCACCGAACTTCACCATGCCTTCGCGCGCCAGCATCGCCTGCAAGGAGTCGCCCAGCGACTTGAACTCACGCATGCCCAGGTCATTGCCGTGGGTGATATTGACCAGCAGGCCACGCGCGTCCCGCACGTCCACGCCCTGCAACAAGGGGCTTTGCATCGCCTGCTCCAAGGCCTCGCGGGCCCGATCCTGCCCCGAGGCCTCACCAGCTCCGATCACTACCCGGCCGGGTTCCTGCATGACCTTGCGCACGTCGGCCAGGTCGACATTGATCCGGCCCGGACAGGTCAACAGTTCGGCGATCCCCCGTACCGCGTTGCGCAAGACCTTGTTTGACTCGCTGAAAGCCTCCTCCATGGTCACGTCTCCGTCACCCTGACCGCAGAAAAAGTCGAATAGTTTCTCGTTGGGAACCGTGATCAGGGAATGAGCGTGCTCGCTTATCGCCGCGATCCCTTCGCGGGCAATCTGAGAGCGCGACGGCCCCTCAAATTCAAAAGGAGTTGTCAGGACTCCGACCACCAGGAGGTTGCACTCGCGCGCCACGCGCGCGATTTCGGGCGCGGCGCCGCTTCCGGTGCCCCCGCCCATGCCGGCGGCCACGAAAATCATATCGGCGCCCTCCATTACCGCTTTCAGGCGCTCCTCGTCCTCCAGCGCGGCCTCGCGGCCCTTGGTCGGATCCGAACCCGCCCCCATGCCCTGGGTTACTGCGCGGCCTATCGTAAGCTTGACATCCGCGCCGGACTTCGACAGCGCCTGTTCATCGGTATTGATGGCCACGAACTGTACGTTCCGGACATTGGACTTGACCATCTCGTTGATTGCGTTACCGCCGGCCCCGCCAACACCGACTACCTTGAGCCGCGGGCAGGTTCCCGGTTCTGACTTGACCAGCCTGATATTCATGTCTTTTGCCTCCATTACTGAGCTCCTTCGCGACTACGCGCGATGACCGACGGTCAAAATTGACCCTTCAACCAGTTGACAACCGAGCGCAGGCCGCCCGATTTAGACCTTGTTCCCAACGCCGCACCCCCGTCACGGGGCTTCAGCGCATACAGCAGCAGGCCCACGCCGGTGGCGTGAGCAGGATTGCGAACCACTTCATTCAGCCCCCGGCACCGCTGCGCGTGGCCCAGGCGGACGGGTACGTTCAACACTTCCTCGGCCAGCTCCACCGCGCCCGGCATTGCCGATGTACCCCCGGTCAACACCACGCCGGCAGCGGCACTTTCGAGGTAGCCACCGCGGTGCAGCACGTTGTGCACCAGCTGAAACAGTTCTTCGTAGCGCGGCTCGACCACGCGAGCCAGGGCTTGGCGGGACAGCTTGCGGGGCGGGCGGTCGCCGACGCTGACCACGTCGATTTCCTCGTCTTCCTCCACCATCTGGGCCAGCGCGCAGGCATGGCGAATCTTGAGCTGCTCGGCGGCCTGGGTGGGCGTGCGCAAGGATTGGGCAATGTCGAAGGTGACCTGGTCTCCGGCAATCGGGATGACATGAGTGAAGCGGATTGATCCGCCCTCGAATACGGCAATGTCGGTTGTGCCCGCGCCGATATCCAGCACGCAGCAGCCGAGCTGCATCTCGTCGTCGGTGAGAATCGCAGTGCCCGAGGCAAGGTGTTCGAGCACGATCCGCTCGGAGCGCAGATTGCAGCGGCGCACGCATTTCTCTATGTTCTGCGCGGCGCTTTCGCCCACCGTAATAATGTGTACATGCGCTTCCAGGCGTACGCCGGACATGGAGGATGGATCGAATATGCCGTCCTGGTCGTCCACCACATAGTCCCTGGGCAGCACGTGCAATACCCGTTTGTCCGACGGCACCACCACAGCTCGGGCGGCTTCGATGACGCGCGCCATATCCGACTCCGAGACTTCCTCGCCGCGCACCGCGACAATTCCGTGAGAAGTCAGGCTTTGCACATGGTCCCCGGAAATGCCCACGATCACGTCCCCGATCTGCACTCCCGACATCAGTTCGGCTTCTCCGACGGCCTGGTCAATCGATCGCACAGTGGCCTCGATATTGACCACCGATCCGCGCTTCATTCCCTGCGACGGACTTGAACCGAAACCCAGAATTTCCAATTCCCTGGAGTCTTCATCCACAGCCGCCACGATGGCCGCCACCTTCGAGGTGCCGATGTCCAGCGCGGTAACGATTTCCTGATCGCGCTTGCGTGTCATGGCGATATTCCTCCTCGCTTGCGCGAAATTTCCGCTGGTGAGCGCCAGCCCACGGCGAACCCGTTGGGATAGCGCAAGTCCACATGGGCCATTTCCAACCCCTGCTCCCCAGGCAGTTTGCCCAGCGCCAGCAAGGCCCGCTCCAGCCTGCCCTCAATGGACTTGGCGCCCAGCCGCAGTTGCGGCCCGTCCCGCAGATTCACGCTCCAGGAGCCGCGCCGGTCGCGGCTTAGTTCGTCAAGCGCGAGCGAGCGAGCGCCCAGCAGCGCTGAGAATTCCCGGTACCGATCCAGCATCTCCTGCTGGGTGCCTTCCGGCCCCGACAAGAGCGGTAGGGTGCGGTTGATCGGACCCCCTGGATTGAACACTTCGGCGTTTTGGTCCAGCAGGGCATCCTGTCCCCAGCGCGCTAACGGCCGGCGCTCGGTGATCTCAATGCGCAGATTGAGGGGCCACTCTCGCCTGACCTTGGCGGACGAAACCCAATTCAAGGCCTCCAGTTGCTGGCGCAAGCGCTCGACAGGCAGTCGTATCCAACCCCACCTTGAGTAGTTACTTACCTGCTCCTCAATGTCCTCCTGCGTCAGGTGCTGCAGAGTGCCGTGAATCTTCACTTCGCGTATCGGCACCCGGGTCAGCCCGGGAACAGCGGCAGCGGCCAGGCCCAGCAGCAGTAGTCCGGCCAGGACGGGCGAAGCGATCCTCCTGCGGCGCTTGGCTGTCCTTCTCATTGCATGGACCCCATGGTCTTGACAGGCCCTGGCCGGCGATCAAAGCTGGTTTCCAGAATCCGCCAGCACAATTCCTCGAACGAAATGCCTGCCTGGGCCGCGGCCATCGGCACCAGGCTGTGCGATGTCATGCCGGGCACGGCGTTCACTTCCAGCACCCAGGCCACTCCGCCGGTATCGAGCATCAGGTCCACGCGCGCCCATCCGCTGACATGCAGTTGGTCGATTGCAGCCTCGGCAAGACAGTTGATCTCAGTTTCCTGCTCTTCAGCCAGTCCACTGGGGCATTGGTAGCGGGTCTTGCCACTCTCGTACTTGACGTGATAGTCGTAGAACTCGCCTTCGGGTGGGTGAATCCGAATCACCGGGAGCATCTCCCCCTGCAGCATGCTCGCCGTGTACTCGGCGCCTTCGATCCACGCTTCCACCATCACATCCTCGCCAAACTCGGCGGCGCGCCGGTAGGCGGCGCCCAATTCAGGAGCCTGACCAACTCGGGAAATGCCCAGGCTGGATCCCTGGTTATTGGGTTTCAGTCCCATCGGGTAACCGACGTCAGCGGCTACCTCCCCGGCCTGGGAAAGGCTTCTTGCCATGCGCCAATCCGGGGTGGGTATCCGGGCATAGGCAAAGGCCAACTTGCTGACGTGCTTGTCCATGGACAGCGCCAGGGCCGCCTGGCTGCTGCCGGTATAGGGCATCCCCAGGAGATCGAGCATTCCGGCTATCACACCGTCTTCGCCGCCCGGTCCGTGCAAGGCATTGAAAGCCCGGTCGTAACCGCCCCGCAGCAGCATTTCAACCAGTTCGGCGCCAGCAGTTTCAACCGGCTCAACATCCACGCCCCGGGACTGCAATGCCTTGAGCACGGCACGGCCGGTCAAGAGTGAAATCTCCCGCTCGGGAGCATCCCCGCCCATCAAGAGTGCAACCCGCCCAAAATCGGCCACATCACACACTTCCGTGCGCATCGGCCCGATCACGCCGTAACCTCCGGCGCGCCGCCCAGAATGCGCACTTCGGGTTGCAGGGTCACGCCCGAGGTTGCCTGAACCGTGGCCTGGACTTTGAGAATCAGCCGTTCAATGTCAGCCGCCGTAGCGCTGCCATGGTTGACGATGAAGTTGGCATGCTTCGTCGATACTTCCGCGCCTCCCTGGCGCAACCCTTTCAGGCCGGCCTGCTCTATCAGCTCGCCGGCAAAGGCTCCGGGCGGATTCTTGAATACCGAACCGCAACTGGGCAGGTTGAGAGGCTGACGGCGGCGACGCTCGGCCATCAGCGAACGAATGCGCCCGGTTTGCCGGGCGGGTTCGAATCGAAAGCGTGCCTGCAGGAAACACTCGCCCGCAGGGCCCTCAAGCTGCCGATAGCCGGGACGGTACTCGTCGCGGGACCGGGTGCGCGCGACGCCACTGCGGTCGAGCGTGTCCACCGATCGCACGCTGTCCCAGGTTTCTCCGCCGAAGGCGCCGGCATTCATGGCCAAGGCTCCTCCCACGGTGCCGGGAATTCCGGCAAAAAAGTCCGCCGGCCCCAACCCCCAGGATGAACAGGCCCTGGCCAGCGTAGTGCACGGGGTACCGGCGCCGGCCTCCACGTCCTGCGATCCGCTTCGCTTGAGTTCGCGAAATCCCCGGCCAAGGGCCACGACCGCGCCCCCGATACCCTCATCCCGAACCAGCAGATTGCTGCCCAGGCCAATGTAATAAATCCGCGTCGATGGGTCCAGGGCGCCCAGGAAATCCGCCAGATCGGCACGATCGGCGGGCACGAAGTAAAGCCGCGCCGGACCGCCCACGCGCCAGTGGGTATGCCGGGACATTGGCTCGTCGTAAGACAAGCGGCCACGCAATGTTTCCATATCCGTGGAAGACGAGCTGGCGAGCGCCGCGCTCATTGCCTGCGCTCCTTGCGCCCGGCGCTGGGCGCGATGGTCGGCCCCCGCAGCCGGGCGGGCAGCTTGGCGGCTTCCGCGCCGATGTTGCCGGCGCCAAGCGTCAACACCACGTCTCCGTCGGTGACGATGTTGCGCAGGGCGGCCGCCAGTCCTCTCACGTCGGGCACGAAGACCGGTTCAATGCTGCCGCGGGCGCGCATCGCCCGGCAGATGGCTCTCCCGTCGGCGCCTGATATGGCGGACTCGCCCGCCGCATACACCTCGGTGACCACCGCCCGGTCCGCTCCCGAAAGGACTCGGGCCAGATCATCGAGCAAGTCGCGTGTGCGCGTGTAGCGATGTGGCTGAAAGGCCACGACCACCCGGCGTCCGGGCCAGGCGTCCCTGGCCGCCTGTAGGGTGGCGGCGACTTCCCGGGGGTGGTGGGCGTAGTCGTCCACCAGAGTGATACGGCCCTGGGGGGTCGGGATATCGCCCAGCAATTCAAAGCGGCGCCGCAAGGGGCGGCATTCCGCCAGGGCTTGGCGCACGAACTTCATGTCGATGCCGAGCTCGTCACCCAGAGCAACGGCCGCCAACGCATTCAGGGCATTGTGGCGACCGGGAAGATTGACCGTGAACAAGGGCCGTTCTCCATTGGGAAGAACCACTTCCATGCTTGACCACAGGCCCTCGACCCGCAGTCTCACGCCCCGGTAGTCCGCATCCGGCGAAAAGCCATAAGTGCGGATGCGGCGTTGCACCCGGGGCAGGATCGCCTCCACGCCCGGATCGTCGGCGCAGGCGAGAAACAGGCCGTAAAACGGCAGATTGTGAGCAAATTCCACGAAGGCCTGCCTGAGGCTGCCCAGGTTTCCGCCGTAGGCAGCCAGGTGATCGTTGTCGATATTGGTGACCACCGCTACGACCGGCTGCAAATGAAGGAACGAGACGTCGCTCTCGTCCGCCTCGGCGACCAGGCAGGATCCCGCGCCCAGCTTGCTGCGCATGGCGTTACGCACCTGCCCCCCCACCACGTAGGTGGGGTCCTCGCCGGCACAGTCCAGCATTTCGACGATCAGGTGCGCAGTAGTGGTCTTGCCATGGGTGCCTGCGACGGCTATGCCGTCCCGGCGGCGCATCAGTTCGGCCAGCACGTCGGCTCGCGCCACTACCGGAAGCCGGGCGGCGCGGGCCGCCTTGAGTTCCACGTTGTCCGTCGGGATGGCGGACGAGCGCACCACAAGGTCGGCATTGCCCACCTGGGAGGCACGATGCCCGCAGAAAACCTTGACTCCGAGGCTTTCCAGGTGCCGGGTCGCCTGACCGGCGAAGCGATCCGAGCCCTGCACGACGTAGCCCAGGCTAGCCACAACCTCGGCGAGGCCGCTCATTCCGGCGCCGCCTATGCCAACAAAATGGATGCAGCGCACCCGGTCGGTAAGCAGCTTCCTCATGCGGCGGCCCTCGCCTGCAAACAAGCGTCCACCACGTCTTCCGTGGCCCTCGGAAGGGCCAGTTCATGCGCCCGCAGGGCCACCGCCAGTGCGCTTGCGCGATCGGCCGCAAACCTTTCTACAGTTGCCGCCAGAGCGTCAGCCGACAGCTCGCTTTCGGCAATCAGGCAGGCCGCCCCGCGTTCCACCAGGTATTGGGCGTTGCGCGTCTGGTGGTCATCGGCCGCCAACGCAAACGGCACCAGCACGGCACCCAGTCCGACCGCCGCCAATTCGGCCAGAGTCAGGGCGCCGGCGCGGCAAACCGCGATGTCGGCCCAGGCGTACACCTCGGCCATGTCTTCGATAAACTCGCGGACGTCCGTTTGGAAGCCCAGGCGCCGGTAGGTCGACCGCACGTCGTCAGCATTGGATCTGCCGGCCTGATGAAGCACCTCGCAATCCACACTGAGCCTGGCCAGCCCCTCGGGCACTTTACGGTTGAGCACCCGCGCGCCCTGGCTGCCTCCCAGCACCAGAATTCTGAGCGGACCCGACCGGGTGGCGAATCGAGCCCGCGGCGGCTCAATTCCCAGCAGCTCCCGGCGAACCGGATTCCCGGTTCGGGTGCAGGATCTGCGTGCCGGCAGCGCCCCGGGGAAGGCCAGCAGGACTCGCCGCGCAAACCACGCCAGCATGCGATTGGCATAACCGGCAACCGTATTCTGTTCGTGAATCAACAGCGGCACACCGGTAAGCCAGGCCGCCAGGCCACCGGGAGCGGACACGAAGCCGCCCATGCCAAGAGCGGCGCCGGGCCTGGTACGGCGAATGATGGCCAATGCCTGGAGTACGGCACGCCCCACGGTCCACGGCGCCAGCAGCAGGACCAGCACTCCCCGGCCCCGTAGGCCCGACATCGTCAGCCACTCCATGGTTACGCCTGAGGGCGGAGAGATCCGCGCTTCAAGGCCGCGTTGACTGCCCAGCCAGACCACTTCGACACCGCGATCGCGCAAACCCTGAGCTACAGCCAGTGCCGGGAATACATGCCCTCCGGTGCCGCCGGCCATGATCATTACCGGACGCTCATTCATCAGCCGGACCTTGCCGGCATACCGGGCTCAAGATCAGCGTTTTCGCGGTCGATACGCAACAGGATGCCCAGCGAAACCAAAGTAACCACCAGATTCGAACGGCCGTAGCTGATCAAGGGCAGAGCCAGGCCCTTGGTGGGCAGGACGCCCATATTCACACCCACGTTAACCAGCACCTGCATCGCAATGCAAAGGGCAAGGCCGAGGGCGAAGTAAGCCTGAAACATCCGCTTGCGGGCGGCGGATGCCCTGGCTATCTTCAGCACGCAGGCAACCAGCAGCGCGAACACGGCAAGCAACATCAGGCTTCCAAGGAGACCGGACTCCTCGGCAATCACCGCAAAAATGAAATCGGTATGCGCCTCCGGCAGGTAGAACAACTTCTGCACACCTGCGCCCAGGCCCGCGCCGGTGAAGTGCCCGGTGCCGATGGCCATCAGCGACTGGGTCAGTTGCCAGCCGCTGTTCGAGGCATCGGACCAGGGATCCAAAAACGACTGCAGACGCGCCAAACGGTACGGCGAGACCCAGGCCAGCGCAGCGAATGCGACCACGCCGGTCAACGCCAGCACACCCACATCGCGGAACCGGGCTCCGGCCACAAACAGCACCCCCATCGTCATGGCGAAGATCAGGGCGGCATAGCCGAAGTCCGGTTGCTTCAGCAGCAAGGCAGCCACCACCCCTACCAGCAATAACGGTTTCAGCAGGGCGCCGAAGCCCTGCTGCAGGGCCGCCGTGTGGCGATGCGCGTAGCCGGCCACGAACATCAGAACCATCAGCCGAACCGGCTCGCTGACCTGCACGGACACTGCCGAACCGATGGTTAGCCAGCGCGTGCTGCCATTCACTTCCCGGCCCAGGCCGGGAACCAGCACAACAACCAGAAGCGCGATCGAAAGAAGCATGGGCAGCAGACCAATGCGTTCCCAGAAGCGGGACGGAATCTGATAAGCAAGAATCGCTCCGGCCAGGCCGATTCCAGCCGCAACGGCCTGGCGGGTGAGAAAGAAGAACGGATCGCCGTAGTTGCGTTCGCCCAGTTCCAGCGAAGCTGTCGCCAGGGCAATGAAGCCGGCGACAAGCAGCGCCCCGACGGTAACCAGAAGCCACTCGTCGAAACGCGGGTATATGACCTCCGGCGGGCGGGAACTCATCAGTGTATGGCGCGGACGGCGCGCTCAAAGGCAAGCCCCCGCTCCCGATAGTTGCTGAACATATCAAAGCTTGCGCACGCCGGCGCAAGCAGAACGGTGGCGCCCGGCCGGGCAAGATGGCGGGCGCTGGCTACCGCCTCATCGAGAGAGTCGCTGTGTGAGACCGGGCATTCGTCGCGCAGAGCCCGGGCAATGCTGACCGCCTCCTCGCCAATGGCAATCACTTGCGCGGCGCGACCGCGCAAGGCGTCGCGCAGGCTCTCGTATGACAGGCCCTTGCCGGCGCCACCGGCGATCAGAATCACCGGATCGGGAACGCTGCGCACGGCCGCCGCCGCGGCCGCCGCGTTGGTAGCCTTGGAATCGTTGATCCAGCGCACGCCCGCCCACTCTCCCAGCGGCTGCATGCGATGGGGAAGCCCTTCAAAACTCGCCGCCGCGCGCCGCATGGCGGCAGGATCGATTCCCAGCACCCTCCCCAGGGCAAGCGCAGCCAGGAGATTACTGAGCTGAAAACCCCGTTGCATGGGGCTGTCACCGGCCCGCATGAGCCTTGTTCCTGCATGGCGGATTTCTGCGCTTGGGCCGTGTCCGGCAATACCCAGGCGATCCGGGCCCGGCTTGCCCAAACCGTATTCCAGCCTGGGACACACCTCCGGTGAAGGCGCAAGGGACCGCACAGCGGGCTCGTCGGCAGGCGTCACCGAGTGTTTGCAGGCCAGGAAGATGCGTGCCTTGGCGGCGGCGTAGCTGCGAAAGTCGCGATGGGCATCCAGATGATCCGGCGTGATATTCAGAATCACCGCGGCCTCCAGCTCAATCGGAGCGGACCGCTCCAACTGAAAGCTCGACAGCTCAAGCACGCAGATATCGCTACGCTGCAGCAGCAGGTCCAGCGCAGGGGTGCCAAGGTTGGCGCCCGCACTGGCTTTCAGCCCCGCCTCGCGCAGCATGCTGAGCAGCAGGGTGGCGACCGTGCTCTTGCCGTTGGAGCCGGTTACTCCGGCCAGGCGGGCGCAATTCTCGCCGGCGAACAGGTCCAGATCGCTGATGACCGGCAGTCCCCGCTCACGCGCCTGGTCAACCAATGGGTGGCGAATCGGCGCTCCGGGAGATAGCAGCAAACGATCAGCCGCCTGAGGCAGTTCCCGCAAGCCGTCGTTGACGTAACAGGAGGCCTGGGGCATTGCCTGGCGTATCTCGGATTCGGCCGGGGGCCTGGGCCGGGTATCGCAGAACATCGCCGAACTGCCCGCCCGGACAAAGTAGCGGGCGCAGGAGGCTCCGGTGGTCCCCATGCCGAATACGAGGGTATTGCTCAACAGTCCCCCTAGCGGATCTTGAGGCTCGCCACGGCTACCAGCGCAAGGATTACCGAGATGATCCAGAACCGCACGATGATCTTTGGCTCCGGCCATCCCTTGAGTTCGAAATGATGGTGCATCGGCGCCATGCGAAATACGCGCTTGCCGGTAAGCCGAAAAGAGCTCACCTGGACCATCACGGACACGGCTTCCATGACGAAGATTCCGCCAACGATCGCCCATGCAAGCTCCTGGCGCACGATTACCGCCACCGTGCCCAGAGCAGCGCCCAGCGCCAGCGCTCCGACGTCACCCATGAAGACCTGCGCGGGATAGCTGTTGAACCACAGAAAACCCAGCCCGGCACCGCCCATGGCGGCGCAGATCACCATCAGTTCTCCGGCGCCGGCGACAAACGGGACGCCCAGGTATTCGGAAAATATCGCGTTGCCCGCAACCCAGGAAAACAGACCCAGAGCGGCCGCCGAGATCGAAATCGGCATGATCGCCAGGCCGTCCAGGCCGTCGGTAAGATTGACGGCATTGCTGCTGCCTACGATCACGATGTAGGCGAATGCGGGAAACACCAAGCCCAGCGGCAGGTAGAGATCCTTGAAGTAGGGAACCAGCACCGAGTCACGGGATTCTCCGAGCTGGCTCAACATCACAAGCACCAGGACAGCGGCCACCGACTGAAGCAGCAGCTTGAGCCAGGACGGGAGACCCGCGGAGGTGCGCATGGCCAGCTTGCGGTAGTCGTCGGCCAGGCCGATAAGGCCGAAGCTGATCGTGCTCACAATTACGACCCACACGTAAGGGTTGGTGAGGTCGGCCCACAGAAGGGTTGCCACAAGTAGCGCAGTCAGTATCGGAACTCCACCCAGGGTGGGAGTTCCGATCTTGGAAAAATGCGACTTCGGGCCGTCGTTGCGTACCGGTTGAGCTACGCTGCTGAGCCGCAGGCGGCGTATCACCAGCGGCCCCAACACGAGCGACAGAACAAGCCCGGTAAGCGCGGCAAGCACCGAGCGCAGGGTGAGGTAGCCGAATACGCTGAAGCCGGAGTACCAGCCGCTTAGTTGCTGCGCGAAGTACTCAACCATGTCTCGGGTTCTCCCTGGCCAGTTCGCCGGCCGCCTCGCTTAATACCGCAACCGCGCGTTCCATACCCATGAATCGCGACCCCTTTACCAATGCTGTTACCCCGGCATGTAATTCGTCCTTGAGCACAGCGCACAGGTCCTCGACGCGCTCGAGCCATGTGGCCCCGGGACCGAAGGCCCTTGCAGCCTCGCGGCTGTCTGCGCCGGCACAGTACAGGCGCTCCAGCCCGGCGCGGCGCGCCTCTTCTCCTACGCGGCGATGCCACTGGGCGGATTCCGGTCCCAGCTCACCCATATCTCCAACCACCAGCCAGCGCTCGCCTTCCCGGCCTGCAAGCACGCCGATGGCGGCCGACATGGAAGCGGGGTTGGCGTTGTAGGAGTCATCAATTACGCGCACCTGTGCGCCGGGCTCATGCGTCTGCAAGCGGCCGGCAACCGCCTGGTGCCCCGCCAGCCCGTCGACCATGGCCGCCAGGCCGGCGCCGGCAGCGCTCGCTAGCGCGCAGGCCGCCAGCGCATTACGCAGGTTGTGAGCGCCGATCATTCGCGTCTCGATTTGAGCCACGCCGGCCGGACAGTGCAATTCGAAGCACAATCCCCGGTTGATGTTCCTTGCGTCGCGAGCGCGAAATTCGCCGTCACCGCCGAAACGCAGCGCTTCACGCTCTCCCAACAAGCCCTGCCAGTACTCGGAATAAGGCGCTCCGGCGGGAATCACGCCCACACCGTCCGCTGTAAGGCTGGACATCAAGACGCCCTTTTCGCGGGCGATATTCTCAACTTCTCCGAGCCCCTGCAGATGCGCGGGAGAAGCGTTCAGCAAAGCGCCGATGGTGGGCCGGGCAATGCCCGACAGGCTCGCGATGTCCCCGGGACGGCTGGCGCCAAATTCCAGCACCGCCGCCCGGTGCCTGGTCGACAAGCCCAGGAGAGTGAGTGGCAGGCCGACCTCGTTATTGAAGCTGCGCGGCGAGGCAAGCACCGCATCGGCGCCCCATTCGGACCGAAGAATCGCCGCAGTAAGCTCCTTGACGGTGGTCTTGCCGTTGCTACCTGTGATGCCGATTACCGGCATGTCGAATCGGTCGCGCCAGGTCCTTGCGCAATCGGCCAGCGCGCCGCGCGTGTCTTTTACGATAATCTGCGGAACGTCTTCAGGCAGGGGCCGGGTCAAGACCGCGCCGGTCGCGCCACTGGATATCGCCGCATCCAGGAAATCCGCGCCATCGAACCGGTCCCCGCGAAGGGCGAAGAACAATGCCCCACGGGCCTGCGACCGGCTGTCGGTGCTTATCCCTTCGAAGTGCCCGTCCGGGCCCATTAATTTGCCGCCCATGGCCAGGGCCCATTCAGACAAGCTGCCTGCAATCATCGGTCAGCCCTCGGATAACTCGCCAGGGCCTCGCGTACCGCGGAAGCATCGGAAAACGGCAGTACCCTGCCGCCGCTGACCTGAAAAGCCTCGTGTCCCTTTCCGGCCACCAGCACGATGTCGCCCGGGCGGGCGGCGTGCAGGGCTTCCCGGATTGCCCGGCTGCGATCCAGTTCCAGGACCACCTCACCGGACATGCCGGCCACGCCGGCCAGCACCTGCTCGGCAATCGTCCTGGGATCTTCGCTGCGGGGATTGTCCGAGGTAATGAATAGTTCATTTGCCAACGCCCCGGCGACCCGCCCCATCTCCGCCCGCTTGCCGGAATCACGCTCACCGCCGCAACCCATTACGCACCATAGGCGGTGCGGCTTGCGGGAGCGCAATTCCTCCAGGACGGCACTTAACGCCTCCGGGGTATGTGCGTAGTCGACGAAGGCTTCAGGCAGTGCGCCACCGCCAAAATGCTGCATCCGGCCGGGCGGCGGAGGGCAGTTGGACAGGGCTGAGGCGGCCTCGTCCCGGCCGATGCCCAAAGCCCTTAGCACGCCGAAGGCCAAGGCCAGGTTGGCACCGTTGAAGCAGCCGTACAGACGGCTTGTAATTTCGCTTCGACGGTGGCCCTCCAAGAGCCCAAGCCGCAGGCCCTCCGGGATGGGACGAACCTTTGCGACCGACAGGTCCGCCGGGTTGCGGCCTTCGCAGGCAACGCGCAGGACAGGCCCGGAACACCGTTTTGCCAAGTCGGCGCCGAATGGATCATCCACGTTGATGACCGCGCTCGCCGGCCGATGCTCAAGAAACAGCCGTTGCTTGGCGCGGCCGTAGGCGGCCGCATCACCGTGATAGTCGAGATGGTCTCGCCCCAACTGCGTGAAAGCCGCCAGCCGGATGTTCAGACCGTTTACCCGGTGCTGGTCCAAACCCTGGGACGAGACTTCCAGAAAGACGTGTGCGACGTTGTTGTCGGCCAGGACCCGCAGCCGCCGGTGCAATTCATCCGGGTCGGGTGTGGTCATCGCGGAAGGCCACAGCTTGGGAGGAGGACCCCAACCCAAAGTGCCCATGGCGGCCGCGGGTCGGCCTAAAAAATTCATCGCGTGGGCGGCCAGCCAAGCCAGCGTTGTCTTGCCGTTGGTGCCGGTAATGCAAGATACCGACAGGCTCTCCGACGGCCGTCCGTAGTAGGCGCCGGCAATCAGCCCTATTTTGCGGCGCAGCCCGGGTACCGAAAACCCACGCACGTTATCCGGAAGATTCGGCGCAGCCACGCCTTCAGTCGGCTCCCAGGCAACGGCCACCGCGCCGCGTTGCAGGGCCTGGGGCAGAAACTTCAGACCATGGCGCGCGCCGGCGCAGGCAAGGAACAGACCTTGAGGCACTACCCGGTCGCTATGCATTGCCAGTCCGCGCACACGAAGTTGCGGGGCCTGGGCGCCGAAGCGGGCGAACACCTCGCCCAAGTCCGCCCAGCCGGCGCTGAGACCGTTTGAGCTCATTTCGCCGCCACCAACGCGTCGGCCGAATCCTCAACACCGTCCATGGGTGCGCCCAGCAGGCGCAGTGCTCCCGATGCAACGCGCGAAAATACCGGGGCGGCCACCTGGCCTCCGAAATATCCCCCGGTGGATGGATCGTCGATAACAACCACCGCGACAATGACAGGCTTCGAAGCAGGCGCATAGCCCACGAACAACGCTGTATGCCGGTTGGACTCATAGCCGCCGAGTCCGAGCTTCTCGACCGTCCCGGTCTTGCCCGCAACCCGGTATCCGGGCACCCGCGCGGCGGTAGCCGTGCCGCCCGGGCCGACCGGCTCTTCGAGCAATGATGACATCAGCGCAGCAGTATGAGGCGACAGCACCTGAATGCCTTGCGGATAGTCATCCTCCTTGCGCTTTACCAGGCTTACCGGCAGCACCCGCCCGCCGTTGGCGAATACCGTATAAGCCCTCGCAAGCTGCAGGGCAGACACCGCCAGGCCATAGCCATAAGCCATAACCGCCTGCTCTACAGGCTTCCAGTACTCGTAGTTGGGCAGCGTGCCCTCAGCCTCGCCGGGGAAATCGCTTTCGGTCGCCCGTCCGAACCCGACGCCGGCAAGCGTTTCCCAGAAGCGGCCGGGTTCAAGGCTCATCGCCACCGTTGTGGCGCCTACCTGACTGGAACGGCGCAGCAGCGTGGCGAAATCAATTACGCCGAGCGGCGTTCGGTCCTTGATGGTCTTGGATCCAACCTGGATTTCACCGGGGCCTGTATCTATCCGGTCTTCGAGAGACCAGGCTCCGCTATTCAGGGCCGACGCCACAACCAGGGGCTTGATGGTCGACCCCGGCTCAAACAGATCGAGGGCCGCTCGATTTCGGTAGTTGCCCGGCGCCAATTGCTGGCGGTCGTTTGGGTTGAACGAAGGCTGGCTAACCATGGCCAGCACCTCGCCAGAGCGGGCGTCGAGCATCACCATTGATCCCGAGGTGGCCTTATGCCGCTCAACCGCTTCCTTGAGTTCCCGGTGTGCCAGGTATTGAATTCTCAAATCCAGCCCCAGCCCCAGGTCTTGCCCTCTCTTCAAGGGCTCAAGGCCGGCAATGTCGCGCACATGCCTGCCCAAACGATCCCGAATAACCTGTTTGCGCCCGTCGCGCCCCTTAAGCCAAGAATCAAAGGCCAATTCGAGGCCCTCCTGGCCGTTCTCGTCGATGTCGGCGAATCCCACCAGGTGGCCGGCGAACTCGCCGGCCGGGTAATACCGGCGGTACTCGCGGCGCACCTGTAAACCCGGCACGTCAAGATCAATCACCGGTTGTGAGCGGCTCGGCGGCAGGCCACGCTTCAACCAAACAAATTCACGGCCCTGCGCGCGCCTTAGCTGCTCCTCCAACCGCTGCGCAGAGGTTCCAAATGCCGCCGCGATTTCCGGCAGGAAGGGAATCAGAGAGTCGAGGCTGTCAGGATGCGCCCAGAAGCTGTCCACCGGCGCGCTTACGGCCAGGGGTTGCTTGTATCGGTCCAGAATTCGGCCCCGCCGGGCGACGATTTTCGCCACGCTCAACTGCTGCGCATCGGCCCTCGATTCCAGGAATTCGCTTTCCAGCAGATGCAATTGCACGGCACGGCCGGCGAGGATCAATCCACCGCCGAGCAGGGCCACCGTGCACAAGACGACGCGGGCCTGAAACCGCAATGGCATAGCCTGTGAGCGCTTTGTCATGGCTTAGCGGCTTCTGGCAGAGGCGGTCCGTGACGATGAGTCCATTGAGCCGATGCGCAGGAAGACAATGTCCTGCTTTTCCGGCTGGCGCATCCCCAAACGCTCTCTCGCCTCGCGGTCAATACGGCGATACCCAACCCAGGTTGCGCGCTCCAGCTGAAGCGCGCCCCATTCCACCTCCAGTTGGTCCCGTTCCGCAATCAGCGTCTGCATGGCGCGAAACTGCGTGCGATGCTGGTGCCGGGCATAAGAGAGCAGCACGCCGCTTGCCAGGGTGGCTGCGGCGAGTCCTAGCAGTGCAAGCGAAAGCACGCGCGCGGGCTTCATTACTCAGGGGTGCTCGCCAATCTCTCGGCGATCCGCAGGCGGGCGCTTCGGGCTCGCGGATTGCGCAAACTCTCGGCGCGGCTGCAGCGCTGCATTTTTCCCACAAGTCGCAATAAAGGCCCGGCTGCCGGGGGGACAACCGGCAGCCGGGCAAGCGCTGGGGGAAGCCGCGAGGCGTCACGTAGGTAACGCTTCACGATGCGGTCCTCAAGGGATTGGAAGGAGATCACGCAAAGGCGTCCGCCGGAGCAGAGGCCGCGGACCGCTTGGGGTAACGCTTCTTCCAGCGCTATTAGCTCGTTGTTGATAAATATGCGCACTGCCATGAAGGTGCGCGTAGCGGGATGAATACCCGATCTTCTTGCGCGCGCGACGGAACTGACCAGCCGGGCCAGATCAGAACAGCGCGTCACCGGCCGGTTACGGCAGATCGCATCGGCAATCCTGCGCGCCCCCGGTTCTTCGCCGTATTGGCGGATCACGCGCGCGATTTCGCCGCTGGAGGCATTGTTCAGCCATTGGGCGGCGTTGCGGCCCTCGGCGGGATTCATGCGCATGTCCAGTGGGCCGTCGGAGCGCAGGCTGAAACCCCGTCGCGGGTCGCTGAATTGCGGAAGGGACACGCCGAGATCGAACAGAATGCCGTTGACCTTGCCTGCCCAGCCCTTCTTCTCAAGAGCATCGCCAAGGCGCCGAAAGTTCCCGTGTTCAATCGAGAACCTGGAGTCCTGCCGTTGAAGGACCTGGCCCGCGTGCACCGCGTCCGGGTCACAGTCCAGCGCGTGCAGCCGGCCATCGGAGCCCAGCGCATCGAGGATCGCGCGGCTGTGGCCACCGCGGCCGAAAGTCGCGTCGACATAGCAGCCGGCCGAGTCAAGGGCCAGGCCGCGAAACGTTTCTTCCAACAGCGCCGGTTCATGTTCGGCCGCCCCCCCGGCGTTCAAAGCTCCACGCTGCGCAGCGCAGCTTCCATGTCGTCGTTCGAACTGACCTCAAGCGCCCGCTCTCGCCACCGGGCCGCATCCCACAGTTCGAAGCTGCGCCCCAGGGCCAGCAAGGTGGCGTGCCGCTGCAGGTCGCAGTAGTCCCTGTGTTCCGGGGGCACCCGCAGGCGGCCCGCCGCGTCCACGCCGACTTCGGTGGCGTAGCCCAACATCAACCTTTGAACATCACGCACACCCAACTGGTGTACCAGCTTGTTCCTGACTGTGGCGAATTCCTGCGGCAGGTAAATAAGCACGCAGCGGTCCGGATGAACCGTACAGATAATGTGCCCGTCGCCAGCGTTCAGTACGCTCTGGCGATAACGCGCCGGGACCCCGAATCTGCCCTTGGCATCCAGGGTGACGTTGGCCGGACCTTGAAACATGGACTATCCGTTTAACCCACAATTTCCCACAGGGTCCCACTATACCCCAAAATAGTGCAATCACAAGCAAGAACCGGCGCACTGCCGTTGACGCAACGGCGGCGCCAATGCAATATCTGACCCCACGTCGATTAAGCCCTTATGAGTCTCTATTTCCTACAGAAGCTCATCTACCAACTAAACCGGGATGAGCATGTCCGGCAACGCTACGAACGCGACTTTGAAGATTTGCTCGCGGACTACCCTCTGGATGAAGAGGAAAAGACCGCCCTGCGCCGGCCCGACATTGGGTTGCTGTATGTCATGGGCGTCAACGGCCAGCTCCTGATGCACTACGCGGCCTTGCGCGGCTACGAGTGGAACGAATACCTTAAGGCGATGCGGGATGGCGTGAAAAGGCATGGGCCGGTGCGCCGCGGCCTGTACGCCTTGACCGAACCATGAGCCTCGTATTCGCCGGCGTTTGCAGCCATGCCCCCGGCATCACGGGACGCTACGAGCGCGCCGAAAAGCACCTGCGCGAAGGCTTGTATGCGCACATGGACATCATGCGCCAACGGCTGGAAGACTCGCGCCCGGATGCGCTGGTGGTGGTGGCGGCCGAGCATTTCGCCAACTTCTTCATGGACAACATGCCGGCCTATTGCCTGGGAATGGCGGAAAGCTATGAGGGACCGGTGGAAGAACAGGAATGGCTGGGAATCGCCAGAACCAGTATTCCCGGAAATCCCGATCTCGCGGCGCGTCTGGTCGGGACCGTGCTGGAAGACGTCGATGTGAGCTACGCCCAGGAGTGGAAATTCGACCACGGCGTTATGGTTCCGCTGCACTTCCTGACGCCTCGCTACGACCTGCCGGTGATTCCCGCCAACATCAACTGCCAGGGGCCGCCACTAACGCCGCTGAAGCGCGCCTGGAAGTTCGGCGAGGCCCTGCGTAAAGCGTGCGATGCGCAGCCCGAGCGGATCGCGCTGATCGGAACCGGCGGCCTCTCCCACTGGCCCTGCACCCCGGACTCCGGCAAGATCAACGAGGCCTGGGATCGGGAATTCCTGGACCGCTGGACCCGTGATGACTACCGGGCCATGACCAGTTACAGCGATGAGGAAACCTATCGCGAGGCCGGCCAGGGAGGATTCGAAATCCGCACCTTTGTATGCGTGGCGGGCGCTACCGCCGGAAGTACACGGGAATTACTGTTCTATGCGCCCATTCCGATCTTTGCCGTCGGCTGCACCGTCGGCATCGTGCGCTTGGAGGGCTAGTGTCGTGTCACGCCTGTGTTGTCGCATCAGAGCGAGCGTAGCGTGTCCATGCAAGGCGCAGCCGGCACGGAATACTCGCTGTATTGCGAACGGCTGCAACGCTGCAGGGGCACGCTACGCCCGCTCCCGAAGGGCGCGTCTCCCCTGGCCCGTGGCCGCGTTGCGCCCCTGGGCAATGGGAGGCGCCATTGCCGGCGGGACGCGCCTTGCCACGAACCAGGGGAGACACGCTGATGCGACAATACAGGCGTGACACGACACTAGTGTCGTTTCACGCTTCTAACCCGCCGGGATAGTCAGCACCTGACCGACAAGGAGACGGTCGTTGGGCAGGTTGTTGGCGCGGATCAATACAGGCACGGACACCTTGTAGCGCTGCGCGATTCCGCTCAGTGTGTCGCCGCGGCGGGCTACGTATTGAGTCTCGGGACTCTCACCCGCTTCCACCCGTTGCGCGATCAGGGTGCCGGGCAAAGGATTCCGATAGAAGTAGGCACGTACGCCCGCAAGAATGGCGCGCGCCAGCTTTTCCTGATAGGCGCTGCTATTCAGCAGCCGCTCTTCCTGAGGATTCGAGATATAGGCGGTTTCCACCAGGATGGAAGGAATGTGCGGGGCCTTGAGTACCGCGAACGGCGCTCTCTGCACACTGGTCTTGCGTACCCGTCCTACCCCGTGCAGGTGCTGCAGCACGTCGTCGCCCACTTCAAGACCTCGGCCGATGGCTTTGCTCTGCGACAGATCGATGATCATGGTGGCAACGACCGGATCGAGCCCTTGCAGTTCAATTCCCCCCATGAGGTCCGATGCATTCTCGCGGCGCGCAAGGCGCCTCCCTTCTTCGGAAGTTGCCTTGTCCGACAGCACGTATACGCTCGCGCCACGCACTCGCCGGTTCTTTACGGCGTCGGCGTGAACGGATACGAAAAGGTGGGCGTTGCGCTGGCTGGCAAGGGAATAGCGGTCACGAAGTTCCAGGAAGTAATCACCGCTGCGCGTTAGCATCGCGGACATGCCCGGCTCTCGCTCGATAAGCCGGGCAAGACGAAGTGAAATTCCCAGGACTGCCGACTTTTCGCTCAATCCTCCCCTGCCGATGGCGCCCGGATCCTTGCCGCCGTGCCCCGGATCGATAGCAACGAGCACGTCGCGGGCGCCGTCCGGGAACGTCCCTTCCGCGTCTTTTCCCTGCTTCCCGCTGCCCGGAAAAATGTCGACAACGATTCGATGGCCGCGACCATTCGGGCCCGCCGGCATACCGAAGCTGTTTGCCGTTGCAAAGGCGTGCAGATCGAACACGACTCGAAGCATGTCACCCTGATGCCGCCCGTAGCGCATGCCGCGCACAATGCCGGTGGCCTGCTCCGGCAGTCGGGCCTCCATGGTGCTTGAGAAAAGGTCGACAACCACCCGCGGCTGCTTGTCCAGCACCAGCAACTTGTGACCGCGGACCTGGTCCAGTTCAAGAACCACCCGGGTCTTGGAATCGTACTCGGCAACCCGAATGGCCTCGATGCGCGCGGGCGCGGCGCCGACGGCGCCGACGGCGCCGGCCAGGAGCGCGGCACAAAGTGCAACCACGAGGCGGTGAGCGGTCATGCCTGCTGCATTCTCCGAATTCCTTCGCTTGCGAGTATAGCCCTGAGGACCGGGTTGTCAAGCAAAAGTCTATATATATTAATAAGCTATTGTTACTACTTAAGATATTTCCTACTCGTCAATCAAGGTCAACTCCCGGTGCCTTGCAGTGCGTAGCAAGTGCACGATCTGCCGGCCTGCCTGGGAAATACCCGTGGCCGTAACCAGTCTTCCGGGTTCCGCGTGGCGTAGAAATAGCGCAACATCCGGGGCGCCAAGGCGTCCGCATGCGTTCTCCAGCCATTCCACCAACAGCAGTTGCCCGCTTGCGCCGGGCGTAGTCGAAGCATCCGCAAGCAAATCGAGTTCGTCGAGTTCGACAGCTTGCTGCAGGCGGTACAAGTCCACGTGCAGGACATCCACTGCCGCGCCGGAATCGTCAAGGTCCACACTATAGGGATGCACCAGCCCGTAGGTGGGACTGGTGATCCGCGCGCGCACCCCCAGCGCTTTGAGCGTCGCGGCCGCCAGCGTCGTCTTGCCTGCCCCCAACTCACCGTCAAGACCCAGGAGAAGCGACGGATGCCCGGCCAGGGTGCTTTCCAGCGCCAGACCCAGGGCGTGACCGAGGGCGGCCATGCCGCGTTCGCTATGGGCCCTGAACGACGCCGACAGGGCAGATGATCGGGCGCTCAAGGTTCATAGTTCCTCGTGCAGGCGCTCGGCGGACACGGCACGGGAACGCCTTCCCAACGGAAAGCTCGCCGGTCCCGCGTGCACCACATCCATCCTCGTAAGGGACAGGTCTTCCAGTGCCGTTCGCATGGTACCGGTGAACCGGGGGGTGGCGGTCCGCCTGATTTCGAAACCGCGAAGCTGGGCGCCGCGTTGGACAATGAGATCCACCGCCGCGCCCGTATGTGCCGCCCAAAAAAAGAAACGGGTGTCTTCCCCGCCCAGTATGTGAATCAGGTTTTCGAGCACGAAGCCCTCCCAGGATGCTCCCGACCTCGGGTGCCGCTCCAGTTCCCCTAATGTCGATATTCCAAGACAGTAGTGCAGCAAGCCCGAATCGCGGAAATATACCTTTGGCGACTTCACCTGGCGCCGGGGCAGGTCCGCGCTCCACGGCTCGAGCGTGCGCACGATAAACGCCGACTGAAAAATCTTCAGATACCGGCGAGCGGTGTGGTGCGAGACTCCAAGGGAGCGGGCCAGTTCCGAGCCGTTCCATACCTGCGCATGACAGTGGGCCAGCATGGTGAAGAAACGCTCCAGCAAATTGACCGGCGCATTGGCGGTCAGTCGATAAATGTCCCGCTCAAGAAAATCGCGAACGCGTCGCTCCCTCCATTCGTAGCTCTCCCTGTCGCTGGCCGCGCTGAAGGAAGCCGGCAAACCGCCCCTGAGCCACAGCGTGTTGGCCTGCGGCACGGCAAGTTCCGTGACCAACAGGCCGGGGAGTTCATAGTGCACTATGAGTCCTGAGAGCGGTTCGAACTTACTTCGAAGTTGGTCCGAGGCGATACTGCTGAGTATGAGGAAGCGCGCCGGGTTCCAGGATCGCTGCACCAGTTCGCGCACGATGGAAAGGACGTGCGGCGCTCGGTGAATTTCATCCAGCACGATCAAGCCGTGAAGGCCGGACAATGCCAACCTTGGATCGTCAAGACGCGCGCGATCGGCGGCCGACCGCAAATCAAAAACATAGGAGTTGCCCCGCCAGCGCCGGGCAAAATCACGAGCTAGAGTGGTCTTTCCAGCCTCTCGCGAACCAAGCAGCGCAACCGCCGGTTTGTTTGACAACAACCGCCGTAGAGCCCTGATGTGACCATCACGTTCAATCATGCGGAGCCGGCAGGAAATGTGGAATACACAATTCTAATTTTCTTTCTTCTTCCCGTCAAGCCTCTTGTTCCCGGGCACGCTTGCACCCTGTATTGAGGAGTTCCGCAATTGCTCTGGGCGCCGGGGGCAGACCGGAAAGTGCCCTTCTTATTCGATTTCCAGAATCACCTTGCCAAAGTGGCCGCGCTGATCGATCATTTCGTGAGCCCGGGCCAGATCCTGCCACGGCAGCACCCTGTCCACCACGGGCTTGAATCTGCCTGCGGCAAACAGCGGCAACGCGCGGGTCTTGAAATCCGCCATGGTCTGCGGCACGAACGCTGGACTGGTGCTTATGCTCATGGACAGCAACTGCAGATTGGAAGTTCCGATTCCAAGATTGACCTCGATATCCTTGCCGCCGGTGCTTCCGAACATCACCACTTTTCCGTCCATTGCCATTAACTTGAACAGCTCCTGTGCCGTCTCGCGGCCAACGGACATCAGACTGACATCAACGCCTTTCCCATCTGTGGCCGCCATCACCTGCTCGCTGATCGACTGTTCCTGGTAGTTGATCAACAAGTCCGCGCCCATTTCCTTCGCAATGGCAAGCTTGCGATTCAGGCTTGCGGTTACAGCCGTCCAGCACCCCGCCTCCCGAGCTATCTGCAGGGCTGCGCTTCCTACGCTGCCGCCTACCGTTTCGATCAATACTCGCTGACCCGCGCTCACCGGCGCGACGGTGTGCAGTGCGTGCCACGCGGTCAGCCAGCCAACCGGGATCGCGGCTCCGGCACAGCAAGTTCCTCCAGGCGCATCCTTTCAGGACCACCGAACTCGCGAACGACATAGCCGCGCATGCGAGTCAACTCAGTATGCGTAGGCTTCGAAGAAACCCTTGCCGCGCGCTTCGTCAACGGCGAAGCGGTAACGCGAAATCGCCCGTCTTTTCCTTTCCAGCAATTCTTCAAGGGTGCCCTCAAGGCGACCCAGGTCACGATACTTCTCCTTTAAGGTAGTGCTTGTCTCAGTATCGTCGGAGTCCTTTTTCTCCTTATCGGTTTCATCAGAATCCGGGGGCGCCTCAGCTGTCTCGATTTCCCGTTTCAGGTTCCTGACATCCTCCTCGAACTTGCTGGCCCGGCGTTCGATTCGCTCAACGTTTTCGGCCGCGCTCCGGACCGACACGCCGAGTTCGTAGCCGATCATAAAATTGATTTGCGCCCGTTGGGGACAAACTCCCTGGTATTGCCGGCCGCCACGGCCTTGCTGATAGCCGTTTTGCGCCGTGCAATAAAACGTCAAGCCCTGTTCATATCCGGCTGTGTATTTATCCCGGTCAGGCGTAATGCCGTATTCGGCGCAGGTCTCATAGTATTTCGACAGGCGCGCGGGAGTTTCGCCCGTGCGTCCGTCCTGCTCACCCACAAGGTACCAATCAGCATTCTTGCATTGCGATTCGGACATCACGGCGCAGCCGCCGGTCAGCAAGAAAGCGCCCATCGCCACGATCAGACCCGAGCTGGAGTGAGAGCGTCCCATATCAGCGCCTCCTTATTCTGTTGCGGCAACAACGCGCCGCCCTTGGTTCAATTCCGATCCGCATTCCGCTTCCGCAAAAGGCCATTTGCCCATTGAAATTCTATGTCCTACTGACGGCGCAAATCGTATTCTGCTAGATAAACGTTGTTCATTACGGGACTCTCGCATCGGCTCATCAACATGTCCTTAATTCGCGGATCGAAGGCTCTATCCGGCGAGTCGCCGCTTACTTCATGAGATTTTGGATTCATGCGTGTGCCCCAAGACTCTAGTGCCGTGTCACGCTCATATTGTCGCATCAGAGCGGGCGTAGCGTGTCCCTGCAAGGCGCAGCCGGCACGGAATACTCGCTGTATTGCGAATGGCTGCAACGCCGCGGGGGCGCGCTACGCCCGCTCCCGAAGGGCGAGCCTCCCCTGGCCCGTGACCGCGTTGCGCCCCTGGGCAATGGGAGGCGCCATTCCCGGCGGGACGCGCCTTGCCACGAACCAGGGGAGACACGCTGATGCGACAATATGAGCGTGACACGACACTAGTCGATTGGCGCCTTTCTTTGTCGTGCCTCTTCCAATCGGGCACCTGTGCCGCAAGCAGCGCCTTGAACAGCTTCCCATGGTTTGGCACACGCAGGTGAAGCAATTCGTGCGCGATGACGTAATCCTGAAAGCCGGCCGGTGTGTCAACGAGGTCGGAGGCCAGCGTCACTACGCCTGAAGTTGAGCAGGAGCCCCACTTGCGCGTCATACGCCGAACGCGGACCAGCCGTGGTCGCACGTTCAGCCGTTGCGCCCAGTGTCTAACCCGGCGGCGTATGAGTTCACGTCGTTCCTCACGCGTGAGCATCGTCGCCGTCATCCAGCAGAATCCCCAGAACCCGTTCCACTATGCGGCTGCGGTCATCCCCTTTGAGTTGCAGCAGTGGGTAATAGAGGGCTGCCCGCAGCCGTCTATGCTCATCGGCGTTGACCGCGGCGTTGGGGAAGCGGTCAAGCAGCGTCTCCGCCTCCTGCGCCAAGTCCAATGCCGATACGCCGCCGGCCTTGAGAGCGGAGTCGTCCTTCAGCACCCAATGAACGCCGAACGCTCGGGGCGAGAGTCCACTCGCTTTAGCCGCCTTCAGAGCCGCCTCCTTTTCTTCCGCCAGTCCAGCCAGCAAGTCCATTGCGGCGAGGCCGGCGGTCTTGCGCTCCTCAAGGTCCCTGATGATTCGCTCGGCGCGTTCCTTTATCGGCAGCAGAACCGCGCCCAATTCGGGCTCGTTATCGATTTCGCGCTTGAGACCGCGAACCAGGTTGAACACCTTGCCCTCGGAATACCCCTTTTCTCGCCGCAGCGCTTTGAGCGTGTCAACGTCGAAGTTCACGGTCTTAACTACTTGACCCAACCCTTCCTGAGCCGCGCTCTCCTGCACCATGAAACGCGTCTTCTCGCCCAGATCGACCAGGTAGTCCACATGAGTTGCATAGGCGTTCCGAACCGTGACGTATAGCTTGGCAAGCTGCTTGTAGGCTGACACGTGGTCGCGGAGTTCGGGCGAAGGCGACAGGATTTCCCAAAGCGCCTCGACCTCCTTGTAGGCTTCGAAGAACGCCTTGCGCGGTTCCGGCGCAAGGAATCGTCCATAGACAAGCCTCTCAAGCTGCTCGTCGGCGCTCAAGCCTTCTTCAACGGCAAGATAGTCGGCTTTTGCCTTCTCAATCTTGCCAAGAAAGTCCCTTAGCAGCAGATCGAGATCCTCGATCACTCCGCTTACGTCAGAGGAGTCGAACGTCAACGCCTTTTTCAATTCGCGCAGCACGCCCACGAAATCCACAACCAGTCCGATGCGCTTGCGAGCGCCTCTTGCGTTCACATGTGGACGGTTAACGCGGGTGATGGCCTGTAAGAGCACATGGTCACGCATCGGCTTGTCGAGGTACATGCAATACAGAAGCGGAGCGTCGAAACCCGTCAGCAGCTTGTCGGTGACAATTAGGATTCTCGGGTTCTCCCCGGCCTTTTTAAACATCAGCCGCCCGTCCGTTTCCTGCTCCGGAGAAAGTTGAAGGGCTGCAACGAGTGGTCGGTCCACTGCATCGGCGTCGTTCTTCGTATAGACCGGTAAGCTCCATTCCGCCGGCAGGTGCTCATCCAGAGCATGCTTGTACTTTGCACAGGCCTCGCGGTTAACGCCCACCAGGAACGCCTTGTAGCCTAGCGGATTAACGTTTTGTTTGAAGTGATCCGCCACGAACGCGGCCACCTTTTGAACGCGGTCATCCGCGGTGAGGAAAGTGCGCAGACCAACCGCGCGGTCGAGAACTTTGTTAAGTTCATCAACATCGGTGACACCTTCTAACCTGGCCAGCTCGAAGAATTCCTTGTCGAGCCGCTTCGCCGGCACCGTCATCTCGCTCGGCGCCATCATGTGGCGGATCGGCAGCGTCGTTTCGTCGTCAATCGACTCGGCAATGGTGTACTTGTCGAGATAGCCCAACTCGTCGTCCTTGCCAAAGATCCTGAACGTGCCCTCCCCGTGCTGCGTCCGGGCAATCGGGGTGCCCGTGAAGCCAAGGATCGTGGCCTCGGGCACGGCCGCCATCAGGTAGGCGCCCAGGTCCTTGGCCACCGAGCGGTGGGCCTCGTCAATGAACACGTAGATGTTGTCACGGGTGTTGGCGTCCTTTTCCAACCCCTCAAACTTGTGGATCATGGACAGGATCAGGCCGCGCTTATCGGTCTTGAGCAGGTCCCGGAGTTCGACTTTGGAGTTGCCGCGCCACACTGCGATGTCCTGCTGCTGCATCTCTCCGAGCAGTCTCTCAACCCAGCCCTTCAGTTGCCCTTCAAGCTCCGTGCGATCCACCACTACGACCACCGTCGGCGTGTTGAACTGGCTGTTGCGCTCAAGGATCAGGCGGGCGGCAGTGAGCAGCGTAAAGGTCTTGCCGGAACCCTGCGTGTGCCAGATGAGCCCGCGGCGCTTGGCCGGCTCGGCGCACCGCGCGACGATGCAGTCAACGGCACGGCGCTGGTGCTGACGCAGCACCGCTTTGCGCGTCTCCCCATCTTCGACGTAGAACAGAATCCAGTCTCTCAACGTGCGCAGGAAGCCGGCCGGCTCGAAAAACGACTGCACGGCGAACCGGTAGCTATCCTGGGGCGTTTCCTTCCAGCGCGCCATGAAACGGCGCGAGACGTTCCAGGTGACGCCATACCAGTAGTCGAGGAGATGCGTGACGTTGAAAAGTTGCGGCGAGGCCATCAACTCAGGCGTCTCGCTCTCGTATCGCCGCAGTTGCGTGATACCCCCGTGATTGCATCCTTGTCAGCCGGATTCTTGTGTTCCACAATGGCTACCGGCACGCCGTTGACAACAAACATCACGTCTGCCCGGTTCACCTTGCGCGCCGGCGGCTTGATCTTCCACTCCCAGGTGACGTGAAGCGCGTTGGCCGCCGGCATCTCCAAATCGATAAGCCTTACGCGCCGGTGACGTTGCTCAGCCTCGTCATACCACTGCCGCTCACCGCGCAGCCAGGCGAGCATCTCGCGATTGCCCTCGATAGTGGCGGGAATCGCTTCAAGCCTTTCGATGACGGCCCGAACGGCGTCATCCATCCTCCAGGCGTTGAGTCGGCGAAGCGCCTCCTGGACCTCATCGCGGAACAGCATTCCCTCTTCGCCGCCTCGCTTCCGCAACGCATCTTGCGGCTTGAGCGCCTTCCAGCCAATCTCCGCTGCATGCCGCACCATGGGAAACTGCACTGATCCCGCCTCGGTAATCTTGAGACTAGTCACAGCATGTTCCCGACGACCGCGGCGAAGGCGCCAATGCAGCATGGTTGAAGTTGACCGCTTGACACATCGCCAGAATTAGTCATATGGTTAGCTAACCCTGACCCAAGGAACCCTGCGATGACTATCGTGAACGTCCATCAAGCTAAAACGCAGCTATCGCGTCTGCTCGTACAGGTCGAGGGCGGCGAGGAAGTGGTGATTGCCCGCAACGGCAAGCCGGTGGCACGCCTCATGCGCATCCAAAAGCAGGGCAAGCGGCAATTCGGCGCCCTGAGAGGCCAGATAAAAATTGATGACAGCTTCTTTGATCCGCTGCCCGAAGAAGAGTTGGCTGCGTGGGAAGGAAATTGAGCATTGCAGCTACTGCTCGATACCCACGCGTTCCTTTGGTGGTTTTCCGGAAGTCGCCGCCTGTCGCGACCTGCGCGGCAAGCGATAGCGGATGACAACAACGACATATTGCTCAGCGCGGCATCAGCCTGGGAGATCGCTACCAGGCATAGGCTCGGCAAACTCCCGGACGCGGAAGCGCTGGTGCTTGACATTGCGGGGGCAATAGCCGGACAGAACTTTGAGGAATTGCCGGTCACCTTAGAGCACGCCACGCGCGCCGGCGAACTGCCCGGCCCCCTCCGCGACCCCTTCGACCGAATGCTCATCGCCCAGGCGCTTGCGCGCAACCTCGTGCTCGTCTCGAATGAGACTCTCTTCGACCGGTACGGCGTCCGCCGACACTGGTGATCCGGGCCCCTGTTCCGTTCCCATACCAATGCCGAATTTTCTCCGCACCGCGGGCGCAATACGATCGTAGTGCTTCGTTGCCCTCATCTGCCATTTTCGGAAGATCGCCCAGCAACAATAATCGGCCACCTGTAACCCATTATGGGGCTGCAAGGTTTCGATTATGCGGATCGCTGCCATGCGCCAAACTTGGGCATTCTGGCAGTGCGCTACCCACTTGATAACATGGGCCACGCGATCAGAGTGATCCAGGAACGAGGATGGCCTGTTCTCACCAGGGCGGGGAACATCCGTCTGGAACCTTACGGTGACATCGACACGTTTACGGTGGAAACACCGGATGGCGCAATCATCCAGTTCTTCTCCCGGCCGCAGTAATCCTGGTCCGGCGCGCAGGGAGCACGTTTGAAGCGAAGGCGTCCCGCCTTCTTCGAGGGCAAGGAACGCTGGGAACGAGGGGAGGGCGGGACGCCCTCTTCCCCAAGTTGTTCCATGCAAGCCAACCCCAGCGGCATGTTGCTGTTTCTGCCCGGTCCTTGTTCGATTCGTTATGGCGTAAAGTCGAAATCCCCGGAGCCGGCCTGAGGTTCATGAGCAGCTTCGCCGGCGCGCTCTCCTTGATCAATGCGCCTCCTGGCGGGTTCCGCCGGACGAATGCCCTCAGTTAGTGCCGGTTTTTGGCTTGCCAGTTTGCGAACGTCGCACTCGGACTGTATTCCGTGCCAAAAAGTGTTGGATTGGCGGAAATACACGCCAAAGCGGATTGACAGTTCGGGCGTGATTGAACGGCGGTCCTGAAGGATTTCTTCGATGATCCGCTTTTCCACGCCGATGGAGCGAGCCATTCGCCCTGCCGAGATAGCCATAGGCTTGAGGTATTCCTCAAGGAGAATTTCACCGGGCGTTATAGGCAAGGACATATTGTGTTTGACCGGATAAAGCTGTCCGCCGTTGGCCCTAATGATAGTCCCTGATCGCTACTCGAGCCGGTCCGGCGTCGGTCCACTCGAAAATAATACGCCATTGATCATTGATTCGAATGGAGTGAAAGCCTGCCAATTCCCGGGTTAGCTTTTCCAGGTGATTGCCAGGCGGCACAGCCAAGTCCGCAAGCCGGGCCGCCTGGTTCACCTGGATCAGTTTCCTCAACGCTACGCGCGATATATTGGAGAAACGCCGATTGTGCTGCTTTTCGAACAGTTCCTCAGTTTCCCGGTTGGAAAACGATTGAATCATGGACTGGCGAAGTGCTCAATCAGCATATTTGCGCGCGAAGCGCTCCCGCGTCATTTGGCGGCGTAAGGAAAGAATCACTGAGTTGGCCAGGATTCAGCGATTCGCGCACGGCGGCGAGCAGATCGCTTGCGATCATGCCGCGCCGGCCGCCGCGGGCGGCGATATCTCCGGCGCAAGCGTGCACATGGGCAGCCAAGGCGGCCAGGTCTTCGGGGTGTGCTTCTGGAAACTGTGCCCACAGGCCGGCGAGCAGGCCGGTCAATACGTCCCCCATCCCGGCAGTCGCCATGCCGGGGTTACCCGCGTCGATCACCCAGGGCGGTTGTTCACTGCCCGAGACAAGCGTGTGCGCCCCTTTCAGCAACGCCACTCCACCAAAGCCCCGCCTTAAATCCAAAACCGCGCCTAACCGGTCCACTTGCACTTCCGCTGTGGATCTGCCCAGCATTCGCGCCGCTTCGCCAGGATGCGGCGTAATGATCACGGGTCCAGCTCCAGTGCGCGATGCCGCGCTCCACTCGGATTCCGCCAGCAGACCCAAGGCGTCGGCATCCACCACCAGGGGCAGGCTGCTATCGAGAGCAGCCGCAAACAACTCGCGCGCCCAGTCATCCTGGCCGAGCCCGCAGCCGACCGCCAGAATGCTCGCGCGCTCCAACAAGGGTGCAAGCTCTTTTGCCTCCCGAACCCCTCGAACCATGAGCTCAGGCCGCCCTGCCAGCAGGGCCACCGCGTGCTCCGGGTGGGTCGCAACGGAAACCAGCCCCGCTCCGGCGCGCAGCGCACCCTCACCTGCCAGGCGGGCAGCGCCACCCATGCCCAGCCCCCCGCCGATCACCAGCACGTGCCCGAAGTGTCCCTTGTGATCGGCCCGCTGCCGCAAAGGCAGCATGGCGCGCCGGTGTCGGTCGGCAAATATCCGCAATCCGGGCCGCCCGACGCTGCCGGTCTCGACGTTCTTGACTTTTTCCTCGGGAATGTGACCGAGCGGCTCAAGGACACGTTCTCCGGTGTAATTCGGCGCATCGCCCAAGAACAGTCCGCATTTCTCCGCGATGAAGGTGACTGTGAGTGTGCAGCGCACCGCTGCACCCATGCATCCGCCGTTGTCGGCATGGATGCCGGTTGGGATGTCCACGGCCAGCACCGGGGCTGCGACATGGTTAGCGGCCCGCACTGCTTCCAGGTAAAGCCCCGTGAGCGGGCGGCTCAAGCCGATTCCCAGCATTGCGTCCACAATCAGGTCCGCTTGCGGGAGACCACCGCCTTCGTATGGCGTCGTGGCAACAGCAGCCTGTTGCATGGCGCCAAATTGCGTCGCTGCGTCGCCGCGCGGCGGGCTGTCCGGCGAAACCAGCAAGGTCCTGACCTCGATGCCGCTCTGCCTGGCCAGGCGCGCAATCACAAACCCGTCGCCCGCGTTGTTGCCCGCGCCAGCCAAAACCAGCCACCGCCGCCCATCCGGGAAACGCCGGCGGAAGCACTCAAAGGCCGCCGTGCCGGCGCGCTCCATCAAGGTGTTGCTGTCAATGCCCTCACACTCCATGAGCTGGCGCTCCAGCTCACGGATGGCAGCGGTGCTGTATGCGTTTGGATGGCCCATCGGCAAGAATATAGCCCCATTTCAAGCAGCCTTAGTCCGCTCAAGCGCCAAATGGGGCAATATTCGCCTTGATGCCTTCCGTCTCGGACTACTCCCGGCTTGCCGCCGAACTCCCCGCGCTGGCGAAGGAATACGGCTTCGAGCAGGCGGGCGTGGCCGGAGTTCGGATTGAGGAGGCCGAGGCGCGTCTGAGGCACTGGCTGGAATTGGGGTGGCACGGATCCATGAACTGGATGGCGCGCCACGGCAACAAGCGCACCCGCCCGGCCGAGCTGCTGCCCGGAACCCTCCGCGTGTTGTGTTTCCGCATGCATTACTGGCACCAGAAAGCCGCCTCAGCCCTGTCGGTGCTTGCCGATCCGGACAAGGCCTACATTGCCCGCTACGCCCTGGGACGCGACTATCACCGCCTGATGCGCAAACGCCTCAGGAAACTGGCGGAGCGGATTGCCGGTATTGCCGGGCCTATGGGCTACCGGGTGTTCGTGGACAGCGCCCCGGTGATGGAAAAGCCGCTGGCCGCGCAGGCGGGCCTGGGCTGGATGGGCAAACACACCAACCTGATCAATCGCCACGAAGGCTCCTGGTTTTTCTTAGGCGAGATCTATACCGACCTGCCGCTGCCGGTCGGCCGGCCGGTGCAAAATCATTGCGGCAGTTGCCGGGCCTGCCTGGACATCTGCCCCACACAAGCGATCGTCGCACCCTATCAACTGGACGCTCGCCGCTGTATTTCGTACCTGACAATCGAGCATCGCGGCCCGATTCCGTTGGAATTGCGCCCGATGATAGGCAACCGGGTGTTCGGCTGCGATGACTGCCAATTGGTGTGCCCCTGGAATCGCCACGCCCGTCCCAGCGAAGAACAGGCGTTTGCCCCGCGCGGCGGCCTGGACAACGCAGCTCTCAGCACCTTGTTCGACTGGTCCGAGGAACAATGGCGGGATCGCACCCGCGGCAGCGCCCTGCGGCGGGCGGGCTATACCGGGTGGCTGCGCAATCTGGCGGTGGCGCTCGGTAACGCGCCACGCTCACCGGTAGTCATCGCGGCCCTGCGCCGCCGGTCATCGCACTTGAGCGATATCGTGCGCGAGCACGTTCGCTGGGCGCTGAACCGGCACGCGGAATAGGGCCCGTTAACACACCAGCCTGGTCGCGCAGCTCACGTTGTCGATCAGGCGCGCCGAGCCGAGCCAGGCGGCCGCCAGTATCACCCACTCCCCGGTAGCCGAAGCCTCTGGCGGTCCCAGGTCGCCGGCCCGCCGCACCGCAACGTAATCCGGGGCCAAGCCTGCGTTCTTCAAGCGCACTGCGGCGTCTTGCTCCAATCGGCCGAAGTCGCGCTCTCCTTCTTCCAATCGCCCGGCGCAATCCTTGAGCACCCTCTGCAGCGCCGGGGCGGCCCGACGTTGTTCTTCGGTGAGGTAGCGATTGCGCGAACTCATCGCCAGGCCGTCATCCTCCCGCGTAATCGGCCCCTCGACCACTTCGACGGGAATGTGCAAGTCCTCCACCATGCGGCGCAGAATCACCAATTGCTGGTAGTCCTTGCGGCCGAACACAACGGCATCGGGCAGCGTCATCAGGAGCAGGCGAGCCACCACCGAGGTCACACCGGCGAAGTGTTCGGGGCGGTATGCGCCGCAGAGATCCGCGGAAAGACCCGGCGCCTCCACGCGCGTCAGGTCCTCTATCCCCGTGGATAAACTTCCTCCGCCGAGGGCGCGAACAGCAGATCAACGCCGGCCGATCGGAGCAAAGCCGCGTCCGCATCCAGATCACGCGGATAGAGCTCGAAATCCTCGCCGGGCGCGAACTGCGTGGGATTGACGAACACGCTCACTACAACGCGCCCGCCGCGCCCCGCCAACCGCGCCAGATCCAGGTGCGCCTTGTGCAAGGCGCCCATAGTGGGAACCAGCGTAACCCTCTCCCCCGCGTTCCGCCAGCTGCGAACCCGAGCCCGCACCTGTGCCTTGCTCCTGACTATCCGCACCTCAGGAGAAACAATGCTCGGGCGCCGGGTATTCGCGCGACTTGACGGCCTGGACGTAGGCCTCGCAGGCAGCCAGCGGATCCTCGGCCCCGCCAATGAAGTTACGCACAAAGCGCGGCACGGGACCCTGCGTAATCCCCAGCATGTCGTAAATGACCAGAATCTGGCCGTCTACGTGCGGCCCCGCGCCGATACCGATCACCGGCACCCGGCACTGTTTTGCAATCTCCTGCCCTAACTCGCTGGGCACGCATTCCAGCAAGACCACGTCCGCGCCGGCCTCCTCCAGCTGGCGTGCGCTGACCAGCATTTCCTGCGCCTGGCCGGCCTCGCGCCCATGCACCTTGAACCCGCCGATCTTGTGCACGGACTGCGGGCGCAGGCCAAGGTGGGCACACACCGGAATATCGTGCCGCGCCAGGTGTTCGACAATCTTGCGCTGACCCATGCCGCCCTCCAGCTTGACCATCATCGCCGCCCCTTCCTGCATCAGTCGCACCGCGTTGTCGAGCGCCTGCTCCGGCTCGCTGTAGCTCATAAACGGCATGTCGGCGACCAAAAATGCGTGGGTCAGAGCCCGGGCAACATGCTTGCAGTGGTAGATGATGTCTTCCACCGTCACCGGAACCGTGGTGTCGTGGCCCTGAATGACCATGCCCAGCGAATCGCCCACCAGCACCAGGTCCACTCCGGAGTGATCAACCAACCGGGCAAAGCTGGCGTCGTAGGCGGTAAGGCAGGCGATCGGCTCGCGCTCTTTCTTCATGCGCGCGAGCGTGCTTACGTTCACCGGCGGTCTGCGCATATCGCGCTGTTTCAAATGTACGTACACGTACGGCCCCTTAACCTGGGTGAAGTCGGATCAATTCCCGTGGGCTCGCCGGCTCAGACAACCAGGCCGCTGGGATCAAAATAGGTGCGCCCGGACCGAGCATGTGCCATTTCATTGAGCAGGAGTTCCATGTGCTCATCCTTGTTGACCAGATCGATGGCTTCAGTATTTACGATCAGGACCGGCGCCGAGTCGTAGTCCAGTATAAATCGCGCCATGGCCTCATTGAGTTGTTCGAGATACTCCGCGGTTATGCGGCGCTCCATGGCGATGCCCCGGTTTGCGATTCTCTTGAGCAGCGTTCGCACCGGTGTCTGCAGAAATAGAACCAGGTCCGGCGCCGGAGGGTCGATTGCCACTGCCTGGCGAACCATGTCGTACACCAGCAACTCGTCGGAAGCCAGCGTGCACTCGGCGTATACCCGGTCACGCTCAAGCAGAAAGTCGCTGATTCGGGTGGTGGGAAACAGGTCTTCTTTCTTTATTCGCTCCGCCAACTGAGTGCGATGCAGCAGAAAATAGAGCTGAGCGGGCAGCGCCGCATTCGAAACACCGTTGTAGAAGCGCTCCAGAAAGGGATTGCCGTGTGGCGCCTCTACGATCAACTCCCCGTTCATGCGGTCGGCGAGTAACTGCGCCACGGTGGACTTTCCCGCGCCGATACAGCCTTCCACGGCAATGTAACGGCCGCTTCCTGCGGGTTCCCTCATTTTCCTTTCGCACGTCGTGTGCCGCGCTGGCCGCGGTCCCCGGCGGAATCCCCGCGCTTGGACCAGGAGCGGGACGGCGCCGAACCTGCGCGCTTTTGCCAATAGCCCACGCGCTCTGCGTCGACTTCACCCAGTCGCTGCCGCAGAGCCAGCAGGCGGTAGGCCGAACGAAACAGCGGATGGCTCAAGACCTGTCCTGCGCGCTTGGGCGAAGCGGATTGCAGGGTGGCCTGGCGCGCGAGAACCGCTTCCATATCCGCCATCATCTTGCGGGTCGGGCGCACTCCAAATTTCGCGTCGCCCAGCACTTTTCGAAAGGCATCGATGATCTGATCGTGGCGCGGAGGGTTCCGGGCGCTCTTACCGAGGCCCATCTCCATCGAAACCGGACCCCAAAAAAATACGCACAGAAGGAACATCAGGCTGGCATGATTTCCCTCACGCAGCCGCAGGTCGGTCTCCTTGAGCGCCTCGCAAAGAAACGCCTCGGCTTGCGGAGCCGATTCCATCCATCCCTGCAGGAGTGGAAACAGTTCGTACAGCAATCCAAAGCGGCGCAATTGCTCGAAGCTCGGTAAGGCCTGTCCACTCAGAAAGAGCTTGCGAACCTCCTCCTGCACGCGAGCAGACGGCTCCGCGCGCAGCAGTTGCGCCATTTCGGGGATCGGCCCGGCGCAGCGCGCGTCGGGTGTGCAGCCCAGCTTGGCGGCGAAGCGGGCGGCCCGCAGCATGCGCACCGGGTCTTCCTCGTAGCGCAGGCGAGGTTCCCCGATCAGGCGCAGGCGGCGCGCCCGGATGTCTTTGAGGCCGCCTACATGGTCGATGATGCGCCCGTCGGCGTAGTCCCAGTACAGCGCATTGATGGTGAAGTCGCGACGCAGCACATCCTCCTCCAGACTGCCGAAGCGATTGTCGCGCAAAATTCGGCCGCTGGCCCCATGCACGACCGTACCCTCCGGCTCCGCAGCGTCCTTGTCGGAACCGCGAAAAGTGGCCACCTCGATATATTCGCGACCGAACATGACGTGCGCGAGGCGGAACCGCCGGCCGATCAGAATCACCCTGCGAAACAGCTTCTTCACCTGCTCGGGCTTTGCGTCAGTGACAATGTCAAAGTCTTTGGGCCGCAGGTTCAGCAACAGGTCGCGCACGCCGCCGCCCACCACGCAGGCGCGATAGCCACCCCGGTGCAAGCCGCGAAGCACCTTCAGGACATTGGACGGAAATTGCCGCGTCTGAATGCGCGGCTCGCCCGAATTAATTTTCAGCGCCGTTGTTTCGATCGAGGGCGAGACTCCAACCAGGGATGGCGCGACACGCACACGAAGCATGCCGAGCTTTGGCTGCCTATAATATCCCACGGCAAGCCCTTCTGGGCCCGCGGCGCGCGGCAAGCTCCCTTCGTCTAGGGGTCAGGACACCAGACTCTCAATCTGGAAACAGGGGTTCGATTCCCCTAGGGAGCGCCACATGCCGGCGAAATTCCTCGTGTGGAGGTCGGCGACGGATGCACGGCTGGAATGCTCGCCTACGAGTGAGCGCGCCAGCGCAGCCGATCGGCGCGCAACAACAGCAGGACCACGGCCACGGCCAGCGCTACGGTCGGGGTCCAGCTTGCGATCCAGGGCGGCAGGCCGTATAGCTGGCCGGCCTCGGCCACGCCGCGATTGGCCAGAAACCAGATCAGCGCGATGCCCAGGCCCAGCGCCGCCCGGGCGCCACCTCCCAGGGTCCTGCGGCTGGTAAAGACCAGCGGTAAGGCCAGGACGCACATCAGGGCCACGGCGGCCATGGTCGCCAGTCGGGATTGCATTTCCAGCCGGAAGCGCACCCCGTTTAGTTGATTCGATTCCAGGTAGCGCGCGTAGCGCAGCAGGCTGCCGATTTTCATCAGCTCGGGGCGCAACTCCACCAGTTCCACGATGTCGGGACTCAATCGGGTTTCAGTAACCCACGCATCGCTGGAGTTCACGCGCGATCCGCCTCCTGCCTCAAGAACCGTTTCCGCGTAACCGCTGAGCTCCAGTCTTCCGTCCTCGTTGATTCTCGCCATCGCAGCGCGTCCCAGTGCGGATACGCCGTCGGGACCGAGTCGAAACAAAAAGGCGCTGGCAAGCCCGGTTGCATCGCCGGCGGGACGCAGGTTCAGGATCAGGTCCCCGTCGCGCATCCATACGCCCTCTCCCTGAGCAAGCGCCGGCGTCAGGTTCAGGGCGGTCGCGCGCATTCGTTTGCCCAGCGCGTGCATAGGCGGAGCAAGTGATTCGCCCAGGAAAAAGGCCAGCAACACCAGCAGAAGCCCGGCGCCCCACACCGGCGCCGAGAGCCTCAATACCGACACGCCCGAAGCCCGGGCCACGGTAAGTTCGTTATGGGCCTGCAGATTGCCCAACGCCAGGAAGGAACCGATGATGGCCGCCGCCGGCAGGGCCTCAAACGCGAACTGCGGAATGCGCAGCGCGGCATAGGCAAGGCCGTTAACAAGGGTGTACTGGCCCTGCCCCGCGAACCGGGACTGTTGCGCGAATTCCACGAACAGCGTCAGTGACAGCAAAGCGGCGAGGCACAACAGGACAGCCGGAACGACGCTGCGCAAGAGGTAGCGGTCCAGCAGGTTCATGCCGCCTGTGGCGCGCGAACACGCCGCCTCCACTGGGCCAGCCAAAGCCGGTCACCCAAGCCGAAATACACCGCCGCCGCCAAAGCCAGCAGAACATGCACCCACCAAAGGCCCAACCAGGCCGGCGTAATTCCCTGCTTGGCCCAGGAAAGCGCCGCGGTCAATAAATTGGTGTACACCACGTACAGCAGCAGCGCCCAGGGCAAGGCCGCGAAACGGCTTTGCCGGGGCGGCCGGCGGCTCAGGGGCAGCGCCAGAATCGCCAGGATCAGCATGACCAGCGGCGCCGAGACCCGCCGTTGCAATTCCAGCAGGGATTCCCTGTCCCCGCGTGACCACAATTCGGCGCTGCTTGCCGCGTCCATACCTGGCGCCGCGCCAGCAGCATCCGGCATCGGCACGGGAATACCGTACTCCTTGAAGCGAACTGTGAGCACTCTTGCCTCGCCGGGCCAGCCGTCATACAGCACACCATCGTAAAAGGTCACCACACGGAGTAGCGGGTCGTCAGTTTCCCGCAGAGCCATGGAGTCGGCAACCAGCACCTGCATGCCTCCGTCCATGAGGTAATGAGCAAATACTCGATACAGCTGCCCCTCTTCATCCTGCTGTTCAGCGTAGACCACGCCCTGGCCTCCCAGGGACACGAAACGCCCCGGCTCCAGGCGCCGCAAGTCACCCATGGAGGCTGCCTCCAGCTCCAGTTCGTCCACCGCGCGGCGGGCGCCGGGCGCCAGGTCCAGGGTCATCCAGCAGGCCAGCGCGGCCACCGGCAGGGCCAGCGACAGTACCGGCACCAGTTGAGAGCGGGAACCGTATCCGCAAGCCCGCAACACCGGCAGCTCGCTGTCGCGGTACATGCGCCCCAGAGCCAGCAACAGTCCGAAGAAAAGCGCCGCGGGCATCACCACCGGAAGATACTGCAGGCAGGTGAATCCGATCATGGGCAGCACGGCGTCCCGAGGCAAGCTCTGGGATGCGGCCGCCGACAGGATTCGCACACATTGGTTGGTGCCCAGCAGCACCAGCAGCACCAGGAGTGCGCCGGAAAACGACATCAGCGCCTCACGGAAGAGGTATCGATCAAGGATGCGGATCATCGGCGCCGGGCAAGCCTGCCTGTTCGTTCCTCACGGCGTGCAAACGCAATAGAATGAGCCACAATTACGGCCTGCGCACAAACTGAACGGCAGCGCCGTTGGATGATTCTTCAAGAGGCGACAGCATGCAATTCGAAATTACTACCCAGGGATTGAACAGTTTACAAGCGGACCTGGCCATCGCGCCGGTCTATCAGGATGGCAAGCCGGCCAAGGCGACAGCGGGATTGACCGCAGGCCTGCGGTCGCAGATCAAGCAAGCGATGGCTTCCGGCGATATCCGCGGCAAGCCCGGCGATACCCTGCTGCTTACCCACACCGGCAGGCTGGGGGTGCGCCATTTGCTGCTGGCCGGACTCGGCCCCAAGGCCAAGCTGGATGCAGCCGCCTGGCGCAAGGCCATGCAAGCGGCGGTACAGCGTAGCGAGCGGTCGGCTGCGGTAACCGTGGTCAACCTGCTGGGCCTGGAAGAAGTGCCGGATCTCGACGCAAGGCGCAAGGCGCGCATTTTCGCCGAACAGTGGCATTACGCCTCCTACCGTTACACCGCCACCCGCAAGGCCAAGAAAGACGCCCGTCCCCAGCAGCGCCAGCTCACCGTGGCGGTGGACGGCGATGCTGAGGTTCCCCACGCCACCGAGGGTCTGCAGCAGGGCCAGGCGATCGGCCGGGCCCGCAACTACGCCCGGCAACTGGGCAATCTGCCGGCCAACATCTGCACCCCGGCCTACCTGGCTACTGAAGCCCGCAAGCTGGCCCGCAGCAGCACCCGCGTTAGCGCCAAGATCCTGTTGGAAAAGGAAATGAAGGAGCTGGGCATGCACTCCCTGCTTTCGGTTTGCGAAGGCAGTGTGCTGTCACCCCGGCTGATCGTGCTCAATTACAAGGGCGCCGCACCCGAGGTTCGCCCGGTGGCGCTGGTGGGCAAGGGCGTGACTTTCGATACCGGCGGAATCTCACTGAAACCCGGCCGGGCCATGGACGAAATGAAATTCGACATGAGCGGCGCGGGCTCGGTGCTGGCGACCATGCAAGCGGTGATCGAACTCAAGCTGCCCATCAATCTGGTGGTGGTAGCTGCGGCGGTCGAAAACATGCCCAGCGGACACGCTACCAAGCCGGGGGACATCGTCAAGGCCATGTCCGGCGAAACCATCGAAGTTCTCAACACCGACGCCGAAGGGAGGTTGATCCTGGCGGATGCCCTGTACTACGCCCTGCGCTTCAAACCCACCAAGATGGTGGACGTGGCTACCCTGACCGGCGCCTGCCTGATGGCGCTGGGCCGGCATTACAGCGGCTTGTTCTCCAACAACGACGAGTTGGCGGACGAACTTCGCAAGGCTGGCAAGGACGCCCATGATCCTGCCTGGCAGCTGCCCATGGGGCCCGAGTACATGCCGGAGTTGAAGAGCAATTTCGCCGACGTGGCCAACATCGGTTCGCGACTCGCGGGAGCCACAACCGCCGCCTGCTTCCTGTCGCGTTTCGTCAAGGATGCCAACTGGGCGCATCTGGACGTTGCCGGCACGGCATGGAAGACCGGTAGCAGCAAGGGCAGCACCGGGCGGCCGGTACCCCTGCTCACCGAATTCCTGTTGGCGCAATAGTTCCGCCGCCATGATCAAGCATGAGGGTTGATTTACCGAGCCGGGCGGCCCCGAAGTGAGTCCGCCCGGCGGGCGACCGCTGGCCGATCGCTATCGGCCGGCCGAACTGGAGGGCGAGGCCTACCGGCGCTGGGAGCAAGCCGGCTATTTCGCGCCGCGCGGGAAAGGCCAGTCCTTCTGCATCGTCATCCCGCCGCCCAACGTAACCGGCAGCCTGCACATGGGCCATGCCTTTCAGGACACGGTGATGGATGCACTGACCCGCTACCATCGGATGCGTGGCGATTGCACGCTTTGGCAACCCGGCGTGGACCACGCCGGCATCGCCACCCAGATGGTGGTGGAGCGGCAGCTTGAAGCCGAGGGCCTGAACCGCCGCGATCTGGGCCGTGAGGAATTCATAAGACGAGTCTGGGCCTGGAAGGAATCCTCAGGCGGGCGGATCAGCGCCCAACTTCGGCGCCTGGGGGCGTCGCTGGACTTCTCGCGCGACTGCTTCACCCTGGACGAAGCGCGCAGCCGCGCCGTGACCGAAGTCTTTGTGCGCCTGCATGAAGAGGGCCTTATCTACCGGGGACAGCGGCTGGTGAACTGGGACCCGGTGCTGCAAACCGCCCTGTCCGACCTGGAGGTGGTGTCCAGCGAGGAAAACGGCCACCTCTGGCGGCTGCGCTATCCCCTGGTTAATGGCCAAGGCGCCGTGGAAGTGGATACCACCCGCCCCGAAACCATGCTGGGCGACACCGGCGTTGCGGTACACCCGAACGATGAGCGCTACAGCGGCCTGGTGGGCCTTAGTGTGCGCCTGCCGCTGGTCGGCCGGGAAATCCCGATCGTGGCCGACGAGGCGGTGGACCCGGAGTTCGGAACCGGCTGCGTCAAGGTCACGCCGGCGCATGACTTTACCGATTACGAAATCGGCCGGCGCCACAAGCTTCCGGCTATCAACCTTCTTACGCCCCGGGCCGCCCTGAACGACGCCGCTCCCAGGGCGTTCGCCGGCCTGGACCGCTTCGCCGCGCGCAAGGCGGTCGTGGAGGCGCTGCGAAACCAGGGTGCGCTGGTGGAGGTTCGAGAACATCGCCACACAGTGCCCAGGGGCGACCGTTCGCAAGCAATACTGGAGCCCTTCCTTACCGATCAGTGGTTCGTGCGCGCCAAGCCGCTGGCCGAACCCGCAATCGCGGCGGTAGAGGACGGGCGCGTGCGCTTCGTGCCGGAGAACTGGTCGGCGACCTATTTCGAGTGGATGCGCAACATCGAGGACTGGTGCATCAGCCGCCAGTTGTGGTGGGGCCATCAGATTCCGGCCTGGTACGGCGGGGACGGCGAAATATTCGTAGGCAGAAATGAAGCCGAGGTGCGCCGTCAGCACAATCTGGCGAACGACTTTCCGTTGCGCCGCGACGAGGACGTGCTGGACACCTGGTTCTCCTCGGCGCTATGGCCGTTCTCGACCCTGGGCTGGCCGGCTGAGACACCGGAGCTCAAACGCTTTTATCCGGGCACAGTGCTGGTTACCGGCTTCGACATCCTGTTCTTCTGGGTGGCCCGCATGATCATGATGGGTTTGAAGTTCATGGGCGACGTGCCGTTTCGGGAGGTGTACGTGCACGGCCTGATTCGTGACCACCAGGGTCAGAAGATGTCGAAATCAAAAGGCAACGTCATCGACCCGCTGGACCTGATCGACGGGGTGGAGCTGGAGACGCTGGTGGAGAAGCGCACCGCCGGCCTGATGCAGCCGCAACTGACCCCGCAGATCGCAGCCTCCACCCGCAAGCAATTCCCCGAAGGGATTCCGGCCTTCGGCGCCGACGCAGTGCGCTTCAGCTTCGCCGCCATGGCCAGCACCGGGCAGGACATTCGCTACGACCTGGACCGCACCGCCGGCTACCGCAACTTCTGCACAAAACTATGGAACGCGGCACGCTTCGTTTTCATGCAGCAGCCCGGAACCGACGCCATCCCCCCTGGGACCGACGCCATCCCCCCTGGGAACGAGGGCATCCTGCCCTCGAATCCACCCCACCCTGGGAACGAGGGCGTCCCGCCCTCGAATCCAACGCCAGCGCAAAACCCGAACGCCACCGCAGGAACCAGCAAGAAAACCACCCTGCCCGACCGCTGGATCCTCTCGCGCCTGGGCAAGGCGCTGGCCGTCACCCGCCAGGGGTTGGACGACTACCGGCTGGATCTGGCCAGCCGCGCCATGTACGACTTCGTGTGGCGCGAATACTGCGACTGGTACCTGGAGCTTTCCAAGATCGTGCTGGCCGGCGAGGATCAGGGCGCCGCGGCTTCGGCCCGTCGAACGCTGGCGCAGGTGCTTGAAGTGGCCCTGCGCGCCTTGCACCCCATCATGCCGTTCATCACCGAAGCGCTATGGCAGCGGGCAGCGCCGCTGGCGGGAGTTGGCGGTGAAAGCGTGATGATTGCGACCTGGCCGCAGGCTGAGGACTATCCCCAAGACACCATGGCCGAAGCCGACATTGAATGGCTGCAGGGCTTCGTGCTGGGCATACGCCAGATTCGGGGCGAATTGAACCTGCCGCCGGGCCGGCCGCTGGAAGTGCTGGCACAAGGCGCAAGTGCAAGCGACCGCGCGCGAATCGAATCCCTGGCGGACCTGCTGTATCCGCTGGCGGGAATAAGCGAACTGAAGTTGCTGGCGGCGGATGCCGAACCGCCTCCAGCCGCTGCCGCGCTGCATGGCGAGCTACGATTGCTTACGCCGCTGGCCGGCGTTATCGACCCGGCCGCGGAAAGCGCGCGACTCGCCAAGCTGCTCAAACAGGCGGAGAAAGCCCTGCAAGCGGCGGACAACAAGCTGTCCAATCCGCAATTTCTGTCCAGAGCCCCGGACGAAGTCGTGCAGGCCGCTCGGGACCGCCAGACCGCTTTGCAGCGCGACCTCGAACGCCTCCGCGAGCAAACCGAACGTATCAAGGCCCTCGATCCGTAGTCCACAACCCCTGGGAGAGAGGGCATCCTGCCCTCGACCTGGGAGGGAGGGCATCCTGCCCTCCGTCGAGGGCTGGAAGCCCTCGTTCCCAGCCCTCCACAACACGGGCCGGTTTCTCGTTCGGGCTCCTACCGAATCCGCACACGCCAACTCGTCAGATGTCATGCCCACCCGGTAGTACACTTGGTTCGTTTTTGCTAAAGCCGCGCTGGAGTTGGAAGGTGGCCGAACGATCGTTCGCCAAAGAAGTTGAACTGCTCCGTTTGGGCGCCGGTGATGAATTCCGCGGCGAAGGCATACTGGCCGTTACCAAAGCCTTGCTGCAATCCGGCGTGGCCTATGTGGCCGGCTACCAGGGCGCCCCGGTTTCGCACCTGATAGATGTGCTGGCCGACGCCGGCGAGATTCTCGACGAGCTGGGCGTGCATTTTGAGTCCAGCGCCAGCGAGGCCACCGCCGCCGCCACCCTGGCGGCCTCCATCAATTACCCGCTGCGCGGCGCCGTCACCTGGAAATCCACCGTGGGCACCAACGTGGCCAGCGACGCACTGGGCAACCTGGCCTCGGCCGGAGTCAAGGGAGGCGCGCTGATCATTCTCGGCGAAGACTACGGCGACGGCTCCAGCATCATGCAGGAACGCACCCATGCCTTCGCGATGAAATCGCAGATGTGGCTGCTCGATCCCAAGCCCCGGCTGGACTGCATCGTAAGCGCCGTGCAGCAGGGCTTCGAGCTGTCCGAGGCCAGCAATACGCCGGTGATGCTGATGCTCAGAATTCGCGCATGCCATTTGTACGGCAGCTTTATTGCCAGCGACAATCGCCGCCCGCCGTTCACCGCCGCCGATGCGCTCAATGCCCCGCAGCGGGATCCGTCGCGCATCATCCTGCCGCCGTACACCTACCAGCAGGAAAAGGAAAAGACCGAGCAGCGCTGGCCGGCCGCTGTCCGCTTCGTGCAGCAGCGGAAGCTGAACGAGTTCATTGACGGGCCGGAGAACGACCTGGGCATCGTGCTGCAGGGCGGCCTGTACAACGGCGTGCTGCGGGCGCTGGAATTGCTGGGCCTGGCCGATGGCTATGGCGCCTCGCGGCTACCGCTGTATGTCCTCAACGTGACCTACCCGCTGGTGGAAGAAGAATTCGCCCGGTTTGCCGCCGGCAAGCGGGCCCTGCTGATCGTGGAGGAAGGTCAGCCCGAGCATATTGAACAGGCGGCACACCAGTTTCTCCGCCGGGCCGACCTGCAAACCCGGATCCTAGGTAAAGGCCCCTTGCCCATGGCCGGCGAATACACCGGCCAGGCTCTTCAGGAGGGAATTCGGGCGTTCGTGGAAGAATGCGCGCCCCGCCTGCTGCATCCGCTGCGCGAAGCGCCGCTGCTGCCGGCGTCGGAACTTGCTTCCGCGGTGCCGGAGCGACCCTCCGGCCTATGCACGGGATGCCCGGAGCGTCCGCTGTTCGCCTCGCTGAAGCTGCTGCAGAAGGAGGTGGGGCCGATCCATGTAAGCGCCGACATCGGCTGCCACTCATTCGCCAGCCTGGCGCCGTTCCACCTGGGGGCCAGCATCCTGGGCTACGGACTGGGCAGCGCCGCGGCTTCCGCCCTGCACGCAAGCGGGAGCAAGCGCCCGATCTCGCTCATGGGGGACGGCGGGTTCTGGCACAACGGCTTGACCAGCGGCATCAGTAACGCAGTGTTCAATGAGCACGACGGCGTCACCATAATCGTGGACAACGGCTACTCCGCGGCCACCGGGGGCCAGTGGATTCCGTCATCGCAGTTGGATTCGCCGCGCCGCACCGGGCGACTTTCCATTGTCGATGCGGTGCGGGGCGTGGGCGTGCGCTGGGTGCGCAGTCTCAATACCTATGACATGAAGGGCACCCTGCGTATCCTGCACGAGGCCATGAGCACCGGTGAGAAGGGCCCGAAAGTGATCGTGGCCCAGGGCGAGTGCCAATTGAACCGCGAGCGGCGCGTTCGCCCGTTGCTCAATCGCTTGCGCAAGGCCGGCAAGCGGGTAACCCGCAAGCAATATGGCGTGGACCCCGAAACCTGCACCGGCGATCACTCCTGTATCCGGCTGTCCGGTTGTCCGTCGCTGACCGTAAAGCCCAACCCCGATCCCCTGCGCCAGGCCCCGGTAGCGACCGTGGATTACGACTGCGTGGGCTGCGGCGTGTGCGGCGAAGTCGCGCATGCGGCCATCCTGTGTCCTTCGTTCTACCATGCCGAGCTGGTGGACAATCCCGGCATCGTGGAACGGTCCGCGCATCGCCTGCGCGGCTTGCTGATCGGCTTTCTGCAAAGGCAAACGCAGCGCAAGCGGGCTAGCGCGTGGTAGCAGGGCAAACGGCCCCGGGGGTCTTCAAGCTTGCCATCGCCGCGTTGGGTGGCCAGGGAGGCGGTGTTCTGACGCAATGGCTGCTTTCAGCCGCCGAGGCCAGCGGCTTTCTGGCGCAGGCCACTTCCGTGCCGGGCGTGGCGCAACGAACCGGCGCCACCTTGTATTACCTGGAGTTCTTCCCCCGCGCTGCGGCCGAAGCAGCCGGAGCACAGCCGGTCCTGGCGCTGATGCCCAACCCCGGCGACGTGGACCTGATGGTGGCTTCCGAGTTGATGGAAGCGGGCCGCGCCATACAGCGCGGGTTGGTAAGCCGTGACCGCACCACGCTGGTCACGTCCACCCACCGGGTGTTTACGATCGGCGAAAAGTCCGCGCTCGGCGATGGGCTGGCCGACAGCGAAACCGTCATGCAGGTGGCGCGCGCTACGGCAAAGCGGCTGGTAGCGCTGGACATGGAGGCCCTGGCCCGGCAAAGCGGCAGCGTCATCAGTTCGGTCATTCTGGGCGCTTTGGCCGGCTCCGGCGCCCTGCCCTTTCCCGCCGAGGCGTGCGAACAGGCCATCAGGAAGAGCGGCCGAGCGCTGGAAACCAATCTGGCGGCGTTTGCGTCCGGCAAGGCTCGCGCGAAAGTTGCGGCGGGGAACCACCCCGCCCCCGAGGATGGCGACCCGGCGTTGCAGGCCGACTCAGCGCAACAATTCGATCCGGTTCCCGCGCCGCGCAACAAGCGCGCCCAACTGCTTATGGCGCGCATATCCTCGGAGTTTCCGGGCCCCTGTGCGGGAGTCCTGGGGATCGGAGTGCACCGCCTGGTGGATTATCAGAGTCACGCCTACGCCGGCCTCTACCTCGACCGGCTGCTGGAAATCCTGAAACTCGACAGCGCCTCGCGCCACTACAGGCTGCTGCGGGAAGCCGCTCGCGGTCTGGCCCTCTGGATGAGTTACGAGGACACCGCGCGGGTGGCCGACCTCAAGACCCGTTCCGCGCGATTTGCCCGTGTGCGGGCCGAGGGGAACACCGGCGAAGGCCAGGTCATGCGGATCGTCGACTACCTGAGCCCCCGGGTAGAGGAAATCGCCGGCAGCCTGCCGGCCTGGCTGGGCGGACCGCTGCTGAAGTGGACCCTGACGCGCCGCGTGCTCAGCGCCTTTACCGGCGGCAAGAAAATCTCCACCGACCGACTGTGGGGTTACTTGCTCATGCGGTCAATGGCCCGAACGCGGGCCTGGCGACTCAGTACGCTGCGCCACCGCGAAGAGGACGAGCGGATACGCGACTGGCTTGCCACATTGGAGCGGCTGGCGCCGACAGATTACGAACTGGCCGTGCAAATGGCCGCCTGCCAACAACTGGTCAAGGGCTACGGCGAAACATTCGAGCGGGGCTTAAGCCGCTTTCAGGCCATCGGCAAGGCTTTGCCGAATCTACGCGGCCGCGACAATCCGGCCGCGGCCGTGCGTGAACTGCGAGATGCCGCGCTAGCCGATGAAGAAGGCAGTACATTCAACGACCTTCTCGCCCGCATGTGCGAGAATGCGGCAGCAACCGTTACCGACAAGCACGATGAAGGTGCGTTAGAGACCGCAAAGTGAAATCGCTCCTGCAAGCAATCCTCAACGCCGGCGCCCGCAAGCTCAACTTGATGGGAGCGGCCGTCTGCTTTCTGCTGTTCGGTTACGCGCTGTTCGCCGAGCAGGTGCAGGGCCTGGTCCCCTGCCCTCTGTGCATACTGCAGCGAGTGTCGGTGGCAGGCATGGGCCTGGTCTTTCTGCTTGCCGCCATCCACAGCCCCGCAGGCTGGTTCCGGCATGCGTACTCCGTGCTGTGCGGGGCTGTTGCCATGGCCGGCGCCGGCGTGGCGGTGCGCCACCTCTGGATACAGAGTCAGCCCGAAGGCAGCGTGCCGCCCTGCGGGGCGAGCTTCGATTTCATCCTGGAGAACTTTGGAGTCATGACGGCCGTGAAAGAGGCCCTTACCGCCTCCGGCGAATGCTCCAAAGTCGACTGGTCCCTGCTGGGCCTTTCCATGCCCGGCTGGGTCCTGCTGGCGCTGCTTGGCCTCACCGCCTGGGCCGTCTGGACCAACTCCTTCGCGCGCCGCTAGCCGAGGCAGCGGCGCGAATGCTGCAAGCCTTGCGCGGCGTAGTGCCGGGCGAGAGGACGTCCCGCCCTCGGCGGAGGGCAGGATTCCCTCCCTTGCCTGGAACAAGCCGGGAGCGAGGACTTCCAGTCCTCGACGAGGGCAGGATGCCCTCGTTCCCAGGGTGTTCCCTGCGCGTCGGCGAGCGGCAGGATCCCTCCCTCCCAGGTCTCGCTCGCGGGTCAGGGCCTGGGGAGGCGGGAGAGGTAAGCGATCAGGGCGGCGAGTTGGCCGGGATTGGCAGGGACGGGAGCAGCGCGCATTTGGCGGCCGAAGGCGTCATCGCGGTTGGCGCCGCGGCTCCCGCCGGAGAAAGCTTCCATCTGGCGCTTGAGGTACCAGGCCGGCTGGCCTGCGATCGGCGGTGCGCCAAGCGGCTCGATCCCCTCCCCTTTCAATCCATGGCAGCTCGCGCATCCTTCAAAATGACGGGCCGTGACGGTATCCGGCGGCGATGGTATAGAGTCCTGTTGATCTGCCTTTCCGGGCGAGCTGCTTAACCCCCGAAGGCCGGCGGCGTATTCGGCTACCGCCTCCAGCGCCTGTTCGGAAGCCAGGGTCTCCGCGAAAAGGGTCATCTTGCGAGCGATGAAGTCCTCGTTCACGGCGCCGCGCCAGCCGGCTCGGTAGGCGCGAAGCTGCGCGGCTGTATACCAGGCGGGTAACACTGCCAGCGCCGGAGTTTGCCGAGCCTCGTCAGCCTCACCGTTTTGACCGTGGCAGGTAACGCAAGCGTAGTAAATCCTGGCTCCTGCCGATTCCGGCGCTTCGGCGCCCGCGGGCGCCGCAAAAAAGCAGAGGGCCAGACCGGCCAGTCGCAATCGCCCTCGGATCACGGCGAATTCAGGTTGCCCATGTCCAACACGATTCGCCACTCTCCATCGTCCTGGCGCTCCCAGATCAGGATGAACTTGCCGTCGGCCGCGGGCGTCTCTGCGCCGGGAGCAATCGACTCAGAGGCGTCACGCGGCAGGAAACGGCTGGCAAAACTGCCGCGAGTAAGCGCCCAGGCGCCCTCCACGCGAACTGCCTCAACGGTCAGATCAAATCGGTCGATCACAAAGGTTTCATGCACCATGCGTCCGAAACCTCTAATGGCCTCGCGCCCTTCAAGCACTGGCAGTGTGTGGTGCATTCCCACCGCGTCGTCGCCGAACGCCTCGACCCAGCGGTCGGTTTCGCCATTGCGGAACGGCTGAGCGTAGCGTTCTTGAACCCAGTTGCGGAATTGTTCTTCGCCCGGCGGCTGGGGGTTTTCGCAGGAAACCGCAAGGACCAGCGCACCGCAAAGCGCCACCAAAACGCAACCCTGGGAGTTTACGCAGCGGGCGCCGCTGCGTTGACGCGCAAGCGGCACATTGGGAACGAGGGCATCCTGCCCTCGACGGAGGGCAGGATGCCCTCCCCCCCAAGCCTTTCGAGCGGATCGCCGAATGGGCATCGCGAACACTCAGGAAGCGCCGCTTTCAATGCCACGCTCTGCCAGACGCCTGCGGATCGCGGCGTGCTCGCTGGCGGTCAGCTTGTGGTTGAACAGGACGGCCGCCCCCAGCAGCCCTGGTATGAGCGGCAACACGATCACCACCATCTTCAGCCCGAACAAGGCATCGGGATCGTTCCCTCCCTGGGCGTCAAATCCGAGCGCGGCAAGCAGCGGCAATGCGATTCCTACACCTGCCGCAAAGGCCATCTTGGACACGAAGTTGAGCGCCGCCATATACAGCGCCGCCTGATCGCCTCCACCCTTCAGCATGCCGTACTCGACCGTATCGCCCACCAGCGCGGGCGGCATAACCCAAATAACGCTGGTGATAAGCCCGCCCACTACCGCAACGGCCAACACCTGCTCGAAGGCGCCGGGCGTAACCGCAAGCAGAACCAGTTGCAGCGCAAGGAACCCTCCGCCGCCCATTGCCAGGGCGCGGTGCCGTCCAATGCGGTTGCCCAGCCACACCATCAACGGCATTCCCACGACTGCAAAGCCATACTGGACCAGCACGTAGACCAAGAAGTCCAGGCGCGACAACTCGAGCACCTCCGCCCACAAAAACAGCAAGCCCGAGTTCAGCACTCCCGCAGCCAGGGTCATGCAGAATGAACCGATAAGCACCCGCAACAGCGGCCGGTTGCGGCTCAGGACCCGGAGGGAAACCATCGGGCCGGGACGCTTGGCGACGATCGGCGGCACCGCGGGGGTCACTACGCAGGTGATCAGCACCGTGGCCGGAATCAGTACCATCAAAGCTACGGTAAGCACCCACAAAATGTCCCGCAATGGCGGGTTGGGCGTGGAAAACACCAGAACCGGCGCAGCAGTGGCGAGTATTACGCCCACCAGGGTCCCGGTTTCCCGGATGCCCGTGATGCGCGAGCGTTCCTCGTATTGCCGGGACAGTTCCACTCCCCAGGACTGGTAGGGAATCTGCACCATGGTCCAGGCCACGTAAAACCCGAAGGCGGAAAACCACAGATACAAGGTGCTCACGCCTTCAGGCGGGCTCAACAGCGCATACACTCCAAGCATCCACAATGGCGCACCGGCCACCAGCCATGGCTTGCGGCGGCCGAAGCGGCCGCCGGTCCTGTCCGACCAGTAGCCGATCAGCGGGTCGATAATTGCGTCCCACATGCGCGCCAGCGCGAACACGCCGCCTACGGCCGCCAGGTCCATACCCAATTCGCCCGCATAAAAGGGCGGCAGGTAGAGAATGAGAGGCAAGCCCAGCATCGCCAGGGGAATGGCCGGCCCGGAGTACGCAATCAGCGAGAATAGGCTGGTTGGCTTGCGTGGCATGTTGGCGATCAGAAAAGCGCCCCGAGACGAGGCAGGGAAGGCTAGGATAACCGCAGCATCATGAAGAAATCATTCGATCGACGCCAGTTTCTTGCCGCCTCGCTGGCAGGTTCGGCCGGCCTGATGCTGCCTGGCCGCGCAGGCGCCAGGACGCTACCGGCAAGTGCACGCCTGGTCACCCCGGATCAGCCGGAATACGAGACCTGGCGGCAGGCCATGATCTGGCAGGCGCGCAAACCCGACCGGCGTCCCGCGGCCATCGTGCGCGTATCTCGTGCAGACGACGTGCCGGATGTGATCGCCTATGCAAAGCGCCGGGGACTGGAGGTGGCGGTCAAATCCGGGGGCCATCATCTGTGGGGCGCAACCTTGCGTGAAGGTGCGCTGACGCTGGACCTGGGCATGCTGGCGGACGTTGCCGTGGATGCCGCTGCCGGACAGGTTGCCGTTAGTCCGGCGCTGTGGAGCCGGGAGCTGGCGCTGGCCTTATCTCGCGAAGGACTGGCATTCCCCGTAGCGCATTGCGCAACGGTGCCCATGGGCGGCTATCTGCTGGGCGGCGGCTTTGGCGTCAACGGCGACACATGGGGCGGGATGGCCTGTTTTCGGGTGGAGGCCGCAGACGTGGTGGACGCAGACGGGCGGCCGCGCCGGATCGACCGCAAGGCGGACCCCGACCTTTTCTGGGCGTTGCGCGGCGCAGGAAATGGATTCCCCGCTGTAGTTACGCGCTATTACCTCAAGGCTGATCCACTGCCGGGCGCAATCACCGAGAGCGTCTACCTGTTCCCGCTGGAACGGGCAGGCGAGATCGCTGCCCTGGTGGCCGGGCTGGCAGCCGATGGCCTACCCAACACCGAGTTGATGATGCTCCTGGCGGGCGATCCCAGTTCTCCGGCCGAGTCGGGCCCACCCGAGCGCATCTGCGCACTGCGCGCGGTTTGCTTCGCGAACAGTCCACAAGAAGCTCGCACAACGCTGGCGCCGCTTCATGAGCATCCGCTCATCGGGGAGGCGCTGTTCAGCGTGCCGCATCAGGCTACAAGCATGGACCGGCTGCAACTCGGCAGCATCGATTATCGGGCGCAGTTCGGCTACGGGCGCTACCTGGTTGACAGCGACTGGAGCGACCGGCCGGCGGAGGCCGTGGCGGCCCTGGCGGAAGGGTTCGTGTCGGCGCCGGCGCGCAACAGTCACTGCGTGGTTCTATTCAAGAACCCGCCGCGCCTGGCCGAAGACGCCGCCTGTTCGCTGATGGCGCCGGTCTGGATGGGCCGCTATGCGGCATGGCAGGATGAGGGACTGGACAGCGAAGTGCTGCAATGGCTCAGGGACAGTTCCTCGGCCCTTGCGCCGTTTAGCCGCGGCCACTACATCAACGAGGTGGACGTGCGGGGCGGAAGGCCTCGAATCCAGCGGTGCTTCTCCCCCGAGGCCTGGCGCCGGCTTGAGGACTTGCGCGCCGATCGCGATCCCGCCGGGCGCTTTTGCGGCTTCTTAGGCGAATAATGGCTTGGATCGAACAAGACCACCGGGAACGAGGGCTTCCAGCCCTCGCCGAGGGCAAGATACCCTCGCTTGCATGGAACAAGCCTGGGAACGAGGGCTTCCAGCCCTCGCCGAGGGCAAGATGCCCTCGCTCCATTGTTCCCTGCGCGTCAGCGCAGCGGCACCCGCTGCGAAAACTCCCAAGGTGTTCCCGGCACGTCAGCCCATCGGCGCCGCTGTGAAAACCAACCCGCAAAGCGTGGCGCTCGTGTGCGGCGGGCGCAGCATGTCGCACGCGGAATTGGACGCGCGCTCACGGCGGGCGGCCAGCGCGCTGAACGACCTGGGCGTGCGTGCCGGCGACCGCGTAGTGCTATTGATGTGGAACGATTTCCCCTACTTCGAGGCCACCCGCGCCACGGCTATGCTGGGGGCCGTCAATGTGCCGCTCAATTGGCATCTCACCCCCGCAGAAATTGCCGGGGTCCTGGAGCACAGCGGCGCAGGCGTTGTTGTTGCGCACTCGGGCTTACTGGGCGAAGAGCTGGTCAGCGCCTGCAAGTCAGCGAAATTGGTGTCGGTCCCCACGCCCGATGTGATTCGCAGCGCGCATAGGGCGCCGGAGTCTGCGTCTCCGAGAGGAGTTCCGATTTGGGCGGATTGGATTGATCAATACCCCGAATGGACGGACGAGCCCGCCAGACCCGGCAGCACGATGTTCTATACGTCCGGCAGCACCGGCCGTCCCAAGGGCGTATCAAGGGCAGCCGCGCCCCCGGAAGCAATCGCGCACGCGGCCAAGCGCAGTGCCCAGGCCTGGGGGCTGTCCGATGACAGTGTGCGAGCGGTGCTTACCGGCCCCCTCTATCACTCCGCGCCGAACGCCTATTCCATGTTGGTATTGCGTGCCGGCGGCCTGCTGCTGCTGCAGTCGCGCTTTGACGCCGAAGAGCTCTTACGGCTTGTAGCCGCCAACCGGATCACTCACTTGTACATGACACCGACGATGTTCTCGCGCCTGCTTGCGTTGCCCGAAAACACCCGAATGCGCTTTGACCTCTCGAGTCTCCGGCACGTAACGCACGGCGCCGCGCCCTGTCCTGAAGAGCTCAAGCGGCGCATGCTCGACTGGTGGGGCGAGATTATTTTTGAGTACTACGGTCTTACCGAAACCGGTATCCTGACTACCTGCGACAGCAGGCAATGGCTGGAACGTCCCGGCGGCGTGGGCAGGGCGGCGGAAGGCATTGACCTCAAGGTCTTTAGAGACAACGGCACGTCGGCCGGACCCGAAGAGATCGGTGAAATATGCGCGCGAAGCACGCTTACTCCATATGTCAGTTATCACCGTGCGGAAGCGGATACCCGGCAGTTGCTCCGCGGTGAGTATCTGGCCACCGGTGACCTGGGCTACCTCACGCGCGACGGGTACCTTTACGTTACCGGGCGTACCACCGACATGGTGATTTCCGGCGGCGTGAACATCTACCCCGGCGAAGTGGAGGTGGCGCTGATGTCCTGTCCAGGGATTCGAGACTGCGCCGTGTTCGGGGTGCCCGACGCGGCTTTCGGCGAGCGCCTGGTGGCGATCCTGCAACTCGATGAAACCGCCGCAGCCGTGGATGCCGATTCGGTACGCCGGTTCCTCTCGTCCCGTCTGGCTCGATTCAAGATTCCGCGCGAGATTTGTTTTCGCCCCGACTTGCCCCGCGAGGACAGCGGCAAAATCAGGAAACACGTCCTGAAAGCCGAGCACTTGCGCCGTTACTCTTGATTCGCACGCCGAATCGCGGCATCGTGGCGGCGACAACGGTCAGGAATGGGAGCAGACTCTTGAGCGACAGGTTCAACGCCATCGTGGCGAGGGAAAGAGACGGGAAGACCACCGGCCGGTTGGAGACTCTGACCGCAAACGACCTTCCGGATGAAGATGTCCTGGTGGAGATCAGCCATTCCACGCTCAATTACAAGGACGGCCTGGCAGTAAGCGGGCGCGGCAGGATCTGCCGCCGGCTGCCGATGGTGTGCGGCATCGACCTGGCCGGTGTAGTGCATGATTCCAAGGATCCAAGGTACAAGCCGGGCGATCGGGTGCTGGTCAACGGCTACGAATTGTCGGAGAAATACTGGGGCGGCTATGCACAGCAGCAGCGCGTGAAAGGCGATTGGCTGGTACCCGTGCCCGGCGCGTTCTCCTGCGAGCAGGCTATGGCGCTGGGAACGGCGGGATATACCGCCATGCTGAGCGTGCTGGCCATTCAGGACGCCGGCGTCACGCCTGATCAAGGGCCTGCCCTGGTTACCGGCGCGACCGGCGGCGTAGGCGCCGTATCCGTAATGCTGCTGGCCGGCTTGGGGTTCCGCGTAACCGGGGTGACCGGCAAACCGGACGGCGCTTCGTTCTTACGCACCCTGGGAGCGTCTGAGACCATCGCCCGCGAGGAGTTGGCACGCGAGTCCCGGCCGCTGGAATCGGAGACCTGGGCTGCGGTGGTGGATTCCGTTGGCGGAACCACTCTGGCCACCGCGCTGGCCCAAACCCGGCGCGGGGGACTGGTGGCGGCAGTGGGCCTGGCGGGTGGATTCCGGCTGCCCACCACGGTCATGCCGTTCATCCTGCGCGGCGTTACCCTGCGCGGTATCGATTCGGTAATGGCTACGCAGGAACGCCGGCAGCGGGCCTGGGCTGCGCTTGCCGACTTGGTAGATACCGATCAACTGGCCGAGATCTACCGGGTCGAACCCATGTCCGACCTTCCGCAGCTGGCGAATGAAATTCTTGACGGCCGAATCACCGGCCGAGTTGTGATTGATGTCAACGCCTGACTCTCCGGACAAAGGCAGAGAGGTACGGGTCGCTGCCGCACAGATCGCACCTGTCTACCACGACCTGCCTGCAGCCACGGCGCGCGCGGTGGAAACCATGGCGCAAGCGGCGAGGCAGGGCGTTCAGCTGCTGGTCTTCCCGGAAACCTGGCTGTGCGGCTATCCCTATTGGGCCAGCCTGCCGATCAGTTCGCCGGAATTCACCGCCTGCCGGCGCGCTTTCCAGCGCAGCGCGGTGGAAATTCCCGGTCCGGAAATCGATGCCTTGCGAAGGGCCGCGGCCAAGCACCAGCTCGCCCTAGTCATGGGCGCCAACGAACGATCCGGCGGCAGCATCTATAACGTTCAATTGTTCATCAACGCACAAGGCGAGCTCAAGGGACATCACCGCAAGCTGGTGCCCACGGCCACCGAACGCCTGGTTCACGGCTGGGGCGACGGCGCCGACCTCCTGGCGCATGACCTGTGCGGTGCAAGGGTAAGCGGGCTGATCTGCTTCGAACATCAGATGGCCCCGGCCCGCTACCTTCTGAATGACCATGGAGTCCAGATTCATGCTGCAGCCTGGCCCGGACACCGCTTTCTCGATCCCATCATTGACGCCTCTTGCCGTCAACTGGCGCACGAGAACGGCTGTTTCGTGGTAGTCGCCCGCGAGGTCATGAGTGCATCGAGGCTGCCGGACGCCTTTCCGAACCCCGGCGGTAACCCGGCACGCTGGGAAATGCGCGGGGGAAGCTCCATCATCGGGCCGGACGGTGCGTATATCGAAGGTCCGGTGTTCGAGCAGGAAACTCTGGTATGCGCAACGTTAGATCTGGAACGCATCCAGGATGCGAAGTGGCTGATCGACGGAGCCGGCCACTACGCGCGGCCTGATGTTTTCCAGCTTCGGTGGCAGCGCTCCCCCCGGCCCAGGGTAATCGACGATTAGCCAGGACGCCCGGCCATGCACGCAGACTGGATCGTAGTCGGCGGCGGGTCGGCGGGCTGCGCACTGGCCGCAAGGCTGGCGGCGGCCGGTTCCGTGCTGCTGCTGGAGGCGGGTGGTTCCGGGCGTCATCCCTACGTGTGGCTTCCGGCCGCCAGCGGCAAGGCAATCTTCAATCCCCGTTTCAACTGGATGTACCCGGTAGAGAGCGACGCCTCCCGCGGCGGACGCGCCGATCAATGGCCGGCCGGCAAGTGCCTGGGCGGCGGCAGCGCGATTAACGGGATGATGTTCGTGCGCGGCCATCCTTCGGACTACGACCACTGGGCTTCGCTGGGCAATCCCGGCTGGGACTACCAAAGCGTGCTGCCCTATTTTCGGCGGCTGGAGCACAACGAAGCAGGCCCGGCCCCCCAGCGTGGCGTAGGCGGTCCGCAGCATGTCTCGGCCAACCGGGCCGACTCGCCGTTGACGGGGGCGTGGCTTCAGGCTTGCCGAGAGGCCGGGATCCCCCCTAACGAGGACTTCAATGGGACCCGCCGCGAGGGCGCGGGACCGGTTCAGTTTTCGCAAAAGCGCGGCTTGAGGCACTCGGCAGCGCGCGCTTATCTGTCCAGGGGATTCAAACCTGCTTCGCTTACGGTGCAGTTGCACGCACAAGTTGACGGTTTGGTATTGGATGGAGCGCGCGCCACCGGAGTGCGGTATGCCTTACGGGGCCGGTCTCGGCAAGCCAGGGCGCGTCTCGGGGTTGTGTTATGCGCCGGCACCATCGGCACACCCCGTCTGCTGATGCTGTCCGGCATCGGCAACCCCGATGCCATCGCGTGCCTGGGTATTCCGGTGACCCACGCCCTGGCCGGCGTGGGAGAAAATCTCCAGGAACATCCGGGTATACGGCTGGCATACAAGGCCAAGCGAGGCTCCCTGGGCGGCTCCATGGGGCCAATACGGAACATCGGCCACGCGATTCGCTACCTCCTTCGGGGCGCCGGACCCATCAGTAGCGGTGTAGGACACGCCCAGGCTTTTGTGCGCACGCGAGAGAAACTTACGGCGCCCAACGTGCAGATCATCATGTCGCCGTTCACGATTGACTTCGATCAACAGGCGCCGGGGCTGCATCGGGGACAGACCTTCGGTGTGGCCGTAGGCGTGATGCGCCCCAGGTCGCGCGGGCGGGTCCGATTGCGTGCCGCGGACCCCAAGGCTCCACCCTTGATCGAGCATCAGTTGCTCGGCGAGGAAAACGATCTCAAGCAGTTGGTTGAGGGTTGCCGTATCGCCCAACGCATCATGAAAAAGCAGGCCATGCGGGATTGGTTTGCGGGCTTTCTGGAGCCCAAAACGGAACTCCGCTCGGATGCCGATTGGGAGCAATATGTTCGCCGGGGGGCCTTCCCGATGTATCACCCGGTGGGCACCTGTCGTATGGGATCCGGCGAGGACGCGGTCGTGGACCACCGCTTGCGCGTGCGAGGCCTGGAGGGCCTATGGGTGGCCGATGCGTCCATCATGCCTACCTTGCCGGGGGCGAACACCAACGCCACGGCAATCATGATCGGCGAAAGGGCGGCTGACCTCGTATCCGGTCATTTGGAGGGCAATTGATGGCGTTTTCCATCCACGAATGCTTCCATGATTCGTATGCTAAGGCGCGCGCGGAATTTCTCGAGGCTGCGACCCACGGCGGCTTCTCGCTCACCAGCCTCACCCATCCCCTGCAGGCTTCCGTGGGCGTGCCGCTTACGGTGGACGTTGCACGTGCAGGATCCGATCAGGCCGGCCACCTGCTGGTACTCACCTCAGGGGTGCACGGAGTGGAACTGATGGCGGGATCGGGGTGCCAGGTAGCGCTAATGCGCGGCGGATACTGCCGTAGCCTGCCTTCGGACACCGCTGTAGTAATGATTCACGGAATAAACCCGCTGGGCGCTGTGCGCATGACCCGCACCGCCGAAGACCTGGTGGATCTATGCCGCAACTTCCCCGATGCCGCTGCGCTTGAAGCTCACAACCAGGAGTACGAGCAACTGCACTCTCAACTGATGGCCGGCGAGGACTACTTGAGGATGGAGCGGCTGATGCGGCAGCTTGGCAAGCGGCGTTTCGTCGAGGCTCTCATGGGCGGGCAATACGAGCATGAGAAGGGGTTCGGATTCGGCGGCCGGGAGCCGATCTGGGCGCACCACGCGCTGCTCGAAATAATCCGCGAACAGGCCGGCCGGGCACGGCGGGTCACGATCGTCGATCTGCACTCGGGCGCCGGGCCCTTTGGTGCAGGCACCATCGTTTGCATGCACACCGGAGCAGCGCTTACCAGAGCGCGCACGCTGTTCGGATCGGACCTGATCGCACCGCGGGACGCAGAACCCGGACAGTTCCGCGACACCCGCGGACATTGCGCCGACGGCTACCAACGGGCCTTGCCCGGCCGCGAAATGACTTCGATCGTGCTGGAACTCGGCACCTATCCGCTGAACGAAGGCTTGAAGGCCGTGGTCGAATCGCATTGGGCGGAAATCCGCGGCGAGTACGGCACGCCCCGGCGGGAGGCGGTTGACGCCGCAATGCTTCGGCACCACCTGCCGGACGATCCGCGCTGGAGGAAGGCCGTTGTAGAACACTGCGTCAAAGTGTTCTCGCAGGCTCTGGCATGAGTTGCGCTGAATCCCCCGCGATTTGACGGCAGGATACCCTCGCGATCCCCGGTCACGGGCTTTCGCCACTACGCTTGAGACACATCAGGGCGTTGCCGCCTAGCGGTTCAATTGTGGCAGGTCATAGGTCAATGAGCGGCGCAGTATTCTTCGCAAATTCCATCGGCTAAACGGCGTTGCCAGCAAGAGCTTTCGCCCGAGCACCAGTGCGCGGCGCTCGTATTGCAGAAAATTGCCATATCTCCATGACAGATTGGTAATCATCGTTGTACGCCTGCGGCGTCTCTTCTCGTAGTTTCGCAATGCGGAAATGGGGTCTTTCCCCCGCTGGAGGCAATGGGCCAGAACGACGGCATCCTCGATCGCCATGCACGCTCCCTGGCCGAAGGTGGGGGTTGTCGGATGGGCAGCGTCGCCGAGCAGGGTGACCCGTCCACGCCCCCGGATCTTGCGCGGGCGCCGGTCGAATACATCGTCGATAAGGATGCTCCTGGCGTCGGTATTGGCGATCATGTCGCCAATACCGTCCGGGAGGCGGCTGGCGATCGATTGGAGCAACGCAGGGTGGTCGCACCTGTCGTCTGGAGTGCCGGCGCCGGGCGGCGAGTTCCGGCACAAGAACCAATACGCCTGTGCTCGCCTGACGCGCGGGAAAAGCCCAAAATGCATGCCGGGCAACAATATGGAGATCACTTCATGATCCGGAACAGCGGGCGTTGCGGCCATGGCTCGATAACAGTAGTACCCCGAAAAACGCAGGCCCTCGTCTCCAAACATAGAGGCGGCAACCGCCGAGCGAATGCCATCTGAGCCGATGACGATCGTTCCGCGTGCTTCTGTCTCATCCGCAAAACGGACGGTAGCGCCATCCTGATCCTGAACAACGCCGATGCATTCCTTCTCCGTATGAACCTGTTCCTTATGTAGCGCTTGTAGCAGAATCTGCTGCAAATCGGCCCGATGCACCATAACGGACGCGGCGCCGGAAGCTCGGGAAATCTCATCAATGCTGGTCGACGAGATGACCTCACCCTTCGGAGACAAGATTTTGAACTTGAGGATATTCGGGCCGAGCGACAAGACCTGGTCTTCCAGCCCCATGCGCCGCAAGGCCGTCACCGCGGGCGGCCAGATCGAAAGGGCAGCGCCGACTTCTTTGATCTGTGGTGCGCGCTCGAAGACGTGGGCGGTGATGCCTGCACGGCGGAGCGCCACCGCCGCCGCCAAGCCACCAATGCCGCCACCGATTATCAGGACAGACATGATTGGCAGTTTTGAAAACTCGTTCATGCATGGTAGCGGAAGTTACAAGCCAGGGCGCTTCGCCCTCGTTCCCATGGAACAACCTGGGAAGGAGGGCTTCCAGCCCTCCACGAGGACAGGATGTCCTCGTTCCCAGCGCGTGTTCCCAGCGCGTCCGCGCGCCGCCGCCGCCGGAGTGGAAAACTTGCATGGAACAACCTGGGAAGGAGGGCTTCCAGCCCTCGCCGAGGGCAAGATGCCCTCGGCCCCAGGCGCACCCGGGGGTTTCGCGCGTACCAACGCCTACTGCTAGAATTCGACCGATGAAAAATTACGATTTGAGCGGCAAAGTTGCGCTCGTTACGGGCGCCGGCCGCCCCAGGGGTCTGGGCGAGGGGATTGCCAAACGGCTGGCGGAGTGCGGCTGCAGCGTGCTCGTTACCGACCTGGGGACGTCGCCCAGCGAGCACATGCCCGACCAGCACATCGGAGCCACCGATTCCATGAACACCGTTGTTCAGGGGATACGCGACCAGGGGGGCAAGGCCGACGCCTGGCCGCTGGATGTTCGTGACGAATCACAGGTCGAATCAGCGGTGGCCCGTGCCGTCGAACGCTTCGGCCGCCTCGACATTCTGGTCAACAATGCCGGGATCGGTTACCTGATCGCCGCCTGCACCGAATTACCGGAGGACAAGTGGGACGCGGTGCTGGACGTGAATCTGAAGGGCCCCTTCCTCTGCACCAAGCACGCGGCTCGCCAAATGATCAAGCAGCGCGAAGGCGGACGGATCATCAACATCGCAAGCCAGGCCGCCAAATCCAGCTTCCCCCACATGGCTGCCTATACGGCCTCCAAGCACGGCCTGGTGGGCCTGACACGCACCTGCGCCATGGAACTGGGTCCACACGGCATCACGGTCAACGCCGTTTGCCCGAACCACGTAACGACCGGGCTGGGCGCTACTCAAAACGATTACTTCTCGAATCACTTCGGCCTGACCCTGGAGCAATACCTGCAAAACATGCGCGCGCGGAATCCAATGCGCCGTGAGGGCAAGGTCACCGATACGGCCAATGCGGTGGCGTTCCTTTGCTCCGAGCAGGCCGTGTACATCAATGGCGACTCGCTGAACGTAACCGGCGGCGAGGAAATGCACTAGCCGACGCATACCCCCAAGCCGCGTATCGCTTTGCTTGCCGGCGCGAATTACCTGGAGAACCGATTCTCATGTTGCAACAACAAGCCTTTTACTCTGCACTGGAAGCAGCCCGCCAGCCGCGTCACGGCGGAGGACACCCGTTCAGCCGCCTTTGGGCCCAGGGCAAGCTGTCTCGGGAGCAACTCGGGCGCTGGGCGGTCCAGCACTACTACTACATTGCCGAAATACCGCAACAGTTCGCGGCTTTGTATGCACGCCTCCCGGACCTTGACGCCCGCCAGCACCTGCTTGAGAACCTGCTGGGCGAGGAAATGCCCGAGACACCCGAAAAGCGTCACCCCGACCTTCTCATCAAATTTGCCGAGGCCAGCGGCATTACGCGCGAGCAGGTCATAGACGCGGATCTGCATGACGAAATCCTGCCCACTACGCGGGCCATGCGCGCCTGGATATGGGAACTCTCCAGCATTCGGCACCTGGCGGAGTCCGCCGCGGGCATCATGGTGGCGCTGGAGGGTCAGCTGCCCACTCTGTTTCCGGCCTATGTCAGGGCGATGCGCAAGATGGGCTATAGCGAGGACGACATGGAATTCTTCCACGTGCACATCGAGGGCGACACGGAGCACGCGCATGTGGGCCTGGAATTGACCCAGCGCTACGCTACGACCGATGCGCTGCAGGAGCGCGCAATCGCCACCGTGAGAGCTTCGGCGTCGCTTCGCTGGAGCATGCTCGACGGCATTCAGGCTGCCGTTGTGGTTCCCAAGGCGGCCTGATTCGAGCCGATTCCTCACGCTGGTGCGCGCGTCGCATTCCCCACCCCGGTGTGGAGACGCATGAATCCGTCCATGGAGCTCGGTTCCGCCATCCCCGGCTCCAACGCTCCACACCGGGGTGGGGAATGCTACGCTCAATGCGTGAGACGGAAAACACTACTTTCATCGGCCTGCAACCGAGTTACGGGAAATGAAGCCTAAATCCGAGTGTGCGCTGGTTACCGGCGCGGCGGGAGGCATCGGCTCGGCGGTCGTTGAGCGATTCATTAACCGCGGCTTGCAAGTCGGTGCAATGGTGTTGCCTGGGCAGGAAGCGCCTGGCGGCCTGACGCTGCCCGCCGAGGCAACCGATGAAGAACAGGTGGCCCAGGCCGTAGCCAGGTGCGTCGAGGAACTTGGACCGCCGCGCTGGGTAGTTCACACGGTGGGAATCACCGGCAAAGGACCGCTGCTGGACGTCTCGCTGACCGATTGGGAGCAGGTAGTGGACGTGAACCTGACCTCCACGTTCCTGCTGGCCCGCGCGGTACATCCCTATCTCAGGCAAACGCGCGGCGCGATGCTGATGTATTCCTCCACCAATGCGATCAACGGCGGCAACGAACTCTCCGGTCCCGCTTACACCGCGGCCAAGGCCGGAATCATCGGAATTGTCCGCTACCTCGCCCGCGAATGGGCGGACGACGGAATTCGGGTCAACTGCATCGCGCCAGGTCCCATCGACACGCCCATGCTGGACCGGATCGGGCCGGAGCGCCGCGCCTACCTGGCCGAGAGGGCGCCGTTGGGCCGCCTGGGCACGGCGGAGGAATGCGCGGGCCTGACCAACTTCCTGTGCTCGGATGCGGCCGGCCATATGACGGGCACGATCACCAACCTTTCCGGCGGTTTGGTACTGGACTGAAAGAAGTCGCAAGGCCGCGGCAATGGATGGCGCTTGCGGATGCGTGCGGCCCGATGTCGGTTGCCGGTTCGGCTTGAGCGCTTGAGGTCGGGCTGAGGCGCGTCACTGGGGCTTAGACCTGTGGCGGCAGATTCCAAGGGAACAACGAGCCTACTCAAATGAGTAAGGCTGCGTAATCGGTATTCCCAAAACGAGCAATCCTTTGCAACCGGTAATCCTATCTCCCAATGTCCGTTCGCTAGCGAGACGCGGGGTACAGAATCCACTTGATGGTGGAATAGGAGGAACTCTGATGTTCAGACCCGCAATACTCACTTGCCTTTTTCCCGCAACGCTTCTTGCAGCGTCCATCGGCGTGGCTGATGCGCAAGACTCCGACGCCGAGTACGTCATCGAAGAGGTAGTCGTTACTGCAACCAAGCGGGCCAGGAACCTGCAGGACATTCCCGAGTCCCTATCGGCCTTCAGCGCCGCCGACCTTGAGAATTCCCGGGTGGAGTCGCTTCGCCACGTCGTTGACCTTACGCCCAACGTGATTATCCGCGAGACTTTCCGGTCCAATGAGACCTTCATCACCATGCGCGGAATCTCCACGGCGCAGGGCGGCTTGCCGGCAGCGAGTTTCATCATGGATGGCGTTCAATTAGGAGGCAACGAGTTCATCAACCAGGATCTCTTTGACATTGAGCGGATTGAGGTGCTGCGGGGACCACAGGGGGCGCTCTTCGGACAGGGCGCCATCGCCGGCGCCATAAACATCGTGACCAAGGCGCCCGGCAAAGAACCGGAAGGATTGGTCAAAGTTTCGTACGGGAACAAGGCCAGCGCCCGGGTGGCCGGGAGCTTCTCCGCTCCCATCGCGGAGAGCAACTGGTACGTCCGACTGTCCGGCTATTACCGGGAAAGCGACGGCCTGCTTGAAAACGTTCGCGGCGAGGATATCGACGCCTCGGATGAGGCTTCCATCCGTGCCAGGCTCGTCTATGAAGGTGACAGGTTGGATCTGAGCCTGCGGGGAGCGTGGACCAACGGTTCCGCCGGAGCGGCGATCCAGGACCGTCCGATCCTGGGCGCCGACGGCAATCCAGTGGCGCCCGATGCGGTCAACAATCCGGGACCGGGCAGCAACATCATCGGCTCCGAGGATACGGACTTCTCCGATGCGTCCTTGCGGCTTGATTACCAGCTTCCCTTCGCCACTCTTACTTCCATCACCGCCTTCGCCGACGCGCAGCAGGACGTCTATGGCGATGGGGACTTTCTGCCGGTCGATGTGGTGTTCCAGGACCTCACCTTCGATTCGGAGGTGTTCAGCCAGGAATTGCGCCTGACTTCGGCCGACGATCAAAGACTACGGTGGCTGACGGGTATCTTCTACCAGGAAAGGGATGAGTTGGCCCGGGTGTTTGTCGCCTATTCGGACAATTCGCCGGTAAACGCGGGAGCAACCATCCTGAACCAGTGCAACGCGACAACCAGCGAGGCCTTCGCCGTTTTCGGCCAGGTCGATTACGACCTTGACGACCGAACCGAACTGACGCTGGGCTTGCGTTACGACGAAGACGACCAGACCACGGTTGACCGGCTCAATCCCGGCCCGACCGCGGCCAGCGCTTCGTTCGACAAGTTGCAGCCGAAGCTCCAGGTCTCGCGCCGATGGTCGGAGGGGCTAATGGGCTATCTCACCTACTCCGAAGGCTTTCGCTCCGGCGGCTTCACCCAGAACGAGCTGTTCGACAACGAAGAAACGCGCAATTATGAGGTGGGGTTCAAGGGCGAGTTCCTGGATGGCCGGCTCATCGCCAACGCATCGTTTTTTCATGTCAATTACGTCAATCAGCAACTCTCATTCGTGATCTTTGATGAAGGAAGGGCGCAAAGAGGAGTTCTGAACTTGAGTGAAACAGGCATCAACGGCCTGGAACTCGAGGCGGTCGTGCGACCTACGCCCAACCTGAAGCTGAACCTGGGCGTTGGCTACACGGATTCGGAAATCAAAGCGGCGGATTCCTCGGCGCTGGTCGCCCTGGGCATCGACGCGCCGGTAAGCGGAAACCGATCTCCCCTGGTACCGAAGATGACCCTCAACGGCGCCGCTACCTATACCCGCTCCCTGGCGGCGGACCTGGAACTGGTTCTGCACGCGGACGTCCGGCGGCGGGGCGATTACTACTTTGACCCCTTCAATCGGATACAGACAGCCACCCGCAATTTCGTCAACTTGAGCGTTCGGCTCAAACGCGAATCGTGGAGCCTTGGGCTGTGGGGAAGGAATCTGAACGATGCCAGACACGCAACCAACATATCCATCGGATCGTCCAACCGCAACCGTGTGCAGAACCAGCCCAGGTCCTACGGGATCGAGGCAAGTTATCGCTTCTAGTGTCGTGTCACGCCTGTATCGTCGCATCAGCGTGTCTCCCCTGGTTCGTGGCAAGGCGCGTCCCGCCGGGAATGGCGCCTCCCATTGCCCAGGGGCGCAACGCGGCCACGGGCCAGGGGAGACACGCCCTTCGGGAGCGGGCGTAGCGCGCCCCTGCAGCGTTGCAGCCGTTCGCAATACAGCGAGTATTCCGTGCCGGCTGCGCCTTGCATGGACACGCTACGCTCGCTCTGATGCGACGATACAGGCGTGACACGACACTAGCTCCTTGCCCACCCCCGAACGTAGAGTGCATATGGCAGTTTTTCGAACGCAGCTTGCCTGACCGCAACCCACGGGCCAGGGCAGACGGGCGGCGGGCGTTCGCTATACTTTTGCCATGCGCTCATCGAATACCGTGTTTCCCGTCTGGCTGGCAAGATCAAAAGTTAATCCTATCGCGCAAAGGGTCGACGTTGTACCCAGAAACACGCTCAATGCGCGTCTGAATCATTCCCAAGCTGGCGCCGTTACGCTGATTCAGGCCGCGGCGGGATACGGCAAGAGCACTACCCTCTCCAGCTGGCGCAAGTCACTGCTGGAGAATGGACACAATGTTGCCTGGCTGTCCGTGGACAAGGACGAGAACGACCCGTTTCAGTTGCTGCTGTATCTGGCGTTTTCGCTTTCAGTGGCGGGAATCAGGGTGGAGGAAAGCGGATTGGACGCCGAGTCCATCCTCAGCGACCGCCCCGTCCGCCACCTGGTGAACCTTATGCACGGAGCGATCGAGGACCATCAGGGAAAAGTGGTCCTCATTCTGGATGACTTTGAGAATCTTGAGGCAGAGCCGGTTCAGACTGTCATTGATCCGCTTTTCCGATTCGGCCCCGGAAACCTTCATCTGGCCATCGCCAGTCGCCATGAGGGCGCCCTGAAAATTACGGACCTGGAGCTTAAGGGCCTCGCACAACGCATCGGGGCACGCGACCTGAAAGTTTCTCTGACCGAGCTCAAGGAGTTTCTGCCGGAGCGGATCGGCGCCGGGTTGATTCGGAAAATCCATGCCGTCACGGAAGGCTGGCCGGTGGCAGTCCAGCTACTGAGCACGCTCATTCGCGCCCGGGGCGACATCAGCGAGATCCTGGCATATATCACGGGCAACAATCGCAAGATGACTGCATACCTTTCCGAGCAGGTATTCGACAACCTCGACGAGGAAGTGAAGTCTTTCCTGGTGGATATCAGCGTGGTCGATTGCATCGACGCTGACTTCGCCAATTACCTGCGCGACCGGGACGACAGCCTGGAAATGCTCTCCGCCCTGAAGGACCTGGATGCGCTGGTTTCGCCAGTCGATAACATCAATCATTCCTATCGGCTGCATCCTTTGTTTCGGGAATACCTCTTCGACAAACTCTCGTCCGGCGAACGCGGCGCCAGGATGCAGCTTCGCGCCGGGCGGTGGTTTGCCGGGCGGGGCGAACTGGTGAGAGCGATCAGGCATAGCGTCGCGGGCAATGACGCAACCGGCGGGGGAAAGCTGATCGAGGCGGCCGGAGGACTAATGCTGTGGCTGAAGGAAGGGTCGATACGGCTGCCCCGGGCACTGGCCCTGCTGCCCGAACCGCTTATCCATCAACGGCCCCGGCTTGCGCTGATTCAATGCCTGTTGCTGATGAAGACGGGCAAGATGCGTCAGGCGCGCCAGCTGTTTGAATCCCTGGCATCCACCGGCAAGCAAAACAGCGAGCCGGGTTTCGCGTACGAGAAGATGGTGATCCAGTCCCTGGTATATGCCTACGAAGGGCGTCGAATCCCGGATGAACTATTGGCAGCGATTGAGAATTCGGAAACGGAAATCCCTGCCCACGAAGACGTGCTTTGGGGCCATCACTACACGATGCTGTGCGGCCTCAATTCCTTCAGGGGCCATCTTTCCACCGCACGGCGGTGCGGCATGCGGGCCATATGCGCCTTCCGCTCCGCCAAGTCCAAGTATGGGGAAATTTATATCCACATTCATCTCGGGGATGTGGACTTCTGCGCGGGAAAGGCTTCCGACTCCCGCCAGCACTACGCGACAGCCCAGAAATTTGCGAGGCAGCATTTCGGGAACGACAAGGCCATGCGCTTCATCATCCAGGTGCTGCAAGCGGAGCACCGGTACAGCGCCAATCACCTCAACCTCATTCCAAGGTCCGTTGATCGTTACCCCAGGCAACTCGAGGATCTTGAGGCCTGGTTCAACGTTTATGCGGCTGCATACGTCTTGTCCAGCAACGTCGTGTTTGGCCGTTCCGGCCTGAAGGCCGCACTCTCAATTCTCGATGACCAGAAAGACTTCGTGACGTTGCAGGACTTGCGCCGGCTGCAAAACCTCATTGCCGCGCAAAAAATCAATCTGTTGAATCGCGCGGGACACACTCAGGAGGCCGCCGGCATACTGGCTGAGTCGAAACTGACACTGGAACAATACAAGAGCGACCCGGGAATCGGTTGGCGGGAGCGCGACACCGTAACGCAGGCCTTGATCGGACTTCTGATCCTGCAAGGAAGGGTGGAGAAAGCGCTGATGCATCTCGATTACTTCCTGGCCGGCGCCCGACAGGCCGGCCACGCACGTTCCTGCATCAACTACCTGATCCTCAAGTCGCTCGCCCACCATCGGCTGGCCGAGGAAACGCGCATGCTTGATTGCCTCAGCAGTGCGCTGACCCTGGCGAGAAGCTCCGACAGCGTGCGGCTCTTTCTGGATCAGGGTGAAGAATTGATGGGAATTCTTGAGCTCCTGGAGGAACGCGAGGAGGGCGGGGACAATGCGAACCTGCGGTTTGCAAGGACGATTCGGGCGCAATGCGGGGACGGCGCCAGGGAATACCTGTCGCTGACGAAAAGAGAACTCGAGGTTCTAAGGGAACTTCAGCACGGCCATCCGAACAAGGTGATTGGCCGCCAAATCGGAATCTCCCACAACACGGTGCGCTACCATCTGAAGAATATTTTCGCGAAACTCAGCGTCGATACACGGCTGAAAGCCGTCAGCGCCGCGCGGCAGAGGCAGATCATCTGAACGCCGCTATTCGGGAATACTCTGCAATCGGGCCATGTCCCCGTACAGGCGAGTGAGGACAGCGAACTCCTCGGGGTCGTAGAACTCCAGTTCGCCGGCCCCGTAACGTTGAGCGCACTCAATGATGTAGCGGCCCACTTCATCGATCCGGTGTGCGCTGGTTATGCCTGTGGCACAGCCCGGCACACACGCGGTGCTGGTCAAGGCAATGCCTACGAGCGGTGCGTCCGTGGCCGTGGCGGGCTGCAGCAGGCTGTTGAAGTGATACACGCCATTGCCGTAGGGAGTGATGTCCTGCATGGTGATCGGAAAGACCGCCGGCAAACGTCCCGATGTCTCTTCCATTAGTTTCAGCAGGTGGTCGGACACTTTCAGAATCCAGCCCTGCTTTACCGTGGGTGTAATGGCATACCCGTTGACGCTCTGCAGTTTCGTCCCGCGCGAGGTATCGATGCTGAGGATGGCCTCCATTTCTTTCGATACCTCGAAATCGTTCATTGCGGACAACTCCACCGGCGAATCCATGAACGCCACCGGATTCTTCACAAGCGCCGAATTGACCGGCAATATGGGCGCGGACGTGCAAACATGAGTAGCCACGATCACGTCTCCCGGGAACCGGTCGCCACGGGCGTGCATTCGGGCCAGCTTTAGCGCGACGCTCAGCGCAATCAAGGCGCTGTCGCCGTCCGAGACAAAACCGATGATCGCCGGACGCGCGCCCACGCCGCCAAGCCGGCCAATGACGCCGAGGCTCCTCGCCGGCCCGCCGGTCCTTCTGCCCCGGCTTCCCGGAATGACCACCCGTATGAAATCCGTTTCAGCCTTTTCGCCGCTTATGTGCTGAACTTCAGGGCCGATCCCCTCCTTGGGGAAAAGGGTGGCCAGGCGATCTATCGCTCCAAGGGGACGATCAAGACACTCGTAGACTTCCAGAATTTCACTTAGGAGCACGCCCGGCCACCCCTCCCCGCTTGCCATTTTGTGGGGATTCTAGCCAGCTCCCGGCGCCCTGCTCCGGCCCGTGAAGAGTAGGTTGCGGAGCGATCAGTATAGGCGGCCGACTAGCGGCCGACCGGAAATGACTACTCACATGAGTAGTAGAGTTATCGCCGGACAATCCATATTGTCTCGGACATGGATTTGCGCAGTGCGGTGGTGCTGAAGTGAACGATTTCGTCAATTCCCCGGTGCCTCAGGAATGGACCACAAGCGGCTGGCGTATTGCGTTCATAAAGATCGGTATCGTCATCGCCTTGCCGGCGTTTCTGACCGGCGCAGAACTCGGGTCGCGGCTGGGACTCGATCGTTCCACGATCGCTGTTGTGCTCGGTTGCCTCATTCTGGCTTGCATCTGCTCCCTTACGGGACTGGTAGCCACCCGGAGCCGTTTGCCCACAGCGGTCATTACCCAGTTCGCATTCGGAAGGTTGGGCGCCAAGGCGGTCAATCTTGTCCTTGCGACCACGCTGATCGGCTGGTTCGCGGTGACCGTCGAATTGTTCGCAGATTCGGTGCAGCTGATCTCCGGAAGCGGATCCCCCAAACAATACCTGGCCTATGTCATGGCCGGCGGCTTTCTGATGGTGATTACGACCGTGTTCGGGTTCAGGGCCTTGACCCGGTTGTCGAATCTCGCCGTGCCGGTGCTGTTCGTCGCGATCGCCGCGATGGCCTATTTCACGGCCGGAAACGCCGGCGCTCCGGCCACCCCGGATACCGCGACCTTGTCCCTGGGCGTGGCCATTTCCGCGGTCGTAGGTGGTCCGGCTGCGGGCACGGTGATCTTTCCGGATATAGCGCGTTTCGCCCGATCAACGGCCCACGGCTGTGGCGCCGCCATCCTCAGCTACGGAATAGGTATGCCGCTGGTCCTGCTGCTTGTGGGCATGACGGCGGTCGCCACCGGCGAGAAAGACCTGATCCTGATCATGGCGGGCCTGGGTCTTGGACTGCCGGCAGTGGCTTTCCTGGTGCTGGTGGCATGGACCACCAACGTGGGGAACCTGTATTCCGGGTCGCTGTTCTTGTCCGCCATTCTGCGAAGCTTGCGGCATCGCGCCCTGATCATCGGCGCCGGAGCGCTGGGAACGGCCATCGCTTCGTTCGGTATTACGGACTATTTCATTCCCTTCCTTGTGGGGCTCAGTATCACGGTACCTCCGATCGCCGGCATCTACATCGCCGATTTCTTCATGCGAAGCGAGAGGTACGACGTCGAGAGGCTTGACGACGGTCCCGCAGTCCGCTTCCCGGCGCTGATCTGCTGGGCCGGCGGCGTTTCCGCAGCGTACTTGAGCGCGCGCGGGACCATTACGATGACCGGCATCCCTGCCTGCGACTCGCTGCTACTCTCGGCCGGGGCCTTCTGCGTTCTCTCTTTTGCAATTTCCCGCGAATGAGCGGCACTGCTATGCGGGCGGACGAAGTGGGAGCGGAAGATACTTTCTGTTGCGAGGTGGCGCGGTTGAAAAGGCCTTGAGCAGATTCGACTTGGGGATGCTGGCAAACGCCGTAGACTGCGCCTGCACCGCCACGGCGATCAATGTGTCCAGAACCGGCTGCTCACCGGCCATGAGAAAGGAAGACGATGCTTTTGTTCGTTCAGCGCGCCAATAGGCCTTGGTGCTAGACTAGCCGCCCGCGAAGAGAGGAGAACTTCAAATGACAAGCAGATTCTTGATTGCCGGCGGGGCGCTGCTCGCGCTCAGCCTGGCCGGCGGACTTGCGGCGGCGGATGACGACACAGTAATGGCCAGGCTGGCCGAGTTGGAAGGCGAGTGGATTTTGCTGGACGAGAACGGTGAGGAAACGGACGTGATCGGATCCACTTTCCGGATTACCTCCGCAGGCTCAGCGATTATGGAACGTATGTTCCCGGACAGTCCGGACGGGCATGAAATGCTCAACGTGTACCACGCTGACGGCGACCGGGTGCTTATGACTCACTATTGTGCGGCCGGCAACCAGCCGCGAGTGGAAGTTCGGACCACGGATGACCAAAACCGCCTGGAATTGCGCTTTGAAAGCATCACCAACCTGCCCACGCCCGACGCTGACCACATGCGCCAGGCGGAATACATTTTTGACGGCGAGGATCGCCTGACAACTCGCTGGCGCAGCATGACCGACGGCAAGCTCAGTGACGAGAATTCGATTACATTCGAGTTGAAACGCAAGAAATAGGCTGACGCTGCCGCGGCGAGCATCGCCATGCTGCCTATCCAGCCGAAACGAATGCTGGAAGACCTGCGGGCGTTGGCCGCGTACGGGCGCCTGGGCTCCGGCGTAAACCGGCGCGCGCTTACTCCCGAAGACCTGGCGGCGCGCAGCTGGTTGCTGGAGCGGATGCGGTCCGCCGGCCTGGATGCGAACATTGATGGAATCGGTAGCGTAGCGGGGCGAACTCCGGGCTCCTCCAGGCACATCCTGATCGGCTCGCACACCGACTCGGTACCCAAAGGCGGCTGGCTGGACGGCTCCATGGGCGTCATCTTCGGCCTGGAAATCGCCCGGGCCTGGGTGGAGAGCGGCCGCTCAGACGACGTAGGGGTGGAAGTCATATCGTTCATCGATGAAGAGGGCCGGTTTGCAGGGTTGCTGGGAAGCGCCGTTTTTGCCGGGCGGATGGACGAGACGGACGTGAAAAGGCTCAAGGACGAGCGCGGAGAAAGACTGCATGACGTGCTCAAGGCCGCGGGCTATGCGGGACGTGAACTGCTGCGTTTCGACCTACAGCGCCATGCCGCTTATCTGGAGGCGCATATCGAGCAGGGACCAGTGCTGGAAACCTCCGCAACGCGGATCGGTCTGGTCACGGACATAGTGGGCGTTGCGCGTTGCGAGGTGATCTTTACCGGGCAGGCCGACCACGCAGGAACGACGCCGATGCATCTGCGCCGGGACGCAGCCGCGGCTTTGTACGCCTTCGCGGACGACTTCGCCCGGTATTGCCGCGACGAGGGCAGCGACAGGACCGTGTGGAACCTTGGGATGGCCATGCTGGATCCGGGCGCCTATAACGTGGTGACGCGCGAAGCAAAGCTCGGTGTCGAGTATCGCGATCCGTCCGAGTCCGTGTTGAAGCGCATTCGGGACTACATCGCCGAGAGCGCGGAACGCCTGGCCCGGCAGCATCGGGTCTCAGTTGAGATCATTCCGGGGGCGGGCATCCTGCCTTCGCCGATGGACGACACCATACTCGGCCACCTGGAGCAAGCCGCGGCGGATCTTGGCGCATCGAGCATGCGCATGCCCAGCGGAGCCGGCCACGACGCCACCATGCTGGCGGGGCTGGTTCCCACGGCGATGATATTCGTGCCCAGCATAGGCGGGCGCAGCCACGATATATCCGAAGATACCCGCGAGGAGGACATCGTGCTGGGGCTCAAGGTGCTGACCGGCGCAGTAGAACGCCTGATCGCAGCGAGCTGAGGAGGCGTACCGGAGCGAGGGCAGGATGCCCTCGACTCTGGGAGGGAGGGCATCCTGCCCTCCGTAAGGGCGAGACGCCCTCGCTTCGAAAGTTGAACTCGTCTAATCGAGGGCAGGATGCCCTCGTTCCCAGGGGGAAAAACGAAAGCCCGGGTTTCGCCGGGCTTTCGTATCGTTCAGGTTTCAGTCAGCAGCTAGAACGAGTAGCTGAAGCTTGCGGTAATCAGTTGCGGTTGGCCCAGCGTGCCGATCACGATGATCTCGTCGGCGTCTCCATCCAGGAAGAAGAAGTCCGGGAAGGTCTGCACGTCGGTGTAGTAATCCTCATCCAGGAGGTTTTCCACGTTCAGAGCCAGCTCCCAGTTATCGCCGGCAACGCCGACCTGGGCCCCGACCAGCGTGAAGCTGGGATTGACTACGCTGACGCCTGCCGGATCGGATAGCCTGAGACCGTTGTACTTGCCGTTGTGGCTGATTTGCACGCCGGCGATGAAGTTCATCGCGCCGGACATCGGCTGCATGTAATCGGCCGACAGGTTCCAACTGAAATCGGGCGTGACCGGCGGCGTGTCCCCGCCGATGTCCTTCAATATGAGGCTGCCATCTTCATTGGCTCCGGTTACGACGGATGTCCCGCTGTCCCATTCGGCCTCAATCCAGCCGGCCGACAATCCCACCGAAAGTGCGTCGCTCACGATCATTCTCAAGTCCACTTCCACGCCGAACTGCTTGGAATCTCCGACATTGTTGATCAGCTCCACAATTCCGGCATCCGCCGCGGGAATCTGGGTTTCGATCTGGCGCCGGTCGTAGTCAATATAGAAGGCCGCGAGTGAAGCGGATACGCGGCCATCCATCAGCCGGCCTTTCCAGCCCCCCTCGTAGCTGATTGCCTCCTCCGAATCGAACGGCACCAGCCGGTCGGGGACGTCCTCACTGACGTTGAAGCCGCCCGGCTCGTAGCCGCGGGAAAATGTTCCATACAGCATGGAACCCTCGTCCAGCCAGCGCATCACCGAAACGCGCGGCATAAACTCCGTAGCCCCCTCGCTGGCCTCATGGCCGGTGCTGAACCGCGTCGTGTCGTTGTTCCAGTGATCGCCCCGCAAACCCAGGCTCAGCTCCCAGTCGCCCAGTTCGTAATTAGCGTTCACGAACGCCGCAAGATGGCTCTTGTCGCGGATGCGCTTCTCAAACTGCGTAAGCGCAACCTCGCCGAGTTCTTCCGCCTCAGTCACAGTTTCGCCAGCCCAGACACCGGAACAGAGCGAACCTGCTGCGCAACCCAGCGGGCCCGAGATCTCGCCGCCCGAATAGATGACCGTGTCATACCAGACCAGGTCGGAATCCATCTTCTCGTCGTAGCGCGAGTAATACACGCCGCCCAACCATTGGAAGGGTCCCTCGTCGGTGGAGGTAAAGCGGATTTCCTGGGTCAGCACATCCATGTCTTCAGGCCGGAACAGGGAAAGCAGGTATTCCTCCTTCTGGTCCAGGTCCGTGAAGCGGAAACTCTCGGTGGTAGTCCACGATGAAACCGTGGTGATGTCGTAGCCGTCCAGCGCCCAGGTCAACTCCAACATGCCCGAAGTCGTGTTGCGTTGATGCTGCGGGTTGAAGCTTGCGGGCACTTCGTTGGGGTGCTCAAGGTTGCTCTCGTCCAGCTCGCGGATCCAGGTGTTGTTGGGTCCCTCGTATTCATTGGAGCGCACTGAGATGTAGGCTGAAAGGTTGTCACCCAGCGGGCCTGCCAGGGACACGCGCACGCCGGATTCTTCCGTCGCGCCGATGTCCGGGTCGTTGTCGCCGGCGATTCCATTAGCCCGTGGCGGGTTCGGGTTGTTGAGGTATCCGTCGTTGCTTACCCAGAAACCGAACGCCCGCATGGCCCAATCGCCATCGCCGAGCGGCAGGTTTACGCTGCCTTCCACATCAAGGATGCCCTGATCACCGACGACGCCCTTGACGCGGCCGAACATGGATTCCGTATCCGGGCGCGCGCTGACGAACTTGATGGCGCCACCGATGTTGCTACCGCCGTAGAGCGTGCCCTGCGGCCCCTTCAGGACCTCGATACGGTCCAGATCACCGAAACGCGACGAGGCGTCGGAGAAAAGTTGCACGTCGTCCAAGTAAAAGCCCACGCCCTGGGTGTTGCCGAAGGCGCCAAGGCCACGGATGGACACGTTGGCGAACCCGTCAAGGCGAGTGGAAAGGTTGAGGTTGGGCACCTGGAAGCCGACCTCCTCCAGACCCTTGATGTGCTGGCGGTCAATGTCGGATCCGGAAATCACGGACACGGATTCCGGAATCTCCAACAGGCTCTCCGCGCGCTTCCGCGCGGTAACCACAATTTCTTCGATTTCTCCGGCGGCCCCCTCCTGCGCTATCGCTGTCCCTGCAGGCAATAAAACGATGGCCGTAGCTGATATTGAAGCTATCAGGCCAAACAACGCAAAGCTCTTTGAAAACTTCCGCATTATGGAGTCCCTCATAGTAGGCCGAATGGTTGATTCTCCACAAATCCCGGAAGTAATCAAGCGGCTCGGTTTCCGGCACGGTCCTGTTTGGGTCATAATTGGCTGCCGCCGATCCGGTTGATCGGCTCCAATTGTCAGCGTTCAATGAGTCAGACCGCCACAACGCAGACTGTCGATGCCCTGCGTAGCCAGGGACATTCCATCATGACCGGTGATGGTGTGGGCGACCGCTACAGTGTGGACTTTACGGCGGAGAACGCTCACCGGCCCGCCGCGGTAGTTCGGCCCGCCACAACGGAGGAAGTGTCCCGGGTGCTCAAGACTTGCCACGAACTCGGGCAGCGAGTCGTGGTCCAGGGCGGAATGACGGGCCTGGCGGGAGGCGCTACGCCACAGGAGGGCGAGCTGGCCCTGTCGCTGGAACGGCTTACCGGGATTGAGGAACTGGATTCCGCGGCCATGACCATCACCGCCTGGGCGGGAACGCCACTGCAGGTGATTCAGGAAGCCGCGCGGGACGCGGGTTTTCATTTGCCGTTGGATTTCGGCGCCCGCGGTTCCTGTCACATCGGCGGCGCCATCGCCACCAACGCCGGCGGCAACCAGGTAATTCGCTTCGGGATGACGCGCAATCTGGTGCTGGGCCTGGAGGCGGTGCTGGCGGACGGCACCGTAATAAGTTCGCTTAACAAGATGCTCAAGAACAACGCGGGATACGATTTGAAACAGTTGTTTGTGGGCACCGAGGGCACGCTGGGCGTGATCACGCGGGCGGTCTTGAGGCTTCATCCCAAACTGGAGAGCACTTGCACCGCCCTGTGCGCGGTACGCTCTTTCCAGCAGGCGGTATCACTGCTGCGAGAGCTGCAAAGGAAACTGGGCGGTTCGGTAAGTGCCTACGAGGTCATGTGGTCGCCTTACTTCGACCGCGTCATCAACCACAGCGACCAGCTGCGATCACCCTTTGATGAGGACTATCCGATTTACGCACTGGTAGAAGCGGAGGGCTCGGACCAGGAGTCCGACAGCCGGCGATTCGAAGAAGTACTCGCCGGCACGCTGGAAGACGAGTTGATTGACGACGCGGCGATCGCGCAGTCGGAAAAGGACCGGCAGGCGTTCTGGGACATCCGCGACGGCGTTGCTGAAATTACCGCCGACCTGTTGCCCTACGCCAGCCTGGACGTGAGTATGGACATCGCCAAGATGGAGCAATTCCTGGATGAGTTTGACACGGAACTCAAGGAGGCGCTGCCGGACGCGATCAACCTGGTGTTCGGGCACATCGGCGACAACAACCTGCACCTGTTCGTGAGCACGCGCCGGCACGGCGACCTCGAGACCATCTTTGACATCGGATACCGGCTCACCGGCGCGCACGGCGGTTCCGTGTCCGCCGAGCACGGCATCGGCGTGCTGAAGCGGGACTACCTGCACCTCTCCCGAAGCCCCCAGGAGCTTGACCTTATGCGGCGCCTGAAGAAAGCCCTCGATCCGAAGGGGATCCTCAACCCCGGCCGCGTAATCTCCGCCTAAGAACGCCCCCTGGGAACGAGGGCTTCCAGCCCTCCACGAGGGCAAGATGCCCTCGCTTGCATGGAACAAACCTGGGACGGAGGGCTTCCAGCCCTCCACGAGGACAGGATGTCCTCGTTCCCAGCGCGTGTTCCCAAGGGGTGACTACCCGGTCATGGCGACGGCCATGGCGCCGCAGCTCTTGGCTGCGAGGATCTCGATCCAGTAGCCGTCGGGGTCCTTGATGAAAGCCAGGCCCTTCATCTTTCCGTCGTCCGGTCGTTTGACGAACTCAACGCCGAGTTCCTCGAAGCGCTTGCAGGCCGCGTAAACGTCCGGCACCGACAGGCCGATATGGCCAAAGCCTCGGGGGTCGGCGTTTCCGTCGTGATAGCCCGCAAAGTCGTCGTCGCTCTCGGTGCCCCAGTTATGGGTCAGCTCGATCAATGCTTTCTGTCGAAACGCATAAGCGGCGCGCCCCTCGGGATCTTCGGGGATGGGCTCGTCGTCTTCCGTCACGTAGCCCACGAAATATAGCGAGAACTCCATGCTCGGGAACCGGAATTCCTTTATCAGCGTCATCCCCAGCACGTTGGTATAAAAGTCCAGCGAACGCTTGGGATCCTTGATCCGCAGCATCGTCTGGTTCATGACATAGCCCGCAGTCTCGGGCACCGATACGACGCGCCCCTCTTGGGCCGCTGATTGGCTCGACATGTAACCTCCTTAGCGGGAAATCAGAACTTCACCCGGGCGACAAAGGTGGCCAGCCGCGGCTGGCCCAGGGTGCCGATCACGGGATTGAAGGTCAGGCCGTTCGGGTCGTTCTTATTGCGGCCAGGGACCGAGTCGCCGGGCCACACCGAACCGTCCGTGTAATAACCTTCGTCGAACACGTTCTGCACGTTCACGGCCAGCGACCAACGATCGGTTTCCACGCCCACGCGCAGATTGAACAACTGGAAGCCGGGATGCTTGACCGTGTTCTCGGTGTTGAACCAGAAAGGCCCCTTGGCGAGCAGGGTTCCGCGCACCAGCAACTCCATGCCGCCGGACAGCGGCTTGCGGTATTGAGCGGCGAGGTTGAGGGAAGTCTTGGAAATCCAGGGCGGAAAATGGCTGTCCACTACGCTGAAGCGATTGATCACGTCGAACACGGAACTGTTCTCGTCAAAATCGGCTTCCACCAGGCCCGCGCCGCCGCTGATTGTCAGCTCGTCGCTCAACGACCAGGTGAAGTCTATTTCGGCGCCGTACTGGGTGGAATCGCCGGCGTTCAGGATATTCTCGACGATGCCTCCCACGGCGATCTGGTTCTGCAACTCAAATTGCCGGTCCGTATAGGAAATGAAGAAGGCCGCCACGTTCAAGTCCAGCGGCCGGTCGGCGAACGTCAGCGAGGTCTTTATTCCCACCTCATAGTTGTCGGCCGTTTCCTTGCCGAAGGGCACCAATGATGGTACGCCCTCCTGGGTATAGAGGTTGTAGTTGCCGGGTTCGAAGCCTCGAGCGTAACTGAAGTACAGGTGCGTGCCGTCCTCCGCGAAGTACGAGAGCGACGCTTTGGGCAGAAACTCCGTGCCGCCCTGCTCCAGGTAATTCTCGTAGTTGGGATAGAAACCGAGAAAGGTCACCCAGTAGTCCCGGTCGCGGTCCAGCGTGTCCGCGTTCCACTTGTCCAGGCGCGCGCCGATACCAATCTCCCAGTTGTCATCCACCCGGTAGCTGGCGGTAACGAACAGGGCCTTGTTGGTGCGCTCCCTGGCGCGGTTCTCAAACGGGAAATAAAGCCGGTTGGTGGTTTCCTGCTCGAACGTGGGCGTCTGCACAGGGGTCCCAAGCCGGGGGTCGGCTTCCGCGCTGGGCAAGGCGTTGCGTTCGGCTGCGCCCAGAGGCTCCAGGATGCCGAGCGAGCCCGGACGGCCGCAGTCCCCGAACAAGTTGCACAGCACCTCGGTGGTGCCATAGAACGTGGCCCAGGAGTCCCAATCATTCTCCCATCGGGCGAAATACGCGCCGGCCTGCCATTCCAGCGGTCCGTCGCCTTCGGAAGTGAAGCGGAACTCGTGCGTCTGCACGTCGGTCAATTCCGGCCGCACGAGGTCGAAGCCGACCTCGGAACTCACGTCCAGATCGCTAGTCCTCAAGCCCTCCGCGTCGGTGACCGCGCCAAGATAAGTGAAATTGCCCAAGCCCGTTACGTCGTGGCTCAATTCAAGCAAGCCCCCGACAGTTTCCCGGACGTTGCGCCCGGCGAAAGTCAACTCACGGTCACGGTTGTAGGTGAGATTGTTGCCGTCTTCCACGCGCCAGTTGTTGTTGCCGGCGTCGAGGTCGTTGTAGCGCACTGCCGCGTACAGCGTGGTGTTCTCAGCCAACTCGGCCAGCAGGGAGACACGGAAACCGATTTCGTCGCGCTCGTTGGGATAGCGGCGCCATTTCTCGGTAACGTCTTTGCTGTACATGTTCGGAGCGCCCGGGTTATTGGCTGGAATTCCGTACGGCCACAGCGTATCCGTCTCGTTGGAGCGCCCATTGCGCCGTTCGGGAGCGACGCCCTTGACGAAGCCGTCGTCCTGCTTGGAGTAGCCGAACACCCGGACCGCGGCGGCTTCGCCCAGCGGCACGTTCAGCACGCCCTCGAAGTTCATCATGCTCTGCCCTCCGGCTTCCACCTGGGCTTCGCCGCTCACCTCGCCCAGGGCCGGCCGCTTGGTCACGAACTTGACCGCGCCGCCGATGTTGTTGCCGCCATACAGCGTGCCCTGGGGGCCCTTCAGCACTTCGACCCGCTCCATGTCGCCGAAAGCCGCGGAGGCATCGACGAAGATCTGGGTGCCGTCCACGTAGAACCCCACACCCTGGGTGTTGCCGAATGAGCCAACGCCGCGAATCGTCACGTTGGGATTGCCGTCAGCGCGGGACGACAGGTTGAGGTTGGTGACCTTCAAGCCGATGTCGTTGATGTGGCCGATGTTCCCCTGTTCCAACTCAAATGCCGAGATGGCTGACACCGACTCCGGGATTTCACGTAGCGACTCGTCGCGTTTTCGCGCCGTTACGATGATCTCCTCGAGTGCTCCGGCCTCCGCCGCTTCCTGGGCTGAAAGTGTTGGTGCGCCGCCGCTTGCCAGGAAAAATAAAGTAGCGGCGCCAAACGCCAGCGAAATAACGCTTCTATTCATTTCTTGTATCCTCCGCAGCCGCCCGGAAAGGTCGGTCTGCCCCAGCGGGTAGCTTACCACCAACGCTGCTGCGCAAGTCAAGCCGCTACGCTGCATGCCGCGCCCGAACCCGGCAAGCAAAGACTTAGAACCGAAACCGCACGCCGGCCTCAATCGTGCGGCTCGGGTCGGGCGCCAGATCCTTGATGATGGAGGTGTGCTTGCGCTGCTCATCGCCGGTCAGGTTCCTGCCGCGCAGGTACACCTCGGTGAGCCTCTTGCCGGTTTCGATCTCGTAACTCAGGTAGACACGCAGGTCCTCGTAACCCTCGGTAGGAAGTTCGTAGTCGGCGACGCTGTCCTGCTTCGAGGCCCGTACGTAGTCCAGGTTGGCGCTGAAACCGCCGGAGTCGAACTGCAGGCCGATGCCGGCCCGGCTCGGCGGAATGCGCGGCAAGTTGTCGTTGCCCGATACGTCCAGTTCCGCGGAAACCATGTCGAACAACCCGGTCAGCTCCAATTGCGCATCTCCCCACTCGGCCACCGTAACGGACGCTTCCAGGTCCAGCCCGGTAAACGTGGCGTCGGCCTGCGCGAACCTGCGCACGATCAGTCCGTCCCTTTCTTCCCCGGTCGCCGCCTGATAAATGAAATCGGCGAACGAGGTGTAGTAGAGAGTGCCTGCGAACGACCAACGGGCGCCGTCTCCGCGCAGCGTCGCAGAAAAGTTGAGCGCCTGTTCGTCCTGAATTTCCGGATTGCCGATCTCGAAGCTCTGCGTGGCCAGGTGGGGGCCTTCGGAAAACAATTCCTCCCCTACCGGCGCCCGTGAGGAGTAATCCGCCAGCACTGAGGCCTTCCAGGTGGCATCCAGCGGAACAATTGCGCCCAGCGACGCGCTTACCGTGCTGAAGTCCTTGCCGTCGCCGACCGCCGGCTCAAGCTCCACGCTTTCCAGGCGCACGCCAGCCTCGAACTCGAAATCCTCAAACGATCGTTGACCGACCCAGAATACGCCCAGAGACGATGTATCGACCGGCGGTGTGAAGGCTTCTTCCCCAACTACCGTGAACGAGCGGTCGGCAAGCTGCAATCCAAACGCGCCTTCCCAACCCGCGGCCGGCCCGTGGGTAAGCTCCACGCGCGCCTCCCAGGCCTGGTTATCGAAAGCCGTGCCAACTTCGCCCGACGGTTCCACTTCCGCGTGTTCGTAGTCGTTGACGCCAAGCCGGACATTGAGATTCAAGAATCCCGGCAGCGGGTCGGCAAGAGCCGCCTCGAAATCCACGCGTGTCTGCTTCAGGTCGATGAAAGGAGTGCCTTCCTCCTCATGCTCTTGTTCCTCGCCTTCCTGGCCCTCTTCGCCGTGGCCGTGCGCATCGCCATGGCCGGGGATACCGTATTCCGCATCCAGGTTGCTGACCGCAACGCCGATGAAACCGCGGTCGCCTACGAGCGAAAGCCCGGCGGACCCTCCCTGAACGTCCAGCCCGCTACCTGGAAGCACTCCAAAGGCTTCCTCCTCTTCTTCGTCATGATCCTCTTCCTCGCCATCCTCGCCCTCGTGGCCCTCTTCTTCATGCTCTTCTTCCATGGAACGCAGCAGCGCGGACTCGGCGAAGCCCGGAATTTCATAGTCGCCGGCGTCGCGCCTGAACCCATCCAGATGCCAGGCCAAGCTGCCCGCTCCGCCGTCCAGACGGAACGACCCATTGCCGGCGTCGGCGTTGTCCGCCCATCCCAGGCTCAGCCTGCCGCCCAATTCCTCCGGCACCGTGTGCGGAATCCGCCCGGTGTGCGTATCGACCACGCCGCCGATCGCGCCGGAACCGTACAGCAAAGTGCCGGATCCCTTGAAAATTTCTACCCGATCGGCAATGAAGGGATCCACGGTCACGGCATGATCACCGCTGGTCACGGACACATCCATGGCGTTGATCCGGTCTTCCATGACCCGCACCCGCGCGCCACCCAGCCCATGTATGACCGGCCGTCCGACCGCCACGCCGAAGGAACTGCTGTGAATGCCCGGCTCATTGGCAACGGTCGCGCCGATGCTGGCAGCCAATTTGCGCTTAAGCTCCCGATTTGCCAGGACATCCGCCGGTGTGGCCAGACCTTCGGCTGAAAGCGGGTGCCCCATGATCACGATTTCCTCGATCGCTTCACCGTTATGCTCGTGGGCATCTTCGTGACCCGAAACCGCGAACGCGCAAGCAATCAGCGCCACCGCGGAAAAAATTCTCAAGTAATTCATCAGCAATCTCCTGATGCACAAATTCGGCGCGCGGCATAAGCCGACACCGCGCACGCTCTTCAAGGGTGCAATCAGGAGATGGGCGGGGCTCGGGTACGGCGAGGCTCAAAGGGCCGCGAGGCCGGAACAAATGATCGGGTTGCGGCGCCGATCGGCAAGCCTGAGAAATGCCGGCCGGGATAGGCGGGAGTGCTACTTACAGCGCTCCCGGTATCAGTGAAAAGGCATACCGCGCATACGTCGTCCGCGCAGCCATTGCCGTGGAAGTGCTGGCTCGCGGAGGGCACGCCGACGCACAACAACAATGCCGCAACGCACGCAATCGTGCGCGCCGAGCAACGATATTTGCGCAAACGTCTGATCATGGCACAGCCTCGCACTTGGGAGGCTACCACACGCCCGAAGGGGTGCGGTGCGAGTCCGGCGATTGGCGACGAGCTACGGCTTCAAGTGGTTTGGCTGTAAGGCAGAATCGCACCGTGGGCCACCGGGCGGGCCCATCTGCGAGCGGACTCGCAGCATGATGCCGGTGTCCGGACCTGCGTCCCGAATGCCCTCGCTGTGCATGAGTTCCACTGTCACTTGCGTGCGGCAACTAAAGTCGTGTTCCCAGCCCAGCCGGTAGTCGCGTCCGTACAGGGACTCGCCCCACTCCAGCGACGGTATGCCGTGGCGGGTGATCATGCTGTAGCCGAAGCGGTATTCCCTGTCCCGGCCGAAAAGTCCGGCTCGCGCCCAGGGAACGCCCACGCCGCCTGCAACATCGAAGCCATAAGCCACTTCCGCATTCAGCTTCTGCTGCTGCAGGAAACCCCCGTTTGCTGCTTGCCGCAGCGGTGAGTCGGTCCACATGGCATCCTGCAGCCCACCGTTCAACGGCGCTCCCCATGATCGCTTCAGGCCCACTATCAATCCCTGCGGCGATGCCGGCGTCGGATCGTAGCGCAGCCCCCCCGAATAGCCCCATTCGCTGAACTCATCCGCTCCGTGCGCTACCAGGCCGCGGGCTCCGACGTTGAATGAGAGGCCCGGTACCAGGCCGTACCAATCGAGGCCGCCGCTTATTTCGAAACCAAAGCCCTTATCGGCGTCGCCACCGTCCCCGCGCAATGCCAGATCGAGATGGGACCTGAGCGACGAATCGTTCTCGAACGAGGCTACGTGCGACCCTTCCAGACCTACGCGCACACGACGCGCGTCCCCTTCCGATGCGATCAATCCGTCTTCTGCATCCGATTGCGTCTTGACGATCAGCGCGTCAGCCTTCAGCGCCAGCGAGAATCCTCCGGGCCCTGAAAGCAGCTCGCCGCGTGCCCCGACCGCAGCCAGACGCGAGGTGAGATCTACTGTCTCCGGCTGTGCGCCGGACGCCGGCACAGAGGTCATTTCGCCGACTCCATAGCCGGCCAGGCCCCAAACCCATAAACGCTTCGTTACCCGGTAGCCGTAATACGGATAAAGTCCGGTCAATTCCGAGGTCACCGATGCCAAGTCGCTCCCGCTAAATCCGAAATTGCCGTCGGCGGAGCTGTGCGATAGGGCAACGCCGTACAAGCAGCGTCCGCAGCCGTAGTCCACACCGACCGTCGCGCTGACGACTTCTCCCTGCATCATGAGATGGTCGTCGGATCCATCAAAGCGCGAATACGCCCCACGTCCCCAAAAGGACAAGGTACCCAGGCCAAAGCTGCCCGCGTTCAACCGCAAGGCGCTACTCGACAGCAGGTCCCTGGCTGTCATACGGCGAGCGCCCGGCGCATTGCGACCGAAAAAACCCGCGCCCGGTTCGAGCGCTGCCATTCCGAGGGCGCCCCAGCCAAAGCCATCAACGGAGCCAAATCCGCCGGCTCCCGACAGACCCGATAGCAACTGACTATTCGTAGTACCGCTGCCGGCGCCGACTCCAAGCAGGTTCTGTCCAGCAACGGTCAATTGCTCGTTGCCGCGCTCCGTCCGTAGCTGATCTTCCACAGCCCCCACCACGTGATCCGTCACCGTGCGCCCAAACCGAGCCAGCCACTGCGCGGTCGCTTGTTGATCGCCACCGCTGATCCAGCCCGTCGCGTGACCGTCGGTCAGATTGGCGCCCGATACGTTACTTAAGGCTAGCGCAAAGCTCTCGTCTTCCTCGTTCAGCGCATCGGGCAACACCACCACTTCAATCCGGGCGCTCGTTACGCCGGTGGCGAGAGTGAGCGTTCCCCTATTAGCAACATAGTCGGCTCCCGCCCTGGCCGTGCCATCCGCAGTAACGTAATCAACGGTAACCGGCGCTGGAGGCGGCGCATGAAGCGACACCTCAAACACAAGCCGCCCGTCCGATTCACGGCCGACAGCATCCGCGACGCTCAGATCCGGTAGCGGCTCGTCGTCATCGGTGATGGTCAACGTCACGTCCGCCGGCGCATCGCTCCCGGACGCCGACACCGTTCCGGAAACGGTCACCGCCTTGTTCGGCGCGTCCATCATGTTGCCCACCGCCGTGATCGTCACTTCGCCGGAGCTCTGGGCGGCGTTCGCCGCAAAACTCAGGATCATCCCTTCCAGCTCGAAGTCCCCCGCAATCGCAGGTGAAACCGCATCAGCGGATACGGTCACCGTAAACGCCTGCCACGAGGCAGGCGACGCCGTTGCGGTTACGGTGCTCACGCCGCCGCTTTCGCTGATTGAACCCGGCGAAAGCGACAGCGTTACGACCGGCGAAGATTCGTCGTCGACAATTGTCAGCACCACGCCGTCCGCCGCATCCGCCGTGGAAAGCGACACCGTCCCCGACACCACTACCATCTTGCCCGGTGCATCCACCTGGTTGTCCATCGCCGTGACTTTCACCGAGCCGGTACTTTGGGTGGCGTTCGCCGCAAAACTCAAGGTCGTCCCTTCCTGCTCGAAGTCGCCCGCAACCGCAGGCGATACCGCATCAGCAGATACCGTCACCGTGAATGCCTGCGAGGAAGCAGGCGACGCGGTTGCCGTGATCGTACTCACCCCACCGTTCTCGCCAATCGCATCCGGTGAAAGAACAAGCGTCACCACCGGCGGAGACTCGTCGTCGGTAATCGTCAGCATCACGTCCGCCGGAGCTTCGGCATCAGATAGCGAAACCGTCCCCGAAACTGCAACTGTCTTGTCCGGTGCATCCACTTGGTTGTCGACCGCTGCAATCATCACTGTGCCGGTACTTTGGGTGGCGTTCGCCGCAAAACTCAAGGTCGTCCCTTCCTGCTCGAAGTCGCCCGCAACCGCAGGCGATACCGCATCAGCAGATACCGTCACCGTGAATGCCTGCGAGGAAGCAGGCGACGCGGTTGCCGTGATCGTACTCACCCCACCGTTCTCGCCAATCGCATCCGGTGAAAGAACAAGCGTCACCACCGGCGGAGACTCGTCGTCGGTAATCGTCAGCATCACGTCCGCCGGAGCTTCGGCATCAGATAGCGAAACCGTCCCCGAAACTGCAACTGTCTTGTCCGGTGCATCCACTTGGTTGTCGACCGCTGCAATCATCACTGTGCCGGTACTTTGGGAGGCGTTCGCCGCAAAACTCAAGGTCGTCCCTTCCTGCTCGAAGTCGCCCGCAACCGCAGGCGATACCGCATCAGCAGATACCGTCACCGTGAATGCCTGCGAGGAAGCAGGCGACGCGGTTGCCGTGATCGTACTCACCCCACCGTTCTCGCCAATCGCATCCGGTGAAAGAACAAGCGTCACCACCGGCGGAGACTCGTCGTCGGTAATCGTCAGCATCACGTCCGCCGGAGCTTCGGCATCAGATAGCGAAACCGTCCCCGAAACTGCAACTGTCTTGTCCGGTGCATCCACTTGGTTGTCGACCGCTGCAATCATCACTGTGCCGGTACTTTGGGTGGCGTTCGCCGCAAAACTCAAGGTCGTCCCTTCCTGCTCGAAGTCGCCCGCAACCGCAGGCGATACCGCATCAGCAGATACCGTCACCGTGAATGCCTGCGAGGAAGCAGGCGACGCGGTTGCCGTGATCGTACTCACCCCACCGTTCTCGCCAATCGCATCCGGTGAAAGAACAAGCGTCACCACCGGCGGAGACTCGTCGTCGGTAATCGTCAGCATCACGTCCGCCGGAGCTTCGGTATCGGGAAGCGACACAGTACCTGAAACTGCAACTGTCTTGTCCGGTGCATCGATCTGGTTGTCCACCGCAGTGATCATTACCTCGCCGGTGCTCTCGGGGGCATTCGCCGCAAAACTCAGGGTCGTCCCTGCAAGCTCGAAATCGCCCGCAACCGCAGGCGCTACCGCATAAGCAGAAACCGTCACCCTGAACGCCTCCGACGAAGCCGGCAAGGCCGTCGCCGTCACCATGCTCACCCCGCCGTCCTCGCCGTTCGTATCGGGCGAAAGTACCAGCGTTACGACCGGCGGCGACTTGACCACCGGAGGATCAACTGGGGGATCAACTGGGGGATCGACCGGATTCGAGTCCACAGGAGGTTTTTCCAGCTCATTCGGGGGCGGTTGATTCACCCGCGGGTTTATCTGCGTAGTTTCATCATCGTCGGTGATCGTGAGGGTCGCGTTGGGCGGCGCCTCGACCCCGGATACGGAAACGGTCCCGGACACCGTAACCGTCTTGTTCGGTGCGTCTTCATCGTTATTGTTTGCCGTTATCGTGACCGAGCCGGTGCTGGCGGTGGCGTTCGGGGCAAAACTCAGCGTGGTCCCCGCAAGCGTGAAGTCACCCGGCAACGCCGGAGAATTCGCCTGCGCGGAAACGGTCACCGTGAATGCCACTGTGGATGTCGGTGAAACCGTTGCCGTCACCGTGCTCACTCCGCCGTTTTCGCCGATCGAATCCGGCGTCAGCTCCAGCGTTACCTTCGGATCGTCGTTAACTGGCGGAGGAGGAGGTGGCTCATCGTCATCCGTTATTGTCAGCGTCACATCTGTCGGCGCCTCAACTCCGGAATCGGAAACAATGCCCGAAACCGTAACCGTCTTGTTGGGCTCGTCTTCGCCGTTGTTGTTTGCGGTAATGGTTACCGAGCCGGTGCTGTCGGTGGCGTTCGCCCCAAAACTCAGCGTGGTCCCTGTGAGCGTAAAGTCACCCGACACCGCCGGAGAATCCGCCTGCGCGGATACGGTCACGGTGAATGCCACCGTGGATGTCGGCGAAACTGTCGCCGTCACCGTGCTCACCTCGCCGTTCTCGCCGATCGAATCCGGCGTCAGCACCAGCGTCACGACCGGATCGTCGGTTTCCGGAGGCGGTCGTGGCGGATTGACGACTACCGCCTGCACGGTCCCGGTCACGGCGCTTGTTCGCATTTCGCCGTTGCCCCTGTCGTCGTCGAAGCTCGCCTTGACCCTGATCCTGTTGCCCTGGTCCGCCGAGGTCAGGTCATACGTGGAACCCGTCGCGTTCGGAATATCTGTCTGGCTGTTCGAACCGTCCACGCGAATCCACTGATATCTATAACTGGCATTGGCTAGTCCATCGGCATCCGCGATGGTTCCCTTCGAGGCCGTCAGCGTCTCGCCCACCTGAAGCGTGCCTGCAATTGCGGGTTGCCCGGTGGCCGGATTGTTGGCTTGCGCAGCCCGGTTGATCGTGACGGTGTGAATCATTTCCGTCGTGGTGTCCGGGGCCGTCACCTTGACCTTGACAACGGTCGACCCGACGACAAGGTTTGGGACTACTACGCCGTTTCCCGATCCCAGCGACATATCGTTGCTGTCCAGGTACTCCACAGTGGCGTCGTCCTGGGCCGGAGTGGCATACACCGTGACTGTCGAAGTCGCGTACGGCACCGACACGGAATAGGTGGCGTGGCCGTGTGTGAAGGGCGGCTCAAGGGGAAGGGCGCCGTTGGCGTCGTGCACCAACAAGCGTTCCAGCGATGCGTCCTTGTCGGCGTTCAGGCAGCGGATGCCGACGTTCTCAGTAATCTTACAGTTATGTACGCCAATGACATCCCGCCCAAGCGAGCCGCGGGCCGTCATGCAATCCAACAGGCTGGCCTCATCCCCATCGCACAGCATGTCGTCCAGCATGATCGGGCCCGGTCCGGTCCCGAAATGCGACCGCAGCAACGCGGATGCGCCTGATTGCGCGTGTGTGTAACCCAACTGCCGGCAGGCCACATGCGCATCCGTGGTCGTCCAGTAGTCGTCGCAGATCGTGCCCCACACCTGGCCTTCGCTATCACCCGGCTTGTCCGCGCATATCTCCAGGAGGCCTTCGTTTGCCGCATTGCCGTTCCTCAGGCGCACGTCGCCGGCGTTATTGGAGGTGCACGCTTCCGCTTGCGCCTGCGCCTGCGTGACAGGAGCCAGAACGGCAACCAGCATCAACAGCGACAAGGCCCAGCCGGACCGGCGGGAAAGGCAATTGGAGGGGGGAGTGAGGCCGTTGGACGCCTTGAGGCCCAGTTCTGAATCTGCCGGACAGATGTCCGGTCTCTTCATTTGGTGGTCATCGCAACCTGAGTTGTTAACTCAGGCCGCCATGACGAAACGCATTTTCGCATCGTCAATACCCGAGTACCACACCCCTCGTAATATGATGCCAAAGAAAGTTTCTATTTTCAAGGGGGTTGTACTCAATAGTGAAGAATTGTTCAAAAGATTGACATAAATATGTTTACTATATATGTTTTTATGTATGCGGACAACGATACACATACAAGACCACCTTTTTGCCGAGTTGAAGCGAATCGCCGCGGACTCTGGCAGGACGTTGACGGGCGTCATCCATGACGCCCTCAGCGAGTCGTTGTCCCGGCGTCGCTCGGTGGATCGCCCGGCAGTCGAGCTACCCGTATTTCGCGGGACCGGGGTCATGCCCGGCGTGGATCTGAGCGACACCGCCTCCCTCCTGAACCAGATGGATAGAGAGGATGGTTCTTCCTGATGTCAACGTACTAGTCGCGGCGTACCGCGACGACGCGCCGGCGCACACAGCCTGCCGGCGCTGGCTTGAGTCCGTGCTCGGCGGGGATGAAGCGTTCGCGCTTTCCGAACTGGTCCTAAGCGAATTCCTGCGCGTCGTCACTCATCCGAGTGTCTTCACAATGCCCAGTCCGCAGGACGAGGCGCTACGCTTCGCCCAAGTACTGAGGCGTCAGCCCCACTGTGTCGAAGTCAGCCCCGGCGCAAGGCACTGGGAAATCTTCTTGCGCCTCTACCAGGAAGCCGAAGTGTCGGGCAACCTCGTGCCGGACGCGTACTTCGCCGCTCTGGCGATTGAGCATGGCTGTGAATGGATCACGCTGGATCGCGACTTCGCTCGTTTCGAAGGCCTTCGCTGGCGTCCTCCCCCGCGCAATATCGCATAAGCACCATAGGCAGCCCGCACTGCACCCGGGAACGGCTGCGGTTGGCCGGGCGGAATGCCCGGTTCTTCGTTCAGGAAACCCAGCGCGATCGCCACCACACCCGGATCGATGTGCGCCTTGCCTTGGGGATCGGCAATCAACACGAGCACGGCGACACGAGGGGCCGAGAATTCCCAATGCCGCTCGCCCACGGGAAGTGCGTGCGCTACCAGCCGGTTGTCGACGAAAATGCGCCCGATGGACACCGAACCGCTCACGCCCGGACAGCGTCATCAATCAAACCGGCGGTTGCGGGCCAGTGCGAGTCGTCGAGAGTGGCCTCGTGCAGGGACGCGAGGATGCGGTCGAACAGGTCGTTCTGGCTCATTGAGCCGCCTATTTTCCGACCACCCCCTAGTGTCGTGTCACGCCTGTATCGTCGCATCAGAGCGAGCGTAGCGTGTCCATGCAAGGCGCAGCCGGCACGGAATACTCGCTGTATTGCGAACGGCTGCAACGCTGCAGGGGCACGCTACGCCCGCTCCCGAAGGGCGCGTCTCCCCTGGCCCGTGGCCGCGTTGCGCCCCTGGGCAATGGGAGGCGCCATTCCCGGCGGGACGCGCCTTGCCACAGGCCAGGGGAGACACGCTGATGCGACGATACAGGCGTGACACGACACTAGCAGGATCCAAACAACGATTCTGTCGTTCAGTCCCTGCCCCAGCCAATAAACAGGCCGGCCTCGCATCTCGCTCAAGCAGCCGGTCTTCCAATTTTTCGCCGGTGGCGCCCCGAGTTGTAAGCAGCGAACGCCTTATGGCAACCCCAAAATTGGGGGGACAGTAATCAGTACAAGCTGGCCGAGCGCACCCGGACCGTCAGGCAGTTCTTGCCGCGGTTCGCGGCATTGTCATAGCCCGGGCGGGCGCCGGGCTATGACCTTGGAGAAAGCCGAGAGGTCAGCCGCCGGAAGTGGCGTTCCAGGCGTCCAATACCTGCTTGCAACCCACCAAAGCGATGGTGTTGCCGTCGTCATCCAGGAAATTCAGCGGACCTACGAAGGTCATGTAGAACTCGCTGTCCTCCGGAAACTCGGTGTGATCGTGCTGCGCGTTGCAGGCTTCGTAGCCGTAGCCGGGGGCTACCGCCGTCGCGCCGCCCTCGGTAGTGCCGCCGCGCACGTTCATGCGGCCCTTGGTCAGGAAGTATTCGCCGGGGCCCATGTGGATGTGCTTGGCGAATGACGAGCCGGCCTTGCAATCGAAGATCGCGGTCCAGGCACCCGCCTCAGGGGATACGTGCAGCAGCTTCCAGGTAATGTCGCCTGCGCACAGACCCTGCGGGAACGGAACCCAATCCACGGCATCCATCTGCATGTAATCGCCGGTGGGAGAATTGTCAGCCATTGTTTTGCTCCTAGCCCGCCGCCGCAACCGGACCCCCCGGCGCGCGCAGCAGCCTTCAAATAGGGGCATTCATCCTAACCATGATTGCGTTAACGGTCAATCATTCGTTCCTGAAATCATTCCATTTGGCCGGCGACGATACTGACTCACGGCTCAGTTGCCGGTGAAATTGGGTTTGCGCTTTTCGAAGAATGCCGCCAGCGCCTCGTCGTGGTCCGCGGTGCGCTGCAGAATACCCTGCAGGTTGGCGGACAATTCCATTACCGACTCGAACCGGTCCTGGCTGCCGGCACGCAGCAACTGCTTGGCCATGCGTAGCGCCATGGGCGGCTGTTTGGCGATCTCGCCCGCTAACTCAAAAGCCCTCGGCAGCAATTTGTCGGTTGGCGTTACTTCACTGACCAGCCCCCACTCCTGCGCCGTCGCGGCATTGATCAGCTCGCCGGTATAGAGCAGCTGCGCGGCGCGCGAATAGCCGATCAGCTGCTGCAGGATCCACGCTCCTCCATCGCCGGGAATCAAGCCTAGCTTCAGGAAGGTCTGGCCGAACAGCGCCTTTTCCGAAGCCAGCCGGATGTCCGCCAGGCACGCGACATCATTGCCGAGACCGATGGCTGGTCCGTTGACCGCCGCGACCAGCGGCACGTCCAGGTTCCACAGCGCCCTGACCATGCGATGAATTTCGTTGCGATAGTTCTCGCGAAGTGTGGCCGATCCTCCCGCGAACGGGCCACTGCGATCGCGCATTGCTTTGACATCGCCGCCGGAAGAGAACGCGGAGCCGGCTCCGGTAAGGATCGCGCATCGAATTTCCGTATTGCTGCGGATCCGCTCGGCAGCCTGCTCAAACAGCACGCCGTCGCCGATCCGCCCCAGCAGGTTCCGCTCGTCGGGCCGGTTGATGGTAAGAAGCGCCACCGCCCCGTCTATTTCATACAGCAATGCGTCGCTCATGCTTCTGTCCCCATGGATTGGGAAGCCGATAGTACCCGCTCGCGCCTCGCCCTGCGCCTTAGGAAAGTGGGAACGAGGGCATCTTGCCCTCGTCGAGGGCTGGCAGCCCTCGTTCCCAGGCGCTTGTTTGGCTCTTTGCCTTCGATCACGGCCTCATCCAGGCGGGTTCAAGCGCAGCCGTTTCGCAGACCGCGGAGCAGAGGTGGCGCAAGTCTCTGGACGTCATCACGTAAGCGGGCATGAGGTAGATCAGCTTGCCGAACGGCCGCGCCCATACGCCGCGTTCCACGAGCCGGCGTTGTGTCTGCGCGACATCCACCGCCCTGTGCATCTCGACCACGCCAATTGCGCCCAGTACGCGCACATCGGCCACTTGCGGCATGGATCGGCACGCTCCAAGGCCGCGCAGCAACTCCCGCTCCACCCGGGCCACTCGCTTTCGCCATAGCGAATCCAGCAACAAACCAATACTTGCCACGGCGATCGCGCAGGCGAGTGGATTGCCCATAAACGTTGGCCCGTGCATCAGGACGCCGGCAGTTCCTTGTGCCGAGGAAATCGCCTCCGCAACGTGCGGCCGCGCCAAGGTTGCCGCAAGGCTCATGTAACCGCCGGTGAGCGCCTTGCCCACGCAAAGGACATCGGGCACCACACCGGCATGGTCGCAGGCGAACATTTCGCCGCTGCGCCCGAATCCGGTGGCAATCTCATCGGCAATCAACAGCAATCCAAGTCGGTCGCACAGCTCCCGCACGCCCTTGAGGTATCCGGGATGATAGAAACGCATTCCCCCGGCGCCCTGCACGATCGGCTCCAGAATCACCGCGGCTATTTCCTCGCAATGCCGGGACGCCTGCGCCTCGAGCGAATCCAGGTCGGATGCGTCCCACGCGTCACCGAACCGAACACGCGGAGCGTCAGCGAACAGTTGCTTCGGAACGACACCGGAAAACAAGTGATGCATTCCGGTTATCGGATCGCATACCGACATGGCCTGAAAAGTATCCCCGTGGTAACCGCTGCGAATGGTCAATAGCCGGGTTCTACCTCGCACGCCCTGCGCTCGCCAGTATTGCAGCGCCATCTTGATCGCCACTTCAACAGCCACCGATCCGGAATCGGAAAAGAAGACCCGGTCCAGGTCACCCGGGGACAGTTCAACCAGGCGCTGCGCCAGGCGGATCGCCGGCGCATGCGTTAGTCCCCCGAACATCACGTGGGGCATGCGCGAAAGCTGCTCGCGCGCGGCGCGATTCAGCACCGGATGGTTGTAGCCGTGAATCACCGACCACCACGACGACATGCCGTCTATCAGCTCCCTACCATCGTCCAGCGTCAAGCGAACGCCGCGCGCCGAGACCACCGGATAGGCCGGCGTGGGATTGCGCATCGACTCGTACGGATGCCAGATATGCCGCCGATCGAAGTCCAGATCGGCCGCGGACAGACTGTCGTTCACAAAGCCAGTCTCGCCGCGTACGCCTTGACGTGCCGGGAGGAAACGGGTTGCGGAAGGTCCGGTAGATCCAACAGGCAGTCAAGGCCGGTCTGCTCAAGAATCACGCCCCGGGAATAATCGTTCGGCTTGCCGTTGAGGACGATTCCGGCCATAGCAATCCCGTGCGATCGAAGCGCCTCCACCGTTAGCAGGGTGTGGTTGATGCTGCCCAGGTAATAGCTGGAGACTACCACCACCGGCAAACGCCAGTCTTCGAGCAGATCAATGTTGAGAAGGTCCGGGGCCACCGGCGCCAGAACGCCGCCGGCCGGTTCGACCACCAGCGGGCCGTCAATATCGGGCAACTGCAACCTTTCTCGCCGTATCGTCACACCCGCTTGGGCCGCCGCGGCATGCGGGGCCATCGCGGCCTTCAAGCAATAGGCCTCGGGAAGAAACCGGGCGCGACTGAGCGTAACCAGCCGCCGAACTTCCATAGTGTCGGTGTGCACCAGCCCGCCAGCTTGAACCGGCTTCCAGTAGCTGGCCCTCGAGGGCCGGCTACGAGCGCCCAGACGCTCCACCAGCAGCGCCGAAACCAGGGTCTTGCCCACGCTGGTACCAATTCCCGCAATCGCGTAGCGCTGCATTCTTTACCACCCACCGCCAGCCGCCGGGCGCATGATACCCGTGGCGCTCAAAGACGCGGGCCGGTAGCGGCAGACAGCCGCGCGGGCACATTCGGCGCGCCCACGGCCGGTTCGCGCACTAAGGTGTTATTGGCTGGCCGACGACGTCGAGGCGTCGTTCTTCTCCACACCCAGGCGAGCCAACGTGGCTGCCATGTCTTCAGCAGCCGTCTTGGCATTAACTTCGCGGTCCACCGCGAGAATCACCCCGTCCGTGCCGATATAGAAAGTCTCGCGTCTCGGCACGCCGTATTTGCCGATGACCTGATAAGCGCCCGCGACATCCTTGGATTCATCGGACAGGATCGGAAAGTCCGCGTTGTGCTCGCTGGCAAACGCCGAGTTGTCGGCAATGGGGTCCACGCTGGCCATGAAATAGCGGACCTTGAATTCGCGAATCTTGTCGCCGTTCTCCGCAAGCGACTTGCACTCGATGGTGCATCCCGGCGTGAAGGCTTTCGGGAACCAGGCCAGCACGACCGGGCCTTCGTTCAATAATTCCTTAAGCGAGTGAACATTGCCGTCGGAGCCGGGAAGCGTCCAGTCGGGCGCCTGCGAGCCGGCATCCAGAGCAGGGGCCGGCGCCTCTTCGGCGGCGATCGTGCTTGCGAAAGCGAGCGCAATAATTGCCAGGGTTCTCTTCATTGTGCGGTACCTTAAGCGGGGAAGAAAGAGGCCGCGATTATATCCGTTTGCCGCTCGCTCCCCCGGTCTATGCGTCCGGATTGAGGTTGCTCATGACCTCATCAACGGCGGCAAGGAGGCGGTCGACTTCGGCAAGCGTATTGTGCGCGTGCAGGCAAACGCGAATACGCTCCTGCCCTTCGGCGACCGTCGGCGAGCGTATGGGCAATGCATCCAGACCCTCGCTCCGCAACGCCTCGCCGACCCGGCGCACGGGCCGGGCGCCCGGAACCAGCAGACACTGAATCCAGGATTCGCTGGGCAGCCAGCGCCAGGGCGAATCCGCCATACGCTCGCGGAAGTAGCCCACATTACGGAGCAAGCGCTCGCGCCGGTCGCCAAGTTCCGGCAGCAGTTCATACGCAGCCTGAACGCTGAGCGCCCAGAGCGGAGGAAGCCCGGTTGTAAATATGAACGGCCGTGCAAAATTCACCAGGTAATCGCGAAGCGTCGCCGAACAAAGGACCGCGCCGCCGTGCAGCCCCAGGGCCTTGCCGAAGGTCACCATGCGCGCCAGCACTTTGTGCTCCAGTCCGGCCGCCGCGACACCGCCACGGCCCGCAGGACCCAGCACTCCATTGGCGTGGGCCTCATCCACCACTACGCCTGCGCCGTGCAATTCGGCCAGAACAGCAATCTCCTCAAGCGGCGCCAGGTCGCCGTCCATGGAATAGAGACTCTCAACCACGATCACGGCCGGTTCGCCGGGGTTGAGGCGATCCAAGCCGGCTTTCAGGTCCTGCATGTCATTGTGGCGAAAAATGACGCGATCAGCGCCACTCAAGCGTGCGCCGTCAATAGCGCTGGCGTGAAGCAGGCGATCGCACAGCAGCGCTTTGGCAACCCCGCCCAGGCTCGCCAGCAAGCCCAGGTTGGCGGCAAAGCCGCTGGAAAAAACCAGCGCCGCCTCGGCCCCGTAGAACTCGGCAAGTTGCCTTTCCAGCGCCTCCACCTCGGGATGGTTGCCGGAGATCAGGCGCGAACCGGTCGCTCCGTGCGGCACGCCGCGCTGTTCGGCGAGCGCGGCGATGCGCCGGCGCAGACGTTCATCACGGGCCAGGCCCAGGTAGTCGTTGGAGCAAAAGTCCACGCCAGGCGGCGCGGAATCCAGACGGCGCAACAATCCGGCCTGTTCGCGCTCCCTGAGCGCCTTTTCCACGGCGCGCCGGATCGCCGCGCTCATGCAGGCAAACTGCTTTCCTGCTGGCGGTAGGGCTCGCGCGCAGTCAGACCCAGGAGATCAAGCAACCCCTGGTCGTCGTCAAACGATGGATTGGGCGTGGTGAGCAACTTATCACCGGTGAAGATGGAGTTCGCGCCTGCGAGGAAACACAGGGCCTGCTGCTCGGCGCTCATGTTCGACCGCCCGGCGGACAGGCGCACCATGGCCTTGGGCATGAGGATGCGGGCGGAGGCGATCATCCGCACCATTTCCCAGGTGGACACGCGCGGACATTCCTCAAGCGGTGTCCCCGGCACCGGTACCAGGGCGTTGACCGGAACCGATTCCGGCGGGCTGGCCAGGGTCGCCAGGGTGTGCAGCAAATCAATGCGCTGATCCACTGTCTCGCCCATGCCGATAATCCCGCCACAGCACACCGACAAGCCTGCTTTGTGCACGTTGGCCAGGGTCTTCAGTCTATCGTCGTAGGTGCGGGTGCCAATGATTTCCGGATAAAACTCGCGGCTTGAATCGAGATTGTGGTTGTAGGCGTAGAGTCCCGCCTCCTTGAGGCGCTCGGCCTGGGACTCGCTGACCATGCCCAGCGTGCAGCACACCTCCAACCCCAGGTCGCGCACCCCGGACACCATTTCCAGCACCTGGTCGAAGTGCCGGTTGTCGCGCACTTCGCGCCAGGCCGCGCCCATGCAAAAACGGGTGCTCCCGGCGTCCTTGGCTTCGCGCGCGGCATCCAGCACGGCTTCCAGGTTCATAAGTCCGTGCCGGTCAATATCGGTGTGATAACGCGCTGCCTGCGGGCAATAGGCGCAATCTTCCGGGCAGCCGCCGGTCTTGACCGACAGCAGGGTGCACAACTGCACTTCGCCGGAGGTGTGGTGCTCTCGATGCACCGATGCGGCGCGATAGACCAGATCCAGCAGCGGCGAATGGTAGATTGCCGCCACATCCGCCCTAGAAAAACCAGGCATATTCAGCTCTCTTGCTATGTGGCACGCCGCCCCAGCACCGATGGCGCCAGCAACTCATCGTATCGTTGCCGCCCATGCATGGCGCTGGGACTGCGATCAGCCAGCGATACTACAATGATTACCATCGCCGCTAAGGGTATCGAGAACAATCCCGGATAGATCCATGGGAACGGCGCATCCGACAGGCCCATCGCCCCCTCCCACACGGCCGGACTCAGGATCAGCAATACCACCGAAACGATCAGGCCGACCCAGCCCCCGACAAGCAGGCCGCGCGCACTTGCGCCGCGCCAGAAGAGTGCGGCAATCAGCGCCGGAGTATTTACGCTCGCGGCGACCGTAAACCCCAGCGCGGTGAGATAGGCCACGTTCTGACTCTTGAAAAGAACACCCAATGCTACGGCGACCGCCCCCAGGATCACGACGCTGATCCGCGACGCCCGCACCTCGGTTCTATCATTAACCTGACCATGCTTGAGCACGCCGCAATAGAGGTCATGCGCCAGCGCCGCGGCGCCGGCCAGCACCAGGCCGCACACCACCGCCAGGAGTGTGGCGAACGCCACTGAGGCCATGAACCCCAGCAGCACGTTGCCACCGACTATTTGCGCCGCGTGCATGATGGCCATATTGGTACTGCCGATCATGACGCCCTGGTCGTCCAGAACTTCCTGGTTTCCCGCCAGCAGGACCACGATGGCCAGGCCGGCAATCCACAGCAGCAGCGAGAAGGACACGATGTAGCCGGTGGCGAACACCGCGGAACGCCGCGCCTGCCTGGCGTCAGGCACCGTGAAGAAGCGCATCAGCAAGTGCGGCAACCCCACCATGCCGACCAGTCCCGTCATTACGAACGCAATAATGGATATCTTGTCCGGCAGGAATACTCCGGGGCTCAGCCATTCCGCGCCGCGCTGATGAACACGTGCGGCCGATTCAAGCAAAGACAGGGGGCCCTCGCCAAGGTTGACGAACAGCAAGGCCAGAAGAACCAGAACCGAGAACATCAGCAACACGGCCTTGGTCATTTGCACCCAGGTCGTGGCCAGCATGCCGCCCACACTCACATACAGCACGGTCAGGCCGCCCACGAGGGCGACCGCAAGAGGGTACGGAATGCCGAACAGCACTTCAAACAACGCGCCACCGGCCACCATCTGCGAAATCAGGTAAAGCACTGCGACAACCAGCGTGCCGGTTGCCGCCAGCACCCGGATCGAGGGTTCGCGAAAGCGTGCCGAGAGCACGTCCACGAAGGTATAGCGCCCAAGGTTGCGCAGGCGCTCCGCAAGCAGGCACATCAGGAGCGGATATCCCACCGCGCCGCCGGTCATGTAGATCAAGCCGTCATAGCCCTGGGTATAAATGATGGCGGTCACTCCCAGCAGCGTGCCGGCCGAGAGATGATCGCCGGCGATCGCCAGACCGTTGCTGAACCCGCCCACCGAGTGCGAGGCGGCGAAAAACTCCGAGGATGATCGGGTTCGCCGTCCCGCCTTCCAGGTTATGAAAAGCGACATCCCCAGGATCAGGGCGAAGGTAAGAATGGAGGTCAGGTTCGGCGCCATCAGGTCGTCCCGGCGGCGCCCGATGAGTCAATGTCCGAATCGGCGGCCGGCGGCCGGTTCCAGCCATGCCGCTCTCTCACCGCGGCGCGCAACGGCGTTAACCGGCGGCTGCTGAGCACAGCGTAGGTGGCGGTCGCGGCAAACCAGTACAGCAGGCCCAGCACATTCCAGACCAGGCCGACCGTGATCCAGCGTCCCGGCACAAGGCGGATATCCAGCACTTGGGGCCAGAACGCCATCGCCAGGCCCAGGCTGCAATAAAACCCGATCACGGATCCCGCGATGATAAAAGCGTAGCGCCGCTGAAGCCGGCGCAGCCGAATGAAATCCGGGTCCTCGCGCAGCCTCATCTAAGTATTCGCAACGGACTCGTCAGGCTAGCGCGCGAGACAATGGGAACGAGGGCTTCCAGCCCTCGACGAGGACTGGAAGTCCTCGCTCCCAGCGTCGAGGGCTGGAAGCCCTCGTTCCCAGGCAGGCTCGCAGGCTCTTCAATGTCGGCGCTCAAGCGCCCTGAAGGATGCAATACAGCACTATGAGATGGCCGTCGTGGTCCAGCATGCCGATCTCGCGGCCCAACCGTCCGTCATGCGTACGTAGCGTTTCTTCCGGGAAGATCTGCAGGCCTTCGCCCTCGGCAGCTTGGAGAACGGCGTCGAAGTCGTCCACTTCCAACACCAGGGCGTGACTGCTTGGCAACCCAGGCTCGGGCAGATTGATACCTTTACCTCGGTTAGCGCAAGACTGCGCTCATGGCCGCTCGAACTGAGTGCTGCGAAGCGAGTCTTGGCCTCGCGCGGGATCTGAAACACCGTGTAGGAGTACGCCTGCGGGCGATCGCCGAGAATGAAATCCACCCGAAAACCCAGGATATCCTGGTACACACGAAACGCCCGGTCCAGATCCGAGACGACGAGATTGGTGCGCTGCATGCGCACCGGCAGTTCACCGGCCATGCATCAATTCCCCATCTTGGGCAAAGGAAAGTCGGTCAGCGGAATGCTCACCGTCTTCGTTTCGGTGAAAAAGTCCAGGCTCCCCTTGGCGCCGTCGCGGCCGATGCCGGACTGCTTGTAACCGCCAAAAGGCGCCCGCAGCTCTCTGAATATGGGCGTATTCACCCAGATTGTTCCAGCGCGCAACTCCCGCGTGGCGCGCATGGTTACGTCCAAGTCTTGAGACCAAAGGTACGCCACCAGGCCGAATTGCGAGTCGTTGGCGATCCGCAAGGCCTCATCGAGTTCGTCAAATACCAGGAAAGTGGCGAAAGGCCCGAAAATTTCCTCCTGGCAAATACGCGCGGAATTATCGCTGGCCAACACCGCGGTAGGCTCCACAAACCAGCCTTGTTCCATACCTTCGGGCCGGCCGCCGCCCAGCAGGATTTTGGCGCCTTCCTCACGCGCCAGGTCGGCGTAGGAAAGCACCCGGTTCATATGGCTCTCGTAGCACAAAGGGCCGATCTCCGTATCCGGACTTAACGGGTCCCCTATCCGCAGACTCTTGGCGCGCTCGACGAAGCGCTCGATGAATTCATCGGCAATCGAGCGTTGCACCAGGATGCGCGAACCCGCCAGGCACTGCTGACCGTTACTGGAGAAGATACCGACCATCGCTCCGTCCAGTGCCCGATCGAGGTCGGCGCTCTCGTGCACGATGTTGGCGGACTTGCCGCCGAGTTCCAGCAGCACGGGCTTGAGCGACTTGCCGGCCTCGGACATGATGATCTTGCCGGTCTCCGAACCGCCCGTGAAACCCACCATGTCCACTTCCGGGTGAGTAACCAGCGCCGTCCCCGTGACCGGTCCGCGTCCATTGACGAGGTTGACGACGCCCGGCGGCAGGCCGGCCTCGTGAAAAATCTCCACCATGCGCTGCACGGAGTGAGGCGTGTATTCCGACGGTTTGAGCACGCAGGTGTTGCCGAACGCGATGCAGGTCGCCACCCGCATGGAGGCCAGCGGGATCGGCGCATTCCAGGGGGCCATCATGGCGCCCACGCCTACCGGCTCGCGGGTCACGTAGGTCAGGAAGTTCGGGTTCTGGGTATAGACCTCGCCGGATTCCTGGCTCAAGACCTCGCCGAAGAACTCGAAATTGTAGGCGGCGCGCGCCACGTGCATCGCACGCACCTGGCTGATCGGCACGCCGGTATTGAGGCTGTCCAAGAACTCCAGTTCCTCGCGGTGCTGAAGCAGCGCCGCGTGCATGGAGCGGAAAATCGCCTTGCGTTCCTCGGCGCCCATTCGCGGCCATGGGCCGGTCTCGAAGGCATTTCGCGCCGAACGCACGGCAGCGTCGACTTCGTCGGCGTCAGCCTCCCGCAAGACTCCGTTGGGTTCCTCGCTGGCCGGATTGATGATTGGAAAGTCCACGCCGCGCCGCGAAACGCCGGTGTTCTCGCCGTCGATGATGCTGGTAACGCGCTCGCGTACCGCGAAATCAGTATCCACGTTCATGGGCGGCGAGCATAAAGAATCCACGCCGGCTAAGCAAACCTGGCGGCGTGATCGCCAGCGACGGTTCAAGGCAGCTCTGCGCGAGCCTCGGCGAGCCCCGCAGGCGGGGCGACAAAGCGCCGACATCCTCGCGTGTTGCCGCGAGACCGGCAACCGGTTGTTGCCGGTGGGCTTCGCGCAGAACCCGGGGCGCTAGTACTTGATCATGGAGAAAATTATCGAAGGAACCAGCGGCTCGCCTTCGGGCTGAATCGCTTCAATGCACAGTTCCGCCTCAGGATTGTTGGCTGACATCATGACCTCGAGCTCGTTACCTTCCTCAAGGGGAACTATTCCTTGCGAAATAATGACGTCCTTGGCCTTGCTGCCGGCGTCCTGACACAACTGCACGTTGGAATTCGCCACGTCGCTCCCGTTCACCCGCAGCCACAGGTCAAAGCAGCCCATAGGGCCGTCGCCTTCACGGCCTACCTGCGGCGCAGCGATGATCAGGTAGGTACCGGACTCATTGACGGTGATCTTGTTGTTCTCAAGGGTAGTACCCTCGGCGCCGTCCACTACGTCAATTTCCACTACCGTGGGCTCTGGGCCCGGGCATTGCGTAATGGTTGAAGACGCCTGCAGGAAGTCGCCCGCGTTTGCGATGCCTGCGCACAGCAGCAGCGCAGCTGAGATGGTTCTATTCATTTTCTTGTCCTCCCCGACGGAAATACGACGGGCCATCGAACAAGCTACCGGCAGTTATCGCTAACTCCCGGTCACATCCCGAAATGGGATTCGACATATAACCCCCGCCTATGCAGGCTTTATCCTATACCCTGGCCGGGCCGGATGCCGGGCGAGCGTCCCTGGAGTAAACGGCGCACCACGCACTCCCAGAGTTCGCGCAGGCATACATACGCCTCCACCAGGCGCTCAAGCGCCCGGCGATCCGTGACCCGAACTCCGCCTCTCGCTGCCGCAAGCAACACCCCCGCCTGGCGCTCGTCCAGGCAGTGATGGCCGATCACCACAGCAAGATCGAAGAGCGGATCGCAGGGAGCGGCAAACTCCCAGTCGATCAGACGCAGCGTTGGACCCCGCAACACGTTCTGCGCCACCGGATCGTTGTGACATAACACCACGGGCCGCTCACCAGGGCGGGAGGCATGCCAGGCGCGGGCTCCGGAGCGGGCCAGCCGCCGCGCGAACGCACCGCCCACAGTTTCCGCGTAGCGAGCCATCGCCAGCCCCATGTCAAGCTCAGGCTGCCCGGGCGGTGGTGCGACCCTTTCGTGCAAGCGCCCCAACAAGAGGCCCAGCACACGCAGCAGGTACGGATTTCGCAACATGACGGGCGAGCAGGCGCGGCCCGCAAGCCAGCGGGTAACCAGAACGCCTTTCTTCGTATCGGCCAGGACAACTTCCGGCCCAATCTCCTTGCCGTGAATCGCGCGGAGCACGGCCAATTCCGAGCCACGGTCCAACCCGAGCCGAGACACCGCGGACGTGTCAAGGCGAATCACCAGGCGCTCCCCTCCGCGCGCCACCAGCCAGGATTGGTTCCACCCGCCTCCGCCGGCCAGGCGACGGATAAGCTGCGCGTTCCGAAAATCAGGATAGGCGGCTAGAAATTCGGTGAAACTCACGCCAGAAGGTCGCGCCTCCAGGCGCGGTATCCCACCCACGCCAGGGCCAGGTACAAGGTGTACAGGACGGCGGTGAAATACAGGCTTCTTTCCAGGTACAAGGCCAGGTAAGTTGCGTCCAGAACGATCCACCAAATCCAGTTCTCGATGTACTTCCGCGCTTGCATATAGGTGGCCAACGGCGCCCCGATTGCCGTAAGCACGTCGATAAACAGCAGCGGTGAGGAACTGTACTGCGCTACGAAAAGGGTGACGGGTATTGATAACGCCAGCATTGCGGCCCCTGCAATCAGGTTGTTGCGCCAGCCCCAGTATCCCAGCTTCGCGGGATTTCTTGCGCCCCTGCGCCACTTGCGGTAGCCGTAGGCGGCCATGACCATGTAGAAGATCTGCAGCCAGGGCTGGAATACCAGTCCGGCGTCGAGAAAAACCACCACGAACAAGCCCGAGGCCACGTACGAGGCCACCCAGCAGCCGATATTGCGGCGTATGGCCAGCAGCACGTAGACAAGGCCCAGCACGACCGCCAGGATCTCCAAGACCGTCATCAGGCCCAAGTCAGTCATGCACTGCAGGAAGAGTGCTGGGAACGAGGGCTTCCAGCCCTCGACGGAGGGGAGGATGCCCTCCCTCCCAGGGAGGATGTCCCTGCAAGCCGCTGGGAACGAGGGCTTCCAGCCCTCGACGGAGGGCAAGATGCCCTCCCTCCCAGGGAGGATGTCCCTGCAAGCCGCTGGGAACGAGGGCTTCCAGCCCTCGACGGAGGGCAGGATGCCCTCCCTCCCAGGGAGGATGCCCCTGCAAGCCGCTGGGAACGAGGGCTTCCAGCCCTCGACGGAGGGCAGGATGCCCTCCCTCCCAGGGAGGATGTCCCTGCAAGCCGCTGGGAACGAGGGCTTCCAGCCCTCGGCGGAGGGCAGGATGCCCTCCCTCCCAGGGAGGATGTCCCTGCAAGCCGCTGGGAACGAGGGCTTCCAGCCCTCGGCGGAGGGCAGGATGCCCTCCCTCCCAGGGAGGATGTCCCTGCAAGCCGCTGGGAACGAGGGCTTCCAGCCCTCGACGGAGGGCAAGATGCCCTCCCTCCCAGGGAGGATGCCCCTGCAAGCCGCTGGGAACGAGGGCTTCCAGCCCTCGACGGAGGGCAGGATGCCCTCCCTCCCGGCGTTGTCCCACGCAGGCGAGGTCCGCGGTCACAACCGCGGGAGCGAATTGATCGGCAGGTCCGCGTTCAGGTACTTGGCAACCAGCACTACGCGGTCGCCCGCCTCCATCACCGCCTTCATGCAAATGTTTACCGCCTGTTGCACGTCTTTCATTTCCCCGCGCAGTTGCGTACTCATCTGGTTCGTCAGCACCTCGATGCCCGGCTGGCGACTCAAGTCGCGAATGAATTCCGTGATGCGGGCCACCGGCTCTTCGCTGGCCAGCGGATAAAGGCTGAGTTCGGCGGTTATGCGCATGTACAAGTCCTCAGAACCGGCGTCGTATCGTAACGCCGAAGTGCCGGGGGTCGCCCTGCTGGCGAAATTCCTGCTCCGGCCAGTCGGGCGGCACATTGGAGAAATAGAACCCGCGCACTGCGTAGTATTCATCAAGCAGATTGCGGACCCAGCCGAACGCTTCCCAGCCCTCCCAGGCCCGACCAGCACGCAGGTGGAGCAGTGTGTAGGGCTCAGACTTCCGGTCATGGCTGTTGGAAAAATAAAAGCCGTCCTTACCGGTGACCTCAGCGGCCGCGAACCAGCCCACGGGGTGCCGCCAGCGCGCTTCGAGCGCGTAGCCATAACCCGGCGCATGCGGCTGCTCGCGCCCCTCCAGTTCCCGACGGCTGGGGAAGCGCGTGATTTCGGTGTCCAGCAGTCCCAACGCAGCTCTGAGCCGCCACGCATCGCCGGGCGCGAACTCCAGGCTCAATTCCACTCCGCGATTGCGCCCGCGTCCGACGTTCTGGGTGAAGAAAACGAAGGTGTTGGGGTCCTCGGGATCGGCCTGCCGGGACGTATCCACCTGTACGTCATCGCGCTCGGAATGGAACACGGCCAGCTCGCCGCGCAGCCGCCCTTCCAGCCATAGTCCCTTGGCGCCCAGTTCGTAATTCCACAGGAATTCCGGGTCGTACAGAAGTTCGTCGCTGCTCAGGCCCTGGCCTCCAAGACCCAGATTGAAACCACCCGCCTTGTAACCGCGCGCAATGCGGGCGTAGAGGCTTGCGTTGACGCCAACCGAGCGGGACAGGCTGACGTGTCCGCCAACCATGTCATCCGTCGGCGCGAACCGTTCCCCGTTGGAATCGTCGTAATCGGCCTTGCGCCGTTCCCAGCGGAGTCCTGCCGTGATCTCCCAATCGTCCGCAAAGGAACTGGAAACTTCACCGAACAGCGCCAGACTGTCGGCGCCGAAACGGGAATCGAACCGGTCCTCGCTCGGGCCCGGCGCATAACCCGGCTCGGCGTAAAGGCCCCGGTCGGTGCGATCGTTATCCTCTTCCAGGTCCAGTAGCCACACGCCCAGCACATAAGCCAACGCGCCTTGGGCAGGCGACAGCAGGCGAAACTCCTGGCTCAGGCCGGTCCGTTCCCGCAAGGTGCGGGACGTATAGTCGTACTGCATTTCAAAGCCGGCGATATCCGACCAGTAGCCGTCTTCGCCCCAATCCGCATCGTAACTGTGCTCGATGTCGGAGGTTGCCCCGCCGGTAATACTCACCAGGCTGTGGCCGCCGGCCAGCTTGAGATCAGCGCGCAGCGACGCACCGGTAGACGCTTGCGAATCGCGCCCCGGCCGATCCGACCAGGTAGTCAGCCCATTATCAATCGACCATCCGTCGTAGCCGTTGCTGAGATCGATGTGCATTACCGTCAGGCGCATTGCGAGTAAGGGCGCAGGTTCGAAGTTGAGCTTGGCCCGGAGACTTGACTCCTCGCGTGAGTTGGTGTCGTCGCGAGCCAGCGTTGCGTTGCGCCGAAAGCCGTTGGCTCGATATTGGTGCGCCGCCAGGCGCCCTGCAGTCGTTGCGCCCAGCGGGCCGCTCACGGCCAGGCCCGCCGCCCGCATGCCGTCATTTCCGACGGATAGTTCCGCTTCGGCTTCCGCTTCCCGGGTCGGCTCCCGCGAGCGCGCATAGATCAGCCCGGCCAGCGCATTGGCGCCGTAGCGGGCGCCTTGCGGTCCCCGCAAGACTTCGACGCTGCCCAGGTCGAAGCGGGTAGCGACACCGCCTATGGCCGAGAAATCGATGTCGTCCAGCAGGAATCCCACCGATGGATTCGGCGCGCCTTCATACTGCGATCGTTCGCCGATTCCGCGCACCTGGAAATAGCGTGCCCGCGACGATCCGCCGGACCAATGCAGATTGGGCGTTAGGTGCGCCAGTTCTTCAAAGTGCTGCACCGAGGAACGGCGAATCGTTTCAGCGTTCAGTACCGTGACGCTGGTGGGCAGATCCAGGCTGCTCGCCTCCTTGAGCGATGCCTTGACCACCAGCTCTTCGAGTACTCCGCCGGGCGCCTCCTCCCCGGATGATTGTCCGGATCGCGCCTCCGCCTGCTGCGAGGCGTAGACGGCAGCGATACGATGTGATGAATCAGCCGCCCACCCCACAGCCGGCGCCGTCCAGAGCGTGATTGCCGCGAAAAATAAGAAGGGCGAATTGAAGAGCCGCATACCTCGTTCCTCCGCCGGTACTAACCGGATCAGGTTCAAGGGGTCCCCTCTCTCGAAAGGGTCTCAGGCCGAAGAGCCGCCCCCCGGGTAGACCCAGAGTATAGCCCTAAAGCGCATCCACTCCACATGTGTGGTGGCTCTGGCGCGTTCGGGACGCACGCCGGAGTCGCTGTCGTAAGAGTTCAAGCCCTCGGCGCAGTCGATTCGCAACTGGGTTGAGCAGTCGGACCGCGACGCTGGTTTGCGCGCCGACGGTCTGACCAGCGCCGAGCGCCAGGAGTTGCGTCGACTTCGGCGTGGCAACAGGCGCTTGCGCGTTGAGCGGGATATCTTGGCAAAAGCCGCGGCCTGGTTCGCGCGGGAGACCGATTCCGTGCCGAACAGCTCTTCGCATTCTTAGAAAGCGAACCGGGCCTCATATCCGATTGCCACGCAGTGCCGGGTGCTGGGTGTCTCCCCGAGCGGTTACTACGCGTGGTGTGCTCGCCGGGGCCTCGCGGCGGTCGCAGGCGGATGAGCGCTTGTTGGGGCGTAGTCGGGGCGATCTATCAGTATCTGATATTATCCGACATATGGAGGGTTGCCGGATGCCGAACGTACACCTTACCAAACCGATGCAAGCCTATGTCAAGGGCCGGATCAAGTCCGGCGCTTATGCCAATATGAGCGAAGTGGTGCGAGCAGGGATCCGGCTGCTGATGCAACGGGATGGGGCGCGCCAGTTCTACGCGATGAAGGCCGATCTTGAGCATGCCGCGCGTGATGCGGAGGCTGGCGCCTTTGACGACTTCGACCCCCAAGCCTACGAGCCGGACGCCTACCGAATCATAGCTCCGACGGCATGACGATTAGACTGTCCCGCCTGGCTCAGCGGGACCTGGACGATATCCGACGCTACACATTGGACACTTGGGGCCGCGAACAATGGCTGCAATACTATCGAGGTCTGGTCCGCGCTTTCGAAGGCATCATGGCCGATCCCGATGACGGACGCGACCGCAGCCTGTTCGCGGCGAGCCTGCGCTCGGTTGACTACGAAAAGCACGTTATTTTCTTCGCGCGGGTCGCGGCAGCCGACAACGCACCGGTGATCCTGCGGATTGTCCATCAACGCCGCAACATGCCTGCATTGATCTATTTCGAGGCGCTGGGCGGCTGATACCGCCGCGTCCGGCCTCAAACCCTCAAACGCAACATGCGCGCAATTCTGGCTGCAACCGGCAGGTATGTTCGCTTTCAAACAGTCCCTCCGTTTGACACTTTGAGCGCCGGCTGGCTATATGGGTGTTTGGAGGGAGCGGCACACCACGGCCGTACCATGGAATTCGTAAAGGAGGACGAGAATGGAAGCAGCGGAATTGGGCACACTCCCGACCGTACGGCAACTGGAAGAGGCGGGCTTTCAACCCGAACAGGCGGACATGCTGGCAAGCGCGTTTGATCAAATCGCAGGATTCAACCGGGAAATCGGCAAGGATCTGTGGGACATTAAGGATTACGTCAAGACCCACACAGCTACCAGGAGCGACATCGCGGAGTTGCGGGCCGATATGGCAGAAATGAAGGCGGACATGTTTCGCGCGCTGTGGCTTCAGGGCGGGGCGCTTGCGGCGCTCATTCTGACGCTGGCGGGATTCCTTCTGACCCGTTCCTGACTTCTCCACTCAGGCGCCGGCGGTTGGAGGATAATTGCCGCCGAATGAACGGAGGCGGTTTATGACCGAACCCAAACACGATTACGGCGCGATCGACGCGGTCGTCAATATCTGGACCCCGGAGGCCCTGTCCCATCGCCCCGGCTGGCAGGGCGACTTCTTCGTCGGCAAGATGAAGGCCGAGAGTCCGCTGATGCGCGGCTTGTCACTGGAGGAAATGATCGAGCGGCTGGATGCCGCCGGCATCGAGCGGGCTTTCCTGATCGCGCCGCGCACCGGACAGGTGGGCTTGCCCGGCTGCTACCACCTCCCGTACGAGGTCGTAGCCCGAGCCTGCGAAAAATACCCCGACCGCTTTAGCGGGCTGGCCGGCATCGACCCCACCCAGGGCATGAAAGGCGTGGCCATGTTTGAAGAGGCAGTGAAGAACATGGGCTTTGTCGGCGCCCACCTCTACCCGCACTGGTTCGAGCTGGCGCCGGATCACGCCCGTTACTACCCCTTCTACGCCAAGTGCTGCGAACTGAATGTTCCGATACAAATGCAGGTCGGTCAGTCAATGATTTACGCCAAGGATGCGCCGCGACGCAGCGTCGGACGCCCGATAACGCTTGACTCGGTGGCCTGCGACTTCCCCGAGCTGAAGCTGATCGGCATTCACGTGGGCATTCCCTGGCACGAGGAGATGATCGCCATGTCGTGGAAGCACGACAACGTGTTCATCGGCTGTGACGCGCACCGTCCCAAGTACTGGCCGGACAGCTTCCGCCACTACATCAATTCATTCGGGCAGGACAAGGTTATCTTCGGCACCGATTTCCCGGTGCTGGATTTCGAGCGCACGGTCAACGACATTGACGCCCTGGAACTCCGCCCGCAAGCGCGCCGCAAGCTGATGCGCGACAACGTTATCAGGATTTACGGACTCGATCCAACTGAATGATCTTCGCCTAACTCCTGTTATGTTGCAGCTATTATGGTGCTATCTCCCTTCATTTTCGCCTATCCTGGGAACGAGGGCATCCTGCCCTCGACCAAGCATCCGCGACTGAAGCCACCCCCGCGCCGGTCCGGCGGTATTGAACGACCCGGTAACCACCACGCGAAACTCCACGCCAGCCAACTCAGCGGCCCGCCCGCAAGCCTCGGCCACCGATTCACACCGCCGCAGTCCTGCATACGGCCGTGCCCTGACTGCCTGCGCCAGCTCTTCGGGGGAACACGCCTTCGGCCCGTCGGCCCGCGTAACGATGACCTGGTCATTCGCATCGAGCGGCAAAACATTCACGAACCCCGCAATGTCCTTGCCCTCGTGCATTCCCAGTACCCAGATTGCCGGGCGCGGCGACAGCGCTCGCAAGCTCTTCGCCAGACAGGCCCCGGCATCGGGATTGTGCGCCACATCCAGTACCCATTCCGCGCCGGCGAACTCCATGCGCTCGAACCGCCCGGGCAAGCGTCCGGCTCGCAGGATCGCCGCGTAGTCGCTGCGATCCGGGACCCAATCCGGATTGAGGCGTTCCAACGCGGCCAGCGCCAGACTGGCATTGGGCAGTTCGGCAGCATTGGCTGGATCGCCCACGGGCAGCCCGCTGCGGTGAATCCTTGTCCCCTTCCAGTCCCAACGGTCATCTCGGCGCTCGAAATCGAAGTCCACGCCCGCCTGCAACAGCGGTGCGTCAAGCTCCATGGCGCGCACGGCAATCGGCGCCGGCGCCATGCCTGCTCCGTAGAGTGCCGGACGTCCGGCACGCAGGATTCCGGCCTTCTCGGCCGCCACCGAGTCCAGCGTGTCGCCAAGCCAGTCCTGGTGATCCAGCGCGATCCGCGTGATCACGCTTACGTCGGGATCGATCGCATTCACTGCGTCCAGCCTTCCCCCCAGCCCCACCTCCAGCACCCAGGCCTCGCAGCGCGCACGGCTGAACAGGCCAAAGCACGCCAGGGTGACGAACTCGAACTCGGTGAGCCGGATATCGCCGCGCGCCGCCTCGACTCGCTCAAACTCGCGGCACAAGCTGTCAGGCTCGGCATGAACACCGTCGATCTGCGCGCGCTCCCCGAAGTCTTGCAGGTACGGTGACAGGTACACCGCTGTACGCAGCCCCGCCCTCAAGCGTAGCGTCGCGGCGATCAGCCCCGCGGTACTGCCTTTGCCGTTGGTGCCCGCTACGGTCACCACCCGCCCCGCCGGCGGCCGCAAATCCAGCCTGCCGATGACTTGCGCGATCCGCTCAAGGCCCAGGTCGATCTCGCTCGGGTGCAGCCGGGCCACATGGCTCAGCCATTCATCGAGGCGCTGCGGATTGCCGGACTTCATGGCGGCGATTGTATGGGGAGGGCGCCCCTGGGAGGGAGGGCATCCTGCCCTCCTCGAGGACTGGAAGTCCTCGTTCCCGGGGGAGGGCATCCTGCCCTCCTCTCGTAGCCGGGAATTGAATCGGGAACCCCTTTACAATGCTGCCACCTGATTGGAGAAACGATATGCGCACGAGACCATCCCACGCCCTACCAGGCCTTTGCATCACGTTCTTGCTTTTGACGACAGCAGCGCGCGCCGAAATCGCCCCCAGCGCCGAACAAACCAAGCCGCTGGCCGCAGGCGTTGAGGCACCCGCATTCACCGTCCGCAACGCCGACGGCAGCGACTTCGCCTTCGATCCCGCTGCGCTTGAGCGCCCGGCCATGCTGATCTTCTATCGCGGCGGCTGGTGTCCCTACTGCAACCGGCACCTGGCGGAATTGCGCCACGTCGTTCCGGAACTGGAGAAACGCGGCATGGATGTGTATTTCCTGAGCGCCGACAGCCCGGACAACCTGGCATCCGCCCTTCACAGCGAAGCGGAAGGCCTGGACTACACCCTGCTGTCTGACGCCAGACTCAGCGCCGCCGAAGCTTTCGGCCTCGCATTCCGCATGTCCGACGATTACTACCAAAGGTCCAAGGAATACGGCCTGGACATGGAAGAGGCATCGGGAGAAACGCACCACGCGCTACCGATACCCGCCGCCTACCTGATCGACACCAAAGGCGTAATCCGCTTCGCCCACGCCAACCCCAACTACACCCAACGTATCAGCGCCGACGAACTCCGCGCCGGCGTGGACGCCCTGCTCTGACCCGCAACGACATACCAAGGGCCAGTTCTTCCAGTCACTAAGATGCTGGAATATCCATGAGCACCGCACCGCCAATACCCGTTGTCGTGGATGTCGAGACTACCGGATTCGGGTCACAAGACCGGATCGTAGAGATTGCCGCCATCACCCTCGACCCTTTGAGTTGGGAAATCGTCGATGAATACGACACACTGATCAACCCCCAGCGAGATGTCGGACCGACAGGCGTGCATGGCATCACGGCCTCAATGGTCGAAGCCGCGCCGACTTTCGCGGACATCCTCGCGGATATAGCCCGGCGCCTGCAAGGCATGGTGCTTGTCGCTCACAATCTGCCTTTTGACGCGAGAATGCTGCGGTACGAGTTTGCACGCTGCGGTATCGCCATCGACGCAGGAGCTTGACTGGGTGCTCGACGATGGCGTGATTGACGCCTATGAACACTCCGAAATCAAACGGCTGGCGCGCGACCTGGGCATCACCGAGGAAGAGCGCAAGAATGCGCACCAAGCCTATTTGGATTGCATCATCACGACTGCCCAGCGCGACGACATCATCAGCGCCGCCGAGCATGAGTTGATTGTGCGAATTGCCAGCCAACTAGAAATCCGGGACGCTGCGATACCCCAAATGACGATCGCGCCAGCGATGAGCAGTATTCCACCCGGCAGCCGCATCTGTTTTACTGGGTCCGTCATTGTTCATGGCGAGGAAGTAACGCGAAGCCTCCTTGAGGCGCTCGCGGAAGGCGCAGGCTTCCAACCCGTCCGAAGCGTCACAAAGTCGCGTTGCGATCTTCTTGTCGCGGCCGACACGAGCACCTCATCAAGCAAGGCGCGCAATGCCCGGAAATGGAACATCCCTATTCTCTCTACGAGCGACTTCCTTGCGCGATGCGGCAACCGGTAGCCTGGGTCCGCGTCACGCGCTGGCTGCGGCACTGGACTTCTCTTGAGCTATCGATTTCCGCCGGGAGGTTGTTTCAATGAGCGATAAGACTTCGGCCCGGCCCGTGACGGGCGCACAAATCATCGTGGAGACCCTGTACGCGCTGCTGGCGCTCGCTTCAATCGTCCTGTTTGGGCTGCGTCAGATATCGCTGCTTGGTCCCGCGTTTCAAAATCTTGCGCAGTTGACGGACTATATCGTTTGCGTCCTGTTTGCATCGAAGGCCGTATGGGACCTCTGGCGGGCTCCGGACAAGCTCCATTGGTTGAAGTGGGGTTGGGCTGATTTTGCAGCTTCGATCCCGGAGGTTGAATTTCTTCGAGTACTGCGCGGACTGCGCCTCTTGCTGATAATCCGTGTCATGCGCAGCACAACTCGCAGCGTCCACAGTATCGTCAGCTACTTCAATGTCGGGCGCGCCAGAGCCGTTGTTGCGACGGTGTTCTCACTCATCATTGTCTCGCTGGTGATGAGCAGCTTCTTGATTCTGGGCGTAGAGAGCACGCACCCGGACTCCAACATCCTCACTGCCGAAAGCGCCATGATGTGGTCTGTCGCAACATTATTTGGGGCAGAGCCCTCCGGTTTTGGCGATCATTTCCCGGTCACTGTGGCGGGCCGATTGGTTGCGGTATGGCTGGTTGTGGTCTCACTCGGGTTGATCGGCTCGCTGGCCGGAGTGATCTCGGCGTGGATTGAGCAGGAGCCCGACTAAACGAAGAGTTGTTTCAAGCCTTTACACCCGCGCGCACGACTTCGGCGTACGGCGCTCGCAACCGGGCCTTTGATGCAATTTCGAAAAATGTTGATACTCCTTGCACAAAAATTCTTCAAGTAAAGCTGCGGAATCAAACGTGCCGGAGTGCATTGCGGTCAAGCCTTCTGCCACGAGGGCAAGATGCCCTCACTCCCAGGCGGGGCTGGGAGTTTTTCGTGCAGGTCATCGCATGCTGCATCGGCTGGGCGACGGCAGACGAGCGGATCAGGCGCCGGCGATGCTTAAGGACTCTATGAGGATCGAGCCGGTGTGAATACCGCCGCGCCGGTCGATGTCGGCGCCGACGGCAACGACGTTCCGGAACATGTCCTTTAGGTTGCCGGCAATGGTGATTTCGTGCACCGGGTGCGCCACAGCCCCGTCGCTTACCCAGTATCCGGCCGCACCGCGCGAGTAATCGCCGGTAATGGTGTTGGCGCCCTGCCCCATCATTTCGGTCACCACCAGGCCATCTCCCATCGCGTTGAGCAGTTCATCGAAGGACTCGCCGGTGCTGCCAAGCAGCAGGTTATGTGCCCCTCCGGCGTTGCCGGTGGTTTCCGCGCCGAGTTTGCGCGCGGAGTAGCTGCCCAGGAAGTAGCCGTTTACCACACCGCTGCTGACCAGGTCTCGATCGGCGGTAGCCACTCCTTCGGCATCGTAGGCGCAGCTGGCCAGCCCACGCGCGATATGGGGGCGCTCCGCCAGGTTCACGCAGTCGGAGAAGACTTGCGTGCCTGCGCAGTCGAGCAGGAAGCTGGCGCGGTTGTACAACGCCCGCCCGCTGACCGCGCCGCAGAAATGACCGATCAGGCTGCGCGCCACCCGCGGTGCGAATAACACCGGCGCCCGGGTGCTCTTGATCTTGCGGGCCCCCAGCCGGGCGAGCGTCTGCTTTGCGGCGCGTTTCCCCACCTCTTTCACCGGCGCCAATTCATCCGGCGCCCGCGCAACTGTGTAGTCATAGTCACGCTCCATGTGACCATCCTGCTCGCTCAACACGACACAGGACATGCTGTGGCTGCTGGAGCGGCCGCTGTGCAGGAAACCGTGGGAATTTCCGTAGGCGAACGCGGATTCACCGGTATCGACGCCCGCACCTTCGGAATTGCTGATTCGCGGGTCTGAATCCAGGGCCGCCGCTTCGCATTCCAGGGCCAGCTCCATGGCCTGTTCCGCGTCCAGGTCCCAGGGATGATGCAGATCAAGATCGGGAAACTCCGTGGCCATGCGCTCGGCCTCGGCAAGGCCCGCGTACTCGTCTTCGGCGGCGAAACGCGCCAGGCTCAGGGCTTTATCGACGGTTTCGCGCACGGCCACCGGGGAAAGGTCGGAGGTGCCGGCCGCACCGCGGCGTTTTCCCAGGTACACGGTTACGCCAAGGGAATGGTCCTGGTGGCTTTCGAGAGTCTCCACGGAGCGCATGCGCACCCGCAGAGTCAGTCCCGTACTGTTCGATGCGGACGCTTCGGCCTGGCTTGCTCCCCGGTTGCGCGCGTGCGTCAACGCATCGGCCACACGCTCACTGAGTTCATCGGGTGACATCGCTGCTCCGCACGGCCTCCGCGGTTTGGGCCGCGCGAAAGGCGTTCAAAGCGGCACGCACATCTTCGTCGCTCAAAGCAAGCATGGCGGTTGCCAAAAGCGCGGCATTCACAGCGCCGTGCCTTCCAACCCCCAGCGTTCCGACCGGAACCCCGGCAGGCATTTGCGCCATGGAAAGCATTGCGTCGGCGCCCCCGAAAGCCGCGGTTGCCATGGGAACGCCGAGCACCGGCAGGGACGTAAGCGCCGCAGCGGTGCCGGGAAGGGCCGCGGCCAGGCCCGCGCCGGCGATGATGACCTTGATCCCGCTCTCCTCCGCCTGCTCGCAGTACTCGGCGAGCTGCCTGGGAGCGCGATGTGCGGACAATGCACGGGCTTCCCATTCAACGCCAAGGGAATCCAGGGTGTTGGCGGCATGCTCCATGATTTTCCAATCCGAGCGCGAACCCATGAGTATGGCCACCTTGTTGGTCATTTGGTGCTCCTTTCTCTTATGCAATACGGTGGGGCGAGGGCGTCTCCGCGCTTGGCGAGGGCAGGATGCCCTCGTTCCCAGGGGGTGCTACTGCGCTTGTTGTGATTGAGGGAGTGCGCTATTTTTCCGAGGGCAGGATGCCCTCGTTCCCAGGGGGGGCTCCTGCGCTTGTTGTGATTGAGGGAGTGCGCTATTTTTCCGAGGGCAGGATGCCCTCGTTCCCAGGGGGTGCTCCTGCGCTTGTTGTGATTGAGGGAGTGCGCTATTTTTCCGAGGGCAGGATGCCCTCGTTCCCAGGGGGGGCTCCTGCGCTTGTTGTGATTGAGGGAGTGCGCTATTTTTCCGAGGGCAGGATGCCCTCGTTCCCATTTTTCCGAGGGCAGGGCCCTCGTTCCCAGGGGCTTCCCAGGGGGTGGTAAGCATCAGGCGGTGCCTCCTACGGTGATGCCGTCAACCCGGATAGTGGGCATGCCTACGCCTACGGGCACGCTCTGCCCTTCCTTGCCGCAAACCCCTACGCCGGGATCCAGCGCCAGGTCGCTGCCTACCATGGATACGCGAGTCAACACCGTGGGACCGTCGCCGATCAGGGTCGCATCGCGCAACGGAGCGCCAAGCTTGCCGTCTTCGATCCGGTAGGCCTCGCTGGCTGAAAACACGAACTTGCCGGACGTAATGTCCACTTGCCCGCCGCCGAAATTCTTGGCATACACGCCTTTCTTCACCGAGCGGATGATTTCTTCGGGATCATGCGGACCCGGCATCATGAAGGTGTTGGTCATGCGCGGCATCGGCAGACAGGCATACGACTCGCGGCGCCCGTTGCCGGTGGGCTTCACTCCCATCAGGCCGGCGTTCAGGCGGTCCTGCAAGTAACCCGCAAGAATGCCGTTCTCGATCAGCACCGTGCGCCCGGTCGGCGTGCCCTCGTCGTCCATCTCCAGCGAACCGCGGCGCCCCGGCAGGCTGCCGTCGTCCACGACCGTGCATTGCTCGGTGGCGACCGCCTCCCCCATGCGCCCCGCGAATGCAGACACGCCCTTGCGATTGAAGTCGCCTTCAAGGCCATGCCCCACAGCTTCATGCAACAGCACGCCAGGCCATCCCGATCCCAGCACCACGATTTCCTCGCCGGCCGGCGCAGGACTTGCGCTCAAGTTCACAACCGCCTGACGCACGGCCTCGCGCGCATACTCGCGCACCGTGTCGGCGCTGCAGAGTTCCGCCAGCGGCAACCGCCCGCCCCAGCCGGCCACCCCGTGGCGCACTTCGCCTTTCTGTTCCAGCAGTACCGTCAGCCCCAGCCGCACAAGGGGACGGTCGTCGGCGGCCAGACGGCCGTCGGAGGAGCAAATCAGCACCAGATTGCGGGCAATCGACAAGCTGGCGATCACCTGGCGAACCCTGGGGTCGGCCGCGCGCGCCTCACGATCCAGCGCGTGCAGCAATTCCACCTTGGAGGGATCGGAAAACTCCCGAGCCGGATCGCCCGGAGCGTAGAGTCGGCGGCTGGCGCCTTCGCGGCGCAGTTGAACCTGTCCGCGGCCGCCCCCGCGGGCAATGGCGCCGGCCGTCTTGGCGGCGCGCAACAGGGTGCTCGGGTCCAGGTCGTCGGAATAGGCAAAACCGGATTTCTCGCCGCTGACCGCCCGCGCGCTCATGCCACGGCCGCGATCATGGCTGGCGGTCTTGACGATGCCGTCCTCCAGCACCCAGGACTCGCTGGAGTACTGCGAGAAGTACAGATCACCCCAATCGACGCCGGGACGCATCAATGCGCCGAAGGCCCGATCGAGTTGTTGATCGCCGAGGCTCGCTGACTCCAGCAGGTTGTCGCGCGCCAGAGAAATGGCTGTCCGCTGAACAGCGAAGGTCGAAGGGTCCGGCGTTGCGCCTATCGCCTGACCCGCACTCTCGGACTCCCGCCCGACGTGATCCGGCGGGTTCATTCTTGCCGAACAGCGCCGGCCGTCAGCCTGCGATGATCCAGGGCCGGGAAACCGCCGCGCAACCGCTCCAGGTTCTCCAGGGCAACGTCGTGACACAACACCCCGTCGCCGTCCTTGCACTCCGCCACCACCTGCCCCCAGGGTTCGACCAGCATCGAGTGTCCGTAGCACTCGCGCCCGCCGGGGTGGCTACCGTATTGCGCAGAGGCCAGGAGGTAGCAAAGGTTCTCAACGGCGCGGGCACGAACCAGCACGTACCAGTGCGCTTCACCGGTTGCGCGGGTAAAGGCGGCCGGCAGTGCAATCATTTCAGCGCCTTGCTCACTCATGGCGCGGAACAGTTCAGGGAAGCGAAGGTCGTAGCAAACGGCCAATCCGAGGCGTCCGAAAGGTGTTTCCGCCACCACCGGTTCCTGCCCGGCGGCAGTTGTGGCGGACTCCCGGTAGGACTCCTTGCGTCCGGGCACCGACACGTCGAACAGGTGCATCTTGTCGTAGCGCGCAACCAGGGTGCCGGAACCATCGAAAAGACAGCATGCCGATACGGGACGTTTCGGGTCCCCGGAATGCATGGGAATGGTCCCGGCGACGATCCACATGCCGAGGCGTTGGGCCTGCTCGGCGGCAAAATCCTGCCACGGCCCTGAACCTGATTGCTCGGCATACTGCGCGCGCATTCGCTCGGCGTCCATGGACATCAGCGCGAAATTCTCCGGGAGGACCGCCAGGGCTGCACCCTGATCCGCCGCCTGGCGCAGCAATCGCGCGGCATGCGCAAGGTTGGCGCCGGGTTCATCGCCCGAACACATCTGAATAACGGCTACTTTGCTCATGGCTTTGGAAGGGCGGAATCTGAGGACTGGGGAGCCTGGGTGGTCGTATTATCCTCCTCCGGAGCCGGCTCCGCTACGGGCGGTTCCGCGCCGGGATCTTCGGGCAACTCGGAAAGCTCTTCTTCTTCCGCCTTGCTCAACAATGCATCCCAGTCCACTTCAGGCAATTCCGTCAAGTGTTCCTCCAGGTAGCGGGCGCAATCTCCAAACGCCGCCAGGTCAATGTCCTCCCGCAAGACCCGCTTTACCGACGGGTCATCCCAACTGCCGCTTACCCGGTAGTAGTTCGCCGAGATAGCCTTCAAAGGCTCTCGGAAGACCTGGGAAAGCAACAGCATGGTCGCACCCAGGCCGGTTCCGCCGACAATCACGCCGCCCAGCGAAAGCAAGTCCGGCAGATTGGGAGAGACTACGGCAACCTGATCGTAGCTGCGATCCTGCAGCCCGGTTCGGCCGAACAGGGCAAGGCCGGCCACCGCCCCCTGCAAGCCCATATTGCAGGTATACGCCTGCCCGTCGCGAAGACTGAAGTCGCCGGCCAGACGGTCGAAAGGCAATCCTTCTTCGGTGATTTCCCTGAAGTCGAGCGCCAGCCGGCGCGGCAGGCGGGCCAGGCTGAGCACCCCCAGCATGCGGCCACCGCCCGGATCCAATGCCGCTACTTCGCCCTGCTGCGCCTCCACGCTTACCGTTCCATTGGACCGGGTCAGGAAGTCTCCGGCAGGCGGCCCTACCCAATTTGCCGCCAGCTCCATCCTGCCCCGATCACCGGAAACGCCTGGGGCATAACCCAACTGCTCAAGCGTGGAGGCCACATCGGTAGTTTCCAGGACCAGGTCCAGCCTTCCCAGCTGCTGAGCGCCCTGTTCATCGGCAGCCAACCATGCCGCGCTGCCCTCGGTCGAGAAGGCCGGCGAATCGGTTCGAAACCAATTGACGCCCAGCCCACCCGCGGTTTTCTCGTAACGGGCCCGGACCTCCCCAAATCGCATGTCTCCGATCTTGAGATCACCCAGCAGAACTTTCCCCGCCGGCAGGCGACGCGGGTTCGCCGGCGCCGCGGGCTGGGGGTCCGGACGGCCCAGTCGCAGCCAGTTCAGATTCGCCAGCAACTGCGCGCCCTCCGCATCGGGGCGCGGCCAAAAGACGCGGCCCTGTGCGGACTCGCCCGCAAGTTGCACCAGCCAGCCGTCGGCACGGGGGCGTACGCGGATCGATTGGTCCTTGAAAGCGCTTCCCAGCGTGTACAACTCGCCCGCCGCAATATCCACCGCCCAGGGCAGCTCAAGCGAGTTCTCCCGGCCTGCGAACAAGCCGGCCCACTCCGCCGGCCGCAACCAATCCACCCTGCCATCCACGAATAATCCTGCCTCGGGCGGCAATTGCGGTAGTGAGTCGCCAAAGTGCAGCCGTCCGCGGCCAAGGCGCCATCCCCCGCCATCGTCGCTGAATTCCATTGCGATGCCGGGTCCCAGTCCCAGCTGGCCGGTAAGGCGCGGCAGGCTGCCCGAGCCCCACTGCAACTGCAGTCGCGTAAGCCCGGGCGTGTCCGCCGACTTGGTCATCGGGTGCGGGAAAACACTGCCGAGACCGATCAGGTCGGTTTCCAGGACAGCGTGAATAGGCCGCACCACCTCGACATCCGGAGACGGCACCAGTATTCGGCCTTGCCACGCGAATTGCCCGGACAAGCGTTCCAGCGCGCAACAATTGAACAAATCTTGCAAGGCGTCCGCCGTAGCCGTGCCGTTCAAGCGTATCAGATACCCATACCCGGCCGCGCCCGGAGGCGCTTTGGCCACGCTTATCAACAACGGCTCCCGGAGATACTGCCCGCGCAGATTTTCGGCGCCAACGCCGGCGCGGGTAACACTTACCGTCCCGCGCAGGTTGCCGACCGGAGGGGTAAGTTCGTTAAGGCGCAGGTTGACGTCGGCGAGCACGGTCTGGGAGTTAATGCTCCAGCCGCCACGGTCCGCGATGGGCAGCGTGAATTCGAGCCGGGTAGTCGCCTCGCCGGAAGTCTCGGAGTCGAGCAGCACCGGGTGAATTCGATCTGCCACCGGAGTGCGGGCCAAACCCGCCAGCAGACGCGGCAGGGAATCATTGCTCGCACCGCTGACTTCGACTACGGCCCGGGTCAAATCGTCGACTTGAACCTGCACGTTCCGCCACCGCACGCCGGCCAAGTCGCCCGTTCCTTCCCGCAAGACCATCCTGGGGCCGTTCAGCACCACGCTACCGGACAGGTTCTCCACGTCCGGCCATGACTCGTGCATCGTAAGAACGGCCTCCCGGCAATCCAATTCCACCCGGAAAACTCCCCCGGAGAACGGCAAGGAGCGGATCGGGCCGCTCAACTGCATGTTCCAATTGCCGGCCCGGCCGGCGTGCAGCGCCTTGCTTAACCAGCCAAATGGTAGTCCCGGAGTGTCCTGCCACGGCAACAGGCGCAGCGCTGCCGGCAGATTTTCAATACTCTCACCACCGCCGCTCAAATCCAGGACCGGCGAACCGCCTCCCCCGGGCAGCGCCAGAGAAAACCGTCCGGCCCAATCCATCTCTTCGGCGTCCAGGCGTACGTTGTCGCCTTCAAGCAACCAATCGCCCGGTCCTGTCCGCCAGCTCAATTCCGCCTGCAGGCCGTCGAACTTGACGACTCTATCCAGCCACGGCGCGGCGAAACTGCCCTCCTCGCGAACGTCCAGCTTGGCCTCTCCACCGTCTCGGTCGTTCCGAAGCCGGCCATCAACCCCGGTCAGCGCCAGACCGCGATCTGGCCAATCCACCGACAAGCCGGAAAAATCGGCCTGTAGTTCCAAAATGGCCGGGGCACCGGGCGTCCAGTCCAGCCTCAGATCCTTGATGTCGCCGGCGACGGGCACCACCGCAAGCGGGACGCCAGCACGACTTACAAGCCCAAGCAACGGTGGGACCGCATCCTCGAGCCGCACAAAGCCGGCTTCAAGCTCCAATCGGGTCAATCCATCCTGCTCTCCGAGTGTCCAGCGCGCGTTGAATTTCGTGTCGGGCCAGGCTTGCCCGCCACGCTGAGCCTCCAGGCGGTCAACCGTAAGCAGGTAATCACGGCCTTGCCGTTGCCATTCGAACTGCCCTCCCAAACGGTCAAACCAATGCTCGTCGGGCCCACCGGTTACCTGTAGGTCCTCGAACTCAAGTTCACCGAACAGCTGTTCAACTTGCGAACCCTGCAGGTCCACGAAAAGATTGAAGTCACCCGCGCCGATCACGGGCAGGCTGGCGGCCTCGGCAACCATTTCCCGCATTTTTCTGAGGTCGAGCGCCCGCCCTTCCAGGTGGAGCCGCCAGGCGCCGGCGGGCAACAGCCCGCGGGTCCACTGCTGCAGTTCTATGTCGGCGCTAAGCCCCAACCACTCGCCGTATTTCTCGGGAAAGACAATCCGGCCGTCCAGCACAACCCGGCCGCCCGTGATCTTGACGGACAAGCGCTCAAGCCAGAGGTTCTCCCGCACGTTGCGGGCCGGCTCCTCAAATTCGATCCAGATGTCGCGCACGCGTATCTCGGGCGGTGCGAATGCCAGCAAGCGTGCCGGACCGCCCTGATAGTAGGCGGGATCACGATCCTGAATGGAGAAGGTCTGCGGGCCCAGGCGCCTGAGGGACAGCCTTGCCCCGGCAATTTCCATGCGGCCCAGATTCAGACTCCGCCCGGGCAACAAGGTCCACAGATTCAGCCCCACCAGAATCTCGTCGGCCAACAGCAGCGGCCCGCCGCCGCGCTCCGACATCACTCGCACGCCACGTAAACGAAATTCCGGTCCGGTCAGCCCCCAGGATGGTTCGATGCGGGCAAATTCCACCGGGTAGCCCAGGCTTTCACTGGTCCATTCGGCAATTTCCTCCTGGAATTGGGGAGTAAGCGGCAGCAGCACGCGCAAAATGCCCACCAGAAGGCCCACCGTCAGCAATGCCACGCAGACAATGCCGATTGACCAGCGCAGCACCTTCTTCAGTGCGGGAGCCATGGCGGAAGCTGAGGCCTAGCCCCCGGCAGCAGCGCTGTCAAACTCCCACAAGTCCTCCAGCTTGTAAAAGTCGCGCGTTTCCCGCCGCATCAGGTGCACTACCAGATCACCCAGATCGATCAGAACCCAGTCGCACCATTGCATTCCTTCCACGCCCAGGGCCGGCCGCCCCGCGTGCTTGCTTCGTTCAATCAGGCGGTCGGCCAGCCCGCGGATATGCCGAGCGTTGCGTCCCGTGGCAATGAGCATGAAGTCGGTCATCCCGGTCTGGGAGCGTACGTCCAGAAGGCGAACTTCGGATGCCTGCATCTCGTCCAGGACACTCTCAGCCAGTGTTACCAATGGGTGGCCGGTCATTCCTGACCTCCTGCGTAGGCGCCTGTTTCCTCGATAATCCGCGCCACCGGGGCGGGAATCAGGTCATGCGCCGGGTGTCCCGAGCGCGCGGCGTTGCGAACACGGCTGGAGGAAATTGCCGCTACCGGCTCCCGGCAGAACATGATCCGGCCGGCTGCGGAACTTCTCAACTGTCGCGGGTCGCTAACGCTACGGGCCTGAATTTCCCTTCTCAGAACTGCGGGCAGGCGGCCTGGATGGCCCGCGCGGGCGCCTACCAGAAGGTGGGCCAGATCGAGAAGCTCAGTCCACTTGTGCCAGTTCGGCAAGGTAAGGAAGGAGTCAAAGCCCATCATCCAACAAAGCGAGCGGCCGGGGTTGCGGCGGCGCAAAACCGCCAGGGTATCGACCGTGTAACGCGGCCCGCCGGGTTCAAGTTCGCAGGCTTCAACGGTGAATCCCTCAAGATCGGTAATCGCCGCTTCAAGCATCCTGCTGCGCAGCGATGCCGACGCCACCAGGGCAGGCCGGTGAGGCGGCGAGGCGGCGATTACGAACCGGACCTCGTCAATACCCGCCGTATCGGCCAATCTGCGTGCCAGAGCCACATGTCCCTTGTGCACGGGGTCAAAGCTGCCTCCCATGAGGCCCAGTGTTCGCCACTCGTTCAATGCACTGTGCCCATGCGGTGCGGTTCGGCCAAAGCGAACGCAAGCCGCTGAAGTTCTGTCCACGGCTCTCCGGTCCGCGCCCCCTTGATGACCTGGTCCGCGCGCGCCGAACGATTGATGAGTCCGGCGATGGACCGGGCGCCATGGCGTTTCAAGGCAGCGCGAAACTCCGCTTTCCGGCTGGACCAGATGGCCAGCGAACCCATCGCCGACGGCAGGCTGTCGCCTCGGGCGGTGCGCCAGTAAAGGTCGGCCAGGGTCGTAATATCGCGAACCAATACCCAGAGAATGAGGGTCAGCGGCGCTGCCTCGCGTTGCAGTCCGGAAAGAATACGCGCCGTTCGCCGCAAATCCTGACCCAGGGCGGCGGACCCCAGTTGAAACACGTCAAACCGGCTGGCGTCGGATATCGCCTTCACTACCGCCTCTACCGGGAGCGGACCGGGGTCATGGGTCAAAGCCAGCTTGTCGATCTGCTGGCGCGCCGACAGGAGATTGCCCTCGGTGCGCTCAGCCAGCAGCAGTACGGCGGAATCCTCCGGTTCAAAGCCTTCATCGGCCAGACGATCGCGGATCCAGGACCGTTGCTGGGCGGCGGACAAAAGCGGAGCGTCAATCCATATGCCTGCATTCTCAAGCGCCGTCACCCAGGCGCTTTTTCTGGCGTTGCGATCGAGCGCCGGGGCAATCACCATGATCAGAGTGTCCTCCGGTGGCGCGGCGGACAATTCCCTGAGCACTTTCGCGCCTGCGGTCCCCGGCTTGCCGGTGACCATGCGCACTTCAACCATGCGCCGACTGGCGAACAGCGAGCGGCTGCAGGCATCCGCATGAAGCTCGCTCCAATTGAAGCGCGCATCGGCCACGTGCAGCGCGCGTTCCGAAAAATCGGCCTCGCGGGCAGCCGCCCGGACACGGTCCACCGCCTCGTCCAGCAACAGCAGCTCCGCTCCCGACACCAGGTACACGGGCGCCAACCCCTTCTTGAGGGCAGCCGGCAGTTCCTGGCAGGTCAATCGCACGCGCGGCGCAAGGCCTTAAGGCTGACCCAACTGCAGGGCTTCTTCGACCAAAAGCACCGGAATCCCTTCGTGAATCGGATACAGCCAACGGCCGCAGGCGGAAACCAGCGCGCCCTCCATCGAACGCTCCATCTTGCGGCCCGCGGCGTTCTTCAGCTTGCCGTCAAGCATCGATTGGTTGAGCGCTGCCAGTTCCCGGCCGTCTGCGAGCCTTAGTTCGCCGCCGGTTCGAGGACAACGCAGCATCGAAAGGAACGACTCGTCCAAGTCCGCCACCCCGACTAAGGCCGATCAATGCCGGCGCCGGAAGGCGGCACAGGATCCCAACCGGAGGGCCCCAGGGGATGACAGCGCACCAGGCGGCGCACGGCCATCCCGAACCCGCGTATCGGTCCGTGAATCTCTATGGCTTCCCTTGCGTATTGCGAACAGGTCGGCTGGAAACGGCAGCGCGGACCCAAAAATGGGGATACGCAAAGCTGATACGCGCGGATCAGCGCGATAGCGATGACTTTCACCCAAGACATTTTACGGCCAGCTGCCGAATTTCATGAACCATGGAATGAAGTCCGTTGCTGCGGGTGGGGCTCAAGTGCCGGTCCAGTCCGGCGCCGGCAATAAAGTCCGGCGGAGTCTCAAGGATTTCCTCCGGCGAACGCCCGCTGTAGACGCGCATCAGCATGGCGGCCAGGCCGGATACGATGGCCGAGTCGCTGGCCGCGCGGAAAATCAATCGTCCGTCCTCCTGCCAGGACTTCAGCCATACCTGGGACTGGCAGCCGCGCAGGCGGTTTTTCTCGATGCGCCATTCATCGGCAAATTCCGGCGCGCTGCGGCCCAGTTCGATGATGTGCTGATAGCGCTCCATCCAGCTGTCGAAAAAGCCCAGCTCTTCGAGCAACTCTTCTTGAGCGTCCCGCAAGCTGCCGGGGGACGTCAGTTGCGTGTTCACAATCGGGTGGGGTTTTCCTGCCCTGCGTACACCTGCTCCGGATCGAACACTTTGTCGCTCTCGGTGAATTCCAGTTCAACGGGGCCATCGCCCGAATCGAGCGGAACACGGCGATAGAAGCAGGACCGGTAGCCCACGTGGCAGCTTGCGCCGCCTGTCAGTTCAACCCGCAGCCACACGCAGTCCTGGTCGTCGTCGATCAGCAATTCGCGAACCCGTTGCTTCAGGCCGCTGGTCTCTCCCTTGCGCCAGAGTTTTCCCCGGCTGCGGCTGAAGTAGTGTGCTTCGCCGCTTTCGATGGTCAGCCTGAGCGCCTCCCTGTTCATGTAAGCGTGCATCAGCAGTTCGCCGCTGGAGTGATCGGTGACCACCGCCGGGATCAGGCCGTTTTCATCGAACTTCGGTGCAAGCTCCGAGCCCTCTTCCACCTGGGGCACGGACCGCCGGGATGCAAACAATTCGCTCATGGGCCAATCATAGCGCCGTCCGGCGCCAGGTCGTGCCCTCGGGCCCGTCTTCCAGGATCACGCCTCGATCCTTCAATTCATCGCGAATGCGGTCGGCGGCGGCGTAGTCGCCCTGGTCCCTCGCCCGCGCGCGCGCCGTCAGACGTTTTTCGATCTCCGCGGCCGGCAGCGGCCCAAGCGAAGCCTCGCCATGCGCCTTGAAATCCAAGCCGGCGTGTAGCGTTACGCTGGTGTCGACGGTAAACCACTTGGTGGGATCCTCCTGAAGAAGTCCCAGAAGACGCCCGCCCGCTCGTAGCGAGGCCGCTTCAGCAGCCGGATCCGCTGCGCCGGAGCGGAGCTTGCGGGCTTGTGCGGCGAGCACGCCCAAGGCGGCCGGTGTGTTGAGGTCATCCTCCAAGGCCCGGACCAACTCCGGAGAAGGCTCGCCGATAGTCCCACTGCCAATATTTACGCCCTGTTTCTCGCAGTCCAGCAATACGCGGTACATGCGATCCAGCCGGCTGCGGCTGGACGCGATCAATTCGTCGCTCCATTCGAGCGGATCGCGGTAGCGGGCGCTCAACAGGGCGAGGCGCAATACCTCACCCGGGATTCGCTCCAGCAATTCGCGGATCGTCAGAATGTTGCCGCGCGACTTGGCCATCTTGGACTTGGCCACGCGGATCATCCCGTTATGCACCCAGTAGCGGGCCAGGGGCGCTCCATGCGCACAGCGGCTCTGGGCGATTTCGTTTTCGTGGTGCGGAAAAATCAGGTCCTGTCCGCCGCCATGAATGTCGATCGTGGCGCCCAAGTGCTCACGCGCCATGGCCGAGCACTCCAGGTGCCAGCCCGGGCGCCCTCGCCCCCAGGGGCTGTCCCACCCGGGCAACTCGGCAGACGAAGGTTTCCACAGGACAAAATCGGCCGGATCCTCCTTGTAGGGGGCGACCTCCACGCGGGCGCCGGCTATCTGGCCGTCGCGATCACGGCCGGACAACTTGCCGTACTCCGCATAGGCGTTCACCCGGAAAAGAACGTGTTCCTCCGCCTCGTAGGCGTGGCCGGAATCCAGCAAGCGCTGAATCAGGCTGACCATGTGGGGAATGTGCTCGGTGGCGCGCGGCTGACGATCGGGCGCCAGCACCCCAAGCGCCTCGATGTCTTCCTGCCAAACCTGCAACCAGCGCCGGGTGATGGTTGCGATTTCCACGCCTTGCTCGGCGGCGGCCCGATTGATCTTGTCGTCCAGGTCGGTGATGTTGCTGGCGTAGAGCAAGTTGTAGCGCCGCCGCAGCAGCCGAGCCAGGACATCGAAGACCACGGCGGGACGCGCGTTGCCGATGTGGGCGGGACCGTAGACCGTCGGACCGCACACGTACATGGTTACCCGCGCCGGATCACCGGGAACAAAGGGCTGCCGTTCGCCCCCAAGCGTGTTGTAGAGGTACATCAGGGCTGCGCCGGTGGCGCGGCCGCAGGAAGTGCGGACAGGTCGCGGAGTATCTGCCAGGCCAGTTCCTCGGCCAGAGCTTCGCGCAAGACCTCGGTTTCGCGTTCCATCCCCAGCACCCGGAATTCGTCCTGTGCGCGGGTGTGATCCACTTCCCGCTCACGCGCCACTATCGGTTGCTGCTCGCCCAGGCGCAGCGAGTACCTCACGCGGTAGCTGATTTCGGTAACGGTGGGCAAATTGTTGGCCGATATCGCCACCAGGCTCTCCTCGCTCTGATCCTCCAGCAGGCGCAGAATCGCCACCCCTTCCCCGGGGCCGTCGCGCATTTCGACGCCTGCCAGACGCAATTGCTCCTTGAGGGCGCGCCATAGCGGCGTCGCCCCGTGGGCGCTCTGCAGCCATATCCCACCGCTGAGCGCCGGGAAGGTGAGCGAACCCTGAAACTGATAACCACAGGCAGCCAGAGCCATGGCGAATACGCAAACCCAGGCTATGCGCCTTGTGTGGAACATGCTGGAGCGAGGGGGGGAAGGTTTTGTCGAGGGCAAGCTGCGCTCGTTCCCAGGCAGGATGCCCTCGCTTGCATGGAACAACCTGGGAACGAGGGCAGCTTGCCCTCGCCGAGGGCTGGAAGCCCTCGTTCCCAAGCGTGTTCCCTGCGCGTCAGCGCAACGGCGCCTGCTGCGAAAACTCCCAGGGGGGCGGTTCAAGGCGGGTGATGGAGGCAGGGTAGTCACACCACGAAATTGACCACGCGGCCCGGCACATACACTTCCCGGCGCACCGCGGTTTCGGCCAGGTGGGCGGCCACGCGCTCGTTCTCTCGAGCGGCGGCCAGCACGTCCTGGCGCTCGGCCCCCGCGGCCACCCGAATGCTGGCGCGCAGCTTGCCGTTGATCTGCACGGCGATCTCCACAGTCTCTTCCATGAGCCATTCGTCCAAAGCCTCGGGCCAGCAAGCGCAGGCCAGCGACTCTCCATGGCCCAGGCGTTCCCAGAGCTCCTCGGCCAAATGCGGAGCAAACGGACTGACCAGGAGCACCAGGGGCTCGGCAACGGCGCGCGGCAAGTCCCGCCAGCGCGCAGCAGCATTGACGAATTCCATCAGTGCGGCGATAGCCGTGTTCAAACGCAGCGTTTCTATGTCGTCGGTAACCTTTGCGATGGTGCGATGCAGAAGCCGCATCTGGTCCGCATTTGGCTGAACGTCGACTACGCCGCGTCCGAGCAGGCTCCAAAACCGGTTAAGAAAGCGATGCGGGCCTTCGACTCCGCGGGTGCTCCAGGGTTTGGACTTTTCGAGCGGGCCCATGAACATTTCGTACAGACGGAATGCGTCGGCGCCGCAATGACCAAGGACCTCCTCGGGATTCACCACATTGCCGCGCGATTTCGACATCTTGTGGGCGCGCGATTCCAGGACTACCGACGGGTCCGAAGCCAGGACAAAATTCTCGCCGCTCTTTTTCACCCTGTCCTCGCTCACGGCCACGGACTGCAAATCCTCTCCACTGTCCTTCTCGACATAGGCAGCGGGCTGAGAACCGCTCACGCGGCGGGCCCGAGCCGCTGAGATCAGGGTTCCATTGCCGTCCTTGTAGGCCGCGAATTCGCGCTCTCCCAGGATCACGCCCTGATGCACGACTTTGCGGAACGGCTCGTCCCCGGACACCAGGCCCGCGTCGTACAGGACCTTGTGCCAGAACCGTGCGTACAGGAGATGCAACACGGCGTGTTCGGCGCCGCCGATGTACAGGTCCACGGGCATCCAGTAGCGCTCCAGCTCCGGATCCACCAGGCGGCCCGGGTTCTTGGGATCAATGAAGCGCAGGTAATACCAGCACGACCCGGCCCACTGCGGCATGGTATTGGTCTCACGCCGCGCCGGCAGGCCGCTTGCCGGGTCGCGAGTGTCCAACCAGTCCGTGGCCTTGGCCAGCGGCCCTTCGGGTGAACCGCTCGGGCGAAAGTCCTCCAACTCCGGCAAAGTCAGCGGCAGATCGGCCTCCGGCAGGGGCCGCGCCACGCCATCCACGAATACCACCGGGAACGGCTCTCCCCAGTAGCGCTGGCGGCTGAACAGCCAATCGCGCAGGCGGTAAGCGATTCTCGCTCGTCCCCGGCCGCGGCGCTCAAGCCAATCCACCGCTGCCTGCTTGGCCGGCTCCCTGTGCATTCCGTTCAGGAAATCGCTATTGATCACTTCACCTTCGCCGGTCCAGGCTGCATCCTCGTGGCCTTCGGGCGGCTGGATGGTGCGGACCACATCAAGCCCATGCTCGTGAGCGAATTCCCAGTCACGCTGATCTTCTCCCGGAACCCCCATGATTGCGCCGGTGCCATAACCCATCAATACGTAGTCGGCCACCCACACGGGGACCTCCTTGCCCGTAGCGGGATGCCGGGCCCGCGCTCCGGTGTCCACGCCGCTGCGATCATGCGCGTCGGCAACGCGCTTGAGCTGGGTCTTGCGCGCCGCTTCCCGGCAATAGGCGCGAACCGCGTCAAGGCGTGGTGGCGTGGCGAGCTTCTCAGTCAGCGGATGCTCCGGCGACAGGGCGAGGAAAGTGGCCCCGAACAGCGTATCGGGTCGAGTACTGAACACCTGCACGGTCTCCTCGCGCCCGATCAGCGGGAAGTCGATCTCTGCGCCCACCGAACGGCCGATCCAGTTGCGTTGCATCTCCAGCGTGGATTCCGGCCAGTCCAAGTCCTCAAGACCATCCAGCAGGCGTTCGGCGTAGTCGGTAATCTTCAGCATCCACTGGCGCAGTGGACGCCGCTCGCAGGCGAAGCCGCCCACTTCCGAACGGCCTTCCACAACTTCCTCGTTGGCCAGCGTGGTGCCCAGCTCCGGGCACCACCAGACCGGCTGTTCTGCCTGGTAGGCCAGGCCACGCTCGTGCAGTTTCAGAAAGATCCACTGCGTCCAACGGTAGTAGTCGGGGTCGGCGGTACTGATCTCGCGCGACCAGTCGTAGGAAAAACCCAGAGACTTGAGTTGCTTGCGAAATCGATCGATGTTGCGGGCGGTGGTCACCCTCGGATGAGTGTTGGTGCGCACCGCATATTGCTCCGCCGGCAGCCCGAAGGCGTCCCAACCGATCGGGTGCAGCACGTTGTAGCCGCGCATGCGTTTGTAGCGGGCCACGATATCGGTCGCGGTGTAGCCCTCCGGGTGGCCCACGTGCAAGCCTGCGCCGCTGGGGTACGGAAACATGTCCAGGATGTACGCCTTCGGCCGCGAATGATCGGGTTTCAGAGGCGTCCTGAAGGTTCCGTCACGTTCCCAGCGCGCTTGCCACTTGGCGTCAATCCCGGCAAACGGATACGAACTCATAGGTGCAAATTGTACGGGCGCGCCAACCCTGCCGGGAGTACTCGCCGCGCGTACCGCTGCGCTGACGCGCAGGGAACAAGCTGGGAACAAGCTGGGAACGAGGGCATCCTGCCCTCGGCGAGGGCTGGAAGCCCTCGTTCCCAGGGTTGTTCCATGCAAGCGAGGGCATTTTGCCCTCGTCGAGGGCTGGACGTTCTCGTTCCCAGGTTTATTTCGCGGGCCGCTAGCGTGCAATTGCGGCCCAGGTGGCGCTAGGGCCTTGGGCAATGGCGCGCCGCCCAAGCGCGAGCGCCCAGTCGGAGTGGCGGCCGTATTGCGCGCGCCAGCGCCATAGCGGGCGGCTGAAGTATTGCAGCCCGAACTCTTCGGTGAAACCGATCGCGCCGTGCACGCCGTGGGCAATCAGCGTTACCGGGTGAACCAGCTCCGAACAGCGGCACTTGGCGACAGCCACCGCCAACCAGGCGGGGGCCTCCTCCGAAGCGGGCATTCCATACCGCTGCACCGCTGCAAAGGCCTGCTGTGAAACGGCCTGCATACACGCCGCGTAACCCGCCAGCTCGGCAAGCTGCTGTTGCACAGCCTGGAACTTTGCGATCGGGCGCCCGAACTGCTCGCGTTCTCCGCTGTACCTGACCGAACGCTCCACCAGCACCTGCGCCGCACCCGCCATTTGAGCGGAGCGGAGCAAGGCCCCGGCCAATAGCGGCAACGGTCTTGCGCCATCAGCCGCGGCCGCGGCACTTTCGCCCAGGCCCCGCCACATCATGATCTCAGGCAAGGCGCCGGGCGCCGCGTAGCGTCCGCACGCCTCGGCAATTACGAACGCGTCCAGCCAGCTGCCTCCGTAGCCGCCCTCGTCCTGGGCAACGAGCGCCGCATCCAGGCCGATGTCGCGCGCCAGCCCGATAAATTCGTGACCCCCGGATAGCTGCGCCTCGGCCAGATACTCCGGCGTGAGTTGCTCGGCGAACATGCGTTCCACCGTATCCACCAGTAATGAGTCGGCGCGCATCAGCGCAGACCCAGCCCGCGCGCGATGATTCCGCGCAAAATCTCGCCGCTGCCGCCGCGCAGAGAAAACGAGGGCGCCAACAGTGTCATCAGGTGCAAGGCCTGCTGGTAAGGCAAAGCCGAATCCGAACTGTCCGGAGGCAAATCAACCAGTTCCTGGGCCACCGCAGGCAGCGACTGCTCAAAGCGGGTGCCCATATCCTTGACCATAGCGGCCTGAAGCCCGGGCGATTCGCCCCGTTCGAGCATGACCGCCACCGACAGGGACATGGCGCGCAAGGCTCCGAGTTGCGCCACCAGCTTGCCGATGCCTACTTCAGCGGCAGTGTCCGCGCCTCTCTCTTTAAGCACTACCAGCAACTCATTGAACAACGCCTGGCAGGAGAGGTAGCGCTCGGGACCGGAACGCTCCAGGGCCAGTTCTTCCATCACCTGGGCCCAGCCGTTGTTTTCCTCTCCGATCAGTGCATCTTCAGGCAGCAACGCATCTTCGAAATGCACCTCGTTGAAATGCTCGCGTCCGGCCAAGTCGCGGATCGACGCCACCTGCACACCCGGCGTGTTGCGCAAGTCCACCAGGAATTGCGACAGTCCCTCGTGCCGGCGCTGCCCTTCGCCGGTTCGGAACAGCGCGATCATGTAGTCGGCGCGATGGGCGTTGGTGGTCCAGATCTTGGTTCCGTTTACCTGCCAACCCGCGCTGACTCGGCGAGCCCGGGTCCGCAGAGACGCCAGGTCCGAGCCCGAATCGGGCTCGCTCATGCCGATGCAAAAACACAGTTCGCCACGGCAGATTCTCGGCAGAATGTTCTGCTTTTGTTTCTCGCTGCCGTAACGCAGAATCAGCGGCCCGCTCTGCCGGTCGGCAAACCAGTGCAGGCCGGTAGGCGCGCCGGCCGCCAGGCATTCCTCCAGCACCACGAAACGCTCAAGCTGCGAACGGCCGGTGCCGCCGTACTCCGCCGGGAAACTCATTCCGATAAATCCGGCCTGCCCCATCCGCCGGCTGAATTCCGGGTTGTACGCGTCCCAGGAAAGCGCCCTTTCACTCAACGGGACATCGCGCAATGCCCTTTTCAGGAACGCCCGCACCTCTTCCCTCAGCGCCGTAGCGCTTTCAGGCAATTCAGGGGCTGGAAAACTAACCCGCGGCAAGCAGGTGCTACTCCGCAAGAATCCCGTCGCCGCCTACTCTTCGGGAGCGACGGTGAGCGTCAAGCCGTCCAGGTCTTGAGAGAATCGAACCTGACAGGTCAGGCGCGAATGCTCGCGCACATACTCCAATTCGGACAGCAATTCTTCTTCCTCCGGAGAACGCGGCGGGAGCTTGTCGAACCATTCGGGATCAATATAACTGTGGCAGGTCGCGCACGAGCACATGCCGCCGCATAGCGCCTCGACTCCGTTGTCCAACTCACGCAGGCTCTCCATCACACTCACGCCGGTCTGTCCCTCGATGACCAGGGACTCGCCCTCACGATCCGTTACGTGAATTCGCGCCATTTCCGGTCCGCCGAGAGCAGGCTCAGGCCGTGCCGGCGTTGCGATCCAGCGGAGTATGAAAGTACTCGCTCTCCTCGCAATGCTGATTAACTTCCTCCAGCAGACGCGCCATGCGCTGTTCGGCGGTCGACACCGACGCGCAGGTTTCGCACAAGGGGTCGTTGCACGGCTGGCGGGAAAAAAGCCAGAAATGAACCGCGCCCGCCAGCAGGCCCGACGCCACATCCCAGGCGTCCGGTTCGTCATTGGATTCGAGCAACTTGTTGCCGCCGTTGATAACGGCATCTATCGCTTCCTGGAAACCTTCTGGATATTCTTCATCGCCGGCGAAGTAGTTGTCCGGCTGCATCTGTTCGTGACTCATACGCCTACCCGTAAGTTAGCCCGCGCGGGCCCGTTAATGGTACCACTTAAGGACTTTCGGCCAAAGGGTTGTACAGGCCCACTTTCTTGCTTTCCAATGGGAGCGAGGGGGTTTCGTTTTCGTCGAGGGCAGGATGCCCTCGTTCCCAGGGGGGAGGGTGGCCTTGTTTCCTTTGGGCTGCTAGAAGCGGTAGCTTACGCGGAAGTAGGTAAACCCGCCGTTGTAGTCGTACGGCGAACTTGCCGGCTGTGCATTTCCCTGCCCCAGCGCCTCCTCCTGAACCGCGTCAGGCGATACGTCGAAAAGGTTCTGCACTCCCGCTGTGGCCGTGTAGCCGCCGGTAGTCGAAATCAGCGCGCCTGCGGCAACGGTATTCCGTACTCGCGGAGGGTGGCCTGAAGGGTGGGACGGCCTATCCGGATGCGGCTGTCGTTCAGGAGATAGGAAAAGACGTAGCCGGCGCCCAGCATCATGACGCCGATGAGAAAACAATACAGGACCGCTCGATCGGGATAGACGTCCTTCAGATACCCAACATAGACCGGCCCCGCAATACCCGCTGCCGCCCAGGCGGTAAGGACGGCGCCGTAAATGGCCGACATCTTTTTCGGGCCGAATACGTCAAGCACAAAGGACGGCATGGTGGCGAACCCGCCGCCGAAACATAGCAGCACGTAGCACACCAGCGCCGAGAACACCCAAGGGTTGGTCTCGGTCATCAGAATGCCGAATACCACCATCTGGCTGGCCAGCAGGATGCGGAACACGGCCACCCGGCCAATCCGGTCTGACAGCAGGCCCCAGAACAGGCGCCCCACGCCATTGCACAAGGAACTGATCGCGATCAGCGTTGCCCCGTACTCCGCCAGTATCGCCGGTTCGAGCGACGAGTCCGACAACCCCCACACCTCCTGCAGCAACTCCGACTGAAAGCTGATGACGGATATGCCCGCGGCGATGTTAAAAAAGAACACGATCCAGAGGATGACGAACGAGGAAGACTTGAGGTAGGGCCAGACCGACTCCGGCTGAGCACTCAGGGTGGGCGCCGCTATGGGCTGGGCCGACGCGGCTGACGCGGACTCCGGCGGATTCCTGAGGAACAGGCTGCAGGGAATCAGCACGCACGCGAATATCACACCCAGCCAAAGGAATACCAGTGCCAGCTCGTGGCCGGTGCGAACCACCAGGAATGGCGCCAGACCCTTGCTCAGCAGGAAGGCGCCCACACCGAATCCCATGACCACAATTCCGGTAACCAGTCCCTTGCGGTCCGGAAACCACTTCGCGACCGTGGCCACAGGCGTTACGTATCCCATCCCGATACCCGCACCTCCGATTACGCCGTAGCCCAGGTAGAACAAAGGTATCGACTCGAAATGCAGCGCGGCGCTTGCAACCATGTAGCCGCCGGCAAACAGGACGCTGCCGATCAGTGCAAGCCGCCGGGGCCCATAGCGCGGAAGCGCCTGTCCGGCCCACGCCGCCGATACTCCCAGCGTAAAGATCGTGATGCTGAAAGCCCAGGCCGACTGGGTAAATGTCCACCCCGCCTGCCGGACCAGGATTGTCTGGAAAAAGCTCCACGCATACACCGTGCCAAAGCACACCTGCAAGGTGGTGCATAAGACCGCAATAACGCTGCGTGGTAAGCGCGGGACGCTCATTTCCTACGGCTGAGGCGCAGCGCTCAGCGATCCGGGTGACCGCCCGTTTCGGGCCACATGGAGGAAAAGGCGGGCGAGATGGCCCGCTTCATCGTCACGGGCAAGGATTTCCCTGTCGGCCAGCGCTTCCTCGCTTCCATCGCGGGCGAGATCGACAGCGTAGGCCAGCAAATCGCCCAGCGGTTTCGCCGCCAGGTTGACCAGCCAGATGGATGCCAGCACGCCGATCACCAGTATGACCGACACCAGGTAGATCTGCTGGCCGATCGCCCGGGTGATCTTCAGCGAGACCACATCCAGATCCATGCCGACATGCACGGTTCCCGCCACGCCTGCCAGGATCGGGCTGCCAACCTCCACGAAATTGCCCAGGCCCGGCAGTGCTCGATCGATGGGTTCGGTGCTGCGGTGATCGCCGGCGAGAATCTCGTCGGGAATGCCCGGAACGAACGTGTGCGCGAGGTATTCCCCATTCTCGCTGGTGATGTAGATGTATTCGATGCCCTGAATCTCGATGAACTGGTCAACCAGCGACTGCAGGGTCGCCATGTCCCGGTTCAGCAGGATGTCCACGCTGGAGTCGGCCACTGTCTTGGCGATGTTGCGGTTGTTGGTCTCGTATTCCGCCGAGAGTTCGGTGTCCACCGTGTACAGACACAGTGCTGACGTGGACAGCACGATGCCGCCGAACACGGCGAAGATGCCGAAGCGCGTTCGCTGAAAGAGTTTTTGAATCTTCATATCATGAAAACCTGGCTTGCCAGTCCTCCAGGGGCACGATGCGCCCCTCTTCCACCACGGTGTAGTAGACGGTTTGCAATCCTTGGCGCCGGTCCGGCCCGAACGAAACCTGCTCGCCCACGCCGAGATCGAAATCCCTGACGGAAAACACCGCTTCCTCCAGCTTGCCGCGATCGATCTCGCCGTCAAGGCGGCGAAGTATTTCGGCCAGCAGCTTGGCGTTGAGAAACCCCTCCAGGCTGCCGAAACTGTGCGGGAAAGGAGCGTATTCTTCCTTGATCAATTCCTGCGGCAGCTGGGGATCGTATCGCTCCATCAGCTCGCGATACTCCCTCACGGCGGGAAGCGACAGATCCTCGTAACTTGGAACCACCTGCGAGTTAACCAGATGCCGGGTGTACGGCTCGCTGTCCTCGCGCCCCTCGGTAAGCAGCTTGAGCATGTTCTCGCTACCTACGAATGAGAGATTCGCGATCGGAACCTCAAGACCCTGGTCCACCGCGTCCCGGGCAAAGGCGGCGCAGGCCGCGTACGAACCAATACAGATCACGGCATCCGGCGAGGCGTTCTTGAGAATGTCCACCTGCCGGCGCATGCTGCCGGTAAACGGGGCGCCTCGGCTGTAGGTGGCTTCGCCGGCAATCCGATCGCCGTGTCCGGCAAGCGCCGCCCGGACTCCCGCCCAGCCGCTGCGGCCATATGCATCCGCCTGATAAAAGACCGCGATGCGCGGTTTTCCGATAGCAACGAAATTGTTCACCAGGCCTGCGGTTTCCTGTCCGTAAGAAGCCCTTAGATTGAACGCGAAATCACCGTACGGCGGCTGCCTTTGCGGCTGCGCGCCGGTAAACGGAAAGAACATGTAGATGTTCTCATCCTGAAACTTCTTCAACAGCGGCAACACGCGAGTGACAGTCGGCGTTCCCACGTAGCCGAACAGCAGAAACACCTCGTCCTCCAGCATCAGCTTCATGGTGTTCTCGACACACGGGTCCGGCTGGTAGCCGTCGTCATATATCTTCAGCACGATTCGGCGCCCGCCTATCCCGCCGTTTGCGTTGATATGGCTGAAGTAGGCGCTCGCGCCGCGATAGAGCTCGGTTCCCAATCCGCGCGAAGGTCCGGAAAACGCCGCGGATACCCCAAGCATGATCTCGCCATTCGTCGCAAGTTCATTCGCTGGGGGATCGGCTGACGCGGACTCGTCAGGCGCACCCAGCCAGGACCGTCCCGACACGCCCAGCGCTCTTGCCATGGGGGCCAACAAGATTGCCGCCAGCCCGGCCCGGAGCAAGGTCTTCCTGGTAATCATGATTTCGTCCCGGCGCCGTACCTGAGCCCGCCCGCCGGAATTCCTCCGGAGCCCATGCCCTGCCCCTCTGTTCTTTCTCAATTGATAGTATCCAGCCCGCAATTGCCGGTCAATCGCAAGACCTGGACCTTCAGGCGCCAATGGCGAGTCGAGGCCAACCGTATTACGGTTTCGATTCTTTGGCCGGCGCCTCTTGGGCCCGCGCCGCCAGGCGTTCCTGAAGAAACTGCTCAGCCTCGATAAGGCGCCTGGCATCCGGGTTGATGCGTTTGGCTTGCTCAATATCCTCGGCAGCCCGCTTCATGCGTCCTGTCAGCACATGCAACACTGCGCGGTTGGAATACGCCTGCCAGTTGTTTTTCTTCAAACGGAGAGCTTCGTCGCAGCGCTCAAGGGCCTGCTGGAATTTGCCGGCCAGCACGTAACCCGCGCACAGATTGTTGTGCGCCGAGGAGCGCGTGCGTGCGCTGTGGGCCTTGCCGGCCGGTGCGCGAAGGCCGGCCAGCGTCAGGCGGATGCCTTCCTCATAGTCGCCAAGGCGAAGCGCCACGGCGCCGTCGGAAAGATTCGGATCGGCGCCGAACACTGACTGGGAACGAGAGTTTTGCGCCAGTCCCGGCTGGACGGTACACAGCATGGCACACAGCAAGAATGTGACACAGGCACTTAGCTTTCGGACCATAGTTGCCTCTCAGGCCGCCCTTGGATAGATCTCCGAAAGCAAGCGGCTTAGACCGTCGGGTTGCACGATGCGGCAATGTTCGCGCCGCAGCAGGCGCGGCTCGGCCACGCCGCAGGAATGAGCAATGATCTTCAGCTCTTCCTCGATGCGTTGCTGGTAGTTGGCTACGCTCACCGCCTTCGACTGCGGATTGAGGCCACGCTGAAGGCGACGGTTATGCGTGGTGATGCCCGTGGGACAGGTGTTCTTGTTGCAGCGCATTGCCTGAATACATCCCAGCGCAAACATGAACCCGCGCGCGGACACAGCGAAGTCTGCGCCTGCGCAAAGCGCCCAGGCCACTTCCGAAGGCGTAATCAACTTGCCGCTGGACACCACCCGAATACGTTCGCGCAAACCATGGCGATTCAGAGCATCCACCAGCATGACCAGGCTCTCCCTGAGCAGCATGCCCACGTTGTCGATCAGCGGCATGGGCGCCGCGCCGGTACCGCCGTCGCCCGAATCCACGGTGATGAAGTCCGGGGCACTGTCCGGTCCGCGCTTGTTGATCAGCTCAAACAGCTCGTCCAGCCACCGCGGATTGCCGATCACGGCCTTGTATCCGGTGGGTTTGCCGCCGATGGCGCGTACCCGGGCAATCAGGTCCAGCAATTCCCCGCTATTGCGCACTTCCCGGTGGCGATTGGGACTGATGGCGTCGTGACCGGGCCGGATGCCCCGGATGCGAGCGATTTCTTCCGTCACCTTCGCACCCGGCAGAATCCCGCCCTTGCCCGGCTTGGCCCCCTGGCTGAGCTTGATCTCGATCATCTTGACTTGAGGATTCGAGCCGACCTCTCTTAAGCGTTCTTCGCTCAGGGCGCCGTCTGGAGTGCGCACGCCGTTCTTCGCCGTGCCGAATTGAAACACGACGTCGTTGCCGGCCTCGAGGTGCCACGGAGAGAGTCCGCCCTCTCCCGTGTTCATCCAGCATCCAGCCACCGCGGCGCCCTTGCCCAGCGCCATGACCGCAGGTTTGGAGATAGCGCCGAAGCTCATGGCCGATATGTGAAAGATCCGGTTCGTGGTGTATGGGTTCGGGCCATCCTTGCCTACCGTCACATGGGACGTGTCCTGGCACTCTTCCTCCAGCAAGCCGAACGGTGCATTGGCGAAAATGGCCGTGCCGGCCCAGCGCATTTCCCGCGTCGACCCGAAGGCCACGGTCATGGGCATGGAACTCGACGCCCGGTCCACCCAGTTGCGCTGGGCGCGGTTAAAGGGCAGTTCCTCGCGGTCCATGGCGAACATGTACTGCCGCATGAACTCGCCCAGGGTCTCGAACATGTGGCGGAACCGCCCGATAACCGGGTAGTTGCGGCGGACTGCATTGGCGGTTTGTGAAAGGTCCACCACCAGCATGATGACCAGCACGAGAAGCACCGTGCCCGCTGCAAGCAGGAACAAAAAGGTAAAGAGTTCAACGGCTCGATCTGCGTAGCTGAGCATGTTCACTCCCGGTTAGTCGCCGCCCGCAGCAGCGAGCGGCATGGTGGGCCCGGCATCCATCTTTTTACGGTATCAATTGGTTTCATACGGCCTTGCGAGTCGCAGAAACCCATTGATAAAAAAGGGGTTTTTTGGTGGCATGCCATGGACCCAATTTCTCCAGTTTACCGCAATAGATGATAACGAGGGTAATAATGGTGCAACGTCCCGAAAAGCTGTCGTCCCGCTTCGTCAGATCCGTTACCGAGCTCGGCCGCTACACAGACGGCAGAGGCGGGTTCGGCCTAAGTATATTGGTATGCGTATTCCAAGCGAAAGTTGCCACCCGTTCTAATTGAAAGTTGCCGGTTGTTCTAATCGGAAGTTGCCACCCGTTCTAATCGAAGTTTGCCACTGATTCCAAGGCAAAGTTGCCACCCTGGGGCGTTACGACGCGGATGACGGACTGAGTACCCTGCTGCTTTTCCAATACGGGAGGCGGTCAGATGCCGAGGTTGAGATCATCCATGCGACAAATCAGAGAAGTCTTACGTCAGAAGTGGGAGTTGGGGTTCAGCGTGCGGCGGATCGCGCTGAGTTGCGGCTTAAGCCGTCCGGCGGTGTCGAACTATCTTCGCCGCGCCGAGGCGAGCGGGTTGTCGTGGCCGTTACCGGCGTCGCTGGACGATGCACAGTTGGAGCGGCGGCTGTTTCCGCCACCACCCCCGTCGCGAGTGCCGCGGCCCAAGCCGGATTGGACGGCGGTGCATCGGGAGCTCAAGCGCAAGGGAGTGACGCTGCAACTGTTGTGGGACGAATACAAGGCGGCGAACCCGAAGGGATATCAATACAGCACGTTCTGTTTGCACTACCGGCGCTGGCGCAGTCGGCTGGACGTAGTGATGCGCCAGGATCATCGCGCCGGTGAGAAGTTGTTCGTCGACTACGCCGGGCAGACCGCGTCGGTGATCGACCGGTCCAGCGGCGAGGTTCGGCCCGCGCAGTTGTTCGTTGCGGTGATGGGGGCGTCCAACTACACCTATGCGGAGGCGACCTGGTCGCAACGCCTGGAGGACTGGATCGGCTCCCACGTGCGTGCCATGGCGTACCTGGGCGCGGCGCCGCAGATCGTGGTGCCCGACAATCTGAAGTCCGGCGTGCACCTGGCGCACCGTTACGAACCGCAAATCAACCGCACCTATCAGGAGTGGGCCGAGCATTACGGGGTGGCGATCCTGCCGGCGCGCCCACGCCGCCCGCGGGACAAGGCCAAGGTGGAGGCCGGCGTGCTCATCGCCGAACGCTGGATCCTGGCGCGGCTGCGCGACCGCCAAGTGTTCTCTCTGGCCGAACTCAACGCGGCGATCGCTACGTGGCTGGAGCCGCTCAATACGCGAGCGTTCAAGAAGTTGTCTGGCTGTCGCCGAGAGCTGTTCGAGTCGCTGGATCGTCCCGCGATGCGGCCGTTGCCGGGGCGACCCTACGAGTACGCCGAGTGGAAGACGGTGCGGGTGCACATCGATTACCACGTCGAAATCGAGCTCCACCATTACTCCGTGCCCTATCCGCTGGTCAAGCAGCAGCTTGCGGCGCGGGTGAGCGCGCACACCGTGGAGTTGTTGCACAAGGGCCGGCGGATCGCCAGTCACCGGCGCTCGCATCGGCCCGGCGGCCACACCACGGTGGCCGAACACATGCCCAAGGCGCATCGGGCCTATGCCGAATGGACGCCGCAACGCCTGGTCCGCTGGGCCGAGAACAGCGGAGTGTCCACTGCCGCGCTGGTGCAGCAGATCCTGGCTACGCGGGTTCATCCGCAACAGGGCTTCCGCAGTTGCCTGGGCCTCATGCGGTTGGGCAAACGCTACGGCGACAAGCGCCTGGAAGCGGCCTGTCGGCGCGCCCTGGCGCTAGGCGCCTGCGCCTACAAGAGCGTCGAGTCGATCTTGAAAAACGGCCTGGACCGCAAACCCCTGCCACCGGCCAGCCCCGAAGCCCCGGTCATCGACCACCGCAACTTGCGCGGTCCGGATTATTACCACTGACCTACAAGGAGAACCCTCTCATGCTCTATCACCCCACCGTTAAACGACTCGCCGAGTTACGCCTGACCGGCATGCGCGCCGCGCTGCTGAATCAACAGGCCATGACCAACATCGAGGAGTTGAGCTTCGAGGAACGGCTCGGGCTGCTGCTCGACCACGAAGCCACCTTCCGTGATGAGCGACGGCTGAAATACCGGTTGCGCAATGCCCGGCTGCGCCAACCCGCCGTGATCGAGGACCTCGACTACCGCCATCCGCGAGGACTGGACAAGGCGCTGATGAATCGGCTCATTACCGGACAGTGGATCAAAAAGCGTCTCAACCTACTCATCACCGGACCCACCGGCACCGGCAAGACGTGGATCGCCTGCGCGCTGGGTAATAAAGCCTGCCGCGATGGCTTCACCGTCCAATACCATCGCCTGTCGAAGCTGTTCGATGAACTCGGCTATGCGCACGGGGATGGCCGCTATCCGAAGGTCATGAAGAAACTCGCCCGAACCGATGTCCTGGCACTGGACGACTGGGGACTTGCGAAACTCACCGCGCCCCAGCGCCGCGATCTGCTCGACATCCTCGAAGACCGCCACGAGCGCCGCTCCACCGTGGTGACCAGCCAGTTACCGATCGAACACTGGCACAAAATGATCGGCGAACCCACCCACGCCGACGCCATTCTCGACCGGCTGGTGCACAATGCCTATCGCATCGCGCTGAAGGGAGAATCCATGCGGAAAGTCAACGCCAAAGGAGGAAGATCACTGAAAGCCCAGTCATAATATCCAAACCGCGTTGCTACGCTCCGACAGGGTGGCAACTTTACCTGGATCAGGTGGCAGCTTTGGCTTGGAACAAGTGGCAGCTTTGAAATGGACCAGGTGGCAACATTAAGTGGAATACCCAAGCCTGATCTTGAATCCAGTTTCTGGAGAATCTAGCGACAAGATGATTCAGTCGAAAACTCTTTGTTCATAGTGCCCCTGTAGCACTATCCGCCTCCCTGTGCTACATTCGGAAACGTAAGCAATTTGCAGAACCCCTATTCTAATAACTAATCATTTCAATCATTACATACAATTGACGAAGAATGTGCGGCTTGCAGCCCGCAGTGTGAACTGAGGTACTGACGGTGCCTCGCATTTGGCTCTACCAGCAATGACGTTAGCCATCTGAACGCGATTAGGTTTTCCGCCAATTAGCACAGCGGCAAGAAAGCAGCCGTTTGCGGTATTGGACAGCGCGGCTGTCCATCACTAAGTCTTTCTTTTCAGCGGTTGCTTATCCAGCCTCCACCGAGCGCTAGGTAAAGGTTGACAATTGCGTTGAGATAGGCGCGCTTGTTGCCGAGCACGTTGTTGCGCGCACTGTATAGGAAGTCTTGGGCGGTCAGGACACGGTGGTATTCAATCACACCCTCCCGGTAGCGCACCTCTGTGATACGCAGGGATTCCTCGGCCCGCTTCAGGTCTTCGAGAGCGATCTGATTGAGCGAATCCAGCAACTCGATGTTGCCCAGTACGATTTGGATGTCGTTGAACGCGCGAATCACGGTCTGTCGGTAACTGGCCAGCGTCGATTCCATCTGCAGCTGGGCGCTCTCTCGGGCGCGGCCGCGCCGGCCAAAGTCGAACACGTTCTGCGCCAGCGAAGCACTTAAACTCACCGAGAAACTGTTGTCCGAGGTCAGATCCCGCAGCGAGTCGCTCGCGTTACTGGTCGAACCCGTAAGTGAGATGCTCGGCAACAGCGCATTGCGGGCGATCCCGACGTTGGCGCGCGCCTGGCGCAAGGACAGTTCCGCCTGCACGATATCGGGGCGCCGCACCAGCAGTTCCGAAGGCAGGCCGGGCGCTACGGTCGGGGTCTCCAAATCGGCCAGTGTCGTGGCCTGCACGTCGAAATTCCGCACCGGCTCCGCCACCATGATCGCCAGCGCCGCACGCGCCGCGTACTCTTCCTGGCGCAACTGGGCCACGGCGTTGCGCTGCCGCTGTACCTGGATCTGCTGCTGCAGCGCGTCGATCGGAGTTAGGATGCCCGCATCCACCCGGGCTAGCGTAATCCGTTCGATGAATTCCGCGGTTTGCAGGTTTTGCCTGGCGGCCTCGATCTGATCACGCGCAAAGAGAATCCGAAAGTAGGTGGACGCCGCCAGGACCCGGATGTTCAACAGTGTGCTGGCGAGTTGCGTGGCGGCGGACTCGTACGTCGCTTCGGCCAAGTTGTAGCGGTAGGGCTTGCTGAGAACGTCCGCGTAGGCCACGCCCAGGCCCAGACGCGCGGATTCGGCATGCCGGTCGGAAAAACCTTCCCCGTCGCCGGACCACTCCGATCCACTGTAGCTGGCGCCGGCGTTGAAGTCCACGATCGGCGTGGGATAAAGGTCGAATCCCGCGTCGATCAGCGCAAGTTGCGCCTGGCGGAAACTGCGCTCGGCATTCTTGAGATCCAGGTTGCGCTCCTCGACGAGTTGAATGATGGAACTCAGCTCAGCGCTGCCGAACGATTCCCACCATTTCGCGCTCGGCCATTGGCCAATAGCCGTGTCGCCCCAGTCCGGCGGAACGTCGCCGTCGAGCGCCGGCATCGAAGCGGTGCCGCAACTAACGAGGGTGGCCGCCGCGATTGCCGGGATGAGGCGGAGGGGGAGTGTTATGAGATTTCTCCGTTACTGTGTCGCGAGCGCTGCCACTGGATCCATCCGCGCCGCGTGCTTAGCTGGGGCGCAGCCGAATAGTAGCCCGGTCAAAGTTGCACTGAGCAAACCGGCGAGCAGGATCACCGGTGTGACAGAGCACTGAATAGGCGTGAACGCATTCATCGCCAAACCGAGCCCAACTGCCAGAAGCAGGCCCACGATTCCACCCAATCCCGAGACTAGTACTGCTTCGCAAACGAATTGCAGAAAGATGTCGCGCTGCCGCGCACCGATAGCCAATCGAAGCCCAATCTCACGAGTTCGCTCGGCCACGGAAGCCAGCATGATGTTCATGACGCCGATTCCCGCAATGGCCAAGGAAATACCGCCGATTACACCAAAAAATCGTTGCATGTTCCTAGTGATATTCTCTTGGGCTTTCCGCACTGCCACCTGATTGGTGATCTGTATTCCTTCAGTTTCGTCACGCTTCCTAAGAAGAGTTTCAATTCTGGCTTGAGTAGCTTCTACCTTATTGGCATCAGAAACCACCACCTGAATTGCGTCCAAGTGTTGTCTGTCAAATAGTCGCACCGAGCCCGTATGTAGCGGCAGAAATACCGCGTTCGCTTCCGGTTGGAACGCGTAAGAAACTTGTTCAGGGCGTTTTAGCACCCCGATTACCTGGAATGGACTGCCGTTGATAAGAATGAAATCCCCAATTGGATTAGCGTTCGCGCCAAAATGTGTTTCTGCAAGCATGCTACTCAAGACTACGACTGGAGCATAGTTTTCACTTTGCGCATCAGTAAAGAACACGCCTAACGCCAATTGCTTGTTACTGTTTTCTAGGGCCCAGCCTGTTGTTGCTACCACCGGTGCATATTCTTCTCTTTCGCCCGCCAGCACCATTGCGTTTCCATGGATTTCTGGCGCAACCGAGACTAGATTGGGGATTTGGTCGCGGATCGCCAACGCGTGGTCAAGCGATAAGACTTGGACCTGCTCCCTCGGTCTGTAACTAGGAATAATTGTTAGGCTCTCGCCTCCTAATGCATTCAAATCTTCGGCGATTTGTCGACGTAAACCTTCCGCAACACCCAGCATAGCTGTTACCGACATGACGCCAATGCAGATGCCTAGAATCGTAAGCGCAGTTCGGAATTTATTCTGGTTTAGCGCGCGGAAAGCAGTGCGAAAGCTCTCCTGAAGCGTCAGAATCTGAGTCCAACCACGTGCTTTCTTTGAAGAGGCAGAGCTCGGCGACTTGCTATGCCGCCTGGAGCCGGAATCCGCAGGCATGCCGGAGTCGGACACGATTTCTCCATCCAGCAATCTAATCCGGCGGTTTGCGATTGCCGCTACGTCAGGATCGTGAGTAACCAAGACGATTGAATGCCCCTCATCAGAAAGGGCCCTCAACTGCGCCATGATCTGCCGACCACTGGTGGACTCCACCGAACCGGTTGGCTCGTCCGCTAGAATCAATTCTCCTCCGTTCATCAGTGCCCGTGCAATCGCCACGCGCTGCTGTTCGCCGCCAGACAGTTCGCCCGGCCGATGATTAAGGCGATTTGAAAGGCCCATACTCTTAAGCAATTTCTCCGCATGCGCCATGCGGATGCCTTTCTGCGTACCCAAGTACACAGAGGGAATCTCGACGTTTTCTCGAGCCGATGCTGAGGGAAGCAAGCCAAAATCTTGAAAAATGAATCCAAATGTCTCGCGACGTAAGTAGGCGCGATAATTCGACGAAGCTGTGTGTACGGGCCTCCCCCGGTAGTAGTACTCTCCACTGCTAGGCCGGTCCAGGCACCCGACAATGTTCAACAAAGTAGTCTTTCCGGAACCGGAAGGCCCCGTTATTGCCACTAACTCTCCGGCACGAATGCGTAACGTTATGTTCTGGAGCGCTGCAATATCGATTCCCCCGATTTGATAATGGCGACTTACTTGCCGCAACATGATCAGGGGCGCTGACTCTGAATCCGATGTTCCGCGCATGAACGAATTGGCCGTGCTTGCGAGCCTTACGGCAGAATAAAGTTGCCGAAACCATGGACTTGCGCCGACATGGGAGACTGCGCAAGTCCAATGACCACTCTCTCGCCCTCAGAAAGCCCCGACAAGATTTCGGCTTCCACGGAGTTGCTCAAGCCGACTCGAACCGAACGCCGTTCTACCTTTCCTTGCCTGCCGATAACTTGCACTGTTGCAAAGCGTGAGATTGGACCAACAATTGCGCCATTATCTTCCTTTGAGACGGAAAGATTCGGGATCGAGACTTCGGTTTGCGCAGAGTGAACTCGCGGTGATATCTCGGGATCATTGTGCAGTGCATAGTGCGCAGCAGCGCTTGTCGGTCCAAGGCCATCAGTAAAAGCTAAAGCACCGAGCGGAACCTTAAGCACGTTACGCGAAACGCTAGTCAGAAAAAACACCTTGGCACTGATACCCGGCCATAGCGCACGGTCAGCATTGTCAACTCGGAGCATTGCGTCGAAATGCGTCATTCCATTGAGTCCCCCCAACATCTGGGGAAGAGGAGAAATCTCCTGCAAGCTTGTCCACCACAGGCGATGTCCGCCCGCCAGCGTCGTGAAATATGCCTCCATGCCCGGCGTCAGTTGTAAAATATCTGGCTCAGGTATCTTGGCGATTACCTGCATCATGTCCAGGTTGCCGATGCGTAAGATGACCGGGGTCGTCTGCACCGCATTCAATGTTTGTCCTTCCTGAACATGAACACCCACTACGGTGCCTCTCGACGGTGCTGTGATACGCGTGAAGGCCAGCAGAACCCTTGCCTCTCTTACAGTGGCCTGCACCTGTTCGATTTGCAGCAAATAGCGGGCCAGATCCGCTTGCGTCTGGGCGAGATTCGCGATCGCCCGCTCGTGTTCTACTTTGGTCGTGGCTTGCGCCTTCATCAGGCGTTCTTGACGGGCTAATTCAGCCTGCGCCAATTTAAAGTTTGCTTGCAGAGAAGGCGAGCCGACTTCCAAGGCTCGAAGGCTGGCCTCAGCAGCTGCTACTCGAGCTTGCTGAATGTAATCATCAATTTCAGCCAGCAAGTCGCCCGCAGACACAGTGTCCCCAAGTCGCACATGCAACTTCTTCAATTGCCCGGATACCTGCGCCCCAACATCCAAGACCTTGCTCGCTCGCAAATTACCTGAAGTCGCTATGACGTTCTCAATATCCCCCCTCGCAACGGGTACCGTTACGGGCGAGAGTTGAGGCGCGACATCTTCCGGCCAAACAAGCCAAGTGCCGAAAGCGGCTATTCCGAGGAATGCGATTGCCAGAGTACGGCGGCGCAAAGTCCAAGCCTGAGAATTGACCTGCCTTTGCCTTGGCGAACGTCGCGCTGTAGTAGTTGACCCGCCTCGCAAGCGAGTCAGCCACCTATGCAACCAGCGTTTGAGTCTCATTTCTTACAACCTGTAGTCGCTCGAATCCATTTCCTGCCAATCGTGGATAACTATCTCGCCCAAGCGGGTTTACAGATAATCAATAGCACCCAATTCAAAAAACAATCACGGGCGCCATGAGGCGCCGTAGGACGCAAAATGACACGCTAGAGAATGGTTATCCGAAAAGGCTTCGAACCGCTGCACACATGCATTGCGTCCTTTCGCCGACGGAATCCTGCCACTCAAGACCGGCAGCTTACTCTGCTAGCAAGTTGCCAAGGTTGATCGATTCCTATACCCGATCCAGCTTCGTGGAACGCATGCCACTTGCGATCAAACTTCAGGATTATGCACACACATCCTTCGAGTCTTCGGCGAGTCTCCGACGCCGTTGCGCCCAGTTTAGGGCGCAGAATACGAACGTGACAAAAGAGGATAGGGTCAATATGGCCGGAATTACTATCTCATCTGGCATCCAACGCGCGCCCGGATTGGCGAATGACTCAATTATCCATCCGCAAGTATTCGCGAATGGCAGCAGCAACCATAATGAAGCAAACATCCAAATCAGCCAATCCGAGCGGCGCGTTTTGTGATTCATGAGCTAGGGCCGTCGTCCGCAAACAACATTGATCATATCATCCAATAGCGAGTGACGAGTGACGAATTCCGCCGTTACTGCCGCTGTCACAGAAAGGGCAATACCCTTATACGCTGCAGTAACAATTATCTCCTTCGCTACCACCGCTACCGCGCCAGCGCCAACGGTCGCTCCGCCAGCGGCCAAAATCGGAACTGCGGCTAGGCTCGCAACTGCAAAGTAAGTTCCGAGCCTTGTGGACATATCACATGCTTGCCATCCCCTTAATGCTTCGCCGCGCAAAAAAAGGATGTCATTCTCGCACGGAGCTCCTGACGAATTCCTGGAGTAACTTCCCCACGCTCCCGCGCGGTCATAGATTTTCAATGCAGATCCCTGCATAGGAAACCCTTCACAATTTTGTCTAGTCCACCCGTAATAGGTGACATTTCCAGACAAGGATTCGCCTGGAAAATGATGCCCAAAAATTGCGTGGGCCGGTCTTGGCACCGCCAATATCAGCGAACCTACAAGCACGCATGAAAGCACTGTTATTCCTCCGCCTTCAATAAATTGCTTTACTCTCTTCATTATTCCCTCCCGGGTTGTGCTCAAATGAACCGGCATTGATGCCGGACCTTGCTATTGCTCCTCGATTCAAGAGAGACATCGTCTACACCTCTGTATGAGCGTTAGGTTTGAGTCCCTCGGCCAGAAATGCGCAAAGGTCAATACACGCACCTAGCACCACCTATCGAGCAATAACTCGGATTAACGGAACTAACACCGCACCCAGAATCTACCGCGAGCCCCACGCTGAAATTCCTCTAAGAATTGGAATACAGCGTCGTCACAGGAGAGTCAGAAGCTTGGCCGAATCCTCACGACCCATGCTCGTGGACGTATCCAATAGGCACAGTGGGACCGGCGAGTGCTGACGATTGGACCATAGTCCGTAGCTTTGAAAACAAGTCATCACGTGGACTCAATTCCGGCTAGAGATCTACTTCCGGGCGAGCTTCCCAAGGTCCACGTTCAGTGCTGTTGACAAGCTTCCATAACATCGTATAATCCGAGTTAAACTAAGCTGCACGGGGACACTTGGAGATTACAAATGTCAAGACAAAGTGGGGGAGGTGTGTTCAGTGCAAGCGTTGGTGCCCCTTCTGTTTCTAATCAGGTAAAGCGTCTTATGCGGCAAGCTACCGCTTACAACACGCGGCGGACTTATGAATCCATGCTCAAAGGGTTTGATGCTTGGCAGAAAGGTCAGGCAGCGGACGATGCGTCCATTGCAAACTACGTTGCGCACCTAGAGGCATCGGGAAAGGCGGTTGCCACTGCACGCCTCGCGTTGGCTGCAGTACGGTCAAGGGCCAAGGCAAAGGGCCAGCCACCGCCTGACGGGCCAATTACCGCTAAGGTGCTCGAAGGCTTTGGTCGTTCCGGCAAGAACGAGGGACGGGGGCAAGTTTTCGGGATCGTGTGGGAGCAGGCCGACGAGATGATGCGCACTGCCAAGCGCGCCGGGGACTTGAGGGGACTTCGGGACGCCGCGCTGATAGCGATTATGTCCGATGGCCTGCTCCGAATCAGCGAGGCGGCCGCCATTCAGTGTTCCGATGTAACTCTTGCGCTGGATGGAACGGGCCGCGTACTCATTGGCCGCAGCAAGACTAATCAGGCTGGACGCGGCGTCGTAATGTTCTTGCGCGCCAGCACTATACGTCGGTTTTCTGCTTGGACCGCCGTTTCCAGAATTAGCGCGGGACCGCTGTTTCGACCGGTTGATAAAGGAAGAAAAATTGGAGTGGGTTCCCTTTCTGTGGAGTCGATTCGCTCCATCATTCAGCGATGGGCAAGGGCAGCCAACATAACCGGGCGTGTTTCCGGTCACAGCTTGCGCGTGGGGTCTGCTCAATCGCTGGTTTCCGCCGGAGCGAGTCTGGCCGAACTACAACAAGCGGGCAGGTGGAGGTCGCCCGAAATGCCGGCTTACTACGCGCGATCGGAGCGTGCCGGAAGAAATGCCGTAGCACGCCTCCGGCCAGATGAGGATCTGGCATAGGACCGCGCGACAATAGAGCAGCTGATGCGAGCTCGGCGCGTTGGCCTTGGCCGCCAAGATAAACATCTCTCCTTCACTTTCCAGGGAGGAAGAAACATGCGGGCATTAGGGGCTGTTCGTGTCCCCTTTTGCCGAAACCATCTATTCGGAAAACGGGGAGCCTGGCAGGTGCTATGCGGTCCTCACCGACTGGCGGTTCCTGCGGTGCCGAATTGATCTGAAAGCAACGCCAGCGAAAAACACTTGAGTGCTGCATAAGTGTCTAGACCGACTAGACGGTCTTAGGGTAGAGCGGCGGCAGTTCTCCGTACTGAGCACCTGGCGATCACACCTATAATCCCGGTCCGATGTATTCGCAGATTCAGAGTTGGGTACGAAGCAATTACGGCTGGGTACCCAAATCACGTTGGATCGCACACTGCAAGGAACTCGCTGGGCTTCCCGTTCGTCGTGCATGGAATCGGCGCGGCGATCAGCGAGCGGTTCCGTGCCCTGCCGAGAAACAGGCAGCGATCTTTGCTGCATTCCGTCACTTCGGAATGCTCTAAGTCAGGGTCGATGATAAGCAACTGATATACAAGACCTGATGGAATGCAGTGGTGTTGCGTCCCTCCCCTAAAGTGCCATCTATTCTTTGTTACCTGCCCTCTGCGCAATAGCCGACGACCGGCACCCTAAGACCGAAGGCGGATTCCTACAAACCAGAGCTGGAATCTACGACGACCATCTGCCCCGCCAGCCAGCCCGTCAACGCCTGCCAAGGCATCCCCATTAGAAATCTCGCCGAACCAATCCTATGTTCATTGGTGTGGGCGGAAGGCCGTGCATATCACAACTAAGAGGAAATGACATGACTAATGGCAACAAAGATTACGAGAAGAGGCGGCAAGAGGACATGGACCGCATATCGGAGGCAATCGCCCCAATCGCGCAAGGGTTTAGGGCAGCGTATGAGCGGCACGTTGGCGATCAGGAAAAAATTTACGATGACCTGTACGCCCAAGGGCTGCTGCCGAAGCGCATTATTGTTTCCGATGGACAGGACGCCCAAGTCTGGGAAGCTACGGCAGACGGCCCAAAGATCGTGAATCGCTCCAATAAACCGAATCTTGACCAATGCCCTTTCGCGTTAAGGCCGAGATCCGGAGACGTCAAGACACCTTGCGCCGCTAATCGGCGATGGGATTTGAGGGTCTCCTTATCAGAAACGGCTCGGATGACGGGCAAACGGTCAGGCAAAGTCCTCATCTGCGAGTGTCCGGCCCAGTCTATTCCAATATGGAAATGAGCCTGAACCGGGGTGATGAGGAGGAGTCAGTAGGGTTTGGATTCGAGGGATTGAAAAGGGAGTCGTAATGATGCCTTGACGGAGGCGGATCCGGCAACAGGGCGGTGGACGGGTTGGCGGCGGGCTGATGGGTAGCCGGCGGAAAGGGATTCAATCAAAGAAGGCAGTAGCTGAGGTGTGTTCGGGCAGCGGCGCGGGATTCGGCGCAGCCTGGCAGCGCTTCAAAGGAAGCTTCTCCGGTCAATGTGGTTGTAATCGTTCGAAGTAGCAATTCCAGCTTGAAGTTATATCCTGCGCTCCTCCACCGATCCAAATGAGACCTGAGCTCCTGACGAGCTTCTGGCCAGGACGCGCAGACCTTGGCTAAGGCCAGATCGCCCTTCGAGAGCTTAGTACCTCCACTGTTGACCCGATTAAAGATCTCGACCACGGCATCAATGGTCTTGTCTTCCCCACTCACCTGATCTATGTGCAGCTCGACCGATTTGATGGCATCCACTCGATTCAGACGATCCAGGAATTCCTGAATCTGTGGCTGATACTCCGTATCGGTCAAAAACTTGCCTACAACCACGCCAGCACCGTCCTTGAGAAGTTCTGTCACATCAATCCACAAGGGATCATCACGCATCTTGATTGGTTGGAAGAACTCGAATGTTTCTTCAATAAGGTGGAACCGTAAACCCGTAAAGGCATTCGCATTTCCTTCGAAGAAAACGGGAGCTTCCCCACGGATCAAGCCGTACAGCGAAGTAATGCGCTGCTGGCCATCGAGGAGCAGCTTTACGGTGTTGTTGGAACGTGATTCCGATCCCCTCATCCTCACCGTAGCGGCCGGGGTTTCCCAAACTAACAGACTTCCAACCGGATGCCGACGATAGAGGGAATTCATAAACTGCCTTACTTGAGCTCGATTCCAAACATAGCCACGCTGAAATTCAGGCAGAGCAATGCTGCCGATATCGATTTGATTAAGAATTACACTAATTTGCACTTCAACCTCCAACCCCAATTTGGCGCGTAACCTTGCCGCAGTCCGTTGGCGCTAGTCAAATTGCATCTTTCCTGCGAAATACGAACTGCGCTAATTTAAGAGAGATACCCCAATAGGTCTGCGCGAATATCGAGCGACCCTTCGGCTCTCGGAAAGACGTAGGTTTCGGACGAACTCGTTCAATCGATAACGTGTAGCGACATACATGGCTCCAAGCAGTTCATGCCTCTACCCGCGCCCTAACCCCATTCGGCATACTCTTCCTCGCTGATTGCCCCTCCAGCAATGCTCACCATGGTTCGAGTGGCATCCTCTCGGTTGTAACTCATTCGCGCCCGATTATCCGCCAGAAAAACCCGGCCTTGACCCAAGACGTGCGCTAGTTGCCATCAGTAAAGCCGTGCGCCTTTGCCAGCCCAAAGGTATAGCGCTGCTATTCTGGCTACATCCGTTTTCTCATACAAGGACCGATTGATCGGTCGGTCCAAGGCGGACTCGATTGCCCCAGAGTCGCGCACACCGACTCTTCCCTGATGTTCGGCCAACTGCTGTTCGTGAATTGCATAGACGGCATTGGCGAATACCCATTGCTACGCCCGGGCGGAACTCATCTTTTCGCCAGTTCCCGGAGCATTTCCCGGTCTTCGTCCATGACCTGCTCCGCTAACTCCATCTGGCGAGAGAAGTCGGGGTCATGGGGAGTCAGGATGATGCCGGTCGACGATCCGATGGTTGTGATCTTGACTACTGGCATTGATATCTCCGGTGACGGCCGTATTCTGCGGCTGTGACACGAAGTTGAACCGCTGGAGGCAACTGTCCAAAAGTAATACGAGAAGTAACAACGGCAAGGTCTACTGGAAGAAAGTTACCGTATAATCAACACCTTATTCCCGAAGTGGAGTGGGCCCGGCAGGACTCGAACCTGCGACCAAGTGGTTATGAGCCACCTGCTCTAACCACTGAGCTACAGGCCCTCGAAAAGGCCCTCAAGTATATCTGTTCGTTACGGCCTGCGCGTGAAACAACCCGCGCGGCGCCTCGCCCTGAGGCCTGTGCGGTTTACTTCCGGCGTTTGGGCGGCGGGCCACGCCGCGGCCGCTTCGATTTCCGGTAGGAATGTGGAAGCAGCGCAAGGCACGCGAGTTTCTGACGCCGTAAATCCTTGGACTGGGCGGCAAGGGTCAGTTCGGTCCACATACCTGGCCGGTCCGCAAGACGAGCCTTAAGTATCCTGCCGGCAAAGGGCGCCAGCATCTGAATTTCTCCAAAACTCAGGTGCCTGATGGATTGGCCCTCAGACTCCGACGTCCCCTGCCATAGAGATGCCAGAGTATGCTCCCGCTGATCTCCCCGAGTCAGCCAGGTCATGAGCGCCGTAGTAAAGTTCTGCTCTGCCACGTCAACTCTCATGTACTCTTGCGGTTCAGTCACTTCCTCGTCACGCACCGCGGAAGCATCAGAGATTGCCCGGCCTGTAGCGGTAACCAAAAGCAAGGGAACCACTGCCATGATGTCGCGCTGCACGCTGCTCAATCCGGCAATCTGGCGGCACAAGTCTGCCGGCAGCCCATAAATGTCGTTCTTGTTGTTGCATGCCCGCATGGCAATCAATTCGAGGAATCTCCGATTAATCTGGTGAATCTCGTCGAGTCGTGATTTTTGTCCGCCTGTTCTTATCATCATTTCCTCCGATATTACCTGGTACATTGTTTCCTTCCCGCCTGTGCAACCGAGCCACGCACGTCACTGTGCCGAGGTATGGTTTCGCATGGTTTCGCATGGGTTGCAAGGCTTCCCGGGTATTGAGTCAATATCGACGCGCTGAATCAACCCCAAAATGGTAGGTGATTCGCCTCACTTTCCTGTTGTAATTCCAATTCGGAATCGATAAAAAGCTGCTGTCATGCGTGTTACCCAAAGTCGCTATGAAGGGGAACTCGACCGCTTTCACCTGGCAGTACGAATGCTGGGCCTGCAGGCGCGCACCAGCACGATCGGCCATTACACGGGGCTTTCAAGTGACCGGATACGCAAAGCCTACGCCAGCTATGTAGCCGAACATGGCAAGAACAAATTGCCCGGTCGCAAGCGAGGGAGACCACCCAGTCAGGTCACTCGTTTCGTCAAGACTCCGGATCAGCATTGTGAATCGACGGTCTTGCTTGCACTGTTCATGCACGCGGGGCTGCTGGTGCCGGGCAGTACAGCGGCATGCTTTCTGCCAAAGACCTTGAGCCCGCTGACTATTGGACATCGCCTCTGCGACACATACGAAATGCTCCGCACCCTGATGCCCTACGGGGAATTATCTCTGGAACTTGCCGCCACACTGCTGCGGGCGCTCGGGGAGACTCACGATCTGATTATCGCGAATTGTGGTTCTTGTGGGGCTCCATACGTGCAGGATGCCTATGCCCTGGATTACGGGCGCGGCCCGTTCTGCGAATCACAACACAACTAGAGTCGTGTCCCCACGGTCCGCCGATCGCGGCTGAAAATGTGATGTTCTTCGAGGGCGGCGGCTTTCGCACGATTTACATTATTCCCAGCGAGCAACTGGCTATCGTTCGGCAGGGCTATACGCACCCGGACTGGCGCACATCGGCGCTGCCGAACATCCTGCTCGGCGGACTGGCGAGCGGGCCGGCGGAAACCGGCCTCAGCGATCCGGATCTGTAGGAGCGCCCGAAATCCGGCCCGATTCCCCCGGGACACCGCTATGGCTTTTCGCGAGAGAGCGCGGCCGCCTCAGGCTTCCTTCATCCGGGCCGCCAACTCGGCGGCAAACGCATCGAAGTTACGCAAGGGATGGCCGACTGCCTCGCGGGAAGCCGCGACGGCCGCTTCGTTCGCCGCCGGGCCATTCCTTTGGGTGGAAAGAAACATTTTCTTCAACGAATCGAGCAGCCACGGCGCGATATACGCCTTGATCGGCTCGGCCCATTTCTCCACGTCGTCGCCCCCATAGTGGACTTCGCGTCCGAAGTGCCGGGCATACACCGCCGCGGCGCCGGGGCCGCTGATGGTATCCGGCCCGTACAGGGCGTACTCGGCGCCGTCATGACCGTCCTCGGTCAATGCCCGTACCGCGCAATCGGCGATATCGCGTGTATCAACGCGATTCTGGCCAATGGACCCGATGGGCATGGCATAGACCCCGTAGTTCTTGATCACCTGGCCCACCGACAGGTCAGTCTGAAAGAAGTAACTCGGCCGCAGAATGGTGTACTCGCAGCCGCTTTGGCGGATCGCTTCCTCGATGGGCATTTTGCTGCGGCTGTGAGGAATTGGAGGCTCCTCGTCGGGGTCCTGCACCGACAGAAAGACGATCCGCCGCACACCGGCCGCCCTGGCGGCCGCCACGGCGTTCAGACCGCGCGCGGTCTCGGTCTCGCCATTGGCGGTAATCAGAAACAGGCGATCGACGCCCGCAAGCGCCGCATCCAGTCCGCTGCCGGTCTCCAGGTCCGCGACGGCGCCGCTAACGCCCTCCGGCAGGGCGGACAGCTTGTCTTCCGAGCGACTGAGAGCACGTACCGATTGGCCCTTCGCAATGAGGGCGGAAACCGTGGGGCGGCCGACATTTCCGGTCGCGCCAATTACAAGTATGGACATTGTTGGGGATCCTTTTGCCTCTATTCCAGGCGGCGCACATGTTATACGAGAGATTCCTGCTGTCGTGTCCCGCCGGCCGCCAACGGAACGGCCAGGACTCTTGCGGCTTCTTTATGATAGGGGGAGCGCAAGAGCATGCAGCCCGTTATCAAGGGGAATCCAGGGAAGCGAATGCAAAGCCTCAGAGGCCTGGAAAACCGGGCCGGCCTTGCCCGGATCACCTGTGGCTGGAAGAAACCGGCCTTGCCCGGAGCACCTGTGGCTGGAAGAAACCGGAATTGAATTTCGATTGGCTTTTGCCAGAGCGCGCAGCCTGTCGCGTCGAAACCGTAGACCCAATCGGTGCTGGCGGCACGCCGTCGCAGGCCAGAACCAAGTCACCCTCGGCTGACGCTCCATTGCTGAATTCGACCATTGTCCTTTTGCGGTCCTGCCTGCAGGCAACGGCCCGATGACCGGTGTTCAGCTGGGCGCCGCTGCCATAGATCATCAGGACAGGACAGGTAAGCGCGTCCGGGTCGGCCGTCCGGACCCTTGCTTCGCGTAGCGAGTTGCCCGGCCGGCCCGGGAATGAAGAAATCAGTGGGCGGCCTCATACCTTCTCGCGCGTCGCGAAACCGCATGATACATTCGCACCCTTTAGGCGGTTTCGGGAGGTACTACGATGAACAGACGGCAGGTGTTGCAGGCGTCCGCCCTGGCTGTATCCGCAGGCGCATTCGGCCCAGCGGCGAGTAAAGGTCGGGCCGATGAGTCACAACCATATAAGCAAGAGGGTTTTACCTTGACGCCTCTGGAAGAAGCGAATCCCCTCGAAGCCAAGATTGTGGTGTTCACGACCGTATCGCCGGATGTGGACGCCAGCATTCGTTTCTACCGCGACGTCATCGGCATGGCCTTGGCCGACGAGGGCACGCTGGCTGCCGAACTGACAACCGCACCGGGCGCCGGCAAGGCTGGACGCCGCTATGCCATCCTGCAGATGCCGGATTCATCCCAAAGCGCGCAGGTGAGAGTGCTGGAAGCGCCCGGAGACGCTCTCGCCAATCGGCCACGACCGCTGTCGGGGCCCATGGATCCGGGTTTGCTCGTGATGGAAGGACTCACCCGGGATCCAGCAGAGTCCTACCACCGCCTGGCTTCCGCAAACACACCGGTGATTACTTCGCCCCGCTACTACTACTTCCGCAACACCACCTGGGGCCGCGATCTGGATGTGATGAGCTATGCGGCCTTTGGCCCGGGGGGAGAGCAGATGTTCATCACCGCCGAGGTGCAGAGCGACCAGGCGGATTGGACACTGCCCGGAATCCATTCCGGATTCGCCAGCGCCTCCATAACCAGCCTGGACCAGCGGCCGGTGGACGCTTTCTATGAAAGGGCGCTGGGACTTAAACGGTCCTCACAGCTGGAATGTTTTCAGCGCAATGCCAACCAATTGATCGGCGCACCGGATGACAGTTACTTCCTGTGGGGAAACGTCGGCTCCGGCGTCAATATGGAAGTATGGGAATTCAAGGCGGCCAGCGGGACGATCTACCCGACTTCGCTGGACCGAACCGGACTCGCCATGATGACCATGCGGGTAAATGACTTAAGCAAGTGCCGCGACATGTGCCGGACCAATGGAATCGCGCCGGTCGGTGAGGGCGCACTTCCGCTGCACGGCAATGCACAGCCGGAGGGATTCACCCTCCGCGGCGCGGTCGGTGAATTGATCGAAGTGATTGCGGCCTAGTGTCGCATCACGCAGCCGTTCCCGGGAGGTTTGAAAGCAGGCGCTGACGCGCTGGGATCCCGTTGGGAACGAGGGCATCCCGCCCTCGTCGAGGGCTGGAAGCCCTCGTTCCCAGGCGGGGACGGCCGCGGTGCGCGCGTATTGCAGATCGAGGCTGACAACCGGATCGGCGGAACGTTGTTCTGGTCGTCAGGCCAGATGAGTGCGGCCGGCACGCGGCTGCAGGAGGCCGAGGGGATTGAGGACAGTCCCGATGATCACTATGAAGATGCCATGCGCATCAGCCATGGCGCCATCGATCCGGCCCTGGGCCGGCTGGCGATCGACAACGCGGCAGAGACCTTCGACTGGCTGATGGATATCGGTTTCGAGCCCCTGCCCGGCCATCCCGTTGCCGCCAAAGTGAGTGGCGGAGGGAAGTTTCTCGCGGGCGTCGCGGGCTTCCGTGAAGATCCCGGTGATCCCCTGTCGGGTACCGCCTATCGATTGAATCCTGCTCTTCGCATGCCGTGGGAGATCTACGTGAATGGAGAAGGCAAGCGGTTCGTGCGAGAAGATCACCCAAGTATCGACCATATTGAACGGTCGGTCCTGGCTCTGCCGGAGTTGACCCTGTATGTCATATTCGATGAACCGATGCGGCAGAACGCGCCGGTGCTGAATCTTGAAACGCGAGAAGAATTGGCTGCAAGGTTCGGCAACCATCCCTACTTCCTCAAGGCCGACAGTCTTGCCGAACTCGCCCGGCAGTTGAACATGGAGGCGGAAACACTCGAGCAGACTGTCACAAATTTCAACCAGGCTGTCGAGACCCGGCACGATCCCGAGTATGGCCGCGAGTACATGATCCGGCCCATCGGCAAGCCGCCGTTCTATGCGGCGAAGTCGGTGGGCTTCTCGGTGGTCAGCCCCGCTGATATCGATGTTGATGCCAGGCTGCGCGTCTTGAATGAGGATGGCACACCGATCCCCAATCTATATGCCGGCGGCGAGGTCATCGGGTTTTCAAAAGTCAGCGGTAATGCTTTTGTCGGTGGGATGTCCCTGATGCCGGCTCTCACCTTCGGGCGCTTGCTCGGCAAGAAGATCCTGAATTGGTAGCCATCGCCTCCCGCTGGAAACACGGCGTCTCGCCCTCTCCGAGGGCAGGATGCCCTCGTTCCCAGCACCGAGGGCAGGATGCCCTCGTTCCCAGCGGGAGGCGGGGGCCGGTACATTGGTAGAGCAAGTGTGACCGGCGGTGTAGAATGAACAGGTTATGACGGATGAAGTCAATGTAATGTCGGCAGCCCGGCCGTTTGAGATCATCAGCCTGGAGCAGACCGCGCCGCCGGAAGGGTCCGATACGGACGACTGGTATCGCTACGAGTTGACCCAGGGAACGACCACCATTACCGGCTACAAGCAGGGCGAAGCCGACGAAGTAAAGGAAGAGATCGCCAGTCTGGTGGCGCGTTTGAACGAGCGGCGCGCCGGAAAGACCAGCCGGGTGCATCTCACCCGCATTGGGCGCAAGAGCCAGGCCCGGGTCCAGGCCGGCCGCAACAACTGATCCGGGCGCGCGAGCGCTGCAATTGCCGGGCCGGCGGTGCGATACTGGCTATAGTTAACGTCTTATGACCGTCGACATACTCGTAAGCGAAGTGGGACCGCGCGACGGCCTGCAAAGCCTCAAGGTCATCATGCCCACCGCGGCCAAGAAGGCCTGGATCAAGGCCGAGGCGGACGCCGGTGTGCGCGAAATCGAGGTGGGATCCTTCGTGCCGCCGAAACTGCTTCCGCAGATGGCCGATTGCGAAGAACTGGTGCGCTACGCGGTCACCATTCCCGGGCTCAACGTAGCAACGCTGGCGCCGAATCTCAAAGGCGTCGAACGCGCGGTCAGCGTAGGCGCGCACAAGGTCAGCATTCCCATCTCCGCCAGCGAGACGCATAGCCGCGCCAACCTCCGCAAGGGACACGACGAGATCCTGGAGGAAGTCAGGCGCATCAACGAGATGCTGAGCGAACTTCCCGAGTCCAGGCGCCCTCACTTCGAGGCCGGGATCGCCACCGCCTTCGGCTGCACCATGGAAGGCCCGGTACCGGAAAGCATGGTGCTCAAGCTGGCCAACGCGCTGATGGAGGCCGGTTGCCGCGAACTCGGCCTCTCGGACACCACGGGCTATGCCAACCCCGCCCAGATTCGCCGCCTGGTGCGCCTGGTGCGCGCCGAAATCGGCGCCGAGAAGCTGACCGGCGTGCACTTGCACAACACCCGCGGCCTGGGCCTGGCCAACGCCATGGCAGCGCTGGAAGAAGGCATTACCACGCTGGACAGTTCCCTGGGCGGCATCGGCGGCTGTCCCTTCGCACCCGGCGCCAGCGGCAATATCGTGACCGAAGACCTGGTCTACATGCTGGAGTCGATGGGATTGAACACCGGCATCGACCTGGATCGGCTGCTCAAGGTGCGCGAAGTGGTCAACGAGGCCCTGCCGAGCACCGAGATGTATGGCTTCACGCCGGACGCCGGCCTGCCGCTGGGTTTTCACCCGGGCTGGGGCACGGCCTAGTGACCGTGGCGGAAGCTCCGCTGCGCTCCACCGGCAAACAAACGGCGACCAGCAACCCGCGGGCTCTCGGGGCCAGGTCGGCCATTCTCGCCAACCCTTTGGGATAAACCAATATTCAGCGGACCAGGCGGTGCGCCAGGCGCCTGCGCCGTAGAAAATTTCGTTGGGACAAGAACCTCATATATGCCCGGAAATACGATGATTTTCCCACGAATATTCTCTTTCTTCTGTTCTTCTGAGGATGATTTCCCACTCAGAGGTGAGATCAGCCTTCTGTGGCGCACGCTTGCATGGTACACGCTGGGAACGAGGGCTTCCAGCCCTCGACGAGGGCAAGATGCCCTCGTTCCCAGCGCCGTGCGGCGCAGCGTGAAGCAATGGCGGGGCTTCCGGCCCGAGGCGGTGGCGGCCCTGGCGGTCGAAGCCGGGATTCCCGAAGCGGACCACGATCATGTTGTTCAGTATGTAGGAAAACAGATACGCGGCCTGCATGAGGGCAACCTGATCCGCTACCGGCTGCATCCCGAGGATTTGGCGGCTCTGGAAGAAGGATAGACTTCAACCTGTGAGATTATTTCGGGAAATGCAACAGCGCCGGGGGCGCGAATATCATGGCTGAATTACTTGCCGCGGAAGAAGTGGCGAACAGGCTGAAGAGTCTGCCCCATTGGAGCCTGGATGAAGGCAAGCTGTACCGTTCGTTCCGCTTTGCGAACTTCCGGCGCGCATTCGCCTTCATGTCGGGGGCCGCGCTGGCGGCTGAGCAGCTCAACCATCACCCCGAATGGTTCAACGTCTGGTCGAAGGTGGATGTGCACCTCAACACCCACGAAGCCGGAGGTATCACCGAACTCGATTTTCAGTTGGCGCAAGCCATGAACGAGTTGGCCGACGCGCTGTGAGAGCCGTCTACGAGCGCGGGGCCGGGCTGCCTTTCGCCTCGCGTTCCGAAGCTTATGGCACCCGGGGCATGGTGGCGACCAGCCAGGTATTCGCCACCCAGGCCGGCCTCGAAATTCTGCGATCCGGCGGCAACGCGGTCGATGCGGCAATCGCCGCCAACGCGGTGCTGGGGCTTACCGAGCCCACCGGCAGCGGCATAGGCGGCGACCTGTTCGCCATGGTATGGGAAGCCGAAAAAGACGCTCCCACGGGGCTGAATGCCAGCGGTCGCGCGCCGCGTTCACTCAAGCTGGACGCTTTTCGCGAACGCGGCCTGGAGTACATCCCACCACTTGGTCCCCTGCCGGTTTCGACGCCGGGCGCCGTGGACGGCTGGTTTGAACTGCACGCTCGATACGGCCGCAAGGAATTTGCTCAATTGCTCATCCCTGCCATCGCGCTGGCCGAGGAAGGTTTTCCGGTAGCCCAATTGACCGCCGACGCATGGGCAGCCAATGCCCGGGTGCTGGCCGATTACCCCGGATTTGCCGACTGCTTCCTGCCGGACGGGGCTGCACCAGGCAAGGGCCAGGTTTTCCGTAACCCGCGCCTGGCCGAAACTTACAAGCTGCTGGCCTCGGGCGGCCGGGAAGCGTTCTATCGCGGCGAAATCGCATGGAAGATCGCCGCGTACATGCGTGAACATGGGGGCTACCTGGACGAGGCCGACCTTGCCTCGCACCGTTCGGAATGGGTCACGCCGGTGTCGGCGGGCTACCGGGGCCATGACATCTACGCCCTGCCTCCCAATACCCAGGGAATCGCCACCCTGCAGATCTTGAACCTCCTGGAGCCTTATGACCTGGCGTCCGCGGGGTTTGGCTCGGCGGAGCACTTGCACCTGCTGACCGAAGCCAAGAAGCTGGCGTTCGAGGACCGCGCGCGGTTCTATGCCGATCCGTCTTTCGTGGCCACGCCGGTTGATGAATTGATTTCCAGGGACTACGCACGCGGGCGGGGCAAGTTGATCGATCCCACCCGCGCCGCGACCGCAGTGCTCCACGGCGACCCGAGGCTGGATGCGCCGCAAACCGTTTACCTGGCCGCGGGCGATCGCGACGGGATGCTGGTTTCGCTGATCCAGTCCAACTATCGCGGCATGGGTTCGGGCATGACTCCCGGCGATCTCGGCTTTGTGTTGCAGAATCGGGGCCAGTTGTTCAATCTCAACCCCGACCATCCGAACACCCTGGCCCCTGGAAAGCGTCCGTTTCACACCATCATTCCGGGCTTCGCGCGCTTTGCCGAAGGCGAGCGCCTCGCATTCGGCGTGATGGGCGGCGCGATGCAGCCGCAGGCGCAGGCACAGGTGATCACGAACGTTGTGGACTTCGGAATGGACCTGCAGGCGGCGGGCGACGCTCCACGCGCCTATCACGGCGGCTCCAGCCAGCCCACCGGGCAGGCGGCGGCGCCTGAAGGCGGCAAATTGGCGCTTGAGCCCGGCTTCGGTACAGAGGTACGCCAGCGCCTATCGGCCATGGGACACAACATCTCAAAGGCCCGGGGCGTGTACGGCGGATACCAGGCCGTCATGCGCAATGACTCCTCAGGCGTCCTGACCGGCGCCTCCGACCCGCGCAAGGACGGCCAGGCGGCAGGGCTATAGTCCGCTTCACTCGTGAACGGCAAGAAACTCATTACGCTGACCGGGATCACCACCACCGGCACGCCTCACCTGGGCAATTACGTGGGCGCTATCCAGCCGGCTGTCGAGGCCAGCCGCAACGCCGCCGGGGGAAGCAGTTTCTTCTTCCTGGCTGACCTGCACGCGCTGGTCAAGAACCGCAATCCCGAGGAAGTGGCGCGTTCCAGCCTCGAAGTCGCGGCGGCCTGGCTGGCTGCCGGCCTGGATACGGACCGCGCGGTTTTCTACCGGCAATCGGACATTCGAGAGATACCGGAGCTGACCTGGATACTCACCACGCTCACCGCCAAGGGGCTGATGAACCGCTCGCATGCCTACAAGGCCCAGACCGACGCCAATCTGAACGCTCAAGTCAAGGATCCTGACCGGGGGATCACCATGGGGCTGTTCTGCTATCCCATATTGATGGCCGCCGACATCCTGATGTTCAAGGCCGACCGGGTGCCGGTGGGCAAGGACCAGCGGCAGCACGTGGAAATGGCGCGCGACATTGCCCAGCGCTTCAACCACCACTATGGCTCCCTGCTCACCGTGCCCGAGGCGGATATCGACGCACACCGGGCCGTGCTGCTGGGGCCCGACGGACGCAAGATGTCCAAGAGCTACGGCAACATCATCCCGCTGTTCTGCCCGGCCAGGAGACTCCGCAAGCTGATCATGCGGGTAAAGACCAACTCGCAAACGCCCGGCGAACCCAAGGACCCGGAAGACAGCATTCTGTTCGACATGTACCGCTCGGTGGCCAGCCCCGAGGAGACGGCGGCAATGCGCGAGCGCTATGCCGCGGGCATCGGCTGGGCGGAGATGAAGAACGAGCTGTATGAGTACTTAGACGCCCTTCTGGCGCCGGGGCGTTCCGAATACGAGAGGCTGCTGGCAAACCCCGGCGATGTGGAAGCCGAGCTGCAGCGTGGCGCGGCCAGGGCGCGGGCGATCAGCGAACCGCTCATGCAGGACATTCGGGCCGCGGTGGGACTGCGCTCGCTTCGCTCCTAGGGAACAACGCCGGGAACGAGGGCTTCCAGCCCTCGGAGGGCAGGATAATGGGATGGTCCGCCCCTTTCATTTCATCGGCCTCGTAGGCCAGAATGAAGTTTTTTCATTCACGCGAAAGGAGCGGACCATGGACAAGATTACACGAATAGGCATTGATTTGGGCAAGCGGGTGTTTCACGTTACGGCTTTGGATGCAACCGATGAGGTGGTGGAACGCAAGCGCTTCGGCCGGGCGGAATTGCGCGCCTACCTGGCGAAGCTTCCGGTTCCCTGCGAGGTGGCGCTGGAGGCCTGCGGCAGCGCCCATCACTGGGGCCGTGTGGCGCAAGGACTCGGTCATACGGTTCGGCTGATGAGTCCGCAGTTTGTGTTGCCGTATGTCAAGTCGAACAAGAACGACGTCAACGACGCCGATGCGATCGCCGAGGCGGCGGGCCGTCCCTCGATGCGATTTGTGGGGGTCAAGGCGGTGGCTTCGCAGCATCTTCAGCAGTTGCATCGTGCGCGGCAGTTGGCGGTCAAGGACCGCACGGCGCACGGCAACCAGATTCATGGATTTGTGCTGGAGTATGGGGTGGCCTTGCCGAAGGGACTGAATGCGATGCTCCAGCGTCTTGAGGCGGTCTTGGAGGATGGCGAGAACGAGTTGCCGGTTCAAGGCCGGGCGTTGGTATCGGACTTGGCGGAAGAACTGAAGCGTCTTCATGAGCGGGTCCAGGCGTTTGATGCCCGGATCGAGGCGATCGGGCGTGCGACGCCGGCGTGCCGGCGGCTGGAGAAGATCCCCGGCATTGGGCCGATGACTTCCACCGCGCTGGTGGCGGCGGTGGGCGACGCGAAGCAGTTTCGCAACGGGAGGGAGCTGGCGGCCTATTTGGGCCTGGTTCCCCGCCAGCGCACCACCGGCGGCCGTCCGGTGCTGTTGGGGATCAGTAAACGCGGCGACAAGTATCTCAGGTGGCTGCTCATCCACGGCGCGCGCTCGGTGCTGCGGTGCGCGGGAAAGCATACCGATCGAAGACGGAAGTGGGCCCAGGCCGTGGAGCATCGCCGCGGGCGCAACGTCGCCGGCGTGGCGCTGGCCAACAAGAACGCCCGGACCGCCTGGGCGGTGCTGGCCAGGAACGTGGACTTTCAAACCAGCGGACGGCCCAAGGCGGCCTGAGCCGACGATGGGCCGCATCCTACACCGAACCTTTTTCCGGGCAGTAACGGCTGCCCCCGGTTGCGCGAAGTGAAGAGAAGTGATGGCAAAACGGGTCGGACCCCCACGCCAAGAGCCTGCGAGGGCATTGGTCTTCGAGACCGCCAGGATGTTGAGGCGGGCGTGTGCGGATCCCATCAGGGCCCGGGAATCGATGATTCCCACAAAAGAGGCCGGATATATGCCAGCAACCAATCCCAGCTTGACCAGCACAAGACTTCACCGGTTGCAAACGCGGGGCGGACCATATATGCCCTCGTTCCCAGGGAAGAACGCCCGGAACGAGGGCTTCCAGCCCTCGGAGGGCAGGATGCCCTCCCTCCCAGGGAAGAACGCCCTCCCTCCCAGGGAACAACGCCCGGGAACGAGGGCTTCCAGCCCTCGGAGGGCAGGATGCCCTCCCTCCCAGGGAAGAACGCCCGCAAAGGCGCATGTTGGTAACATACGCGGCCTGATCATGCCTGGAGGGGCTTCATGCAAACACTCAGAAACCTCACGCCGCTTCTCGCAGTCGCGGTCCTGAACGTTACTTTCGGGCAGCCCGGCGAGGCCTCCGATCAAACGGTTGCGCCGGCGCCGGATCGCAAGCCTTTGGTCCTGGTAGCGGGCGCCACGGGCAAGACGGGCTCCAAAGTGGTGGCCGAGTTGCAGGCGAGAGGCTTCCCCGTGCGCGCCTTCGTGCGTGACGCGGCGAAGGCAGCAGAGCGGCTGGGGCCCGAAGTCGAAGCCGTGGTCGGCGACCTCAAGGACATGGCCAGCATAGTCGCCGCGCTGGCTGGCGTTGGGGCGGTCATCAACGCAGCGGGCTCCGGCGTCCCCGCGCCACCCGACAACACACCGGAGAAAGTGGATTTTGAGGGCGCCCGAAACCTTGCCGAGGCAGCAATGGATGCCGGCGTGGACCAATATGTCCTGATCTCTTCCCAGGGCGTGACACACGACGATCATCCTCTGAACAAGATGTTCAACAACGTGCTGATATGGAAGCGCAAGGGCGAAGAAGCCCTGGCAGCGAGTGGAGTCACATACACGATCGTGCGCCCGGGGGGCTTGAGCGACGGTCCCGGCGGCGTTCAGGCGATCGACTTTCGACAGGGCGACAACTCCGCGCAGGGCGACGCGATCAGCCGCGCCGATGTAGCCCGCGTTTGTGTAGCCGCCCTGGAGCACGAGGACGCCCGCAACAAGGTGTTTGAGATCCAGGCAAAAGACGGCGAGCCGCAAACAGATTTCGCCGCGGAATTTGCCGCGCTTGCCGGGTCCTGAAGCTGGCGCAACTGCACTGGCCAACATTGGTAAGATACGCGGCCTCAAGTCTTCGGGAGAATCCCTATGCGCCCTCTCAACATGATTGGCCTCCTTGCAGCCGCAGCATTAATGACGGTCGGTTGCGCCCAGGAGGTGGAGACGCCCGAGGCGCCTAAGCCCCTGGTGCTGGTGGCAGGCGCTACCGGCGGAACCGGCTCGCTGGTGGTCGCGGAGTTGCAGAAGCAGGGCTACCCGGTACGCGCCTTCGTGCGCAGTACGGCCAAAGCCGCGGAGCGATTGGGGGCAGACGTAGAAGCGGTCGCCGGCGACCTCAAGGATACGGCGAGTATTGCGGCTGCGCTGGATGGCGTAGGGGCCGTCATCAACGCCGCGGGAGCCGGAGGCGGAGGAAGCGAGGACAACACGCCGGAGAAGGTCGACTACGAGGGGGCCCGTAACCTTGCCGAAGCGGCTTTTGCGGCCGGCGTTGGCCATTACATTCTGGTGTCTTCACGCGGAGTGACCGATGACGATCATTTCCTCAATCAGATGTTCGACAACGTGATGCTTTGGAAACGCCGAGGCGAGGAAGCGGTCGCAGCCAGCGGAGTCCCTTACACGATAGTGCGGCCGGGCGGCTTGAGCGACGACCCCGGTGGCGCCCAGACGATCATTTTCGAGCAGGGCGATACCCGTTCCGCGGGAATCTGGAACACCCGGGCCGACGTGGCGCGGGTCTGCGTTGCCGCACTGAAACACGAAGCGGCCCGCAACAAGATCTTTGAGATGCACGCCGAGGACGGTGAACCGCAGGCGGATTTCGCCGCGGAATTCGCCACCCTGAGCGGTTCCTGAATCCGGCCGACACCCGGCTTCGTTCAACAGGGTACCGGGCACCGTGCAATCGCAGGGAGCCCATGCAGCCGTCATCTGCGGTTCGCTCGCCTATGACAACATCATGTTGTTCCGCGGGCGTTTCGGCGAACACATCCTGCCCGACAAGGTACATATCCTCAACGTAGCGTTCGACGTGCCGCATCTACGCCGTGAGTTCGGCGGTTGCGCCGGCAACATTGCCTACAACCTCGCGCTGCTTGGCGACAAACCGCTGATGCTGGCCAGCGCAGGCAGTGACTTCGGTCCCTATCGCGCGCGAATCGAGGAGCTGGGCATGGACACGGCGCTGGTCAGCGAATTGCCCGATCAGTTCACCGCGCAGGCCTACATCATCACCGACCTGGACAACAACCAGATCACCGCATTTCACCCGGGCGCCATGGACCACGCGCATCGCCGCCGGCTGCCCGGCGATACCGGCGCCGGGCTGGGATTGATTTCACCGGACGGACGCCAGGCCATGCTGGACCATGCCGCGCAGATGCACGAGGCGGGGATGCCTTTCCTGTTCGATCCCGGCCAGGGCCTGCCCAAATTCAGCGGCGCGGAGCTGCGCGAGTTTGTCCGCATGGCCGATTGGGTTGCGGTCAACAGTTACGAAGCGGAGATGCTGTGCCGCAACATGGACTGGACCCGCGAGCGCGTGTGCGCTGAAACCCGGGCGTTGATCGTGACCGAAGGCGCCCAGGGTGCGCGAATCTACCATTCGGGCCGGTGTGAGGGCATTCCGCCGGTCAAGGTAGCCACAGTAGAGGATCCGACCGGCTGCGGAGACGCCTTCCGGGCCGGCCTGGCTTACGGTATTGTGCGTGGATGGAGTTGGCGGGACACGGGGCGACTTGCGGCCCTGCTGGGCGCGATCAAGGCGGGCAGCGCAGGTACCCAGAATCATTATTTTGATCGAGAGATATTGCATGCAAAATTCAAGCAGAACTACGGTTATGAGATCGATCTCAGCGGCGCCGATACTGGCGCTGGCCTCCCTGAGCGTTCAGGCCCAGGATAGCGAGGCGGCCTGGCGCCAGACACTGGAACAAATCCGCCCCTCGGTGGTCTCGCTAAGGGTCAACAAGACCCGCCCCTTCGACACCGAGTCCAACACACTGCTGGACGGGACCGGGTTCGTAGTTGACGCCGAACGGGGGATCATACTGACCAATCGGCACATCGTTTCGACCGGGCCGGTTCGAGGCGAGGCTTTGTTCGCCAACCAGGAGGAAATCGAACTTGAGCGAATTTATGCCGACCCTGTGCATGACTTCGGCTTCTTCCGCTACGACCCGGCCGCCCTGCGTCACATCAAGCCCGAAGGGCTGGAATTGGCGCCAGAAGGCGCCCAGCTGGGGCGGGAGATCCGGGTTGTCGGCAACGACGCGGGCGAGCGCTTCTCGATTCTTGCGGGCACCATCGCGCGGCTGGACCGGGAGGCCCCCAAATACGGCTTTGGCCGCTACAACGATTTCAATACCTTTTATATTCAGGCGGCATCCAGCACCTCAGGCGGGTCTTCGGGCAGTCCGGTCATCGACATCCGGGGACGCGCCGTTGCCCTGAACGCGGGTGCGCAGGTGCGCGCAGCGACCAGCTATTTCCTGCCGCTGAATCGCGTGCGCCGCGCACTGGAACTGATTCGCGAGAACCGGCCCGTGCCGCGCGGCGGCCTGCTTACGACCTTTGAGCAATTGCCCTACGATGAGCTTCGCCGGCTAGCACTGGGCGAGGAATCCGAGGCCGACGCGCGGGCCGCCTATCCGCAAAGCGCCGGCCTGCTGGTGGTCCGCTCAAACCTGAGCGGGTCGCCGGCGGCGACCGAACTCCGGCCCGGGGACATTCTGTTGCGGATCCAGGACCAGGAATTCCCGGACTTCGTGCGCCTGGAGAGCGTGCTTGACGACAGCGTGGGGCAAACAGTGACGCTTATGGTCGAGCGTCAGGGGGAAGTTGCCGAGGTCTTCATCGAAGTCAGCAACCTTCATGAAGTTACTCCCGCCGAATACATATCCTTCGGCGGAACCTTCCTGCACCAGACCTCCTACCAGCAGGCCCGCCACTTCAACGTGCCGCTGAACACCATTTACGTGGCCCAGCCCGGCTACATGCTGGGACTGGCCTCGATCAATAACGGTTCCATTATGTGGGAGATCAATGGACAGCCGCTGCAAACCCTGGATGACGTGGAACAGGCGCTTGCCGAGCTCGGACACGAGGATGTGGTGCAGTTTCGCTTCAGTTCGCCGGGTAATCCGCGAGCCAACGAGCTGCGCAGCGCGCGCACCGGTCGGCGCTGGTTTGCCGCGGAACGCTGCCGGCAGGGCGCCGCTGACGAAGAGTGGTCCTGCCGCCCGCTGGCCGCAGCCTCGCCGCGCAAGCCGGCCGAGCCGCGAATGAGCCAGCCGCGCGAATTCGACGATCCCAGACTCCGGCGTATCGCGTCTTCGCTGGTGCACGTGCGGTTTGATATGCCTTATGCCGTTTCGGCGGTAAACGGGCAGCATTATTACGGCGCCGGATTGATTGTGGATGCCCAGCGGGGCTGGGTGGTCGTGGATCGGAACACCGTGCCTGAAACCATCGGCGACGCGGTTCTGACCTTCAACGGCACGCTGGAGGTCACCGCCAAGGTGGCTTACATTCACCCGGTACACAATCTCGCCCTGTTGAAGTATGACCCGGCGCTCCTGGGAGATACACCGATGCGTGCCGCCTCGTTTGCCCCGCGCCCACCGAAAACCGGCGAAGAAATATTTCTCGCTGGCTTTCGCCCCGACCTTGAGCCTGTGATCCGATCCTACGAGGCCGGTGACCTGAAGCCCATCAACGTGGCGCCTGACAACGTACGCGCCTTTCGCGAATCCAACCTGGAAATAGTGGAAGTGGACAACGCCGACGAGCAGATCTCCGGCGTCCTGCTTGACTCCCGCGGCCGGGTAAGCGCCCTTTGGAGCAGTTTTGCCGTCGGTTCCGGAAATCGTGCCGGTGAGATCGTGGGCGGCCTTCCCATTGTGCATGTGGAAGTCATGCTCGATCACCTTCGACGCGAGGCAGCGTGGCGTTCGCTGGAGGTTACATGGCAGCGCACGCCTTTGTCGGTGGCATTACGGCGAGGATTGCCGGAAAGCTGGCGGGCAAAGGTGGAAGAGCACGACAAGGAACGGCGCCAGATGCTCGCCGTTTCACGCACAGTCGCCGGCACGCCCGCCTCAAAGGCGATGCGTCCGGGCGATCTGCTGCTCAGCATTAACGGAAGCCTGGCGACACGACCGCACGAAGTCGAGCGTGCCGTTGCCGGTCAGCCCCGGGCCGAGATCCTGGTCTGGCGCAACCAGGAAGAGGTGGAACTTGAGTTCGACACCGTGGAACTCGGCTGGGAGGGCTTGCGTGAAGTTCTGTTCTGGGCGGGCGCGCTGGTGCAGAACCCGCAACGAGCGATGGCTGCCCAGATGTCAATCAAGCCCCAGGGCGTGGCCGTTCAGCACTACACCTTCGGCTCGCCGGCCCACCGCTACCTGCTGCCGACCCGGTTCCTGCAGATTACCAGCGTAAACGGCAAGCCAACCGACAGCCTGGACGCGTTCAGGGACGAGCTTCAGCGTGCCGGAGACGACCGGATCATACGCCTGGAAGGGATGACGGCCACCGGGGCAACCAAGGTTGCCACGGTCAAACTGGACCCCGGCTATTGGCCGAGTTCGCGTCTGCTGTTCAAGGAAGGGGAATGGGAACGCGTCGGCATCGGTGACTGAGCCAGAACCTCCCCGCCCCTGGGAACGAGGGCTTCCAGCCCTCGGCCTGGGAAGGAGGGCTGCCAGCCCTCCACCTGGGAAGGAGGGCTGCCAGCCCTCCACCTGGGCGCGAGGACATCCTGTCCTCGTGGAGGGCTGGAAGCCCTCCTTCCCAGGGCTTCCACAAACTGCTAGCGCATTGCGCGCGCCGCCAGCCGCCGCTTCACGGGCGGCATCCGGTTAACCGCGCCGAGCGCGTGCGCAGCCAGGGGCGCGGCCGCGCCGCCGAAGACCGCGTTGATGGCGTGTATTCCCGATGACATTTCCTGCCCGTACCGGGCCCGCTCGCGCGCGAACCGGCCCAGCACGCGGGCGTCGCCAATCAGCGCATCGCCCTGCTCGCGGCAAACGCGGGCAAGTGCTTCGGCATCGCCCACTCCCAGATTCAGCCCTTGCCCCGCAAGGGGATGCACTGTTCGGGCCGCCTCCCCGACCAGCGCATAGCGCTCGCCTGAGGTGCTCGCCGCGAGACCGCGGCGCAACGGGAAGGAGGTAATTGGCGTCACGGGCGCCAGATCGCCGGCTACCGAAGCGGAGGCTTCGTTCAGTGCAGACGTAAAGTCCTTCTCGTTGAGCTGTTGCAATTGCTCCGCCTGCGCATCCGGGAGGCTCCACACAATGCTCAGCCGCGTTTCTTCCAGCGGCAGCAGCGCCAGGGCGCCGCCATCGACAAATCGTTGCCATGCCGTATTGCCTCCGGGCTCGCTGCACTCCACTTCACATACCAGCCCGGTCTGCCCGTAGCCCTGCGATTCAAATCCAATCCCCAGGGCCTCTCGCAACTTCGATCTCGCCCCGTCCGCGCCAACCAGCAGCTCCGCGGTAACCTCACCGCCGTCCTCCAGCCCAAGGTATCCGGATTCCTCCTCGATCCGCACCGACGCCAGCGCTGCTCCCGAGTGAAGGCGAATACCCCTGCGTTGTTCTGCCAATTCCCACAGCGCGCGTCGCAACGGAGCTTCGCGGACGACGTAACCCAGCGCGGCCACGCCCTGTTCGGCGGCATCGAAGGTGATGGCGGTTTCTTGCGCGGGACCACCGTCACCTCGCCACACCACCATGCGGGAGAAGGAGTGGCACGGCACTTGCTTTGAAAGCGTTGGGACGAGGGCGTCCACGCCCTCTTCGAGGGCAGGATGCCCTCGCTCCCAGCCATCACCCCATACGCCGCATTCCGACAATACTTCGCGCGCGCCGGGCGAAAGAGTCAGCGCCCGTTGCGGCCCGTCAAGGTCAGCTTCGCGTGGCGCCGATCGCTCCACCAGCGCCACCTTCCAGCCGCACCGCCGGGTCAGCAGCAGCGCGCAGGTGAGGCCAACGGTTCCCCCTCCGGCAACCGCAGCTTGAATTGGGGAGTTCACAGCGGCAGCCCGCGCGCCAGACGCGACATGCGGCCGCCCTGGCCCAGGGCAAACCGGGCCAGCAGCGGCTTGGCTTGCGGGGCAAGATCAAACGCCTGCAATCCCAGCCCGCGCAACGGACGCAGCCATGCGCTGTGACTCAAGAGGGCCAGGCTGTCGGTGAATCGCACCACATTGTCCTGGTCGCGGCGCCGCCATTCCGCATAGCGGGACAACAAGCCGGCCGCCCCGGGATCGGCCGGAGGGCTGCCGCCTTCGGCAAGCGTCTCGGTCAGCGCGGCGACGTCCCTGAGCGCCAGGTTGAATCCCTGCGCAGCGAGAGGGTGGACACTATTGGCCGCCGCGCCCACCAGCACCGCGCGGGGAGCCGTGACCCGGTCTGCCCTGTCAAGCGCCAGCGGATAGGTGGCGCGCCTTCCAACGCGAACGAACTCGCCGGCCCTAAAACCCATCAGGTCCTGAAGATAGGCAAGCAGTTGGGCATCCTCCATGTCCTTGATCCTGGCCGCGCCGCGGTTTGCCACGATAACGAATCCGTAGCGGCGCCTGCCCGCCGGCAGCAGGGCCAGCGGTCCGTCGGCGGTAAACCGCTCCCAGGCAGTGTCCGGCTTTATTACTTTGCGGACTTCAACCAGTCCAGTCACCGCGACCTGCGGGTACTCCTTATGTTCAGCGGCAATACCAAATTCATCCCGCAACGGAGAGCGTGCGCCTTCCGCCACCGCCAATAGCTGCGCCTTGATTGTGTGCGCCGTTGCATCACCCTCGCCTTCAACGCGGGCGCTGACGTGATCGCTCTCGGTAGAGACCGCCGTGACCCGCGCCGGGCAGAAAATCTCCACGCTCCCCTGGGACAAGCCTGGGAACGAGGGCAACCCTGGGAACGAGGGCTTCCAGCCCTCGTCGAGGGCTGGAAGCCCTCGTTCCATTGTTCCCTGCGCGGCAGCGTTGCGGCGGTCGCTGTGAGTACTTTCAAGCGCCCGCAGCCGGTCCCAAAGGGCTTCGCCCAGGACCCGGTTGCGGACCACGCTGCCGAGGCTGTCCAGACCCTGTGCGGCAGCATCGATTCGTGCTCCGCCGAAGCAGCCGCGCTCGGAGATTTCCACGGCGTGGATCGGACTCGGCGCCTCCTTCAATTGCGGCCACACCCCCAGGTTTTCGAGGATGCGAACGCCGGTCCGCGCAATTGCGCTGGTTCGGTCATCGAGGCTGGGTTGAGTGGGACTCTGCGGCGCAACGGCCTCGACAATTGCCACCCGCATTCCCTGGTCCGCCAGGGCGACCGCGAGACTGGCGCCCGTCAGCCCGCCGCCGGCAACCAGGACGCTGTACATCAGCCGGATCCGACCAGCGCTTCGATCTCGTCGGGATCCTTGGGCAGCGCAGCCGTCAGCACCTCGTGGCCGGATGGGGTCACTGCCACGTCGTCCTCAATCCGCACGCCGATGCCGCGAAAAGCCTCAGGCACATCCTGGTTGTCCGGTGAGATATAGATGCCCGGCTCAACCGTGCAGCACATACCGGGTTCCAGCTTCCTGGGTTTGCCATCGGCCTCGTAGTCGCCCACGTCATGCACGTCCATCCCCAGCCAATGCGAAGTGCGGTGCATGAAGAACTCCCGGTAGGCCTCGTCACGGACCAGTGAGGACACTTTCCCTTTCAGCAGTCCGATGCGCCGCAAGCCGCGCGTTATCGTGTCAATCGAGGCATGGTGCGGATCAAGAATGGATACACCCGGCTCTATAGTCTCAATCGCCGCCCGCTGGGCGGCAAGGACGATTTCGTAGACAGCGCGCTGCTCGGGGGAATAGCTGCCGTTCACCGGCCAGGTCCGGGTAATGTCGGAAGCGTAGCCATCCAGTTCACAACCGGCATCCACCAGCAACAGGTCCCCGGAGCGCATCCGGCTTGAGTTCTCGGTGTAATGCAGCACACAGGCATTCGCGCCCGCGGCCACGATCGAAGGATAGGATTCGGTGGCCCCGCTCTGCTTGAATCTATAGAGGTATTCCGCCTCGATCTCATACTCGAACATGCCCGGTTGAGTGCGCCGCATGGCTTGTTTGTGGGCGTCCACCGCCACCGCCGCTGAATTGCGCATGCAGTCCAGCTCCAATTCGGTCTTGCACAAACGCATCTCATGCAGGTAATAGTCCAGCGCGGCAATCTGCACCGGGGCCTTGTTGCGTTCCTTGGACTGGTCCCGCAGTTTCTTCAGCCAGCCCCCCAGCCGCGCTTCAAAGCGCGGATAGTGGCCGATATCGAAGTGCACCGAATCGCAGCCCTTCAGCAATTTCGGCATGACCTCGTCCATCCGATCGACGGGAAAAGCCGAATCGGCGCCGAAATCCTCCTTCGCGCCCTCGGGCCCGGATCGCCTGCCGTCCCACAGTTCGCGTTTGGGATCGCGTTCGCGGCAAAACACTACGAACTCGCCCTCGGGGCGTCCCGGAATGAGGACGGCGACCGACTCCGGTTCGGAAAAACCGGTGAGGTAGAAGAGATTGCTGTCCGGCCGGTAGGGGTAGTCGACATCGCGGCTTCGCGCCTTTACCGGGCTTGAGGGGACGATCGCCGCGCAGCCGGATTCCAGGGCGCCAAGCAGGGCCCGGCGGCGCCGGGCGAATTCTTCTGGTTTGTTCATTTCCCGATTTTAGCCGTTCACGCAGTTCGCCACGAACGCGTGACTATGGCGCGTCCGTGCTATATTCTCGCCCTATGAACCAGGAAGAAACCCTGCGAGAAGAGATTGAGTTGCTGTCCGAGCGCGTGGACGAGTTGCTCTATCTGAACGATCAGCTGCGACGCGAGAACGCCGCGCTGCTCGCCCAGTGCGAGAAGCTGCAAGGCGAGCGTTCAAAGCTGTTCAATACCCGGGAGGATGCACGCCAACGTGTCGCTGAGATGGTTCAGCGGCTGCGCAGCATGGAACGCAGCGTGTGACCAAAAAGTTCGAAACCGTAAGGCTTCGAATTCTGGGAGAGGACTACACAATCGCCTGCGAGCCAGGGGACCGCGAGTTACTCAAGAGCGCCGCACCGCTTCTCGACGAATACATTGAGGCGGTCCAGCACCAGGATCCGATGCTGGATTCCCCCAACGTGCTAATGCTGGTGGCACTGAAACTCGCCACCAATTTGCTGCAATCCCAACGGCAGGACGACCGCAGCACGGCGGAGACCATCGACAGTGTCCGCAACGTGAGGCGGCGTTTGGAGCGGCGCCTTGAGAAGGCCTCCGACAGCAAGGCCGAATTGCCTGCTGCAAGCTGAACTACGCAAAACGGACCTGTAATGCCGGTTGAACACTTGCGCTCTTCGATGCGCAAGGCGCGCCGGAGCCTGACCGCCACCCAACGCGAGAACGCGGCCATCCGCTGTGCGCACCTCGCGCGTGAAATGGAGGCGGTAAGGCGCGCGCGCAGCATCGCACTCTACATGGCTTACCAGGGTGAAATGTCCTGCACGCCGATCATCGACTGGGCGCTCTCACGGGGCAAGAAAGTGCTGTTGCCCGTGGTTGCCGGAAACCGTATGAGGCTTGCGCCGCATCGCCCGGGCGAACGGATGTTCACGAACCGTTGGGGAATATTGGAACCCGATTGGCAACCCCGGCGCTGGGTTGCGCCAAGGTTTCCAAGCGTGGCGTTCGTGCCCCTGGTGGCGTGCGACTCATCCGGCAACCGCCTTGGCCAGGGAGGCGGATATTACGATCGCACATTCGCCTTTCGGCGCCACTGCGTTCACTGGGGCCGTCCCCTGCTGATCGGCTTGGCCTATGATTTTCAGCTCGTCGGAGAGCTCGCCGCCAAACCCACCGATGTGCCACTGGACGCCGTGATCAGCGAGCAGCGAAGAATCGAGTTCCGGACCTGATCCCGCCAACGGCCTGCTCCCTATAATGGCAGTGTTCATTAACCCGTGGGTTGGTTTCTCGCCCCTTACTAAGGATTAACCGATTGGGATCGAAGAAAGGCAGCAATGAGGCGATGCTGGCGGCCAAGCGCAATGCTGCGCAGGCCGCGATTGCATTAGTCCCCCAGGACTGTCTTCTTGGAGTAGGAACGGGCAGCACCACCAACGAGTTCATCGCCCTGCTGCCGGACATACGCGACCGGATTTCGGTGGTGGTCTCAAGTTCGCAAGCAACGACGGGATTGCTGCGCTCCCGGGGCTTTGAAGTGGTTCCGCTGACGCAAAGCGGCACCCTGGACCTGTATGTTGACGGCGCCGACGAGACCGACCAGCACCGCCGCCTGATCAAGGGCGGCGGCGCGGCGCTCACCGGCGAGAAAATCCTGGTGTTTTCCTCCCGGCGATTCGTATGCATCGTGGACCAAAGCAAGCAAGTCAAGTTGCTGGGCAAATTCCCCTTGCCCGTAGAAGTCATCCCCATGGCACGCTCCGCCGTAGCCCGCAAACTGATTCAACTGGGCGGCCAGCCGATCTATCGCGAAGCCGTAATTACCGACTACGGCAACGAAATCCTCGACGTCCACAACCTGAAGATCCTCGACCCCGTAGAACTCGAGACCGAAATAAACCAAATCCCCGGCGTAGTAACCGTAGGCCTCTTCGCCCGACAACGCCCCGACAAAGTAATAGTCGGCACCCCGACCAAGACCTACACCCTCTAACCCCCTGGGAGTAAGGGCTTCCGCTGGGACGGAGGGCTTCCAGCCCTCCACCTGGGAAAGAGGGCACCCTGCCCCTGGCCTGGGACGGAGGGCTTCCAGCCCTCCACCTGGGAAAGAGGGCACCCTGCCCCTGGCCTGGGAAAGAGGGCTTCCAGCCCTCCACCTGGGAAAGAAGGCACCCTGCCCTCCAAAAAACACCCGTTCTCTATTCACTCACGCGAGCGAAACCCAGAGGCCGTGGCAAAATGCCTGCCTCTTCACCCCCGCAGGAAACTCACCCATGTCCGCCCCCACCTCTTTCGCCCCCATAAAAGTAAGAAACCCGCGCACCGGCGAGCGTGACTACCTGCTAAAACCCGCAACGCCCGACGAAGTGGCGGCAACCGCCGACCGCCTGCACATGAACCAGCCCGCCTGGCTGGACCTGGGATTGGAGAAACGCGTCGAGGCGCTAAACGCCTTCGCCGACGCCGTCCAGGACAACCGCCAAGCAATCTTCGACGCACTCTGCGCAGACACCGGACGGGTACTGATCACCCACATCGAAATCGACAACCTCCAACACATGACCGACCGCATGGCCGGCTTCGCCCGCGAACTGGTCAAGAACGAAGCCGCCCGCAACAGCTCAATACCCACCATCATGGCGCGCACCCAACTCGTTCCCTTCCCCCTGGTCGGCATCATTTCCCCCTGGAATTTTCCCTTCCTGCTCGGAATGATCGATTCCATACCGGCCCTGATTGCAGGCAGCGCAATCCTCTACAAGCCCAGCGAAATCACTCCCCGGCACGCGGACCCGGTCCGCGAGTGTTTCAACCAGGTTCCCGAACTTGCCGACGTGGTGGACTACGCGATGGGCGCCGGCGCTACCGGCGAAGCCGTAATCGACAACGTGGACGCAGTCTGTTTCACCGGCAGCGTACGGACCGGTCGCCTGGTTGCCGAGCGCGCCGCAAGCAACTTTATTCCCGCATTCCTGGAAATGGGCGGCAAGGACCCCGCCATCGTCCTGGAATCCGCGGACCTCGAACGAACCGCCACAGTATTGCTGCGCGGATCCGTAGCGGCAACCGGCCAGGCATGCCAATCAGTGGAACGCATCTATGTCGCGCGCCCCTTGCACGACGCGCTGGTTGCACGCCTCGCCGAACTGGCCGCGAACGTAACCCTCAACACCGAAGCGCCCGACAAGGGCCACATCGGCCCATTGATCTTCGAGAAGCAACTGGCAACCATCCAGTCCCATATCGACGACGCCGTCGAAAAGGGCGCGACCCTGCACTGCGGTGGCCAGCCCATCGAAGAAGGCGGCACCTGGTACCCGGCGACCGTCCTGAGCGGCGTCAACCACAGCATGCGCATCATGACCGACGAGACCTTCGGGCCGGTGCTACCCGTCATGCCCTTCGACACCGTGGACGAGGCCGTTGCACTGGCCAACGACTCGCGCTACGGCTTAAGCGCAAGCGTATTCGCCGGCACCGAGGAAGAAGGCCTGAAAGTTGCCCGCCGCATGCACGGCGGCGTAATCAGCGTAAACGAAGCATCCCTGTCCGGTACAGTCCACGAATTCGAACAAGACCCCTTCAATTACTCCGGACTAGGCCGTTCACGCATGGGCCCATCCGGAGTAGAACGCTTCTACCGCCACAAACTAATCCTCACCGACCAATCCACCGAACCCCGCGGCATCGACGCCTACGCCGAACCTGCCACCTAACCTGGGGACGAGGGCTTCCCCTGGGAACGAGGGCTTCCAGCCCTCGACGAGGGCGGCAGCCCTCGCCCCCACCCACCCAACACCACCAACCAAATCACCACCCAGTGTTATCATCCCCCCCGCTGGCTCGGCACACTGGCGGGGTATGGCGCAGGCTGGTAGCGCGTCTGCTTTGGGAGCAGAAGGTCAACGGTTCAAATCCGTTTACCCCGACCAAAGCGCTGAGAGCCGGCGCGCAATTGGTGCAGCCAAGCGATGCGCCTGTAGCTCAACCGGATAGAGCATCGGCCTTCTAAGCCGGTGGTTGCAGGTTCGAGTCCTGCCAGGCGCGCCATCGGCACAAGCTTGACACGCTGCCGGTAATGCGAATCAAGCAGCAACAATGGTGGGCGTAGCTCAGTTGGTAGAGCCCCAGATTGTGGATCTGGTCGTCGTGGGTTCGAGTCCCATCGTCCACCCCACTCAGGTGCGAGGGCGTCCCCGCCCTCGACGAGGGCAGGATGCCCTCGTTCCCGGCCCCCTCAAGCTATGGCAATATTGCACTCCCTCCGGTAGACGCCAGTTACCGGACACAACGGGCCGTTAGCTCAACTAGGTAGAGCAGTGGACTCTTAATCCATTGGTTGCGGGTTCGATTCCCTCACGGCCCATCACTCCCTCCAACGCAAGCAAGCTCATGGCCAACTTCACCAATCCTACAGTGCAAGCATCGAGACTGATTCAGTTTATCGGAGATACGGTTTCCGATTCAGAAGAACCGATCGCTCAACTCCCGGCCATTGCCGAAATCATTGGAGCACCCAGCGAGGAATCCGCTTTGGGAATCGCGCTGCAATTGCACGAAACCGGGCTAATTCGTACCCAAGTAAAGCCAGTCAAGCTCCTCGGTGGCGGAATAATTTTCCTTGGAGTCGATCTCACTCTACGGGGCTGGACACGATTTGAGGAGCAGGCAAAGCAGACCGTTGTTCAAGACCCTCGGGATTCCAGTCGGAGTCACAAGTACGATATCACCCTGTCGTTCGCAGGCGAAGACAGGGAGTATGCGAGGAAGCTAGCTTCTCGAATTGGAGAAGCGGGGTATTCGGTGTTTTACGACGAGGACGAGAGCGCAGATCTTTGGGGGAAGAATCTCCAGGAGCATTTCGCAAAGGTGTACAAGGACGACGCGCGGTTTTGTGTAATGTTCTTGTCGGAACACTACGCCCAAAAGCCGTGGCCGAGACACGAGCGTCAAAGCGCCCTGGCCCGCGCTCTTGAAGAAAATCGGGAGTACATTCTTCCCGTCCGCCTGGACAACACGGAAGTCTCCGGCCTCCTGCCTACTATTTCTTACCTGGATGTGCGTGGAATGGATGTAGATAAGGCGGTTTCCAAAATTTCTGAGGGCCTGTTAACGAAACTGGCCTCCACGCCGTCGGGCAAAGATGAATCTCCTTTGCTGTCCAAAGGAATCCAGCACGACCGTGGCGAGTTGGACCTCCCACCCCTTGAGAGAGCCAAGCACTATTTGCGCGAACCTGATGCGTGGGCTCTCTTGGCTAGAAGCGATGGATGCAACGGGGACTTCTATCACAAGCAATATCCGGAGTTCACCCTGAAAGTCACTGATGCTGAAGACCATATGGCGCGGAATGAGGAATGGACCCGCGGCGAGATCCGTAACGACAACAATCACGCCGGCTATTACGCTCTCTATTACCACGAGACCTTGCTGAAGCGAACTCGCTACGTGAGTTTTGGTCATCACAAGAAGTCAATGGTCGCGCCGAAATGGGAGCCTTGCGGAACGGGCGAATCGGGTGGATCCGGTCGCTTCTATTTCTATGAGGCAGACAGCATTGGCTACGCCCTCCAAGGGTTCTACGCTACCCTAGAGAGGGAGGATCATTCTTTGACGCTCGCCAACCGTTTGGACGGGCAAACCGGCAAGGATGCGCGGGAACGGTGGGGACATTACTTGAAGATTCCGGTTCTCCAGCCGGGCGAATTAGAGGCTTTCCTGGCCTCAATGGGCAAGTGTGACCCGAGCAATCCCAGCAAGGATAAAGATGAACAGAACCGATTGTTTGTGCGCAATCTGCTGGCGTTTGAGGACTGGCGAGAAAAGAATGGATGAATGCCCGTGCACTTGAAACCGCAGGACTATCGGTGATTTCCGGATACGGCTCACGTTGCAGTTAAGGCTGATCACGGCGGCAATCACGAAAACTCCAGCTGACCCCGGTGGCCGACGTGCTTGAACTGTTGAACAAGATTATTGCCAATGCCGAGGATTCGGCAGAACACCCACTGCCCCGCATCGGACCCGGTCATGCCGGCTATCCCGGCGGGATTTTCTCGCTGCTGCAAGACCCCGGCGGATCGGGCCCCGAAAAAACGTGCCTGTTAAGCGTCATTGAAAACGACGATCCGACAGCCAGATGGAGCAAAGCGCTCTTTGAACGCTTGGAGATCCCGCATTCCGCCGTGACTCCGTGGAATGCGTTCGCGGGCTTTGGCGAGGAGCGGACGGCAGCCAATCTCAATAGGAACGTGCCGCTCTGCCAAGCACTCCTCGACATTGCGCTGCCCGCCGCCGTGGTTGCCCAGGGGAACTGGGCACACAAGATGGCGGCGCTCCTTCGGTTCACCGGCCCGATCTATTGCGTTCCGCACCCCAGCCGCCGCGGCCGAATACGCAAAGGCGCCGCGGAAGAGATTGAGGCTGCCTTCCGGACCGCAACGCTGGCGACCCGCCAAAACAATCTGATCAGGATTCGGTAGGCGTTCCGCCTATTGGAGCAATGCAAATCGACAAATCCAACGACGACCTGACCATCCTGCACAAGCTGTTTCTGTTCTTTACCACCCTGAGGCACGGCGAGGTTATGGACGACAAAGAAACGTTTTTGCTGGCGGTTGAGGGAATCCCCCAACTGGCGTCCTACGTGGCGTTTCGTAAAGGGATGCGCGTCTCGCTTACGCAGGAGGGCGAACGATTTGTGGATGGATACAATAGGACGTTGGCTCGGAAACTATGCGATAAGAATCCGCACGGTGATCTCGCAAGCGTTATCCAAGCAATTGTTTCGCGAAACTCCGTGAACTGACAGCTTCCACCGACCGCTCCGGGCCCGCATAATCATCACCTATTTTGGATGGTGAACTGCGCGTGTTACGGACTTCGCTGAGCATCGGTGGCCATCCTCGTGGCCAGCTTCTCAATCAGATGCAAACATTGGAGGACGGAGGTCTTGCGGATAACCAGACGCTGCCCCAATTGGTAAGACTTGTCGCCGCTCCGGGTAACGTAATCCTGGTCCACGATGCCCTGCGTGTGGGCAAGAAGGTGACGTTGCTGGAAACTGCGCTTGAGCGCTGTCAACTCACCGGGATCGAGATAGTCGCTGTAGTGCATCCCGGTAGCGACGTGCCATAAATCGCTGCCCTCGGTGAGGTTCTGAAAGGCGTTGTGGCGAGCGTGCTGCGTAGCGGGTATCTGGGCATATAGGACCTCCGCGTATCGCTGGAAGGCCGTGACTGCATTTTGGAGTCCGTTCTCAAGGAGGAGGCGCACCGTGGTTTCAGCCGTGTCGCGGTTAGAAAGGGCGGTCCGCACGGCCTCAAAGGCGTCGAGGGAGTTGCGTATGCCAGTCACCGTTTGGCCGAACATCATTTCGGCGGCGTTATGGCCGCATGCCGGGCAGAAATACGCTGCGCCGATCACCGCGTAGCGACATGCACACTCAGGGCAGGCAATCTTGAGTTGCATAGGCTCGGCCGCCGCAGGCGGCAATGGGACGGACTGGGGGCGGCTGTCCACCTTCATCGTCATCGTGAGGAAGCTGTTGCGCGGCTGCCGGCGATTCCAGCGGCTAGCATCGCGCTTCATGGCGGGATTGAGGCGCTGGCTTATGTGTGCAATGACGGCTTTTCTGGCGTGGTCGGTCTGTTCCTCGGTACACCACTTGTCGCTTTCAGCTGTGTGGCCGCAGAAGGGGCAGAAGACTTCCTCGTCCCGCACCTTGTCGTGCCAGTCATCCTCGTAAACCTTGAACTGGAAAAGGCATTCTGAGGAAGGACATTCGCGGTCAAAATATCCTTCGTCGTCGGAAGGGATCGACACTGGGATCTGCTGGAGACCTTCAAGGCGCCGCAGTTCACGCTTCAATTCGTCAAACAACTTGACCTCCGGCGGTTAGCTTCGCAACGGCAGACTGCGTGTCTATTCTATTGTTCGCTTTCAGTTCCTCGCTGGGATTGCCTTCTAGCATGGCCTTCCTTCAGCCAAGTAAGGTAGTCTGGAAGTCCTAGGTAAACCTGTTGCGTAAGATCTGCCAGCTTGGTCAGATTGTCCATTCGAAAATCAGCGGTTTGTATGAGGCGTTTACGGAGCCCACGACTCTTGCGCCATTCCTCCCCGACGTCGTCGATTGCGAATAGCTCCTTGCTCGTCAGGACAATCACAGGAGCGCGCCATCTACCATCTTCCAATTGTTCTCGACCCCATAGGGCAAGCCTGCCAACCAGCCTTTTTTCACGCGGCGACAACTCATCCTTTAGAACTGCAAATGCAAGTACTGTTCCCGGCAACTTCCTGCCTATAGTCTTGAGCTTGTCAATATCCTGATCGTATATGGATTCCTCTGCGAAGCTCTTGGTTTCACCCACCACAAACGCGGGTTCCTCGCGGAGCCAGAACGCAGGTTCTCTCCCATGCCAGCATGCGAAATCAATCTCAAAGTGGCGGCCACCAATATCTAGATTCAGATTCGAGGAGTAGGTTAGAGAACTCGTGTGCCCATTAAGCCCCACCGCGAGACAACGTAACGCAAGTACCGTCGAGTAAGCGCCACGCGCATAGTCCGGAACGCTGAATGGGCCTGTCACTCTGTAGCGCCAAGGCGTTTTGCTGGGGTTCATTGTCCCTTGGGGAAACTCGTATTGCTGAAGGCATCTCTCGCATGTCACGCGTTCCTTTAGGTGCCCGAGCCCATACCAATTCCTATATTCACAGTTGGAACACTTGATTTCGAGCCCGAGTCGCAGTGCTTTGGCTTTGACGAACGCTTGAATGTCCAACGCCGGCTTAAAGTTCTGCGCTTTTCGGCGATTGATGAGGCTTAACCAGTCTGACAAATGAGCTGTTCTATCCGGATACTCCTCAGTCGTTTCGCCTCCAGCGTAGGTACGAACACTCTTAGACATCTTGTCTAGTTTCTGCAGCGTTTCCGCATGACTCAAGAGATAGGCACCCCTGAAACCGTCAGTTGCGCTAAGTATTTGGTCAGCAATTCGCCCGGAATCCGCGTGGGTTGCGATAATCCCTTGTTCTCGTAGCCATTCTCTAATGGCTTCCCTTCCGGTGGGCAAGCGGAAATGCTGCGTGCTATCTCTATACCGCTGCGGTAGTACGAACCCTTCGCGTGAGACAAGCAATGTCTTCAAGCCAGACAGGCGAGAAGCAAAGGACTCTAACCGCGTGGAGGGCATTGCCAGAGCCAATGCAGAATTGTCTGCGAAGTCCGCAAGGTTCAAGACGTTGACCCAACAGGCTCCGTTCGCGCCATAGCGTTGCGCGAAACTCGGCGAGAGTGAGTGAAACGATGCTTGTAATTCCCTTCCCGGCTCATAACCGAGCTCCAACCTCTCGGTCTTCGCGTCAATCATTGCCCGTTCATTCTTCGGGACCCAGTCCTCTGGATGGGACTCCCAGATGGGGTCGTACCAAGCCTTGCCGTTCCATGACCCTGCCACAAGATCGTTGAAGACAGTCCCACAAATTTCCGCGTTCTGATCAGGGGTAATGGAGCGCCCGAACTCAACCGTGGTATTGGTTATCACGCCATGCGGATTGTCCAGAAGGGGTCGATACGTCCGGCGGATGAAATCCCTTAGAAAATCCCGACTCTCGTTGAGCCAATGAATGTTGACCGGCAATACGTGGTCGCAGAACAGTCGCAGGTTCCAAAGGTCGATGATGTCGTGCGGGCTCTTGGGGTCAGCGATAAACAAACGTGGTTTCCACGAAGCATTCGCGGCCGCTAGGCTATCAAACCCGAAGCTGGTGACGCTGAGTGGATCGTCACAATGCTGTTCCAAAGCGCTAGCCCAGTTACTTGCGTTCAGCTTCCTAACCTTCGGCTCGAATACATCAAGGTAACCTTGTCGGATGAAACTCAGGCCGTCATCTTCGGGAAATGCGCCCGACGCGGCCTCAGCAAACATCGCGTAATCGCTTGAATCTTCGAAGAGCAACACCTGCCTAGGGTGTCTAGGCTCAAATCGGTACTCCTTGGAATACAGTTCAGCGTAGATGTCGAGGATGTTTAGGCCGAAAGCAAATTCGGGCTGGTGGCCATCTTTGTAGGTAACGAAGTCCTCAAGTGTGACAACTCTCTTGAGGAGACGAGAACCAGATTCCTCCCTAATGCCGAATTCTGCTGCCAGGCCCTGCTCGGCCTCGACGTATACATCCGGCTCGAAGAATCGTATGTAGCCCCGCGACAACGCCATTCCTGCTCTGCCGGACAGATTGTCCCTTTGCCACACTTTAGGCATAGCTCGACAGACTGGAATCAATGGATTGAACTTTCCACCCCAAAGACAAGCGCACAAGCGCATGATCCGGCGAAGTGAGGTCGTATCCGTGGGACGGAGCAGAAACCCGATTCGGGTAGGCCGCAGTCGGAGTTCCCCTGAGAGTTTATTCATTCATCATTCGGAGTTTGCGGTCACCATTTGCCAGAATTACATTGATGAGTTGGACTGATTGAGCGCAAGTAGTTCCGCCAGCCGAGGGAGGCGAGCCAATCTAGAGCCGCCTGTTCGACGTCGGTCTCCGTGAGTGTGGTCAAGGAACCATCCTAGGATTGATGAGTTCAACGTCGAGAGCGCTAAATTGCGCAATATTGCGAGCGACTAAGGGCAAGCCGTGAGCCCTAGCCATGCATGCGATCAGAACATAATCCGTGTCGATGGTACGACCGGCGCGGCAAGCAAAGAATGTCGAGTGCAACGGCTTGCCTGCACACCGCCTGCAAGCCGATTCGAGCAAGCCAAGTAAGACCTGCGACCTCAACGTCGACTTCATTAGGTGTGATCATGCAGATGGCCTCAAATCAAATCTGACCCCAAGCCCTCGCAGCATATCTACGGTGTTGGCGTAAGCCACGTCAAACTGCATGCACAAGTTCGGCAAAGGCACTCGTCGCCTTATGTTTGGGTCATAAGCTTCGTGTGTGACCACTATACCGTCATGAACCTTGGCATAGGCGGCTAGCCAGCCATCCGCCGTTCTGGCGAATTCGTCTTTCGCCGCGGGTAGAAACTGAGCCTCCGATTGAACCCACCTTTGCATCTCCGAGAATATGCGCACTACTTCTTGCTCTCCAGAAACAACGAATGAGCCCCGCCAATGTTCCTTCGTCCATGCGACTAGTTCTTCCGGGCTGACTATCTCACTTCTTACTCGATCAATGCTAACCAGTCTGCCCTCAACCGAATAATGCTTAAGGCACTCCCAGAACCCCGGATACAGATCTGGTGGATAATGATCGTGCCAAGCGGCCATGAAGACGTTAGCGTCCAATACGTACGGCTTCTCCGAGTCTTCAAAGAGTAGTGGGGTCGTCATAGCACAAACCCCATCTTCTCGGGCATGCTGGTAAACGTTGCTCCCTTCAATCCGGTAAGGTCATATGCCTCACGATAGGAAAGTCGGCCTTCCTTGACAGCACGACTCACCGCGGCGCCAAGGCGCGCGCCAACCCGCCAGTGCTGGTTATTCCAGAAGTTACCGCCACGGCCCGACCCATCCTGCCTACTCCCACTCCAAGTCTTTGACTTGTTCGCCTCGTAGTAATCAAAAAAGATGCTTTGGGTAATGAGATTGGAATCAAGAGCGCGTCGGGCTGCTACTACCGTACTTACTTTGAAGTGGCGAGCGACATCCTGGTAAGGATCGCTCGCCAGCTTGGCTGTGGGCCATCGTTTGCGGAGTTCTTCTTCCGGCACCAGGAACTCAGCTGCCATGCGGTCGCATAGTTTTTCGGTGCTATGACCCGTCCAATGCAAAGCCTCAAGTTTGGACAAGCCGGGGTGCCCCACAAGGATATGCGCTAGTTCATGTGCCAGCGTGAATATCTGGGCTGTCTTATAGTCCGCGTTGTTGACGAAGATAAGTGGGGCGTATTCGTCAACCAAAGCAAATCCTTGGAATTCGTCAGGATCTAGTTTTCGGTGAGTGTTATTGCCTACTATTCCGTTGAAAACGACCAACACGCCAGCGGATTCAATACGATTCTTTAGAGTCCGCAATGCATTGGTCCAGCTGCCTTCGGCAGCCGCCCATCCACTACTGAGTCGCAATGCCTCGCTCATAGCAGCAGCTACTTGCTGTGGTGGCGAATCCAAGCTGAATGCGCCCACAAACTCCAAGGGTGAGGCTTCTTGGGCGAGAAGTTCCTCGCTCATCCACATCTGGCGACGCTGCATTTGGTACACGGTTTCCAGAAGATTGGGGCTGGGGCGTCCCGGAGGGGTATCGTCCCGCGTGCGAAAATCCGCAATTGGCAGACTATCATCCGGCGGTTCGGTTAAATAGAGATGGCCGACGGGGGTGTAAGTACATTTCGCCAACGCATCAACTCTATTGACAGTGATCCTGCCTGAGCGCTCCCAATCAGATACGACTTGGAGACCGATCTTTAGCTTGTCTGCGAGTTGTTCTTGATCGAATCCGGCCCGTTCGCGCGCCCACCTAAGAACGGACGGTTGTAGGGTTATGTGAGAATACTGATCAGTCATCGCCAATCACGTCGTCAATGTTTCAACTCATTGAAACAGCACACCCCCCCCCCTTTCCAGACACTGGCCTGGGCAGAAGTGCGTCTCGCTTGGCGAAAAGGGTACAGGCCTCTCGTCTAGCAGACTCGATTCGACTGAACATTCCTTCGATAAGCAAACCGAAAGCAGATACAACCTCTACGGGAGGAAAAGCCAGCGCATAAGGTTGTAATGCATCAACCTGCACCCACTGCGGGCCAGACGATCCGGTCATGTTCTCTCTGGCGTGCTCTGGGACAACTGGATCAGGGGCCAGCAGATGGGTGAATGCAGCCCGCCGCGGTGTCTTTGCCCGCATTACAATGAATTTGGTCGAGCCCCATCTAGTAGTGTCTTTCGGCAGTGACTGGACGAGTGCCGCTTTGCCATTCTCCAAGCACGGCGTAATCCGCGCAAGCAGCGCATCCCCATTGGGAAAGCGTGTTCCAGAAGTGAGCTCCCGCAATATGGCATCGGTCGTGCTAGAACCAGAAGTTGGGAAGGCTGCCATGTCCAGATTCGGGGCTAGCTGTGTAAACCCACTACTTTGTTTAGTGGGAGGTTGAGGGATTGCATAGGTGGCTGGTATTTCAAGCTGGCGTTGGGGCAGTGCCAATTGTATCGGTGCAGCCATAGGGGCAAGTGCTTGGCGCGGACATCGGGGCTGTCATAGGCGCGCGCGTACGCCCACTCGCGTAATGCGCTTTGGATGAAGCGTTCAGCCTTGCCGTTGGTTCTGGCGGAATAAGGCCGGATTTTGATGTGGCGCAGGTTCAGCAGGCGGCACAGGCGCTGTGTGCGATCTCGTTAGGTTGGTTGCTGGCGAAGCTCACCCGGGAATGATCGTCGATGGCGGCATGCACGTATTCCCACCCAGGTCTGGGCGAGTCCAAGTACTGGTTGCTGGTCACCCGGTGTCGGGGCCGGACAAAGCGCCGGAGTTTCTTGACGTGCGGGTGCAACAGGTCGCCCACATGCATTGCTGCCGAGAAATGACTTGGTTTGGGGCCAAGTGTCCTTCCCCCATAAGCCAAGCCGCCAAGCAGTCTACTTCAGCCTAGCGCGGCACAGTTCGCTATCACGGCAAGTATGCCGAGGTAGACGGTCAAATCCGGGCTCAAATCACGATGACGCCGGTTGAAACTGCGGAAGTGCTTGTGACCGGCAATCTGGCCATTGGGGGTGATCCCATGGAAATTGTCGCGGACTGGCCGATTAACTTCGGCGAAGAATCGCCGCAGCAAGCCCTCGTTGACGGGAACCCAGTAACCGTCGTCTTTGAAAAAATTGGGGATGTTCCCTGATTCCAGCAAGGGATTACCTATGCAAAACAGCACAAGCCAACTGATCATTCGAAAGAATGGCTTTGAGGTTGAGTATGTTCCTTTGGTTCGTTTGTGTGAGCGGGACCCGAAGGGTAGATTGATCGATCTTCGAGAAGAATAGGTACTCCGGGAATTGGGAGGAACGATTCCGCAACCCGGGGATTGCATTGTGGATCCAGGAGTGTTAGCCGGTCATGATCGGCCGCTGCCGGAGAATCGGATCGTGTATGAAGTCGTCCGTCGGTACTTCATGCCAAGGTATCCGAAATTCCCGCTGGAAAAGTCAGAAACCATCCATTAGTGCATTGCGCTCGAAGTAAGCGTGAGGTCGGGCACAGAAAACGAAGAGGACGTCTATAACAATTAGCCCGGATATTGCATGAGTAAAGGGGGCAAGGCCTTTGATATTCGATATAATTCAGTTAGTTATGCTGATATCGAAAGAGACCTTGCCCATGACAGATTGTATCCAAGAACGGCTGCCGTTTCCACGCTGCAAAGGACGCCAGGTCCAGGCGAGTTTTTCCGGCGGCGACATCACCTCCAACGGCGGCGTTTTGCTGCTGCGTCAAGCGGACCGGGCGTTAGGTTTAACCGAGCAGGTGGCCAAGGCACTTATTGATCCGCGCCGCCTGGCCAGTTGCCGCCACGATGCCTTGGCGATCGTTCGCCAGCGGGTCTACTCTCTGGCGCTGGGGTATGAGGACCTGAACGATCACGATCAGTTGCGGCGTGATCTGGCGCTGCAGACGGCAGTGGAGAAGGATCGGGTATTGGCCAGCGCCTCGACCTTGTGCCGGTTTGAGAAGCGGGCCGGCCGGGAACAAGCGGTTCGCATGCACGAGGTTCTGGTGGAGCAGTTCATCGCGTCCTACCCGCGCCCGCCACGGCGTCTGATACTGGACTTCGACGCCACCGATGACCGGGTGCATGGGCAGCAGGAGAGGCGGTTTTATCACGGCTATTACGACGCCTACTGTTTTCTGCCCTTGTATGTGTTTTGCGGCGACCGGCTGCTGGTGAGCTACTTACGGCCGAGCAAGATTGATGGAGCCAAGCACTCCTGGGCGGTCTTGGCCTTGCTGGTCAAGCGGCTTCGGCGGGCCTGGCCGAAGGTGAAGATCGTGTTCCGCGGCGACAGTGGCTTTTGCCGCTGGCGGATGCTTCGCTGGTGCGAGCGTCATGGGGTGAACTACATCGTCGGGATCGCCCGCAACAAGCGGTTGAACGTGCTGTCCAAGCCCTTGCGCAACCAGGCACACGATGAGTTTGAGCAAAGCGGAGACAAGCAACGCCTGTTTGATGAGTTCTTCTATGCCGCCGGAACCTGGGAGAAGCGAAGGCGGGTGATCGTCAAGGCCGAACACACCGCCCGGGGATCCAACCCGCGCTACATCGTGACCAATTTGGCGGGATCGCCGCAGCACTTATACGACGCGGTGTATTGCGCCCGCGGTGACATGGAAAACCGGATCAAAGAGCAGCAGTTGCATCTGTTCGCCGACCGCACCAGCTGCCACCAGTGGTGGCCCAACCAATATCGGGTGTTGTTGTCGGCCTTGGCCTATGTGCTGTTGAATACCATCCGCCGGATCGCACTGGCCGGCACCGAACTGGCTCGCGCCTATGTCGGCACCATCCGCCTTAAGCTGTTGAAGATCGGCGCTGTGGTGCTGCGCAACACCCGACGCGTTCAGTTGTTGCTGTCCAGCGCTCATCCGTATCAGGAGTTGTTCTTTCTGGCCGCTGCCCGGCTCAAGCCCGGATAACAACGTATCCAGTCCGTCTGTCGCCGAGCTTGCTCCAAGCTCCCGGTTCGCTCGCCCCGATGCCGCACAACGGCCTAATCCCGGGCAAAAACAACTACGATCCAGCGCCTCTCGCGCCCCGTTCAAGACCTCTCCGGACTCGTCACGCCCAGGTAGCGCCGAAAAACCCCTTTTTCCGCGCGCCCTCTGCGCGCTCATGCAATATTGCGGTTAGTTTTACAGACCAGCGTGGACGGAGCACCGAATGAGAATCTTTACACTCGTCAAGTTCTTCGAAAAGGAAGGCCACGCCCGTGACTTCATTGCCGGAAAGCTCTATCTGAACCGGCAGTCCTATTTCAAGAAAATGGAAGAGGAACAGGACCTCAATCGAAAGGACAGGCATGAAGGCGTTACCCAATGGCTTCAACCGGACCAGATCCAGATTGAAATCAATGGATACGACATTACGCCCGATCTAGCTGGCCCGGTCTCTTTTCAAATGGGAATAATGTAGCAAAATCCACGGGGCGCGTACCGGCGAATTGTGCTACATAATTCCCGTTTTTAAGGGAAGGTAAAAAATCGGGGCATATGCCACAATTACTGGAACGGCTATCATAGTTCTACCGGTATGAGACCTGATTTAGCCTTCTATATTGGACAGTCGCATTCGCTATTTTTTCGCAGCACTTAAAGGTTGGCATCGACCACCTGCCGGATTCGCGCCAGGAAAACGTTAGATGGTTGAAGACCGATGGCTCTCGGTCGACGAGATTGCCCTGTACCTCGGGGTCAAGCGAGACACCGTGTACAAATGGATCGACCGCAAGCAGATGCCTGCCCACAAGGTGGGGCGGCTCTGGAAATTTCGAAAAGACGAGGTCGATCGATGGGTTCGAGGCGTCGGTAGCGGGCACCGTGGCGGCGGCGGTGTGGGAACTTGAACACTCTGGAGCTTTTGCCTGTTCGGCGAATGGGACTGATAGATCGACTCTGTTGCTCGAGCCTGTCGCGTTGGCAATACAAATGAACCGAGAGAGTTGAGATGAAGGAATCCTACCTATCGACACTACTGAAAATGAGGCTGCTCGTCGGCTTCCTTGGCGAGCGCGCTCAATTCGCCTGGTGGCCAACGGCATTTTATGAGGCGTCGAGCCAGCTTTTCCTTGAGCCAGTCTTCTCAAAGACCTCCCGGCTGGCCCAATACCACGGAGTCCTCGAAGCAGCCCGAAGACTGCACGATGAGCATTTGAGCGTGGGAAGCTACCACCTGTTCCGTTTGCCGGAAGAAGTCGAGCAGGATATTCACTCGATCGTAATAAGGTGCGTTGGAGAAGAAATTGTTAACCGAGGTCCCCGAACCAAAGAGGAAGCACTGGAAGCATTGAAGCAGTTGTCCCCCATGAGCGCCCCGTCTAGCGTGGGACCGAAAGCTATCGGGACCATCAAGGACCTGGACTCTGCAAAGACCTTGACGGTCATGGCGGGCGCCTACCTGTCGGCTTTCTCACTGAACGCCAGAAGCTATCCGTATCTGGTGCGATAGCCATCGTGGAAGAACAGCCATACACGAGTCAGTTGGGTGCGGGCCTTGGGCTTGTGAATGAGACCAAGAATTTGCTCGACTTGTGGTCTCCCGGCATGTCCGCGAATCAGTTGCACGAGGCCGCGCTGGTATCGGGACGTTTTCCTACCGTCACCGCACGCCGCCTTCGCAACATAGTCGTCGAGTGCTTCGCTCCCCGCTATCTTGTGGCGGACGGCAGGCCTGCCATACATCTAAAAAGGCTTAGCCCGGTGCTTTCGAGCCCTGAATTAGCTCAGTTGATGTTGTTATTTACCTGTCGAGCCAATTCAATCCTCAGAGATTTCGTACGGGAGGTTTACTGGGTTCGGTACGCGGGCGGATACACAGTGATTGCCAATGAGGAAGCGCGGCGATTTGTTGAACGGGCGATCGACGATCATAAGACCATTAAGCGCTGGTCAGAAAAGGTGGTGCGTAACGTGGCCGGATACTTGACTCGGTGTTGTGCAGACTACGGATTGCTTGAGCGTGGTCAGAAGACAAGTCGAAAAATTGTGCCTTTTCGAATTTCATCGCAAGTCGCCGCATATTTGGCATACGAGCTGCACTTCTCTGGCGTCGGTGACAACGCTCTGCTCACACACGAAGACTGGCAGCTGTTTGGCCTCGCGCGCGAAGACGTGTTGGAAGAGATAAAGCGGCTTTCGCTGAAGGGAAGGCTTATCATCCAATCGGCTGGCGATGTGGTCTGGACTAGCTGGAAACAAAAAGACATGGAGGCACTCTGCGATGTCCTCACTCAAAGCTGATTTCGACGAACTACGCGAGCGCATCAGGCACGGGCGCGAGCTCGGTCATGCGAGCTTCGAGCCGATTTACTACCTCATCTTTCCCCCAGAGCAAATCCTTGACGTGAAGCGGCAAACGCCCGCCTGGGTGGCCAAGCTTCACCAGGAAGGCTGGGATGTGCACGCATTCTCCATTACGGAACAGATCTGGGCCCTGCTCAAAGACGACCCGCTCTGGTCGCTTTGCGTGATGGAAGACAAGTCCGCCCCGCTGGATTGGCCGCGCACCAATAAGGCACTGGCAGACATCCTGACGGCGGATAACGGCCTACTGATGCGCCTTGAAGACGCCCTACGGCTCCTCGAAGGCCAGCGAAACGCGCTTTTATTGGTGACTGACCTCGAGGCACTGCATCCGTATCTGCGCATTGGTGCTATCGAAAGTCAGCTCCAAGGCAAGTTTCACGTGCCGACGATTTTTCTGTACCCCGGCGCGAGAACCGGCAAGACGCGCCTGAAGTTTCTCGGCTTCTACCCGGAAGATGGCAACTACCGCTCCGTTCACGTCGGCGGCTGAACAGGCAAAAGAACCCTGGTACAAACCTATGACTATCCGATCACTCTTCGACCCAACCAAGGACATCTACCGGACCATCGAGAAGGTCATCACCTATGGCGCCTCGCAAGAAGGCCACCTCAAGGCTGAGATCTCCGAGTACGTGGTTACTGAGAGCATTGAGGAGCAGTTCCGCAAGCTCCTCGATCGCATGCAGCTAGCGATGGAATCCGGTGGCGAGAATGAGGTCGGCGTCTGGGTCTCGGGCTTCTACGGGTCAGGTAAGAGCTCGTTCACCAAGTACCTCGGCCTGGCAATTGATGATCAGCGAACCATCGGGGGTACGCTGTTCATCAAATATCTGCAGGATCGCCTGCATAAGCCGCAAACAAAGGCCCTTCTGAGCACTGTGGCGCAGCGGTTCCCGGCTGCCGTAGTTATGCTGGACCTTGCGAGCGAAATGCTTGCCGGCGCCACGATGGAGGACGTCTCCACCGTCCTCTACTTCAAGGTGCTCCAGTGGGCGGGCTACTCGCGCAACCTCAAGGTTGCCGCCTTTGAGCGCATGGTCGAGAAAGACGGCCGAACTTCCGAACTGCATGAGCGCACCGCGCAGGAGCTGCCGGGTGCCACCTGGGCGCGCGTACAGAACAATCCACTAGCCATCGATGGGTTGATTCCGAAGATCGCTCACGATATGTACCCGGCGCTCTTCCCGGAGGCAAAGTCCTTCTCGTCCAGCACCGAAGGTTTCTTCCAATTCGAAGACCAGCGCGTTCAGGAGATGATCGACATCGTCCGCGAGAAAAGCGGTAAACAGAACATCATCTTCATCATCGACGAAGTGGGCCAGTACGTCGCTTCGCGTGACAATTTAATCCTCAATCTCGATGGCCTGGCCAAGAACCTCAAACGGCTGGGCGACGGCAAGGCCTGGATCATCTCCACCGCGCAGCAGACTCTCACTGAAGACGATCCTCGCGCAGCACTGAACTCGGACAAGCTCTACAAGCTGAAAGATCGCTTCCCGATTCAGATTGACCTTGAATCGAGTGATATCAAAGAGATCTGCTATCGCCGTCTGCTCGGCAAGTCACCGGCTGGCGAGACCGAGCTCGGCAAGCTGTTCGATGCTCACGGCCAAGCGTTGCGGCACAATACAAAACTGCAAGACGCCAAGTATTACGACGCGGGCTTCAGCAAGGAGAGCTTTACCAATCTCTACCCATTCCTGCCCGCTCACTTTGACATCCTCCTGCACCTGCTCGGCGCACTGGCGAAATCCACCGGCGGCATCGGCCTGCGCTCTGCGATCAAGGTGATCCAGGACGTCCTGAAGGGTGAAGGCGGTACCAAGGCGATGGCCGATCAGCCCGTGGGCTGGCTCGCCACCACCGTCACGCTGTACGACGAGTTGGAGAAGGACGTTCGCCGTGCATTTACCTCCATTCACCAGGCGATTGGCAAGGTCCAGATTCGCTTCCCGGACTCGCAAATCCACCAAGACATCGCCAAGTCCGTCGCCGTGTTGCAGATCCTCGGCAACTTGCCGGTGTCGGTCCAGAACGTCGCCAGCCTGATGCACCCGTCGATCACCGCGTCCTCACAGCTCGATACGGTGCGCAATGCCGTGGAAGAAATGTTGGGGGACGTGCATGTACCAATCGGCGAGAAGGACGGCAACCTTGTTTTCCTCAGCGAGAAGCTGCGCGATATCGAACAAGAGCGTGGCGCCATTGCGCTGCGAACCGTGGATGTGAAGCGCATCTTCAATGATGCGCTGCGCGAGTCCTTCGACCCGCTACCCCGCGTTAGCCTCCACGGCACGATGGCCGTCGCAACGGGCCTGAAGGTCCAGGCCGGCAGCACCATCACCAGCCTGACTGGTGATCAGAGCGCCATCCAAACCGTCGTCGAGCTGGTGCCTGCCAGCGACTACGAGACCGCCAAGAACCGCATGCTGGAAGACTCCCGCAGCCGCGCGAGGCGCAACATCATCGGGTTGTTGGCCCGGTCCAACCCCGAGCTAGACGATCTGTCCAACGAAATCTATCGTTGCCAGCGCATCGCCGAACTGCACCGCAACGAGCCCGACCAAGAGGTCAAGGACTACTGCACCGGCCAGCTTGACCGCGCCGCCAAACTGGCGACCCAGCTCCAGAGCAAGATCAAGCAAACTCTGCGGGCCGGCTCGTTTGTTTTCCGGGGGCAGGCGACGGCGGTATCGGCGCTAGATGGCGACCTGCTGGAAGCGGCCAGGAAACTGCTCGCCGATGTGGCTGGTCAGGTGTTCGACCGCTATGCCGAAGCACCAGTACGCGCGAGGACCGACACGGCAGAAAAACTCTTGAAGGTGGCCAATCCCGGTGCGATCAGCAGTGCGCTGGACCAGCTCGGCCTGGTGCAAACCGTGGCCGGTCGCGCCTCCTTCAAGACGGACCACAAGGCGATGATCAGTATCCGCGACTACATCGACAAGCGCGGCACAGTCGATGGCAAGCGCGTGCTCGACGATTTCAGCAGCGACCCTTTCGGCTGGTCGCGAGATACGACGCGCTACATCGTCGCGGCCATGCTGATGGCCGGCGAAATCAAGCTCAAGGTATCGGGGCGCGAAGTCACAGCCGCTGGGCAGCAGGCGATCGATGCCCTGAAGACCAACAACTCCTTTAAGAAAACCGGCGTCGCTCTGCGCGACGAGCGCCCGTCCATCGAAACTCTCGGTCGGGCGGCAGAGCGGCTCACCGAGCTGGTCGGCGACATGGTCATTCCGCTGGAGCAGGAGATCAGCAAGGCAGCGGCGAAGCACTTCCTGCGCTTCCAGCACGACTATGGTTCCTTGGCAGAAAAACTCAGAGGCCTTGGGTTGGCGGGCAGCGACCGCATCCGCACCTTGAACCAGGACATTGCTGATGTCTTGTTCACCGACGCCTCGGACGCACCCCAGCGCCTAGGTGCCGAAAACTCCGCCATTTACGACAACCTCAAGTGGGCGCTCGAAGTGAAGCGCGTGCTCGACAACGGGCTCGATACCACCCTTCGGGATCTTCAAGCCCATCGCCGCGACATCGATTCCCTGCCAGACACCGGCGTGCCGGGTGAGCTGCGCCGCGAACTGAGAGAAGACATGGGGACCCTGTCAGAGCGCCTGGGCAAAGAGGACTTCTACAAACACACCGCAGACTTCAACTCGCAGCTCACCCACCTGAAGGGCCGGGTGCGTGATGCAGTCATCACCCTGTGTGAACAACAAAAGTCGCGCTTGAAGGACAGCGTAGAGGATCTGCAGCGTATCCCCGAGTGGGAAGAGCTCACCCAGGAAGAGCGCGGCAACGCCGTGAACCGGCTGGATGGCCTTGCCCTGGCAGCCACCCTGGACCAGGCCGGGCTTAAGAAGATTCTGGCCCGCGACTACGACATCAACAGCACCTCTGAAGAGCTCAAGCGCTCGATCCAGCGTCAGGGCCGGGAACGGCTTCGCCAGCGCATAGAGGAAGAGCGAGCCAAGACTGGTGATGAAGGCCCGGCCAAGCTTACCAAGTCGATCGCAGTGCCCATGAAGATGACATCGGCTGCAGACATCGACGCGCTGATTCAGCAGCTTCAGGAGATTAAGGCACAACTCGGCCTCTATGCCGAGGTCGAGGTGTCACTTGTCGTCGGCGACCAGCCGGGAACGGATGGGAGCGAATGATGGAGCTAACAACTGAATCCAGGCAACACTTAGAACATGTCGCTGGCGAGGCGCTAACCCAGCTCGACAGCATCGCTGCGGCTGCCAGGAGCAAGCTTCACGGTGGGCAAACGCTGGGCTCCGATGCCTTGGCGAGCATCAACACGATGACGTCCATATCTGCTATCCAAAATCTGGATCAGATCAGCCAGGTCAACCGAGAGAGCTATCAGGTATTGGCAGCAGAACCGGCAATTGCTCGTGTTGTCGTGGTGGATGAAGAAGGCGAAGAGCGCACGTACTACATTTGCCGAACCATGCCGGTCTCAGGATTTTCCAATCTCGCCAGTTACCTGGCTCCGGTCGGGCGCTTGGCCTCGTTAGCGATCGGAGCCGAATTCAGACTGCCCAATGGCACCGTTGTCAAGGTCTTAGAGCGCGCCCAACTAAAACCCGCCGCACTCGCTGATGGCTGGGATTCTCGCAACACCGTGGTGGAAGCTGAGCATTTTGGCCCGCTCACCATCGAGTCGCTGCGCGCTTTGCTGACAGAAGTCGCTGGCGAAGAAGTCACTGAAGATCTTTTGAGCCAATTGCTGGCCGAAGAAACCGCCAGGGCCAATATCATCGACGGCGTGCGTCGCAGTGTCATCACCAAAATGGGGCTGCGGGATCAGCCCATTCTCGATCAGTATCAGGACGAGATTTTCCGCCTCCCCCTCGACAAACGCCTGCTGATTCTTGGGCCGCCGGGTACAGGCAAGACGACGACCCTGATCCGCCGCCTGGGCCAAAAGCTCGACACCGCATTCTTGGAAGAAGGCGAACAACGCCTTGTCGAGTTGGTAAGTACGGGCCAAGACGTCGCGCACGCCAATAGCTGGCTGATGTTCACGCCGACCGAGTTACTCAAGCAGTACCTCAAAGAAGCGTTTGCGCGCGAGGGCGTTCCTGCCTCCGATCTGTGCATCAGAACCTGGCGGGACTTCCGACGAGAGCTGGCCAGAAACACTTTCGGCGTGCTTAGAACCGCCACGGCTGGTGGCACCTTTGTCCTCAAGGACGGCCTGCCAAGCTTGAGCGCAGAGGCGCTGGATCGTCCGATTCAATGGTTCGATGACTTCAACACGTGGCAGCGCAACGTCTATGCACAAGATCTGCATGAAGCCGTCACCATGCTCCGTGAGGCCAAGGCACCAGAAGTCCAGAGCCTGGGCGAACGGCTGAATAGCATCCTGGTGCAGGCGGGGGATGGCGTATTGGCATTCACGTTCGGATCACTGGCAGCAGAGCTCCCTAAGGTGCAAGCACTCGTCACCAGTCTGAAGGAAGCTTCCGACAACAAAATCAGGGCCGCACTCAACCTGCAACTCAACCGCAATCGTGCATTCCTCGATGAATTGGCACGCTTTATCGATGGCCTGCAGCAAGCTCAAACACCGGACACCGACGAGCAAGACGACCTCGATGCCGACGAAGAAGAAGACGCCACAGCGCTGCGCACGGGTCGTGCCGCCGCCGTCAACGCCTACATGCGAGCCATGCGTGCCGAAGCTCGGGCTGCGGCGTCCAAGCGCACCGTCAGCAAGCCTTCTCGCAATGGCAAGATCATAGAATGGCTGGCGGATCGTGGCCTGACAGAGGCGGATCGCGCCGAGGTGGGTGCGAGCCTGCTGGTGCAGACCAACGCCCGTCGCTTCGTAAACCCGGTCAAGCGCTACCTTGATGGCATCCCTAAACGCTACCGAGCATTCCGACGTGAACGCCAGCAGTCAGGTGACTGGTACCGAAACGAAGGCTTCGAGGCCCGTGATATCCACCCGCTGGAACTGGACATTGTGCTGCTCGCAGTCCTGCGCGCGGCGGCCGATCTGATCAGCCGCCCAAACGTCCTGCGCGATATCAACAGCCCTGCCTGGTCATCGCTACGGCCCATTCTGGAGCGCTACCGGAATCAGGTCTTGGTGGATGAAGCGACGGACTTCTCGCCCATTCAGCTCGCCTGCATGGCCGCACTTGCCCATCCGCGCCTGCGCTCGTTCTTCGCCTGTGGCGACTTCAATCAGCGCCTGACCACCTGGGGTGCCCGCTCCGCTGACGAGTTGAAGTGGGTCTTTGCCGACTTCGACATCAAGGAGGTCACCGTCTCCTATCGCCAGAGCAAGCAACTCAACGAGCTGGCCCGCGCCATGATCCGTGCAGTAGGCGGCGCTGAGCAGTACGCCAGCTTGCCCGCGCATGTAGATAACGCTGGAGTGGCGCCCGCCTTGCTGGAACATGCCGCCGATGCAGAGACGGTGGTCAGCTGGCTGGCTGATCGCATCCGTGAGATCGAGCGCTTCGTGGGCCAGCTGCCATCCACCGCTATCTTTGTGAACTCGGAAGATAACGTGGCCCCAGTGGCCGAGGCGCTCAACGCCGCGCTGGCCGAACACAACATCCAAGTCATTGCCTGCCGCGAGGGCCAGGCCGTGGGGCAGGAGAGCAATGTGCGCGTGTTCGACATCCAGCACATCAAGGGCCTGGAGTTCGAGGCGGTGTTCTTTGTCGGCATTGACCAGCTCGCCCCTTTACATCCGGATATGTTCGACAAATACCTGTACGTGGGCACCACACGGGCGGCCAATTACCTGGGCGTGACCTGCGAGGGCGCGTTGCCGGCCGCCATCGAGAGTCTGCGCACTCACTTTGGCCAGGACTGGCAAGCGCCTGGCTCGCAGCAAGCGGTCACAGAACAATAGGAATCGACTGATGGCCTTCGACCAATCAACAAGAACCCGCCTGCAGCGCTTCGTTAATGACGCGCGCCTCGTGCTGGAAGAGGAGTTCACCCGCCAACTCCAGAACGACTACGGCATGGACCCGAATTCGGGCACCGTGGCCGAGTTGGCCAGCTTGCGCCACATCAATGACGCACAGCGCGAATCCGCGCGAATCTTGCGCGACACTTTGGCGCACTACTGCGCCGGTGGCGACATGAATGCCAAACAGGGATTGGACCGTATCGCTCGCGAGCAGGCCTTTACAGTGCTCAACCGCTTAGCCGCCTTGCGCATGGCCGAGGCACGTGGGTTGTTGGTCGAGTCGGTGGGTAACGGCTTCCAGGCCAGGGGCTTTCAGCTCTACGCGCGCCTTTCCGGTACGGGCCTGGGGGAAACCGGCGATGCCTACCGTGTTTATCTGTTCAGCGTGTTCGATGAACTCGCACAAGACCTGCCAGGCCTCTTCGATCGCTACTCACCACAAGGCCGGCTCTTCCCGCGTGAGGCAGCACTGCTACGGGTGCTGAACCTGATCAACGATGCCGACATCGCCCCACTGTGGAGCGAGGATGAAACCATCGGCTGGATCTACCAATACTTCAACTCAAAGGAAGAGCGCAAGGCAATGCGCGATGCCTCGCAGGCGCCGCGCAACAGCCGAGAGCTGGCCGTGCGCAATCAATTCTTCACTCCGCGCTACGTGGTCGAGTTTCTGGTGGACAACACCCTGGGGCGCCTCTGGTTCAACGCGACCGGGGGCGCAACTGATCTACGCGAGAGCTGCCTGTACCTTCTGGTGAAACCCGACGAAGTACCCCAGGCCGCTACCAAGCTGCGCGACCCGCGCACCCTCAAGCTGCTGGACCCAGCCTGCGGCTCCATGCATTTCGGCCTGTATGCCTTCGATTTGTTCGCCGAGATCTATCGCGAGGCCTGGATTTGGGAGCAACAGCATGGTCCTGGCTCGCTGGATGTTTCCACCCAGCCACAGGCTGCACTCAAGCCACTGAGCGAGACCTATGGTGATGAAGTTGCATTTCTGCGGGACGTGCCGCGTTTGATCGTTAAATACAATATCTATGGCGTGGAGATCGACCCACGCGCCGCGCAGATCGCCTCGTTAGCGCTGTGGTTGCTGGCACAGCGCACCTGGCACGATGCAGGAGTCAAGGCCAAGGATCGTCCTTTGATTGGTCACGGTCATGTGGTGGCCGCTACTGCACCGCCTGCAGAGTACGATCTTCGCCGGCAATTTTCGAACAGTCTATGTAAGCGAGACGCTGATCTGTTTGAGAAAACACTACAGCTGCTAAAGGGACTTCCCGAGCTAGGCGTGCTGCTACAGGCTGAAAAAGATCTCCCGAGGCTAACCAGAGAGATTTATGTAGGGAAAGGGACGGGTCTATTCGCCGAACAGGAGCAAGAGACATGGAGGCAAGCCGAAGCTAGATTGCGTGAGGCGCTCCTCAATTTTTCTCACGCGGCGAAATCGACATATCAGGCACGATTGTTTGCTCAAGATGCTCTGGATGGGCTGCGGCTGATTGACCTCTCGCGCGAGCGATTTGATGTCTTGGTAATGAATCCACCGTTTGGCGAGCCTGCACGCTCGACAAAAGCCTACCTCGAAGAGACATTGCCACGATCCAAGGGAAATATCCTCACGCAGTTTATTGAGCGAGCAACACAATTGGTTCACCCGGGGGGGCGTGTTGGGGCGATCGTGAGTCGCACATGTTTTTTCCTACAAAGCTTTTCATCATTTCGCAAGTATGTGCTGGCAGAGGATCTCGTACTGGAGAGTTTTGTTGATTTTGGGCAGGGCGTGCTCGATGCGATGGTGGAAACGGCGGCTGTCACTTGGGAGAGGAGTAGTAGAAAAGGAGATGAATCGATCTTCTTTCGCGAGATCAACCGGGCTGACAAAAACAGCGGTCTGCTCGAATCAATTCGCTGTCTGAATAATGGGCTAGATGGCAACAACTTATTCATACGAAAAGTCGAGCAATTTTCATTTTTCGACGATATTCCATACGTGTATTGGATCAACGATTCGATCGCCAAAAAAATTGCAGCGCGCCCCGTAGTTGAGCCGTTGGAATGCTCCATAAGGGTTGGTTTGCAGACCGGGGATGATTTTAGATTCCTGAGACTTTGGTGGGAGGTAAGTAGTAACCAAGTCATCTTTCCCACAAAAACGCACGATATAGAAGAACTTCGACGTCAATCGATCGAATCGAGCAAGAGTAAAAGATGGGCGTGGTACTCGAAAACAGAATCAGCGTCACCAGTCCTTTCGTCGATTCATCTATTAGTCAACTGGTTTGACGACGGAGCCGAAATTAAGGGCTATCACGTTGGAAACGGACACTCTGCGTCGAAATACGTAAGGTCTGAATCTATGTATTTCAAGCCTGGCCTCGGCTACATGCTTCGCTCAAGTCGACTGGTACCCTATATCGTGCCTTCGGGCGTTATTCCGACTGCTGGCAGAAGCCAAGTGTACCCAAAGGAAGGCTCTGAAATTTGGCTTGCCGCCTTGTTGTCATCCAATCTTGCAACTGCTGTTGCACGGTTTCGCGGCGAAGCTTTCTGGCAGCCAAAGTTCCAAAACTCCATGGTTTCGGCAATTCCATATATCAAGCCTGAATCCAATGACTTGAATGAGGCATCCCGTATCATTTCAGATGTTCGTAGGCGGATGGCTGAACAGTTTAAGCGTGACGAATCCGAGATTCTATTCACATTCCCCTCTTTCAGCGGTGCAGGTGGAACGCGTCAACCATTCAACCGAGAGACTTTGATTGGCGCAACCTTCGATGAACGTATAGCTCACCTGTGCGGACTCACGTCAGACCAGTTTCGTGCTTTGCAGCGCGACCATAACGAGGCATTGGTGCGGTCAACTGGTGCGGTGAAGGTCGAAGAAGATGATGGCAATCGGAGCGACGAAAGCATAGGTGACGACGACTCGATGGGTAACGAGGCATCCTCTCGTCAATCATGGGCTGTTGGCATAGCATTCGGCCGCTTTGATTTGTGCCTAGCAAACGGCGAACGCGCCGTGCCGCCAGAGCCTGATCCTTTTGACCCGCTGCCCGCCATGAGTCCAGGCATGTTGCCCGCTGGCGCCAAATCGTTTCATGCGCACGCGGGCATTCTGGTCGACGACCAGGGCCACCCACATGACCTCGCACGTCTGATCGAGGAGGTGCTGTCGCGCATTGCTGTAACAACACCGAACGATGTCCGGAGATGGCTGCAGCGGGACTTCTTCGCCTTCCATCTGCAGAGCTATTCCAAGAGCCGCCGCAAAGCGCCAATATACTGGCCTCTCTCCACGGCCTCCGGCGGCTACGTGCTGTGGGTCTATTACCCCAGCCTCACGAGCCAAACGCTCTACATCGCCATTAACGACTTTGTCGAGCCGAAGCTTAAGCAGGTCGGCGCTGACGTGACGGCGCTGCGCAACAAGGGTTCTACCCGGACACGCGACGACGAAAATCAGTTCGAAACCCTGCAAGCTGTTGAGCTTGAATTGATCGAGCTGCGCGATACGCTGCTCAAGCTCGCACCCACCTATAAACCAAGCCACGACGACGGCGTGCAGATCAGCGCCGCGCCACTGTGGCCTCTATTCCGCCACAAGCCCTGGCAGAAGTTGCTCAAGAATACCTGGGCCAAGCTGGAAAAAGGCGATTACGACTGGGCACACCTGGCCATGAACTACTGGCCCGATCGGGTGCGCGAAAAGTGCAATACAGATAAGAGCCTTGCCATCGCACATGGCCTAGAAGATCTGTACATCGAGCCGGAGGCCAAACCGAAAAAGGCACGAGGCAAAAGGAAGGCCGGGGGTGATGAATGAGTATTGCTGAATTTATCCGCGAGAGCGTGCTGCGCCCGCGCTTGAAACAAGCTGGTGCCCTCGTTGTGTACGACGCCGACAAGCGCTACCGCAAACAGTGCTTCGCTCTGGCGGCCGACAAGGTTCGCGTGATCGACACATCCGAAAGCAGCATCGAAAGTCGCGAGGCGGCACTGCTGGCTCTGCGCGAGGTGGGACAACCCAAAGCACCGCTGGAAGGGGTTTTAATTTATGTGCCGACAAAGCGGCCAGAGACCGACGAGCAGAAGCAGGAGGACCCGTTCGCCCTGTACGCAGAATGCGGTACGGTGTTCCCAGAGGACGATGGCGACGAATACCTGAGCCTTTGCCTGCGCGCCAGGCCGGATCACGCGACCGAGATCCGCCAAGTGTTTGCCGGATCTCCCTCCGGGCCGACGTTCGAGGTAATCGACGCGATCGGCGGCGGCGTGAGCTGGCCCCAGTTGCGAGCCACTCTGCGGGTGGAATCGGGCCGGGAGATTCTGGCGGCACTTCTGGGACCGAGCGCCAGCCAAACCGATGCGCTGAAGGTGCAGGAAGGCTGGGCGCAAGAGGCGCGCGACTTCCTCCGCGCGACCTTGGGCCTCAGCTTGAAAACGCGCGGTAAGACCTGGGCGGCCCTGGCTGATGAACTGTGGCGCTATGTGCTATTCAGCGAGTTCGTGTTCGATCTGCCGGTGGCGCTGCCAGAAACCCTGAAGGGCGTGCCGCACGCAGCGATGGAAGCCAGACCCATCGTCGAAGATGTGTGCGACCGCCTGCGCAGCGACCCGAAGTCACGCGCGGCTTATATCGAACGGGCGGAAGCCATCGAGGCGGAGCTCAATCTGACCGATCTGTGCGGGACGATTGAAGACCTGGGCGAGCGCGACACATTCCCCTTCGAAGAGCGGACTTTCCTGCGCACGGCGATCAAGGGCATCGTCACTGGGGATACCGACGCCACACGCCGTGTGCTGACTCGCCATAAGAGCTCTGTGTGGCTGGGCAAGGGCGAAAGCCAGGCGCAGTGGGAGTTGGTGCGCTCCGGGTTGAGTCTGGTTGAGGCCTGCGAAGACTTTGAGCGCCAGTTGCCAGATCATGCTCGCTCTCAGGCAGAGCTGATCGATTTCTACCTGGGCAGCCTGCGCGAAGCAGACCGCTTGCAGCGCGAGTTTGAGCAGGCTGCAGGCGACTTTTTCGACCAACACGGCTTGATGCACGAGGTGATCAGCCAGGCTCGTGCACGTTATCGGCGCCTGGCCGAAAAGGTTCAAGGTGTGTTTGTGAAGTACGTCGAGACCGCTGGTTGGCCGCCCACCGGGCGGCTGGCCAATGCCGATGCCTTTGATCGCCTGGTGGCGGATCGGCTCAAGGAAAGCGGGCGGAAGGTGGCCTACTTGATGGTGGACGCCCTGCGCTACGAGCTGGGAGTGGCCCTTGAGAAACTCTTGGCGGAGGACGGGCCGGTCGAGCTACAAGCCGCCTATGCACAACTGCCGACCATCACTTTAGTGGGTATGGCGAGCTTGCTGCCTGGCGCACGCGCGGGTTTGACCCTGTCGCTGGAGAACGACTCACTCTTGCCCAAGCTGGCCGGGGCGCCGGTGGGTAACGTCCCAAAACGCATGAATGTGCTGGCCAAGCGTTATGGCGATCGCTTCTCGGAGATGTTGCTCAACGATTTTGTGCGCGGCAAACCGAAGATTGCAGAGACCGTCGATCTGCTGGTGCTGCGCTCCACGGAAATCGACAGTCAGCTGGAAAGCAATCCCGAGACCACGCTGGGTCTGATCCCCGGCACGCTGAAGCTGATTCGCGTCGCTTTGCACAAGCTGCGCGGCATGGGCTTCAAGGAAGCAGTCATCGTGACCGACCATGGGTTCTTCCTGAACGCACAGGCGGAGGCTGGGGATGTGTGCGTCAAACCTCAAGGCCAATGGCTGGTGAATGCGCATGACCGAATGATGCTTGGCGATGGCTCGGCGGATGGGCACAGCCTCGTGGTCAGCGCAGAGAAGATCGGTATTCGAGGTGATTTTTCCCAGGCCGCGTTACCCCGCAGTATGGCGCCATATCGCTCAGGGCACCTATATTTCCACGGAGGTGCATCCCTGGCCGAGGCTATCGTGCCGGTGCTTGTTGCGCGCCTTGATACCGCGGTTCAGCCTGGGATGGGCAAAGTAGTCGTCGAGCTTAACTATAAGAACGGCGCCAAGAGAATTACTACGAGATTACCGGTCGTCGAAGTAATGCTGGTTGTGAATGATATGTTTTCGCAAGAAATGAGCGTCGAGATCTTGCTGGAAGCGCAGGACAGTAAGGGCAATGTCGTGGGTGAACCGCGTCTTGGCGGCGACGTTAATCCGGCGACACGAACGGTGACATTGATGCCGGGCCAGCGTAAACAAATTGCGCTACGCATGGACGACGAGTTCAGGGGCAAATTCTCGGTGAAAGCGCTTAATCCGACCACGCTGGCCCTTGCTTCAAAAGACAGTGCCTTGTCCCTCGAAACGGACTACACGGAGTAAGCTCGATGGACGAACTCGACAATAAATTAAACGAAACTTTCGATGGGAAATTGCTTCGCAAGGATTTGCTCCATCGTATTAAGAAAGGCACCAACGTCCCGACGTTCGTCCTGGAGTTTTTGCTCGCGAAGTATTGCGCCAGCAATGATCAGGCGGAGATGGATGCGGGCATGGAGGCCGTTCTCTCCTCCTTGCAAGAGAATTACGTGCGGCCAGACGAAGCCAATGCAGCGCAGTCGAAGGTCGCCACCAAAGGCAAGCACCGGTTCATCGATAAGGTTCACGTACGCTACGTCGAGAAAGAGAAACGCCACTGGGCATCTCTGGAGAACTTCAACTCGCAACGGATTGCGATTGCAGAGCGATTTTATCGGAACAACGATCGCCTACTCGAAGGTGGTATCTGGGCGGAAGTTACCCTGGCGCACAACGATATCGACGAGGACGACTACGCGTTTTCGATCGAGGATCTACGGCCGATTCAACTCTCGCGCTTCGACTTCGAGCGCTACACGGAAGGCCGTGCGGCTTTCACACGCGACGAGTGGATCGCAGCCGTTCTACGATCGGTCGGTTTAGAGCCGGGCAAGCTGTCGAAACGCGTGCAGATGCATTTCATCGCTCGGCTGGCAGTCTTGGTGGAACCCAACTACAACTTCATCGAGTTGGGACCGCGCGGGACCGGGAAGTCCTACTTTTTTAGCGAGTTTTCACCCTACGCCACACTGATCTCAGGTGGCCAGGCGACCAAGGCCACGCTGTTCTACAACAATGCGCGCCGCAAGGTAGGCCTGGTCGGCTTTTGGGATACCGTCGCGTTCGACGAAGTCGGCGGGATCAAGGTGCGCGATCCAGACACCATTCAGATCATGAAGGACTTCATGGCCAACGGCCGCTTTTCTCGCGGGGCCGAGGTGATCGCTGATGCCAGCTTGAGCTTCGTTGGCAACATCGACGTGTCGGTGCAGCAGGTGGTGAACTCCAACGAGCACGACCTGTTCCAACCACTGCCTCCCGAGCTTGATCTGGCCGTGATGGACCGCTTCGCGGCCTACATCCCGGGCTGGGAGATGCCCAAGAACAGCAGTGAGTTCCTGACCAGTAATTACGGGTTTATCACCGACTACCTTGCGGAAGCCTTCCACTACCAGTTTAAGCACACGAACCGGTACGAGGAAGTAACCAAGCGCATTCGACTCGGCAGGGCCATCGAGGGGCGTGACGAAAAAGGCATCAAGAAGACCGTTTGCGCGCTCTTGAAAATCCTGCACCCGGACGGACCGCCCACGGACAACGAGTTCGAAGAATATGTGGCCTACGCGACGGAGTGCCGCCGCCGAGTCAAGGAGCAAATGAACAAGCGCAAGCCGGACGATGAATTTGCCCGTATCAATCTGTCCTACTTCAAGGCCAGTGGCGAGGAGGTGGTTGTTTTTTGTCCGGAGTCGAAGGATGCGACCGCGACGCAAGAGCCGACTCGTCGCCGGCTGAGTCACGCGGATGAGCAGCCCGGCGGGGTAGTCGAGGTGCAGCCAGCCGTGCAGCAGGCACCCTCCGTTGCAGCAGAAGCTTCAGTGGCGCGGTCGCCGATTGCTCCGACACCTGCGGTGGTTGCTCCAACACTGGTGGAGTTGAAGGAACAGCACTTCAACATCCTCTATGGCGATACCGGCTACAGCTACGAGTCGATCCTCGGCCCCTACTTGCAGGGCGCCAAGGCCATCGTCATCGAGGACCCATATATTCGGCTGCAACACCAGATTCAGAATTTCGTTCGGTTTTGTGAAACGGTGCTGAAGGCCGGCACCGTGAAGAAGATCAGCCTGATCACCGGCTACGACGACACGACCCACTTGGCTGAGATTGGCGAGAAACTCGATGAGCTCAAGCAGAGCCTGCTTGAGTTGGATGTCGAGCTGAAGGTGCAACTCAACCCCAACATCCATGATCGCGAAATCCGCCTCGACAACGGCTGGATCATAAAGATCGGTCGCGGGCTGGATTTTTACCAGAAGCCTGGGGGGTGGTTCGAGGTAGGCGCAAACGACCTTAGCCTGCGCAAGTGTCTGGAAACCAAGGTAGATATTTTCCGCGGTTAATTGTTTTGGGAATTATTTGGCAAATTCCGCCGGTAAGCGCCCTGCAGATTTTGCCAAATGATTCCCTTTTTTGGATACCGCGCTCCTCCTCGTGACCATTCCCCCCGACCCGAACCATCCAGGATGTGGAAAATTCATCAAGTTAAAGGGCCCCTTTTCCTGGCGAACACTGCCGTTTTCGAGAGATAGCGTACAGACAATTCTGGAGATATGGTTGTAGCGTTTTCGCCAGTACTCAGAGTTTTTCTTGACCAAATTTTGCATACACCAAGGCGAAATACGCTCGCCAATCGAATCCCTAACGCTCCTGCTACAAGAAGGCGGCAAAACGATCATTCAGGCCGCGTTTGAGCACTCTTATTTCGTTCACCCTGATAGGGTTCGAGCGAAAACGCCTCTGTATCCCCATCGCGCTCGTACGAGTCGCGAGCACTACCCTAAATCAACAAGGGACGACTGGGATATGTGGAGAGGAAGGGAAGTCAAACTAGGGGACAACTCCAAAGCTCAGCGCGCTTGGGAAATATATTCCGCGCGACCTTTCCTACGCGCCTCGGGCTTTGGCGTTCGTCACGTTTGGGGGCATCCTTGGAATCCGGACGCCTTCACCGCCGGGTGGAATCTCTGCTATATGCCCTTCTGGGCAGGCATGCTTACGGAGCCGCAGCACCCTTTTCCGGAACTGCAAACTGCAATTCGACAGGCATCTTGGGATCTATACTTCGGCCATGATCCCGTTTGCACTCCACCCAACTTCGTTTCTGACCCAGGTCTTGATCTGGACACGACTCTTCAAGGACAACCCGTCCTATTAATCGCTGATTAGCGGCACCACACAATCCAATTAGGCTCTGAATGAAACTGCCGCCGGAATTACGCAGCACGGCGAAGATTAAGCTCTGGTCGAATCGCTATCCGAAAGAGGAGAGGCAAAAGGACGAGAAGATTGCGCCTTTGATCCAAGCTGCGGTTAGCAGAGGGTATTTGGAACGCAAGGAATTAATGTGGCTTGGCGAATGGAAATCGCCAGGCCGGATTCGACGGCTTCTTCAAAGCAACACTCCTGAGGTGGTGAGGTGCCTAACAGGTTGCGTTTTGTCGGCAGTCCACGACGATAGTGAGAGGATGTGTATCTTGCGGGCGTTACAGGGCGTTGATTACGCGATGGCCAGCGCCTTACTGCACTTTGCGTTTCCCAGCGACTACCCCGTTATTGATTTCCGAGCGCTTCGCACTTTGAGTTGTCACCGCGCCATTGGCGAAAGGGTGTGGAGCGAATACACGCGAACGTGCCGCAAATTGTCCGAACGCTATGCGGTTTCTTTGCGAGTGCTGGATCGGGCGTTTTGGACATTTGACCTAAAGCAGCATTCGTGAACCGCACATTACTGCCTAGCTATTTGAGGATCTTCTCTGCAAACGTGACTCGGATCACTGAGGAAACAGGCCGGGCAACGCAGGTACTAAGGACTGGATTGTCACTGCTGAAGTAATACTCCCCAGCAGCGACAAAATTCAAGTGTCCATATTCTCGCACAAGCCTGTTGGAGGAAGGTGCCGGCGTGCAGGTTCTCCCCACCTCACCGCTGGACGCCCATCGGTCAACTACCGAAACCGATTAAGTTTGGGGGCACCGCCCAAGTGTCGCGTTACGGGGATCAGTATGGTTCGGGCTCGGGATAGACGAGTTGCAGGTGCTCCCGGCCGGAAATGGACACGTAACTGCTATACAGGTAATAGAGGTCGTGCTTATGCAAGTACAGCAGCTTGCAAAGATCTTCTGCGCCGTAGCCAAGTTCTTTCGTATGCAGGCGTATGACGTTCTCGAAGAGGCTCGGGGACTCGTGTTCGAATTCGGTTTCCGAGGGCTCTCTTGTGCGCCAACCGTTCCTTGAGAATTGCTTCCACAGATAGACATATTGATTCTTGTTAATCAGACCCAGCGTGCGAGTCCGAAACAAGAGGAATTGCATGGATGTGCGCCAGTACGCCTTGAGCCCCGCGAGTAGCGGAATCGTCACCCGGTTACCGGAAACCTGAACATACAACTCTCTTGCCGGCACCAACAGCTCGGCGCCGAACTCGTTGGCTTCCTTTTCCATTTCGTCCGTCGGAAAAGCATGCATCACGATATGGCCCAGCTCATGAGCCAAAGTGGCTCTCATGCGGTCGGCCGGAGCTCTCCGATTCAAGAAAATGCACGATCCAAGATGGGGGTCCCGCATTGTGACTCCATCCAAGGACAGCGGGAACTCGCTCCAGATTACGTAGATTCCCGCGCGTTCACAGAGCTTTGTGAGATTCCGTGCGGGTCCATCAGGCATTCCCCAGGCTCGGCGTACCGTCTGCGCAATTGCCTGTGGACCGCCTCCGTACTCGACATCAATGGCAGGAAGCGGAAAGTCCGCTTCAATATCCACGGCCTGCATCAGTCTGCGTAGGTGAATCAATCGTAGATTGAGTTCCGCATTGGTGCGTCGAATCGCGGACCCCGTTAGAGTTGACTTCTTCCGGTGCATTGGGTGAATGCTCAGCGGAAGGCCGGTGATCCTGTCCTCCAGGAAGAAGAATTCGATTGGGAACGAAAGCGATCTTGCGAGATCCTTGATGCACTTTTCGCTCGGCCCATTCGGGATCAAGCCGTTCTCGATGCGGGAGTAATAGCCGTGGCTCATGCCAGCTTCAGCAGCCGCATGACGCTGCGTCTCTCCCCGATACTGCCTGGCCAACAGCAGCATAGAAGCGTTGAATCGGGCGGACATTACCTGCCCATTCGATCCTTCGTACCCCTGTTTGATTTCTCCCTGCTGGGGGCCTGTTCGGTGCCTTTGAGTTTGACCACAGGCCCCTCCTCCCTTTCCGGCCCTTGCGGCAGGCTCTCGACCGGTACTGCGCTTATCTCGTCGGTGAATTCGATTTCCCACAGCACGTCACCCGAAACAGACTTCGCCACAATCCCAGTCCATTCGATTCCGGTCTCCCGGTCATTGGGAATGTAGATGGCCTGCACCCGGCTTACCCCGGGATGACCGAACAGATCCTGCTGATGGCAGTGGAACAGTCCGGACTGCCGGGTTGGAAAATTGCTGGTCCGCCTGCTCTGGTCCGCCTTCTTTAGCCTGAGCAGGACCTCGCCGTCCAGGATGATCGAAACGGTATCCATATGCCGGAACATGCGGAATCCTGGATCGTCAGCCAGGTTGGATTTCAGCCGCTGCAAGGCAAACTCCCACACGATCGCCCGTTTCGAGCTCACGCGGGCAAACGAGGCGATTTCGGGAATCCTGCGGTGCGCTTCCTCCCACCCGTACAGAAATGCGTCCCGGAAGGCCTGCACCCGGCCATTCTTGGCGAGTATTGCTTGGACCTGATCCTGGGAAGGCGAGTTGTTCATGCGGAAAAACATTATAGCCTCATTTTCTCATTTTTGGCGGCAAATGTTTTCCATTTGTTGCAAACGATCAATTCGCACGTTTCATTTCAAAGGCATGACAATACCACCGGGGATCGAGTGATTTTCTATTTCTTACCCCATAAATTGACATTTCTATTGCTCCACACCTGCCCGTCGCCCCTGTACGGACCGGGCTCGTCCTTCGGCTGCGGCGCCCAGGCGGTGGCTCGCTGTAGAGCCGACAACTCCTTGGGGCGCCACCGCTAACGTGGTCCATGACGCCAGGCGGCTCTCTTCCGGAGTGTCAATGCCGAAGCAAATTTCCCCAGTAATGATTTTCCCACATCCAGGGCGGGGCGGGTCGAGGGGAACGGTCAAGCTCAATTGCCTGATCGCGGATGTGGAAGATGGGCGATCAATATTGACGCTGGTACTCTACGCGCTCCCGCGCGTACCTTGAAAGTCGGTCCCTAAATCCCTATCTCCCCTTTCGGGCCGATTACCATTAACATGGAGGAGCAATTGATGAGCGACGACCAGATTGTCACTCTCCGCGACATCCAATCCCTTCTAAAGAGCATTGACACACGCCTTGAGGAGGCGGTCACGGCGTTACTGGCGATTAATGTGCAGCTTGAAGCCAAGGCCAAAGCCGAGAGCCCGGCCGCACAACTTGAGATGCTCCGAGAGATGACAAAGTTGTAAATGATCCTGTGCAGTCAGGCTCGCTATTTGACCGCTCGCCCGTGGTTCCCAACCGTGTGAGGAACAAAAGTGGATGAGCTTCCGTAGCTCGAATATTGGCGGGGGCTCGCAGTTTAAGAGCGCCCCAAACGCTCGGCAGTTCAGTATTGACGTGGCTTTCTTGCGCCGCTAGTTCCCATCCCCAAAAGGCAGGAACGGCCGTCCCGCTCGACATCCAATTGCCTGGTCCTTAACTAGTTGACGCTGTCGTGCCAGATACCCGCCAAGACACCGCAACCGGCGCCAACTCTAATGCCACGAACCGGGACGGGAACGTATTTCCGGTTTTTCCAACTATCAGCGATTAGGATACTAGGCGCCTACTTGGAGGACTTTTGTGGACGACTTAAGTGACGACGCCCCCCCTGATGGTGTACCGCGCCTTGCCTGCGGCGAACGGCGCCCAGAGGTCGAGGCGGAACTTGCAAATTGGTACGCCCCGGATAGCGAGCAGCGCACTTCGTCACTGCGGGCGGCCGTGGACGGAACTCAAAGGTTCAATTTCGAAACGTTGGTTCATATCAGTCGCCAAGCCTTCGCGACTGGCAACCGCAAAGTGATGAACCTTGCCTTCGAGGCCCTCGCTAAGACGGCCACACCGTTGCTGCTCTATCAGGCCAGGGGGAAGAGGATGTCGCCCGAGGATCGCGAGGAACAAGTGCAGCAGGTTCTCCTAGAGATATTCGAGGCGATACGAGCCGACAAAGCAGATTTTCTGGAGAGCAATTTTAAGGCCTTCACCTACCGAAAGTCGATTTCGCATTATCGGAAGCGGAGGGCACGCATTGAAGGCGCCAATCAGCGGATTGAACCAACCGACCAGTTCGATCCTATTGACAACGTTCCGGCACGCTTGCCAAGCCAGGAAGCGAGAGCACTCTTGCAATCGGCGCTTGACAAGCTGCCCGAAAAGCAACGAGCGGTCTTCATTCAATACCATCTTTTCAAGATGACGCAGGCGGAGATCGCCCAACATCATGGAGCTACCGTGCGCTCAGTCTATAACTGGCTCAAGGCCGCGGAGACAGCGATCGGGCTCTCAGGAGATGAAGATGACCACTAATGCAACCCCCAAGCCCTCGCTTGACGACGTACTAGCAGAGATCGCCGCGGCGCATGCAGTTCCGGACGCCCAACAGCTTCGTCAATGGATGAACCAGTATCCCGAGTTCACGGCTGAAATCGTCGATTTTGCAACTGACTGGGTGGAAGTGGACGCCGCTGAAGGGGTTTCAGAGGCAACGCAGGATGAAGTTAACCGAATTGTAAACCGTACGATGAGCCGAGTTCAGCAACTGCTTGATGAGGCTGAACACTCAGACTCCATGCAAGACCTCGGAGCGGAGATTGGGGCGGCGGGCCATGATTTTGATTCGTTCCAGCACACAATTCGGGTTGATCGCTCGATACTGACCTGCCTCATGGAACGTATGGTTCGACCAGCGACCATTCCATTGCTGCTAGTTCAGGCCCTGGCAGAGGCTCTTAATCGAAGCGTTGAGCAGGTCCGCACCTACTTGGTGCTCCCGCCTCAGCTGTCTGCCGCTTTCAGGTCGCGGAGGCAACCGGTGCCCACACAGGCTGACTTCTCAGAGCTCATCAAGCATGCCGAGTTGTCCGATGCTGACAAGGCACGCTGGCTTGCCGAACCGCCCGACCCCGCCCTTCGCGAGTAGGTCATGGACAGTTTCGGAGCCGTTCGTGCCTTAGCGAACAAAAAGCACAAAGAGATGCGGCTAACGGCTGGCGGCGACGATGCGCCGTCTTCGTTGCTCGCTGCCGCCCGTGAGGCAACAGGACTCCAAGTTCAATCGGTACCGCCCGAACACCCTCTGCTTAGTGGCGGCGAAGGAGCTCTGCATCGCGCCTCCAGAGCGATTTACATTTCGAATACTCTTGCGCCGGAGTTCGTCGCTTTCGTAGAAGCGCATGAGTTCGGCCACTACTGGATCGAAACGCCGGACGAACCGGCAATCGCGCCCAGAGCTGTGGACCCCGGCGCGCCTGAGGAGGCAACGCCTCTTGGTCTTAGACGGGTCGAAGCCTACAGCGCCCAAGAACTTCGGGAACGCTACGCCAATGTATTCGCCCGGGAGTTCCTTCTCCCACGCTCCGACGCCAAGCGCCTCTTTGCCGATGAGGGCAAGACGGCACCGAGCATAGCGGAGGATCTCAACCTTCCGATCGGTCTCGTACACCAACAGCTCGCCGTCGCACTCCTTCTACCCGAAACACCACAGTCATCGGAGGATGATCTCGAGCCAAGCGAGCGTCCTGGTCTCGATGACTCCCAAAGAGAGGCCGCTGAGCATGAAGGTTCGCCCCTTTTGGTGGAGGCGGGACCTGGAACCGGTAAGACCCGGACGCTCATTGCTCGTACAGAGTTCCTGCTGACCAAGAAGGGTGTCCCGGCTCCATCGATTCTCGTGCTCACTTTTTCGAACAAGGCCGCCCGCGAGATTCGCGAACGCGTTGCCGCCACCATGCCTGCCGCAGCCGCCGAGCTGTGGGCCGGTACCTTTCATGCCTTCGGTCTCGAAATTCTCCGAAAGTTTGGCCACCTCGCAAGTGTCGCCGAACCCGTCAGGCTGCTCGATCAGGCCGATGTTCTGGCCATGCTCGAACAAGACCTGCCGCAGCTCGGACTTGATCACTACCTCCTGCTTCATGAGCCGTTGCTCAACCTTCGGTACATCTTGGGCGCGATTTCTAGGGCGAAGGATGAAGTGAAGTCCCCGGACGACTACGCCGCGGCGGCCGTACGCATGGCCGAGACAGCGCGAACGGAGGGCGATCAACTCAAAGCCGCGAGGGCGGCAGAAGTCGCGCGCGTCTATCGGCACTACGATGAACGAATGCGCGGTAGGGGAATTGTTGACTTCGCCGACCTGATTAACCGCCCTGTTGAGATGTTGAGGGCCCATCCGGAGATCCGCGACGAGCTGCGCGGACAATATCAGCACCTTCTCGTTGACGAGTATCAGGATGTAAACCGCGCAAGCGCACTGCTCGTCAAGGATCTTGCAGGCGACGGAGAACGCCTTTGGGTTGTCGGCGATACCCGCCAGTCGATTTATCGGTTTCGGGGTGCGGCACCGATCAATACCCGAGAATTCGAGAAGGATTATCCCAACGGGCAGCGTAAATCGCTCAAGGTAAATTACCGATCTCGCAAGGAGATTGTCGACACCTTCGGCGCCTATGCTGGCGCGATGAAGGTGCACGGATCACAGTCGGTTCCACTCGAAGCGAAAAGAGGCACGGGAGGCGAAGCAATAGACTGCAATGTTGCTCGTGACCGCGACGCTGAGATTGCTGGAATCGCAGCGGTGATCGAACGCCACCACAGTCAGGGCACCCCTTACCGCGACCAGGCGATCCTCTGTCGTGTACATGGCAATCTCGAGAAAATCGCGCTCGGCCTAGAGGCGGCGGGCGTGCCCGTTCTTTATCTGAGCGATCTTTTTGAGCGCCCGGAGGTTAGGGATCTCCTAGGAGCGTGCGCCGTAGGATGTTTCGGTTGGGCGGGCTGGCGGTCTGCGGGCAATGAAACATCCGGTTTCCTGCTCCGAAGCGCCACGCGGGGTCATAGACCCGCAGGCGGGCGGCGAATGCCGGTGGATGGGCCCGCCGGCAGGGCGGATTGGGGCCGAATTTCCTGGTTTCACGCCGCCGCCAGCCCGGGCATCCGCTTGATGTTCAGCGCCAGACACACCAGGGCCCACTCGCCCCGCGCTTGGTCCAGGCCGCGCACGCTGAAGCGGCGAAAACCCAGCGCCTGCTTGATCCAGCCGTTGGGCGCCTCCGACAGCCACTTGCGCTTGGCGTAGCGCGCCCGGCCGTCCGGCGTCGCCAGCTTGTTGGCCATCCGCGTCCGCGCCGGATGTGCCTTGGCGTTGACCGCCACCGCTTTGTTGCCCTCCCGGCCCAAAGCCACATAAGCGTCCACGCCCCGCGCCTCCAAAGACGCCAGGTCCGCCTCGTTGCAATACCCCGCATCCGCCAATACCGTCTCCGGACCCGCCCCGTAATCCGCCTCGACTTCGTCTAAGCGCGGCAGCATCTGCCCCTGATCACTGGCGTTGGCCGAAACCTCCGCCGCCACAATCAACTGGTTCTCTCCCTCCACCGCCAACTGCGCGTTGTAACACTGCTGAAAACCTTCCGTGCTGGTCTTCATGATCCGGCTCTGCGGATCCGTAAAGTTGCTCTGCGCCTTGGCTTCCGGCTCGCCATAGGCGCGCTTATACGCCCGCCCGCCCTTCGGATTGCGATCCTGTCCCGGCTTGCGCCCCCGCGCATCGTCCATCGCCCGCTGACGCGCCTCCAAACGAGCCTTGGCCTGACGGATCGCCTCTAAACGATCCTCCCGCCGCTTCAACTCCTCGGGCATCTCGTCGCCCCGAACGTCCACTCCATAACGCGCGTCCTCTTCCTCGTCCACAGCGCCCGCGCGGCCCACCAACGCCTTAATCTCCGCCTCCAGGCGCTTCTCTTCCTCCACCATCCGCCCATAACTCATCGCCTTGCGCTTGGAGGCGTTCGCGCGAACCTTCGTCCCATCAATCGACAAGGTCCCGATACGCGCCAGACCCATCGCGCCCGCCAAACGAACCACTTCCACGAACAACCGCTTGAAATCGGCCAAATGACGCCGCCGAAACTCGCAAATCGTCCGGTGAGAAGGAAAATTGCCCGCCCCCAATACCCGAAACGCCACGTCTTCTTCCAACTTCTTCGCCAGCCGACGCGACGAAAACACCCCCGTCGCATAGCCGTAAATCAACACCTTGACCATCATCCGAGGCTCATACGGCGACTTGCGCCGGCCATCGCCTTCGTAGCGCTCGTAGAACACCCCCAAATCCAGCCCGTCCACCAGGTCGCTCACATGCTGCGACAAATGACCTTCCGGCAACCAATCCTGCAGACTCTCCGGCAACATCAGCAGCTGATCCGGCTGATACGAGCGAAACGTCGTCGGCATCTCACACCTCCATGAACATACCATCCCTATTGTCGCAAATTTCTACGGCGCAGGCTCCTAGCTTTGCTGTCCTTCACTGCGGAACCACACCGCGGTGGACTCTATCGGGTCGCGCAGCTCGCACCCTATCGTACCTCCCTTGCTGACGTCCAGGTGTTCCTTGCCTACGCGGAGGAGGTGGAGAAGAGGCCTTTGGACGCTCTGGCAGACATCGGGGAGGTTCCGGCCCTCTCCGAGGCTGGGCGCATCTCCCTGGGACGGCTCGCGAAAGACCTTGAGGCAATAGGGTACAAGACGGGGCCAGGATCGCTCATGTGTCATCTGCTGTTTAACTGTGGAGCGCTTCTCCGAGATCTTCTGGCCGGTGACACGGCGGCCGATCAGCAGCGCCGTCTTGCGGTCCATCAGTTTCTTCAATTCGCCATCGAAAATGAAACCGTCGAGGACGGCGATCCGAAACGCCACCTCCTCGACTGGGTCCGGCGCCTAGAAATATTCGGCGACGAAAAAGCACTCCGAGAGCCGCCGGCCGCGATCGAGGGGATTGATGCGGTACGCCTGATGACGGTACATGCGAGCAAAGGACTGGAGTTCAAGGTCGTGCACCTTCCCACGCTTGGCGCGGGAATGTTTCCGCTGCGCTGGCAAGGGCAACGTTGCCCGCTCGCGGACGGCATGCTTCCGACCGACCCAAAGGATGATCACGCAGAGGAGGAGGAGTGCCTGTTCTACGTCTCCTTGTCCCGGGCCCAAGATCACCTGTCGCTTTCTCGCGCTCAACGCTACTCTGACAAACAGCGCTCAAATGCGTCCAAGGCCCTAACCCAGATCATGGGTGATTTGCCGAGGTCCCCTGATTCTGAGCCGACATGGACTGCATCGCTCCCACTCAAGGACCCTGCGGGCGATCGACCCGACCTTCGTGTGCAAGACCTGCAGCATGATGGTCGGGACATAGAGCTCTTCCTGGGGTGTCCACGCCGCTACCTCTATCAGATTGTGCTCGGGCTGAGTGGCGACCGCGAAGACAATGGCTATGTGCGTTTCCATCGCGCCGTCTATCGTGTCCTCCGCTGGATAGGAGGCCACGCAACGCCCGTTGAAGCCGACGCACTCGCCGCCAATTTCGAAGCCGCGTGGCAGGAAATTGGGCCCCATGACCATGCCCTGGAATCGCTCTATCGGACCTCGGCCAACCGAATTTTGGAGCAGGCGACCGGGCGCCGAAGGGACGGGATCGAATTCGGCAGGACGCTGGATTTGAAGTTGGACGGTCACACAATCGCGCTACCCATTGACGAAATGGAACAGGCCGGCCAAGGCTTCGTACTTCGCCGCATTCGTACAGGACGCCCTCCAAGCAGGCGTGACCAGCGCCATCTTCACGCCATGATGCTTGCCGCCGGACGCCAAAGAAATCGAGGCGCGGGTCGGTTTGAGATCCAGTACCTGACGACACACGATACAGTGCCGATCCTTCTCGACAGTGTCATGGATAGGCGCCTAGACGATGTCCGACAGACATTGCGTGACGCCGCTGCCGGACGATTCCCTCCGACCCCAGACGAAAGTTGCCCCAGATGCCCGCACTACTTCATTTGTCCGGCGGTGCCGGTATAGGCACTCGCACCCACATTTTTCCGGTTTTCCTGCCCGTCTGCGATTAACCCTTTGAACGCCTGCTCTCGATCATGGGACGGGCCACAACAAGGGGTTAGCTATGAAATCCATCCATGTATTCCTCCAGGGCCACGGACTCGCGGACATCGCAGTGCTTGAGGCGAGCCCGGAGGACAAAGTCGCTGACGTCATCGCAAAGTCCGGTCACGCCGACGCCAAGCAGGACGATCTCCTAATCTTCATGGAGGATATCGCCTGCGCCCTCGACCGCGACGCAATTGTCGAAGAACTTCTTCCGCTTGCTGCCGACGATGACGTAGTCGGGCCACTCCGTCTGCACTGCACGCGCTGCCGGAAGATTGACGTACTCGTTCGCTTCAACGGGGAAGAGGCAAAGCGGCATTTTCCTCCGGGAGCCACCGTCGAACGGGTCCGTCGATGGGCTGCGCGCCGTGCGTTCAAACTCTCGCCGTGCGACGCGGCGGAGCATGTACTGCAGGTTCTGGGTAAGACGACGCGGCCTGATCGGGACATTCACATCGGCACAGTTACCGAGGATAAAAGCTGTACGGTCGCATTCGATTTGGTGCCCAGCAAACGGGTCGAGGGTTGAACAATGGAACAGTTAGTCTCCCCCGAGGAGGCGGTGTTAGGTGACCATCTTGCCAGCGGCCGCTACCTCAGCGGCGCAGCCGCGGGCCGATGGCGTCTGATTTCCGTGTCCTGGCCCTACGCAGTCTTCGCGGTGCGGGCTGCAGATCAGATCGAGTATGGCTTGCGCTTCGAATGCACCAACTACCCTCGTACACCTGCCACTGCGCGTCCTTGGAATTTCGAGCTTGACGCTCCCCTTGCGGTCGACAAGTGGCCTACCGGTCGACAGCGCATTCCACTCGCCTTCAATCCGGATTGGAAAAACGGATCCTGCCTCTATCTTCCCTGTGATCGTGTTTCTATCGAGGGTCACGCCAACTGGCGGAATGAACATCCGAGCCTGCTTTGGAATCCCGACCTAGGCATCGTTCACTACCTGCGTATCGTTCACGACCTCCTGAACTCGGGCGACTACGGAAGATGTCGTGCAGCCTGAACCATGTCTCCATTTCTCTCGGGCCTTGTGGGCCGGGTTAACCCGCGAACTGCATCTACGCACCGAGGGGTACCACGAGTCCGGTGCCTTTCTATTGGGTCACAAGAACGGCCATACCCGAACGGTTGTCGAGCCTGTTTACTATGACGACCTTGACCCCCGTGCCTACGATACGGGCGTCTGCGTCCTGCATGCCGACGCGTTCGGTCGACTGTGGGATCGCTGTGCCGTACTCAAACTTGCTGTGGTTGCCGACGCTCATGTCCACGCCTGGAAGGCTGGCCAAAGCCGCCTAGACCGGGAGAACCCCATGATAGCGAGGCCCGGCCACCTCGCGTTGATTCTACCTTTGATGGCCCGCCCACCGGTCCGGTGTTGGTCGCTCGGATTTTACGAGTATCTCGGCAACCACCAGTGGCGCGCCTACGGCGGCTGCCAAGTGTCGCGCGTTCTCAAGATCAGGGATCACCCATGACAAATTTGGCCGAGATGGCCGACCAGCTGAACAGAACCGTCAAAGTCGCACTCGATACTGGTGAGGTGACCAGCATCGAGGAGGCCGAGCGGCTCTTCGCAGGCTACCGCCTGCAAATCTTGGCCAGCCCCAACGTAGGCGAGAGCCCGCCCCTCCAGGCCGCGCTGCTCACCGCGGTGAATTGCGCGGCACGTACGCTGCTCGGCGGTGTCACCGTTGTCGGTGCGAAAGGACAGCTGTGCACTGCGCTTCCACCCTTCGACAGCCTCGCAAGCGCCACCGTTGGGCTCGGTGGATGCCTAACGACCGCTATTGACCCCATGATCCCCACGGTGATCATCGGCGATGCTGAGTGGGACTCGCTTGACCCCCTAGCTATTCGGGTAGTCGTATCCGGCTGGTGTGGTGGTGTCGCCCCAATAACAGACGGTCTTCAACTCGATGGCGTCCCTGCAATCACACCCGCCGGCGTGCTGGCGGGTGCCTTGGCGGTTTCAGAGGTATTTCAACGCCTCAGGGGCAACAATCCGATGGCATGCCGGCGGGCGATTGGGCTCAACCTTTGGCGTCCCGCCCAAGACTGGCAATCCGCCGAGCTCGGACCGACCCTTGAGCGCCTTCCATCGTCAGTTTGGATCGTCGGTATGGGCAATCTCGGTCAAGCCTATCTCTGGACCCTCGGGTTCCTGCCCTATGAAGATTTCGCGGCCGACCTGATTCTGCAGGACTTCGACATCTTGGCCCCGTCCAACCTCAGCACATCATTACTTACCACACCTGCGATACTCGGGCGCAAAAAGACCCGCGCGATGGCCCATTGGGCGGAACGAAGAGGCTTTCGGACCACCATTGTCGAGCGCAGATTCGCGCCCGACTTCAAGCTGAGTCCGTGTGAACCGGTCGTAGCGCTCATCGGCGTCGATAATGCCTTGGCTCGCCAAGCCATCGAAGATGTCGGATTCGAACGCGTCATCGAAGCGGGCCTAGGCCGAGGACCCCAGGACTTTCTAGGGTTGGATTTACATACCTTTCCCGCGGCCAAGTCGGCCCGCCAGATATGGTGCGAGGCTGCGGCAGCTGACCCGGACCTTGTACAGCCCGCCTATAGAGCGCTGCTGGAGCAAACTGGCGACCAGTGCGGAACCATACGCCTCGCCGGACGAAGCATCGGCGCGCCCTTTGTAGGTGCCGTCGCCGCCACTTTAGTGATCGCCGAGCTGATTCGACTTGTTATGGGAGATCAACGGCATGAAATTGTCTCATGCCACCTTCGCGATCTCGAAGCGCGCCTCGTGATCAAGGGCGAGCCCTGGGCACCATCTAATCCTGGTTCCTTGCATGCAAAGGCCTAGCGGATAGGCGCTTGCGGAAGCCAGCAATGCGGCTGTACAGGCGCAAATTTGAGGATTCGCCCGACGCCGTTGTGCGCCAAAGTATGTGGGGTACTAAGTCCGGAGTCTTTCTCCGACGAATAGGAGCCTTGAAGTCCAGCAGGGTGGGCCCCAAGTCACTTGGCGAAATGATTGGGATTGGCCACAACTGGACCTGAGTGCAGGTTGAACAAGGAGATTTTTCGATGTCGGAGACACGAGCACATCGCCGCGCCAAGAAGCGAGCCGCCGGTCGCGGAGGCAGAACCGAAGTTCCCTTGAGAGGAAATAAGCGTCTGGACGCGCTCACCAGGGGTGGAGGAAGGGCCACAGGAGTCGAACGTAGCGGCTCAAGCACAGGTTTGAACGCAGCTGCCAAACGCTTGAAGCAAAGCCGTGCGCCGCAAAAGGTGTTGCAGGTGCCTCAAAAGGACATGGGCGCGGCGGTCACCGCGATGCGCAAGGCAGGAATCGGCGGGACCGTGAAGAACATGGGAGGCACGAAACGCTGGCGCGTGCGTCCGCCCAAAAACGTAGGGATTCGATTTGGCTGCAGTACATATGGCCGCAGAGCTTATGTGACGTCCAATTGACTGGTGCCTAACGCAACGATATTGTGGCGCCAGATACCCGCCGAAAGCGTGCTGTCGGCTCAAGGGCTGCCCTTCGGAGCAGCCCTTGCTTTCTTGGGAATATGCAATGCGGAATTGGGTCTATGTTGGCGGGCTCAATCTCCCCGTCGAACATTTCTCCATTGACCGCGAGAATTGAGTCGAATTCGTGCCCCCGAAGTTCACGTCTCCGAGTTCTTTAGTTGTACTCATAACTCGGGGAAGGAAACTTCTCCAAACCGTAAATTTTGGCAGCTTTGTTGACGTACAGCCACGCCTTGAAAAAACTTGGCAACTTTTTCTCGAAGGGAACAGACGAGAATGAGTACCACGATCCGCTTATCAACTCGTCAGCAGTCACGGGTAAAACTGTGTGACCCAACGATCGCAAGATGTCGCATCGCTTTTCATAACACCGTTCGAGCGTATCGGCCAACCACCCATCGAGTTGCCTAAGCGCGGCGCCGCCCTCCTTGTCAACCAACGGAAAGAACGATAGCGCGCATCGAGTGGCGTTAATTCGCACCTTTCCTGATAAACCCGCGGACAAAGACGCCTCAGTAATTCGACCATAAATGTATCGACGCAGTTCATTCACACAGGTCACTAGATCCCAATCTCGAAACCCAGATCCAATGCGATTGGCATTGAATTGCTGCCGCTTAGGTTGCAACAGCAAGTTGTTGTACATAATGCGGGCAGTTCGCTTTTTCATTCGAGCGATTGCCGTTGGTGCTATCGCGACGCCGTCGCCTGACAGTTCATGCGACAAGAAAGTTACCGAACGCTCTTGACGAATTTCTGATTGTGACGCATCTGAGAGCACGGCAATTCCAGGGGATTTGCTGAAGTTGATTGTCGTGCCGGACCGTTCGCCGTGCGAGAGCATTAGGTCTGCGCATTCGCAGGCCTTTGCATACGAATCTGCAACAATCAATGTATCGTCCGCGTAGCGTGCGAAGGTCACGCCGACTTTCTCAATCTCCCTGTCTAGCTCATAGCAGGCTACATTGGCTAGGAAAAGCGAAACAGTGCTTCCTTGGGGGACTCCGACAAGAGGACTTTCAAATGTGCCATTGCTGTAGTCGCCGACCGATTTGGCTCTGCGATTCTTTACCAGCAGATCGAGCAATCGCTTTTCACGTTCCGAGACGAGAAAGTACTCGTCCAATACCTTAAGGAGGTAGGCATGATTAATTGAGTCAAAAAATCTTGCGAAATCATACTCAAGCACAAAAGCGCGATTGCGACCCCGAAGCTCCGACATTAGATGTTGAATCGCATGATGTGCGTTTCGGTCTGATCGATACGCATAGCTATACGAGCTAAACCGGTAAGCGTTTCTATCAATGAGTCGCTTGCCCAACCAATAGGACACTGCCGCATCGGGTAAAGTGGAAATGGCTATCTGACGCGTACCGCCGCTAGGTTTAGGAATTTCAAGCATTAGTGTGGGTTTCGGCTCATACGTCTGATCACGTATTTTGTGGGCGAGCGCGTGTCCGATACTGTCCAACCTGCTCCGCACAAAAAAGGGATTGAAATGTGGGTGGGCATTCCACTGTGCGGGAATGGTAGAACGTGGCTTTAGGGCGACGTTACCTGATCGTTTCTGGTAGCGTTTCCGATAGAGTGCCGATGAAGCAACGAATTGGTTGTACCGACGAATTAGCTTGCGGACTTCCCTGTCTAACGCTGCTCGTATTGATCTGCTGCCATCCATGGGGCGGGTACCACCGAAGAAAGAAAGGGGTCGTTACCAAGTTAGAGCGACTCGGGTGAATCGTTCTCGCAAGAATTTGTCTCGGGGCACCCTAGGAGATCTTTCACCTTGCTACAAGCGTGGCACGGAAAGAGCGTAAGTGTCAAGCAGAAGCCTTGTCCAACGAGAAGTGAGCCTGAACGGGAGACGTAATTCCAACGAGAAGTGAGCCTGTAGGGTGAGGTTTCGAGGACCATTTGAGGATGATCCTTGTGTTACAAACGGAACGACTTCGGACCCTGGATGAGGTTCGCGCCGTGATCGACGGCAACCAGCGGGTGGATTTCCAAATCGCCGATCGTGAGTCCGCTTACGATTTCATTCGCCGGACGCTGGTGCGGTTCCACTACCTGGGCTTGAGCAAGCCGGACCGGGGCGTGATCCGGCGCTACCTGGCCAAGATGACGGGGCTGTCCCGCGCCCAGTTGACCCGTCTGATCCGGCAGTATCGGGACGCCGGGCGGATCGTGGACCGGCGCGGCAAGGCGCCAGCGAAGCCTTTTCGGCGCCGCTATACACCGGCGGACATTCGCCGGCTCGCCGAGGTGGACGCCACCTTGGGCGTCATGTCCGGGCCGGCTACGCGGGCGGTCATGCGCCGCGAGTTCGAGCGCTTCGGCGATCCCCGCTTCAAGCGCCTGGCGCGGCTGTCCAACGGCCATCTCTACAACCTGCGCAAGTCCCGAACCTACCGCTTAAAGCACACCACCTTCACCAAGACGCGACCGGTTCCGATCGCCATCGGCGAGCGCAGAAAGCCGAAGCCGAACGGCCAGCCCGGCTTCCTGCGCGTCGATACCGTCCACCAGGGCGACCGCGATGGCGCCAAAGGCGTCTATCACATCAACACCGTCGATGAAGTCACCCAGTATGAGCACATCGGCTCCGTCGAAGCCATCTCCGAGGGCTTCCTGATCCCCGTGCTCGAAGCCCTGATCACCGCCTATCCCTTTGTCATCCAAGGCTTTCACGCCGACAACGGTTCCGAATACATCAACCACCAGGTTGCCGCACTGCTCAACAAACTCCACATCGGCCAGTTCACCAAGTCTCGAGCCCGGCGCTCCAACGACAACGCCCTGGCCGAGGGCAAAAACGCCGCCGTGGTGCGCAAATATCTCGGCTACGCCCACATCCCCCGGCGCTTCGCGCCACAGATCAACGACTTCAACCACAATACCCTCTCGCCGTTTCTGAACTACCACCGCCCGTGCCTGTATCCCACCGAAATCATCGACCCGAAAGGACGCCTGCGAAAACGCTACCGCGACGCCGACCTCGCCACCCCCTACGAAAAACTCAAATCCCTGCCCAATGCCTCCGGCTTCCTCAAACCCGGCGTGAGCTTTGCCCAACTCGACGCCGAAGCCTACGCCATAAGCGACCTCAACGCCGCCAAGGCCGTCAACCGAGCCCGCAAAGCACTGTTCGGAAACCTCACCCAAGCACGGCCCGAGGCCGCATGATCCGCCCAAACGGAAATACGCATCAACCCCACCGCTAAACGGCCCCGCGTCCTTCCCGCTTTCCCTCACAGCACTGCCAGGCTGCGCCGAATCCCGCGCCGCTGCCCGAACACACCTCAGCTACTGCCTTCTTTGATTGAATCCCTTTCCGCCGGCTACCAATCAGCCCGCCGCCAACCCGTCCACCGCCCTGTTGCCGGATCCGCCTCCGTCAAGGCATCATTACAATTCCCTTTTCAATCCCTCGAATCCAAACCCTACTGACTCCTCCTCATTACCCCGGTTCAGGCTCATTTCCATATTGGAATAGACTGCAGAATCACCCACAACGCTTGTAGGTGGGGAGTTGATCTTCGCCCGACAAAGTTGTCAATTCGGGCTGACGATCGACCCGTCATTCTGATACCGACATTCTTCTCGGTTTGGCTATTGTGCGATTGTGACAAGCCCATCCGATAGCCCATGACTTGGGCCCAACTCGCAACATTCAACGTCGTCCTGATAGTCGCCATCGCGAGCCCCGGGCCGGCGATGCTGATGGCGACCCAAACGTCGTTGAGCGCAGGACGCTCTGCCGGAATCGCGGTGGGCGCCGGACTCGGTCTGATGGCCGCAATCTGGACGATGATGGCGCTACTCGGTTTTGGCGTGGTCTTCGAGCTGTTCCCCTTCTTGTACGTCGGCGCCAAGGTCGCAGGGGCCGCTTATCTTCTATACATCGCGCACAGGATGTGGAGGAGTGCCGGCGTCCCTGCAAAGGCCGTGATCAAGCCGACCGGGCGCGCATTCCGGCAGGGGTTTCTGGGGAATCTCTTCAATCCGAAATCCGTGCTGTTCGCCGCCGCTGTTCTGGTCACCGTTTTCCCGGCGGGACCAAGCCTGGCCGACAGCATCGTCATCGTCGCCAACCACTTCCTTGTGGAAATCGCTTTCTATACGGCGCTCGCCTTCGGTATGAGCACGCAAGCCGTCGCGAAGCGTTACATGTGGGCAAAAATCTATATTGATCGCGCCGCCGCGGCCGTGCTCAGTGCCTTGGGTGTGCGAATTCTGCTTAGCAGGTAGCCTGCTCAAATCCTTCTGCTTGGATCACCCGAGTATCTGAGGGGCTCGGAAGTGTCCTCTCGGGGTCACGCGTTACGTTTCGTGATGCTCGATGAGTATGATCCCGATTGAATGGGGTAGTAACCAACATCGATGGGCTTTGATTCGATATTTCAGTAACCACTCCGACACCGATTCAGAAAGCCAGCACAAGAGACCGCGCGGAGCGATCCTGCAATACTAGGAATGGAGTCCTGAATCATTTCTACGATGTCGAGGCGCGCAACAGCGCGGCCGCCCTGGAATTGGCCGTGGCGCGAAATCAGATTTCAGCCGAGGATGTCGCAGCAAGCCGAATGTCCCGTTTCTCGCGGTTTGACGAGCCGGGCGGCGAATTGCTGCGGCCGGGCTAAGATAAGGTGGTTGGCTACCAAGGCCGGTACTATCACAGGCTGACGGGGAAAACCGTGCGCGTACCGTGGCACAAACAGAAGGGCCGGAGTGGCTAGGAGTGGAGTCAACCGTCATGAACCTTGGGAGTGAATTAGAGCAATTGGAGATTGATGGAGTATTGATGCATTTGGATTACGCGTTTAGGGATTTCGCGGAATGCGTCCCAGCACCAAAGATGCATGAGCTAGAGGAAGGCGCGATCTTTAGGTTCGAGAATCAAGGGATAAAGGAGGCAATCATCTTGAAGGCTGCCCGTCTGCAGAGTCTAGTTAGGGCATCACTCGTGCTGGCACAGCACGGATTCATACAAGAGCTAGGCATTCTGCAAAGGGCCATTTCTGAGACCCAAGAGGACATCCTATTCTTGGTTTTCGGAGTAACTCTTAGACAAGGAAAACTGCATGAGAAATACTTGGATGAGTTTTGGAGAAAACCGGTTGATGAGTCCGGGCAACTAAAGGGGCACGGTAACAGCGTGCCCAGGAAGGAAATTAGGGCCTACGTCATCAAGGAGACGAACAAAGAAAAGAAATACGTAGAAAGTGAGGGTATACGAAACTCACGATCCCTGTACAGTTTTGAGTCGGGGTATGTGCATGGAGCAAGCGAGCAAATCATGGACCTGTACTATCCTGCCCAAAATATACTGAGGGTTCCCTCCTTTCATACGAAAGGATTGGCAGGCACGGCGAGAGCAGAAGAGTACCGACAAGACTTTTGGGACTATATCTACCGGTCCGTTCGTAGCTATGTTCAGATTGCTTCTGCTCTCGGCCTGCATCATCAGGCGAAGCAACTCAAAGGTGCAGCAAAACTAATACTCAAGAACGGGCGTGTGACGTTCAAGGAGCCACCGAAGAATAAGGCGAAAGAACAGAATAAACATCGATTGGTCTGATATCGTCTCAGGTCTGAGGGCCTTCCCTTGAAATACGGTTCGGAATAGTGGGGAACGGTCAAAAGATCCTTGATAATCCAATATTGCTCCTTCGTGCCTAAGGCAAGTTATCCCCAAGACCAGGAATCACATGTACTTCTTTTACTTCGACGAATCCGGATCGCGAGATCCTTCCGTCGGCACGGAAGAAAAGCCGAAAGATCATTTGTACGTTCTGTTGACAATGGGAATGTATGAAGGCCAGTGGCACCGGTTTGATGGCGAACTCTCACGCATGAAACTCGAACTTGCCCACTATGCCTATCGGTCGAGCAACAGGAGATTTGACCTTCCAGACTGTGAAATCAAATCGAACTGGATCCGCAATCCTTCCGCCCGCTCAAAGGCCAGTCCGTTTCTTACTGCTCTCGACGAAGACGATCGAGAACGGATTGTCGAGACTTACTACAAACAGGTTGCAGCAAGAAAAACTGTGATCATGGCGACCGTACTAGACAAGCGATATCTACTTCCGCACGTTACACCTGAAATTCTTCACAAGACAGCGTACGAGTTTCTCTTGGAGAGAATCCAGCACTACATGAAGGAGTACCACCCTAAGCATCGAGCTCTCATCGTCATGGACGACACAAATAGGCAGCTAAACCGTGTAGTTGCAATGCAGCACGCCCGCTTTCAGAGAGCAGGCAACCGGAACATGTTGTTTCCTGCCATTGTCGAGTATCCGTTTTTCGCCCGAAGCGAATTATCGAACGGTGTGCAATTGGCGGACTTGCTGGCGTACAACGTCTATCGTGCTTTCAGGGATGAGAATCTTGAGTATCCCTACTTCAAAATGTTGCTGCCGAACTTTTACCGAAGACGCAGCAGCAGATTCTTGAATGGACTGAAGGTTTGGCCGGATGCATCTCCTTTAGTGGGATTGGCCCGGACCGCGGGGCTCGATTCAAGTGCACAAGGAGATTAGTGATGTCGGGCTGGGCAAGCCATATCGAGCCCCCAAAGGGGCACCCGACAAGAAGGAGTATGCGTTGCATACTAGAAGTAGTCAACCCGTAGCGCCATAGCGCCAAGTCCGTAGCTCCAGGTCAAGTATCGGGAACAAGAACATCGAGAATTCAGTTCTTGGGCGTCACGACCACTTCGGTGGAGAAATCGACGAGTCAGTATCATCACGGATCGCCAAGCGGAACCCGAAAACTACATGATCCCAGGATTCATCACGAGTGCGCATATTCTGGAAGCCATAAAGCGCATCGACCGCGAGGGAATTCCTTCGCGAAGACGGAGCCGGGGCTACTGCCTCGTAGCGAATGGCAGGCATGTTCCTCCCAAGTACGTGATCGCGCTGGCGCATCGGGCCGCTGCGGGCACGCTCCTGAGTTCGGACCAGTTCTCCGGGGGCGTGGAGTCGAACGATTTTCTTGGGAGTCGGGGATTCGTCGTCGTTGAGTGCAACTGCGGAGGAAGCGTTGAATTTGCCGGCAGACAATCGCCACCTCGTGCACCGAAAACTCGTAGAAAAACGAGTGCTTCGACCCGGCATTCGGAACGATGTCCCGAGTGCAAGAAGCGCGTCCAGGAATTGCTGGAGCGCATTTACGGCACTTGCCTGCCCAACCACAGGTTTCGCTGGCCGACCGTTCTCGCTTCGTACACAGACTCGGCCATCGGTTCCACGCTTCGCAGCGTTGCGGAGGCGCTCAAGTCGTTTCGGGGATTTGCGGTCAGCGATTTCGTGCGCAGCGAAGTGCTAGCGTCATGCGACTTCTGGGTTCCCGAGCCGGGGTTCATCGTCGAGTTCGACGAAAGCCAGCACTTCACGAAAGCGCGGGCGCTTGCGCTCTCGATGTACAGGGGCGGGCAATCGACGGGGTTCTCTGTGGGACGATGGATGGCGCTTTGCGAACATCATGATGCGAAGGACAACGACCCTCCGTTCCGCGATGAGCAACGCGCGTGGTACGACACGCTTAGGGATCTCGTCCCGCCCCTAAGGGGACTGCAGCCGACGGTGAGGCTCTATGCGAGCGACATGGTTTGGTGCTCACTGGATCCCGATAGCCGGGAGGACCGCAAACGGTTCTTGAATCGCATTGATGAGGCAAGCTTGCCGGCCAGTCGGCCCGGGGAGAAGATGCGATCCGCTGCGGGTCAGTCGAAGTCCGCCTTGCGGGTGGCGATGGTGTTTCCAAAAACCTACCGGAAATCCTCGGGCGGAATCCCTCCGAGCGGCGCGGGCGCCCAAGAACCGTTCATTCCCGGCGTCGCCGCTTTCGCCCGAGAAGGTGTCGATCTCGTGCTTTTTCCAGAAGGGTACATTCGCTCGTCCGATAGAGGGCGAGAAAGGCTCTTGTCGCAACTGGCATTGGACTTGGGTGCCCCGCTGCTGGTGGGTGCGATTGACAGCGGCGTCGATTCCACTGGCCGGGACTGGCAAGTTCTTCTTCGTTTTGATCCCGACGGCTTGGGCCCGACGCGCATCTATGTGAAGCATTCCACCGCGGAAGCGGTCGCGTTCGAGCGGCCCAACTGGGAGCCGTGCGCCGCGCTTCCCACCTTCGAACTCAACGATGTGCGCGTGGGCGCGACCATTTGTCACGATCACTATCTGGGATTGCTTCCTCGCTATCTTGCCAGGCAGGGCACGCAGTTGTGGGTAAATCCGAGCTTTGACAATGTTGTCGGCATCAAGTGGTCGTCGGTGCTCCGGCTTCGGGCGGTCGAGAATCGGTTCTTTGCTCTCTGCACGCTGCATGATGACGTGATGAAAAGGTCAAGAACCCATCCGTTTGCGTTTTCTCCCGATGGTCGTGAACTCTGGGCACGGCGAGCGGGTTGCGAGGTCGCACGACCTGTTTCCGAATGCAGGGAAGCCGGCAACATCTACATGGTCGAGCTCGACATGGCCCAAGCCGGCGAAGCGCTCGATTGGTCGAGGCTGCCGCGAGCGATCAAGCCTAAGCGCGTCCGTAAGGGAATCCCTCGAAAGCCCGTACGTGCTGCATTACGGGCCGGACGCCCCTCGATCCTGGCACGTTCGCGCTGGAAAGCGATTGACGTCGATCAGGTTGTCGATACGGTTGACGGGCCGGTATACGTCGGGGTGATCCGCGGGGAGCGGATTTTGGATGCAGCCGCCTGCTTTCGTGTCCTGGATCGCGCGAAACAGGCGAACGCCACTCCAGTCATCTGGAACAACTGGGAGCGTCTTCCCACGGATGCGGAGAGGTTGGCAATGCTCATGACGGGACGGGCAATCGAGTGCTGCGCACCCATCGTAATTTCCGACAGCAGTGGCATCCACGAATTGGTGGAGCTTGCCAACCGCAACAAGATTCCCGTGAGGAGGACCATGGAGTCGTCGGGAGAAGCGATTATCGATTTGGAATACGCGTGGGGCCTGAGCAGTGCGTTCAAGATGGTTGCCGGTCGTGTGCCTGCGAGCAAGGCCGGACTTGCGCTCGAGCGCTACCGAAGCCTTGGCAAACCTCAGTATATGAGCCCCTATGTTTAAGGTAAACCTGTCGGAGAATCGCCTCGTCCGGCTTGAGAAACGGCGTTTTAGCGATCTGAGGCTGCAGGAGCGGCCCCATCTTCAGGAGTGGCTGGTGCAAACGCCGGAGGCGCTTGGCGAGGAACTTCTGGTCATCCAGAAGGAATTCGACGGCTTCGCGGACACCCGCGAGCGGCTCGATCTGCTGGCTCTAGACAAGGAAGGCCGACTGGTGGTCATCGAGAACAAGCTCGACGATTCCGGCCGCGACGTCGTGTGGCAGGCACTTAAGTACGTGGCCTATTGCTCCAGCCTGAAGAAGGCGGAGATCGTCGAAATCTACCAGAAGTATCTCGACCGGTGGTTGGATGGCCAGAACGCCGTGGCGAACCTGTGCGAATTCCTCGAAGTCGAAGATCTCGACGACACGGTGCTGAACGCGGGCAACGAACAACGGCTGATATTGGTCGCGGCGAACTTCCGCAAGGAAGTCACGGCGACCGTGCTCTGGTTGCTCGGACACGGGGTTCGGGCGCAATGCTTCCGGGTTTTGCCGTACAGCTTCGGTGAGGAGCTTCTGATCGACCTGCAACAGATCATCCCGACGCCCGAGGCGGCGGATTACATGATCGGAATGGCGGCGAAGGAATCCGAGGAAAAGTCGGTAAAGGGCACCCAGAAACGCCGCCACGAATTGCGGCGAGCGTTCTGGACGAGGACGTTGGAGGAACTGCGAAGGCGCGGCGTTGCGCGGTACGAGAACATCAGTCCGTCCAAGGAGCATTGGCTGGGCAGCGCCACCGGTGTGTCGGGCTGCGGATACAACCTGATCTTCTCGAAGAACGAGGCGCGCGTTGAACTTTACCTCGCGCGTTCCCAAGCTGAGAACAAATGGATTTTCGATCAGCTCGAAGGGAAGAGGCAGGAGATCGAAGAGCGTTTTGGCGCGGAATTCCAGTGGCAAAGGCTTGACGACAAGAAGGCGAGTCGAATTTGCCACTCACAATCGTTCGATGGCTATGACGACAAGAACTGGCCAACGATGATCGAGTGGCTGTGCAAGCACATCGACAAGCTGGAGGAGGCGTTCTCGGAACCGCTCGAGCGTCTGAACCGGCAGTTGAAGTCCCAGGGCGGCATCTCGGAGGGTGATCGGAGCGAATCTCGGTGAGTCTTGCACGGGTCGCGGATCCGTGTCGCCGATACCGAGGGAAGCGACCGCGCGCGGGCAATGAATGAGACGATAGTGGTGTACGTCGAATCGGGAGAAACGCTCTCGGAAATTGCCGCGCGGTACGGCGTCACTGTCGAGCAATTGCAGGAATGGAATCGGCTCGAAGAACCGGACTATGTGCAGGTGGGTCAGAGAATCGTCGTGCATGAGGCGGTGGTTCCGTCTGGCTGGGACGATGCGATCGGCGCATGGGGCCCGTGGATGGGAGGAGCACTCGTTCTGGCGCTTCTGCTGTTTCTGTTTCGCCGCAAACGCAGAGCCCCAACTTCGGCGCCCGATACCGGAGTCGCGTTACCGACAGGAGAGTCGCAACGGCACGGTCCGAGACCCGCTGCGGTATCGCGGGCACCCGCGCCGCTGGCAAACGCCGGCGAACTACGGGTCCGATCGGTGTTGACGAGGCGTTATCCCGACTGGCCGCTGCTCAATGACGTGCTGCTCCCGTCCGGGGGAGGGACGGCACAGATCGATCACATCCTCGTATCGCCCGGTGGCGTATTCGTGATCGAGACCAAGGACATGAACGGGTGGATATTCGCAAGCCCCGGGCAGCAACGGTGGACGCAAACGTTCATGGCGGGCCGATGGTCCCGTATGGTGGGAATCAAGTCGAAGCGGTTCTCTTTCTACAATCCACTGCTGCAGAACGAAGGACACGCTAGGGCACTGGTCAAACTCGGCGTAGTTGATCCTTGGGAAATTCGGCCCGTCGCCGTGTTCGTGGGCGACGCCGAGTTGAAAACGGCGGAGAAGTTCGTGCGGTTTGAAGACCACGAGGATATGGCAAATCGGTTCCGTAGCTGGCGAATGCGAGGCGTCGTATGCATGAGCCTGGCGGAGTTGCACCGTTACATTGCCTTCTCCGTTCGCGCCCCGTCGAGTCCAGGCCTGACGCGAGAGAGGATGGAGGCGATCCGGGCGAAAATAACAACTGCTGCCCTTCCCGTGACCGCGGAAACTCACGCCAGACATGTCGAGTTCGCCCGGTCTGCTGAACGGGCATCGGGGCGATGAAGCACGAACCTAAGGTTTCTTAGGAGTCCGATGGGAATTAACCATCTCGTGTCTGTGCATCTCCTGGCCTGTTGCTGGGGTCAATCCAGGAGCGAGGATTGACCAATATCGCATGTCTGGGCTGGGGTTCTCTTATCTGGGATCCTCGAGACTTACCAATCCGGCGGTGCTGGTTCGATGACGGTCTCCCGACGAGATCCCAAAGCTCAGCGAGTGGGCGATTGCAAGAAATGTCGACTCGGTTGTCTGGACAGCGTTACCGCCAAGATTCAAGGGCGAAGTCAATCGTTTGGTAGCGGCACTTGGTCGCTAGTAGGGTGTACCGTCTTTGTGCATGAACTGCCAGCGTCCATCCTGGCCCATCACGGCTTGGAGATCGTCATTTGGATAGTTCACCTCATCAGCCGTTGCTCGGTCACCAATTTCCAAGAAAACAACTTCTTTGTCAGTATGGTTAACCAGGTGATGCGCCTCACCTCCCGCCGGGAAACCGGCGCACATGCCAGGCACTAGCGGGCGCTCTCCGGATTCAGTAACAAGCGTCGGCTTGCCCTTTAGGACATAGACCAGTTCGTCTTGCTTACTGTGAGCATGCATTAGTGCAGACCGACCACCGGGGGCGAGCTTGGTAAGATTCACGCCGAAATTCTTAAGGCCGAAAAATTCACCTATCCGGCTTTTCTCACGCTTGTTCATTTGGCTCGCGTACGGTTCTGGATAGTTCGACGGCTTGACACCTGGCGGTACTTCACTGGCAGCAATTGCCTCCAATTGCTGGCGGTCACTCATTATTTCAACCCCACTTTAGACTGAGGATGGGCGATTATAGAAGCACCCCTGTAAACTCCACCAAGAGCCCCCAAGTCGTCTATTCGGCGGCAATGTTCAGATCACGCACGCGGACAAACGCGACGCCAGTCTCCGCTGCGCGCCGAACTTTCGTTGCAATTACTTCAGCCAGATCAAGGTGGCGGGATAAGACTTCGTGCAAATCGAGTCCATCCATGCATACGACGCGTTTGCCGCGTCCGAATGCGTGCAGCCCATCCTCTGTGAAGCCGCTATGACTGATGATGAGGCCGCGTGACCAACTCGCCTTGTCCTCAACCTTCGCGTTGAAGGCACGAAGGGTCTCCGAGCCGACCTGTGCGCTCCTCCATCTCGCTTCAAGCAAATAAGTCTGTTCACCGAGCGCGAAACTTCCGTCGATCTGCTCTCCCCTGAGACGAAAGGAGGCGCGCGCTGCCATCCCATAGGCGTCGAATACCTCCTTCAGGAACTTTTCGAAGGCAAAGCCACGGGCATGCGGCTTCAACTTTGTGACTTCAAGCAAGCGGTCAGCGAGTGCAGACGTCGCGGCCGCATCAACGCGCCGTTCCCGATCCTCGGCAACGGAAACGGCCGGTTCCGGTGGCTGGCCGCCCAGTCGCTGGATGATCCCGTAATAGGCGGCGCGCACCGAGTCGTCAAGTTCCGGATAGCTCGCGGTAACGCCACTCACCTCACGGTATTCCCACAAGGCATTCAGCGTGTTGAGGGCGATTTGGCGGTCTGCCTGGCGCAGATAGAAGCGCAAGCGTTTGGCCTTGCTCCCGCCCTGAGCCGTCCATCGGGGATGATCGATGTCGACGCCAAGCTCGTCGCGAAAGAACCCCGAAAACGTCCGATTGGAAAAATCGAGCACATAGCCGCCCTCCATCTCGAACACCCGATCAATGATCGGCAGGTCCTTGGGGCGAATCTTGGCAATGGACGCGGCCAAGGATCACCTCAAACCGAGCGCCTTGAGCCAGGCGTCCACCTGCCCGAAGGCGTCCTGCCGCCATTGATTGGCGGTGCGCTCTCCGAGCAGTTCGGGGCGATCAACGAACTGCCGAACGCTAGTGGGTCCGAAATCGTTAACGTGGCGGAACTTCTCCGAGATAAGGAGATAACCCGTCCTCGCGTTATCGAACTCTAGGAGCGGCCGCGATGCCGCTGTGAGGGCGTCCACGCCGCCGGGAAAGTTCCGGATGCAATAGTAGATATCGTACGCGTCTTTTCGCTTGAGCCGATTGGTGATGGCGTAGCCCTTCATGGCCAGTAGAGCGGGAATGGACGCGACAGCGATTTGGACCCGATTGCCGCCGCCATCGGGCATATCGCCGTCGATCGCGACGAGCTGATAAAACCGCAATGCAAGGTCGGCGCCATCGGCGCGCTGCACGGCGAAGTTGGCCAGGAGCGGAGGGACATTGCTTGCGATCACGGCGTCGCGCGGCATCAGGAAGTCGACGACGACATCGATGTCCGCTCCGCCGTCGCGGGCAGGCACAGTGCGCACGAGCTGAAAGCGGGACAGGTGTTCCCGCTGGTGGTAGCCCTGATTGAAGAGTGACTCGACCAGTTGCGCGTACTCGCCATCCCCGAGAGCTTCCGCCTTCAGGCTCAGATCCACGTCCAGGGTTCCGACATGGGGCATATCGGCTTCGTTGAGCAGCAGCCAGGGAACGGCCCCACCAATGACGGCGAACTTGCCTCGGTAGCTGCCAAGGACTTGGCCGATCTCAACCAGGACCGACTTGACGGCAACGGTAGTGCGGTCGTCGTAATCGGAGGCGTATTGCGGCTCTAATTCAGCCATGGGAAGAACTCTTTCGCCACGTGTTCCGCCGTCTCTTGATCACGGTCGCCGCCGCTCCAGAGATCGAGATAGGTCACGATCGGGTTGGTACAGAACACCTTTGGACCCTGTTCGATCGCGTCGTCGAACAGGCTCTCATCAGTTGGGATGTGCAGGACCACGCTCGCTCCCCTTTCGACGCGCGTCAACTGCAATTCCTCTTTCAGCAATTCGGCGCCGGGTCCGTCGGCATAGAAGGATTGAGCGCTGCCCCGGCTGAAGGGCGCAAGCCACTGCGCAGCGGAGTGCCGAGAGTAGATTGCGCGCGGGCGCTCGGCGTACGAGTTGAGCTTCCCCCGAAGCCGCTCATGAAGCTGCCGGCCATGGAGATGGGTGTACGCGCTAATGGACTGGCCGGCCGGCCGGCGATAGTTCTCGCGCCACGTTTTCAGCAAGGTGTCCGGCTGGGTGAGAACAGCGCCGCCATCCCGGATCTCAAGCCACTCCCGTTCCAGCAAGGCCTTGCGGACATTGCTCACGTGACCGTAGCTCGCATGGGCCTGCGCGGCCAGATCGGCGACACGCCAGGGTCGATCCGGTTGGCGCAGCAGGACGCGCAGAATGGCTGCCGCCTTGGGAGAGAATACCGAACGCAGCGCACGGGTCTCAGAGCGGGGCTTTTCTGCGACAGCACGCTCAATGTATACGTTGTCGAATGCAAGCCGCGCATTCCCGAACAGATCGAGGTAAGCGACATCGTGCTCGTTGCAGATGGTGCGCGATTTTGGAGACAAATAGGGGCAGACGAGCATCGGGATGAAGCTTCGGCCACCATTCATTTCATCAGATTGGCGCAATCGCGACACATAGCTCAACAATTGATAGATCCCTGAACGGACGACACTGGGAGCTCCATTCCGCTTCGCCTCGATGACGAGCGTATGGCTTCCACCCGGGGAGAGCAAACGGATCAATCCATCAACTCTGTAGGAGCCGGCGATTATTCGCTCACGCTCAACCGACTCGACCTGCACGCCAGGCACGTCATCAAGCAGAACACGAACCGCATCCTCGACGCGATCCTCAAAGTCTTTCACTAATGTGTATGTTTTCAGCATATGATGAATATATATAATATAGTGAAATTTGCAAGGGATTTCTTGCTGGATAGACATAGTCTGGTATGGACTTGCAAGTATGATGGCGCGCCCATGAGCATCCAAGGCACCTATGAGGCCGCCTACCTTCAGGACATCGGCGGCCGCTCCGAACAGCAGGACCGCGTCGCGATCCTCTGGAGCGAAGCTGCATGCCTTGCGGTTTTGGCGGATGGGATGGGGGGCCACATACGCGGCGCATTCGCCGCACAATCGGTCATTGATGCTACAAGCGACCTTTTCGAGGAGGCGGCGCAAGTCCCCGCCGCTGATCTGCTCAAAATCGCCGTCGAGACGGCTCATAACCTCATCAACACCGGTGCGAAGTCGCTTCAGTTTCCGGGCAGCACCTGTGTGATGCTCCACCTCACGATGTCACAAGCAACCTGGACGAACATTGGTGACAGCCGGCTCTACCGTTTTCGGGATGGCCAGTATCTCGATCGAACGGTGGATCACACCGATGTGGACCTGGCTCGATTGGAGGGGTCGCTGTCAGAAGAAGAAGCAAGGGCTGACCCGCGAAGGAATCGGCTGTTTGGCTACCTGGGCGGTTTGCGGTGGCCGCAAATCGAAGTGAAGTCTGCGAAAGTTTCCGAGTGCGACAGTTTCCTGCTGTGCAGCGATGGACTTTGGGAAAACGTGGACACGCAGGAGCTCGAGGCCGTATTCGCCGCCAAAAAACTCTCCCGCGCGCTGCGCGAACTCGTATCCGCGGCCCGATCCCGAGGTGGGGCCAAATGCGACAACATTTCGGTGGCGGCGGTTCGGCAGGCACGATAAGCGCTGTGGACGGTTTGTCAGAGCGTGAGGGTCTACCCAAAAACTGAGCCACATCCGATGCGATTTCTGACAAACTCGAAACAAGGGAGGAGGATGTTGGATGAAGCGCAAGCGCTACTCGGTAGAGCAGATCGTAGCGGCGGTCAGGCAGCACGATCTGGGGGTCTCGGCGGCGGACATTGCCCGCAAGCTGGGGATCGCGGAGCAGACCTTTTATCGCTGGAAGAAGCAGTATGGAGGCCTGGAAGCGTCCGAGGTCCGGGAGCTGAAGCAGCTGCGCGAGGAGAACGCCAGGCTCAAGCGCCTGGTGGCCGATTTGAGCCTGGACAAGGTGATGCTTCAGGACATTGCGTCAAAAAAATGGTAGGCGCACCGCAACGCCGCTCGGCGGTGCGCTATCTCGCTGGGCGCTACGCGGTGAGCGAGCGGCGCGGCTGTGAAGTGACCGGCACGGCGCGCAGTACGTTTCAGTACCAATCAACCCGGCCTTCTCAAGACGCGCTGCGTCAGCGGATCCGGGACCTGGCCCGCAGCCGGATCCGTTACGGCTACAAGCGCATCCACGTCCTGCTCAAACGCCAGGGGATCCACGTGAACAAGAAGCGTGTGTATCGCTTGTATTGCCAGGAAGGCTTGCAGTTACGGCCTCGCCGGCCCAGGCGGCATGTGAGCGCAGCAAGCCGGCAACCGCCCCGGGCAAAGCCGCGGGCGCCCAACGTGGCCTGAAGTATGGACTTCGTCAGTGATCAGACATCCGATGGGCAGCGCTTCCGAGCGCTAACGGTCGTGGATGTCTTCACGCGAGAATGTCTGGCCATCGAGCCGGGCAAGAGCTTACGAAGCGCCGATGTCGTCAACGTGCTCAGTCGGATTGCTAAGGAACGCGGAACGCCGAAGCGGATTTACTGCGATAACGGCAGCGAATTCGTCGGTCGCCTGGTCGATCTGTGGGCCTATGCCAATGGCGTTGTGATGGAGTTCTCCAGGCCCGGAAAGCCGACGGACAATGCGTTCATCGAGTCGTTCAACGGCAGTCTTCGAGACGAATGCCTGAATGTGCACTGGTTCGACGATTTGACGGATGCCAGGGAGAAGAAGCAAGCTTTGCGGCGATAGCATGACGAGATCGGTCTTCACCGGTATCTCAGTCAACAAACTGAATCCACAAGCAGCGAGAATTCATGATGGCAACATTCTTCATTATCCTGATGATAGCGATTACCTGTGCATGCGTCGGCTACGAAATTGCGGGTAGAGCAGCTGGCGCATGGGTCGGCTTGATGTTGGGGCCCGCTGGAGTTGTGGTCCTGCACTGCGTCAAGCGAATGATTGAACAAGCAATTTCTGATCAAGGGTCGGGAGGCTTGGTGACGAGCGGGACAGAACGAGAGAGTGACTAGTCTTCCTAATTGGAATCACGGATCCGATACAACGACGTGCTTCGAGCGCCGACGCGGCTGGCTGTAGCACCCCCCTGAATCTCAGGGGGGCTCGCCTGGGCAGGACTGATCGGGATGTCCGTCCCTGCCTGCTTTCGCACGTCTGATTGTGTGCCTCCCGAACACCCGCGAAGCGGGCGTGCGCAGGATAGCGCGCGATCGGAGCAGGACGCTCCGCCGAACCCGGCGTGAAGCTCCGCGGGCGAGCCGAGTAGCCGGACCGCGGCCAGCGAATCGGGTTGTGGACGCGCGACAACGCGAGCGCCTTGCTCGGCGCTTGCGCCTCCTACAGTGGAGTGCGTCTGCCTGGCTGCCGCCTGCACACGCGCAACAGCCCGCGCGGCTTGCCAGGCGCGCGGGCCATTATCGATTCACAACGTTTCTCTCGGCGAGAAGTGCGTCGCCGCGCGCGCGTAAGAACCCCGATCCGGATCGACGTCCTCGCTGTCAGTCTGGCGCGGCCACGCCACAACGATGGGCTCGGCAACGTAGTCGTGATCGCCCGCGCCGTCTTCGGACACCATGGCCTGCGTCCGCAGCGTCGTGAGCTCCCGGCCCTCGTTGTACTCGGCGTACAGGCGGAGCAGGAACCGTTCCTGATCGGCAAAGCACCATCCACGGCCCATCCGGACGGGCCCGGCCACAATCACGATGGTCCGGCCAGACTTATCCATGCCTTGTACACCGCCCCGCCATTGTGTTTAAGGCACGCGGGTCCGTGCACAAGGCATGGATAAGTCTGCTTCTCAAGACTCCAACGCCCGCAGGGTCAGCCCGTCGTCTTGCGTTCCGACTGAGATTCGGCACGTTCCCGCAGTGCCGTTCTTCTTTCTGTACGGCACGCGGCACACGGAGATTAGGTTGTCTACTACTTCAACCGTCCATCCGCGCCGCCGTGCGTCCTGCCGCAACAGCTCTTCGTGTTCTGTCATTGTGTTTGTTCCCCGCCCGACCAGCGTCGGGCGGGGCTTCGCGGGCTACGGTTATGACAAGTGAGCCGGATCCACCTGTACGCTAAAGCCGTCTTCGACTTTCACGCTTTCGCCCGGCAACAGGATGCCTTTTCCCCCGTTTAGCCTTGAGTAGTGTATTGCTGGATTTCCCTGGATCGTCCGATCAGGACTGAGTTTGTCCCACTCTTCTTTGATTTCCTCATACTTGATTTCGTTCCGGGGCCATTTCACGCTCCGCCCCGCGATCACTATTTCGTATCCCGCCTTGGGATCTTCCATTCTTCTTTCCTCGGGCTCGTCTTGCCGATTCTGAAAGTGCCTTATCACGCCCGGCCGCGCTGCGGCCCCTTATTTTTGAGTCGTACCCGACGTTTTGCCCGCCAGCAGCCGGTCGAGGGACAGGCTGCGCAGGAGGCCTCAATGGATATTCAGGTGTGACCGGTTTCGGGCACTGAGTCCGTAGGGCGGCGGGAGTAGAATCTGCCCATGATCCAGTTTTTCAAAAAGCCCGGTTCCGTCACTACCAATCCTGATTCCAAGGGACTGGAAGAATTCGCGCGGGAGGGCGATCGCACCGAACCGCTGCACTTTGCCGGACGCGGGGCGGAACTCCGGGAGTTGGAGGCGCTCCTTGCTAGTGTCAGGAAGGGGAAGGCCGGGCAGACGCGGGTCATTACCGCGGCCCCAGGAGCGGGCAAAACCGCCTTGCTGCAGGAACTGGAAGCACGCTGGAGGGATAATGAGTTTGCCCGGCCGGTTTATATGAGGGCGGATTCCTTTTCGTGCCCCGCAGAAGTGATCGAAAGGATGTTTGCTGCCATCGACCCCGAAGCCGCCGAGCGGTTCGGTGTTGTGGAAACGGAGACGGAAACGCAATATGCGGAGGGCGGCGTGAGCGCGGGGGTGGAGGCAAGAGTAGGCGGTCAATCATCGCACGCGATCCAGCGCACGAACCTGCCGGTGACGTTCTCTGCCGCCTTTAGGGAACTGAAAGACCGCGAGAAGCCCGTGGTTCTTCTCGTAGATGAAGCGCAGATGTGGGGAACTGATAAGGAGGAGCGGGATCGTCGTATTAGCAGCCTGCTGTCGGAGGCGCATGTAAACGAGACGCGACTGCCGCTGCTGATCGTGGCGGCGGGCCTGGGCGATGCGCCGGAGGTTGTGGCGGAACACGGCGCTTCGAAGCTGATTACCGAAGACGCAATGGTTCTGGCGGCGCTCTCAAACGACGAGATGGGTGAGGTTTGCGCGAAATTCTTCGAGCGATTTCGCATTGCGGGCCGCGAAGAACAGCGCGCCGAATGGACCGAAGCTATCATTACCGGCACGGACGGCTGGCCCCGCCACCTGACCAACGCGCTACGCGGAGCGGCCCAGTCGCTGATTGCCGGACAAGGCGATCTGACGCAGTCTTCGCTCGAAGCGGCGCGCGCGAGCGGGCAAGCCTTCCGAAGGAAGTTCTACTCTGATCAGACAAAACCGCTCAAGGCAATGCCCGAATTGCTTTCTGCCGTGTTTGGAGCCATGCCGCAAGGCGCACGGGCCACGAGAAAAACTTTGCGGGATGCGATCAACCAGGCGTACGAGACAACGCCTGTGCTGGCTGATGAAATGCCCAAGGAAAAGGTATTCACCGAGCTGCTGCACAAGGGCCTGATCCAGGATTTCGGGGAGGACAGGTACGACTGTCCGATCCCCAGCCTGCGGGCCTACGTGGAGGAATTCTGCGCGCAAGGCGGCTGCGCAATTCAGACGGTCGAGGCGCCTCCCGTCCGGGAAGTTTCGGCCGGCATGTAACGCTCAGGGTCGGAGCCATTCACAGGGCGTGGGACCGACAGCTCGTTGGATTGCATGGACGCGGTGCGTTCGGCAATGTCGTCGCGGTCAATGAACGGATTCGCTCGGTAATTGAACCGAAGGACGTGCCTTGAGATCTTCTAAACACTGAATCAGATCAACAACAAGCGCCTTCCTAAACTTGAGCCGTCTGGCCTCGCGACTAGCTTCGCTTACTTGCAATAGATCTGTATCCAGTGCCTTGAGGCTCGCGCGCATCTTGCTCACCATTCTCTGAATGCCAAGCGGGCGAACTACAGTTCGGATCAAGGAAACGTGCATTGCGTGCAGCTCTGTCAGGTAGTCAAACAACAAATCGACGTCGTATTTTCTGGCCGGCATGGTTCTATCCTTTCGGAGGGGGGAGTGGTGAAGATAAGGCGCTCGTTCTTTTCTATGACGTGCGCGTAATGAGCCCGACGATCAGCGCCAACAGGAAAATCGCGCCCAACAGCTGTGGCAGACATCCGCGCTGTTCACGCCGCACGCACCGCTTGATTTTCGTCTTGAGCGGCTGGCGATAACCGCGCGGTAAGTACCATCTGCGCATAGTGAGGATCTCAGGTACGTGGGCAAGGGCGCGAGTGTAGCAGAGCGTTGCTGGTTGTTACTTGTCTATCTTCGGAGCCATCCTCTTGAATCATTTGAGCCGGATTGAACAAGCAATCGTATCCCGCACCGTAACGAAACTCTTGGGCCCCGAAGAGATTAAGATCGTCATGGAGCGCGAGTACAAGTCACAGACCGACATGATGAGAGCGCTCGAGGCGCTGGTGTCCACGGTTGGCGGGCTCAAGGACACGCTCAGCTGGAAAATGCCGTTGGTGTTTGGCCTCGTCATGACCATCATCTTGGCCATTCACGTAGCCATTGTCAGTTCGATTGTGGATTAGCGAAGGCCTCGTCAGAGCGGCGGCAGAAGCACTCCTCTGACAATCAAATTCAATTGCCTGCTTCTCTGACGTATTCTTTGCGACCCAAGTAGCATTCGCCCAATTCCACCAACGCAGCCTTCCTGCACTTGTCGTTCAATTTGGAATCTTCGTAAAGATCGACAAATCCGGCCCAGCCGGAAACTTCGGTCAATCGATCGGCCAATTTTCGATTCTCCTGGCGGATTTCCTGTTCCTCTGGATTCGAGTCATTCACCTGCTCCCATAGGTCGTGATACGCATTCTGAATCCGTTTGCACTCAAGCCCAATCACATGCATAACGCTTGCTTTCTTGCCGAAATCCAGCGCGTAGTCAAGCACGATGGCGACAAGAACCAGTAACGTAACGCTGAATTCGACCCAGCTTCCTGGCGGATTGCCGAACAGCAAATACCCGCCACCGGCAACGGCAAAGGAAAGCGGGATGATTCGAACGCACCGGTGAAAGAATCACCATACGGCGGCCCATTTGCTTGGAATAGTGGATCATCTGGGTTGTTTGCATGAGCTGCCGCCATACCTTATTCGGCTTCGTCTTTCCGGTCACGGGATTTCCTCTTGGTTTGTTTGAACTTTCTATGCGAATCGGCCGGAAGATTCGTTGACGACCGCTCTCCGGCGGCATTAGTCCGCACAGGTTTAATCACGCAATTGTTTGCGGAACTCCTCAATATCGAAATCAAACATAGGATGGCGTTTTACCTCAATGCGTGCATCGCGAAAACCAAATTCTGTGTCGGGCTTGGCTTCGAAAACAGCCTGCTTGATGATAGCAAGAGCAGCTTCGTACCCATCAATGGCTCGCGGTAAGGTCATGTTGCCGCCATACCGAATAGCGGGCGCGTCGCTTCCCGATAGAATTAGCGCCAACTTCAGTCGATCTATGGGCTCGGCACCCAATCGCTCTGCATGATCCGCTAGTTCAGGAAGTTTGTGGTGACGGATCGGCGTATCCCCCTTTCTGCGGATCAGTAGCTTCAAGGCTTTTTCCGTCGCCTGAGAAGCGTCCCAGGCAGCCGACCGCAATCCAGCTTCATGGCGACCGCAGAGGTTGCGAGCACTGCTTTGTAAGTCCGATCGCACGGACCCCGCCAATTCCGAGATGTCCAAGTCGTTGTTGTGCTCGAGTAACTGGAGGTCGAAAGCAATGCTTCGAACCAGATTCGAGGTTGCTAACGTCGCGTCGCCGACAACCTCGCGTTCCTCGCTCGATAACCCCCTGACCACACCGCTTGGGTGAATCCAGTCGAGAGGATCCTCTTCCACTTGGACCGATGCCGGAAATACCATCCAGACCGTGTTCGATTTATCGCCGGGAACAGAGCTACGCGTCGGTACCCGCAAGGCGAACGGTGTCTCACGGATAGGCACCATCGACACGAAGACGTAGTTCTCGTCGGCATTCACGACATCGCCGTAGCGACTCCGGAACCAATCTTCGGTAATGATCAGCAAACGTCCGTGGGCTTCATTGAAAAGAAAGGCATCCCAGTCTGAGACTTGTAGCAAGTTGCTTCGGATAAAGTCGAAAGACTTTAGTTTGCGGGCCGAAACTGGAACATTAGCCTGGCTTAGCGCGTCATCAATCTCTGGAAGCTCCTGGTGAAGAAGCGCAGTTATCTTCTTCCAGTCATTGATTTCGTCAGACACCATTCGCACCCTGTTTATCTTGGCTTGGTCAGTTCGAGCATGCGCTGCTAGCCTCGCCTGGAAAGCCCTCAAGTGTAGCGTTAATCGGCAACGTTTTGTTGCTGTATGACCACTCCAAAACCATCCCTAACATTAGTTATTAGAATGCCAATTCTGGCGCCCCCAAACAAGGTGGGCCAAGGTGGCCTGACTCACAGCAAAGAGTCTCCGACAATCCCGGGGTGGTTCTGATGTCCTTCATTGCGGTGATGAACCACTGTCAACGAACTGACCATTAACCCAGAGTCCTTCTTTTATAGACGTATCCGGATTGGTCAGCCGTCCTTGACCATTGGGCATGCCGTCTTTCCATTCTCCGTAAAACACACCGCCGTCGGGCAGGATGAAACGGCCCAGGCCGCCAGGCTTGCCTTCGAACCAATCGCCGAAGTAGATTCCGCCGCTGGGATAAACAAACGTGCCCTTGCCCTGTTTGTCACCGTGGTTGTAACCGCCGGCATAAGTGCCACCGTCGTTGTACATGACGGTCCCGTGCCCATGCTCCCGATCATCATGCAATCCAACGTATTTACCTCCGTTCGACCATGCCCAGGGGCCATTGGATTGGGGTTCATCGCCAGTCCACTCTATCGCGTACTTGGCACGGTTCACAAAAATGTATACAGCGCGCCCCTTGCGTTCATCGTTTTGCCAATCGCCAACGAACTCACCACCGTTTGCGAGCTTCAATTTTCCATAGCCATGGCGCTTTCCGTCTTTCCACTGGCCGATGTATTGGGAGCCGTCATCATATTTCATGCGGCCCTGTCCATTGGTGCAATCACCGTCAACGCACTCAGCAAGGGCCGGACAACTGAAGAGGAATGCCAGAAGAAAGGGTGCGGTATATTTCATTTCAAAACCTCGTAGGCTTAAGCTTGAAAGCAGGCTAACCCACCATAGACCGAAATTGACATTGCAACAGGCCAAAACAGCATTGTCATGGTGATCTTCTCCCCATAAACCGAGCATCCTTTGATGTGGGATTTCCTTGTATGTTTACCCCAAGGAGGTCTCCCGATGAAGCGGAAGCGGTATACGCAAGCCAAATGTCAATTAACTACTAATTCATGTCAAATTAGTAGTTTGGAGTTGTCCGATGGTGATCCCACATTCTAGGGTTGACCCAGTTCTCGCAGCCGCTTTTCGATGTTTTTGGCAGGCCGGAAGGTAAATGAGCGTCCATGCCTGGTCATGTGCAGCAAGCCGAGCTCAGTCAGCTTCAGCAGGTCGGTTCGAGCAGTCTGATACGTTACGTTGTGCGAAGTCTGGTGGCTGTGGATCGTATACAGTTGATCGGGGTACTTTCGCATGGAAACCAACAGCGCAATCTGCCGGTGATTAAGAAGGGTCCGTTGCGCCGATCCGGTAAGCAGACGCTGAACCTCTGAAATTTCTCCTGACTTGCGTGCCAGGTAATCGTGGAGCTGCCTGATCGCGTTAAGAATTACGCGAAGATTGTAATCAATGAAGTAGGTAACATCATTTTCGTCGGTTTCCGAAAAGACATAGGAGCGCGCATACTGCGCTGGTGCCTTTCGAATGATGGTCGAGATTGAAAGGTACTCCGTCATCCAGTAGCCGGCGCGCGCCATGGCCCAGTAGAAAAGAGCGCGAGCAGTCCGCCCGTTGCCGTCCACAAACGGATGCTCGTAGCCGATCATGAAGTGAAACAGTATGGCCTTTACAACAGGATGGATGAATGAGGCGTCGTCCGTAGTGTTGGCAAAACGGAGAACGTTACCCAAGCGTTCTTCAAGATGGGCGGCATTGGGTGGAACGTGCAGCACCTCGTTGTCCCGGCTATCAACGACTAGCACCTCATCCTCGGCTCGCCTGAACCGGCCCACAATGTCCTTGTCCTCCACTGTGGACTCGGTGAGAATGCTCTGGAACTGAAGCAGCAAGCGCACAGACAGATTCTCCTCACCGAGTTCTCGCAGGAACTCCATGGCGCGGTAATTGTTGACAATCATCCTTTCGTCCCTGGTCTGGGGCCGGCGCCCGGTTCGCAGCATCTCCTTGGCGACGCGGCGGGTTGTGGCTGCGCCCTCCAGTTGACTTGAAGTAATCGCTTCTTCAATGAGTGAATTCACCAGATAGCGATTCCGCGATTGAGGATTCACAACGTCAACCGGCAATTCGATGCGCCCGCCGGCATCTCGATCTACCTGGTGCAGCATCCGATTCAAATACCCTGAGTCACTGAATGAAAATGGACGGCCATTCTTGTCAACGAGCGGAAGCTCGTGTCTCGCCGAACCTCTTGCGAACTTTATTGCCAGCCACCATTCTTCGTTTGATATCCCGTTCGGCGGCTGCATGTACTTGAGTTTTGACCAATGTACGTACCTGTCATTCGGCAAATTGCCGACTCCCGATGAAACCAGATTCAGGATCTCCATTACCTGCTCAGCGGAATCCAGGTCCCGCAGGGAAGGAAGTGGGGGAGGCAATTTCATTGAGAACGGGTGTTAGTTGGAGCGCAAGACAAATGTCAATTAACTACTAATTCATGTCAAATTAGTAGTTCGTGTTGCCAAATGTAAATTAATTACTAATTCATGTCAAATTAGTAATTGGGATAGTCCGGCTTGAATGCAAGATGGCTACCGTTCCAGAAGACGGCGTGGTTGCGGGCCTGATCATGGTTTAGGCTTGGTGCGATTGCGGTAAGCCAAGCAGGTGGAGCATGACCTGGGCCCAACTCGCAACATTCAAGGTTGACCGAAGGGACCGGTGGGCTTGGTCAGCGGGAGATTGAATCCAATTGCATATTAAAATAGTCATAAGATATACTTATGCCTATTAAACCCATCAAAGCCTAGTCCAATGTCCCGTATTCCCCGTATCTATTCGCACCTGACCCGGGAGGCGCTATCCCTGCTCGCTGGGCAAATCAGCCTGGGCCGCAAGCGCTACCGCATGTCTCAGCAGGAACTGGCCGACCGCATGGGCGTGACCCGCACGACCGTGCAGATGATCGAAAAGGGCGCGCCGACGGTGGCCGTCGGCCTGATCATGGAGGCCGCCACGCTGACCGGGGTCGATCTGTTCGTTCCGGAGGCGACCACGCTGGCGCCGCAGCTGGAGCGCACCCGCGACAAGCTCGCGCTGATGCCGCGGTCGGTCCGCAGCCCGGACGCCGACCCGGGCTTTGACGCCAATGACTTCTGAGCTGCCGCGCCAGGCCTACGTCTGGATCTGGCTGCCCGGGCAGACCGAACCGGTGGTGGCCGGGCGCATCCGCGCCGTGGGGGACCGCTTCAGCTTCGCCTACGGCCGGTCCTACCTGCACCGTGAGGACGCGATCCCCATCTATGCGCCCGAACTGCCCCTGCAGGAAGGCACGCGGATGCCTGAAGCGCCGCTTGCGATCGCCAGCGTGCTGCGCGATGCCTCGCCGGACGCCTGGGGGCGGCGCGTGATCGCCTACCGGCTGCACCGGCGCGGAAGGGACGAAGACAAGCTGGAGGAGATCGACGAGCTGGCCTTCATGCTTCAGTCGGGATCCAACCGCTTCGGGGCGCTGGATTTCCAGGCTTCGCCGGACCGTTACATGCCCCGCGAGGCCGCACCCGCGCCTCTGGAGCACCTGGTTACGGCCGCCGAGCGCGTGGAACGGGATCTGCCCATGGCGCCGGATCTCAAAGCCGCCCTGCTGCACGCCACCTCCATCGGCGGCGCCATGCCGAAGGCGCAGATCCGCGACGGAAACAAGCAGTACATCGCGAAATTCCTGTGTTCTTCTGCGCTGTCCTACAACCTCGTCAAGGCGGAGTACGTCGCCATGCGTCTGGCGCATCTGGCGGCACTGGACGTGGCGCCGGTGCGTCTGACGCGAGCCATGGACAAGGACGTGCTGCTGGTGGAGCGCTTCGACCGTGATCCGGCCAAGCCCGGCCAGCGGCGGGCGGTGGTGTCGGCGCTGACCGTGTTCGGCTTCGACGAAATAATGGCGCGCTACGCTTCGTATGAGGATCTGGCCGAGGCCCTGCGCACGCGGGGATCTGCGCCGGGCAGGAAGACGCTCGAGGAGCTGTTCTCGCGCATGACGTTCAACGTCTTGAGCGGCAATACGGACGACCATGCGCGCAACCATGCATGCTTTTGGGACGGCAACCGTCTGGCGCTCACGCCGGCCTACGATATCTGTCCGCAGTCGAGGGTGGGAGGCGAAGCCTCGCAGGCGATGCTCATCCACGGCAACGAGAACCGCGCCCAGCTGTCAATATGCCTGGCTGCCGCACCGAAATTCCTGCTTTCCGAGGATCGTGCGCTGGCGATCATGCGGCGGCAGATCGCGGCCATTGCACAGAACTGGGAAGCGGTCTGCAACGAGGCGGCCCTTCCGTCCGATGAACGCCGCCATCTCTGGCGCAGGCAGTTCCTCAACGGCCTGGCCTTTCAGGGGCTTGCCCAGCGGCTGGGTCCGGTGATCCGGAACCTAAGCAACCCGCACGAAGGGGCAGGCGAGCAGCGCCATAGCGCATTGCCCGACGAGGAAAGCCAGCCTTCCTAGTTGGAAGTTAGAGCTATGGCCATCCCGCCTCCTGTTCCTGACTCCTTCCTGGACGCTCCGCTTCCGGATTCCCGGGAGATGTGCAACAGCGCCGGCACTGCGCTGGAGTCCTCGCAGTCGGGCTGGCGCTTACCTCGCTGTTTGCCTGTTGCCCGACAGGCCGCGGGCGGCGCTCCTCAGGTTTGTGAGGTTGCTAGTGAAGCTCGTCCTGCGATTGTGGAACGGAGGTTGCTGACCCTGCGTTCCTTTGTAGGCGGTCCTGGTCAATCACTTCCCACAGCCAGTTCGGGTCGGGGATCGTCGCGGTGGCAATGTATCCGAGGTCTCGGAGCTTATTCGGTCTATGGCCTAGGCTGAACGCGACCTTTTCCCAAAGGGAATTAGTAAAACGGACGATCGAGTTGATCCCAATGAGGTCGCCAGTGCGATCAAGAAGCGGACCTCCGCTATCGCCACCGGCAAGAGGTGCGTCGTGGTGCACGGTCAGGGACGCAGGTGAGGACCCCAGGGCGTCCAGCCTTTGAACAGACACAATCTTGCCCGCCGCCAGGCGCACCCCAAACCGGAAATCTTCGGAGTTTTCTAATGACCAGCCAGCGATGATAACCGGTTCGTCGTGTTGAGGAACTTTGCCGGCCAGCCTGAATGGCGTGAACGGAGGTAGTGAGTCCACTTCGGCATGAATAACGGCAAAGTCCGTCGCCGGCATGGGTTCGCCGGGCGACCAATCGTCATCGGCCCAATAAGCAACTGATGATTGCCAGATCAAGCGAGCTGGGATCCCCTCGGCTTGCCTAGTACCGCCATCCTTGGATAGTCCGACAAACAGGTGCAGATTCTCTCCGTCCTCTATGTTGTGGGAGGCAGTCAAGAAGTAGCCATCATCCGAAATAGGAACAGCCGAACCAAAGCGCCGCTCTCCTGTACCTTCTCCCTTAATGAAGAGCCCTGATTCATCGATTTCAACTGAGACGCAATCAAAGTTGATCATGAGCATGGCGACGCGTGGCCTTAAGGATCCAATTAGCGGTTTGCCGCCAACGGTAACAGTTTCCCAACCCTTTAGGCTTTCCGCTTTCTTGGCAGAAAACCAGTCAGTCATTTGCCAGGGAAGGGAGCTCGTGCATCCGGACAGAAGCACGAGCGCGATAACGGTAGCAACGGCAAGCCCCGGGTTGGCATGAAGGCGCTGGGTAGCGCTATTGAAAGTCCGTTCTGTCATGCCCGTTGGTTCAGTCTCAACTCGGATTCAGTCGAAGGGAATATAACAGGAAGGGGCTTACATACTCTCCGTGGCTCCACCGCGCCGAGGTGCGCTACGGCGCCCGAGTGGATATGCAAATGTCTCCGTGGACATTTGAGGGTCCTCGCAAAAAAAGCGCCAACGAAAGCGCCGCGCTCGTGGAAGGAAGCTCTTTGTCCTTTGGACGTCAATCCTGGGAGGCGACGCTCGTGAGTCTGGAGCCGTTGCTAATCAAGCCCGTCCTGTGATTGTGGCGCGGAGGTTGCCGAACCTGCGTTCCTTTGTAGGCGGTCTTGGTCAATTACTTCCCACAGCCAACTTGAGTCAGGCATGCAGGCCAAAGCGGTGTATCCCAAATCTTCGAATTTCCTCGGCGCGCGACCGAGACGCATTGCCAAACCTCGCAAAATGCTCGGCCTAAGTCTCACCTTACTATGGATCCCGACAAGGCTGCCCTTGCGATCAAGCACCGGCCCCCCGCTGTCGCCACGAACGATCGGAATGTCATGCAGCACGGCTACCCACGCCGGCGAAGACCCGCGGGAATCCTGTTCATGGACAGACAAGACGCGGCCGGCCGCCAACTCTGCCGCAGTCTCGTAATCTTCGTTCTGTGCGACCCCCCAGCCAGCGCTGATAATCGGTTCGTCGATGCGCGGCAGCTCGACGGCAAGCTTGAAGGGTGCTAGTGGGGCCACATCCACATGAAGAATAGCCAGATCCAGCGCAAACTTGGGATTGTCCAGATTCCAGTCACTATCAAGATTATCGTCTGACTTCCAGACAATGCGGGCCGGCACTGCCTTTGCTTGAGCGCCACCGCCATCCTTGGGATATACGACAACCACGTCCAGCTTCTCGTATGCTGCGACAACATGTCTCGCAGTCAAGAGATAGCCATCTCTTGAAATCGCCACGGCGGCGGCTACTCCCCTCCCCTCTGTCCCCTCAACCGAGAGTCCTGAATCATCAAACTTCGCAGATACGGAATCATAATCACGCCAAACCGAGGCGGTTCGTAGTTGTAAGGTGTCCAGCATGGGCCTGCCGTCCAGTGTTGCAGTTTCCCAGCCCTTTAGGCTCTCAGCTCTCCTGGCAGCAAGTGTGTTTTCCGCCTGGTTTATTGCCTGGGCTGTGCATCCGGATAGAAGCACCAGGGCGATTCCAGCAGTCGCGGCAAGCCAAATCACCCGGAGTGAAACTTGGAACTTGCTGTGGACTACAAGCCCCTGGTTGGGATTGAGGCGCTGGGCAGCGATATTGATAGATCGTTCAGTCATGCCCGTTGGTTTGGTTTCAACTCGGATTCACTGCGAGGGAATATAACAGGAAGGTACTTACATTAATCATTGCAACCACTCCGTGCTTGCCCTGTAGCTCAGTGTGATCGCAACTCAATGCGGCAGAGTTTCTGAGTGGAGATAGCGCTAGCCGCTCGCCGATTTCCGCTGACCCAAGTGGACATTTGAATAACTCACTTCGCGAGTCATCTTGAGCAGCGAGCGCTTCTATCTCAACGCTTACTCTCGCCGCTCAACCACCTGATTGCGAACACCATCAGGATCCCGAACTGCGTGTCAGCGGTACAGACTTAACTCAAATCGTTGATGATGTTCTCGATCAGTTCGTTACGAGCTTCCTGGCGCGCAGCGGCTTCGTCTTCCGACGGCGTGAATCGTTCAATGTCCTCGCGTGACAACAGTTCTTGCTGGGCAAACAACTGTTCATGGGTGCTGAGTCGGTCTCGCAGCACGCAGATTTCCATTGCGAGCCGCCAGACAACGGCGATGATTTGATCGGGGGTAAGGTTCTCGAGCTGGCGCGGGCGCGGTAGCTTGAAGGGCCGGTTTGGGTCGTCGGTGGTGGTGGCCATCACGCCTTGACCCCGCCGAAGATGTAGTACTCGCCCGCACCTAAGGGGTCGTAGTCGGCGAATGCTCTTTGCGGGTGGAAGCCGGCGTCGATCAACGCTTGCCGGATATCGGTGTCGGCGTATCCGGTCCAAAAGGGTTCACCGTTGTTGACAACCTGCCAGTGGTTGGTGACTTGCTTGGGAATCGACAGGCGGTCGGGCTGATAGGGTGTATCTCCATTCAGGAAAATTCCGCCGGGCGCCAGCAACCGATGGGCTTCCTTCATGATGCCGGGCAGAATGTCATGCCAGGTTTCGTGGAACAGGATATGTGAAATGATCAGGTCGAACTGTCCGTCGGCGAAACCGGTATCGCTTGCATTGGCCTGCCGGTAGTTCACGGCGAGGCCTTGATCCTCTGCCCACACATGAGCAAATCTGAGGAAAGGCGCGGACAAATCCACGCCCCACACCTGAGCGTGTGGAAATGCCTGCTTATAGGCAACGGTATGGATGCCGGCGCCGCAGCCAAGGTCGAGCACGGAAACGGGATTGGTATTCGGGAACCTTCGTTGTAACGCACCGAGAAGGTACAAACCCATCCCCGGATCACCTACCTCGTCACCCTCGGACAGACCCTTCGCAGCGCGATAGAGCTCTCCGGTGCCCAAGTAGTTCATGCCTAGACTCAAGCTTGTATCGCCCGGTAGCCCGAAATAGCCGCCCGGTTGGCGATGAATCTCCACGTGGCGTATGGGATCCGGCGGAACGAAATCCTCTGCAAGTTCGAGACGGCCGAGAACCTCGCGCTTGGTAAGCGACTGGCGGCGCGCTTCGAACTCAGGCAACAAGCGATCGCAGGTCGCGCCCACCGTTTCCCACATCAGGTCCTGGGAGGTGAATACTGAACTTCCCCACAGCTGGTAAAGGTGATCCTCACTGAAAGCTTCGGTTCCGTCCAGGCGGTTGTCAGGCGTGCGCCCGTGTTTCTCAACGAAGACGGGCTTCAATTCTTCCTCGTAGCGGCCGGCAAGACGCTCTTCCAGGGGCCCGTTCACGTAGCCCTTTAACGCGCCCACGAATGCGTGCCTCGCCGCTTCGTCATGGCTGGGACGGTAGATGTCTTTGAGTGTGGGTTTCGGCATTGGCTCTGTCCCCGGTTAACGCATGAAACTAGTACTGTTGGCGAGCTGTCCCGCTGCAATCCTTCACAGCAGTTTCGACACCTCAAAGGCGGCCCGCACCCCGGACTCCATGGCGCCCTCCATACCGCGATTGGTGGTGGCGGTATGTTCGCCGCAGAAATGGATTCGATTGGCCGGCTCGATCAATGCCGGCAGGCACTCGGTAACCTGCCCGGGGGCCCATATGGCCCAGTCGCCGCCGGCGAAGGGATCCGTTTGCCAGGACTTCACGCCTGCGGGTTCCAGCTTGCCCTTGGCAGCCGGGCGCAACTGTTCGTAGGCCGCCAGCACCCGCGCCATGCCGGCCTCAGCCCCCAGGGTATCCAAGCGATCCGCAAGGTGCCCCCGGGCCCACGCCATCAGGCAGGTCACGGTATTTGAATCCTCGCCTTCCCTGAGCGCACGGACTTCGCCTGCTTCCGTGTCGGTCCACATCGCGGGATTGAGTCCGTCCTCTTCCCAGAACGGACTCTTGGGCACCATGATGACTTTGGTGATCTTTTGAACTTGCACTGTGCGAATAGCCTTGGCCTTTGCCGGCGGCAGCAGCGGGTCGAATTTCACCCAGCGCATGGTGGGAATGGGCAGCGAGCAAACCACGCGAGAGGCTCGATACACGCTGCCGTCGTGACAATGCACCGCCACATCCGATTCCCCGGTGCGAATGCCGACAACCTGCTTGCCGTAGTGCACTTCACTGTTGAGCGCGTCGGCCATGGCTTCGGCAAAACGCTGGTTGCCACCGTCGACTTTGTAAGCGACCCGCGCAACGTCGCTCTGCAACTTGAACCAGGCCTGGACGAAGAACCACATCAACATGGAAACATCATGGGCCGATGTTCCATATTGGACGTTGGTGTTGTAGTTCAGCTCGATGGCCGCGTCACTCCAACCGAGCTCCTTGAAGAACTCATAGGCCGAGCGGTCATATTGGGCGCTTTTGGGGTCTGCCCAATCGGTGAACGAAGCCAGCGGATTGTGCTCGGCAATCACGCCTTGAAAGAAACCACGCCCGGGAAAGCGGTCGCGGGCCCCGGCGGGCATTGCATTGAGCGGATGCTCCGACCATAGCTCCCGTGAAATGACCGCTCCGCCTAATGCCAGTTCCACCCGGGTCGGATCGCGATGGGCCTCCGGCGACATGTCCCTGCGCGAGTGGTGATCGATCAGATTGAGCTGCAGGCGCCTGGCCGCATCCTGCATTCGACCATAGGCGCCAAGAATCGAGTCACCGCCCCATTCCGGGTTTCCGGTCACGGTCGGGTGACTGAGCAACCGGCCCCCGGGGCGATCGCGTCCCTCCAGGCAAATGGCTCTCGCACCCAGCTCTTCGAGCAGGTATGTCGCGTTGAGGCCGGCAAGACCCGCGCCGATGACGATCACGTCGGGATCTGCACCAATGGTGCTGGCGCGGGCAACGCGGGTACTCAAGCCCGCTGCCACACCAACCTTCACAAACTCCCGCCGACTAATGCCTGTGCTCATAGCGACTCCGGCTAATCATCTGTATCCGTCATGTTATCTCTGCGAGTGCGGCCGCGAGATGGGCGTTAAAGGACTCCGGGTCTTCCAGCATAACGAAGTGCCCAACGCCGGACATCTCGCGATACCGGAATGCCTTCGCGTTCGCTTCGAGGTGCGCGATATCCGTTGGCAGGTAGTCCGAGCTGATCAGTATCAGCGGCATATCCAGGGACGCAATGGTGGGCGTGGCATCGTAGTTGCCGGTCGCATTGCGCGCGCCAATTGCTGCGGCGTAAGGCGCCGCTGCCATATCCGCCATCACGAAGTCCCTGATTGCCGGGTCGCTTTGCGCAACGAACATACGGCCCACGATTTGCTTCATAAAGCCTGCATAGTCGTAAGCGAGTTCTTCCAGCACCTCTTTCTGCCTGGATTGGGGCGTTTCGCGGCCACCATTGTGGAAGGTGTCCACACCCACTACGGCGACAACGCGGCTCTTGAGCTGCTTGGCGGCCTCAACGACAACCTTGCCGCCCATGGAGTGGCCGATCAGAACCACCTTGTGCAAATCAAGCGCCGTAACGACCGCGGCAACGTCTTCGCCGAAAGCCCGCATGGTCCAGTCGGCGCGGTCCTGGTCCGAATCGCCGTGTCCAGCCAGGTCCAGGGTCACAACCCGATGGGATTTGGCGAAGAATTCGCGCTGGGCGTTCCAGTAGCTGCGATCGCAGTTCCAACCATGCACGAACACCAGGGAAAGCTCACCTTCGCCCTGGTCATCGTAACGAATGGTGACGCCGTCGGGCGCCGCAACCGTATGCGCGCTTGCGTCGCTGATCTCAGGGGTGGCCGGCAGCGGAACCGATTCCACGGGTGCGTCGCCTGGCTGGCACCCGGCGAACAGCCCGAGGGAAAGCAATAGGATCGCGTATCGGGTCATCGTGGCTTTGCCATCCCAAAACCGGCCGCGGTGTGGCGGATTTTGGCCGCGGTGGGCGTCGGGAAATGAGCCGGAAGCAGCCATGCGTCTTCCTGGGCAAGGGTGGTCAACGTTTTCAGCCGGGTTTCGGCAGATTGTTCCGGGTCCCAGCAGAAGCAGCTCGACCATTGCGGATGCTCGACTTGAAGGGGATGATGAATCACATCGCCCGTCAGGTAGGCGCGCTCACCCCGCTGCTCAAGCTTGACGATCACATTGCCTGGCGTATGGCCCGGCGCCCCGATCAACGCGACTCCATCAGCAACCTGTTGGTCTGAAGCCACCAACACCGCCTGCCCCGCCGCCAGGATCGGTGCCACACTGTCGGCCCACGATCCGTGATTGATCTCATCGGGTGGGCTGTTCGCCAGAACCTGTTGCCAGTGCTCGACTTCTGTTTTCGCGAACAGGTAACGCGCGTTCGGAAAAGTGGGTACCCATTCGCCATTCTGCAAGCGCGTGTTCCAACCGACATGATCGGCGTGCAAATGGGTGCACATGACGATGTCGATATCCTCAGGCCTTAGCCCCGCAACGGCCAGATCTTGAAGAAACGTGCCCCGGCGCTGGTGCCAGTGGGGGTTGTTCGGCCGCGGTTTGTCATTTCCCACGCAACTGTCGACGAGTATCGTGCAACCGGGGGTGCGAACCACGATGCTATGAAAGGACATGACCAGGAGATTGCGGTCCCGATCGAACAGATTCGGGTCCCCGGCTGCGGCAGTGGCGCTTATTTCTTCAGGGGTTGCGCCTGGAAACAGCGTTTCCGGCGCCATGAACGCGCCTTGCAACTCGACGATACGATGCACCCGGAACGGGCCCGGCAGTGAGAATACCTTGTTGGACAGACGGCGCTCAGCCAAGATGATAGGGAATCTGCGCCGGCCCGTGATACTGCTCCACCGAGCCATCCTTTTGATAGAAGATGTTTTGGATGAAGGTGCCGCTCTTCTGGCTGCGGACGATCACAGCGGTCGTTCGCGCCGTGACGTCGTTGTATTCGGCATGAATCTCCCAGGGACCAATACAATCCACATGACCTGTGCCCACCTGAATCGTTTCGGTGGCTTCAACCTCGGCACGGTTCGGCAATTCGCCGGGCTTGCCCCCATCGGTACGCCGAAATCGCAACACCGATTCTCCACCGTCCAGCACACCATAGAGAGTCCAGGACCGGCCATGATCGTGCACCGTGGTTTTGGCGGCGGGCTTCTTGATCAGCCCGTTGATGACAAAACCATAGTCCGGGTCTTCGTAGAACAGCAAATTGGCGTGCTTGCCTTCCAGCCCCAGTTTGGCGGGACTCGTCGGCCAGCCTTGTGCATGGGCCTTAAGCCCGGGATCAGCCAGCAGCGCTGTCAGCAAATCGGCTGCCGCGCTCCAGCGCACCGCTTCATCGGGCTCGTTCTCGTGCAGATCCCGCAGCGCCCCGATAAAACGCGCCGCAGCCGGCAACATGGGCTTAGTCATTCTTCCACCCGCAGCATCCCGACGAACCCTGGGAACGAGGGCTTCCAGCCCTCGGAGGGCAGGCTGCCCTCTCTCCCAGGGGAAAACCACAACCCTGGGAACGAGGGCTGGAAGCCCTCGGAGGGCAGGCTGCCCTCCCTCCCAGGGAACAATGCTGGGAACGAGGGCTTCCAGCCCTCGTCGAGGGCAAGATGCCCTCGTTCCCAGGGTTTTTCCTGCGCGTCAGCGCTGATGCGACTGTACTCGCGTGACACGCGACACTAGAAATCGAGGCTTATGCTGACACCCGCCTGTCGCGGCATGGGAAGACCAACCAGCGCTACCGCTCCAAACCGGAATCCAGTGGTCAGCGCATCGCTTTCCGTAACGTTGTTCACGAACGCCGCAATACGGGCCTTACCGGTATCAATACCGCCGCGGACGTTTACCAGAGTGCGCGGTTCGATCGTCTCCAGATTCAGTTCATCGATGAACATCTCACCGCGATAACTGATATCGACTCCGGCGAACCACTCGCTTTCGCCGCCAAACGCGGCGAGCGGCGCACGATATTGAAGGGACGCAAACAGGGAGTTATTTGCCGTTCGCGGTGTCTCGTTTCCAGCCACGTTGGCGTCTCCCAGAACAGTCAGGGCGTTGTTGGATAGAAAGAACTGGAATTCCGTGTCTATCCAGCTATAGGCCAAGGTCGCGCTCAGACACTCGCTTAGGCTGGCGGCTAACGAAATATCCACACCCACAACGTCAGTTTCCCCGGCGTTGATGAAATAGCTTCCATATGTCGGATCGGGATCGTTAAAGCGATACACCTGGTTTGTCCAATCTATAAAGTAAGCCGCGGCCTGGATGGTCAACTTGCCTTCCAGGGCGGATCGTTTGGTACCGATCTCGTAATTCCACATTTCCTCCTCATCGACGGTGAGAAATTCGGGTGGCGCAGATGCGTTGAAGTTTCCGGGCTTGTTGCCTTTGGCGGTACTAAAGTAAAGCAAAGTGTCGTCATCGAGTTGATACTCGGCCAGCAAGCGAGGCAGGAAGGAATCGAAATCATCGGTTTGATTACGGCCGGTTTCGGGGATATTGAGTTCAATTTCCTCGCCCTGCATACGTCCATCCAAACTCAGGGTCAGTTTGTCGGATACTTCGTAGGACACTGAACCAAATACCGAAAAACTGGTGGAAGTCTTGAACGACGGCGGTCTACGGAAGTTTCGAATCCTGGCAGTATTGAAATCCTCGTCGAAGTAGGAGACACCGGCCAGCCAGCGGAACTGTCCCTCATCCGGGGAGGCAATGCGGAGTTCCGCGAAACTCGACTCGATTTCGCGCTCGGTTACAGTCTGAAAGATGCTGCAACCAGGTCCTGCGTAGGGACCGGAACAGAGGAAGAAAAGAAACGAACTCACATTGGGGTCGTAGTTGCCGTCCGACTCGTTCACCGTATCTTCCTGGCCGGCGCCGGCAATGAAACTCAACTCGTAACCGTTGGTCATCTCGTAATTCACGTTCAAACTGGCGCGGAAGGTCTTCGAGTCGATGCCGGGATTGGGTAGCTGATCGGTGTTGCCCCCGATAACGGACGTTGCCGGAAAATCCAGCTCGCCCATGTTCAGCGCAGTCGTTGCCCGGGCGGCTTCGCCGAACTGCGCTTCCGTATACATCAGCCTCAGGTCGGCGGTGAGCTGCGATGACGGCATCAAACGCACCGAGGCCGAGAATGAATTGATGTTCTGCTTGCCCATATCAGCCCCATTAGTGATATTGGCATAAGGACTGCCCTGGCTGAAGGTTCCCGCGCCGAGACGAAAGAGCAAGGTGTCCGCAACGAGAGGACCGGATACCGATGCACTGAGTTGATATTCGTCTTCCTCGGCAAGCGACGCGCGCAAACTGCCTTCAAGCTCATTGCCGGGCTTCTTGGTGATGTAGTTGATGGCGCCGGAGAACGAAGCGCGGCCGAACAATGCGCTTTGGGGACCTTTTGTGACTTCCACCCGCTCCAGGTCGTCCAGCAGGACGGTATACAACGATCCGGAGACGTAGACTCCATCGATAAACTTCGATGAATTCTGCAGGGTGGGATCGCCCGTATTGGTGGACACACCGCGGAAGCTGGGTGAATCACCACGTCCTTCTGCCTCATAACTCTCGTAGGTGACACCGGGCATCGCGGTAACGAGATCGGCGATTGTGCTATAGCCTGCTCGCTCAATCTGATCCGCACTGAATGCGGTTACGGTCAGCGGGATTTCCAACAGCGATTCGTTTCGCCTGCGCGCCGTAACAACGATTTCCTCAAGGTCCGCGCCCTGGGCAAAAGCGGGCTGGCTAACAGGAATCGCCAGCGCGAAGGCGGCAATCGGCATCAAGTAATGTCGTGGTTTCATTCTCGGGTGTCCCTCAGGTTGCTTGCGCAGCGAGCCAGAAAGGCCCTGCACCGGCGCAATCTAACACAAGCTGGTTGTCACGCCCTTCCTGGGAAAGAGGGCTTCCAGCCCTCCGCGAGGACAGGATGTCCTCGTTCCCAGGTTGTTCCTTGCGCGCCAGCGCCGCCGGAACGGGGGTGAAAACTCCCAGCGTATTCCCCGCGCGTCAGCGCAGCGGCGCCCGCTGCGAGAACTCCTAGACTTGAATGGACTCTCCGTCCAGACGTTCCTGATCCGCTAATCGCGTGGATGCAGGGGGCTTGAGGGCCGGACCGTAGACGCGGCTCGACGTCACCGGCGCGTTGGGATCGACGCCGCTGGGCCGGACGAATACGCCTCGTTCATAGTAACTCTCGAGACGGGACTTCAAGGGCTCGAAACCAACGTAGGGATTCTCCATCGGATCGGCGCCCCAAAGATTGTTGGGCAAGCCTACCTCCCCGGCGTACACGTGGGCATAGACTTCCGGATCGTCCCACAGCGGCAAATGGGACGACGGGTTGGAGCGGGCCCTTTGCAAGGCCTGGAGGTCGACCGTCCCGGTCAAAATACACGCTCCCGGCCCGTCCGCTACACCCTGCACGTTACCGTCAAAGCTGATGATCTTCGAGTGCCCACGCATTTGTGTGGTGGGCAAATCGCCGCTGCCGGGATTGAAATACTCACCCCCGGGCATGGCTGAGAGCACGTATGCGGTGTTTTCGAACGCCCGCGTAGCCCGCGCGGCATCCCAGCCCGACCGCCCGCAGCCATGCCCCTCGGAGGACGGATGGATAATCACTTCTGCCCCGAACTTGGTCAGCATGCGGGCAATTTCAGGGTGAGCCTGGTCAAAGCAAACCATGGTCGCGAGCTTGCCGATGGGGGTATCGGCGACCGGAAACAGGAACTCGTAACCATAAATGTCCAGATACCGGTCATAGACGCTGCTCGGGGTCGTGTCCGGCAAGGAACCCCAAACGTCGGCGCACTGAATTTTTCGATAGCGATGAATGAGCTCACCTGCATCGTCAATGATGAAGGCGGAGTTGAAGACATGCCCGGGCAGCTTGTCGTCGATCTCAAAGGTGGATGCGGCCACATAGACCTTATGTTCGGCGGCGAAATTCTGTAGCAACTCCAGCTCCGGGCCCGGATAACGAATGGCCAGGCGCTGCAGGGTGGCCGGCGAACGAAACCCATGCCCGCCTTGTCCATGCATGAAGAACTCCCCCATAACCACCAACCTGATATTGGGGCTGGATGCCAGTCGTCCCGCCAGCGTCATTGCATGCTGGGTGTTTTGGCGACGGAGTTCCACCACATCGTCATCTTTTTGAATGATCTTGCCTACGGTCTGGGTCAGGATCACGTCATATTGCTCGATTCGCCCGGGCTGCGCCGGAGTCGGGCATTGCGCCTGCCGGCGCTGACATTCGGCGACCCATGCATCGCGACCCCGTGGTGGCTGCGGAAGGGGTTCGGGACGAGCCGCGATGAGCCGCTTGTAGCCGTCGGCGTAGAGGTTGGCCCGCAAATGCAGCGGCTGCACGGCAAAGATGCCGCTGCGCCGGCGCCGTAGCCGCTCGATGTCGAGGTCCGGAAGCAACACGTCCGCCTCTCCGACCGCAGCAGTGGTTGCGCCGTTGAAATCAATGAGGCAGGAACAGCCTGGCCCCCGGGGCGCCCCGCCAACGGCTCCGGCGACGGCAACATAAGCGGTGTTTTCCCAGGCACGGGCCTTGCGGGCGTTGACGCGTGCCGGTAAAAGGTGATCGCTGACCTCCGACACCGGGTTGAGAATAAGCTCGGCGCCCGACCATGTGAGTGCGCGCGCCAGGGAGGCGAACAGGATGTCCTCGCCCGGCAATATGCCTACCTGGCCGACGCTCGTGGTTGCGGTCTGAAATTCCCCGCGAAGACCCAAAGCAGACGTCGAATCCGCCCCGATACCGTTCACAAGGTCCGGAGAGATTTTGGGCACTGTGAGCAGTGGTTCACCGGTCGAGGACAACAAGAAACCGATGGTCAGAAGTCCGTTACTGTCCGTTATGGCAGCCGCACCGGCGAGCATGATGCGTTCCCTGGAAGCGATGCCTCCGAGAGCAGCCAATAGCTCGCCTTGCTCAAGAGGATGATCCGCTGAATTGGCTTGCGGCAATAGCAGGACCGGCTCCTGGGCTGGCCCCAACTGGCGACGGCGCACCAGTCTCATGGTGCTTTCGATGTGCGCTGCGAGCGCAGCGGTATCTGAAGTGCTCCAGGCCCGTTGCGAAATAATCAACATAGTGACGCCCCCGAGTTCTTCAAGCCGGCTCCCTGCTCTCGGCATTCATCATGGCTTGCAGCCGCCGGTTAATCTCACGTTGCTTGCTTATCGAAACATCAAACCTCGAAACAACAAGCAGCACCAGGAACGCACCCAGCAGACAGAATCCGGCGGCAAAATACGCCAGCGCTTCGACTTTCTCCACCGGCACCGAGCCCACCGGCGCGCCGACCGGGAACGCAATGATATCGAGGTAAATTCCGGTCAATAGGGTCATTATTGCGCCGGCCGCCTTGATGGCGAACATTCCAAACCCGCTAACCAGCGCTTGCTGGCGCTTGCCCGTGTTGACCTCGTGTTCGTCCGCGACGTCGGCCGACAAAGACCCGATGGCAACGAAATACACACCCAGCAGCAAACCGGCGACCAGGAAAATACCGATCAGGGCGTAGGCCAGCTCCCGGGAAGCCGGTGGCGGCAATAGCCCGAAAACGGGCAGCAAGACTGCCACTGCCGACAAGGTGGTGAAGCCGGCCATGCCAACCGAAAGGCACAGCTTGCGGTCCACCGTCTTGACCACGTATGGCAGGACGATGGCCCCAACGCCGGTGCCAATGTATTGAGCCGCAACGATCCACGAAGTCAAGTCCGCGGGCGTTTGCCACAGATAGGTAACGAGATGCACTTTCAGCACCGAGATCGACACAATGGAAAAGAACACAACAATCGCCAGGAGCAACGACCTACGGACATTGGGGGTCACGGTCATTGCAGAAACAACGGCTTTCAGACCCTCGAGCGGCCCAATGCGCGGTTTCGGCGTCGGCGGTTCCATCCTTTCGATGCCGAGTACGGGCTTGAGCGTGCCGGCGATGCTGATCAGCATGGCAACTACCGCGACGACGGCGAAGGTCGCCGCAAACGGTGGGTAGTTCGCCGGGTCCAGTTGCCCGCGCGAATACTCGGCGCTTTCCAGGAAGAAATAACCGAACGCCAGTAACGGCAGACCGATGCGCGCCACCGTCAAACCCACGGTTCCGAACGCGATGATTTTCGGGCGCACGGCCACATCGCGACTGAGCTCCGCTCCAACCGCTTTGACCGGCACAGCAAAAAGGGTGATGCAAATCCGGCTGAGTATTGCGAATATCGTCAGCCAGGCAAACAATCCCCACTGGCCGAGTTCGGCGGGCGGTACAAACAGGGCATAGAAACACAGTCCGAACGGCACGGTGGCAAGCAACATGAAGGTATGGCGGCGCCCAAATTTCAACCCCCGGGCGCGATCGGAGAGAAAACCAACGTAGGGGTCCGACACTGCATCAACGGCCAGCGCAATCAAGAGGGCGACACCCGTCAGCGTGCCGGACAAGCCAAACACCTGGGTGTAGAGGAACAGTACAAAAAGATCCCAGGCGAAGTTCTTCATGCTGTCCGGCAAGGTGCCGAAACCGAAGGCGGCCATGGTGTACCACGGCGTCTGCAGCTCGAGGCTCTTGTCCGCTGTCTGCCGGAGAGTGGCCGGCGCACTCATGCCTTGCCGTCCTTGCCGATCCACTCGTGCATTTCCGGGCGGTACTTGAACATTTGCTCCAGATACTCTTGCGGCAGGCTCTCGACATCGCGCACTTTGTGGCCGGAAGCATGCCAAACGGCAATCCCCGCATCAGCCGGCATTTGCATCCAGGGCTGAAATGGCGCAACAAAGGTGGAGTTGAACCGAACCTCCAGGCGCGGGGCGTCAAAATCAGCCGCCGCCGCTCGATCCTGAAAACTGGTGGCGAATTCCTTAATTGGAATGGGACACTTGGCGGGCCGGTCCTTGTAGCCGTTGGACATCACATAGGGGCCCTGGGCGGTCCAAAGCAGATGGATAACCGCCTCGAAGCCGGTGCCTTCATGCCGTTCCACAATGCCGCGGTCGGTGAGGGTCACGATCCGCTGGGCGCCGGAGATGCTGGGTTCGACGGTCAACTCGTTGCCGGTAATGGGGTTGCGCCAGGTCCGGCCATTTAGGGTTTCATTCGTCTCAGGATCCTTGAATGAGGAAAAGATCCTGTACTGGAACTGATATTCACCGTTGCCCAGATCAACGATGCGTTTCATCTCGCAACCTTCCATGCGAAACAGCAACTCGGGATTACGGTCTTCGTAGATGGCCAGATAGGCGCCGCGCCACCATTGCGGCGAGATCAAACCTGACAGGTCGCCCTGGGCGCGCAGGAAATTAACAAAGGCTTTCTTCGGGTCCAGCATCCAGGGGTCTTTGAGGTCCGGTGAATCGACAAAGTCCACTTCGCTACCCGGCATTTGCAAAGCGCCGGCGATGCCCGGCAACAGGCCAAGACCGGCTACCCCGAGAAGACCACGGCGATTGAGCGAAACAGGATCGGGATTATTCATGAAATCTCACCAGGTGAACCTCATTGGGACAGCCGGCCCATCGCCCGCAAGCGACGCGCGAACCCGGAAGGCTCGGTGTCGAACTCCGGCGACTGTTCGAATCGATCGCCAAAGTCGGCGTGAGCGGCTGCAAGATAGTCCTCGTCCAGATCGTTGAGGGAGTCGATCTTATAGCCCTGTACATGCCACAAGAGGTGGCCGGGATGGTCTGCCATCTCCATCCACGGGAAGAATGGCATCAACACGTACCCGGCGAAATTGGCCGGCACACTGTCGAGATTCGGGTCGGCAAGGTCAGCCGCGCGCGCAAACGTGGTGAGCTTGGATCCGGCCGGCGGACGAATAAACTCCGCCGGCCACTTGTACTCGCCTTGAAATGACACGCTCTCCCCCACTTGCCGAACCAGCACATCAAATTTCGTCTCGGCGTAAAAGTCCGGGAAGGCTTCCCTCATGACGCGAAACACCACGCCGCGCGGGGAAATCTCGCGGCCCTCCTTCATGCGGCTGACATAAGGCCTCACGGTGTTGCGGGCGCCCGTGAACGGATTGCGGAATTCGCGAATCACCTGATCGCGATCGAAATCGCAGTAGTAAGTAACCAGGTTATCGAAGCTCAGGTATTCCGTATGGGAAATCGGCCTGATCCATTGTTGCTCGCACCCTTTCACTCGCACAACCGGCGCCACCCGATCCGGGGGCAACATCGCGTAGACTTCGGCGCGGGTGGACCATATGGCGCGACCTTCACTAAGCCGGGAGCTTGCCTTGATGAAGGCGCGGATGCGGGACCCGATGTCCTCAAGATCAAGCGCCGGCTCCGTACCGGGCGTTACACCAGCGGCAGGGGTTGCGGCGCGACCGGCCGCGAGCACAGCGCCACCGCCAAGCATGCCAAGGAGCTGCCTACGGTGCATCGACCACTTCGAGTTCACCAAGCATTTCTCCCTGAGTCCATACACTACGCAGTGTGAGCGTGTAGGCCCTACAGTTTACGGGAAGTCATGTCGCCGCTTCGCACAGTGACCGTGGTTGCAGGTGTCGTCGTCGGCCCCATGGTCAACGCGTACACTCTGTCCTGGCGCGGACTTCAGCGGATTCACTCATGACTCGACTCATCAACCGGCGAGACGCGCTCAAAGGTTTGACCGTGGCGGCGGCATGGCCCGCGATCGGCCGTTCCGCCGCCGTGCGCACCACCACGCAGTCCGACGTAATTGTGATCGGCGCCGGGCTCGCTGGTCTTCACGCCGCCTCACTACTGGCCGGAGAAGGCGCCAGAGTCACAGTGCTGGAGGCCCGGACCCGGCTCGGCGGTCGCCTGGAGAGTTTTTACGATTTGCCGGGGGCGCCTGAAGCGGGTGGCGACAGTATTCTCGGCGGGTATGGACGGGTGCTGGCAACGGCTCGGCGACTGGGCTTAAGCCTCATCGACCATGCACCGCGGCGAGGACTATCAAGACCGGAGATCGCCCTTCACGGCGAGATTATTCCGCGCGCCGCGTGGCCTGAGCATCCGAGCAACCTATTGCCAACCGGTTCCAGGAACGAGTTTCCCGGCCGCCGGTTCTTCGAAAAAACCGTCAGGGCCAATAATCCCCTGGCCAACCATGGTGACTGGCTACGACCGGAAAGCCGCGCCCTGGATCAGTCGGTTTACGGTTTCCTGAACGCACTGGGCTGGAGCAACGGCACCATCGCCCAAAACTACGAAACCAACATCGGCCGAGGTACCTCAGCCCATGATTGTTCCGTTCTGACCTGGTTTTTCCGCGTGGCCTGGGATGCTGTGCAGCGGCAGTTGGGCACGCTTGCCGCAAAGATCCAGGGTGGCAACCAACGGCTACCGGAAGCCATGGCGGCAACCTTGCCGGGCGACGTGCTGCTCCAGCGCCGGGTTGTCGGGATTGCGCAGAGCAATACGGGCGTCGAAGTCCTGACGGATGAGGGCGAGCGGCATCTGGCGCAGCAGGCTATCTGCGCACTGCCTGTAACTCCGATGCGTTGGGTCGGTTTCGACCCTGTCCTGCCGCCTGTCCTGGCCCGAGCCACTAAAGTGCTGCCCTCCATGATGATTACCAAGATTATTTTGCACGCCGAGCAGAATTTCTGGGAGCAGGATGGCCTGGATCCCGCCATGTGGACGGATACGCCGCTGGGCGAGGTCCGCGCATTGCGACAGTCACCGGACAGCCACGAAATAACAGGTCTGGTCGCCCGAGCACGAGGTTTTACCGCCCAGAGGCTGGATCGGCTCGGCGAAGCCGCCGCGCGCACTCTTGTGGTGAAAGAGTATGAGCGACTCCGGCCGGCGGCGCGGGGCAAACTGAAAGCGGTCGGTTACAAGAGCTGGAACATGGATCCTTATGCGGGAGGCAGCTGGACAGAATGGCTACCGGGCCAGTTGCACACGTATCTGCCGGCGTTTTCTGAACCTTTCGAGCGCGTACGTTTTTGCGGTGAACATACTGCGGTTTCCAATCGGGGCATGGAGGCCGCCATGGAATCTGCCGAACGTGCAGCGGTCGGCGTGTTGCTGGAACTTTAGAGTGCAAACGTGACACCCACAGCCTCCGCGGCGTCAGCCGTTAAGACTTGAAATGCACTTGACAGACCACCGTGCGCCGTCTTGCAGGCGGTGGCTTTTGCCCGGGTTGGTCGCCACCTTGTTCGTCATAGGTTGCGTTTCGAGGCTGCCACCAACCACGAGCGGCGCAGCGGATCGGGCGACCGCAGAAGCAACGGCCACTGTCGCGAACCGACCGTCGAAGAACTACTCGAGACGGCCAACGCCGCGAAAGGCAAACTTCAGTACCTGCAGTGCCGATCCTGTCACAGCCTCGAAGACGGCGACAACAAGCAAGTCGGGCCAACTCTGCACGGGCTGTTCGGCAACACCGCGGGCCAGACAGAGGGCTTTGATTTCTCAGACGTGCTGGTCGAATCCGGTATCGTCTGGACGCCGGAGACTCTTGACGAGTGGCTCGCCCGGCCCGGCACGTTTCTGCCGGGGAATCGCATGGTCTTTGCCGGCCTCGGGGACCCGGGTGACCGCGCCAACCTGATCCTGTACCTGCAGCAAACGACGGCGGCCGCGGATGAACAAAAGCCGGTCATCGCCTTGTTTGGCGCCACGGCGCGGTCCGGGCGGGAAATCATCCGCCAGGGGTTGGAACGGGGCTACATCATCAAGGGGTTTGCCCGCACGCCGTCCAAGCTGGGGATCGAGCACGAGAACCTGACCTTGTACAAAGGCGACATTTACGACCGCGCGTCCATCGACGTGGTGCTCGACGGAGATGAAGTGGTGCTGTCCATGATTGGGCGCGGTACGCCGGCGGACCCTTTGGCCGAAGTCGGTCCCGTCGATATCTACACGGTGATGGGAGAAAACCTCATCTCCGCCATGCAAGAAAAGGGCAACACCAGGTTGATCATGGCCAGTTCCACCGGTGTGGAGCACCGGGCCGATGTTGATAGCGCCAAGCCTCCGCCTGGCGACATGTCGAACATGTGGCGGTGGAACGCACGCCATCTTTACAACGACATGTATGAGATGGAAAAGATGATCGAAGCCAGCGGGCTTGATTACCTATTGTTGCGCCCGGGTTTCATGGTGGAAGAACCGGCCCGTAACGACATGCAATTTAATACAAGCGGAAATACACCCGCGGCCCGGGTGATCACCTACGAAGACTTTGCTGCCTTCATTCTGGATCACGTGGAGGGTGGTGAGTATTGGAATACAGCCGTCGGCATGTATTCGGATACCGTCATGGATCCGGCCGCGGAGGTTGCGAAATTTCTGGAGCGGCAAAAAGCGGCGCAACAGGCCGGCCAGCAGAAGAGTCGCTGAATAAACTACATCTCGTTGCTACAGCGGCGGGTCATAATTCGATGCTTGCATGGAACACCCCTGGGAACGAGGGCTGCTAGCCCTCGACGAGGGCGAGACGCCCTCGTTCCCAGCTTGTTCTCTGCGCGTCAGCGCAGCGGCGCCCGCTGCGAATACTCCTGGGCACTTAATCGCTGGTCGTTGATCCGGCGGGGTGCGGGCCGGGCTTGAGGCGCCACTCGCGCCATCGTTTTCCGTCCTTGTATTGAATGAGAACCAACGTCGAAACAGTGCGGATGCCGTCATCGAATTTGTATTGATCGTGCTCGATCTGGACCATGGTATCGCCTATGGACCCGACCCGTTCAACATCGGCGCCCTGCCAGCGGGAGCCAAAATCTCCCGCAAAAAAGAAATTCATGGCAGCAATGGATTCTTCACGGCCTTTGACCAATAATTTGGGCGCATCCTGGCCATGCAATTCGTAGGTTGCGAAATCCTCGGTCATATGAGCGCGCGTCGCTTCCATGTCCTTGCGCAGAAATGCAGCAGATGACTCTTCCATGCTGCGCACGAATTCTTCCGGAAATTCACCAGCAACCCAACGTAAATCAGGGCTGTCCGCCCGGCCATCCGAACTTAGAGAACCCAAGGCGAATCCCAGGGCCAAAACCGCGGCAAATGATGCCCAATGTGTCCATTTCTTCATAACAGTCCTCCTTCCAATGCGATCCATGAGAGCTGCGCTTCCTGCTTGCATGGAACAACCTGGGAACGAGGGCTTCCAGCCCTCGACGAGGGCAAGATGCCCTCGTTCCATTGTTCCCTGCGCGTCAGTGCAGCGCGGTCGCGGCGAATACTCCTATGGGCTTTATACACTGAAGCTTGATTTGCGGAAGCAGATCTACAAGGATCTAACCTGCACGCTCGATCAACCGCATCAGGTTGGCGATGTGCTGCTTGAGATGGGTCCGTCCCGAATCCGTCAACTGATACCAGGTCACCGGGCGACGGCGGCACCCGCGTAGAATGGATTTGTAAACTTGTACCGGATCAATCCTGCGGGGCAACACAGGTTGACTCGGCGGTCCAAGAGGTTGCGGCCGTGCGGGGGAATGCAAGTATGTCAAAGCGGAGCAATGAAGTTATGACTCATGGATGTTCATCGATCTCGCGGTACCGGGAATAACTGATGTCTGAGAACTCTTTGAGTTTCGATACATGGATTCGGCATGACTTCGTGGCGATCAACACCGAACTTGAGGAACTTTACTTCGCGTTGGACGATCGAGAGGAGATCGAGGGTGTCGGTGACGAGCTGAAGCAAAGGCTGGTGGAGGAAGGCAAGGCTCACATCGTCAAGCTCCTTGACGAAGGCAACACCAACCAGGGATTTGAAGCGAACTTCAACCTCATGGGCAACGTCGGTCTATACATGGCGGCATGCCGACGCCACATGATTACCGAGCCCTCCAGAGAAACGAAATCGCCGCTGGTCGAGGCCTCCGCGCTGGCTATGCAGGTGGGCGCCTCGATCGGCATGGTTCCGCGCTTTGCGTCATCGCACCTCGAGACCCATAACTTCGCGGTAAAGGGAGTCTATAAGACCTTTACGTCGTTAAAGGACGAAGAGTTATTCATTGCCTACAATACCCGGGCGGCGCTGTGCTACATCAGGGCGTCGGAAGCGCTGCTTCACATTCTGCCGCTCGGCGTTTCGCACCCGGTCTCGGCCGATCTACTGGCGGTGGCGCGCGATGCACTACACGATGTGCTCGCCTCGAACGATAAACTCTTCAATGAACTCGACATCGATCGGTTTTTTCACTGTGTGAGAACCTACTACAAGCCGCATCGAGTTGGATTGCACGAGTACCGGGGCGCGAACGCCGGTGACTTCGCCGGCATCAATGTTATCGACCTGCTGCTGGGACTGTGCCGGGCGGACGACGCGTACTACTCGCAGTTGCTGGTCGACAAATTACTTTTCATGCGCCCCGAGGATCAAGCTGTGCTGCGCGATTGCATGCGTCAAGAAAGCCTGCTTGACAGCTTACTCAAGCACCTGGATGCAGATGCCACTTCCGACTGGTTTCAAACCAGCACCAGACTTTTTCTTGAAGTGTGCGAGGCACACGGAAAGACAGCAGTTCAACATCACGAAAAGCTGGTAAAGCGCTTCATAGAGAATCCCGCCCACCAGAAAGGGCTGGCGGAGGCTTCCAACATGACCGCCAGCGGTCCACCTTTGCCGGTATTGCTAAAGGCGCTCAAGACACTGAGCGACCTTCGGGCTGCGGTCGATCGCGACGACATACCAAGCCGATTTGCAGACCTGCAAAAACTGAAGGAAAGCATTGCTTGAATCTCGTGTGCTGTCCAGCAAGGAGATAATGAACTCCGTGGAGGATGAAGGTCGATTCTCGGCAGTTATGGAAGTTTCGGCAGGCCTGCCTGCCTGAGAACGCTGTTGGCAGTGTGTCGGCTCTTGATCTTGCCTGGGACGACGATTTCCAATTCCGGCTTGTCTGGATTCCGCCAAATCTTATGGCTTGTGCGGCCTTGCCGATGCTTGTGCCACCCCGCTTTTCTTAGTCTTGTTCTTACCTTTCTCTTGCATGGAACAACCTGGGAACGAGGGCTTCCAGCCCTCGCCGAGGGCAGGAAGCCCTCGTTCCCAAAGTGTTCCCTGCGCGCCAGCGTAGCGCGAACCGCTGTGAACACTCCTAGATATCGCCCGCCAGCACTATTGCGCCAAGGTAGAGACTCTCCTCGCCCAGCTCGAACTCCAGCGCGGCGCGGCCGGATGAATCCGTCGTGACTTCCAATTGGTAGGGGCCGCTGTTCTTTTCGAGTTTGTCGAAGCGGAAGTCGCCAAACATGTCCGTTGTCGCCCGCGCCACTTCGCCGTTGTTCTGTTTCAGGATGACTTCGGCATCCGCCGCGCATTCTTCGACGCCATCCACATCGGCCACCACCGACCCGGCAACGAAACTGTGCGTCATCAGGTGCATGTTCTTGTAATACACACGCGGCTTCGTCCCCAGTTCAGGCTCGCGGACCTCCAGGTCCTCCTCCGCCTTGATCCGCTGCATTTCCTTGTCTTCGACCTTGATGGATCGGAACACATCGGTTGGACAACATTGCTCTATCCGGGTCTTGGTCCAACCCTTATCCAGGAGATGCGCATCGAATATCCAGGCCTGTGGGATCTGCTCTTCTTCATTCCAGTAAATCGCGCCGTAGGGGCAGGCGTCCACGATATCTTTCTGCCCCTTCGACTTCTTCGGATCGATGATCACGATCCCGTCGGCACGCTTGGTTATGGCGCCACCCTTGGCGGCTTTCATGCACGGCGCATCGTCGCAGTGGTTGCACATCACCGGCATGAAGTTCGCCTCGACAGCGGGCCAGCGTCCGCGCTCGTGCCGCTTGATGTCCACCCAACTGTGATCATGCTTCGGTTGAGGCGCCGAATAGCCGGGAAACTCGTTGCCGATATGCTCGTCCTTGGTCGCCAGGAAACAGTTGCGGCAGTTATCGCAGCGAGCGATGTCGACGATCATGTTCCACTTCTTCGCCATCACGCTGCCTCCGAGCGTTGCCAGGTATCGACGCCGGTCCATTTCTCGAACTGAATGAGGCTGGTGTTCGGCGCCATGCCGCTGGCGTGCTCGGTGATGGTCTTCTTGGGATTGAGCATGTTGACGCAGCCGCCCAGATCGGTGGAGTTACCGGGCTCGCCGACCGGCCGGTACTGGGCGGAGCCGGTGGAAGCGCTTACCACTCCCGGCCTCAGCCGATCGGTCACCTGGGCGGCGCAGACGACCGAGCCCCGGTGGTTCCACAAGCGTATGAGGTCATCGCTGTTCACGCCTCTTTGCTCGGCATCCTGCCGGTTCACCCGGGCGACCAGGTAGGAGTGGCCGTCGACCGTGACGCGGTGCTCCCTGATGTCCCGGATGGTGCTGCCGTTATCGTCACCCATCACATGAAAGGGGTAACGCGAATGCGGCGTCAGCAGCTGCAGAGGAAAATCCGCCAGTGATTCATCGGCACTCGCATTCTCATAATTCTGCTGGTACTCGTTAAGCGGAGGCCGCGCCGGGTCCTCGATTCTGCCCAGCGTTTCGGGCACGAATTCAAACTTGCCCGAAGGCGTCTGCAGCCCCTCGCCATACTTGCCCACATAGTCCGACGGCAGCGGATAGGGTTCCGGCGTGTCCTTTCGCCGCCCCTCGTAGAACCACCGCCCCGCGGTCGGCGCCCGCGCAGATTCCGGATCGGCGGGCACCACGAAGTAGCCCTTTTTCAGGAACTTCTTCCAGGAGATGTGCTTGACCAGATCCGACGAATCGAATACGCGCTTGCACCAGTCGAGCTCCGTGTTACCGCCCTCGGAATACATCGCGCCCAGGCCCAGGCGCTCCGCCACGGCAAGAAAGATGTTGTAGTCGGACCTGGACTCGCCCAAGGGCTCGATGCACTTGTGCTGCAGCGATACCACGCGGTGATTGACCATCGAATACATGTGGTGGACATAGCCGGCGCCCACGTTGTAGTACTCGCCGATGTCCCAGCGTTCGAAAACCGTGCAGGCGGGGAGAATGACGTCCGAATACGGTGTCTCTCCTTCCATCCACACCGACTGATTGACGACAAACGGCAGGTTCTCGGATTGATACATCTGCACCCAGCGATTCGAGTCCACCATGGTGCCGAACGAAGAGCTCCCGTACTTGTACATCATCTGGATCCTGGCGTGTCCGGGCGCCGGATAGCCGAACTTCTGGAACTGGCCCTGCACGGACGAGACATCGGTCAGGAAGCCGACCGCATGGCCCTCCATGATCGCCTCGGGAAGACGGATCTTGGGAATGTTCTGGCGTGACGAGTTCATCGTCACTACATGCGGCATGCGCTGATAGTTGTTGGCTGCATTGGCGCTGTACTGAAGGTCCCCGGACATGCTTCCTTCGGCATAGCCGGGAAAATAGAAAGAGAAGTCCAACGGCGCTCCGAACTGCAGGTTGCCGAAGTTGACGCCCGGCCGGCCGAATCCCTGCATCGCGCCCAGGATGGTCATCATTCGGGCCCACTGGATGCCCATCGGCCCCCGGTTCGCCCCGCCGAGGCCACAGCCCCAGCCACCGGCGCCGAGATAGGTTTTCTTGCGTCCCCATTCCCTGGCCAGCGCCCGAACCTCGCGCGCGGGCACGCCGGTTTCCGCCTCCTGCCATTGGGGCGTTTTCGGCGTCCCGTCCTCCTGCCCGAGTATGTAGGCTTTCCATTGGTCGAATCCCGTGGTTCTCTTTTCGACGAATTCCTTGTCGTAGAGATCCTCGGTTATCCACATGTAACAGAGCGCTTGGGCGAACGCCGAATCGGTTCCTGGTTTGGGCGAGATCCACTTGCCGCCAAGAAAGGCAGCCGTGTGATTCAGGTAGGGATCGATATGAACCATCTTGATGCCCAGTTCCTTGGCCCAGTCGCGCCGTACCGTCCCCTCGTAGCCATAGCTCGCGTCCGGGTCGCTGGACCAGAACACGATCATTTCCGCTTCCTTGAGGCAGTCCTCGACCGTGCCGTAGAACTCCGGCGTCCCCAAGCGCATGCTGTTGCCCCAATGGTGCATCGCACCCCAGTACCACCCCTCCCAACTATCCGGGTTGTTGTGCAGCTTGGAACATCCCAGCAGATTCCATAAGCGATTGAAAGCACTCAGATAATGACCCAGGTTGCCCCACTGGTGATGCGAACCATGCGCCACCAGCACCGCCCCGGGGCCATGGCGCTTGGAGCGCTTGATCTCCTTGACCACGATGTCCAGCGCCTCATCCCAACTGATCCGTTCAAATTCAGACTTGCCGCGGTTTTGAATGTTGCGTTCGCCGTCGGGATCGAAATCCACCCGCTTCATGGGATACAGGATCCGGTCCTTGGAATAGACCATGGACTTCTGCACCAGGCCATGGGCGGCCAACGTTGTGCGACGAGGCGGCGTGAATGTTTTTCCTCGCGCCTTTATGGACCAGGAAGGCGCATCTTCATCATCAAAGTCGATCGGAGTGATCCGTACGATCTTGCCCTCCCTGACGTACACGAATATCGGTCCTCCGTTGGTGCCGTTGGTGTAGCGCGCCTCACCATTACCTACATCGGTACCGCTCTTCCAGCGTATCCGTTGCATGCGGTTCAGCGTTCTGCTGAACCAAACGGACAGCTCGTCGGAACCTTCCACGCTGACCTTGAAATTCTTGGCGGCATCCACCCGCACCAACTGGTCGAAAGGAGGCGTCAGGAACTCTCCCGCTATTGCCTTGTTCTTGAATACAAACGAAACACCGGGACTCTCGTGTATCCCCTTCCTGGAGCGTACTTTTCCGTTCTCCAACTTGACCCAGCGTCCTGCCGAGTTGTCCTGCAATCTGAATTGCGCGATGAGATTTCTTTCTTTCAGGCGGTCTGCGAACGCGGGGTACAAGAGCGCAGTGACCCGCAGCGCTTGCACCATCCCCCAAAGAATGATCGAAAATCGCATGTAATCCTCTCCCGGGCGCGGAACTCTAGAGTCAGTTCAAGAAGCAGCGGATCATAGCAACGTTATCGGCTCCCGTCACCTGAGGCGACGGCAAGTAAGACAGCAACGGCCAGTCGCTTGAGGGGATGCGTCGCTGCGCCCTCGATGGCGACAGCCCGGCATCCCGGTCGGGTAAGATCACCCCCCAATAGGAAATGAATGTTCAGGCGTTCATGAAGAATGGAAATCCGGACCGCTGCCACCAACCTCGCCAAAGGCTAACGACCCATTCATGACCGCACAACTGATTGACGGCAAGGCCATTGCGGCGGAGATTCGGGAAGAGATTCGGCAAACGGTGAAGCAGCGGCTTGACGCGGGGTTTCGAGCGCCGGCGCTTGCCACGGTGCTGGTCGGAGAGGACCCGGCTTCGCATGTCTATGTTCGAAACAAGCGTGCCGCCTGCGCAAACGCAGGAATAGCGTCGATCGATCACAACCTTCCGGCGGATACGGGCGAGCAGGAATTGCTGGCGTTGATTGACCGCTGCAACGACGACCCGGGCGTTGACGGCATTCTCGTGCAGCTGCCCCTGCCCGCTCATATCGATCCGCTGAACGTCATTCAACGGATCGACCCGAACAAGGACGTGGACGGCTTTCATCCGCTTACCTTCGGCCTGTTGGCGCTACGCACGCCCAGACTGCGTCCGTGCACGGCGGTCGGAGTAATCCGGATGCTGGAGCGAATCGGGGTCGATCCCAAGGGCAAGCATTGCGTGGTGGTGGGCGCCTCCAATCTGGTCGGGCGTCCCCTGGGCCTGGAACTGCTGCTGGCCGGGGCCACCGTAACGGTATGCCACCGATTTACGACCAACCTTGAGGAGCATGTACGGCGGGCGGAGATTTTGGCCAGCGCCGTGGGCAAGCCCGGTGTCGTGCCGGGTTCATGGATCCGTCCCGGCGCGGTCGTGCTGGACATCGGGATTACCCGTATGAGCGACGGAAAGCTGCGCGGCGACGTAGAATTCGAAGAGGCCCGCAAGCGCGCCGCCTGGATTGCGCCCGTGCCCGGCGGGGTGGGCCCGATGACCGTCGCCATGCTGTTGCAGAACACACTTGATGCCGCGATTTACAACACCGCCGGGAAATAAAGCCGGGAACGAGGGCATCCTGCCCTCGGCCTGGGAACGAGGGCATCCTCCTGCCCTCGGCCTGGGAACGAGGGCATCCTGCCCTCGGCCTGGGAGCGAGGGCATCCTGCCCTCGTCGAGGGCTGGAAGCCCTCGTTCCCAGGGGAGTTACCAAGGAGTCTTGAGAATGAAACTAGCGAGTAGGACAACCCAAACCGCAATCCTTTGCCTGGCGGCACTTGCTGCCGGTGCAGTCCATGCCCAGGAACCGAGTGAAGCCGAAGAGCCAAAGGACCCCTTCCCCCGGGTGCGGGTGGAAACCACCGCCGGCGCATTTACGCTGGAATTATTCGCCCTGGAAGCACCTCTGACAGTCGCGCAATTCCTGCGTTTGACAGCCAGCCGGTTTTACGAAGGCGCCATCTTTCATCGCGTGGTCAAGGATTTCGTCATCCAGGGCGGCGGCTGGTCGGTGGATTTCCAGGAGCGAGCCATTGACGAGACTCTGCCCAATGAGTCCGGTAACGGGCGGTCAAACCTGCGTGGAACCATCGCCATGGCCAGGACCGGCGATCCTCACTCCGCCAGGAATCAGTTCTACATCAATCTGCAAGACAACATCCCGCTGAATCCAAGACCCGGAAGATGGGGATATGCGGTGTTCGGACGCATGGTCAGCGGCATGGAAGTAGTGGACGAAATCGGGAACCGCGCTACCGGACCGGGCGGAAACTTCGACCAGGACGTGCCTGCCGCGCCGGTGATCATCGAACGGGTATTGCGCGTGACTCAATGAGCGTGCTGTTCATATCCGATCTCCACCTGGACGCCACCCGACCCCAAGCAACCCGCGCCTTCTACCGGTTCCTCACTGAAAAAGCCTCCAATGCCGAGGCGCTTTACATTCTGGGCGATCTGTTCGAGGCCTGGGTGGGCGACGACGATGAGGACCCTCTGGCGTGCGAAATCATCGACGCCCTGGGACGACTAACCTCAAGTGGGACTCCGGCGTGGTTTGTTCACGGCAACCGGGATTTCCTGGTCGGAGATGATTTCGGGCGCCGCAGCGGGATCACGCTGCTCCCGGAAAGCAGCGTTTTGGAGTTGGAGGGCGAACGGGTGCTGTTGATGCACGGCGACAGCCTGTGTAGCGACGATCATGACTACCAGGAGTTCCGATCCATGGTCCGCGATCCGAAATGGCAGGCGCAGTTCCTTGCCTTGCCGCTGATGGCCAGGCGCGCACTGGCCGCGCAGGCGCGCGACGCAAGCCGCATTTCAACCAGCGGGAAGCCAATGGAAATCATGGATGTCAACGCATCCGCCGTGGCTGAAGCGATGCGCGCCAACGACGTGCAACGGCTGATTCACGGCCACACGCACCGCCCCGCGGTGCATGAATTCGAACTGGACGGCCACCCCGCCACGCGGACCGTCCTGGGTGATTGGTTCCGGCGCGGGTGGGTGTTGGAATGCAGTGACGACGGGTTCCGGCTGGAGGAGTTTGAGCTCTAGCACGCATTTCGAGGGCTGGAAGCCCTCGTTCCCGGCATGTTCCCTGGGAGCGAGGACATCCTGTCCTCGTCGAGAGCCTGTCCCCACCCCGATCGAGGGCTGGAAGCCCTCGATCCCAGGGGGAACTATCCGCCTTCGACTTCCAGGGTCGGCAATTCGGCCATTTTCACAGGCTTGGCGACGGCCACTCGGGCAGCCGGCTCGTCAGCGGCCACCCGGGGAGCCTGCTTGGCCTTGCGCTTGCGCGAACCGCGCTTCGACCGAACGCCGTCTGAGCGTTCCCGGGCTACCCGCCGGAGGAACTTGGGGTCCACGCCACCGGTGACGTACTCGCCGTTGAAACATGAAACGTCAAAACCCGTAATCTCCGCATGGCGGAAATTCACCGCGGAAATCAAGTCGCCAAGGTCCTGGTACACCAGCCAGTCAGCGCCGATCGACTCCTGAACCTCGGCCACGGTGCGATTGGACGCGATCAACTCGTCAGGAGCCGGCATGTCGATTCCGTAGACGTTCTGGTGGCGGACCGGCGGCGCGGCCGAGGCGAAATACACCTTGTTCGCGCCCGACTCCCGAGCCATTTCCACAATTTGCCGCGAGGTAGTGCCCCGCACGATGGAATCGTCCACCAGCAGCACGTTCTTGCCCCGAAATTCCAGGTTTATGGGATTGAGCTTCTGGCGCACCGAGCGGGAGCGTTCCTCCTGCCCCGGCATGATGAAAGTGCGGCCGATGTAGCGGTTCTTGATAAAGCCCTCGCGGTACTTGACGCTTAAACGATTGGCCACCTCAAGGGCGCTGGTGCGGCTGGTGTCCGGAATCGGGATTACCACGTCCACGTCGGAAGTGTCGTGTTCCCGCAGAATTTTCTCCGCCAGGCGCTCACCCATTCTCAGGCGCGCCTTGTGCACCGAAATACGGTCCATTAGCGAGTCGGGGCGAGCGAAGTACACGTATTCGAAGATGCAGGGCGTGTACTGGGTGCGGGTAGCGCACTGCCGGGTCACTGCCTCTTCGCCGTAGCCGAAAAACCAGGCCTCGCCAGGCATGACGTCGCGCACTAATTCGAAACCAAGCTGCTGCAACGCGACGCTCTCGGAGGCAACCAGGTATTCCGGGCCGTCCTTGCCTTCGCGGCGGCCGACCACCATCGGCCGAATGCCGTGCGGGTCGCGGAAAGCCAAAAGACCGTAGCCGAGAATCAGGCACACCACCGAGTACGCGCCCTCACAACGCTTGTGCACGCCGCGCACCGCCCGGAATATGGCCTCAGCGTCCATGGATCGGCGCGAAGTGCGCAACAATTCGTGCGCAAACACGTTCAGCAGGAGTTCGCTGTCGGAATTTGTGTTGAGATAGCGGCGATCGCGCAAACGCATTTCGGCTGCCAACTTGCGGGCGTTGGTGAGATTGCCGTTGTGCGCCAGGGCGATTCCGTAGGGGCTGTTGACAAAAAACGGCTGGGTCTCGGAATTGCGGTGGGAACCTGCCGTGGGATAACGCACATGCCCGAGGCCGGCGGAACCCTGCAGGTTTTGCATATGGCGAGTTCGAAAGGTCTCACGCACCAGTCCCCGCGCGCGGCGCGTGCGGCATATTCCCTCGTCATCGGTAACGATGCCCGCCGCGTCCTGGCCACGGTGCTGGAGCATGATCAGGGAGTTGTAGATGTCAGGCGCCGCCGCGCCCTGCCCCATCACGCCGACAATCCCGCACATCACTGACCTCCCAGTGCTCGCAGGAGCAGACCCAGGGCGTCACCCACCGGCTTGAGAAAACCCAGGCTCATCGAACCCTGCACCCAGCTTTTGGGCCCGACATGCGTGCATAAGAGCAGAAGTCCACCTGCAATAAGCCAACCTTTGGCCGCTCCCAATAATACGCCCAAGGCGCGATCGGCGGAAGCAAACACGCTGTTTTCCACTCCCTTGGATACCACGCCTGCAACAGTCGTCCCGATAATCAGAACGATAACCAGTATGCCCAGCCGGGCAGTCCAAAGCGCCACGGATTCGGCCACTGAAGGGCCCCGGAACAGCGCAGTGGCGATCGGATTGTCCGCCAGCCACGCTGCGACCCGCTCCGGAAAGCCGGGCAAAAGCGTAGCCACTATCAGGTCGCCGAAAGCAAAAGCAAGGAATACGGCCGCAACCCAGGCGCCGAGATTCAAGGCCGAAGACAAAAAGCCCCGCTTCATTCCGAGGTAACCGGCAGAAAGCACAATCGCCAGCATGATCCAGTCGAACAGTATCAAGGCGATCCATCCTCCCAGCCTGCAACATACCCGTCACGGTTACGCAGGGCCAACTCCGCCCTGGCCGTTTCCGCCTCGGCCCTGGATACGTACGGCCCCACGCGAACGCGGTATTCCGTTTGGTTCCCGCGTGTGTGGCGCAGAACCCTGACGCCGTAGCCTTGCTCCCGGCACCAGTCGGAAAGCCGGTCCGCGTAGGCGCGGACCCTAAAGTTGCCCACCTGCACTGCCCAGCGTCCGGCGGCCACGGAGGTAACGACGGAATCCGGCGAGGAAATGGATGGCGCCGGTTCAGATGATGCGAGTGCGGCCCGCTCGCTCGCAGGCGCCGGGTCTGGCGAGGTCCATTCAAGAGCTTCAAGCTGTCCATTGCTGTTGTCGGGTTCAGCGGGGAATGATGCAAGCTCACTTGCGGCAGGTTCGGGTGCGTCTTCGGCCATGGAGACTGTCAAATCCCCTTTATCGGGCATGTGCAGCCCGTTCCTTGGGCCGATTGCCAGGGCCAGTAGCAAGAGCAAACCTACCAGGACTGCCCCGCCCACCAGCCGCTCAAGCACCGGTGATTGCATCGTTGGCGATTATATGCTGCCGGCCCCGCTGAGTTGCCGGGGGCGGGGCGAGCGTAAAATAGAGTTTAGTTCCTGCCGCCTGCGGATTGCGACATGTCCGGCAACACCATCGGGCGCCTGTTCAGCGTCACAACTTACGGCGAAAGCCATGGCCCGGCCCTGGGCGCCATTGTGGACGGCTGCCCCCCGGGGATGGAACTGTGCGAGGCGGACATGCAGGCCGACCTGGATCGGCGCCGGCCGGGGCGATCACGCCATACAACGCAACGCAAGGAAGCCGACCGCGTTCGGATTCTGTCGGGGGTATTCGAGGGCCAAACCACCGGAACCCCGATCGGGCTGCTGATCGAGAATACCGATCAGCGCTCCCGCGATTACTCGGCTATCAAAGACAAGTTTCGACCCGGGCATGCGGATTTCAGCTACCAGCAAAAATACGGTATCCGTGACTACCGCGGAGGCGGTCGCTCTTCGGCCCGGGAAACTGCAATGCGGGTGGCCGGCGGCGCCATCGCGCGAAAGTACTTAAGCGAGAAAGCGGGAGTGACAATATTCGGCTATCTCGCGCAACTGGGGCCGATCCGGCTTGATTGCCCTCAGCCGCAGATCGTCAACGACAACCCGTTCTTCTGCGGCGATCCCGCACGACTCAAGGAACTGGAAGCCTTCATGGACGAATTGCGCCTGGCGGGCGACTCGATCGGCGCGCGCATCAATGTTTGCGCGCAAGGCGTGCCGCCGGGATTGGGCGAACCGGTGTTCGACAAGCTGGAGGCGGACATCGCCCACGCACTGATGAGTATCAATGCTGTAAAGGGAGTCGAATTCGGGGCCGGCTTCGCCGCCGTGGAGCAGCGCGGCTCGCAGCACCGCGACGAGATCGGGCCGGGAGGGTTCCTCAAGAACGACGCCGGGGGTACGCTGGGCGGCATAACCTCGGGACAGGATCTGCTGGCGAGCATCGCGCTCAAGCCCACTTCCAGCATCCGCAAGAAAGGCGCCACCGTGACCAGCGGCGGAACGGCCACGCAGATCAGCACCGGCGGCCGCCATGATCCCTGTGTGGGCTTGCGCGCCACACCCATCGCAGAAGCCATGCTGGCGATAACCCTCATGGACCACTTCCTTCGCGACCGGGCTCAGTGCGGCGATGTCCAGCGCACGTCTTCTGCCGCCGCTACTTCCCCGCAATCTGCGGCCGGGCCGCGTGCCGCCGGGAGCTGATATGGACGGTTACAACGTAGCCGTGGTGGGCGCCACAGGGCTGGTGGGCGAGACCATGGTGCAGATTCTGGCGGAGCGCAAGTTTCCGGTTAAGCAGCTGCACGCCCTGGCCAGCGAACGGTCGGCCGGGAAAACGGTGGAGTTCGGCGACCGGCAGGTGCGGGTGCGGGAACTCAAGGATTTCGATTTCTCCGGCGTTCACATCGCCTTGTTCTCCGCAGGCGCCTCCACCGCCGCCGAGCATGCGCCCCGAGCGGTCCGCGCGGGAGCGCTGGTGATCGATAACTCATCGGCTTTTCGCTACGAAGATGACGTGCCGCTGGTGGTACCGGAAGTTAATCCGCAAGCGTTGACCGATTGTCGGCAGCGCGGAATTGTGGCCAACCCCAATTGCTCGACCATTCAACTGGCTGTTGCCCTTAAGCCGCTGTACGACGCCGCCGGCATCCATAGGATCAGTGTCGCCACCTACCAGGCCATCTCCGGCGCCGGCCGTCAGGCTATGCAGGATCTGGTTCGGCACACTGCCGACATGATGGCCGGCAAGGGCCGTCCCGAAGAAGCCGGCGAGCCCGAGAGCGAAGCATCGGGCCACAACGGAAAGGCGGCCATGACTGCCCCGAGTGTTGCCTTCAACGCAGTTCCGCATATTGATGAATTCCAGGACAACGGCTACACCAGGGAAGAAATGAAGATCGTCTGGGAGACCCGGAAGATCCTTAAGGATGATGCGTTGCGTATCAGCGCCACCGCGGTTCGGGTGCCGGTGTTCTTCGGTCACTCCGAAGCGGTGAATGTTGAACTGAAGCGCGCGCTGCCGGTTGACGAGGCGCTCGGGCTGTTTCGCGGAGCTCCCGGCGTCATCCTGATGAGTCAGGACCAGGCCGGCGGGTATCCCACGCCGGGCATCGAGGCAGCCCAATCCGACGCCGTGTTTGTGGGCCGGGTGCGCGAGGACATCTCGCACGAGATGGGTCTTAGCTTCTGGATTGTCGCGGACAACGTGCGAAAGGGAGGCGCGCTAAACGCGGTGCAGATCGCCGAACTGCTGATCCGCGATCATTTTCCCAGGGCATGATATGAAAGGCAGCGTCGCGCCGCGATTATTGGCCATTCCGCTGCTCGTCGCGCTTCTTGCCGCGCCTGGGATACTGCAGGAGGGACTTTTTTCACTGCGGGACTCCTGGGCGCTTTCCTTACTCGCCGCCCTATGCCTGTTTGTGGTTGTTCTGGCCGCTATTGCCGGCCCGATGGCCCTGGTAAGGAGGTTCGCCCTCCGAAGCGGGATCGCCACTGAGGAGAGCGGGGCCTCCGCGGACTCCACAGATGAGGAACAAGCAACGGAAGCTGACAATGAGGACAACGAGGAACAGGAAATCACCATCGCGGACGTGCTGGGCGAACTTCAGCCGGACAACTTCATGGACCTGGCGCGGGCATTGCAGGAAATGGGAAGGGACGCCGATACCCTGGAGGTTCTTGCACAGGTTGTCGAGCGCAAGGAGGGCGACTACGAGGACGAAGTGGCCGCGGCGCTGCGCCGCCTCCGCCACAAGCTGCGGCAGGAGCACTCCCCGGGCACATGACTCCTACACGGCTCGCCTTCGGCCTGGAGTACGACGGCAGCAGCTTTCGCGGCTGGCAGGCGCAGTCCGGGAGCCGCAGCGTCCAGGGCGCGGTCAATCAGGCGCTGAGCCAGGTAGCGAACCACGAAGTGCGCTGCACGGGAGCAGGACGCACCGACGCGGGGGTCCACGCCATCGAGCAGGTTGCGCATTTCGATACGCGCGCCCGGCGCAGCATGCGTGACTGGCTGCTGGGAACAAACAGATACCTGCCCGAAGACGTAAACCTGCTATGGGTTCGCGAAGTCCCGGGCGAATTTCATGCGCGCCACTCGGCTTGTTCCCGTTCGTATTCCTACCTGATTCTCAATCGCGCCGTGCGATCGGCGCTTGCCCGGGACCGCGCCTGGGTGATTCGAGACCCGCTGGACGATGGCGCCATGCACCAGGCGGCGCAGGCGCTGGTGGGAAAACACGACTGCAGCTCGTTCCGCGCGGCCGACTGTCAGGCAAAATCGCCGGTGCGGACAATCTTCAGCATCCAGGTGCGCCGGGACCAGGATCGCTTGTGGATCACTTGCCGGGCCAACGGATTCCTGCAACGCATGGTGCGGAATATCGCAGGCTCCCTTGCCCTGGTGGGAAGAGCGCGGCAGGCCCCCGAGTGGATCGAGGAGATTCTCAAGATTGGCAAACGTGAGGCCGCGGGCCCGAGCGCGCCCGCTCAGGGCCTATATCTTCAGCGGATCGAATACCCGGAAAAGCTGATTGCCACTCAGGAGCCGGTTCCTTGGCAGGCGGCAATTCCTGTTTCGAGCAATATTTAGGCTAAAGTCAAAGTCTTATGGCAATTTCCTGGTTGCGGAGATTAATGCCGTCGCGGATCAGCACGCGGCGACCGAAGAAAAGCGTGCCCGAGGGCGTGTGGGTCAAGTGTGATGCCTGCGGCGCCCAACTGTATCGGACCGAGGTGGAACGCATCCAGCATGTGTGCCCGAAGTGCGAACATCACATGCGCCTTTCCGCCCGCCGGCGGCTGGAATTGTTCCTCGACAAGGGCACCGGCAAGGAGCTTTCCCCACGGCTGCAACCCAAGGATCCACTGAAGTTCCGGGACACCAAGCGCTACAGCGACCGAATTACCCAGGCAACCGAGGGCAGCGGCGAACTGGAAGCCCTGGTGACCATGGCCGGCCAACTGCACGGCAAGCCGGTAGTGGCCAGCGCGTTCGAGTTTGCCTTCATGGGAGGCTCCATGGGCTCGGTGGTGGGCGAGAAGTTTGTCCGCGCAGCGAACTATTGCCGGGAGCACCGGATGCCCCTGATCAATTTCTCCGCGTCCGGCGGAGCGCGCATGCAGGAGGCGCTGTTTTCGCTCATGCAAATGGCCAAGGCCAGCGCGGCGCTACATGCCCTGGCGCAAGCCGGCCTGCCCTATGTTTCGGTGCTTACCAATCCCACTATGGGCGGCGTATCCGCGAGCCTGGCGATGCAAGGCGACATCGTTATTGCCGAACCCGGCGCCTTGATCGGGTTTGCCGGACCGCGGGTGATCAAACAGACAGTACGCGAGGACCTGCCGGAAGGATTTCAGCGCGCGGAGTTCCTGCTCGAGCATGGCGCCCTGGACATGATTCTTGACCGCCGGGTTATGCGCCTGGAGATCGCCAGGCTGTTGGCCAAGCTGCAAAAGCACCTGCCTCCCGAATAACCGGGCGGTAGCGCATCCCCCTGGGAACGAGGGGTCCCTTCCTGGGAACGAGGGCATCCTGCCCTCGTCGAGGGCTGGAAGCCCTCGTTCCCAGGGGTTCCACGCAAGGTCTGATCTTGGGGGTCCCGCACGGCCTAGACTCGGTGTTCGTCCAGGCCGTCAATATCCTCTTTCCTGAGCAGCAGCACGCCGTGGCCGCCCCGATGCAACTCCGGCCAGAACAAGGGAAGATCGGGGTGAGAGGCCGCCAGTTCGGGAGCGACGTCTCCCACTTCCAGGGCCAGCAGACCCTGCGTGGTGAGACGCTGCGAGGCCATGCTCAGGATACGTTCAGCTACCGCCAACCCATCGCTGCCACTCTCAAGCGCCAGCTGCGGTTCATGGCGGTATTCCGGCGGCAGTGAATGGTATACGCTGGTCGGCACATAGGGTGGATTGGCGATAATCAGATCAAATCGCCCTTGGGTATCGGCAAACAGGTCGCCCTCCCTGAGCACCACCCGGTCCCGCAGTCCCAATCGGCGCAGATTGCGCTCGGCCACCGACAAGGCCGCTGGAGAAATGTCGGTGGCCAGCACTTCGCTTTCGGGAAAGGCGAATGCACAGGCCGCCGCTATGCAGCCCGAGCCCGTGCACAGCTCAATAATGCGCCGCACGCCGTCGGGACGCAGCCAGGGCCGAAAATCGCTTGCGATCAATTCCGCGAACGGCGAGCGGGGTATGCAGACGCGCTTGTCCACTTCAAACCGCAGTCCCGCAAACCAGGCTTCCCCCGTCAGGTAAGCCAGGGGAATGCGTCGCGACACCCGCAAGCGGGCCAGGCGCCGGGCGCGTGCCCGTGTAGCTCTGGAGACCCGCCGCTCAAGCAGTGAACCCCGCTGCCAGTTTCCCGCGCGGCAAACATAGGTCGCCAACGCATGTGCCTCATCCCGCGCGCCGCCCAGACCGTGCCCGAAGTGGACTCGCCCGCGCGCAAGACAGGAACCTAGCTCATCAACAAGATCGCAGAAACGCATTTGCAATTACCGGGACACAACAACAGGGCCGCTGGGAACGAGGGCATCCTGTCCTCGTCGAGGGCAGGATGCCCTCGTTCCCGGGCGAGACGCCCTTGTTCCTGAGCGAGACGCCCTCGTTCCTTCTTCTTCACCCACGGCAGTCGCCTCAACGGCTACAATCGACGGCCCCGACACTTTCTTATTATCGTGCTTGCCCGACTTCTCGTACGGCTCCATTTTCTTCTGCCGCTCCTGACGCTCAGCCGCCTGATGGCACGCGTGGCTCGGTTTCGCGGGCCCGGCGGCTTGCTGATTCGTTCTTTCGCCTGGGTGTTTTCCATCAATACCGCCGAGGCGGGCAAGCCCGTACCGCATGGCTACGCCGACCTCGGAGAGTTTTTTTCGCGGGAGCTGAAGCCGGGAGCGCGTAACCCCCAAGGCAGCGAAGAAACAGTGGTTTGTCCGGCCGACGGCTTGATCACGCAGCTCGGGCAGGCAGACGGCCTGGCGCATTCAAAGGCCAAGGGAGTGGGCTATTCCATTGATCAGTTGCTGGGCGGGCCGCATTGTGCTCTGCCCTATGGCCACGGCCGCGTAGCGGTGGTCTATTTGCGCCCTTTCGACTACCACCGGGTGCACATGCCCATGAGCGGGCAACTGCGTGAAATCGTTTACCTCCCCGGTCGACGCCTCTCGGTTAACCCGGCCATCATTAACGCCATGCCCCGGGTGTTGGCCACCAACGAGCGGGTTGCCCTGCATTTCGAGACCGCCGGCGGAAAGTTCTGCGTGATTATGGTGGGCGCTTTGAACGTCGGCTCCATAAGCACGGCCTTCGACATCCGGACAGACGCAAGAATACCGCCCGTTCCGACCCGCTGGAGATTCCCCGGCCCGCTCGGCGCAAAACGCGAACGCGGCGACTACCTCGGACATTTCAATCTCGGTTCCACGGTTGTGCTGGTGGCCTCCGGGGACCTGCTTGAGTGGCTGCCGGAATGCGAACCGGGTCAAGAAATACGATGTGGCCAGGCGTTGGGCGCGAGGGTCGCCGCCTCGGCCTAGTGTCGTGTCACGCGAGTAGTGGGACGGCGCACTAGGCCCGGCCGATATATTCGCCGGTACGGGTGTCCACTTTTATGTGCGCGCCTTCTTCCACGAACAGCGGCACCCGCACTACCGCTCCCGTCTCCAGCGTTGCCGGCTTCACTCCGCCCGTGGCGGTGTCGCCCTTCATGCCGGGATCCGATTGGGTAACCTTGAGTTCGACGAAATTGGGCGGCGTTACCGTTAGCGGAACCCCTTCAAACAGCGTCACGCGGCAGCGGAGCTGCTCCACCAGCCAGCGTTCGCAACCCCCCATGGCCTCCCCTCCGGCCTCGTACTGTTCATACGTCTCGGTATCCATGAACACCCATTGATCGCCGGTGCTGTACAGATAATCCATTTCCCGTTCCACGATATCGGCGGCAGGTATCGATTCCCCGGACCGAAACTTGCGCTCGATCACGCGCCCGGTGCGCAGGTAGCGAAGCTTTACTCGGGTAAACGCCTGCCCCTTGCCCGGCTTGACGAATTCGGCTCCCAGGATGGAACAGGGCTCGTCACCCAGCATCACCTTGAGGCCGGACTTGAACTCGTTGGTGGAGTACGACGCCATTTATGCTCTCAGTGAAGGCCGTTGGAGCGCCGGCCTCCCTGGGAACGAGGGCATCCTGCCCTCGACGAGGGCAGGATGCCCTCGTTCCTACGGGTCTCACTCACTAGCGTCAATCGAACAATTCCGCCAGAAAGTTCAGCACCGACTGCCACGATCGGCGGTCCGCCGATTCGCTGTAGCCGATGCTGTCCGCAAGCGCTGGAGCGTCATGGGTGAAGCCGTGCAGCGCGTGGCCGTAGGCATGTATCTGCCAATCCGCTCCCGCCTGGGTCATTTCCGTGGCCAGGCCAATCACTGTATCCGGTGGAACCATCGGATCGGCCCAGCCATGCAGGACCAGCACCTTGGCGCTGACTTGATTCCCGTGTGTATTCCCTGGAGCGTTGAACAAACCGTGCAGGCTCACAACGCCTTTGACCGGAGCCCCGACCCGCGCCATGTCCAAAACGCACAAGCCGCCGAAGCAATAGCCGATCGCCGCCATGTTGTCGCCGTCCACTTCGTCCTGGGCTGCCGCGCAATCCAGACCCGCCTGCAGCCGCGCCTGAAGAAGAGGCCGGTCTTCCAGCAATGGCTGCATCAGTCCCATATTCTCCTCAACACTCTGACCCAGCACGCCCTTGCCGTAGACATCCAGCGCAAATCCCACGTAGCCTTCCCCGGCCAGCTTCTCAGCCGCCTCACATTCGTGCTCCGCGCGCCCACTCCATGCGTGAGCCACGGCCACTGCCGGCGCCGGACCTCGCTGGTCGTCCCAGTACATCCGCGCTTCAAGCACCTTGTCCCCGTGGGTGTATTCCACGTCCCGCATGCGTATCGTCATGGCCCCTTCTCCCGGCAAGCATTCAATCGGCTGCGAGATTTTATCCTCACCCGTCCCTTTCGCGAGTATCTGAAGTCCCGCCTGGGCCCAAGGGCGAGTTCGTTACTCCGTATGCTAGGCTACCTGGACGGCGGAAGTCCCCACCGGCCGCGCCTCGAAGGCACTCTTCCGCCCCCAGGAGAAGAGACATGAAGAAGTATCTGCTTGTGCTTGCCGCCCTTTCAATGAGCGGCTGCGCCTACGGCAATTACAAGGCCTCCTACTTGCAGGAATACTCCCAAAACGATTGCGCAGCTCTTGAGAGAGAGATGTCGGCCGCCCAATTGGATTGGGAACGCAGTCGACGAAAGCGCAAGGGTTTATTTCGGAGCGCTGGCCGGCATGGCCGGCATGTTGAGCATGTCCATACGTATGGCACCTTTGAGGGTGAGTCTTACAACTATGTTTCGATGTTCCCTGGGGTCGGCAGCCGTCCTTCCCCCAGACAAAAGCGAAGGATGCGAAACCACGCAAGACAGCAGGCCATCCTGCAACTGGAGACAGATAGAGGTTGCCGCAGCAACGCAGTCGCGCCAAATAGCGGAGAATGAGTTTGAAGAGATATCTACTCTTACTGGCCGCCCTATCGCTGACCGGCTGCGCCTATGGGAATTACAAGGCCGCCTACCTGGAGGAATATGCTGACTACGATTGCGGCAACCTGCAATGGGAAATGATGAGTGCCCAGGCTGAATTGCAACAAAGTCAGCAGAACAGGGACGAACCTGTGGGTGTGTCGACTCCAACTATCAGGGACACCGGGGGCGTTCCGCGGCATGTCACAAGTTGGTCCTGGAGTCCACTGGGACACATAGGCGGTGTTGGATCTGCTCCATCTCCCTCTCAGAAATGGAGAATGCAGAATCATGCAAGGCGGCAGGCCATCCAGCAGCTTGAGAACAGCCAGGGCTGCCGCAATGAAGAGGCCGCTCCTATTTCGTGAGTCGCCGTGCCCGCAGGAGAAGAGACATGAAGAAGTATCTGCTTGTGCTCGCCGCCCTTTCACTGACCGGCTGCGCCTACGGGCAATACAAGACTTCCTACATGCAGAAATACTCCGGCTACGACTGCCGCGACTTGACCACGGAGCTGAATCTTGTCAAAGCGGAGATTGAACGTCTTTGGAAGAGAAAGGTTCCGTGGGGCAGTCGCCACGGCCCGCCACGAACTTCGTTTTACTTTCAGCCCTCTGGCGGGCCATGGCGTATGGCTCCTGACACACGGGGGCTACCGGTGGGAGAGGCTCCGTCCGGCTCGAGCGCGAAGAGAATCCGGTATCACGCAAGACGCCAGGCTATCCTTGAGCTCCAGATCAGCCAGGGCTGTCGCGATAACCGAGTCGACGGAAGTCTCTAAGGCCCTCCTGGTGGGAGTCGCCCCACCAACCAGAACCGCCCAACCCCGAGCCAAGCCCGCGCGGGGTGGCCCTCAGCGGCCAAAGCGGCGGGTGATTGCCAAACGCAGGATGCGAAGCTTGTTCTCGACGGTGTAGGGGCAGGGTTTACGCACGCCTTCGGGACCGCAGCGCCCGCCGCCGGAGTGGTTTGCGCGGTGAATTTCCCGGCCGAAATCGAGGTGCGAACCTTCCAGGCGCAACGTCCAGAGGTCAGGCAGCGAGACTTCGATTCCGGCGCCGATCACCCAGCCGACTTCCGTGGATCGGTCGCGGAAAGAGTCGTCGGGGTCTTCCCGGGTGGGCATGTCGGGACCGAAATCGATGTCGACGACCGAGTTGGCTATGCGGCTGACCGCCACCCCGCCGGTGACGAAGACTGTTGCCGTACCCACGGTGCGCTCGACGCCGGCCCGTGCCGAGGCGATCCATACAAAGCTTGAGTCCACCGTCTCGTCCAGGCCCACCGGGTCGAGCTGGTTCGTGTTGCCGGACATGTTGCCGAACACGCCGTCTAACTCGATACGAAGCGGAATGCCCGCGGCCCTAATCTTCATTCCGGCAAGGGCGCCGGCAACGCAGGCCAGCAGCAATAGAAGCCCGAAGTTACAAAGCAGAGGATGGGAATCGGCGCCGATGTGAGACTTTGCGGGCATACCTAATCGCCTTGCAAGACCTACTGAGGCGAGGGCAGGATGCCCTCGTTCCCAGCGAATCCCAACGGGACGAGGGCGTCCGGTGCTCGGCGGTAATCGGGTCGATCACTCGTTCGTCGATCACTCGGTCGGACATGATCGGCCCAGGGCAAACGGCATTGAGCCGAATCCCGCGCTCCGCCACCTCGGCCGCCAGCAGTATCGTCAACCGGTTGAGGGCCATCTTGCTCAATGCATAGGCGGCGTTGGCGGTCCGGGGTCCGCTTCTTCCAGCGGCGCGAAGCCGAACTTGAGACTCTCCCAGTCCAGCTTGTCGCAAACCAGCACATTGGCGCCCTGCCGGATACAGGACGAGCACAATGCCGCCCCGATGCCGGACCCGCCGCCGACGATAACGATATGCCGGTCCATTATCCCCATGCTGTCCCCTTACGCGACCATCGCGACATCGACTTCATCAAGTTGCAAGGCGAACATTTGCGCGTACCAGCCGCCCTTGGCCGTCAATTCCCTATGGGTGCCTCGTTCTGCGAGTCTTCCTTTGATCATAACCAGGATTTCGTCGCTATCGACGACTGTCGACAGGCGATGCGCGATCGTAAGCGTTGTCTTGCCCTTGCTCAAACGGCGCAGCGCTTCCATGACGCCCTTTTCGGTCTCCACGTCCAGGCTGGAGGTAGGCTCATCGAGGAGCACAATCGGCGCATCTTTCAGGATAGCCCGGGCAATCGCGATACGCTGGCGCTGTCCGCCTGACAGTTTGCCGCCCCGCTCGCCCGCCGGCGTCTCATAGCCGTGGGGCAGTGAGCCTATCCACTCGGACAGACCGGCGTCTCGAGCCGTGGATTCCATTTCGGCTTCGGAAGCGGTGGGGCGGCCGAACAGGATGTTGTGGCGGATGGATTCGTTGAAAATGTAGCTGCGCTGCGACACCACGGCGAACTGATTCTGCACGGTTTCCAGCGGGAAGGACGCAAGCGGCTGATCGCCGATGGTGATGTCGCCGGCAAGAACGTCCCAATGACGAAGGAGAAGATTGATGAGCGTGGATTTTCCCGTACCGCTGGGGCCAACCAGTGCCACATGCCGGCCTGCTTCAATATCCAGCGAAAAACCCTCCAGCACTTTGGCCCCCCGGCGCCACTGGGCGTCATCCGAATCGTACTCAAAGGTAACGTCCCTGAAATGCAGCGAGGGTGATCTTGTAACGGCAGCGGCGGCAATCGCCGATTCCCGCACGGCCGGAGGTTGGTCCATCATCGAGAACAAGCGGCGCGCAGCAATGATCGAAACGCGAAAGTCGGTGTAGTTGTTGGCCAGCCCGATGGACGTATAGAAACCGATCACGGACACGGCAATTACGGCCGGCAGGTCGACATAAGCCGAAATCTTTCCGTCCAGGGTCAGCTCGATTCCCCACCAGGCCGCGGCGAGAATACCCACGGTAACGAAGATCTCCCCCAGCGCCCGCTGCGTCGCGTCGGCGCCGTACAACTTTTCCTGGCCTTGTTGCATGGTGGCCCCGATGCGCCAGAGCTGCTCGCCTCGGCGCTTCTCGTAGCCGAATGCCAGCGTGTCGCGAACCCCCTGGATGCTGTCGGAGACATAGGCGTTCACCTGCCCCAGTTGCTCCCGGTAGGCCACCCCGTCGCCGCCGAGCTTCGCTACCAGCCACGGCAGCAGAAATGTTGTGGCCAGGTAGAACGGCGCCAGCACCGCCAGGAAAGACGGATCGACGCTGTAACACCACGCCAGGATGATGCCGGGCACGAAGATGGCCGCTACCGCCGGAGCGATGGTGTGGGCATAGAAGGGCTCGATCCGCTCGCAATCCGACATGACCCGGCTGACCGCATCCCCGGACTGAAGCCTGGAAGTGCGCGCGGGCGTTAGCGGCAACATGGCGTAATAGAAACTATTGCGAAAAGCAGCCAGGATATGGAACGCGACATAGTGCCCGGTGTACTGCTCGATATAGGACGCAACGCCTACGATGGCTCCGGTTATCGCGATCCACTTCACCTGGGTCCAAATCACGCCCCACATGACGGCGCCGGGTTCATGGGCTGCAACGTAGATTCCCACGCTGGCCGCCGCGATCCCCAGCACTGCGGCTTGCGAAACAATCTTCACGACGCGCGCGGTCAGGGAGATACTCATGATCCAGGCGAATGGCCTCATGTGGGCCAGCAGCCGCTGAATGATCCGGGCATTGCCGGCCCTTGGGGTCATTTCATCCATGGCGGACACAAATGTTCACCGCGGTTCCGGCAACGCAGGCGTGCGACGAAGAATGCCGGGATTGAGGGCGTCCCCGCCCTCAATGGAGGGCAGGATGCCCTCCCTCCCAGGGCGGTCGCCGTCGGGGTCGGACCGGCGTTCCAATTCCTGCTTGGTCCGACTCATGCCCGCGTATATGCCGCCCCGGGCAAGCAGTTCGTCGCGCGTGCCGCTCTCCGCGACTGCGCCGTCCTCCATGACGACGATACGGTCCGCCTGCTCAATGGTGCTGAGGCGGTGGGCGATAAGCAGAACCGACTTGCCCGCGGTCAAGCGCTTGAGAGCCTGGTGCAAAGCCGTTTCCGTCTCCACATCGATTTGTGACGTGGGCTCATCAAGAATGATGATTGGGGCGTCCTTGAGAATGGCCCGGGCAATAGCCAGCCGCTGCGCCTGTCCGGCACTCAAAGCAACCCCCTGATCGCCCACCATGGTATCCAATCGTTTCGGCGTGGCCTGAACAAAATCGAAGAGTTCGGCGCCCTTGAGTGCTTTCAGCAGTTCGTCATCCGAAGCACTTTCTTTTGCCACTCGCAGGTTGTTGGCAATGGTCCCGAAGAACAGGAAGGGGTCCTGCGGCACCAGGGCTATCTGCTTGCGGATCTGCTCCAGAGACAGATGGTGTTCGGGGATACCTCCAAACAGGATCTCACCGGAGTCCGGATCCAGCGTTCTCAGCAGCAGATTGGTGACGGTGGTCTTGCCGGACCCGCTGCGGCCGACCAGGGCCACGGTTTCGCCCGGGTTCAGTTCCATGGAGAAATCCCGCACCGCTGGAGTATCCGTACCCGGATAGGTGAATGACACTCCCTTGAGCTGGATGCCTGCGGTCTCGCCGGACAAGGTCTGCGAGGCCTCCCGGCCCGAATTGCGGACCAGCGGCTCCTCATCCAGAAACTCTCGCACCTTGCGCGCCACCTCACGGCCCAGGGCCCCGGCGAAAAAGAACTCGCCGATCAGCAATAGAGTGCGGCTGAATTCCAGACTGATGAGTACCACGGCGATCACTTCGCCCGGAGTCATGTGGCCGCCGGAATACCGGTACAGGGCCACCCCCATGGCTACCGCCGTCGAAAACAGCGCGAACCCGAGTTCCAGGAAAATGAACTGGGACTGGGCAACCGCCAACAGCTTCATTGTGGCGCGGCGCTGTACTTCGTTGCCCGCTGCCATCTCGGCGCCGCGCGCCTTGTCCTGATTGAACATCTTCAGCGTCGTCATTCCCTGGATCGAATCCAGGTACTGCGAGCTGTTGCGGTTCTTTATGTCCGCGTTTTGCGAACTGATGCGCCGGAAGCCCCGCGCTGATGAGCCGACGAACAGGGGCGTGAGCGGAACGCCCGCCAGCATCCATAAGCCCACCACCCAGTCGATCCAGAAGATCGCCGTGCAGAGCATGATCGGTATGGCGATGGCAACCCAGATCTGGACGAAATAGACGCTGAAGTAGTAGTCGAGGTACTCGATGCCTTCGGTCGCGATGTTGGCGATTTCTCCCGTGCGACGTTTGCCGAGGAGACCGGGACCGAGTTCGACCACCTTCCTGTGGATGCGGTCCCGCACATTCAGTTTGGCTTCGCTGGACGCCCTGAATTGTCCGGTGCGGAACAACCAGGCCAAAGCCGCTTTCAGCAGCACCAGGCCGGCCAGCAGCCAGAACCACTGACGCACCAGGTTGCGGCCTTCCCAGGCGGCATCGATCGCGAGACCCAGCACGTAGTAGAGCAGGATGGTGGCCGGCATCGTAAGGATGCCGGCAATCAGGCCCACCCGGACCCATTTCATCGTGGCTGGCGTGACCAGCCTGCTGTCCACGCCTAGCATTTCAGTCTTGGGAGCCTTCGCAGCGGGCGCCGCTGCGCTGACGCGCAAGCGACAAAGGAGTGAGGGCATCTTGCCCTCATCGAGGGCTGGAAGCCCTCGTTCCCAGGGAGGGCGTCGCCCGCCGATTCCCCGGGGCCGATGACCATGTCGGGCGGCGTTTCATGCTCCCAGGCGCCGGAAACCGGCCACCCTCTTCAGGCGCCGGGAAACTCCGTTATCCCGGCCAGGGAGCGCTCCACGCCGACGTTGGCGCTGGCGGTAATCGCGCCCGTTTCAAGGTTCACGCGCGCGCATTCGCCGGTAAAGAAATTGCCCGCCAGCACATGCTGCCCGTCTGCCGACACGCACATGGTCGCCCAGCCGAATCCCGGCAAAGGCAATTCACTCAGCCGCTCGCCTGATTCGCTCAAGAACTCCACGGCACTTCCACGCAGGTGCAACAAGGCGCCGTCTTTGGTGTGTCCCACGGCGAAGCACATCGCCCTGCGGTCTTCCTCGGGCAGCGTGAGAACATCCGGCAGCTGCCGCGATTCCTTGAGATCGAAGCGCATGATCCGCTTGCCGGTTTCGGATGCGTAGACCAGGGTCCCGCCGCCGGGCGCCAGCGTGGAATGCGTGACACCCAGAAAGCCACCCATGCCGCCGTGGGTGTCGGTGGCGTGTTCGGCGACCAATTCGCCGTTGGCGGTGTACTCGAACACGTGGCCGTCGCCCATTCGGTCGCTGCCGGGCATGCGCGTCAAAGTGGTCTTAAGCGGCAGTCGAATCTCCGATCCAACCAGGTGCTCGGCCAGGTAAACGTGACCGTTGGGGCCGAAATTCACGTTGGAGAATGAGCGCTTGGCAAATTCCATATCGGGCAGCCGGCGCCCGTCGGAACCTACCCGTATCACCAGGTGCGCGTTACTGTCGAAGGCCCAGAGCACGCCATTGGGATCGATTTTGAGCCCACCCACCAGGTGGGTACTGTCGTCGATCCACAGCACGCCCTTCTCAACCAGCCCGGCGTCATATTGAATGATGCGGCCTCGTCCGGCATGGTCATCGTCGGGATCGTTCAGTAACGTGGCGCCCACGAACACGTCGCCGGGGCTGAAGGGCTTTAGGGTCGATTCGGAAGTCATCATGCGGCTCCTTGAAGAAACGGTGTCACGGCGGCGCCCCACTGCGCCGGGTTATCGGGCAGCAGCAGCGAGTCGCAATGAGTGTATTCCGCTGCCAGGCGCTCGCTCAAATCGCGGGCAACGTCCCACTCGGCGGTCGCGAGCAGCACCGGAATCCCTGCATCGGCCAGACGCTGACCGGTGCGATAGCGGAAGTGTGCATGGTATGCCTTGCGCCACATGACCGGCGCACGAAGAACTTCGACCACCCGGCGGTGCACCATGTCGGCATCCAGGTAGGGTTCGCCCTTCAATTGCGTGTCCGCCTTGCGCGAGTACCAGGGGAAATACACCCCTTGATCGCGCATCATGTGCCAAGCCTCCAGCAAGTGTCCCCCGTGCCACTTCGGCGTGATCTCGGGAGCGTAATTCGCCAGCAAGTCCTTCTGCTCCTCCGGTGTGTGATCGATCAGGCCCGTCACCACCAGGCGCCGCACCCGGCCGGGCTGGGCAATGGCCAGGTCCAGCAACACCGAGCCGCCGCCCCACACGCCGTACCCGGCAACCTCATCGAGACCCAGGACGTCCAGCACCTGCGCCAGTGCGTTGCGGTAGTCGGCCACGCTGACATCGCCCTCGCCGAGGGTATTTTCGGAATCGCCATGGCCAGGCAGTTCCACCACCAGTACCGGCTGGCTTCCGAAAAACGATTCGGCAAGCGCCTGCACCGTGCGGCCCGATCCGGCCGCGTCGTGCTGCACCACTACGGTCGAACCATCCACGTCGGTGTTTCGATAGACCCGGACCTGCCCGCCCGGAATGGAGACTATCTCGCTCCACAAGCGCCCTTCCAGCGCCTGGGCCGGTGGCGAGGCGGGCGGAACCGGCGCGGGATTGGCTGCAAGCAACTCAAAGCAATGGTCACGGGCCGTCTGCGGCGTGGGGCTGGAGTACACCTCCACACCCACCGGCGGAGGCGGAATCCGTTGAAGTTGCGACGCCAGCACGTCCCCTTCCCAAGCCGTGACCAGTCCGGGCACCGTAAGGTGGGCCACGGCCTCGGCGCCGTCATGGGAGAACGCGCAGCCGTAGGCCTTGCGATAGTTGTCTCCGGCCCGCAGGAATTCCAGCACTTCTCCCTGCAGGTGCTCCGCCGACGGAAGGTCGTAGCTCATGCGGGTGGCGGCGCGGGTGTCGTACCAGGGAAAGAACATCAATTGCTGGCGTAGCCGCGACCATAGCCAGGCCAGATGGGAACCGTCCCAGGCAGGCACAAAGGCCGGAAGATAGTTGGCCAGCAACTCGGCCTGCTCTTCGTCGTTGAAGGCGCCGTAACCGTTCACGGCCACTGCGGTTACCAGGCCCGGATGCCTGGCGGCGGTTTCCACCGCCATGGCGGCGCCGGTGTGAAAGCCATACAAACCGGTCTTGCCTATTCCCAGCGCGCGAATGAATTCGGCGACGCAGTCGGCGAAATCAGCCATTGCGAGATCGGCGCCTTCCGCGGGATCCGATGAACCATATCCGGGTGTATCCGGTGCGATTACGGTGAAATGCCGTCCCCATTCCTTCATCAGCGGAACGTATTCCAGCGAAGACTGCGGCGACTGATGCAGCAGCACCAGCGCCGGGCCATCGCCGGCGCGGCGATAGTGCACCTGGCGGTCGCCATACTCTCCGCGAATACTTACGAAATGCCGGGTTATCGTTACGGGTTGATCACTCATGTATCGACTTCTTTTTGCGGCTGCGCGCGCCCGCCGCCAAACCAAACCAGCAGTCCCAACAGGCATGGGACCAGAACAAGAACCGATCCGAACAGCGGGGCGTTGGGACCTTGCGACTCGAACAATTCGCCGCCCAGTGGCGGTGAGACTGTCCGGCCCAACCAGTTGGAGGACTGAAACAGCCCCAATACCGTACCGCGTTCGGAAGCCGAAGCATACTTGGAAACCAGGCTGCTGATATTCGGCACCAGCAAGGCGCTACCGCTGGCCAGCAGACCGAGACCCAGCACCAGCCAGGGCTGGCCAAAAAAGTCCGCAATCACACCGGAGCCGAAGACCGGCCAACTTGGCCCGGGCACTACGCCCAAATTGGCGATGAGCATCAGGCCGACTGCATACAGAACAATGCCGCCGGCAATGACCGGGACTTCGCCAAATCGCGCCGAAAGCCGTCCGGCGATGAAGCCCTGCACAATCGCAACCAGCAAGCCCAGAAACAGGAACTGCGCGCCTACGTGACGCGGCCCCCAATCCAGGGTAGCGCCAACCCAAAGGGGCATCATGACCTCGAACATCCCAGCCGCGGTCATCCACAAGAGACCGAGAATAAGCAGGCGCCCCACCGCGGGGCGGACACTTACAGCGCCCCATTGACCCAATTCGGCCCTGAACGGCTGCGGAACCGAGCGCTTCTCCGGGGGCAGGCTCTCGCGCATGAAAATCAGGATGACGACCAGCAGCACGCCCGCCAGCCCGGCGCCAAGCAGGCCGGGACGCAACAGGCTTGCCGTTTCGGCGGTTTCGCCTCCCAGCATCCCTCCCGCAACCGGTCCCAGGATGAACCCCAGGCTGATGCCGGCGCCCATGATGCCCATGCCTTTTGCGCGGTTCTTGGGCGTGGTCGTGTCGGCCACCCATGCCTGGCTGACGGAAAACAGGCCGCCCGCGAGGCCTCCGAAACATCGTGCGAGAAACAAGGTCAGGGCATCGTAGGCAAAAGCCAATCCCAGGAAAGCCACCATGGTGCAGGCGGAACAGATGGCCAGCACCAGCTTGCGTCCGTAGCGATCGCTCATGCGCCCCCAGATAGGCGTGGCGACGAGCTGACCGATCGCGTAGCTGGCCACGATCCAACCGGCCATGCCGGCCCCGCCGCCAAAGTCCTCGGCCACGAACATGATGGACGGCAGCACGATGCTGAAACCCATCGCGCCCAGCAGCACGAGCAGAAAAATAATCGCCATACAAAAAGGCCCCACCAGGAAACAGCAGGCATTATGCCCGCATCGCCCGGCGCCCTCCGCAACGGGCCACCGTGTACATGAGCGATCAAAGCCACACGTCCTTCTTTCGAGCGGCAGTCATTGCCGGCATCCGGCGCGAGTGCGTGGCGTTATTCCCAGCGACGATCGCTTTCGCCTTGATATGGCGCCAATCATCCGAACCTCACCGATCGCGGCCTGCAACTCAGCCGGTCGTTCCGAGCGCTTAAGGTGTGGATGTCGGTCCAGACCTTCGGGATGGCCGCATTTCGGGATGCGGTAGCCAACGGAATCCGGCTGGCCACCAAAGCGGAGGAACACATTCAGTCCAGCAGCGTACTGGAGATCGTCAGTCCGGCGTCACTGGGAGTGGTGTGTTTCCGCGTAAACCCCGCGGATAGCCGCCTGAACGAAGAAAGCCTGGAAGAGATCAATAGAAAGGTCCTGGCGCGGATGTTCTGGGACGACCCTGCGTTTATTTCGTCGGCGGCGCCCCAAGGCAGGTTTTCGCTTCGACTGTGCATCATCAACCACAACCCACGCTGGAGCGATGTTCACGAGACACTACAGGCGGTCGAGCGCTTCGGCGCCGACGCAGTTTCAGGACAGGGACAGAACCCTTGAGGACAATTGACTTGCCGTTTGCAGCTTGCCCGGCAATGAGTTCTGTTGCTACAGGTAATATACGCGCCCCATGTCAGAGAAAAACGCCGAAGTCCTGATCGCCGGCGCGGGGCCGGTAGGCTGCGCCGCGGCGCTGGCGCTGGCGCGCGCCGGAATTTCCGTGATTCTGCTGGAAGGTTGTGAGAGCCTTCCGCTGGAACTGCGGGCCTCGACCTTTCATCCCCCTACCCTGGATCTGCTGGATAAGCTGGATCTCACCCAGCGCCTGATTCCGCTGGGCTTGATTACCCGTGACTATCAGTATCGCGACCGTTCAACCGGTGAAGCCGCAGTGTTCGACCTGGGAATCCTGGCGGGGGACACCGGGCATCCCTACCGATTGCAGTGTGAGCAATACAAGATGACCCAGGTCGTCTGCGAAATGCTCCAGGATATGCCCCATGCGCAGGTCCTGTTCTCACGCGAAGTGATCGGCGCCCGCCAGGACGGCGATGGAGTGCGGATGATGTGCTTTACCGGCGAGCAGGAAGAGCTCTACACCGGACGCTATGCGATCGGGGCCGATGGCGCCAACAGCTGCGTTCGAAAGAGTCTGACGATTCGCTACGAGGGCTTTACCTACCCTGAGAAATTCCTGGTCTTGAGCACGCCTTTTGACTTTGCGGCGCACATGGAGGGCTTGAGCAACGTCAACTACGTGGCCGATCCGGATGAGTGGTGCGTGCTGTTGCGCACGGCCGACTTGTGGCGGGTGCTGCTGCCCACTATTCCCGGCGAGCCTGACGAGAAGTTCCTGGCGCCGGAATACGCGCAAGTTCGACTTAACGCGATAGTGCCTCGAAATGAGCCCTATGAAGTGGTGCATCGAACCCTGTACCGCGTACACCAGCGGGTTGCCGAAACCTACCGGGTAGGCAACATGATGATTGCCGGAGATGCCGCCCACATCAACAACCCCTTGGGCGGTATGGGAATGAACGGTGGGATTCACGATTCCATTGTGCTGGCCGAGAAGCTGATTGCGATTCTGCGCGAAGGAGCGAGCGAGGATCTACTGGACGTGTACGACCACCAGCGGCGCACGATAGCTCGCGACTTTGTCCAAAAGCAGACAATAGAAAACAAGAAGCGCATGGAGTCGCTGGACCCGCAGGCGCAGCGTAAGCGTCAGGCCGAGTTCATGCGTACCGCGGCGGACCCTGAATTAGCCCACGCCTTTCTGCTCAAGACCAGCATGATCGAGTCCTGGCGCGACAGCGTCGCCCTTGGGCAAGCCTGACACCCTGGGAACGAGGGCAGGATGCCACCCTGGGAACGAGGGCTTCCAGCCCTCGACGAGGGCAGGATGACACCCTGGGAACGAGGGCTTCCAGCCCTCGACGAGGGCAGGATGCCCTCGCTCCATTGTTCCCTGCGCGTCAGCGTAGCGGCGCCTGCTGCGAAAACTCCCAGCGCTTTCCTGGCGGGGTTATTTTTGGGCGAAGCGGGCTCGGCCTTCGGTTATTGCGGCGTGTTGTTCGAATTCTTCGAGAAAGCGCTTCGCGGCGGTGTCGTTCTCTAGCCAGGCATCCAGGAATGCTGTGGTGACTCCGGCCAGGATTTCCAGGCCTTCCGTGTCGTGTGCGCCGCCCTGGTTGTCAGGTCCGCCACGGTCCTCGCGGCAGATCAGCCCACCCAGGTAATGATCGCCTTCCTCCAGCACCACCGAGTACTTGTGGCCCGGGGGGCTCAAGTCGTAGGCCGACATCCGCCATTCCCACGGAAAAACTGTCGGCCCGCCTGTATTTCCGGTATCCAGCGTTCCTCCGGTCACAAGAACCGGGCCCGGTGTCTGGTCAAAGGCGCCGTCGGCCATTTGCGGCATCTGTCCTACGCCGCTCATCACGATAGCCGCGTCAAAGCCCAATGCGTAGCTGACCGTCTCGGAGCTGTGCAGGTCCTTGAGGGGCTGTCCCCAGGTAATCTGCGCGATCATGCCGCCGAAGGAATGACCCGCGATCACTTTGCGCTCGTAGTCGATGCGGCCCGTCAGGCCCGGCAATTCCTGTCCGGGCGCAAACAGCGCATCCAGCACCCTAGCCACGTCGGAAATCCGAATGTACAGGAGGTTTCCGGCATCCTCGGGACTGAGTTTGCCCTCCGATGTGGGGCAGTCGGGATGCTCGGGTAACACGACCGCATAGCCATGCGAGGCCCAATGGTCGGTGAGCCCGGCATAGCTCTCCCGATAGCAACCAAAGCCATGTGAATACACCACCAGGGGGAACGGGCCTTCAGCGTCGGGATAAGCGATGCGCGCCCGCAAGCTGCGCTGACCGGATTCGGCCGGCAACATGTGGTTATCGATAACATGGACTCCATGAGGTCCCCACTCGGTCTTGTAGGCCTCGGGTGATGCCTCGGCCCGCGCCAGGCCGGATATGGCGATCAGGCCGAGAGCCAGCATTGTGGCGGAAGCACTTGCGAACATCCGGGGCCCGGAAGCACTCAAGCGGTAGGTCAAATCATGCATTGGACAGAAGCCTCCCCCATTGCGGCGGGCAGTCGATAAACTTTCCCGATGGGTCGATTGCTATACTAGACGTTGAATGATAGATCGGGGTCGGGGTAGGTCCAAGGACTGAGAGTAATGACCAAGAAAAACCGCATGATTTTTCTCCTCGTATCGACCCTTATCGTGGCCGCCTGCGGAAGTAGCGGCGGGACCCAGCAGCCTCCCCCACCCGTAGTTACTCCTCCCGAGCCGCAGCGGCCGGACCCAAGCAGCTTTCCGGACACGGCGGGGCTGACCGCGGCGCAGGAGACGCAGCGCACCACAATCGGCGATTCGCCCGAGTTCCAGGGCCAATGGAGTCTTTCGGATATCAAGGCGGACTACGCCTATGCGAGAGGCTATACGGGCGAAGGCGTGACCGTAGGAATCATTGACACAGGCCTGGATTCCGGCCATGACGCGTTCGAAGGAAAGCTCCACTCGCGGTCCGCCGTCGCTTCCAACTCCTGCCCCAACGGCACTTGCTCGTTTAGCGCCATCCGGGACACAGCATCGCATGGGACCGCCGTCGGCGGCCTGATTGCCGCGGCAAAGCTCGGCAACTCGATGCATGGGGTTGCTTATGAGGCGGAATTGCTGGCTATCGGAATCCAGCTGGGAAGCGGCACCCCCATCTATCGGCCCGTGAACTTGAGCAATGCCGCTTCGTATCGCAGTCTGGACGAACAAGGCCAGGGAATATATCGCCGCATAAGTGGCGCCACCCGAATCGTCAATCACAGTTTCGGCTACGAAGGCGTTGTGACGGACTATACGGCCGGCCAGTATCGCGCCGCCTTCGGGCGAACGGTCGATAGCCTGCTGCAAGCAGGAACCGCTGATTCCGAAAAGATCATTCTGGTATGGGCAGCGGGAAACTCCTTCGGCAAGCGGGATGCCCAAGGGAATCTGGCTGATGCCTCCTCGCCCAATATCACCGCCGGCACGCCGCACCTTTTCCCTGAATTGAAGGGACACTTCGTGACCGTTGTGGCCACCCAATCCAACGGCACGATTGCTTCGTATTCGAACCGCTGCGGCGTTGCGGCGGACTTCTGCATCGCAGCGCCCGGGCATGGTGTAGTTGCACCCGCGGCTGGCAGCGGGAACAGGTACTTCCGGATTGCCGGAACGTCGGCAGCGGCTCCGCATGTGGCCGGCGCGCTGGCGCTGATGGAGGAGGCGTTCCGCGAGCAGCTCGGGTCTACCGAGATGGTCACCCGTCTGCTCGCCGCAGCCGACAAGTCCGGAATTTACGCAAATCGCGACATCTATGGCGAAGGCATGCTGGATGTAGAGAAAGCCACGCGGCCTATCGGCGCCACAAGTGCTGCGCTGTCCAATGCCCTGGACGGCCCATCGGTAGCTTTGCCCAGGACTGCCATTGCGGCAGGCGCTGCGTGGGGCGACGCGATGCAAAGGGGATTTTCCGGGCGGGAAATGGCGGTATTCGACAGCCTGAACGCGCCGTTCTTCATCCCGATGGACAACTTCCGCGCCCGATGGCCGCTCGACGACGGCTGGCGGATGGACCGGCAATTCGCCGATTTTCTCAAGCGCGCCTTTGGATCTGATTCGGCGCCCCCAGCAGCCGTTGGCCGGTGGACCGTATCTTCGGCGATAGGCCTGGGTGACGCGCTCGCTCAGCATGGAAATACAGGGCAAACCTGGAGCCGCACAGCCGGTACACAGAATGCCTGGATTGCCCTGGGAACAGAAGGCCTGGGAATTGCCGGCGGGTTATTTGCGGTGGGTTCATCGGGACGCATCGGCAGCGGTTTCTTTGTGCAGGGGTCCGGTATTACGCGCGGCGAACCTCTGGCTGTACCGGGGCATGCGCAGGGCGCTTTTCTGAACCTTGAACTAGGCGAAGGCAACGGCCGAATTTCGGCGGAACTGGGGCTGTTGCGCGAATCAGAACGTCTGCTGGGTGCGGGCGCCGACGGGGCCTACGGGCAACTCGCCGGTAACACGTGGTTTACACGCCTGGTTGCAGAGCGCGAGCTCCGCGAGGGGCTTCGCCTGGTGGCCGTAGCGCAGGGCGGATACACCGTGGGCGAGGCGAACCACGGCCTGTTTCGGGGTGCCCAGCGCGTACTCAGCAGCGCCTACAGCGCAGGCATACACTGGACGGGAGTCGGGCCGGGGGAGACCAGCAGCCGCTTATGGCTGCTGGTCTCGCAACCACTCAGAAATGAGTCCGGCGGGCTGCAATTGGATTATCCGGTTGGCAGGACGCGCTCGGGCAGCGTGTTGCGGGAAACGGCATGGCTAGACGCGGAGCCCTCCGGACGGCAGCTTGACCTGACGCTGGGTTACGAGGCGCTTCTCGGCCCTTCCTCGAATCGGGTTGGGGTGTGGCGTATGCGAATAGAGGCCTGGCGGTCCTTCCAGCCCGGCCATCGCGTTGAATCGCGGCCGGAAAGCGCGCTGTTTGTGGGCTTGTCCCGCGGCTTTTAGGAGAACCCGCAAGCGCAGGGAACGAGGGCATCCTGCCCTCGTCGAGGGCGAGACGCCCTCGCTCCCAGGGAGGGCGCGACGCGCTCGTTCCCAGGGAGGGCGGGACGCGCTCTCCCAGGGAGGGCGGGACGCGCTCGTTCCCAGGGGATTAACTGTCTATTGAGCGCCAGGCGCGGCGTCGCGCTCCACAGCCCGTACCCATACGCGACCGTCCTCGCCCAGTGGAGAAACTTCCAGCCCCACTCCTACTATGTCGGCGTAGGCCTGCAAGCGTTGCCGCACCCAGATGTCATGAACTTCCGCCTCGGTCATGTCATGCTGGCCAAGCCGGCGGGTCTGAGTAAGGACACGCGACCAGGGCGACTGCCAGGCGCGGTAACCCGGTTTGCTTTCCGTTTCAAACACCAACTGGTAATGGCAGGAGGTGCGGTCGATCATGCCCACCATCACCGTTTCCAGATCACCGGTGCGCTCGTAGTGCTTGCGGATGCGCTTCAACAGCGGCTCAAGCGTCTCCACCTCATGGGCGATCAAGTCGTCGATCATCTCGCGATCCTTGGCGAACTGCATTTGTGAAAGCAGCGCCTTTACGAGCGCATCATTGATTTCATGCACGTAGGACTGATCTTCGTGCATGGTTTTCAGCACCACGCCCAACGCCAGTCCCAGCTCCTTCTCACGGCCCTCCAGCCCGCTGCTCGCGCCGCTGAATTGCGCATCGCCGCTTGGCTGGGCCAGGCCCGCCGATGAGGCCGTCAGAGCGGCACAGGCAAGAAAAGCAAAAATTGTGTGTTTCATTCGAAACCTCCTACCAGGGAATGACCTTCCCGTCCACGTTGATTGGTTCGCCGGGATCTTCCAGCGAAGCATTGGCGATAATCTCCGCCATTCCGGCGGCGCTCTCTTTTGGCGTCAGCGCAGGTCCACGGTATCCGGATTGGTGTAACAAACGAGTATCCACCATGCCCGGCGCTACCAGCAAGACCGCCACCCCACGCGGATTGAGATCGGCCCTCAGGGCGCGCCAACCCATGTTCAGGGCCGCCTTGCTAATGCGATAAAAATAAAAACCGCGCATCCGGCCCATCAGGGTTATCGATCCCAACCCGCTGGTGAGCGCCACGATTTTGCCGCCGGCCGCTTCCACATTGCCGGACAGAGCTTCCGACACGCGCAGCGGGCCGAATACGTTGACCGCCATGGTCTGCTCAAAGCTCTCGTAGTCCAGCCCGCCCAGGCTCTGCTCGGGCAGCGGCCCGAGGATCGCGGCATTGTTGATCAAAAGGTCTATCGGCTGATCTGCATATTGTTCGGCCAGCGCGGCGATTTGGTCTTCGCTGGTCACGTCCAGCAGCTCAATGACCAGATTGTCATGCTCGGCGGCTATGGCCTGCAGCTCCTCGGCCTGTTCCGGCCGCCGGCAGGTGGCGATGACGCGCCAATCCTGGCCGGCGTAGTGCCTGGAGAGCGCAAGCCCGATGCCGCGATTGGAGCCGGTAATCAACACAGTGGGGGGAGCCGATTCCGCGTCCTCGGCGAGTGTTTCTGCAGCGCCCGCTGCGATTCTTGGGGTGAGCACGGCAGCCATAGCAAGAACCGGCAGCCACCAGGCTTGGCGAGCGAACGCGACCGTTCCGCAAGTTGATTTCATGCACAATCCCTCCACCGCCGATTGTAAGCGCAGTCGTCGCAACCCGGCGAATTGCCTGTTTTCTCAACTCGAATATTCCCGCCTGCACACTTCCTGGGGAGGGGTAACGGCACAAAGCCACGGCGCCTGCCTGGCCGCAAAGGGACGTTCAAGAGAATCACACGCTAAACTTGCGCCTGCCGGAACGCCGGAAGCCTAGAGGAGCACCGAGAGTGGCGCAGCAAACACTAAGGCGCGCGAAAGCCGCGCAACCGAGCTACATACCCAGCAGCAAGGAACTGGTGCACGAAGCGCGCAAGCTGGTCCCGACTCTCCGCGAACGGGCCCAGGCAACCGATGAATTGCGCACGCTGCCGGACGAAACGGTGGCGGACCTCAAGGCGGCGGGCATCCACAAGATTTTTGCGCCGCGACGCTATGGCGGGTTCGAAATGGACTGGGGCACGCACGTGGCCGTGTCGCGGGAGTTGGGTCGCGGCTGTGCATCCACGTCCTGGGTGGTGTCGGTCGTGATGTCGCACACCTGGATGCTGGGGCGCTTTCCGGTGCGCGCCCAGGAGGAATTCTGGCCGGACCAGCCGGACACCATAATTGCGACCGCCTTTGCCGGCGGCGGCAAGATGGAGCCGGTCGACGGCGGCTACATTCTTTCCGGCCAATGGCGATTCGCCAGTGGCGTCGACCACGCGAACTGCGCGATCGTCGGCGGGCGTTACAGCGTGCAAGGACGGTCATCGGAAGGCACCCTGGTGAAATTCCGCATGGCCCATTTGCTCCCCGGCGAGTACGAGATCGTCGATACCTGGCACGCCGAGGGCCTCAAGGGCACAGGCAGCAAGGACATTCTGGTCAAGGAACTGTTTGTGCCCGAATACCGCACCGTGCTTTCCGACGATTTGGCGGGCGCCGAGCCGCCGGGCGCCAAGTTGCACGAGAGCTACATCTACCGCGTGGAATTGCAACAGTACTTCTACTCCCTGCTTTGCGGACCGATGCTGGGCGCAACCCGTGGCGGACTGGAGCACTACCTGGAACAAACGCTGGCCCGCAAGGGACAGATGTTCGGCGAGAGCATTGTCGAGCAGATTCCCGTGCAGATACGGGTCGCGGAATCGTTCGAAGAGCTTCGCGTAGCCGACCTGATTACCGATAACCTCATGGAATTCCTGCATGAGGCCGGTAGTTCCGGCAGGAAAATCAGGGGTATCGATCGGCTGCGCATCCGGCGGGAACCGGCAATGGCGGCCAAGCTTTGCATGAGTTCCATTACGCGCCTGGCAAACATGATGGGCGTTACGGCGCAAACCGGCAACAACCCCGTGCAGCGTCACTTCCGCGACATGCGCACCATATCGACGCACGGCGGAATCAACTGGGACAATGCCATGACGCCCACCGGAAAGTTGCTGCTGGGCCTTCCGACGGGTGATCCGCAAACCGACGTGGATATCGAGAATTCGTAGCTTGTGGCTCGTAGCGCGCTTCCCGAATCGCAAGAAACCCTCTTTGGACGATAGGCAGAGTTGGCTGGCGCGGGCAAGATGCCCTCGTTTGCAGGGGACAAGCCGGGAACGAGGGCGTCCCGCCCTCGTCGAGGGCAGGACGCCCTCGTTCCCAGGGGAATTTCCCTTTGAGCAATAGCGTGCGACGGCCCAGTCCGCTGCTTGCCTGGTACGCCGTCGGCGTACTGATGATCGCGTTTATATTCTCGTTTCTCGATCGCCTCATCCTCGCCCTGCTGGTCCCTCCCATCATGAGGGATCTGGACATCTCCAATACCGCCATAGGTCTCCTGGGCGGGCTGTATTTCGCGATTTTCTATGCGCTGATGGGTCTGCCGCTGGGCCGCCTGGCCGACCGCAGCAGCCGAAGGCTCATCGTAAGCGCCGGAATTTTCCTGTGGAGCCTGATGACCGTGGCCTGCGGGCTGGCGCGGAATTTCTGGCAATTGGCGTTAGCCCGCGTAGGCGTGGGTGTGGGCGAAGCCACGCTGTCGCCCTGCGCCTATTCCCTCATTAGCGATTATTTCCCGAAGGAGCGCCTCGGAACGGCGTTGGGCGTGTTTCAGTGTTCGGCTTTTATCGGAGCGGGCATTGCTTTCCTGCTGGGCGCCCAGGTGATCGAACTGGTCGCGGCGATTCCCTTTCACCGCCTGCCGGTTGGATTGGCCGACTTCCTCACTCAGTTCAAGCCCTGGCAGTTGGCTTTCATGATCGTGGGCCTGCCCGGCATTCTGGTGGCCCTGCTCACGCTGACCATCACCGAGCCTGCCCGGCAGGGTCTGATGGCGGGCGTCGAACAGAAAATTCCGTGGCCGGCCGTGTTTTCGTTTTTCCGGAATCGATGGCGCATGTTCCTGGCCCATTTTTTCGGGTTTGCAATTCTTGCGGCGCCGATCGCCAACCTGCTCCTGTGGGGGCCGACGCACCTGATACGCAACCTGGGCTACAGCGCCCCTGAGGCAGGTCGTTTGCTCGGTTGGATTCTCCTGCTCTGCTCCCCGGCGGCCGTGTTCGCAGGCGGCTGGTTCACCGATTTCCTGAGGCGGCGCGGACGCCTGGATGCGCCGTTTCTGGTCGGCATCATTGCCGCGGCGGTCCTCACTCCAATCTGCCTGATCACTACCCAACTTGACAGTCCATTCTGGACGATGGTGCTGTTCTGCCCGTACGCTTTCTTCGGATGTTTCGCGGTCGCCAGCGGACCTGCGGCGCTGCAACTGGTAACCCCCAATCAAATGCGGGGCACAGTGTCGGCCGTGTGGATGCTGGCGCTGAACATTCTGTCGGCATTGGCGGGACCCACGACGGTGGGATTCGTAATTGATGGCGTGTTCGGAAATGACGAGGCGGTGGGAAGCGCCATCGCGATGGTCAGCGCCGTGGCGGCGCCCGTGGCCGGCCTTTTCCTGTTCTACGGTCTCAAGCACTTCCGCGCCGCCGCGAAGGAAGCATAGCCTGGCCCCTGGGAAGGAGGGCTTCCAGCCCGCTGGGAACGAGGGCGTCTCGCCCTCGACGAGGGCAGGATGCCCTCGTTCCCAGGTCAAAGAGAATAGCGGTCCACGAGCGCGCCGGCGAGCGTATGCCCGCCTTCCAGGCGGAGCCAGCAATCGGCTGCAGCCAGTGCGCCGGCCTGTCCGGGGCGTTGCGGATGCACCAACCTGACCTTGCCCACCTGCCTCGCTCGCCGGGCAAGCAGAAAATGCGTATAGCCCTCGCGCAAGTCGCAGGGATCCGCAAGCCGTTTACGTTGAGGCTTCTCGGCATTCATTCCCATGATGGCGCGAATGCCCGGCCAGACCAAAAAACGCATCCCGGCGGCCGTGGCCAGCGGGTTGCCGGGAAGCCCGAAAAACGGGGTCCCGTCTTCCAGCAGCGCGAACAGCGCCGGCTTGCCCGGCCGCATGGCCACACCATGAAACACGATCCGTGCGCCCAACTCCTGCAGCGCTTCCCGCAGAACATCATGCCTTCCCGCCGATGCGGAGCCGCTTGAGATCAGGATCCGGGCTCCGGCCTCCTGTACGTTTCGAAATTCCCGCGCCAATTCTCCAGGATCATCCCGAACGTGTCGCGCAAGCGCCACAGGGATCCGCCGCTCGGCGCACCAGGCAGCAAGCCAGGACGAATTGACATTGACTATCTCACCTGGAGCAAGCGGAGCGCCTGGCGGTCGGACCTCGTCACCCGTCGTCAACAGGCCCAGCGGCGGTGGCTTGCGCACCAGCAATTCCCTTACTCCCGCAGCAGTCAGCAAGGCGATGTGCCCTGCGGTCAGGCGTTCGCCCTTAAAGTCAAAGGCTTCGCCAGCCTTGAATTCCTCTCCCTTTGTCCGCAGGTTGCGGCCTTTTCCCAAGGGCTTTCTTACGCGCAGAACCTCATCGCCGCTGCCGCCAATTACGTTCGCCTGTTCAAGAGCAATGACCGAGTTGAGAGGCGGAGGCGTCAATGCGCCGGTCGCCACCCGAATCGCATTGCCCTTGGCAATCACCACATTCTTCCGCATGGCGCCTGCAACAATTTCACCCGCAATGGGGAGATCTACTGGAACAGCAGGCGTTGCGCCAAGAGTGTCTTCGGCCCGCACGGCAAACCCGTCCATTGCGGCACTATTGAATGGCGGAGAGGCTGACAGGGCTATGGCGGGCTGTAGCGGCACCGCGCCTGGAGCGCTGTCTGTGTCGGCTGCATCCGCGGGTCCCGGAAGACAACAGCCCGCGAGGGCGCGCAATGCATCAGAGTAACTTGTCAGTTTAACTGAGCGAGAACAGTCGGTCATGGGTATTCAGTTATACTCCAATTCGGCTGATAGGGGGTCTGCAGCGACATTGGGACGGTGGAGAACGGAAGACTGGGTCGGCGCCCCCTCCTTTTCGGGTAAGCCCTCCCCACGGCACGTCAACTTTTCCTTGAAGGCCGGAGGCATGTGGCCATGAAGGACAGACTCGTAGATTGGGCGATCCGCCAGAACCGGTCCATCTTTCTGATAATGGCGGGCATTGCGGCCTTCGGGATCGTGGCGCGCGTTTCCATTCCGGTCGAAAGCGAACCTCGCATCGAAATCCCGGTCTTTATCGTCACCGTACCGCATGAAGGTATTTCGCCTGAGGACGCCGCCCGGCTGTTGGTCCTGCCACTGGAAACGGAACTGAAGGCGATGCAGGGCGTCAAGGAAATAACCGCCACTGCAGCGGAGCACATGGCGATCGTTGCAGTTGAGTTCATGGTGGGCACAAACCTTGACGCGGCGCTTGCCGACGTACGTGAGGCGGTCAACCGCGCCAAGCCTGAGTTTCCAACCACTGCTGAGGAACCAATAGTTCAGGAATCAACTACGGCGGACTACCCGGTGCTGCAGGTGAATCTGGTTGGCGACGGAATTGCCGAGCGCTCGCTGTATTCCGTCGCGCGCCGACTTCAGGACCGGATTGAGGCGATCTCCCAGGTTCACAGGGCTGAGTTGCAGGGAGGGCGCGAGGAATTACTGGAAATCGTCATTAGTCCCGAACAGCTTGAGGCATACCAATTGTCCGTTGTGCAGTTGCTATCGGCGCTGAATCGCAACAACCGGCTGATCGCCGCCGGCGCGCTGGACTCCGGTCAGGCCAGCGTGGGGGTAAGAGTGCCCAGCATTATCGAAACGCCAGCGGACCTTTTCGATATTCCGGTGCGGGTGGACGGCGACACCGTAGTTACCTTAAGCGATGTATCGTCGATTCGCCGCGGCTTCAAGGACCGAACCAGCTATTCCCATGCCAACGGCGAGCCTTCGATGTCCCTGTTCGTGTATCGGCGAGCAAACGCCAATAGCATTCAAACAGCCGATGTGGTACGGGATGCGGTTGAAGCGTTTCGCCCGGAGCTGCCTGCCAGCGTGAAGGTGTTCTTCTCCCACGACTCGTCCTCGTTTGCCGCCAAACAAGTGGTTGAATTGCAGGGCAACCTGGTAACCGCCCTGATTCTCGTATTGGGGTGCTTGCTCCCTGTCCTGGGCTTGAGGAACAGTTTGATCGTGGCCGTCGGCATTCCCATCTCCCTGCTATTCGCCCTGAACCTCCTGTGGCTATTTGGCTATTCGTTCAATTTCATGGTCATGTTCGGAATGCTTCTAGGCTTGGGATTGCTGATCGATGGGGCCATCGTGGTTGTAGAAGAGGCCGACAGGCTAGTCAACGTGGGTGAGGACCCGCGCGATGCGTATGCAAGAGCGGCCAAGAGAATGTTTCAACCGGTAGTGGCCGCAACCGCAACGACGCTTGCCGCATTCGTTCCGCTCTTGTTCTGGCCTGGCCTGGCCGGGGATTTCATGAGTTACTTGCCCCTCACATTGTTGATGGTATTGGGCGGTTCATTGTTCTACGCACTAATCTGCGCCCCAGCGCTGGGAGCAACTTTCGTGCGTAAGAAAAAAATGGCCTCCTCTCGTTCAATCAAGAGCACTTGGGACACCGATCTTGCTCGCTTGACCGGCTTTTCGCGCTATTACGGCAAATTCCTGGCCCTTGCATTACGAAACCCGATTTGGTCGGTCGTGATTCTCATCTCCATTGTTTGGGCGATATTTGCGTTTCACGGCTCAAGAAACCTGGGAATGCTGTTTTTCAACGAAAATGACCCCATGTTTGCGCAGGTATTTGTTCGCGCTCGGGGCAATATCGGCGTAGAGGAAGCCTACGGGCTGGTATCGGAAATCGAACAGTCTGTCCTTAAGGTTCAGGGAATAAAAAATCTCAATATGTTCGCGACTCGCGGCGTGCGTCAGGCGCAAGGCCAGCGAATGCAATACCAGGGCGGATCAACCACCGACTTGATAGGCACCATGTACATCGAAATGGTTGAGAACAACCAGCGCGACCTCTCAGGAACGGAAGTGCTGGAGGAAATTCGCCGCCGCACCGAAACGTTCAAGGGTTTGATCGTCGAGGTGCGGGCATTTGAAGGACAGATAACCGCCGGCAAACCGATCGCCATTCAGTTTTCCTCGATCGACCGCAACCGGCTTCTGCCCGTAGTCGAGAAGGTTCGCAAGTACCTGGCAAGAGAAATCGAAGGCCTTAGAGACCTTGAGGATACCTTGCCCGTTCCCGGCATCACCTGGGAACTGGAAGTTGACCGCGCCAAGTCTGCCCTGTTCGGGGCGGACGTTTCCACGGTCGGCCTTGCCGCGCAATTGGTCACTAACGGGATAAAGCTGGGCGAGTATCGCCCCGACGATGCCGACGATGCATTGGACATCCGTATTCGATATCCAACGGAAGATCGCGGCATCAGAGAACTTGATGATCTCAGAGTAACCACCGATAGTGGGCTGGCGCCGCTCTCCAACTTTGTAACCCGGCGGGCCAAGTCCAGGCTCGACGCCCTCCAGCGCAACAACCAGCGCGATATACACATGATTCGCGCCAGCGTGGCGCCCGGGGTGCTTGCCGATACGAAGGTGCGGGAAATTCAAGCGTGGCTCGACCTGCAATCCTTCGACCCGCTCGTGGACATACGATTCAGGGGCACCAACGAAGAACAGGCAGAATCAGTGGCGTTTTTGTCGAAGGCTTTTTCGTTTGCATTGCTGCTTATGTTCGTGCTGCTGGTCATGCAATTCAACAGCGTGTACCAGAGCATTCTCATCATGCTCGCGATTGTGCTTTCGACGACCGGTGTATTCCTGGGGCTGGCAATCACCAGCCAGCCTTTCAGCGCTATCCTTAGCGGTGTTGGAGTTGTATCGCTCGCCGGAATCGTAGTGAACGACAACATAGTGCTGATCGACACCTACAACATAGGCCGCAAGGAACGTCCCAGAATGGACAGGACATCGATCATCATGGTCACCGGTCTGCAGCGCCTGCAACCCGTCGTGTTGACCACTGTAACGACTATTATCGGCCTTCTGCCCTTGGCCAGTTATCAGTCCATCGACTTTATCAACCGCACTTGGACCATGGGCGGCCAGTTGCCGGCTATGTGGGCGCCGTTTGCACAAGCGATCGTATTCGGCTTGAGCTTCGCTACCTTACTTACCCTGATTGTGACGCCGGTGCTGCTTGTTCTGCCCCGCCGCATGCGAGAGGTTGGGTCGCAACTCTACAGCCGCATGCGCGGATGGGTTTTCCCAGCCGGCGGATAGTGGCGGCGCGACGCCCCGTAAGCAACCCCACCGGCGATCATTACGCGGGCGAGCCGCTAACCGTTAATTCGGATCACCTCGTGAATGACGCACAGTGGGATCGGCCCGAATGCCAGCACATATCCTACGATTCGTGCCAGCCTGTCCGCGATTGGGGAAAGGCGCCTCCTTCCTAACCACTCGGCGGCCGCAATGACCATTGCCAGGCCGTCAACTATGGGCCCTGGCAGGAGGTTGATGATTCCAAAGCCCAAAGAAAACAGCGCAAACAACTTGAGGTAGTCGTCCACGCCCAGGTTGGCCCCGTCCAGACCAAGCTGGGTCAACTGCATCCCACCGCCGAAACTAAGCACGCTCATTGTCCCGAAGAGCATCTTGAAACCGGAAACAACGGTGGACCAGAACATCCTTCCCGTATCCACCGCAGCGCCCACAAGTCCATCCAGAAGCGAAGCGCGCGTGTCCGCCGTAGTGTCCGGCCCGATTCCCAGATAGCGAAACAGATCCACTTTCGCAACATCCGACTGCCACTCCGAGATAGGGAAGGTATATTCCATCAGTTCATCATCGCGCTGCACGTCAAGTGCGAAGGTCCCGGTGTCGCCGACAATACCCAGCATGCTCAGGCCCACATCCGACCAGGTTTCCGCTTTGCTGCCGTCAACGGCCACAATCCGGTCGCCGGAACGGATTCCCGCCTCGTAAGCGAGCCCATCCATGTTCACCGCTCCCACTATTGCGGTTGATGGCGCGCTAAATCCGACGTAGACGATCGCGAGCAGAAAGAAAGTCAGAAGAAAATTGCCGACAGGGCCTGCGGACGCCACAATGAGGCGCCGAAACGCCGGAAACTCGCGGAAGACTTTGCCGTCCGGCTGCATCGAAGCGACCGGCAGCAATCCGAATACGAATTCCGTACCTCCCTTGCTGGTTTTCCGGCCGATTGGTGGTCCTACCCCCACTAGCATTGTGGGGATTGGCATTCTCGCCAGTCTGGCACCGAAAAAGTGCCCGAACTCATGCGCATAGTTGAACAGAACGACTGAAAAAAAAAGTGTGAGAATTACATCCATCGCGTGTATCTCCCCTAGGATTGCTCAAATGGCCCGGGCGGGTCATCCCACCACCAGCGGCCCAAGTATTGTTATCCCCCGACCATGCTTATTCTCAAAGTTGTTGCCGTCTGGCTTTGACAAGAAACTTGAGTTTCTTTCGCGGCGCGTTCGTCGGGAACGGATTCAATTGCAGCCTGTAGTTGCGCGGAACAACTTCAAGATCAAAATAATGGGCAATCATCAGCAAATTGATCATAATCTGCATTTCAGCCCATCGCTGCCCCAAACAGGTATGAGTGCCTAAGCCGAACAAACCCCAAGCGCCTGGCTTCTTGTTTTCAGCCCGGTCGGGTAGGTGACGGTCTATATCGAATCTGAGCGGTTGCGGATAATTCTCGGCCAAATAATGCGGCGCCGTTGATGCAATCACAACGCGGGTGCCTACGGGTATTTCGTATCCTTCAACAACGCAGGTGTTCATCACATCGCGCAACTGCAGCGGGACTCCCGGATACAGGCGCAAAGTCTCCAGAACCAGCCGGTGCGTAACGTCTATGGCGTCATCCGAAAAGTCACCGCTTCCCGGGTCCCCATTCGCGAAGAGCGCGTCCGCCTCGGCCTGCACGCGGCGATAAATATCGGGCCGGGTAACCATAGCGTAAACAATAAAGGCTAGCCCGTTGGCCATGTAGATCGCGGTTATCAGAGGCATGATGAGAGCGAAGGTCATGTCCGTCTGTGGGAAAAACTGAGGATCGGTGTTGTGTAGGCTGAGCAGATCGTCCACCAAGTCCCGCGGGCCATCTGCGCGCTGGGCTGCGGTGTGCGCGGTATATATCTTTGCGAAGGCCTGGTCAATTCGCTTGCGTATCCGCTTCATACGCGGGGTCTTCAGCATAAACGCCGGAAGGGAATGCTGAACATGCGTCAACAGGGCGCGGTCCTTGTATTCCAGCAGTTCCCGCATGTACTCGGAAGTATCCACGCCAACCGCCAACTGCGAGGTCTGACCGGTCATCAGCCTCCGAAACGCATCTATAGACTCAAGCGTATCGCCGGGCTTCCATTCGCCTAATGCAATGCGGATCTCACGGTATAGTTCGTCAGCCCGCTCCCACAAACGGGTTCGGGAATGTGCGGAGCGCTGCGCCTTCCGCATTCGGAAATGCTGGGCGCCGTCCATTCCCGGCAGAGTCCTGGCGGCGCCGAAAACCTGCTCAAGGCCGGAGATGTAGTCCTCGGTCTTCAAATGCAGCCGGCCGCGTCGGTTCACCCAAACATTGATCTGGTTGCCGGCCAGCACAACCAGCCGCTCTTGGAACGGCGGCTTGATTGCGAAGACCGGGCCATAATCTTCGTATAAATCTGCGAACAGTCTCGGAATATTGCCCGTTCGAAGAGATTCCTTGCCCAGCAGCGGCAGGAATTTCACCTTCGGGATCGGTTTGGTGACCTGGCTTGCCAGCGACAGTTGAAGGCTGCTCTCGGCAACCGCGGTACCCACGGCACGCCCGATCATGTCCATATTACTGATGAACTTGATTCGTTCCCGCGCTGTCTGGTATTCCTCCGGAAGAAAAACAAAGCGAAATGCGTCGCACGCGTTCGCCAGGCCAATAATGATCGCATCGCGAGGATCCGGAATTTCCTCGCTCAGGATCGTATCGATGACTCGCTGTCTGGCCGCCGCCCGGGAGTGATTCTCCGCGGACCCTCGACCCGCGCGGGACACATCCCGCGACAGCGACCAGAAACCGCCCGTAGTGTGCGTTAGTACGCCTTTGGTTACCAGTCCTTCCAAAGTTTTCTCAAGGACGCCATCGGAAGCCGGCGCATTTTTCTCCACCCAGTATTGAACAGTGCGCCGCCCTGGATCGGCCGCAATGTCGGTGAGAACGGAATCGAGCAATTCGTCGCCGGTAGGTTTTGAATCCAGCAAAGTCAGCGAATCCAAGTCCATATCGATGCGAAACTCCAGCGAAAGGTCAGCAAGCAGGGCGCCAGCCAATGCGCAAGAGAGGTTCCACCCGGCAACCTGTTCCATATAGCCACTCTCTTCGTTGAGCAGCAGGAGCGCAAGTTCTTCAACCAGTCTCATCAGACCCTCCCGTAGCACACTCGTGGACAAACAATCAGGTGATTGGGCGAAGCCTTGTGCGCCAATGATTGAATTGTCGGCGCGCTGGCGGCGCAAGCAGCTTCCATGACTGGAAATATAATACGCGAGATGTTGCAGTCGTGGCGACAAAAACTGATTGGTCCGGCAGCGGTGGCTGTTTTTGCCGCAGTATGGCTTTCGTCCGGTATCTTTGGGGGCAGCGATGAAGGCAATCAGGCTGATGCCGGCCGTGCGGCCAAAGCGCCCGGCCAGAGCGATACCTGGGTCAGGACCCGCGTCAGCCACGCCAGACCTCAATCAAAAGAACTAGTACTGCGCGGCCGCACAAGAAGCAAGCGTTCTGTTACGGTTCGCGCCGAGACTGTCGGACAGGTGGCCTCCCGCCCGGTCGAAAACGGAACGCGAGTTGCTATCGGCGACCTCTTATGCCAGCTGGAACTGTTGGCCAGAAGGGAGCGGGTGCGTGAATCGCAAGATGCTGTCACGCTGGCAACGCTTGAATACGAAGGATTGATCAGTCTGCGCGAACAGGGTCTGCAAAGGGAATTAAGCATCGCGGAATCCAAGTCCCGGCTCAGCGCGGCGCAGCGCCAGCTTGCCGCCAACCAGCTTGAGTTGACGAAGTCGGCGATCACGGCCCCGCTACCGGGCTTCGTCGAGGAGACTCACGCGGAAGTGGGCGACTATCTTCAGGCTGGCAGCCCTTGCGCCACAATTCTCAACCTTGATCCGATCAACGTCGAGGCCGCGGTCACAGAGCAGCATTATCGGTCCATTCAAGTCGGATCCGCCGCCAACCTGACATTGGTTGACGGCAGGAAGGTGAAGGGCGCCATTACCTTTGTCGGTAAACAGTCCAACGACGAGTCGCGCACTTTCCCTATAGAGATTTCTGTGCCCAATCCCGATTTCGAAATCAGTTCCGGCCTGAGCGCCGAAATCCAGATACCGCTGAGCACGCACTCGGCGCACAGGGTATCGATGTCCTACGTTGTGCTGAACGCAGATGGCGAAATGGGCGTGCGGACAATCGACAATTCTCGCCGCGTACGTTTCCATCGCATTGATGTAGTCAAAGAGGTCGGCGATGGCCTTTGGGTATCGGGGCTGCCCGAAGAAGTAACCCTGATTACGGTCGGCCAGGAATTTGTGGCCGAAGGGGAGCGGGTGGAATTCCGCCCCCAGATTCGGGGTAGTACGGCGCAATAGCCTGATCTGAAATCGCCCGGCCGGTCTGGCGGACGAGCCTATATCTGGCGCCTTAGATTGACGGCTTGCGCCGAACTGTGGACCGATGCAGTCGCGAAGCTGCGCCGGACAGCGCGTGAAGGTTCAGCGCGACTCCACAACGTAACTGTTTTTCCCGCCCGGCGGCAACTTTCAAGCGCCAGGCCGATCAGCCGGCGCCGAAGAACAGGACGTTTCCCTATTTTCGTATGTTGCCGGCCCGCGCCACAGGAGCAATTCCGGGGGAAACAACACGACGCAACGGCCTGGTGACTGTCTCCAATTCCGGGTAAAACTGCTTGCAATACTTCCGGAAGGCCATGATCTCGCCATCCGAGCGGCTTAGTATCGGCAACGGCTGGTAGCGCTTGTTTTCCCAGATTGTCACATCCTGTTCCACATCATGCTTGATGCTCGATATAAAGAACGACGACAGCAACTTCTCAGGCAGGCAACGCAGCAGGAAAGCGGCAAGCCGTTTTTGGCCACGCTGGGGACCCTTTACTTGCAATGCGATGACAAATTCAATGGTCTTGTCGTCGACTGGCGTAGGCAATATCCATTGTCTCAAACGAAGTCCACTCAGGCGTTCACTGAGCTCCACAAAAGAAAAACCAAGTCCCCAGATGTGTGCAATCGCGGCCACGTCCCCCCGCACCGTAAGGAACCCCAAGGGGATCTTGCGCCGGAAAGAAAATTTGTTGCGCAGATATGCGCCATCGATTACAACGGACCCGGACTGACTCACGGCGCCATAACCATGCACGCATCGGAGGTGATTGATGTCCACGGAGTTTTCGGTGGTTTCCTGGGGGTGCCCCCGCATTCGAAGCCGGCGGTAGTCCAGCGGCCGCCAACCTTTCTCGGGCGCCTGGGGCAATTCCCACCCGGGACTGTTTCCAACGCTGCTCCACCAGGCGAATATCAGGCCGTTGATTTCACGGGTCCGGTAAACACCCAGTCGTGCCGTGCGCGGCGGCGGCGCATTGGGCGTGGCGACGCAACGGCCGGCCACGTCGTACTCAAAGCCGTGAAACGGACACACCAGGCGTCCGTCCCTCACCCGCCCCCCCGAGGCGGGCCCAAGATGCGCTCCGAGATGGGGACAAAAGGCCTCGGACACGCAAACGGATCCGGCGGTGTCGCGCCACACCACGATTTGTTTGCCCATCCACTCTTTTTGCAGGAGACCGCCCGGAGCAAGGTTGCTGCCGATCTCCACCAGGTACCAGCCATCGGGATACCTACCCGGCGGGCGATACCGATCATTCGCTAGTTTCATTCAAAGCCCCCGCTGGTTGACTAGCTCATCGTATCCATCAAATTGTTCGCATAAGCATAACGTAGAAACGCGTTGAACGCTCTACAATCAACCTTGCGATGAGTTACACAAGCGTATTGGCGGTTCACCTTTTTACGGCCGGCGCAAGTCTGGCGGGCTTTGTGCTACGTGGACTATGGATGTGGCGCGGGTCGCCGCTTCTCAGTCACCGGGTCACCCGCATCGCCCCGCACGTCAACGACACCGTGCTTTTTTTAGCGGCTATCTGGCTGGCGGCCATGCTCGGCTACTGGCCGCTCCCGATGTGGCTGATCTGCAAGATCACAGCCGTAGTGCTCTATATCCTGACCGGCGCCGTGGGGCTGCACTACGGTGGCTCCCCCGGAAAGAAGAAAGCGTTTTTCTGCTGTGCGCTTGGCTTGTTCGGCTATGTCGTGGCGATCGCCTACCTGAAGTCGCCTCTGCTGCTCATCTGATCCACACAGGGGACTCGTCCGCCCGCCCCTCCTGACCTGGGCCCGGGAGGGAGACACCACTCCCTTGCATGAAACAAGCCGGGAGCGAGGGCGTCCCGCCCTCGGCGAGGGCAGGATGCCCTCGTTCCCAACGTGTTCCTTGCGCGTCAGCGCAGCGGTACCCGCGGCGAATACTCCCGGGGGAAAAGATCAGAAGCTGTAGTTCAGGGTTACGCCGACCTGGCGACCGCGCGGCAGGGTGATTGCAAATCCGCGCGGCGATTCGCTGGCGCTGCGTGTTTCGGCCACATAGCCCGGGATCGTGGCGTCGTTGGTCAACGAGCCCGAACTCCGGTCAATGTAGCGCAGGATATCCAGCGGCGTGTCGTCGTCGAACAGGTTTTTACCCCAAAGGGTAATGGACAGCGAGTCCCTCAGGACTCCCAGGCGCAGGCCGAACCTGGTCAGAGCGCCGGTCTCAATCAGATTATGAATTTGCGAGAAACGCGAACCTTCATAGACTGCGTCGGCTACCCAGAACCATGAAAAGCCCGATGCCATGGCATCGCCCTCGTAACGGGCTACCAGAGACGCTGCGTGCTCCGGAATGCGTGGCACTTGCGCCCCGGCGGCCGAGCCCAGCCGTGCCAGGTCATACAGAGAACCGTTCGCGCCCAAGACTTCGGCCTGATCAATATTGATATATTCCTTTATTTCAGCGTTGGTCCAGGCGTAGCCGAAGTTGAGCATCAGCTTGTCGGTAACGAGCGCCTCCAGTTCCACTTCAAGCCCGTTGATGGCGGTCTCGCCTACGTTGTCTATGATCGAGGTGCTGGTCCCTCTGCCCGTCTCAATCACCGTAGTGAACTGCTGATCGGTAACCTCGGTGCGATAAGCGGCGACATTCAGCGCCATTCGACGGTCCATTAAGCGGGCCTTGTAGCCCACCTCGTAGTTCCAAGCGACTTCTTCTTCCACCTTGCGGAACGATTCGTCCGGGTTTCCGGCCGCATCAAGCGGGACATCCGCATTGAAGTTACCCGGCTTGGATCCCTTGGAAATATTCAAGTAAAGGTTGGTGTCTTCACTAGGGCGATATCTGAGGGTGACTCGTGGATTAAGCGAATCAAATTCAACCCCGTAGTCGCCGGTCTTCATTGTCAGTTGATCGGAGGAATAGACTTGTACGCGGATCTCGTCGCTTGACCACCGTGCCTCCAAGGTCGCGGCCCACTTCTCGTTAATGTCCCATTCCAGGCCGCCGAACACCGCATTATTGGTCACGTCCTCGTGGTCAGCGGGGCCGCTCGACTGCATCACTCCCGGCGTAAGGCCGTACTTGGCCGCCCCGCTGGGAATCACTTTGGCATCCAGCGTTTCGTACTTCTTGCCGCGGTAGTAGTACAGGCCAATAATCGCCCGGAAAGCCCGGTCGGCAGGCGATGTCAGCCGTAATTCCTGAGAGAAATCCGACTGATCGTAGGCGCCCAGTCGGACAAACAGGCCACATATGCCACGGCATATGCCACTCGCTATACTCTGACCCAGTGTTGGACGCAAGAAGGGCGGAAGTCCAGCTACTACACCGTCGGCAATAGCTACCCCATAATCATAACCACCGTAGGTAGCGTCAAAAAAGCTCTCGTTCTCATCGTCAATACTTCCGGTAAGACTTGAAACTCGCCAACTGTTTGGCAAGTCGTAGTGCATGGCGAGCGCGGCGGAGGTGCGATCGTTACGATTACCGGCGCCGCCGAAGCCTTCAAATTCCTCAGTCAAAAGAGCCACCGGCAGGTTGCGGACCGCCTCGCCCCGGTAATACCCGCGAGCCCGGGGGCCGGTTACTCCGGAAATATCAAAGTTGCCGGACTGAGGGCCTCGGAAACAGCAGTTGTTGTATTCGCGGCCTTGCAGCGCCAACACGAAATGGCCATCGTCCACTTTCTGATACCCGACAGTCAAAGTGGCCTCGAATTGCTCATTGGGAGTAAGAAAGAGCTTGGCCGACACGTTGCTTGTCTTTTGGTCACCCACTATGTCATCGGTCACAGTGTTGACGTGTTCCCCGCCATACTGGTCGTATCCGGCGGCGATACGGAAGTAGGCCCGGCCTTCCGACAACGGGCCGCTCACCCAACCATTCACGTTATACGACTCGTGCTCTGCACCACCCACCGTGATCTCGCCCGCAAGTTCCTCTGTGGGACGGCGGGTCACGTAGTTGATGGCGCCGGCGTAGGTGCCGCGGCCATATTGCGCCGCCTGCGGACCCTTGATGATTTCTACGCGTTCGACGTTCGCCAGGTCAACCGAAGATACCAGGCCACCAATGTAAACGCCGTCGACAAACGTGGATACCGCTTTCACACCGGCTATGCCGTTGAGGATCGTAGTCTGGCCCCTTACTGCAGGCCGATCGAGTGAAGGTTGGCGCCCAAAGCCGGAATGGAAAGAAAAGCCCGGGGTGTAGAGGGCGATATCATCAATGGAAGTAAGGCCCAACGCGCGAATGTCGTCGGCGGTGAAGGCGCTGACCGCGATTGGGATGTCCTGCACGGACTCTTCGCGCTTACGCGCAGTTACGATAATTTCTTCGAGCACGGCTTCCTGTGCAATGACAGGGCGCGGGGCAATAATCACGCCCATCGCCAGCGCTGCAAAAACTGCAAGTTTCAGTCTCATTTGGTTTCCTCCCGATCGGCCATGGCCGTCGTTACCCGGACAATTATGCACAAGTGGATCGGAACTGAAAACTTGTCGGTCGGCGCCGGTCGGCAAATTAGGGAAGGGATCAATATGGATTGGCTCTTGGAGACCACGCTTCGCGGGTCGAGGGCAGGATGCCCTCGTTCCCAGGGGGGAGGATCAGTTTGGCGGGGCTCCCGGGATACGCGCGGTTATGCTGGCGCCGCTTCCCGGCGGGCTGGCTACTTCCACGCTCCCGCCATGGGCCTTTGCGATCAGGGTGCACAGATACAGGCCCAGGCCGTGCCGGCCGGTGCCTGCGCCCCGCGACGGATTGGCCCGGTAGAACGCGCTTGTAACCTGTTCCAGATGTTGCGGCTCGATTCCGGGTCCGTGATCTTCAACCCGAATGATCGCCGTGTTGTCCTCCATCTCCAGGCTTACTTCCACCGGCGGTCCGTCCGCGGGGTTGTAGCGCAGCGCATTCTCCACCAGGTTGCGTACCAGCATGCGCAGGCGCGAGGCGTTGACGCTTAAGTGGGCAGGTGCAGGGGGAAGGCTTAAGGACACCCGGTGGCGGTCATTGGGGAAATCGCCCCGCATGACCTCTGCCATCAGCTTGCTCAGGTTGACCCGCGAGCGCGATATTTCCTGGCTGCGGGTATTGAGGCGTTCGCCCTCCAGCAATTCCGTGATCATCCTCTCCATATTGGACAGGTCGTAATCGAGGTGCGCGCGCACCTCCTTGTCGTGGATGAATTCCAGCGCCAGCCGCGCGCGGGTCAGCGGCGTGCGCAATTCATGACTCAAGGAAAGCAACAATTGACGCTGGCCGCCCAGCATGCGCTGGACTTCGTCGGCCATGCGGTTAATGCGCTCGGATAGCCTTCCAAACTCGTCCTGGCGGCGAACCGGAATCCGATAGTCGAGTTGTCCTTCCCCGATACGCCGGGCGCCCAGGCGAATGTCCTCCAACGGATAGAACAACCGCCGCACCGCCAGGTAACAGCCGCCGACGACGGCCGCGCACATGATGTAGATATAGACGCGCCGCAATGTCGGATTGCGGTCCGGAGGAAACAGCTCAAAGCCAATGGTGACGCCCGCGGACATGACAAACAAGCTCGCCAGAAAGATGAGGATCAGGCGCACGGGCAGCGAGCGCCACGCGTTCAGAAGCTTGCGAGCGAGCGATCTCAACCCGGCAGTAAGCCGACCGTTCATCTTCCCGGCAATGGAGAGCAGGACGCCCTCGCTTTCAACAGGCCGGCCGTGTCGGGGGCAGGATGCCCTCGTTCCCAGGGGGCTGGCGGCATGTTCATGTGTCGTTCTGCACCCGAAGGAACACATATCCGGCGCCGCGAATGGTTCGAATGAAGCGCGGGTTGGATGGATCGTCATCCAGCTTCTGGCGCAGCCGGCTGATGTTGATGTCAACGGAACGGGAAAAGATGTTTGGCTCAATGCCGCGCAACTCGGAGAGTATCTCGTCGCGGGTAAACACCCGGCCCGGCTCCGCGGACAACAGTTGCAGAAGGTTGAATTCCATGGCGGTCAATTCGATCCTATCACCGCTCAAACGCGCCTCGCGCCGGTCGAAGTCAAGTTGCAGGGGGCCATGCTCGGCCGTTCCCGACATCGCCGCCGGGCGTTGCACCCGGCGCAGAATCGTTTGGATGCGGGCCACCAGTTCGCGCGGCTCGAACGGTTTGGGTACGTAATCATCGGCGCCGACTTCCAATCCCACTACGCGGTCGGTTACATCGCCGCGCGCGGTCAGCATGATGATGGGCACAGCGCTGGTCTTGCGGATTTCCCGGCACAGTTCGAAACCGTCCCGGCCGGGAAGCATTATGTCAAGAATCACCAGGTCCGGAGAGAACGCGGTCAACTTGCGCAGGCCCGAGTCCCCTTCCAGGGCTGACTCAAGCTCAAGATCGAAGCGGCTGAAATACGCTCGAAGAAGCATTCCGAGCTTGGCGTCGTCGTCGATGAGCAGGATACGTGCCGTCATGCTGAAGCGATTTTATGGGTGGATTGACCGTTTTGGGGAGAAAAAGCGCCTCCGTTACAAAATGTTACGAATCGTTACCGCCGTGAGAAGAAAAAAACGGGTTCGTCCTTATCTTATGTAGTGCATCAACAAGAGATGCAAAGGAGCAATAGATATGAACCTGATTTCAAGAACTGGCGCCGGCAACCTGGGCGTCATCGGTGAGGCCGTGCTGTTCGCCATAGCCTTTGTCAGCCCGTTTGCTGCCTACTGGTCGATGTTTGGCAGCTAGGCCCTTCTTATAAGCAGCGGCAGCCTTGTTCCTGGATCTCCCTCCCAAGAGACCTCCCCCCAATCCCAGGAGCAAGGTCAGGTCGCCCCCGGTAATTTCCTCCCTCCGGGGGCGGCCTCGCCGCCCTTCAAAGCACCCCCCCAATTCCACCAACAGCGGCGTAGCCACCGCATAGAACAAACCCACCAGCACGTAGAAAGCCACGGCGGCGCCGGATGCGGCCCCCAGGACGATTCCCGAATAGTATGCAAACGGCGCGCCGATTGCGCCGAACAAAGCCGCCAGCAGGCGCTTCGCGCGCAGCCAGGCCAGGCCGTCGATGCTCATTAGGGCAAAGGCGCCCCACAACGCCAGAATTCAGGCGGGCGCAAGGACCGGATGTGGCCACCCGGGAGCATAGGCAATCCATCCGGCTTTTTGCTGAAGGGTCTCCAGGACGACTCCCATCGCCAGGCCACATGCAAGCACCAGTGCCTCCCTGCGGCGATACGAAGAAAAAAGCAATTGCACGGCCGCAAAGATCACCAGTGCGGCCGGGCCAAGCCATATTGCGCCGTTGGCCGCTCCGAGAACGGTGCATAGCCATACGGCCTTGAACCCCACAACTCCCCGGGCCACTATCGCAATGCGCCGCCAGTCGGGGCGATTCACGCCAATCACCCGTGCTCCATAACGTCATAGCCGCAGCGGTCGAAACCCAAAGCCCGATAGGCCGCTATCGCTCTTGAGTTGTTGCGCTCCACGTAGAGGCGCAGCCGGCATCCTGTCGCGCCGGCTTCGCTCAAGACATGCTCGCATAGCAGCCGGAACACACCACGGCCGCGGTACTCGGGAGCTGTATACACACTTTGCAGCCACCAGATCATGCAGTTTCTCCAGTCGCTCCATTCGGTGGTAATCATCACCTGCCCTACAGTTTCCTCCGGAGGCGAAACGGCCACCAGGTAGCGCCCCAGGGCCGGATCGGAGAACATCCTCCGCACGCCGGCCTCGACCGTCTGAGGATCAAGCCGCAAGCCCTCGGATTCCTCGGCCAGCGCGACATTGAACCGGACAATCGTGGGCGTATCGGCGGGGTGAGCCGCACGGATAAATAATTCGCTCATGGCGTCCTCTCTATTGCGAGGCGCCAACGTCCGGCGTCACAGCGAGCTTGCCGTTCCTGCACCAGCTTGAGGAGATGCGCTTCAAGGGACTTGGCGGCCACAGGGTGCAAGTGCTCGGGGACATCGTCGTACACCCGGGCAAGCATATCCTCAAGCTTCGTGGGGCCGAGCATCCTCAATGCCGTCAAGACCTTCTGCTCGCGGCCTTGTCGATGTGCAATCAAGGCCTTGATTTCCCGCCGCGGATGCTCGATCCAATGCCCATGTCCAGGCGCCAGCGCACGCAACGGTAACTCGAGCACTCGCCGCAAGGAGGCCATGTAGGCGCTCATATCTCCGTCCGGCGGCGCGATAACCACGGTTGAACCCTGCATTATGTGGTCGCCGGTGAACAGCACGCCGGCTGCCTTATGCCACCAGCATATGTGGTTGGACGCATGGCCGGGAGTATGAACGGCCTGCAGCGCAAATCCTCCCAGGTCGAATTCCTGAGAGTGGCGTGGCTGGATGCTGGGGCGAAAGGTTTGATCCTGCCTTGGACCCGCCGGTGGCGCGGGCCCAATCACCTGTGCATTGGCACGTTTCGCCAGAATCGAGGCCCCTGGCGAATGGTCCGGATGGGTATGCGTGGCGAGTACCCAGCGCACCCTTCCCGGGGCCTTGGCCAGTACGTTTTCAATGTGTTCGGGTGAAGCAGGCCCGGGATCAAGAACGGCCAGTTCCTGCTCGCCCAGGATCCAGGTGTTGGTGCCCGGACCGGTCATCATCCCGGCATTGAACGCGGTGATCCGGTGGATTGAAGGCGCAAGGTTCACCAGCTCGCCCGGACGAATGGCTTCGGATGGCTCGGACATGTCTTTACGCTATACCGCCCGTTTGCGCGATTCGCCGCCGCGTTCGTTGTTGCGCGCGCCTGCGGCGTGGTCATCCGCCGCAGCAGGGGACGGCAATTGATGAGATCCCACCGGGTAGCTTTTCATATTGAAAGGTCCCAACACCTCACCAGTGGGCAGGCATGACATCAGCTTTCCATCGATGCGCTGAACCTCCGGCCGAGTAACGGGAATGGACCGCCGATCCAATCCGATCGCCCAATCCAGTGCCTTCTCCACGCTTCCCAGTTCAGCAAGCAATCGCAAGAAATGGCGGGTCGGATGGGCCAATTGAATTTTCTGCTGCAATGCTAGACTCGGGGTAAACCAACGGGCACTCAGCATTTCCCTGCCGTCGGCGCGCGCTATGGCGCCTTGCGGCGCAGCCGCCAAAAAAAACCGCGTGGAGAAGCGGCGTGGCGCCATGCTGGGCGTTATCCAGTGGGCGACATAGTGCAGCCGGTTTGCCGGCAAACGCCAGTTGCTTCGGCGGCAGAGCTCGGCAAACCCAATCCTGCCGCCAAGCAGCCCGACCCGATCCGCGAGAGTGCCGCGTAACGCCTGCCCGCAGCCATTGACGGCCATCAACAATCCCGCTTCCTCGAACGTTTCTCGAATAGCTGCCAGCCAGTACGCCAAGCCGTCGCGCGGCAGCGAGAGCGCCCTGCTTGCGCGCGCATCATCGATGCCGAGGCACCGGCGGTAGAGGCGCGGATCTTTGTCTCGATCCTCCAAAACACCCCCGGGGAACACCCACGCGCCACCGAAGGCCGCGCCCGCGGGGCGCTTCAACAGCAGCACCTCCATGCCTTCGCGCCCACAGCGAATCAGCATGAGAGTGGTGGAAGGCAGCGGCAAACCGGACCGCTTGCCGGTCATCGGGCCGGGCATAACCGGAAAATGCTAGCATCACCGCCGCGAACTTGGAGAACAAGATGCGATTTGACCAGCGAGCAGTGGTGATTACCGGGGCGGCCGGTGGTTTGGGGCAGGCGTACGCCGTAGAGTTTGCGCGGCGCGGGGCACGGCTGATGCTGTGCGATCTGAACGATTGCGGCGAAACCCAGGCCCTGGCGAAGGAAGCAGGGGGCGAGGCCCTGGCTTGTAAGGCGGATGTGACTTCGCTCTCGGACCTGGAGGCAATGACCGCCCGGACCGCAGAAGCCTACGGGCGCATCGACGTGCTCGTGAACAACGCTGCCTGGTGGGGCAACCTCAAGCTGCAACGCTTCGACGAGGTGGAAGAGAATCTGTGGGACGCGACCATGGCCGTCAACGTCAAGGGCGTCTGGCTGGCCTGCCGGGCGGCGGCGCAATACATGCAGTCCGGGGCGGGCGGCTCAATCATCAACATTGCGTCGCTGGCTGCGACCTACGGAATGGCGAACGTGATTCACTACACGACCTCGAAGGCCGCCGTGATCGGACTGACTCGCGGGCTGGCGAGGGAAATGGGGCGCTACGGCGTTCGAGTCAACGCGGTGGCGCCCAATATTGTTGCCACGGAGGCCTCGGCGCAGTTCTTCGGCGACAAGCTGGAGAAAGCCCTGGGCGCTACAACCTCGCAGCAGGCCATACGCCGGCCCCTGGAAACCATGGACGTGGTGGGCGCAGTGCTGTGGCTGGGCAGCGACCTGAGCCGGATGACCACCGGCCAGACCCTGATGGTCGATGGCGGCGTTACCTTCCTTTAGCCGTCCGGTCTTAGTGGGATTCGCCTGCCGCTACGGGCGGTGGCTTTGCTGGCTTGGGCGACAAAAGGCCCTCAATATGGCCAACGCGGCCATTGAGTGTAAACATTTCGCCTCGAAGTCCGCTGACTTCCCGCCGGACATCGCCGATTTCTCGGCGCACGTCAATCCATGTCCCCAGAATCGCCGCCGCAATGATCGCCGCCGGCACGTATTCCTCAAAGTTCATCGCCTTCCTCCTTGGGCAAAGCCCTTGGCTGCATACTGGATTATAGCGGGCTGCCGCAGCATCCAGACTGAAGGCTGCGTCCAATTCCGGCAATCGCCTAAAGGCTACAATTTGAGCGGCAGTAGTCACTACGGAAACAAGCGTTGACAAGCAAATTCACTGCAATCTTCGCGATGGGATTTACGCGCCGTTAGACATGAATGCACCGAACCCAAACCAGCTCTGGAATGCGGGAAAGCTCTTGGTCGCTGCAGAACTCCTGCGCCGAGGTGCGCACGCCGTGCCTGACCTTGGTGGCCGCTCCGATTGCGCGGAATGTCTTGCGGCACCATGACGAATTCCTATGCCGAAATAGTGGCCGCCGCCCACGCAATAGGGACTCCGATCACACACTGATTCAGCAAGAATGGGTTGCTTCAGGAAAGGACGCATGGGAAATGCTTGGGCTATCTGAACATCGTTGAACGCGCGATGGCTAACGCGGCCTTAGGAGTTTTCGCAACGGGCGCCGTTGCGCTGACGCGCAGGGAACACTTTGGGAACGAGGGCATCTTGCCCTTGTCGAGGGCTGGAAGCCCTCGTTCCCCAGTTTGTTCCATGCAAGTGTTCACCACCGTCCTGGCGGCGCTGACGCGCGAGGAACACGTTTGGAGCGAGGGCATCCTGCCCTCGTCGAGGGCTGGAAGCCCTCGTTCCCAGCGTGTTCCCTGCGCGCCAGCGGAGCGCAAACCGCGGTGAACAGTCCTGGCGAAGTGTGCCGGGACGTTGCGGCCGCCAAATGGACGGCGTGACCGCTAATGCCTAGAACGGCTGCCGCTCGCCGTTGTAACGGATGAAGGCGCCGGAATCTCCCAGCGTGAGTCCCTCAATGACCTCGATCATCCCGGAAATGCTCTCTTGAGGTTCGATGAAACCCTTTAGGCCCGCGCGTTCCACCATCTCCGCCACCTTCTCCACCTTCACAGTCCCCGGCGAGAGCAAGGCCACGGTTATACCCTTGCGCTTGGTATCAGCGGCCACCCCCACCATCATCATGTTCAAGGCCGCTTTGCTGGATCGGTACCAGTAAATGCTGCCCTTACCGCCGGATTCGCCGCCGAACGAGCCCGCCAGGGAACTCACCGCCACAATCTTCTTTTGATCGCTGGCCGCCACGTTTACCAGGAAAGCCTCGCTGACCTTCAGCGCGCCCAGAGAGTTGGTGCGGAAGAAGCGCAGTGCCATTTCGTAATCCAGGGTGCCCAGACTTTGCGGCCGGAGCTTGGTGAAGTCCCCGGTAATGCCGGCATTGTTTATGAGCACGTCTATGGGCATGCCGGCGAGCTTTTCCGCCAGCGCGTCGATGCCGGCATGATCCAACAAATCCAGCCGTTCAACGCGCACGCCATCGTGTTCGGATGCAAGTTCGGCCAGCGTTTCTGGGGTCGTGTCGCGCCGATGGGTGGCGATGACCGTCCAGCCCTTGGCGGCGTATTGGCGGGCGAACTCCAGGCCAAGTCCGCTATTGGACCCGGTAATGAGCACGGTTTGCGCCTGGGCGGCGGACATCAGGACGAGAGAGGCCAGCAGGCCGCTGGTGAGTGTGGCGTTGCGCATGAGTAAGTTCCGCATGACATGACGCCGCGCATTTTATCCTTGCCACGCTGGGAGGGAGGGCTTCCAGCCCTCCGAGGGCAGGATGCCCTCGTTCCCAGGGGGGGGTGGGAATCCAAGTCCCAATTCCGGGATCCGGCGCAATTTCCGGGTTAACCTTTCGCGCGTGAATGATCGTCCTGTGATGTTGATCGGCGCCGGCATCGGCGGATTGAGCTGTGCGCTGGCCCTGCAGCGTGCCGGCATTGCCGTGCAGGTGTACGAGCAGGCGCCGGAGCTGGGTGAGGTCGGCGCCGGGCTTACTCTCAGCCCTAACGGGTCCAAGGGCATCATCGGCCTGGGCCTTGAAGACGAACTGACAAGCGCCGCCGATCCGCCCAGTTACCAGGCAGTGCATCATTATCAGACCGGCCGCGTACTGGTGCGCCGTGAGCGGGGCGATCTGCCAAGGCAACAGTATGGCGCTCCCTATTACCAAATCCATCGGGCCGATTTGCACGAAATGCTTGCCAGGGCCGTACTTGCCAACGATCCCGAATGTATTCACCTGGAACACGAGTTCGAGCGCTTTACGCAAAGCGAGACCGAGGCGTGCGCCTATTTTCGCAACGGGCACAGCGCGTCCGGGCGGGCGCTGATCGGCTGCGACGGCGTGAAGTCGCCGGTCCGTTCCCAGTTGCACGAAAGGGAATCCCCCACCTTCACCGGCTATGTCGCATGGCGCGGTCTGGCGCCGGCTGCGAGCGTCCCGCCCGAGGCCGTGGATCCGCCCTCGGGGATCTATATCGGTCCCGGGCACTTGTTCGTACGCTACCTGATCCGAGGTGGCGAAACGGTCAACTACGTGGCCTTCGTGAGGCGGGAAGACTGGCAGGTGGAGAGCTGGTCGCAGCACTCTACGATCGCGGAAGTGCTGGAGGAGTTTTCGGATTTCCACCAACTGGTGCAATCGATCATCGCCTCGACACCGCCGGAGCTTTGCTACAAGTGGGGGCTGTTTTCGCGCCGGCCCCTGGAATCCTGGAGCGTGGGTCGGGTCTCGCTGCTGGGGGACGCCGCGCATCCCACCCTGCCCTTTATGGGACAGGGTGCGGTCATGGCGATTGAGGACGGCGTCGTGCTGGCGCGCTGTCTGGCCGCTGCCGGGAAAATCGCCGAGGCGCTACGGCGTTACGAGGCGGCCCGTGTGGAACGCACTACGCTGGTGATGGTGGAGTCCGCAGAAATCATTCACAGGTTCTTTGCGCCCGACACGGACCGCTTCGCCGAGCGCAACAATCGAAACGAAGAATCGCTGGGATTGTTCCACTACGACCCCTGGACGGTTCCGGTATAAACTATTTCCACAACAACCCTGGAGCATAGACATGTTCATCAACTTCTGGTACCCGGTGGTTGAGTCCAAGGATCTGGTCGATCAACCGCTGAAGAGACGCATGTTGGGACAGGACTTCGTCCTGTGGCGCGACGAGGAAGGCCAGGCTCACTGCCTTAGTAATACCTGTTGCCACCGCGGTGGTTCTCTGGGCAACGGAGTGGTGGCCGATAGCTGCGTGCAATGTCCCTATCACGGCTGGCGATTCAACGGCGACGGGAACTGCGTACGAGTGCCCTCCATCGGTATGAATGCGAAACCGCCGGGGCGTGCCCGAGTGGATTCCTACCCGGTCATGGAGCGCTACGGTCTGGTGTTCTGTTTCCTGGGCGACCTCGACGAATCGGAACGTCCGCCGATCCTTGAGATCAACGAGTGGGGCCAGGAAGGCTGGTCCTCCACCTGCCAGCAATTCGCGTGGAAACTGGATTACAAGCGCTCAATCGAGAACGGTATCGACGCGGCCCATAACGAGTTCGTGCACCCCACCCATGGCATGAAGGGCCTGGACGAGAGTTACAGAGTCCGCGATCTGGACATTCGCGAGACCGACTGGGGCACGGGATTCTTCAACAAGGCTTTCGCGCCGCCGCTGGCCGAGAAGAAGATGCGCGAGACCTCCGGAGAGACCAAGAACCGGACCATCGACGTGGGCACCGGCCATCACGGACCCTCATCCGTGTGGACCTTCATCAATCCCAATCCGGTGATGCACATCTATCAATACCTCTACGAAGTGCCGATCGACGAGGAAAACACGCAGCTGTTCCTGATCAACATGCGCAACTTCATGCTGGAAGAAATCTATGACGAGACCATGATGGAGCGGAACCAGCACGTGGCCTTCCAGGACCGCGACGTGCTGTCTAACCTGCACCCGAAGGTCACGCCCCGGGTCAATACCAAGGAACTGTTTACTCCCTCGGACTATCCCATCGGGCGATACAGGGAACGGCTGAAGGAATGGGAGGCGCGCGGCTGGCGCATCGACTCGGACAAGGTGCGGGAGGTCGGCGCGCATACGGCGTTCGCCATACCGAGCCCGGCACGGCGCAAGAAGAAGGGTTGGGTGATCGACCCGATCCCGCTGTTGCCGGCCAGGCCGGCGCGCGCCGTGGAGGCCGACCAGGCCGCCTGATCACTCCCTGGGAACGAGGGATCCTGCCCTCGCCGGGAAAACGCCTGGGACCGAGGGCATCCTGCCCTCGCCGGTAAGCCTCAAGCGCTCGCGGCGTCGCGCTTGGCGCGAAGTTCGTCCAGCTTTTCGCGGGTCAGGTTCCAGCGCAACAGAATAATCCCGGCCAGCAGGTTGCAGATAGCCGGAACGATCGCAATGGATATGCGGATACCAGTAAGCGCGCTGGGATCCTGCTCGATGACCTGGTTGTCAACTGTGGACTGATAATCCAACAGCCAGAGAATGAAGCCTATCAGCATGGGCGCCCCCATGAACGCCGCCTTCTCCACCATGTTGTATGCGCCGGCAAATACGCCTTCGCGCCGCAGGCCTGTGGAGAGGTAGTCGTATTCCTGCACGTCGGGCAGGAGCGACATACCGAGCAGCAGCTTGCCCATACCGAAAAAGGCAAGTACCAGCGATCTGAGAACCAGCAGCCACACGGGTTCGCCCGGCTGGACAAACCACCACCACAGCACCGCCACCATGAAACCAAGGGTCGCAAACAACAAGGCGCGATGCTTGCCCACCTTGCGCGAAAACGGCACCCAGAAGAATGGTGCAACCAACAGCGGCATGATCAGGGTGCCGCCGATCGCGTAATACAACATGACACCTTGGGAATGACCCAGAATGTCGACAATAAAGAACAGCACGGTGCCCTGCGCCATACCCGTGGCCAGCAGGGTCAGCAGCTTGAAAAGCGCCAGCCTGAGGAAGTGAACGTTGGACGCCGCCGTGCGAATCTGCTCCCATAGACCGTAGCGAGGCCTGACATGCTCGGTTGCGCGAACGCCGGACGTCCCAAAGAAACAGGTAATCATCGCCAGCAGAACCATGCTGCCAAGCATCCAGCCCACGATCACGTAGCCTTCATTGCCACCGCCAAACTGCTCGGCCAGGCGCGGGGCGATCCCTATTACCGTGAAGGTTCCCAGCATGATTGCCACAGCGCGGAACGACATGATTGCCGTGCGTTCGTCGTAGTTGTCGGACATTTCCGCGGGCATGGCCACGTGCGGCACGTTGAACAGCGTGTATCCGGTATTGAACACCAGCAGGCCCGCCAACACATAGGCTGCCTGCTTGTAACCCGTCCATTCCACGGGCGTGCTGAACAAAAGCACGAATGCACCGCCGCACACAAACGCGCCCACCAGCAGCCAGGGCCGGCGGCGCCCGAAGCGGCTCCTCGTGCGGTCGCTGATGATGCCCATCGGCAAGTCGGTAACAAGGTCATACGCCTTGGCGATCATCATGAGTGTTCCAGCCGTAACAACCGCGACGCCAGCCACCCTGGTCAGGTAGTACAGGAGGATTGTGGAATAGGTATTGAAGAGCAACGCCACGCCCAGCGCGCCCACGCCCCAGCCCAGGCGCACCGAAAGCGAGACCGAACCCTTAACCTGGGTCAACCGGCTAAGCATGGTTTGCATTTCTTTGAGCGCCTCGACAATGAGAGTAGCGCGGCAGGATAGCACGCGGCGCGGTAGCGGTGTATCCTCGCCCACCTGACTGTAAGGCTGAAGGAGCGCGACGCAATGGCGCAATACGAATATCGCAGGTTCTTCATCGGTGGAGAGTGGGTCGACCCGGTCGAGCCACGCGAACTGGCCGTGATCAATCCGGCCACCGAGGAACCGGCCGGCGTGATTTCCCTGGGCAGCGCAGCAGACGTGGACCGTGCAGTAGTAGCTGCCCGGAAAGCGTTCGGCGGCTATTCCCAAACCTCAAAGCAGGAACGCCTTGAGCTGATCGACGCATTCATCAACGCCTACAAGGCGCGCTACAACGATATGGCGGCGGCGATTACCGCAGAGATGGGCGCGCCGAAGGGCCTTTCCACCAAGGCGCAGGCGGCGATGGGTGTTGTTATCGCAAAAACCGTGCGGCGCCTGTTGCAGAACTTCGAGTTTGAGGAGCAGCGCGGCGGCACGCTGATTCGCCGCGAGTCAATCGGCGTGTGCGGGTTCATTACGCCCTGGAACTGGCCGATCAACCAGATCACGCTCAAAGTCCTTCCGGCGCTGGCGGCAGGCTGCACGATGGTGTTGAAGCCGAGCGAAATCGCCCCATTAAGCGGCGTAGTCTTCGCCGAAGTGATTGAGGCGGCCGGCGTACCCGCGGGCGTGTTCAACCTGGTCAACGGCGACGGGCCGGAAGTGGGCCAGGCGATCGCCGGCCATCCCGACATCGATATGGTCTCGTTTACCGGATCGACCCGAGGGGGCATTGCGGTTGCAGCCACGGCCGCGGGCACGGTCAAGCGCGTCAGCCAGGAGCTGGGCGGGAAGTCGCCCAACATCATCCTTGATGAAGCAATGCTGGAGAAAGGCGTGATCAACGGAATGCGCAACGTGTGCATGAACACGGGCCAGTCCTGCAACGCCCCTACCCGGCTGCTGGTTCCGGCGGCCCTGCACGACAAGGCGGTGGAACTCTCAGTGGCCTCGGCAGCGAGGGCGCGTATCGGCGATCCCGATTCGGAGCGAACTACCATGGGGCCGCTGGTAAGCAAGATCCAATTCGACAGGGTACAGAGGCTCATCCGGCAGGGAATCGAGGAAGGCGCGGTATTGGCTACCGGCGGCCCGGGCAAGCCGGAGGGTCTGGAACGCGGGTATTTTGTAAAGCCGACGGTTTTCGGCAACGTCAGCAACGACATGACGATAGCCCGCGAAGAGATCTTTGGCCCGGTGCTATGCGTTATTCCGTACCAGGATGTGGACGAGGCAGTGGCGATCGCCAACGATACGGAATATGGACTGGCGGCATATGTCTGGGGCAGCGACCTGGAGCAGGCGCGCAGTGTGGCGGCGCGGCTGCAAGCAGGACAGGTTTGCCTGAACGGCGATTCAGGCGATTTCAGCGCGCCGTTCGGCGGCTACAAGCAATCGGGTAACGGGCGTGAATCGGGACCCGAGGGGTTGGAGGAATTTCTTGAGACCAAGGCTGTCCTTGGTTATGGCGCGGCTGCGTAAGCCTCTTTGGGAAGGAGGGCATCCTGCCCTCCACGAGGGCTGGAAGCCCTCGGTCCCAGCTTCGAGGGCTGGAAGCCCTCGGTCCCAGCTTCGAGGGCTGGAAGCCCTCGGTCCCAGCTTCGAGGGCTGGAGGCCCTCGTTTCCAGGTTTCCAGGCCAGTATTAGTTGGGGCTTAAGGAGCGGGCGATCCGGAAGCCGAAGAAGGAATAGCGAACGGTTTCGGGGTCGCGGCCGCGGAAGGGGAGCCGCTGCCACTCGGGGTTGGTGATCCAGCCGCCGCCCCGCACGCTGCGATACTCGCACTGACCCGGCGGCAGACCGTATGCGGAACCATCCGTTGGCGTGTCATCGGGATAGAGCACTTCGTAGCAGTCCTCCACCCACTCCCAGACATTGCCGGTCACATCGTGCAGTCCAAAACCGTTGGGCTGAAACTGACCCACAGGCGCCAGGGTCGGATAACCGTCATCACAGTTGACTAACGGCCAACCGAAGTCATGCACGACATCGGCGCTTAGGTCGTACATGTTGGCGTTGGCGCAGCCTTCGTCCGGATCTTCACCCCAGGGATAGTCGCTGCTCATCCCGCCCCGCGCCGCATATCCCCACTCCGCTTCGCTGGGCAGACGGTAGGGCTGGCCGCTGATTCCCGCAAGCCAGGCCACATAGGCGCGAGCGTCCAGCCAACTTACGCAGGCCACGGGATGTTGCGGTTCGGACTGTTGTCCGAGCCGCAAGTCGGTCCAATGCGCGTCCGGGTTCATCGCCCATTCCCCGTCAATACGGCCACGACAACCCTTTGACATTTCGTAACCGGTGGCGGTCACAAAGTCATCGTACTGCTGGTTGGTCACCTCATACTTGGCCATTGCAAACGAACGGGTGATCTGCACTTCATGGGACGGCCCCATCGGCCGGCCGTCCACCTCGCCATCGGCTCCCATCACAAACTTCCCAGGCGGCACCACGACCATCTCGGGACATTGATCGCAATCCCTGAACGTCTTCGGCTGCGCCGGCTCGTCGGCCGGCGCCGAATCAAGAGTGAGCCCTAGCACCAGGGCCAATAGCAGTGTTGATCGATACATGCCGGGAATTCTAGCCTGAGACATGGACTGCACCGGTATCGAGGTTCAGGTGGCCGGGCCGCGAGCTCGCAGCGCGGCTTGCGGGCAACTACTCAGAAAGCGAGCGGGCCACGCGGAAGCCGAAGATGGAGTAGCGCAGGTCTTCGGGGTCGCGGCCGCGGAAAGTAAGACGCTGGCGGCTTGATCCGACTGCTCCAGCTGCCGCCCCGAACGCTGCGGCGCTCGCACTCACCCGGCGGCGGACCGTATGCCGAACCGTCCGTGGGCATGTGAGCGGCGTAGGGCGCTTCATAGCAATCCTCCACCCATTCCCAGACGTTGCCGGCAGCATCGTGCAAGCCGAAAGCGTTGGCCCGATACCGGCCTACCGGCGCAAGCAGCGCATAGCCGTCGTCGCAGTCCGCAACCTCCCAGCTGAAACCGTGTTCGGCGTTGGCGCCCAAGTCATACACATTGGCATGTGCGCAGGCGCTATCGGGATCGTCACCCCAGGGAAAATCGCCGCTTACCCCGGCGCGAGCCGCATATTCCCATTCCGCTTCGCTGGGAAGGCGGTAGGGTTGACCGCTCTTCTCGGCCAGCCAGGCCACGTAGGCGCGCGCATCCAGCCAATTGACACAGGCCACCGGGTGATCCGGTTCGGACTCCTGCCCGGTGCGGAGATTCGTCCAGTGCGCCTCGGGGTGCATCAGCCACTTGTCGCCGACGCGCACCGCGCAACTCGTGGGAGTTTGGTATCCGGTTTCGGCAACAAACGCAGCGAATTCCCGATTGGTAACTTCGAATTTACCGATTGCGAAAGTCGCGCGATGCGAACGGTCCGCAACGGCCCTTCCGGGCGCCCTTCCTCACCACCCTCCGCTCCCATATCGAACTCGCCGCTCGGCGCCACAACCATTTCAGGGCATTCATCGCAATCCCGAAAAGCCTCAGCTGCCAAGGCTTCCTGAGCCCACGCCGACGCGAAAAAGAGCCCCAAGAGCATTGCCGATAGTACCGCATATGGCCTCATGCTGGAGATTGTAGGGCATTGCTCTCGCCGCGTGGGCTCAACACGCAAGAGCACTACAAAATTCTGAAATGAGCCTTCTTTCAGGCGGGCTCGAACTGCACTGTGCTCGACTTCAAATTGGCGATGGTATCCGGGTAGGAAACAGAAGGTCCGATTCTTATCAGCTATCACAGATTGGCGGTCGCGCGGAGTCAAAAGAACACGGCAGGGTTAGGCATTCGAAGACAAGGTGTCAATGGTAAACTGCTTGAGTTTTCACCGATGGAACATAGGTCTCGACTCATGAACTTCCCAGTCAGACCCCATGACCAGCAACTCGAATTCAGTGTTGCGCTGATCCCATTTATAACAGACTGGCCAAGTGCAACACAGAAATTTCTTGCGGGAATCGCAAGCAAGTTTAGCGGCCTGGCGCGCGCTCAGGATTTCCGAGTGAACTCGTCCAGTTCCTTGGGGGACGTGTCATGCATCTGTTAACTCTATGGTGGCGCCTGTGTGATTACACTCAATCCCAGTGAACCAAGGCTGAACTTTACTAGTGTCAACCCTCAGGCCTACCCTGCGGTTTTTTCCACAACCCGAACTTCGCTGGACTGGCTTGCATCAGATTTCAGTGGCCACAAGCGGGACTGACTACATTGAACAACTCACAAATCAGCTTTCCGCAATAGCTGACCGGGCGGTTGGCCTAAATCGAGGTGATGCATGATCTCAGCAACACCAACGGCTATCGGCTTGAATGAAGACCCATACGCATACTGTCCCATGCAAGTTCCACGTCACAGAGAAACCAGGCAACTTATTCCTGACAATGTAGCAATAGCGAAGAAACACCTAAGACCGACATTTGCGTCCGAAAAACAACAAACAGAAGCCACGAACCTGATGATCGCCTTCAGCGAGTGGCGTGATTGGCGCATCACGGTGTGGTCTGCAAGTGTCCTGGAGAAATTGCAATTCACTTCAAGTCACCGGTAGCGCCTGACGCCGTTCTCATTGAACTAGACAATGACGGACAAGGGGCATGTTTTTCGCATACAAATGGTAAGAGTCGCCGCGCCCGTTATGACGATTCGTCAGAACTACCAGACCAATTCGTAAAGGCACAATTGGAAGCGCTGAAGAGCGCGCTATCGCAAGAGAATGCTACGTAAGCTACCTAAATTCACGAATCAAGAAAGACTTGGCCGAAGTGTTGTTGCAAGCAGAGCGGCAAAGCGAGCACGAACAAGGAACACGATCATTCCAGACGTTTTTCTGGAAAGTGAGGAAGCTTTATCTTTGTCGGTAGACCGGATGGATCACGCACCGCTTTCGGAAATGGCGGAGCTATATACAAAACGCGCAGCCGCCAGGACGCCTCCTCAACAATGCCGAGGGTGGGCCATCATCACAGTTGAAAATGCTGCATTAGGCGGTCGAACAGTTGAGGCAACGCACATACCGGAGAACATCTACCACACGGACATTTTCTTAGACGTTGATGCAAATGACCGGCGTGACAAGCAAAAGCAGCACGCAACCGAGCTTGCAGCATACGCTTCATGGCAAGAGGCCCCGTAGCTAGCGCGAATACTATCTGGGCAGCACGCAGACTCGTCTAGCGATTTCTTTGCATTATTACGTTTCACTCCGACCGTTCCGAAGAATATGGAGAAACAACCATTTCTGGGTTCACGCTCTTACATAGCGAAGGAAGCCTAGTGTCATCCTAGCCAACCCAGCATGTTACAACTCTCAATTCCCGATCGGCGCCTCTATGTCGAGACGTCCGAACACTTCATAGCGAATCTGCGCGAATTCAATGATTTTGGGCAAGCCACGACTATGCTGCGTGAGGGCGGCATTCCTTATTACATAAATGAGTTTTGGACAGCAGGTCAAAGGCGGTCCCATTCGATTCATGAAATTTCATATCGTGCCTGCTTCAAGGCTCAGTTGCCTGAGTTCTTCATTACTCGTCTAACGAGAGTTGGAGATGTTGTGTTTGACCCATTCATGGGCCGCGGCACAACGCTGGTTCAGGCTGCGCTAATGGAACGCTGTGCGTTCGGTAACGATGTGAATCCCCTTTCGATAATGCTTACTCGCCCTCGATTAGGGCCAATAAAGACTCAGCAGGTGAGAGACGCCCTACGGACTGTGGACTGGGATGGGGGAGAGATCGAGAGAAATGACCTCCTGGCGTTTTATCACCCAGCCACTCTGAGGAAGCTCGAAGCTTTGAAGTCCTGGACTAACGAACGCATTCCGCTGGACGCGCAACAGTTTGATCCCGCTGCGGACTGGATACGGATGGTAGCCCTAAGTCGCCTTTCCGGGCATTCGCCAGGTTTCTTCTCCGGGCGCTCATTACCACCGAACCAAGCGGTGTCTGTTAAGTCGCAATTGAAAATCAACGAGAGATTGGGTGCTGAACCGCCCGAACGTGACATTGAGGAACTAATTGTCAGGAAAACAAAGTCTCTGGTGCGAGACGGGTGTGTTACTCGACCTGTGGGAGCCAGCTTACATACGAGAGTCGCGTGGCATGTGGCTGAGTTAGCCGACGGAAGCGTCGATCTTGTTGTTACGTCACCGCCTTTCTTGGATGTGGTTCAATACGCGGCGGACAACTGGCTACGCTGCTGGTTTGCAGGTATTGATCCGTCAACGGTTGCTATCGACACGCATCGAACAGAAGAGGCTTGGACCAGGATGGTCCACAATGTATTGCACGAACAGGCGAGGATAGTTAGACCCGGCGGCTACGTTGCATTTGAGGTGGGTGAGGTGCGCGGAGGACGTGTCTTGCTCGAGCGACTTGTTTGGCAAGCTGCAGAATCACTCCCGTTCCATAGGATTGGGGTCATGATCAACGATCAGAAATTCACAAAGACCGCAAATTGCTGGGGTGTGGTTAATGGAACGAAGGGAACTAACACAAATCGAATCGTGCTTTTGCAACGCCTTTAGTGAATTGCGCGGCAGGGCGAGGGTGCGGAGGCGCTCGTGCAAAACAAATTCAAATTAACGTGGGATGAGGCCGACCTCGCACAAGCATTTCGTATTGCTCAAGAGGACGTGCGTGAGTATTTGACGGACGGGCGGCGTGTTTCTTTTATCATTGAGCGGCGGTTAGCCAACGAACATGCAATTTGGAGGCTGGCGCCGTCAGAAGGGAAGGGGTACGATCTACTCGATCCAAATAATGATAAGTGGGAGGTGCGTTCAATCACGAACAGCGGCGTTTACTTCACACCAAGCAATCAGGTTGGGTCGGGGCGCAGCTTCAATGAGCCTGAATTTCAGGAAAAACTCAGGGAAATTAAGGGATTTATTCTTACCGACATAGCACCATTTCCTGACGTCAATGTTTACGTTGTGCCGGTTGCTAACGTAGTTCGGTGGTATAGATTGGGGCTGCTGGGCAGCAGCGCCAACATTTCTCGAAAGCATTGCGCCTGACATTAGATTTTAAGCGAGTCCAGCTAGGTTTCTTTGCTGCGGCCCCCAAAGAATATGTGTCAACTCCTTTCTAGCCAATATCGTCCGATCACTGTGGCTTCTGCATGAAAAGGATGATTGCGATAGGCGCTCTCGGCGGGCTTTTGTGGGCCGCGGCGTTCAGCATATTCATCAACTGGCCGCTGGTCCGGTGGTTCACCGGCCTGGCGGGACTCGTGCTGCTACTCTCGCTGTGGACGGGCGAGCGGGCCTCACAGAACCCAAGGGCGGTGGCGGTAGGCAGCTTCGCATTCGGATTGAGCGCGTTTTCGATTGCCTGTCACTGGATCTACTACAGCGTGCGAATCGTCAACGGCGGACCGGTGGCGCTGGCCATAGTGCTCGTGATACTGCTGGCCGCCCTTATGGGTTGCTGGTACGCCCTGGGTGGCTATTGGGCGGCGCGTATGCAGCCAAAGAGCTCCTGGCTGGGGCTGATCGTGATCCTGCCTTCCGTGCTGGTGCTGACGGAATTGCTCAGAGGCTGGGCATTTACGGGGTTTCCATGGCTAAACGCCGGGTACCTGACCGGACCCGTGTTCGCGGGCAATTTACCAACGGTCCTTGCATCGCTCGGCGGTGTGTACCTTGTAGGCTGGCTTACCGCAAGCCTGGCCGGCGCCTGCTTGCTGCTGTTGCGCTCGCCGGCCGGGACGGGACGGCGGGCAATCGGCCTGCTCCTGTTGCTGGGCGGGTTTACCGGCCTCGGACAAGTGCCCTTGCCTGACCAGGAATTCCAGTCCAATGGTGAATTGCATGCGCGCCTGGTACAGGGCGGAATTCCCCAGGAACGGAAGTGGCTGGAAGAACAGTTCTGGCCAACGCTCCTGACCTACGAGACAATGAGCTTTGGCCGGCCGCAAAGTGGCGCCTCAACCCTGATGCCTCAATTAATTGTCTGGCCGGAAGTGGCGATTCCCGCTACGCAGGACGCCGTCCGGGACTATCTGGACGAGATGGACCGGCTGCTGCTGGACAGGAACATGACGCTGGCCCTGGGAATACTTACCGACACCGACGAAGGACGACTCAATTCACTGATCGCATTGGGCGAAGGTGACGGGGAATATCACAAGCGCCACCTGGTTCCGTTCGGTGAGTTCTTCCCGTTGCCCGATCCGATGAAGGATTGGCTGCTCTCCATGGAGCTCCCCGCCAGCGATCTCGCCAGTGGTCCCGTTGAACAGAAACCGATTCGCGTAGGTCAAACGCTATGCGGCGCGAGTATCTGCTACGAGGCGGCGTTCGGAGCCGAGCAACGCAAGTGGGCGCCCGAGGTGGAAGTGCTGATCAACGTAAGCAACGACGGCTGGTTCGGCAATACTGTCGCCCTTGAACAGCATCTGGACATGGCGCGCATGCGGGCCATGGAAACGCGGCGCTACCTGTTGAGGGCCACCGGCACCGGGATTACCGCGGCGGTCGATCCTTCCGGGCGCATCCTGGCCCGGCTACCCAAGTACGAAGCCGGATTCCTTGACGTCAGCGTGCCTCGCCTTACGGGCTCCACGCCCTACGTGCGTTACGGAGACTGGCCCATTGTGGTCCTATGCCTGCTGCTGGGCGTCGCGCTGCCCGTTGCAGTTAGAATCCGGAACGGGAATTTCCACCATCGGCGTTCAACGCCTCCCGGAGAGCAAGAATGAGTTTCAAGAGAAGACAAGTCCTAAAGGGAGCGCTCTCTCTTTCCGCTTTATCTCTTTCCTATCCCCTGTTGCGGTCAGGTGCGGCCTTCGCAGCAGAAAAAACAACAGTGGTCGTCATAGGGGGCGGCTTGTCCGGGCTCAACAGCGCATTGCTGCTGGCCGATTTCGGCATCGACGTGATTCTTCTGGAAGGGTCGAACCGCATCGGCGGAAGAGCTCATACGGGCGATGGTGTCGAAACCCGGCCGGAATATGGCGCCAGCCAGATCGGCCGGTCCTATGCGCGGGCGATCGACTTGTGCTCCCGCCTGGATCTCAATCTCGTGCCCGAGCACCGCGGCATATTGCCGATATCGAACTATGTGGACGGGACATGGGTCACTTCCAGCGAATGGCCGGATTCCCCGGTCAACAAGACGACAGGGGGCGAGCGCGAGATACCACCCCTGATGCTGGGAAATCAGTTGTTGTCCAGGATGAATCCCCTGGAGAACCTGGATGACTGGCTTTCTCCCGAATTCGCTTCCTTCGATATTTCGATGCGCGAATTGTTTGAGAACAACGGTGTCTCGGAAGCCGCCCTCAAGCTGGCAAGCGTTTCAATGGATCTCCGCACGACTTCCAGCCTGGGAATGATGCAGGAACGGACCCGGACGCTGTTTGACGCCAATTTCGGAAGATCGGTAGTTGAAAGGGCGGATGCGCCCTTCGGGCTGGCTGCAAGACCGCAGGAAGGGGACGAAGTCGCCCCGATCCGCAACATCGAAGGCGGCACGTCAAGGTTGCCCGAAGCAATGGCCCGATCGCTGGGCGACAGCGTCCGGCTGGGCAAGGTCGTTGCCCGGATCGACATGTCCGGGTCCGGCGCCGAAGTCCGGTGCCTGGACGGCAGCCGATACCGTGCGGACTTCGTGATTTCCGCCGTGCCATTCTCGACCCTGCGCAATATTTCGGTTACCCCCGGATACACCGGCCGGCAGGCTGAAGCGGTCCAGACGCTGGGTTACAGGGGCACGACACGCGCCTACGGGGTACTTGAGGAACCCTACTGGGACGATGGCATCGAGCCCTCATTCTTTACGGATGAGACCATTCAGGCGCTTTGGGTGCTCAACAAACGACCCGGCGAGGACAAGCATCGATTCGCGGTCATCTTCACAGGACCCGCCTCAGCGCGAATCGACCAGCTGCCGAATGATCAGGCCATTGCCCTGATTGAATCGGAAATCGCCCGAATTCGCCCTTCAACCCAAGGTAAATTGCGGTTCGTGGCGCTATACGGCTGGCGAAAGATCCCGTTGATTCAAGGCTGCCGGCACATGTTTGCCCCCGGCCAGATCAACAGGTTTGCCCGGGAAATGATCATCCCCCACCACCGGCTGCACTTTGCGGGCGAACACACGCGGCGTATGGATTTCGGCATGGAGGCCGCGTTGGAAAGCGGCGAGCGCGCCGCCATCGAGATCCTTCAGCGCGCATGACACTCTCCGAAATGCGAACCAGGACAATAACCGGCGCTGTTTGCATCCTGATCCTCGGTGCAATTGCAGCGCTGCCTCGCGTGCAGGCTTACGACGAAGACCAGGCGGACCCCGGCGCTGAACGGACGGAACCCGTGAACGCCCGGCATGTTGCGCGGGGCAAACGGCTCTACGTTTTCTGTCAGGCCTGCCACTCAACCAAAGCCTCGTCCGACAACAAGATCGGGCCGCACCTTGCAGGCATCATCAATCGGCCGACGGCAACCCTGGAAGGTGCGACCTATTCCGATGCGTTGAAGGAACAGGATTTTGTCTGGAGCGAAGAAAAGCTGGACTTGTGGCTTAAGCAGCCTTCCGCCATGGTTCCGGGAACCATAATGAGCTTCGTCGGCATCGAGCAAGCCGAACTACGCTCTGCGCTGATCGCCTACCTGAAAACGCTGTAATTGCGTTGCAGCGGGTTCGTGTTCATCATCGCAACCCGCCGCGGCTAGGCCTGTTCATTCTCTGCAGTTCGCTCTTCTTCCCTGTGCACCAGCCGGTACAGCGCGGGAAGCACCAGGAGGGTCAGCAGAGTGGAGGAAGCGATACCACCAATAACCACCGTGGCCAGCGGGCGCTGGACCTCCGCACCGATGCCCGTGTTCAGTGCCATGGGCACAAAACCCAGCGACGCAACCAGCGCCGTCATCAAGACCGGCCGCAGTCGGGTCAATGCGCCCTCGACAATGGCCTCATCCAGGGGACGACCCTCCTGCCGCAGGTCCCGGATGAAGGACACCATGACCAGACCGTTCAATACCGCGATACCCGACAGGGCGATAAACCCGACCGCCGCCGAGATTGAGAACGGTATGCCGCGCAGCATCAGCGACAGCACCCCGCCAGTGAGCGCCAAAGGCACCCCCGAGAAGATAATGGCGGCGTCGCGGAACGTGCCCAGCGCGGTCACCAACAGCGCCACAATCAGTAACAAAGTGACGGGTACGACGATACTCAATCGATTGGCTGCCGACTGCAGGTTCTGATAGGTGCCGCCGTATTCGACCCAATAGCCGGCAGGAATCTCGACCCGGCTCTCAACCGCCCGGCGAACGTCATTGACAAAAGATCCCAGATCGCGACCGCGGACATTGGCCGTCACTACCACACGGCGCTTGCCGTTTTCCCTGTTGACCTGGTTGTAGCCATCCACCAACTGCATGCTGGCCAATTCACCCAGCGGCACAAACCCACCGGCTTGTAGCGGTACCGGCAGGCTCTGATAGCCATCCGTATCAGCCCGTAATTCCTCCGGCAGGCGTACCACAATATCGACGCGCCGGTCTCCCTCGTACAGTTGACCGGCCACGCTTCCGCCGATCGCTGTCGCCACCACAGCTTGAAGTTCAGCCAGGTTGACGCCGTAGCGAGCCAAGGCCTGCCTGTCGGGCACCAGTGTCAGCACCGGTAGCCCGGTGGCCTGTTCGACTCCAACATCCGCGGCGCCGAATACCCCATTCATGGCGGACTCGATGGAATCACCCAGTTCAATCAGGGTGTCAAAGTCATCACCGAATACCTTCACCGCCAGTTCCGCCCGAACGCCCGCGATCAATTCGTTGAACCGCATCTGTATCGGCTGCAGGAATTCATAGCGATTGCCCGGGTACGGCGTGACCCGAGCCTCAAGTTGCCTGACTACCTCTGACTTGGGCTTGTCGGGGTCGGGCCAATCATCGCGGGGTTTGAGAATAATGAAAACGTCCGCAACGCTGGGCGGGACAGGATCGGCAGCGATCTCGGCGGTGCCGATCTTGGAAAAGACCCACTGGACTTCCGGTTGCCGCTTGACCTCGGCTTCCAGCTGCTCCTGCATCTGCACCGCCTGTTCCAGCGAGGTGCCGGGAATCCGCAGCGCATGCATGACGATGTCCCCCTCGTCCAGATTGGGCACGAAATCAGCCCCCAGCCGGGTCGTCAGCCAGCCAAACACGACAACCAGCATGATCGCAATGCCCACCACCAGCCATCGGAACCTGAGTGACGCCAGCAATAACGGGCGATACAGTGACTGCACGCTGCGTACGATCAGGTTGTCTTTGGTTTTGACCGGCTTTCTGAACAGCAGGGCAACTCCCGCGGGCACGAAAGTCACCGACAGCACCATGGCGCTGACCAGGGCGATTACAACGGTGGTCGCCATGGGATGGAACATCTTGCCCTCGATACCGGTGAGCGCAAAGATCGGGATATAGACCGCCGTAATGATGAATACCCCGAACAGCGCAGGGCGAATCACCTCGTTGGTCGCACTGAACACGATTTCCAGGCGCTTCTTGACCGGCATCAGATCGCGGCCGGCCTGACTGAGGCGTCGCAGGCAGTTCTCCACGATAATCACCGCGCCGTCGACGATCAGGCCAAAATCGAGCGCTCCCAGGCTCATCAGGTTTGCACTCACGCGGCTCTGAACCATGCCGGTGATGGTCATCAGCATGGCGATGGGAATGACCGCTGCCGTCAGCAGCGCCGCCCGGATGTTGCCGAGAAACAGGAACAGCACGGCAATCACCAAAAGGGCGCCTTCAACGAGATTGGTCCGCACCGTTACCAGGGTCTTGTCCACCAGACCGGTGCGGTCGTATACCGCCGTGGCGGTAATCCCTTCAGGCAGGCTGGCCTTGATCTCTTCCAGCCTTGCCGCCGCGCCCTGCGCGACTTCACGGCTGTTTGCGCCGATCAACATGAACACGGTGCTCATGACCACTTCACGGCCATCCTGGGTGGCCGCGCCATTGCGCAACTCCTTGCCGACCCCTACCCGGGCGACATCACGCAATCGAATGGGAACGCCCTCGGTGACCTTCACCACAATAAGGCCCAGCGCCTCGATGTTCTCCGCCTGACCGGGCATGCGCATCAGCCATTGGGCGCCGTTGTGTTCGATGAATCCCGCGCCCTGGTTGGCATTGTTCTGCATAAGGGCATTGACGATGTCGTCATAGGCGAGCCCGTGGGCAAGCATTTTGGCCGGGAACGGGGCGACCAGGATTTCCTTGCGGAATCCGCCGACCGGATTCACCTCGACAATTCCGGGCACCCGCAGCAACTGCGGACGGATGATCCAGTCGTGAACCGAACGAAGGTCGGTGGGCGTTACCGGAGAACCATCGGCATTTTGGGCGCCAGGTTCGGCGTCCACTGTGAACATGAAGATTTCACCCAATCCGGTGGCCATGGGCCCAAGAGTGGGTTCCAATCCCTGTGGCAAAGCGGACTTGGCGGCAATCAGGCGTTCGGCCACCAGCTGACGCGCAAAGTAGATGTCCGTGCCCTCCTCGAACACCACCGTAATCTGCGACAGGCTGTAACGGGACAACGACCGCGTATAGTCCAGGCGCGGCATCCCGGCCATGGCGTTTTCCAGCGGGAAGGTGATCCGCTGTTCCACCTCGAGCGGCGTATATCCGGGCGCCTCGGTGTTGACCACCACCTGAATGTTGGTGATATCGGGGACGGCATCGATGGGCAGGCGGGTGAAATTCCAGATACCCAGACCCGCCAGTATCAGCACCGCCAGAAATATCAGCCCGGGGCGAGACAGCGAGAACCGAATAATCTGCGCCAACATGATCAGCTCTTAGTGGTCGTGGGCAGCGCCGGACTTCTCAATGTCGGCTTTGACGAGATAGCTGTTGGCGGTGACGTAACGCGTCCCTGGCGGCAGTCCGCCGAGCACTTCGACCCACTCGGCATCCTGCCGGCCCAGCTCCAGCATGCGGACCTCGTACTGGTCGCCGAACCGGGCATACACCACCGTGAAATCACGGAAGCTCTGCAATCCGCTTCGCTTGACCGCCAGACCCACGTCGTGTTCCGCGACCTGGATATTGCCGGTCACGTACATACCTGGCACCAGGGCGCCGTCGGGATTATCCAGCGTCACCCTGGCCACCACTGACTGATCGGGGCGGGCTACCGCACTGATATAGCTGATCTCACCGGTTTGCTCCAGTCCACTGTCGGACACCGTGACCCGGACTGGCGCCCCTCGTCTGACGCGAGCCAGATCGCGCGGAAATACCGCGAATTCCACCCAGACGCGCCCGGTGTCCATTAGCGCAAAGATGGTCCGATCGCCCGTCTGTTCGCCGGGATGGGCGTTGCGCTCCGTGATAACCCCGTCGATCGGCGCCGTGATGACGTAGGGGGCCAGGCTTTCATTGCTTTCGACCGTAGCAAGCGTCTGTCCCTTCTGCACTCGGTCGCCGACTGAGACCTCAACCGATTCGAGGATGCCGGCATAGCGCGCATCAATGCGGCGAACTCTTTCCGCATCGGGAGCTACCCGGCCATACACGGTGATCGTCTCGCGAATGGTTGCGGGGCCAGCCAGTTCAGTTTCCAGCCCGAACGCTTCGGCGAGCTCCGGCAGGATTCGGGTTCGACCTTCAAGACTGTCGTACTGCCAGCGGTGAGTGGCGTTGCCATGACGAGCCTCGACCGCAACGCCAAACGAGTGAGGTTCGTAAATCACGCTATCGCCGCGCAGGAAATCATCCTGCGGACGAAAGGAGATCTCGTCTCTGACGCCACCCAGCCGGGTAAGGGTAATGTTGAGCTCAAGGTCTTGCGGGGCAAGCGGTGCTCCCTGGCGGGTTGCCCAAACACGGTATTCGGGCGGCACACCCGCTTCGAAAATGGCCAGTTCAAGGCTGAAGTCGCCATCGGCCAGCAATCGCCCACCGTGAGGCCCCCTGGGCTCCTCCATCTCGCCAGGCCCGCCATGTTCGTGCTCTTGTTCCTCGGAAACGCCGCAACTTGCGATCGCCAGCGTAATCGCCAGCAGTCCAATCGAACTCCCATGGAACAACGCCGGGAACGAGGGCTTCCAGCCCTCGGTGAGGGCTGGAAGCCCTCGTTCCCAGGGTTTTCCCTGCGCGTCAGCGCAGCGGCGCCCGCTGCGAAAACTCATTCTTTTCTTCATATCAAACCTATGGGTTACTGGGCTGCCGAGGGCATTACCGCACCCGTCAGCCGTTCGATCTCAAACAGTAGGCGGCGAGCATCGATCGCCGCTTGCACCAGCCCCGCGCGGGTCGACAACAGTTCCGATTCAAGCTGCTGCAATTCGAAATAGCTGTAACGACCCGCCTCATAGCCCTGCCGGGTCTGCGCAGCTGCCTCCTGTAATCGCGGCAGCACCTCGTCCCGCAGTGTCTTGGCCCGGTACAGGCTGTGTTGCAGCTCATGATAGATCCCAAACAGTTGAGCTTCGACCTGCAGCCGGGTGGCTGCGCGTTGGGCGTCGACCATCGCCAGGTTGGCTTGCGCCTCCGCCACGCGTCCTCGATTGCGGCCCTTTGCTTTGAGCGGGATTCTTATGCCGACGCTGAATGCGTAATCGTCAGCCTGCTCCAAACGGCGGATACCGGCACTCACGAGCCAATCCGGTCTTGACTGTATTTCGGCCAGACGGAGTTCGGCCTCCCGCACGCGCTGCTGACTCATGTACGTCGACACATCGGGCGAGCCGTCAACCAGCTCAAGTAGGGCGTCGAAGCTGTCTGGTGTGGGTAGTTGCTGCCAGTTCCCGGTTACCTGCCGGAAGTCCGGATGCACTTGCGCCCACTGGGCAGCCAGGCGATGCCGGGCGTTGGACAGGTCGTGTTCCATGTCCGAGGCGACCAGGCGAACCTTTGCCAGTTCCGCCTCTGCCCTGACGCGATCAGCGGCCGGTGTGCGACCGGTTTCAATCCGCCTCTTGACCGTGGCAACGGTTTGCTCGGCCATGGCGATCGCTTCCTGCCAAATCTTGTACCGCTCCTGGAATTCCAGGTTGTCGACAAACAGGCGAGCCGTCGAAGCCACTGCATCCAAACGCCCGATTTCCGCCTGAGCTTCCAGAACCGACACGCTGGCCCGGGCAGCTTCAATGTAGTGCCGCCGTTTACCGCGTTCGAGCACCCAGCCCAGACTCAGCGACGTCTCCGCTCCCTTGATGCCGCTATAGCGGCCCGTCCCCAGGACATTCTCCACCTCCAATCCGAGTTCCAGCCCGGGTTTGATCTGTGATTGCGTTACCCGCCCTTCCTGGGCCTGCACCTGGTAGCCGAACGCTACCAGTTCCGGGTTGTGGGCCAGTGTTCGACTGATCGCCTCTTCCAGCCCAAGATCGCCGTTGCCAGCCGCTGCGCTCCACTGGGCGACGAAAAACAGGCTGAAGGCAGTCAGCCAATACGGCGCGTTAGCGCGACGGGTGATTACATAGCTCATACACAACTATTCCCCGCACCGTAGGGCGCGTTTGTCCAACAAGGAAAAGGCTAACCGAACTAGTGTCCGGACACGACACTAGTGTCCCGGCGCCTCACGCGGGGCCGGGGCGCGGCTGACCTTAAGCCGCTTTATGCGGCGGCGGTCGGCCGACAGCACTTCAAATTGCCAATCTCCGGCCTGGACTTGTTCGCCCCGCTTGGGCAGCCGTCCCAGGCGATGAATCACGAGACCGCCCACAGTGTCGAACTCGTGGGTATCCAATTTCGAGCCGATTTGCTCGTCGAAGTCTTCGATTCGCATCTTGGCGCTGACCAGGTAGCTTCCGTCTTCCTGGCGAACCAGTTCCGGCGCCGGTTCAAGGTCGTGCTCATCGCCGATTTCGCCAACGATCTGCTCCAGCACGTCCTCAATGGTCAACAGTCCCGCGGTACCGCCGTATTCGTCCACCACCACCGCCAGGTGATTGCGTCCGCGGCGAAACTCGTCCAGAAGCGCATCCAGGCGCTTGGTTTCCGGAATCAGCGTCGCGGACCTGAGCAGCGGCGCGATTTCAAGGCGACCATCGGGAGATTCCGTCATTGCCCGCAGCAGGTCCTTCGCCAACAGTATTCCTACCACCTCGTCGCGGTTCTCGCCGATGACCGGGAACCGCGAGTGACCGGAGTCGATGATGGTGGAGAGCATTCGCTCGCGGCTGTCTTCCAGGCTGAGAACCACCATGCTGGAGCGCTGCACCATCACCTCGTGCACCTCGCGCTGGGAAACCTCCAGCACCCCTTCGATCATCGCCTTCTCGCCCGCGGTGATTTCCTTATTGCCGCCCAATTCCGCGAGCAATTCCAGGAGACCTGCACGCGTCAACCGCCTGCGGCCTCCCAATCGATCCAGCAATCCCCGGGCAGCGGTCATGCGCGTTCCTCCGACCAGGGGTCCGGCCAGCCGGCTTGGGTCAGCAAGTCCGACTCCAAGGTTTCCATGGCCTGGCTCTGTTGTGGCTCCTGGTGATCAAGTCCGGCCAGGTGCAGGCAGCCATGCACCACCAGGTGGGCGAGATGCGCGGCGGCTGTGGATTCCCGGGCGCAAGCTTCGGAGCGCACCAGCGGCAGACAAATGATGATGTCGCCGATCTCACCCACGGCACGGTCGGAGGGGAAAGCCAGCACATTGGTAGGGCGGTCGATGCCGCGCCACTTTCGATTCAACTCACGGCTTTCCTGTTCCTCGACCAGCCGCACGGTCACTTCGCCTTGTTCGGCAAAGTCGGCCAGGCTCGCCCGCACCAGCGTGCGTATCGTGGTGCTTGAAAGCTCCTCGCCCGGTTCGATATCACCCGCCCCGGCATATTGCACGCTAACCCGGATCACGCCTGATCCTCCGAGCCATACGCCTCGAGGATATGCTTCACCAGGGCGTGACGAACCACGTCGCGCGAAGAAAAATAGACGGTGGCGATGCCTGGCACGGACTTGAGGATCTTGAGCGCGTGGCGCATACCGCTCTCCCGCTCGCTCGGCAGGTCGACTTGGGTGATGTCGCCGGTCACCACGGCGCGCGAATCGGCGCCGAAGCGGGTCAGGAACATTTTCATCTGCGCCGGCGTCGTGTTCTGCCCTTCGTCGAGAATCACGAAGCTGCTGTTTAGGGAACGGCCGCGCATGTAGGCCAGCGGCGCCACTTCGATCACGCCGCGCTCCAACCAGCGCGCCACGCGCTCCGGTCCCAACATTGCGTAAAGGGCGTCGTACACGGGCCGCAAATAGGGATCCACCTTGCTGGCCAGGTCGCCGGGCAAAAAGCCGAGCCTTTCGCCCGCCTCCACTGCCGGCCGCACCAGCACTATGCGCTGCACCTGCCCGGCCTGGTGCGCTTCAAGTGCGCAAGCTACCGCGAGCCAGGTCTTGCCGGTGCCGGCCGGCCCAATCCCGAAGGTCAGATCGCGTGACCGGATTTCCATAACGTAGCGCCACTGGTTGGCGCCCCGCGGCCGCACCCGCATTCTCGGCGTGGAAATCACCCGTTCCGACTCATCATCGACGCCGGCTACGCTTTCCGATTTCCCCTCGCGATCGGCCCCATTGCCAAACGACTCGCGCGCAGCGCCTTGCGCACACTCGCTCAGGCAGGCCTGAATGTGGGCGGCGTCCAGCGACTCATCCGCGGCCATACGGTACAGCTCGGTAAGCGCCGCCGCGCCCGCCTGGGTGGCTTGCTCCGGTCCGCGCACCCGGAAGCGGTTGCCTTTGCTGGTGATCTGCACGCCCAGACCCTGCTCGATTTGCCGCAGGTGCTTGTCGAATTCACCGCACAGGTTGGCCAGCGCACCGTTGTTCGCTGGGAGGAGGACAACCTCCTTGGTATGGGTTTCGCTATTCAGGGCGTTGGTGAGCCTCAGGCGACAAGGGATTGGGGCAACAACCGGCCGCGCAGTGAATTGGGGAGTGCTTCGGTTATCACCACGTCAACCATACTCCCAATCAGCGAGGTGGGGCCGTCAAAGTTCACCCAGCGATTGTTGCCCGTGCGCCCCGCTACCAGACCCTCACCGCGTCGCGCCGGACGCTCCACCAGAACGCTCTGCGGGGTATTGACCATCTGCCGCGAAATCCGCCGCGCCTGACTGGTGATCAGAGCCTGCAAACGCTGCAGACGTTCAAGCTTGACTTCGTGAGGCACGGGGTCGGTCATGCGTTCGGCTGGCGTGCCCGGACGCGCGCTATACATAAAGCTGAAAGATTGATCAAAACCGATGTCTTTGACCAGTGCCAGGGTCCCGGCAAACTCTTCTTCGGTTTCACCGGGAAACCCTACGATGAAGTCCGACGCCACGCTGATGCCGGGCCGGGCGCGCCGCAGCCGGGCAATCTTGTCGTGGTATTCGGCCACGGTGTAGCCGCGTTTCATTCGCTTGAGGACGGTGTCCGAGCCGCTCTGGACCGGAAGGTGCAAATAGGAGGGAAGCTTGTCAAAGCGTGCGTAGGCGCCAACCAGCCGGTCGTCGAATTCCATCGGATGCGAGGTGGTGAATCGAATCCTTGCGATCCCCTTGAGCTTCGACACGTAGCGTATCAGGCCCGCCAGGTCCTCCAGTCCTCCCGAGGGCGCCGGGCCCCGGTAGCCGTTGACGTTCTGGCCCAGCAGGTTGATTTCCCGCACCCCCTGGCGCTCCAGCTGGATTGCCTCGGCCAGCACATCCGCGACCGGGCGGCTGATTTCCTCGCCGCGGGTGTAGGGAACGACACAAAAGGAACAGAATTTGCTGCATCCTTCCATGATCGACAAATGAGCTACCGGCGATGCGGCCCTGGGCGCCGGCAACTCGGCAAACTTTTCTTCTGCCGGAAACGAAATATCGACCACGGGGCCGTTGGAAGAGGCCGAACGGCGCAGTAACTTGGGTAGCCGGTGCAGCGTCTGTGGGCCGAAGATCACATCTACATAGGGCGCGCGCTTGCCGATGGCCGCGCCCTCCTGGCTGGCCACGCATCCGCCTACGCCGATCTTCATATGGGGGCGCTTGCGTTTCAGGGCCTTGTAGCGCCCAAGTTCCGAAAACAGCTTCTCCTGCGGTTTCTCGCGCACCGAACAGGTGTTGATCAGCACAACATCCGCTTCCTCGGGTTTGTCGGTCACAGTGAAACCCTGACTCTCACGAAGCACGTCCGCCATGCGCGCGGAGTCGTACTCATTCATCTGGCACCCGAAAGTGCGGATATACAGTTTGCCGCTCATGCCTGAAAGACTCTGGTTTAAGGAATGTCCGCGCCCGGGCGCCGCGATTCTCGCGGATTCCTGCGCTGAGTCTAGAACGGTACCTCGTCGTCCATGTCGCCATCGTCCACGTTGCCGTCGTTGCTCGTCTGCGCTGCGTTGGACTCTCCGCCGCCGCCGCCGCCGCCGCCGCCGCCGCCGCCGCGCCGCTGTTCGTAGTCGCCGCCGCCCCCGCCGCCACGCGCCTGTTCGTAGTCGCCGTCGCCGTCGCCGCCGCGCCGATCCAGGAACTGCATATCATCGGCAACCACTTCCGTGCTGCGCCGTTCCTGTCCCTCGCGATCCTGCCACGAGCGGGTGCGCAGGCGGCCCTCGACGTAGAGTCTTGATCCCTTCTGCAGATATTGCTGGGCCAGTTCGGCGCGCCGGCCGAACAACACTATGTTGTGCCACTCCGTATGTTCCTGCACCTGGCCGGTGTCCCGCCGCGTCCACCGTTCATTGGTGGCGATACGTATGTTCGCGACCGGGTTGCCGTTCGTCATCTGGCGAACTTCCACGTCGTGCCCCAGGTTGCCAACCAGAATTACCTTGTTTACACCGCGCATTTGTGAATTTCTCCAGAGTTGTCCGCGCCTCCGTTGCCTGGAGGGGAATCTATTGTGCCACCAATGCAATCAAAGCCAAGCGCGTCCAGTCTCCTGTATTGCTGCGCGTTCGCGGGATTATTCCTTGCCGCGCGGAGAACCGTGCGCTCGCGCACAAATGCAGTAGTAGCCTGCTCTACCGAATCGCACTTTGCGCCGCCTGATGCAATAGGCCACGTGGCGGGCTGTCAAGCAAATTGGTAAATTCGCCGTAGGGAAAGAACAGTGGATCAGTGCAAGAGATGTGCGCTGACCTCTTCCGGCGACCATCCGTCGGCCGACAGGCGAGCAAGGGGCAGCTTGTCTGCGATATCCTCACCCACCCAGATTTGTGGCCGGGAGTGCTTAAAGCCCTTGCGCTTTTCACGCTTGCGGACCAGCACCGCCGCCCGCTCGAACGCAGCGAGATAGTCGCCATCGGTCAGGCTGTCGCGGTAGAAGGCAGCACCAAAATAGGTGTAGTCGCGCCCGTTCGCGCAGCCGAACGACATCCGACGGGCGCTTGCGGCAGTAATAACCAGTGCGCGCGGCGACTTCAGGGCGTCAATATAGCCACCGGAGAAGCAGGCGGATACGACCACCACTCGCCAGGGCAGGTCCGCGCCGATGACGATTTCGCCGATATCCTCGGCGGAGAGACTCTTCAACTTCAACGACTCGAACGACACAGAGAACTTGTGCCGCCTGGAGCCGTGTGAGGTCATGTGCAGCACCAGAAGATCCTCGGCCCCCATCTTCTGCCCGATCCCGCCGAGTACCGCGGCGAGATTCGGGCCGTTGGCGAGCGGCAGATCATCAATGGTATTGCGGCTGTTGATCAGCATCGCCGTACGGCCTTCGGCGCCGAGTTGCTCCCGGAAAAGGGCTTCGACAAGCTTGACCTCATTTTCAAAGACATCCTGGGCCGCGTACGAGCCAAAGCCAACAAAATAGGTCTCGGCCACGCCCTCTTCAGAGGCGCGAACCCTGTCCAGGGCAACCTGCACCAGCCGCTGTTGATTGGAGTAGATACTCTCAACATCCAGCGGCGGTTTCTTCTCCGGTGGAGCGGTGGACGACGGCGTCACCGGCGGGAGGGAGGCGCCGAAACCCGATAAAACCAGGCCGGCCACCACCAGGCATGCGAAGCGGCGCACCAGGGTCACACCCGACTCCCCAACCATGACTCAATCTGTGACGAAAGCAGCATCACAGGACAACGACTTGTCAGCGGTTCCCGATTCGCGCCCATGAACATAAGCTTACAACACCGGACCACCGATAAACGGCTGGACCAGGTTGTATGAATCGACTGTCGGCGCCAAAACCCACTGTTCCTCCTCGCTGAGCGTCACTTGAGCAATGGCAGACAAGAGCCGTCAACCCATTGGCGGGTTTCGCCGCATTGTGCTGGAAGGGTATATTGGGGGGCTGCCATGAGTGAAATCCGCATCCGTTCGGCGCGCACCCACAACCTCAAGGGGATAGACCTGTCGCTGCCGCGCGATCGCCTGATCGTGATTACCGGGCTGTCCGGCTCGGGCAAGTCCTCGCTCGCGTTCGACACCATCTATGCCGAGGGGCAGAGGCGCTATGTGGAGTCGCTTTCGGCCTATGCACGCCAGTTCCTGAGCGTCATGAGCAAGCCCGACGTGGACCATATCGAAGGCCTTTCGCCGGCGATCGCCATAGAACAGCGCTCGGCATCGCACAACCCGCGTTCCACGGTGGCCACGGTCACGGAAATCTACGATTACATGCGCCTGTTGTTCGCCCGCGCCGGAGTGCCCCGCTGCCCACAACACGGCAGGGAGCTTGCGGCCCAGACCATCAGCGAGATGGTCGATGAAATTCTGAGGCTTCCCGAAGGCACCGCGATCAACCTGATGGCGCCGGTGGTGCGCAACCGCAAGGGAGAGCACCGCAAGTTGTTTACCGACCTGCTGGCACGGGGTTTTCTGCGCGCCCGGGTGGACAGCGAGCTGTGCGAGATGGACAACCCGCCGGAACTCGATCTCCGGCGCAACCACAGCATCGAAGTGATTGTCGACCGGCTGAGAGTACGCGATGAACTGCGCCAGCGGCTGGCCGAGTCACTGGAAACGGCGCTGACGCTTACCGATGGAACGGTGCTGGTGGGCTTTATCGATGAACCGCAACGGGCCGACCTGCTGTTTTCCAGCCGCTTTGCGTGCCCGATGTGCGATTTCGCCATTCCGGAACTGGAACCGAGGCTGTTCTCGTTCAACAACCCGGCCGGCGCCTGTGAATCCTGCGCCGGCTTGGGATCCAAGCGGTTCTTCGATCCGGAACGGGTCGTGCGTCCGCACTTGAGCCTGGCCGGAGGCGCGGTGCGCAACTGGGACCGGCGCAACGCCTGGTACTACAGCACGCTGGAAAGCCTCGCACGCCACTACGGCTTTGACCCCGAAGTTCCTTTCGAGACGCTCCCCGCGAAGATTCGCCAAGTGGTGCTGTACGGCAGCGGGCGGACCCGCGTGAAATTCACCTACCGCTTTTCCACCGGCCGGAAGTTCACGCGGACCCGCCCGTTCGAGGGCGTGCTACCAAACATGGAAAGGCGCTACCGGGAGACTGAATCGCCCCGCGTGCGCGAAGAGTTGTCACGCTTTCTTGGGTCCACCCCCTGCCCCGAATGCGGTGGCGGGCGCCTGAACGAAGCGGCGCGCAACGTGCTGGTGTCGGGCCTTTCGATCACGGAAATAAGCGCCATGAGCGTGGAAGCCGCACTCAAATTCTTCACCTCGCTCAAGCTAAAAGGCTGGCGGCAGGAAATCGCCGATCGCATCATGCGCGAACTCGGCGAACGGCTGCGCTTCATGGCCGACGTGGGCCTGGGATATCTCAATCTCGACCGGCGGGCGGAAACCCTGTCGGGCGGCGAGGCGCAACGTATCCGGCTGGCGAGTCAGATCGGATCCGGCCTCGTGGGTGTGATGTATGTACTCGACGAGCCCAGCATCGGGCTGCATCAGAGGGACAACAAGCGCCTGCTGGCCACCCTGGCGCGGCTTCGGGACCTTGGCAACACAGTTCTGATCGTTGAGCACGACGAGGAGGCCATCTGTACGGCCGACTACGTGGTGGACCTGGGGCCCGGGGCCGGCGCGCACGGTGGCCAGGTGGTCGCGCAGGGCCCGCCGGAGGCGATCAAGCGCGAGCCCGCCTCGCTCACGGGGCAATACTTAAGCGGTTTGCGCAGCATTCCGGTGCCCGTGATGCGGCGCCCGCCACAACCGGATCGAACGCTGACCATCGAGGGAGCCAGCGCCAACAATCTCAAGGACCTGGAAGTCAAATTGCCGCTGGGACTGATGACCTGCGTTACCGGCGTGTCGGGATCCGGCAAGTCCTCGCTGGTCAACGAAACCCTGCTTCCCGCGGTTGCCGCTGCGCTGGACCGCAAACCTTGCCCGGGCGCCAAATTTCGGACCTTGCGTGGCGCCGAGCGCCTGGACCGGATCATTGAAATCAGCCAGGACCCTATCGGACGCACGCCGCGCTCAAACCCGGCTACCTATACCGGCCTGTTCACGCCGATTCGCGAAATGTTTGCGCTCACGCCCGAAGCCAGGGCACGCGGCTACAAGCCGGGACGGTTCAGCTTCAACGTCCGGGGCGGCCGCTGCGAGGCCTGCCAGGGAGGCGGGCTGATCAAGGTGGAGATGCACTTTCTCCCGGACGTCTATGTGCCCTGTGACGTGTGCGAGGGGCGCAGATACGGACGTGAGGCGCTCGAAATCCGCTACCGTGGGCTGAACATTCACGAAGTGCTGGAACTCAGCGTCGAGCAGGCAGCGGAGGTATTTGCCAACGTGCCCAAGGTGGCGCAGAAGTTGTCCACGCTGCTGGACGTGGGCCTGGGCTATATCCGCCTCGGACAGAGCGCTACCACGCTATCGGGAGGCGAAGCCCAGCGGGTGAAGCTTTCCCGTGAGTTGGCCAAGCGCTCCACGGGTCGAACCCTGTACCTGCTCGATGAACCCACCACCGGGCTGCATTTCCACGACGTGGCGCAGCTCTTGAAGGTACTGCACCGGCTGCGTGACGGCGGCAACACGGTGGTCGTCATCGAGCACAATCTGGACGTGATCAAGACCGCCGACTGGATCATCGACCTGGGGCCGGAAGGGGGTGAGACAGGCGGTGAAATACTGGCGGCCGGAACGCCCGAAGAGGTCGCGGGAGTTCAACGCTCGTACACCGGCCGCTACCTGGCGAAAATGCTGCGCCGCGCGCCGACCCCAACACGCCGAAGAAGCGCAGCCTAGGAATCAAGCTCCACTGCGGAGCCCCGGGAGCATTGGTGCGTTAGTCCTCACCCTTCCATCGCATCGCTTCGATGAGCCGGGGATCTTCCGGGTCTGCCAGTTTGCACCGGGCGGAGGCCCACTCGGCGGTGAAGCCCACCCGGCCGCTTTCCGGTGTTGCCCAGGCAACACCGATGACATCCTCTTCGGAATATTCGCCCGGCTCTCCGTCATGCAGCGTGAGGCGCATGAGGTCGACAAAATTGCGCCCGGAATTGGACGGCCACAGAGAGGTCAGGAATTCCACATGGAGTTCACGCGGTTCGGGCTCGTTAGTGGTGACGGTGAAGACGTCTCCCCGGTCATGCATGAAAAAGGGGTTGATCACCTGATTGCTGCCGTCCTCGAACTGGAACGCGGTGAAACACTCGTAGCGTTTTGCCTTGTACATGCGCAGGTGGGTGCGGTCTTCCCGCCCGGAAATGAGAGAACCGTCTTCCAGATAGCCATTGTCATAGACCCAGAGTTCTTCTGGGTTAAGAATCCACTCCGCATCCCAGGTCATTTGGTGGCCGGTGTTCTTGGACACCATGGTGCATTCACCGAACTCACCGAGCAATCCTCGCAGTTGTTTGCCGTGCCGGCGCCAATTGAAAATGCAATTGCCACCGAAATTGGGATCAGGCTCCAAGTCGGACCATACGTCGGGACGCAGATGGGCATCAACAAACTTTTTCTGATCCTTGATGCGGCGGCCGGAAATGGAAACGGCGCCCAGTTCTTCATCCACCGAAATCAGAAACACTACCTGCTGTCCAGGAAACACTGGACCATCATCGCCATCGAGCCTGATCTGTGTATAGATTACATGCTCGGCCAAATGCGGTGCTTCGATCCTAGCAAACACCCTATAGAAAACTTCATGCTCGCCGTCCGGTGGTGCGCCAAGATTGCGCTCCAGAAACACCTGGGGTACGGACGTGTACTCGCCCGGCAGCCAAGCCATCAGATCCTCCAGGACCTTCATCAGTTCGGGCCTTGAGTTGGTGGCGGTCGCGGGCAATGGCAGCAATGACAGAGCTATAGCGAAGACGACGGCGCGCATAAATCCCCTCCCTTTTGTCGGTTTTGATGAAAGCCTAACGCCGATGGGTTCCAGCGTAAAGCATGCCTGCGTCTCCCGTGCGTGTCTCAGCCCGCGTAGCGGCGCAAGCGAATGTCAGCCTGTTCCTTGTGTCCGGCAAAACCCTCCAGGGCACACAGCCGGGAGCAATACTCGCCGATTTCCACCGACGCCGCCTCGGTGATTCGCTGGTAGGTGCAGGTCTTGATAAATTTGCCTACCCACAGGCCGCCGGTATAGCGTGACGCCCGACGGGTCGGCAGAGTGTGGTTGGTGCCGATCACCTTGTCCCCGTAGGACACATTGGTTTCGGGACCCAGGAACAGCGCGCCGTAGTTGCGCATGTTGTCCAGGAAGTATTGCGGATCTCGGGTCATCACCTGCACGTGTTCCAAGCCGATTTCGTCGGCTTTCGCCAGCATTTCCTCGTAGTTGCTGCAGACGATGACCTGGCCGTAATCGCTCCACGCGTGGCCGGCGATTTCTGCCGTCGGTAGAACCGTAAGCTGGCGTTCGACTTCCTGCATGGTGGCGCGCGCCAACTCTTTGGAGTTGGTGAGAAGGATAGCGGGAGAATCGGGACCGTGCTCGGCCTGTCCCAGCAGGTCCGTTGCGCACAGCTCGGCATCCACCGAATCGTCCGCGATGACCAGCGTTTCGGTCGGCCCGGCCAGCAGATCGATGCTTAGTCGAAACGAGTCCGGCGACCAGCCGTCGAACTACTGCGAGTAGCGGCGCACGGCCTCGTCGCCGTGCCTGGCAAAGTCGTTGAGGATGGCTTCCACCGCCGACTGAATGCGCGCATCGCGCTCACTCTGTTTCCCGGCGGCAATGCCCTTCTTCATATATCGAATCATCTTGTCTTATTCAACTTCAGGCTGAAGGCCGAATTATCTCTGGCATGGCGGCGTGGCGCCAATAGACCAATCGTGGGGGAGGACGCCGGACAGGCCAGGCCGGCCAGTGCAGGTGGCGCGGCGTGGCGCCCGGATATTTTCCAAACGGGGCGAATCAATTGCGCCCAACCTGCCGCCTTTTTATCCTTGCAATGTATCCATTACAATGGTTAATATGCAAGGATGATAGAGCGGCAAATCAAGACTCGTCTTCTTGAGGCGCTTGACTATCAGGCGGCAGTAGCCCTTGTCGGCCCGCGCCAAGCCGGCAAGACGACATTGGCGCTGGATATCGGCGAACAGCGGGGAGCGCTGTACCTTGACCTCGAAGATCGAACCGACCGGGAAAAACTGCGCGACCCAGCGCTATTCTTGAGTCGCTATGAGGACCGTCTGGTAATTCTCGATGAAATCCACAGAGTTCCGGGCTTATTTCAGGACCTTCGAGGAATCATCGACAGTGGCCGGCGGCGAGGGAAGCGGACCGGCCGATTTCTGATTCTTGGATCCGCGTCGATCAACTTGCTGCGCCAATCGAGCGAAACCCTCGCCGGCCGCATTGCCTATGTTGATATGCAGCCATTCAACATACTCGAAGTGCCGGGCAACAATGATGCGTTGACCCGGCTGTGGGTGCGAGGCGGCTTCCCCGACAGCTATTTAGCTGTTGACGAGAGAAAAAGCTTTTTGCTGCGCAAGGATTTTATTCGGACCTATCTTGAGCGCGACGTCGCCATGTTCGGGCCTCGCCTGCCTGCGGAAACGCTGGAACGCCTTTGGACAATGCTGGCTCACAGCCAGGGCGGCCTCCTGAATGCGTCTCGGCTTGCGGCGTCATTAGGGGTGAGCGTACAAACCGTGAATCGTTATATCGGACTCCTGACCGATCTGCTGCTGGTACGGCGTCTTGTTCCTTTCCGCGTCAATGTCGGGAAACGGCTGGTGAAGTCACCCAAAATTTACATACGTGACAGCGGCCTGCTGCATGCCTTACTCGGCATCGGCGACTTCAACGCGCTTGCGGGCCATCCCGTTGTTGGCGCCAGTTGGGAAGGCTTTGTGATAGAGAACTTACTCGCAGCCGCGCCGGAGCGAACTACGGCCAGCTTCTACCGCACGTCCGCCGGCGCCGAAATCGATCTCCTGCTCCAACTGCCGGGCAGCGAACTGTGGGCCATAGAGATCAAGCAAGGCCGCGCGCCAAGATTGGATCGCGGTTTCCATAACGCCCACTCGGACCTGAAGCCGGACTGCGCGTTCGTAGTCCATTCCGGCGATGAGCGCTTCCCTGTGACGGAGGACGCCGACGCGATCACTCTCGCCGAACTCGCAGTGTTGCTTCAGAGCGCGTGAGAAGGCACGCCGGCATGAGCGGCGTGTCCCTATCGCGCTGATCGGTGCGCAGAGGAAACACGGTTCAGACCGGATCGGTCTCGCCCGAATTCCGGAAACTGGGAAAAAACCGGATCAGGAACAAAAAAAACCGCCCCGGAGCGTTGCTCCGAGGCGGCTGAATAAATGCCTGGCGGTGACCTACTCTCGCGCGGGGAGACCCCGAACTACCATCGGCGCTGGACGTTTTCACTTCCGAGTTCGGAATGGAATCGGGTGGGACCCGTCCGCTATTGCCACCAGGCGAAAAAGGGTGGCGCGTCCCGACAAAGGGACGCGCCATAGGATTTGTTCCATGCATTGCTTGCCCAACGAAGGGTTGCTTTAGCGAGGGCGGGACGCCCTCGCTCCCAGCGGGGTTGTTGAATCGAGGAAATGCTTCGGTGTGACGCGGTTTAAGCCGCACGGGCAATTAGTACTGGTTAGCTTCACGCGTTGCCGCGCTTCCACACCCAGCCTATCAACCTTGTAGTCTTCAAGGGCCCTTCAGGGATCCGAAGATCCGGGAAACCTAATCTTGGGGTGGGCTTCCCGCTTAGATGCTTTCAGCGGTTATCCCTTCCGTACATAGCTACCCGGCAATGCCACTGGCGTGACAACCGGAACACCAGAGGTACGTCCACTCCGGTCCTCTCGTACTAGGAGAAGCTCCCCTCAAGTTTCCAACGCCCACGGCAGATAGGGACCGAACTGTCTCACGACGTTCTAAACCCAGCTCGCGTACCACTTTAAATGGCGAACAGCCATACCCTTGGGACCTGCTACAGCCCCAGGATGTGATGAGCCGACATCGAGGTGCCAAACTCCTCCGTCGATGTGGACTCTTGGGAGGAATCAGCCTGTTATCCCCGGAGTACCTTTTATCCGTTTAGCGATGGCCATTCCATACAGAACCACCGGATCACTAAGACCGTCTTTCGACCCTGCTCGACTTGTCCGTCTCGCAGTCAAGCACCCTTATGCCTTTACACGCACTGCGCGATGTCCGACCGCGCTGAGGGTACCTTTGTGCTCCTCCGTTACTCTTTGGGAGGAGACCGCCCCAGTCAAACTACCCACCATGCACTGTCCCCGACCCGGATAACGGGCCTGGGTTAGAACGTCAAACAAGTCAGGGTGGTATTTCAAGGTTGGCTCCACGAGAACTAGCGTCCTCGCTTCAAAGCCTCCCACCTATCCTACACAAACGTGCTCAAAATCCAGTACAAAGCTGTAGTAAAGGTTCACGGGGTCTTTCCGTCTAGCCGCGGGTACACTGCATCTTCACAGCAATTTCAATTTCACTGAGTCCCGGGTGGAGACAGTGTGGCCATCGTTACGCCATTCGTGCAGGTCGGAACTTACCCGACAAGGAATTTCGCTCGATTTCTTACCTTAATTTCCTTAAAGGAATTGTTAGGCGGATAGCTTACTAACCATCCCTGCAAGTCGCCTTGCAGATGGGACTATATCTTCATCCGCAGAATGCAGATGTCCGGCGTGTAGTCTCTGAGGATTCTGACCACTGTTTGTCAGTCTTTCCTGCTGATTGTCCGCACCCCTCAGATTGTCACTGTCTCGATTTGAGACCAGTACTGGAGGATTCACGGAGTTTCCAGCATTTGGCCGGATTTTACTAAGGCAGCGTTTCCTACCTTAGGACCGTTCATGATGTTAACAATGGATGGATTCCATCAACATTGCGGGTTTTCGATAAACCCCTGTATATCGCTATACAGATCGGACTATATCTTCAGCAACACATGCTGCCTGGCGTATAGTCTCTGAGGATTTTCTTCAATTGAAGCATCTCAGTATTTCTTCGTCGGAGTACTTTCGTCTTCCCACTCCTCCATCGTTCATATCCTTGCGGATATCAAGTATGGATTGGATACCTTCGTTGCTCAGGTGATTGCCTTCCCTGATGATCTTCGCCATCTGCCTGAATTTAGAGAAGTCTCTCTTTTTCTTTGCAGATAGAAACCTGAATCGATCAAAAAAAGGAATCACATTTTCTTCGATGGCATTGAAGTTATTCACTTCGAAATACCAGACTCCGTCGTCTCTGCCTCGTAAAGTTCCACATCCAAGGTATCTCTTGAACAAGGCAAGTATTACCTTGTCCTTTTGCGATACATTGAAACAAAGTGAAACTTTCCAGGGCATTGCGTAGTCCTTTCGCTTTCTGAATGAAACGTTGAAACTGCCTTCTCCATCAGCGAATCCGGCCAGATAGTAGCCAATCCGCTCAGGCACTCGTTTCACTTCAATTGCCATCGATCGTCTCCAATTGAGGAATCTTTCCTGCTGATTGTCCGCACCTCTCAGATTGTCACTGCCTCTTGATTGAGACGAGTACTGGAGGATACACCGGAGTTTCCAGCATATAGCCAGGTTTATTTACGTAACTACAATCGGTCATTAGTCTATAGTTACGGCCGCCGTTTACCGGGGCTTCGGTCACGAGCTTTGCCCAAAAGGGCTAACAAGATCACTTAACCTTCCGGCACCGGGCAGGCGTCACACCCTATACATCCTCTTGCGAGTTAGCAGAGTGCTATGTTTTTAGTAAACAGTCGCAGCCACCTGGTCACTGCGGCCCCCAACAGCTCAAAGAGCAAGTCTCGTCACCGTCAGAGGCGTACCTTCTCCCGAAGTTACGGTACCAATTTGCCTAGTTCCTTCACCCGAGTTCTCTCAAACGCCTTAGGATTCTCTCCCTGCCCACCTGTGTCGGTTTGCGGTACGGTCGTCCGTTATCTGAAGCTTAGAGGTTTTTCCTGGAAGCATGGTATCAGCCACTTCCCGGCAGATGCCGGTGGTCTCGTATCTCGACGTTAACGACGCTCCGGATTTTCCAAAAGCGCCCGCCTACTTACTTTCCCCGGGACAACCAAACGCCCGGTAGGCCTAACCTTCTCCGTCACCCCATCGCAATAACGGCCGGTACAGGAATGTTAACCTGTTTCCCATCGACTACACCTTTCGGTCTCGCCTTAGGGGCCGACTCACCCTGCGCCGATTAGCGTTGCGCAGGAAACCTTGGGCTTCTGGCGTGCGGGTTTTTCACCCGCATAATCGTTACTCATGTCAGCATTCGCACTTCTGATACCTCCAGCACGCCTCACGACGCACCTTCACTGGCGTACAGAACGCTCCCCTACCCCCGATGCGATCCGAAGAACGCACCGAGCCGCAGCTTCGGTATACGGCTTAAGCCCCGTTAAATCTTCCGCGCAGGCCGACTAGACCAGTGAGCTGTTACGCTTTCTTTAAAGGATGGCTGCTTCTAAGCCAACCTCCTGGCTGTCTGGGCCTTCCCACTTCGTTCACCACTTAGCCGTAATTTGGGGACCTTAGCTGGCGGTCTGGGCTGTTTCCCTTTCCACGACGAACCTTAGCACCCGCCGTGTGTCTCCCGTGCCGTACTTATCGGTATTCGGAGTTTGCATCGGTTTGGTAAGTCGGTATGACCCCCTAGCCGAAACAGTGCTCTACCCCCGATAGTAATACACGAGGCGCTACCTAAATAGCTTTCGGGGAGAACCAGCTATCTCCAGGCTTGATTAGCCTTTCACTCCTATCCACAGCTCATCCGATAATTTTTCAACATTACCCGGTTCGGGCCTCCAGCAGGTATTACCCTGCCTTCACCCTGGCCATGGATAGCTCGCCTGGTTTCGGGTCTACTCCCAGCGACTCAAACGCCCATTTAAGACTCGGTTTCCCTACGCCTACCCTACACGGTTAAGCTTGCCACTGAGAAGTAACTCACTGACCCATTATACAAAAGGTACGCGGTCACCCGGTCCGAGGACCAGGCTCCCACTGCTTGTACGCACACGGTTTCAGGTTCTATTTCACTCCCCTCACCGGGGTTCTTTTCACCTTTCCCTCACGGTACTAGTTCGCTATCGGTCGGCAGAGAGTATTTAGCCTTGGAGGATGGGCCCCCCATGTTCAGACAAGGTTACACGTGCCCCGCCCTACTCTTTGTCACCCACACGTCGCATCCTTTCGCATACAGGGCTATCACCTTCTATGGCCAAACTTTCCAGTTTGTTTTGCTAGGTTGTTACGTGATTCCGGTGAACTGGGCTGTTCCCCGTTCGCTCGCCGCTACTAGGGGAATCTCGGTTGATTTCTGTTCCTCCGGGTACTTAGATGTTTCAGTTCCCCGGGTTTGCTTTAACGCACCTATGTATTCAGTGCGCAATGACCGTAAACGGTCGGGTTTCCCCATTCGGAAATCCCCGGATCAAAACTAGTTTGCAAGCTCCCCGAGGCTTATCGCATGCTACAACGTCCTTCATCGCCTTCTGCCGCCTAGGCATCCACCATGTGCGCTTGATTACTTAAACCACGTCACCCGAAACATTCCCAAAAAAGGTCCTGTACGGGGCGTGTGAAATAACCACGCGAATGCAGTTCCCACAATTCAACAATGCGCAGCAAGCTTCCGCCCAAAAGGGCCTGGCTTGCCTCATGCATTGGAACAATCCTGTTTGTAAAAAGAGCCGCGCGGCCAAAAGGCTACGCAAGTAAAACTGGTGGAGCTGATCGGTTTCGAACCGACGACCTTCTGCTTGCAAAGCAGACGCTCTCCCGGCTGAGCTACAGCCCCGGGGGCGGCAGAAAGGCCGTGTAATAACCCGGCCACTCCTTCGGTTTCGGTCTGATACGCCCTAAGCTGGTGGGTCTGGGAAGATTTGAACTTCCGACCTCACCCTTATCAGGGGTGCGCTCTAACCAACTGAGCTACAGACCCGCTCTAAAGCACACAATTAAGCCCGCCCTCAGAATACCGGGGCGCGACTTACCGCCGTCGCCCCGAAAAAGGGCGCGCGCAGTTGTGCGTGCAGTTGTAAAAGAACGAACCCTGGCGCGCCCATGCGCCAGAGAATTAGCAATTGTAGGCGATTTCCACTTCTCGTCAATACCGTAGTGACGGGGCTTATATACGATAGTGCCCAAGGAAGGCCCCCTTGAGTGGGTAAGGCAACGCCACCTGTGCTCAACGGCGCGGGGAGCGGAGGCGATATACTTAAGTTATGTCCACAAAAGATCGTTTGGTTGTGCCAAAGTTCAATCTCTTGGATCCCAGTCGAGAACCCTCGGACGAAGAACTAGCGGCATTGATGCGGGCAATGCAACAAAGGGTTAGTCAAAAAAGTGCCGAGACCGCCAATGCCTGCCGGGAAAAACTCATTGACCGCCTTGATATTGATACGGCGGTCAGCTCTTCCACATTCCCATCGGTAGCGTGACCGAGACTCCCACCGGTCCCTCTCCTACCCTGGTCGTCATCGCCGGACCAAACGGGTCCGGAAAGACGGAATTTACCCGCACGGCCCTATTTCACAAATGGCTGGAAGGATGCGAGTATGTCAATCCTGACGAAATTGCCCAGGAACGGTTTGGCGGCTGGAACGATCGGGACGCTGTGCTCGCGGCACTGCAGCACGCCGAAACCGTTCGGAACCGATGCCTAAAGGAACGCCGCGCCAGCCCTTCAGTTCCGAACCATAAACGGACGGATCGAGAAGGTGTATGGAACCGGACACGAATGGGCGGAGATCGCACGCGAGAGTGTTGCCCGGCAGGAGTGCGAGAACACCGCTGGAGAAGCTCCCGCCCCTTAACCCCTTCAGGTATCGTGCTGCATTCGCGCCGGTTCTCATTCGTGATTCCCTTGCCGCCCGCCTTGGCGGATCGAGATGGCCGCAATCACTCCCATGGAGAAGATGGAAAGGCTGGCGAAAGCGGTGGTAAGGGCGGTCAACATCCGCTACCAGAAGCCTTAACAATCAGGCGGTTGCAGATGCCTCGAAACGAGCGTGGGCACTATCGTATATAAGCGCCGTAGTGACGGGGAAAGAACCGAAGAGGGTTACACTACACCGGACATTCGGGCGGGGACATACGCAGCAAGAATGTCCTCGATCGAATGTTCCGCAAGGATTCCCGACAGGAGCCGGCAAATGCTTACCAGGAAAATGGTTTTCGCCACTCTCATTATTGCGAGCGGTTTTCTAGCTGCGACGTCTTGCGTGCGGGAAGTCGCCAATGACAGACCGTCGAGTGACGCTGCTGCTGCGTCCAGGGCCAGTTATGACGAGGGCGAGCGGGCGTTTCGGGAGCGCAACCTTGCTGACGCCGTCACGCACTTCCGGGCGGCAATCGAACACGACCCCAACAACACCAAAGCGCATCAGCGGTTCATCTTTGCGTTTCAGGACCTGGGCAGATCGGAAATCAGCGCCGAACTGGATGAAGGCGCGCGCGATGCGGCAATGAAAGCCGCCGCGGATGAGTCCTTTGAAAATCTGCTTGCTCTCTACCAGGAGTGGTCACAGGATTCGTCCGATATCGCAGCTTACAAGTGGGCGATTGGCCAGCTTTACATGTATCGGGACTATGACAAGGTCAGACAGTACACGAACGAGGCAATCGCCATGGATCCGGGCCTTGCTGACGGCTACAGCACCCTGGCGCTCATTGCCGATGTAAGCGGAGACAAGGATCGGGAATTGGAGCTTTTGAAGAAAGCCGTGGAAACAGCGCCGAACAGTCCTGACAAAGCGTTCTACTACGCGTCAAGACTGAACCAATCCGATCCAGCGTTGGGGCGAAAGAAGTCACTTGAAGTTGCCGATCGATTCCCCGAGAGCGAACGAGGCGCGCAGGCGCTGTACTGGCTTGGGTACCGCACCGAGGACCGCGAAGAGCAGGTTTCTTTGTATGAGCGGCTGCGCGCGACCTACCCGCCCGAAGAGTTTGGTTGGTCCGCTTCCGGAATGAGCCTCCTGGCGGACCTGTACTCGGAGACGCAGCCGGAAAAGGCCCTCGCCATAGCCGAGCAAATGGTTGCGGCGACAGCCGAAGAACCGGATGGCTGGGGCGCGAAAAACTGGAACGACCGGCTGTTGTTTCAGCAAAGCGTGATCAAGGGCAATGAACTGATCGCCGACGGACAGTTTCAGCAGGCCGTGGAGTTGCTGCAAGACATTACGATTCCACGATTTGTCGATGCCAATGCATTTCATGACACTAGAGCCAGGGCGCTGGACGGCGCCGGTCAATCCGTCGAAGCCTATGAGTATCTGCTTCGGCTGGCGGCGAAGGAGCCGACGGACAGGGTGTGGACGGCAACACTTTTTTATGCGGAGAAACTTGGAAAGGACGACAAGACAATCAAGGCCGAGATCAGAGATATGCTGGAAGAGGACGCGGAGGAAATCCAGGACTACTCCTTTGAGCGGTACGACAACGGCGAGCGGGTGTCACTTTCGGATTTCAAGGGCAAGGTCGTGCTCCTGAACTTCTGGTACCCGTTCTGCGGGCCCTGTCGGGGCGAAAATCCTGAACTGCAGAAGGTCCTGGAAAAGTACGGCCCCGAGGGATTCGAGATTCTTGCGCTCAACGTACATCCGGAAGAAGACGAATTCGTCTTGCCGTACGCTACCGGCAATGATTTCGATTTCATCCAGTTGCGAAGCAATATGGAGTTTGCTCAGGCGGAGTTCCAGGCGCGAGGTATGCCGACGAATTTCCTCCTCGATATACAGGGGCGCAAAGTCCTCAGGCTCCCGCCTATCTCCGGAACGAAAGTCAGGACGCTGGAACTCCAGATTGAATCGCTGCTGCCCGAAAGGAGCACGGCAGGCCGACTCGTTTCGGACGTCGTTGTACCGGATACCGAGCAGGCGAACGATGAAGAACCAGCTCTTGCGGGCGTAGTCGCATCTGTCAATCCCAGGGAGTTGCCGGCCGGGGCGCAAGCCCTCATGAAGATTGAGTTGGACCTGGTTCCCGGCACGCATGCCAACTCGGACTCGCCGACGGATTCGGCGTTGATTCCAACGACTTTTTTCCCCGATTCAATTGACGGCGTACTGTGGGAACAAGTGATTTACCCGCGACCTACCGAGGTAATCGAGTGGTACTCCCAGGATCCACTGCCGGTTTTTGAGGATGGCGCCGTGATACAGGCCCGGCTGACGGTCGCAGAAGATGCCGGTCCGGGAGAGCTTGACGTTTCGGGCCAACTGCGCATTCAGGTTTGTGACGCTGACTATTGCTATCCGCCGGAGCGTGTACCGGTCACGGTTGCCATTACCGTTATTGGCTAGGAAGTCCCTGGCCTGGAAACAGGCCCTTCATCAACCATCAGGTGGCGCCGGGCATTTCTCCCCGGCAGGCAAATCTATGGCATTCTTGCTTCCCTGAAGTTTCGGGAGGATGCAATGGCCAGACCCCATATCGAATTCATTCAATCGCAGGCGCTGCCCTGGCTCGAGGACCATTGGAACGGACGATTTGACGGAACTGCCGTCAAGGTGATGAGCGAGGACGACGAAACCGGCGCGGCAAGCACGCTGGTTCGCTATCCCGCCGGCTGGTCGCGCAACGCCGCCGAGCACCTGAATGCCGACGAGGAACTGCTGGTGCTGGACGGCGCCATGGAAATCAATGGGGTCAGCTACACGGAATTTTGCTACGCCCATCTGCCGGCCGGACATACGCGCCGCAGCGCCTCGAGCGAGAATAGCTGCGTGGCGATTACCTTTGTGTCGCAAAGCCCTGAAACCACGGCGGGTGAGGGCCCGGACGATGATGAGGAACGCCTGGTCGAGAAGGTGGACACTCTCGGCTCCAAGGTGGACACGAGCTTGCGGGAACTTGGCGTGGATGTAGACGAAGGCGACGGCATGCTGGACGGTTTCAAGGCGTTTTCCCGCGTCCTCTACCGGGAAGACCCGCACACGCAGGATCAGACCTGGATGCTGTCCGCGCCTCCGCTTTGGCGGAACGACGTAATCGAAATTCACCCGGTGGTGGAGGAAATGTACCTGGTGACTGGTGATCTGACCGGCGACACCGGCCTGATGAAGGCCGGAGCGTACTTCTGGCGACCGGCGGGCATGCCTCACGGGCCTTTCGGCTCCAAGACGGGGAACCTCTTGTTCTTCCGTACCAAGGGCGGCCCGCTGTCCACGCATTTCGAGCCCGGCGCGCACCTGTTCAGCTGGGATGCGAAACTCAATCCGGTGCTACCGCCCGAACTGGCGGAATACGCCCCCAAGGTCGAAAGCGAAGCGGCCTATTACTGAGGTCCCACTGGGAGTTTTCGCAGCAGGCGCTGACGCGCAAGGAACACGCTGGGAACGAGGGCATCTTGCCCTCGTCGAGGGCTGGAAGCCCTCGTTCCCGGCATCCTGAGGTAACAGGATAATGCGATTCGGTCTGAGGTTGATTGAGTACCTGGGCCCTGTGCCTGAGTTGGTGCGGCTGGCGGTCGCCGGCGAGAAAGCCGGCTTCGATAGCGTGTGGTTCCCGCACGACACGTTCATGCGCCACACCTGGGTTACGACTTCGGCAGTAGCCACCGCTACGCAACGCATCGAAATTGGTTCCGTCGGCACCAATCCCTACACCACGCACCCACTCGAACTTGCCTCATACGCCGCTACGCTGGACGAGCTGTCCGGCGGGCGATTCATCCTGGGGATGGGGCTGCACACGCTCGACATGATCGGCTGGGCCGGCGTGGACGGCTCCGACTACCTCCAACGCCATCGGGAAGCCGTGCACCTGATCCGCGGACTGTGGCGCGGCGAAGTCATGGAATACGGCGGCGAGGTGTATCAGTGGGGGCCGGAGTGCTACTTGCGATTCAAGCCGTTGCGCCCGAACATTCCGATTTATCTTTCGGCTTTCGGCGAAGACTTCCTGCGCTTAAGCGGTGAAATCGGCGACGGCAGCCTGCCGATGATCACGCCCCCGGCCTCGGCCAGGCAAATGGTCACTCCGATACGCGAAGGCCTGGCCAAGCGCTTGGATCAACCCGAGACCTACGTTGTATCAGGCTGTGGCTGGTTGTCGCTCTCAAAGGAAAAAGCCGCCGCCTCGGAAGTGATGAAGAACCTGGCGGCGTATTTCGGGCCTTATCTCGAAGACCATGCCCTGCAAACCATCGGGCTCAAGGCCAGTGATTTCGCGCCGCTGCGCAAGCTGGTGGACGCCGGGCGCATGGAAGAAGCCCATCGGCTGGTGACCCCGGACATGCTGCGCCTGGGCATTTCCGGCACGCCTGAGGACGTCATCGCACAGATAGAGCAACTGGCCGAGGCCGGCGTCAACGAGGTGAACCTGGGCGGCCCGCTGGGCCCGGATCCGGAAGAAGCCATTCGCCTGATGGGCGAGGAGGTCATCCCCGCCTTCCGCGACTAGAGCAACCCCAAGGAGGCGCCCCATAAACGAATTCTTAAATCAGGACCTACCAGCAAGAGTTATTTCGACGTCTTGAATGATTAAACATTTCGGCGGTTGCACTGCGTTCGGCAAGACGGGGGAGTCTGGTTCAACCCTCAGAAGGCAATTGTTCAACGAGGCGGTCGTGCACTCGTGCGTAGCTGTGGTCCGGATATTTGTCTTTGTTTCGCTTCCTGGATAAGGCGCCCCTCCAGGTACCGGACATGAGCCGTGTTCAGCCGATTTCCTATGGCGGTCACGAACACAGCTGATTCCCACTCAAATTTGTTCCCTTCCTGCTGCTTCACGCGCGTGCTCAGGTCATCGGTCCGGCCAATATAGGCAGCGGGCTCATCGTCTTGGCCTCCCAGCAAGATATAGATGCCCGCATTATTCGTTTCACGACGTTTAAGAGCACTGCGATCGTCCACGCCTGACCCGCCGGCAAACTCACGACGGCGCCTCCGTTTCGTATGTCGCCTGCATCGTCCGGGCCTGTGCGGCAAATTCCTCGCGCAACGAGGCCGGCGAAAGCACCTCCACCGCGCCGCCGAAACCCAAAAGCCACCAGCGCAGTTCCTGCGTGTCGGCGACGCTTGCCTCAACCAGGACGCGACCCCCGGCCTGGTGGGCAATCCGCTGGTCGCCGGACAGCCGCCTTTCGGCGAGGTGCGCGGCCACTTCCCGCGTTACCGCGACGCGCAGGCTGATTTTTCCGTTGGCAAGCGGGTAGGAGAATGGCAGTTCGTCGTGGAGGTAGCTTGCCAGCCGGAATCCCGGCGGCGTCCTGGCGGGCCGGTTCAGCAGTCGCGGCTTGCTCATGCGGTGCAGGGCGTAGTGGCGGATGTCCTCGTAATCCCAGGCGGTGGCCACCAGGTAGGCCACGGTGTCGCGGAACACCAGGCCCAGCGGGTTGAGCGTGACCCGCTGCGGGCGTCCCTGCGAGCGGCTCCGGTAGTCGATTTCCAACAGACGGTTGTTGAGAAGGGCGTTGTACGCTTCCCGCTGAACGTCCTCCCGCACCGGCGGCGGCATCAGCGCCGGGCCGTGCGAGACGATCCGCGCGCGCTTGGCCCAGCGGCCCAGGGCAGAGCCTTTCAGCAAGCGGTTGGCGTGCTGAAAATAGCCGTCCAGCAGCCGCAGTGTGGCCGGCGGCATGAGCGGCCTGAGATATTCGTTGGCCAGGCGCAGCGCAAAGGCGGTGTGCTCGGTCATGGCCGGCAGTTGCGTCATGGCGTGGCTGTCCATCCAGTACCAGTGATTGGTTCTTCCTACGGTTTCGCAGGTGATGGGGAAGCGGGCGGACAGCTGCTCCAGGCTGCGCTGCATGGAGCGCGCGCTGACGTTGAATTCGGGGTCTTTGGCGCGCAGCTCGGCGAGTATCCGCGTGGTGGTCTTGCGCGCCGGATGGGCCGGAATGCACTGCAGTATCGCCAGGTAGCGGAACACGGTGTCCACGGCTTTTCGCATCGCGCCATTCTATCCGGCAATTTTCAGGCGACGCACTTTGTCGTATTGATTTCATACCATGCACAGCGAGTTCAAGTTACGGAGAATGTGCATGCTTACGCCTTACGAAAGCCGCCTGGGCCTGGTCTGGCTCGCCAACGCCGCCAGCCGCGTCCACCACCGCCGCCCGGAGGCCGCCGCGCTGGCCGAATGGATGCATGAACACCTGGAAGCGCTGGCAGCCGGTCTTGCCGGCCAAGGCTGCGGTATAGACGCTGCAGGGCTCGCTGAAGCCGCCGCGGAATGCCAGGAGGGCGGGGCGCCCCGCAACCACGTGGCGTCGAAGGCTTGGCGGAGCCTGCGCGCGGCGCTACGCCAAGCCAGCGACGCCACGCAAGCCATCCAGCCCGATCCCACGGTGTTGCGGCTGCAACGGCTGGCGCAGATAACGCGCCTTGACGCTGAAGACTTGCAGGTTGTGGAAATGGCGCTGCGCTACCAGACCCAGCCGGCGCTGGAATCGCTGGTGGATGATGTGTATGGCGTGGGTCCGGCACGATTCTCCCGGCGTAGCGGCCTGAGCCTGAAGAGCCCCGCGTTTGCGGAGTTGCTCGGCATTTCGGCCAACACCCTGCTGTCGCGCTGCGCCCCCGACGCGCCCCTTGCGCGCTCCGGCCTGCTGGCGGTGGACGACGATGGCGACGTGTCCGTGGCTTCGCGCGTGCGCCGCCTGGACTCGGCCCCCGACCAAGAAACCGACCCGCTTCCGCTACTACTGGGCAGCCCCGCGCAGCCCGAACTGGAATGGCAGGACTTCGACCATCTGGGACAGCAGCGCGCCGACGTGGAGGGCATAGTTCGCGGCGCCCTGAGCAAGCGCGCCAAAGGCGTCAACGTGCTGCTGTACGGGCCGCCCGGCACCGGAAAGACGCAGTTTGCCCGCACCCTGGCGGCCCATGTGGGCATTGCGCTGTTCAGCGTGGGTGAGACGGACGAAAGCGGCGACGAGCCCTCGCGCAGCGAACGACTCGCGGACCTCAAACTGGGGCAGAGCCTGCTGCGGAGCAACAGCGGCGCCATGCTCCTGTTTGACGAAATGGACGACTTGCTTGGCCAAGGCCCGTCCTCGCTGTCCGGCCTTTTCGGATTTCTCAAACCGCGCAGCAGCAGCCGGGCGCCGTCGCGCCTGTTCATGAATCGCCTGCTGGAAGAAAATCCCGCGCCCACGCTGTGGACCGCAAACGATGCGCGCGACATCGACCGCGCCATCCTGCGGCGGATGATGTTCGCCATTGAATTGCGCCAGCCGCCGCCCCCGGTGCGCCAGCGCATCTGGGCGCGCCAACTGGAGCGTAGCGGGATTAAGGCGAGCCCGGAAGACGCCCGCGCCCTGGCCTACGAGTTCGACGCCACGCCGGGCGTGGCCGCCGGCGCCGTGTCCGCCGCGGCTCTGCTGCGCGACGGGGACCTTGGTGCCGTTCGCCGCGGCGTGCAAAGCCTGTCCCGGCTGCTGGACTGCGAGAAGCCGGATCAGGGCGTCCCACGCGGCTTCAACCCCGCGTTCATGCAGTCGGACGAAAATTTGGAAGCGTTGGCCGACCGGCTGACCGCCAGGGGCAAGCAGCGTTTCTCGCTATGCCTTCAGGGGCCGCCCGGCACCGGGAAAAGCGCCTGGACCCGCTATCTGGCCGACCGGCTGGGCCTGGAAGTCATCCAGAAACGCGCCTCGGACCTGATCAGCATGTGGGTGGGCGAGACCGAGAAGAACATCGCCCGGGCATTCCGCGAAGCAGCCGATGACGGCTCCTTCCTGGTGTTCGACGAAGCCGACTCGCTGCTGGCCGACCGCCGCGGCGCGCAGCGTAGCTGGGAACTCAGCCAGGTCAACGAGATGCTCACCTGGATGGAAAATCACCCCCTGCCTTTTGCCTGCACCACCAATCTGATCGAGAAGCTGGACCCCGCCACCCTGCGCCGCTTCGTCTTCAAGATCAGCGTGGGCTACCTGGACGCGCCCCGCGCCAACGCCATGTTCCTTGCCTGGTTCGGCCTGACGCCTCCCCCAGCCCTGAGCTCGCTGCAAATCCTGACCCCCGGCGACTTCGCCGTAGCCCGCCAAAAAGCCGACATCCTGGACCAACTCAAAGACCCGGACGCCCTCTACGCCCTCCTCAAGGCCGAGTGTCAAGCCAAGCCCAACAACCCCCGCCCCATAGGCTTCGTAACCTGACATGAACGCCGACGGAAGCGGAAAGCGCCCTCAACAGGTTCGTGGCGGAATATCCGTGCACGATTGGAGAGTTCCGCCAAGGCGCGGACAACTAACAAGGAGTGCTCACATGAGCGATCCCAACTGGCCAAACCGCACGCGATCCCACGAAGAAGGAGAGAAAGAATGAAAAAGAAAACCGCAGACGAATTAAAGGAATGTGCCGCCCTGGCGGAATTGGCGCAGAATGAAGTCGTAGGCTTGCAGATGTGGGCGCAAGTTACCGAACGCGAGCTGCAGGCCATCTCCGATTCAATCCAATCCTTGCCAAGATTCGAGGATATCGACGTACTCAATAAACGTCATTACCTCTGCCAGCGCATCCGCAAATGTATTTCGGGCGTCATCTATACGATGGATTACGCCGGTATCGCATCAGAGGCATTCAAGAAGGAAATGGCTGACTTGGAAAAGAAGATCGAAGGTGCTCTCCGGCAGGTGGAAGCGGAAATCCAAAACCATTGACCTCGAAAGATGAACTCCTGGTGTGCTGTCCCATGGGGTATCCGATCACTCAGCGCGCCCTTGCACACATGGCCGCGGGAGGTACCGCGCCATTTGCCTGCACCATGATAGGCTTGCCGCCCGCGGGGGGACAGATCACTCTGTGCACACCTGCACACAAGCGTCCTTGGACCAGGGCCTATCGCCCGCGCCGCATATTACGCGGCACGCAACCCTGCGTGCCACCAACTCAATTACAGAGGAAAATTCATGCCGAAAAATACCACTGGGGAAGCCGCCCAGGACAACAACATGATTACCCACTACGGTTTGTTCTGGTCGGAACGCTCCGTGTTCTGGGGACGTCAAAAGAAATCAGGCGAGCTCTTGGGCCGCAGCAAGCCGAAAACCGGTCGGCGGGGAGCATCCACCAAAGAACAGCGTGAAGAGAAACAGCGTGAATATAGAGACTTCGTTGGGATCTACTGTCTCTATGGAGGGGGTGAGCTTCTCTATGTCGGAGAGGCCGGGCTAGGAACAAAATCGACGTTGTTCAAGCGTCTCAAGGACCATCGGAAAGGTCCCATGTCGGGTCGGTGGGATAAATTCTCGTGGTTCGGCTGCGAACGCTTGGAGGAACGAGAGGAAGGCCCAAAAATTACTCACGTGGCTGCGCTCGCTCAGCTCGAAGCAATCTTGATTTCGATCACTAACCCCCGTTTCAACAAGCAGTCCGGCACGTTTGCCAATGCCGTTCAGGTATTTCAAGATCCCCACGATGAAGCCGACGGCGACATTGCTCACAAATTGAAGAAAATGGAAGAGAGAATGGAAAAAATGCTCAATGAGATCAAGGAAACAGTAAGCCCAACGAAAAAGTGAAACCGCAAACGCTTGGGACTGGATCGAAAGTGCGATGTTCTAACCAACTAGCCAGTAATCGGAGGATGACATGTCAAGACCGAAAGATGGACTGCTGAAGATTTTCGCCTATGTCGGCGCTATCACCGTGGTCACTGTCTTGTGCCTACTGCTACTGCCCGAAGAATGGGCTTTGAGGGTAGTCTTCGGATTCTTGTCGCTTGGGCTTGTGGTTGCTTCTGCACGGTTGCGGCTGCCGGCCAAGGAAAGAGCGCCAGTCATGAGCGCACTGCTGAAGATGCTTGGATATGCCGGGATCGTCGTCGGCGTGGCTGGCCTGTGCATGTCGATCTTCGGTGCCACCGCGGGCGCTTTCGTGTTCGTTGCATTGCTGCTGCTGTGGGGGATAGGTTGGCTGGCGCAGATCGCGACTCGTTCCATCAGCAAGGGCGGCAACAGCGAAATTGGGCGCGCCATATTGCACGGCCTCATCATCAGAAAGATCAATCGGCGGTCATAGTGTTCGCCCCACGCGAGGTCTTCCGAAGACGATGAGCCGCGAACTTCAATACTGTCTTGACGACGTGCGGGACGCGTTGGCCGCCCGGGAGAGCCGTCACGAGTACCTGACGGTGGAGGACGTACTGCTGGCACTCACCGGCAGCACGGTGTTTGCCGAAATTCTTGCCGCTTGCGAAGCCGACGTCGATGACCTGGCCAGGACATTGGAGCAGCATCTTGAAGAGGCGATACCGACCCTCGGCGTGGAAGACGACCGTCAGGAGCACGCGCACGTCCGGATACTCCTGCGCGCCAAGGCGCCTGCGGAGAACAGCGGAGTAAAGGAAATGAGTTCGGGCCATTGGCTGGTGGCGCTGTTCGCCGGAAACGAGACCTTCGCGGTGAGCGGACTGAACCGCCAAGGCGTCACCCGCCGGGACGTGGTGAACTACATTTCCCACGGCGGTTCGCGATCCAAACCCACGCATCCCGGAGAAATTGTTCGCGACAACATGGAAGCCGAGGGCTGGACCGTGACTGAATGTGCCTCGAGGCTGGGAGTTTCGCAAACCACATGATCGCGCTTTTTCAAGGGCCGAACTGGTGTTTCCGCGTCAATGGCGCTTGCCCTGGAGCGGATAGGCTGGTGCACGGCCGACCACTGGGTGCACATGCAGGCCAGCTATGATCTGGCATGCGAACGGCAACGGCAGGCGGCGGCATTGACTATTGCACAAAGCTCCCACAAGCTTCCGACAAATCAACGGAAATAAGGTGCCGCTATATGATTCGGTGTGTCGCTAACAATCTGGGCGACCGGTTACACGTGTCGGAGGACACCAGTCATGCTTGAGCACTTGCGCATCCGGAACTTCAAGGGATGGAAGGACACCGGCGCCATCCGCATGGCTCCCATTACGCTGTTTTTCGGCGCCAACAGCTCGGGCAAGTCGAGTATCGGTCAGTTTCTCCTGATGTTGAAACAGACAATCGAATTGCAGGACAGAAAGGCCGTGTTCTATTCGGGCGGCAAGAACTCCGCCGTGCAACTTGGCTCCTATCGGGAGATGGTCTTCGGCCGCGATCCGGATAACAAGATCGCATTCGAGTATCGGTGGTCACTGCCGGAATCGCTGAAAATCGCGGACCCGTCGTCGGGTCAGGTGTTACTTTCCGGTGACGCTCTTGCCTTTGACGCTGAAGTAGGCTTGGGAGAGGGAGAGAGACGTTCTCTTGCTCTGGATCGCCTGAAATATGACTTGATGGCTGGCGGCGAATCCAAGCTAGCCATCCGGATGTCGCGCAAGCCGGGTACCAGATCAGGGTATAAGGTGGCTGCGGACGGTTACGAGCTGACTCGAAAGCAGGGTCGCGCCTGGCATCTCGGCGGATCTGTCCAGTTCTATGGGTTTCCGGATGAGGTCGTCGCAAACTACCAGAATGCAGATTTTGTGAAGGACCTGAACCTGCGGCACGAACAACTGTTTCGATCGCTGCATTACCTTGGGCCGCTACGTACGCGAGCGGAACGCTTGTATTCTTGGGCTGGCGTCGAACCCGAGAGCGTCGGCTACGCAGGAGAGAACACGATCGCGGCGATACTTGCCGCGCGCGATCGCAGGATTAGTTCGGGATATCGGCTATGGACAATTCCTTTCGAGAAGATTATTGCGCTGAAGCTCAAGGAAATGGGCCTGATCGAGGAGTTCAGGGTCAAGCCAATATCCGAACAACGGCAGGAATACGAAGTCAGGGTCCGTACCAAAGGCTCACGAGACTGGGTCGATCTCCCTGACATCGGTTTTGGTATATCGCAGGTGCTGCCGGTACTGGTGCAGTGTTTTTATGCGCCGCCTGGGTCAATCCTATTCATGGAGCAACCGGAGATTCATCTTCATCCAAGGGCGCAATCCGCCCTGGCCGACGTGATGATCGAGGTCATAAACTCAAGGGAGGACGGATCGGACAGAAACATTCAGTTGATCATCGAAACCCATTCGGAACATTTCCTGCGACGATTGCAACGCCGGATCGCCGAGGAAAAGGTGTCGGAGGAAAGAGTATCGGCCTATTTCGCGAATGTCTCGAAGGCGCCGTCCACTCTTGAGGCGCTTAAGTTTAACGAGTTCGGAAATATCCTGAATTGGCCGGAACACTTCTTCGGCGACGAAATGGGCGACATCGCGGAACAAGCCAAGCATGCTCTACGGAGACGGATGAAGAAAAACCTCTCTTCGGAGCCAGTCAAATGAGCCTGCCGGCCAAGTGTGTGGTGGACACTAATGTGCCCATTTTGGCTAACCTCGCAACACAACCCGATCCGGGACCCGACTTTCCCGACACGTGCGTCGAGGCATGTGTGGATGCCGTTGAGCATGTCATGCGGACCCGTGGCTTGATTCTCGATGCGGATAACGAGATCTATGACGAATACATGGATAATCTCAAACTATCCGGGCAGCGCGGTCTCGGCGATGTCTTCATGATGTGGGTTCACGACCGCCGGTGGGGTCTTGATGCGTCGCAAAGAGTGTCTGTCACGAGAAGCGGCGATTCGTACGACGAGTTTCCGCCGCACGATGGGCTGGAAGATTTCGACATATCGGATCGGAAGTTTGTCGCGGTGTCGAACGCCCACCCGGACAAGCCGCCCATACTGCAGGCCACCGACAGCAAATGGTGGGGATGGAAGGAAGCGTTGAGAGAGTGTGGCATAGAGGTCGCGTTTTTGTGCCCCGAATACGTCGAAGCCGTATACGCAAGCAAGATGGGCAGGTGAACGAGAGCTTTCTCAAGTTCCCATGCACGCCTCACCTGGCGACTCTCCCCGGAGTGGAAATCAGGGGCGATAAGGTGTTGACAGCAAACGAACGCAGCGCGTTTCTTAGCCGGGACCTCACGGTCGAAGAAAAGGTTGACGGGGCGAATCTGGGAATTTCATTCGATTCGAGCGGGAACATGCGGGCTCAGAACAGGGGCGGTTACCTGCAACTACCGGGTTCCGGCCAGTGGCGGACGCTTAAGGATTGGCTCAAACTTCGAGCGGATGGGTTGTTCGACACATTGATCGATCGTTACATACTGTTTGGCGAGTGGTGTTATGCGCGGCATTCCGTTTGCTATAGCCGCCTGCCGGATTGGTTTCTTGGGTTCGACGTCTATGACAGGCAAGCAGCTCGATTCCTGTCTGTGGCCCGCCGCAATGCGCTTTGCAGCAAAATGGATGTTGCTGGGGTGCCGGTCGTTGCCCGCGGACGTTTCTCATTCGAGGAGCTTGTGAAACTTCTGGCGAAATCGGCACTGGCAGATCAGCCCGCGGAGGGCATCTATCTCAGATCGGATAGCGGAAAATGGCTGGCGCAGCGGGCAAAGGTCGTTTGCCCGGAGTTTCTCGGTTCGCTGGATGCGCATTGGTCACGGTCCGTGGTCGAGCCGAACCGCTTACTGGTCGATCACGTCCCCGGCTCAAATACCCACCGTCAACCCTGAAGGAAGGAGGAAATACTCAATGAATAAAATGGAAGGAAAGAAGAAGACGGAGAAGATCCGCATATTGGCGCAGGAAATCCTGCGTGCAAAGCCGGCAGGCCTTAGTCTTGGTTACACAGATCTCTGCCGGGAGATACAAGATCGGGACAGAGATTTAAATTGGAACACAATTCGTACTCAAACCTACAAGCTGCTTCAAGAAGGCGACGACATAGAGAAGACCAGCCGAGGACACTACCGTATTGCGCCCCCTGAAACCAACTCAGACGCTGGAACTCCTTTGGCAAATGTGGAGCGTGAAGATAAACCTAAAGAGGAAGACTTCTATGAGCCGTTCGCTGAATGGCTAACCATGGATATGGAGGATGCAACTAAGGCGGTTCCCCTTGGGGGAAATAAGTTTGGGGGCAAATGGGGCACGCCAGATGTCATTGGAAAGCGGGTTTCGAAGCAAAGCGACATGATCGAACAGCCAATAGAGATCGTGTCAGCGGAGATCAAGACAGAGACCGCACACCTCATCACGGCATTTGGACAGGCCGTTGCCTACTGCCTGTTCAGTCACCGATCGTATCTTGTTGTCCCGGAACAAGCTGAAGGCGATATCCCGCGGCTCGACTCTCTGTGCCAAGCATTCGGACTTGGGCTCGTATTGTTCAATGCTAAGAACCCGCAAGACCCGGACTTCAAGATACGGACACGTCCTAGAAGGCAGGAACCTGACTATTTTTACATAAACGAAAACATGAAGAAGATCGAGTCGGAACTATTTGCGTAGCAGGAAACTCACGAAGGAAGTTCTAGAACGCATCGCATTGACACATTCCCGTAGCAGCGTTTGCGATTTCGACCGCTGCCCGCAACACTTGGAGACCAAATCTGTAGCACCTTATTCCGCATATGACTGACTCCCTATTGCCCTGGTCTTCCTTTCGCTCCGGCCTGACTATCTGTCAGAAACTGCATCCGAAGTGGCCCTGGCTTCGGGCAGACCCTCAATGAACGTTGACTTCCGCTTCGGAACACGCTTGTTCGAAAACGGACTGGACCTTGAATCGCACTCCTTCATGCTTTTGAAGACTTCCAATGACAGAGGTGGACCCCATTCGTTGCACAACTTGGCAGCAAAAATAAGGTGTAGTCGGGTTGTTGTAGATGAATGCTGCCGATGATACGCGCGAGTTCTGATATCTGCACCCAGCGCTGCTGCGCTGATTTCCCTTGTGCCGGTTAAGCCGAGGAGTGAACGGCCGCGCGGAACCCGTGGCGATAGGGCTGGTCGGGTTCATCACGCGGCTTGCCTCAGCAGCGGCTGCATGTAGGCTTCAAAGGGGGTCCGCCCACCTAAGCTCGAATGAGGGCGCTCCCGGTTGTAGCTCAGATCGTAGGCCGGCGTGGCTGTCCATTCTCCGCCGGGCTCCATCAGGAAGCCGAAATTCCTGGTGTGGTCATCGCGGTTGCCGCTGACGATGTTGAATGCCATGCGGCGGAAAAGTCCGGTTTTCTCGGCATGCGATCGTGTGAGCAAGTCGCTGAGTTTGAGCAACTGGAGGTAGTCGAAGTTCGGCATGCGAAAGTTCGCATGTACCAGGCCGGCGACGCTGTGGACATGCCGGCGGCGGTTGCCGGACAAGCGGTCGAAGCGGCGGGTCAGGAAGTACGCGTGGTTTTTGCGGCCGGGAACCAGGCGGGTCTCGGCCATGCGTATCCCGGCGTTGCGGGCCATTCGGGAGTACAGGTACTCGATCGCGCCGGACGAGCGGGCCTCGGGCGCGTCGCTGGTGGGGAACTTGGCCAGCCAGTGGCTGTAGCCATCCGGCAGGTTTTCGGCGCCGGCGACGACCGATTCGCCGGCGTCCTGAACGCCGACGAGGATTTTCGGGCGCGCGCCGCCGGAAGGGGCAGCGTGGCGCGCAAACTCCTCCAGAACCTCGGTGGCGGCGCCTTCGTATAGCCTCGTGGCCTCGATCCCGATGGCGGGCAGATCCAGAACATCGGCCGCGGGCGAATCGCCGGCTTCGGTGTCCGGAACGTAGGACAGCGCTCCCATGGCGCGCGAACCTACGAACGCCAGACGGTGCAGCGGAGTGATTGCATCGGGGTCGAGTCCGCGCTGACGGAATGTGCGATCCATGAGCAGCCGTCCCCAGCCATCCGGCAGCGAATCCGCCAACAGGCCATGCAGCCCCTCAAAGGGCTCCGGCGGCCCCGCCTGCAGGCCAGGCTGAGGTTGGAGGCGAACCGGGGACGGGTTGACGCCGAGACGGAGGAATCCGGGATCCCACTCGAAGTGTGTGTGATTGTGACCGAACCCATAGCCCAGCCGTCCCAGCAGCACCGGCTCGGCGTCGTCGAGTCCGTGGAAATGGACGCGCAGTTCGTTCACGTTTTGTTGCGGTGAGTGGCCAGCAACTCGTCCATGGTGGCTGGCCCGGGCTCCGGCAATAGCGCGGAAGCGGCGCTCATGTCGCCGTAGGCGGCGCACAGCATCAGGAACTGCCGCAGCGAGATTTCTCCGGTGGTCTCAAAGCGGCGCAGAGTGGGGGACGGCACGCCACTGACCTCGGCAGCCTTTTTCCGGCTGTGCTTGCGGGCGCGGCGGCGCTTGCGCAGCGCTGCCGCAAGGTGGTTTTGAACTTCGCGTGGGGAGTCGGAAAAGAATAATAGAATATCAAGTATATAGAGTTTTTCGCATATAGGAATACTATTATATCAATATCGTATGAGTCGAACTCTTCCGTAAACTGCGGGCACGGCGCATCGGCGCCTTCAGCCCGCTTGATTTACCCGGCGTTTATCCCTGGCCGGGATTTTCGGCCATGCTTTGCAGGGCGTCGCGCAGCACGCGGGTGGCTCGGCAGTCGTCCTCGTTGTAGGCAAGGATGCGCTGCTGGATCGCTTCATCCCCTGTCTCCGTCCAGCGGTGGAACCACTCGATGGAAGCGGCGCCCGACGGATCCGTGTCCTGCCAGTCGAAGCCGAGGTAGCGGGCCAGCGTTTTCAGGCTGTAGTCGTGTGTCGGCCATTCGGTGGATTTGCGAACGACATCCGTGTACAGGTCCACCGTTTCGGCCGCGTCGAACAGTGCGTCCAGATCCTCGCGCGAGCAAACGTCGGGATGCTTGTCGTGGAGTTTCCGGTAGATGGTTTTTTCGTATGGAGCGTAGTAGTAGATTGCGCACGGGCGGCTGGACCGTATGAAATCCCAGGCCTGCGCGAACGCCAGTTTCTCGGCCTCCTCCGTCGCTTCCCCGGCGAAGAAGTAAACGAACCGCTCATTGTTGCTGTCGCCGCTACGCCGCTCCACGAAGCCGTGCAGGTAGCAGTGGTCGCGCATGGGATCGACTTCGATATCGAAGAACAACTCCACGGGCGCGGTCGGGAACTCCAGGGGTTGTTTAAGGTACGGCCTCGCGCCCGGACCCGCTGCCAGAAGCCTGGCGCGCTCGGAGAACTTGCCAAGCGTGTCCGGACCAATCCCGCGGAAGATTGTTTTCCTGCCCTTGACAAATTCAGACGGTTCGGCCTTCGCGAGCGCATCCACAGTAGGCACGCGTTCCATCATGACATCGCGCCTCGCGCGCCCTAGTTCGGGAATCAGCGTCAAATCGTCCGCCCCTTTGAGTTGCTCCAGGCACGCCGAATGCCAGTGGCATAGCTTGCAAATACCAGCATAAGCCGCACGCGTTTCGCGCTGCCCGGAAAGAATGCCCCGGGCTTGCGAGAGAACCGCCTCATACTCCTCCCACAACGTCCGGGGATTACGCGGGGCCTGAGGGCGGGTGAAGTCGTAATCGACCTCGTTTCCGTGGATGTCCCAGATAAACCCTTTCCTTGCGGCGGAAAATCCGGTCCGTTCGAGGATGTCGGTATATAGCGACAGTTGAACGGCGTAGTGCTTCTTGGGTTTTGCGAGGTCCTCCGAACCCTCCACGCCGGCCCCGGACTTGATGTCGCCGGCAACATAGCCGCTGCCTTCCCGGCGCATCAGGTCCGGAACGCCCAGCAGCCCGTCGGCCCGGATCCGCCCGGCGTAGATCAATGCGTCTCCCCGGAGCATCGCCTCGCGAGTCTTCCGTTCCTGCTCCTCTACGTGATAGCCGGAAAGGTCGGTAAACGGGGTTTCCAGGCCCGCCATGACTTCGTTTTCGTACAGCGCGCCTTTCTTCCAGAGCAGTTGGACAAACGCGCTGACGGGATTGCGCCCGGACGGATCGGCAAACGTGTCCATGTGCAAGCGGTGCGGACACGCAACCAGGTCGTACAGCATGGAGGCCGTTATGGACATTTGCTCCGCTTGCGCACCGTTCACAGTGGGCGATGATAACGGCCGAGGTCATCCCGGCCTTCCGCGACTAGCCGGTTCTTTGGACGGGCCCGGTCTCTAATGGATGGTAATGGTTGGGTAAATGGAGGAGAGAGGGTAGTAGAATGGATGGTAATGGAGGGACAAGTGGTAATGGGGATACGGACGGAGTCGCTGGTGATTTCGCCCGGTATCCTGCGCCTCATTGCGGAGATTGATGAATTCAAGGGCGCCTGGGCGGCCATTGGCCGGATTGCGCCCGAGCGGCTGAAGGCGCTAAGACGCGTCGCTTCGGTTGAGAGCATCGGTTCGTCAACCCGGATCGAAGGAGCAAAATTGAGCGACAAGGACGTTGAGCGGCTGCTGTCGGATCTGAAGGTCACAAGTCTCGCGTCTCGCGACGAGCAGGAAGTGGCCGGCTACTCCGATGCGCTGGATGCGATCATCGAAAACTGGCGAGAAATTCAGCTTACGGAAAATCACCTCAGGCAGCTTCATCGCGACCTGCTCAAGTACTCGTCCAGGGATGAGCGGCATCGCGGCGAATACAAGAAACTGGACAATCACGTGGAAGCCATTGCGCCGGACGGCAAGCGTCTTGGCGTGGTCTTTCAGACCGCGTCGCCGTTTCACACGCCGCGCCTGATGACGGAGCTGGTGGATTGGACACGTGAAAATCTAAAGGCGAAGACATTGCATTCACTGATTGTGATCGCGATATTCGTCGTTGTGTTTCTGGAAATTCATCCTTTCCAGGACGGCAACGGCCGGCTTTCACGCATTCTGACGACTCTGCTGCTGTTGCGCGCCGGTTACGCCTATGCGCCTTATGGCTCGCTGGAGAGTATTGTCGAACAATCAAGGGAAGACTACTACGTAGCGCTACGGCGCACCCAGCGCACGATACGAACGGAGTCTCCGGACTGGCATCCCTGGCTGAGCTTCTTTCTCAAGTCCCTGCAAGCGCAGGTCAAGCGACTGGAGAAGAAGATGGAGCGTGAGCGATTGGTTTTCGGTAGCCTGCCGCAGCTCTCTGCGCAGATTCTGGAACTGTGCAGGCAACATGGCCGGCTCACGGTTGCCGCAGCCGTGAAAGCCACGGGCGCAAACCGCAACACCATCAAGGACCATCTGAGGGAGCTGACGCGCCTGGGTCATTTGCGTCGCTACGGCGCGGGCCGCGGGTCGTGGTACGGCCTGGGGCGGGACTGACGGCCAAGCGCCACTGACGGCAACGAATCGGCAGGGTGAGCACTCAAGACCACGTCCTCATTCTGGGTGGCGGTCACAATGGCCTCGTTTGTGCTTGCTACCTGGCCGCCGCCGGACTGCGGGTGCGCATCCTCGAGCGTAGGCGAATTGTTGGCGGCGCTGCAGTCACCGAAGAATTCCATCCCGGGTTCCGCAATTCAACCGCGAGCTACACCGTGGGCCTGCTGGACGCCGAAATCGTCCGCGATCTCAAGCTGCACGAGCATGGATTGCGAATCATCCCGCGGCCGATGGCGAATTTCCTGCCCCTGTCGGAGCGCGAGTCTTTGTCCATCCACAACGAGGACAAGGACACCGCAAGGGAATTCGCCCGCTTCTCGCCGCGCGATGCCGAGGCGCTCCCCCGGTTTCGCGCAATGATCCGGGAGGTCGGCGACGTTGTTCTCCGGCAGATGCGGCGCCCGCCCCCGAATGTGGGCGGCGGTCTGCGCGATTGGGTCCACGCCGCGTTGGCGGCAAAGGACGCGAAGCGGCTCAGCATGCGCCGGCGGCGGGACCTGGCTGATCTCTTCCTGATGCCGATCGCGGATTTGCTGAAGAGCTGGTTCGAGAACCCGCATGTCCAGGCGGCATTCGCCTTCGACGCCCTGGTGGGCAATCACGCCTCTCTCTACGCGCCGGGAACGGCCTACGGGCTCCTGCACCATGCATTGGGAGATGTCGCCGGCCAAAAGGGCGTGTGGGGACATGCCGTAGGCGGCATGGGCGCGATCACCCAGGCCATGCTGGCCCAGGCGCGCGCTCTGGGCGTAGCCGTCGAGACCGGCGCCGAGGTCAGGCAAGTCATTGTCGAGGCCGGCCGCGCACGCGGCGCAGTTCTCGCCGACGGCTCCGTTTGCCGCGCCCAGGTGATCGCCGCCAACCTGGCTCCGAAACACCTCTACCTGGACCTGATCGACAGCGATGTTCTGGATGCCGATTTCCGCAGCCGGATCGAACGAACCCGGACCGAGTCGGCGGTCCTGCGGATCAACGTCGCGCTTGCGGAACTCCCGCAATTCGAATGCAAGCCGGGCAAAGGAATACAGGACCACCACCGGGCCGGCATCATCATCGGCCCGACGCTGGAATACATGGAGAACGCCTACCTGGACGCGCGCCGCGGCGCATGGTCAAAGCAGCCGGTCATCGAACTGCTGATCCCATCGACTGTGGACGACACACTGGCGCCCGCCGGAAAGCACGTGGCGAGCCTGTTCTGCCAGCACTTCCCGCGCCAGCGGGACTGGGCGCAATGCGGCGAAGAAGCTGCCGATACGGTATTCGCTGCCGTGGACCGCGTCGCACCCAACTTCAGCCGCTCGGTGATCGCCCGGCAGGTACTCACGCCGGCCGATCTCGAACGGCGCTTTGGCCTTCCGGGCGGCGACATCTTTCACGGCGCCCACACCCTGAACCAGTTGTGGAGCAATCGGCCCGTCATGGGCTACGCCGCCTATCGCGGGCCGATCCCCGGCCTCTACCACTGCGGCGCCGGCGCCCATCCCGGCGGCGGCGTCAGCGGCATCCCCGGGCGCAACGCGGCGCGAGAGATATTGCGCGACCTCTAGTGTCGTCTCACGCCTGTATCGTCACCCGGGAGTTTTCACAGCAGGCGCAGACGCGCAGGGAACACGCTGGGAACGAGGGCATCCTGCCCTCGCCGAGGGCTGGAAGCCCTCGTTCCCAGGGGAGATCGAGGGCCGGAAGCGGCGGAGACTTGTGATGTGAGTCTCGGGCACACCGCGGGACGTGATCGTCGGATCGAAGAGCTGGCTTGTTGTATCGTCACTTTTCGGGCATTTGTGACGGCATGGTATACAAACGACTTACTCCACTACCCGGCCTCAGCTTCGTGAAGTTCTCGAAAGCTATGTCCAGCTGTACCTGCGGGAGGAGATTCGAGCCGAAGCCCTGGTCCGCAACCTACCCGGTTTCGTTCGTTTCCTGCCCATTGCCGCGTTGTTGCACGGACAATCCCTGAATGTGGCGGGCATCGCCCGGGACGCCGACGTGGCGCGCAAGAACAGCCGGTATTCGACGCGATCCACTACTGGGCTCCCGCAGAATCCTACACGGAAGTTGATTTCCTGCTCAGCCGGGATACCGAATGCCTCGCTATTGAAGCCAAAGCGGCAAGACGGTACAACACTACCTTGCTCAAGGGGTTGCACGCCATCACCAACTTGCTACGCCTGGTTCGCCGCATCCTTATCTACGACGGAGAACGCGCCTTCCGGACCGAAGATGGCATTCACGTGTGGCCAGTGAAACAGTTTCTCAATGCGTTGCAAACGAACGGGCTTTGGCCGTAACACCCGCCGCCATCAGCGGTTTCTTTGGCGGGCGAGACATCGGAACGAGGGCATCTTGCCCTCGTCGAGGGCTGGCAGCCCTCGTTCCCAGGGTTGTTCCTTTCGGAGCGAGGGCATCTTGCCCTCGTCGAGGGCTGGAAGCCCTCGTTCCCAGCGTTGTTCCTTTGGGGACGAGGACATCCTGTCCTCCGAGGGCGGGAAGCCCTCGTTCCCAGGGTTGTTCCTTTGGGAGTATCCATGTTGTCAAGCATGGGCAGCCAGAGATATGGATGGGCCAATTGGAACGGGTGTGTGGTTTGTCCTTTGGGTGTTTCGCCGGTTGGATTCTGGCGGAGTGTGTTCCGGAGATGGCATCGGCAAGGGGCTCTCGCCGATGGGTTGTTTTGTATGGGCCTGGGGCCGCTGGGGGGTCCACAGGCGGTCTTGTTGGATCAGGACGTTGGCCAGGATCAGGAGCTTGCGCATGACGGCCACGATCGCGACCTTACCGGGTTTCCCGCGTTCGGCCAGGGTCCGGTAGGTTTGCTTCATGTCTGGATTGCAGCGGACCGCGGCCACGGCGGGCATGTATAAGAGCCGGCGCACGGGATGCCGCCCGCCCTGGATGAAGCGGCGGCCCTGCCAGGCGCCGGATTCGCGTGCGATGGGGGCCAACCCGGCCAGGCTGGCCGCGGCCTTGTTGCTGAGGGTGCCCAGTTCGGGCATCTCGGCCAGCAGGTTCGCGGCGGTATTCGACGCCAGCGAGGGGATCGAGGCGATGATCTCGGCTTTGCGGGCCAGGGTCGGCTCGGCGGCGATGAGCTCTTGGATCTTGACGTCGATGGCTTTGAGATGGCGATTGAGCATATTCAGGTGGGTCTGATGCTGCCTTTTGAGCAGGGGATCACGGAGATGATCGCCCCCGTTGAGTTGAGCGGTGCGGTCCCGGATGAGTTTGTTTTTGGCGGACTGCAAGTCGCTCAATGCCCGTTGGCGCTTCGAAGGAAGCGGCGTGGGCCTAAGGGTCAGCGTAGCGGCCATCCCCGCCAGCATGCGCGCATCCACCGCATCGGTCTTGGCACGCTGTCCGGTAGCCTGGGCGAAGCGCCTTGCCTGCCAGGGATTGACCTTGGCCAGCGGCAGCTTGGCTTTGAGAAGGGCCAGCTCAAAGTCACGATGGTAAGGTCCGGTGGGTTCATAGGCCACACACTTGACGGGGGTGCCGATCCAGGCGATCAGTTGCCTAAAGCCTGCTGCGTCATTGGTGAACTGGGCGGCCTTCTCCTCGGGAAGTTGGTGGGCGTCCAAGTGTCTTTTTGAGATGTCTACGCCTACGGTATGATGAATCATCTTTTCTTCTCCTGTGCTTGTAATGCGAGCCTTGTTGCTCATGTATCCATTCAGGACGGTGAGAAAAGACGGTGGCGACCCAACTCCCATACGGCTCTTAAAGGCCAGCGAGGGCACGGTCCTACCACCGCCACCCTCGGCGGCTCGAGGGCCCCGAGGGTGGCTCCATTCAAACATACAAGCGAGGGCATCTTGCCCTCGTCGAGGGCTGGCAGCCCTCGTTCCCAGGAGGGGGCGGGGGCGGAAACGGGGAGCGCCGGAGACTCCGATGTAAGTCTCCGGCGCTGCGCGATGCTTGCGGCCTAGAACTGCATCTTCATTCCCAGGGTAAAGGTGCGGCCCCGAGGATCATCGAACTTGGCGTTAACTACACCATCATTACGCAGTTCGCCGCTAGAGGCCAGGATCTCCTTATGCTCCGAAAGATCATCAAACAGGTTGGTAATTCGCAGGATCAGTACCGAATTCGACAACAAGCCGAACCGTTCGCCGACTTGATATTGACCGCTCAGATTCACGTACAGAGGCTCATCGTGGATCACCTTACGCGGTTCCCCTCCCCATGAAAAGGTTGAACTCACGACCGAGGTGTGAACAGCGCTCAGCCAGGCCGACCAGCGCTGATCGGCCGAGTCGAACCCCACACTCAGCATACCGCGGTAATCGGGCACCAAAGCCCAGATACGGCGATTCGCTTCGACATCGCCGACATAATCGTATGCTTCGCTACCATCTCCGATGTCCTTGTAAAACGAGCTGGTTTGGGTGATCAGAGCGTCAATGCTCCAGCTACCCCAATCCGTTGACCAATCGTATCGAGCTTCAAGGTCCAGCCCTTCGTTGGTCCAGGCGGCGGCGTTAACATTTCTGCGATCCGCGTAGTATGCGTCGATGCCACTGGGATCGGGAAGGATAAAGGCATAAACTTCGGCCGAGTCCACGCCAACATAGTGAGGAACGTCACCGCGGTTGCTTGACCCGACAATCTTGTTCGTATAGTCCACCGATCTCCAGGTAAGGTCCAGCGACAGTCCCGGTATGGCCTGGGGCGTAAACTCGACACCCACCGAAATGCTCTCCCCTTGTTCGGGCAATAGGTTCGGGTTCCCGCCATATACCAGGTGGGAGAAGTAGATGAACGACTCCCCGGGCGTGGTCGCCAACGAGCCGTCGGGATTCTGCCGTCTGAGCGGGGCGCCGGGACAATCTTCCGGTCCCGGCGGCCCGCCGCCAGGTAACGCCAGTTCAGCCCAATCTGCGACTCTCGCGCACCGCCAATCCTGCCCGATAAAGAAATTATTGGGATCTTCCACCTTGTCCCGGGCGGTTGGGATGATGTACGAGGTCGAAAGGTTCGAATGCAGTCTGACCGAGCCGATCGGCCGCCAGACGGCGCCTATCGAATAAGTGGTGTCGGAATCAAAGTGGTTGTAATCGTCCCACCTTACCGCCGCGGACAGATCCAGCGATTCCAGAACAGGCGCCGCGAACTCGGCAAAGAGCCCGACGTTGTCATCTACAAACTTAGTGTCCCAAGTGCCGAATCGGATTCCCAATCCCGGCTCTTCGGTCCAATTAGCACCATTGTTGTCATTGTGACCATAGTCATTCCGCTTGTTGTCGGTCTTCAACCCCGTCGAGCGCCAGGCAGCGCCTACCACGAACCGAGCGTCGCCTCCCGGCAAGCTCAGCCAGGAACCTGACAGCGTCGCTTCGGCCCAGTCGGTGGTATTCGTCCAACCGCTTGACAGCTCCTGGCCGAAGAATTCCCTGAAGGTCTCAATTCCTATGAACTCAACATAGTCAGGTCGCACGGATGCTAATTCGAACGCCCGAACCTGATCCGCCAGGTGCGGCGGTACGTCAGGTTCGTAGGCAAATAAGTTACCCGTATGATGATTGTCACTTCGATCATTGGTGGCGCCGGCGCCAAACGTCCACTCCATGCCGAACACGGAGCCGGTCAGATCGAAATTCACTCGAAATACTTCCTGTGTTGCGGTGGAGTCCCTTTCGATCCCTGACACCGACCAATACATGAACGCATTGTCACCGTCGGGCCCCGGGAAATTGAAGTGGGCAAAGTCTGCGTCGCCCTGATCCGTCGTTGTGGTGCGATCCATATAGTAGGCTTGCGCTGACAGGCGCGTGGCGCCGAAATCATGATCGAATCCCAGCATCGCGCTGATCCGGTCCTGCTCCGGCAAGAGCGATGCGTTGTCCATCGTCGACTCCTGCCCGGTCAAATCGCCAGTTAGAGATCTCGCCTTGATTACCAGGGAGCCATCGGGTTGCAGTTCCGTCAACCAGATATCCGTTACCCCGGGGGAACTGTTGGTTATGCCGGGTGGAAGTTGACTCGGCCGGTAGAGCGTTCCCTGGTACTCGTAGATGTTGCGAGAGCCCCGGAAGCAACCCTTTTTGCAATAGTTGTTCGAATCGTATTTGCCCGGGCGGTCCCTGCCATAGAGATGGCTGTGGCTGCTGGCCTGCACGTTGCCTCGCCACCGGGTTTCACCCCACAACCATGAACCGGTCAGCGTCAGCGAGCTTTCGTCGAATCCGCCCCGGCCCGGCACCGAGTGACTGACTTCGAGCTCCACGCCCTCATAGTCCTTGCGGGTAATGATGTTCACCACGCCGCCCACCGCATCGGAGCCGTAGATGGCGGATGCGCCGTCCAGCATGATTTCCACGCGTTCAATGGAGGAGGTCGGGATACCGGAGATATCCGTTACCCCACCGGTGAGGCCCGAGGAGCCCATCCTCTTTCCGTCCACCAGCACCAGGGTCGCCCCATCCCCCAGGCCTCTCAAGTTGATCGCCGATGCGCCACTCAAATTGGTCGCGCCGTTGAAATGTTGACCCCCAAGTCTTGCATAAGTCGCCGTTGAACTCGAGCCGAGTTGGTTTTGAGGCAGCGTACGCAACGCTTTGTCGAGACTTGTTTCACCCGTGGCCCGAAGCATGCCTTCATCCAAAGTTATCAGGTTGGCCGCGATCTGACTGGGCGCTCGGCTCAGACGTGTGCCGGTGACGACGACTTGCTTGAGTGCGAGTGCATCCTCAACCACGGTATCGCCTGTTTCCGCATCGGCATCGGCGCTGTCCTCGTCCGCCTCATCCTGACTCGACTCTGTCTCCGCCGCCGGTTGCTGCGCCTGCGCCATTAGAATCGGTTCGGGCGCCTCTATCGCCCCCCCCCTTGTGAATCGTCTTCGTCCGAATCGGCATCCTGCGGCAAGCCTATTGCCGGCGCCAGGAAAACCAGGATGAAAGCCGCGAACCAGCGGCTATTGGTACGAGTGCGCATGAGTGTCCCCTCCGTATGCCCCGATTGATCCCGGGGAGGAGGTAACAGCGGCCACGAAACCCACGCAATCGGGGGGGGGGGGGGTGCAACTGTCCCTCCTCCCGTTTCAAGAACCTAACATATGTCAGGGGGTCGCGGCAACCAGCTCAGGCGTGCAGACAAGTGCAGACAAGGACTGACTGACTATCTGTTGTACGTCATAGGAAACCAGGACCACCACGGCGCCGGCATTGTCATCGCCCCGACCCTCAACTACATGGAGAACGCGTATCTGGACGCGCGCCGCGGCGCCTGGTCCGAGCATCCGGTGATCGAACTGTTGATCCCGTCAACCGTGGATGACACGCTGGCGCCTGAGGGCAAGCATGTAGCCAGCCTGTTCTGCCAGCACTTTCCCCGCAAGCGAGATTGGGAGCAGTGCAGCGAAGAAGCCGCCGATACCGTGTTTGCCGCCGTGGACCGCTTCGCTCCCAACTTCAGCCGCTCGGTGATCGCCCGCCAGATATTGACGCCCGCGGACCTTGAACAACGCTTCCGTCTGCCGGGCGGCGATATCTTTCACGGCGCCCACACCCCAGGCCAGTTGTGGAGCAACCGCCCGGTGATGGGCTATGCCGCGTACCGCGGACCGATCGCCGGTCTCTACCACTGCGGCGCCGGGGCACATCCGGGCGGCGGCGTAAGCGGCATTCCGGGGCGCAACGCAGCGCGCGAGATCCTGCGAGACCTCAGGACGGGCCGGCCGACGGCATGATCACGGACTTCCTGTTTCACACAGGAAATGCAGATTGATTCTTTCCTTACCTTTTGTCCTTTTGTAAGGTATTATTTATAAACGTAAGGGAGTATGCATTATGGTTGAATCCGCAATTACTTCAAAAGGACAGACGACGTTGCCGAAACCGGTGCGGACAGCGCTTGGCGTGGGTGAAGGAGATCGCGTCCGCTACGTTATTCTCGAAGATGAAGTGCGCATTCGGCCCGTGCGTCCGATCAGCCGTCTGTACGGCTTGTTGCGGCGCCCCGACGGCACGCCCGCCGCAACGCTGAAGGACATGGAGCGCGCAATAGCCGAAGGCGCGTGCGAGGAATGATTGCGCTCGACACGAATGTAATATATCGTTTCCTATATATCTAAGCTATTGTTTTTACATTATTTCTAACCTTGCACCTTAACTCCGTAAGCGTATCGGAAGCGGATTCGGGTGAATTCGGGCGCATATCGTCGTGGCGCTGGCGGTGTAAACGTTCGGGGAAGCCGTGGAGACGTTGGTAAACGTTCGGGGAAGCCGTGGAGACGTTAGCTGATGAACCCGTCATCGACTGGCTGGCACGTTCAGAGGTAGCCGCCACCGACCGTGTGGGATTTTATCGGTTGAGGGTGCGTTGCCAGTCTTTTCTGAGCGGCCGGAGCCAGACGTCCTTACGGGGCTTGTCGCATTGCTTGTGCCGATCGTAACGCCCCCGGCCCTGGGTGGCGCCGACATGGATCCAGCCCGAGGCCCGGTAGACGGCGCCGGTGTAGCGCGGTGTTTCGACGAAGGTCTCAATGAGCACGGGGAGGGTGTTGTATCGTTCGGCCCAGTCCCGCGGCAGTCGGCGGCGCACGAGGGCGAGGAGGTGTGAGCCGAGGTTGGGGATCCGGATCCAGGGCAGGATCAGGAACCTCGGGTTGTCGATGACCAGGGGCAGGTTCTTCTTGCGAAGCTCCGGTGACCATCCGATGAAGTCATCGCGCGGGGCGAGCTTCCAGGCCGCGGTGGAGAACCCGAGCATGGCGAGCGGATGGCCGTTGCGGTCATGCACGGCGTAGCGCATCTGAGCGCCGACCAGGGTCTTGTAGCCGAGGTAATGGTAACGGGCGACGAACTCGTTCCAGAGCGTGCCCCCGCGGGTGCGGCGCACGACCGCGCGCAATTGAACGGGGCGCACCTCGTCGAGGCTGGCGGGAGGCGGGAACAGCGGCGGTTCCGTGTCGGGTCCGAACGCGATTGGCCCGGGCCGATTATGCCCCCACTTCGGGGGCGGCAGGACGATGAGGCCGTCGCGGTGCATGGCGAGCATGACGACCCGGGCCATCATGTCCTTGAGCCCGCCGTCGGGCTTGACCCAGCCGATGCGCCGGCAGAACTCCTTCGACAGGGCATGGCGGTTCAGCGCCGGCGGCCCGGCGATGAGCGCGCGCAGCAGCGCCATTTCCCCGGCGGTGAAGTCGCGCCCGTGATAGCGGCACTCGATCGTGTCGGTCATCCGGGCGCCGTGAGTTCGCGGCGGCGCTCCCGGCTCATCGTCCACGGCAGCCAGGGCGAGAGGTCGTGCGGCGGTTGACGCCCGTTCTCCGCGCAGGCTGCCAGCCATGCCTCCAGCCAGCGCAGCGTGTCGATGCCGTTTGCGGCGAGGGTGCCGATCACCGAGTACATCGTCGCGGTGAACGCCGCGCCGTCCGTGCTGTCGGAGCCGAAGCTCAACTTGCGCCCGATGGCCGGGCCCCGGATCAGGCGTTCGGCGCGATTGTTGTCGAGCGGGACGCGGGGGCGGTCGAGGAACACACTCAGCCCATCGCGGTGGTTCACCAGCGAGCGCAACGCCTTGCCCTCGCGCGCCTGCTCCGGCAGGGCGGCCAGTTCGGCGCCGGCGTGTTCGAACAGTGCATCGAGCGCCTGCTTGAGCACGGCCTGCGCCGTGTCGAACGGCGGGGTCTGACGTTGCAGGCCCGGGTCATAGTGCTCCAGCCGCGCCTCGTTGAGCCGGTAGATTGCCGCGATTCGCTCGATCCAGGCTTGGCACCAGGGCGTCAGCTCCTCCTGGCCGGCCGCGCACTCGATGAAGTCGCGGCGCATGTGGCTCCAGCAGAACTGCAGGGTCACCGTGCCGCCGAGCAGGCGCGCCATCCGCTTGTAGGCGCTGTAACGGTCGCAGACGATGACCGTGCTCAGGACGGCGCCGGCGAAGAGCTTGTGCGCCGCCTCGGCGCTGCGCGAGGGATCGATATGGAAGTAGACCGCGTCGTCGCTGACCGACGTCCACAGCCAGGCCCGGCTGGAGCGGTCCTGCCCCCGTAGCGCCTGCACGCGCCAGGACGTCTCGTCGGCGTGGCGCAGCGTCGCGGTGTTCTGGTGCGCCAGGATCGCCTCGGCGAGCGGCTCGAACAGCGGCGCGAAGCGGGGCACGCTGTCGGCCAGCGTGCCCGGCGAGATCGACAGCCCCCGGTCCGACAGCCACGATGCGACGCCGTTGAGGGTGCGCAGGCAGGCGTAGCGCTCGAACAAAAAACACGCCCACACGCTGTTGCCGTAGAGCGTGTGGGCGAACAGCCGGGGCGCCGGGGGCGCCGACACTTCCAGCGGCGAACCGGCGCAGCCGCAACTGCGGCGCAGGCGCGGACGGTGGATCACCCGCTGGTAGGCCTTGACCTCGATCTCGACGACGGTGGACTGCCCGGCGCCGTTGGGCGCATAGCGTTGTCCGCATCGGGCGCACACGCACGCCTCCGGCGGCGGACGGTGTTCTTCGACGCGCTGCTCGAGCCCGGGCCGAGGCGTCGGGCCGTGGCCGGGCGCGCCGCGCTGCTGACCGCGCGGGCGGGGCGAGCGCGCCCGGTCCTGCCGCTCGCTCTTGCGGCCGTACAACCGCTTCGACAGCACCGCCCCGGTCGCGCGCAATCGGGCCAGGCGCGCTTCCAGCCTCTCGATCCGGCGCCGCGATCCCTTCACGGTCCGGCGCAGCCGGGCGTTCCCCCGGGACAGCAACTTGATCGCGGCCTTGTGGCGCCGCGACCGGCGCAGCGCGGTGCGAAGGTGAGCGGCCTCGTCGAACGGCCGCTTCGACAACGTCGCTCCCGCCGCCCGGAGCTTGACCAGCCGGCGCTTCAGCTTCTCCTGTCCGGCCTGGGCGATGTCCAGGGCATGGCGCAGCCGGCGGTTCTCGTCGAACACCCTGCCAAGCCTGACCTCGGTGTCGTGCAATACGGCCAGCTCCTTGTACAGCCGAACGGTATCCTTGGACAGCTTCTTGCCCGTCGCCCTGAGGCACTCGGTCTCCTCCGTCTGCTCCCGCAGAAGCCTGTTCAGCCGATCGACTTCGTTGCGCAGCGACTTGACCGACGCGTGCCGTACCCTGTGTATTCGCCTGCAGCGGGCGGCCCCGGCCCGCTCCGCGGGGCCGTTGGACACGAGCCCGCGCAATCGGCCAACCGCCCGGCGCGCGATTGCGATGCCGGCGTCCTCGTCCGGCCCAGGTCCGGCGCTGCCAAGAAGCTGCTCCACATGGGCCAATTCCGTCTGCAACAAGGGCAGCGCCTTTTGCGCGCGGCGCAGCGCCTTCGCCTGCTGCTGCGCCTCGGTCAGCCTCCCCCGGCAGGACTTGAACCGCCACTTCCACGAGCCGGCATCGCTGCGGGCGATCAACGCCGCCCGGCGAAGTTCTTCACAACGACCTTCAGCCGCGTCCGCGCGAGCCCGTTCCCGCACATACAGCATTCGCCAATCCGCCGGCGTGTCCAACGGCGCCGACTCGGCCAGCCCGCCATCTACGGATATATCTACGGAGAAGTCGTTGTCGAGAGCCGCCACGCGCCGCACAATAGCGCATCGCAGCGTCCGTTACCAGACCCCCAGACCCCGGAGGGGTTCTATTCAGTGCCGTGGTGACGCGTTCAACGTCTCCCTCCACAGCTTCCCCGAACGTTTACCGCTGGCGACGGAAACAGCCTATCCGCCTACGCTGCTCACGGAGCGTCTCAGCACTTTTCCCTTCGACGGTGGTACAGCCACGAACGCCCGGTCGACAGCAGGAGGCATTGCCGTACAGGAGCCGTGTTGGGTGGTGGTAGTGTCAAGTATTTTTCGCATATATGGTCCGGTCGGCGTGTGCGTTGGGACGAAGTGATTCCGTTTTTCGCCTTTTCGCCCGAAGTGCGGAAAATCCTCATACAACCAATGCAATCGAGAGCCTGCACAGCCAGGTCCGCAAGGCGATCCGCAACAAAGGGCATTTTCCAAGCGACGAGGCTGCCACCAAGCTGATCTACCTGGCGCTACGGAATATCACGGCCAAGTGGAAAAAAACCACCCAAGGAGTGGCATGCTGCCAAGAACCAGTTCGCGATCCAGTTCGGCGAGCGATTTCAACTGGCAGCCTAAACGATGACAACCGGCTCACACACAAAATTTCTTACAGGTCCGCGCTCACCTTGAACGCGCCCGCCATCCACCCCACCAGCGCAACCTAGTGTCTTGTCCCATAAATTAGTTATATACTTGGAGGCCTGTTCATTGACTGGAGTACGCCGATGCCCCGTGGCCGATTTCTTGCCCCTCTGTCCCTGGCAGAAGACGACCAAGCCGAGTTGCTGACGATCGTGAACTCCCGTTCGCTTCCCCACGGCATCGTCCGCCGCGCGCAGATCGTTCTGGCCTGCGCCGAAGGCGAGTCGAACGCCTCGATCGCCCGGCGCCTGAAGCTGAGTCAGCCCACGGTCGGCAAGTGGCGCCGCCGCTACCTTGCGCAGGGCCTGGCCGGATTGCACGACCAACTGCGTCCGGGGCGTCCCCGGTCGCATCAGGATGAACAGGTGGCCGAGGTCATCAGCGCGGCGCTGCAATCGCCGCCGCCGGGCGCCACCCACTGGACGGTGCGTTCCATGTCCGAGCACTGCGGCGTCTCCAAAAGCACCGTGGCGCGCTGGTTCGAGTTGTTCGGCGTGAAGCCGCACCGCCAGCGGACCTTCAAACTGTCCAACGATCCGTTCTTCATCGAGAAAGTACGCGACATCGTCGGGCTGTATCTGCATCCGCCGGATCACGCCGTGGTGCTGTGCGTGGACGAAAAAAGCCAGATCCAGGCGCTTCAGCGCACCCAGCCGATGCTGCCGATGGGACTGGGCTATGTTGAGGGGGTCACCCACGACTACGTCCGGCATGGGACCACCGCCTTGTTCGCGGCCCTGGACGTCGCCAGCGGCGAAGTGCTGGCCCAATGCAAGCGCCGCCACCGGCATCAGGAGTTCCTGGCGTTCCTGCGCCACATCGACCGCAACGTCCCCGAAACCCTGGACGTGCATCTGGTGGTGGACAACTACGCCACCCATAAACACGCCAAAGTGAAAGCCTGGCTGGCGAGGCGGCCACGCTATCACCTGCATTACACGCCGACTTACGCGTCGTGGCTCAACCAGGTCGAACGCTGGTTCGGCATCATCACCCAAAGAGCCATCCGCCGCGGCACCTTTTCCTCGGTCAAGCAACTCACCGGAAAAATCGACCGCTTCGTCAATGACTACAACACCAAGACCCGCCCGTTCGTCTGGACCGCCACCGCCGATTCCATCCTCGCCAAAGTGGAACGACTAAGTAAAGTTATTTGCGGGACAGCACACTAGCATACCATGATGTATGCGCATATAGTGAGCCGTATGCCACCGGCGGGCTGCACCGGACGGCCAACGAATTCATTGATCGAGTGGATTGGCTTTGCGCACGTCCCCGAGGTGCAGGATGCACCGGGCTCCATCGCTCCTACCCGTCGCCCGACGCGCCGTGTGCTGGCCATCGCCTTTTGCCTTCGGCTGAACGCCCATCGTATACTCTTCGGTCCCGATAGAGCGTTCTGGCCATGTGCGCGCCCTCGGGCAGCATGTAGCTTAGAAGCGCAGGATGAAAGGAGTAGACCCGTTCGATCACACGGCCATCCTAACCCGGTCAATGACCTGGCCAAAGAAACAATAGCCGCGCCCTCGTGATAAGGCGAGGCGAGCGCGGAGGGCTGAAAGCCCGCCAGCCGTCAGATGCACAGGGGGCAAGGCATATGTCCCCTTAAATACAACCATGCGCTCCGCAGCCGCGTGCGCCGGTGCCGTCCTGATCGCCTTTGGGGCGATCGCCGTTGCGCGCAGCGACGAGCCGACCTCCGCGTTCCTCATCCCGATGGGGGCGGAGTGGCGCTATCACGCTGCACCCACCCCGCCGGACCCCCGCTGGCTTCGCCCGGACTACGACGATACACAATGGCGCACGGGCCGCGCGGGTTTCGGCTACGGCGACGATGACGACCGCACGATCCTGACCGACATGAAGGGCGGCTACGACAGCGTCTACCTGCGCGGCGAGTTCCACCTGCCCGCCGTGCCGGAGAAACTGCACCTGCACGTCCGCTACGATGACGCGTTTCTCGCCTACGTCAACGGCCGTCTGGCCGCCCGCGTTGGAGTAGCGCGCGGCCGGGTCGTCGGCGACCACGAAGCGGAACGCCGCGAAGTATTCGCGGTGTCCACTGCCGCTCTGAAGCCGCGGCGCAATGTGATTGCGGTCCACGGACGAAACGTGGACCGGGACATGTCGGATTTCACGTTGCACCCGGCGCTGAGCAGCGTGCGCATTCCCGCGGAGATTGTTCTCGGCGAGAGCGCACGCCGTGACCTGGCGTTCTTGCGCCACAAACTGCTGACGCAAAGTTCCTATCTGCACAAGAGCGACCACAATGTCATCGGTGCGCTCGATGCCGTCGTCCGTCAGCTGCCCGAGGCCATGCGGCGCATCGACCTGCTGCGCGGCGTGCAACGCATCATCGCGCTGCTCGGCGACGGCCATGCGTTCGCTGGCGCCTGGTTCGAAGACGAAGGCGCCAAGTATCTGCCGTTTCGTATCGCGGATACCGGCACGGCGGTCCTCGCCATCGGCGGCGGGTCGTCCGAGCGTGCCTTCGTCGAACCGAGCTATCCGTTCATCACTGCCATCGACGGCGTTGCGGTCGATGATTGGGTGGCCGCAGCCGCCCGGCATTTCGCCTACGCATCCCCGCAACTCAATCGGCGCCGGACCGTGCGCGCACTGCGGCGCGTGGACAAGCTGCGCGAAGACTTGGGGCTTGCCCGCAGCGAGGACATCATCGTTACGCTTGCGGGCTCCCATGGATCGGTGACCCGCAGTTTCAGCTTAACCGATCAGCGCCCCCGTTCCATCCGCAGCGTGGTCATCGGCGAAAGCCGCATTCTGTCCGACAATGTCGGCTACCTCCGCATCCCGGCAATGGAGATCGACCGGATCCCGGAAATTCTCGAATTCATGGACGAGGCCCGCAACACCGACGCCTTGATCATCGACGTGCGTGGCAACGGAGGCGGCCGCCTCGAAATCCTCCGTGCGCTCGCCCCCTACTTTTTGCCCCCGGACGCACCGCCGATCGTCACCAACATCGCCGCCTGCCGGCTGGCCTCTCATTTCCGGCCCGACCACTTGGCGGACCGCCCGACCTTTCGCCTGGACCACCCGGACTGGACCGAAGTCGAGCGAGCCATTATCCGCGTCGCACAGGAGGAATTCCGGCCCGCGTGGACCCTGCCGCCCGGCCAGTTCTCGGAATGGCACTTCATGCTCATCAACCGCCAATCTGACCGCACGCGCCGCGTCTATCACTACGACCGCCCCGTGGCCGTGCTGTCGGATGCCCATGCCCTGTCCGCCACGGACGGCTTTCTCAATGGGTTTTGCGAAATCCCCGGCACCCACCTGGTGGGCCAGCCCAGCAGCGGCGCCAGCGGGCGGATGCGCTCGTTCACGCTGCCGGAGAGCGATATCGAAGTCGGCATCTCGTCCGAGGTATAATTTCGGCCCAATGGACAACCGTTCGATGGCAAAGGCGTTGCAGTCGATCACTGCGTCGCGCCGCAGCCGAAGTGTTTCATAGGTGAATCAGACAACATGCTTACCGCCGCTTTGAACCTGCTGAAGCACCTGGCGCAAACCGGCAACGCGCCGGACTGGCAAGAGATGCGCCCGTGCCGCCAGCTCGGCGTGCCCGCCATGAGCATGAGCCGGCCGCGGTGAGACCGCCTCGTTTACACGCCGTTCGATCGCCCCGCGCCGGGCGGTTCCGGCAAGGCCTGTGCGGGTGGACGTTAGCGGCCTTGCTGATCGCCACTCTCGCCAGCGCCGGGGCGGTCGATGGCCCGGCGCCGGCAAGGCAGCCTGCGGCCGAGGCCCCGCAAAACGAGCCGCTCGAAATCGGCTTTCTCGCCTTCGGCGACAGCGGCCTGCATTACGACTACATGCAAACCGGAACGCCGGCCCCGACGAAGGAAGCCTTTATCGCCAAGTACCGGCGCTACTGGATCGGCAACCGCCGGGACCCCAGGGATTTTCGGCCGCCACCCGCGTACTTCCACGGTAAACTGGACTCCTTCGTCATGGCCAGCGGCATGCAGCCAGTGGCCTCCGCCATGCAACGCCTCTGCTTGGATTTTTCGTGCGCATTCGCCGTCATGCTGGGCGACAACATCTATCCCTCTGGTGCCGAGGCGAACGAGGACGACCGGCATCGCTTCCGGGTCATGTTCTCCGAACCCTTTGGTGACTTTGGATCCGGCAACCCGGATTACCGCATCTACACGGCGCTCGGCAATCACGATTGGCGCACGTCGCGTGAAGGGGCAATGGCCCAGGTGACCTTCCTGCGCGACAATCCACCGTTTTTCATGGACGGCAACGTGTACCGCGTGAAACCACCTGCGGCCAAAGGCCAGGTGGAGATCTTCGTAATCGATACCACCGTGCTACTGGCCGGTGAAACCGTTCCCCTGGCGGGCCTGCATCCCGATGGCAGCGAAGCGGCCACGGGCAAGATCGAGTCCTTCGATCCGTGGGCGAAGCCCGCCACCACGCGGGAACGCAACATGGCGGATTGGCTGGAAGAAAGCCTCAGGGGCTCCACCGCGCGCTGGAGATTCGTGGCGGCGCATCATCCGATCTGGTCCACGGGCGGCTACAAGTTCGAACAGGCGCGCGTTCTGCGCCGCCTCTTGCTGCCCGCCCTATGCCGGCATGCCGACGGCTATCTGGCCGGCCACGATCACTCCCTGGAATTACACGAAGACAGCTGCGCTGCCGTATTGGGCGACGAAAGCGTGCCGCTGCTGCAAATTGTCTCAGGCGCCGCGTCCAAGCAGCGCGGCGTCAATACGGCGTTCAGAGCCCATCAGAGTGCGCGGTATCCGGCCAACCGGGTCCTCTTCGCCAAGGGCATGACGTGGGGATTTGCCCACCTCCAATTGAAAGGAGACCGCGCGGTCGTGTCAATGTTCAGCACACCGAATTCCAGCAGCGGCGATGCGGTGCTGGAGTTCCGCCATGCGTTCACAAGACGATCCGGGCAGTTGGGGCACGCGTTGGTTGCACGCGAGTAGCACGAACGGAAAACGCAGGTTGGGGAACGAGCCAAGGCCATATGCTCGGTCGCCGGGAGCGGATACTGACTCTTCATCCGGCTATTCCACGGCACTCAATGCTGTCTGAGGCGGCGGATCGGGCAGCATGACAGTTCCTGTTGTGTGAACTCTCAGGCCTGACAGGTGAGAGGCCTTCATTTCCTGGGTCAGATCGTTAGCGAATTTCTGACCTTCGTTCGGTCCATCGGGCCTTAAATTCCAGGGGCGAGAGTACATCGAGAAACCGGTGAGGCCGACTCTCGATGTAATCTCGCCGCCAAGCTTGCAACTTCTCCTTGGCGTCCGTCAAATCGTCGAACCAGTGGACATTCAGGCATTCATCCCGAAGGCTTCCGTTGAACGACTCGATGAACGCATTGTCCGTCGGCTTTCCGGGCCGGGAGAACGCCATGGTCACGCCGTTGGTGAAGGACCCCTTTTTTGAGGGCGGCTCGGATCCAAGGGAACGGTCAAAGGAAGAATCCAGATGGATGGGCTGGGCATGAGTGCAGAGAATTTCCCAGGAACTACTGGATTGGTATATTAGGGTTACCGTTTGCGGGGCGCCTCGGTGACCGTATGCGACGCCTTCGGCGGCGAGGTGAGTGTCTTGCACGAGGGCCTCCCCCTTACCTTCCGGGTGCTGGCCGAGGGCGAGGCGCCGGTGGCGCTGGACGATGAGAAGAGTGTGCAACACACGGTCGATGCGATGAACCGGGCGGGGATCGCGGGGCGGCGGCCTTCTATGGCCTCATTGGTTGGGGGCTTTGGGTCCTGTACAAACGGAGCGTGCGTTCCGCTCCGAAGGAAAAGGCCAGGCGGAGCGTTGCGGCAGTTCTGATTGTTGGGCTGCTCGTTCTTAATCTTAGTTCGGGTATTCTGCAAGGGGAAGCGCACAATTTCATTACGTCGCCCGCTTCTGTTGTTGGCGCGGTGGCAATTGAGGCCCCTGGCTGTAAGGGCTGGCCCGTTGCTTTCGGCCCATTGAAGGGTTATACGCAGCGTTCAAGGGATGCCATTGCCGCAGGCAACCCCCGGGCGCGTTCCGTCCAGGTGGCAAGTTTCTGCCACAACTTGAAACCAAGCCCGGACGCGCCGCCGGGCAACACTTCTGCAAAATCCGCCCCGCAGATCGGCCAGGAATGGCCCCCGGAGCGCCCGTAGCAGCAAGCACCGCGCCGGGTGTGAGAATCCCCGGAGAGCAAGAAATCTCAGCACAGGCCAGTCCTGCACCCGCCTACGAGCAGGGACAGGCGCCGGCCACAGCGAGCTTCACTTGGAAGAAGTGGGTCAAGCGCCTGTTGCCCGGTCCGTTGAGGCTTGTTGCAATAGGCCGGGTGACTTTCTATCGTGAGTGGGATTGCATAGGGCCGGCGGCTCGGGAAAGCGTGAACCCACTTTCTCGAATGCGCGCTACATCTCAAAACAACGCCTATCTTTTTCGTGATCGGAATGTGCATTGAGTGCCGTCGTTATACGGCCATCATGACTTGTGGAGATACCCCTTATCACTACTGTCCGGTTAACTGAGCCTAATGTTTATGCAACCGCATGAATAACGGTCGTTTTTTGTCGGAAATGGGTGGTGCCGACTTGAACGCGCCGGTGTTTTCGGGTGACCTTTCGGGAACGCATTCCTGGAGGCCGCACCGTGTATGCCGGCAAGACGCTTTTTGCGCAGTTGATGGATTTTCTGCCGTGGACGACCTTCGCGCGAATCGTCGCCCGCTACGGCGGCAACCACCGTGTTCGCACCCTTCCCTGCACCGAGCACTTTCGCGTGCTGGCGTTTGCGCAACTGACCTACCGCGAGAGCCTTCGCGATATCGAAGCGGTGCTTTCGGCGCAGTCGGCCAAGCTGTACCACATGGGCATCCGATCCCCCGTGCGGCGTTCCACCCTGGCCGACGCCAACGAGCGCCGGGACTGGCGGATCTTCGCCGAGTTCGCGCAACGGCTGATCGGGCAGGCCCGCAGGCTCTATGCCGAAGAAGATTTGGGCCTGGAGTTGTCGAATACGGTGTACGCGCTGGACTCGACCACCATCGACCTTTGCCTGTCGCTGTTTCCCTGGGCGCTGTTTCGCCGGTCCAAGGCCGCGGTGAAGATGCACACCCTGCTGGATCTGCGGGGCAACATCCCCAGCTTCATCCACATCTCCGACGGCAAGCTGCACGACGTCAACGTGCTCGACCTGTTGCTGCCCGAGCCGGCGGCGATTTACGTGATGGACCGGGCCTACCTCGACTACGAGCGACTCTTTGCGTTGCACCGGGCCGGCGCGTTCTTCGTCACCCGGGCCAAATCGAACGCCAGCCTGCGGCGGGTTTATTCGGCGCCGAGCGACCGGGCGCAAGGGATCATCTGCGACCAGACCGTCGCGCTGTCGGGCTACTACAGCCGAAAACACTTCCCTCACCATTTGCGCCGCATTCGCTTCAAGGACCCCGAGTCGCAGAAAGCACTCGTGTTCCTGACCAACCGGTTCGATCCTCCGCCGTCGGCCATCTGCCAGTTATACAAAGCGCGCTGGCAAGTCGAGTTGTTCTTCAAATGGATCAAGCAGCATCTCCGCATCAAGAAGTTCTACGGCACCTCCGTGAACGCCGTAAAGACGCAAATCTGGGTGGCGGTGACCGTCTACGTTCTCGTGGCCATTGTCAAAAAGCGCGTCAAGCTGGATGCCTCCCTCTACACTTTGCTACAGATTTTCTCCGTCACCCTGTTCGAGAAGATCCTGTTAAACAAAGAGTTTTTGCAACCCCATTACGCTTGCAACAACCTCATTGCCCCTAATCAATTGAATCTATTCGAGAAGTTAACCGGACAGTAGTGAAACAATATGAAACAGTGTGCTTGCGTTGAGGATGATGACATCTTGTTGTTGTCGAGGGCAGGGGTGCCCTCGTTCCCAGGGGAGAATGACCTCGCTCCCGACAGCATCTTGCGGAAGCGAGGTCTCGGTAAGTTCTACCAGGAAAACTCCTTGACGATATCGACGAAGGCGACCCGGCGGCGGAAGTCCACGTGTGCGGAATGAACGCCATTGAAGCCGTCGAAGAACGGGAAATCGGCGTCAAGAATATTCTGCACGCCCGCCGTAATGCGCCAGCCGGATTCAGGAAGAGTGTACGTCCCTTGAAGGTCAACTGTCGTGTAGCCGTCCACATCGGTCAGACGTGCGCCGGCACTGATGTTCTCGTAGCTACTTTCGTGGTTAATGGTCAGGTTGGCGCCCCAATCACCCCGCGACCAATCCAGGTACGCACTGCCTTTCATCTTGACCGGCCCCTGATTCGTGCCTTCCTGTGCAATGGGATCGGCACCGGCCAGGGGGGCAGTTTCCAGTTTTAGTGTGCGGGTGCCGAGAATCCCTGCCGCGAACTCGCCCATCGCCGTGTCGAAGGTATATCTCACAACGAAATCCACCGCCTCACTGGTCCTGCCGGACAAATTGAAACTCTGACGGTCGGCCACGTATGTCAAGACGCCATTTGCATCGCGCCTGACCTGGTCCGGGAACTGTTGCCAATTCTCCAAGGCATACACGTAGGACCTGCCTAAACTGGCATACACGCTCGAGATCAGGTTCTCGTATTCGGTCTTGCTCCACGAAGCGGAAAGATACAGCCCCGGCATGTCCACGGGCGTGTAATCAAACCCGAGAGTGATGGTATCGGAGGTTTGGGGTAGCAGGTCGGGACTTCCGCCACGAACAGATGTGGGAAATATCCGTACATACGGCCCCCCATTCTCAATGGGGTTGAGTGGATCAGTATACCCAAGGTGGGTATAGGTTATTCTTGGCCTGAACAATTCCGGCAATGTGGCCGCTAGGAAAGCCTGGCCCCATGTGGCGCGCAACTTCAGGCTCTCGACCGGACGATAGACAACTCCTAGTTTTGTGACGAAGTCATCGTATTTTCGCTTGCTTGCCGGCTGCAGAATGCCCTCGAAAGGCCCTTCGATCTCGTATTCGTCATATCGCCCGGCGGCGTAAAAACTTAATCCATGGATCCCCGGGCGGGAGTTGGAGTCGCCGATAATCGGCGCCGAGAGTTCAAAAAACCAGGCCATGTTTTCCGACTCCGGAACGATTTCCGGGGCATCCGGAACTCTGAACGTGAACGGATTCAACAGGAAGGAATCGAAGTCGAGCGTGTCCGTCCGTGCTTCAGTTCCCACGGCCAATTCGACGGGCCCGCCGGAAATATTAAAAAGCGAACCGGCCAAACTCAAGCCGACGACGTCCTGACTGCCGTCTCGTGCACCTCGGGTTTCGTACGTTACAAACTCTTGGAGCGTGGCGCGCTGCACGGTGCCATCGCCGAACGGATTGATTGCTTCCGCCGGATCGCTGCTGGCAAGCGCCACTACTAATTCGGGGTTCCTGGAGCTTAAGCTACCTGGATAACCGGCGTAAGGTTTATCCGTGCCGTGATTGGCGGAAAAGGTCGCTGTCCAACCCTCAATGGGTGTCTCCCAGCTTAGCGAGGCGCTCAGATTCAAGCGCTCCAGGTCCGTCGTTCTGGCAAAACCCACAAGTTTGCCATCGGCGATTTCACGTTCAAACGCGTAGCCCACGTGCACGTCCTTGCCAAATGGGTTGTAGTAGTTACTTGCAGGAACGGTAGTTCTGATATCACTGGAGACGGCACTTTGATAGGAGTCTTGCCGCGCGAAAGATCCGGACAAACTCAGCGTCAAGCTCTCGCCGAATTCTTGCGTCAGGCTTAAGTACGCAGACAGGTGCTCGGAAGCTGGAATCGCCTCGCCCGCAGAGTTAGCGTTGCGCGTAAAGGGAAACAGATTAAAGTTCCCCGATTGGGTCACAAACTCCTCATTGGACACCCATATGACATCATCCGGATTGATATTCGTGCCGTCACCATCGGGCAGGATTCCACGTCTCGTGTTCGGTGGCGCGTTCGAGGGGAGTCCAGCCCCCCCCGACCGGAGATGGCCGGGTTGCGTGTAGTTAGGGGCCCAGGCTCTGCCGCCCTGCTCGCGGAAATCCCCGTCTATGTCAAGTCCCGCATCACCCGCATATACGGCATCTTCGTCACGCCAATTGACGGACGCTGTCAGGTTACCGGTGTCCCAGGAAAATCCGAGAGACTGCTCGACAACCTTTCGGTGTCCGCCGGAGCTGCTGTTCTCGTAACGTATCGATGATTCCGAGCCTCGGTAGTTCTTCTTCATGATGAAGTTGACGACGCCTCCCACGGCGTCGGAGCCATATACGGCGCTGGCGCCGTCCGTCATCACTTCTACCCGCTCAATCGCGCTGAAAGGGAGCGTGGAAACGTCGGCAAAGGTGCCAGTCTCGGCGGGCGACGCTGCAATGCGCCTGCCGTTTACCAGAACCAGCGTGGATCCCTCCCCCAGGCCACGGAGATTGAGCGTGACCGAACCGATCTGGAACCGAGGTGACAGACTGTCGTACCTGCCCCCGTTGGTAATCGTGGAAAAGTTCTGCGGCAAATAGCGAACAATGTCTTCAATGTTCGCTAGCCCTCGGGCGTCAATATCGGCCCGGGTGATTACGAATACCGGAGAAGCTCCAATTCCGCTCTGCAACCGGCTGCCCGTGACGGTTTGGGCTTCCAGTTCCAGGACCTCGTCCAGTTCCAAGGCTTCGTCGGCCTGTGAATCCTCGTCGTCCGAGTCGGCTTGCTGCTGGGTCAGGTTTTGGGCCATTAGAATCGGTTCCAGCGCCAACCGGCCACCTGCCGGTTGGGCTTTCTTCCCGGTCTCAGCCCTAGTGCGCCGGGCTCCGATGGCTACCGTCTCGTCGTTGACGTACTGGTACTCGAGTTCGGTGTCCTCCAGAATGTCGGACAGCGCCTCGCTAGGCTTGATCTTGCCTTGAGTGCCGCGTGAAGTCTTGCCGTTCGCCAGCGTGGCCACGTAGGCGAGTTGCAGATCGGTCTGTTCCGAAAATTCCTGCAGCGCGACAGGCAAGGGCTGTTCCTTAATGTCAATACTCGCCGCCGCGTCTTCCGCCGCGGCGGGCAGCGTAAACAGCCAGGCGCAAAGCGAGGTGCAACAGGCTAGCTTGAGATGTTGGTTGAAACTCATGGATCGGGGTCTCCCAGTGTGCAAAAGGAGGAGGCGCCCAGGTGAGCCGACAACGCCCAATATACGGCATGACCCCTCTTCGGGCGTCGTTTTGGACCGTAAGAGTGCGAGCTTGTGGCTTCTGATAGAGAGCCCCCTTGCAATAGAAGAGGTGTATTCCCCGGAAATCGGGCACCCTTGCGGGATTATTGGCGTGCTTGGCCGCCCTCCCCGCCTGTCAAGACAATGGTGCCGTCGGCGCGCGTGGAGGATTCCGCAAGTCGCATCTGGGACAGGAACTGCAGGAAGGAATCACGATCATCGGAACGAAATACGCCGCTGATGGGCAGTAATTCCAGCTTCGGGTCCCGGATTTCCACCGGCGGGGCGTTGTAGCGATTGAATTCTTCGATCACCTGTTTCAGCGGCAGTGCTTCAAACACCAGGTCACGGTCCCGCCAAGCAATCGTATGATCAACAACTATGTCTGTTACAGCCGCCCCGGCAACGCCCACCGCCACCTGCGCCTGCTGACCCACCTCGAGGCGCAGCGGTCCCGGTGGACCTGATTCAGCGCGCCCGCCGTCTGCAAGTATGGCCGGACCGGCGGCCAGGGGCCGCACGTCCACGGCGCCTTCTATGACTGTTATCGTGACCTTGTCGCTATCTCTGCGCACGTTGAATTGCGTGCCTACCGCCTGAAACACTGCCTGATCGGTAATCACGCGAAATGGCCGCCCTGACTCCCTGGCGACATCAAACAGCGCCTCGCCATCGGAAAGATGTACGTCCCGGTATTCTTCGGAGTACGCAACCCGCATTGCTGACCGGGTGTTAAGCATCACCAGCGAACCGTCCTGCAGCGGCACGGAAGATTGCTCGCCGATCTCGGTTGTGTAGAGATTCGGGTCCTTGCCGGGAGCCAGGATCAGGAAGATCGCGCCGGCCGCCGCCGCCACAAGAACCGCGGCGGCTCGCGCCATCCAGCGACGGCGCGAGCTTGCCGGCGGTATCGTGGCCTTTGATCCATTCGCCGCGGCGCCCGGCATCGCCACCACGTTCGGCTGCGTGTCGGACAGGCGCGCCAGTTCCGCGGCCGAAGGTTGTGCAGAGTGCCCCGGCAGCGTGCCCCATATCGCCGAAATGGCAAGAAACTCCTTGATGTGCTCGGGCGATCGCCGCAGCCAGGCAGCAAACGCTTTCCTGGCGTCCTCATCGGCATCAGCCAGGGCAACAATCCAATCCGCGGCTTCCTCGGCGATGACGTCACTGCTTCTTGAAATTTTTCGCTCGTTCATCTCTCAACACTCGTAAAACCTGCGCAAACTCACGCGGCAATGCGCCAAACCTCTGGACAGGTGCTTTTTCACCATGGACGACGAAATGCCCAGGTCTGCGGCGATCTCGTCGTAGGTCATGCCGTCGCGCCGATGCATGAGAACAACCGCGCGGCATTTTGGCGACAAGCGCCGCAGCGCCTTCTCCAGGCGATCCATATTCTGAGCAATGTTGGCTTGATCCTCAACCGTCCGCCCCTCGTCGGCCAGTTCCACATCGTCCAGCGAGTCGCGCGGCGGCGGCATGGACGCATACCACTCCTGCAGGAGACCGCGGGCAATGCGAAAAAGGTAGGCTACGGGATCGCGAATCAGATTCGCATCCGATACCCGCAGCATCCGCAGGTAGGCCTCCTGCGCCAACTCCTGCGCATCCTGTTCGTTGGGAAGACGAGCGCCGAGGAACCGCAGCAGTCGAACATACTGCAATTCGCCGGCTACCGGCTCCCGGCGGAGATTCTCCCCCGTGCTCGGCAGGTATATCACCCTTTAGTTGCCTTACTCTGCATATAGAGGGAAAAACGGTGAATTCCGGGCACCTTTACTTTTCACGGCGTGGAGATTCGCCAATAGACCCGATTGGAAACGAGGCGCCGGTCAAGGGTGGCCACTGCCTGCGCGTCGGGCGAAACCGGCAGCGGCGTTTCCCCGGCAATCCGGACCGTGGCGGACGCCGCGTACCGCTGAGACGCCTCTTCACCAAAGTATGCGGAAACGTATCCATCCCCCCTGGCGAGAAGCGCAGTAGAGGCAACCCGGTCCGATGGGCCGGCGATTGATTTTGCCTCTATTGATATTGAGCCGTTATCGAAGGTCAATTGAGCCGTTAATGAGGCGCCGCCGTTCGCTGCGTGAATCGTGAAGTCCTGTGCAGCCACGATCGTGTTGTAGCCCAATTGGGCAAGCAGCGCACGTGAATCCGCGCTGGCGACCGCGAACTGCAAGGATAGCCAGCCATCGGCCGGAATGCGCGTAATCGCGATGGGCGCGCTATCGCCCGACACCGGAATGAGAATGTAAGCGTAAGAAAGCGCTTGCGCGTTTCGCGCGGCAGTCGCCGTAGGCTCGCAGCGCATGAGGTGCAGATGCAGTTGGCCGGCGCCTGAGATGCGCCGGACTTCAAGCGCCTCGCCCAGCATTTGCTGCAAACGCAGTTCGTCCACGGTCCACACAAGGACCAACCGGTCGCAGGGCCAGGCAAGGCGGGGGTCCAGACCATCGGTTCGAGCCACGGGAGTGGCGCTGCACGCGGCGAGCGTCAGCGCAATGGCAGCCGCGAAGAGCATGGTTCGGCTGATGCGAAGCACCTTGGAAATCGGCTTTTTTGGGATCTGAATCATGCGAGTCTGAAAGTCCGCCTCCTTCCAGATAGGGCCGTCAATCTAACGATTCTAAACCCCGCGGGAGCAAGAATCGCTGCCTGGGCTCTCACACGGGGGTGAGCAGATTTTCCTTGATGCGCAACCCGAGGCCCGGACGCGCCCAATCCGATCCCACGCTTGACGCCAGTTTGCCCTCCCTGCCGAACATCAGGCTAGGCTCGGTTAAGTCGCGCTCCAGCAACAACGTGCCGAAGGCGCCTTCCGCGGCGACAAGCGATTTCCGATGCTCGTTCATCACCGCCAGCGAGGCGCGCGTGAGGATGCTGGTTTCGCCCACCTGCGCGCCCACGATGATGCCGATATCTCGCCGGGCTGCCTCTTTCGCCAATTCCAGCGACCGAATGATTCCGCCCATCTTGGACACGCGAAGATTGACGATCCATGACGCCGGATCGTCCAGCGCGTTGAGCTGCCCGGTGCGAACCAGGCTTTCGTCCAGAATGATCTTGACCCCGCATTCCCGGGCCACCTGTCGAAATCCTTCCAGATCTCCGCTGTGCAACGGCTCTTCGATGGCGAAGACATCCGTGCCCAGGGACTTCAGGTAACCGATGGCGACGGGCGCGTCGCGCCACAGGTTGTTGGCGTCCAGCCGAATCCGCAGATTGGGGTCGCCCTTGGAAGTCAGCAGCGCCAATTTGCGCCGGTCCTTTTCCGCGTCGCCGGAAACCTTGACCTTGAAATCGCGAAATCCCATTTCCCAGTACTGTTCCGCCTGCCGCTGATAGGCAGAAAGTGACGCATCGCCCAGGACGGCCGAATACCCGTAAGTTCCAGCCAGGCGGGAAATGCCGAGCAAATCGTCAATCGGCCGCTGCGCAATCTTGCCGAACAGGTCCAGAACGGCGATCTCCAGCGCGCAGAAGGCGGCCGGATTGGCGTCGATTTCTTCGCGATGGGCCTGCATCCATTCCCGAAGATCGTCAACGTCCTGGACTCCGTTGGCGATCGCCGCCTCGTGTTTCTTGATGAACGCTACGGCCGAAGCGACCGTCTCGCCGGTTACGTAGTCTCGCGGACAACCTTCGCCGTAACCGGTGGCGCCACCCCCACCGCGCGCCGCGACGATTATGTTGGCGGCTTTGGCGCGGCTGGCGGAAGCGTGCCGAAAAACGACCCTGAACGGCACGGGAAAGTGAAAAACATCAAGGTTCTGTATACGCATGCGCGCCGGACGGCTCCTCAGCCCGGTTCTGCGTGCGCATCGAAGTCAAACGGACATTCCTGGGCATATTGCAGGTGAAGGTACTTGAATTGCGCGTCCCGCTGGCCTGCAGCGACGCGGTTGGCGCGGTACTCGGCGCCAGCGCCCGAGTGCAACCACTTGAGCTCGGTCGGCGCCAGCCGTCCGCTTCCCCGCTTGCTGTCGTATTCGATGTTCACTGCCCGCAAACCGGAATCCACTTCGTTTGCCAAGTCAAACGATCGGAATGGGTCGTGCTCTGGAGCCTCGATGTACAAGGTATACGAAGCAGCCTCCGGATCCGCAAGCATGACAAAGAACTGCGGCGACACGCTCTGCCGGGTCATCACCTTCATCACGGCATCCAGCACCTGATTCTCGTACAGTTTCTCGCCCGTAATACTGGTTACGCCCTTGCCTTTTTGCACAAACTCAAGGCAGGGGGTTGCGTTGATCTTGCGCGTCACCCGCACGATATCGTTCATGTCGTAGCGGTACAGGCCATCCTGGGTGGTGACGAAAATGTAGTACTCGCCGCCCTCTTCCAGCTGATGCAGCAGCAAATAATCTGCGCCGCCCTCCTCCCAGGCCGCACGCTCGACAAACTCAAGGAAGTTATCCAGCAATGTCGGAACGCAGACGTTCTCGACCGCATTGATATTGACCGTGCCCTGGAACTCGCTGGCAATGTAGCCCAGTTCTATGATCGAGGTCTCAGGCGACATTGAATCGGCCAGGCGGCGAAGCGGAACACTGCAACTTCCCCCGGTCCAGGTCATGACTCCTTTGAGGTTCGGCCAGATATCGGCAAAATTGAGCGTGCCTTTTGCCGCCAGAAGCTTCTTCAGCTCTCGGGCCCTTCCTCGCCTGCGGGGCAACTTGCGTTCCAGCGGTATGCCGGCGCCTTCGGGCAGGCGCCCGTCATGGACGGCTTGAATCAGTGCATCGGGCTCGCTCCGGATCAGGTCGAGAAGCCGAACCAATGTCGACGGATTGGCCGTCCCTAGACCGGTTACGTTCGGCTCCGCCAGCGCATAAGCCGCAGTAGCAAAGTAACGCAGCTCGTAGTCGGGAATATCCGCGACCTCGGGCGGCAAAACATACTTCTTCCGGACCAGTTTCGACATCCGCTTGTACAGGAGCCCCGATGCGGAGCCATAAGGAACCCCTGCCGGCATCAAACCCTCCACGGCCTGGCCCGTGATTCCCAGCACTTTTCCTTCGAATGCCCGTGTGCCCCTGGCCACGGAATAGGCAAAAAGTTGCTGGTTCTTCCTGACCCGCTGCAAACCCGCTTCGGTTACCGGAATGTCCTTGCAGGCCCCGACGGTGCCGCTGGTGCGATGGTAGTAGACGGGCCTCTGGGAGGTCAGGAACGGTTCTCCCGTGCGTTCCTGGGCTTGCACGTATTCTCGCAGGTCCTCGTAGTTCTTGATCGGAACAGCGCTTTGATAGGCCTCGGGATCCTTGATCCGCAGGAACTCATGGCGGGCCCCGAAATGCGTATTGGCATTGGTAACCAGTATCCGGCGCAACAGAGTAGCCTGCGCGGCCCGGGGATTCCCGGTGGCATTGAGCAGCGTCTGGTAACGGCCGCCGTGCTGGAGCGAGAGCGCGGCGCGCAGCGCAGCATATTTCAGCGGCGGGCGATCTTCGGTCACTGGTCTGAGGAAGCGCTTTCGACGCCTGGAATGAAGGGGCTTCTCATCTGGGTCCAGAATCCCATCGGGTATTTTCGGTTTACCAGGCCCAGGGATCCGACTTCGCGATTTTCGGGAAAAAACCGGGTGCCGAACAGCAGGTCCCACACGATCAGGTTGTTACCGAAGTTGTGGTTGGATTCTTCGGGCAGTTCGGAATGGTGCCAGCGGTGCAGCTCCGGCCCGGCAACCAGGTAGTTCAGCGGCCCCAGCCGCACGTCGCAGTTGGAATGCTGATAGAAGCCGTTGATCGCGTAGAACACGAAATACGCCGCCAGCACTTCGCCGGATACGCCGACCAGCGCGAACGGCAGCGCATCAAAGCCGTATTGGATGGCCTTCTCAAGCGGGTGAAAGCGTCCGACATTGACCCAGTACAGACGATGCGGCGAGTGATGAACGGCGTGCAACCTCCACATGGGCCCGAACTCATGGAACGCCCGGTGCAACCAGTAGCGTCCGAAATCGGCGGCCAGCATCATCAGGCCGGCTTGCGCCCAAATCGGCAGCCCGTGGGGCCAAAGGGTTTTGACCGCGTAGCCGGCGGCTTGAAGCCAATCCGCAAGGGCAATCACCAGGGAAATGCTCAATAACAGCGGCAGCACGATCTGAACTGCTCCCAGGAACAGCGCATCGGTTCCGACTTCGGCTGCAGCGGGCCGCCACGCGCGACGATAGGGCAGCTTGATCTCATGCAAGGTGATCAGCACGGCGCCGATCAATACGGCAGCGTAGGCGCTTAGCGTGATGGACAGTCCGAACTGCGTGAAGCCTGCAAACAGTGCGTATGCCAATACCATCACGAAGGGATAGGCAAGGCCGGATACAAATCGTTCCATCGAACTCACGGCATTCCCCTCCCCATGGGGGCATTTAACCAGATTGGGACGTTTTCTGCTGCGGCGCGGAGCGTCGCCGCAGCCAATCCACGGTCACAAGGAACGCGCCCGCGCGCCGGGCAATATACCGCCATGCCCAACGATATTGGGAATCTTGGCGATGAAATCCGAGTTGCCGCACACGCCAAGGCGCACCCGCAAGTGATCGCCCAGAAAACTGATGTCCTCGACCTGCGCGTCAAATTCATTGGAGTAGCGCATCGACAGCGGTGCAATGTTCACCCGCTCCGGTCGAATGGCAACCAGCGTTTCGCTTCCGGGGGCAAGATCGGCGATATGGGCAGCCTGAACCCGCTGGTCGCCCACGTCCACCTGGCAGACCCCTCGCACCGCCGACACGATCCGCCCTTAAAGAAGGCGCGGGCGATGGCTACGCGTTGCTGCTGACCACCGGAGAGCTGGTTGGGACGGGCGACCCTCAAGTCCATCCAGACGCACGAGTTCAAGCGCCCTGGCGACCCGCTCGCGCCGCTGCTGTTCGCCAAGTCCGCGCACTTCCAAGGGAAAAGCCAGGTTGGCGCCCACGCTCATGTGAGAAAACAAGGCGTAATTCCACATGGGGTCCATCCTGGTTCATAAGGCTGTCAAGGGATCGCTATGGCCGCATAAGTCCCTGGCGGGAAGCGGACATTGTGAAAGACCAGTCATACAAAATCAAACCGGGCGATCGCAAGCGCCAAAAGCTTAGCGACGACCGGAGGAGCGGAAGATCCTTGGATAGCGAAGGCGCCCGTAAATGTGCAAGCCCAGCAAGAGAATGAAGCTTGCGAGAACCAGGTGAAAAAAGGCCGGCAAAGTTCTTGCAAACCAGGAATGTTCGGCCAGAAATGTTACTCCGGCGATCCAGCGGAAAGCCATGAACGCGAAATACACGCCGCCAAAGGCAAAGCACCCGCGGTATTTCCAGCGCCTGGGACGCTTCCAGCCGCTGCGCACCGCATGCAGGCAATAGCTCATCAGGCCAATAATGCAAAGCTGACAGGCCAGCAGGAGGGTGTATGGCAAGACCCCGCTATGCCATACCTCAAAGGGGGGAAGCCAGGACAGCGGGAAAATTGCCTGTACAAGCTGTGCCGCCACCCGCGCCACAAATAGCGCGGCAAGCACACTCATCGCAATCAATTGAATCCGGTCTCGTGGCGCCATGACGCGGTTGATCTAACGCAGGGTAAGCTTACCAGTCAAATTCATGCCCTTGGGATCCTTCAACAGGAGTTCGGTGCAGCCGTCATCCGCAATAGAGGATTTTGCAGGCCTATTGAGGGACTCAAGCAATGAAGCGATCCATATTCAAATTCTTGGTGGCAGCCTGCCTTGCAAGCGCAAGCGGGGCTGCTTTAGGGCACGTTTATGTGCATATGACCCATATGCCCGCGGGCTGGATACAGGACATCGAGGTTCGCGTGCCGCACGGCTGCGGCCGCTCGCCCACCACCGAGGTGCGGGTGAAGATTCCCGAAGGTGTAACGCGGGTACGCGCCGAGCACAGCAACGTCTGGAAGATCGAAATTGTCAAGCGCAAGCTGGACCCTCCGATAAGAATGGAAGGTGGGTTTGAGATGACGCAAACCGTGGATGAGATCGTTTGGAGCGGTTCAGAGTTGCCGTCCCCGCAATTCGGACGTTTCGTGTTTCGCGCAGCCCTGCCCGACGAGCCGGGACGGATACTCTGGTTCAAGACGGTTCAGCGTTGCGGTGCTGAAGAACTGCGCTGGGACAAGGAGAAGACCGACGAGAACGTGAGCATCGGCACATTTCTTCGTACCGTGCCCGATTCGGCGCCGTTCGTGGTGTTGACGGAACCCGAACGGCCGCAATACGACTTCTGAGTTACACCGATCCGGCATAGCAGGACAGCACGCTAGAGCCGCGGGCGCCGATTCGATGAGCAGAAAGCGGGGGCCGAAGGCGTCCCCCCCCTGGGAACGAGGGCTTCCAGCCCTCGAAACTGGGACCGAAGGCTTCCCCCCTGGGAACGAGGGCATCTTGCCCTCGTCGAGGGCAGGATGCCCTCGTTCCCAGGCAACTTATGCGGGGTCGCGGAAGCGCTCGATCTGGGCCTGCTCAAAGCCGGCCGGATCGGCAAGGATCGCATCGCGAATGTCAGGCGCTCGCGCGCCGGCGAAAATGTGCCGTTCGCCTGCTTCGAAAGCGTCGAACACCTCCCTTGCATGTTCCTCCGGCGAAACCAGGATTGCGGTGTTGGCGGCCGCCATGCGGGTTCGAACGCCGCCCGTGTACACTCCGGCAACCTGCACGCCGGTAGCGTCCAGGTCGGCCCTCAAGCCCATGGTCATGATGGCCTGCGCGGCTTTCGCGGCGCAATAACTCGCATGTGAAGGGAGGCAGAAAATGGCGCCGATCGAGAGGATATTGATCACCCCGCCTTCGCCGCGCTTGATCATGTCCGGAACAAACAGCCGGCACATTTCCGCCGGAGAGAAACAATCGGTCTCCATGACCTGGCGGGCGTCTTCCAGGCTGCCGGCGCGCAAGAAACGCCGTTCGTCCTCGTTCTCGCTGCCGGGAATACCCGCGTTATTGATCAGCAGGCTGGTATCGCCGGCCTGTTCCGCAACCGCGCGGCGCTGGGCGTCGT
>OZ242252.1:3522500-3529867 GCA_965206955.1 Candidatus Foliamicus sp.
TCTACAAAGCTTTCGCACGGTGGCGAGCCGGGGTTATCCGGCAGGATCGGCAATTATAGTCCGGTCGATCTCAACGTCAAGCTGAAAAGGACGAAAATTTGACAGGCGAAATCAGCTGAGCGGTTCAGTGCCGCGGTTCAAAATCACAATGTACTTGGTATACACATATCTCTGGTCGCGCTTCCTGCCTGTAGTTTCCGAAAAAATGTCAAGGTCAATTAGATGACCAATGGCTTTGCGGATTGTCGGTGGCGAAAGAGGCAAGCTCCTGCAAGCACCTGCGACCGACATAATCGGATTGTTTTGTGCGTAGTGATGAACCTGCAACGCCGAGCCTGCGGAACGGCCCAGGGCTTCGATTCTTATACGATCCGCTTCGAATAGCTCCATGATGGACTTGGCAGCTTCTGCCGCCTGAAGCGAAGTTGCCTCAACGCCTTCAAGAAAGAAATGTAGCCACTGCTCCCAGTCACCGTCAGTTCGTACGCGCTGCAGTAGGTCGTAGTACGTCTGTCTGTGTGTCTTCAGGTAAAGGCTCAGATATAGCACCGGCTCCTGCAGAGCTCCAGCGGCATGGAGCATCAACGTTATCAATAGCCGCCCAAGACGGCCATTGCCGTCCAGGAATGGGTGAATTGATTCGAATTGCACGTGCGCAATCGCCGCGCGAACCAGCAGCGGAAGGGGATTCCTTTGATCGTGAATAAAGCGCTCCAGATCGCTAATGCAGCCGGCGACCTTTTGTGGTACGGGCGGCACGTAAGTAGCGTTCCCAGGCCGAGTTCCGCCAATCCAGTTTTGAGTTCGCCTGAATTCTCCGGGATCCTGTTGACGGCCGCGCCCCGTTCGCAATAGAACTGCATGGATTTCCTTGAGCAGGCGACTCGATATGGGCAAACCTTCAGAAAGGCGCCTTATCCCCAGGTTCATGGCCGCCACATAGCTGGAGACTTCTTCTACATCATTGAGTGGGACGCCGGGTGCCAGTTCGCTCTCATACAGGAGCAGATCAGACAGTGAGGACTGGGTTCCCTCGATTTGCGACGACAGAAGGGCCTCCTTTCGAACATACATGTAGAGAAAAAGCGGCGTATCGGGGAGAATGGTGGTGACGCCATGCAGAAGGCCTAAAGCACGATTGGCTGCTTCAATCCGGCCATAGAATGGCCCAAGATTCACTGGCGGATCAGGTGGCAGCGCGGGCGGCACGTAGGCGCGAACGATTTCGCCCGCAACGGAACTCGTATCGTAACTTCCTGACCGGAATGAAACTTTTCTTGCCAATACGCCTAGGAAAGAATTCTTTCTTAGTGCCAATCGTTAAGAAAGGTTATAGCGCTATTCTTTCTTTGTCAACATTTCGCTCGACACAAAAGGGCTCTATCCATGGGAAAAAACCGCTATGAGTCGCCGAGGCAATAATTTACGTTCACGCGGGCGAAGCGCCGCTTGCCCACCTGCACCACGCTGGTGCTGCCCGTTACAACGACCAGCATGCGATCGCTGACCCGTTGACCGTCCAGGCGCACTGCGCCCTGCGAAATCATACGCATGGCCTCGGCGTTGGTCTTGGCCAACCCGGCTCGGCGAACGAGCTCACCCACCGGAATGCCGTCGGCGGCGCAGGCCAGGCTAATTTCGGGCATTTCATCCGGCATTTCTCCACGCCCGTGCCGACGGGCAAAATCCTCCGCGGACAGTTTCGATGCCCGCTCGCCATGAAAACGCGTAGTCAGCTCATCGGCCAACGCCATTTTCACGTCCCGCGGGTTGCCACCCGACTCCACGCCGGCGCGCAGTTGGTCTAGCTCAGCCTGCGAGCGCAGGCTGAGCAGTTCCAGGTAACGCCACATCAGGTCGTCCGAAACCGACATGAGCTTGCCGTACATCTCCGCCGGAGGATCCATGATCGCGATATGGTTTCCGAGCGACTTTGACATCTTCTGCACGCCGTCGGTGCCTTCCAGCAGCGGCAGGGTCAGGACGATCTGCGGGGGCTGGCCGTGTTCGGCCTGGATCTGCCGGCCCAGCAGCAGGTTGAAAGTCTGGTCGGTGCCCCCGAGTTCCACATCGGCCTTAAGCGCCACCGAATCGTAGCCCTGGGCGATCGGATACATGAACTCGTGCAGGCCGATCGGATTGCCCTCGCTGTGGCGCCTGCGAAAATCGTCGCGCTCCAGCATTCGCGCCAGCGTTCGCTTGCCCGCCAGGCGCACAAGATCCGCGGCGCTGAGCTGGTTCATCCACCTTGAATTGAAATCGACCCGGGTCAGCTCGGGATCCAGCACGCGGTGGACCTGCTCGGCATAGGTCGCTGCATTCTCCTTGAGCTTGGCTTCGTCGAGCGTGGGACGCGCCTTGCTGCGCCCGGAGGGGTCGCCGATCATTCCGGTGAAATCGCCGATCAGGAATATCACCTCGTGACCGAAGTCCTGGAACTGGCGCATCTTGGTCAGGATCACCACGTGCCCCAGGTGCAGGTCTGGAGCCGTGGGATCGAACCCGCACTTCACCCGCAACGGCCTGCCGAGGCGCAGCCGTTCCAGCAATTCTTCCTCCCGCACCAGGTCCACAACCCCGCGGCGCAGTTCCTGCAATTGGTGTTCGGGCGAACTCATGGCGCGAGAATATACGAAATCGGTTTTCCCCGAAGTCTCATTGCGTGCCTATCATAATTCTCTGTGCGAGTTTGGGTAACGCATCAAAATCAAGCCGTGAGGACAATGCATCCTCAAGCAGAAGTTCGGAGCCCAGGTAGGAATGGAACTTTTCCGTAATAAGGTTTGACGTTTCAGGCAAGGTGATATGTAAAGATTTGGGGGCTGTACTGGCTATTGTCTTGAGGGTGTCTTCTAGTGGTTGGATAATCTTTTCACGTTTGACACTCAGAAATCCGTCATGGACCTCGACCACATATCCCATATCCCGGAGGACCAATGCCAGAGTCGATGTCTTGACCGTGCCGGCCGATGTGACCATCAAGTAACTTCGCTCGCTGATACGGTGGATGGGCTTGCGAGCCATATCCAGTCTCCGAAATTCGGAGCGCGCATCCTCCAGGAGATGAGCCGCACACTCATCAATGTAGACGGGCAGGTATGTGTTCGAAAGCAACTCCAACATTTTGCCCACCACTCTGTCGTGAATCAGGCCGCCGCCACCACCAAAACGCGGTGGCCGTCCGGCCTGGTCGACAGTAACTTGGATTACCTTTTCCCGGTCACGGATTTCGGTTATGCGCCAGCGGCGCCCGGAAAAGATGATTGTCATACCTGGCGTCAGAACCATGACAATCGGAAGCGTTCCGAGCGGTTTGCGATCAGCGATGATCCTGTATTCTTCGGGCGTTTGGAATACGGCATAGAAGCGGTAGTGTTCAACCAGCCGCTCACCTTGGCGGCCTAGCAGTAGCGTGCCGTCGGGCGCCTGCTCTATCAGCGCCACCTCGGAACTGCCTAGTTGCCTGAGCAGGCGGGCAAACAGGCGAGAGTCGACGCGCTGAAAGGGTCCTTTGCTGCAAAGCGCCATAAACAGGCGTTTTGCCTTAACTCCACCATGTTCGGCGATAACAGAAAGAACCTGGTGCGTAAGCGTCGAAAGGTGAAGCGCCATCGGAGCAGGAGGCTCACACCAGCCTGCAATCAACAGTTCCACCATTGCGATTGAGCGAACGAGCCCCAGATGTCCTTTCTCCGAATGGATGCATATCCATCCGTGGTCTCCAGTAAGCACTGCGGGGTAACGGTCGCACACGCCAGCTGGTGCGGCGATCTGAACCGCCCCGGGATTTCCGGATACCTGCATGGAACAACCTGTAACTCATTGATACTAAAGGAATATTGATTTTAGGTTTTACACAGGTCAAGGTGGGCACATCCAGCGCTTGTTCCCTGCGGCCAGCGCCGCGGGAACCGTGGTGAACACTTGCATGGAACAACCTGGGAACGAGGGCTTCCAGCCCTCGACGAGGGCAAGATGCCCTCGTTCCCAAAGTGTTCCCTGCGGCCAGCGCCGCGGGAACCGTGGTGAACACTCTTAGGTGTGAGTCAAGCCAACTTGGCTTCGGCACCATCCGATGTAATTCCCCGAAAACGGGCCAACCCCAGCACACATTCTTCCACTTAAGAAAAACCAATTGTACCGGGCAAATGCGAAGCAATCAGAGTTGCCCCAAGGCCTCGAGCCCATCGGCAAGGCATCTTCGACTGCGGCGTTTGACTGATCGCACGAAAGCGCGGCCTTGATTACTCTCCGAGCGATTCCAGCCTGGTTATCCAGCTGCGGAATCGCGGGCACTCGGCGAGCATGCGGTCTATGCCTGTGGTCTGCGCTACAAGCGGGCCATCCTGCACCTTCTGGTAGCGGGGGATTTCCTGCTTGATTCTCTTGCTCGGGGCGGTGTTGGCACCGTCGTTGATGTCCTCCGGCGTGGAAAAACGGGAACGAATTTGCCGCAGCCTGTCCACGGCGTCCGCAGGTACGTTGATCGAGTCGGCAAAAGCATCAACGTTGGAAAACAAAAGGCCTTCAAACTCGTGCTGCTGAACGTACGGAAGCACTTTGTCCTCTCGCCAGCGCGCGGCGAGCTGACTCCTGAGTCTATCGCCAAGCTTCTGTTCCAACTGGTCAATCGACATGGATTTCTTGCCGCGAAAACCGTAGAAATCCACGAGCGAACTCACGGCGCCAAAAGAATCAAACAGCCTGACCATGTCTCGCACGAGCTGCTGAGTCGAGACATTTCCACCCCTGGGTCCGGATCGACCTACGCCCACAAGGATTGGAGTAGGCTCAACCCCTCTATCGCGGAGATAATCCACAAGAACTTCCTTGACAAATTCTTCTTCCGTTCGCCCTTCTACTACTATGGCCAGCCGGGTCACGGACGCCCTCCGAGCAAGTTTTTCTGCCAAAGCTCGCCCGTAGTGAAGTCATCATCCAGCCACGCTTGATAGTCTTCGCGCACAAGTTTGCAAAATTCCGTGCGTCCGTCGCGCAGTTCCAGCACCAGAATCTCTTCAAGATCAAACGAATCCACAAACAAGGGCGACTGCGTAGCCACGATGACCTGCCGTTCCTCCGCCACCGATTTGACCATGCTGGCTATCAGATTCACGGCGGCGGGGTGCAGGCCCAGTTCCGGCTCATCCAGAAGCAACACGCCGCCCAACATCTCCGGAGGCAGATTAAGCAGCGAGACAAGCGCGAAAAACCGCAACGAGCCGTCCGAAGTAAGGTGGGCGCCGAAAGGCTTTTCCCCCCAGTTGGCCTTCCAGCGCAACGAAACCTTCCCGTAACTTTCCTCGATTGCAAAGCAGTCGAAGACAGGCAAGATGCGATTGATCTGACGGCAGATCAGTTCATACCTCCCGATGTCTTCCTGCTCCAGGCGATACAGCACCGCCGCCAGGTTGCTGCCGTCCGACCGCAAGAAGTTGTTATCGTCCGCGTCCCACCTCTTGTTGAAATTCGAAACGTCTGAAGTATTGTGAAACTGATAAACCGCGCAATTGTTAAGCAAGCTGACAATTGCGTTCGCCGTCTTGCCGTTCGAGCCTTGCTCTTGGCGCGCCTCAAGGATCTTTGCTTCGGGGTGCGGGCTTTCCAGATGCTGCCAAGGCGCCTCTGTACCCCAATCGGTTCGACTGAAACGATACTTTTCATCGGTGAATACAAATCGATCCGGATGGGCGTGAGCGAGCGTGAAGTGGTATTCGTTCGAACCCACTTCTGTTTGCATCTTTACGCCTGCTTCAATGACGGAGGTTCGCTTACTGCCGCCGAACAACTGGTCGTCCGCCCCTCCCTGCCGCTGAACAAACTCCTGAAGCTTGTGGGACCTGAGCATCCAGCTCAGCAGGTCGAAGAAGCGCATGAAATTGGACTTGCCCGAGCCGTTGGCGCCGAGCATAACTGTGGCGTCAGGTAACTGCGTAAGCTCAACGTCAGCCAAGGACCGAAAGCCTTTGATCCAAACAGCCTCGATTTTTGGGTAACTCATCAATCTTTTTCCATTTGATTGGCATACGGCGCGCGGTCAGCGCCAAACCTGCGCGCCCGCGACAGGCAGAGCAATTCCCGCAACTGGCGTTCCGGCGAGTTCATGGCGCGAGAATATACGAAATCTCCTGCATTGGTTGTAGACCAAACAACGCCCGCACTGCCACTCGAACGCTATTGGCATCTGATTTCCACCAAATTACCCGTTGGAAAGACGCCAAATGACCCGCTGGCAGCTTGCCGCATTGTCCGTTAAAGCCTGTTACTCAGGATGCTTGGAGCTATTGTCGCCCCGTTCTCCCTGCCCCTCGTCCTACGACAGCTCTCGCAAAGAATTGCTGGAACAGCTCATGGTGGTGGAAAACCAACCCGCATGGCCCAGGCATCTGCGGTCGCGGACAAGCCTTCGATCCACTCCTGTACGGCATTTCGCGGATCCTTCAATGACGGTTGCCGCCCTTCGGGGCAAGACGGAACGCCTGTTGGACGATCTTGAGTTCCTGGGTCTCCTGTTCGAATCGATGGTGATCCGCGACCTTCAAATCTACGCTCAGGCCGCGGACGCGCGCGTCTTTCACTACCGCGAGAAGGACGGGCCGGAGGTCGATGCGATTGTGAAGGCGCGGGCAGAGCTGGCCGGGTCAAGACGAGAATTCCGGCGCAGATAGCGCCACTTCTTGCTCTCACAGAAATTTGCGTATCTGAATCAATACTTCGGAATATCATGTAATTCTGAAGTAGAACGTTGGAAATCATGTTCTTCTCGGCGCATGTTCCAGCGCCAACTCAAACTCCCGCCGCCGGGTGAGGAGAGCTTCTTTCTTTGGGGGCCTCGCCAGACCGGCAAGACCACCCTTGCTGCGGCAGCGTTATCCTCAAGCTTGGTGGATTGATCTGCTCAAGGCGGATGAATACCGGCGCTATATGGCCAACCCCGAGTATCTGCGCCAGGAAATCGAGGCAAGCAAAAGGCTGGCGTTTCGTTCTCCGGGGTTCAGGTGGTTATTGATGAAATTCAGAAGGCGCCGGCCCTGCTTGATGAGGTGCATTGGCTGATCGAGAACCGGGTACTGAGTTTTGCGTTATGCGGTTCCAGTGCTCGCAAAGTCCGCCGAGGCGCGGCAAATCTACTGGGTGGGCGCGCGGCGCGCTACCAGCTGCATGGACTCACGGCCGGGGAACTCGGCGCGGATTTCGATCTCACCCGCCTTCTGAACCACGGATATCTGCCGCGTATGTACATGGCAAGCCGTCCCCGGCCCTTGCTGAACACTTATGTCGCCGACTACTTGCGGGAGGAAATTGCCGCCGAGGGTTTTGCGCGCAACCTGCCCGGCTTTCTCGGCATTTCTGGACGCGGCCGCGTT